>NZ_CP180201.1:2090000-2255000 GCF_047553435.1 Rhodovulum sp. HP10
CGACAAGGAGGGTGAGAGACCCTCCCGCCGAAAGTCCAAGGGTTCCTGCTTAAAGCTAATCTGAGCAGGGTAAGCCGGCCCCTAAGGCGAGGCTGAAAAGCGTAGCCGATGGGAACCACGTTAATATTCGTGGGCCAGGAGGATGTGACGGATCGCAGGTGTGGTGAGACCTTATCGGATTGGTCTTGCCGCTGAGCGGTTCCTGGAAATAGCCCTCCATCAGACCGTACCCTAAACCGACACAGGTGGACTGGTAGAGAATACCAAGGCGCTTGAGAGAACGATGTTGAAGGAACTCGGCAAAATGCCTCCGTAAGTTCGCGAGAAGGAGGCCCGGTTCGTGGGCAACCATGGGCCGGGGGCACAAACTAGGGGGTGGCGACTGTTTACTAAAAACACAGGGCTCTGCGAAGTCGCAAGACGACGTATAGGGTCTGACGCCTGCCCGGTGCCGGAAGGTTAAAAGGAGGGGTGCAAGCTCCGAATTGAAGCCCCGGTAAACGGCGGCCGTAACTATAACGGTCCTAAGGTAGCGAAATTCCTTGTCGGGTAAGTTCCGACCTGCACGAATGGCGTAACGACTTCCCCGCTGTCTCCAACATCGACTCAGCGAAATTGAATTGCCTGTCAAGATGCAGGCTTCCCGCGGTTAGACGGAAAGACCCCGTGCACCTTCACTACAGCTTCACACTGGCATCAGGCATGCGATGTGCAGGATAGGTGGTAGGCTTTGAAACCAGGACGCCAGTTCTGGTGGAGCCTCCCTTGAGATACCACCCTTCTCCTGCTTGATGTCTAACCGCGGTCCGTTATCCGGATCCGGGACCCTGTGTGGCGGGTAGTTTGACTGGGGCGGTCGCCTCCCAAATAGTAACGGAGGCGCGCGAAGGTTGGCTCAGAGCGGTCGGAAATCGCTCGTTGAGTGCAATGGCAGAAGCCAGCCTGACTGCAAGACTGACAAGTCGAGCAGAGACGAAAGTCGGCCATAGTGATCCGGTGGTCCCGAGTGGAAGGGCCATCGCTCAACGGATAAAAGGTACGCCGGGGATAACAGGCTGATACTGCCCAAGAGTCCATATCGACGGCAGTGTTTGGCACCTCGATGTCGGCTCATCTCATCCTGGGGCTGGAGCAGGTCCCAAGGGTACGGCTGTTCGCCGTTTAAAGAGGTACGTGAGCTGGGTTTAGAACGTCGTGAGACAGTTCGGTCCCTATCTTCCGTGGGTGTAGGATACTTGAGAGGAGTTGCCCCTAGTACGAGAGGACCGGGGTGAACGATCCACTGGTGGACCTGTTGTCGTGCCAACGGCAGTGCAGGGTAGCTATGATCGGACAGGATAACCGCTGAAGGCATCTAAGCGGGAAGCCCCCCTCAAAACAAGGTATCCCTTGAGGACCGTGGTAGACCACCACGTCGATAGGCCGGAGATGTAAGCGCAGCAATGCGTTCAGTTGACCGGTACTAATTGTCCGATAGGCTTGATTTGATCCAGTAATAGCCAAGCTATACTGCTCAAAAGCAACACATCCCCAGTGTACGCGACTTGGAATATGGCTCTTCCTCAGTTTGGTGGTCATAGCACGAGCAAAACACCCGGCTCCATTCCGAACCCGGCCGTTAAGTGCCGTCGCGCCGATGGTACTGCGTCTCAAGACGTGGGAGAGTAGGTCGCCGCCAAACCTAGAAAGAGCCATATAACTCTCAATACGATATCTCGTCCCAATACCAGTAAACCAATGGGACGAAACCCCTGTGCACTCAAAAGCACAGTATTGGCGCGGGGTGGAGCAGCCCGGTAGCTCGTCAGGCTCATAACCTGAAGGTCGTAGGTTCAAATCCTACCCCCGCAACCATAGTCACTTGCCTCACGCCCGCGCTAACACCGCGGGCGTTGGCATTTTGAAACATCCCATTGCCGCACAACGACAAAATCGACCCAAGCTCCCCATACAGCTCAATCACATGCCCGTGAGCTACCCCCCGAAATTCGGACAGTGACGTAAGCTACGATTTGCAGTCTGCTGATCTTCGACGAGAAGGAGATCAGAGATGTCGAAACGCAAGCAGCACGCGCCTGAGTTCAAGGCGAAGGTCGCGCTGGAAGCCCTGAAGGGTGAAGAGACGGCGGCCGAGCTGGCGAGCCGGTTCGGAGTGCATCCGACGATGATCCATCAATGGAAGCGCGCCCTGCTCGAAGGCGCGTCCGGCGTGTTCGAGCGCGGCGGCCGCAAGAGACCCGAGATCGACGAGGAGCAGGTGAAGGAGCTCCACGCCAAGATCGGGGAGCTGGCGGTGGCCAACTCTTTTTTGGAACGAAAGCTGAAGCCCTGGGGCGGGAAGTGAGGCGCGGTATGATCGAGCCTGACCATCCTCAGCTGTCCATCGGTCAGCAGTGCAGGCTGCTGTCGATTGCGCGCTCGTCCTATTACTACGAGCCGAAGGGAGAGACCGCACAGAACCTCGGCCTGATGCGGCAGATCGACGAGCAGTTCCTGGAGACGCCGTTCTTCGGTGTCCGCCAGATGACCTGGCACCTGCGCAATGACGGGCATCTCGTGAACGAGAAGCGAATACGCCGGCTAATGCGCCTCATGGGGCTGATGCCGATTTACCAGAAGCCCAACACGAGCAGGCCGGCGAAAGGACACAAGACCTATCCTTACCTTCTGAAAGGGCTGCACGTGGATCGTCCGAACCAGGTCTGGTGCTCGGACATCACCTACCTGCCCATGCGCCGCGGGTTCCTATACCTCATAGCGATCATGGACTGGCACACGCGCAAGGTTCTATCCTGGCGGATCTCGAACACCCTGGAGGCCGACTTCTGCGTCGAAGCACTGAGCGAGGCCATCCACAAGTTCGGCCCGCCCGAGATCATGAACACGGATCAGGGCAGCCAGTTCACGTCCTTCGCCTGGACCGACCGGCTCCGCCGATCCGGTGTGCGCATCTCGATGGATGGGAAAGGCCGATTCCTCGACAACATCTTCATCGAGCGGCTGTGGCGAACCCTGAAATACGAATGCGTCTACCTGCATGCCTGGGAGACCGGATCAGAGACGAAAGGGGCTATCCGGAAATGGATGACCTTCTACAACCACCAGCGTCCTCACTCAGCCCTCGGCGGCAAGCCACCGGCGCTGGTTTATTGGCAGAGAAATGATATCAACAAACCCGATCAGCAGGTGCAAAGAGTAGCTTAAATTACGCCAGATACTGTCCAACCGATGGGGAGTAGCTCAGGGGACACCTTCGGGCGCAACGTATGTGGAGCAGGCCTGCCCTTGTCCCGCCCCTCAGGCCGCATGTGCCAGACCTGAATGTCTCAGAAGCTCCATGAATGCGTGATCGGCAATACCGCCGAGGACAGGACAGTGAGCGCAGGGTCAGCGGTTTCCGCCATGCGTTGCGGGAGCCAGAGCTTGCCATCGCCCTTGGATGGGCTTTGCCCGTACATCGCCTGAATTCCTGACCGAACGCGGTCGCCCGTCAATATCCTGCCCGCACCACCCCGTCTTCGCTGCGCTACGACGCGCCGTGTTGGACATGACAGCCGCCCTTCTCCGTTCGGCCTTGCGGAATGGCATGAACGAGCCAACCCCAAACCAAAGGAGAAGCAAAATGGCTGATACCCTTAACAAACAACAGAAAACCTCGCCCCGCGCACCCGACTTCCTCGCTTGGTACGTCACGCAAAAGGGCGACAAGTCCTACTGGAACAAGGTCGGTGCGGCTTGGGCGCACAAGGACAGCGCGGGCTACACCATCCAGCTCGAAGTGGTGCCCATCAATGGCCGCATCGTTCTTCGCCAGCCCATCGAAGACCCGAGAGAGCCCGCAACCGAACAGGAGGGGGCATGAACGCCCCCTTCACCATCCAGATCGTGTGGCGCGGCATCGCCATCCGGGTGGATTATCATGCCCGCCGCTGGAACGGCCCGTGTGACCATGTCGAAATCACATCCGACAACCGCGTGCCGCTGCCCGTCACCGAAACCGGCTATCGCTCGCACTTTCTGCCTGCCGGGGTCGTGACGCCCGACACGCTCGAAGCACAAGTCACAGCATGGCTGGACGAAGAAGCCGCTAAACCGGAATGGCAGCACTACCAAGAGGCCTCGCGCCAGATGACGCTCTTCTAGAGCGTCATCATTGCCCCCTATCCATTCTTCTCATGAAATTCATCCGCCCAGCCTTCATAGCCCATCGGCGGCATGTCGCTGGGCGTGGATAGCCCGTTGCGAAAGCGGGCACACTCGTTCTCTCAGAGCCGGAACCAGAGGATATGGGCAATGGTGTAGTCGTCGTGGTTCAACTCGTCGGCGTCAATGACCCAATCGGCAATACGGATATCCGTGTTGGCTTCAAGGAAATCGGCGTAAGCCCAGGTCGATGCAGGCAGGAATATCAGTTCTTCGGCGCCAGAGGCGTTCGGATAAGAGCGCCCTTCGGGCTCATAGTAAGGGTGGTTTGGGGTCTTGTGGCGCAGCGCGTGCATGTAATCTTTGTGATCCATGCCCACAGGATAACAAAGAAGCGCCTTGCGGCGCTTCAGGAAGATAATCCTAGATATCGTGACCATGCCCCTTGTCGGGTTTCCTTGCGGCTATCGGCTTGAACAGCCCCTTGAGCTTGCCGCCTTCGCCGAGCGTGAAACGGGGCTTCTCACTGGTGGTCTGGCTTTTCGACGGCAGATTGCGCCTGATACCGGCCATGCCGGGCGGGGCAAGGTTTGGCGCCGGTTTTCGTACCCAGGACGGCGGCGGCATGTCGTGCGAGCCATTGTCCTTGTCCCTGAGCGTTGTGTTCTTTTGGGGAGGCAGGGATGACCCTGCCTCCAGGTTGAACGGGTTCTTCGGGGTCTTCTCGGGCATGGGGAAATCCCCTCCTCTGATGGCCTAGAACGGGATTTCCCCGTCGGGGTTGTCGAAATCCGGCGGCGGATTCATGAAGAGCGCCTCATAGGCGAACTCGTCGAGCAAAGTCTGGAGGATGCCCGCGACCGCCACGGCATAGTGGGCATAGAGGTCGCGGCTTTCGGTGATCCCGTACCAGATCGACTCGACATTGGCGTCCGTCAGCGGCATGCCCGCCAGCTTCGCCGCCTTCATGAAATCCTCGGGCGAGAGCAACAGGGTCACTTCCGCGCCGAGAAGCCGGTTGCAAACGTGGTGTTCCACGGCAAATCCTCCGTTTCGAATTGCGGCATAACGGTGGGTTTCCAGGGCGTGCTGAGCGATGTCGTTGCAGCCTTGGCGCGGAGATCGACGCCCTTGGCCTTGAGCGCCGGGTCTTCGAACCACGGCTCGCGGCGCGCGATGATCGGGTTGGCGTTTTCAATGAAGAGCAGTTGTTTGCGTTCATGCAGCCGCATCAGCTCGTCGGGATAGGCCAGCTTGCGCTTGGCCGCTGCCCGCGTGTCGGTCTCGGTGGTCGAATCCGAACTGCTCAGACCGCTGCCGCCCGAGCTTGTGCCGACCGTCCGCGCAATCGCCGAGCTGAAATTCCACACGGTGGTCTCGCCGCAGAGCGCCGAGAAATACTCCGCCGTCGTGCGATCCGTGCTCCCGAAATACTGCACCACCCCCGAATTACCGATGAAGGTTTCCCAGCCATCGCCATAGACGCGCTTGAGCTGGCTGAGGTCTTGCACGATGCCCCAGAGCTGCATGCCAAAGCCTGCCATCAGCCCATATGGGCCGCGATCTCTTCGGCCATCGCCGCGATACCGGCCCTGTTGCCGTGCAGGCTGGCGATGCCGGGCCTCCGGTCATGGACCGGTCCGCCCGGCAGCTCGGGCGGGCTTGCCCTGGGCAGCCTGCCCTCGGGATCACACGGCGCGATGATGCTGCCCGCGACGGTGGCGTACCGCCAGTCCTGCCTGCGCACCCTCGGTCGGTGCGCATCGGTCAGACGCGCGCTCCGGCAGATTGTCGGGAAGTCCTGGACCAGAGCCCTTCGAGCAGGAAGGCCTCGGGGCTGGAGATGCAGCATTCGCTCCGGCCGACGGACGGGACCGGCCTGGCCGGTGATCCGCCCGAGGCCGAACCAGCCTCGGGCGATGCCGACGATCTCTCGGCTCGGGACAGGCGACCGGGACCGTCTTGGCTGCCGTGACCCGGATGGTCTCAGACATCGGCGATACAGACCTGTCGCTGGATGCCAAGCCCGTCGACGCCCAACTCGACCCGGTCGCCGGGCTTCAGATAACGCGGCGGGGTCATGCCGAGACCGACGCCCGGAGGCGTGCCGGTCGAGATGATGTCGCCCGGCTCGAGCGTCATGAACCGGCTCAGATAGCTGATCAGGTGGGCAACGCCGAAGACCATGGTCCGGGTCGAACCGTTCTGCACCTTCTCGCCGTTCACGCAGAGCCAGAGCCCCAGCTCCTGCGGGTCGCCCGCCTCGTCCGGAGTGACAAGCCAGGGTCCGATCTGCCCGAAATTGTCACAGGACTTGCCCTTGACCCATTGCCCGCCGCGCTCGGTCTGGAACGCCCGCTCGGATACGTCGTTGACGACGCAATAGCCCGCGACATGGTCCAGCGCCGCCTCCTCGGAGACGTATTTCGCGTGCTTGCCGATCACGACGCCCAGCTCCACTTCCCAGTCGGTCTTTTCCGAGCCGCGCGGAATGATGATCGGGTCGTCGGGACCGCAGATCGCGCTGGTGGCCTTCATGAAAAGCACCGGCTCCTCGGGCACGGCCATGCCGCTTTCGGCGGCGTGATCGGCATAGTTCAGACCGATGCCCATGAACTTGCGCGTGCCCGCGACGCAGGCGCCGATCCGGGGAGAGCCCTCGACGACCGGCAGGGTCGAGATGTCGATATCGGCGAACCGTCCGAGATTGCCCAGCACCTCGCCGCCAAGATCGCCGATCAGCCCGGACAGATCGCGGATCTTGCCATCGGCATCGAGAAGGCCGGGGCGTTCATTGCCACGCGGGCCATAGCGCAGGAATTTCATGTCTCTCTCTCTCCTCGTCTTCCGGATCGGCCGGGGCCGTTTGCGGATAATGCGCGCCGCTTTCCGGCGCAGAGCCCTTCCGGGCCGACGTCCCGGTCAGACCATCAACCGGCCATCATTCACATACAAGGGGGACCCGTGATGTCCCCGGCCCGGCGGCAAAGCAAAAGCGCGGTCCGCCCGGCCAGTTCGCCGAAGGCGGCATAGCGTCCGGTCTGGATCGTCCGGCGGACGTCTGGAAGCTGCTTTTCGGTGATGCCGCTGCGCCGGATCGCCCGCACCGGGCGCCACCGCGTCGAGGATCACGCCAGGGGCCGCGCCCCGATTCCGGCCAGAGATTTCATCGGCGCGGCCATGTCCATCGCAGGGGCGGTCGGGGCGTGCAGCCTGCCGCTGAAGGCGCCATGGCTGGTGCAAGGCGAGATCCGGCCTGCGCCACAGGCCTGCCCCGGCGCCGGCGCGGCCCGGGCCCGATCTGGTTGGCCGAGGCTCTCAGTTCGATCTTGCTTGCGATCACCCTGTCGGGCGGGCGGTGCTTCGGCAGGCCCGCGCAATTGAGCAGGCCCGTGAAGCGGGGCATCGGCATCCGGCGCCGCGACCAGTGCCTGGCTGGCCGCGAAATCGGCCGGATCGGGCCGTTCGGTCCCGGGTGACCGGCCGGGCCCGGCTTTTCGGGACCGGTCGGGCCGCTTATCATCCTGCGGTCCGGCAGGCCCACGGACGTCCTCGGCCCGGCTGCTCGGATCGATTTCAACGCAGCTTCGCCGCTGTCCCGGCCATGATCGATCAGCCGGCCCACAGAGTGCGCGGGCGGAGCGGAGCCGATCTTGCCGTCATCGCCATTGCGGGTGATGGTATTGTCGAATTCTTGCTCCGCTCCCTTCGGCATGTCGGTCGCGAGAAGGCCCGGAACGAAGTCATGCCACCGGATGCGCCCGGCACCATGATCGTCGTCAACCGACCATCGGCTTCGATCATGCCCGGGCCTCGAAGACCGGCAGGCCGGATCAGGGCCCGCATTCCTCGGCCGACCCGTCGCGCTTCGCCATGCGGACCGTCACGGCGCATGCGCCTGCGGCCGCCGCTGGTCCTTCCGGTCGGGATCTATTCTCGGCCAGGGACAGGTTTTGTCATTTCCGTCGCATGAGAAAAGCCGAAGACGATACTCAGCGGACCGAGCGACATGGCCGATGTCTCGGTAACCTCCCTCTTTCATAGCGCGCGCGCTCGGAGGGTGGTGTCGATGACATCCAGCCCTACGCGCCGGAGATCCGAACGTACGGCAAGGTCCTCGATGGCGATCAGCAGCGCCTTTCCGATGCCGTGCCCGCGGGCGCCGGGCTCCATGAAGATCCCGTCCGTGAGCAAGGTATCCTCGACACAGTCCGCTCCGGAAATCCGATCAAAAGACCGCGGTCGCCCGCCCGTAAACGGCGGCAAGGTCCTGAAACCCACCGCTGACGAAGGCCCCTTCGGGGGAGCTGTGGCCGGCCACGCCGGGAAAACCGCCCTCTGCCGACACCGCACTGATGGCATGGGGCGGGTCGGGAACAGGTTCGATGAACGCGACCAACCTGGTCTTCGGGCCGAGCGGGTAGCGAAGCTTTCGCGAGACGGCATGCCAATATCCCTGCGCGGCGCAGTCCCGATGTTCTGGCCTCAGGCCGTGTTGGATGCGAAAAGATCGAAACGGCCGGTCTGCGCTCAAGGCGACGTTTCCCTGTCCGGAGCGGAAATGGACATCTTTCAGGGGATTTCAGTGAGGGTTCGTTTTCGGGTCATTGTCGCTGCGGTGGTTGCCATCGTGGTCGCGCTGGGCCTCGTGGTCTGGCGTCTGGCGTCTGGCGTCTGGCGTCTGGCGTCTGGCGTCTGGCCGATCAGGATCTCGGGTGGCGCGGCAGCGAGCCCTTCGATTTCGTCTCTGGCGGGACCGCCATCACGGGCACCCTGTGGCTGCCGGATGACGCGCCCCAGGCGGCGATCGTGCTTGTCCATGGCGACGGGACACAGGATCGAAGCTCTGCCGGGGGATATGCGCCCCTTATCAACGCGTTTCTCGATCATGACATCGCCGTGGCCGCGTGGGACAAGCCCGGCGTCGGGACGTCCGGGGCGAACTGGCTGGATCAGTCCATGGCCGACCGCACCGATGAAACCCGCGCAGCATTCGGGAAGTTGCGCATGCGTTTCGACGTGATCGCCGTCGGGGCGGCTGTGTCCTGGCATGACCAGGGAGACTACTACACCCGTGTCCGGCTGGGCAGGGAGGGCATGGACCGGGAGGCCATCGCGTAGGTCATCGAGGACCAGCACCGGGCCGAGGACCGTACCTTCGGGCCCGAGGCCAAGGCCAGCGATGCCCCCGAGGGCATGACGACCGACCGCTGGCAGTTCCTCCGGCGAAATCACTCTGCCGATGCGCGCGGGGGGCTTGGCCGGCTCGATCTGCCGTTGCTGGCAATCTGGGGACAGGACGACCTGAATGTGGATGCCAGCCGCAATGCTGCTATCTACAGAGAGATCCTGGCCGGGCGGGAAGACGGGACCCGGATCGTCCTATGGCCAAAGGCAACGCATGGCTTGTTGAAGTCCGCTGCCTATAACTGGCAACTGACGCAAGACTGGTCGCTGTTTGCGAAGCTGCGTTTCGTCCTGGAGGGGCGCCATGCCTACGCCCCGGGCATTCTGGATACGATAATGGGCTGGATAGAGGACCGGAGCCGGGACGGCAAAGCGTCATAGCGGCGGGTCTGCCAGCTTGCGCGCCCGGGGCCTCCGGGCTCGGGGCCCGCTTTGGCCGCCAAATCCGCATGACCGGCAGACCGAGCAGAACCTCGGCGCTCTTGCCGATCCCGGTCTTGGGCGCGCCGGGCAAGCGTGGATCTTAGCAGCCTGCTGACAAACGCCATCAAGCGCCAGATCTGGTCGATCTCATCGACCTTTGGCTCAGGCGATAACTCTCAGATCAACGAGATTGCGCCGGAATGGGGCATATATCCACCGCGCCAGTCGAGCCGGGACTTTTTCTGCAACCCGTTAAGGCGCTGGCCTCCCATCAATCCTGTCCCGATGGTGGGCTTCCCGCAGCTGTGCGCCATCCGTCTTGTCGGGCCGTTCGACGCAGCCCATGTGCCAGATCCCGCATCGATTCCCGCCGGCATTCAGGCGTTTCCGGGGATGCGGGCACTCGGGGATGCCGTCTCAGAGCGTCGCATTCAGGAAGGCGATCACGTCGCGCTCTAGGGTGCGGTGGATTGCCGGCCTGTCGATGCCGGGCCGATCCTTGCAGATCAGCGCAGCCTCCCCGACGATGCCTTCCGGGCAGGGATCGACGAAGGTGAAATGGGTTCCGGGCAGAAGGATCTGTTGCGGGGCACGCGGCAGATCGCTGGCGAGCGCAATCGCATTGGCCGCTGATCGCATGTAGATATCCTCCTGCGGCCGAAACAGAAGCACCGGGATCTTCACCGCGGCAAGGCCGCTGGCATCGAACATGACCGCGAGCGGATCGAGAAGCACCAGCGCCTTGAGACGAGGCTCGGAGGGGGCCGACCAGGCGGCAAGTTTCTCCGAGGGGCCGATAAAGGCATCGTTGGCGGGGCCGCAGGATCCGGTATCGTCGCGCCCCTCTCCGGCGCAATAGGCCGCCGCATGGGCGAAGTCGGGCTTGGCCCCGGCGAGGATGAGGCCGGTATACCCGCCCGCGGAATAGCCGATCATGCCGATGCGGGCGGGGTCGGCATGAGCGGCCAGGCGTTCATCCTTCAGGGCCGCGTCGAGCGCCGCGATCGCCTGGGCGGGGCGACTTGTCAGGATCTCCGTCTGGCCGGTTGCGGGAGGCTGGCCTGCGGCGTCCCCGATATGGGTCGGGGCGATCACGATGAAGCCCGCCCGGGCAAGCTGCGCCGCCAACTCACGATGGCTCAGAGGCCCGCCATTATGGCCATGAGACAGCAAGACCACCGGAAAGCGCCCCTCTGCGACGGGCGCCTCCCGCGTCGCGTCGATCTCGAAAGGGCCCGCCTGCCAGGACATCTCGGGAAGCGCGGTCGGATACCAGATGACGGCACTGGCCTGTCCGCCGGCCGTCGTGAAGGCGCTTCGCGCAACGCCTGCGTGATAGGGGCCAGCCATTGCGGCCACCGAGATCCCCATGATCGTCAGCATGGCGAGGGCGGCAAGGCGGAGGGCACGGAACATGGCGTCAATCCTGCAAGCTGTCGGCAGCATGACATGCCATTCGTCCCCCGGTGGCGCCAGCACATTTCGACGTCAGGGCCCGCCGGGCAATGACGGCAGCGGCACTGAGCTGCCCGCGGCATGGCGGTCGGGCTATTGCCGGAAAAGTTGCTCGACCTCGGCGATCTGATCCCTGACGACGTCGAAGAACACCCGCGAGAAGATCTCGGCACCCGGGCTGCGGGCATGGGCGGGAAAGATCGCGGAGAACCGGAACTCGATGGCCGGAAGGAAGGGTTTCACGGCGATCTTCCCGGGATCCATCGCCATGACCGAGAAGATGTCGGCGACGGAAATACCCAGCCCGGCCGAGACATAGCTTGGAACGGTGTTCGAATAGAGGGTCTGGACGGTACGGCCGGGCTGAACGCCCGCGGCCTCCATCGAGGCCTCGATCTGCATCCGCAAGAGGCTGCTGATGCCCAGCGAAATGAAGGGCTGCCCAGCCAGATCCTCGACCGAGACGCTGTCCTGACGGGCCAGCGGATGGTCGCGCGGCAGCAGGCAGATCGCCGAGGAAACCGGCATTTCGACATGGTCGATATCGGCGCGCTCGGGCGGTACGCGGCAGAGGCCGACCGAGAATTCATCATGCTGTAGGGCGTCGAGAATATGGACGGAATTGTCGGAATGGATGAAGAAATCGGTCTGGGGCTGGCTGATGCGAAAGCGGCGGATGGCCTCGGGCAGGGCGCCCGATGACAGTGTCGACATGGCAGCGATGCGCAACCGGCCATCCTGTTTCTCGCGCATCTGCCGGGCATTGTCGCGGATACGCTCCATCGATTCGAAATATTTCTCGACCTCGCGGAACAGCGCGATGGCCTCGGCGGTCGGCCGGACGCTCGACCATTTCCGGACGAAAAGCACCAGCCCCAGATCGGCCTCGAGATCGCGTATCAGCCGGGTCACTGCGGGTTGGCTGACATGCAGGATGCGGCCCGCCGCGGTCATGCTGCCGCTGATCATCACGGCACGAAAAGCCAGCATCTGTCGGTGGTTGAGCGATCGCACCAGCGTCTCCTTCCGGCGTCTTCCGCAGGCGCGGGGCCCTTTGGCAGGCAAACATGGCCGGGCATTTCCCGCAAGGGCATAACTTTTCCTGATGGCATATTCCAAAATTCGATTCGCCAGAGCGCGCGCTGTCTCACTACCATTGCCGCCAGACCATGCGTTCGAGGAAGGAATAGCTACGTGCCCGATATCATTGGTGAATATGTCGACCGGTTGGTGACTGTCGAAATGCGCAACCGCGGCATGAACCACAATATCATCGCCCCGATCTATGCCGAGGCGCGGCGCGAGGGCGGCGGACGCCCGATCACGGCGCGTGCGGCCGAGGCGCTGGTCGAACATGTCGGCGAAGGCGATGTCGTGCTGATCGTGACCGGTGCGGGCTACCTGCCCGAAGTGCCCCATGGCGAAAGCGACGGACCGCCCGGCGCGGTGTCGCTGGCCCGGGCGCTTTACTGGGGTCTGAAGGCGGTTCCGGTCTATGTTTCGGAAGTCTGCCATGCGCCGCCGATCAAGGCCTCGTCCGAGGCGGCCGGGCTGATGGTGCGCGATTACGATCTGGCCAAGGGCCGGCGCATGGGGGCAGCCCAGGTCACCGCGCCCGAGGATCAGGCGGCGGTCGATGACTGGGCGCGCGATCTGCTGGAGCGGATGCAGCCCAAGGCGATCATCGCGATCGAGCGTCTGGGGCCGAACGAGACCGGCATCGTGCATTACTCGACCGGCGTCGCGCCCAAGAACTGCATCAATGTCGCGCCGCTCTTCGATCAGGCCGCCGACAAGGGCGTGCTGAGCATCGGTGTCGGCGACAATGGCAACGAGATCGGCTTCGGGCGGATCCATGCCTTCATGCAGGATTTCCACCCCTATGGGCGCGAAACCCAGACCGACAAGCCGGGCGGCGCCATCACCGTGACGCCGACCGACATCTTCCTGCCCGCCTCGATCTCGAACTGGGGCGCCTATGGCATCGCCGCGATGCTGGGCTTCCTGCTGAAGGACAAGGAGCTGGTGCAGGATCCCGAAACCGAGAAGCGCATGATCCGCGCTTGCCTCGACGCGGGCGGCTGGGAGATGCGCTACTGCACCTCGCGCTTCATCGTCGACGGCGCCGAGGGCGAAAGCTCGATGGCCATCGTCCAGTTGCTGCGCGACATGGTGCGGCTGAACATTGCCCCCCCCGACCGTGGGCTCTCCCACGGCAAGATGAAAGAAGCGGCAGGATAAGCCGCCCGCTGTCGGCCTTGCCCTTTCCCCCGGGGCAAGGCCGTTCCCTTTCCGACAGAGAGAGATCAGACACATGACCATGCTTTCCAGACTCTTCGGCGCCGCGGCGCTAGCCGGGCTTGCGCCGCTGGCCGTGCAGGCCGGCGATCTGCCCGCCACCGAGCTTTCCGTGATCGGCTCGCCCGTCAACTCGCCGAACTGGACCAATGTGCTGAAGCCGTTCTGGACCGAGACCGTGCCGGCCGACAGCGAGGGGCAGGTGAGGGCCAAGGCCGTGAGCATGACCGATCTGGGCGTGAAGGGCCCCGAGCTGATGCGGCTGGCAGGTGCGGGCATCGCCGACATCGTCGCCGGCAGCACCACGCTGATCTCGGGCGAGCTGCCGGAAAACGACTCGATCGATCTGGCCGGGCTGGCGCAGGATATCGACACGCTGCAACAGGTGATCGGCGCCTACCGCCCGGTGCTGGAAGAGCGCTATCGCGACCGGCTCGGCGTGGTGCCGCTGGGCTTCTGGCCGACCGGCGCCCAGGTTCTGTGGTGCGCGACCCCGGTCGAGGGGCTGGACGATCTTGCCGGCAAGAAGGTCCGCGTCTTCTCGACCACGACCTCGTCGTTGACCGCCGCGCTGGGCGCGACGCCCGTGACCATGGCCTTCAACGAGGTCGTGCCCGCCCTGCAGCGCGGCGTGATCGACTGTGCCTTCACCGGCGCCAATTCCGGCAACAATGCCAAATGGACCGATGTCACGACCCATCTCGTCGACCTGACCGTGGGCTGGGGCGTCAATTTCATCGTTGCCAATTCCCGGAAATGGGACGGGCTCGACCCGGCGGTGCAGAGCTTCCTGCGCGATGAGATCCGCGACCGGCTCGAGCCCGCGGGCTGGGAAATGGCCCGTGTCGCGACGCAGCAGGGCATCTGGTGTTCGGTCGGCGACGAGCGTTGCGAGCCCGAGGCGACCGCGCCGCGCAACCTGATAAAGGCCGATCTGACCCTGGTCGAGCTGAGCGATGAGGACAATGCGCGCCTGCGCCGGATCGTTGCCGAGAAGGTGATGCCGGAATTCACCCGGGCCTGCGGCGCGGAATGCGTGGCGCGCTGGAACGACACGGTCGGCCAGGTCGTCGATATCCAGCTCGATCCGGCGAGGTAAGCGGGTGGAGGCCCCGCTGATCTCCCGCAAGCTGGCCCGGCTTGCCCGTTTCGCGGCCATCGGCAGCGGTCTGCTGCTGCTGGCATCGGCGGGGCTGATGACCGCCGAGATCCTGATGCGGAGGCTGTTTCACCACAGCCTCGTCGGTGTCGACGAACTGGCCGGTTACGCCTTCGCCGTCGCCATGGCCTGGGGCTTTGCCCATGCGCTGTTCATGCGCGCCCATATCCGCGTCGATCTGGTCTATCTGCGCCTGCCCGCCCGGGTGCAGCGCTGGCTGGACGTGCTGGCGCTGGGGGCTTTCGCGGGCATCATCGGCATTGTCGTGTCCCATGCCTGGGGCACGCTGGCCGAGTCGCTCAGGCTGGGCGCACGCGCCAGCACGCCTCTTGCCACGCCGCTATGGATGCCGCAGTCGGCCTGGCTGGCGGGGCTGATCTTCTTCCTGATCTGCCTGATCGCGCTTCTCTTCGACCTGGTGCGGGCGCTTGCCCGCGGCGACCGGGATCTGGCGGCCGAGCTCGGCGCCTCGGACTCTGGCCCGCGGGGACGCTGACATGGGTATCGCACTTCTTCTTCTGTTCCTTCTGATCGCGCTGGGCCTGCCGATTGCCGCGGTGCTGGGCTGGCTTGCGGTGCTGCTCGACTGGCTGCTGTCGCCCTTCCCGCTGCAACGTGCCTTCGGCGAGATCGCCTGGTCGCACAGCATCGAATTCACCCTGATCGCGATCCCGATGTTCATCATGATGGGCGAGATCCTGCTGCGCTCGGGCATGGCCGACCGGATGTATGGCGGCGTATCGGCCTGGCTCGGCTGGCTGCCGGGCGGCTTGATGCATGCCAATATCGGCGCCAGCGCGCTGTTTGCGGCGACCTCGGGGTCGAGCGTCGCGACGGCGGCGACCATCGGCACCACCGCGATGCCGCAGGTCGACCGCCATGGCTACAGCGAGCGGCTGTTTCTGGGCAGCCTCGCCGCGGGCGGCACGCTCGGCATCCTGATCCCGCCCTCGATCAACATGATCATCTACGGCTTCCTGACCGATACCTCGGTGCCGCGGCTGTTCATGGCCGGTCTGGTCCCGGGCATCGTGCTGGCGGCGATCTTCTCGCTGACGATCCTGGTGCTCTGCATTCTCCGCCCCTCGCTCGATGGCGACCGCACGCCGCCCACGGCCCGGGCCCTGCTCGGCAGCCTGTCGGATCTCGCGCCGCCGCTCGGGTTGTTCGGGCTGGTGATCGGGTCGATCTATGCCGGCTGGGCGACGCCCACGGAGGCCGCCTCGGTGGGCGTCATTGCCTCGCTGGCGCTGACCGCGCTGTACCGGCGGCTGAACTGGCCGATGCTGGTCGCGGTCTTCATCGGCACCGTCCGCACCTCGTCGATGATGATCCTGATCACGCTTCTGGCCTTCCTTCTGAACTTCGTCATCGGCGCGACCGGCATGGCCGCCACGGTGAACCAGCTTGTCGGCAATCTGAACTGGAGCCCGCTGGCCACGATGCTGGCGATCCTCGGGGTCTATCTGGTGCTGGGCATGTTCATGGACACGCTGGCGATGATCGTGCTGACGATCCCGATCGTCACGCCGATCGTGGTGGGCCTTGGCTATGACCCGATCTGGTTCGGGGTGATGATGGTCCTGATCGCCGAGACCTCGGTTCTGACGCCCCCCATCGGCATGCTCTGCTATGTCGTGCATGGCGTGCGGGGCCGGGGCGAGCTGACCGATGTCTTCATCGGCGTGACCCCGTTCATCCTCGCGCTGATGGGGATGATCGCGCTGATGCTCGCGGCACCTCAGCTTGCGCTCTGGCTGCCCGAGTTGATGTTCTAGCAGGGACATGATCGCACCGCGGGGGCGTTCCGGGCGAGGCCCGGGGCGCCCCCGCTGTCGCGAGGCGGGGGGGCGAAGACCCGGAAGGCCGTTTCGGGGCTGGCGGGGATGGTCCGGCCTGCGCCGCCGCCGCTCTTGCGGCTTTGCTGCCTTGGCCTGTGGCGGGTCCTGGCTCCGCCAGGGGTGCGCGACCGGATCCCGCGCGGGGCCTCACCTCGGGCACAGGCTTGGCGATGCCTTTGAGCGTTCCGTAACCGGGCAGACCGGACGGATCCGGCCTCGGGCCCATGTGTCACAGCAGCACCATCACCCCGGCCAGCACCACCCCCGCGATGAACAGTGTCTCGAGGAAGATCAGCACCACCGATTGCGGCGGGACCGAGAGGATGCGCTTGAGGTCGGTCTTCATGCCGACGGCTGCAATCGCGGTCAGCATGGCCCATTTCGACAACGCCCAGAGCAGCGCCTGCAGCGCGGCCGGGATCCAGCCCAGCGAGTTGATCAGGGCGAGGATCAGGAAGGCGATGACGAAGCCCGGCAGGACCGGCGGACGTTTCGCCCCCGACCGGTCCTGGGCCCCTGCACCGCGCAGCGCCAGGGTCAGGATCAGTACGAAGGGTGCCAGCATCGAGACCCGGATCAGCTTGAGCGTGGTCGCGGTCTCGCCGACCGTGTCGGACACCGAGAAGCCCGCGCCGACCACCTGCGCGACGTCATGGATGGTCCCCCCGAGAAAGACGCCCGATTGAAGGTCGCTGAGCCCCAGAAGCGTCGCGATCACCGGGTAAAGCACCATCGCCACGGTTGACAGAAGCGTGACCCCGAAGACGGTAAAGCTGAGATTGCGTTCCGACAGCTCGTTCTTGGGCAGCACGGCGGCGATGGCCATGGCGGCCGAGGCGCCGCAGATCGAGACCGCGCCCGCCGTCAGGATCGCCAGCCGCCAGCCTCGCCCCAGCATCCGGGCGGCAAGCCAGCCGAAGCCCATGGTCGCGGCCAGCGCGCCGATGACAAGGCCGACCACCGGCAGGCCGAGCTCGGTGAAAAGCTCGAAGCTGATCCGCGCGCCCAGAAGCGCCACGCCGATCCGCAGCACGGTCCGGGCCGCGAGCCCGATCCCGGCGGCGCAGCGGTCGCCATCCTCGACCAGGAAATGCAGCGACAGCCCCAGCAGCAGCGCCATCAGCATGGCCGGGGCGCCGTAATGGTCGGACAGGAACTGCGCGGCCAACGCGGCCAGTCCGCAGACCAGAAGGCCGGGCCAGAGCGCATCCGCGCGGCCGAGGATGCCACGGAGACGGGGCATCGTGGCAGGGTGATCGGTCATGGGACGGGTCAATCCTTTCTGGTCTGTCGCGGTCAGAAGATCAGGCCGCCGGGGAGCGGCACCGACAGCGCCTCGCGAAAGCCGATGGTGAAGACGACGATCACGGCGGCGACGCTGAGCGCCAGAAGGCCCCAGCCCCTGAGGCTGCGGTTGTTGTGTTCCGAACTCAGCATCAGCCCCAGCGCCATCGCGATCCCGGCCGTGGCAAAGCCCAGAACGGGCGCCAGCGCGATACCCCCGGCCATCGAGGCCACAACGCCCGCGCGCCGCCCGGTCGAGCCATAGCTGCGGTCCTCGACCACGCGGCGGGTCAGCAGCGTTTCCAGCGCCGCGAGGCCGCAAAGCACCAGCATCCCGGTGGCGATGGTGCGGGGGAAGACGGCGGCCTCGGGGTTCAGGCTCGCGCATTGCCAGAGCGCCACGCCCGCGACGGCGGCCATGACGCCGATGCCCGCCAGATCGCGCAGGATCGCGGCCGGATCGGCCGGTTCGCGCTTGTCCGAAGGGCCGGGCAGGGCAGTGCCGCGCCGGCGCAGCAGCCGGGTCAGGGCCGGCAGGAACGGGTAGACAAAGCTCAGCAGCGTCAGCGCGATGATGACCAGCGAAAGCGGCCGCCCGAAGAACTGGCCCCAGACATTGCCCATGGCATCGCCGATGGTCCAGCTCTGCACGAAGCCCTCTTCGGCGATGCGTCCGAGGATCAGGCCCAGCACGATGGGCGAGACCGAGAAGCCGCGGCGGTTGGCGATCCAGCCGACCACGCCAAGCGCCAGCATGATGCCGACATCGGACAGGCTGTTGCGGATGGCGAAGCTGCCGATGATGGTCATGAACGCCACGACCGGCACCAGCCCCGCCTTCGGCGCCCGCACGATCGAGCGATAGGCGAAACGGCCGATCAGCAGCCCGACCGGCAGCATCAGCAGCGTCGCGAGGAACAGCCCGAAGATGAAGGTGTAGACGATGCTCGAGCCGTCCGAGAACAGCGTGGGTCCGGTCCGGACGCCCTGCACCAGCAGCGCCCCGAGGATCACCGCATCGGGCGGCGTGCCCGGAATGCCCAGCACCAAGGTCGGGATGAAGCCGCCGCCGACTGTGGCGTTGTTGGCGCTTTCGGTGGCGACGATGCCGCCGGGATTGCCCTCGCCATAGGCGGGCGCGCGGCGGTCGGTGCGGCGGGCCTCGGAATAGGCCACGAGCCCGGCGATCGAGCCGCCCGCGCCGGGCAGCGCGCCGACGAGGGTGCCGATGACAGAACTGCGGATGACATTTACCTTGTGCCGCATCAGGGTCGAAAACGCCTCGGGCAGGCGGAAGCCGCGGGTGCCGCCGCTGTCTTCCTTGAGATGGCGCCCCGAGGTCGCGGCCAGCTCGATCAGCACCGGCACGCAGTAAAGCCCGATCAGCGCCGAGACCGTCTCGATGCCGCCCAGAAGGGTGTTCGAGCCGAAGGTGAAGCGGACCTCGGCCGAGGTTTCGGAAATGCCGACCATGGCGATCAGGATGCCGAAGGCGGCGCCGATCAGCCCTTTCAGGAAGTCGCGGGTGCTGAGCGCCGCGATCAGCGACAGGCCGAAGATCGCCAGCCAGAAATACTCGACCGGGCCGAAGGCCAGCGCGGCCTCGGCCAGCGGCGGGGCCAGCAGCAAGAGCGCGGCGGCCCCGACGATGCCGCCCACCAGCGAGGACAGGCAGGCGATGGTCACCGCCAGATCGCCATCGCCGCGCTTGGCCATCGGGTAGCCGTCGAAGGTGGTGCCGATGGCCGAGGGCGTGCCGGGGGTGTTCAGCAGGATGGCGGCATAGGCGCCGCCATAGATCGCGCCCGTGTAGATCGCGCCCAGCAGGATCAGCGCGCTTTCGGGCGGCATGCCGAAGGTCAGCGGCACCAGCACGGCGACGGCCATGGTCGCGGTCAGGCCCGGAACCGAGCCGATGATGGTGCCCGCCGCGACGCCCGCAAGCGCCAGCAGAAGGTTGAGCGGCGTCAGGGCCGCAAGGAAGAAGTCCAGCATGATCGGGGTCCGTGAGCGGAGGGGAGGAGCGCGGGAGCGGGGCCCGCGCAATCAGCGGCAGAGCGGGACGGGATGCCCGCGACGGGCGCCGGCCCCGCTCTGCCGGACGATCAGTCGATCACGCCGGCGGCTCTGGCGGCGGGGATGTATTCCTCGGCCCGCGCCTTCATCCAGGCATCCATCTCGGGGCCGTAGGGCACGTCGATCAGGGCGAACCCGCCATCGATCATCTTCTGCCGGAATTCGGGATCGGCATTGATCGCGGCGATGGCGTCCGAGACCGCCTGCCGGGTTTCCTCGGGCGTGTCCTTCGGCACGGCGACGCCGCGATAGGCGCCCGAGACGATGTCATAGCCAAGCTCGCGGAAGGTCGGCACGTCGGGGAAGGCGGGGTGGCGTTCCTCCATCGCGACCGCCAGCATCCGCACCTTGTCGCCCTGACCGCCGCCCACGGTGGTATAGCCCCATTCGGCGCTGACCTGCCCGCCCAGCATGGCGGTGACGGCCGCGCCGGTGCCCTTGAACGAGACATAGGTGGTCTCGATCCCGGCCAGCTCGTCGAAACGGACCGAGACCAGATGGTTCGCCGTGCCCTTGCCCGAGCCCGAGAAGGTGATCTTCCGGGGGTTTTCCTTCGCTGCCGCGATCAGGTCGTCGAGGCTCTGATAAGGGCTGTCGGCCCGCACCACGATGGCGTCGGGCGTGTAGTGGAACATGTAGGCATTGACGATGTCATCGGTCTCGAAGCCGACATTGCCCTGCAGCGGCTTGACGATGGTATGGGGCAGGTTCACCCCCATGATGACCGAGCCGTCCGCCGCCATGCCGTTGAGCTGCGACCAGCCCACCGCGCCGCCGCCGCCGGGCTTGTAGGAGACGATCATCTGTTCGCCGTAGAGCTTCTCGAAATAGGGCTGCTGCAGCCGCGCGGTGATGTCGGATTCCCCGCCCGGCCCGAAGGGGATGATGTATTCCACCTGGCCCGGCGGGAAGTCCCCGGCGCTGGCGGGTGCGGCGAACAGCGCGGCGGCGATGGCGGTCGCGACGGCGTGAAGCGTGAATTTGGTCATGTCGTTCTCCTCCCAAAGAAACTCCGCACCCGGCAGGCGGGACGCGGTCGATATGGCCGGCCGGGGTTCTGGCCCCCGTGCTCTGTTGGTCTTGGGTGTCGGGGGAAGGCCCGCCGTCAGGACGGCAGGGCCGAAAGCTCCTCCATGATATGGCCCGGGACACGGACGCGCCCGGCGCTGTCGGCGCGGCCCCTCAGCCGTTTTTGCCCCGGCAGCCGCGTGCCCTCCTGCGCCAGCATCGCGCCCAGAAGCCCCTCGAGCCGCTCGCCGAAGCCCGGCACCCGCGCGACGTCGAAGGCCAGGATGGTCTGGCCGACGCCGGGCGGCGCGCCCTCGGCCTCGAAGAACGAGCTGGCCTCGTCCGAGCGGTTGGCCCCGGTCAGGGTCGCGGCCAGGATCTCGACCACCAGCGCCAGCGCGGCGCCCTTGGTATCTCCCGCGGGCACCATCGTGCCGCCCAGCGCGGCCTCGGGATCGGTCGTCGGCCGTCCTTCGGCATCGAGCGCCCAGCCCTCGGGGATCGGCTGGCCGGATTTCGAGGCCGCCATCACCTTGCCACGCGCCACCTTCGACAGCGACAGGTCGATCACCAGCGGCGGGTGGCCCGGGCGCGGGGCGGCGAAGGCGATGGGATTGGTGCCGAACAGCGCCGCGCGGCCGCCCCAGGGCGCCATCGCCTTCGGCGTGTTGGCGACCATCAGCGCCGCGACCCCGGCCTCGGCCAGCCGTTCGACATGGGCGCCGAGCTGCCCGCAATGATGCGAACGGCTGATCGCGGCCATGGCGATGCCGTATTCGGGCGCCATTTCGGTCAGCTCGGCGATGGCGAGGTCGATGGCCGGATAGGCAAAGCCGTTCCGCGCGTCGATATCGACCCGGGCCCCGGCACGCACGGCCACGGGGCAGGCCGCCCCGGTGACCTTGCCCGACCCGGCCTGCGCCGCATAGGAGGCGACACGGGAAAAGCCGTGCCCGGCCTGGCCGTCGATCTCGGCAGCGACAAGGGCGCGCGCCACGCTGCGGGCATTGCGCGCCGAGGTGCCGCTGGCCTCGAGGATGCGGGCGATCAGCGCCTCGGCCTCGGCGCGGGGTATCTCTGCATCAGGCCGGGGCATGGGCAAGCGCCTCTTTCACGTTGCGGACGGTGACGGTGCTGACCCGCACATTGCCCTCACCGGTGACGCCCGCGATATGCGGGGTCAGTATAAGGTTCTGAACTCCCTGGAAAACCCGTCCGGCCTCTGCCGTCAAGGGTTCTGTCGCGAAGACATCGAGCGCGGCGCCCCCAAGTCGGCCTTCGCTCAGCGCCCGGGCCAGCGCCGCCTCGTCGATCACGCCGCCGCGGGCGGTGTTGATGACAATCGCGCCGGGTTTCATCGCCGAGATCGCCTCGGGGCCGATCAGGTTGCGGGTGCCCTCGGTCAGCGGGACATGCAGGGACAGAACGTCGGCCCGGGCCAGAAGCTCGGTCAGGGTGCAGTTCTCGACCCCCAGCCAGGCCGGGTCGCCTGCGTCGAGGAAGGGGTCATGGGCCGCGATCCGCATTCCCAGCGCGCGGGCGCGTTCGGCCACCGCGCGGGCGATGCCGCCATAGCCCACAAGCCCCATCACCCGGCCCGAGGCCTCGCCGCCGATCAGCGCATTGCGCGGCCACTCGCCCGCGATCATCGCCGCATTCGAGGCATAGGCGCCGCGCAAGAGCGACAGCGCGGTCGAGATGACATATTCGGCAACCGACAGGGTATTGGCGCCGGTCGCCGGGCAGACGGTGACGCCGCGCGCCTTGCAGGAAGCGAGGTCGATATTGTCGAGCCCGACGCCAAGCCGGCCGACGACGCGCAGCTCGGGCGCCGCTTCCAGCAGGGCGGCATCGACCTGCGTCCGGTTGCGCACGATCAGGCCATGGGTGCCGGGGAGCGCCGCGATGAGCGCCCCCCGGTCGTCCACAAGGCCCGGGTCATAGACCACCTCGACATCCTCGCCGAACCCGGCGAGCGCCTCGGTGTCCATGAACTCGGAGACGACAACGCGCATCAGGCCGACCGGTACAGCTTGGTCAGCGAGAATTCGCGATGCCCGAGCGCCTCGGCCGCGGTGTTGCGGCCATTGGCGGTGCGAATGATCATCTCGATCAGGGCGTCGCCGGCCTGGTCGATGGTCTGCTCGCGGGTCAGCACGCCGGTCACGTCGACGTCGATATGCTCGGACATGGTGCGCAGGGTGCGCGGGTTGCCCGAGATCTTGATCACCGGCACGATCGGGTTGCCGATGACATTGCCCTGGCCGGTGGGGAAGGTGTGGATCACATAGCCCGCCGCCGCCATCAGCGTGACACATTCCGCCGCCGCCGATGAGGTGTCCATGAAGTAGAGCCCCGGCCCCTTTTCGGGCGCGACCGCAGGCCCCATGGCGTCGATATAGGTCGAGCTCCGGCCGATCTTCTCGAGATTGCCAAGCGCCTTTTCCTCGATCGTGGTCAGCCCGCCGAGGATGTTGCCCTTGGTCGGCTGGCTGTCCGACAGGTCCGAGGTCTTGTGGGCCTCGATCACCTCGTCCTGATAGGCATCGAAGATCTTGCGGAAGGCGGTAGCGGCCTCCGGGGTCGCGGCGCGTTTCTCGCAGATATGCTCGGCCCCGGTGATCTCGGAGGTCTCGCCGAAGCAGCCATAGATCCCTTCGGGCAGCAGCTTGTCATACATGTTGCCGACGGTCGGACAGGAAGACAGGCCGGTGGTGGTGTCGCTTTCGCCGCATTTGGTCGAGATCCAGAGATCCGAGACCGGGCAGGCCTCCTTCTGCAGCTCGGTCGCCCATTGCACGTATTCCTTGGCCTTCCAGCTGGCCGCACGGATGGTCTCGAAATCGCCCTTCTGCTCGATCGAGAAGCCCGCGACCGGTTTGCCGGTTTTGGCGATGCCGTCGACGATGACCTGGGTCCATTCCGGCTCGATGCCGATCACCACCACGGCGGCGACGTTCGGGTTGGCGCCGGTGCCGATGATGGTGCGGAAATGCAGCTCGAGATCTTCGCCGAATTGCAGCCGGCCATAGGCATGCGGGATCGCCAGCGTGCCCTTGACGTTATTGGCGACGGCCTCGCAGGCCGCGTTGGAGATGTCGTCCACCGGCAGGATCAGGACGTGGTTGCGCACGCCGACGCGGCCGTTCTCGCGGCGCCAGGCGTTGACGGTCATGGACTTGAAATCAAAGGGCATGGGTCACCACCGTTTGGTCTTGCAGTTATGGACATGGACGTGCTCGCCGACACTGGCGGCCCCGACCATCCGGCCGATGTCCTCGCCGTATTTCATCACCGTGTCGCCTTCCTTCAGATCGCTCAGCGCGACCTTGTGGCCGATCGGGATGTCGGCCTTTGCGGTCACGGTGAAATCCGAATTGTCGGCGGTCACGACGCAGAGCATCTCGGTGCCCGCGGTCAGCCCTTCGACGACCACGACGCCGACATTGTCGGAATGATCGTGTTTCAGAAGATGTGGTTTGCCCACTGTCTGGTCCTCCTCACTGCCCAGATTGCAAGTCTTGGGCTGGTTAACATGTACATCTAATCTTATACAAGACTTATTGTAATGGACTTGTCCGCCTTTGCGAAGAAATGCTATCTCACGGGAAGTTCAGGAGGCTGACCCATGGCGACACCGCTCTATCAGACCGTGATCGACACCATCGTCGCGCGAATCGCGTCGGGCGAGCTGCCTTCGGGCGCGCTGCTGCCAAGCGAGACCCAGCTGGGCGCCGAGCTTGGGGTCAGCCAGGGTACGGCGCGCAAGGCGTTGAGCGAGCTGGAAGCGCGCGGGTTGGTGCAGCGCGCGCAGGGGCGCGGCACCTTCGTCACCCTGCGCACGCCCGAGATGTCGCTGTTCAACTTCTTCCGCCTGCGCAGCCCCGACGGCACCCTCACCGCGCCCGAGCTGGTGTCGGAAACCGTGATCCGGCGGAAAGCGACGGCCGGAGAGCGCGCGGCGCTGTTCGGGCGGCCCGAGGAGGTGATCGAGATCACCCGGGTCCGCTCGGTCGGCGGCAAGAAGGCGACCCATGAGAGATCCTGCCTGCCGCCCGCGCTTTATCCGGGCATCACCGACCGGGCGCCGCTGCCGAACGCGCTTTATGTGCTGTATCAGCGGGCCTATTCGATCATCATCGTACGCGCCGATGAAAAGCTGCGGGCGGTGGGCGCCCCGGCCGATGTGGCGGCGGCGCTGGGGCTCGAGACGGGCGCGCCCGTCCTGCTGATGCGGCGCGCGGCGGTCGATGTGCTGGACCGGGTGGTCGAGCTGCGGGTCTGCCATCTGGTGAACGAGGAACTCGACTATTTCGTCACCCTGTCCTGAGCGCGTCCCGGCGCGGGAGAGAGGCCGGGCGGAAAACCGGCGCGCCCGTCACATGGGCGCAGGCTCCGTCGGGGCAATCGCAGGCCAAGGCGGCGACACCCCGCGGAGGGGCTTGCACCGGGGGGATCTGATCAGGAGGCCCATGGCCGGTCCGCGTCGTCGCCCTGTGCGACGGTTTTTCCCGACCGTTTCGCGGCCGGTCGCGGCGCCGGGCCGACCGCCCCGAGGTCCGGCGGACCGATGCTCTTCAGGGGGGTGATCGGGCCGGTCCCGGGGATCGGCGCGGTCGTGATCGCGAGTTGGCCGGGGTCCCGGGACCAGGCCCCACGGGCCCATGGCTGGCGCTGAGGGTCAGACGCGCGCGCGCAGCGCCCCGGCCTCTTCCTCGCTGAGGGGACGGATCCGGTGCCCCTGCAGCATCAGGAACAGCCGGGCGGTCTCTTCCAGCTCTTCGGTCGCGTATTGCGCCTCTTCGAGGCTGCCGCCCGCCACCACCGGCCCGTGATTGGCCAGCAGCACGGCGTGGTGATCGCCCGCCCGTTCCTCGACCGCGCGGGCCAGTTTCTCGTCGCCCGGCGCGAAATACGGGATCAGGGGCAGGCGGCCCACCCGCATCACGTAATAAGCGGTCAGGGGCGGCAGCACGTCCTGTTCATCGACACCCGCAAGGATGCTGACCGCGACCGAATGGGTCGAATGCAGATGCACGACCGCGTTAGAATGCGGGCGCTTGCAATACATGCACATGTGCAGGAAGGATTCCTTGGTCGGCCGGTCGCCGTCGAGGAACTGTCCGTCGGCGGAGAACCGCGACAGCCGCGCCGGGTCGAGCGCGCCGAGGCAGGCATTGGTGGGCGTCATCAGCATCGAGCCGTCCGACAGCCGGACGCTGATATTGCCGGTCGACCCGAAGGTGAGGCCGCGATCGAAGATCGACTTGCCCGCGGCGCAGATCCGGTCGCGCGCGGTGGTGGCTTCGGACAGGATCGCGGTCATGCCAGCAACTCCCAGGCTTTGAGAAAGAAGTCTTCGGCTCCGAAATTGCCCGATTTCAGCGCAAGGCAGAGCGGGCGGTCGCTATCCAGCGTCATCACCCAGGGCACGCCCGGGTCGATCTCGGGCCCGATCCGGAGCGCCGAGGCGCCAAGCGCGCTTGCGACCGCGCCCGATGTCTCGCCCCCGGCCGAGATGATCCGGGTAAAGCCGCGCGCGGCGAGGAGGGCGGCGACCTCGCCCAGAAGGGTCTCGACCATCTCTCCGGCCCGCATCCGTCCCAGCGCCTTCTGGGCGCGGGCCACGGTCTCGGGATCGGCGCTGGAATAGACGACGGGCGGCAGCGGGGTTTCCGCCGCGGCCTTCTCGACGAAATCGACCACGCCCGCGGCGGTGATCCGGCCCCCGGCGATGCCCTCGGCATCGATCTGCAGCATCGGCAGGCCGGCCCGCCGGGCCGCAGCGATCTGTTTGCGGGTCATCTCGGAACAGGAGCCGGCAAGGATCACGCCCTTGCCCGGGGGCGCCTCGAACGGGGCCTGGGCGGCGGCCTCGGTCAGCCAGCCCCGGGCGCGGTAGATCTCGGGCAGTCCCATCGCCACGGCCGAGCCGCCGGTGATGAGCGGCAGATCGGCCAGATCTCGGGCGATGGCGCGCAGGTCGCCGTCGTCGATGGCGTCGAGGATGAAGATGCCGGGGGTCTCGGTGACCTGCGCGGCGATGCTGCCGGGCGCGCCGCGCATGGTGGCCAGCGGCACCAGATGCACCGGCCGCTCGGTCTGCCGCGACAGCACCCGGACCAGATCGGGGTCGCGCATCGGCGTCAGCGGGTGGTCCTTCATCGGGCTTTCCGAGATCAGCCTGTCATGGACAAAGAGATGGCCCTGATAGACGGTGCGGCCGTTCTCGGGGAAGGACGGACAGGCGACGCTGCATTCCATGTCGAAATGCGCCATCAGCGCCGAGGTCACGGGGCCGATATTGCCCTCATCGGTGGAATCGAATGTCGAGCAATACTTGAAGAAGAAGCGTCGCGCCCCCGCCGCCTGCAGCGTGCGTGCGGCATCGAGCGACATCGCGACCGCCTCGTCGGCCGGGATGGTGCGGGATTTCAGCGCGACCACCACGGCATCGGCCTCGGCCGCGACGGCGCCAAGATCGTCCGGCAGTCCGATGGTCTGGACGACGCGCATGCCGTTGCGCGCAAGGATCAGCGACAGGTCGGTCGCGCCTGTCAGGTCGTCGGCGATGGCACCCAGGATCATGGCAGCCTCCTCGGGAAGCGATGAGAGAAACGCCGGGAACGGGCCTAGTACAGCCAGCGCCCCGGCAGGATGACGATTTGCGGAAACAGCACCAGCACCAGCAGCAGAAGGACCTGGACAAGGATGAAGGGCGCGACCCCCCGGACCACATCGGCATATTGCTGGCGGGCCACGGCGCAGACCACGTTCAGCACAGCGCCGACCGGCGGGGTCAGAAGCCCGATGGCCGCCGACATCATGAAGATCACGCCGAAATAGACAGGATCGATGCCCGCCTGCTTGGCGATGGGCAGCAGGACCGGCGTCAGCACAAGCAGGGTCGGGATGAAGTCGAGCGCGGTGCCGACCAGGATCACGATGACGACGATGGCCAGCATCAACAGGGTCTGGTGCTGGGCCAGCGGCCCGAGCAGCCCGGCCAGTTGCTGCGGCACCCCGGCGATGGTGATGGCATAGGCGGTGATCCCGGCGGCGGCGATCAGCAGCATCACCGCGGCGGTGGTGCGCACCGCGTTCAGCATGCACTCGTAAAGCACCCCGAGGGTGATCTCGCGATAGATGACGGTGCCGGCCAGAAGGGCGTAGATGCAGGCCACCACGCCGGCCTCGGTCGGGGTGAAGATGCCGAATTTGAGCCCGCCGACGATGATCACCGGCAGCATCATCGCCACCACCGCATCGACCAGGGCCGAGCGGATCTCGGGGCCCGAGCGGCGCGGCAGGGTGGCCATGTTCTCGCGACGGCACATCAGCCACCAGGTCGCGGTCAGCGCCAGCGCCATGGCGACGCCGGGCACGATGCCCGACAGGAACAGCCGGGTGATCGAGACATTGCCCGCGACCCCGAAGACGATATAGCCGATCGAGGGCGGAATGACCGGGGCGATGATCCCGCCCGAGGCGATCAGCCCCGAGGCCCGGCCCATCGGATAACCCGATTGGCGCATGATCGGCACCAGCATGCCCGCCAGCACGGCGGTATCGGCGATGGCCGAGCCCGAGAGGCTGGCCAGCAGAACGGCCGTCACGATGGCCACATAGCCAAGCCCGCCGCGCAGATGTCCGACCAGCGCGAGCCCGAGATTGACCAGCCGCCGCGACAGGCCGCCCGCGTTCATCGCCTCGCCCGCCAGCAGGAAGAACGGAATGGCCAGCAGCGGGAAGCTGTCGGCGCTGTTGGTCATCTGCAGCGCGATCGACTGCCAGTCGAGCATGCCGAGCTGCCACAGCATCGCGATGCCCGCCAGCATCAGCCCGAAGGCGATGGGAATGCCCGCGACGGCGGTGACGAGAAGGACGCCCACGAAGATCAGGATGGTGGTCACGCGCCGGGATCCTCCTTGCCGGAGGCCATGATGCCGGCAGTCAGGCCGAAGGCTGCGCCAAGCGCATTGGCCAGCGCGACACAGCCGATGCCGATGGCCGCGAACCAGGGCGCGGCATAGGTGATCGCGGTCGGCAGGCCAGATACGGGCGCGGTATTGGTCCAGTTCAGCTGCATCTGGGTCCAGGCGCCCGTAGCCAGCACGAGGCAGCAGGCCAGAACCGCCAGATTGCCCACCACATGGGCGATCCGGCGCAGCAGCGGCGGCAGGGCCGCGACCAGCACGTCGATGCCCAGCTGCTGCTGGCGCCGCGAGACCGCGATGCCGCCCGCGAAGGCGATCCAGACGAACATCATTCGCGAGACCTCGTCGGTGACGGTGATGCCGGTATCGAAGCCGTAGCGCAGCACGACGTTGAAGAAGACCAGAAGCGTCATCGCAGCCAGCACCAGCACCAAAAGCGCCTCGACGGCCGCCAGCACCCGATCGGCGGCGCGGACCGCCTGTGCCGCGATGCGGGCTGGGCGCATCAGGCCATGTCCTCGATGGCGAAGATCCGCGCCGGGGCGCCATCGGCATTGCCGATCTTCAGGGGGGCCGCGCAAAGGAAGGTCCGCGGTCCCTTCAGCGCCGCGGTGTTGACGACATATTCGATCAACGTCACGCCCGCGCGCAGCAGCACGTCATGGGTCACATGCTCGGCATCGGGCACCGTGATGCCGTCAAGCAGAAGCCGGATCGGGTAATCCTGCGGAAAGTCGACGGCGACCGCGCTGGGCTTTTGCGCCAGCAGGTAGTCCGAGGCCGCCCGGTTCAGCCAGGGCGCTTCGGTCCAGAATTCGCGGGTGGCGGCATCGCGCTTGAGGTCCCATTGCACGGCCAGCAGCAGGATCTCGCCCTCTGCGCCGCCGGGATCGGCCGCGGCCAGCGTCTCGGGGCCGATTTCCTCATCGGGCGCGACGGCCGAGAGATCGAAGATGCGGCAGGGCCCCACCACGCGGTCGAGCGGGGTCGCCTCGATGGTGGGGCCGTTCTCGATGAAATGGGCCTGGGCGTCGACATGGGAAAAGCCATGACAGGTGGTCGACAGGCGCGTCACGCGGAACTGGTCGCCCGCGCCCTTGTCTCCCGTCACCGAAATCTCGGGTGCCCAGCGGAAATGCGGGCCCACGGTCATGCTGAGATCGACGATCGTCATGGCTTTCCCTTCTGTTCGGGCGCCTCCGCCCGGTCGTGCGGCGTGCTCAGGCGGCGTTGATCTGCGCGACCAGATCCGGGCCGAACTCCTCGCCGAAAGTGGCCTGCACCGGCTCGGCCACGATGGCGCGGAAGGCCTCGCGATCGGGGGTCTCGACCACCTCCATACCTTCCTGCCGCAGTGTGGCCAGGCTGGTCAACTCGCGCTCGACATTCATCGCACGCTGGCGTTTGGCGCCTTCCCGCGCGGTCTCGATCAGCAGGGTGCGCATGTCCTCGTCCATGGCCTCGAGCTTCGCGGCATTGGTCACCAGCGGCGCCGCGGTGAAGGCGTGCCGGGTCAGGGAAAGATACTTCTGCGCCTCGTAGAATCGCGAGTTGAGAATCAGCGTGGTCGGGTTTTCCTGTCCGTCGACCGCCCCCATCTCGAGCGCGGTGAACAGCTCGGTGAAGGCCATCGGGGTCGGCACCGCGCCCAGCAGGCGGAAGGCCTCGATATGGGCCGGGTTCGGCGTGGTGCGGATCTTGAGCCCCTTGATATCGGCGGGGGTCTCGACCGGGCGGCGGCTGTTGGTGACATGGCGCCAGCCGGTTTCCCACAGCGCCAGCGCATAAAGCCCGGTGCCGTCGAAATCCCTTCTCAGCCGGTCGCCGATCTCGCCATCCAGCACCCGGGCGACATGGTCGCGGTCGCGGAACAGATAGGGCAGGTCGAGCACGTTCAGCTCGGGCGCGAGGCTGGTGAAGAACGGGTTGCCGGTGACCATGATGTCGAGCGCGCCGGCCCGGACCGAGTTGATCATCGTCGGGTCGTTGCCCAGGAGCCCGTTGGGGAAGACCTGCAGGCCGATCCTGCCGCCGGACTTCTCGGCCAGGGTCTCGCCCATCCAAAGCGCGGTGTCCTGCCAGCTGTCGGTCTCGGGATGCGGATGCCCCATGCGCAGGGTGATCCTGCCTGCGGCGCCAAGGATCGAGGGCGCGGCCAGAAGGGCGCCGGCGGCGCCGGCGGTGGCGATGAAGCTGCGTCGGTTCAGGGTCATGACGGTTTCCTCCCGTGTCGTGATCTGGGGCCGGTCAGGCGGTCTGGCCGGATGGTGCGAAATGGCTGTCCTGCACGTCACGCAGCGCGGCCAGCGGACTGTTCTCGGGGATCTCGATATCCCGCATCCGGATCGGCTGGCCCGCGGCCACGTCGCGCGAGAGTCGGCAGTCGGAGGCCAGGTAGAATGGCGCGGGGCTGTCCTCGGAGAGCGGTCCGCCGGGCAGGATCCGGGCCGAGACGCCGTCGATCGAATGATGATGGCCGCCCATCTTCAGCACATGGCCCGCAGCGAGGTCGCGGTCGGCATGGGCGACCAGATCGGCATGATGGGCAGGCATGGGCGCGCCGCTCGACACGCCACGGAGGCCGACCTCGAGGATCGAGGTCGCGGCTTCGAGCCCCAGCAGGTGGCGCGGCAGGAAGACCATCGCGGTGCGGCCGTTGCGGCTGACGACATGGCCCTTGTCGCGCAGCATCTCCCAGGTGTCGGCATGATCGCAGCGGATCACCACGAAGACGCCGCCGGCAAAGCTGATCTCGCCCGGCTCGCGCAGGCAATGGAAGACGTCGAGAACGCCGCCGCGGCTCAGAATGCCGCCATCCGCGACCGGGCAGAGGATCGAGGGCACCTCGTCGATCCGGGCGATCGGGCAATGCAGCTCGGGGCGGTCGACGCCCATGGCGCAGGCATTGGCGACCACGGTCATCTCGCAGAGATCGGGCACCGCGCGCTGCGGCAGGGCCCGGGCGGCCTCGGCGCGGGCGGCGACCAGCGCGGCCGGCTCCATGTCTCCCATCCGGGCATAGGGGGCGAATTCGGCCGCCGGATAGGTGGCGCCGTTGCACAGGATGGTGCCGGTCTCGCGGTCGAAGACGAAATCGTATTCGCTCGACTTGCCCGCCGCGACGATCTCGAGCCCCAGCGTCTCGGCCCAGGTGATCAGCCCGATCAGGAGGCTTGGCTGGTCGCCATCGACCGGCGTCACGATCAGCCCCTTCTCGGCCGCCATGGCGGCCAGCCCGGGGCCGACCACGCTGTCGACCTCTTTCGAGACCATCGCGACATGCTTGCCGGCCTCGATCGCCAGTCGGGCATGGCGGGCGCCGTGAACCGGATTGCCGGTGGCCTCGACCGCGACTGCAAAGGGCAGCGCGGCGACATGGGCGAAATCGCCCGCTGCCACATGGGCGCCCGCCTCGAAGGCGGCGCGGGCCTCGGCCGGGCCGGTCACGATGCGGATCCGGTCCTCGGGAATGCCCACATCACGCATCGCGGCGGCCGCGGCCTCGGCGCTGACATCGACGCCGATCCGGACCGACAGCGCCGGAACCTTGCGGCCCTGGGCCAGGAAGCTGCGCCCGAAGCCGCCGGTGCCGATCACGCAGGCCTCGACCTTGCGGTCCCCAGCGCCGAAATAGGTGTGGTAATTCATTCTCGTCCTCGGATTGGCTGACGGGGCGCGGCGCCCCAGAACGCGCATATCGCACGCAATTCCCTGGGCAGGGCCCTCTTTCACCGCCTGAATCGGCATTTTGAGCATGAGTTGCATGCAAAATACGATACGTCAACAGTCTTGCCTAGGCTGCCGAGGTTTTTTAGGGTGATTGCATGCAATAAGGGGAGGGGGCATGGCCGAGGACAAGTGGCAGGCGATGTCGGAGGAAGTTGCGGCCTGGCCGCGGGGGCAGCGCTCGATTCTGGTGACGCAATTCGTCCGCGATCTCATCGTCAGCGGCGAGATCGCGCCCGGCGAGCGGATCAACGAGCGCGTCCTGACCGAGCGGCTGGGAATTTCGCGCACGCCGCTGCGCGAGGCGTTCAAGATCCTCGATGGCGAGGGCCTGGTCTCGATCCGGCCCAATGCCGGGGCCACCGTGGTGCGGCTGTCGCCCGAGGATGTCGAGGATTCGCTGGAAATCCTGATCGGGCTGGAAAGCATCGGGGCCGAGCGTGCGGTCGAGCATGCAACGCCCGAAATGATCGAGGAAATCGCCGAGCTTGACGCAAGGATGGGCGAGGCCTTCAAACGCCGCGCGCTGATGGATTATTTCCACATCAACCAGGCGATCCACCAGAAGATCATCGATGCCGCGCAGAATGAGGCGCTGTCGCGGGTCTATGCCAGCGAAAGCGCGCGGATCCGCCGGTTCCGCTTTGCGGGCAACCGCGATCACGGCCGCTGGGCGCGGGCGGTTCAGGAACATGCCCAGATCCTCGATGCGTTGCAGCGGCGCGAGGGCCCCCTTCTGAGGGAATTGCTCCGCGCGCACCATCGCGCAGGTTGGAAAGTCGCGCGCCTGGCTCTCGAAACGGCTGTCGCAAACTGCTGATCTGCATTCAAAAATTAAGAAATATTGCGATTTTCGTGAAATTTCTTTGACATTATTTCCGTATTGCATGCAAATCTCCTTCCGAGACGTGCCGAGGGAGGAGCCATGACACGCCGCGCCGGAGCCGAGACGGTTCAGATCGTCGATGCCCATTGCCACATGTGGGACCTGTCGCTGGGCAGGCATCCCTGGCTGGCCGAGGGCGTGCTGCACCCGCATCGCTATGGCGATTATTCCGAGGTCAAGCGCGACTACCTGCCCGCCGATTACCGGGCCGCGACCCGGCCGTGGACCATCGCCGCCGCCGTCCACATGGAGGCCGAATGGACCCCCGAGGACCCGCTGGGCGAGGCCCGCTGGATCGCCGATCTGCATGCAAAAACCGGTTTTCCCGCGGCGATGACCGCGCAGGTCTGGCTGGACCGGCCGGGCGCGCATGAACTGATCGCGGCGCAGGCCGCCTTTCCGCTGGTCCGCTCGTTGCGCCACAAGCCGAAGGCCTTCGCCCGCGCCGCCGACTGGCACGAGGCCCATGCGCTTGCGGGCTCGATGCGTTGCCCCGACTTTCGCCGCGGCTATGCCGGGCTGGCCGCCCATGGCCTGCATTTCGAGCTGCAGACGCCGTTCTGGCATCTGCCCGACGCGGCCGAGCTGGCCCGCGATTTTCCCGAGACGATGATCGTGATCAACCATGCCGGCGTGCCCGGCAGCCGCGATCCGGAGGTGCTGGCCGACTGGCGCCGCGCGCTTTCGGTCGCGGCGGCCCGGCCCAATATCCGGATCAAGGTCAGCGGGCTTGGCGTGCCGGGCGAGGCCTGGACCACCGAGGCGCAGCGCGAGGTGATCCTGACCTGTATCGAGATCTTCGGCGCCGGGCGGGCGATGTTTGCCAGCAACATGCCGGTCGACGGGATGTTCCGCAGTTTCCCCGACCTGATCGCGGATTTCATGGCCGTCACCTCGGATCTGCCCGAGGCCGACCGCCGGGCCTTCTTTGCCGGAACGGCCGCCGACACCTACGGGCTCGACCTGCCCGAACTGAATTGAAACGAGGGAGGACAACGAAATGACCAGGACAACGGCACTGATCGCGGGGCTTTCGCTGACATTGACGGCGGGGGCGGCCTGGGCCGAGTTTCCCGACCGGCCGGTGCAGCTGATCGTGCCCTATCCGGCGGGGGGCGGCACCGATATCGTGGCGCGGACGCTGGCGGTCGAGCTGGAAAAGGAACTGGGCCAGCCCGTGAATGTGGTCAACCGCGCGGGCGGCGGCGGCATTCCGGGGCAGACCGCCATCGCCCATGCCCGGCCCGACGGCTACACCATCGGGCTGATCGCCTCGGACATCTCGCTGTACAAGCCGCAGGGCCTGACCGAGCTGACCCATGCCGACATGACCGCGCTTGGCCAGACCAACGAGCTGCCGGGCAGCGTCACCGTCGCGGCCGATGCGCCCTACCGGACGATGGACGATCTGGTCGCCGCGATCCGCGAAAATCCTGCCACCATCAAGGGCACCGGCGCTGCTCCGGGGGCCAGCTGGCATGCGGGCTTCCTCGGGCTCATGTTCGCGCTGGACCTGGCGCCCGATCAGGTGATCTGGGTCCCGACCCAGGGCGGCACCAAGGGCCATCTCGACGTGGCTGCGGGCAACAGCGATTTCTCGACCGCCTCGCTGGTCGAGGCCCGCGCGCTGATCGAGGCCGGCAAGCTGCGGCCGCTGGCGACCATGGCCGCCGAGCGGGTGGCGATCTTCCCCGAGGTGCCGACGCTGAAGGAGCAGGGGATCGACTATACCTATGGCCTCTGGCACGGCGTGACCGGGCCGAAGGGCATGGACCCGGCCGCGCTGAAGGTGCTGAGCGCCGCCGTCGAGAAGGCCGCCAACAGCGACAGTTTCGTGGCCACCCTCGAAGAGCGCGGCTTCAAGCATGTCTGGCGGCCCGGTCCCGAATTCGAGGCCTTCATGGCCGAGGATCTGGCCAAGATGCAGGCCATCTTCGACCGGCTGAACGACTGAGCCGGGACGGGCAGGGCGATGCGGATCCATGATGCACTGGCCGGGGCGTTGCTGGCGGCGCTGGGCGGCGCGGTGATCTGGTATGTGGCGGGCTTCCCGCGGGTCGCGGGCCAGAACTATGGCCCCGACCTGTTCCCCCGGCTCGTCGGGATCGGGCTGGTGCTGTTCGGTACCGGCCTCGTCCTGCGCGGGGTGCGGTCGGCAGGCGGGCTGCCCGCCCTGCTGGAGCTGCCCAGCCATGGCGAGATCCGCCGCGCGCTGCTGGCGACGGTCTATATAGTAAGCTCGGTGCTGGCCGTGGTGTTTCTGGCCGAGCGGCTGGGCAGCCAGATCCTTGTCTTCGGCATCCTGATCTCGGGGCTGCTGGCGGTCTATCGCCGCCCGGTCCTGTCGCTGACGCTGGCCCTCGGGCTGACCGTCGCCTTCGATCTGATCTTCCGGGTGCTGCTGCGGGTGCCGCTGCCCTCGGGGCTGCTGACGGGGGTGCTGTGATGCTGGGCGATCTGATCGGAGCGATGGCGCTGATCGCCACCCCCGACACGATCCTGTCGATCGTGGTCGCCTCGTTCTTCGGCTTCGTGGTGGGCGCGCTGCCAGGGCTGACCGCGACCATGGCGGTGGCGCTGCTGATCCCGATCACCTTCCTGTTGTCGCCGGTCGCGGCCATTGCCTCGATCGTCTCGGCAGCGGCGATGTCGATCTTCGCGGGCGACATTCCGGGCGCACTGCTGCGCATCCCCGGCACGCCGGCCTCGGCCGCCTACATGACCGATGCCAATGCGCTGGTCCGCAAGGGCGAGGCAAGCTTCGTCATCGGCGCCTCGGCGGTTTTCGGCATGATCGGTGGCGTGATCGGCACCGTGATCCTGATTGCCGCGGCCCCGCTCCTGGCCGATTTCGCGCTGAGCTTTTCCAGCTTCGAATTCTTCTGGCTGGGCTGTCTGGGGCTCAGCTGTGCCGTGCTGGTGGCGGGCGACGATCTGCTCAAGGGCATGGGCGCGCTGATGATCGGCCTTCTGATCGCCTGCGTCGGCATGGATTACACCACCGGCTATCCGCGCTTCACCTTCGGCTCCTGGGCCTTGCTGGAAGGGATTTCCTTCATCCCCGCGCTGATCGGCATGTTCGCCCTGCCCGAGATCCTGCGGCTGCTGTCCGACCGCAGCCCGCGCCTCCGGCTGCCCGAGGCCGAGCCCGGCTCGGCGCTGAAGAAGATCGGGCGGGCCGGGCGGCGCTACTGGTGGCCCGGGCTGCGCGGGTCGGTCATGGGCACGGCCATCGGCTCGCTGCCGGGGGCGGGGGCCGATATCGCGGCCTGGATCTCGGTTGCCGTCACCCGCCGGGCGACGCGCGAGCCCGAGAAATGGGGCAAGGGCCATATCGAGCCCATCGTGGCCGGTGGCTCGGCCAATAACGCGGCGCTTGCGGGGGCCTGGATCCCGGCGCTGGTCTTCGCCATTCCGGGCGACACCATCACCGCCATCGCCATCGGGGTGCTGTACCTCAAGGGCGTCAATCCCGGGCCGATGGTCTTCGTCGAGAACGGACAGATCGTCTATGCGGTGTTTCTGGTCTTCTTCCTCGCGAACCTGATGCTGCTGCCCTTCGGCTGGATCGCGATCCGGATGGCGGGGCTGGTGCTGAGGGTTCCGACGGCGGTGATCGCGCCCACCCTGCTGGTGCTGGCCTGCCTCGGGGCCTTCGCCATCAACAACGACATGTCGGGGCTTCTGGTCATGCTGGGGCTCGGCGGGCTGGCGGTGGGCATGAACGCGGCCGGTCTGCCGCTGGCGCCCGCGGTCCTCGGAATCGTCATGGGCCGGATCGTCGAGCAGAACCTGATGCAGTCGCTGATCAGCACCCAGGGTGCGCTGGCGGGCTTCTTCGAGCGTCCGGCCTCGGCGGTGCTGGGCGTGCTGACCATCGGCCTCTGGAGCATGGCGATCCTGCGCCAGCTTGTCCGGGCGCTGCGCGGGGCGCGCCGCACCGGGTGATCCCGACGGCCCGGGCGCGTCCCGGGCCCGCCATGTGCGACTTCATGGGCTTCCTTCCCGATCGCGGCCGCCCTCGGCAGGTCAGGGGTTTCTCGATGCGGCCTTGCATGCGAGGCTTGGCGGGAAAGGAGAATTCGCATGACAGGGAATACCATCGCCGACCGGACCGGGCTTTCCGACAGCGACCTGCTGCGCGACAGGTCCTATATCGACGGGGACTGGGTCGGGTCCGACACCCGGTTCGAGGTCCGCGACCCCGCCGACGGCGCGGTGCTGGGCCGTGTCGCCGCCATGAGCGCCGAGCGTTCCCGCGCCGCCATAGACAGCGCGCAGGCCGCCTTTCCCGGCTGGGCCCATACCCTGCCCCAGGATCGCAGCGCGATCCTGCGCCGCTGGTTCGAACTGGTCACCGAGGCGCGCGAGGATCTGGCCCGGATCATGACCGTCGAGCAGGGCAAGCCGCTGTCCGAGGCCCGCGGCGAGATCGACTATGCCGCCTCCTTCATCGAATTCTACGCCGAGGAGGCCAAGCGCCCCAATATCGAGGGCGTCACCTCGCATCTGCCCGATGCCGAGGTCGAGCTCTGGCTGGAACCCGTCGGCGTGGTCGCCCTGATCACGCCCTGGAACTTCCCGGCGGCGATGCTGACCCGCAAGGCCGCGGCGGCGCTGGCTGCGGGCTGCTCGGTGCTGGCGCATCCGTCGGCCGAGACGCCGCATTCGGCCCTGGCGCTGGCCGAGCTGGCCGCGCGCGCGGGCGTGCCGCCCGGGGTCTTCAATGTCGTGACCGGCGATGCGGCCACCATCGTCGGCCCCTGGGCCGAGGATGAGCGCGTGCGGGCGCTGTCCTTCACCGGTTCGACCGAGGTGGGACGTCTGCTGTATCGCCAGTCGGCCGCCACCGTGAAACGGCTGGTGCTCGAGCTGGGCGGCCATGCCCCGGTGATCGTCTTCTCGGGCGCCGAGCTCGACCATGCCGTGGCCGAGACCATCAAGGCCAAGTTCGCGACCTCGGGGCAGGACTGCCTGGGCGCCAACCGGATCTATGTCGAGCGTCCTGTCTATGACGAATTCTGCCGCCGCTTCACCGCCGCCACCGAGGCCCTGACCGTGGGCCGCGGCATGGACGATCCCGATATCGGTCCGCTGATGAACGAAGGCGCGCTCGCCAAGCAGGAGGATCATGTGGCCGACGCCCTTGCAAAGGGGGCGAAACTTGCCTGCGGCGGCCAGCGGTTGCCTTTGGGGCCGCTGTTCTACGCGCCGACGGTTCTTACCGACGTGCCCGACGCTGCGAAGATCATGCGCGAGGAGACCTTCGGCCCGGTCGCCGCGCTGACCCCCTTCGAGACCGAGGAGGAGGTGATCGCCCGCGCCAATGACAGCGAGTTCGGGCTGGTGGCCTATGTCCACAGCCTGAATCCGCGCCGGATCTACCGGGTCTCGCGGGCGCTGCAATACGGCATGGTCGCGGTGAACCGGACCAAGGTCACCGGCGCGCCGATCCCGTTCGGCGGCATGAAGCAATCGGGCATCGGCCGCGAGGGCGCCCGGCGCGGCATGGAGGCCTTCATGGAAATCAAATACGTCTGCCGCGACTGGCATTGAGGCCACTGGCCGCCGGGGCGGAACCCGGGGACTTGCGGGAAGGAGATCGGCGCCCGCCGAGAGCGCGAAAAGCCGGGTTCCCGCGGCCCGTGTGATCCCGCCTGCTTTCGGATCCGCTCGCCGATCTCTCCGGCCCGAGCGCGGCCCGGAAGACGCGCCCGGTCCGGAAGGGCCCGCTGGCCGGTGAGAGGCGCCCCTCCCTACCCGTTGCCAGACAGCATATCTCGCCGGCGACGCATGCCGGGGATGTCTGGCATCTGGCCTGGAGACGGCCGGACCGAGGAATTCGGAACTCCGCCCGGAGGTCAGCTTCCGTTGGTCTTGCCCCCCCCCTGAAGTGGTCCAGCCCCCGGGATTATTTGTCCCGTATCACGGAGGACTGCGACAATGGCCGGCAATCGAGAGAAGCCCGGGGGCATCCTGATGAATCTGCGGCAGGTCGATGTTTTGCGAGATCGGGGAGCGAAGATAGCGGACGCGGTTCGGCGGATCGGCGTCACCCGGCAGAGCTACGACCGCTGGCGGCGTGAGCATGGCGATCAGCTCAGGCGGTTGAAGGCGCTCAGGCAGGAGAACGCCCGGCCCAGACGAGCTGTCTCGGATCTGACGCTCGACAAGCTCATTCGTTGCCGCGCATCGCCATCGACACCGAAATCGAGCTGACCCCCGACGACCTGAGCCAGATCACCGCCGACGTGACACAGCCGCGCTACGCTCCGGGCGGCCATCGCTTCTGCTAGCAGCCTCGGCAGGGGCTTCTGACGGCGCCACAGCGTGCTGAAGTCGGGCACTGTCCCGTCGAGGCCGACCAGTTGCCACGGGTTTTCGAGGCCCCCGGTTCTCTGCCGGAGTGCTATGCCGGCCATGCCCGTAGCTCGCCATGCTGCGGGTTCGCATGGTGTTCGAAGGTCGGGTCCGGATCAAAGCCGTGTGTTCGAAGGCGCTCTGTTGCGCTCTGGCTTTCCAACCCTGCCTTGCGACCGTTGCGCAAGGCTGCTTTCAGCCTCCTCCGCCCCGACGTCTCGCAGCCGCTGGCCGGCTTATGCCGGCATGGCCGAAGCCCGGTACGCCACTCCACTTTTCATCAAGGTCCAGACGATTCGTGCCCCCTTGTTGGCCCGGACGGCCCGGACCCGCAGACGCGTGGCAACGCGATGCGGAAATGGTGCGATGAGGCGGGGCTGGACGTCTGCACCTCGCACGGCCTCCGCAAGGCCTGCGCCCGCCGCCTGGCCGAAGCCGGGGCTACGCCCCACGAAATCGCCGCCGTCACCGGCCACAAGACCCTGGCTCTGGTGCAACTCTATACCGAAGCGGCTGGCCGCGAGGGGCTGGCCGATGCCGCGTTCGAGAAACTGATCGCGCGACCGAATGGGGAACAGAACGTGGTGAACCTTTACGAAGGGTTCGCCAAAAGTGTCACTAACCCCCTGAAGGGAAAGGATAAATTGTGACAAGTGGTGAGCCGTACAGGATTCGAACCTGTGACCCACTGATTAAAAGTCAGTTGCTCTACCAACTGAGCTAACGGCCCACTTGAGGCCTGCTACCTAGAAAAACCAGCGAGGGCGGTCAAGGGCAAAATCGAGGATTTTTTTCAGAACGCTGGAAAGCGTCCCGGGGCGGGTGTATAGCACCGCCGCATGGCACGGATGGATGACACCGAACGCCTGCCCTTCATGAAGATGCACGGGCTGGGCAACGACTTCGTCGTGATCGACCGGCGGCAGGGCGGCACGCCCCTGTCCGCCAGCCTTGTTGCGGCCATCGCCGACCGGCACCGGGGCGTCGGATTCGACCAGCTGGCGGTGATCGAGCCTGCTGAGGATGCCGATGCGCGGCTGGTCTTCTACAATGCGGATGGCTCGCTGTCGGCCACCTGCGGCAATGCGACCCGCTGTATCGCGCGCCATCTGATCGACCGGACCGGACGACGCGAGCTGACGCTTGTCACCGAACGCGGGCGGCTTTCTGCGCGCGATGCGGGCGGTGGGCTGACCTCGGTCAATATGGGGCCGCCGATTCTCGACTGGCAGGGCGTGCCGCTGGCGCGCGAGGTCGATCTCGATCGCCTGCCGATCGCGGGCGCGCCGGTGGCGACCGGCATGGGCAATCCGCATTGCACCTTCTTCGTCGAGGATGCCGAGGCGGTCGATCTGGCCGCCTTCGGTCCCGAGCACGAACATCACCCGCTGTTTCCCGAGCGCACCAATGTGCAGGTCGCGCATCTGGCCGGGCCGGACCGGATCCGGATGCGGGTCTGGGAGCGTGGCACCGGGCTGACGCTGGCCTCGGGTTCGTCCTCCTGCGCGGTCGCGGTCGCGGCGGCGCGGCGCGGGCTGACCGGGCGCTCGGTGACCATCCTGCTCGATGGCGGCGAATTGCAGGTCGACTGGCGCGCGGACGGGGTCTGGATGACCGGGCCGACCGCGCATGTGTTCGACGGGGTCTTCACCGGCCCGTTCCTGGCGGGGGCCGAGTGATGGACGGCGCGGCGCCCCGCTTCACCACGCTTGGCTGCCGGCTCAACGCCTACGAGACCGAGGCGATGAAGGAGCTTGCCGCCGAGGCGGGGCTGGAAAACGCACTGATCGTGAATACCTGCGCCGTCACCTCCGAGGCGGTGCGCAAGGCCCGGCAGGAGATCCGGCGCCTGCGCCGTGAAAACCCGGAGGCGCGGATCGTCGTCACCGGCTGCGCCGCCCAGACCGAGCCCGAGCGCTTTGCCGGAATGGAAGAGGTCGATCTGGTCATCGGCAATGCCGAGAAGATGCGGCCCGAGACCTGGGCCGGGATCGCCAAGGGTCCTGATTTCATCGGTGAGACCGAGAAGGTCATGGTGGACGACATCATGTCGGTGCGCGAGACCGCCGGTCACCTGATCGACGGCTTCGGCACGCGAAGCCGCGCCTTCGTGCAGGTCCAGAACGGCTGCGACCACCGCTGCACCTTCTGCATCATTCCCTTCGGGCGGGGCAATTCGCGCTCGGTCCCGGCGGGGGTGCTGGTCGAGCAGATCCGGCGGCTGGTCGGCGCGGGCTATAACGAAGTGGTGCTGACGGGGGTCGACCTGACCAGCTGGGGAGCCGATCTTCCGGCGACGCCCAGGCTGGGCGATCTGGTGGCGCGCATCCTGAAACTGGTGCCCGAACTGCCGCGCCTTCGGATCTCGTCGATCGATTCCATCGAGGCTGACGATGCCCTGATGCGCGCCATCGCCGAGGAAGAGCGGCTTATGCCGCATCTGCATCTCTCCCTGCAGGCGGGCGACGACATGATCCTCAAGCGGATGAAGCGGCGGCATTCGCGTGCCGATGCGATCCGCTTCTGCGAGGAGGCCCGGCGCCTGCGGCCCGACATGACCTTCGGGGCCGACATCATCGCGGGCTTCCCGACCGAGACCGAGGAGATGTTCGCCAATTCGCTCGCGCTGGTTGGGGAATGCGACCTGACCTGGCTGCATGTCTTTCCCTATTCGCCCCGGCCCGGGACGCCCGCGGCGCGGATGCCTCAGGTCGGGGGCAGCGCAATCCGCGACCGTGCCGCGCGTCTCAGGGCCGCGGGCGAGGCGCAGGTCGCGCGGCATCTCGCGGCCCAGACCGGGCGGGCCCACCGCATCCTGATGGAGGGCCCGCGCATGGGCCGGACCGAGCAGTTCACCGAGGTCGATTTCGGGTCGGACCGACAGGAAGGGCAGATCGTGACCGCCACCATCACCGGGCGGAGCGACACGCGCCTCATGGTGGATTAGAGCCTTTCGCGACGTTTTTTAGTGTCTGCGCCAGCCGGGGCCCAGGCTGCCCTGACAGGCAATGCCCATCGCGCGGCAAGGCCGTCCTCTCACGGACAGCTTCTGTCGAGGAAGTCCCGCAGATGTCGGGCGAATTCCACTGGCGCATCGATATGCACGGAATGACCGGCCCCGAGCTGGATGAAGCTCGTGTTCGCCCGACATTCTGCCATGGTCCGCAGCTCTGCGGCATCGCAGATACGGCTTTCGCTGCCCGACACCACCAGAGCCGGGCAGCGGCTTTGCCGCCAGACATCCCGGTGATCGCCATTTGTCGCCTGTTCCGACAGCAGAAACTCGGCGGGCTCGAACGCGAGCGTCCAGCCATCGGCAATCCGCCGGATCGAGTTCTGCAGATAGGGGGAAAGACGCGGGCCCAGCCGGTCCTCCAGGTCTTCGCGCAAGCGGAATATGCCGCCCCAGTTCTCCACAAGGGCGCTGGAATCGTCGTCGATCGTCACGCCGATATCTTCGATGATGAGGGCCGAAACGCGCTCTGGCCGCGCTGCCGCAAGGTGATAGGCCACGATGCCGCCGAAGGAATGGCCCAGTACCGGCACCGGCCGGTCGATGGACAGATGATCCAGCAGGGCGATCACGTCGGAAATATAAGTCGGGATGTTGTGGGGCGCGTTGTGGTCGGTTTCGCCGAAGCCGCGTTGATCCAGCGCGATCAGGCGCCATTCCGGGCCGAGATCCGCCGCCAGCCCGGTGAAATCCGAGCCGCCCATCCAATGGCCGTGAAGCGCCAGCACCGGCCGCCCGTCACCGCCCGCGTCAAGGAAGGAAAAAACAAGACCATCATGTTCGAAGCTGTGTCGGCGCATGTATTCTCCTTTTGTTCCGTCTTCGGGTAGCATGCCGAATATCGAACGACAACGGTGGGGTCCGGGCTTCGCACTATGCGCATGCACACGGGTCCGGGCCCCGCTCCGGGCCAGCCCGACCGGGGTTTTCCAAGGCGATGGACAGGAATCGTCCCGGGCTCTATCATCCATGCCGTCAGACGAGGAGAGCGCCCGAGATGCCCTTGCCCCTTGCCCCGATCGCGACCGTCGCGCTGCGCTATGGCCTTCGCTATGGCGCGGTGGCCCTTGCCGCCTATGCGCTGTCGAAAAGCCGCGACGGGCTGCGCCGCGATCAGCGCAGCGAGGATGCCATGGACGAGCTCGGCGAGGGTCTGGCCTTCCGCCGCGATCGGGAACAACTGAACGGAGGCGCCCGGATGCGGCGCACCTTTCGTCTGGGCGGTAGCGGTCCGGGTGTCGAGATCGACGCCTCGGCGCTGGGCCGGCTGCGGGTCCGCCGGGTCTAGGCCGCAGCGTCCGACAGAGGCCGAAACGACCGCAAATAGGGCTGGAAACAGTGCCTGCGGATGCGGTTGAACGTCTCAGAATGGGTCTAAGAACCCGATTTCCTCTGGCTGGATTGGCCGGTGCGGGGTATATGGCCTCGACCGGAATCCGTCTGTGCCTCCGCCGTCGCTGCGCGGCTATGTCCGCTGGACGCAATTTTCCTGCCGGGGCTAGGTAAGTCTGGTAAACGGCCCAGGATTCCCTTGGCCTGTTTTTCGAATCGACCGGGGCGACCGACCCGGTCCTGGAAAGGAGATATTCTCGTGTCGCACGCAGAAGATCATGACGGCACCCGCCGAGACTTCCTTTACTATGCCACGGCGGGCGCCGGTGCCGTGACCGCGGGGGCCGCGATATGGCCGCTCGTCAATCAGATGAACCCTTCTGCCGACGTGCAGGCGCTGAGCTCGATCCGGGTCGATGTCTCGTCGGTGTCCGAAGGCCAGCAGATTACTGTCAAGTTTCTCGGCAAGCCGGTGTTCATCCGCCTGCGCACTCCCGAAGATATCGAACTGGCGCGCTCGATTCCGCTGTCCGACCTGCGCGACAACAATTCGCGCAACCCGAACAAGCCGGGTGAGGCCACGGACGCGAACCGGACGATGGACGAAGAGGGCAAGTGGCTGGTGATGATCGGCGTCTGCACCCATCTCGGCTGCGTTCCGATCGGCAACCAGTCCGGTGATTTCGGCGGGTGGTTCTGCCCCTGCCACGGCTCGCATTACGATTCCGCGGGCCGGATCCGCAAGGGCCCCGCGCCCGAGAACATGTACATCCCGGTTGCGTCCTTCCTGGACGAGACGACCATCCAACTCGGTTAAGGGAGCCCCCTGAATGTCCCGCATTCCTCACGACCACTACGAGCCGGGGTCGGCCCCCGAGAAATGGCTGGAGCGGCGCCTGCCGGTCATCGGCCTGCTCTACGATACCCTGATGATTCCCACCCCCAAGAACCTCAACTGGATGTGGATCTGGGGCGTGGTGCTGTTCTTCACCCTGGTGCTTCAGATCGTCACCGGGATCGTTCTGGCGATGCATTACGCGCCGCATGTCGACATCGCCTTCGCGTCGGTCGAACATATCATGCGCAACGTGAATGGTGGCCATTTCCTGCGCTACCTGCACTCGAACGGCGCGTCGCTGTTCTTCGTCGCGGTCTATCTGCACATCTTCCGCGGCCTTTATTACGGCTCGTACAAGTCGCCCCGCGAGGTGACCTGGATCATCGGCATCCTGATCTATCTGGCGATGATGGCGACCGCGTTCATGGGCTATGTGCTGCCCTGGGGTCAGATGTCCTTCTGGGGCGCGACCGTGATCACCGGTCTGTTCGGCGCCATCCCGTGGATCGGCCACGACATCCAGCAATGGCTGCTGGGCGGGCCGGCCGTGGGCAATGCCACGCTGAACCGGTTCTTCTCGCTGCACTACCTGATCCCCTTCGTGATCCTCGGGCTGTCGATCGTCCACGTCTGGGCGTTCCACACCACCGGCAACTCGAACCCCACGGGTGTTGAGGTCCGCCGCGGCTCGAAGGAAGAGGCCGACAAGGACACGCTGCCCTTCTGGCCCTATTTCGTGATGAAGGACCTGTTCGCGCTGGGCGTCGTCCTGCTGGTCTTCTTCGCCATCGTCGGCTTCATGCCGAACTACCTGGGTCACCCCGACAACTACATCGAGGCGAACCCGCTGCAGACGCCGACGCATATCGTGCCGGAATGGTACTTCCTGCCCTTCTATGCGATCCTGCGGGCCTTCACCGCCGATGTCTGGGTGGTGATGATCGCCGACTGGCTGACCTTCGGTGTCGTCAATGCCAAGTTCTTCGGCGTCCTGGCGATGTTCGGCTCGATCCTGGTCATGGCGCTGGTGCCCTGGCTTGACACCTCGAATGTGCGTTCGGGCCGCTTCCGTCCGCAGTTCCGCATCGCCTTCTGGCTGTTCGTGGCCGACTTCGTGGTGCTGACCTGGGCGGGTGGCATGCCGGCCGAGGCGGTCTATGCCAATATCTCTCTGCTGGGGGCTGCCTACTGGTTCGCCTATTTCCTGGTGATCCTGCCGGTTCTGGGCGTCATCGAGAAGCCGGAGGCACTGCCGGAAACCATCGAGGAAGACTTCAACGCCCATTATGGCGACGGCGCCGCGGCCGGCAAAGCCACCCCGGCCGAGTGAGAGAAGGGATCGGATAAGATGTTCAAGAAACTGACGATCACTGCCCTGACCGCCCTGACGCTGGGGGCGGGTGGCGCCTGGGCAGCCGAAGGCGGCCACGTGAAGGACTACAAGTTCTCGTTCGAGGGGCCGCTTGGCAAATACGACCAGGCCCAGCTGCAACGCGGCCTGCAGATCTACACCCAGATCTGCTCGGTCTGCCACGGGCTGAAATTCGTGCCCCTGCGCTCGCTCTCCGAGCCGGGCGGGCCGTCTCTCAGCGACGAGGCGATGCGGGCCTATGCCGAGACCTTCGAGGTTTTCGATCCCGAGCTTGACGATTACCGTCCGGCCAAGCCCACGGATCACTTCCCCGAGGGCACCTATCCGGGTGCGCCCGATCTCAGCCTGATGGCGAAGGGCCGGGCCGGCTTCCACGGGCCTCTCGGCACCGGGATCTCGCAGTTCTTCAAGGGCATGGGCGGACCGGAATACATCACCTCCTACCTGCTCGCCTTCACGGACGAGACCAAGGAAGAGGCCGGCACGCTCTACTACCAGAACCCGGTCTTCTCGACCGGCTGGAGCGCGATGCCGCCGCAGCTGTTCGGCGACGATGTCGAGTATGCGGACGGCACCGAGGCGACCATGGAACAGGAAGCCAAGGACATCGCGGCCTTCCTGATGTGGACCGCCGAGCCCAAGCTGATGGCGCGGAAGGAAGCGGGCGTGATCTCTGTCCTGTTCCTGGGCGTGCTGACGGTTCTGCTCTACCTCACCAACAAGCGTCTCTGGGCCCCCTACAAGCCCAAGAAACGCGTCTGATCGCCGGATCTCCGGTTGACGGAAACGCGCCCTTCGGGGCGCGTTTTTCGTTTGCGCCCCGGCCCGGCGGAGCCGCCCGCATCCGGCCGGGGCGGGGGTATTTTCGCCAAGAAGAAGATGAGAGCCGCTCAGCCCAGATAGGCGCGGAGCGCGGGCGGCGGATCGGCCAGAAGCGTTCCTGTCGGCCGGGGCGGATGGGCCCGGCCCTCGGCCACCAGGACGGTCTCGTCGGCGATGGCGCGGGCATCGGCCGGGTCATGCGTCACGAACAGCAGGGTGGCCCCGGTCTCGCGGGCAAGCTCGGCCACCAGATCGAGCATCCCGGCCTTGAGCGCGGGGCCGAGCGCAGCGAAGGGTTCGTCGAGCAGCATCAGGGGCCGGCCGCGCAGCAGCATCCGCGCCAGCGCCACCCGTCCGCGTTGCCCGCCCGAGAGCGCGGCCGGTTTCCGGGCGCCGAGCCCGCCGAGCCCGACCCGGTCGAGCGCGGCCTCGACCGCGCGGTTCTGGGCCGGGCCAAGGCGCAGGTCGGGCCGGAGGCCGAGCCCGACATTCTGGGCCGCGGTCAGGTGCGGAAAGAGGTTGTTGTCCTGAAACAGCACCGAAAGCGGTCTGTCGCCGGGGCCGAGCGGGCCGAGATCGCTGCCTTGCCAGAGCACCCTGCCGCGGTCGGGCGCGAGAAAGCCCGCGATGGTGTCGAGCAGTGTCGACTTGCCTGCGCCCGAGGGCCCGAGCAGGGCCACGATCCGGCCCGGCGCTATGGTCAGCTCTGCCGCGAGGGCGAAGCTGCCCTGCCGGATCGAGAGGTCTTCAAGGCTCAGCACGGGCGCGTCCTCCGCGGTCGAAGATCCAGAACAGCCCGAGGCTGAGCGCCAGCAGCAAAAGGGCGGCGGCGGCGGCGCTCTCCATCCGGTAGGCCGTCATCAGCCCGTAAAGCTGCAAGGGCAGGGTGGCATGGCCCGGGTCTGAAAACAGCGCGATCACCCCCAGATCGCCCATCGACAGCGCCGCCGCCAGTCCGAGCGTGAAGCCGATGGGCCGACGGAGGCGCGGCAGCAGCATCAGCCGGAGCCGCGCGCGCCCGGTCATGCCGAGGCTGTCGGCGAGGCGGCCATGGCCGCGTTCGGCCTCGGCCACGGCCGGCACCAGCGCACGCAGCGCGAAGGGCAGGCTCATCGCGGCGTTGACGGTCGCGGTGACCGGCAGTGCCAGAAACCTCGGATCGGCCAGCGGGAAGAGCAGGATGAACAGCCCGGTTCCCATCACCAGAGGCGAGGCGGCAATGGTGAGCGTTCCCGCCGCCTGGATCGTCCGGCCGGTGAGACCGCCGAGCCGGTCGATGGCGATGGCCATCGGCAGCGCCAGCGCCAGTGTCAGCGCGGCCGAGCCGAGCGCCACGGCCAGCGAGCGCAGTGCCGCGGCATAGACCGAGGCGGGCAGGCCGGGCAGGCCCGGCAGGCCGCGGAGCGCCACCATGGCAAGCGGCAGGATCAGGAACAGCGCGGCCAGCGCGAGGCAGGCCATGTCCTGCAGCCGCAGCCAGCGCCCGTCCGGCCCGATCTGCGGCACGGGTCTGTCGAGCCCCGGGCCGAAGGCGCCCGGCACCGCGATGGCGAAGGCAACAAGTGCGGCCGCGACCGAGATCCCGACCTGGATCAGCGCCAGCCAGGCGGCACGGCCCAGGTCGAATTCGAAGCGGAAGGCCTGATAGATCGCCAGCTCGACCGTGGTTGCGCGGGGGCCGCCGCCCAGCGTCAGGGCGACGGCGAAGCTGGTCAGGCAGATCAGGAAGACGACGAGGAATGTGCCGGGCAGGACTTCGCGCAGCATCGGACGCTCGAGATGACGAAAGCGGTCGGCGGGGCCGAAGCCGAGGGCGGCCGCCAGCCGGAACCGTTCGGCCGGGATCGAGAGCCAGCCCTGCAGGACCAGCCGCGTGGCAAGCGGCAGGTTGAAGAAGACATGGGCCAGCACGACGCCCCCGGGTCCGTAGATGTCGACGGGGCCCAGTCCGAGCGGCGCGAGCGCGGTCGACAGAAGGCCGCTGCGGCCGAAGACGGCCAGAAGTCCCATCACCGCGACGATGACCGGCAGGATGAAGGGCGCGCCCAGAAGGGTGATCAGCACGCCCCGGCCCGGAAAGCGGCGCCGGGCCAGCGCCCGGGCCACCGGTACCGCCAGCAGACTGCTGAGCGCGGCCGAGGCGAGCGCCTGGAGAAGCGTGAAGCGCACCGCCGCCAGATCGGCGGCCCCAAGCCCGGCCCCGCCCGGCTCGGCGCGCCAGGCCACGGCCAGGATGGTGCCGAGCGCGAGCGTCAGCGCCAGTGCGGCGGTGCCGATCCCGATCCCGGTTGCAGTGCCTAGCGGCTGAGCGCGTCGCGCCATTCGGCGAGGGCCTCGTTCCGGATCCGCGCGGCCTCGTCCGGGGGGAAGAGCAGCGCGGTCTCGGGCTGGATCAGGGTCTCGAAGCCCGCCGGCAGCCCGGCTTCGGGCGTGGCTGCGGGATACATCCAGTTGGTGGTGGGGATCGCTGCCTGGAACGGCTCGCTCAACATGAAGTCGAGGAATTGCCGCGCCAGCTCGGGTTGGTCGGACGAGGCCAGGATGCCGGCCACCTCGATCTGCAGGTAATGGCCCTCGTCGAAGCGCGCGGCGGCCTTGGTATCGTCATCTTCGGCGATCAGGTGATAGGCGGGCGAGGTGGTGTAGGACAGCGCCATGTCGGCCTCGCCGTCGATGAACAGGCCGTAGGATTCTGTCCAGCCCTTGGTGACGGTCAGGATATGCGGCGCAAGTCCTTCCCAGATCCCGGGCGCGCGGTCGCCATAGGCGGCCTTGATCCAGAACAGAAGCCCCAGCCCCGGGGTCGAACTGCGCGGGTCCTGGATCACGATCTTCAGATCCCCTGGCGCGGCGATCAGCGCCTCGAAGCTCGTCGGCGGCTCGGCCAGCCGGGTCCTGTCATAGACGAAGGCGAAATAGCTCCAGTCATAGGGCAGGAACAGCGGGTCGTCCCAGGCGACCGGCAGGTCGAGCCGGTCGGGGTCCTGGCCATGGGGCGCGAACAGCCCGGTTTCGGCGGCGGCTGCGGTGAGGTTGGTGTCGAGGCCCAGCACCAGATCGGCCCGGCTGCGCGTGCCTTCGAGCCGGAGCCGGGCCAGGAGCGCCGCGCCATCGCCTGCGGCCACGAAATTCAGCTCGCAGCCGCATGTCTCCTCGAAAGCGGCCTCGACGATCGGGCCGGGGCCCCATTCGGCCACGAAGCTTTCATAGGTGTATATCGTCAGCACGGGCCGGTCTTCCGCGGATGCGGGCAGGGCGCCTGCGGCGAGCGCCGCTGCAATGAATGGGATACGCATGGTCCTCCTCCAAAGATGGGGGCGGACGGGCAAGGGTGGAAATCTGTCCAGGGGCCTTCCCTCCGCCGGTTCTAACCGGGTCAGGTTCAACGGGTTTGCGGGTTGCGCATCTCAGCCCCTGTGGGCACCCCGAGGTGAGCGCAACGCTAGCGCCCCGGTCCCGGCTTCGCAAGCCAAACCCCCAGCCAAACACCAAGCCAAACCCCTTGAGAGGCGGACCTCCGGCGGGTATGCCCATGGGCCAAAGGAGATCGCCCCATGAGCCTGAACACCTTCGGCCATCTGTTCCGCGTCACCACCTGGGGCGAAAGCCACGGACCCGCGCTTGGCGCGACGGTCGACGGCTGTCCGCCCGGCATCGCGGTCGATGTGGCGATGCTGCAGCACTGGCTCGACCGGCGGCGGCCCGGCCAGAGCCGCTTTACCACCCAGCGCCAGGAGCCCGATGCCGTCGAGATCCTGTCGGGCGTGTTCGAGGGACAAAGCACCGGCACGCCGATCCAGCTCATGATCCGCAATACCGACCAGCGCTCGAAGGATTACGGCGAGATTGCCCGGAGCTTCCGGCCCGGCCATGCCGACATCACCTACTGGCAGAAATACGGTATCCGCGACTATCGCGGCGGCGGCCGCTCCTCGGCGCGCGAGACCGCGGCCCGGGTCGCGGCGGGCGGCGTGGCGCGGGCCGCGCTGGCGGCGCTGGTGCCGAACCTGAAGATCACCGGCTACATGGTGCAGATCGGTCCCCATGCCATCGACCGCGCCCGCTTCGACACCGACGAGATCGAGCGCAATCCGTTCTGGGCGCCCGACAGGCTGGCGGCCTCGGAATGGGAAGGCTATATCGACGCGCTGCGCAAGGCCGGCAATTCGGTCGGCGCGGTGGTCGAGGTCGTGGCCTCGGGCGTGCCCGCGGGGCTCGGCGCACCGATCTATGGCAAGCTCGACACCGATCTGGCGGCCGCGATGATGAGCATCAATGCGGTGAAGGGCGTCGAGATCGGCGATGGCATGGCGGTGGCTGCGCTGAGCGGGGTCGAGAATGCCGACGAGATCACCATGGGCCCTGACGGGCCGGTCTATGCCTCGAACCATGCCGGCGGCGTTCTCGGGGGCATCTCGACCGGGCAGGACGTGGTGGTCCGCTTCGCGGTCAAGCCGACCTCGTCGATCCTGACACCCCGGCGGAGCGTCACTGTCGCGGGCGAGTCGACCGAGGTCGTGACCAAGGGGCGCCACGACCCCTGTGTCGGCATTCGGGCGGTGCCGGTGGGCGAGGCGATGATGGCCTGCGTCCTGCTCGATCATCTGCTGCTGCATCGCGGCCAGATCGGCGAAAGCCGGGGCCGGATCGGCTGACCTGATCGCGGCCTCGGGTGGCGGTTTCCTTTGCAACGGGCGCCCTCCGGGGCCGCCCGTTTTCTGTTCTCTCGCGTCGCAGGGCCCGGCCTAGCCGCGGCCGCGCCAGAAGAACTCGCGTCCGAAGGAATACAGCACGCCCGAGCTGAACAGCACGCAGAGCAAGCCGACGATCTCGAGCACGCCGCCGATCCAGGACAGCAGCGGCCATTCGGGCAGGAGGCGGCCGACGGCCACCATCACGAGGCCCGCCAGCCCGAGCAGGGCGAAATCGCGCGCCATCGCGGCAGGGCTTTTCCAGCCCAGCGTCTCCAGCATCGAGAGTTTCGAGGCGCCTTCCGTCTGTTCATCGGCGGGGTCGGGCTCGCGCAGCGCCGGAAGCTGGATCGGCTTGTCCGAAATCTCGGCCCCGGTCGAGGCCGCGGCCGCCATGCCGGGCTGCGGGCCGGGGGCGGGCTGTTCGGCAGGGCGGCCGCGGCGTGGCAGGGCGGGTAGCCAGCGCTTAATCTTCTCGGGATAGCGCATATAAAGGATGCAGGCCGCCGCGACGGCCACCAGAACCAGCGCCAGGATGCTGAACCAGGGGCCGATCAGGACCCCGAGCAGCGCAAGAAGATAAAGCACCAGCAACAGGAGCGCGATACGGCCTCCCTGGCCGAGAAGCTTCCGTAGAGACGGCATGGGGCACCTCACTGGCTGATTGCTGCAGTTTCTGACCGCATATGGGAGGATTCAATGGCAAATGTCAGTGGCAGTTTGCCGCGCAGGCAGGATGGCGGGGCCCTGCGACTGGCGCGGTCCGGTCCTTCGCCCGCCTGTCCGGGACGGTTGCGGCTGGACGTCCGTCCCGCAAGGCGCCGCGCTGACGGAGGCGACGCTAGTCCTGCACCTTCTTCACGAATTGCGATTTGAGGCCCATCTTGCCGAAGCCCGGGATGGTGCAGTCGATATCGTGATCGCCCGCGACCAGACGGATGCCACGCACCTTGGTGCCGACCTTGAGCGGCGCCGAGGCGCCCTTGACCTTGAGGCTCTTGATCACGGTCACGGTATCGCCATCCTGCAGCAGGTTGCCGACGCTGTCGCGGATGCCGGACCCGGCCTCCTCGGAGGGTTCATTTGTATCCGGCGCCCATTCATGGCCGCATTCCGGACAGCTCAGCAGCGCATCGAGCTGATAGGTGAAGCTCGAGGCGCATTCGGGGCAGGGGGGCAGGGTATCTGTCATGTCTCGGCTATAGCCACAGGCCCGTCCGAAAGCCAGATCCAGATCCGCGCAGCGGGGCAGGATATGGCCTGCAATGCCGCGACGGGAAAGCGCAGCGCCTCGCGGCCCGCCTACATATGCCCGCCCTCAAAGACCCGTCAGAGGCCCGTTTGCAAAGCCCCGTTCCCATAGGCCTGCAGGATCAATTGCCTAGACATGCCGGGCGCGATACCCTAGCGATGCAATCTTTGGCCCGCCATGCCGGTGCGCCTGCCCCACGGATGGTCCCCACATGATCCCGTCTCTTTCCGTAGCCCTCGCCGAACGCGGGTTCGACACGCTGACCGACGTGCAGAAGGCCGTCACCGCCCCCGAGCTTGCCGGGGCCGATCTCCTGGTCTCGGCCCAGACCGGCTCGGGCAAGACGGTGGGCTTCGGCCTTGCCATCGCGCCGACGCTGATGGGCGAGGAGGACCGGATGGGGCCGCCCGCGGCACCGCTGGCCCTTGTCATCGCGCCGACCCGCGAACTGGCCCTGCAGGTCCAGCGAGAACTGATCTGGCTTTATGCCCGGGCGGGAGGGAAGGTCGTGTCCTGCGTGGGCGGCATGGATGCCCGCGACGAGCGCCGGGCGCTCGACCGGGGCGCGCATATCGTCGTCGGCACGCCCGGGCGGCTGCGCGACCATATCACCCGCGGCGCGCTCGATCTGTCCGACATCCGCGCGGTGGTGCTGGACGAGGCCGACGAGATGCTCGATCTCGGCTTCCGCGAGGATCTCGAATTCATGCTGGGCGCGGCGCCGGCCGGGCGGCGCACGCTGCTGTTCTCGGCGACGGTGCCGCCCGCGATCGCCGAGCTTGCCAAGCTTTACCAGCGCGACGCGGTCCGGGTGACGACGCTGTCGCGGGGCAGCCAGCATGCCGATATCGCCTACAAGGCGGTGCAGGTGACGGCGGCCGATGCCGAACATGCCATCATCAACCTGTTGCGCTTCCACGATGCGCCCACCGCCATCGTCTTTGCCAATACCCGGGCCGCGGTCAGCCGTCTGGCGGCGCGCTTTGCCAACCGGGGCCTGTCGGCGGTGAGCCTCTCGGGCGAGCTCAGCCAGGACGAGCGCAGCCATGCGCTCCAGGCGATGCGCGACGGCCGGGCGCGGGTCTGCGTGGCGACCGATGTGGCCGCGCGCGGCATCGACCTGCCCAATCTCGATCTGGTGATCCATGCCGATCTGCCCAGCAATACCGAGGCGCTGCTGCACCGTTCGGGCCGCACCGGCCGGGCCGGGCGCAAGGGGATCTCGGCACTGATCGTGCCCGACAAGCTGGCCAAGAAGGCGGGGCGGCTGTTGAAATGGGCCAAGATCGAGGCCGAATGGATCCTGGCGCCGACGCCCGAGGAAATCCTCGCGCTGGACGAGACCCGTCTGCTGGCCGATCCGATCTGGGAGGCCGAACCGACCGAGGCCGAGGCAGCCTTTGCCGCCCGTCTTCTGGCCGAGCGCAGCCCCGAGACGATCGCGGCCGCCTGCCTGAGGCTCTACCGCGCCGGGCTTTCCGCGCCCGAGGAGCTGAACGCCCCCGCCGCGCCCGGTGCGCGCCCCGAGCGTCCGCCTTTCGGGCCCTCGGTCTGGTTCGAGCTGTCGGTCGGGCGCGACCGCCGGGCCGAGCCGCGCTGGCTGTTGCCGCTGGTCTGCCGGGCCGGAAATCTCGAACGGTCGCAGATCGGCCGCATTCAGCTCCAGGCCAGGACCTCGCTGGTCGAGATCGCCGAGGCCGCGGTGCCGGGTTTTGTCGCGCGGATCGGTCCGGACGGGCTGCTCGAGGACGATATCACCGCCAAACGCTTCGACGGCCCGGTCGAGGATACCCGCGGGTCCCGCCCGAAATCGGATCGTCCGAAATCCGACCGCCCGAAATCTGACCGTCCGCGTTCCGAGCGGCCCCGGCCGGAAGTCCGGTCCGAGCGCGCGCCGTGCCCGCAGCCTGCCGAATCAGCCGTGCCCGAAGCTTCGGCGCCCCGCCCCGAGGCTGCCGGGGCGCCCCGGGTCAAACCCGATTTCGAGGCCCGGCCGACGCCCCGCCCAGAGCGGCGTGAGGACCGTCCCGCCAAAGCGGATGCGCCGAAGCCCAAGGCGCCCCGGCGCGAAGCCGATGCCGCACCGGTCGAGCGGCCGCGCAAGCCGCGCCATGACGCCGAACGTTCCGCCCCACGCAGCGAGGCCAGCGGCCCGCGTGCGAAAGAGGGGCGGAAGGACGGCTGGAAGGATGCCCGCAAGGACGAGCGGAAGGATAATCGCAAGGACAGCCGCAAGGACGGACGGAAAGACGGCTGGAAGGACGGGCCCGCGCGCGGCCCGAAAACCGGTCCGAAAACCGGCCCGAAAGGCGCCTCGAGGGACTGGCCGAAGGACAAGCGTCCTGCGGCGGGCGATACGGCTCCGGCCGAGCGGCGCCGGCCCGATGCCTCCGACCCCTCGAAGCGGGTCGAGCGTCCGGGCGCGCCGAAGGGCAAGGGGGCGAGGCCCGCTGGCGGGGCCAAGCGCGGTGCTCCGAAGCCCGGTCGCGGCGGCAACGTGCCGCCCCGGCGTCCGCGCTGAGCCGATTGCGCTGAAAAACTCCGGCAGCGGCCGAGAGGTCGCCTGGGTTTGGAATGGCGTTCCTCACAGGGGCAAAACGGATCTGCTCATGAGGCAGGGGCGCGAAAAATCTGAACCATGTCCTGTGACCTGGTGCGCGGTGGCCCCGCAGGCGCGTTTTTCAACAGAAACAGCCGGGCCCGCTCTCAGGGCACGATAAGACGGCTGCCAGGCCGGATCCGGCCCGCGATCCAGTGCAGGTCGCGGCGGCGGAAGGCGATGCAGCCCGCTGTCGGATAGCGTGGCCGCCGCCATTGATGCAGGAAGATGGCCGAGCCCTTGCCGGGCCGGGCATCGGGCCAGTTCCAGTCGGTCAGCAGCACCAGATCGTAGAGCGGATCGGCCCGGCGCAGCCGCTCATGGCTGAAGCCATGCGGGGCGCGGACGAGCCGGTTATAGGCCGGATCGTCCGGATCGTCCGACCACAGATCGGCGGGCCCGATGGCGCGGGCCCAGGGCGCGGGCGGCAACAGCCGGTCGGGCCGGTAGAGCATGCCCACGATCCGGTGCAGGCCGCGCGGCGTCGCGCCATCGCCCTCCCGCTTGTCGGAGGTGAGCCCGCCCCGGCCGATACTGCAGGCAAAGCGGCGCCCGGCAAAGCGCAGATGGGTCGGGGTCAGGACAAGATCGTCGGTATGGGGCATCGGCCCAGACTGCCCCGGGCCGGGGCGCGGCAAAAGCCCTCTGACGCGGCGTCGCGCGATTCCGGCCGGAATGTGCTAGTCTGGCGACAGGCGCCCGCGACCCGGACGGCGTCGGTTGTAACGGAGGAGCAACAGATGGAAACGGCCAAGGTGATGGACTATGCCCGTTCGCTGCTTGCGGCACGCGGCGACAAGGCCCAGGCGGAGGCGGCGCAGAAGGCCGCCGCGCTCGAGAAGGATGGCAGGGCCGAGGATGCGCGGACCTGGCGCGCCATCGAATCCGCGCTGCGCGAAATGCGGGCACCGCATCAGGGCTGAGCCCTTCCTGCCTTACAGAAGATGCCCGGATTTCTGCGCCTTGACGGCCAGATAGCGGGCATTCTCGGGCGTGTGCCCCACCTTGAGGGGCACGCGCTCGGTGACCTCGACGCCCCGGGCGCGCATCATCTCGATCTTGGCCGGGTTGTTGGTCATCAGCCGCACCGCAGAGAAGCCCATCTCGCGCAGGATCGCCGCGCCGATGCGGAAATCGCGCTCGTCATCCTCGAAGCCCAGCCGGTGATTGGCCTCGACCGTGTCGAAGCCCTGATCCTGCAGCGAATAGGCCCGCATCTTGTTGGCCAGCCCGATGCCGCGCCCCTCCTGGTTGAGATAGAGCAGCACGCCTGCGCCCTCGGCCCCCATCTGGGTCAGCGCGGCCCGCAGCTGCGCGCCGCAATCGCATTTCAGGCTGCCGATCAGATCGCCGGTGAAACAGGCCGAATGCAGCCGGGCCAGAACCGGTTCGCCACGGGGCGGGCTGCCGATCTCGACGGCGTAATGCTCCTCGCTGCCATCGGCCGGGCGGAAGACATGCAGCCGCCCCGCCTTCGAGACCTCGAGCGGCACCCGTGCCGAGACCACCTCGGCCAGCGTCGTGCCCTCGGCCCGGGCCAGCGCCGCCTCCTTGAGGGTGACGCGGGTCAGCCCCTCGGCCCCGGCCAGCGCCTCGGGCGCGTCCGGCGCGAGGGCCAGGACCGCGGGCAGCAGCCGCGCCGACTTGGCCAGCGCGATGGCCGCGCGATGGGCCTCGGCCGCTCCGCCCCGGGCCGAGGTGAAGGGGCCGAGCAGCGGCTTGTCGAGATCGTCGGCCGGGTCGGCCACGGCGCGCACCCAGTCGGTGCCGACCTCGCCGGGCAGCAGAAGCCGCGCGATATCGCCGTCATAGGGCCGTGCCTTCAGGGTTTCGGCCCGCCTTGCGGTGATCGCCAGCACCGGCGTGCCCCCCAGCGCGCGCAGCGCCGCCAGCCGTTCGGGCGTCAGGGTCTCTGCCGCGACGACGACCAGCGGCCCCACCACCACGGGAACCCCCATCCTGAGATCGCCGCGGGCGCGGGCCAGTCTTTCGGTGCTGCCGGGGCCAAGACGCATGAGCCAATCCTCTTTCTTCGGGAGGGGTTAAGCCACAATTCCCGGATATTTGAAACAATTCCCTGTTCCGGCACACGCTTGCGTGAAGACCATGTCGCAAATCTTGAGCGCACCCTGCGGGGCGACATCTGAGCGGCAGAGATAAAGGAGGACGCCATGAGCACCCTGAAGAAGATCCTTCTGGTGGACGATGATACCGACCTGCGCGAAGCCCTGAGCGAGCAGCTGGTGATGACAGAGGATTTCGACGTGTTCGAGGCCGGAAGCGGCGTCGAGGCGATGGAGAAGGCGCGCTCGGCGATCTACGAGCTGGTGATTCTCGATGTGGGCCTGCCCGATACCGACGGGCGCGAGCTGTGCCGGCTGATGCGCAAGCAGGGGGTCAAATGCCCGATCCTGATGCTGACCGGGCATGACAGCGATGCCGATACCATCCTCGGGCTCGATTCGGGGGCCAATGACTATGTGGTGAAACCGTTCAAGTTTCCGGTGCTTCTGGCCCGGATCCGCGCCCAGCTGCGTCAGCATGAACAATCCGAGGATGCGGTGTTCCAGCTCGGACCTTACACCTTCAAGCCCGCGATGAAGATGCTGATCACCGAAGACGACCGCAAGATCCGGCTGACCGAGAAGGAAACCAACATCCTGAAGTTCCTCTATCGCGCCTCGGAAGGGGTGGTGGCGCGCGACGTGCTGCTGCACGAGGTCTGGGGCTATAATGCCGGGGTGACGACGCATACGCTCGAAACCCATATCTACCGGCTGCGCCAGAAGATCGAGCCCGATCCGTCCAATGCCCGGCTTCTGGTCACCGAATCCGGCGGCTACCGTCTGGTCGCCTGAGAGCGTCGGCGCAGGCGCGGCGTGTTGCATCCATGACGGTTGCTTTTGGCCTTGTAGCCGCGCTCCGGTTGCGCAATTCTTGCGTCATGTCGGGGCGATGGACCTGTTTTTTAGGCATTTTATGTGCCCTCTGCCAGATCGGTGCGGCCGCAAGGGCCGCGACCGACATTCCCGGCTATTGGTCGGTTCTTCCCGGCTGGCAGTCCTGGCAGATGACCAGCGCCTATCAGGTCGGGTTCGAGGGCTCTGCCGAACTGGCGGTGGCCTGCGGCCCTGACGGTCAGCCTGTGATGGGGGTTCTGACCGACGGGGCCGAGCCGCCCGATGGCGCTTTCGAACGTCCCGCCAAGATCGGCGCGCGGCATTTCCTGATTGCCTGGACGGGGCGCTCGGGCGTTGCGCTGGCCCGGCCGGATGCCGAGTTCCTGACCGCGATGCGCAGAGAGACGACACTTGTCCTTTACGACTATCTGGGCGCGCCGGTCGATTTCCGGCTGAGCGGCGCGGCCGAGGCGCTCGATGCCGCGCTGTCTGGATGCCCGCCGCCGCTGGCAGTGCGGCCCGACCCGGCCGAGATGCGACGCGCCTTCGACGAGACGCTGAAGGCGCGCACCGACCGCGAATGCCGGGCGCTGGGCCGCTCGGGGGCCGAGATCGGCGCGGGAGCGGTACGCGAACGTCTGCTGCCCGGCTCGGCCTATCCCGAGATCACGGTCGATTTCAGCCATGTTTCCTGCCGCACGGGGCCGCGGCTGCATCGCGATTTCTGTACCGGGGCGGGCTGCGCCCATCAGCGCTATCTGCCCGGTGCCTCGGCCTATGTCCTGATCGAGGATGGCGACCCGGAATAGGCGCAGGCTTCGGCTTGAGCCCCGGGGCGTCGCCGTCTAGGGTCGCGCGCAGCCGCCCGCCGGCGGCCCGGACAAGGAGACCCCGATGCCCTTCACCCTTGCCACCTGGAACATCAATTCGGTCCGCCTGCGTGCCCCGCTGGTCGCCCGTCTGATGGAGGAGGAGGCGCCCGACATCCTTTGTTTGCAGGAATGCAAATGCCCGGTCGACAAGCTGCCGCTCGAGGCCTTCGCGCCGCTCGGCTATACCCATGTCGTGGCGCGCGGGCAAAAGGGCTATAACGGCGTCGCGATCCTTTCGAAGCTGCCGCTCGAGGATGCCGGTTCGGTCGATTTCGCCGGGCTCGACCAGGCCCGGCATGTGGCCGCTCGGCTGGAAAACGGCGTGCTGCTGCACAATTTCTACGTTCCCGCGGGCGGCGATGTGCCCGACCGCGAGGTGAACGTCAAATTCGGCCAGAAGCTCGATTTTCTCTCAGAGATGCGCGATTTCTTCCGCGACAGCCGCCCCGAGCGCGCGATCCTGGTCGGCGATCTCAACATCGCGCCCGGCGAGGAGGATGTCTGGTCGCACAAGCAGCTTCTCAAGATCGTGAGCCATACGCCCGTCGAGGTCGATCACCTCGGCGCGGCGCAGGAGGCGGGCGGCTGGGTCGACGTGACCCGGGCGCATATTCCCGAAGGCAAGCTCTATTCCTGGTGGTCCTACCGCGCGCGCGACTGGGATGCCGCCGACAAGGGGCGCCGGCTCGACCATCTCTGGGCGACGCCCGACATTGCCGGGGCGGCTGCTGACAGCCGGATCCTGAGGCCGGTGCGCGGCTGGGACAAGCCCTCTGACCATGTGCCGGTTTTCGCGCGCTTCGACCTGTAGGACTCTATGGGCCTTCGCCCTTGGGTTTTGCCGCGAACGCCTCATATATTGCACAACTCCCTGACGGACGGAGATGGAGAACATGCTGGAACTGGGTGGCAAGACCACGGAGACGGGCGGGGCCGGGGAGGCCCTGATCAAGGAGGTCACCGAAGCGAGCTTCATGGCCGATGTGATCGAGGCCTCGCAGGAGGTGCCGGTGATCGTCGATTTCTGGGCGACCTGGTGCGGCCCCTGCAAGACGTTGGGCCCGATGCTGGAACAGGCGGTGACCGCGGCGGGCGGCAAGGTGCGGATGGCCAAGGTCGATGTCGACCGCAACCAGACCATCGCGGCGCAGCTCAGGATCCAGTCGATCCCGACGGTCTATGCCTTCTATCAGGGTCAGCCGGTCGACGGCTTCCAGGGCGCGCTGCCCGCCTCCGAGGTCCAGGCCTTTGTCGAGCGCGTGGCGGCGATGGGCGGCGATGGCGGGCTTGCCGAGGCGGTGGCCGCCGCCGAGGAGCTTCTGGCCGAGGGCGCCGCGGTCGAGGCCGCGCAGACCTTCGCCGCGATCCTCGGCGAGGATCCGAAGAATGCCGCCGCCTATGGCGGGCTCGCGCGCGCGCATCTGGCGCTGGGCGAAGTCGATCAGGCCGAACAATTCCTGGCGGCGGTGCTGCCCGAGATCGCCGGGGCACCCGAGGTCGAGGCGGCCCGGGCCCAGGTCGCGCTGGCGCGCCAGGCCGCCGAGGCCGGGCCCGTGGCCGAGCTGCGCGCCGCGGTCGATCACGATCCCGACGATCACGCGGCGCGCTTCGAGCTTGCCAAGGCGCTCCATGCCGGAGGTGAGGTCGAGGCCGCGGTCGACGAATTGCTGGAGCTGTTCCGCCGCGACCGCGAGTGGAATGACGGGGCCGCGAAAGCCCAGCTCTTCACCATTTTCGAGGCGCTCCGGCCGCAGGATCCCATCGTGCTGAAAGGCCGCCGGAAACTGTCCTCGATGATATTTGCCTGACGGATGGTCCGGCCTAGCTTCTCGGGCATGTTCTCAGCGGTCGACCTGCCCGATACCCTCCCCCTGTTCCCGCTGCCCGGGGCGCTGTTGCTGCCCCGTGCGCGGTTGCCCCTGCACATCTTCGAGCCGCGCTATCTGGCGATGCTCGACGACACCCTGAAGACCCCGCACCGGCTGATCGGCATGGTGCAGCCGCGCGAAGTGCCCGGCTCGGACGAGCAGAAGCTGCATGCGATCGGCTGTGCCGGCCGCGTGACGGCGTTTTCGGAAACCGAGGACGGGCGCTACATGCTGACGCTCTCGGGGATCTCGCGCTTCCGCATCACCCGCGATCAGGCCGGGTTCATGCCCTATATCCGGGCCGATGTCGTCTGGGACGGCTTCGACCGCGACCTCGGTCCGGGTGAGGACGATCATGGTTTCGACCGCGACGCCTTTCTCAGGCTGCTCGGGCGGTTCTTTGCAAGCCGGGGCCTGTCGACCGACTGGGACAGCCTGCGCGAGGCCGAGGATGAGCTTCTGATCAACTCGCTGTCGATGCTCTGCCCCTTTGCTCCCGAGGACAAACAGGCGCTTCTCGAGGCGCCCTCGCTGTCGACGCGGCGCGAAACGCTTGTGACCCTCATCGAATTTGCCCTACGAAGCGGCGATGATGAGGAGAAGATGCAATGACCGATGCCGTTCAGGCCGACCGCAAGATGCTCGAATCGCTGGTTTGTCCGATGACCCAGGGGCCCCTCGCCTATGATGCCGACCGCCAGGAGCTGGTCTCGAAGGCGGCCGGGCTGGCCTTCCCGATCCGCGGCGGCATTCCGATCATGCTGGTCGACGAGGCGCGGCGGCTCGATTGAGCGGCCGCGCCGGTCGCGGTCCCCGATTTTTCGTCGAAAAATCGTGCCCGGCCCCTAGGTTGGAAATCTCCATCCCGGCTTGCGCGGAACCTTGACCGCCAGCATCGGCTTGATCAGCGGACTGGCGAAGCGGTCGAGGTCGAGCGCTTCATGCACGCCCACGACCTCTTCGCCGAATATCCTGGTGCGGACCGCCGAGCGGCAGTAGAAGGGCGCATCCAGCATGTCATGCACCTGCCGTGGCCTGTAGCCGGGATCGGCCCGCGTTTCGCGCCGGACCAGCCATTTCGACCGGGAGAAACGCGTCCGCGGCGGAGCCTCCACCACCTCGGCCCGGCCGTCCGCGTCGAAATGCACGCCCACTGCCAGCTCCGAGCCGTCCCTCACCGAGGCATCGTAGAAGCACCAGGCGCCGTTCGCCTTGGTCGGGAAGCGCCCCCAGGTCCAGTAGCTGAAATCGTCCTCGAGCGCGGCGGTGCCGAAATTGGCGTCGAAATAGCCGTGGCCTTTCCATTGCCAGCCGGGCTGGTTCAGGTCGACCTCGATCTCCGAGGACGGTGCGAAGGGGCGCCAGACATGGCTGCCATCGGCCTTGAGCGGCAGTTCGACCCCGGTCACGGCCGAGGGTGTGACCGTCACCCGGCCCTTCAGCCGGCTCATATGCGGCCAGCTCATCTCGTCGATATCGAAAACCAGCTTGCCACCGGCCCAGGTCAGCTTGGAGGGCCCGACCTCGAACGTGTCGCGGGTCTGGCGCAGTGCGTCGCGACCGCGATCGGTCATCGTCCAGCGCCCGCCCGGCCCGTAGGTCGCGACGTTGATGCAGCAGTGGTTTTCCGGGCTCTTCCGGCCCGACCAGCGATACCAGGGCGAGAATACCGAGCCGATGAAGGAGATGATCGAGATCGACCGCTCGCCGTCATGGCTTATGCCGTCGATATACCACCAGGCATAGCCGTTCGCGGGGACATCGAGAGCGAAGCACGGTCCGTCAAGATCGCCTCGGCCGCGTGCCGTCCGGAGAGGGTTGCCATCGGGATGCCCGCGCCGGGATGCGTCCCGCCCCCCGCCAGATAGAGCCCCGCGACTTTCGTCCGTGCCGTCGGCCGCTTCAGCGCCGCCGTCAGCCCGTGCGGGCTCCGCCCGTAAAGGGATCCGTCCGAGGCCGGAAACAGTTTCGCGAACTGGCGTGGCGTCGTCAGCGCCTGACTCCCTGGCCGCGGATCGAAGGTCAGCCCGAACCGGGCCAGCGTCTGGAAGGTGCGTGTCCGGCACGTCTCTTGCTCCTCGTCGGTCGGGTCTGCCCCGTCATCGACGGGCGGCCCGTTCATGATGATCTCGAACCGTTCCAGCCCTTCGGGGCTGCGGCCCGTGCCGCGGTCCTGAGCGCAGATGTAAAGCGTCGGATCCTCGGGCATCTGCCCGGCCGCGATGGGGTCGAATTCCGTGTGAGCGTCCTCGCAGAAGAAGACATTGTGGTGAACCATCTCGGGGCCGTGCGGCACTGCGGCATAGGACCACACATAGGCCGAGAGGCTGCGCGGGCGGATCGCCTCGGGGGGCACCGTCTCGCGCAGGCCCTCGCCCAGCAGCCCGGCTGCCAGCGCAGCCGGGTCGCCGTTGAACACCACCGCATCGGCCGCCAGCCGGGCGCCGCTGTCGAGATGCACCGCCGCCGTCGCACCGCGCTGGATCTCGATCCGGGTGGCGCGGCTCCCGAAGGTGAAGCGCACGCCATTGTCATGGGCCAGCTGTTCCAGCGCGCGGGCCAGCCGGTGCATGCCGCCCTCGACCCGCCAGACGCCCTGTTCCTCGGCGTGCCAGATCAGCGACAGCAGCGCGGGCGAGCGGAAGGGCGAGCCGCCGACATAGGTCGCGTAGCGCCCGAAGAGCTGGGCCAGCCGCCGGTCGGAAAAGCCCTTGCCCAGGGCCTTTGCCAGGCTCCGGTGCGGCGCCATGTCAAGCGCCAGCCAGGGATGGGTCATAACATGCCGGGTCAGGGCCCCCTGCGAGGGTTCGGCCGCGCGCATCATCGGCGCGTCGAAGGCGCGGTAGAGCCGCTCGGCCCGGCGGCAGAAGGCGCGGAACTCCTTCTCGGCCCGCGCGCCCGCGAAGCGGCCCACCGCATCGGCGCTTTGCTCGCGCGAGGCGAAGAGATCAAGCGTCGAGCCGTCCGGCCACCAGTGCCGTGCCAGGACCTCCTCGCGGTGCAGGGTGACATAGTCGGACAGCCTGGCGCCGACGCTGTCGAACAGCTCCTCGAAGACCGGGCGCAGGGTCATCACCGTGGGGCCTGCATCGACCGGGCCTGCATCGCTGGCAAAGGTGCGCATCTTGCCGCCGGGCACCGGCGCGCGGTCGACGACCTCGACCTCGAACCCGCCATGGGCCAGCCGGATCGCGGCTGAAAGCCCGCCCATCCCGGCCCCGATCACGACGACTTTTCCCGCCGATCCGGCCATTTTTGATCCACCTCAAGGAATGTTGACTCGGGACCATAGACTGTCCACCCTGATTTACAATCTTGAATGTCTCGCCGTCCTGACAGCTGCGTGGAGGGGCGGCGGGCCGAGCATTGGGGAGCCGTTCATGGACATTTCGGCGCGAATCGAGGCCGCGATGCGGCAGGCGATTGCCGAGGGGCAGGCAGGGGCCGCGCCCGGCAAACTGGCATCGGCCTTCGAATATGCCATGACGCCCGGCGGCGCCCGGATCCGGCCGACGATCTGCCTAAATGTCGCGCGCGCCTGCGGCGACGACCGCCCGGCGCTGGCCGATGCCGCCGCGATCTCGATCGAGCTGATCCATTGCGCCAGCCTCGTGCATGACGACATGCCCTGTTTCGACGATGCCGATATCCGCCGCGGCAAGCCCGCCCTGCACAAGGCCTATGGCCAGCCGCTGGCGCTTCTGACCGGCGACAGCCTGATCGTCGCGGGCTTCGAGGTGATCGCGCGGGCCGCGCATCACGACTGTGCCCGCGCGGTCGAGCTGATCCGCATCCTGGGCCAGCGTACAGGCATGCCCTATGGCATCTGCGCGGGTCAGGGCTGGGAAAGCGAGGAAAAGATCGATCTCTCGGCCTATCACCGGGCCAAGACCGGCGCGCTGTTCATCGCCGCGACCAGCATGGGCGCGGTGGCGGCCGGCCAGCCGGCCGAGCCCTGGGAAGAGCTGGGCGACCGCATCGGCGAAGCCTTCCAGGTGGCCGACGATCTGAAGGACGCGCTGCTCGATGCCGAGGCGATGGGCAAGCCCGCGGGTCAGGACGCGGCCCATGGCCGCCCCAGCGCCGTGACCGAGCTGGGCGTCGAGGGCGCGGTGCAGCGTTTCCGCGATATCCTGTCGGGCGCCATCGCCTCGATTCCCTCCTGTCCGGGCGAGGCCGATCTGGCGCAGATGGTGCGTCACATGGCCGAGCGGCTGATCCCCGAACCCGCGCGTCAGCCCGCCGAATGACCGAGATCCTCTCCGGCCCCGGACCTGCGCCAAGGCGCGGGTCCGGCTGGCGCCGCTGGCGCAACCGCAAGATCGCAAGCCCGGGCTTTCAAAGCTGGGCCAGCCGGTTCTTTCTGACCCGCGGCCATGTCCGGCGCGAGGGCGAGCGGATGTTCGATCTGGTCTCGGGCTTTGTCTACAGTCAGGTGCTGCGCGCCGTGGTCGAGCTGGACCTTCTGGAGGCCACCTGCGATGCGCCGCAAAGCCTCGCGGCGCTGGCCCATCGCGCGTCCCTTCCGGTCGAACGGATGGAGGTGCTGATGCAGGCCGGCACCGCGCTCGGCCTGTTCGAGCGCGTGGGCGGCGGCTATCAGCTTTCCGCGCTGGGCGCAGCGCTGATGGGGGCGCCGGGCGTGGTCGGCATGATCCGCCATCACGATGTCTTCTATCGCGATCTCGAGGACCCGGTGGCGCTTTTGCGCGGCGAGACCGACACGGAGCTGGCGCGGTTCTGGCCCTATGTCTTCGGCGCCGGCGCGGCCGAGGATCCCGAGACCGCAAGGCGCTATTCGGCGCTGATGGCCGACAGTCAGGCGCTGGTCGCCGAAGAGACCCTGCGCAGCGGCGCGCTGGACGGAATCGCGCGGCTGATGGATGTGGGCGGCGGTACCGGTGCCTTTCTCGCCGCGGCGGGCGCGGCCTGTCCCGGGCTGAAGATGATGCTGTTCGACCTGCCCGCTGTCGTCCCCGCCGCCGAAGATCGGTTCCGGGCGCTGGGCCTGTCGGAGCGGGTGACGGTGACGGGCGGCAGCTTCCGTGACGATCCCCTGCCCGAAGGGGCCGATGCGGTCTCGCTGGTTCGGGTCTGCTACGATCACTCGGACGAGACCGTGCGGGCGCTGATGGGGAAGATCTTCGGCGCCCTGCCGCCGGGCGGGCGGTTGATCGTTTCCGAGCCGATGGCGGGCGGCGCCCGGCCCAACCGGGCGGGAGACGCTTATTTCGCCTTCTACTGCATGGCGATGCAGACCGGGCGGGCGCGGTCCCCCGAGCGTTTGGCCGAAATGATGAAAGAGGCGGGTTTCCAAGGGGTTGAGATGCCCCCGACGCGTCGTCCCTTCATCGCCTCGGTGGTCGTGGGGCACAAGCCCGGGGCGACATAATGGTCGGTGCGATCTGTCTAAAAAAGTTGACACTCGCACCTGTCCATTTAAACTGACAAAAGCCAATCACCAATGAGTGAGTCCCGTTCAAGCGGGCAAGCGTCAGGAAGGGAGATGTCCATGGAGACGACCGCTGTCATCCTCCGGGGGCCTCGGGAAATCGGTCTCGGCAAACTCGGCCTGTCGGAGCCCGGACCCAGGGATCTTGTGGTCGAGATTTCCCATTCCGGCATTTCCACCGGCACCGAGAAGCTTTTCTATACCGGCGAGATGCCGCCCTTTCCGGGGATGGGCTATCCGCTGGTGCCGGGCTACGAATCCGCGGGCGAGGTGATCGAGGCCGGGTCCGAGACCAATTTCAAGGTCGGCGAGCATATCTTCGTCCCCGGCGCCAATTGCTACGAGGGCGCGCGCGGCCTGTTCGGCGGCTCGGCCCGGCGGCTGGTCACCGATGCCAGCCGCGTGACCCGGATCGACCCGGGGCTCGGGCCGGAAGGCGCGCTGCTGGCGTTGGCCGCGACCGCGCGCCATGCGCTGGCCGGTGTCGACAAGAAGATGCCCGAACTGATCGTCGGCCATGGTGTCCTCGGCCGCCTGCTGGCCCGCCTGACCATCGCCGCCGGCGCCCCCGCGCCCACCGTCTGGGAAATCAATCCCGACCGGCAGGGCGGCGCCATGGGCTATGAGGTGCTGCACCCCGACGACGATCCGCGCCGCGACTACCGCACCATCTACGACGCCTCGGGCGTGGGCTCGCTGCTCGATACGCTGATCACCCGCATCGCCAAGGGCGGCGAGGTGGTTCTGGCCGGGTTCTATACCGACCCGATTTCCTTCGCCTTCCCGGCCGCCTTCATGAAGGAGGCCCGGCTGCGCATCGCTGCCGAATGGGAACGCGAGGACCTGATTGCAACGCGCCAGCTCGTCGAGTCGGGTGCGCTGTCGCTGGGGGGGCTGATCACCCACAGCGTTCCGGCGGAAAAGGCCGCAGAAGCCTATGACACCGCCTTCAACGATCCTGCCTGTCTGAAAATGATCCTGAACTGGGGAGCCGTTCATGACGCTTGACGTCCCGAATATCAAAGACATCGACCAGCGCCTTCGCGATGAGGCGAACGCGCCGCTGGACGACGAAATCCCCGTGTCCGAACCCACCAAGAAGACGCAGATCATCGCGATCTACGGCAAGGGCGGCATCGGCAAGTCCTTCACGCTGGCGAATCTGTCGAACATGATGGCCGAAATGGGCAAGCGCGTCCTGTTGATCGGCTGCGACCCGAAATCGGATACCACGTCTCTTCTGTTCGGCGGCAAGGCCTGTCCGACCATCATCGAGACCTCGACCAAGAAGAAGCTCGCGGGCGAAGAGGTCGCCATCGGCGATGTCTGCTTCAAGCGCAACGGCGTCTTCGCGATGGAGCTGGGCGGGCCCGAGGTCGGCCGCGGCTGCGGCGGACGCGGCATCATCCACGGCTTCGAGTTGCTGGAGAAACTCGGCTTCCACGACTGGGATTTCGACTATGTGCTGCTCGATTTCCTCGGCGACGTGGTCTGCGGCGGCTTCGGCCTGCCGATCGCCCGCGACATGGCGCAGAAGGTGATCCTGGTCGGCTCGAACGACCTGCAATCGCTTTACGTGGCCAACAATGTCTGCTCGGCGGTCGAGTATTTCCGCAAACTCGGCGGCAATGTCGGCGTCGCGGGGCTGGTCATCAACAAGGATGACGGCACCGGCGAGGCCCAGGCCTTCGCCAAGGCGGTGGATATCCCCGTGCTGGCGGCGATCCCGCAGGACGAGGATCTGCGCCGGAAATCGGCCAATTACCAGATCGTCGGCACCCATGAAGGCCCCTGGGGCGATCTCTTTGCCGGGCTCGCCTCGGCCGTGGCCGACGCGCCGCCGATCCGTCCGGCGCCGCTGACCAATGACGGTCTGCTGGGGCTGTTCGCGCCCGAGGATGTGGGCGCCGATTTCGAACTGACCCCGGCGACCGATGCCGACATGCGCGGCAAGAACGCCAAGCCGAAGAAATCTCTCGAAGTGGTCTATGACGATGTTTGATCTCAATCAGATGTCCCGCTGGGACAATGTGCTTGAGGCCCTCTCGTGTCACGACGAGGACCGCGACCCCGCTGAAATCGCAGAAATCCAGGAGGCGCCGGCCGCGGAGGCCGCCGCGCCTGCGCGCGAACTGGAGGACGCATGACCGAAGAGGTCAAATATGACGAGGCCCACACCGCTGAGGTGATCGAGGGCACGCCCCGGGAGGCCGGAAACCCTCCCGAAGGCGCCGATCCTCGTCTGGGCGACGGCATGGGCTGCCATGCCGGAGCGGCCGAGATGGAGAAGGCGGCCCGCGCGGCGGGCGCCTCGGATATTCTCGACCAATATGCAAAGGACTACCCGCAGGGCCCGCATGACCGGCCGCAAAGCATGTGCCCGGCCTTCGGCAGCCTTCGGGTGGGGCTTCGGATGCGCCGTGTGGCGACCGTGCTGTCGGGCTCGGCCTGCTGCGTCTACGGGCTGTCCTTCGTGTCCCATTTCTACGGGGCGCGGCGGTCCATCGGCTATGTGCCGTTCAGCTCGGAGACGCTCGTCACCGGCAAGCTCTTCGAGGATATCCGCGACGCGGTGCATGAGTTGGCCGATCCCGACCGCTATGACGCGGTGGTGGTGACCAACCTCTGCGTGCCGACCGCTTCGGGCGTGCCGCTCCGGCTTCTGCCCGACGAGATCAACGGCGTGCGAATCGTCGGCATCGACGTGCCGGGATTCGGCGTGCCGACCCATGCCGAGGCCAAGGACGTGCTGGCGGGCGCGATGCTCAACTACGCCCGCAAGGAAATCGAGGCCGGCCCCGTCGCGGCGCCCGAGGGCGGCGTGTCGGACCGCCCGACCGTGACCCTTCTGGGCGAGATGTTCCCGGCCGATCCCATCGTGATCGGGCAGATGCTCGACCCGCTGGGGCTGGCTTGCGGCCCGGTCGTCCCGGCCCGCGAATGGCGCGAGCTTTACGCCGCGCTCGATTGCGGCGCGGTGGCGGCGATCCATCCGTTCTACACTGCCGCCATGCGTGAATTCGACGCGGCAGGTCGCCCGATAGTTGGGTCGGCCCCGGTGGGACATGATGGCACAGCCGCCTGGCTGGCCGGAATCGGCGATGCCTTCGGGCTGTCGGCCGACAAGGTCGCCAAGGCCCAGAACATGTTCCTGCCCGCCATCAAGGGCGCGCTGGCCAGTGCCCCGGTGAAGGGCACGATCACGCTGTCGGGCTATGAGGGCTCGGAGCTTCTGGTGGCCCGTCTTCTGATCGAGTCCGGCGCGAATATTCCTTATGTTGGAACGGCTTGCCCCAGAACGAAGCAGGCCGAGGCCGACCGTGACTGGCTGGAAGCCAAGGGCGTCAAGGTCGTCTTCCGGGCCTCGCTCGAGGATGACAAGGCCGCGGTCGACGCGATCCGGCCCGATCTGGCCGTCGGCACCACGCCCGTGGTGCAGCATGCCAAGGAGCTGGGCATCCCGTCGCTCTACTTCACGAATCTCATCTCGGCCCGTCCGCTGATGGGGCCGGCAGGCGCTGGCAGCCTTGCGCAAGTGGTAAACGCGGCCATTGCGAACAAGGGACGCATGGCGTCGATGAAGGAATTCTTCGAAGGTGTCGGCGAGGGAGACACTGCGGGGGTGTGGGAAGGAGAACCGAATCTCCATCCCGAGTTCCGCGCTCTCCAGCAGAAGAAACTGGACAAGAAACGTCGCGCCGAGAAGGCGCAGGAGATGATCTGATGCTGGTCTTGGATCACGACAGGGCAGGGGGGTACTGGGGCGCAGTCTATGCGTTCTGTGCCGTCAAGGGCCTGCAGGTGGTGATCGACGGGCCGGTCGGCTGCGAAAACTTGCCGGTCACCTCCGTCCTTCACTATACCGACGCCCTGCCCCCGCATGAGCTGCCCATCGTCGTCACCGGTCTCGGTGAGGAAGAGCTGGGCCGCGAGGGCACCGAGGGCGCGATGAAACGCGCCTGGAAGACGCTCGATCCCGTGCTTCCCGCGGTGGTCGTCACCGGCTCCATCGCCGAGATGATCGGCGGCGGCGTCACGCCCCAGGGCACCAATATCCAGCGCTTCCTGCCGCGCACCATCGACGAGGATCAATGGGAAGCGGCGGACCGGGCGATGACCTGGATCTTCACCGAATTCGGCATGACCAAGGGCCGGATGCCGCCCGAGAAACCGCGCGAAGAAGGGGCGAAGCCCCGCGTGAACATCCTCGGGCCGATGTATGGCGTCTTCAACATGCCCTCGGACCTGGCCGAGATCCGGCGGCTGGTCGAGGGTATCGGGGCCGAGGTCAACATGGTGATGCCGCTGGGTGCCCATGTGGCCGAGATGCGGAACCTGGTGAATGCCGATGTGAACGTCGTGATGTATCGCGAATTCGGCCGGGGTCTCGCCGAGGTTCTGGGAAAGCCCTATCTGCAGGCGCCGATCGGCATCGATTCGACGACGAAGTTCCTGCGCAAGCTGGGCGAGATGCTGGGACTCGATCCCGAGCCCTTCATAGCGCGCGAAAAGCACTCGACGATCAAGCCGGTCTGGGACCTGTGGCGTTCGGTCACGCAGGACTTCTTTGCCACGGCAAGCTTCGCCATCGTCGCCAACGAGACCTATGCCCGCGGCGTGCGGCACTTCCTCGAGGCCGATCTGGGGCTGCCCTGCGCCTTTGCAGTGGCCCGCCAACGCGGCGCAAAGACCAACAATGCCGAGGTTCGCGCGCTGATGGGGCAGAAACGGCCGCTGGTCGTCTTCGGCTCGATCAACGAGAAGATCTACCTCGCCGAGCTGTCGGCCGGTCATGGCCCCAAACCCGCCTTCATCCCCGCGGGTTTCCCGGGTGCGGCGATCCGGCGCGCGACGGGCACCCCCTTTATGGGGTACGCCGGTGCCACGTATCTGGTTCAGGAAGTGTGCAATTCCTTGTTCGACGCGCTCTTCCATATCCTGCCGCTCGGGACCGAGATGGATTCGGCTTCTGCAACGCCGACCCGACTGCGGCGCGATTTTCCCTGGGATGAGGACGCCCAGGCACTGCTCGACAGGATCGTGGCCGAACACCCCGTCCTGACACGCATCTCTGCCGCGAAATCCCTGCGCGACGCCGCCGAGAAGGCCGCGCTCGAGCAAGGGGCAGAACGAGTGGTGCTTGAAACCATCGAGGCCCTGGCACCTTCAGGCTTCGCCCGCCCTTCTTCGAAAGGAGAGACGAAATGACTGACCAGACTTCCGACGTTCACCTGGTACGTGGCCACCGTCCGCCGAAGGCGGAGTTCATGGTCTATTTCACGATTATCTTCATCGCCGCGCTGCCGCTGGCCTTCATCGCCTCCTTCCTGGCGATGGTCCGGCAGGGCGACCTGAAGACCAAGGGGCCGATCGCCCGCGCCTGGAGCCAGGCACGGATCATCACCCCCATGATTTTCTCCGCCTGAGAAGGTGGAGTTCCGAAATTCGCCCACCCCCCGGTTGGGCGAATAGCCGGCAGGGATAAAACCTTGTCGGGACCCGGCCGCCGGGGTGCGCGGCATCAGTCTGACGATCCGGAGGAAAGTTAATGGCTGAATCTGACGTGTCGTTCACCGGTCTGACCGACGAGCAGGCGCAAGAAATTCACGCTGTCTACATGAGCGGGCTTTGGCTGTTCTCGGCCGTCGCCGTGCTGGCTCACCTGGCAGTGTACATCTGGCGCCCGTGGCTCTGAGAAGAGGACCTGAGAAATGGCTAAATTCTACAAGATCTGGATGATCTTCGACCCCCGTCGCGTGCTCGTTGCGCAGGGCGTCTTCCTGTTCCTGCTGGCTGTGATGATTCACCTCGTCCTGCTGAGCACGGACTACTTCAACTGGCTGACCATCGCCGCCGAGAAAGCCGCAGGCGCGTAAGCGTCCCCGTGGCTTCCGGATGTGAGCAGTCGGAAGTGACACCAAATGCTGCGGGCGGGAGCCCCGATCTCCCGCCCGCGGCAATCTCGAAGAACAAGGACGGCTGAGGCCCGGACGGACACGGCCGCCATTTGCGGAGACAGACGATGGCACTGCTCAGTTTTGAGAGAAAGTATCGCGTCCGTGGAGGGACGCTCATCGGTGGCGATCTGTTCGACTTTTGGGTGGGGCCTTTCTTTGTGGGCTTCTTCGGAGTGACGACGATCTTCTTCGCCACCCTCGGAACCGCCATGATCTTCTGGGGCGCCGCGCTTCAGGGGACATTCAACCCGCTGAAGATCCACATCGCGCCGCCGGATCTCAGCTATGGGCTCAGCATCGCGCCGCTCGCCGAGGGCGGGCTTTGGCAATTCATCACGCTCTGCGCTATCGGTGCGTTCGTGAGCTGGGCTCTGCGCGAAGTGGAGATCTGCCGCAAGCTTGGCATCGGGTATCATATTCCGATCGCCTTCAGCGTGGCGATCTTCGCCTATGTGACGCTGCAAGTGTTCCGCCCGATGCTGATGGGCGCCTGGGGGCACGCGTTCCCCTATGGCATCTTCACCCATCTCGACTGGGTGTCGAACACCGGCTACCACTATCTGCACTTCCACTATAACCCGTTCCACATGCTGGGCGTGTCGCTGTTCTTCGCCACCTGTCTGGCGCTCGCGCTGCATGGCGGTCTGATCCTGTCGGCCTGCAATCCGGAAAAGGGTGAAGAGGCGAAGACGCCGGATCACGAAGACAGCTTCTTCCGCGACCTTATCGGGTATTCGATCGGGACGCTCGGGATTCACCGCGCCGGCTGGCTTCTGGCCATCAATGCGGTCTTCTTCTCGGCGGTCTGCATCATCATCTCCGGTCCGCTCTGGACCGAGGGCTGGCCCGAATGGTGGACCTGGTGGAGCAACCTGCCGATCTGGCCTGAAGCCATTCCGGCTGTCCAGGGGAGCATGTAACCATGGCTGAATATCAGAACATCTTCACCCAGGTGCAGGTCCAGGGGCCCGGCGACTGGGGCATGGACAACGAGAACAACATGATGGAAGAGCGGGCCGCAGGCATCGGCCACTTCTCCATCCTCGGTTGGCTCGGCAACGCCCAGCTCGGCCCGATCTATCTGGGCTATACCGGCGTGATCTCGTTGATCGCGGGCGCCTTCGCGTTCCTCATCATCGGGCTCAACATGCTGGCCCAGGTCGACTGGTCGCTGGTGCAGCTGCTGCGGCAGGGCTTCTGGCTCGCGCTCGAACCGCCCTCGCCGGAATACGGCCTGCGCATTCCGCCGCTGAAGGATGGCGGCTGGTACATGATCGCCAGCTTCTTCCTGCTGATCTCGGTCTGGGCCTGGTGGGCACGTACCTACATGCTCGCCGTCGAGCACAAGATGGGCAAGCACATTGCCTGGGCGTTCCTGTCGGCGATCTGGCTGTTCATGGTGCTGGGCTTCTTCCGCCCGATCCTGATGGGCTCCTGGTCGGAAATGGTGCCCTACGGCATCTTCCCGCACCTCGACTGGACCACCGCCTTCTCGATCCGGTACGGCAACCTCTACTACAACCCGTTCCACGCGCTCTCGATCGCGTTCCTCTATGGCTCTGCCCTGCTGTTCGCGATGCATGGCGGCACCATCCTCGCCGTGACCCGCTTCGGCGGCGACCGCGAGCTGGAGCAGATCTACGACCGCGGGACCGCGTCCGAGCGTGCCGCCCTGTTCTGGCGCTGGACCATGGGCTTCAATGCCACCATGGAAGGCATTCACCGCTGGGCCTGGTGGTTCGCGGTTCTGACCCCGCTGACCGGCGGGATCGGCATCCTGCTCACGGGCACTGTCGTCGACAACTGGTATATCTGGGCCCAGGAGCACAACTTCGTCACGGAGTACACTCAGCCCTACGGCGTTGACGCCTATGTCGGGCAAGGAGGCTGATCATGATGCTTAAGTTCCCGAAATGGTTCTTCAAATGGAGTGAGGAGAACCCGACCGACCTGATGGGTCCGGCGATCCTCGTGGGGACTGTGGGCGGTGCAGTGGCGGTGGCTGCGATCATCGTGGCCTTCGGCAACCCCAATGCCACCATCGACCAGCAGACCGGCCCCCGCGGCATCGGGATGGCGGTGTCCAAATTCGTCAAGGACAACCCCCAATTCGATGTCTACGAGGCCGAGTATCAGGTCTTCGACCGGGTCGAGGCGCCGGAAGGCACCCCGACCGCGGCCGAGGCCTATGGCGACAGCGTCATCGCCTTCGGCGACATGGACCAGGCCAATTTCGACCAGCTCACCAAGGCGATGAGTGCCTGGGTCGGCACGGATGTGGTGCTTTATGACAATGGCGAGGTCGACGAGACCACGCTGGCGATCACCGAGAACTGCATCGAGGCGACCCAGTATCTCAACGACTCCTGGGACACGCACAACCTCGCCACCGAAGGCAAGGGCGTGAACTGCTACACCTGCCACCGGGGTCAGCCGACCCCTCCCGGCTCGTGGATGAAATCCGGCTACGTCAACAGTGCCATGGAAGGCTGGTCCGGCGTTCAGAACCGCCTGATCGTGGGCCGCAAATATACCGACAGCCAGTACACGTCGCTGCCGGTGGATGCGCTGGAAAAACTGCTGCTTGACGGCGAGACCATCAAGGTCACCGATACCGAAAGCCGCGTCGACCAGCAGAAGGGCGACCCGACCTGGCAGAATGCCGAACGCACCTTCAGCCTGATGAACCATCAGGCCAATGCGCTCAATGTCGGGTGCGTCTACTGCCACAACACCCGGGCCTTCTACGATCCGACCCAGGTGACGCCGCAATGGTCGGTCACGACGCTTGCGCAGCAGATGTCGATCGACATCAACCAGACCTTCTACGAGCCGCGCTCGGAGATCCTGGGGCATGAATCGGCCAAGGTTGACTGCATGACCTGCCACATGGGCGTCATCAGCCCGCTGAACGGCCATGACATGGTCGCCGAATGGCCGGAACTGGCCGCTCCGGCGGACTGATCTGAGACTTCGAAGGGGCGGCCGCAAGAGCCGCCCTTTCCCCTCATCGGGTCCCTGGCGGGGCCCGGTATTCGGGGCCTCCACACCCCGGTTCCCTTCCTGTCAGACACAGGACACTGGCGCCGTGTGGGGAACAGACCACACGGCGCTTTTTTCATAACGGAAACGCGCAGGAGACGACCCATGACAGTCAAGCCTCCGACCTCGACCCCGATCCTGGACCGTGTCGCCGGTCCTGCCGATCTCAAGGGCATGAGCCAGGCCGATCTGACGCTGCTGGCGCGCGACCTCCGCGAAGAGGTGATCTCGGTCGTCGCCCGGACCGGCGGGCATCTGGGCTCGTCGCTCGGTGTGGTCGAGCTGACCGTCGCGCTGCATGCCGTATTCAACACGCCCTTCGACAAGCTGGTCTGGGATGTCAGCCACCAGTGCTATCCGCACAAGATCCTGACCGGGCGCCGCGACCGGATGCATACGCTGCGTCAGGGCGGCGGGCTTGCCGGGTTCTGCAAACGCTCGGAAAGCGACTATGATGCCTTCGGCGCCGGCCACAGCTCGACCTCGATCTCGGCGGCGCTCGGCTTCGCTGTCGGCCGCGACATGGGCCAGCCGACGGGCGATGCCATCGCGGTGATCGGCGACGGCTCGATCAGCGCCGGCATGGCCTATGAGGCGCTGAACAATGCCGGGCATGAAAAGCGCCGCCTCTTCGTGATCCTGAACGACAACGAGATGTCCATCGCCCCGCCCGTGGGCGCGATGTCGAAATATCTCTCGGGGCTCTATCACGAGACGCCGCTGGGCAAGCTCAAGGACATGGCCGAGGATTTCGAGGCCGCGCTGCCCGGCCCGATCCGCGAGGGCGCGCGCCGCGCGCGTCAGCTCGTCACCGGCTTCCCGGGCGGCGGGACGCTCTTCGAGGAACTGGGCTTCGATTATATCGGTCCGATCGACGGCCATGACATGAGCCAGCTGCTGACGGTGCTGCGCGCCGCCCGCGCGCGGGCCTCGGGACCGGTCCTGATCCATGTCTGCACCGTCAAGGGCAAGGGCTACCGGCCCGCCGAGACCTCGGCCGATCGCGGCCATGGCGTGTCGAAGTTCGATGTCGCCTCGGGCACACAGAAGAAAAGCGCGCCCAATGCGCCCTCCTATACCTCGGTCTTCGGCCGGACCCTGACCGACGAGGCCGCGCGCGACGCTAAGATCGTCGGCATCACCGCCGCGATGCCCTCGGGCACCGGGCTCGACATCCTGCAGGACCGTTTCCCGAAACGGGTCTTCGATGTCGGCATCGCCGAACAGCACGCGGTGACCTTCGCGGGCGGCATGGCGGCCTCGGGGCTGAAGCCCTTCGTCGCCATCTACTCGACCTTCCTGCAGCGCGGCTATGACCAGATCGTCCATGACGTGGTGCTGCAGAAACTGCCGGTCCGCTTCTGCATCGACCGCGCGGGGCTGGTCGGCGCCGACGGTTCGACCCATGCCGGCGCCTTCGACGTGGCCTTCCTGTCGAACCTGCCGGGCATGGTGGTGATGGGGGCGGGCGACGAGGCCGAGCTTCGCCACATGGTCGCCACCGCCGCCGCCTATGACGAGGGCCCGATCTCGTTCCGCTATCCGCGCGGCGAAGGCATGGGCGTCGAGATGCCCGAGCGCGGACAGGTGCTGGAAATCGGCAAGGGCCGTGTCATGCGCGAGGGCAGCAAGGTCGCGCTTCTGTCCTTCGGGGCGCCTCTGGTCGACTGCCTCGCGGCCGCCGATGCGCTCGAGGCGCGGGGCGTCTCGGTCACCGTCGCCGATGCCCGCTTCGCCAAGCCACTCGATACCGATCTGATCGCGCGGCTGGTCAGGGAGCATGAGGCGCTGGTCACCGTCGAGCATGGCGCCGAGGGCGGTTTCGGTGCGCTGGTCCTGCACTGGCTGGCCCGGACCGGGCGGCTCGATGGCGGGATCTCGGTGCGCACCATGACCCTGCCCGATGCTTTCATCGAGCAGGCGAGCCCGGCCGAGATGTATGCCGAGGCAAAGCTGACCGCGCAGGACATCGCCGCGACCGCGCTGCAGGCCCTGGGGGTCGCCCCCGGACAATTCGGTCAGGTCAGCGCCTGAGCCCGGAGCCGGGACCAAAGCTCTCCGCGACGGGGCCTCGTCCGGGAAACCGGGCGGTGCCCTGCCGCCTTCGCGAGGTCTCAGCGGCCGCGGGCCAGTTTCAGTGCCTCGATCAGGGTCTCGCGGTCGCCGACATGGTTGGCGAGGATCAGGATCAGCCGCGCGTTCAGCGCCTGGCTTTCGGTTTCCGACAGCCCGCGATGGGCGGCCAGCAATTCGGCGTAGAACCCGTCGGGATCGGGCAGGTTCGGATCGGTGATCAGCTTCATTCCCGTCCCTCCCACATCGCCCGCAGCGCGGCCGTGATCTCGCGGGGCCCGGCCGTCACCCAGCGCGCGGCCACCACCCGGTCGGGTCGGATCAGGTAGATCGCCCGCTCGGCATCGCCCAGATAGCGCGCCCGGAGCGTGGGGTCGGCCCGCAGCACCAGAGCCGGAACCGGCAGGCCCTCGGGTGCGGCGCAGTTGATCGCCAGCACCATCGCTCCGGTCCCGGGCTCGTCCAGCAGCCAGCCGGTGCCGATCCGCGCCTCGGGGGCGGCCGCACCGGGCCGGGCCCCGACGGGCAGCAGCGGGTCGTCGGGCGCGCCGGTCCGATAGATGCAGGGCAGGGCCAGCCGCCCGGCATTGACCCATTCGCGGGCGAAGGCGGTCTCGCGCGCCAGCGCCAGCACCTGGTCCCGGAACAGGCGTTCGATCCCGGGAGCGGGCGAGATGAAATCGGCAGCCCGGACGGAATCGCGCAGGTTCTCGTCGGCGGCCTGCACCCGCTCGCGGTTGTAGCTCTCCAGAAGCCGCTCATCGGCGCGGCCCTCCAGCACGGCGGCCAGCTTCCAGCCCAGATTCTCGACATCCCGAAGCCCGCCATTAGCGCCCCGGGCCGAGAAGGGCGGCACCAGATGCGCGGCATCGCCGAGGAAGATCACCCGGCCATGCACGAACTCGGCCAGCCTGCGGCTCTGGAAGGTGTAGACCGACACCCATTCGAGGTCGAAATCGGGGCCGACTACGGCCTGGATCCGCGGGATCACCCGTTCCGGCCGGACCTCTTCGGCGGCATTTGCATCGCGGCCGAGCTGCAGGTCGATGCGGTAGATATTGTCGGCCTGCGGCATCAGCATCGCCGACTGGCCGGAATGGAAGGAGGGGTCGAACCAGAACCAGCGCTCGGCCGGGAAATCGGCCTCCATCTCGATATCGGCGACCAGAAAGCGCTCTTCGTGCGAGGCGCCGCCCTCGAAATCCAGATCCAGCAGCGCGCGGGTCAGCGAGCGGGCGCCGTCGCAGGCCAGCAGATAATCGGCGCTCAGCCGGTAGGAGCCGTCCGGCGTTCTGATCGTCAGCTCGACCCCGTCCCCGGTCTGATCGACGCCGGTCAGGCGGTTGCGGAAGCGCAGATCGATCAAGGGCTCGGCCAGGGCGCGCTCGATCAGGATGTCCTCGACATGGTATTGCTGCAGATTGGCGAAGGGCGGGAAGCGTTCGGCGCCGGTTTCGGCCATGTCGAAGCTGAAGATCTCTTCGTCGCCATGGCTGATTCGCCCGATGCTCCAGGGCACGGCCCGCGCCATGATCTTCTCGAAGATGCCGAGGCGCGCGAAGAATTGCAGGCTGCGCTGCGACCAGACAATGGCGCGCGAGCCGACCGCGAGCGAGGATTTGTCCTCGAGCACCACCGAGGCGATGCCGAGCCGCGCAAGATCCAGCGCCATCGCCAGCCCGACCGGTCCCGCGCCCACCACGACGACGCGGTGATGCGGCTCCGGCCCGCTCAGGCCGGGCGGAGCGGAATAGGGAAGCTGCTTGCTGTCATAGGCCATCACGCATCCTCCAGAGGCGGCGCGTTGCCGGGCAGGCCCGGGGCGGCGCGTCGGCGGATCCGGAGGCACGAAAGCGCGATGATTCCGATGCGACCCGCAGGTCGCCGCGGACGGCCCCTCTCCTCATCGCAGTCTCCCACACCGGTTCTTGTTCTTATCCGCTGTTCGGGGGGTAACCTCTGCTACTCTACAGGGCTCTGCAACCGGTTTTTTCAGACTGGATTTACAGCCCCGCCACGGTCAGGCTGACGCTTGTGGAGCGCCGGGAAGCCGGGCGGGTGGCCGGGGAGGCGGCCCGTCGGCGGATCATGTGGGAGGAGCTTGAAGATGAGCGGAATAGTGATCCTTGGAGCGGCACGGACCGCGATCGGCACATTCGGGGGCAGCCTTGCGGGCGTGCCGCCGATCGCGCTTGGCGCGACGGTGGCGAAGGCCGCGCTGGCGCGGGCCAGGCTTCCGGCCGACCGGGTCGGGCACGTGGTCTTCGGCCATGTCATCAATACCGAGCCGCGCGACATGTATCTCGGCCGGGTCGCGGCGCTGGAGGCCGGCGTGCCCGACACCGTGCCCGCGATGAATGTCAACCGGCTCTGCGGGTCGGGGGCGCAGGCCATCGTCTCGGTGATGCAGGCGCTGATGCTGAACGAGGCCGATTTCGGGCTGGCCGGCGGTGCCGAATGCATGAGCCGCTCGCCGCATATCCTGACGGATGCGCGCTGGGGCCGGAAGATGGGCGACAGCGCGGCCGGTGACATGATGCTGGGCGCGCTGAGCTGTCCGTTCGGGTCGGGCCATATGGGCGTGACCGCCGAGAATGTGGCCGAGGCCCATGGCGTGTCGCGGGCAGATCAGGACGCCTTCGCGATGCAGAGCCAGGAGCGCGCCGCCTGGGCCATCGCCGAGGGGCGGTTCGATGATCAGATCGTGCCCATCGAGGTACAGCAGCGGCGCGAGACCGTGGCCTTCCGGGTCGACGAGCATCCCAAGGCCACGAGCCTCGACGGTCTGGCGGGGCTCCGTCCTGCCTTCCGCAAGGACGGCACGGTCACGGCGGGAAATGCCAGCGGCATCAATGATGGCGCGGCTGCCGTGGTTCTGGCCCGTGAGGAGGCGGCCGGGGCGGCCGATCTGGTGCCGCTGGCCCGGATCGTCGGCTATGCCCATGCCGGGGTGGCGCCCGAGGTGATGGGGATCGGGCCGGTGCCCGCGGTCGAGGCGCTTTGCGCGCGGACCGGGCTGAAGGTCGGGGATTTCGACGTGATCGAAAGCAACGAGGCTTTTGCCGCGCAGGCGCTGGCGGTCAGCCGGATGCTTGGGCTCGACCCGGCGAAGGTGAACCCCAATGGCGGAGCCATCGCGCTGGGCCATCCGGTCGGGGCGACCGGCGCGATCCTGACGGTGAAGGCGCTGTACGAGCTGGACCGGAGCGGTGGGCGCCTGGCGCTGGTGACTATGTGCATCGGTGGCGGTCAGGGGATCGCGCTGGCGCTGGAACGGATCTGATCCGGCGGAGGCTCCTTTCGGGGCCAGTCTCTCACTGGGGCGCGCCCCTGCCGGGCGCGCCGTTTCGGGTATTTTCGCCAAGAAGAAGACCGGGATTGTCAGTCGGTCAGGTGCAGGCGCGCGCGGACGGCGTGCCCGGCGGCGTCGATGGCCGAGAGGATGACGAAGCCCGGGCCCGGCGCAGGCAGGGCGGCGGTTCGGTGTCTGAGGCCGGTGGCGAGGGGGCGGCCATCGGCCAGCAGGGTGAAGGGAGGCGTGCCGCCCTCGATCTTGACCGTCAGGGGCGCGCCGTCGAGCGCGAGATCGGCGCCGTCGGGCGGGAAGGCTAGGCGCAGCATGTCGGCGCCGGGCCTCTCGCCCGGCCGGGCGAAGTGGCGGAGCGGTGCGGGCAGGGCGCTGTTTGCAGCGATCAGCGTGCCGGGCGGGGGCGGCGGCAGCGCCTTAGGCGGCCCGAGCCGGGCAAAGGCGTCGAACAGGAGCGGTGCCGCACGGTCGGCGCCGAAGGCGCCCGGCACCGGGGTGCCGTCGGGGCGGCCGATCCAGACCGCCACCACATGGCGCCCGTCGAAGCCCACCGCCCAGGCATCGCGATGGCCGTAGGAGGTGCCGGTCTTGAATGCGATCCGGCCCTGGGGGGCGCTGGCGGGGGCGGGCACCCCGCGCAGGATGTCGCCGACCTGCCAGGCGGCTTCGGGGGTCAGGACCGGCGGGCCATCTGTTGCGGGCACAGCCCCCATGCGCCAGTGCAGAGGCACCGGGCGCCCGCCCTCGGCCAGCGCGGCATAGAGCCGGGCGAGATCTTCGAGCGTGAGGCCGAGCCCGCCCAGCGCGATGGCGAGCCCGGGTGCACCGTCCGGCAGGGCGGGCCTTGCGCCCGCGCGTTTCAGCCGGGCCAGCAGCCGGGCCGGGCCGAGTGCCTCGGTCAGGGCCACGGCGGGAATGTTGAGCGAGGCCTGAAGTGCCGCACGGACCGGCAGGGTGCCGCGGTAGCGGCCGTCGAAATTCGACGGGCGGTAGCTGCCGAAGGCGGTCGGGCGGTCCTCGATCAGGGTTTCGGGATGGGCCAGCCCCTCGGCAAAGGCCAGGCCGTAGACCAGCGGTTTCAGGGTCGATCCGGGCGAGCGCGGCGCCAGCGCCATGTCGACGAAGCCGTCGCGGGCGGTGTCGGTGTAATCGGGGCTGCCGATCTCGGCCAGGATCTCGCCGCTGCGGTGATCGGCGACGATCAGGGCCGCCGAGAGCCGGGCACCCATCGGGCGGACGGTGTCGCGGACAAGCGTTTCCAGCCGCGCCTGCAGGCCCGCATCGAGGGTCAGGCGATGGAGGCGCGCCCCCGGCTCGGCGGCGCGGGCGCGGTCGGCCAGATGGGGCGCAAGCTCTGGGAAGGGGCGGCGGGTTACAGGAACCGGGCTTCGGGCGGCGCGGGCGGCGGTCTCGGCGTCCAGAACGCCCGCTTCTGCCATCCGCGAAAGCACCCGGTCGCGGGCGCTCCGGGCGGCGTCGGCCGCGCGGTCGGGGCGGCGGGTCTCGGGCGATTGCGGCAGCGCGACCAGAAGCGCCGCCTCGGCCGGGCTCAGGCGTGCGGGCGGTTTGCCGAACCAGGCGAGGCTGCCCGCCGCGATGCCTTCGAGATTGCCGCCGAAGGGGGCGCGGGCGAGGTAAAGCGCGAGGATGCCGTCCTTGCCGATCCGCCGCTCCAGCGCCAGCGCCACCCGCATCTGCCGGAACTTGCCCGCCCAGCGCCCGGTGCCGCTGTCTTCCAGAAGCCGCGCGGTCTGCATCGACAGGGTCGAGCCGCCCGAGACGATCCGGCCATGGGTCAGCGCCTGGCCCGCCGCGCGCGCGAGTGCCAGCGCGTCGATGCCGGGATGGGAGCGGAACCGGCGGTCCTCATAGGCGACGAGCATCCTGACATAGAGCGGGTCGACTTGGTCGGGACTGGCCGCGAGCCGCCAGCGCCCGTCCTCGACCGTATAGGCGCGCATAAGCCTGCCCTTCCGGTCGAGCACCTCGACCGAGGTCTCGGCGGTCAGCGGCGGCAGCATCGTCGCGTCGATCCAGGCGTCGGTTGCATCGCGTGCGGCGGCGCCGAGAAACAGCACCGCCGCCAGCGCGGGCAGGAGTGCCCTCATGGCGTGACGCTGGCACGACCCGCATCACTCCAGGCGCGGCGGTCGGGGCGATACATGTCCTCGACGCTGGCCGCAGGGGCGCGATAGCGGCCGGGGGCGGTCGCGCGCAGGATATAGGCCAGCCGGACCGCGTCGGTCGACCCCCAGTCGAGCGCGGCAAGGAAGCGGTCCTGCCGTGCCTCGCTGTGGCGCACCTCGGCGGTGGTGCCAAGCCAGTCGAGTGCCCGGATGTCGCCCGCCCGAAGCAGGTTCGGATTGTCGATCTCGAAGCCCGCCGGGATCGGGTCGGCGATCATCAGCCTCGCCCGGTCGGAGGAGAAGGGCGTGACCTCCAGCACCGTCACGATCCGGGTGCCCTGCGCCACGGCATCGAGCGTGACCGGATCGCCCTCTAGCGTATAGTGCTGCCGCGAGATGTCATAGCCGTTGCCGCCTGCGGGCTCGGGCACCTCGGGCACGCCGAAGCTGGTGACGGTCAGCGTCTCGGGGCGGCCGCTTTCATTGCCCAGCACCACCGGGCCGTCGCCCTGCCTCAGCGGCCGGACCAGAGGCCCCGTCAGGGGCGCGCCGTTCAGGGTGAAGCCCTCGGCGCCGGGACGGTCGATCAGTTCATGGGTGGCCAGCAGCATCCAGCTCGCTTCCTGGGTCGAGAGCGGCCGGTCGGTCGCTGCCAGATAGCCGGTCAGCGCATCGCGGTCGACGGCGCTGCTGCCCGCCGCGAGGGCCAGCGTCAGAAGCCCCGCCGCGTCGCGCAGATCGGTGCCGTAATCGGCGCGCCAGACCGGGGGCTCGTCCCGGCCCATCCGCCCGGCCATCATCCGGGCGGCGCGGGCGAACATCAGATCGGCCCGCGTCGGATCGCCATAGGCGGCCAGCGCCGCGCCAAGCTGCCCGGCGGCCAGAGGTGTCGCGAAGGCTTCTGCCCTCGTATCGGCATAGTAGCGCAGATCGGCCATCGCCGCCTTGCCCTCGCGGGCCAGAACCATCAGCGCATAGGCGATATCCTCGCCGCCATGGTCGAAATCGGACGCGTAACTGACCCGGTTCTGCAGGTTGTCGAGCGCCATTCCGAAGGCCCGGTCCGGCACCGCGACACCCTGCGCGCGGGCGCGTGACAGGAAATCGGTGACATAGGCGTCGAGCCAGAAATCGCCCGCACCCGGGGCCCAGAGCCCGAACCCGCCCGAGGGCGACTGGTTCGCCAGCACCTCGGTCACGGCCTTGTCCAGCCGGTCGGCCAGAGGCTCGCCGCTGCCAAGCCCCAGCACCTCGGCCAGCTGGTCGAGGTAAAGCAGCGGCAGTGCCTTCGACGTCACCTGCTCGGTGCAGCCATAGGGATAGCGGTCGAGGCCGGCCAGCAGCCCCGCCGCATCGAGCCGCGCGATCGGGCCAAGCGCCAGAGTCGCGCGCCCGGTGCCGGGCAGCATGCCGGCGAAAAGCGCGTCATCGGCGGTGAAGCTCTGCCCGTCGGCAAGGGTGAAGCGCGATTTCCGCACGATCTCGGGATCGGTGACCTCGACCGGCAGGGTCAGGATCCGGTTCAGCACCTTGCCATCGGGCGTGCTCAGCGCGACCTTTACATGCTGCAGCCCCGGCGTGCCCGCGGCGATCGGGATCGAGAGCGCGGTCTTGCCGCCCTCGGCCAGTTCGACCGCCTCGGGGATCGCGGCCGGATCGAGGGTGACACCCTCTCCGGTGACACTCAGCGGCATGCGGCCGGCCGGGCCCTCGGCATGGACCAGCTCCAGCAGCAGGCGGCTTTCATCGCCGGGCGCGAGGAAACGCGGCAGGCTGGCCGTCACCACCACCGGATCGCGGATCAGGATATCGGCCTCGGCCTGGCCGACCCCGGTCGGCGACCAGGCGACCGCCATCAGCCGGAGCGTGCCGTTGAAGGCGGGGATGTCGAGGCGGGCATGGGCGACACCGTCTTCGTCCACCGTCACCGGCCCCGAGAACAGCGCGACCAGTTCCTCGGTCGGGGGCGGCGCCTGACGGCGCATCCCGGCCGTGCCGTCGCCGCCCGAGCGCACCGTGCCCATGGCGCCGTTCAGCCCGTCGATGAGCCGCCCGTAGACGTCGCGCAGCCCCATCCCGAGCTTTCGCTGCCCGAAATAGTGATTGTCCGGGTCGGGGCTGGCAAAGCCCGTGACATTCAGGATGCCCAGATCGACGGCCGCGATGGTGGCATATGCGGTTTCGCCCGGGGCGATGCCCTCGACCTTCAGCGCGATGTCGAGCGGCTGGCGCGGTTCGGCCTTGGCCGGGACCTCGAAGGCGGCCGCCAGACGGTGCGGGCCGGGGTCGACCGCGGCATGGGCCAGCCCCAGCGCCCGGGTCGGGTTATGGCCCGCAGGCAGGTCCATCGGCCGGATCAGGGTCGCGGCGACATAGGCCCCCGACCCCCAGTCGTCGGTCACGGGCAGCCGGACGACGTTCTCGCCCTCGGTCAGCTCGACCGGCACCATGTCTATCAGCCGGTTCGACATCACCGTCACCAGCCCCTTGCCCGGCTGGCGCGGCACGATCCTCAGCGTCGCGGTCTCGCCGGGGCGATAGGCGGGCTTGTCCAGGGACAGCTCCAGCATGTCGGGCGTGGTGCTGGCATCGGCGGGCGCGTACCAGCCGGCATCGAAGGCCACCGCGGCCTCGGCCCAGGCGCCCTCGCGGCGCTCGGCCACCAGCTCGTAGCGCCCCCAGCGCACCGGCACCGCGACCGAGGCGCGGCCGTCCTCGGGCCGGGTCTCGCCTTCGGAGATGCGCTCGCGGGTGGTGATCGGCTCCCACCGCCAGTCGCCATCGACGCGGTACCACTGATAGCGGGTCTCGACCCGGTTCAGCGCCCAGTGGAGCGGCGTGTTCTCGGGACGGCCGTCGGCGCCGAGCGCGATCAGATCGAACCCGGCCTCGGCGCCCTCGGGCAGGTCGCCCTCGAAGCGCGGCCTGATCCCGACCATCGGACCCGAAGGCGCGACGGGGCGGGTGAGGCTGCGCTCGACCGGGCGGCCCGATCCTTCGGAGAGGCGCAGGGTGATCCGGGCCTCGACCGGCTTGCCCTCGGTCCTGAGGGTCGGCAGGGACAGCCCGATCCGGGCATGGCCCGCCGCATCGGTACGGCCGGTGTCTTCGATCGCGGCCATCGCGGGCGCGACCGAGGCGTCGTAGCGGCCGAAGACGAAGCCCGGATATGCGGGCAGAGCGGAGACGGCGGCCAGTTGCACCTCGCCCTCGATGGGCAGATCGGCGCCGGGTGCCCCGAACAGATAGCGCGCCTCGACCGACAGCAGAGGCGGGGCGGCCGGGTCGATGGGCGCCTCGGGCAGGCCGAGCTCGAAATCGATCCGTTCGGGCAGGAAATCTTCGACCAGGATCTTGGACGAGGCCAGCGCGGGCGCCTCGGGATCGGCATAGAGATCGAGTTTCCAGGTGCCGCGCGGTGCGGTCCCGGCGATGTCCAGATCGAAGACATGGCCCCCCGCGATGCCGCCCTGCGACAGCTGGCGGGCATGTTCCAGTCCGTCGGGGCGCGACAGGATCGCGGTCAGCGGCAGATCGGCGATGGCATAGGCCCGGTCGTCGCGGGCCAGTGCGGTCGCATGAACGGTCTCGCCGGTGCGGTAGGCGCCGCGATCGGTGGTCAGGAAGACATCGATGGGCGGCGCGGGCTCGCGGCCCTCGACGCCCCGGTCCGAGAGGTCGAATTCGGCATCGGTCAGCGACAGGAAGGCGATATCGGCGTCATCGTCCCCGGCGGTCAGCATGGCGGGTGCGGCGCCCGCGCGTCCGCGCGTGAGCCCCGGTTCGAACCGCGCATAGCCTTTCGCGTCTGTGGTGGCCCTGCCCAGCACCTCATTGGCGCGGGACAGCAGCGAGACCTCGACCCCGGCCTTCGGCTCGGCACTGCCGAGGCTGCGCACGAAGACATGCAGCCCGTCGGTGCCGCTCATGCTGGCAAGGCCCAGATCGGACAGCACGAACCACTGGGTTGCGGCGGGCATCTCATAGGGATCCTCGCCCGGGATCGCGGCGCTCAGCGCGTAGACCCCGGCGGGCTGGCCCGCCAGCGCGGCATCGAGCGGCAGCCGGGTGGTCACGTCGCGGTTCAGATCGCTTCCGACCTCGGCGCGGCCCGACCAGACCTTTTCGGCCAGATCGGTCGAGACGGTGTCTTCCTGCCAGGGCGAGATCGCCTGGCCGAAATAGCCGTCCTGAACGGCGCGCAGCAGGTTGCGATCCGACATCCGGTAAAGTGTCAGATCGAGACTGCCGGAATTGACGGTGACGACGGGCAGAGCGGCGTCGCCCGTCTTCGGCAGGACATAGGCGCGGCCCGGGAACCGGACCGAAGGGCTGCGGTCGCGGACATACTGGGTCAGCGTCACAGGCTTTGCCAGCGTCTCGCCGCTTGCGGCGGGCAGACCGGCGCGGAAGGTCAGCCGGTAGCGTTCGCCATGCTTCACCCCCTCGACGCAAAGCCGGCGGTCCTCGGCGGTGACGGCCAGTCCCGGGTCGGGCAGTTGCACGAAGGGGGCGTAGTCGATCCGGGCCTTGACAAGATCCTCGGAGAACTCGGCGCAGATCCGGGGCCGGGCGGCATCGCTTTCGACCACGGTATCGGTGATCCGGAAGCCGTATTTGCCGATGGCCTCGTCGAGGCGGGCCTGCCGCTCGTCCCGCGGCGCGAGCGCCTCGGCCAGCCGCAGCGCCGGGATCATGTCGCGTCCGCGCCCCAGATCCTCGAGCGCACCGGCCATCACGTCCAGAGCCCGCGCGCGGAGCGCCGGGACGCTGCCGCGCAGATAGGCGTTGACCGATGCCGAAAGGGCGTCCTGGCGGACCCGGCGCCGGGCGGAGCGGTCCTCGGGCGAGAGCGCGGCCGTGGCGGCGGCATAATCCGTCCAGGCGGCGGCATCGTCGCGCAGCGCGACCGCGGCGCCCAGCAGCCGGCGCGCCTCGCCCGGGCGGTTCGCGGCACGGGCAGAAGCTGCCGCGCGGCGCAGCTCGTCCAGCGTGGCGCCGTCGACGGGATGGTCCTGCGGCAGTTTTTCGGCCTGACGGCGGGCCTCGGCCAGATCGCCGCTCTGCAAGAAGCTCAACTCGGCGGCACGGGCCGGGGCGGCAGCGAGGGTCGCCGGGTCGGTCGCCACGATCCGCGCCGAGACCGCGCCCGCATAGGGGGTGGGCTGACCGGTCCGGGCCTTGGGAAAGCAGGCATCCGAGCGGGCATTGAAGGTGAAGGCCGCGCAGCGCGCATCGCTCAGGCAGGCCCGAAGGCAGGCGGGCAGATCGGTGTCGAGCAGTGTCCTGAGATCGCTGCCCGGGAAATCCATGTCGCGCCAGAGCACCGCGCGCCGGTCGGGCAGCGGATTGTCGGAGGACGGGGCCGAGGATTGCGCCGCGGCGCCGGTCGCGAGGCTCGCAAATGCGCTGAGGGCAAGCGCCAGAAGGGCAGCAGAACGGGCCATCGCGGCCTCCCGATCAGTCTGAAATCGTCCGGATGCTGACACGTCGCGCGCGTAATTTGCAAGGATTCCCATCCGCGTTAATCGGCTGTTCATGCCGGCGCGGCCAATACCTGAGAAACGGGACCAGGAGGTCCGGCATGGATCTTCACGACAAGCTGGCCAGGGAGCGGCGCGCCCGTCTGGCGGCAGAGCGTCTGCTGGAACAGAAAAGCCGCGAGCTGTTCGACGCGAACCGCAGGCTCGCGCTGCGCGCCGATGCGCTGACCGAAGAGGTCGCCCAGACCCGCCAGGCCGCCGACGAGCTGCGCGGGCGCACGCATGAGGTGATGAATGAGCTGGCCGAGGTCTCGAAGGATTTCACCGTCGCCAGGCAACGGCTCTGGGATTCGCTCGAAACCGTCAAGGACGGCTTTTCGCTGTTCGGGCCCGACGATCGGCTGGTGATCGGCAACAGTGCCTTCTTCGGTCTGTTCGAGGGGCTCGAGGCGGTCAGTCCCGGTATCCGCTATGACGAGATCATCCGGCTGGCGGTCGCGGAGGGGCTTTTCGACATCGGCGATGAACGGCCGCAGGACTATGTCGAAAGCCTGTTGTCGCGCTGGCATCTCGATCCGGTGCCGCCGCGCGTGGTCCGGCTCTGGACCGGCGAATATCTCAAGCTGACCGACCGCCGCACGCCCTCGGGCGACATGGTCTGCCTTGCGATCAACATCACCGACATGATGCGGATGTGGGCCGCGGTCGAGGCGATCCCCGACGCCTTCGTGCTCTATGATGCCGAGGATCGTCTGGTGATGTGCAACGACCGCTACCGCGAGTTCTATGCCGAAAGCGCCCCGGCCATGGTGCCGGGCGCGCGGTTCGAGGACATCCTGCGCCACGGGCTGGCGCATGGCCAGTACACAGATGCGGTGGGCCGCGAGGAAGAGTGGCTGGCCGAACGCCTGGCCAAGCACCGGGAGGCCAAGGCGCCGGTCGAGCAGCGCCTTGCCGACGGGCGCTGGCTGCGCATCCTGGAACAGCGCACGCCCGATGGCGGTATCGTCGGGCTCCGGGTCGACATCTCGGAACAGAAGCGTCAGCAGGAGGCGCTCGAACATGCCCGTGTCGCCGCCGAGGCCGCGAACCGCGCCAAGTCGGCCTTCCTGGCCAATATGAGCCACGAGCTGCGCACGCCGATGAACGGGGTCGTCGGCATGGCCGAGCTTCTGTGCGAGACCGAGATGTCGGAGGACCAGCGGCTTTACGCCCATACCATCCGCGAATCGGGCGAGGCGCTGCTGGGGCTTCTCAACGATGTGCTCGACTATTCGAAGATCGAGGCCGACAAGCTCACGCTGCATCCCGCCCCCTTCGATCTGGAGCGGATCATCCATGAGGTGGCCACGCTGTTGCAGGCGCCGGCGCGGGACAAGCGGCTCGACATGCTGATCGATTACGACATCTTCCTGCCGACCCGCTTCGTCGGCGACGGGGCGCGGGTGCGTCAGGTCCTGACCAATCTCGTCGGCAATGCGGTCAAGTTCACCGAAGCGGGCCATGTGCTGGTGCGGGTCGTCGGTTTCGAGGATGCGCCGGGCAGCTACCAGGTCCATCTGATCGTCGAGGATACCGGGATCGGCATCGCGCCCGAGCTGCAGGAGCATATCTTCGGCGAGTTCAACCAGGTCGACGACCAGGAGAATCGCCAGTTCGAGGGGACGGGGCTGGGGCTGGCCATCACCCAGCGGCTGATCGGGATGATGGGGGGCGAGATCTGGCTGGTGTCGGGCAAGGGCACGGGCGCCTGTTTCGGCATCCGTCTGACGCTGCCGGTCTGCGAGGGGGCCGACGAGCTTCCGGCCGCGCCCGCGACCTGCGCCCGGCGGGTGCTGGTCGTCGACGATCAGGAAGTCAACCGGACCATTCTCGAACGTCAGCTTGGCCAGCTCGGGCTGGAGGTCGTCAGCCATGTCTGCGGCGAGCTGGCGCTGCAGGAGACAGGGCGCTTCGATCTCGTGCTCACCGATCACCGCATGCCCGGCATGGACGGCATGTCCCTGGCCCGGGCCCTGCGCGATCGCGGCTATGGCGGCCCGATCCTGATGCTGTCCTCGAACCCGACCCGGATGCGGGCGAGCGACGATCCGGTCGCCTGCGGGGTCGATCTCGTGCTGCAAAAGCCGCTTCTGCGTCGGGCGCTCTACGAGGCGGTGGCACAACTCGCGCCGCCTGCGGCCGGGAAACCGGTCCGCCTGCCGATCCCGCCGGCCCCGCTCGCGGCGCCGGTTGCCCATGGCGCGACCCCGATGCGGGTTCTGGCGGCAGAGGATAACCGCACCAACCGGCTGGTCCTTGAAAAGATGCTGGACGGGCTCGCGCTCGACATCCGCTTCGTGAAGGACGGCCACGAAGCGGTGGCGGCCTTCGCCGAAGCCCGGCCCGACCTGATCCTGATGGATATCTCGATGCCCGGCTGCGACGGCAAGGAGGCGACCCGCCGGATCCGCGCGCTTGAGGCCGGATCGGACGCCGCCCCGGTGCCGGTGGTGGCGCTGACCGCGCATGCGCTGATCGGCGATGTCGATGCCATCCTCGAGGCCGGGCTGAACGGTTGCCTGACCAAGCCGCTGCGCAAGTCCGAGATCGTCGAGACGCTCGAGGCCTACCGCCCCGAGGGTTGCCTGCCGATCCGGGGGCAGGCCGCGGGTTGAGCGTGCCCGGCGTTCAGTCCGCGTCGCCGTCGCGCAGGAAGACCAGGGTGCTGTCGTCCGAGACCTCGGGTCGGAACCGGTAGCCGCCCGTGTCGAACTCCTTCAGCGCCTCGGGGTCGGTCAGGCCGCGTTCGACGATGAAACGCGCCATCGCGCCACGTGCCTTCTTGGCGTAGAAGCTCACGATCTTCGGGCCCGAGGGCCGTTCCTCGAAGAAGACCGGGGTCACGACCTTCGGTTTCAGCGCGGCCCGGTCGGCGGCGGTGAAATATTCCTTGCTGGCGCAGTTGACCAGAACATCCGTGCCTGCCGCCTCTGCCGCCCGGTTCAGCGCCTCGGCGACGCGGTCGCCCCAGAAATCGTAAAGGCAGGCGCCCTTCTCGGTCGCCAGCCGGCTGCCCATTTCCAGCCGGTGTGGCTGGATCGTATCGAGCGGGCGCAAGAGCCCGTAAAGCCCCGACAGGATGCGCAGATGGCTTTGGGCAAAGCGCAGCGCATCGGCATCGAGAGAGGCGGCATCGAGCCCGGCATAGGTGTCGCCGTCGAAAAGATGGACGGCCGGTTTCACCGCCTCGGGGGCGGGGTCGGCCTGAAACCCCGCGAAGCGGGCGGCATTGAGGCTGGCGAGACTGTCGCTGATATGCATCAGCCGTTTCAGTTCATCGGGCGAAAGCTGCGCCGCGACCCCGGCCAGATGGGTGGCCTCGGCCTGAAATTCGGGCCGTGTCGTCCCGGCCAGCTCGGGGCCGGGTTTTTCGTCAAGCCGTTTGGCGGGCGAAATCACCACAAGCATCGGATACCTCCTGCAGGTTCGGGCGAGTGATAGCAGCCCTGCGGCCGGGGTAAAGGCCCGGGCAGGCGCCTCAGCCCTCGGCCAGCACGTCGAGGAAGGCCGCGCCGAAGCGGTCGGCCCGGCGCTCGCCCAGAAGCCGGGTCAGCGTGCCCATGTCCGAGGGCCGGATCTCGGCCAGCTTGGCGACCTGCGAGGCGGTGCAGCTCAGCGGCTTTTCGCAGCCATCCTCGCCCCGTGCCAGCCGCGACTGGGTTTCCATCAGCCGGTCGTAAAGATCGCCGGCCCCGCCCCCCGCCAGCTTGCGCCGAGCGGGATGGGGCAGCTCGGCCTCGGTGCCGGTGATGACCGCCAGGAACTCGGCGCCATGGCGTTCGAGCTTGGTGGCGCCGACGCCCGAGATCCGCGCCATGGCGTCAAGGGTCTCGGGCCGGGTCTCGGCCATCTCGATCAGGGTGCGGTCGGTGAAGATGATATAGGCGGGCACGCCCGCGGCCTCGGCCAGTGCCCGGCGCTTGGCCTTCAGCGCCGACAGGAGCGGCGCATCCTCTTCGCTGACCAGCATCTTGACGGCGGGCCGCGCGGCGGCGGCCGCGGCGATGGTGTCGCGGCGCAGCTCGATCGTCGCCTCGCCCTTCAGGATCGGGCGCGCGGCCTCCATCATCCGAAGCGCGCCGTGGCGCTCGGGATCGGGGCGGACCAGATCGCGGCCCATCATCTGACGGAACACCGCCTGCCAGCCGCGCTTGTCGAATTCGCGCCCGACGCCGAAGGTCGGCAGCTTGTCATGGCCGCGCTCGCGGATCTTGGCGGTGTCTGCCCCGGTGAGAATGTCGACCAGATGGCCGGTGCCGAAATACTCGCCCGTGCGCAGCATCGCGGACAGTGCCTTGCGCACCGCCTCGGTGGCGTCGAACCGCTCGGGCGGGTTGTCGCAGAGATCGCAATACCCGCAGGGCGCGGCCTCTTCGCCGAAATAGCCCAAAAGCGTCTGGCGCCGGCAGTCCATCGCCTCGGCCAGCCCCAGAAGCGCGTTCAGCCTTGCATGATCGGCGGCCCGGCGTTCGGGCGGGGCAGCGCTTTCGTCGATCTGGCTGCGGCGCAGGCGAATATCCTCGGGGCCGTAAAGGGTCAGCGTCTCGGCCGGCGCCCCGTCGCGGCCCGCGCGGCCGATCTCCTGGTAATAGGCCTCGATGGATTTCGGCAGGTCGGCATGGGCGACCCAGCGGATATCGGGCTTGTCGATGCCCATGCCGAAGGCGACGGTCGCGACCACGATCAGCCCGTCCTCGGTCTGGAACCGCGCCTCGACCGCGCGGCGGTCCTGGGCCTCCATCCCGCCGTGATAGGCACAGGCGCTGTGGCCGGCCTGTTCGAGGGCCCTGGCGAGGCTTTCGGTCTTGGCGCGGGTGCCGCAATAGACGATGCCCGACTGGCCCTTGCGGGCGGCGGCATAGGCCAGGATCTGGCGGCGGGGCTGGTCCTTCGGACTGAAGGCGAGCCGGATATTCGGGCGGTCGAACCCCCTCAGGAAGGTCTCGGGCGCCTCGCCGTCGAACAGCCGGGTGACGATCTCGGCCCGGGTCTCGGCATCGGCGGTGGCGGTGAAGGCCGCCAGCGGCACGTTCAGCGCCCGGCGCAGCTCGCCGATGCGCAGGTAGTCGGGGCGGAAATCATGGCCCCACTGGCTGACGCAATGGGCCTCGTCGACCGCGATCAGCCCGACGCCGATCCGGCGCAGCATGGCCGCGGTGCCGCCCGAGGCCAGCCGTTCGGGCGCCATGTAGAGAAGCTTCAGCCGCCCGGCCTCGAGCGCCTCGAACACCGCGCGGGTTTCCTCGTCGGTATTGCCCGAGGTCAGCGCGCCTGCGGGCACGCCCGCCTCGGTCAGTCCGCGCACCTGGTCGCGCATCAGCGCGATCAGCGGAGAGATCACCACGGTCACGCCGTCGCGCAGCAAGGCGGGCAGCTGGAAGCACAGCGACTTGCCGCCGCCGGTGGGCATGATGGCAAGGGTGTTGCGGCCCGAGGCCACGGCCTCGACGATGTCCTGCTGACCGGGACGGAACGCGTCGAAGCCGAAGATCGACTGCAAAAGGGCGTGGGTACGGTCCATGGGCTCCATGGCCTTCCTGAAGGGCGGCTCGGCGGCACGGACCATCCCACAGCGGCTGTGCGGGAACAACCCCCGGTCCCAACGCCCTGGCCCCGCCGCCGGAGCGCGGGACGCCGTCGGCCCGGGGGAGCCGTCAGCAGGTCAGGCGAAGACCATCATGTTGTTGGCGATGATGATCCGGAGCGCATAGATTGCGATCAGCACGATCAGCGGCGCGAGATCGAGCCCGCCGGTATCGGGCAGGATGCGGCGCACCGGCGAATAGAGCGGCTCGAGCAGCCGGTTCAGGCCCGACCAGATCTGGCGCACCAGCGGTTGGTAGACGTTGAGAACGTTGAAGCTGATCAGCCAGGACATGATGATCTGGATGATGATGATGAACCAGACGATGTCGAGGATCAGCAGGAGGATCTGGAACAGAGACAGCATGGGCAGGCCTTTCCTGGGGCGGTTGCCCCAGAGGTAGGCGGACAGGCGCCGGCGCGCAACGGGCTTTCCGTCACGCTTTCCGCAGCGAGTCCCTTGACCGCGGGGCCGTCCCGGGCGAGGCAGGGTGGCCCCAAGCGCGACGGAACCCGCCGATGTATCCCTTCTTCCGCCTGTTCAAGGAACTCTACCTGCACCGCAAGGCCGAGCCGCTGCCGCTGACCGGCATCCATGTCTCGCGCCATGTCTGCTGGCCCTGGGATCTCGACATGTGGATGGAGCTGAACAACGGGCGCACGCTGACCCTGCTGGATCTGGGGCGGCTGCCGCTGGCGCAACGGGTCGGGCTGATCGGCGTGCTCAGGCGCGAGCGCTGGGCGCTGACCATGGCCGGCGTCTCGGTGCGCTACCGCCGCCGGGTGAAGATGTTCGACAGCTTCGAGATCCGGAGCCGCTGCGTCGGCTGGGATGACAAATTCCTTTATATCGAGCAGGGCATGTGGCGGCACGGCAATTGTGCCAATCATGCGCTCTACCGCGCGGCGGTGACCGACCGGAACGGCATCGTGCCGACGGCGCGGCTGATGGCGGCGATGGGGCAGGAGACGGCCTCGCCGCCGCTGCCCGGCTGGGTGCAGGCCTGGATCGCGGCCGAGGCCGAGCGACCCTGGCCGCCGATGACCGACTGAGCCGGGCGGGCCGCCAGAGTCTGGTGCAGGCCGGCGAAGACCGATTGCGGCGACGGCGGAAAGCCTGTCAGATGAGCGGGTTGCGGTATGGCGCGGACGGAGAGGCGATGACAGGGGTGACAGAGGCTGCGGCCCGGCGGCGGATCTGGGGCTGGTGGTTCTATGACTGGGCAAGCCAGCCCTATGCGACGCTTCTGCTGACCTTCATCTTCGCGCCCTATGTCAAGGACCTGCTGGGCGACGGCTCTGCCGCGCAGGCGGCCTGGGGCTATGGCGTGGGCGCGGCGGGTCTGGTGGTCGCGCTGCTGGCGCCGGTGCTGGGCGCCGTCGCCGATCGCAGCGGCTACCGGATGCGCTGGATCGCCCTGTTCTCGGCGCTTTACGTGATCGGCGCGGCCGGGCTCTGGTGTGCCGATCCGACCGGCTTCAGCCTGCCTCTGGTCCTTTGCTTCTTCGGGCTCGGGCTCGTTGGCATGGAATTCTCGGCGATCTTCGTCAATGCGATGATGCCCGAGCTCGGGCCGCGCGCCGAGCTGGGGCGGATCTCGGGCTCGGGCTGGGCCTTCGGCTATGTCGGCGGGCTGATCGCGCTGGTGATCACGCTGGCCTTCCTGGCCGAGAACGAGACCGGGCGCACGCTGATCGGCCTGCCGCCGGTCTTCGGGCTCGACCCCGCCACCCGCGAGGGCACCCGCGCGGTCGGGCCCTTCGTGGCCCTGTGGTACGCGGTCTCGATGATCCCCTTCTTCCTCTGGCTGAAGCTGCCGCGCCGTCCCGGAACCGGAACCCGAACCGCGACCGTGACCCGGGCGCTGGCCGAGGCCTTGCCCGAGCTTGGCCGGACCCTGAGGCGGCTGCCGCGCACGCCCAGCCTGTCGGCCTATCTTCTGTCCTCGATGTTCTACCGCGATGCGCTGAACGGCATGTATGTGTTCGGCGGCATCTATGCTGCGGGGGTGCTGGGCTGGTCGGTGGTCGATGTCGGCGTCTTCGGCATCCTCGCGGTGATCGCTGCGGCCCTTTTCGCCTGGCTCGGCGGTCGCGCCGACCGTCGCTTCGGGCCCAAGCCGGTGATCGTGGTCTGCCTGGTCACGCTGATCGCCGCGGCGGTTCTGGCGATCTCGATCTCGCGCGAGGCGGTGCTGTGGCTGCCGGTCGCCCCGGGCTCGGCTTTGCCCGACATCGCCTATTACGCGGTCGGCGCGGTGATCGGCGCGGCCGGCGGCGCGATGCAGAGCGCGAGCCGCACGATGATGGTGCGCCAGGCCAACCCGGCGCGGATGACAGAAAGCTTCGGGCTTTACGCGCTGTCGGGCAAGGCCACCGCCTTCATCGCGCCGATGTCGATCGGGATCGTGACCGATCTGAGCGGCTCGCAGCCTGCGGGCATTGTGCCTCTGGTTGTGCTTTTCCTGCTGGGGCTCGGTCTGCTAGGCTTCGTCCGGGCAGAGGGAGAACGGACGGAAAGATGGCACGCATCCTGATCGGAACCGGCCTGGCGGTCCTGCTGGCCCTGTCCATGGCGGCCCCGGCGCTTGCGGCGCCGACGGCGGCCTCGCTGTTCGGGGCCGAAAAGCGGGCCTCGCGGCAGGCGCCCCAGCCCATCGGAAGCTATGCCAGGGGTTGCGCCGCCGGGCTGGTGCAGCTGCCCGAGACCGGCCCGACCTGGCAGGCGATGCGGCTGTCGCGGAACCGCAACTGGGGCCAGCCCGAGATGATCGCCTTCATCCAGAGGTTGGGCGCCAGCGCCGCCGCCATCGGCTGGAAGGGCATCTATGTCGGCGATATCAGCCAGCCGCGGGGCGGGCCGATGACCAGCGGCCATGCCTCGCATCAGATCGGGCTCGATGCCGATATCTGGATGCTGCCGCCCGGGCGGCTGACCCTCAGCCGGGCCGATCGCGAGTCGATCTCGTCGATTTCGGTGCGTTCGGCCGATCAGCGCCGGGTGAACGGCAATTATACCGCGGCCCATGCCGCCCTGCTGCGCGCCGCGGCGATGGACCCTGCGGTCGACCGGATCTTCGTCACTGCCCCGGTCAAGATCGAGATGTGCCGGCATGCGACCCGGGCCGATCGCGACTGGCTGCAGAAGATCCGCCCCTATTACGGCCATCATTATCACTTCCATGTGCGTCTGAAATGCCCGGGCGGCGCGCGCAATTGCGTGACGCAGCGGCCGACGGTGGCCGAGCTGTCGAAGGGCGGCGACGGCTGCGACGAGACGCTGACCTGGTGGGTGACCGATTATCTCGACCCGCCGAAAAAGGCGGCCCGTCCGAAGCCGCCGGCCAAGCCCGCGCCGAAGAAGCGCGGCGCCCGCGACTACACCATGGATGACCTGCCGCGCGAATGCCGCAGGGTGCTGGCGGCCGACTGAGCGCTCAATCGGGACTTGTCAGGCCGGGGGCGGGGCAGTAGGAAGCCGCGTCCCGCGGGTGCACCCCCGTGCGGGCCAAGTCTCCGCGACCTTGCCAAAACGGAACCCGCAGCATGACCCGTCTTCTTCCCGGCATCCTTGCCATGGCCGCCATTGTCGTGGCCTCGAATATCCTCGTCCAGATCCTGTTCGGCCAGTGGCTGACCCTGGGCGCCTTCACCTATCCGCTGGCCTTTCTCGTGACCGATGTGATGAACCGCGTCTACGGTGTGGCCGCCGCCCGCCGCGTGGTTCTGGCGGGCTTCGTGATGGGTGTGATCTGTTCCTTCATCGGCACCCAGATCCAGGGCGAGTTCGGCCCGCTTGTCACCCTGCGCATCGCGCTGGCCTCGGGGCTGGCCTTCCTCAGCGCGCAACTGCTGGACGTTGCTGTCTTCGACCGGCTGCGCGCCGGACGCTGGTGGCGGGCGCCGCTGGCCTCGACCCTGATCGGATCGAGCGTCGATACCGCGATCTTCTTCACCGTCGCCTTTTCCGGCGCGCTGAGCTTTCTCGAGCCCGCAAACGACGTCTCTTGGGCCGGCGAGACGCTGCCGCTGCTGGGCGTCGGGCCGCAGGTGCCGCTTTGGGTGTCGCTCGCGATGGCGGACTGGAGTGTGAAACTTGCCCTCGCCTTGATCGCCCTTGTGCCGTTTCGCCTAATCGTAAGGCGCCTCACCGCACAGCTTGCGTAAATTAACTTTACATATACCAAATCTGTGGCAGGCTGAGCTCAACGGCAACAGCAGAAAGGAGGTGGTCCAGTGTCTAGAGTGATATTGGAGAAGGGTCTTGGAACAGTCAGGGGGGCCGTGGTCTGAGGGCAACCCCAAGGACTGTAAACCTTTGATTGGGCCCATGCTCTAACCGGGCCATCTCCGTAGCTCTCGGGGCCGTTCGCAAGAACGGCCCTTTCCATTCCGACCCCTCCATCCCGGAACCTCTTCCGCCCTGGCCTGCCCGCCTTACACCGGGTCTTCTTCCCGCGCCTTAACCATGCTGCGCCGTTCCGCTGTCGCGGGCCCTTGCACCCGGCGTCCGCCGCGATAGTCTCCGCCCCATGCTGCGCATCACCGATACGCTCGTCCTCGAGGACTGGGAGCTTACCGAGGTCTTCTCGCGCTCGTCTGGGCCCGGCGGGCAGAATGTAAACAAGGTCTCGACCGCGGTCGACCTGCGCTTCGAGGCCGAACGGTCGCCGAACCTGCCCGGCCCGGTCAAGACGCGGCTGAAGCGGCTGGCGGGGCGGCGCTGGACCCAGGAGGGCGCTGTGCTGATCCGGGTCGAGGAGACCCGCAGCCAGGCCCGCAACCGCGAGATCGCGCGCGAGCGGCTGGCCGAACTGATCCGGAAGGCGCTGGAAAAACCCAAGCGGCGGGTGCCGACCCGGCCGACGCTGGGCTCTCAGCGCAGGCGGCTCGCCGCCAAGAAGGAACGCGGCGCGGTCAAGGCGCTGCGCGGGTCGGTCGACGAGACCGACTAGGCCTCGACGAAATCGGGCTGGGCGTAGCCCTGCAGATACAGCAGCGCGGTCAGATCGCCGTGATTGACCCGCAGCTCGCATTGGGCCGCGACCGAGGGCTTGGCATGCAACGCAACACCCGCCCCGGCCAGCCCCAGCATGCCCAGATCGTTCGCGCCGTCGCCGACCGCCAGCGCGTCCTCAAGCCCGATGCCCAGCCGCGCCGTCACCTCGCGCAGCGCCTCGACCTTGGCCTCGCGGCCCAGGATCGGCTCGGCCACGGTGCCGGTCAGGCGCCCGTCCTCGATCAGAAGCGTGTTGGCGCGGTAGTCGTCAAAGCCGAGCGCGGCCCCGACCTTCGCCGCGAAATTGGTGAAGCCGCCCGAGACCAGCAGCGCATGGGCACCATTGGCCTTCATCGTCGCAACGAGCGTGCGGCCGCCCGGCATGAAGCTGATCCGCTCGGCCAGGACCTTGTCGATCACGCCGGCATCAAGCCCCCTGAGCAGCCCGACCCGCTCGCGCAGCGCGCCGTGGAAATCGAGTTCGCCATTCATCGCCCGTGCGGTAATCTCGGCCACGCGCGGACCGACCCCCGCCTCGGCGGCCAGCTCGTCGATGCATTCCTGTCGGATCATGGTCGAATCCATGTCGGCGATCAGCAGCTGCTTGCGGCGGTTCCGGGCGGGCTGCGCGGCAAGGTCGATCCCGAGCTTCTGCAGATCGGCCCAGACCTCGGGGAAATTGTCGGGCAGGTCGGCCAGCGGAAACTCGGCGGCGATGCCGGGCGCCAGCCACACCGCCTCGCCGCCGCCCCAGGCGTTCCGAAGCGATTCGACGGTGCCGCGCTCCAGCGCGGGCTGCGCGGGGTTGGTGAGCAGGGTGACGACAAACATGGGGCAGGTCCGATCGGCTACAGAGATGGCCGCAAGAGGCCGGTCATGCGTCGCAATAGCCGAGCTTTCGCTATTGCGCCAGAGCGGGCGCCGACGCATCCGCCGCGGCCGGAGGCCCCTTGCGGCCAACCGAGAGGATCACGCCGTGGCCTTCGGTTGCTGCAGAGGCTTGTGCTGCTCCGGCCCGAACCGGCCCGGTATCGGAAAAGCCGGCCGGGCGCAGTCGGGTTCTCCCGGGCCGCCAATTGCATGGATCGACCTGGATGCGCGGGGCCGTCTCGGCTCCTTTGCGCCACTGCCGCCCGGTCCTGCTTCTCATCTCTGACCCGATCCTAGATATTCGCGGGGCGCGTGTTGCCATGACCGGGGGCCTGCGCCGGGCCATGGCGAGCCAGGCGTTCCGGAGCCGCCCCTTGCCGCCACCCGGGCAAGCGGGCTGAGGGGCGGGCCTGGGCCTCCCAGCGCGGGTTTGGGCCGCCGGTCTCCGGGGTGCTGCGCACTGGCAGGGCCGGGCCGAACGGTTTCCGAATTCCCGATCCCGGCAGCCATGTCCTTCGGTTCCGGGAAGGTTTGGCTGTTTGCCTCTGCGTCGTATTTCTGTATGCGGAGGGCGTCCCGCCCCGGGCCCGGCCGCCTGCCGGGTGCTGGCCGTTCAGCGCCAATCTTCCGGACCCCCCAACACCCCGGACCGCCGCGCCCCTTGCCGGAGCGTCGACGGCCCGCCACAGGAGTGACCATGAACGCACTCTACGCCTATCGCGATCAGTGGATCGGAAACATCCGCGGCGATATCCTCGCCGGGCTGGTCGTTGCGCTGGCCCTGATCCCCGAGGCCATCGCGTTCTCGATCATCGCCGGTGTCGACCCGAAGATCGGGCTTTACGCCTCCTTCTCGATCGCGGTGATCGTGGCCATCACCGGCGGACGGCCCGGCATGATCTCGGCCGCGACAGCGGCGACGGCCGTTCTGATGGTGACCCTCGTAAAGGAGCACGGGCTGCAATACCTGCTGGCGGCCACCGTGCTGGCGGGGCTGATCCAGATCGGGGCGGGGCTGGCGAAGCTGGGCCATCTGATGCGCTTCGTCTCGCGTTCGGTCATCACGGGCTTCGTCAATGCGCTGGCGATCCTGATCTTCATCGCACAGGTGCCCGAGCTGATCGGCGTGAGCTGGGTGACCTATGTGATGGTCGCGGCGGGGCTTGCGATCATCTATCTCTTTCCGCTCCTGACGACCTCGGTGCCCTCGCCCCTGATCACGATCATCGTTCTGACGGCGGTGACGATGGCGCTCGGGATCGATGTGCGTACCGTGTCGGATATGGGAGATCTGCCCGATACGCTGCCGGTCTTCCTGATTCCCGACATCCCGCTGACGCTTGAGACGCTGCAGATCATCCTGCCCTATTCGATCGGGGTGGCCGCGGTGGGCCTGCTGGAAAGCCTGATGACGCAGACCATCGTGGACGATCTGACCGACACGCCCAGCGACCGGAACCAGGAATGCATCGGGCAGGGCATCGCCAATACCTGCACCGGTTTCATCGGCGGCATGGCGGGCTGCGCGATGATCGGCCAGTCGATGATCAACGTGAAATCGGGTGGGCGCGGGCGGCTGTCGACCTTCACCGCGGGGGCGATGCTTCTGTTCCTGATCGTCGTTCTGGGCGATCTGGTGGGGCAGATCCCGATGCCGGCGCTGGTGGCGATCATGATCATGGTCTCGATCGGGACATTCTCGTGGTCGTCGATCCGGAACCTGCGCGATCATCCGCGCTCGTCCTCCATCGTGATGCTGGCGACGGTGTTCTTCGTGGTCTACACCCACAACCTCGCGATCGGCGTTCTGGTCGGCGTGCTGCTGTCGGGCATCTTCTTCTCGGCCAAGATCGCGCAGCTGTTCAAGGTCCGCTCCGAGATCTCGCCCGACGGGCGCGAACGTACCTATGTGATCGAGGGCCAGCTGTTCTTCGCCTCGACCGAGCGCTTCATGCGGGCCTTCGATTTCAAGGAGGCGCTGGAGCGGGTCACCATCGATGTCAGCCGCGCGCATATCTGGGACGTCTCGTCCGTTGCGGCGCTGGACATGGCCGTGCTCAAGTTCCGCCGCGAGGGCGCCGAGGTCGAGATCGAGGGCATGAACGCCGCTTCGGAAACCATCGTCGACAGGCTTGCCGTCCATGACAAGCCCGGCGCGATGGACGATCTGTTGGGCCACTGAAGGGGAGATGTGACGATGACAGCCATGCTGATGGCCCTGGTCGATGGCTCGGCCTATTCCGAAAGCGTCTGCCGCCACGCGGCCTGGATCGCGAAACGCACCGGGGCGCAGGTCAAGCTCTACCATGTGCTCGATCCGCGCCGGGCGCAGGGGCGGCGCGATTTGTCCGGCTCGATCCGGCTGGGCGCGCGGACCCGGCTGATGGAACAGCTCAGCGATCTGGACGAACAGCACGCCAAGCTTTCGCAGGCCCAGGGGCGGGCGATCCTCGAGGATGCCAGGGCTCTGATCGAGCGTGAAGGCGTCGCCGATGTCATCACCCGGCTGCGCCAGGACGACATCGTCAACACCGTCGAGCAGAAAGAGGCGGCGGCCGAGATGATCGTGATCGGGAAGCGGGGCGAGGCCGCAGGGTTGGAGAGCCCGCATCTCGGCTCGAATTTCGAGCGGATCGTGCGCGCCAGTCAGAAGCCCGTCTTCGTCTCGAACCGCAGCTTCTCGCCGATAGACCGGGTACTGATCGCCTATGATGGCGGCGTCTCCTCGATGAAGGCGGTCGATTATGTCGCCCGTGACCCGATGTTTGCCGGACTCAAGGTGATCGTGGCCACCGCCGGTCAGGAAACGGCCGATCTGCGCCGTGCGCTGGAGAATGCGCGTGCCACGCTGAATGCGGGCGGTCACGAAGCCGAGGCGAAGATCCTGAAAGGCGCGCCGGACAAGGCCCTGGCCGATCTGGTCGAAACGGATGGCATCGACCTTCTGGTCATGGGCGCCTACGGGCATTCCCGCATACGGACCCTTGTCATCGGCTCGACCACCACCGAGATGATCCGGTCCTGCAAGGTTCCGGTCGTCCTCATGCGCTAGGTCGCGAGGGGCGGGCAGGCGGTCCGGACATGCTCGGTTCCGGTCCGCATCGTGACGTCTCCCGCGGCCCGTTCTTTTCCCTCGGCAGGGCCTCTCTTCGTTGCGATGGCCCGCGATGCCGCGCCCGGTGCCGATATGACCCGGGGGGCGGCAGTGGGCGTGCGCCGCCGACAGGTACGGCTGACGGCTTTTGCCGCCTTCAGCCGCAAGGTCATCCGGGCCGGGCGCCTGTCGGGGCCGGGGCTCGGGGCGGGCTTTCCGGCGGGCCGCTGCCGGATGTCGAATGCCATGCGAAAGCGACTCGACCCCATGGATTTCCGGGTCTTGGTCGCGAGGCAATGGCAAGCAATCCTGACCCCACTGCCACGCATTTCTGACCCAAACCGAACCTTCGACGCGCCCCGCGAGCGTGCCTGCTATACGGGACGAAGCTGCCGTTCTCGCTGCAAATAGTCATGTCCGCTTCCGGCCGAGGCTTTGTGGAAGCCCCAAGATGCGGTATGTTTTCTGCGTTACAGGAGTGCATGTATGTCGGGTTTATTGAAGGTGTTGATCGCGACCAGGTGACGCTGTTTCCGGACCGTCTTGAGGACTGGATCGATGAGGATCATCTGGTTCGGGTGGTGGATCTGTTTGTTGAACAGCTTGATCTGGCGGGCCTTGGTTTCGTGCGCGCGGCGCATGCGCGGACAGGGCGGCCCGGCTACCATCCCGCCGTTCTGCTGAAGCTATTCATCTATGGCTATCTCAACCGGATCCCATCCAGCCGCAGGCTGGAGCGCGAGGCCGGGCGCAATGTCGAGGTGATGTGGCTGCTTGGGCGCCTGGTGCCGGATCACAAGACCATTGCGGATTTCCGGCGTGAGAACGGATCGCCCATCCGCAAGACCTGCGCGCAATTCGTGGAGCTGTGCCGGCGGATCGGCACGCTGAAAGGCGATTGCGTGGCCATCGACGGAAGCAAATTCAAGGCGGTAAACAACCGCAACAAGAACTTCACCAAGGGCAAGATCGCCAGCCGTCTTGCGCATCTGGAGGCCGATGTCGAACGCTATATCACCGAGATGGTGCGCATCGACCGGCAGGAAACAGGCGAAGCGCGGTTGGAGAAGGTCACGCATCTGGCGCATCGATACGGGCGGCTCAAGCGGGAAATCGAGAAACTGATGGCCATGGACAAGGCTCTGGCCGATGCGCCGGACGGCCAGATCTCCCTGACTGATCCCGATGCCCGCGCTATGGCCACGAGCGCGCGCAACAGCGGGCTGGTGGGCTGCAATGTGTTAACTTAACCTTCTTGGCTAACGAATGACATTACGGTTTCGATGGGACGTCGCCCCATGTTTCGGTAACCCAGATGCGGGCGCTCGGTGTTGTAGTGGACACTCAAGATGAAACGGGCCCGGTCTTGTTCCGGGCCCGTGTCCTGCCTGCCGTCCCCATGCCGGGGTGTCGGGGGGACGTGTTACTGCGCCGCGATGGCGTCGTTCATGATCCGGGTGGCTTCCTCGACCCAGTCGGCACCGCCGATGCCATCGGCGAAACCGGGCCAGAGCGCTTTCGCCGCTTCCTGCCATTTCTCCTCGTCCTCGGGCGCACCGGTAAGGGTCATACCCAGCTCGACGAGCTTCTTCTTGGCGGCTTCGGTTTCCTCGGCCGAGACCTGACGCTCATATTGCGCGGCCTCTTCGCCGGCCCGGTCGAGCGCCTGTTGCAGATCCGCGGGCAGCCCCTGATAGAACCGCTCGGAGACGATGATCGGCCCCGACCAGATCAGATAGTGGATCTCGGTGATGTATTTCTGGACCTCGTAGAATTTCGACGAGATCGCCGTGGTATAGGGGTTCTCCTGGCCGTCGATCACGCCCTGTTGCAGCGCCGGGAACACTTCGGCCCAGGCCATCGGGATCGGGTCGAGCCCCCAGGACTTGAAGGTGTCGATGGCGATGTTGTTCTTCGAGACCCGGATCTTGAGCCCCTGCAGATCGTCCAGCGTCTTCACCTCGCGCCGGTCATTGGTCAGCACGCGGAAGCCCTTTTCGAAATAGCCCAGAACGCGCACCCCGGCCTCTTTCGGCAGGCGTTCGTTCAGCGGGCCCTTCAGCGCATCCATGGCGGCATGCGCCTCCTCGTTCGAGGTGAAGGCATAGGGCAGCATCATCACGCCGACCGAGGGCGCCAGCGGCACGAGGTTGCCGGTATAGAGGATCTCGGATTCGATCGAGCCCATGCGCAGCGCCTGGGCCACTTCCTGTTCAGAGCCAAGCTGGTTCGACGGGAAGATCTGCACCTTGATCCGGCCGTCGGAATATTGCTCGACCAGCTCCTGGAACTTGAGTGCGCCCTTGTGGGTCGGGTTGTTCTCGTTGTCGCCATGGCTGAGGCGCATGGTGTAGTCGGCGGCGGCTGCGGGCAGCGCGACGCACAGGGCCAGCGCGGCGGTGGCAAGGGTTCTGATGAACGGTTTCAAGATGGTCTCCTCCGGTTGAAACTCAGTTTATGAAGCCCAGCAAGCCGGGCAGCCACAGTGTCAGCTGGGGCACGAAGGCCACCAGCGCCATCACGGCGATCTCGGCGAACAGGAACGGGATCGAGGCCTTCGAGACCTTCTCGACCGTGGTTTCCCCGATCTCGGAGGCGACGAAGAGATTCACCCCGAGCGGTGGCGTCGAATAGCCGATCTCGCAGGCGATCACGAAGATGATGCCGAACTGGATCGGATCGATCCCCACATTGGCCACCACCGGCAGCAGCAGCGGGGTCAGGATGATGATCTGGGTCAGCGTCTCCATCCACATGCCGATGAAGACCAGCAGCACCAGGACGAGGACGATCAGCATGATCGGGTCGGAGACCGTATCGATCAGGAAGCCCGAGACCAGCTGCGGCACCTGGAACATCGACAGCATCCGGCCGATGATCCGCCCGGTGACCAGCACCAGCATCACGGTGCCGGTGATCCGCACGGCATAGACCACCGCGTCGACGAAGACCGGTATCCGGATCTCGCGATAGACGAAGATGCCGACGAAGAGCGCATAAAGCACCGCCACGACCGAGGCCTCGGTGACGGTGAAGGCGCCGGTATAGATGCCGCCGAGGATCAGGACCGGTGCGGCCAGCGCCCATTTCGCCTCGAGCGCCGCGCGGCCGATATTGCGCAGGCTGCGCGCCTCGACATCGCCCGAGCTGTAGCCGCGCCGGACCGAGATGAACCGGCTGGTGAGCCACAGCACCACCGCCAGCAGCAGCCCCGGCACCACGCCCGCGACGAAGAGCGCGCTGATCGAGGTCTCGGAGGTGATGCCGTAGATGATCATCGGGATCGAGGGCGGGATGACCACGCCGATGCCGCCTGCCGAAGAGGTGATCGCGGCGCCGAAGCCCCTGTCATAGCCATCGCGGATCATCGCCGGGATCATGATCGAGCCGATCGCCGCGGTGGTTGCGGGGCCCGAGCCCGAGATCGCGGCGAAGAAGGTGCAGGCGACGATGGTCACGGTGGCCAGCCCGCCCGGCGACGGCCCGACAATGGCCCGCGAGAAGCCGATCAGCCGCTGGGTCAGCCCGCCTTTCTCCATCAGGGTGCCGGCCAGGATGAACATCGGCACGGCGATGATGGTGAACTCGTCGACCGCCGAATAGGCCGTCTGCACGAGATAGGACATCGGCATGTTGGCACTGGTCATCGCCAGCACCGCGGCAAGCCCCATCGAGATGCCGACCGGCACGCCGATCAGCAGCAGAAGGACGAAGGACAACGCCATCAGAAGGGTCGGATCCATGGCCTCAGTCCCCGATACGGGCGTCGGCCGGGCCTTCGCCGGTCTGCCAGCGGCGGACCATCACCTGAAGGATGCGGATCGACATGAAGGCAAATCCGAGCGGCACGATCATCTGCACCCAGACCAGGTTGATACCCGTGGTCTGCGAGATGTAGGGAAATTCGAACATCGAGACGGTGAACTGGTAGCCGTACCAGATGACGACGGCGTTGAAGCCGAGCCAGAGCAGATCTGCCAGCGTCAGCATGACAAGCCGCAGCTTCGTCGGCAGCAGCCCGAGATGCAGCGAGACGCGGATATGCCGGTCGCCCTCGGCCGCGATGACAAAGCCGAAATAGACCGCCCAGACGAAGGCGAAGCGGCTGACTTCCTCGAGCCAGCTGAAGGACCGCCCCATGCCGAAGCGTGCGACGACCTGAAAGCCCAAAAGGGCCACCACGGCCGTCATCAGGATCGCCCCCAGCCATTCTTCCGGCGTGCGGCCTCCGAGGAATTTACGCATGCGCCCTCTCCCTTGCGAAATCGTCGATCTGCGCCCGGCGCTGCCGGGGATCGCCCTGCGCGAAGGCACGCAGCCACCGCGCCATGTCGGCGACAAAGCCTTCATCCTGCCCCAGCCGGGCGGGCCAGAGCGGCAGCGCCAGCACCTCGCGCGCGAAACCGGCCGCATCGCCGGCCGCCGCGCGGCGGCGCGCCATCTCGTCGCCCATCGGGTCCCGGGTCGGGATGCCGGTGCTGTCGGGCCTCGTGTCGCCCGCCTGCAGCGCCCATCCCGCCAGCACCATGGCCTGGATCTCGGCCGGGGCCCCGCGCTCCAACCGTTCGGCGGCCGGGGCCGCGATGCGCTGCGGCAGCTTGAAGCTCGCATCGCTCGCGATCTGGTTCAGCGGGTGGTGGATGGTCGGGTTCTGCAGCCGCGCGAGGCTGGTGCGGCCATAGGCCGTGAGGTCCTCGCCTTCGGGGCAGGCTAGCGTCTCGGCCTGCGCCTGCAGGAAAAGACCGGCCCAGTCCGACAGCACCGGATCGGTCGCCGCGTCATGGCTGCTTTCGTGTCCGCAAAGGCGTCCGAGCTCGGCATAGGCCGATTGCAGCCCGTTCAGAAGCCGGTGCTTCATGTGCTCATACGGCGCCAGATCGTCCACGATCTGGACCCCGGCCCGTTCCAGCGCTGGGCGCGGCCCGGCGAAGCGGTTCTCGATCACCCATTGGCGGAAGGGCTCGGCGACCACGCCCAGAGCATCCGGCCCGCCGCAGGCCGTCTCGAGCCGGGCGCGGCTGGAGGCCGACATCGCGGGCACGATCCGGTCGACCATCGAGGTCGGGAAGGCGACGTTCCGGTCCAGCCAGTCTGGCAGGCCGGGGAAGGCGCGCGCCGCATAGTCGCGCAGGACCGCGCCCAGAAGCGTGCCGTTATCGGCGACATTGTCGCAACTGGCGAGCGTGATCGGCCCGCCTCCGGCCCGGCGGCGGCGCTCGAGCATCCAGGCGAGATAGCCGATCGCGGTGACCGGCGCCTCGGGAGCGGCAAGGTCGTCCGCCACCGCCGCCGGATCGAGCCCGAAGCTGCCCGAGCGGTGGCAATAGCCCTTCTCGGTAATGGTCAGCGTGGCGAAATCGATCCCGGACCAGTCGACATCCGGCGCGGTGCGGGCGTCATGCAGGCCGAGCAGGGTGCCGATCTCGCGGCAGGCGCGGGTCTGGCCGTCATCGGTCAGCACCGCATAGATCCCGTTCTGCGCCGCATGGCGCGCGGCAAGATCGGGCGGGGTCAGGTTGATGCCGACAACGCCCCAGTCGCCGCCCGCGCGGGCCAGATCGTCGTAATAGCTTTGCTGATGGGCCCGGTGGAACGCTCCCACCCCGAGATGCGCCGCCCGCGGGCGCAGCGCCCCGGGCCTGTAGGTCAGGGCCGACATCATGGGAAATGCACCATCACCTTCAGAGCCGCGGTCTTGTCGAGCGCCCGGGCGAAGGCCTCTTCGGGGCGGTCGAGCGGCATGTCGGCCGAAATCATCGGGCGCAGGTCGACCTCGCCCCCGACGATCTGGCGCACGGCTTCGGCGAATTCGTCAATGAAGCGATAGGTGCCGACCAGCCGGATCTCGCGGGTCAGCAGCTTTGCCAGATCGACCGGTGCCTTCGGCGGCAGGAAGCCCACCTGCACCACGGTGCCCCGGGGCTTCGCGGCCGCGATGGCGGTGCCAAGCGCCGCGGCCGCGCCCGAGGCCTCGAAGACCGCGTCGCAGCGGGGGCTGTCGGTCAGGGCGGCCATCGCGGCCGGATCGCCCGCGTCGAAGACCTCGTCGACCCCCAGGTCGCGGGCCCGCGCCAGCGCGGCCGGGGCGATGTCGCTCATCAATATGCGGGCGGCCCCGGCGGCCCGGGCTGCGGTCGCGCACATCTGGCCGATGACGCCCGCACCGGTGACAAGCACCGTCGCGCCGGTCAGATCGCCCGCCATCGCCGCGGCATGCAGCGCCACCGCATAGGGTTCGGCCATGGCGACATGGCGCAGATCGGCCTCCTGCGGCAGGCCGATGCATTGCCGGGCCTCGACCACCAGCTCGCTGGCAAAGCCGCCATCGCAATGCGGAAACCGTGCGGCGCTGCCCATGAAGGCCATGTCGGTGCAGAGATTGGTGAGACCGCGGCGGCACTGATCGCAGCTCAGGCAGGGCCGGGCCGGTGTCACCGCCACCTTGTCGCCGGGCGCGAAGCCCTCGACGCCCTCGCCCGGCAGATCGACCACGGCCGAGAATTCATGGCCCAGCACCATCGGGCCGCGCAGGATCGAATCGCCGACCCGCCCATGCTGGAAATAATGGATGTCGGACCCGCAGATGCCGCCGAAGGCGAAGCGCAGGCGGATCTGTCCGCGGGCAGGATCCGGGCGCGGCGCCTCTTCGATGAGCACCCGCTCGGCACCATGGATGACACAAGCTTTCACGTTCCCCTCCTCCCTGAGGCGCAAGAAGTTTGCACTTGATGCGGAAAAATTTAGAACATACCATTCACGCAGCAGTCAAGATGGAATATTAATTCTAAAAATGCTGTCGAGCGGGGGGGAGACCGTGTCGCAAACAGATGGACGGGGAGCGCAGGCCATGAGCACCGACAGCGAGAATCCGGCGCCTGCGGCCGATTTCGACAGTTTGCGCGAAGCCATTGCGGACGCCCATGGCGATCTGAGCAAACGCCTGAAACTCATCGCGGATTTTGTCCTTCGCGATCCCTCTTCGGTGGCGTTTCGCACCGCTGCCACGCTGGCCGAGGATATCGGCGTCGCGCCCTCGGCCATCGTCCGCTTCGCCCAGCATTTCGGCTATTCGGGCTTTTCCGAGATGCAGGCCGTGTTCCGGGCGCAGCTGCAGGCCAGTTCCACACCCTATCAGGACCGCATCCGCGATCTGGCCAAAAGCGGCGCCGCACGCGACACCGCCGAGATGACCGACCGCTTCGTCGAGGCGGGCATCGCCTCGCTGCGTGCGCTGCGGCAGGCCGCTCCGGTCGAGCGGGTCGAGGCCGCCGCCCGGATGCTGGCCGAGGCGCGGATCGTCCATGTGATGGCGCACAAGCGCACCTTCACCGCCGCGACCTATCTTGCCTACAACCTCTCGCGGCTGGAGGTGCCGACCAATCTGCTCGACGGCAGCGGCGGCACGCTCGATCAGCAGATGGTGATGATCTCGCCCGAGGACACATTCGTCGCCTTTTCGTTCAGCCCCAGCGCCGAAGAGACCGTGGGGGCCTTCGAACGGGCCCGGGCCGCCGGCGCGCGCACCATCGCCATCACCGATCTGACCCGCGCCCCCTTCATTCACGCCGATTGCTGGTTCCAGCTTTCGGAGGCCAGCGTCGACGGGTTCCGCTCGCTCAACGCGACCATCTCACTGGCGCTGATCCTGGCCATCCGGGCCGGGACGCTCTGCGCCGAACTGCGATCCGACAACGAAGACTGAGGAAGTCCCATGTCCAGTCAGCCCTCTCCGATCTACGACATCATCACCATTGGCCGGACCTGTGCGGATCTTTATGCCGACCAGGTCGGCTGCAGCATGGAAGACGCCCGGAGCTTCTCGAAATATGTGGGCGGTTGCCCGACCAATATCGCGATCGGCGGGGCCCGGCTGGGGCTGAAGACCGCGCTTCTGAGCCGGGTCGGCAATGACCAGATGGGGCGCTTCGTGCGCGAGACGCTCGAGGCCGAGGGGGTCGAGACGCGCGGCCTTGCGACCGACCCCGAGCGGCTGACGGCGCTGGCCTTTCTGGGCCTCGAGGACGACCGCAACTTCCCGCTGCTCTTCGTGCGCACCGATTGCGCCGATGCGGCGCTGACCGAGGCCGATATCGACCCCGATTTCATCCGCTCGGCCGCTGCCATCGTCGTCACCGGAACGCATTTCTCGAAGCCCCATCTCGAGGCCGCCTCGTTCAAGGCGATGCGGATCGCGCGCGAGGCCGGGCGCAAGGTGATCTTCGACATCGATTACCGCCCCAATCTCTGGGGGCTGCTGGGCGCGGGCGACGGCGATATCCGCTTTGTCGCCGATGCGGCGGTGACGGCACGGGTCCAGAGCATCCTGCCCGGCTGCGATGTGGTCGTGGGCACCGATGACGAGGTGCGCATCGCCGGAGGCGCGACCGATACCCGCGAGGCGCTGGTCAATATCCGCAAGCTCACGGCGGCGATGATCGTGCTCAAGACCGGGCCGAAGGGCTGCCTCGTCTTCCCCGACGCCATTCCCGAGGATCTCGAGGAGGGCATCTCCTCGCAGGGCTTCCCGGTCGAGGTCTTCAACGTTCTGGGGGCCGGAGACGGCTTCATGGCGGGCTTCCTGCGCGGCTATGTGCGCGGTCTGGCCCTTGAGGAATGTTGCCGCATCGCCAATGCCTGCGGTGCCTTCGCGGTGTCGCGGCATGGCTGCGCGCCCGCCTATCCCAGCTGGGAGGAGCTGCAGTTCTTCCTCGAGCGCGGCGTCGTCAACCCGCGGCTGCGCGAGGATGCCGATCTGGAACATGTCCACTGGGCGACAACGCGGCGCGGCCACTGGGACAATGTCTGCGCCTTCGCCATCGACCATCGCGTCCAGCTCGAGGACATGGCCGCGCAATGCGGCGCCGATCCGGCGCGGATCGCCCGGCTCAAGGATCTCGCGCTTGATGCGATTCTGGCGGCGCGTCGCCCGGACATCATGCTCGGCACCCTGCTCGACAGCACCCATGGTCGGCAGGCCCTGTTCCGGGCCGAAAAGGAAGCCGTCTGGATCGGCCGCCCGGTCGAGCTGCCCGGCTCGCGCCCGCTGAAATTCGAGGGCGCGGCCTCGCTTGGCGCCGAGGTCGCCTCCTGGCCCCGCGATCACGTCATCAAATGCCTCGTCTTCTACAATCCCGACGACCCCGAGGTCCTGCGCCGGACCCAGCTCGACCAGCTGCACCGCCTGGCCTCGGCCGCGCGGCTCAGCCGCCACGAATATCTGATCGAGGTGATCGGCACGGCCGAAGGCAAGCGCGGCGAGACCGCCACCGCCGAGGCGATGCAGCAGATCTATGACGAGGGCATCCGCCCCGACTGGTGGAAGCTGCCCGACCAGAGCGCGGCCGGATGGGCCGGGGTCAGCGCGGTGATCGAGCGCAATGACCGCTGGTGCCGGGGCGTGCTGCTCCTGGGCCTGGATGCCCCGGCCGATGTCCTGACCCAGAGCATCGCCCGTGCCGCAGCCTGCAGCCATGTGCGCGGTTTCGCGGTCGGCCGCACCATCTTCGGCGCCGCGGCCCGGGCGTGGCTGGCGGGCGAGATCGACGATGACGTCGCGAAGGCGCGGATGCAAAGCCGTTTCGAGGAACTCATCGACTGCTGGCAGGCTGCGCGTCAGGCGAAGGCCGCCTGAGCCCTAGGCCCTGGACCCTGAGCCCTGGGCAAAGGCGGCAACCGGGCCCCGCAGATCGGACAGGGACAGCGAGCCATGCGCTGCCTTTGGTCATCGGGATGAATGATGCCCTTTCTCCGCCCGGAGCGCCGTTCCGGTTGGGGGGCGCGCGGGATTGCGAAAGGGAATCCATTTTCGGATCGCGGCCTTCGCCTCTGATCCTGCCTGCCCGGCCTGCAGCCAGATGCCTCCCAATGTCGGGGCGGCGGGTTGAAAAATGCTCCGGGGGACAATCCCTTGCCTCCATCGCGATGCTGAGGCTGGATCGGCGCAACCCGCCGGTCCGCGCTTTGACGGAGACCTTCCCTCCAGCAGCGCAAGAAATGCAAGCGGAAGGCGCAATATAGCCGCGGGCTCCACCGCAAGGATACCCGGATCGGCACCCGTTTCGCCGCCCTCAGGGATCGGCTTTCCCGGCAACGCGGCGCGACCGTTGCGGCGGTCCAGTCCCATTTGCAGCCTGCCTTGCCGCGACCGTCATCCTCTGACCGTCAAGATGAGCTCTGGCCCTGGAGGTGACGCCCGGGGGCTTTTGCAACGCCTGCTGTCGTGGAGGGCCCCGCGCGATCGTTGGCTGACGTGTGCCGAGGCAGCACGGCTGCTGCGGGCGGCGAGGAACCATCCGAAATCCCGGCACCTCGCACCCTTCATCCTCGTGGCGCTCTATACCGGCACCAGGAAAGAGGCGATCCTGGCACTGCGCTTCGCGCCCCACACTCTCAAGCACACCGCGGTCACATGGGCGATGCACAAGGGCGTCCCGCTCGCGGATGCTGCGGGCTTCTTCGGGACCACCGTCGCAACGCTCGAATCGGTATACCTGCACCACCACCCGAGCTTCCAGGAAGCCACAGCAAAGGCTCTGGATGGCTGGAAATGAGGGGGTTTCTTTGCAGCGGGAATTTTCGTGAAACTCTAAACCGCTGATTTTATTGGTCGGAGTGAGAGGATTCGAACCTCCGGCCCCTGCCTCCCGAAGACAGTGCTCTACCAGGCTGAGCTACACTCCGACCGCGTGACGGGGGACTTAACGCGGTCCGCAGACTTTGGCAAGAGCTCATTCCGGGGTCTCTTCGAGAGGCAGAAGCACCGGGGCCGGAGCGAGCCAGGCGCGGTCGGTGGCATCTGACGCGGCCAGGGCCGTGAAGACCCGCATGCGGCCTTTGCCCTGGAGCCCGACCGCGCCATCGCCGGGCGGGGTGCACGGGGTTTGTCTGGAATAAAAGGGTGCCGCGCAGTCCGGCGAGGCGCGCCCAAGGCGAGCGCATGGGGCTGTCACTACCGCGCTCGGGATGCGAATGACTGTCCGTCAGGTTCGGCCCGCCCCCGGCCCGGGCAGCGGCGGGGTGCCCCGGTCGTTTAGGGGGGCGCCGGGGCCGAGGCGGGAAGGGGCCGGTGTCGGTCAGGGAGGCGTTGCGAAGCCCCGGTCGGCCAGCAGGATGTCCGGCATCGATGCGACGGGGCGTGGCGCCATCCGGCCCTTGCGAAGAGGAGCCCCTCACCCTGACCGATGAGGAGAGGCATGATCCAGCGAGCCGCATTGCGCCGTAGAAGACCAGGATCTCTGTCGCATTTTCATGGATGCGGAGGCGCGTCGGCAGATCACTCCAGCGGACACAGATCGCGAACCGTTAGCGCGATTCCCGCCCCGGGGCGGGCGAGGCTGGGGAAACGTTGCGCAGGAAGCTGCGATGCCCGCCCTGCGCCCGCATTTGCGGCGCCCGGGGCGGCGGGGCAGGGCGCGCGCAAGCAGGCGCGCGCCCCGTGTCGGGTCAGAGGCTCGCGTCAAGCGCGGCGAGGATCGCGTCGCCCATCTGAGAGGTCGAGACAGGGGTGCCGCCCTCGGACTGCATCAGGTCGGCGGTGCGGACGCCATCGGCCAGCACCTTCTCGACCGCCTTTTCCAGACGGGTTGCCTCGGCGCCCTGATCGAAGGAATAGCGCAGCGCCATGGCAAAGCTCAGGATGCAGGCAATGGGGTTGGCCTTGCCCTGGCCCGCGATGTCGGGGGCCGAGCCGTGAACGGGTTCGTACATCGCCTTGGGCCGGCCGTTCTCCATCGGCGCGCCGAGGCTTGCCGAGGGCAGCATCCCGAGCGAGCCGGTCAGCATCGCGGCCACGTCCGACAAAAGGTCGCCGAAGAGGTTGTCGGTCAGGATCACGTCGAACTGCTTCGGCCAGCGGCAGAGCTGCATGCCGCCGGCATCGGCATACATGTGGCTCAGTTCCACGTCGGGATAGCTTTCGTCATGGACCTTCTGGACGACCTCGCGCCAGAGGATGCCCGATTCCATCACATTGGCCTTCTCCATCGAGCAGACCTTGTTGCCGCGCTTCCGCGCCAGCTCGAAGGCCGAGCGCGCCACGCGGTCGATCTCGGCTTCGGTATAGCGCTGGGTGTTCAGACCGACGCGCTGGCCGCCTTCCTCGATGATGCCGCGCGGCTCGCCAAAATAGATGCCCGAGGTCAGCTCGCGCACGATCATGATGTCGAGGCCCGAGACCACGTCGCGTTTCAGCGACGAGAAATCGGCCAGCGCATCGAAGCATTGCGCTGGGCGCAGGTTGGCGAAGAGATCCATCTCCTTCCGGAGCCGCAGCAGGCCGCGCTCGGGCTTCAGGCTGAAATCGAGATTGTCGTATTGCGGGCCGCCGACCGCGCCCAGCAGGACCGCGTCGACCTCTTGCGCCTTGGCCATGGTGGCGTCCGACAGCGGCTTGCCATGGGCGTCATAGGCCGCGCCGCCCACCAGATCCTCGGTCACGTCGAAGCTGAGACCGCGCTTGTCCCCGAACCAGTCGATGATCCGGGTGACCTCGGCCATCACCTCGGGGCCGATGCCGTCGCCGGGCAGGATCAGAAGGGTGTTGCTCATGAGCGGATGTCCTTGTCTTGAAGGGTTATGGGTGGGGTAGCGGGCCGGTCCGGAGGCGTCAAGGCAGGGCCAGATCGGCCCAGACGAGACGGTGGCGCGAGGCGGTGCGCACGGTCTCGGCCAGCGGGCCATCGGCGGGCCAGAAGACGCCCGCGCCGGTAACTTCGATCCCGGAAGAGGGCAGAACGTAATCGACGCGAAGATTTCCGGGGGCGTCCCCCTCGGGGGTATCGTCCCATTCGGCGGTGTCGCGCGCCGGATCGCCCCGCTGGGTGGCATTGGCACCGGTCTGCGGGGCTGCGGCGGCGCCCGGGCTCGTGGGCCGGGGATCGGTCAGGCGCGGATCGGCGAGGAAGGCACGCATCGCGGCGCTGCGCCCGTCGCCATCCTCGGGGTCGAGATTGGCATCGCCCAGCACCACGAAGGGGCCTTCGGGCGGCGGCACATCCAGCGCGCCATCGATATAGAGCGTCCAGAGCCGAAGCTCGTCGCGGTTCCTCAGCCCGTTCCGGTCCTCGGGGCCGTCGAAGACGGGCGGGCTGGCATGGAAGGTCAGCAGATGCAGGACGGTGCCGCCCAGATCTACCGGCACATCCCAATGCCCGGTGGTCGAGAGCCGCTGCACCGCCTGCGCCCCGGCCGAGGGAAAGGGGGTGCCGTCCATCTCGGGCAGGGTCGCGCCGGGCAGGTCGCGCCAGAGCATCGCCGAGAAATCGCGGACCTCATCGGTCAGGATGGGAAAGCGCGACAGGATCGCCATGCCGTCCTGCCCGGCGAAATAGCCGAAGCCCTGGGCATCGCCCGACCCGCCCACGCGGCCGTCGCCATCGAGATCGAGCCCGGTGCGCAGGCCGGTATTGGGTCTCAGCGCCAAGCGATGGGGATAGTCGAGATCGCGGGCGCGGAGCCGCTCGGCCAGCGCCGTCAGCGCCAGACCGTCGAGATCGTAATCGATGCCCTGCAGCGCAAGGATGTCGGGGCGTGCAGCGGCGATCACGTCGAGCACGGCCGCCACCTGCGGGTCCTTGTCCGAGAGGATGTCGCGCAGCATGAGGCCGGGGCCCTTGCGCGACAGATCTGTATTGAAGCTTGCCACGCGCAGATCGGCGGCGGCCGGAAAGGCGCAAAAAGCGGCAAGCAGGCCCGGCAGCAATGCGGCGGGCCTGCGCATCCGGGTCAGACCCAGGGCCGTTCCTGGGCCATCTTCGACTCGAATCCGTCGATGGCGGTCGCCTTATTCAGGGTCAGGCCGATATCGTCGAGCCCCTCCAGCAGGCAATGCTTGCGGAACGGGTCGACCTCGAAGGCGATCTCGACCCCGTCCGAGGTGGTGATCGTCTGGTTCTCGAGGTCGATGGTCATGCGGGCATTGGCGCCCTTCTCGGCATCCTTCATCAGGATGTCGACCTGCTCCTGCGGCAGCGGGATCGGCAGGATGCCGTTCTTGAAGCAGTTGTTGAAGAAGATGTCGGCAAAGCTGGGTGCGATCACGCAGCGGATGCCGAAATCCTTGATCGCCCAGGGGGCGTGTTCGCGCGAGGACCCGCAGCCGAAATTGTCGCCCGCGACCAGGATCTGCGTCTCGCGATAGGCGGGCTTGTTCAGCACGAAATCGGGGGTCTCGTTGCCGTCCTGATCATAGCGCATCTCGTCGAACAGGTTCACCCCCAGCCCCTCGCGCTTGATCGTCTTGAGGTACTGCTTGGGGATGATCATGTCGGTGTCGATATTGACCAGCGGCAGCGGCGCGGCGATACCGGTGAGTTTCTCGAATTTATCCATTCGTTTCAGGTCTCCTAGGGCCGGACGCGCCGCATGCGGGCGGCAGGGTCAGGCAGGTGTTTCAACATGGCGCGGCCGCCGCGCGACGATCCCGAAGGCGATCAGGCCGATCCCGTCCACGATCAGCTCGATCCCCAGCAGCAGCCCCAGAAGCGTGGTGGCGGCAGCAAAGAAGTTCGAGAAGATCAGGACCCCGATCAGGACCGAGGCGGCCCCGGTCAGAAGCAGCAGCCAGAACAGGTTGGTATGGCGGAAGGTGAAGGACAGCATCGCCCGCATGACGCCCATGGCCATGAAGAGCAGGCCAAGCAGAAGCGTCATCCAGGCGGCTCCGACCAGCGGGTTGATCAGGATCGACAGGCCCGCCAGCAGGAACAGAATGCCGACGAAGCCGTTGAGCCAGCGGTGACTGTCAGGCCCGCCTCGCATCACCGTGATCGTCTGGAGCAGACCGGCAATCAGGAACACGAGCCCGACGATCTGCGTTGCCGCGATGGTGGCGGCGAAGGGGTTGGCCAGCGCCACCACTCCGCCGATTAAGAGCGCGAGGCCGATGAGCGTGTAGATGAGCCAGTTTTTCATGGGAACCTCCTTGATGTAAGATTGTGTCGCCAGATCAACAGCCAGGGCGACCGATGGGTTCCCACGCGCGGATCCCGCCCGGCGGCCGCCCGGGCCGCCTTGAAACTGGGAGGAATCCGGCGCTTCATTGCCTTCGACGCCTTTGGTTCAGACAGTCTCGGCCAGCAGCTCGCGCACGTCGGTCAGGTGCCCCGTGACCGCCGCAGCGGCCGCCATGACCGGGCTCATCAGATGGGTGCGCCCGCCCCGGCCCATGCGGCCCTCGAAGTTGCGGTTCGAGGTGGCGGCACAGCGTTCGCCCGGCGACAACTGGTCGGGGTTCATGCCAAGGCACATCGAACAGCCTGCAAGCCGCCATTCGAAGCCCGCCTCGGTGAAGACCTTGTCGAGCCCCTCTTCCTCGGCCTGCGCCCGCACCAGGCCCGAACCCGGCACGACCATGCCGCGCACGCCCGGCGCCAGTTTCTTGCCCTTCAGGATCTCGGCCGCGGCGCGCAGATCCTCGATCCGGCCATTGGTGCAGGAGCCGATGAAGACGGCATCGACCTTGATCTCGGTCAGCGGCGTGCCGGGTTTCAGCCCCATATAGTCGAGCGAGCGGCGCGCGGCCTCGACCTTGCCGCCCTGGAAGTCCTCGGGCGCGGGCACGGCGCCGGTGATCGGCAGCACGTCCTCGGGCGAGGTGCCCCAGGTCACCACTGGGGCGATGTCTTCGGCGCGGATCGTGATGACCTTGTCCCAATGGGCATCGTCGTCGGATTTCAGCGTCTTCCACCAGGCAAGCGCGGCTTCCCATTGCGCGCCCTTCGGCGCATGGGGGCGGCCCTTGACGTATTCGAAGGTGGTTTCGTCAGGCGCGATCAGGCCCGCGCGCGCGCCGCCCTCGATCGCCATGTTGCAGACCGTCATTCGGCCTTCCATCGACAGCGCGCGGATCGCCTCGCCGCAATATTCGATGACATAGCCGGTGCCGCCCGCTGTGCCGGTCTTGCCGATCACCGCAAGGGTGATGTCCTTGGCCGTGACGCCCGGCGGCAGCGTGCCGGTGATCTCGACCTTCATGTTCTTCGACTTCTTCTGGATCAGCGTCTGGGTGGCCAGAACATGTTCCACCTCGGAGGTGCCGATCCCGTGCGCGAGCGCCCCGAAGGCGCCATGGGTCGCGGTATGGCTGTCGCCGCAGACAACGGTCATGCCGGGCAGGGTCCAGCCCTGTTCGGGGCCGACGATGTGGACGATCCCCTGCCGGATATCCGAGACCGGGTAATAGACCACGCCGAAATCGCGCGCGTTCTTGTCGAGCGCCTCGACCTGGATGCGGCTTTCCTCGTTGTCGATCTTCGTCTCGCGCCCTTCGGTGGTGGGCACGTTGTGATCGGGCACGGCGATGGTCTTTTCGGGCGCGCGCACGGTGCGGCCCGTCATCCGCAGCCCTTCGAAGGCCTGCGGGCTCGTCACCTCATGCACGAGATGGCGGTCGATATACAGAAGGCAGGTGCCGTCCTCGGCCTGGTCGACCAGGTGGGCATCCCACAGCTTGTCATAGAGGGTCTTGCCGGTCATGGAATTCTCCGCGGCTATGTCACTTGGCAAATGGAGAAACGGGTGCTGACGCCGCCTCAAAGGCGGGCGAGCACCGATCGGGTCGCGCCGAAGAATCGCCAGGGCAGGCGCGCGCGGTCGTCCATGTCGAAGACGCGTTTCATGAGAGCGGGATACTCCTTTGCCCCGCGTCGATCAAGGGCATGCGCTTGTCGGGGCGGAGGAGCATCCTGACGATGTCGATGCATCCTCTGCCGCATATCTTGCGGCGATGACGGAATGCAGTCGTTCACGCCTGGTGCGCCCCATATCTCTGTTGCCCCCGCCCGACGCCCACCAGCGCCGCCGAGGCCCGGCGTTTCCATCCGGGGGCAAGGCTTCCGCCTTTGCGACGCCGTGCGGGCATGTCGTGATGCCGAAGGGCGACAAGGGCACTATCCCGACGGGGCCCGGTCGCCTGCGATCCCTGTGCCGCCTCGAACTCCACGCCTGAGAGCCGTTGCGGGAAGCCTTTGGCTTTCTGTCCTCCTGACCTAAGCTAGGACAAAAGGAGGCCCGATGGAGAGCGATCCCTCCCCGATCCTGCAGGAATTGCAGATGCTGGCCGAGCAGGCCCGGGGCTTCGGACAGAGCCTAACCCGCCCGGGCTGGCGGATGTATCAGATCGGCATCCTGCTGGGGCTTTTCGTAGTGGCGCAGCTGGGGACCTGGGCGTTTTACGGGCGGCTATATGGCTGGCTCCGGGCGCGCGAGGGCTGGCCGATCTGGCGTTTCCGTACCGCGCTGATCCTGCTGCGTCGGCTGCGGATCATCCTTCTGGTATGTCTGGCCTGGATCACGGTCTGGGCCATGCGCGAGCTGACATGGCCCTCGCGCAGCTATCTGGTGGCCATCAGTGCGACGCTGGCCACGGCCTGGCTTTTCGTCGGTCTGGCCGCGCGGCTGGTGCGCAACCCCTTCCTGCGGCGGCTCGTGACCTGGGGGCTCTGGGTCTATGTCACGCTTTACGTCATCGGCCTGGACGACGAGGCGGCGGCGCTGCTCGATTCGCTCCGGCTCGGCATGGGCGATCTGCACATTTCGGCGCTGACCCTGATCAGGGCCGCTGTGGTGACCGGCGTGCTCTTCACCGGCGCCCGCCTGATCGCCACCACCTCGGCCGCACGCATCCGGCGCGATGACGACATCTCGCCCTCGATGCGGGTTCTGATCGTCAAGATCCTGCAGATGAGCCTTTACGGCGCCGCGGTCTTCCTCGGGCTCAAGCTGGCCGGGTTCGACCTGACCGGCCTCGCCGTGCTGTCGGGCGCCATCGGCGTCGGGCTCGGCTTCGGCTTGCAGAAAGTGGTCTCGAACCTTGTCTCGGGCGTCATCATCCTGCTCGACAAGTCGATCAAGCCCGGCGACGTGATCTCGCTTGGCGACACCTTCGGCTGGATCAACGCGCTTGGTGCGCGCTATGTCTCGGTCGTCACCCGCGAGGGCAAGGAATACCTCATTCCGAACGAGGATCTGATCACCAGCCAGGTGGTCAACTGGTCCCATTCCAACGAATTCGTCCGGCTCGACATCTTCTTCGGCACCTCCTATGGCGACGACCCGCATCTGGTGCGCAGGCTGGCCATCGAGGCCGCCGCCGGCGTCGACCGGGTGCTGGCCGAGCGCCCGCCGGTCTGCCATGTGGTGGGCTTCGGCGACAGCTCGGTCGATTTCATCCTGCGATTCTGGATCGTCGATCCGAGCGAGGGCCTGACCAATGTGCGCGGCGCGGTGTTCCTCGCGCTCTGGGATGCGTTCAAGGCCAATGGCGTCACCATTCCCTTCCCGCAGCGCGAGGTGACGGTCCTGCCCGGCAGCCGACTTGCCGCAGAGCCTTTGCCCGACACCGTTTCCGACCAGTCTCTGTCGTCGAAATCATCGAAGGAGTCCTGACCGATGCGCCTTTCCGTCCTTCTGGCCGGGCTTGTCCTGGCCACTGCGTTATCCGGGGGCCTTGCCCGCGCCGAGACCTATCGCGGCTACCCGGAAGTTCCCTATACCGCCGAGCGCCTTTCCGGCGCGCTCGAGCTGCGCCATTACCCTGCGCGCACCATTGCCGAAGTGGTCGTCGACGGCACGCGATTTGCCGCCATCAATCGCGGCTTCAGCGAATTGGCGCATTATATCTTCGGCGAGAATGCCGCAGGCGAGAAGATCGCCATGACCGTTCCGGTTGGCCAGACCCGTACCGATCTGGGCTGGGCGATCCGCTTCACCATGCCCGAAGGCTCTGTTCCCGAAACCCTGCCCGAACCCGCGAAAACCTGGGTCAGGCTGCGTCGGCTGCCGCCCGAAACCCTTCTGGTGACGCGTTTTTCCGGCCGCGCCACGGCCGGGAAGCTGAATGCCGCCGGGCGCGAGCTGGTGGCCGAGGCCAGGGCGCGGGGGCTGCGCCTGAGCGGCGCCGCACGGCTGATGTTCTACGACGATCCCTTCACCATGCCCTGGAACCGCCGCAACGAGGTCGCCTATCTCGTGGCGCGATAACGCCGTCCGGCTGCCGTGCGCATTGAGATTTTAACCGCCCGATGCTAAATAGGACTCATGCCCAGCGCCGGGGCACCGACGGCGCGCCACGTAGGAGGACAATGTCCTGTCTCACAATCTTGAGGTGGCCTTTGACGGGGCCGCAGCAAACGCAGCCATGAGCGCGCTGCTTCCGGATGTGTCGAGCGAAGAGCTCCTCGAACGCATTCTCGCTTCTCTCGACGACGACAAGGCCGAAGACGTGGTCCGGATCGACCTGCGCGGCAAGTCCAGCGTGGCCGATTACATGGTCATCTGTTCGGGCCGCTCGACCCGCCAGGTCTCTGCCATCGCGCAAAAACTGAAGGACCGGCTTAAGGAAGAGCTGGGCCGCAGCTGCAAGATCGAGGGCGAGGATCAGGGCGACTGGGTGCTGGTCGATATCGGCGACGTGATCGTGCATGTCTTCCGCCCCGAGGTCCGCGAGTTCTACCAGCTCGAGAAAATGTGGATGCCCGCCGCGGCAATGGCCCCCGCCCGGGCCTGATGCGGGTTCATGTCTGCGCCGTGGGGCGTCTGCGCAAGGGCCCCGAGCGCGACCTGATCGAGGATTACACCGCCCGCTTCGACCGGACCGGCCGGGGCCTTGGCCTCGGCCCGCTGAGCTTTGCCGAGGTCGAGGACCGCAAGGGCGGCGGCGCTGCTGCCGAGGCCGCGCTCCTGAGCCGCGCCGTGCCACAGGGCGCGGCGGTTTGCGCCCTCGACGAGCGCGGCCAGACCCTCGGCTCGCCCGATCTCGCGGCGCTGCTCGCGCGCTGGCGCGATGCCGGGCGCGGCGATGCGGCCTTCGTGATCGGCGGCGCCGACGGGCTCGATCCGGCGCTGGTCGCCCGGGCGGATGCGGTGCTGTCCTTCGGCCCGATGGTCTGGCCCCATATGCTGGCCCGGACCATGCTGAGCGAACAGCTCTACCGCGCTGCCACCATCCTCGCCGGCCTGCCCTATCATCGCGCCTGAGCGTCTTCCCGGCCCGGATCCCCCTGAAACCGCAGCCGAAAGGCGCCACCTTCGGAAGATGAACCGCCCGGGGTCGCCGGTCCTGTGGCGCCCTGGCATCGAAGCCCGCTGTTGTTCTCTCGCCCCGTGCCTTTTAGAAGGGGCGCAACCGCAGAAGGGCCCCTTGCCATGACCACACCGAAACCCGTCGTTCTTTGCATCCTAGACGGCTGGGGCATCGGCCCCACCCATGACGACAATGCCCCGCTTCTGGCCGAGACGCCGAATTTCGACCGGCTGATGCAGATCTGCCCGCATGCCGTCCTGACGACTTTCGGTCCGGATGTCGGCCTGCCTACCGGGCAGATGGGCAATTCCGAGGTCGGACATACCAATATCGGCGCCGGCAGGGTGGTGGCGATGGATCTGGGCCAGATCGACCTGTCGATTGAGGATGGCAGCTTCTTCGCCCGGCCCGCCCTCACCGAGTTCATCGACAAGATGAAGGCCTCGGGCGGCACCGCGCATCTGATAGGTCTGGTCTCCGATGGTGGCGTGCATGGCCATATCGCGCATATCCTCGCGGCCGCCCGCTGCATCGCCGAGGCCGGGGTTCCGGTCGCGATCCACGCCCTGACCGATGGCCGTGACGTGCCGCCGCAATCGGCCGACCGTTTCATCCCCGAGCTTGCCGGGGGCCTGCCCGAGGGCGCCCGCATCGCCACCGTGATCGGGCGTTATTACGCCATGGACCGCGACAATCGCTGGGAGCGGGTGAAGCTGGCCTATCACGCCATGGCCAACGGGCTCGGCGAAGAGGTGGCCAGTGCCGCAGAGGCGGTGCAGAAGGCCTATGACCGGGGCGAAACCGACGAGTTCATCCACCCCTCGGTGGTTGCCGGCCATGAGGGAATGAAGGATGGCGACGGGCTGTTCTGCCTCAATTTCCGCGCCGACCGCGCCCGCGAGATCCTGCGCGCCTTCGTCCAGCCCGATTTCGACAATTTCGACACCGGCACCCGGCCGGATTTCGCGGCGGCGCTGGGGATGGTCGAATATTCGGTCGAGCATAACGCCTGGATGTCCACGGTCTTTCCCAAGCGCAAGATCGTCAACACGCTCGGCGAATGGGTGGCAAAGCAGGGGCTCAGGCAGTTTCGCCTCGCCGAGACCGAGAAATACCCGCATGTCACCTTCTTCCTGAATGGCGGCAAGGAAGCGGCCGAGACCGGCGAAGACCGCTTCATGCCCTCGAGCCCCAAGGTCGCGACCTACGACCTGGCGCCCGAAATGTCGGCCGAAGCGGTCGCCGACAACCTGGTCGAGGCGATCGAGGCGCGCTACGATCTGATCGTGGTCAATTTCGCCAATCCAGACATGGTCGGCCATACCGGCATTCTCGCCGCGGCGATGAAGGCCTGCGAGGTGGTCGACAAGGGGCTTGGCCGGGCACTTGCCGCGCTTGAGGAGGTCGGGGGCGCCATGATCGTCACCGCCGATCACGGCAATTGCGAGACGATGATCGACCCGGCCACCGGCGGTCCGCATACCGCCCATACGCTGAACCCGGTGCCGGTGATCCTGTTCGGAGGTCCGGAAGGGGCGCGGCTGCGCGACGGCCGGCTCGCCGATCTGGCCCCGACCGTGCTTCAGCTCATGGATCTGCCGAAACCGCCCGAGATGACGGGCGAGACCCTGATCGAGCGGTGAGACGGGCGGGCGGTCCGGGGCGTGCCCTTCTGATCGCCGGGGCCGTGCTGGCCATGCTTTCCGGCCCGTTCGGGTTTGCCCCGGCTCTGGCCGCCAGCGCCGATCCGGCCGAGACCGCCCGCGAGGCCGCCGGCGCCCTTCGCGACGCGACGGAACGGCTGCGGGCTGCGGGTGGCGCCCGGGACCGGGTCGCGGCCCTGACCGAAACCGTCCGTGCCTATGAGGAGGGGCTGGCCGCGCTGCGCGAGGGGCTGCGGCGTGCGGCCCTGCGCGAGCAGACCATCGCCGCCGTGCTCGATGCCCGGCGCGAGGAGATCGCCCGGCTGGTCGGCGTGCTCGCCGGGCTCGAACGCAATCCCGAGGCTCTGGTCCTCTTGCATCCGACCGGGCCGCTCGGCGCGGCGCGGGCGGGCATGATGCTGGGCGAGGTGACCCCGGCGCTGCAGGCCGAGGCCGAGGCGTTGCGGCGCCAGCTGGACGAGATCGCGCTGATCCGCGCCCTGCAGGAAAGCGCGGCCGAGGATCTGGCGGCGGGGCTTGCAGGGGTGCAGACCGCGCGCACCGAGCTCAGCCAGGCCATCGCCGACCGCCGCGACCTGCCGCAGCGCTTTGCCGCCGATCCCGGGCGGCTGGCCCATCTCGCGCTGAGCAGCGAGACGCTCGATGGCTTTGCCGAAGGGCTGGCCGAAGTCGGGGGGATGGCGCCCGAAGGCAGCGCGCGCCCGGGCTTCGAGGCCTTGCGCGGGAGCCTGCCCCTGCCGGTCGAGGGCACCCTGCTGCGCGGCTTCGATGAGGCCGACGCGGCGGGTGTGCCGCGCCCCGGACTGGTGCTGGCGACCCGGCCGCTGGCGCTGGTGACGACGCCCGTCGCGGCCACGATCCGCTATCGCGGACCGCTGCTCGACTACGGAAATGTGATGGTTCTGGAACCCGCCGAGGGATATCTGCTGGTGCTTGCCGGAATGGCGCAGGTCTATGGTGGCGAGGGCCAGGTCCTGCCCGGCGGCGCGCCGGTCGGGCTCATGGGCGGCGCCGATCCCAACAGGGCGGCGTTTCTGGACGCGGCGGCAGAAGGCGGTGGCAATGACCGGCCGGAAACGCTTTATATGGAATTGAGACAGGGCGGCAGCCCCGTGGACCCGGCGCCGTGGTTCGCGCGACAGTAAGGATTGAGGATGCCGATGAAGAAATTCGTGGTTGCCGCACTGGGCGGCGTGGTTGCCGGAACGCTCGTCGCCACGCAGGTGGCCGGCCCGCTTCTGGCCGATGAGGCCAAGTCGAACGGCTCGGTCTATGAACAGCTCGATCTCTTCGGCGATGTGTTCGAGCGGATCCGCTCGCAATATGTCGAGGAGGTCGACTCGACCAAGCTGATCGAAGCCGCGATCAACGGCATGCTGACCTCGCTCGATCCGCATTCGAGCTATCTGCCGCCGAAGGATTTCGACGACATGCAGGTGCAGACCCGCGGCGAATTCGGCGGCCTCGGGATCGAGGTCACCCAAGAGGACGGTTTCGTCAAGGTCGTCTCTCCGATCGACGGCACCCCGGCCGAGGAGGCGGGCATCGAGTCGGGCGATTTCATCACCCATGTGAACGGCGAGAGCGTGCTCGGGCTGACGCTGGACGACGCGGTCGAGAAGATGCGCGGCCCGGTCGGCAGCGAGATCGTCATCACCGTGGTCCGCAAGGGCGCCGACGAGCCCTTCGATGTCACCATCACCCGCGACACCATCAAGCTGACCGCGGTGCGGTCGCGGGTCGAGGGCGACACCGTCGTGCTGCGCGTCACCACCTTCAACGACCAGACCTATTCGAATCTCGAGAAAGAGTGGACCAAGTCGGTCGACGAGCTTGGCGGGATCGAGAATGTCGACGGCGTCGTGCTCGATCTGCGCAACAATCCCGGTGGGTTGCTGCCGCAGGCGATCAAGGTGTCGGATGCTTTCCTCGATGCGGGCGAGATCGTCTCGACCCGGGGGCGCGATCCGCAGGACAGCGACCGCTACAATGCCACCAAGGGCGATCTGACCGGCGGGCTGCCGATGGTGGTCCTGATCAATGGCGGCTCGGCCTCTGCCTCGGAAATCGTGGCGGGTGCGCTGAAGGACCATCGCCGCGCCATCGTCGTCGGCACCCGCAGCTTCGGCAAGGGCTCGGTCCAGACCGTGATCCCGATGAAGGGCGAGGGCGCGATGCGGCTGACCACGGCACGCTACTACACCCCCTCGGGCCGGTCGATTCAGGCGCTGGGCGTCGCCCCCGACATCGTGGTGGAACAGCCCCGGCGTGACCCGGCCGCCGCCGAGAAGACCGAGGATCAGCCCTCGTCGGCGCTGCACATGCGCTCCGAGGCCGATCTGCGCGGGGCGCTCGACAATGACAGCATGACCGAGGACGAGCGCAAGCAGGCCGAGGACGAGCTGGCCAAGGCCGAGGCTGCGGCGAAGCTGCGCGAAGAGGATTACCAGCTGGCCTATGCGGTCGACATCCTCAAGGGCCTCGCGGCGCTCGACCCCGAACACAAGTGACAGGAAGGGAGGGGGCCGGGTCGCACCGGCCCCGAAGGTATCGGATGACTCGCGAAGAGATCGAGAAACTGCCCTATCGCCCCGGCGTGGGGATCATGCTTGTGAATGGCGCGGGCCGGGTCTTCGTCGGCCAGCGCAAGGACTGGGCCGAACCGGCCTGGCAGATGCCACAGGGCGGGATCGACAAGGGCGAAGAGCCCGAAGAGGCGCTGTTGCGCGAGCTTTGGGAAGAGACCGGGGTGACCGCCGATCAGGTCGAGATCCTGGCCCGCACCGCCGACTGGATCGAGTACGACCTGCCGCCCGAGCTTCTGGGCAAGGTCTGGAAGGGAAGATATCGCGGCCAGAGGCAGCTCTGGTATCTGCTGCGCTTCCTCGGGGCCGACGATCAGGTGAACATCGCGACCGAGCATCCCGAATTCGAGGCCTGGACCTGGATCGACGCCGAGGCGCTGGTCGATCATATCGTGCCCTTCAAGCGCGCGCTCTATGAACGCGTGGTGGCCGAGCTCGCGCCGCGCATTCCAACGCAGGAAGGGGCCGCCTGAGGCGTTTCCGGCTGATCCGGGGCACATGCGGGGATGGGCCTCGCCCGCGCGCCTTCAGGCGTTGATGTCAAAGCCGGTGCAAGGCCGTCCTCCGATCCTCGAAAAGGCGACGGATCGCTCCGGGGGGGGCTCCTCGGGGCGCTTTCATTCAGCCGGCACGGGACGCCCCGGTGCCCCTCTCGAGGGACGAAGGGGCCTTCAGGCTTTAGATCTCTCGGCCGGATGTGTCGCGACCGGCCTGTCTGGCCGCCCGCGGGCCGCGCTAATCGCCTCTCGAGGCGGGGCCGACGGACGGTTCGGGGCGCCGGTCCGACGGCCGCCAACTGCTTGTCTCCGCGGTTCGAGCCGCGCACCAGGCGCTGGAATGGGGGCAAGGCCCATGGAACAGCTCTGTACGGCAGACCGGCGCAGCCATGAGCGCCGATCACAAGCTTCAACCGCAGCTCCGAGCCGGGCATTCGCGAGAGAGCCGGGTGGGACAGGGATCCGCCGGATCCTTGCAGGGCCAGACCCGAAGACCATCGTGAAAGCACGCCGGTCGTGGGCGCGCTCCAGTGAACAGGGTCGCATCATCCGGACGTCCGGGCCGGACAGAGCTGCCGTCGCTCCGATCCACCGGATGCCGGGCCCGTCCGCAGTTTCCTTCCGCAGGCAGCCCGGAAAGAAGGTTAAGCGGGCAGGTCGAGGTCAACGTCATCTCCATACACATGAGCAATTGTGTCGGCGTAGACGTCAGCCGCCGTGACGGGCACCAGACAGCCTCTCCAACGCTGATATCTTCCCTGAATCGCTGCGACAGCTTGCGGGCGCCTCATGGCCTTCATCAGATCTGTCACCGCCCCTATGCCGCCCGGTGTTCCGGCGCCTTCGCATCATTCGCCGACCTCGCTGGGCAGCAGCCCATTCATGGGCATTGTCCCATTGCACGGCGCTGGGTCCACAACTCCATGTCACGAAGTGCCCATCCCTTCATATGCAAAAGGCGCCGGAGCATCCGTCCCGGCGCCTCAATCAGCGTCTGTCAGAGATCACCACAAGGGCACCGGGTGACAGGTTTCACCCCTGATACCACTCGCGCAGACCTATGCTTTCGTTCGTGAATTCATGAGCTTACTCTGACCGAGACCCGCACCGGCCGGCAGGCGCTGCCCTTGGAGCCGCCACTCGGCGAAGGCGCCGCGGGCGAAGCGGGCGCCGGCGGCGGAACCATCGCTGCCGTCACCGGTATTGAGCGCGGGGGAAAGGTGATATACTAGAATGTCAGTTGCAACGGGGCTCGCATCCACCGCAGTCGTGTCCGACATCGCAGATGGCGGAGCGAGGACCCGGACGGTTTCAGGGAGTATTTCATGGCGCCGTGCAACCCCGGCAAGTTCTTTGCGCGCGATCCCGGCGCCCGGAAGATCGTTTCCGAGATCGCAGCCGAACCCGAGACCACCCCCGAACCGTCGATTTTCCCTGTTTCTCCGCATCGCGGCGGTCGTGGCGCGGAGCTGAATGCAGATGGAGGCAGGCTTGTCCGCTGACCGAATGACCCGTACCGCGAAGGCTCCCGATCCCGGCATCGTCCATCTTGGCCTCGGTGCCTTCTTCCGCGCGCATGGCGCGATCTATACCGAAGAGGCCATGGCCCGCTCGGGCGGCGCCTGGGGCATCATCGGCGTCTCGCTGAAATCGCCCGGCACGCGCGACGCGCTGGCACCGCAGGGCTGCGCCTATACCGCGCTCGAACTGGGCGCCGAGGGGGCCATCGCCCGCCAGGTCGAGATCATCCGCGAGGTGCTGGTCGCGCCCGAGGATCCGCAGGCGGTGCTCGAGGCGATGGCCGATCCGGCGATCCGCATCGTCACGCTCACCATCACCGAGAAGGGCTATTGCCACGACCCGGCGACCGGGGCGCTGAACCTCGACCATCCCGACATCGTGCACGATCTGGGCGCGGCCCATCCGCTCTCGGCGCCGGGCTATCTGGTGCGGGCGCTGCAGCTTCGCCGCGACCGGGGCCTCCGGCCCTTCACCGTTCTGACCTGCGACAACCTCCCCGAGAACGGCCGCCTGGTGCGGGGCGTGGTGCTGGCGCTCGCCGCGCGGATCGATCCCGCGCTTGCCGACTGGATCGGCAACGAGGGCCGCTTCCCCGCCACCATGGTCGACCGGATCGTGCCCGCCACCAGCGCCGAGGACATCGCCCGGGTCGAAGCCCTGACCGGATACCACGACGCCGCCCCGGTGATGCACGAGCCGTTCCGGCAATGGGCGATCGAGGATGATTTCGTCGATGATGCGCGGCCCGACTGGGGCGCGGTCGGCGCCGAGCTGGTGGCCGATGTCACCCCCTACGAACACATGAAGCTGAGGATGCTGAACGGCGCGCATTCGGCGCTGGCCTATCTGGGCTATCTGGCCGGGTACGAGACCATCTCGGACAGCGTGGCCGATCCGGCGCTGGGAGGCTTCGTGCGCCATCTCTGGGCCAAGGAGATCACTCCGTCGCTGACCCCGCCGCCCGGCGTCTCGCTGTCGGCCTATGCCGAGGCGCTGGCCGCGCGCTTCGCCAACCCCGCGATCCGTCACCGCACCTGGCAGATCGCCATGGATGGCAGCCAGAAGCTGCCCCAGCGCATCCTTGCCACCCTGTCTGACAATCTCGTCGAGGGCCGCGCGAGCCCCGGGCTGATCCTGACCGTCGCGGCCTGGATGCGCTATGTCGGCGGCATCGACGAGGCGGGCCAGCCCATCGATGTGCGCGACCCGCTGGCCGAGCGGCTGCGCGTGCTGAGCGACGGCGCCGACACGCCCGAAGGCAAGGTCGAGGCGCTGCTCTCGGTCCGCGAGGTCTTCCCGCAGGCGCTGTCCCTGACCCTCAAGCGCCAGCTTGCCGAGGCCTATTCCCGGCTTCTGAGCGAGGGCGCGCGGGTGGCGGCCAGCGCCGCTTGTGCCGAAACGGCAGAGGCGGACTGACAGGGCGGGGGGCCAGCGGCCGTGCCGGCCCCCGAATGCCCGCCGCATCTAGATTGTTCCGTCGCCTGATCGGGGTTGCCAAAGATCCGGAGCGCGCAGGCCCGCCCGCCTGCGCGTCAGGGCTGCGCCCGGCCCCGGACAGGAGGACCCGCAGATGACCGACTTCTTCCACGGTATCGACAAGATCGCCCATGAAGGCCCCGACAGCCCCAATCCGCTGGCTTTCCGCCATTACGATCCCGACGCGCTGGTGCTGGGCAAGCGGATGGAGGATCATCTGCGCTTTGCCGGGGCCTATTGGCACAGTCTCTCCTGCGCGCGCCGCCGTCATCCGTTCATCGCGAGGGCTTGGTGGGGGGGCGTTCCGCTCCGGCGACCCCGTCCCGGCGCCTCCCCTGCGATGCGCCGCCGCGCGATGGCGGACGGCGTGATGCCCGACATGATGGGCAAGCTGTGATGATGGGCAAGCGGCGCCGCGAGCTGGCCCGGATACTCAGTGCCACTGACTTGCGGCTCCGGCCCCAGATCCCGATCAGCGGCCATCTTGCCAGGGCGTCCCGCCTCTCTGACCATTGGGGCGACCGGGGCTGCCGGTGATGTCGTCGCCCGGCGCTCTCCGCGAACCTGTTCGGGGTCGACAGCGGGGGCCGGCCCGAACCGGGCTCTGGCCATATCGGAGGTCATGGCCGGAAGAGGGCGGCTGCCGCGGAAGCGATGGCTGACAAAAAGCGCTTCGGGCATCTGTCCTCGCGGGCGTTTTGGTCACGGGGGGGCCTGCCGGGGTTGCTGGGCGTCTTCTCTTGCCTTTCGACGCGGCCCGAAACCCGTTGGCATTATCGCCCCGATCTGCGATCACCCGGTCGACAGAGGCCGGAGCCCCCGAGATCGCGCACACGTAGCGCTGGTCGTTGAGCAGAGCGGGACAGGATCGTCGCTCGGGCCAATCGCGGTCCGAAACATGGGGCTGCGAAGGCGCGCGCCCGAGCAGATGCTTCGGGATCTTCCATGTGGTGCGCCGATGGCCTTCCTGACGAGACGGTCGGTGGCAAATCGGCCGGTGTGGTCGAAGATCGCGAAGAGCTTCGCCATGGCGCTGGCAACTGTCCGAGGCCCATGGTGGGCGCGTGCCTTCAGGGTCTGCATTTCGGCCTTCACGACTGGGTTCAAACCGGCGGCGCCTTCGATGGCGTGCCGCTGGACGCGTTGTCGCCTGGGGTGTTCCCTTCGACATCCGGCAGTCGCGAAATGCCGTGGCGACGAGATGCAGTGGCGATTGCGTCAGATCCGGAATTGCGTGCTCAGGCGCCTATGCCCGGGGGGCCGGTTGCGCGTGTCGGTCGGCGTGTCCCGTGCCATGTGCCAGCGCTGCGAGCGCGCGGCGCATGGCTGGCGCCAGCGGGCAGGGCGCTGGGGCGCGGCATCGATATGAACGAAGACGCCCTCGTCATCGCGGAAAAGCCCGATCTCGCAGCGCATCGGGCCTCGGCCCAGATGGGCGACCCTGATCGCGGCCCTGAGCCGGTCTGGAAAGGCTATCTCGGAATGATGGTGGCCGTCGGTCTCTGCCACGCGCCCGATTTTTGCGCCGCTCCGGATGTCGAGCCCCCTGCTTCTGACCGCCATCCGCAGACCGCGGTGGCGAGCCGCGCAGGATGCACCAAATTGCTCATGTGGCGGTAAATGTCCTTGTCTTTCCTGCGGGTGGCCATGCTGCGGAAGATCTTGAAATCGGCGCGGCCGGCAGGAGGCTCTCGGTCGGTCGTCGGTTGGGATCCTCCTGATCCTGCGGCTTCGCTCGTCTGCCAAGAACTTCTCCGGGGGGCTGAAATCGGCCGCCTCCGGTCCGGGATAAGGCGTTGTCTTCGCCCGGTTTCGGAGATCGGGGTGACGACCCCGCGGAAATGTCGCGAGGAACGCAGCCGCAATTCGCGGGCGCCCCGGTCATGGCCCGGCGCTGGTCCGAAGGCCCGAGTCCCCGGCCGCCGAAAGCGTATCCGCGCGGGATAGCACCTCTTCCGGCGGCCCGGCAACGCCACCGGCTGCCGGGATACGGGGAAGACGCGCGGGGCCATGTGCTTAGCGGGGTCAGGCGCAGGATGCGGCGCTGCCGGGGCCGTCTTCGGTCCTGTCGGGTTCGAACTCGGCGCGGAGCGCCTTGCGGCGGATCTTGCCGAAACCGTCGCGGGGCAGGGTGCGGCGCAGCTCGAAGCGCTTGGGCACCTCGGCCGGGGCGAGATGGGCGGCGCAGAAATCATGCAGTTCGGCCGGGTCGGGGCTGACGCCTTCTGCCGGCACGATGCAGGCCAGCACGCGCTGACCCCAGTCGCGATCCGAGATCCCCAGCACCACCGCATCGGCGACCTGCGGATGGCGCAGCAATTCGGCCTCGACCACCTCGGGATGGACCTTGACCCCGCCGGTATTGATCACGTCATCCGAGCGGCCCGCGAGATAAAGATAGCCCTCGTCGTCGAGCCAGCCCATGTCGCCGATGCTCTGGAACCCGTCCTCGTCGCGGCGGGGCTCGGGCGCGTCTGGGCCCAGATAGCGGCTGCGGCCGGACAGATCCTCGGGCCGCATGAAGATCTCGCCGCGCGCGCGCGGGCCCAGCCGCGCGCCCTCGGGGTCATAGATCCGGATCTCGGTCTCGAAGCCGCGCCCGACCGAGCCCTTGCGCGCCAGCCATTCGGTGCCCGTGATGACGGTCTGCCCGGTATTCTCGCCCGAGCCGTACATCTCGAAGACGCGCTCGGGTCCCAGCCGCTCGATCCAGGCGGCCTTGAGCCAGGCCGGGCAGGGCGCACCGGTGTGATAGAAGGCATGCAGGCTGTCGAGGGCCGCGCCGGTGGCCTCGAGCCGGTCGAGCATCCGCACCATCATCGTCGGCACCACCATGGCAAAGCCGACCCGGAAGCGGTCGATGGCCAGAAGTGCCCGGTCGGCGTCGAACTTCTCCATCAGGATCAGCCGGTTGCCCTCGAAAAGTCCGTTCTGTGCCCAGGTCTGCGGCGCGTTATGGGCAAGCGCCCCCGCGACCAGCTGCACCTGATCGGCGCGGAACCCCAGCGCGGGCGCGATCCGGCCCCAGCTGGCGCCGGGGATGCGGGTATGGGGCCGGTCGTCGGCCATCATCTTGGGCAGCCCGGTCGAGCCGCCCGAGAGCACGATCTTGCCCGGGCAGGACACCGCGTCCGCGACCGGGGTCGCGGGGGCGAAGGCGGCCAGCCGTTCCAGCGCGGCGCGGTCCAGATCGCCCCGGCCCGGGGTCTCGGCAATCCAGAGCCAGGCGCCGATCCGGGCCTTCAGCGCGGCGGCAAGCTCGGGCGCCAGATGCGGGTCGGCGACCAGCGTCGTCGCGCCCAGCCGCCAGACCGCCAGCGAACTCGCCAGATGGGTGGGCGTGTTGGCCAGCCCGATGCCGACCACATCGCCCTGAGCGACCCCGCGTGCCGCCAGCACATGGGCGATGCGGTCGACCGAAGCGTCAAGCGCATCCCAGCCGATCGCCTCTTCCTGCCCGTCGGCGGCCAGAAAACGGACGGCCTCGGCCGCGCCGCGCGCCTGCGCGAGCTGGCGCAGACGGGCGCCGAAGGCGATGGGCCGGGAGGCTGTCACGCGTCGACCTCTTCGAACAGGATCTCCTGGGCGCCTTCATACAGCACCTTGGGCCCGAGCTCGGCCAGTTTGTCGGTATTCGAGGTCAGGGTGATGAAATGATTGCCCGCAAGCTGGCCGAGCTTCGAGGCGAAATGCACGCCGCCATAGGCCAGCAGGATCTCGGTCTCGCTGATCCCGCCCGGATAGAGGATGATCTGGCCCGGCGCCGGGTAGCTGGTGTGGTTCTCGTAGCCGAGGCCGAAATCGGTCTCGCCCAGCGGGATCCAGACACCCTCGCCCGACCAGCGGACATGGACGACCTGGCCCTTGAAGGGCATCCTGGCGCGGAAGGCGGCGACGGTCTTTGGCGCGGCATCCTCGAAACGGGCGTCGAATTCGATCCCGGCGATGGTGACCTTGAGTTTTGTCATGGCAGTCTCCTTCAGTCGATGAGGCCGGCAAGGCGCGGCAGGAAAAGCGGAAGATCGGGGATCAGCGTCACCGCGACCAGCACGGCGAACAGCCCGGCCAGCGGCAGCGCGAGTTTCTTCGCCACCGACAGCACCGGTCGTCCGGCGACGCTGGAGGCCACGAAGAGCGACACGCCATAGGGTGGCGTCACCGTGCCGATGGCGCAGTTGAGGATGATCAGCAGCGAGAAGTGGATCGGGTCCACCCCCATCTGGGCGGCGATGGGCGACAGCACCGGCACGATGATCAGGATCGCGGCGATGGTCTCGAGGAACATGCCGACGAAGAGGAACAGCAGGTTCGCGATCAGGAGGAACATCAGCGTCGAGGAGGACACGCTGGCGATCCAGTTGCCGAGAAGCTGGGGCACGTTGGCATTGGCGATGAGCCAGGAAAAGACGCTGGCGGTGCCGATGATCAGCATTACCGCCGAAGACAGCGAGACGGTGCGCAGGATCAGGTCGGGCAGGCGCCTGAGGTCGAGATCGCGGTAGAGGAAGGCGCCGACCAGAAGCCCGTAAAAGCCCGAGACGGCGGCGGCCTCGGTCGGCGTGAAGACGCCCCCGAGAATGCCGCCGAGGATCAGCACCGGCATGCCGGCGGCGGGCAGCGCGGCCCAGCTGGTGCGGGCCAGCCGGGCGAAGGTGAAGGGCTCGGTCTCGCGATAGGCGGGGCCGCCCTTCCGGGCATGGAAATAGGCGATGACCATCAGGATCGCGATGCACATCAGCCCCGGCACCACGCCCGACAGGAACAGCGCGCCGATCGACACGTTCGACACGACCGCGAGGATCACCATGGTCAGGCTGGGCGGGATCACCTGGGCGATGGACCCGGCCGAGGCGATGATCGCGGCGCCGAAATCGACATCATAGCCGCGGCGTCGCAGCTGCGGCTGCATGATCGCCGAGATCGCCGCCGTGTCGGCCGAGCCCGAGCCCGAGATCGCGGCCAGCCCGGCGGCGGCAAGGCAGGAGACCTGCAACAGGCTGCCCACCACCCAGCCGATGACGGCCGAGGCGAATTCGACGATCCGGCGCGAGATGCCGCCCGCATCCATGATCACGCCCGCGAAGACGAAGAACGGGATCGACATCAGCGTGAAGGTGTTCAGCCCGGCAAAGACCCTCTGGCTGACGATGGCGACAGGGACGTCGGTCGTGGTGACCAGCGCCAGCACCGCCGAGGCGCCCAGAACGAAGACGACCGGCACGCCCGCGAGCAGCAGGAAGACGAAGGCAACGGCAATCACCAGCATCAGATCGCCTCCTCTTCATGGTCGAGGCTGGGCGGCGGGAACGGGTCGTTCCAGCGCAGGATCACCGAGAGCAGCAGCTCCAGCGCGATATAGCCCGCGCCCACCGGCAGGCAGAGATACATCCAGGCCATCGGCATCTGCAGCGACGGCGAGGTCTGGAACGCGCCCATCCGCAGGAGCGGCTGGCTGCCCCAGGCGAGAACCGCAAGGAAGGCGGCAGAGACGAGCGCGATGAAGATCAGCGCGGCCCGCGCCCAGGGCAGCGAGAACCGCGCGGGCACCATGTCGATCGCGACATGCTGGCCCCGGGCCATGGCGACGCCCGCCCCCAGCAGCACCAGCCAGATCTGGCAGAAGGTCGCGATCTCCGAGGCCTGGGCGATGGAATAGTTGAAGATGTAGCGCCCGGCGATCTGGATCAGGACGGCTGCCATCATCACCGAGAACAAGAGGATCACCGCGGCCGAAACAAGCCGGCGCAGCATGAGAAGGGTGCGTTCGATCAGCGGCAGCATGACGGTCCTCCGGGAAAAACGGGAAAGGCCCGGCCGCGCAAGGCGGCCGGGAGGTCGGGGAGGGAACGGTCAGTTCACCGCCTGCAGCAGCTCGAACAGCTCTTTCTGCGCATCGGTCTGGATGTATTTCTCCTGGATCGGGGCTGCGGCGGCGCGGAAGGCGGCATCGTCGGGATGCGAGATCCTGACGCCCACTGCCTCGAGATCGGCAAAGCGCGCAGTGTCGCTGTCGCGATAGGTCTGGCGCTGGAACCGGCCGGCCTCGATCCCGGCTTCGTCCAGCGCGGCCCGGACATCGGCGGGCAGCGCCTGATAGGCGGCCTCGCCCATGATCACCGGCGCCACCAGTTCCAGCCAGCCGATCACCGCCCAGTCGGGGGACACCTCGTAGAACTTCTTGGCGTAGTAATTGGTGTTGGCGGCCTCGGCCCCGTCGACGACACCGGTTTCGAGCGCGCCGTAAAGCTCGGTATAGGCCAGCGGCGTCGGGTTCGCCCCGAAGGCCTTGAAGGTGTCGACATGGGCCGGGTTCTGCATGGTGCGGATCTTCAGCCCCGCAAGGTCGTCCAGGGTCTCGATCGGGGTCTTGGTCATGATGTGACGGGTGCCCGCCGAGAAGAAGCTGACGAGGTGAAAGCCCTTCTGGTTCAGGATCTCCTGGGCCTTGGTGATGACCGCCGGATCGCTCAGAGCGCGGTCCATCTGATCGGCATCCCTGAACAGGAAGGGCAGGCTGAAGACGGCCAGATCGGGCACGAAATTGGCCAGCGTCTCATTCGCGGTCACGGCCAGGCCGACCGTGCCCATCTGGGTGCCCTGGATGCTTTCCATCTCGTCGCCGAGCTGGGCATTGTCGAAGACCTGGATGGTGGCCTTGCCGCCGGATTTCTCTTCGAGAATCTCGGCCATCTTGCGCATGCCGACGCCATAGGGCTCTTCGGCATTGGCGTTATGGCTGGCCTTCAGCACGATCTCCTGGGCGAAGGCGGGCAGCGCGGCCGAGGCGCCGAGGGCAAGGCAGAGCGCGAGGTTGGTCAGTTTCATGGGGCGTTTCCTTTCGGGGGTCTCTCTGTCGGGGCGGATGTTCGTGCGGGGCTTCTGGCGGCCCCGATTCAGGCTTCCGCCAGAAGCCCGAGATCGTCGAGGATGCGGCGCAGCTGGTCCTGCCTGTCCTGCGGCAGCGGCAGCCGCGGCGGGCGCGGCGCGCCCATCGGCCGGCCGATCATCGCCATCGCGGCCTTGGTGGCCGAGACGTAGAGATCGCCGGCCAGCGCATTGATCAGCGGCAGGCATTTCACGTAGATCTCGCGGCCCTTGGCGGCATCGCCGTCGAGGGCTTCGGTGAACATTTCGGCCGAGAGCCGCGGCGAGATATTGGCCATGACCGAGCTGTAGCCCATCGCGCCGCAACGATAGCTTTCCCAGGGGTAATAGCCCGCGAAGACGGTCAGACGGTCGCCGCACAGCTCGATCAGTTCGGTCACCCGGTGGACGTTCTTCGAGGTGTCCTTGATCGCGACGATATTGTCGATTTCCGAGAGCCGCGCGACCAGCGGCGCGGTCAGGTCGACATTGGCGGTGAAGGGGTTGTTATACAGCATGACCGGGATCGACAGCGCCTCGGCCACGCGGCGGAAATGGGTGAACAGCTCGTCATCGGTGGGCGAGGAATAATAGGGCGGGACCAGCATCACCCCGTCGGCGCCCAAGGCCTCGGCATCTCTGGACAGCGCGATCGCCTCGTCGGTCCATTCGGCAGACGTGCCGATCAGCACCGGCACCCGGCCCCCGGCCTGGCCGATCACCGCCTCGGCGACCTGCCCCCGTTCCTTGCGCGTCAGCGACAGGAACTCGCCGGTCGAGCCCAGCGGCACCAGCCCATGCGCGCCCTCGGCGATCTGCCAGTCGGTATAGCTGCGCATGGCGGGCAGGTCGATCCGACCCTCGTCGTCAAAGGCCGTGACGCAGACCGTGTAGCTTCCCCTGAATCTCATTCCGATTCCCATTTTAGATCTCAAACTGTTTGTTGCAGAATTGATATGATCATGTATCCGGTCAACATCCGGCCCCGCTCCGGGCGCCGGGCGCCCCCGTCACGACAGGAGATCGCCATGCCCTTCATCGAAGTCTTCGACCGCGAACCCGTGCAGGAAACACGGGCACTTGCCACCTCCCTGATGACCGATGGTCTCTGCGCAGCCTTCGGAATCAAGCCGGAAATCGTCACCGTCTATTATTTTTCGACCCCCGAAAATTCCTACGGACATGCCGGAAAATATAGCAAAAATGCTGAAATATTCCGCATTTTTGCAAAGGTGCATGCCTTCCCCAGGTCGACCGGGGCCAAGGCCGAGGCGGCGCGCGCCCTGACCGGCGCGCTCTGCCGCGCCTATGGTGCGCAACCCAAGGACGTCATCGTCTACTTCTTCGACCGGGATCCGGGCGATGCCTTCCATGGCGGTGTCGCTTCGGCTTGACCCGCGCCTTGCGTCACGGAATGCTTGTGATCAGATTTATACAGATAGACCTCAAAGGAGATCGCTCTTGGATCAGTTCTTCACCGAAGAGCAGCGCATGGTGCGCGATACCGCGCGCAAGCTCAGCGATCAGGTGATCGCGCCCGCCGCTGCCGCCATCGACCGCGACGACGTCTTCCCCCGCGCCATCTACGAGACCCTTGCCGAACAGGGGCTGTTCGGCGTCGCCCTGCCCGAAGAGGCCGGGGGCGTCGGGCTCGACGCCATGGCCGCCTGCATCGTGATGGAGGAAATCGCGCGCGGCTCGGGCGCGGTCGGCAATGCCTTCGCGATTCCGGTCGAGGCGGCGCTGTTCCTGAACCACCATGGCAGCGACGAGACCCGCAAATGGATCCCCGGCATCGTCGAGGGCCGGGTCATTCCCGCCACCGCCGTCACCGAACCCGATTGCGGCTCGGATGTCGCGGCGATGAAGACCACCGCCCGGCGCGATGGCGACGATTACGTGATCAAGGGCGGCAAGGCCTGGGTCACCTTCGGCCAGATTGCCGATGTCATCATGGTCTTCGCCAAGACCGACCCCGAGGCCGGGCATCGCGGCATTTCCTGCATCCTGGTCGAGACCGACCGTCCCGGCGTCCATCGCGGCAAGTCCGAGGAGCTTCTGGGGATGCACGGGCTTGCCGATTGCATGCTCAGCTTCGACGAGGTGCGGGTACCGGTGGCGAACCGGATCGGGCCCGAGCATGGCGCCTTCAAGATGGCGATGGAGAATTTCAACTTCTCGCGGCTGATGATGTCCTCGATGGCGCTGGGCATGGCCCAGGCCGCGATGGAGGATGCCGTCGCCTATGCCAATGACCGGCGGCAGTTCGGCAAGCCGATCTTCGATTTCCAGGCGATCCAGTTCATGATCGCCGACATGTCGAAGGATATCGCCGCCGCGCGCCTGCTGATCCATCACGCCGCGAAGCTTTACGATGCGGGCCATCCGATCGCGCTGGAGGCGGCGCAGGCCAAGCTGTTCACCACCGACATGGCACAGGTCCATATCTCGAACGCGCTGCAGATCCATGGTGGCAACGGCTATTCCCGCGAATACCGGATCGAGCGGCTGTTCCGCGACGTGCGGCTCAGCCAGATCTACGAGGGCACCAACCAGATCCAGCGCATGATCATCGCCCGCCAGGTGCAGAAGGCCTGCGCATGAGCCTGTATTACGAGGATATCGAGATCGGGGCGCGGTTCACCACCGCCTCCCATGTCATCACCGAGGCCGACATCGCCGATTTCTGTCGGCTGACGCGGGACCATCACCCGCTGCATACCGACGAGGCCTATGCGAAACAGGCCGGGTTTTCCGGCATCATCGCGCATGGGCTTTACGGGCTGGCGCTGATGGAGGGGCTGAAGACCGGGCTGAAGCTTTACGAGGACAGCTCGATTGCCTCGCTCGGGTGGAACGCGGTGCGCTTTGTCCGGCCGATGGTGGTGGGCGACGAGGTGCATGTCGAGATGGCCTTCACCGACCGGCGCGAAAGCCGGTCGCGGCCCGCGGGTGTCGTGACCGAGGCCGTCGATCTGATCCTGGCCGATGGCAGCCCCGCGATCACCGCCGAACATGTCTCGTTGATCCGCAAGCGGGGCTAGGCCATGGTCGCGCCCGGACCCGGACCGCTGAAGGACAGAAAACTGGAACCCGCCGCCAATTCGGTCGATCAGGCCACCCGTCAGATCCGCGAGGCGATCCTTGCGGGCCGGTTCGCGCCGGGCGAACGGCTGAAGGTGGCCGAACTGGCGGCCTCGCTGGGCTTTTCGACCATGCCGCTGCGCGAGGCGCTCAGAAAGCTCGAGGGCGAGGGGCTGGTCGAGATCGAGCCCAATCGCGGTGCCACCGTGCGCCGGCTCGACCGCGCCTATATCTCGGACCTGTTCGAGCTGAACACCGAGCTTCGGATCTTTGCGCTGAGGCGGGGCATGCGGAATCTGACGCTGGAGCGGCTGAAGGAACTCGAGGCCCTGGCCGAGACCTATGCCGCGCATCTGGCGGCGGGCGCAGAGGTCGAGGCGCTGGAGATCAACCGCCGCTTCAACGGGCGCCTGGTCGAGTTCGGCGGCAATCGCGAGGCGCTGCGGATGTTCCTGCGTGGCTGGGAGCTGATCTTCGCCTTCCGTCGCAGCTTCGGCTACGGGCCGGGGCGGCAGGCGGTGCTGGCCGAGGAGATGACGCTGATGGTCGAGGCGCTCAGGCGTCAGGACCTGCCCGCGGCCGAGGCGATCCTGCGGATGCAGAATGCGGCGATGATGGAAGACCTCGCCGCCCGGGTCGATCCCGAGGGCAGCCGGCTCTGAACGCCTGCGGGGCGGAGGGAAGGGGCCGGGGGCAGGCGGCTGCCGCCCGGCCGTTTCATGCCCGGCTCAGCCGGGGAAGGCCTCGCCGCTGATCTTGCGGGGGAGGTACTGGCCCTCGGCCGGGCTGCCGGTCACCTTGCCATCGGCCGCGACCGTCTTGCCGCGCAGGATCGTCCGGACCGGCCAGCCCTTCACCGCCATCCCCTCATAGGGGGTGTAGTCGCAGCCGTGATGCATCTTGGCCTGGGTGATGGTGGTCTCCATCTCGGGGTCCCAGAGCGCGATATCGGCATCCGAGCCGATGGCGATGCTGCCCTTTTTCGGATAAAGCCCGTAAAGCTTCGCCGGGTTCGTCGCCGTCAGCGCCACGAAGCGTTCGGCCGTGATCCGGCCCTTCGACACGCCCTCGGAAAACAGCACGGGCAGCCGCGCGGCGACGCCCGGAATGCCGTTCGGCACCCATTTGAACGAGGTTCGCGCTCCCTTCACATCCTTGCCGGCCGAGTCTTCATAGCGGAACGGGCAATGGTCGGACGAGAAGATGTCGAAGGTGCCGTCCCGCAGCCCTTCCCAGATCGCCTCCTGGCTGTCGGTATCGCGCGGCGGCGGCGAGCAGACATATTTGGCGCCCGAGAAGTCCATGTTCAGACCCTTCAGATCGTCCCGGGTCAGGGCGATATATTGCGGGCAGGTCTCGGCGAAGATCTTGCGGCCGCGCCGCTTGGCCCACTGGATCTGTTCCATCGGCTCGCGGCCCGAGACATGGACGATGACGATCGGCACATCGGTCAGCTCGGCATGGCTGATGGCGCGGTGGGTGGCCTCGCGCTCGGCCACGGCGGAATGCGAGATCGCGTGGTAATAGGGCGCGGTCCTGCCCGCCTCTTCCAGCTTGCGGGTCATGAACTTGATCGCGTCATGGCCCTCGGCATGGACCATCACCAGCGCCTTCTCGCGCTGCGCGGTATCGAAGACCTCGAGCAGCTCGGCATCGTTCAGGATCAGGTCGTCATAGGTCATGAAGACCTTGAACGAGGTATAGCCGTCCTTGATCAGCGCGGGCAGCTCCTGGCCCAGAACCTGCGGCGTCGGGTCGGTGATGATCAGGTGGAAGGACACGTCGACATGGCACTTGCCCTCTGCCTGTTCGTGATAGGCCTGCACCGCCTCGCGCAGCGTCTGGCCCTTCTGCTGCAGCGCGAAGGGCAGGACGGTGGTGTTGCCGCCCGCCGCGGCCGAGCGGGTGCCGGTCTCGAAATCGTCGGCCATGACCACGCCGCCGCCCTGGGGTTGGGCCAGATGGACATGGGCGTCGATGCCGCCGGGCATGGCCCAGAGACCGGTCGCGTCGATCTCTTCGCGGGCCTCGCCCACGCGCTCGGCGATTTCGACGATGCGGCCGTCGCGGATGCCGATATCGGCGACATAGCGGTCGGCGGCGGTGACGATCTGGGCGTTTCGGATGGCGAGGTCGAGCATGGCAGGATTGCTTCTTCTGTTGGAAAAGAGGATGCCGCGTCCCGCAAGGGGCCGCGGCAAGGCAGGCAGGGCGGGCCCTATTTCGCGGTCAGCGCCTTGAACAGGGCTTTCTGGCCGGGGGTCTTCAGCTCGCTCTCGTAAAGCGGCAGCGAGGCCTCGCGGAAGGGCTCGGTATCGGGGGTGGTGATGGTCACGCCCTCGGCCCTGAAGCTGTCGATCAGCGGCTGTTCCTGATCCTCGACATAGCTCCGTTGCCATTGGGCGGCTTCCTGTCCCGCCTCCATCAGCGCGGTCCGGATGGTCTCTGGCAGCGCGTCGAAGGCCGCCTTCTGCATCACCACCGGGGCGGTCATGTTCAGCCAGCCGACAAGGGCGAAATCGGGCGCGACCTCGTAGAATTTCATGCCGTCATAGCCGCTCGAGGCGGCCTCGGCCCCGTCCACCACACCCGATTGCAGCGCGCCGTAAAGCTCGGAATAGGCCATCGGTGTCGGGTTGGCGCCATAGGCGCGCCAGGCCTCGACATGAACCGGGTTCTGCATGGTGCGGATCTTGAGGCCCTGGACATCGTCGATGCCCGTGACCGGCTTCGAGGTCATCAGGTGGCGGATGCCCGAGGAGAACACGCCCAGCAGCTGAAAGCCCGACCCGTTCGCGCTGTCTTCCATCAGGCCCCAATTGGCATCGACCTTCTCGCCCAGCGCCGAGATCGAGGGGAAGAGGAAGGGCATGTCGAAGACGCGGAAATCCTCGATATAGTTCGACAGAAGCGAATTCGAGGTCATCGACATGTCGAGCGAGCCCAGCATCACGCCCTCGATCAGCTGCGCCTCGTCGCCGAGCTGGCCGCCCGGATAGATGTCCAGCGTCGCGGCGCCGTCGGTCTTCTCTTCCAGCAGCTCGCGCATCTTCTGCAGGCCCTTGTCCTGCACCTCGTCGGCGGCGTTGGTATGGGCCACCTTGAAGGTGAAATCGGCGGCCAGCGCCGGCAGGCCGGTCAGCATGGCCAGAAGGGCGATGGCGGGGAGGGCTCTGTTGGACATCAGGGGATTTTCCTTGTTTTTTAGGGGCGAAGTCGGGTCAGTTCATCATCAGCGCGGGCAGCCACAGCGAGACGGCCGGCACGAAGGTCACCAGCATCAGCGCGAGAAACATGCACAGGAAGGGCAGCCAGATCCGGCGCGAGACCTGCTCGATCCGCCGTCCGGCCACCGAGGCGGCGACGTAAAGGCAGATGCCGTAGGGCGGCGTGATCAGCCCGATCGACAGGTTCAGCGCGGTGATGATGCCGAACTGCACCGGGTCGATGCCGTAACTGCGGGCGATGGGCAGAAGGATCGGCAGGAGGATCAGCACCGCCGAGATGCTTTCCATGAACATGCCGACCACCAGCAGCAGAAGATTGACGATCAGCAGGAAGATGATGGGGTTTTCGGTGATGCCGGTCAGCCAGCCGCTCAGTATCGCGGGCAGGCCCTGGGTCGCGATGATCCAGGTGAAGACAGAGGCCGTCGCAATGATGATCAGCACCGTCGCCGACAGGCTGATCGCCTTCAGCAGGATCCGGGGCAGATCGCGCGGTTTCAGCTCCTTGTAGATGAACATGGTCACGATCAGCGTGGTGAAGAGCGCGACGCAGGCGGCCTCGGTCGCGGTGAAGACTCCGCCGACGATGCCGCCGATGATGACCACGGGCACGATCATGCCGGGGGCCGCGTCGCGAAAGGCATGGGCGAGCCGGGCGAAGGTGAAGGGCGCGCCGTCGCGATAGGCGTCGCCGCCGCGGCGCGCGAACAGCCAGGCGCCCAGCATCAGCCCGAGCATGACGATCAGGCCCGGGACGATGCCGCCGAGGAACATCGCGCCGATCGACTGGTTCGCGGTGACGGCGATGACGATCATCACGATCGAGGGCGGGATGATCGAGGCCAGCGAGCCCGAGGCGGCGATGATCGCCGCGGCCAGGTCGATGTCGTAACGGCGCTTCTTCATCTCGGGCACCATGACCGCGCTGATCGCGGCGGTATCGGCCGAGCCCGAGCCCGAGATCGCCGCGAGCCCGGTGCCGGTGACGACCGAAACCATGTAGAGGCTGCCGGTGATCCAGCCGACCATGGCGCCCGCGAGATTGACGAAGCGCCGGGCGATGCCGCCGGCCTCCATCAGCAGACCCGCGGCCACGAAGAAGGGAATGGCCATCAGGGTGAAGGACTGGATGCCGCCATAGACGCGCTGGGCCACGATCGAGATCGGTGCCGAGGTCGACAGCTCGATCGCCGCCAGCGCCGCGATGCCGAGGGCCAGCACGATCGGAATGCCCGAGATCAGAAGCAGGAGAAAACCGCCGATGGCCCAGATCATATGCCGGTCTCCCCGGCCGCGTCATGGCCGGGCCGCAGGATGCGCGGCAGGCTCGAAAGCGCGAATTCGAGAAGGAAATAGGCAAAGCCCACCGGCAGCGCCGAATACGGAATGGCCATCGGGATGCGCAGCGCGGGCGATTTGACGATCATGCCGATGCCCACCATCGAGACCGAGCCGACCACGACGACGCCGAGAAACCAGGCGCCCAGCGCGAAAGCCGCGATGCTGAACACCCGCTGCACCGGCAGCGGCGCCTTCAGGATCAGGAAATCGACGCCCACATGCTGGTTGTGGCGCATCGCGATGCCCGCGCCCAGCAGCGCCAGCCAGATCTGCGCGAAGGTCGCCGTCTCCTCGCTCCAGGCGATGGAATAGTTGAAGACGTAACGCCCGACGATCTGCACCATCACCGCCAGCGCCATGTATCCCAGAAGCAGCAGCGCCGCGCCGTCGACAAGGCGCCGCAAGGCCCAGAGCGCGGCCGAAAGGGCTTTCGGGACGGGGCCGCGAAGGGTCGAAAAGGGGGGCTGTCCGCCCGGTCGGTCCGACACCGGCGCATCTCCTTTCGTCGCTGGCGAGGGGCGAAAGCCCGCCGCGCATCTGCCTGTTGCAATCAGGTTATCCGTAAAGCTCTGGGGCGAAAGGAAATGGTCTATTATTAAAGTGATGCGTAGTATTCGTTCCTGCGTTTTTGCGAATACTCAAGCGTGTTTCACGGTAGGATCGGCAGGGTCAAAACATGAACCGTGCAGTTCGGAAGCAGCCGGTTTGCCGCAAGGGATAATTTCTGTGCAGTCGAAAAACGCCGTTCTTCCGGACATCGGGCTGGCATTCTGCCTTACGGGGCGTGCCGAGGCCGTGCTTCTCGCCAAAGGTGCAGGATTCGGTTTCGCGGTCATGGACATGGAGCACGGGCCGATCGGTCTGTCCGAGCTGGGGCAGGCCGCCGCGGTCGGCAAGGCGGCCGGGTTTCCTGTCTATGCCAGGGTGACGGGACCGGGTTCGCCCGATCTGGCGCGGGTGCTCGATTGCGGCGCGGCGGGGGTGATCGTGCCCCATGTCGACAGCGCCGATCAGGCCCGCGCGGTGGTCCGGGCCTGCCGTTTCGCGCCGGTCGGGCAACGGGCCTTGCCGGGGCCGCTGCCGGTGGCCGATTATGTGCCGCTGCCCGCCGATGCGCTGGTCGAGGCGGCCGGGGGCGGGCAGGTGATGGCGATGATCGAAAGCGCCGGGGCGCTGGCCGCGGTCGAGGAGATTGCCGCCGTGCCCGGGCTCGATGCGCTGATCGTCGGCACCAACGATCTGGCCGACGGGATGGGGCTGCGCGGTCAGGTCGGGCATCCCGAGCTCCATGCCGCCTTCGGCCGGATCGCGGCGGCGGCACGGGCCTGCGGGCTGGCCTTCGGGGCGATGGGGCTGCCGCCTGCGCTGGTCGGAAGCCATGCGCTGGCGCTGGGCGCGCGCATCCTCGTGGCGACCAACGAGACCAATCTCATCGTCGAGGGCGGGGCCGCGCTGCTGGCCGACTTGCGTGCGCGGGCGGGATCATGACGGGTCGCGCCGGGCCTCGGTGCGCACCTCGGCGATCTGGGCGCGCACCTTCTCGGCGAAGGCGGTGATCAGGCGGCGGGTCTGGCGCGAGGTGGTCTTGGCGCGTGAGGTCGCGGCCGTCAGTTCGAAGCTGAGCGCAGGTTCGTAGGCCCGCACCACCAGCCCGGGGCGCAGCACGGTATGGGCGGACAATTCGTCGATCAGGGTCACGCCGCAGCCTTCGCGCACTACCCGCGCGGCGGCGTTCATGAAGCGGGTCTCGATGACGGGACTGTAGACATGGCCGCTGGCGCGGAAGCTGTCGGCGATCATCAGCCCGATCCGGTTCGAGACCTGTGGCCCCACCATCTGTCGCCCGATCAGATCGCGCGGCGTCACCGCGTCAAGCCGGGCCAGAGGGTCGTCGGCGGGGCACAGGCAGACCGCGCGCAGCTCGACCAGGGTTTCGTAATCGAGCGCCTGCCGCTCATAGGCGGCAATGACGAAGGCGACATCGGCCAGCCCGTTCTCGACCACCTGCAGCACGCTGTCGAGCGGCCGGGTCTCGAGCGAGATCTGCACCTTGGGATAGGCCCGCGCGTAACCGGCGATCACGCCGGGCAGAACCGCCTCGGACAGTTCCGCGGTCGAGGCGATCCGGATCCGGCCGATCTGCCCGCGCCTCAGATCGGCGGCGCGCTGGTTCACCGCGTCGCGCAGCAGGAACAGCGGGTCCGCCTCTTCCAGCAGGATCAGCGCCTCTTCGGTGGGCACCAGCCGGTTCGAGACCCGCTCGAACAGCGGAAAGCCCAGAACCGTCTCGATATGGCGGATGGTGTTCGAGACCGAGGGCTGGGACATGCCCAGCCGCTCGGCGGCGCCCACGGTGGTGCGATACTGCACCACCGCACGCAGGATCTCGAGCTGTCGCAGGTTCAGCATCTGTCGGGCGTTCCCTCTTGCGGGCACGCGTTCAGTTCTTGGTCAGACGCACCCGCCGGAAGTTGCGGATCCTGTCGGTGAACGGCCCGAAGCCCTTGATAGCGTCGAACTCTGGCGTTTCATAGGCTTCGGGGCCGGTGATCGTGTAAATCGCGACATGGCGCGGCCCGCCTTCCAGGCACTTCTCGCGCCGGGCATCCAGCCAGCCGGGGCAGGCGAGGATCTGGGGCAGGTGGGTGTTGTCGTACCAGTCGTCGAAGGCGGCCTCTTCTTCGGGGTCGATATCTACGAAGACCATGTGGGTCTGGCGGGGCTCAGTCATCTCGGGGCTCCAGGCAGGGGGCAAGCGCCGCGGCCAGACGGTCGGCTTCGGCCGGGTCGATCCTGGGCGTCGGGGCGCGGCAGGCCGGGCTGTCGATGCGGCCAAGCCGGGCGAGGCAGTTCTTGAGCCGGGCGGCGGCCAGATGGCCGGGCCGGGCATAGATCGCCTTGGCCAGCGGATAGAGCTTGCGGTGGATCGCCAGCGCGGCGTCGGTATCCTCGGCGCGGACGGCGGCATCGAGCGCCACGATCAGCCCGGGCACCACGGCGGCGAGGCTGACGGCGGAGCCGTCGCTGCCGAACTGGTAGCAGGCAAAGAGATGCTCGTCGCCCGAGGCCATCACCGCCACATCGGGCCGGAGCGTCCGGGTCAGGCGCAGCGTGTCCTCATAGGCGCGGGTTTCCCACGAACCTTCTTTGATGCCGACCACCGCTTCGATGTCCAGAAGGGCGGCGAGGGTGTCGGGCCCGTAATGCAGCCCGCCCGAGCCGACCGAGCCCTGAAACAGGTAGATCGGTCCTTCGGCGGCCTCGGCGATGCCCTTGTGATGGGCGACGATCGCACGCGGATCGGCGCCGAGCGCCCAGGAGAACGGCGCGAAGACCATGATCGCGTCGGCCCCGGCCGTGCGCGCGGCGCGGGCATCGGTGGCGGCTTCGGCGGTCGCCTCGGCGCTGACCGCCGCCAGCACCTTGCGGCCGGGCGCGATGGCCCTGGCACGGCGCACCACGGTCGCGGCCTCGTCGCGGCTGAGGAAAACCCCTTCGCCCGCATGGCCGTTCAGCAAAAGGCCGTCGAGCCCCCCGGTCGCCAGCACGGCCTCGAAATGCCGCTCGAGGCTGTCGAGATCCAGCGCGCCGTCTTCGCGCATGGGGCAGATGGTGGCGGCATAGAGCCCGCCATGGGGATGCGCGGCCATCACAGCAACTCCGCCTCGGTCAGTGCGCGGCGGACGCCTTCGACGACGGCCCCGGAGGGCGGCAATAGCGGCAGGCGCGGGGTGGCGCATTTGATGATGCCCATCATCTTCAGCCCGTCCTTCATGCGGGTATGCATGTCGACGACCGGCGCGGGCCCGTAGATCGCGCGCACCACCGGGTAAAGCCGGTCGTTGACCGCGCGCATCCTTGCCAGGTCCCGGGCCTCGGAAGCCTGCCACAGTTCGGCCAGCAGGCCCGGCGTCAGCGAGGCAAGCCCCGACAGGATGCCGTCGCCGCCCAGCGCCAGCTGGGCGAAGAACCAGTGGAAGTTCGAGGGCAGGATCGCGACATCGGGGGCCACGGCCTTCACTGCGCGGCGGTTCTCGTCATAGGCCAGCATCGTGGCCGAGCCTTCCTTGATCGCGACGATCCCGGGGATCTGCGCGATCTCGGCCAGTGCCCCGGTCGAATAGCCGAAGCCCGAGGCGATCGGGAACTGGAAGACCGAGATCGGCATCGCGAGCTCGCGGGCGAGCTTTTCCATGAAGGCGACGGGAGCCCTGGTCGCGGCATTGCCGCCGCCCAGAGCCTCGGGCGGGAAGATCACGGCGACGTCGGCGCCGGCCTCGCGCGCGGCCTCGGCCTGGCGGATGGCGTCCGGGTAGCCCGTGGGCACCACGCCTGCCAGAAGCAGAAGGTCCTTGTCGATCTGGTCGCGGGTCCGGCGGATCACCTCGTCGCGTTCGGCCTCGGTCAGGGCGGTCGCCTCGCCGGCATGGCCGTTGACGAAGACGCAATCGGTCGTCTCGGGCCGGGCGCAATGGTCGAGGACGGCCGCGTAGCCCTCCCAGTCGATGGCGCCCGTCTCGTCGAAGGGCAGAACGGTCGCGACCGTGATGCCGCGCAGGTCTTTTCCGGTCAGGCTCATGTGGTCACCTTCTTGCGGGGGAATTTCAGGGAGGCGTCGACCTTCAGCACCTCGGTGCCGTCCTCGTTGCGGGCCGAGGCCTTCCAGTCGACGGTGCGGGTCTCCTCGTCCTTGGCGCTGATCCAGATCTCGAAGGTAAGGGTGTCGCCGTAGCGGACCGCGCCGGTGAACCAGAAGCTGTCGCGGACCGAGATGCCCAGCGTGCCCACCAGTTCGGCGGTCAGGACCGAGGTGCAGATGCCCGCGACCAGAATGCCCGGCGCAAGGCGCTCGCCGAAGCGTGTGCCCGAGGCATAATCTTCGTCGACATGCACCGGGCCGAAATCGCCGGTCGCGGCGATATACATCGCGCCATCGGCCTCGGTCACGGTCTTGGTGACGCTGATGCGGTCGCCGACGCTCAGCTCGTCGATCTGACGGATGTCATACATCTGGGCTCAGCCCTCCCGCAGGACGAGCACCGCCTCGCCGGTCACGACGGTGTGGCCGTCGATCTCGCCCGCCAGATGGCAGACCAGAGACTTGCCCTCGGGGCCGCCGCTGGTGGCGGTGGCGGCCAGCGTTTCGCCGACGGTCACGGTGCGGTGGAACGAGAAGGAAATCGTGCCGATCCGGTAGTCGGGTCCGGCAAGCCGTGACAGCGCGGTCGAGAACAGTGCGCCTGCCGCCAGTTCGAACACGGCCATGTCGGGCAGGCCCAGCGCCTGCGCCTTGACGCGGTCCACATGGGCCGGACCCAGATTGCCCGAGATGCCGGTGAAGAAGCCCTGTTCGGCCACGGTCATGGTCTTGCGGAAGGTGACCGACTGGCCCCGTTCGATGGTCATCGATGCCTCCATCGGCTCAGAGGGTCAGGCCGCGCTTGATCACCGAGCGGGCGATCAGCATGCGGTGGATTTCCGAGGTGCCGTCATAGATCCGGGTCACCCGCGCATCGCGATAGATGCGTTCCAGCGGCAGCTCCTTGGTGAAGCCGTAACCGCCGAAGGTCTGGATGCCGCGATCGGCGACCCGGCCCAGCATTTCCGAGGCCTGCACCTTGACCATCGATACCTTGTCGCGCGGGTCCATCCCTTGGTCGATCTCCCAGGCGGTGTTCAGCACCATCATCCGGGTCGCGAAGATCTCCATCGCGCTGTCGGCGATCATCTGCTGGACCATCTGGAACTCGCCGATGGGCTGGCCGAACTGCTTCCGCGTGGCGGCATGCCCGCGCATCATCTCGAGCACGCGCGAGGCCATGCCGACCGCCCGCGCGCCGATATGGCCAAGGCGAATGCCGCCGACATTGGCCATCATCACCCTGAAGCCCTCGCCGACCTCGCCGAGGATATGGTCCTTCGGGATGCGCACGTCGTCGAAGGTCATCTCGGCATGGCCATAGCCGCGATGGCCCATCATCGGCTGGTTCCGCGTGACCCTGAAGCCGGGCATGTCCTTGTCGACGATCAGCAGCGTGATGCCGCCCCGCGCGCGCTTCTCGGGATCGGTCACCGCCATGACGATGATGTAATCGGCGATGTCCCCGTCCGAGATGAAATGCTTGCTGCCGTTCAGCACCCAGTGATCGCCGTCGAGCACCGCCCTGGTCTTGATCGCGGCCGCGTCCGAGCCCGCGCCCGGTTCGGTGATCGCCATGGCGCAGATCTTGTCGCCCCTGACGGTGGGATAGAGGTACTTGTCGCGCAGATCGCCCTTGAACTGTTCGAGCATCGGATAGACCTGCCCGAAGATCCGCCGGATCAGCGCGTCCGAGGTCTGGCCCAGCTGTTCCTCGACCAGGCACATGTCGAGAACCCCGAGCCCGCCGCCGCCGACCTCCTCGGACATGTTCAGCGCGTAAAAGCCCAGCGCCTGTGCCTCGGCCTTCACGGCCGCCAGCTTTTCGGGCGGGATCTGCGCATTGGCCTCGGTCTCCTGCTCCAGCGGCTGGACCTTCTCGCGCACGAAGCGGCCCACCGCCTCGGTCACCATCTTCATCTCGTCGGAAATCGTGAAATCCATGTCTCTTACGCCCGCATCCGGTCGGTCTGGGCCGCGGCTCCGGCGGCAAGGAGCGCTTCGATTTCATCGGAACCAAGGCCCGCCTCGGCCAGCACCTCGCGGCTGTGTTCGCCCAGCGCGGGCGGCGTCATCCGGACGGGCGGCGTCTCGCCGTCATAGCGTACCGGATGGGCCAGCATCACCATGGGCGAGCCGCCCCGGGTCTCGGCCTCGACGAAGGCGCCCAGATGCCGGACCTGCGGGTTCTGGGGCAGGGCGTCGTAATCCTCGACCGGCGTGTGCCAGACCCCCGCGGCCTCCAGCAGGGGCAGCGCCTCGGCCATGCTCAGCCCCGCCATGCCCTGCTGCACCAGCGTCGCGATCTCGCCGCGTCTCGAAAAGCCGTCTTCCTCGGTGAAGGCGGCCAGTTCGGGCAGGTTCAGCGGTTCGGCCAGATCGGCGGGCTTGCACATCGAGATCATGACATGGCCGTCGCTGACCGCGTAGATCCCGTAGGGCGCCGGGCTGAACCAGTTCGCCAGCCCCGCCTCGCCGCGCGGACCCTTGCGGCTGGCGCCGTTCATCCAGGCGGTGATCGATTCGCCCTGCAGGTCGAGTGCCGCCTGCAGCATGTTGACCTCGACCTTGCGGGCGACGCCGGTGCGCTCGCGCTCGAACAGGGCCGCGACGATGCCGCCTGCGGTCAGCGCCGCGGCATGGTGGTCGATCGGCACCGTGCCGATGGCGACCGGCCCGCCCTCGAGGCTGCCTGTATGGGCGGCAAGCCCCGTCATCGCCTGCAAGAGCACGTCCTGGCCGGGGCGCTTGGCATACGGGCCGTCGGCGCCATAGCCGGTGGTCGCGGCATAGATGATACGGGGATTGATCCGGCGCAGCTCGGCCTCGCCAAGCCCGAGCTTGTCCATCGTACCGGGGCGGAAATTCTCCATCACCACATCGGCGGTCGCGATCAGCCGCCTGACCGCCTCAAGGGCCGCCGGCACCTTGAGGTCCAGCGCGAGCGAGCGCTTGTTGCGGCCGGTGGTCATGTGGTTGACGCTGGTCTCGTCGACGAAGCGGTTGGCGACGGCCCAGTTGCGCTGGAAGGCGCCGCCGATAGGCTCGATGGCGATCACGTCGGCACCCATGTCGGCCAGATGCTGCGCCGCCGCAGGGCCCGAGAGGAAATGGTTGAAACTGAGAATCCGAATACCGTCGAGCGCGCCCATATCTTTCCCCATGCAAAAGCCGGGATCAGAGTAGCGCCGGGCCGGGGTCAGCCGGAATATGCGTTTCTATCGTATTTCTTCGGGCGAAAATTCGAAAAGGCTATAGTTGGCCCGGATCGGCCCTTAGGTCTTGCAAGATCCGTGAGGCGGATGAAAGTCCGGCCGACCGGCCGACCGGCCGTCAGCCGCCTTCGTGCCGGGCCGCGGCAGGTCCATGGCGGGACCGGTGTCGCCGGGCGCTCGTGACGGCGGCGGTCAGGAGATGCGGGTATGGTCGGTGCTGCAGAGTGCGTGATCGCCGATCGATTCCAGCACCCGGCATTCGGCCGCGCTGCCCCCGGCGCATTGCTCGATCATCCGTTCCAGTTCGGTCTTGAGCGCGGTCAGCCGGGCCAGCCGCGCCTCGACCGCGGTCAGTTGCCGCCGTGCCACGGCATCGGCCGCCGCGCAGGGGCGCTCGGGATGATCGGCAAGGTCGAGCAATTCGCGGATCGCATCCAGCGGAAAGCCCAGCTCGCGGGCATGGCGGATGAAGGCCAGTCGCTGAAGGGTGGCTGTCGGATAGAGCCTCTGATTGCCGCTGCTGCGCTCGGGGGCGGCCAGCAGTCCGATCTGCTCGTAATACCGGATCGTGGGCACCTTCACGCCCGCGGCCTTGCCGAGCTTGCCGATGGTGAGCATGAAAATGCCTCTTGAAGCTATAGCCTCTAGAGACATTAGGGTGCGAATCGGCAACGGGCAACAGGCCCGTCGCAGGTGTTTCAATTGTTTCACGAGGCCGCCATGACTGCCCTGACATCTCTGCGAACCTTCGAATGGACCGTGACCGGCATGGATTGCGGGTCCTGCGCGGGCAAGGTCCGCGGCGCGGTCGAGCGGTTGCCCGGGGTCGACGAGGTCGAGGTGTCGCTGATGCGCGAGAAGCTGCGGCTGCGGCTGGAGGCGGGAACAAGCTCGCCCGCCGAGGTCGAGGCCGCGGTGCGGGCGGTGGGCTTCGGGATCGGACCGGCCGGGCCGCAGCCCGGGCAAGGCTCTGGGCAAGGGGCCGGGCAGGGGAATGGCGGTGAGTGCGGCTGTCATTGCGGCTGCGGTGGTTCCGGGGCCGAGGCCGGGCTGGCGGAGCCTGCCGCCGCGCCCGAGCAGGCAGCCAAGCCCTGGTACCGGACCGGGCGGGGCGGATTCGTGCTGGCCACGGGCGCGCTTCTGGCAGCGAGCTGGGCGGCGGGGCTGGTCTTGCCCGCCGCGCTGGCCGGGCTGCCCTTCGTGTTGGCCTGCCTGATCGGGCTGGCGCCGGTGGCGCGCCGGGCATGGTCGCTTGCGCGGGCGGGCATGCCCTTCACCATCGAGATGCTGATGACGCTGGCCGCGACCGGCGCGCTGGTGATCGGGGCCGCCCAGGAAGCGGCGATGGTGGTGTTCCTGTTCGCGGTGGGCGAGTTGCTCGAGGCGGTGGCGGCCGACCGCGCGCGGGCGGGCATCCGCGCGCTTTCGGCGCTCGTTCCGCGCCGGGCCCGGATCGAGGAGGCGGACGGTCGGCTGCGCGAGGTCGCGGCCGCCGATCTGCTGCCGGGGCAGCGCATGCTGGTGCGGCCGGGCGACCGGATCCCGGCCGACGGGACCATTGTCGAGGGCGTCTCGGGGATCGACGAAAGCCCCGTCACCGGCGAGAGCCTGCCGGTGACGCGCGGCCCCGGCGATACCGTCCGCGCGGGGTCGATCGCGACCGAGGCGGCGCTTCGGGTCGAGGTCACGCGGGCCGGGGAGGACAGCACCATTGCCCGCATCGTCCGGCTGGTCGAGGAGGCCGAGGCGGCCCGCGCGCCGACCGAGCGGTTCATCGACCGCTTCAGCCGCTATTACATGCCGGCCATCGTCGGACTTGCGGCGCTGGTCGCGGTGGTGCCCCCGCTGGCCTTCGGGCAGGACTGGGGCACCTTCTTCTACCGGGCGCTGGCGCTGCTGCTGATCGGCTGTCCCTGTGCGCTGGTGATCTCGGTGCCCGCGACCATCGCCTCGGCGCTGTCCTCCGGTGCCCGGCGCGGGCTTCTGATCAAGGGCGGCGCGGTGATCGAGACGCTGGCCCGGGTCGAGACTGTCGCCTTCGACAAGACCGGCACGTTGACCGAAGGCCGGCCCGAAGTGACCACGATCCTGCCGCTGGAGGGGCGCGGGGCCGATGAGGTGCTGGTGCTGGCCGCTGCGGTCGAAACCGGGTCGTCGCATCCTCTGGCCCGGGCGATTCTCGCGACGGCCGAGGCCCGCGGGCTGGAGCTGCCGCAGGCGCGCGGGGCCCGCAGCCTTCCGGGGCGCGGCGCCGAGGCCGAGGTCGCGGGGCGGTCTGTCTGGGTCGGGGCCCCGGATCATGCCCCCGGTATCGTCCCGGGCGCCGTCTCGGGCGATGGCCCGGACGAAGGCGGCGCGGGGCAGGAGGTGGCGGCAGCCGTGGCCGGGATCGAGGAAAAGGGCGGCTCTGCGGTGCTGGTGGCCGCGGAAGGGCGCGCGCTTGGCGTGATCGGGCTGGCGGATGCGCCCCGCGCGGATGCGGCCGAGGCGGTGGCCGCGCTTGCGGAAATGGGGCTCCGCTCGGTGATGCTGACCGGGGACAACCCCCGCGCCGCCCGTGCCATCGCCGAACCGCTCGGGCTCGAGCCGCGCGCCGGCCTCTTGCCCGAGGACAAGCTCGAAGCGGTCGCGGCGATGGCCGGCCGGGGCGGCGTGGCGATGATCGGCGACGGCATCAACGATGCGCCCGCGCTGAAACGGGCCGCTGTCGGCATCGCCATGGGGGCGGGCAGCGATGTCGCGCTCGAGACCGCCGATGCGGCGCTTCTGCGCAACCGCGTGACCGATGCCCCGGCGATGATCCGGCTCTCGCGGGCCGCGATGCGCACCATCCATCAGAACGTGGCGCTCGCGCTTGGGCTCAAGGCCCTGTTCCTCGTGACCTCGGTCACCGGCCTCACCGGCCTCTGGATGGCGGTTCTGGCCGATACCGGGGCGACCGTTCTGGTCACCGCGAATGCCCTGAGACTGCTGGCTTTCGATCCGCATCGTGCGACGCGCGGCTGATGGCAGAAACGCGCCGCCATGCGGCGGCGGGACTTCCGTTCCGCCGCGGCGCAGGGCATAGTCCAGGCGCTTTCACGAAAGGATTTACGAATGCCTCTGTCCGAACTTCTGGCGACCTTCATCGGCAGCAATCTCGTGGTCTTGCTGCTGGGCGGTCTTATCCTGCTGACGGTCTTCCTCGGGGTGCGGATCGTGCCGCAATCCGAGAAGCATGTGGTGGAGCGGTTCGGGCGGCTGCGTTCGGTGCTTGGGCCGGGTATCAACTTCATCGTGCCCTATCTCGACCGGGTCGCCCACCAGATCTCGATCCTGGAGCGGCAGCTTCCCAATGCCAGCCAGGATGCGATCACCGCGGATAACGTGCTGGTGCAGGTCGAGACCAGCGTCTTCTACCGCATCCTCGAGCCGGAAAAGACCGTGTACCGGATCCGCGACATCGATGCGGCCATCGCCACCACCGTTGCGGGCATCGTCCGGGCCGAGATCGGCAAGATGGAGCTTGACCAGGTGCAGTCGAACCGCTCGGACCTGATCGCCACGATCAAGGAAAGCGTCGAGGATGCGGTGGTCAACTGGGGCATCGAGGTCACCCGTGCCGAGATCCTCGATGTCAATCTCGATGCCGCCACCCGCGAGGCGATGCTGCAGCAGCTCAATGCCGAACGCGCCCGTCGCGCCCAGGTGACCGAGGCCGAGGGCAAGAAGCGCGCGGTCGAGCTGCAGGCCGATGCCGAGCTTTACGCCGCCCGCCAGGCTGCCGAGGCGCGCCGGGTTTCGGCCGATGCCGAGGCCTATGCGACCGAAGTCGTGGCCAAGGCCATTGCCGAGAACGGGCTTGAGGCGGCGCAGTATCAGGTGGCGCTGAAACAGGTCGAGGCGCTGACCAAGGTCGGCACCGGCACGGGCAAGCAGACGATCATCCTGCCCGCCCATGCGATGGATGCCTTCGCGGACGCGTTCAAGATGCTCAAGGGCCGCGGCTGATGCTCGAGACCTGGTGGGTCTGGCTCGCGGGGGCGGCTGTTCTGGGGATCCTCGAGATGCTGGCCCCGGTCCAGATCTTCTTCGGCGTCGCGGTCGGCGCAGCAGCCGTCGGGGTCGCGCTCTGGCTGGGGCTGGCTTTGGCCTGGCCCTGGCTTGTCGTGATCTGGGGACTGGTCGCGGGCCTGTCCTGGCTGGTGCTGCGCCGGGTGCTGGGCGTGCGCAAGGGCCAGGTCAAGATCTGGGATGACGACATCAATGAGGGATGAGCCCTTCGGCGGCGCAAAGCTTGCGCTGCTGACCGGGCGCGGGCTGGTCTCGATCCTCAGGGACGATGTGCCCCGTATCGCCTGGCCCGGGCATTGGGATTTCGCGGGCGGCGCGCGCGAGGGGCGGGAAAGCCCGTCCGCCTGCGTGCTGCGCGAAACCCGCGAAGAGCTGGGCCTTGAGCTCGATCCGGGGCGGCTGATCTGGCGCCGGACCTATCTCAACAGCCATGGTCGTCCGGTCTGGTTCTTCGTGGCCCGGATCGATGCGGCCGAGATAGCCCGGATCCGCTTCGGCGATGAGGGGCAGGGCTGGGCGGTGATGCCGGTGGCCGATTATCTGGCCCATCCGAAGGGGATCGGCCAGCTCAAGGAGCGACTGGCCGATTACCTGGCGGAGCAGCCCGGCGCCTGAGCCCGCGCCGTCAGGCGCGCCCGGCCTCGGGCGCGGCCAGCTCGGCCTGAATGGCCAGCGCTGCCGCGCGCGGGTCCTCGGCCTGCCAGACCGGACGTCCGACCACGATGTGATCGGCCCCGTCTGCAACCGCCCGGGCCGGAGTCGCGACCCGCTTCTGATCGCCAAGCGCCGCGCCCGCGGGCCGCACGCCCGGGGTCACGATGAGGCGGCCCGCAGCTTCGGGCAGGGCGCGGATCATCGCGGCTTCCTGCGGGCTGGCAATCACCCCGTCGGCCCCGGCCGCGAAGGCGCGCCCGGCGCGTTCGGCCACGAGATCGGGCAGATCGCCCGCGCGGATCAGGCCGGCATCCAGATCGGCGCGGTCGAGCGAGGTCAGGAACGTCACGGCAAGGATCTTCGTCTGCGACCCGGCCGCACCCTCGCGCGCGGCGCGCACCACATGGGGGTCGCCATGCACGGTCAGGAAATCCAGATCGAAGCGGGCGAGGCCCCGGACCGCCGCCTCGACCGTGGCGCCGATGTCGAAAAGCTTCATGTCGAGGAAAATCCGCTTGCCGTGCTCGTCCTTCAGCTCGTGCGCGAGCGCCAGCCCGCCGCCCGTCAGCATCCCCAGCCCGATCTTGTAGAAGGAGACGGCATCGCCGATCCGGGTGGCGAGCGTCAGCCCGGCATGGGCATCGGGGACGTCGAGGGCGACGATCAGGCGGTCATCGGTCATGGGGGCGCTCCTTGGCGGACGTGGATCGGGTCGGGCCGGTTTCTACGGGGCCGCGCCAGCCCCGTCCAGCACGACAAAGCGTGGGCGTGGTCTTGCATCCGCCCCGCACCCTTCCCAGATTGCGAAACAAGGCCCGCAAAGGAGGATGCGCTGTGGGGCAGGCATCCCGGAGGCGGGCGCTTCTAGGAAAGGAGAACCCGATGAACCTCGAGAAGTTCACGGAACGGTCGCGTGGCTTTCTGCAGGCCGCCCAGACCATCGCGATGCGGGAAAGCCACCAGCGGCTGGCGCCCGAACACCTTCTGAAAGCGCTGATGGACGATGAGGAGGGCATGGCCTCGAACCTCATCCGCCGGGCGGGCGGTGCGCCCGAACGGGTGCTGGAGGCGGTCGAGGCCGCGCTTGGCAAGATGCCCAAGGTCACCGGCGATGCGGGTCAGGTCTATATGGACCAGGCCACCGGCCGGGTGCTGGACGAGGCCGAGACGCTGGCGAAAAAGGCGGGCGACAGCTTCGTGCCGGTCGAACGCATGCTGATGGCGCTTTGCATGGTGCCGTCGAAGGCCAAGGACGCGCTCGATGCGGGGGCGGTCACGGCGCAGAACCTCAACACCGCGATCAACGACATCCGCAAGGGCCGCACTGCCGATACGGCAAGTGCCGAGGATGGCTATGAGGCGCTGAAGAAATATGCGCGCGATCTGACCGAGATGGCCGAGGAGGGCAGGATCGACCCGATCATCGGCCGCGACGAGGAGATCCGCCGCGCCATGCAGGTGCTGAGCCGCCGGACCAAGAACAACCCGGTCCTGATCGGTGAGCCCGGCGTCGGCAAGACCGCGATCGCCGAGGGGCTTGCGCTTCGGATCGTCAATGGCGACGTGCCCGAGAGCCTGAAGAACAAGCGGTTGATGGCGCTCGACATGGGGGCGCTGATCGCGGGCGCGAAATATCGCGGCGAGTTCGAGGAACGGCTGAAGGCGATCCTGAACGAGATCTCGGCCGCGGCGGGCGAGGTGATCCTGTTCATCGACGAGATGCACACGCTGGTCGGCGCGGGCAAATCCGAAGGCGCGATGGATGCGGCGAACCTGATCAAGCCCGCGCTGGCGCGGGGCGAGCTGCACTGCATCGGCGCGACCACGCTCGATGAATACCGCAAGCATGTCGAGAAGGACGCGGCGCTGGCGCGGCGGTTCCAGCCGGTCTTCGTCGACGAGCCCACGGTCGAGGACACGATCTCGATCCTGCGCGGCATCAAGGAGAAATACGAGCTGCACCACGGCGTCCGGATCTCGGATGCGGCGCTGGTTGCGGCCGCGACGCTCAGCCATCGCTACATCACCGACCGCTTCCTGCCCGACAAGGCCATCGACCTTGTCGACGAGGCCGCCAGCCGCCTGCGGATGGAGGTCGACAGCAAGCCCGAGGAACTGGACGCGCTCGACCGCGACATCCTGCAAAAGCAGATCGAGGCCGAGGCGCTCCGGAAGGAAGACGACGAGGCTTCGAAGGACCGGCTTGAGAAGCTCGAGGCCGAACTGGCCGAGATGCAGCAGCAATCGGCCGAGATGACCGCGAAATGGCAGGCCGAACGCGACAAGCTGGATCGGTCCCGTCAGCTCAAGGAACAGCTCGACCGGGCCCGGGCCGAGCTTGACCAGGCCAAGCGCGAGGGCAATCTGGCCCGTGCCGGGGAACTGTCCTACGGCATCATCCCGCAGCTTGAAAAGGCGTTGTCCGAGGCCGAGAGCCGCGAGGATGACGTGATGGTTGCCGAGGCGGTGCGGCCCGAGCAGATCGCCCAGGTCGTCGAACGCTGGACCGGCATCCCGACCTCGAAGATGCTGGAAGGCGAGCGCGACAAGCTTCTGCGCATGGAAGAGGAACTCGGCCGCCGCGTGATCGGCCAGAAAGAGGCGGTGAAGGCCGTCGCCAATGCGGTGCGGCGCGCACGCGCCGGGCTGAACGACGAGAACCGGCCGCTGGGCTCGTTCCTCTTCCTCGGGCCGACCGGCGTCGGCAAGACCGAGCTGACCAAGGCGGTGGCGGAATACCTTTTCGACGACGATCAGGCGATGGTCCGGATCGACATGTCGGAATTCATGGAGAAACACGCCGTCGCCCGGCTGATCGGGGCTCCGCCCGGATATGTCGGCTATGACGAGGGCGGCGTTCTGACCGAGGCGGTGCGGCGCCGGCCCTATCAGGTGATCCTGTTCGACGAGGTCGAGAAGGCGCATCCGGACGTCTTCAACGTGCTGTTGCAGGTGCTCGATGACGGGGTGCTGACCGACGGGCAGGGCCGCACGGTCGACTTCAAGCAGACGCTGATCGTGCTGACCTCGAATCTCGGGTCGCAGGCGCTGAGCCAGCTGCCCGACGGGGCCGATGCCGAGGCGGCGCGGCGCGAGGTGATGGAAGCGGTGCGCGCCCATTTCCGGCCGGAATTCCTGAACCGGCTGGACGAGACGGTGATCTTCCACCGCCTGACCCGCGAGGACATGGACGGCATCGTGACGATCCAGCTCCGGCGGCTGCAGAAACGGCTGGATCCCCGCGGTATCGTGCTCGATCTCGACGAGGCGGCGCGGAAATGGCTGGCCGATGCGGGCTATGACCCGGTCTATGGCGCGCGGCCGCTGAAACGGGTGATCCAGCGCAGTCTGCAGGACCCGCTGGCCGAGGCGCTGCTGGCCGGCGAGATCCGCGACGGCGGCAAGGTCGGGGTGACGGTGGGGACCGAGGGCCTGATCATCGGCGACCGCGTGGTCGGGTCGAACCGGCCGAAGCCGGAGGATGCAGTCCTGCACTGATCGGGCCTGCACTGATCGGAAGCGCGGGACCGTAACGCGGCGAGATGGGGCGCCCGGGTCTGACGATCCGGGCGTCTTTTGCTGCCTGTCAGTCCAGCCCGACGACCTCGCGCACGATGGAGTCGAGCAGCGCCTCGACCTCCTTCATCGGCCCCTCGGGATAGGTGTTGTAGCCGATCGTCGTCTTCTCGGGCGATTGTGGATATTGCAGCACGAAGATGCCGTAAGGGCAGAACCGGATGTTGAGCGGGTCGATCTCCATCACCTTGCGCGAGAGCGAGGCCGGACAGAAGCTGTAGATATCGGCCTTGAGAAAGATCGTCTTGTCCGAACCCAGATCGGCCCGGGTCCGTTCCAGCATCTCGCCCGGATGGCTGACGCTGTCGATCACCAGGCCGCGATCGGTGATCGCTGCTTCAAGTTCGAAGGCGACGTCCTCGAAACTCTGGCTGGTGGTGTAGGTGACCGGGGCCGCCGCGACAGCCTTCGCCGCAAGAAATGCGGCAAGTATCGTCGCGGTAAGTATTGCTTTCATCTTTTCCTCCGAGGCTGGTGCCGCGCGGGGTTGTATCCGTTCTATTGTCCGCGCAGGTTATCCGAAACGGCGGGGCCGGCATCGTCCGCCCGCGCAGGCATACGAGGGCAGGATGGGCTGGGCCTATTACGCATTGCAAGTGCTGGCGGGTGCTTTTGCGCTGGTCATCGGTACCCTTCTTATGGTCAGCCTTGCGCTTTTCATCATCGACCGGACCCAGACCGGCGACGCGATCCGCCGCAACTACCCGGTGATCGGTCGGTTTCGCAATATCTTCACAAAGCTGGGCGAGTTCTTCAGGCAATATTTCTTCGCGATGGACCGCGAAGAAATGCCTTTCAACCGGGCACAGCGCGATTGGGTCGCACGGGCCGGGGCAGGCAAGAGCAATACCGTGGCTTTCGGGTCGACCCGAAATCTGAGCATTCCCGGTACGCCGATTTTCGTCAACGCGGCCTTTCCGCCGCTCGAAGGTCAGTTCGCCAGTACCGCGCCGATGAAGATCGGCCCCTTCGCCCGCATTCCCTATGTCACCTCGTCCTTTTTTCATATCTCGGGCATGAGCTACGGCGCGATTTCGAAACCTGCGGTGCAGGCGCTGTCGAAGGGCGCGGCCCAGGCGGGGATCTGGCTCAATACCGGCGAAGGCGGCCTCTCACCCTATCATCTCGAGGGCGGTTGCGACATCGTCTATCAGATCGGCACCGCCAAATACGGCGTGCGCGACGCCCATGGCCATCTGTCGGATGAGAAGCTGGCGGCGCTGGCGGCGATCCCGCAGGTGAAGATGTTCGAGATCAAGCTGAGCCAGGGCGCCAAGCCCGGCAAGGGCGGCATCCTGCCCGCAGCCAAGATCAACGAAGAGATTGCGCGTATTCGAGGCATCCCGTTGGGCGAGGACAGCTATTCGCCGAACCGCCATGCCGAGGTCGGCAATTGGGAGGAAATGCTGGACATGATCGGCCATGTCCGCAAGGTCACCGGCAAGCCCGTGGGCTTCAAGGCGGTGGTCGGGGGGCCCGAACCGTTCGAAGAGCTGTTCGATGTGGTGCGTGCCCGGGGCGCCACCTCGGCGCCCGATTTCATCACCATCGACGGCGGCGAAGGCGGCACCGGCGCCGCGCCGATGCCGCTTATCGACCTTGTCGGGCTGCCGATCCGAGAGGCGCTGCTGATGGTGTCGGACCTGCGCGACGCGGCGGGGCTGCATGATCGGGTGCGGCTGATCGCCAGCGGCAAGCTGGTCAATCCCGCAGATGTCGCCTGGGCGATCGCGGCGGGGGCCGATTTCGTCGCCTCGGCCCGCGGCTTCATGTTCGCTCTGGGTTGCATCCAGGCTCTGAAATGCAACCGTAACACCTGTCCGACCGGCATCACCACCCACCAGCCGCATCTGCAGAAGGGGCTGGTGGTCGAGGAGAAATACCACCGCGTCGCGCGTTATGCCGGGTCGGTGATTTCCGAGGTTGAGACCATCGCTCATTCGGTCGGCGTGTCCGAGCCCCGGCAGATGCGTCGCCGCCACGTCCGGCTGGTGCTGCCCGATGGCAGCACACGGCCGATGAACGAGGTCTATCCCCGCTCTGACCTGATCAACGAACTCGTGAGATGACGTTGTTTTGCCGCGCGGCGGCTGCGGTCTAGGTTTTCGCGCGGGGAACCGCGGAAAGGGAACGATCATGGCAGGGCGCTGGCGAAATCGGCTGAGCTGGTCCGAGGTGACGGCCGAGACGGTCTGGCTCGATCGTCGCCGGATCCTGGGCGGCCTCGCGGCTGCGGGGCTCGGGACTGTAGCCGGCGCCGCGAGTGCCGGGTCCGGGGATATGGCCCCGAACAGCTGGGACGAGATAACCAGCTACAACAATTTCTACGAATTCGGCACCGGTAAGGACGATCCCAGTCGCAAGGCGGGGGCGCTGACCACCAATCCCTGGACGGTCGAGATCGGTGGTCTGGTCGAGCGGCCCGGCCGCTACGATCTGGGAGACATTCTGGCGAAGGTCAGTATCGAGGACCGGCTTTACCGGCTGCGCTGCGTCGAAGCCTGGTCGATGGTCGTGCCCTGGCAGGGATTCGAACTGTCCGATCTTCTGAACATGGCCGGGGTGCAGCCTTCGGCGAAATACGTCGCCTTCGAGACGCTCTACCGCCCCGAGGAGATGCCCGGTCAGCGCAGCCGCATTCTCGACTGGCCTTATGTCGAAGGGCTGAGGCTCGACGAGGCGATGCATCCGCTCACGATCATGGCAACCGGTCTCTATGGCAAGCCGCTGCCGAACCAGAATGGCGCACCGCTGCGACTGGTCGTGCCGTGGAAATATGGTTTCAAGTCGATCAAGTCGGTGGTCAGGCTGACCCTGACCGAAAAGCAGCCGCCGACCAGCTGGAACCGCTATGCCCCGCGCGAATACGGGTTCTACGCCAATGTCAATCCGACGGTAGACCATCCGCGCTGGTCGCAGGCGACCGAACGCCGGATCGGCGGCGGCTTCTTCGCGCCGCGGGTGCCGACCTTGATGTTCAACGGCTATGGTGACGAGGTCGCCGGCCTCTATGCGGGCATGGACCTCACGGCCCAGTTCTGATGACGAGGCTGCAGCGGGTCAATGTCGCCCTGGCCCGGTTTCCAACCTGGCCGGCCTATGTCGCGGGAACGCTGCCTGCGCTTTGGACGATCTGGCTCGGTGCAACCGGGGGGCTCGGGGTCGAGCCGATCAATGCCCTGGAAAACCGTCTGGGGCTGCTCGCGCTGCAATT
>NZ_CP180201.1:2260000-2497500 GCF_047553435.1 Rhodovulum sp. HP10
CAAACTAGGGGGTGGCGACTGTTTACTAAAAACACAGGGCTCTGCGAAGTCGCAAGACGACGTATAGGGTCTGACGCCTGCCCGGTGCCGGAAGGTTAAAAGGAGGGGTGCAAGCTCCGAATTGAAGCCCCGGTAAACGGCGGCCGTAACTATAACGGTCCTAAGGTAGCGAAATTCCTTGTCGGGTAAGTTCCGACCTGCACGAATGGCGTAACGACTTCCCCGCTGTCTCCAACATCGACTCAGCGAAATTGAATTGCCTGTCAAGATGCAGGCTTCCCGCGGTTAGACGGAAAGACCCCGTGCACCTTCACTACAGCTTCACACTGGCATCAGGCATGCGATGTGCAGGATAGGTGGTAGGCTTTGAAACCAGGACGCCAGTTCTGGTGGAGCCTCCCTTGAGATACCACCCTTCTCCTGCTTGATGTCTAACCGCGGTCCGTTATCCGGATCCGGGACCCTGTGTGGCGGGTAGTTTGACTGGGGCGGTCGCCTCCCAAATAGTAACGGAGGCGCGCGAAGGTTGGCTCAGAGCGGTCGGAAATCGCTCGTTGAGTGCAATGGCAGAAGCCAGCCTGACTGCAAGACTGACAAGTCGAGCAGAGACGAAAGTCGGCCATAGTGATCCGGTGGTCCCGAGTGGAAGGGCCATCGCTCAACGGATAAAAGGTACGCCGGGGATAACAGGCTGATACTGCCCAAGAGTCCATATCGACGGCAGTGTTTGGCACCTCGATGTCGGCTCATCTCATCCTGGGGCTGGAGCAGGTCCCAAGGGTACGGCTGTTCGCCGTTTAAAGAGGTACGTGAGCTGGGTTTAGAACGTCGTGAGACAGTTCGGTCCCTATCTTCCGTGGGTGTAGGATACTTGAGAGGAGTTGCCCCTAGTACGAGAGGACCGGGGTGAACGATCCACTGGTGGACCTGTTGTCGTGCCAACGGCAGTGCAGGGTAGCTATGATCGGACAGGATAACCGCTGAAGGCATCTAAGCGGGAAGCCCCCCTCAAAACAAGGTATCCCTTGAGGACCGTGGTAGACCACCACGTCGATAGGCCGGAGATGTAAGCGCAGCAATGCGTTCAGTTGACCGGTACTAATTGTCCGATAGGCTTGATTTGATCCAGTAATAGCCAAGCTATACTGCTCAAAAGCAACACATCCCCAGTGTATGCGACTTGGAATATGGCTCTTCCTCGGTTTGGTGGTCATAGCACGAGCAAAACACCCGGCTCCATTCCGAACCCGGCCGTTAAGTGCCGTCGCGCCGATGGTACTGCGTCTCAAGACGTGGGAGAGTAGGTCGCCGCCAAACCTAGAAAGAGCCATGTAACTCTCAATACGATATCTCGTCCCAATACCGATAAACCAATGGGACGAAACCCCTGTGCACTCAAAAGCACAGTATTGGCGCGGGGTGGAGCAGCCCGGTAGCTCGTCAGGCTCATAACCTGAAGGTCGTAGGTTCAAATCCTACCCCCGCAACCATCTGAACCTTACTCGCTACCATGCGAGGCTCAGAGCCGGTCTCCGGCGAATCCGCAACGGACTTGACCTGCTCAATTTCCTTTCTCTCTTCCGTCTTGAGCCTGTCCCTGGGCTTCAGAGACACGCCCGTTGAATTCCTGCTATCAGAGACCTGAAGGATACCCGCAAGGTCTCCATACAGATCGACGACCAGTTCTGTCCGTTCCGCGTTGGGCGTCAGGACGATCTTGTCGACAAGTCCCCGGATAAGCTGCGCCGACTCCGGCCGATGCGCCGGATCGTTCAGGTTGGCCAGCAACCCCTCAATGGCTTCTGCGTAGCGCATCGCCATATTGGGATGCACGTAGACCGGCGCTTCCTCAGTAGCCTCCAGAAGCTCCACCAGTTCGTCTTTGCGCGCTTGAAGGCTGTTTGCCTTCTCCGCAAGGAAGCTCGCCTGCGTGCCCTGCGCAACGAGCTGGAGGAAGTTCTCCATCTCGCGCTCGACCTTCGCCAGTTCCTTGCGGTATCCAATGAGGTTGGCGTTGTGTTCCATGCGAAGACGGTTGATGTGCGCGGTGTATTCCTCGCAGAAGACCTTGGTCATCTCAGGGTTCATCAGCCGCGTCCGGAGCGCGCCGATCACCTTCTCTTCCAGCACGTCCTGACTGATCGTCGTGCGGCAGTTGCAGGTTCCCTTATTGCGTGCTGTCGAGCAGCCGTAGCGTCGAGGACCGACGATGGACATCCCGCCACCGCATTCTCCGCACTTCAGCAGAAATGAGAACAGATTGGGCGGACGCTTCTTGTCCTGAAGGCGCGGACGCTTGTCGAGTTCGCCCTGGTGCTCTTTCACCTTCTGCCACGTCGCCTGATCGATGATCCGAAGGTGCTCGACATCAACGCGCTTCCAATCGCTTTCGGGGTTAAGGCGCGAAATACGCTTCCCGGTGTCGGGGTGCTTCTGATAGGTGAGCTTGTTCCAGACAAGCTGCCCGATATAGAGCTCGTTGTTCAGAATGCCGGTGCCACGATGACGGTTGCCGTAGATTGTACTGGAGCCCCAAGCCTTGCCGGAAGGACCGGGAACACCTTCGGCATTAAGTTCATGCGCGATCTTCTTCGGTGACTTTCCCCGAAGATAGTCCGCGAAAATCCGCTGGACGATACGCGCCTCGTCTTCGTTGATCGCGCGTTCGCCCGCGACCAGTTCGCCCTTTTCGTCGAGCGTGCGAATGACGTCATAGCCGTAACACTTCCCACCGGCGCTCTTGCCTTCAAGGATACGTCCTTCGAGGCCGCGCTTCGTCTTGGCGCGGATTTCCTTGATGTAGAGTGCATTCATCGTGCCTTTCAGCCCGATATGCATCTCATCGACCAGCCCTTCGCTGATCGTTATAATCTGAATTCCCAAAAAGCGAAGTTTCTTGAAAACGGATGCAACATCGGCTTGATCGCGACTAATGCGGTCGAGTGCTTCTGAAATATGGCAAAGTCGATTTTGCAGTGCAACACCGCCAACCTGCGAAACGGCGACCAGGGCGAGGCCATGGCGACGGCTGGTAGTACCACTTCGGCCCCGTTATCGTGAACCGCAAGATGTGTGTGGTAGTACCATACATCTTGGCAAGGGAGCCCGCTGCGCGCCCCCGTTGCATCCCCCCGGCCATGGCTCTTTCAGGGTATCGAACCCATTCCAGAGCCAGCAGACCGTATCGCCGGTCAATCCCTCGCAGGGGGACTTCGCTCTCCCTGCACCCATCGACTTGGAGGGCGTTCCTGCCCCCAAGACCCCTGACCATTTCATGGAGACGATGTCATCGAGACCAAGGACGGGAGCATGTCATAGCTGCCCTTCCTTGGAACCTTCCCATCGACCATTGGGCATGTCATGCCCCTTGGAACCCTGACCAGGAGGGAGACTTCGCTCTCCCTCCATGGACTTCCCATCGACCAACCCTACGCGGCTTGGATTTGCGCCAGCGTGTCGACGCTGGACCCGAGAGGCTTACGTGGCTGCCGTGTGGATAAGTAGGATAATTGGCGTGAATTGCGTGGCACAACGCTCTGTTTTCTTTATGCTAGCTTCAAGCCATGAACATCGAGCACGTAAATATGCCAAACAATGATATTACCTCGCTGGGCGGGTTCGTCTGGTCGATCGCGGACATCTTGCGCGGAGACTTCAAGCAATCTGAATACGGCAAGGTGATCCTGCCCTTCGTGGTGCTGCGCCGCCTCGACTGCATCCTTGAAGGCTCGAAAGATGCGGTTCTGGATGCCGCCAAGGGTCTTCCGAGCGGGGTAGACGGCGCGATCCGAATGTTCCAGCATGAAGCTGAGATGCGGGACATCATCTTAACCGATCCTGAAATTTGTAAGAAGGTGACGGGCTATCTCTTCGGTCGCGCGCTGAGAGAAGTGCGTGAGTCAGCTAGATAGAGAGTATGGAAGTATGCACCTAGAGAGAATTACCCTTGCCAACTTCCGCTGCTTTGGACCTGCCCAAACGAATGTTGACCTTCAGAAGCAAGTGACGGGCCTCGTAGGTGGCAACGGCTCAGGGAAGACCGCCATGTTCCAGGCGTTGTCTCGCTTGTTCGGTGTCACACAGGCGCAGCGGTCAGTAACTCGGGGCGACTTTCACGTGGGCGCTGATGAAGCAGGACTGCCAGACGGAAGAACGCTCCAGATTGAGTGTCTCTTTGGTTTCCCAGAACTCGAAGGCGGCGATGCAGTAGCGGCAGATGCCGTGCCTGAATTCTTCAACCACATGGCGGCATCTGGGCCAGGCGCTCCGCTGAAGGTTAGGATTCGGTTGCAGGCCCGGTGGACGGACGATGGAACCCCTGATGGTTCTGTCGAGGAAGACATCAGGTGGATCACAACGCTGGACGAGAATTTCGACTGGGAAGCATGCCAACGCATCACCGCCGTAGAGCGGGCAAGCATACAGTTGATCTATGTTCCTGCCCTTCGAAACGCGTCGGATCGCGTCACTGAGCTTCTCAAGGGACGTCTTTGGAAGGCTGCGCGCTGGTCGCAGGAGCTTGTTGATCGCGCAGGGGAAGGCGCGGGGGTTATACATGGGCAGTTTCTCAACGAACGTCCCGCGAACTTCATCCTTGAACGACTGACACGCCGCTGGCAACAGGTTCACGAGGCGGACACTGACACAACTCCCGTGTTACGGCTCGTTGAGAACAGGTTTGAAGAACTCGTGCGCCGTGCGGAGTTTTCCTTCCATCCAGATGAGGCTGGTCGAGAGCGCAGCGTCTCCGACTTAAGCGACGGACAGCGGTCGTTGTTCCACATCGCGCTTACGGCAGCGACCCTTGAGGCGGAACGCGACGCTCTTGCGATGGCGGTTGCTGATAGCCCATTCGATCAGGAGAAGCTCCGCAGAACGCACCTGACAATTTTGGCAATCGAAGAGCCAGAAAATAGCCTTTCACCATTCTTTTTGTCCAGGATCATGATCCAGGCTAGAGAAATTGGCAACCTTCCTGCAGCTCAGATGCTAATTTCGAGCCATAGCGCTAGCATTCTCTCCCGCATAGAACCGGAAGAAGTTCGATACTTTAGACTAGATCGCCGCACACGATCCAGTAGCATTCGATCAATCACGCTACCCGCGGGCGATGCAGATGCACGGAACTATGTCCGGCTAGCTGTAAGAGCATATCCTGAGCTCTACTTCGCCAGGTTCGTCATACTAGCCGAAGGTGACTCCGAGAGGATCGTGTTGCCGCGATTGGCTGAAGCAATGGGCGTTTCACTCGATCCATCATTTGTGCCTGTGGTACCTCTTGGCGGGCGTTACGTGGATCATTTCTGGCGGCTGCTCTCAGACTTGGGAATTCCGCACGCTACTTTGGTGGATTTCGATCTGGGCCGTACTCATGGCGGCGCAGGTACGATTAAGACGCTGTTCGGCGCATTGCAGAATGTTGGGCGGGATTTCGCAGGGAGCGAATTGATCGCAAATGGTGCGGTCAACCTTGCGAACTTGGCGACGCTGGAAGACGCACAGGTTCTAAATAGATGGGAGCAAAACCAATGGTTGCAAGCTCTCAAGCATGAAGGTGTTTTCGTATCTTATCCGATCGATCTTGATTTCGCGATGCTGGCTGCGTTTCCCGCAGCCTACCAGCTTGCGCGCCCAGGAGGTCGAGGTCCAAGAACTACACCGGAAGCGATTGCGGAAAAGAAGTCAACTGTATTGAAGACTGGTGGGAATGCGGCTTATTACACCGATCCCGGATGGGACAACCTCTTCATCTGGTATCCGTATCTCTTTCTTGATTCCAGCAAGCCTGAGTCACATCTTTCTGCGCTAGGACGCATCTCCAGCGCTGAGTTGGCACGAAATGCGCCATCTGAACTTCGGGCTCTTGTTGAGCATGTCAGGCAGACCATTGCGCCAGCACCGGAAGCTGCGTGATGCTCGTCAGACCGGAGGATTGGCGACCGCAAGGTGTTGGTGACTTGGAGCCCCGTGCATGGGATGCGCTTCGGGAGACAAACAGAAGCTGAGCTACTCCCCATCGGTTGGACAGTATCTGGCGTAATTTAAGCTACTCTTTGCACCTGCTGATCGGGTTTGTTGATATCATTTCTCTGCCAATAAACCAGCGCCGGTGGCTTGCCGCCGAGGGCTGAGTGAGGACGCTGGTGGTTGTAGAAGGTCATCCATTTCCGGATAGCCCCTTTCGTCTCTGATCCGGTCTCCCAGGCATGCAGGTAGACGCATTCGTATTTCAGGGTTCGCCACAGCCGCTCGATGAAGATGTTGTCGAGGAATCGGCCTTTCCCATCCATCGAGATGCGCACACCGGATCGGCGGAGCCGGTCGGTCCAGGCGAAGGACGTGAACTGGCTGCCCTGATCCGTGTTCATGATCTCGGGCGGGCCGAACTTGTGGATGGCCTCGCTCAGTGCTTCGACGCAGAAGTCGGCCTCCAGGGTGTTCGAGATCCGCCAGGATAGAACCTTGCGCGTGTGCCAGTCCATGATCGCTATGAGGTATAGGAACCCGCGGCGCATGGGCAGGTAGGTGATGTCCGAGCACCAGACCTGGTTCGGACGATCCACGTGCAGCCCTTTCAGAAGGTAAGGATAGGTCTTGTGTCCTTTCGCCGGCCTGCTCGTGTTGGGCTTCTGGTAAATCGGCATCAGCCCCATGAGGCGCATTAGCCGGCGTATTCGCTTCTCGTTCACGAGATGCCCGTCATTGCGCAGGTGCCAGGTCATCTGGCGGACACCGAAGAACGGCGTCTCCAGGAACTGCTCGTCGATCTGCCGCATCAGGCCGAGGTTCTGTGCGGTCTCTCCCTTCGGCTCGTAGTAATAGGACGAGCGCGCAATCGACAGCAGCCTGCACTGCTGACCGATGGACAGCTGAGGATGGTCAGGCTCGATCATACCGCGCCTCACTTCCCGCCCCAGGGCTTCAGCTTTCGTTCCAAAAAAGAGTCGGCCACCGCCAGCTCCCCGATCTTGGCGTGGAGCTCCTTCACCTGCTCCTCGTCGATCTCGGGTCTCTTGCGGCCGCCGCGCTCGAACACGCCGGACGCGCCTTCGAGCAGGGCGCGCTTCCATTGATGGATCATCGTCGGATGCACTCCGAACCGGCTCGCCAGCTCGGCCGCCGTCTCTTCACCCTTCAGGGCTTCCAGCGCGACCTTCGCCTTGAACTCAGGCGCGTGCTGCTTGCGTTTCGACATCTCTGATCTCCTTCTCGTCGAAGATCAGCAGACTGCAAATCGTAGCTTACGTCACTGTCCGAATTTCGGGGGGTAGCTCACCGTTCGCGGCATCCGCGTCGGGGGTCAGCACGATCTTCTCGATCAGACCGCGCAGGATCTCCACCGCCTCCGGCCGGCTTTCCGGATCGTTCAGCGCAGCCGCCAGATCCGAAATCTTCGCCGCGTAAACATCCGCCAGCCCCGGGTGCAGGACCAACGGGCTCCGCGCGGGCAGGGCGGTCAGTTTTGCTTCAAACGCCGCCTTCTGCGCCTCCAGCGCATCCATCTTTGCCTTCATGCTCGGATGAAACATGCCTTCCGTGATCGCAGTAACGATGTTGTCGATCTCCTTCGTCACTTTCGACAGAGCCCGTTCCGCCTCGACCCGTCCGGCCTCGGCCTCGAGCCGATCCTTCTCCATCTCCCGGTGAAACTCCGCGATGAACTCCGCCACTAGGTCAGGATGCATCAGCTGTGTCTTCAGCCCGTCAAGTACACGCGCTTCCACATCGAGCCGCTTGATGGTCTTGCGATTGGTGCAGGTCCCGGAGTTCCGGGCCGCGGCACAGCCCAGGCGGCTGTCACTGATCATGATATAGCCCGAGCCACAGCAGCCGCAGGTCAGAAGCCCCAACAGCAGATAGCGCGGGCGATGGCCGCGCTCGATCTGGGGGGCGTCGGGATCGGCGGCCCGTTCGCTCAGGATATCTTCGCGGATTGCGCCCTGACGCTGTTTGACCCGAGACCAGAGGTCGTCTGCGATGATGCGCAAGGCCGGGGTGTCTTCGGTGATCCAGGCCTCGGGCGGGTTCGGCCGTGCCTGACGTTTGCCGGTATCGGGGTCTTTGACGAAGCGCTGCCGGTTCCACACCAGCTTGCCGATGTAGAGTTCGTTGTTGAGAATGCCCGTGCCGCGCTTCCAGTTCCCGGAGATCGTCGAAAAGGACCAGGTGCCCTTGCCCTTGCCGCCCGAGCGCGGGGCCGGAATCCCATCCCGGTTCAGGCCCGTCGCGATGGTTCGCGCGCTGCGCCCGCAATCATATTCCATGAAAATCCGCCGAATGATCGCCGCCTCCGCCGCGTCGATCACCCGGTCTCCGGTCGTGAACGACCCGTCCGGCAGCGGCTGGCGGTCCAGACGGTAGCCATAGCTGATCCCGCCCGCCGATTTGCCCGCCCTGACGCGGCCCTCAAGGCCTCGATGCGTCTTCTCGGCCAGGTTGCGCAGGAACAGCGCCGACATCGTGCCGCCAAGCCCGATATGCATCTCGCTGATCTCGCCCTCGGCCTTGGTGACGATCTCCACGCCGAGATAGCGCATGCCACGTTCAGTTTTGCACGATCATTTTTGCAACGAGTTCGGCTGCATTCTGCACGCCCAGCTTTTTCATCACCGAGCCGCGATGCACTTCGACCGTCCGTGGCGAGATGCCCATGGCAAGGCCTGTTTCCTTGCTGGTGTAACCATTCACGATGTAGCGCGCGACCTCGCGTTCGCGGGGGGTCAGCGTGGCCGAATTCGGCGGACGGTTCTCGAGATGTTCGAAGGTCCAGACCATGAGCCGAAAGGGATCCCCCGGGGTCAGGGTCCGCCCGGATGCCCGCGTCCAGATGATCTCTCCGCTGCGGCACTGCATGAAGCGCTCGTCGGTATAGCGTGGACGCTCGTCAAGCCAGCGCCGCCAGCGTGAACCGGTTTTCTCGTAATCCACGCTTGAGGGGTAGAGCGCCCGGATCGACCGGCCTTCCAGCTCGTCGCGGGTCCAGCCGAAGATCCGTTCGATCTCGGTATTGATTCGCTGGATCACCCGGTTCGACAACACCATCAGACCGATGGGCGCATCCATGAAGCCGGTAAGGTTGAGATCTGCGTCGGATATCTGGTCGTAAGCCATCGGTCGCCCCCTTCGCTGCATCTGCATCTACGTAAGTGCTACGTATATTTCTACGTAGTTTCACCAATATCTGCCATGCGTTTTTCACATCACTGTCGGGGCTGGAGGACGACATATGACGCAGGACATCTTTATCATCGGCTCCGGCCACACTCGTTTCGGACGGCTCGAAGACACGCTTGAGGATATGATCGTAGAGGCGGCGCGCGAGGCGCTGGAAGAGGCTCGGATCCCGCCGGCGGAAATCCATGCCGTCTTCCTCGGCCACTTCAATTCCGGGTTGGTGCCTGACGGTTTTGCCTCCTCGCTGATCTTGCAGGCACATCCCGACCTGCGGTTCAAACCGGCGACGCGCTGTGAAAACGCCTGCGCCTCTGGCGCTGCTGCGTTTCATGCCGGGCTGAATGCCATTAGCGCCGGACGCGCCCGCAACGTGCTCGTCGTCGGCGCCGAGAAGATGACCCATCGCCCGACCGCAGATGTCACCGCCGCGCTGGCAGGGGCCGGATATCAGAACGACGCAGCGGAAGCGGCGCTGAGCTTTCCGCAGGTCTTCGCCATCGCGGCCGGGCAATATGCCGACCGCTACGGCGACCCGATGGACGCCATGGCGCGGATCGCGGCGAAGAACCATGGAAACGCCATGAGGAACCCTCTGGCGCATATGCACAAGCCGCTGAGCCATGAGTTCTGTCGCGAGGTGAGCGACAAGAATCCGCTGATCGCGCCGCCCTTGCGGCTGAGCGATTGCTCGCTGGTGACGGACGGTGCCGCCGCCATCGTCCTGAGTGCTGCGGACGCCCATGCCCGGGACGCCACCGCCCGCGTGCGGATCGCCGCTGCCGAACATGTTTCCGATTACCTTCCCATGAGCCGCCGGGATTTCGTCGCTTTCGAGGGGCCGGAACGCGCCATTCGCCGCGCCTATGAAATTGCGGGCATCACTGTCGACGATCTCGATTTTGCGGAGGTCCATGACTGTTTCACCCCGGCGGAACTGCTCATTTACGAGGCCATGGGGCTTGCACCGAAAGGCCAGGGCGCGCGCGCGCTTGATGACGGCACGGTTCATGCCGATGGCCGTACACCCGTGAACCTCTCTGGCGGGCTCAAGGCCAAGGGGCACCCGGTGGGCGCGACCGGCGTGTCGATGAATGCTCTGGGCTTCCGGCAGCTGACCGGACGCGCCGGCGACATGCAGCGCAAGGGCGCGGAATGGGGGCTGACCTTCAACATGGGCGGTGCCGCCGTCGCCAATTACGCCACGATCCTGCAGGCCGACCGCGCCTGACAGCAGACGTTCCAAGGATTTCGAAGACGATGAACATCGCGAACTGGCTATATCAGACAGCCTTGTCATGGCCTTCCCGCCCGGCGCTCTATGAGGGCGACAGCCTGCGCCAGACCTATCACGCCTTGCTGCAGGCGACCTGCGACCGGGCTGCGTGGATGCAGGCGGTGCATGCGATCGAAAAGGGCGACCGGGTTGCGATCTTTGCCAAGAATACCCCGGAATATATCGAACTGCTGCATGCTTGCTGGTGGCTCGGAGCCGTCGTCGTGCCGGTCAATTGCAAACTGCACCCGCGCGAGGCGGAGTGGATCATTCGCGATTCCGGCGCGGCCCTGACCCTGACCGAAAGCGGCAAAGTCTTCGCGGATCGACAGGACATCCGCGAGGCCGCTCTCGGCAGTTCCGTCTCCGGGACAAAAGAGATCGTGCCCCCCGCCCGGGTCGGGGATCGCGACCTGGCCTGGCTGTTCTACACCTCGGGCACGACGGGCACCCCCAAGGGCGTCATGCTCAGCCATGACAATCTGCGGCACATGACCTTGTGCTATGCGCTCGATGTCGACACCGCCCGGCCCGAGGATCACATGCTTTACGCCGCCCCGATGTCTCACGGCGCGGGGCTCTACATGTTCGCGCAAATCCGTGCCGGAGGCGCACATCTCGTGCCCGCCTCTCATGGCTTCGACAGCGACGAGATCATCGCCCTTGCGAAGACCCGTGGCAATCTCGTGTTCTTTGCCGCTCCGACCATGGTCAAGCGCCTGATCGCAAAGGCAAAACAGCAGGGTCATGACGGGACGGGCTTCCGGACGATCATCTATGGCGGCGGGCCGATGTATGCTCATGACATCGACGAGGCGCTTGCCTGTTTCGGGCCGCGTTTCGTGCAGATCTACGGTCAGGGCGAGACGCCGATGACAATCTCCGTGCTGCCGCGCGATCTGGTGGCGGATCAGTCCCACCCGCGCTGGCGCGCGCGCCGCGCCTCGGTCGGCATTGCGCAGGGGGCCGTGACCCTTGCGGTTCTTGGCCCCGACGGAACCTCCTTGCCCCCCGGTCATACCGGAGAAATCTGTGTGCAGGGGCCGACGGTGATGACGGGCTATTGGCGCAACGAGGCGGCCAGCGCAAAGGCGCTGCAGGATGGCTGGCTTCGCACCGGCGATCTCGGCCATCTCGACGAGGACGGCTTTCTTTACCTGACCGACCGTTCCAAGGACGTGATCATCTCCGGCGGCACCAACATCTACCCGCGTGAGGTCGAGGAAGCGCTGCTGGCCCATCCGGCGGTGTTCGAAATTGCCGTGATCGGCGAGCCGGAGCCCGACTGGGGAGAGCAGGTCGTGGCCTATATCGTCTTCGAACCCGGCAAAAGCGCCAGCGTGCCCGAGCTTGACAGCTGGTGCCGCCAGCAGATCGCGGCCTTCAAGCGGCCGAAGCGATACCTGTTCGTCGAGGAACTGCCGAAGAACAGCTACGGCAAGGTTCTGAAATCCGATCTGAGGTCCGGCAAAGGCGCCGCGACCGCCACGGCATAGGCCGAGAAACAATACCGGGCAGGAGGAGCCCGGCCCAAAGGGAGGAGACAACCATGAAAAGACGTGACTTTCTGAAATCGACGGGGGCTTTCGCCGGGGCGGGGCTGATCTCGGGTCTGCCCGGGCTTGCCACTGCCGCGACCTCGCTGAAATTCGACAGCTATGTCAGCGAGACCGCCGGTCCGTCCTGGGTCGACCGCTGGTTCCTCGAGGAACTCGCCAAGCGCAGCGATGGCGAAATCGGCATCAAGTATTACTGGGCCGGCAGCCTCAACAGGGTCGGTGAACATCTGGGGGCGGTACGCGACGGCACCAGTGAAATGACACTGATCGCGCCGGGCTATTACCAGGCCGAGCTGCCGGTCACGCGCGGCCTCGAGTGGTATTTCCGCATGGACCGCGCCGATGAGCTGCAACTCGTCTGCCGCGATGTCTACGCGAATTTCGCTCCGCTGCGGCAGGAATGGGAAGAGCGCCACCGCAGCAAGGTGCTTTACTGGACCAACTGGAATTACGCGCCTCTGGTGATGCGCGATCCGATCAGCTCCATCGCCGACATCAAGGGCAAGAAGATCCGCGGCTATGGCGTGGCCACGGATGTGATCGAAAGCCTCGGCGGCATTGCCGTGCCGATGGCGGCGGGCGAGGTCTATCAGGCGCTCGAACGCGGGGTCCTGGACGGGGTCTACGGCTTCGATTTCGTCACCGCCGTCGCCTACAAGCTGCATGAGATCGCGCCGAATTTCTACGATATCGGCGACGGCCCGCACGCCCCGGCCGTCACGATCATGAACCGCCGGGTCTGGGAGGGCCTGCCCGCCCAACATCAACAGATCTGCACCGATCTGGCCGATGAGCTGTATGCCGGGAAATTCGCCGAGATCTACAACAAGGTGCTGGCCGATTACGTCGGCAAGGCCGTTGCCGAGGGCGTGGTGTTCGCCTCCCTGTCGGACGAGGAAAAGGCGAAGACCAGGGCGCTTGTCCAGCCCGCACAGGTCGACAAGTGGATCGAGACCGTGGCCAGGCCCAACGGGATCGACGGTGCGGCCATGCAGGCAGTGGTCGAAGAGGCGATCGCCCGTCACGCCGGCACCGGAACGATGAAGCGCCCGATCGAAATCGCGGCAGACCTGTAAGTCGATGCTGGCACGCCTGAACCGCCTGTTCGACGGACTTGCCCGGATCACATCATGGGTGGCGCTGGGGTTCCTGGCCTTCATGATGGTGGCCATCACAGTGGATGTGGTGGCCCGCGCCACCTTCGGTCGCGCCGTGCCGGGGCTTTTCGAGCTGACCGAGATGTCCATGGTGATGGTGGTCTTCATGGGGCTGGGGGCGACCCTGCTCGATGACGGTCACATCCGGGTCACCATGATGACCGATGCCCTGCCCGGGCCGCTTTCGCGCGGATGCACGGCACTGGCCTGGCTGTTTGCCGCCCTGACCTTCCTGATGCTGGCCTGGCCTGCGACACAGGAGGCAGCTTACTCCTTCTCGATCAGGGAATTCCGCTGGGGTTATTTCCAGGTGCCGATCTGGTGGGCGAAGATCGCGGTGGCCGCGGGCCTCTGGTTTGCCGCGCTGCAAGCCGCCCTGCACAGCCTGCGCATCGCGCTGAGGCAAATCGAGCTGCCGTATATCGACAGCCTGCGCTCCGCCCCGGAAGACAAGCCCCTGCAATGAGCAGGACGCGGCCCGAGAGGTCCCGGTGCCATGGCACCGGGATCGCGCCCCAGCATTTCACAGGACATCGACAATGGATGTGACGCTCATCACCCTGCTCGCCGTCGGGCTGATCTTCTTCCTCATGGCCCTGGGCGCCCCGGTCTTCGCCGCATTGGCGCTCTCGGGCGCCTTCGGCATCGTCATGGTGGAAAACCTGGGCTTCCTGCTTGCGCGGCTGAAATCCTTTTCCTTCAGCCATACCGCCAATTACGCGCTCACTGTCATCCCGCTTTTCATCCTCATGGGGGCCTTCGCGCATCATGCGCAGGTCGGCAAACGCCTGTTCCATGTCGCCAATAAATGGGTCGGACATCTGAGCGGCGGGCTCGCGATGGCGAGCATCCTGACCTCTGCCGGTTTTGCCGCGACCTCGGGCTCCTCGGTGGCGACGGCGGCCACGGTGGGGGCGGTCGCCATCCCCGAAATGAAGGAAAAGGGCTACGATCCGCGCCTCTCGGCCGGGGCAGTGGCCGCAGGCGGTGTGCTGGGCGTCCTGATCCCGCCCTCTGTCCTGTTGATCTTCTATGCCGCCCTGACCGAAGTCTCTGCCGGCAAGATGCTGATCGCGGGGTTCGTGCCCGGCATCATCACCACAGTCGCCTTCATGATCGGCGTCGCCCTGATCGGTCGCCGGGTGCAGAACCATTCCACCCGCGCCCCCAAGGCCTCGTGGGGAGAGAGGCTGTCCTCGACGACGCAGGCCTGGCAGGTGGCCGTCCTGTTCGCAATCGTGCTGGGCGGGATTTACCTCGGCCTCGTCACCCCGACCGAAGCCGGCGCCATAGGTGCGCTGGCCGCCCTCGTCATGCTGGTCTTCGCGAAATCGGCACGCGGGCGTCTCGGTCACTACCTGTCCGAGAGCTTCCGCTCGACGGCCACCACCACGGTGATGATCCTCTTCACGATGATCGGCGCGGGCATCTTCAGCTTTTTCCTGACCCTCGTTCAGGTGCCGCAGATGATCGCCGAGACGATCACCGAAAGCGGCATCCCGCCCCATCTGATCGTCGCCGTGCTCTTGTTGCTCTATATCCCGCTCGGAATGTTCCTAGATGCCTTCTCGATGATGGTCATCACCCTGCCTATCGTGTTTCCAACGGTCTCGGGGCTTGGGTTCGATCCGATCTGGTTCGGCATTCTCTGCGTGAAAATGTGCGAGATCGGGCTGATCACTCCGCCTGTCGGCCTCAATTGCTTCGTGATCGCGGGCATCGACCGCGACACGCCCCTGCCGGATGTGTTCCGCGGGGCGCTCTGGTTCGTGGCGATCGAGATGGTGACCATCGTCCTGCTGTTCGCCTTCCCCGCGATCGTCACCTGGCTGCCCGACACGATGATGGCCCGATAAGACAGGAGATTCCCATGACACAGCGTAAAGACTATGGCACCGCCTTCATCACCGGCGGCGGTTCCGGCATCGGGCGTGCCAGCGCCCTGCGACTGGCCGCACTGGGGGCCCGCGTGGCCGTGGCCGACCTGAGGTTCGAGGCGGCCGAAGAGGTCGCTCACGAGATCCGGTCGCATGGGGGGGAGGCAATCGCGTTCGATCATGATGTCGCGGATGCTGGCGTTCTGCCGGGCGTCGTTGCACAGGCCGAAGAGCAGCTTGGTCCCATCGACATTCTGGTGAACAGCGCCGGGATCATTCTGGTCGAACCGCTTCTGGATTTCGCCCCCGAGACCTGGAACAGGATCATGGAGGTCAATGTCACCGGCACCTTTCGGGTGAGCCAGCATATCGCCCGCGGCATGGCAGCGCGCGGTTATGGTCGGATCATAAACATCGCCTCCATCTCCGGTCTGCGCGCTGGTGTCGGACGGGCCGCGTATGGGACGTCGAAGGCCGCGATTATCGGCCTCACACGGCAATTCGCCTTGGAATTGGGCTCCAGAAACGTCACGACAAATGCAATCGCTCCGGGGATTATCGAAACGCCGATGACGCTGGCGGCCTATAGTGAGGACACCTGGAAGCGCGTCCTGGAGATGATCCCTGCTCACCGTCGTGGCCAGCCAGAGGACATAGCCGAAGCGGTCGCCTTTCTTGCAAGCCCCGCAGCATCATATGTGAACGGCGAAACTCTAACTGTCGATGGCGGTTATGTTGCATCTGGCATGACGCAGACCGGTAATCTGGAAACCTGAATGCTGAGCTTGCCCCCGGATCCCGGACTGGGGTGATGTTCACTATGCGGCCATCAAGGCGGCCATGTCGATCCTTGCCTGTTCGGGCGTGCGGGAACCGATGCTCGAATGGCGGCGCCGGCGGTTGTAGAAAATCGCGATGTACTCGAACGGCGCGGCCCTCGCCTCTTGGCGCGACCGGAACCTGGTGCGGTGGACCGGTTCGTACTTGAGCGAGCCGAAGAAGCTCTCCATCGGCGCCTTCGGCGCCTTCGAACGGTCCCCCGGACCGTTCGATCCGCTGGCGTATTGAACTCCATGATCGGAGTGACAAACCAGTCCCGGTACCGGCCGCCGGTTCTGTAGCGCCATGCGCATCGTGTCGACGGCGAGGCTGCTTTTCAGGCGGTCCGACATCGACCACCACACGATCTCCATGGTCGCCATGTCTTTCACCGCCGCCAGGTAAAGCCAGCCCTCGTCAGTGGGCACGTAGCTGATGTAGGCGGGCAGATGCTGTCCGGCTCCGCGGCACGGAAATTCCGCCGCAGCAGGTTTGGCGCAATGCCGAGATTGTGCCGGTTGTCGGTCGTCCGCGGAACGCGGCGGCCCCGGCGTGGCGGACGGATATCGTGATCTTTCATGAGCCTGGCCACCCGGATGCCTTGATCGTGAAGTTCGGCGTCGCCATTGCCGCTCGGACCAGTGGCGCGTCAATGGCAACTGCGTGGCGCGCCGTATCGCTGGTGGCTCGCATCGGAGATTTCCCGGATCCGTGGTGCCAGAGCGTCCCGCCGTGTCTGGCGCGCCGCCCGTTCGGGGTCAGCGGCGCGCCAGGCGTGGAACCAACTCGTGCCGACCGAGAGCACCCGGCACATGACGGTCACGGCGTGCTCGGCAGCGTGGGCGACAATGAACTCGAGCTTCGCGTTCATTGTTTCGCCGCCCACTGAGCGAAAAAGCGTTCACTCGCTCACTCGAACGCATGGCGTTCGCCTGCTCACCCTTTCGCATAACCTCCACCCCTTCCTTCAGGCGGCAGGTTCTCCCTGCGACGTTCGGCCAGCTCCGCGGCCTCCGCCCGTTGCCGACGGATCGCCTCGGCCGAGCCAGCGGCGGCCATTTCGAGCCGCCACCCTTTCAGCTGTGACGACGTCAAGCCGAGCTCGTGCGCGACACCGGTCCGGGTGGCGCCGGGCTCCGACAGGCGGGCGACGGCCTGTTCCTTGAACCCGGCGGTGAAGTGACGGCGGGGGTGTCTGCTCATGTGGGATCCCTTTCTCTACGAGTACGAGAACTCCCGGTCCGGGATTCGGCGGCAAGCTCACCGGGGCAGGGCGATCCCGGCCGACAGATGCGGTCGGGCCGGCAGGCCGGTGATGTCGGCAAAGGCCAGCAGCCGTCCGGACCCGGCCGGAAGCCGGAAGCGGCCTTCGGGCTGGCTCATCAGCAGCCGGTCGCCGGGCCGGGCGCGGGCTGCCCATACGGCTGTTAGCCCGCGATCAGGGCGGAGGATGTCGATGGTGACGGCCCCGGGGGGAGCGATCCGGCGCAGGATGCAGGCGCCCTCGAGACGGCCTGTCAAATGGGGCCGCCGGGGCAGGGCGCACGCCGCATCGGGGAAACACAGGCGGACCCATCCATCTGGACAGGGCGTCGCCTGCAGCCGCCCGAAATCCTCGGCCTCGAAGACCAGCCGCATCACCGAGGGACAGATCCCGGACCGTCTTTGCCGCGATCGACAGGACGCCGCTCATTCCACCGCGGTCCCGGGGCCGAGCAGGCGTGCCGGCATCACCAGACGGCTGCCGCGCCAGGTGACGGTTTCCATCTCCAGCCCGTAAAGCCGGTGCAGCAGCGCCGGGTCGTGCAGATCAGAGATCGGCCCATGCGCGGCCAGCCTGCCGCCCCGGAGCGCGATGGCCTCGTCGCACCAGCCCATCGCGAGGTTCAGGTCATGCAGCACCATGATCACCGACAGGCCCCGGCGGCGGTTGAGATTTGCCAGCAGCTCCATCACCTCGACCTGATGGGCGATGTCGAGCGCCGAAACCGGCTCGTCGAGCAGCAGCACCTCGGCCCCCTGCGCCAGCAGCATCGCGATCCAGCCGCGCTGCCGCTCGCCACCCGAGAGCGTGTCGACCTGCCGGTCGGCCAGCGCGGTGGTGCCGGTCAGGGCCATCGCCTCGTCGCAGGCCTCGCGATCGCGTCTCGAGCGGCGGCCCAGAAGCCCGTGCCAGGGAAAGCGGCCAAGGGCAACCAGCCCGCGCAGCGTCATGCCAGGGGCAAGCGCGGGGGACTGCGGCAGCCATGCCAGACGCCGGGCCAGCTCGCGCCCCGGCCAGGCGCCGAGCGGCCGGTCCATGAAGTCGATCCGACCGCCATCGGGGCGGTCCTGCCGGGCCAGCGCCTTCAGCAGGGTCGACTTGCCCGATCCGTTATGGCCCAGGATCGCGGTCAGGCGGCCTTGCGCGATGCTCAGATCCAGCGGGCCCAGCAGGGTGCGGCGGCTGGCGCGGCGCTCGAGGGCATGGCAGGTAAACAGGGTCATCGGTTCCGTCCGATCAGCCAGAGGAAGAAGGGCGCGCCCAGCAGGGCTGCCAGCGCCCCGGCGGGAATTTCATAGGGAAACCAGATCAGTCGCCCGGCGAGGTCGGCCAGCACCAGGATCGCTCCGCCCCAGGCGGCGGCGCAAAGCCCCTGCGGGCCGGGCCCGACCGCGCCCGAGGCGCGCGCCAGATGCGGCGCGATCAGCCCGGCAAAGCTGATCGGCCCGACCGCGAGGGTGGCAAGCCCGGTCAGGAGCGCGACATAGGCCATCAGGACCAGTCGGGCCGCTCCGACCCGCACCCCAAGGGCCCGGGCCTGCTCGGCCCCCAGCGGCAGCAGCCGCAGCCAGCGCAGGAACAGCGGAAAGACCATGAGCGCAAGGACCGCGCCGCCCGCGCCCGCCAGCGCGCCCACAGGCTCGGCCCGGTAGGTCGGCCCCATGCTCCAGGCCAGGACGAAGAAGGCCCGGGGGTCGCCGCTGGCGATCATCAGCGAGATCAGCGCGCTGGCAAAGGTGCCGAAGGCGACGCCGGTCAGCAGCAGCGCGCCGGGGGCAAAGCGGTTGCGTGCGCCGATCAGCACGACCAGCCCGAAGGCCAGCCCCGCCCCCGCCGCCGCCCCGGCAAAAAGCGTGGCCATGCCGCCCGCGAACAGCGCCAGGATGATGCCAAGCCCCGCGCCCGAGCTGATGCCGAGGCTCTCGGGGCTGGCCAGCGGGTTGCCGGTGACGCCCTGGATCATGACGCCCGCCAGCGCCAGCATCACCCCGGCCGAGAGCGCCGTCACGATGCGCGGCCAGCGCCCGGTCCAGAGTTCGGATGCCGAAAGCCCCGGCAGATGCAGTGTCTCGAAGGCCGAGAGCACAAGCGCCGCGCCCAGCAGCAGAAGCGCCAGGATCGTGGCCCGAAACGGAAAGATCCGCGAGGGCGCGGGCTGGGTTGCGGGCTGTTCGGGGATGCGGTTCAGCCAGAGCAGGGCAAGGATCAGGACCCCGCCCAGGATCGGCGTCAGCACGCCCGTGGGCAACAGGACCGGAAGCTCGCCGGTCAGTGCCCGGCCCAGCATCTGCGTCACCCCGTCGGCCAGAAGCAGGATCACCGCCCCCGCCAGCGGGGTCGCGATCACCCGGGTGCCGAGGCTCCGGATGCCGAGCCCCGAGACCAGCAGCGGCGCGGCAAGCCCGATGAAGCCGATCACCCCGATCCGCGCCGTCACCACCACCGACAGAAGCGTGGCGACCAGCAGCACCGTCAGCCGCAGCCCGGTCACCCGCGCGCCCAGGCTGCGCAGGCTGTCATCCTGCACGGCAAACAGCGTCATGGCGCGGGTCAGCAGCCCTGCTGCGGGCAGAAGCACCGCAAGCCGCAGACCGAGCGCGGCCAGATCGCCATGGCCGTCCTGGGCCAGATTGCCGCTGGCCCAGATGAAGACCGAACGCAGGTAATCCTGCCGCTGCAGCGCCAGCACCACGAACAGCGCCCCGATCGCCAGATTGACGACAAGCCCCGAGACCAGCAGCCGTGGCCCGGTCGCGCCGCGCCCGGCCAGAAGGATCGCCGCGGCAAGGGCCGCAAGGCCGCCGCCCAGCCCGGCCGCCTCGCGCAGCCAGGGCGTGCTGCCCGCCAGCAGCAGGCAGAGCGCAATGGCAAGCTGGGCGCCCGACAGCACCCCCAGCGTGGCCGGTTCGGCCAGCGGGTTGCGCAGCACCTGCTGGAACATCAGGCCCGACAGACCCAGCGCCGCGCCCGCGATCAGCGCCATCCAGAAACGCGGCCATTGCGCCTCGCTCTGCCAGATCCGCAGGAACTCGGCGGGCAGCCCGGCCTGACCGGGCTCTGGCAGGGTGAGGTTCAGGGCGGCCAGGCCGAAGGCAAGCGCCGCCAGCCCGCAGGCCAGAAGGGCAGGGGCCAGAAAGCCAGGCATTGCGAGGGGCCGGGTCATGCCGCCTCCAGAAGCCGCGCGAAGCGGATCGCCGAGGGCACGCCGCCGAAGACCCAGGCCGGTGGCAGCAGCTCGACCCGGCCCGCACGCTGCTGGGGCAGGGCCTGCCAGATCGCGCTTTGCCGCAGCAACCGGGCCGGCGCCGGTTCGATCACCAGCAGCCGGGTCTCGGGATGGCGGGCCAGCTCCTCGAGCCCGGCCGAGGCGAAGCCCCAGATATTGGTCGGCCCGGTCCAGGCATTCTCAAGCCCCCTGGCCCGCGCGACATCGTCGAAAAGGCTGCCCCGCCCGTAGATGTCGACAACCCTTTCATCGGCGAATTTCACGATCAGGACGGGGCGCGGCCCCGCTGTCAGGGGGGCGAGGGCCGCGTCGAGCCGCTCCAGAAGCTGCCGGCCCTGCGCCTCGCGTTCGCAAAGACCGGCCAGGGCGGTGACGGCCTCGCGGGCCAGGGCAAGCGGGCGCCGCCCGGCGGTGTAGATCGGCAGGGCGCGCACCGGGGCGATCGCCTCCAGCCGCGCGGGCGCGATGCCATAGCCTTCCAGCGCGACCACGAGATCGGGCCGCAGCGCGCGCAGCGCCTCGAGATTGGGCCAGCTGCGCAGGCCCGCATCGGCGGTGCCGGGCGGCAGCGCCGGGACCACTACGCGTTTCGCATAAAGCGGGGCCTCGGCCACCGCCAGCGGCGTCACGCCAAGCGCGATCAGCGTCTCGGCCAGCGCCCAGTCCAGCGCCACGATGCGTTCGGGGCGCTCAGGTGGGGCGGGGCGATCAGGACCGCCGGGCGCAGCCGCGCGGGCGGCACGGCCGGTCATCATCGCCAGCGCGGCGGCCCCGGCGACAAGCCGCCGCCGGGACAGGGCAGGCGCTGCCGTCACCAGCGGTAATCCAGGCTGGCCGTCACCGCCCGGCCCGCGCCCCAGTAGCAGCCCGAGGCGTTGAGACAGGTCGAGACATAGCGCTTGTCTTCGAGATTGGTGACGTTGAGGCTGAACTTGACCCCGTCATAGCCGATCGCGGCCAGGTCGTAGCGGATCGCGGCATCGAGCAGGGTGAAGGAGGGCACGCTGAACTGGTTGGCATTGTCGCCATAGGTCTGGCCGACATGGCGCAGCCCGCCACCGAGGCTGAGCCCGCCCCAGGCGCCGGGCGATTGCAGCGCGTAATCCAGCCAGAGCGAGCCCTGGTTGCGCGGCACGAAGGCCGGGCGGTTGCCCTGATAGCGGTTGTCCTCGGTGATCTCGGCATCGCTATAGGCCCAGGAGCCGATCAGGCTGAAACCGTGGGGCAGTTCGGCCTTGGCCTCGAGCTCGATCCCGCGCACCCGCACCTCTCCGGTCTGGGTGTTGAAGCTGGTATTCAGCGGATCGGGGGTCAGCACGTTTTCCTGGGTCAGCTGGAAGGCCGAGAGCGTGACCATGACCGGCCGGCCCTCGGGGGCGTAGCGCAGGCCCAGCTCGATCTGGTCGGCACTGGTCGGCTCGAAGGCCTTGCCGTTCCGGTCGGTGCCGCCGGCCGGGTAGAACGAGGTCGAGTAGCCCAGATAGGGCGAGAGCCCGTTGTCGAGATGGTAGACCGCGCCGAGCCGTCCGGTCAGCTCGCCGTCGCTCTGATCGACGGTGCGGTCGGCCGAGGCGGTGACGGTGCGGGTGGTGGTGTCGGCCCAGTCATAGCGCAGCCCCGCCGAGAACACGGCCCGACCCCAGCTGATCTGGTCGCTGGCATAGACCCCGACCTGCTTGCGGGTCTGGTCGATGCTCATCGCCACCGGCGGCCGGTCGATGCCGCCGCCCAGATAGACCGGATCGAACACGTCCCAGCCCATCGACACATAATCGAGCGCGGTCTCGTCGAAGTGGCTTTTCTCGCGCGAGGCGTCGATGCCGAACAGCAGCTCGTGTTCCAGCGGGCCGGTGCCGACCTTGCCGGTCAGATGCGCATCCCAGGACCAGAGCTTCGAGGTCTCGGGGAAGCCCCAGGCATAGCGCACCGCCTCGGTCGGACCGCAGTCGAGGGTCTGGCAATAGAGCTGGACCCGCTGGGTATCGACATCGACCTCGCTGTAGCGCAGCACCTGGTTGAAGGCCCAGCCCGTGCCGATCTGCTTTTCCATCCGCAGGCCGAGCTGTTTCGAGGTGCTTTCGAAATGGTCGTAGCCGGGCTCGCCGACGAAGGTCGAGCGCGGCAGCCAGCCATTGTCGGCATCGCGGTAGAGGGTACCGTTGGCCGAAAGCGCGGGCGCGCCGCCGCCGCCGGGCGCGTCGATGTTCTGGTATTCGGCGAAGACAGTCAGCGACAGGCTGGGGTCGAGCTTCCAGGTCAGCGAGGGGGCGACGTAGAGCTTGCGCTCGCTGACATGGTCATATTCGCTGTTGCCGTCCCGCGACATGGCGACGAAGCGGTACAGCAGGTCGCCCGCCTCATCCAGCCTGCCGCCGAAATCGACCCCGACCTGCTTGCGGTCATAAGAGCCGTAGCTCAGCTCGACCTGGCGGACCTCGCGATCGACCGGGCGCTTGCTGACGACATTGACGATGCCGCCCGGCGTGGCCTGGCCGTACAGCACCGAGGCCGGGCCTTTCAGAACCTCGATCCGCTCCAGCCCGAAGGGTTCGGCGCGCGACTGGGCATAGCCGCGGGCGCCGAAATTCAGCCGCAGCCCGTCGGCATAGCGGTCCGGGCGGAAGCCGCGGATGGTCAGCCAGTCATGGCGCAGGTCGGTGTCGCCATATTGCCCGACGACGCCCGGCGTATAGGCCAGCCCCGACACCACCGAGCGCGCGCCCTGCGCCTCGGCCTGATCGGCGGTGACCACATTCACCGCCTGCGGCACGTCGCGCAGATCGGCGCCGGTCCTGGTGCCGGTGCCGCTGGTCCGCGCCACGAAGCCCGAGACCTCGCCGAACGGATCTTCGCTGATCAGGGTGATGGTGTCGAGCATGACCGAGCCGTCCGCGGCCAGCGCGCCGGCCCGGCCTCCGCCCTGCGGGCCCATGCTCAGCGTGTCGTCATTGACAAGCGCGGGTTTCAGGCCGGTGTCGCCCAGCATGATCTGCAGCGCCTCGCGCGGGGTGGTGACACCCGAGACCGCCACGCTCTGCCGCCCGGCCATCAGCCGGTCATCGACCACCACCTGAAGCCCGGTCTTGCGCCCCAGTTCCAGCACGGCGCTGGCCAAAGGCTGTGCGGCGATCTCGATCCGCTGCGCCTCCTCGGCACTGGCGGCGGCCGCCAGCACGGATCCGATCGCGGCCAGTGCCACGAGCCTTCCCGTCATTCCTTGCATTCCGTCTTCCCCATCAGCCGGTTACAGAGAGAAGACAGTCTCGCGGCGGCAGGTCATTACAGCGGGCCGGGATTTTTTTCGCGGCCCCGCTAGCGGGCGCGGATGACGAGGACGCCGCCCGGCAGCCGCGAGAGCCGGACCGGCAGGGTGCGGGCGATGGTCTCGGGGGCCTCCTCGAGGCGCGAGAGGCTGAACATCGCCGTGACCGGGATCCCGGCCGCCGCCCGGCTGAGCATGACGGTCCAGCCCGCATTGCGGCCGAGCACATCCATCACCTCGCCCAGCGGCGCGGCGGCGAAGACCAGCCGGTCGTGGCGCCAGGCGGTCGCGATCCCGGGATCGACCGGTTGCGGGCGCGGCCGGGGGCCGCGTCCGTTCTGGCCCAGATCCAGCATCTGGCCCTCCTCGACGGTGGTCTCCTCCCGGTCCCGCCGGGCCAGGACCCGGTGCTCGGTGACGGTGAGGCTGACCCGGTCGGCCACCAGCCGCAGGTTGAAGGCGGTGCCGAGCGCGGTGAAATCGGCCCCGCCCGCGGAAACGACGAAGGGGCGGGCGGGATCGGGGGCGACCTGGAAGAAGGCCTCGCCCCGGTGCAGGCTCAGATGCCGTGCGCGGGGGCCGAGATCGACCGACAGCGCCGAGCCCGCGGCCAGATCGACCCGGCTGCCATCGTCAAGCTGCAGCCGGCGGGTCTCGCCGGCCAGGGTGCGGTAATCGGCGAAGCGGCCGGGGCGGGTCAGCCAGAAGGCAAGCGGCGCCAGCAGCGCCGCGCCCCCGACCGCCACCATCGCCGCCCGCCGCGAGACCTGCCGCTGGCGGCGCATCTCGGCCGTGACAGGGGCGAGCCGGGTCCAGAAGGCCTGTGCCTCGTCCCAGGCGGCGGCATGTTCGGGCACCTCGTGCCAGCGCGCGAATTCGGCGCGCAGCCTGTCATCGGCGCGGTCGTCATTCAGGCGCACCAGCCATTCAAGGGCCTGATCGTCGGGTGCGCTCATGCCGGTTCCGGCATCGGCAGCGCCTTGCGCAGATCCGACAGCGCCCGCACGATCTGGACCATCACCGTATTGCGCGAGATCCCCAGCCGGGCCGCGATCTGGTCATAGGTCAGATCGTCGACCCGCGACAGGACGAAGACCTGCCGCCGCCGCGCCGGAAGGGCCGCAATGGCGCGCATGACCAGCAGGAGTTCCTCGCGGGCGATCATGCGCTCGACGGCGGCGGGCGCGGGGTCGGCAATGTCGGGCATCTCGTCCATATCCGCGCTGCGGCGCTGCACCGCCAGCGTGTTGAGCGCAAGATTGCGGGCCGAGCGCAGCAGATAGGCGCGCGGATCGCGGATCTCGCCACCGGCGGGGTCGCGCTCCAGCACGCGCAGGAAGGTCTCCTGCACCAGGTCTTCGGCAAGGGACAGGTTGCCGGTCATCGATGTCAGGAAGCGCCGCAGGCCGGGCCGTTCCTTCATGTAGAGGCAGGCAAGATGGACAGTGTCGGTCATCGGGGCAGTCTCTGGGATCCGCTGGCAGGAGGACGGGATCGCCCTGGCTCTCAAATCCGACTAATTCAATCAGGCAAGGCTTGCAAGCGATCGCTGGGCGAGCGCGGACGGGGCGGGCGCATGGGTAGCCCGATGGCCTGCCGGGACGGGGAGGCGCCCGAATCCCGTGGGGCGAAGAGATCGCCACCGCCGACGGCGCCGTCGACACGCGCGCCAGCCACGCTGCCATTGCAGCCCGGGGCGCCGCAGAAGGTCGCGACGCGAGGTCGTGGACGCCGTAAACTGCCGGAGCTTCCGCGCGCAACGAGATCCTGCGCGCCTCGTCCAAGCCCGACAGATTCATCCTGAACCCGATCCACCAGATGCCGGGACTGAACAGGTCTTGGGATGACCGTATTCCTTCGCGGCATCGCGCCAGCACAACCCATTGCGCTTGAAGAAGATTATTCCGCTAAGACCACGGTGATCATCCACCCCGGGACGGCCATGGCTCTTCGGGATTTTGGAGAATCAGAAAACAGTCCGGGGGAATGTTTCCCCGACAAACGGCTTGAGCCGTGCCATCTGCTCGTCCGTCAGCCGGAGAAGATTGCCCATCACACCCTCCCACGGTTGGAGAGCGTGAATCACGCAGCCAGTGGTGGCGCAAGCCGATCTCTGTCGCGTGCTAAAGGTCTGCCATTCGGATACCAGGGCGGTTCACCGCGACAACCTCAAGCGCCTGCTCCCCGCCCTTGTGTCTATTTTCTGGAAAAGCAGTCAGACGGCGCAAATGAGTTCCGGTATCTTGCGGCGGTTGCCTGCCCCCGCAACCCAAAATGCCATCAGTGCCCTCCAGGCGCGCCACGCCTAGGGGCACGGCTGTGGTCGTTTGCACCTCGGCCCCTGTCTCGACCATGCCCCGGCGATCCCGCGCGCGTTCCGGCTGGTGCTGGCTGCCCGGCTCGAGGCTGATCCCGAGCTCGCCGTCGCGATCCGCGACAAGCTGTAGGGCTGGGCCAACCGCTCGGAGACCGGCGAGCTCTGCGTGCTGCACCGGGCGGCGGGACAGTAGGAGCCTGCCGGCAGCGCGCCCGCGCCTTTCCCCGGGCCCTTTTCCGGGCGCAAGGCGCTGCCTGCCGGGTCCGGCACGGCGCCCGGATCAGTTTCAGATCGACCGCCGCGAGGGGCGCGCCAGATGCATCGTCGCCAATGGCCGCCTCGAGATCCGGATCGCGCGCGTTTTCCCGGTCATGGAGCGTCGCAGGCTGGAAAAGGCGGTGCGGCTGATGCTGGATCAGCCGGGCTGACGGGCAGGGGACGGGGCAAGACCCCTTCCGGCGGGGAAGGTCCCTTGCGTCCGGCGCCGCGCGGCGGTCAGCCCGGTGCCATTCTCCTCGAGCCCGTTTGCGCCGCGTCCGGGAAGCGCCGCTGAGCGGTCGTTCCGCGCGCCCTTCCGGGCGCAGGCATCGGGAGCAGCGTCAGGGAGGGAGGCAGCCAATGGTGTCCCCAGCGCGCCTCCAACCGGCGGTCCGTGCTTCGGACCGTCACCGCGGGCGGGTGTTCCTTTCCAGAGTGCTCCTGTTCCGCCGCCGCGCCCTGCGCTGGAAAAGCGGTACAAAGCGGCATTCCCGAGACCGGGATGGTATGCACCTCGCGGAACCCGCCGAGATGCAGAATGCAGGCGATCCCCTCGATATCCCGTCGATCGGCCATGCTCGTCCCGAGCTTCAAGGCGTTTTGTCCCTGCTGCGGTTCCGTCACGATACAAGCCTCTGCCGGCGTTGTGCGATGCAATCCGCCGCAGCCCTTGCGACAACGAGGCCGCCTTGCCCCCGCGCATCCAGAGGGGCATCGCGGCCCGGAGGAGGCTCATCGGCGCCCCGTCCTTGCTCCGAAGACCGTCGCATCCGTGCAAGGCATGGCGGGCGCGGTCTTCGCCTGCGATGCGGCCGGCCCGGGAAATGGCTTTGTCCCGTTATCTTTCGTCACGGTTCAAGACGGAAAACAGCCCGCCCGGCGGGCCATGCCGGGCAAGCCTGCGACTGTCGGGTGCGCCCGCAGGATCGGACAGGTCCGGGAGGCGGTGGCAGCGTCGCCAGATCGGGCCACCCCCGCCCCGGGTCAATCTCGGCGGTCGATGTCGGCGCGCGGCTACATTCCCCCGGATTTCGCCTCGGCCACCATCTCCGTCACGCGGCGGCGCAGGGTCTCCGGGATCTGCTCGTCGTTCAGCGCCAGAAAGCCCTGTACGATCAGGTCGCGCGCCGCGTCCTCGGCCATGCCCGAGGCCACGAGATAGCTCAGCTTCTCGCTGTCGATCATGCCCACCGAGGCCTCATGCGACAGCTGGGAGCCCTCGGCCAGGGCGCGCAGCGAGGGCACGGCGCGGATCTCGCCGCTTTCCTTCAGCTTGAGCCCGTCGCAGCCCAGGAACCCCTCGCTGCCCGCGGCATCGCCGATCAGAAGCGCCTCGTTGACGATGGTTCCGCCCGCCGAGACCATCCGCGTGACGTCCTTGGATTTGGCTCCGGTCGCGGCTAACCGGGTTTCCGAGACCAGCACCCGTTCGGTGCCCTCGGGCGCGAAGACGATCGCTTGCGAGACGGCAGAGGCGCCCGCCCCCAGCGTCGAGACCGAGCGGCTGCTGTGATGGCGGACCGGCGACATCATGATCGCGGTCGCGCTGCTGGTCGCGGTCGCGTCGAGCTGCGAATAGCCGTAGGAATAGACCTCCATTTCCGGACCCCAATGCTCGATCGTGACCGAGCTGCATCTGGCGCCCTTGCGCAGATAGGTTTCGCCGATCGAGATGTGGCGGCCCTTGCGCAGGTCGGTCGGCACGCCCGAGCCCGAGACCATCTCGACCTCGGCACCCTCGTCGATCAGGGTGATGTCATGGGTGAACTGCCGCGCCTGGGGCGTTTCCATCAGGGTGAAGCTCTGCACCGGCAGCCGCACCCGGGCGCCGGGCCTGACCCAGATGAAATGGCCGAGCGGGTCATGCATGTGCTCGGCAACCAGCCGGATGTGGTCGTTCTCCTCCGGATCGACCAGCCCGAACATCAGCCCCTGCACGAAGTCATAGCTCTTCAGCGCCTCGGCCAGCGGCAGGATCACCACGTCGGGATCGTTCGACAGCGCCATGCGCATCCGGTGATCGGCCAGAACCGAGGTGCCGGCACGGGTCGTCTCATCGGCGAAGCCGACATCGTGCAGGATGTCGCGTTCGGCATTCGTCAGATCGTTTTCGGGGGTCGTCGCCAAGTCCATCTGTCTCTCCTTCTGCTTGGCCCGCGCTCAGGCGGCGGCGGGCACGGTGTAGCCATGGGACCGGACATGCCGGAACAGTGCCCCGGGATCGCCCGAGTGCAGTAGGCGCCCGTCCTTCATGATATGGGCACGGTCGGCCTCGACATGGGACAGGATCAGCCCGGTATGGGTGATGACGAGGCCCGCGCGGGACCGCCCCTTGCGGTCGGTGCTGCGGGTGATCCGGCGGATCGCCTGTCCGATGGCGCTGACATGTTCCAGATCGACCCCGCTTTCGGGCTCGTCGAACAGCATCAGGCGCGGGTCCTGCAGGAACAGTTTCAGGATCTCCCAGCGCTTGATCTCGCCGCCCGAGAAACCGACATTCATGTCGCGGGTCACGAAATCGGACAGATCCAGTGCCGCCGCCTCGCGCGCGAGGATATCCGAGGCGCCAAGGGCCGCGGCAAAGGCCGAGACCGAAACGCCGCCCAGGCTGGGCGGGCGCTGGAAGGCCATCCCGATGCCCAGCCCGGCCCGGTCCTGAAGGCTCAGGTCGCGAAGCGGCGTGCCGTCGAAGCGGATCCCGCCGCCGGTGATGCGATAGCCGGGCAGGCCGAGAATGGTGGCCAGCAGGCTGGACTTGCCCGAGCCGTTCGGGCCGAGAAGCACATGCAGCTCTCCGTCGCCCAGTGAAAGGTTGATATCGTGGAGAACCGGTTGCCCGGCCACCTCGACGCACAGGTCGGAAATCTCAAGCATGGCCCCTCACATGATCGATGCGCGGTTCGGCCTGGCTTGAGACTCTTGTCGCTGGGACCGGCAGGAAAAGCCTAACCGTGATTCCGAGTGTTTCAATCGGAATTGAGGTCTGGCGACTGCGTCAAATCGAGCCCCCCGGGCGGCGCTCCGTCGGGAGCGGCCTCATGCGGGAAGGGCAATCCGTCGAAAGACAGAAGGAAAACAGCAGCCTGCATTGCCCTGCCGGGACCGGCGACGACCGACACACCCGCCTTGCTGACGGCGCGCGGCGGCACGGGGCAAGGAACAGTCGCGCCGCGATCACGCCGCGCGACGGCGGCCCGCCCCCTGCTCGCCCGAACGACAGGGGGCTGCGCCTTTGCCATGGGCGGGCGGCGGATCCGGGGCTTTCTGCCCGGACGGGGCCGTCCCCTGCCGGTTCAGCCCGGCGCCCGGGCGCGCCGCCCCCTGTTCAGTTGCGGGGCGGCGGGGCCGGGCTCGGCTGGCGCCGGGTCACCGATGGCAGGGCCAGCCAGGGCCCGACCTTCAGCAGGAAGCCCGTGAAGGCCAGGGTCCAGAGCGTGCCGCTCAGAGCCAGCCCGCCAATGGCGCCAAAGCCCTGATCGGGCAGGACCGCGCGTGTCACCGCCGCCGCGCAAAGCAACAGGAACGCGGCGGTCAGCAGTCCTCCGGCCTGAAGCGGCCGGCCGGTATGGCCCATCGAGGCCCGCATCATGACAGCCAGCGTCATCCCCCCGATCGCGCCGATGCCCAGCAGGTGCAGCCCGGCCACCGGCGCCCCCAGCGCCAGCGCGACAAATCCCAGCGGCAGGAACAGATAGGCGATATGCAGGGTCCAGAGGATCGGTGCCCGCCCGCAGCGCCAGCCCCGCCAGCGCGCCAGCCGCACCAGATGCAGACCCGCCAGCCCGGCAAAGGCGGCGGACAGGCCGGGCAGGCCCGGCGCGAAGGACCACAGGGTCAGCACCGCGGCGCTTGCCAGAAGCGCCAGCCGGTCGAACCGGCCGAAGGGCGCGGGCAGGGCGCCCGGCCCCTGCCGGCTCAGCCAGTTCCGGGTGAAGCTCGGCACGATCCGCCCGCCGATCAGCAGGATCAGGAAAAGGGTGCAGGCAAAGCCCGCGCGAATGCCGATATCGGCCGCGCCCCGCGTCATCGCCTCGACATGGAAGGTTGCATTGGCGGCGGCCATCAGCCCGACCGGCACGATCACCGCGAGGTTGCGCCAGTTCCGTCCCGCGACGATCTCGATCAGGGCGATTGCCGCCACCGCCAGCAGGAAGGACAGGTCGAGCGCCATCACCGCCCAGGCGGGCAGGGCGATCACCCCCGCGACGGCCAGTCGTGCCAGCAGCCACAGCCCGCTCAGCGCCACCAGCGGCAGGCCGCTTCGGGGCATCCGTCCGGTCCAGTTCGGGATGGCGGTGAACAGAAAGCCCGTCAGGACCGCGGGCACATAGCCGAACAGCATCTCGTGGATATGCCAGTCGCGCGGGCCGAAGGGGCCGGCAATCGCGGCATGTCCGGCCCAGACCGCCAGCCAGAGCGGGATGACCGCCGCCGCGAACAGTGCAGCCAACAGGAAGAACGGCCGGAAGCCGTAGGAAAACAGGGCAAGCTGCGACAGTCTGGTCATGATGGTTCCTTTCCGGATTGGGCGGAGCTCTGCCCGGATTTGCGGCCCTGCGAAGACCTCGTCGTCGCTGTCAAGGCATCTGCGCCGGGAGTTCCCCAAAGGGCCCGGCCGTCCCGGCAGGCTGTTGCTTCCCGGCCAGGCCGATCCGGGGCGGCACCGCCATGCCGCTTGCGAGGGGCGGCGCGCGCCTGGCGCCGGGGATGTTCGCACCGGGGATCGCCGAGCCGGTCCCGCGCGGCCCGGGGCCCGTGTCGCCGGCGCCGCCGCCAGTCGTCCGGCGAGCGGTCAGCCTCTCGTCGAGTTCCGGAGCATCCGGCCCGTTTCCGGGTACGAAAGGCCGCCCCGCAATGTCGCCGCGGCCGGGCCTTGTCCCCTTCCGGGAGAGCGCCGATGCGGCACGGGCGATGGGGCTGCCGCAACAGGGGGGACAGCAGATGTCGCAGGGGAAGCCTCCTTTCGCCGTCACATGCGTTTTCATGCCTTCCCTTTTGCGCTGTCGCGGGCCAGACCTCATTGCGTTTCGACAAATTCGGGGCCGGTTCATGGTCGCAAAACTGGATGAAAGCCTGTTGCAGGATGTCGGCCCGTTCCGGCGGCTCGACCGGGGACAGATCCGCGAGATCCTCGATCTGGCCACCGCCCGGCGTTTTGACGAGGGCGCGGCCGTGTTCCGCGAGGGCCACCCGGCAGAGCGTTTCCATCTGCTTCTGGACGGCGTGATCCGGGTCATGCGCATCACCGCCGAAGGCACGGCGGTGACCGCGCTCCATATCCCGTCGGGACAGCTTTTCGGGATTGCCCGGGCGCTCCGGCGCGAGAGCTATCCCGCCACGGCGATCTGCGCGCGGGACTGTCTGACGCTGTCCTGGCCGATGAGCCTCTGGGACGGTTTCACGGCCCGCTATGACGGCTTCGCCGAAGAGGGCTACAGGACCGTCGGCACCCGCGTCGGCGAGATGAATGCGCGGCTGATCGAGATGGCCACGCAACAGGTGCAGCAGCGCGTGGCGGGGGCGCTGTTGCGGCTGATCGCGCAGTCGGGCCGCGAGGTGGAGGCGGGGATCGAGATCGCCTTTCCGGTGACGCGGCAGGACATCTCGGACATGACCGGCACGACGCTGCACAGCGTCAGCCGCCTGCTGAGCGCCTGGGAAAAGGCGGGCATCGTGGCCAGCCGCCGGCGCCATGTCACCGTGACCGATCCGCAGCGTCTGGGGCTGATCGGCGACGGGCGGTAAGCCGCACCGCCGGGCGAATGGGCGCAGGCCCCGCGCCCCGGACCCGGCCGCCGGGCGACACCGGGGGCGGGGCGGAAAGACATCGGAGACATGTCGCGAAAGGTGGCATCGGCGCATGTTCTCGGCGCGAGGGGCCTGTTCGCGATCCAGGCGCCGGGCGGAGCGACGGCCTTCCGAATCCAGGCCTTGTCGGCGTCTGCCTTGGAGGTCTGGCGCCCGGCCGGAGAGCGGCGCATCCCCGGCCGGTCGGGACCCTCTGCGGCAGATCCCGGCGAAAGGGCGCCCGCAGGAGACAAGACGGGCCTGCCTCCGTTCCGGGCGCCCCGCCCCGTCCCCTTTGCGTCAGGTTTCGCCCCAGATCGCCTCGGCGCTCTTCACGACCAACTCCAGCTTGCGCTTCTGGTCGTCCTCGGTGATCTCGTTGCCATGCTCGGTCGAGGCGAAACCGCATTGGGGTGCGACGCCGAGCTGGCCGATATCGACATATTTCGACACCTCGTCATATTTCGCCCTGATCCAGTCCAGCGATTCCAGCTTGCCGGTCTTGGTGGTGATGAAGCCGGGCATGACCCGCTTGCGGCCCTTCGGCAGCGCGGCCAGCGGCTCGAGCCCGCCGGCCCGCCCGGTATCGTATTCCATCAGGTAGATATCGACCGAAGTGCAGTTGAAGATCGCGTCGGCCGCGACGTGATAGCCGCCCTCGGCCACATGCGAGGAGCGGAAATTGCCGCGGCACATATGCATCCCGATCAGCATGTCGGCCGGGCGATCCCGGATCGCCTCTTCCAGCATCCAGGCATATTTGCGGATCAGCGCGTCGGGATCCTGGCCCATGGCGCGACGCTCTTCGCGCTGGGTCTCGTCGCCGAGATAGGCGAAGAAGATGTCGTCGAGCTGCAGATAGCGGCAGCCGACATCGTAGAAGGCCCTGACCGCCTTGCGGTAGGTCGCGGCGATGTCATGGAACAGCAGTTCCTGATCCAGATAGGGCCGGTAGTCGATATTGCCGGGAACCATCCGGTAATGGCAGGCCGAGGGCCCCGGGATCGAGATCTTGGCGATGCCCTCGCCCGGCGCCACCAGATCCCGGAGATAGGTGAAATGGCGCAGCATCGGATGATCTGCCGGGAAATCCAGCGGCCCGGTCAGATGCGCCTCGATGGGCGGGGTCTTGTGCTTTGTCTGGAACGGCAGGCTGCGGGTCGAGGGCTTCATGTCCAGTCCGGTCAGCATCCCCATGAAATCGTAATGCCAGAACTGGCGGCGGGCCTCGCCATCGGTGAAGACCCGGAGCCCGGCCTCCTTCTGCATCGCGACCAGGGCGGCGATTTCGCGGTCCTCGACGGCGCAGAGCTCGGCGCCTTTCAGGCCCTGCATCCTGGCCCCGGCAATCGCCTGCGGGCGCAACAGCGAGCCGACATGATCTGCCCGAGGAAGCGCAGGGCGGAGGGAGGAGGTATCTTCGGTCGTCATCGTGACATGCCTTTCGAACGGCCCGCGCTCGGCGCGCGCCGGAACTGGAAACGAAACCCCGCGACCGGCGTCGCGGAGCGGCGGTGTCACCTTTGCGGAAGGCCGCTCCCGGCACGCCCCACGCGGCCGGAACAGGTGATCGGTCCAGGCAGGTTTCCTGACTCGCGGATGAGCGCCTTGCCCGGCCTTCCCGGCGCGCGCGGCCAGTGGCATGTCGGGCAGGCTGTCCGCCTACAGTTGCGGGGGCAGTTCCGGCTCCGGCCGACGGGCCGTCCCGGATTCCCTTTTCACCGGACATCGATCCGGCACCTGAACCGCGCCAGAGATGCGAGAGCGGCGCGCGACTGTCAATGCGCCGGGCTTTCAGAAGTTTTCATGACAATGATGAGGGCGCCGCAGGTTGCGCCCCTGACCCGGCCCGGTCAGCGCGGTTTGCGCGGCCTGACATAGAGTTCCAGCTTGTGGCTGACGATCTCGAAACCGTGCTTGCGGGCGATCTCTTCCTGCAGCCGCTCGATCTCGTCGGATCTGAATTCGACCACCTCGCCGGTCTCGAGATTGATGAAATGGTCGTGATGCTGTTCGGGGGCCGGTTCGTAGCGCAGGCGTCCGTCCTCGAACATGTGGCGTTCGATCAGCCCCTTCTCGGCAAGCTTGTTCATCGTCCGGTAGACGGTGGCGATGTTGATCCCCGGCTCGATGGCGGCGACCCTGCGATGCAGCTCTTCGACATCGGGATGATCCCCGGCCGCATCCAGCACCTCGAGGATGACCCGGCGTTGCCCGGTGATGCGAAGACCGTGCCGCCGACAGATGTCGAGCAAGGACTCGGGGCTGGCTTTGGTCATGGGGCGTCCGCTCCGTCGGTGATGTCCTGTGCCCGACACCGGAGCGGGCCGGTCGGGCTGAAGCGATGCCATAGCATGAACGCGTGGCAAGGTCATCCGGCTTGACGACAGGCAGGGCCGCCGGACCCGGGCGGCCGGGAAGGCAGGCAGGGGGTGGCAGGCCTCCGGTTGCGGGCTGCAATTGCAAATAACTTGCAACAAGCCATGGGGCTGCTATCTGTATCTGCGACTCTCTTGCAACTGGGCGGCCCGTGCAGGGCGATTGCCCGAACCCTGGAAAGGACGGTCCATGAGCCTGAAGATGACAGGCCTGATCGGGGTGGCGGCTACGGCCGGGCTGATGGCGGGCGCCGCACTTGCGGATGCAGACCGGATGAAGGTGGTGACGACCTTCACGGTCCTGGCCGACATGGCCCGGCATGTGGCAGGCGATGCGGCCGATGTGGTCTCGATCACCAAGCCGGGGGCCGAGATCCACGGCTATGAGCCGACGCCGCGCGACATCCTCCGGGCGCAGGATGCCGACCTGATCCTGTCGAACGGCCTGAATCTCGAGCTGTGGTTCCAGCAGTTCCTGGACCATCTCGGCGACGTGCCCTCGGTCACGCTGAGCGAGGGCATCGACCCGATCCCGATCGCCGAGGGCGCCTATCGGGGCAAGCCGAACCCGCATGCCTGGATGGGGCTCGAGACGGCGCTTGTCTATGTCGACAATATCCTCGACGCCTTTGCCGAGCACGACCTCGCCAATGCCGCGACCTATGTCCGGAATGCCACCGCTTACAAGGACGCGCTGCGCGCCACGCTCGAGCCGCTGAAGGCCGAGATCGCGACCATTCCCGAGGCGCAGCGCTGGCTGGTCACCTGCGAGGGCGCGTTCAGTTACCTGGCGCGGGATTTCGGGCTGAAGGAGCTGTATCTCTGGCCGATGAATGCCGATCGGATGGGCACGCCGCAACAGGTGCGCGCGGTGATCGACGGGGTCAGGCAGAACGATGTTCCGGTGGTCTTCTGCGAAAGCACCGTCAACACCGCCCCGGCCGAACAGGTCGCGCGCGAGACCGGCGCCAGATATGGCGGGGTGCTCTATGTCGACAGCCTGTCGGAACCGGGCGGACCGGTGCCGAGTTATCTCGATCTGCTGAGGGTCACGTCGCAGACCGTGGCGGACGGGCTGAGTGCAACCGCGAACTGACGCCCGGTGGGGCAGACGGCCCTGCCGGGGCGCGACATCCGGCGGGGTCTTTCCGGGAGGAGGGACGGCATGAAGGATGAGCTGAAGACGGACGGGGCGCCGCCGCCAGATGCCGCGAATCCCGACGCCGCAGACACCGCGGGCGGCATCGAGGCGCGCGGGGTGACCGTCACCTACCGCAACGGCCATACCGCGCTGCGAAACGCCTCGTTCCGGATCCCGCGCGGCACCGTCACCGCCCTTGTCGGGGTCAATGGCGCAGGGAAATCCACGCTGTTCAAGGCGATCATGGGCTTCGTGCCGGTGGCGCAGGGCGATATCCGCCTGCTGGGCCTCGGCGTGAAGGAGGCGCTGCGCCGCAACCTCGTCTCCTATGTGCCGCAATCCGAGGAGGTGGATTGGTCCTTCCCGGTTCTGGTCGAGGATGTGGTGATGATGGGCCGTTACGGCCATATGGGCTTTCTGCGCCGGCCCGCGACGGCAGACCGCGCCGCTGTCGAGGCCGCGCTCGGCCGGGTGGGGATGCTCGAGTTCCGCCACCGCCAGATCGGCGAGCTGTCGGGGGGCCAGAAGAAGCGCGTCTTCCTGGCCCGCGCGCTGGCCCAGGACGGGCAGGTGATCCTGCTCGACGAGCCCTTCACAGGCGTCGACGTGAAGACCGAGGACCAGATCATCGCGCTTTTGCGCGCGCTGAAGGACGAGGGCCGGGTGATGCTGGTCTCGACCCATAATCTGGGCTCGGTGCCCGAATTCTGCGACCGAACGATCCTGGTGAAGGGCACGGTGCTGGCCCATGGCCCGACCGAGACCACCTTCACCCGCCCCAATCTCGAGGCGGCCTTCGGCGGGGTTCTGCGTCATTTCACCCTGGGCGGGCCCGATCTGCACGAGGATGACGACAGCCGGCAGGTCTCGATCTTCACCGATGACGAGCGCCCTCTGGTGCAATATGGCGAGCGCACCCGCAAGGCGGAGACCCGGGAATGACCGCGCTTCTGGAGCCTTTCGCCTATGGCTACATGACCAATGCGATGTGGGTCTCGGCGCTGGTCGGGGGCGTCTGCGCCTTCCTGTCCTGCTACCTGATGCTGAAGGGCTGGTCCCTGATCGGGGACGCCCTGTCGCATTCGGTGGTGCCGGGGGTGGCCGGGGCCTATATCCTCGGGCTGCCCTTCGCGCTTGGCGCCTTTCTGTCCGGCGGGCTGGCAGCGGGGGCGATGCTGTTCCTGTCGGACCGCTCGGGGCTGAAGACCGATGTGGTCATCGGCATCATCTTCACCTCCTTCTTCGGGCTGGGGCTGTTCATGGCCTCGGTCAACCCGATGTCGGTCTCGATCCAGACCATCACCATGGGCAACATCCTCGCCATCACCCCCGGGGACACGCTGCAGCTGGCGATCATCGGCATCGTGTCGCTGACGGTCTTGGTGCTGAAATGGAAGGACCTCATGGTCACCTTCTTCGACGAAAGCCATGCCCGCTCCATCGGCCTGCGCCCGGGGCTTCTGAAGGCGGTGTTCTTCGTGCTGCTCTCGGCCAGCGTGGTGGCGGCGATGCAGACGGTCGGGGCCTTCCTGGTGATCGCCATGGTGGTGACGCCGGGCGCGACGGCCTATCTGCTGTGCGACCGCTTCCCGAGGCTGATCCTGACTGCGGTCGGCATCGGTGCCGCGACCGGCTTCGCGGGCACTTATCTCAGCTATTTCCTCGACGGCGCCACCGGGGGCGTGATCGTGCTGCTGCAGACCCTGATCTTCCTCGCGACCTTCCTTCTGGCACCGAAACACGGGCTTCTGGCCGCCCGGCGCAAGGCCGCAGCCGCCCTGACGGCCGAGGGGGCGTGATGCTCGACACGCTTCTGATGCCGTTCCAGTTCGGCTTCATGCAGAAGGCCTTCGCGATCGCCCTGATCGTCTCGGTGCCGACGGCGCTGCTGTCCTGCTTTCTGGTGCTGAAGGGCTGGGCGCTGATGGGGGACGCGGTCAGCCATGCGGTTCTGCCGGGGATCGTGCTGGCCTATGTCGCCGGGCTGCCGCTGATCCTGGGGGCCTTCGCGGCCGGGATGCTGACCGCGGTCGCTACGGGGTTCCTGTCCGGAAACAGCCGGATCAAGCAGGACACGGTGATGGGCGTGGTCTTCTCGGGCATGTTCGGGCTGGGGATCGTGATGTTCGTCGCGCTCCGGACCAATGTGCATCTCGATCATGTGTTGTTCGGCAACATGCTGGGCGTGGGGGCCGGGGATCTCTGGACTGCGGGGGCGATTTCGGCCTGCGTCAGCCTGGTGCTGGTCGTGAAATGGAAGGATCTGATGCTTTACGCCTTCGATCCGGCCCAGGCGAGAGCCTCGGGCCTGCCGGTCGGGTTGCTGCATTACGGCCTGCTGGCAATCCTGTCCCTGACCATCGTGGCGACGCTTTCGGCCACCGGGCTTGTGCTGGCGGTCGGGCTGCTGATCTCGCCGGGGGCCATCGCCTTCCTGATCGTGCGGAGCTTCGGGCGCATGCTGGCCGTGTCGGTCCTGGTCTGTGCCGTGGCGATGCTGGGCGGAACCTATGCCAGCTTCTTTCTCGACAGCGCACCGGCGGCCACGATCATCCTGGTGCTGACGGGCCTGTTCGTTCTGGCCTTCCTGCGCCGCCTGCAGCAAACCCGGGCCGCGTCCCGCAAGGCCACTTGACGCGCCCCCACGCCCTTCCGCCGACCTGCCCCTGAGGCCGCCGCGCGCGCCCCGGGCGATGCAGCTCTGACGGAGGTCGGCGGGGCCGGTGTCATGCGCCCCCGAACAAGTGGACGGCGCGGCTGTGGTTCCGGTCGCGGACGGGCGCCTGCGGTTGATCTGCCTGGAAAAGCCCCGGCCCATGGGCGATGACGCCGGGCGGTATGGGCGCCTCCTGCCCGCGTGATCCAAGGGGGCGGGGCCGAAGGATCATCCGGGCACCCCTGCGGTGCCACGCCCCCGGAGATCTGGAGAGCCAGCATATCAGGTGCCTGAAGACCGAGCCCATCTCCGGGGAAACCAGATCCGCGAAGAAGACCTCGCGATTTGCCGCGGGGGCGAAGTGCCGTGCCCGGTGCGGCTGGCCGACGGGCTTTCCCCTTCCGGGAAGGCCGCGGGCGGTCGAGGATCGCTTCGCATCCCGAGGGCGGCGCGGAACGAGCTGTCGCGCGGAACAGGTGCGAGGCGCCTGCACCGGCGCGGCCCGGTGCGGGGAGGGGAGGGGGCTGCTTGATGGCTGAAGCGGCGAAATGCAAGGAAACCTCGTGAATGCGTCCCGGGGTGTCAGGGCTGCCGCACCAGGAGTTTTACGCATCTGCCGCCGGTCCCATGGCGTCGGCGTGATGCTGCCAATGATCGTGACCCCGGAATAAAATCCCGTCTCAAGGGTTGCCATGACAGGCCCCGCGTTACTACCTTAGCGGTATTAAAAGAGGGTATTTCATGAGTGGATTCTTCCGTCAGGACGCCCGCATGGGCCGGATTTCCACGGTTCTGGGGCAGGATGTCCTGGTGCTCCGCCGGTTCGAGGGCGTCGACCACCTGAACGCGCTGTTCGACTATTCTGCCGATTGCCTCGCCGCCACGGCCGATGTCGATTTCGACCGGCTGATCGGGACCCATGCCACCGTCACCCTCACCACCCGCGACGGCGCGCGCCCCTTCGACGGCATCGTCACCGAGGCCCGCTGGCTGGGCTCGGGCGACAATGGCCATCGCTACCGGCTGCGCCTGAGGCCCTGGGCCTTTCTCGCGAGCCTCCGCCGTAACCAGCGGATCTTCCACAACAAGACCGTGGTCGAGATCCTGACCGAGTTGCTCTCGGCCTATGCGGATGCGGGCGCGCTGACGGTCGAGCTGGCCAACGACTACCCCGAACTCGAATACACCGTGCAGTATCGCGAGAGCGACCTGGCCTTCGCCTGCCGGATGATGGAGCGGCATGGCATCAGCTACCATTTCCGCCACGCGGATGGCGCCCATGAGATGGTGATGACCGACCAGGTCGAGGCCCATGACAGCATCGGCGCGCGGCCCTTCCGGCCGGCCGAGGGCCACCACCAGGAGGAGATCTCGCATTTCCGCGCCTGGCGGCCCGCGCGGCGGATCACGACCGGGGCGATCCGGCTGACGGACTACAATTTCAAGACCCCGGTGGCGGCGATGGAAACCGACCATCTGGGCGACGCCGTCCATGAACAGGGCCAGATCGAGAGCTTCGACTGGCCCGGCGATTACCTCGACCAGGGCCGCGGCAAGGTGGTGGCCGAGTTGCGCGCCGCGGGGGAACGCGGCCAGGACCGGCGTTACGAGGCCGAGGGCGATATCGTGGCGCTCGGCGCGGGTCTCCGGGTGACGCTGTCGGGCGACCCGGTGCCCGGCACCGGCGGCGAGTATCTCTGCCTCAGCGCGCGGCATTCCTACACCGCCGACAATTACGGCTCGGGCGGGTCGGACGATGGCGACGGCCGCGCCTATGACGGGCAATACGTCCTGATGCCGGTCGAGGCGCCGCTTTTGCCCGAACAGAAGACCGCGCGGGCAGACGTGCGGGGGCCGCAGACCGCGACGGTGGTCGGCGAGGGCGAGATCGATTGCGACGAATATGGCCGTATCCTGGTGCGGTTCCACTGGGACCTGGACGATGCCTGGTCGATGCGCTGCCGGGTGTCGCAAAGCTGGGCCGGTGCGGGCTGGGGCGGGATGGTGATCCCGCGGATCGGCATGGAGGTGGTGGTCGAGTTCCTCGACGGCGACCCCGACAAGCCGCTGGTCACGGGGTGCGTCTATAACGGCCGGAACCCGGTGCCCTATGATCTGCCCGCCAACAAGACGGTCTCGACCTTCAAGTCCGACACCCATCAGGGCGCGGGCTATAACGAGTTCCGCTTCGAGGATGAGAAGGACCGCGAAGAGGTCTTCCTGCATGCGCAGAAGGACCACAACACCATCATCGAGAATGACGAAAGCCATTCCATCGGACATGACCGCTCGAAATCGGTGGGCAACGACCAGTCGGAAGCCATCGGCCATGACAAGACCATCTCGGTCGGCAACGACCATCGCGAATCCATCGGTCAGGACATGTATTACACCGTCGGCCGCAACCAGCAGGAAGATTACGGCAAGGACCACATCCACCACGTCGGCAATATTCACAAGCAGTCGGTCTGGGCCGATCACCTCTACGAGGTCGGCCGCAATTACCAGGGTGAGGTGGCGGGCAAGTACGTGCTCGATGTCGGGACCTCGATCACCAACAATACCGGCAAGCACACGCTGATGGCCTTCGAGAGGTTCCAGATCAAGGGGCCGGGCGGCAAGATCACCATCGACGGCTCGGGCATCACGCTGGAAGCGGCCAATATCCGGCTCAAGGGCAATGTCTCGGTCGGCGGATCGGGCTCGGCCCAGGTCCCGACGCTGAAGCTGGCGGCCAAGGAAGGCCTGCCGCTCTGCGAGGAATGCGCCGCCATCAAGGAGGAGGTCTGATGCGCCAGATCGCGCGCGTCGGAGATACCCATGTCTGCCCGCGCAAGGGGCATGGGACCAATGTCATCGTGACGGGCGGCTCTGCGCTGATCGACGGCCGGCCGGTCGCGCGGGTCGGAGACAAATGCGCCTGCGGCTGTGTCATCGTCTCGGGCGCGTCGCAGATGACCTGCGACGACCGGCCGGTCGCGGTCCTGGGCTCCAAGACCTCCGGCGGCGGAACGATCGTTTCGGGCTCGCCGAATCACAAGACGATGTGACCGTGGCCCGGGGCCGCCGATGACGGTCCCGGCGGAAAAGGAAGCAGAGGCGCCCCTGGCCGGACACTCCCGAAAGCGGGTCGAGGCTCTTTCGGGTTTGGCCGCATGGTTCCTGTCAGTCACCGACAGACTGTGCGCCGATCCGGCTGACCCTCTCCTTCCCGCCCCACTGCCGAATCTCAGCCAGGATCGACACGGGCAATGACGGATTCCGTGGCTTCTGCCATCGTGCCGCGTCGGACAGGCCTGCCCCAGAGGCCGGGCCTGTCCGCCCTTCGCCAGAGCGGCTTGACCTGCATTGCGGAGGCGAGGGGGCCGTAAGAGAGGGCGGCCCTTGGAGGATAGGCCCGGCCGCATCGCGCGGGCAGTCTGCGCGGAAAGCCGCCGATCGGCGCTGTCTTCAAAGGTGGGCATCAAGGGGGCGCGGGCAGCTCTCCTCGAAATCCGCCGAACAATGCGTTAACCAAGCAATACTGTTGTTTCTTAGGGAGATAAGCGATGCGCCTTCCCCGTCTCACATTTGCTGCAGCGGTTGCTTTCGCTGCCACGGCCTCCGCCGCTTCGGCACAGGACACTATGAGCGAAGAACAATGCTTCGCGGTGCTGGGAGCCATGTCGAAGCTCGAGCTGTCGATGGTCGGAAAGGTGCCGCTCGAGGACGCCCGCGCGGCGCTTTCCGGGCTTCAATCGACGGTTCCGGAAAGCGTCTGGCCGCGCATCAATGACCTGGTGGCGGTCGCGGAGGCCGCACAGGGACGAGAACCGGGCGATCCGGCGCATCCGATGGCGACCGGGCAATTCCAGCAGGCCAGCACGTCCTATCGCGAGGCGCTTGCACCATATTGCCCCGGGTTCCACCTGGATTACTAATGTCGCGCCATGGGGCGGGTCAGCCGCGAACCTGGCTGCTGGACGCCTGCGCCGCGCGGCGGCCCGGATCGGCGACCGGGGCACACCGCTCGGGGGCCTGCTGCCGACTTTCCCATCTCCTGTCGCTGCCCCCGCGCTGTGAGGCAAACGGGCTCTGTGCCCTCCGCTGCGATTCGCCTGATCGGCGGTTTTACGTGTTCAGGCGCAATAAGGGTCCGCGATCTGGCAGGAAACGCGACCTTGCCTGAATAGCCGGCACTGTCGGAAGACTGCCGTTTCCGTGCATCGGGACGAATGACCGGCGTCGTGGCCGGGGGCGGCGGATCTGCGCTCCCGAAAGCGCGGCTTGCGCCCGGCAATGCCTGGTGCGGAGGCATCCGGGCCCGCGCTCGTGGCGGCTGTTTTGTTCTGGCCAGACGAGACCGGAGAGTGGCTTTGATGGCGGCAGGACAGGCCCCGCACCGACGGCGCCTCCGGCGCGGCGCTGCAGGCAAAGGTGACGCTAGGTTAATTTTAGTTGAAATATTCTACTGATTCACGCCATGATTGAGACAAAGCGGAGGGGGTCGCATGGAACGGGCACCGCTGCCTTCGGTCAGGTTCGGGACGGCGTCTGAACTGCGCGCGGCGCTGGTCGGCTGGATCGGCGCAACCGTGCCGGGCTGCCGGGTCGGCGCGCCCGGTGAGAAAACCGTCGGGGGAATCGGCGAGGATTCCGGAGACGACGCGGGCGGAGAGGGCCTGCGGGCGGTGCTGCGGCTGGGCGACATCGCCCCCGTTCCCCATGGCGAGGGCCGCGACCTGGTGCTGGCCCGGGCGAGCTACCGGCTGGATCTGGCGGCCGGGGGCATAGCCGAGGCCGAACAGGCGCTGGTCGATCTGATCCTCGGGGGCGCGGGGCATCCGGCCTTCGCGGTCGAGGCCGTGGCGCAACCCGATGCGCCGCTGCCGGGGCTTGCGATCCGGGCCTGTCTGGAACGGCGCCGTACCGCGCCGGCGGCGCCGCCGGTCAGGATCCACAATGTCGAACTGCGCCCGGGACGGCACCCCGGGGAACGGGAGACGGGATAGCGACAGGGGCCGCGCAATCGGGGCCCGTTCAGGGGGAGGGGGAAGGCAATGGTGATGACGGTAGCGGCGCCCGGCGTCTATGTTTTCGAAGAGAAGCTGGGCCCGAGGACCATCGAGGCGGTCGGCACCAGCGTCGCGGCGCTGGTGGGGCGGGTGCCCTTGCGCGGGGTCGCGGCGGGAACCCCGGTCCCCGTCAACGGCTGGATGGAGTTCCGCCGCCGCTTCACCGACGAGGACAGCTCCAGCACCGATCTGAGCAATGCCGCCTTCGGCGCCTTCGCCAACGGGCTGCGGCGGCTTTGGGTGATGCCGACCGAGGCCGGCTCCGAGATCTCGGATGACGATCTGCGGCCGCTCGAGGGGATCGACGAGATCGCCATCGTGGCAGCGCCGGGCTATGCCACCAAGGCCAGCCATGACGCCCTGGCGACCCATGCGATGCGCTGCAGCGACCGCTTTGCCCTGTTCGATCTGCCCAAGGACGCGCCGGTCGAGGCGATGACCGAGGTCGGCGGCGCCACCCGGCGCGGGGGGGCCGTGACCGATGGCGGTGGCGACGGCCCCGACCCTGCTCCGCCTTCGGCCCCGTCTTCGGCCACGGCCAAGGCGGTGCGCCCCTCCAGCATCGATTGCGGCGCCTGTTATGCGCCCTGGCTGCTGATGCAGGACCCGCTGAAGCCCGGCGAGCGGGTGCTGGCGCCGCCCTCGGGGCATGTGGCGGGGATCTATGCCCGGGTCGACGCCACCCGGGGCGTGCACAAGGCGCCCGCCAACGAGCTGGTGCTGGCCGCCATCGATGCCGAGCGCCGGATCACCCGCCAGCAGCAGGAGCTGCTGAACCCGCGCGGGGTCAACGCGATCCGGTTCATGGGCGGAGGGCTGAAGGTCTGGGGGGCGCGGACGCTGTCCGAGGATTCGCTCAACCGCTACGTGCCGGTGGTACGGCTGGTGCTGATGATCAGGGAATCGATCGAACAGGGCACGGGCTGGGTGGTGTTCGAGCCGAATTCCTATCCGCTCTGGGAGGCGATCAAGCTCGACGTGCGGGCCTTCATGACCCGGCTCTGGCGCTCCGGCGCGCTAGTCGGGCGGACCCCGGACGAGGCGTTCTTCGTGAAATGCGACGAAGAGACCAACCCGCCCGAGATACGCGACGCGGGCCGTGTCGAGACGCTGATCGGCTTCGCGCCGGTGCGACCGGCCGAATTCGTGATCTTCCGGCTGGCCCAGGTCACGGCCGGGGCCGAGCCCGCCTAGGGCCGGCATGAGGGCAGGGCGCGGCCGCAAGGCCGGGTCCGGGACAGGACGAGGAGGGGGACGATGCCTGAAAACGCCACGGCCGCGCGGCCCGAGCCACTGCGCAACTACCAGTTCTCGCTGCAGATCCAGAACCGCGAGATCGCGGCCTTCACCGCCTGCACCAATCTTGGGATGCGGATCGCACCGATCCGTTATCGCGAGGGCGGCGCCCATGAGGCGGTGCGCTGGCTGACCGGCGACACCGAATATGGCGAGGTCTGCCTGCGCTTCGGCGTCACCAATTCGACCGAACTCTGGGACTGGATCATGACCGCGGCCGCCGGCGCGGTCGAGCGGCGCAATGTGGCGATCATCCTCTATACGCCCCGGGGCGACGAGGCCTTGCGCTACAACCTGACCGCCGCCTGGCCCTGCGAATGGGCGGGCGCGCATCTGGACGCGCTCGATCAGGGCGTGGCCTATGAATACGTCAAACTGGTCTTCGAACAGATCGCGGCGGTGCCGCGCGCCGCGGCGGCGACCTGAGATGACCGGGCGCCAGGGCTTGCTGGCCGGGACGGTTTCGGCGCTGGGACGGCTCCTGGGCCGGATCGTCCTCCTGCTGTCGAAGCGCGGCGGGGCGGCGGCCGCCTCCGGGGACGAGTCGGCGGACGGGCCGGGGCCGGGGGACGGGCGGCCACCCGCCCATTGGCTGGCCGCGATCCGCGCCGCCGCGCCCGACAAGCTGGACGGCCCCCGGCTGATCGCTGATTTCGCGGGCGGCATCCCCAACCGGAGCGCCGGGCCGGAACGCGCATCGCCGCCCTCTGCGGCCCCTCCAGTAAGCGTAGAGAGGAGGGCAGCGGAAAGCGGGGCCATGCCAGTCTCTGCGCCGGTATCTGTGCCGGTATCTGTGCCAGTATCTGACCCCGGGTCTGCGGCCTCTGCCGCCTCCCCGCCTTCGGCGACGCCACTTGCGCCTGGCGCACGGGGCCCGCACCCGGCCTCTCCATCGGTGACCCGTTCTCCCGCCGCGCGGTCGCGCAGCCCGTATCCCCGGGTCTCGGTTCTGCCCCCGGCCTCGCTGGCGGCTGCGGCGGTCCTGGCAGAGGCGGAGCGGGCGGCGCGGGAGGGCGCTCCGTCGACGCCGCCGCGCCGGAACCCGGCGGTGCATGTGCTGCCCTGGCCGGCCCCTGCCATCCCCTCGGTGCCGAGTGATGACCCTGACGCAGGAGCGGCCCGGGAACGGGCAGGTCGCCATCGGGCGCTTTTGGGTACGGACCAGAGCCGGGGCCGCGAGGAGGGACAAGGCGACAGAGACGGCGAGGGACACCAGCGGCCACAGGGCGGACAGGCTGGGTCTGAGAAAGGGCAAGGCGACTGGCCCGACGATTGGCAAGGACAGGGGCAGGCCGACCCGCATCCCGGGACCTCGATGCCTCCGGATCCTCCCTTGCCTCTGCCGGAGCACGCGGCCCCTGCTGCGGTCTCGCATGTCGTCCCCGCGCCTGTTCCGCCGGGCTTCCCACCGGGCCTCCCCCTGCAGCCGCGACGGTCGGGGCGCGCGGAGGCCTGCGCCGGGACGGTCCGCCTGCCGGTCCGGGCCCCGGGCGTCGATCCGACCCCCGCTTGCGTCCCCGCGCTCGCGGCGGACGGACCGCGCGCAACCCCGCCCGCAACCCCGACCGTTTTCGGGACGAGGGAGGCCGGGCCGGCAAGCATCGCCGATGCGGCCGGGCGGTTCCCGGCCCTGGATCCGGTGCGCGAGGCCGATCCGCTGCCGCCCTTCGAGCGGCGGCTGGACGGTCCCGAGGCGCGCCGGGCGCGGCTCATGCGCGAGCAGGGAGGTGAGCTATGGACCGTGTGATGCTGCTGGTCGACGAGACCGGGGACCAGATCTCGGCCCTCCTGAACCCCGCAAGCCTCAGCTTCCGGCGCCAGTCCGGGCTGCGTCCCCGGCGCCGGATCGGCGCGGCCGTGGTCGGCGGGACCGGCCGCGACGCGCCACTGGTCTTCGCGGGCGACGCGGTCACCGAACTCGAGCTGGAGCTGCTGTTCGATGCCGATTTCGCGGCCCCTGCCGGTCCCGGCCCGTCCACCCCCGCCCCCCGCGACAGTCTTGACGTGCGGCGGCTGACCGCGCCGATCTGGCGGCTGTCCGAGGCGGCGGACGCGCGCGGCGAGGCGCTGGACGACCTGCCCCAGCTGTTCCTGATCTGGGGCCGTGCCACCAAGCTGCGCTGCCGCCTGATGGGGCTTTCGGAACGGCTGGAACGGTTCGACGCGGTGGGCATCCCGCGCCGGTCCTGGCTGGCGCTGAGGTTCCGGGTGTTCCAGGAGGCCGAGGAGGACCCGCGCGGCTATCTGCCTCTGCCCGCGCCGGTTCTGGCAAGCTTCCCGGACGAGGCGCCGGTGCCGGGGGCGCTGGCGGGGCCGCCCGACCCGGATCTGCCCGGGCTGATGATGGACCGAAGCCCCGGCGTCACCGTGACCGGCGGCGCGCGGCTCGATGAGATCGCCGCGCGCTGGCTGGGCTCGCCCGCCGACTGGCGCTGGCTGGCCGTCCTCAACGACCTGACCGATCCGCTGCGGCTGGAGCCCGGCAGCGTGCTGAGCCTGCCGCCGCCCGGCGCCGCTCCGGGCGCCCCGACCACGGGGGCCGCGCCATGACCGAGATGCCCCGCCCCGGCCGCGATCTGGAACGCAAGCTGACGGTGCGGCTCGACGGCGTGCCGCTGGCGCCCGCGGCGGTCGATGCCCTGACCGGGATCGAGCTGCGCCAGACCGCCTCGGCGCCCGCGCTTTGCGAGCTGTCCCTCGAGGCGGGCGGCACTCTGCCGCTGGATCCGGGCGCACTGACGGGACAGCGGCTCGAGATCGCGGCGGGGCCGGGGGCCGTGCTGTTCGAGGGCAGCATCGGCGCGGTTGCCACGGGCCGGGCGCGGCCGAACCGAAGGACACTGCGGATCAGGGCGCATGACCCGCTGGTGGCGCTCTATCGTTCGGCGCTGCCCGCGCGGCACGAGGCCGACGGGCTGGATGCGCTGGCCCGCGCGATCCTCGGCCGCCACGGGCTGACGCTGCGGTGCGAAAGCGGGGCGCCCTGTCCGGCGGTGCTGTTGCAGCACGGCACCGACGATCTGCGGTTTCTGGCCCGGCAGGCGGCGAAGCTGGGCTTTCATCTGGCCGCCGAGGGCCGGGCCGTCGATCTGTTCGGCGCGGACGGGCTGGGTGCGCCCTTGCGGCTGTCCTTCGAAGGCGGCTTGATCGAGGCCGAGATCGAGGAGAACGCGCTTGCGGGTTTTGCCGCCACCCGGCTGACGCTGTGGGATACGGGGCCGAACCGGCCGCTTGCGGGGGAAAGCCCGGGCGCTGTGCCGGGCCGGGCGGGCGAGGTCACGCTGGCGGCGGAGCTTTACGAGCCGCCCGTTACCGCGGAATGGCTGAGCGGCGCGCGCGCGGCCCAGCATGGCGCGGCCGCGCGCCGGATCTCGGGCGTGGCCCTTGGCGATGCCGCGCTCAGGCCGGGGCGGCGGATCGCGCTTGGGCTGGAGCCGGGTCGGACCGCCGGGGGCACCATCGCCGAGACCCTGCACCGGGTCGAACCGGGGCTGGGCTGGGTCACCGAATTCCGCACCGGGCTGCCCACCTGGGTGCCCTCCGGGGGCATGCTGGCGGCGCCGGGCAGCGTGTCAGAGGTCTCGGGCGGGGACGATCCGCTGCTGCGGCTGAAACTGGACCTCTGCGACGGGCTGGAAACCGACTGGCTGGCGGTGGCTTTGCCCGGGGCCGGGGCCGACAAGGGCATGATCGCGCTGCCCGAACCGGGCGACCGGGTGCTGGCGCTGGTTTTCGCGGAAAACCCCGCCCATGGTTTCGTGCTGGGCGGGCTTTACGGCGAACAGCAGGTGCCGCGGCTGGGGCGCGGCCCGGACGGGGTGCGGCCCTATCTTCTGCGCACGCCGCGCGGCCAGCAATTGCTGTTGAGCGACCGGGGCGCCCGGGTCGAGCTGCGCGCCAGCGGCGGCAGCCGTCTGACCGCCGGGCCGTCCCGGACCGAGCTGCATTCGGCGGGCGATCTGGTGATCGAGGCGCCGGGCCGGGCGATCACGATCCGGGCGGCAAGCATCGGTTTCGAAGAGGGGTAGCATGCGGGTCCTGGTCGAACCGGCAACAATCGTCTGTGCCCATGGCGGCACGATCCCGCAGCGGGCCTCGCAGGGTTTCGTGACGGTGATGGGCGCCCCCGTGCTGGTCGGGCCCGATCCGGTGCCGCGGCGGGTCGATCTCTGCCCGCTGCCGCCGCCCCAGAAGAAATGCCTGACCACGATCACCGTCACGGCGGGCTATTCGCGCTTCGTGACCGTCGGCGGGCGGCCGGTCTGCCTCGACACGCTGGCGGGGCTCACCGAGGGCTCGCCGGTCGGCACCTGGCGCGTGCTGGCGCCGGGGCAGGCCCTGGTGGAGTGCAGCGCATGATCGCCCGGAGCGCCATGCTGCAGGGGATCGGGTTCGGCCTGGGGACCGGCGAGGGCGCATCGCGGGCCGCGGGGCCGGGGATCGGCCATACCGGCGCGCTGCTGCTTGTGCCCGAGGCCGCCTGCATCCGCCAGGATCTGCTGCTGCTGCTCCTGACGGTGCCGGGCGAGCGGGTGATGCGCCCGGCCTTCGGCTGCCATCTCGACCGGCTGCTGTTCCAGCCCAATGACGCGACGCTGGCGGGGCTTGCGATCCATTACGTGCGCCAGGCCGTGGCGCGGTTCGAGCCGAGGATCGAGATCATCGACCTCGATGCCGGGCGCCCGGCCGGGGCAGGGCCGGATGCGGAAGCCGGGGCGGGCAACCTGCTCGAGATCGTGCTGAGCTACCGGATCCGCCGCAGCCGGACCGAGGACGGGCTGGTGCTGCGGGTCGATCTCGATGCGGGGGGCCCGCCATGAGCCTGCCGCTGCCGCAGCTGGACGACCGCGATTTCGCGGCCCTGGTCGAGGAGGCGCTGGCCCGTGCCCGGCAGAGCTGCCCGGACTGGACCGACATGTCGCCCGCCGATCCCGGCCGCGCCCTGATCGAGGCCTTTGCCCATCTGACCGATGTGATGATCTTCCGGCTGAACCGGCTGCCGCGCAAGCTTTACGTGGCCTTCCTGAACCTTCTGGGCGGCGAGCTGCGCCCGCCCTCGGCCGCGACCGCGATGCTGGAATTCCGCCGCGAGGAAGGCGAGGCGGATCGGGCTCCGGCCGCCGTGACGATCCCTGCCGGCACCCGGATCGGCGGCCGGGGCGAGGGCGCGCCGGTCTTCGTGACGCTGGAACAGGCGGTGCTGGCGGCCGATGCCCCAAGCGTCTCGGTGCGCGCGATCCATGCCGCCTGGGTCGAGGGAGAGCTGCTCTCCGAGGGGGTCGAGGGTCCCGGCGCGGTGCTGGCGCTGGCGCAGGGTCCGGTGATCGCGCCTCTGCCCTATGAGAGCGGCATCCTTCTGGGCGTCGAGGAAAGCGCGGGCGGGCGCCCGATGCGCCGCTTCGGCGGGCGGGATTTCGCGCTCTGGCCCGGGCTCGAGACTCCGTTCGAGCTGTTCTCGGACGGCCCGGGCTTTTACTGCGCGCGGGCTGCGGGGCGGATCTTCCTGCCGCGCACGGCCCCGGGCAGCGCGGGCGTGCCCCCGCGCGATGCGCAGATCCGGGCCTGGTATCTGACCGGCGGCGGGGCGGCGGGCAATGTCGCGGCCGGAACGCTGAGCGAGCTGCGCGACCCGATCCCGGGGCTGGCGGTGCGCAATCCCGAGCGCGCGGCGGGCGGGCGCGACGCCGAGCCGCTGGAAGCGGCGCTGGAACGCATCCCGCGCGAGGTGTTTTCCGACCGCCGCGCGGTCACTGCCCGCGATTTCGAGGCCATCGCCACCGGCGAGGGCGGGGTGGCGCGGGCCCAGGCGCGGACCGGGGTGCAGCTCTGGGCCCATGCCGAACCGGGCACGGTCGAGCTGCTGCTGGTGCCCGAACCGGCGCCCGGCCAGTCCGATGCGGTGGGCCGCCGCGCCGGGATCGAGCCGTTGCAGACCGAGGAGCTGCGCGGCCGCATCGCCCGCCTCATCGCCGCGCGCAAGCCGCTGGGGGTGACGGTCAATGTCGCCTGGGCGCGGCTGAAACCGCTGTCGATCCGGGTCGATGTCGAGATCGAGCCCGACGCGCCCGAGGACGCGGTCCTGCGCCGGATCGAGGCGGGGCTCGACCGGCTGATCTCGCCCTTCCGCGACTGGCCGCCGGGCCGTCCGATCCGGCCCGCCGATGTCTATGGCACGGTGCTGGCCGAACCCGGGGTGCGCAGCGCCCGTTCGGTGGTCTTCGAGGTCGCCGAGGCGCCCGATACGGATGTCCGCGACGCGGTGCCCGACCCGCATCAGCCGCGCACCTGGTTCGCGGCCGCGGGCGACGCCATCTTCCGGTCGCTGAATGACGGCGCCAGCTGGGAAAGCGTCGCCCGGCAGGAGGGCTGTCCGGCGGTCGCGATGCGCCCGCATCCGACGCGGCCGGGACTGGTCGCCGCGGTCTGGGCCGAGGGCGGGAACCATACCGAGGACGGCGCGCGGCTGGCGGTCAGCTTCGATTGCGGCGAGACCTGGCAACGCGACGCGATCCGCTTCGACAGCTGGATCTACGACCTGGCCTGGCTGGGACGGGCGGCCGATCCGGTGCTGCTGATCGCCACCCGCTCGGGGCTTTACACCTGGCAGCTCCGCTCCGAGGCCCTGCAGCGGCGGCTTCCGGTCGCGGCCGGGGTGGATGCGGTGGGCGCCTATGCGGTCCTGGCCACCGAAACCGCGCTCGGCCGCCCGGTGGTGGTGCTGGCGACGCGGGAACAGCGGGGGGTGTGGATCTCCTACGATCCGCTGGAGCCGGGCAGCTTCGTCGCGACCGGGCTCGAGGGCAGCGACATCCGGGTGCTGGACACGGCCGATCTGGCGGGCGGGCGTTATATCTGGGCGGGTGCGCGGGCCACCGGCGGCAGCGCGGGCGAGGGCGCCTTCCGGCTGACCCTGCCCGAGCGGCCGCAGGATCTGGACGCCTGGCAGCCCCTGCGCGCGCACTGGCGGGGGGGCTCGTGCCTCGGCTTCGCCTTTCTCGGCAGCCGCGCCTATGCCGGGTCCTTCGATGCCGGGGTGCTCGAGGCCGATCTGGCGGCCGATCCGCTGTCCTGGACCGCGCCCGAGGTCGATATCGGCCTGCCCTTCCGCAGCCGCGAGAACCTGTTCGAGCCGGTCACGGCGCTGGCCGCGCGCGCCGCCGGTCCCGGCGGGCCTGAACTCATGATGGCGGCCGGTCCGCGCGGGCTTTATGCGCGGGGCGAAGGCGGCGGGCCCTTCGCCGCCACCTCGCCGACCCTGTTCGAGAACGAGGTCCGGCTGCCCGCGCCCTGGCTCTTCGCCTCGGAGCCCCATCGCATCAGGGTGATCGGATCCGATGACACGCCATGAAATCGCAGCCCTCCTGCCCGAGATCCTGCGCGAGGCCGACCGCCCCGCCTCGCCCTTCCGCGCGCTGCTCGAGGCGATGGCCGGGCTGGCCGATCCGGTCGACCGCGAGATCGACGGGCTCGACGTCCAGATCGACCCCAGGCGCTGCCGCGACCGGATGCTGGGGATGCTGCTGGGATGGCTGGATCTGGGGCCGGTGGCCGCGGCGGTCGCGCGCCATGTCCGCGATCCGGCCCTGCGCGATGCGCGGCTCCGGCGGCTGGCCTTGGCCGCGCCCGCGCTGCTGCCCCGGCGCGGCACCCAGGCCGGGCTGCGCGACATGCTGGCGGCGGCCTCGGGGCTGGAGGCGCTGCAGCTCTGCGAAAGTCGGCCCGGCGACGGCCCGGGCCTTCGCCCGTTTCATGTGGTCATCGAATATCCCCGGCCCGAAAGCCCCGTCCGCGCCCTGATCCGGGAGGTGGCCGAGCTGGAGAAACCGGCCTTCGTCAGCTTCGAGATCGTCGAATTCTCCGCAACCGAAGACCGTGAGGAAGGAACCTGAGGGAATGCCAAGTTTCGAGATCGACGCCCCCCAGCTTGTGATAGAGCCTTCCGGCAGCGTGCAGGTCGGCATTTCCAACCGGGCCAACCAGGCCCGGAGCTGCCGTCTGCAGATCGCCTCCGAGGATGCCGAGACCGCGGGCTGGGTCGCGATCTCGCCCTGGCAGGAACGCAGCCTGCAACCGAACGAGCGCAGCGAAATCACGCTGAGCGTGACCCCGCCGCCCGATGCGGCGACCAAAGCGGCGGCCAAGGCGGCAACCGGTCCGCGGCGGTTCCGGCTGCTGGCGGTCGAGGTCTCGAACCCCGACGAGGATGTGGCGCGCAGCCCCGATTTCCGCTTCGATCTGCCCGGGGGCGGGGGCGCCAGGACGCCGCTCTGGCCGTTCATCGCCGCGGGGGTCGCGGCGCTTCTTCTGGTGATCGGGGTCGGGGCCTATCTGTTCTGGCCGCCCGGGACGGCACTGGTGCCGGGGCTGAGCGGGCTGCAGCTTTCCGAGGCCGAGGCCCGCCTGAAAGAGGCCGATCTGGTCCTGGGCGATGTCGAGGATCGGGAAACCGGCGGCGCTGCGCCGGGCATCGTTCTCGCTCAGGATCCGGGCGAGGGCGCCGAGCTCGCACGCGGCTCGGCGGTGGCGCTGACCGTGTCGATCGAGCCGGCCCGGGCCGAGGTGCCGAACCTGGTTGGCCTGAGCCAGGCCAACGCCGAGAACATCCTGCGTGATCGCGGGCTGCGTCTGGGACGGATCTCGACCCGGGAAAGCGGCGGCGTTGCGCCGGGAACGGTGCTTGCCCAGGACCCGGCAGCGAGCGCCGGGCTTGCGCCGGGATCGGCGGTGGCGGTGGTGCTGGCAGCCGCGCCGGAGGAGGCGGTCGACGAGGACTGCATCCGCCACGATCCGGGCCGCATCGCGGCAAAGCAGATCGGCGGCCGCTGGAAGATCGTCGAGGGCAGCCACTGGATGCTGGACTTCGGCACCGATGGCGACAGCGCGAAGAAGGCGCTGGCGGTGCTGCAGGCCTATGGCGCCGACCGGATCTGCTATGTGAGCCGGCCGCAGCCACCGATGATGTATATCCTGAACGGCGACAGCGCCCCGGCCGCCACCGCCGCGACCCGGCAGAGACTGGCGGCGGCGGGGATCGGCCGCGAGGATTGCATCGGTTTCGATCCGGCGACGCTGGACCTGGAAAGCGGCGGTTCGGGGGTGACGCTGGTCAGCGACCGCAGCCGGATGATCCTCTTTCGCAACATGGACGAGGCGAAGACGGCGCTGAGGGTGATCCGCAAGCACGGTTTCACCCGGCAATGCTTCGTCGGCCGTCCGAACCCCGAATTCCGGTATTTCCTGCGCTGAACTCTATGAAAGGAGACAGAAATGGCGCTTGCACTTCCTGTGACGATGAAGAAGGCGGTTCATGTGATCGGTATCCTGTGCGCGGCTGCGGCCGGGCTTGCCCTGATCATCCACGGCGCGATCATCACCAGGGCGCCGCTGGAAATCGCCTGGGGCGCGATCTTCCTGGCCGGGGCGCTCCTTGCCGTGCTCGGCGGGGCGACGGCCAGCCCCCGGGGCGGCATCGACCCGCCCTCGGTGGGGGCAAAGTTCACCCGGATCGCCGACTGGGCCTGGTATTGCATCGCGGCTCTCGTGGTGGTGGGCATCGTCCTGAGCTTCGTGATCTAGGCCGGGCGCAATGGGGGTGAAGGGCGCGGTCGCGCTGTTGCTGGTCTTCGGTCTCGTCTTCTACCTGACGCTGGGGGCGGGGCTGATGACCGGACGCGGCACCGGCCCGCCCGATCCCGAAAATTTCAGCGCCCCGGGATGGACCGGGGCGCTGGACCGGCTTGTCGCGCCGTTCCGGCCGCGGCTGGACCTGCCGCAGACCCGCTTCGTCTTTACCGAGGCCGGCTCGATCGAGCTGCCGCGGATTTCGGGCGAGGCGATGCGGCGGGCCAGTTTCGCGGTCGAGGGACGGGCGCGGCTGGTCTATTCCTGCCCGGGATGCGACGGGGATCAGGTCTGGCCAGAGGAAGGGACCCGCGATTTCGGCAAGGTCAGCTTTGCGGTCTTCCCCTCGGGCGGGCGGATCCTGGTCCGTCCCCAGAGCAGCCGGGTGGTGCTCAGCTTGCGGGACGGGCGGTGAGAAGCGAACGGATCTCGCGGATCAGCCCCGGCAGAGTGCCGATGAACAGCGCCACGATCCAGACCAGCGCGAGGACCGAGGTGATCAGCGCCGCCAGCGCATCCGTGATCGAGGCGAGAAAGCCCGGCACCAGGGCATGCAGGACTGCCGTCAGCCAGGTCAGGGCCAGCGAGCTGGCAATCGCCAGCATCAGGGTCTTCATCTTCAGGAAGCGCTGATGGGCGAGGATCAGGCAGATCGCGAAGCCGAGCTTGAAGGCCATGATCAGGGCCAGCGCGGCGGCGGCCTTTCCGGTCGGGAAATCCGCGAAGGCGGCGAAATAGGCCAGGGTGCCGAAAGGGACCGCCAGAAACAGGGTCAGCATCAGCATCAGCGCCGCGAAGGCCGCGAGGATCAGGGCCAGCACCGCAAGCCCGCCGATCAGCGCCAGCAGGATGCCGATGGCCGCCTGCACCCGTCCCGCCAGCGCGGGCCAGAGCAGGGCCAACGCGATGGCCAAGGTGGCATAGACCAGGATCAGGTCGATGGCGGCAAGGTAGGGCACGCCGAAGCCGGGCGAGATATCGGGCAGCCCTTCCAGCAGCCCTCCCCCCGGTGGCGGCACCAGCGCGGGCCAGGCCAGGGCCAGACCGATCTCGAAGGAGACCGCGAAGGCCAGCAGCACCAGCGCCAGCACGAAGAACGGCATGCGGAGGGTCTCGGTCACGGGGCGGCATCCCCTTTGCGCGAGCGTGTCGGGACATGATACCGCAGAAGGCGGCCTTCTCAAGCATAGTCTCGGGCTCATTCTTGGGCGCGGTGTCGGGATGGGCGACGCCCGGCGTCGGGCAGGGCAGGGGGCGCGGAAGGACAAGGCGGCTGGCGGTCATGGCGGTTGCAGAGGGCTGCTTGCCGGCAATGGCGCGCCAGGGCTTCGGTCCCCGGCCCTTGTCGGGTCCGGGCCGGTTTTTTGCATCTTGGGGACGGCTCCGGAAGCGCTGTCCGGATGAGCCGGGCCGCCTGTCCCGGCGGGAGCACAGAGGACCGGTGCCGGGCGGATAAGGCGACGGTCTCCGCCATGCAGGGCCGGCGAGGGGCGCGCGGGGCGGCATGATCGCAACCCCCTGCAAGCGTCTCTGTGGGAGCCTCTGCGGGGGCATCGTCTTCGGATGGCCCGGCCATTCGGCCCCGACCAGGGAGTGCGGGGCACCGCGACAGCAGCGTCCCGGGTCCGATCCGCCCTGCCCCCGCGACCCGCGCCCGGGGCGCGCCCCTTGCGGCACCGCCCTCGCCGGGTCAGAGCCCGCGGGCGATGACCATGCGCTGCACCTCGCTGGTGCCCTCGTAGATCTGGCAGACCCGGACGTCGCGATAGATCCGCTCGACGGGATAATCGGCCAGATAGCCATAGCCGCCATGGATCTGCAGCGCCGCCGAACAGACCTCCTCGGCCATTTCCGAGGCGAAGAGCTTGGCCATGCTGGCCTCGGTCAGGCAGGGCCTGCCCGCCTCGCGCAGGCGGGCCGCGCGCAGGACCAGAAGCCGCGCCGCGTCGATCCGCGTCGCCATGTCGGCCAGCCTGAACGCGACCGCCTGATGCTCGGCGATGGGGCGGCCGAAGGTGATCCGCTCGCGGGCATAGGCCAGCGCCGCCTCATGCGCCGCGCGCGCCATGCCGACGGCCTGCGCGGCGATGCCGATCCGGCCACCCTCGAGATTGGACAGTGCGATCCGGTAGCCCTCGCCCTCGGCGCCCAGCAGGTTCTCGGCCGGGACGCGCATGCCGTCGAAGGCCAGCGCGCAGGTGTCCGAGGCGTTCTGGCCGAGCTTTCTCTCGACCGAGACGACCTCGTAGCCGGGGGTATCCGTCGGGACGATGAAGGCCGAGATGCCCTTCTTGCCCGCCGCCTTGTCGGTGACCGCGAAGACGATCACCACCGCGCCGTTCTGGCCCGAGGTGATGAACTGCTTGGCACCGTCGATGACATAGTGATCGCCCTCGCGCCGCGCCGTGGTCTTCAGCGCCGAGGCGTCCGATCCGGCCTGCGGCTCGGTCAGGGCAAAGCCGCCGATCCACTCGCCCGCGGCCATCTTCGGCAGAAACAGGGCCTTCTGTTCTTCGGTGCCGTAGCGCAGGATCGGCATGCAGCCCACCGAACTGTGCACCGAGACGATGGTGGAACAGGCGCCGTCGGCGGCGGCGATCTCTTCGAGCGCCAGCGCATAGGCCACCATGCCGGTATCCGAGCCGCCATGGGCCTCCGGTACCAGCATGCCCATGAAACCCAGTTCGCCCAGCTCGGTCAGCTCGGCCCGCGGAAAGGCATGGTCGCGGTCGCGGGCGGCGGCGCCGGGGGCAAGGCGCCCCTGCGCGAAGGCGCGGGCGGCCTCGCGGATCTGGTCCTGCTCTTCCGTCAGCATCAGGCGAACCTTTCCACGGCCATGGCGGTGGCCTCGCCGCCGCCGATGCAGAGCGAGGCGACGCCGCGTTTCAGCCCGTGGGTTTCGAGCGCCGCGAGCAGCGTCACCAGCACCCGCGCCCCCGAGGCGCCGATGGGATGACCAAGCGCGCAGGCCCCGCCATGGATGTTGACGATGTCATGCGAGAGCCCCAGATCGCGGATCGCGGCCATGGCGACGACGGCGAAGGCTTCGTTCACCTCGAACAGGTCGATTTCGGACAGCGTCAGCCCGGTGCGCTCGGTCAGCTTGCGGATCGCGCCGATGGGGGCGGTCGGAAACAGCGAGGGCTTGTCGGCATGGGTGGCATGGCCGAGGATGCGGGCCAGGGGTGTCAGGCCCCGGCGCTCGGCCTCGGAGGCGCGCATCAGGACCAGCGCGGCGGCGCCGTCCGAGATCGACGAGCTGTTGGCCGCGGTCACGGTGCCGCCCTCGCGGAAGGCGGGTTTCAGCGCGGGGATCTTCTCGGGGCGGGCCTTGCCGGGCTGTTCGTCAGTGTCGATCACCTGCTCGCCCTTGCGCGTGGCAAGGGTCACGGGCGCGATCTCGGCCCGGAAGCGGCCTTCGGCGATGGCGGCATTGGCGCGCTCGAGCGAGGCGATGGCATAGGCGTCCTGGGCCTCGCGGGTGAACTGGTAGGCCTCGGCGCAATCCTCGGCGAAGGTGCCCATCAGCCGGCCCCTGTCATAGGCGTCCTCGAGCCCGTCGAGGAACATGTGGTCCTTCACCTCGCCATGGCCCATCCGGTAACCGCCCCGCGCCTTCGGCAGCAGATAGGGGGCATTCGACATGCTCTCCATCCCGCCCGCGACAGCCACCTGCGCCGAGCCGGCGGCGATCAGGTCATGGGCCAGCATCGCGGCCTTCATGCCCGAGCCGCACATCTTGTTGACGGTGGTGGCGCCTGCGCCCAGGGGCAGGCCGGCCGCCAGCGCCGCCTGCCGGGCGGGGGCCTGGCCCTGGCCCGCGGGCAGCACGCAGCCCATCAGGATCTCCTCGACCGCCTCGGGCGCGAGCCCGTTCAGGGCGGCGCGGATCGCGGTGGCGCCGAGGCTCGGGGCATCCGCCGCGGCAAGGTCGCCCTGAAAGCCGCCCATGGGGCTGCGCCGGGCGCCGGTGATGACGATGGGATCGGAGGTCATGTCGGTTTCCTCATTTCGGGGCCATGCGAAGCGCGCCGTCCAGCCGGATCACCTCGCCGTTCAGCATCGGGTTCTCGACGATCGCGCGGACCATCTGCGCGTATTCCTGCGGACGGCCCAGCCGGGGCGGGTAGGGCACGGTGGCGCCGAGGCTGTCCTGTACCTCCTGCGGCAGGCCCGCCATCATCGGAGTCGCGAAGATGCCGGGCGCGATGGTCATGACGCGGATCGCGTGGCGCGCCAGTTCGCGGGCGGCCGGAAGGGTCATCGCGGCGATGCCGCCCTTCGAGGCCGCATAGGCGATCTGGCCGATCTGGCCGTCGAAGGCGGCCACCGAAGCGGTATTGACGATCACGCCCCGTTCCTCGCCCTCATTGCCCGCCATCGCCTCGGCGGCGAGACGCATCATGTTGAAACTGCCGGTGAGATTGATGCCGATGGCGCGCCGGAAGCTGTCCAGCCCGTGCGGCCCGTCCCGGCCCAGAAGCCTTTCGCCCGGGGCGATGCCCGCGCAGTTCACCAGCACATGGAGCCCGCCGAAGCTCTCGCATGCGGCGGCGACGGCCGCCTGGGCGTCCTCGCCCGAGGTGACGTCGGTCTGCACGAAGCGGGCGGCCTGGCCCAGCTTTTGCGCCTGTGCCGCGCCGGCCTCGGCATCGATGTCGGCCAGCAGCACGCGGCCACCCGCGGCCACGGCCATTTCGGCCACCGCCGCGCCAAGGCCCGAGGCCGCGCCGGTGACCAGGAAAACCCGGTTCTCGATCTGCATGGGATATCCTTACCTGACGTTCTGCTTCTCGACCTCGGCCTTGCGCAGCAGGAAGCGCTGGATCTTGCCCGAGGGGGTCTTGGGCAGGCTGTCGACGAAATCGATCAGCCGCGGATAGGCATGGGCCGAGAGCCGTTTCCTGACATGTTGCTGCAGCTCTTCGCAAAGCGCGTCGCTGGCCTCATGGCCCTTGCCGAGGATCACGAAGGCCTTGACCAGCTCGGTGCGCTCGGGGTCGGGGATGCCGACCACGGCGGCCTCGATCACGGCCGGGTGCTCGATCAGCGCGCTTTCGACGTCGAAGGGGCCGATCCGGTAGCCCGAGGAGGTGATGACGTCATCCGCCCGCCCGATGAAGCTGAGCGAGCCGTCGGGCTCGATCTCGACGGAATCCCCGGTGCGGTAATAGCCGTCCCGGATCGCCGGCGTCTCGGTGCCGTAATAGCCGGTGAACCACAGGAGCGGCGAATTCACGATGTCGACAGCCAGTTCGCCGGGGCAGTTCGGGGGCTGTTCGTTGCCCGCCTCGTCCAGCACCGCGATCCGGTAGCCGGGCATGGCATATCCGGCCGAGCCGGGGCGCACGTCATGGGAAAGCCCGTGATGGTTGTTCACGCACATGCCAAGCTCGGTCTGGCCGTAATGGTCGTGGATCGCGACCGAGAGATGCTTTTCGAACCAGTGGATGATCTCGGGGTTCAGGGGCTCGCCCGCAGATGAAACGGTGCGCAGCCTGCCCTTGATCGGGGCCACGGCCTCGGGGCCCGCCGCGATCAGCATCCGGAAAGCGGTGGGAGAGCCCGCGAGGCTGGTGATGCCCAGCTGCTCGATCAGCCGGATCGTGGTCTCGGCCGAGAAGCCGCCCTCGTGCAGCGTGGTCGCGGCACCCAGCAGCAGCGGGCCGCAGACGGCGTAGTAAAGCCCGTAGGCCCAGCCCGCATCGGCGAGGTTCCAGAAGCTGTCATCCTCGTGCAGGCCGATCCCGTCGCGCATGTAGACCGCGAAGGCCAGCATCGCGCGTTGCGGCACCATCAGCGCCTTGGGCAGCCCGGTGGTGCCCGAGGTCGACATCACCATGAAGGGCGCGTCCTTGTCGCGCAGGACCGGGGCGAATTCGGCCGGGGCGGCGGCGCGCTCGGCGCAAAGGTCGATATCGCCTGCGGGCAGCGGGTCATCCGCGTCGCGGATCACGGCCACGGGCGGGCAATCGGAGATCTCCTCCAGCTTGTCGCGTTGGGCGGCGGTGGTGACGATCATCCGGGTGCCGGCGCAGGTCAGGCGGTGCTCGATGGCCTTGGGGCCGAAGGCGGTGAAGAGCGGCTGATAGACCGCCCCCAGCCGCCAGACCCCGAGGATGGTGGCGATCAGATCGAGGGTGCGGGGCAGCAGCCCGGCCACCACGTCGCCCGGGCCGACGCCATGGGCCTTGAGCACATTGGCCGTGCGGGCGGAAAGCTCGCGCAGGTCCTCGAAGGTGTATTCGGCAACGTTGCCCTCGGCCGGGACGGCGCGCAGCGCCACCAGGTTCCGCCCGCAATGGCGATCGCAGCATTCGACGGCGGCATTCAGCCCGGCATCCAGATCGCCCGCGAGGCTGGCGATCTCGTCCTCGATCGAGAAACGGGCATGGGCATCGGCGTAATCGCGGCGCGCGATCCGGTCTATCTTCATATGTCGTCCTCCATGACCCCTCCGCCCGCGTCTTCGGGGCGGCCTCCCGGGGTCCGGTGACATACTGTCGCGGGGACACATTGCAAACAATGTCGCAATCGTCCAAAATCGGTGATCGGTTTTGCAATGGGTTCGGGGCGGGAAATGCAAAGACGGATCGTCTCGGCCGGGTTCGTGGCGGATGCGCTGGCGCCTCTGGCACAGCGCGGCATAGACCCGGGCCCGCTGCTGGCCGGGGCCGGGATCGGGACCGCGGACGGGCCGGTGACCAACCAGGAATACGGCCGGTTGTGGCTGGCGGTGGCCGAGGCCCTGGGCGACGAGTTCTTCGGGCTGGGGGCGCGGCCGATGCGGCCGGGCGGCTTCGTGTTCCTGGGCCATGCGGTGCTGCATGCGGCGACGCTGAATGTCGCGCTCAGGCGCGCCCTGCGCTTTCTGGGCGTCCTGCTCGAGGATCCGAGCGGCGCCTTGCGGGTGAGCGACGGGCAGGCCGAGATCGTGCTGAGCGACCGGCGCGGGCTGCGCTCGGCCTTTGCCTACCGGACCTACTGGCTGGTGCTGATGGGGCTCTCCTGCTGGCTGATCGGGCGGCGGATCCCCTTGACGCGGCTCGATTTCGCCTGTGCAGAGCCGCCGAACCGGGCCGATTACCAGCGCTTCTTCGGCGCGCCGGTGCAGTTCGGCCAGCCCGAAAGCCGGCTTTGCTTCGCGGCGCGCTATCTGGATCTGCCGACGATCCGCGACGAACGCGCGCTGAAGGTCTTCCTGGCCGGGGCGCCCGCGAACATTCTCGTGCGCTACCGTCACGATCAGGGGCTGTCGGCGCGGATCCGGGCGCGGCTGCGCGGGTGCGAGCCCGCGCTCTGGCCCGATCTGGAGGCGCTGGCGCAGGAGCTGGCGCTGTCGCCCGCGACGCTGAGGCGACGGCTGAGCGCCGAGGGTCAGGGCTGGCAGGCGATCCGCGACGATCTGCGCTTTGCCGAAAGCCGGCGGCTTCTGGCCGAAACCGGCGAGAGCGTGGCGGCGATTGCCCTGCGCGTCGGCTATGCCGAGCCAAGCGCCTTTCACCGGGCCTTCCTGAAATGGTCGGGCGAGACCCCCGCGGCCTTTCGCGCGGCGCGCGCGGGTTGAGCCCGGGGTAGCGCCTGCCGCGGCGGCAGGGCTTTGGGCGTCATCCGGCCCTGCCGCAGAGAAAGGCCCGGAAAGGATGTCTTCGTTCCCGGATCCGTGAAAGGGAAACCCTTCCGGCGCTGGACAGGGCGGGGCCCGACCGGGGAAAGCGGCTCACTGGTTCACCGGACCACGGGGGCACGGGGGCACGGGAGGCGAGGATGAGAGCGGCGCAGCCTATGGCCAGACCTGCCGACAGCGCGCGGGGGGCAAGGACCCGATCCCGCCTGTTCCTGCCCTGAAGGATGCGGGCGGGCATGGTCCGGCCCGCGCCGGGGCGGGGCCGGGGGGCCGCTCAGTCGTCATGGTCCTCATGGTCGTCGCGTGTGGCGTCGCCGGGCCGCCCGCGCCGCCAATAGGTGCCGATTTCCTTCTGCCCGGGGGGCAGGGCGGCGGCGATCCGGCGGGCCTCAAGCACCAGCCCGTGTTCGGCCCCGACCCAGACCCGCGCCCCGGGCCGGGCGTCCAGCGCCTCGGCGAAGCGCGCGGCGGCAGAGGCGGCGAAACCCTCGGGGCCCAACAGCAGCGTCTCGAGCGGCGAGGCGGGCAGATAGCCGGCATCGGCCGGACGCAGCGGCGCGATCACGCAGCCCTCGGCCCGGGCGGGCAGGGCCTCGAGGATCCGCACCAGGGCGGGCAGCGCGGTCTCGTCGCCCATCAGGATCAACGGCCGGTCGGTCCCGGGGGGCAGGCCGCCGCCCGGGCCCATGATGCCGATCCGGTCGCCGGGACGGGCGGCGCGGGCCCAGTCCGAGATCTGCCCGCCCGGATGATCGGCGAAATCGATTGCCACGCGGCCCGCCTCCGGTTCCAGCCCGAGCAGGGTAAAATAGCGCACATGCAGCCGGTCGGGGCCCTTGGGCCAGCGCGTGGCACCATTGGCCGCAACCCCGGGCCAGACCGGGCTCCGGCTCCGGTCGGCGGGCAGCATCAGCTTGACATGGATGCCGTCGCGGGTCAGCGGCCCGAGATCCTCGCCCGAGAGGGACAGCCGGGTCATGCCGTCGACGGGGCGCGAGCGGTCGAGCACCGTCAGCAGCCGGAAGTTCGGTGGCGTCCGGCGGCTGTCGGCATTGCCGTCCCCGGGCCAGCGCAGGTTGCGCGCGGCCTCGGGATCGGCGTCTTCGAGGTGATGCACGACCGCCTCCTTGAGGAAATAGAGCGTGTTCCGGCTGACCGCCGAGAGCCGGATCCGCATCCGTCCCGGAACGGTCAGGAATTCCAGCCGGTTGCCCTGGAAGGAAAAGGCCAGATGCCCGGCCCGGTCGATCTCGGGCGGGATGTCGTGGCTTTTGGCATGGGCCGACAGCGCGGCATGGGCCGCCTCGGCGCCGGCAAAGGCCAGTTCGGTTTCGACGTCGATCAAGGGAGCTCTCCTCTCAGTGCCGTGCGGGTGCCGGAAGGTGGGGGGGCGCTCAGGCCTCGTCCAGCGACAGCCAGAGCGGGCCGGGCAGGGGCCGTGCGAAGCGCGCGTTCAGCGCCGCCAGCGTCCGGCCGGGATCGAGGCCCGCGCCGGTCTCGGGATGCAGCCAGCGCCCGAGGCATTCGGCCAGAACAGGCGCCATCAGCGGCGCGGTCGCGAGCCCCGACCAGATGCCATGGACCCGACCCCTGCGCGTGGCGGTGCTGTCCTTCAGCGCCGGGCGGGCGGCGGCACGAACAAGACCTGCCCGGCCCTGATCCGGGTCGAGCCCCGGCGCGATGCCGGGTTGCAGCTCGGGGGCGAAGCTGCCGCCGGTGGCGATATAGACCTCGGGGTCGAAGGCGATCAGGCCCTCGGGGCCGAGCTTTGCGCCCCAGCCCTCGGAGCCCTCCAGAAGCTGCCCGCCCGCGAGCCCGAACAGCCCGCCCCAGAAGGCATGGCCCGCGGCCCAGCAGCAGGTGTCATAGGTCGACATGATCTCCATATAGGTGCGGGGCCGCGATCCGGAGGCGGCAGCGGCGGCGCGCACCGCCGCAAGCCGGGCACGGCCCGAGGCCGCCAGATCGCGCGCGGCACCCGGCTGCTCCAGCACCGCGCCCCAGAACCCCATCGTGCGCTCGAGCGTCTCGCCGGGCGGCAGCGCCAGGTCATGGCCGCCGGTCCAGGCCAGCGGGATCCCGGCCGCGCGCAGGACGCCTTCCAGCACCGAGCCGCCGGGCGGCAGCATATAGGCGCTGGCCACCACCAGATCCGGGGACAGCGCAAGGATGCCCTCGGCCGAGACGGTGTCGGGCGAGAGCTTGCCGACCACCGGCAGGCCCGCGGGCGCCAGCCAGTCGGCACGCCCGAGATCCAGCCGGGGCACGCTGGCCCAGCCCGCGAGCCGCGCGCCCGGCTCCGGGATCAGGGCGGCCATCGAGATCAGGTCGGTCGCATCCAGAAGCACGATCCGCTCGGGCGGCGCGGGCAGCGCGAGGCGGTTTCCCAGCACGTCGCGGGCCTCGATCCCCGCCCGGGCGCGGGCCAGGCGCGGGGCGGCCAGCGCCGCCGCCGCCCCGATCAGCACAGCGCGCCGGCCTACCATGTCTTGCGCAGCCCGACGGTGACGATCCGGCCCTCTCCGTATTGGCAGAAATAGTCGTAGCTGCAGCTGGAATAATAGGTCTCGTCGAACAGGTTGCGCACGTTCAGCGTGGCCTCGAGCCCCGAAAGCGCGGGGTTGCGCGCGCCCAAATCGTAGCGGATCGCCAGATCGGTCAGGGTATAGGAGCCGGATTTCAGGCTGTTCGCATCGTCGCCATAGCTTGACCCGACGAAGCGCACCCCGCCACCCAGTTCCAGCCCGTCAAGCGCGCCGCCGAAGCTGCGGTTCAGCCAGAGAGAGCCGAAATAATCCGGTACCGCCTGCGGCCGGTTGCCGATGATCGCGGCATTGGACGAGGAACGCAGCTCGGTATCGAGCAGGGTCAGCGCGCCGATCAGCTCGAGCCGGTCGGTCAGCTTGCCGCGGCCCTCGAATTCCACCCCGCGCGAGCGGATCTTGCCGGTCTGGATAAAATAGCCCGAGACGTCGCCCGGGGTCAGCACGTTGGTCTGGTCGATGCTGAAGGCGGCCATGGTGAACAGCGCGTCCATGCCGGGCGGCTGGTACTTGATCCCCAGCTCCCATTGCTCGGACTCGGTCGGCACGAAGGGATTGCCCGCGGCATCGACACCCGAGGTCGGCTCGAGCGAGGTCGAATAGCTGACATAGGGCGCGGCGCCATTGTCGAAGAGATAGAGCAGGGCCGCGCGGTAGGAGGTGTTCTCGGTTCTCTGGTCGGTACTGGTCGCGCTCAGCCGGTTCAGGCTGTCGGTCTCGATCCGGTCATGGCGCAGGCCCAGCACCGCGCGGAACCGCCCGAAGGCGAGCTGGTCGGTCAGGTAGAGCCCGGCCTGCCGCATGGTCTGGTGGCTGTCGGTCATGGCCGTGAACGGGCCCGAGACGCCGCCATAGGCCGGGGCGGTCACGTCGAGCGGCGGGGCCATCGCGAAGGAATATTGCCAGTCGCTGTCATTCCACAGCAGATCGGCCCCGGCCAGCAGCCGGTGCTCGACCGCGCCGGTCGCAAAGCGGTATTCGAGATTGGTGTCCCAGTTCAGCGCCCGCACGGTCTCGCCCGAGATCAGCGCGAGCCGCGCAAGCTCACCGCCGGCGTCGAGCGGCGCGCCCATCTGGAGGCCCTTCATGTCGGCGTCGATCCGGCCATAGCGCAGTTTCGAACGCAGCGTCAGATCGGCAGAAAAGGCATGTTCGAGCCCGGCCGTCAGCGCCCATTGGGTGCGCTCGAAGCTGTCGAAATCCGGGTCGCCCACATTGAAGTCGCGGTCGAGATAGCGGGCATAGGCGGCAGGCGCGCGGCCCCTGGGATAGATCGAGTTGAAATAGCCGCCCTCGGGGTCGTCCTGCCAGTAGCCGCCGAAGGTCAGCCTTGTCCCGGCCGAGGGCTGCCAGACCAGGACCGGGGCGATGGCGTAACGCCGCTCGTCGACATCGTCGTAGCGGGTGTTCGCGCTGCGGCCGATGGCGGTCAGGCTGTATTGCAGGGTGCCGGCCTGATCGAGGGTGCCGTGCTGCTCGACCCCGGCCTGGACCCGGTCATGGGTGCCGTATTCCAGCCGCGCCTCGCCGCCGGTCGTGCCATCCGGGGCGCGGGTGACCATGTTGACCAGACCGCCGGGGCTCGAGGGCCCGTACAGCAGCGCCGAAGGGCCCTTGAGCACATCGACCCGGTCCAGCAGGAACGGATCGACGGCGGGCTGGGCGAAGGCCTGGCCGCGCGGCAACCGCAGCCCGTCCAGCGAGGCCACGAATTGCGACGAGGTGCCGAAGCCGCCGAAGCCGCGCAGGAACACGCTGTCATAGCGGGTCGAGGCGTCGATCTCGGACAGCACGCCCGAGGTGTAGCGCAGCGCCTGGCCCACGGTCTGGGTGTTCTGGTCGTCGAACTGCTTGCGGGTCAGCACGCTCAGCGCCTGGGGCGTCTCGACCACCGGCGTGTCGGTCTTGGTCGCCGAGCGCATGTCCGGAAGCGCGTAGGAGCTCGAGGTATCGGCGATATCGGCCTGCAGCACGATGGTCTCGAGCGCGAAGGCATCCTGCTGTGCGGCAGCACCGGTCGCGGCCGCGCCGAGTGCGGCGGCCAATGCCGCGGTCGTCCTGCCCAAGGTCCCTCTGTCCATCCGACATCTCCGTTTCGTGACTGTCGAAGCGGCGTTAGCAAAACGGGACGATACCGTCCAGTTAAAAACAGAGTGTTTTGGTCGGAATATGGGCCGCTTGCCGTCCGGCCGGAAAATTGCCCATAAGACAGCTGCACTTCCGGAAGGCTGCACGGGAATGACGACAGCAGATACCCCCCGCCCGGCACGCGCCGGACGCCCGACCAAGCGCCAGTCCGAACGGATCGCGGCCGAGATCCTCGTCCGGGCCCGCGAGCTGTTCATCGCCCAGGGCTTCGCCGCGACCACGATGGAGCAGGTGATCGCCGCTTGCGGTATCGGCAAGGACACGCTCTATCGCCGCTTCGCCACCAAGGAGGAACTGTTCGCAGCGGTGGCGCAGAAGGCGCTGGAGCGGACCGAGGCCTGGTTCGAGGCGGTGGCGGCGGAGTGCCCCGAGCGGCCGCTCGACCGGGTGCGTCATCTGGCGCGCTGGTTTCTCGATGCCAATCTCGACCCCGAGCTGCTGGCGCTGAAGCGCGAGGCCTTCATCGAGGCGATGCGGGCCCGGCCTCTGGTCGGCGCGGACCCGTTCACGCCGAAGCTGGCAGAGGCGATCCGCGCCGCCGCCGCCGCGGGCGAGCTTGCCGCCCCGGATGCCGATTTCGTTGTCGACCAGCTGATCGCGGCTCTGGTGCTGGGCCCCAGCAACGCGGCGCTGATGGGCGATGACGCGCTGGCCGATCCGGCAGCACGGGACGTCTGGTTCGACCGCGCCTGGCGGCTTTTCGTCGAGGGCGCAGCGCCCGGCCGAGGCTGACCCTTGGGGGAGCGTCAGGGCGGCTCAAGGCGGTTGGAAAAGCTCCGCAAGCTTGATGCTCCGCGCGCCGCTGCCGGGGTCGGGCGAGATGGCGGGTCCGGTCAGGCGGTGGCCGTCGCGGATGCGTCAGAGATGTCCTGATCCGGATCCGGGGCGGCACGCTCGCCCATGGGAGCTGTGGTTTGGAAGATGGGCGTCGATTGGGGCCTGGCCTTGGCTGTGAAACGGTGCTTCGAACCGGGGCCGGGCTTGTCGCTGGCGGCCGGGGCGGGGAAACACCCCTGTCCTGGCTCGGGTTCGACGCGGTGCCGGGCGATCAAGGCGCTCTGCCGAGGCAAGCGGCGCCCGGTTGCCGGGCCTTCGCCGTCGTCATCAAGCAGCGGATCACACGTTCCGCCTGCCCGGTCGCGGCGGTGACTGCGGCGTTCAACGGGCCTGCGCATCTGCCCGGGTGCCGGTCGCATATCGAGCATGTCTGCAGCAGATCGTCCGGGTCCGGTCCGTTGGCCGAACCCGGTTTTGCCAGCCCGAAGGTCGGGCATTGCTGAGCCGAACCAGACCTTCGAGCTGTGAGGCCCGGTGGACGGGGTGAAGCTGCCGTCAGGAGTCAGCTCGGCCATTGGCGATAAGCTCAGCCTTCATCCAGTGGATTTCCGACTGAACATGCCCTTCCCTGACATATTTTCCCATCCGCCTCGGCATGTCGCTTTCTGGGAACGAGCCGGCGATCCTTGCCACAAACCCCTCTTGCCTCGACAGGTCGAGGGCCCGCGCCAGATCCTCGAACAGACCCGTGCGGTAGGGGCCCCGATAGAGCGTCGCAACAGGCTGGATGCCCAGCTCCTCGAAACGTGCCTGCGTCAGATCCCAGGACTGGATTTCATCGCCAACAATCCACGCGAAGCCGAGGAAATACGAGGGCAACGCATCATAGGCGACGGAATGACAGGCATAGAGGTTCTCGCCGACAATACGTTCGCCCTCTGCCAGATAGGGAGAAATCCCCGCCGCGAACGCTTTGAGCCAGTCGCGGGAAGGATGGTAACGGCTGTCAGGGCTGCGCGCATGTGAGCCGCCGGCGTGAATGGTCGTATTCTCACCGTCCATCTTTTCGGTGACGACGAGGTCTTCCTCCATCAGGCTTTCAAGCGAAGACATGACCTTGTCGTCGCTGGTGGCGCCGGGCGAAAACGGCAGGTGGAATGTGCGACCATACTTCTTCAAGCGACCAGCCTAGCACGATGGCCGACTTACGGCCATGGGCGCATTCCGGACCGTCGCTGCGTTTTCCGTGAACGACCGCTTTGCTCCGGGCAAGTCCCATGAGCGGGTCGTCCTGCTCAGGCGAAGGGGATCAGACCGGCTTTCGTCGGCAAGGTCCTGTCCGAATGACCCCCGGCCTGTTTCACCCTGCGCGAACCTTAGGCCATGGTCGGCGATGATCGGCCTCGGGGCCGCGCCGATGCGCCCTTCGGATAACGATCATCGGGGCGGGACGGCATCGATCCGAAATGCGGGTCGGCAAGGTGACATGAACGTCGATTTTTCAAGCGTCTGGTTCTGATGCTGGCGCTCGAGCAGGAAGGACACATGCCCTGCCGGTTCCAGTGCTGTTGACGGCGATGCGGAAACCCGCGCCCGAAGGACAGGGACCCCTGGCGGGCAAGCGACCGACCCTTTGCCGAGCCGGGCCGGGGACGGCTACGGGATCACCGCCTCGGCGCTGGCGGCCAGCGAGACCACGATGGCGACGGTCAGCAGCACCGAGGCCGCGCCCATGACAAGCCCCCAGATCGTGACCCGGCCATCATGCTCGACCATGCCGACGCCCGCGACGAACAGCGAGATCGCCGGGAACCAGCCGCTGCCCGGCACCGGCAGGAAAAGGGTGAAGGCGATCACGAACAGCGCCGCCCCCAGCGCGCGTTCGTTGCGGCGGCGGAACAGGGCGGGGTTTCGCGGCCTCAGCACCCGCTCCAGCCGCCGGGTGACGGGGCGCAGGCGCAGCACGGTGCGGCGCAGCTTGTCGTGATCCAGCCGCAACCGCGCCAGCGGTCCCGGCAGGCGGACATGGCGGTAGCCCAGCATCATCTGCGCGGTGGTGACCAGCACCGGCAGCGCGGTCACCAGCGAAGATCCGGGCGGCAGCGGCAGCATGGTCATGAGCGCGAAGACCACCACCGCCCAGCCGAACGAGGTCTCGCCCAGCCCCGACAGCAGGCTGCCGAGGGTCAGGTTGCCGGCATCGTGCTGATCCCGCGAGGTCCGCAGGATCGGAAGCGACAACGAAACACGTCGCCGGGAGCCGCGATTTCTGTTCATCAGGATATCCCCCGCGCGCCGCTGTTACGCGATATCGTCCCCGGATGCCATGACTTCGATTGCGGGCGCGGGCAAGTGTCTGCCGGGCTGGCGATTTTCCGCATGGGGCAGGCTGGCACCGTCCCTTTGCGAAGCTTCTTCGGAACGATACCGGCCAATCGCCGCGATTGTCCTGATTTTAAGCGGCCGGGGACAGGGGCGGGGCGTGACTTCGACGATGACAACGCCGCGCGGGCGGGCCGTGAGCTCTGCCGGCTTGTCACCCGCTGCGGGTCGGGCTGCATTCACCGAGAGGCGGGGCGCAAGCTGCAAGAATGCCACCGCCCGCCGCGCGGCCGTTCAAGGCGCAGGGACGGCCGCGGTGTATGGCAGGCAATGGGCCATGGCACAGCGCAGCGAAGGCAGCCCTGCGCGCCCATGGGCGTCATCATGACCGCCAGACCGCGCGAATGAAAGGACAGCATCAGCGCCTGCCGGTCGCACCGGGGCAGCAAGAGGCCGCAAGAGGCCTGGCGGGTCCGGGTCTTCCCGCAGGGGACGCCCGGCAAGGCCGGGCTTTTCCCTTTGCGCGACGGAGTTTGCGCAGCCCTCCTCATCCGCGCAGAGGGCGCGCCGAGCTTGACGGAACGAACCGCGCAAGGCCAAAGTCGGCCCTCACCCAGTCAGCCCGCGACGGCGTGGCCCCCAGGGATGCGACAAGCCCCCCGGTGAGGCCCCGGGGCCAGGGTCGCGGTTCCGGGGGAGGATGCCGGAAGCGGGCCCGGGGGTTGTCGAAAGGAACGGAAGGAGGAGCGGAATGGCGGCAGGCGGGGCGCGGCGCGACTGCATGGCGGGGATCGCGGCGATGTGCGCGGGCGTGGCCTGTCTCTGCGTCAACGATGCTTTCGCCAAGGCGCTGACAGCAGGTTACTCGCCGCTCCAGATCCTGTTTCTGCGCAGCCTGATCGCATTGCCCTTCGCCGCCGCCATCGCGCTTCGGGCGGGCGGTGCAAGGGCTCTGATCTCGCATCGGCCAGGGGCGCATCTGGCGCGCGGCGGGTTGCAGGTCGCGGCGGCGCTGCTGTTCTTCACCAGTTTCCGGCATCTGGGACTGGCCGAGGCGACCGGGCTGATCTTCGTCGCGCCGGTCTTCATCACCGCGCTGTCGGCTCTGGTCCTGCGCGAGCCGGTGGGCTGGCGGCGCTGGCTGGCGGTGGCGGCAGGCCTCGCGGGGGTGCTGATCGTGGTGCGCCCGGGGGCGGAGGCGTTTCAGCCCGCCTCGGTGCTGCCGCTGCTGGCCGCGCTGTGTTATGCGGTGCTGATGCTCAGCGCCCGCTGGCTCGACCCCCGCGAAAGCGTCTGGACGATGCAGCTGTGGCTGGTCGCCAGCTCGCTGCTGCTGAGCGGTCTGGCGGTCGGCGTCGTCTGGACCCCGGTCGCGACCGGCGATCTCTGGGCCTTCGCCGGCATCGCCCTGTTCGGTACGCTGGGGATCACGCTGATCACCCAGGCCTTCCGGATGGCGCCTGCGGTGGTGATCGCGCCGCTCGACTATACCGCGCTGCTCTGGGCCACCGGTTTCGGCTGGCTGTTCTGGCAGGAGGTTCCCGACCGTGCGACGGCGGTGGGGGCGGCGGTGATCGTCGCCAGCGGCCTCTTCATCATGATCCGCGAAAGGCGGGCGGCGGGCTGAGCGCCCCCCCTCAGCCGGTCGGCATGATATGGATCTCGCGCAGCTCGGCGCGGGGGTTCTGCTCCAGCGCATAAAGCACCGCATCGGCCACATCCTCGGGCCGGATCTTGTCGGGCTTGGGGCTGTCGAAGAACGGCGTGTCGACCATTCCGGGCGAGATCACCGTGCAGCGGCCGCCCCATTCGCGCATCTCCTCGGACATGTTGCCGCCATAGCCATGCACGAACCACTTGGTCGCGGAATAGACCGAGCCCTTGATATGGGTCCGCCCCGCGGCCGAGCCGGTCAACACCAGATGCCCCTTGGTGCGGCGCAGATGCGGCAGGGCGGCGCGGGCGGTGAACAGCACGCCCATCACGTTCAGATCGACCATCCCGCGCCAGTCCCCGGGGTCGCCCGCCTCGGTGCCGGGCCGTTCGAGCCCGCGCCCGGCATTGGCGAAGGCCGCGTGCAGCGCACCGAACTGTTCGACGGTACGGGCCACGGCCTCTTCCTGCGCGGCCAGGTCGGTGGCGTCGCCGGGCAGCGCCAGGGCGGCCTCGCCCAGTTCGGCTGCAAGCGCCTCCAGCCTGTCGGCCGAGCGCGCCATCAGCCCCACCGACCAGCCCTTCGCGACGGCGGCGCGGGCGGTGGCGGCACCGATGCCGCTGGAGGCGCCGGTGATGAACAGGGTTCGGGTCATGGTCGGTCTCCTTCGGGTCCGGATCGACCCTGGAAGCTGTGGCGCGGGCGGCGCGAGACAAGCCCGCCCCGTATCGCCCGGGCGAAGGCAGCGGTTCGGGCGGCTGCGGCGAAGGGGTTGACGATCTTCAGCCGCCCCTCGACGGTCAGCCCGTCCTGCATGTCCTCGGACCGGAGCCGCGTGCATCCGCTCAGAAGCGCCGCGGCGACGATCATCGCGTCGTAGACAGACAGCTTGTAGCGGGCGGCCAGCGCGCGCCCGACATCATGGGTATCGACGCTCAGCGCGACCGTCTCGCAGAGATCGCGGATCCCGAACAGGAACGCGCCCGCCTCGTCAGGGGTCATGCGGACCTTGCGCAGGCAGGTCACCAGCGCCTCGTTCAGCACCTGGACGCTGATCGTGCCGCCCCGGGCCAGCAGCGCCTCGGCCCGGTCGGCCCTGAGCCCGTCATCCAGCAGGCAAAGGATGACATTGGGGTCGAAGACATCAGCGGCCATTGGCCGTGTCGCGGCTCAGCCGATCCCCGGGCGCCAGCCGGCCACGGAACCGGCGCAGCTCCGACAGCACCTCCTCGGCACGGGATCGCGGCTGACCGCAAGCCGGCCCTCGCCCGAAGGCTCGAGCTCGATCCGGTCGCCCTCGCGCAGGCCGAGGGTCCGGACCAGGTCCGCGGGCAGGCGGACGGCAAGCGAATTTCCCCATCTGGCGATCTGCATGGCGGCCTCCGGTGCGGCAGGCTGGATATACAACTCAATATGTCTATCATTCGCGCCCGTGAAGCAGGGCCGGAAGACGGGGCGCGACGGGATGAGACGGGCCTCGGCAAGGCCCGGGCAGGCTCCTCGGGCTGTCTCGGCGCGGGCCGGGCGCTGCGGGCGACGCCCCCCGGACAACCCGAGACGGGACAGCGATCCCCGCGCCTTTTTGCCGGGGCGCTCCGATCCGCGCCGACAGATCCCGCCCGAAATGCAGGGGCAGCACAGACTTTCGGGAAGGCGCCAAGGATGCGGGCCCGTCCCTCTACCGGCCGCTCCCGGCACAAGGCCCAGGATCACCGCCACGCGCCCCGGCGTTAGGCCCGAGTTCGGCTGGCGGGACAGGCACCGCATTGCCACTGTCGCAAGGCGCGCACGGCATGCCAGAGGCAGCGAAACAGGCCACAGATGGCACGGGCGACGGACCCCACGGGGGCTATGCCTCTTCTGGCGCGGGTCCCCGCCGCAGTCCTGCGCGCACCGCCCTGCCTGACAGGATGAGACGACGCAAAGACGCCAAGACCGATCCCGGCGCCCTCGCCCGACAACATGGCGGCACCCTCCATGCGGGCAATCCGAAACAGAAAGCCCGTCACGCTTCGGCCAGCGCAGGGCAGCCCGCACCTGGAATATCCCGCGCCCTTCCGCTTCTTCTTGGCGAAAATACCCATGTCCCGCCGCTGCTCACGGGCCAAGGTTCGGAGCCGGGCGCGCCGGTCCGACCGGGCTCTCTCTCCATCAATGGGGTTCCGGTGGCGCGAGGGTCGTGAGCCACGGCATCCGGACCTTCGACCCGACCCTGCCCGGCTCCGGCCCCGAGGGCGTCGATCTGGTCATCGACGGCGTCGGCTTCGGAGCGACCCGGGCGGCGGCCAGCGCGGCGCTGCGCCCGGGCGGGGCGATGGTCCATATCGGGCTCGGCGATGCCGGTCCCGGCTTCGACATCCGGCGCGCCACCCTGCAGAAGCTGACCTTCATCGGCAGCTACACCTGTACCGCCGAGGAGTTCCGCGACACCGCCGCAGCCCTTTTCGAGGGTCGGCTGGGCGGGCTTGGCTGGGTCCGGACGATGCCTCTGGACGAGGGCGCCGCCGCCTTCGCCAGTATCGCCGGGGGCGGCAGGCCGCGCCCAAGATCGCGCTTTTGCCGGACGGGTAGGGCGCGGGCGTCTCCGGGCCAGGGGGGGCGAGGGGCCATGGGGGCGGGCTTGTCTTGCCCCCCGCCCTGACCCTGCCCTGACCCCGCCCGGTCTCTCGTCCGGGCTGCGGTGCCGGGCCAGCCCGACTGCACCCGATCCCCGACGTTGCGGCCCCCTGCGGAAGGGGCCTTAGCGGGGGAACCGCCGCCCCAATGCCGCGCGGGCCGGGTGGGTGCCCCCGCAGCTCCATAACCGGACATGGCGACATCGGCGCGCGGGCAAGCGGACCCGGTTCTTGCCCGCGCCTGAAGGCAGGGCGGTCCCGGGGCGTCCTGCCGATATCGGGTTCGGGCTTGCAAAGCGCCTGTTCGGCCGCATGATCCCGCGCGAGGTGGCGTGATCCGAGGAGGACCGGAATGGCAGGCAAGGCCCTCAACAAGAAGAACCTGCTCGAGCTTGGCGCCGACAGGCTGGCAGAGCTGCTGCTCGAAGCGGTGAAGGGCGACGCGGCGCGCCAGCGCCGGGTGCGCATGGCGCTTTCGGCGGATCGGGGGCCGGAGGCGATCACTGCCGATCTGCGCAAACGCTTCGCCTCGATCCGGCGGGGCCGCAGCTTCATCTCGCGCAAGGCGCAGAAGACGCTGACGCAGGAACTGGCGGGACTGACCCAGCTCATCGAGACCCGGATCGCGCCCGATGCCCCGGCTGCGGCCTTCGAGCTGCTCTGGGCCGAGCTGCAACTGGCCCCCGGCCTCTTCGAGCGCACCGATGACAGCCGGGGTACCCTCGGCGAGGTGATGGGCGGGGCCATGGCGGCGATCGGGCGCCTTGCGCCGCGGCTGGGCCTGGACCCCGCGACGCTGGCCGAAACCGTCTTCGACGCGATCTTGGACGATGTCTATGGTGTCTTCGATGACGCCGTACCCGCGCTGGCCGAGGCGCTCGGCACGACCGGTCTGGCCCGTCTCAAGGCACTTGCCGAAGCCGCCCGCGCCGCGCCCCCCGGCGAGGCCGAGCTTGCCCGCTACGCGTTCCTCTCCGACCGCGACGCCCGTACCGGGCGCGCCCGCGCCGAACGCAACCGCAGCCTCGACAGGATCCTGCGGGACGTGGCCGATGCCGAGGGCGACGTCGATGCCTGGCTTGCGCAATATACCCCCGAGCAGCTGACCTATGCCACCATTGCCCCCGATGCCGCCCTCCGGCTGCTGGCGACGGGCCGCGCCGGGGACGCGCTGCGCCTGATCGAGGCCGCGCTGCCCGGCGAGAGTGATGATCCCTGGTTCGACGACCCCGAGCTGGATGCGGCGCATTTCGCCTGCCTGGAGGCGCTTGGCCGCAAGGAGGATCTGCGGGCCGCGCTCTGGAACCGCTTCGAGCGGAAGCTCTGCCCCGACGCCCTGCGCCGTCACCTCGGGCTCTTGCCAGATTTCGAGGATATCGAGGCCGCGGATGCGGCGCGGCGGATCGTGCTTGACTTCAGCCCGGTCGAGACGGCGCTGGCCTATTGCCTCGAGGCTCCCGACCTGTCCCTGGCGGCCGAACTGATCGAGACCCGCAACGCAGAGATCGACGGCGATGCCTACGAGATCCTCACACCGCTTGCCGAGGCGCTCGCGCCCGCCAACCCGCTTGCTGCCGTCCTGCTGCGGCGCGCGATGATCGATTTCGCCCTGGATCGGAGACGTGCGGGCCGCTACGGCCATGCCGCAGGGCACCTCTCGGACTGTGCCGCGGCGGATGCCGAGATACAGGATTACGGCATCCACCTCTCGCATGCCGCCTATCTGGACGGGCTGCGCAGGACCCATGCCCGGAAATCGGCCTTCTGGGACCGGCTGCGGAACGGCTGACGGGGCCGGACGACTTCGGGCACCGCGGCGCCCCGGGCGCATCGCGTTCGCGCCGTCGGAACCCTGCCACCGGGGGACCCGCGCGCCCGATGCCGGCCGAAGGCCCGCCTTGCCCTGTTCAAGTGGATGTGCGCCACGCCGCCCTTGTCATGCGGCGGGCGCGCACAAACTTGTCGGGACAGGATCCGATCAGACTGGAATGACCCATGGCCCAAACCGATAGCGTGAACCGCAGATATGTCCTGGCCCGCCGCCCGACGGGCGCCCCGGACGAAAACACCCTGCGCCTGGAAACCGGCGAGGTGCCGACCCCCGGGCCCGGCCAGATGCTGTTGCGCAACGAATACCTGTCGCTCGATCCCTATATGCGCGGCCGGATGAGCGATGCGCCCTCCTATGCCGCCCCGGTCGAGATCGGCGAGGTGATGGTCGGCGGCACGGTGGCAGAGGTGGTGACATCGCAGGTCGAGGGCTTCGAGACCGGGGACCGGGTCGTGGCCTTCGGCGGCTGGCAGGATTACGCGCTCTCGGATGGACGCGGCGTGATCAACATGGGCAAGTCGCCCGAACATCCGTCCTGGGCGCTTGGCGTCCTCGGCATGCCGGGCCTGACGGCCTGGGCCGGGCTGACCCGGATCGGGCAGCCGAAAGCGGGCGAAACCCTGGTCGTGGCCGGGGCCAGCGGCCCGGTCGGGGCCACGGTCGGCCAGATCGGCAAGATCCTGGGCCTGCGGGTTGTCGGCATTGCCGGCGGAGACGGGAAATGCCGCCATGTCACGGAGACCCTCGGTTTCGACGCCTGCATCGACTACAAGGCCGAGGGCTTTCCCAAAGCGCTTGAGGCCGCGCTTCCCGAGGGCATCGACATCTATTTCGAGAATGTCGGCGGCGCGGTCTTCGATGCCGTGATGCCCCTGCTCAACACCTCGGCCCGGATCCCGGTTTGCGGTCTGATCTCGCAATATAACGCAACGTCGCTGCCCGACGGCCCCGACCGGATCCCCCGGCTCATGGGCACGATCCTGCGCAAGCGGATGACCATGCGCGGCTTCATCGTCTTCGACGATTTCGGCCACCTCTACCCGGAATTCGCCAGACAGATGGGCGATTGGGTGGCGCAGGGAAAGATCAGGTATCGCGAGGAAATGATCGACGGTCTGGAACAGGCGCCCGCCGCTTTCGTTGGGCTGCTGAATGGCGAGGCTTTCGGCAAACGCGTCATCAGGCTTTGCCAGTAACCGACACGACCGCCAAGGGAAGGCTTCTATGAAAATCCTCATGGTTCTGACATCGCATGACAAGCTGGGCGATACCGGCAAGAGGACGGGGTTCTGGCTCGAGGAATTCGCAGCGCCCTACTACGTCTTCAAGGATGCCGGGGCCGAGATCACCCTGGCCTCGCCCAAAGGCGGCCAGCCGCCGCTGGATCCGGCCAGCGACGGCGACGATGCCGGGACCGAGGCCACCAGGCGGTTCAAGGCGGACGATGCCGCGCAAAGGCATCTGGCCAGGTCCGAGATCCTGTCTTCGGTTCCGGCCGAAGGCTATGATGCGCTCTTCTTCCCCGGGGGCCACGGCCCGCTGTGGGACCTCGCCGAAGACCGGGACGCCATCGCCCTGATCGAGGCCTTCGCCGCGAGCGACCGCCCGGTCGGGGCCGTCTGCCACGCGCCGGGTGTCTTCCGGCATCCCAGGGGGCCGGACGGCAAGCCGCTGGTCGCAGGCAAGAGGGTGACCGGCTTCACCAACAGCGAGGAAGACGGTGTCGGCCTGACCTCGGTCGTTCCGTTCCTGGTCGAGGACATGCTGAAATCGAAGGGCGGCGATTACCGGAAGGGCGAGGACTGGGCCTCTTTCGTGGTGAGCGATGGCAAGCTGGTGACGGGCCAGAACCCGGCCTCGTCCGAAGAGGCCGCGCAGAAGCTTCTGTCGCTGCTCTGAGCGGCCTGGTCCGGGCGCGCACCGGCCCTTTTCCGCGACAGTCGGTTCGGCACCGCTGTCGAGGTCAGGGGCAGGGCCCGGCCGATGCCACTGCCCGACAAGGGCATCCTCCCTTGTCCAGATCCTGATGCCTCTCCGGCATCGGGGGGGGGGCCGGAATGGGCAAATCCTGTCATGGAGTCCTCGAAGGACGCGGCGCGGAGCGCGGCCGCCATGCCACGACAAGGACCTGTCACCATGCGCGCGCGCCCCGGGTGGAATGCTCGGCCGACCGCTTCACGCGGCCGGTCTTTCCCGCCAGTTGCGACAGGCGTTGAAGGTAAGCGCGTTGCGAAGTTTGAAGAAACCACCGGTGTCCGAGGTTGAAACTTCCTCGGTTTCATGAAGTGTGAGCGGGTCTAGTCGCTTAGAATCCCGATCACGAGCATCACCAGCAGGATTTTTGCCCACAACGGCAGGCTCCGCCACCACTCGCGCATCGTCACCCCCAACTGCCGCACGAATGGACGGCGTATTGACGTTGTTGGCGTAGATGCCGCCAACACGGGGACGGATGGTAAGCTGCTGAACACGCTCCTTCAACTGCGCGTTTTGTTCCCGTGCCTTCTGCAGCTCGCCGGTTTTCTCGGCCTTCTTGGCAAGGCCGTCCGCGAGCAGCAGACCGGCATCGGCAATGGCCTGACCCATGTAATTCTGCCCGGCCGACGCAACAGCGCCCGGAGCAGAGGTCAAGGCGGTCAGGGGATTGAACCCGGCCGCCTCGGCCCGTGCGCGGATTTTTCCATAGTACGGGACGACGTATTTCGCCTTCTTCTTGCTGCCGAAAAGGCCGCCAAGAAGGCTGGCGCCGCCCGAGATAAGGGAGCCAGTGACAACGGGATCCATTAGGCGCAGATCCTGCTATGAGAGCGGCGGGCAGGAGCATCCGCCGAGCACAGGCCAAGGCCGGAGGAGGCCTTGGCAACATCCTCTAGGACTTTCTTGTCCGTAACCCAGAAGACATCGGCGACGATATCAACGGCGAGGTCGATCTGTGCCGCGTCGAACTTCTCGGAAACGACGGATTGAACGAGCCGCCAGATGGCTTGCTCATAGGTTTGGAGGGGTGCGCGATCTGCCTGCATGTCACAGCAGCCCGCAGAACGCGCGATAGCCCTCGGAGTAGGCCACTGCTGCCAGAGTGCCGAGCGCGCCGAGCAGCGCAGGCAGAACGGACTTCGCCGCCATGGTCAGCGTGGCACGGAGAACCGTGTTTTTCATAGGAAACCTCTCAGTTACAGGTGACGCAACACAGCGTCACAACCGAGCGGTAGCACAGGTCCGGTAATCAGTATTATGATACTTAAATGTCAGGAGATGGCTGGACTTGGGCAAGCCCGACCCCATCTTGCCGCAGCAAGGCCCGTTTCCGAGTTCGAACAGGAAGACCCCACCGATCCGATGAGTGATCCCGCGCGCCCGCCATCCTTCACCTTCTCCTTCACGGCCGATGCCGGGCCCGCCCCCAAGCCGATCAAACGCCGCGGCGCCACCGCCGAAGAGCGACTCTACCTGCGCCGGTTCAACCGTCTGCGCGGGCTCCGGCGCCTGATGTTCATGGGGAACTTCCTTTTCGTCGGCGGGATCGCCGGGGCCCTGGTCTGGATCGGGATAACGACCCTGGACCGGGACGGATATGTCATGCCCGCGGCGCTGTTTCTGATGCTCTGCCTCCTCGCGGCGGGCGTCGCGCTTTCGGGATGGGGGGCCGGCCTGGTGGCGTTCCTGAGGATGCGCCGCAGCCTGCGCGTGCCCGATGACCTGAAGGTCGGGATGTTCAGCGACAGGCTGCGGACCCTTGCCCATCCCACCCGCGACAGCACGAATATCTTCGCCTTCGACCGATGCAGGGACCTGGTGGAAATGCCCGCCCATTGGGAACGCGACATCGTCGCCCGAGGCGCCCTGCCGGACCAGGACCAGCCTGTCGAGATCGCGCACCTGCCCGATGCCTCGGGCACCGTTCTGCGCCTGCCGATGACCACCCGCTACCGCAGCACGCGGATAGACCCGACCCTGCCGGATCCGGGAGTGTTCCTGCTGCGCCTCGGGAACCGCTCCATCGCGCGGGAAATGCGCGCGGGGTTGCCGCTTTTGCGGGCGCAGACGACGGTGCTGGCATTCGGCTTCGGAGCCGCAGTCCTCGGTGCGCTGGCCAGCCTGTTCTGCTGGTTCCTGCTGGCAGAGCGGATGGACGAGAGGACCGGGCTTCGGTCCACCGTCACGCGGCTCGAACAGACCTATGGAGGAGGCGCCGAAATCCCGCTGGATGCACTGATCGGGCGCGGTCTCGATGATCTGCGGCCCGATCCCGAGTTCGGCAACAGGGTGCTTCATGCCGGTCCGGTCTCGTTCCGGACGGTCAGCCTGTCCCGCGACGCAGACCCGGTCCTGATGAGCGGAGAGGAGATCGGGGTGGTGGACCGGATCAGCCGGGTCTTTCCCGCCAGCATCCCGGGCGCCGGTCCGGCGAACCCCGCACTGATCGCCGCCTACCGCGACCAGTTGATGCAAGGCGCGCGCTCCCTCTCGCGGATCGCCCCGAATCTGCCCGACAGGATCGCCGCCCTGCCCGACGCGCTGGTTGCGGCGCAAATGCGGGCCCTGCCCTATCGCAATGCCCCCGACCGGGCCTTCGTGGAAGCGGTCCTGCCAAAGCCCGCGATCCGGCCGGAAGGGCGGTCCCACGGCCTCGTGCCCATGGGGCCGTCCTGTCTCGTGCAGGATATCCTTTGCGGGCAGCGCGACCCGGCCGAGGCCTATGAAACCCCGGTTCTCGTCAGCGGCCGCAGCGGGATCACCCTGCGCGACGGGACCGATCTGGACCGCCTGGCCGAGGCGCGCGAGCGGTTGCGGGGGATGGAAGCCGAGACCGGGCCACCCATCGCCGTCGCCGCCTGCGCGACATCGCTGCTGCTGCCTGTGCTCTGCATACTGGCCTGGGCCGAGGCCAACTGGCGCATCCGGCGCTGGTACCGGTCGGGCGGATCGCAAGGCTGAGGGCCCTCCTGCCCACTCCGTCCGGCGCCAGTCATCAGGCCCCGACAGGATCGCGCGGTCAATGCCCCGGCGCGAGAGATCCGAGGGGAGGCCATCCGCGCTCAGACGCAGCCCCGTTTTCGGCAGGACGTGCCGGAGCAGGCGCGGAAGCCGCCAACGCATGGGAAAATGCCGGGGCGGGACGGTTCCGGCACCCGACGTTCGGGGCCAGTCGGCCCTCGCTCCGCGAGCCCGGCTGGGTTTTCCGTGATCGGTCAGGGGGCAGGAGAGCTTTGCCCGGTCAGCTCCGTCACGTCGCGCCGGCGCCCCTTGCCCCGGGGACCGGGGGCATGTCAGCCGCCTGCGCTATCCGGGTGAGCCAGCCGGGCGCGCCAGGTCGGCCGGTCTCGATCCGGTCGAGGGCGCGTCGGGGCGGGGCCGGAGCTTTACGGGACGACCGGCCGGTCAAGGCGGCGGCGCCGCGTCCGTGCGGGCCCGCAGATCCCGCGGTCCGGATATGCGGCCCGGAAACGGCAAGGGCCCGCGGCGGCGGGCCCTTCCGGCAACCGGCGCCTGGGGCTCAGAACGTCATCTTGAGCCCGATCCCGATCATGCGCGGCTCGACCAGGGTCGCCTCGTAGCCGCCGACAACCGCCCGGCTGGCGCGCATATAGGTGACCGCGTCCTCGTCGAAGAGGTTGTTGACATAGCCGTAGAGCTGCAGGTTGTCCCGCAGGTCATAGGCGATGCGGGTATTCGCCACCGTGTAGGACTCGACGAAGCTTGCCGACAGGTTGTCGTCATCCGAGAAATAGGACCCGCTGTAGCGCACATTGCCCGACAGCGTCAGTGCGTCGACGCTTTGCAGCTCGATCGTCCGCTCCGGCAGCAGCGCCCGCCAGGTCGCGAGGACCTCGTCCCGGCCATAGCGGCAATAGCCCTCGTTCACGAGAACCACATGGAAGACCTCCCAGTTCTTGCGAGCCATCTGAAGGATCTCGGCCGCCGAGAGGTCCCGCTCGAGCGTGACCCCGAGATAGCGCTCGATCTGGGCCCGGGTCATGCCGTCAAGGTTCGGTTCGTCCCCGATCGTGAACAGATACCCCTTCTTGCCGCGCCTCTCGATTGCGTCGGCCGAGACCTTCAGCGCCGCAAAGAGCTGGGCGATGGAATAGGACTCGCCCCTGTTGCCCCCTCCCCCGCCCTCGAGCCAGAGCTCCCGGGCCTGCCGGGCCACGCGGATATCCGCCTCGAACTGGGTCACCTGAAGCGGAGCCCTGTCGCATTCGGCATCGCCTACGGCCGCGATCATGATATGCGGATCCGGGACCGGCCTGCGGGCATAGATCTCGGTGGCCAGAGTGTTGAGCCCGTCGCGCATGATCTTCTCGGCGATCATCCCCATCGATCCGGTCACGTCCGAGGCCAGGATGATCGGCGTCGATTGCGGATTGTCGGCGCTGTCGCGGCTTTCGCGGAGCCTGAACCTGCTGGGATCGTAATCCGGCTTCATCCCGCGCGAGGTGAAGATCTCGGCCTTGCTCTTGCCCGCCGTGACCGTCCTGGCATAGGCCGACCAATCCGTCGCGCTCCAACGTCCGTTTCCCATGTCCAACTCTTTCCTGACTGGTTTCCATGTCCTGCCCGACCCATCTAGCCCTGTTATTTGATATTTGCAAGTTGCTATTTGCAAGTTATCTGGACAGGCGATGCGGATAGGCGACGAACCTGCGGGGTCCCCAGGCGCGGACAAGGGCCTCCTGCCAGGCGCGGTAATCCGAAATGCCATCCGCCGCCGAGGGCAATCTGAGGAAATCCGCCAGCGGCGCAGGGACGCCGATCCGCCCGAGATGCGCTCCGACGCCGTCGCCAAGGCTCTCCAGGATCGTCCTCCGGATCAGTTCGAGCTGCAGGCTTTCTTCCGCCACGGCCCCTTTCACGGCGAGGGCCGGCATCAGATCGAGCGTGCGGTTCGGCAAGGCGGCCGGACGGCTGCCAAGCCGGCCCGAGAACGCCCAGCCCCCGACAAGCCGGACGGAATGCGTGTCCGGGTTCACCAGCACGCTGTCCGGACCGATCCCGCCATGGAACAGACCGGCCCAGCTCAGCCAGGCCGCCAGGTTGAACAGGCCGGACCCCAGCCATGCGGCATGCTCGGGCGGCAAGGGGCCGAAGGCGTCGAGGAGATCGGCGAGAACCACTTCGCCCTCCGGCCGCTCATAGATCAGGAGCGTCGCATCATCCCTGAGCGCCCGCACCTCGAGCAGGGCCGGCAATGCCCATGCCATCTGCGCCGCCATGTCTGCATCCGCAAAGCGGAAACCGCGGACGGCGTCCTCCTCCAGACGGGCGAGATCCCGGTTCCCGCCCGGGATCATGTGCGAAATGGCCCGCGCCCCCACGAGAAGCGTGCCGGCATCCCCCTCATGCCGGTAATGGACACGTGTCCTGAACCGCCTGCCATCCCTCGCGGTCAGGATCTCCTCCTGCCCTGCCCCAGTCTGCCCTGTCCGCCCGGCGCCGCTCCTTCCGAGCGCAAGATCCCGAAGCGCGACCAGGTGCCGGAACACGGCGGCCGCGCGCGGATCCGGATTATGGTCCGGGTGCCAAAGCGCAACCAGCTTGCGAAATGTCCTGCGGATCTCGTCCGGGCCGCCCGGCATCAGCTTACCCGCGCCCGCAGGTCCGGATAGTTCAAGGATGTCTTCCGCTTTCACCGCGCTTTCCCCTTCAATATGCTCGTCTTCCCTGGTATTGGATTAAACTTGTAACATGCAAGTTGCAAGGATATGGTCGGTCAACGCAACCGGAACATGATGAGCACACCCATGGCCACGAAGACCTTCCGCCAGCCCGTCGTCACGGTGGATGCGGTGTTGTTGACGATCGAGGAAGATATCCTGAAGGTCCTTCTCCACCGCAGGCAGCAGGATCCCTTTGCAGGCCGATGGGCCTTGCCCGGCGGCTTCGTTCATCCCGATGAGGACAGAGACCTGCCCCAGACCGTGTCGCGGATCCTCCGCGACAAGGCCGGGCTCGCGGGGGTCTATCTCGAGCAGCTCAGGACCTATGCCGGACCGGACCGGGACCCGCGCGGCTGGTCGGTGTCGATTGCCTATCTCGCCCTGGTGCCGCGGGACGCGCTGCCGGAGGAGCTGGATGAGCGCACCTCGCTCCATCCGGTTTCCGGCCTGCCGGATCTGCCTTTCGACCACGGCCGCCAGATCGCCGATGCAGCCGCCCGGCTCCGTGGCAAAGGAGCCTATTCATCCCTCCCGGCGGCCTTTCTGCCGGAAAGCTTCACCCTGCCGATGCTGCAGCGAACCTACGAGATCGTCCTCGGAGAGGCGCTCGACCAAAGCTCGTTCCGGCGCAAGATCGCGGATCTCGGCTTCCTCGAGGAGACCGGAGAGAAAAGCAAGGCTGCCAGCGCGCGCCCGGCCAGGCTCTACCGGCTGACCGAGCCGGTCAGGATCTTCAACCGCTCCCTCGGGGGAAATCAGGCCTGATCCGGACGTCCGGCCCCGGATCTTGCCCCCGGCATGGAATCGTTGGCCGGTGCCTCCCGTGCCGCCTTCGGCCCACCTGATGCATATCGGGACGGCCTCACAACCCCGGCCGCGCAACGCCTCGCAAGCCGGATCCGCATCATCGGCTCGCGCTGCGTCATGCAGCCACCGCCGAACTCGACCGCACCCGATCTGATGACCATGCGCACAGCGTTCCAAGACGCCCGCTGCTCACGGCAGATCTGCGCGATGGGCTTGATTTGGCCGCAATGCGCCCGCCTGATCGTTGCGATCATCTCCACAGCCGGCACCCCTCATGCTCCTGACGACGCGCGCGACAGACATATCGGTGGCGTGCTCCCTGACGCCGGTCCGGACTGCGATCCTGTAGCTCGATACTCCGCCGGGATCACACCGCGAGCGGCCTCGAAATTTCACCGTCTCCGCGGAGACGACCCAAGCCCCCTATGCCCCGGGGGCGACCAGGCCCGCGTCACCTCAGGGCCGAGCCTGTGTGGAAACGTCGTTCGATGTTAAGCTTCCGGGTGTCAGCGGGTGGCAGGGATGGCAGGTTTCATCGATCGCATCGACCGACATCGTTCCCTGATCGTCTCGAGGACTGGATCGGTGAGGATCACCTGGCTCATGTCGCCGACCTCTTCGTCGAGGAGATCGCTCTTCTTGCGCTCGGCTTCGATCGTCTTGTGCCCGCTCGGACCGGTCGCCCGGGTGAACCGCGCCGACTTGCCCGGAGGGCATTTCGTTCAACGCGTCATGCGACCTTGGCCATCGGCTGCATTCGATCAAGATACCGGCGTTCGGCCTCGGCCTGCGGGATGTATCCGATCGATCCGAGCAGGCGCTTGTTATTGTACCAATCCACCCAGTGCATTGTCTCCCGCTCGACGTCCTGCATCGTCTTCCAGGGCCCGAGCTGCTTGATGACCCCGGTTTTGAAGAGGCCGATCACGCTCTCGGCCAGCGCGTTATCGTAGGAATCGCCGACGCTTCCCACGGACGGGTCGACGTCCGCGTCGGCCAGGCGCTCGGTGTGCTTGATGGACAGATACTGCGATCCGCGCTCCGAGTGGTGGATCAAGCCCTTGTTTCCAGGCCGCTTTCTCTGCCAAATCACCTGCTCCAGGGCATCGAGCACGACCTGGGTGGTCATAGAGGTCGAGACGCGCCACCCGACGATCCGCCGTGCGAACACGTCGATGACGAAGGCGACATAGACGGTGCCTGACCAGGCTGGCACGCAGGTAAAGTCCGACACCCAGAGCTGGTTCGGCCGCTCGGCACGGAATTCCCGGTTCACCTTGTCATCCGGACATGGGCGCGTGGTGTCGGGGTTTGTGGTGATCACCTTCTTGCCACGGATGACGCCCTGCAGGCCCATCTCGCGCATCAGGCGCTCCACGGTGCAGCGTGCCGCAGCGACATTGTCCCGCTTCAGGGCATGCCAGACTTTCCGCGCGCCGTAGAGTTTGCGGTTGTCAGACCAGATCTTCCGGATCTTGTCCTTCAACCCGGCATCGCGCCGCATCCCGCGATGGGTCCCGTGCGGCGGCCTTCCGTGCATGGTATGTTGACGAGGCGACCGGCGGCACGCGGCAGATCGGCTCGACCCCGAATTCCTCCCGGAATTCATCAATGAAGCCAGTCATTTGCGGAACGGGCGGTCGAGCTCCGCCCGGGCAAAACAAGCGCTGGCCTTCTTCAGGATCTCGTTCGCTTGCCACAACTCGCGGTTCCCGCGCTCGAGTTCCCTGATGCGGGCCTTCTCGGCACTGGTCGGGCCCGCTTCCTTGCCGCTGTCACGCCGAGCCTGCTTGTACAAGACCCGCAGGCTGTCTGGCGAGCAACCCAGCTTGCCGGCGATGTCGCGCACCGCGCCTGTCAAAGACGCATAGCTGTCGAGAGGGTCGATGACCATCTGTACCGCCCGTTCGCGGAACTCGGCCGGATACGGGCTCCTCGTGTTCTTCTTCCTGTCCATGGGAGGGCATCCTTTGAGAGTTTGGCCCTCCGGGCAAGGCGGCCCGGTTCAGTGCGTCCTGTGGGAAGATCGGCGCGGCACCCGCAGCAGGTCGGTCCGCGCCGGGGTCTTCCGGGATGCGAAGCGCGACCGTCAAGCGTAAAGCTACATTGTCGCAAATACTTGCAGAACATCTTCGGAGGGTTCTGACCGATGCCCTGCATCGGCGGAATGGGCAAGGACAGGACCCCCCGGTTTCCACCCGCCGCGCGGGCATGCGGCGGGCGGGCTATATTCCGTCATCGCAAAAAACGGCTGTCTTGCCGCGGGCGCCTATCTTTCCACGGGAATGACGTAGCTTGCCGGATATTCGCGGTGTTTGTCGGTGATCGAGTCGACAATGCCGAAATCCAGGAAAACCGCGCTTGCGACGATCTTTCCGCCCATGGTGCTCGGGATCGCCCCGACGGCTTCGCGGCCCCGCTTCGTCTCGCAATCATATCTCAGCGCGTCGTCCGACCGCCGGACGCTGACGACGGCAGGAATATCAGCCACTTGTGCCTGACGTTTGTTGGAAAGCTTGCAGCGGCCCGACTCGCCGTTGCTGAAGGAAAGGGCGACCGGAACATTCGCATCATTGGTAATCGAGGCACAGGCCCCAAGGCTCATGAGACCAGCGAGCAGGGCTGGCATGCACAGGGTACGCAAATTGTCTTCTCCGTTGTTCATGAAAACTGATAACAGGCAGGGCTTTCGCGGTCGCCTCCCCGAACGCGGCAGCCATGCCAACGAACTTTCCCGACCCGATATTGCAAATCCTTTCGCGCCGATTGCGCGAAACGGTCGCAGCGGTCGCATGGCGTGCGGGGGGGCGGACAGCGGCGGGGCATGGGGATGGAGCTTGCCTGGGGCGCCCGGCCCCTCGAAAAGCGAACGCCCGGCCGGAGGAGGTCTCCGGCCGGGCGTCGCTGCTCGATCTCAGATCCGATCAGAACCTGACCGAATAGGTCGCCTGGATCGCGTGGGACTGGCTGTTTTCGCTCAGCGTGCCCTGATAGCCGATGTCGAGAACCGAGCGCTCGGTCAGCTCGGTCCGCAGACCCAGCGACAGCACCGCCTGGTTGCGGTCCAGCGCCGAGCCGGTGACCGAGAAGGCATCGCTGCCCGAGGCGAAGCGCATGGTCGATTCCGCGTTCAGATCGCCGCTGACATGCTGCCAGGCCACACCGCCGTGCAGGTTGCTCATCCCGGCGCCGATACCTTCGAGATCGCGGCCGAAGCGCAGGCCGACGGTGGTGATGCCCTGGGTCAGGTCCTCGCCGTCGACAGACAGCGCCGCCGAGCCGCCGGTTTCGGTGAAGCTGTCGATCTCCTGGTAGAGGATCGCCTGACCGATAAAGGGCTCGAGGCTCGTGCGGCCGGCGCTGGTCTGGTAGCCCAGCTCGACGAAGGCCTGCGCGGTGCGCGCCCAGTAATCGGCTTCGAGATCCTGACGGACACCGCCCACCGAGACGTTCCGTTTGGCCGAGACGTCATCCCAAGTGTAGCTCGCCCCCATCCGGAACGCCATCTGGCCGAAGCTCCTGGCGGTGTAGACACCGAGTTGGTAGCTGTCGGCATCGCTGTCAGCGCTGCTGTCCTTGGCATCGGTATCGACCAGCCCGAAGCTGCCGAAGACACCCGTGCGCCAGCCGCCATCGGTCTCGGCATCGGCCCCGATCACGAAACCGCCGGTGGTCGCTTCCATGCCCGACGCGCCGTCGCTGCCGTCAAGCTTGGACCAGCTGCCATAGGCCTGCCCCCAGACCTCGGGATTGGAGAAGAAGCTGCCTGCGGTCTCATAGGAGGTCGCGTTGCGGGTAACCGCCGCCGGGGTAGCCGCACCCGGGGTTATCTGGCGCATCCGGTTCACCACCAGCCGACGGGTCGGCTCGGTGGATTGCAGCATCGCCGTGGACATGCTGGCATGGGTCTCGCCCGACAGCGCCTGATAGGTCCGGTCGATCTCGCCGTCTTCGAGGAACAGCACCTTCTTGTAGAGCGGGTTTTCCTCGTCCATCGTCCCGATCGCCCGCGCGGTATTGCGCGCGTTGGAGTTCGACGAGCTCACCACATCCTCGAAATCGACATCGTTGCGGGTCAGAGCAAGCAGGACTTCGGTGTCGTTGTCATAGTCGAGGGTCGTGTCGAGATAGGCGAAGGTGTCGCTGACCTCGGAGAATTCGCCGGTGATGCCCTGATCCGCGGTCATGATCGTGTACCAGGTGTTCAGGCTGAAATCGGCCTCGTCATCGCTTGCCAGACGCGACACTTTCAGCGACGAGCTGCCGCCCAGGGTGACCGCGCCGCCGGTGGTGGTGCCGGGTTCGTCGGAAGCGAAGGAGCTGTATTGGCCCTCGTCGGTGCTTTTCACCGCCAGCAGGTCCGAGGTGCCGTCGCTGGACACGGTGACCGCGTAGCTGGCGCCGTCGGCGAAGCTGAGATCGCCGCCCGCAATGGTCAGCGTACCGATGCCCGCGCCGCCCGGCGCCACGGTCGAGCCGTCCTGCAGGGTCACGTCCGACAGCGAACCCGACCCGGCCAGGGTTGCGCCAGCCATGACGGTGACGGCGCTGTTGACGAACGTATCGGTATCGACCGCGACGGTCCCGCCATGGATATTGGTATTGCCGTAATAGCCGGAATAGTCGCCGCTCAGGCTGATGGTGCCGTTATAGGCGTTGATCGCGCCGCCGCCGGTGACATCCATCCCGAAGCTGTAATCGGTGTCGGTGATGTTGAACACCAGCGAGCCGGTGCCGGTGCCGAAGGCCAGCCTGCCGGCATTCACGCGGCCCGAGGCCACGGCGCCGCCATTCTCTTCTTCCACGTCATAGCTTGCGCCGATGACAAGCGTCCCGGTCGAGCCACTGTCCCGCGCAACGGTGACGGTGCCGTCGTAATTGCCCTCGCCATCGTCGGTGCCGACCGAGACGGTCGCGCCATTGTTCACCCTCATGATGCCGTTGCCCGAGGATGCGGCGCCGACCGTAAGATCGCCGCCGATCTCGACGCTGCTGCCATCCAGTGCGAGCAGGGAGCCGCGCCCCCTGTTGCCGACGGTGGCGTTGTCCGCAACCTTCAGACTCGAGGCGACGGTGTTCTCATCGCCATCCGTGCCCGACCCGACGACGGCGACGGTGCCAGTGGCGCCCTGTTCCTGCCCGACGGAGAGATCGCCGACCGAGGCCGCCCCCCCTTCCGAGATCCAGACGATACCCCCCTCGGCGGGATACGACGTGGATGCGCCGCCGAAGCCAAGCCCGAGACCGGAAACGCCTGCACTGTCATGACCGACCGTAAGCAGCGATTCCGTCATTTCAAGCGAAGACCCGACACCCGAGATCCGGATCACCCCATACTCGTCGCCCTCGCCGGCATCATGGCCCAGCGAGACGGCGTCGTTCGCCGTGACCGTGCCGCCTGCGGTGATAGTCATATCGCCCTGACCGCCATAGCCGATATAGGTCTCGTCATTCAGAACCACGTCGGCATCATAAACGGTCCAATTGCCGGTCGAGCCCTCACCCCTGGCCAGATAGGTCTTGCCGTCGACGGTGAGCAACGCGTCGTTCATGATGAAGATAGTGGCCGTGCCCGAAATGCCCGCGGAAAGATCCCCGCCCACGGTGGCGCTTGCGTCTTTGCCGCTGACCTGAAGAAGGCCATAGCTCTGCGCTGCATCGCCCAGCGACAGGTCGCTGTCAGCGCCCTGCAGCGTCAGGGTCCCGCCGTCCGAGACCGCCACATAGCCCGGGTAATCGTTGGAGCCGCTTTTGGGGGCCTTGGAGCCGATGACGAGATTGCTGTCCTTCAGGGTGAAGCTCGAGCCCGCGCCCGCGACGCTCAGCTTGCCGCTGCCGCCCTCGGAATTCACGCCCAGAATGACATCCCCCTCGGACGTCGCCTTGCCGCCGGATCGCACGTAGATCGCACCGGTGCCGTCCTCGCCGACGGAAAGGCCCTTATCGAAGCTGGCCTCGGCCGCGTTGCTGACGGTCAGCGTGCCCGTCGAGCCTGTGCCCTGGCCAAGCCGAAATGCGCCGTTGGAAGTGTAGGTCGAGCCCTGCCCATCGACGGTGACATAGCCGGCCGAGCCCGCGCCCTGACCCACCGTGACCGTGTCATTGGTCGTGGCCTCGGCGCCTTCGAGGATGTTGAAACCGGCCTCAGAGGAATTGCCCGCGCCCATGAGGAACACGCCATTGGCGGTGTAGCTCGAGCCTGCGCCCTGGACTGTGAAGCTCGCGGTCAAATCGCTGCCTTCGCCCACCGTGACCTCGCCGCTGGTGGTGGCGGAAGAACCGCTGAGGATGTTGAAGTTCGATCTCGAACCGCTGGACTTGCCCAGATAGACCCCGCCGTTCAGGGTCGCGGTCGAGCCGTTTTTCAGGTCCACCTGGCCTGTCGAGTTCGCACCATAGCCAAGGATCAGCTCGGCGCCTTCAGCGCTTTTGAGCTTGCCGTTGTCGACATCGATCCGCCCGGTCGCCCCCTCGCCACGGCCGATGGCGACGTGGTAGCCCGCATCGTAGGTGCCGCCATCCTTGACATAGAGGACGCCGGTCGTACCGTCTTGAAAGCCGATGCGGCTCCAGGAGCCGGCAGTATAAAGCCTGGACCCTTCCCCGGTCACGGTGACGGTCGATTCCGTCTCGCCCCTGCTCCAGCCGATCGCCAGGACGGCATTTTCGTCGGAGGTCGCATTCAGGGTAGCACCGCCCGAGATCGTGACAGTCCGGGGTCCGACATCCGGAATCGTGGGATTGGAGCCGTAATCGGCAGCAACCGTGACCCCCTTGGAACTGACCACCACGTCTTCGCCATCGATGACCAGATCGGCCCCGTTGAAACCGTTGTCCCAGTTCTCGAAGTAGTTGAAGGTATCGTCGAATTTCCCGGTCCAGTTGCTGGTCGTGTTCTCATCCTCGGCCCAGCCAGCCGGGGCGAGCGAAAGGGCCGCGACCGAGACGAGGGCCGTGGTGGACAGGAAGTACCGTATTCTCTGGGTGTTCATGGCAACCTTAACGCTTTGAAAAAACCGGAAGGGCCTGCCACGTGACACGACTTCCTCCCACAATCGCGGCCAAGATAGACGCGGGGGAAGCCTGCCAGATATGTCTCAGCCGGCAGGGCTGAAGCGCAATCGTATATCGAAAGGAGAGCGGACTATACCAATGGCCCATTCGCCATCCTTTCGAGGCGGCCGAAGGGGCTGTCGCGACCGGGCGGATCGACCGGGGCCGGGTCCGGGGCGCAGTTGACTGCCCCACGGGTGCCATCCTTCTCATGGGCTTCTCATGGGCTCGCAAGCTCGGCAGGATCCACGCGCATCAAGCGGCAACAAGCTGCCGATCCTGCGCCGTGCTCGGCTGCTTTCAGCGCATGGCGCGGCAGAAACCGCTCGCCGCTACGAAAAGACGCGCCGGGTACGGGTTGCGGGGGATCTGCCACCCCCGGCGGCCCGGCCGGGCCTCTTGTTGCGGGGGGAGGGCTGGCGGCGCGGCCGAAGTCTGACGGCGGTCAGACCGGGCTGGCCTTCGCCCCACGATTCTGTCGTCGCGCAGACAGAGCCTCGTTTCCGCATCCCGATCCCGTCTTCGGGGCCGGTCGGTTGCTGCCGGGTCTTGCAGCGGACAGGCGCCGGAAGCCGCTGGTCATGCCCGCCCGCCCGGGGCTAAGGGGCCGCAGGTCCTGCCGACAGACAGCCCCCGGACAAGGCACGGGCCCAGGCAGGAGCGAAGAAAGACACGAAGACAGGGCCACATCACCGGCATTGCGCCGATATTGCCGGATTCCCGCGGACAGCAGGATCGGCCCGGACACTACCGGTCGCAGGCGCAGGCATTCGGGCCGTCTTGCGGGCCTCGGGATGCTCCGGTCCTGCGCGCTGGCGAAAATGGCGCGGCGATCCCGCCCCCGACAGATCCCGACAGACCCCCGACGGGCCGGCCGCTATTCGCCCTCGCCGCTTTCGCGCGCAGCCTGCCGGTCGCGCAGCGCCGGGCGCAACCGCAGGAACCAGACGAACAGCACGGTCAGACCCAGAAGCGCGGCGCTGGCGGGGCTGGTGAGGAAGATCGTCGGATCGCCCTCGGACACAATAAGCGAGCGGCGCAGGAATTCCTCGAAATAGGGGCCGAGGATCACGCCCATCAGCGCCGGCACCACCGGATAGCCAAAGCGGCGCATCAGGAAGGCCAGCACCCCGATCGCCAGCGCCATCCACATCTGGAAGGCCGACCAAGACGAGGCGAAAACGCCCACCATCGAGATCAGCGCGATGAAGGCGTAAAGCACGCCGCGATTGATCTGGCTGAGCCGCAGATAGACCGGCCCGAAGGCCAGGACCGACAGGAAGACCAGGATCGAGGACACGAAGAGCGCCGCGAACATCGGCGCGATCTCGATGAAATTCGACCCCAGGAGCGCGGGCCCCGGCACCAGCCCGTGCAGCAGCAGCACGCCGAAGATGATGGCGGTGACCGCGTCGCCCGGAATGCCCATGGTCAGAAGCGGGATCACCGCGCCGCCGCACATCGCGTTATTGGCGGTCTCGGAGGCGGCGAGCCCTTCATACGAGCCCTTGCCGAAGATCTCGGGGCGACGCGCGGAGCGCTTGGCCTCGGCATAGGCGATGAAGGAGGCCATCGAGGCGCCGCCGCCCGGCAGCATGCCGATCACGACGCCGATCACCGCGCTCTTGGCATAGGCGACGGGACCGACCTCGCGGACATGCGCAAGCGAGGGCAGGAAATCGCGGCGCCGCGGCCGGACGATCTGGGCCACCCGGTCGGCCCGCATCATCGCCGAGGGCGTCGCCGCCTGGGCGATCAGCTCGCAGACCGCGAACAGCCCGATCACGGCGGGCAACAGCCCGATGCCTTCGATCAGGTGATAGCTGCCGAAATCGAACCGGCCCTCGGGCACCATCGGGTCGATGCCCACGGTCGAGATCATCAGCCCCAGCACCATCGCCGCGATGGCCTTCGACAGCGAGCCCGACGAGACGATGGTGACGGTGACGATCGCCATCAGCACCAGCGAGAACTTGTCGGGGGTCTGGAACAGGAGCGCGAGCGAACTGACCGGCTGGGCCAGCGCGATCAGCACCACCGCGCCGATCAGGCCGCCGAGCGCCGAGGAGAAGGCGCTCATTCCCAGTGCCTGCGGCCCCTCTCCGCGCTTCATCAGGGCGTGGCCGTCAAGCGTGGTGATCGCGCCCGAGGGCGCGCCGGGGATGTTCAGCGTGATGCCGGTGATCGAGCCGGAATAGATCCCGGCCATGTAGATCCCGGCCACCATGACCAGCGCATCGGTCACCTCCATGCCGAAGGTGAAGGGCAGCAGAAGCGCGATGGCCAGGGTCGCGGTCAGGCCCGGGATGGCGCCGAACACGAGCCCCAGCAGGAAGCCTCCGATCAGGTGCAGGAAGGTGGCGGGATGGGTGAGCGAGAGAAAGCCCTGGGCGAGATCGGCCAGCATGTCAGAGCCCCCAGAGCGGCAGCGACAGGCCGAAAAGCCGGTCGAAGAACAGCCAGCCGAAGCCCGTCACCCCGACCCCGACCGCCAGCGCCATCAGCGCCGAGCGGCCCCAGCGCCCGCTATCCTCGAGATTGAAGTAGAATGCGATGGCAAAGCAGTAGAGCGCAGCCGAGATCACGTAGCCCAGCCAGACGAAGCCGATCACGAAAAGCGCGGTGGCGCCGATGGCGAAAAGCGGGCCGAGCACCGGCAGCAGCCCGGGCAGCCCGGTATCGGCCGCCGCATCGGCGGCGTCCGAGGTGTCGGCGCGGCGGGCCTCAACGCGGGCGCGGAATTCCGAAATCAGCACGCGAGCCAACATGCCGTAAAGCGCGAGACACAACAGGGCAGGCAGGAAGGCGGGCCCCGGTTCGCCCGAGGCGAAGGGGCGCGGCATCTGCAGCACCTGCCAGCCATAGACGGTATTGGCGAGGGCGAGGCCGGCCGCGAACAGGATCTGGCCGTTGGTCTTTCCGGTCATGGCGGTCTCCCTTTGGCCGGTCGTGGCGCGACCCGAGGGCCGGTCGAAGGCGGGACCCGGCAAATCCGGGCCCCGCCCCCGGGGGGCTGGCCGAATTGCTACTTCTGCAGCACGCCTTCGGCCACCAGCTGGTCGATCAGGGCGAAGGCCTTCTTCTGGGCGGCCTTCACATAGGCGGCGGTTGCCTCGGCATCCATCCAATGCGCGCCCATCGCGGATTTCTCGGCCGCTTGCTGGAATTCGGGCAGATCGAACACCGCGGCAAAGCCGGCTTCGAGCGCCGCGCGCTTGTCGGCATCGACGTCGGCCTGGGTCGCGACCAGGCGGAAGCTGCCCCAGACCACGTCATAGCCCGATTCAAGGAAGGTCGGCACATCGGGGAACTTGGGGTCGCGCGTCTCCGACATCACCGCCAGAACCCGGGCCTGACCGGCCTGCACGGCGGCATAGGCCGCCGAGATGCTCGAGGACATCGCGTCGACCTCGCCCGACAGCAGCGCCTCGCGCTCGGGGCCCGAGCCCTTGGGATAGGGAATATGCTGCACCTCGATCCCGGCCTCCTTGGAAAAGTCGAGCGCGGGCAGGTGCCAGACGCCGCCGGTACCGACATTGGCGATCTTCAGCGTACCGGGCGCGGCCCTGGCGGCGGCGACGAAATCGTCGAGCGTGGCGAAGGGCGCATCGGCCCGCACGATCAGCGCGGTCGGATGCACGGTGACCGAGCCCAGATAGGCCAGCCGGTCGGTGTCATAGCCCGGCACCAGTTCGTAATAGGGCACGGTGATCACGCTGTCCCAGGTCAGCGAACCGATGGTGTAGCCGTCTGGCCGCGACTTCATCAGTCTGAGCGTTCCGATGCCGCTTTGCGCGCCGGTCACGTTCTGGGTGTTGATGCCGGTGCCAAGGGTCTTCTCGGCGAAGCTCATGAACTGGCGCATGACGGTATCGGTGCCGCCGCCCGCGCTCCAGGGCATGATATGGGTCAGGTCCCTGTCGGGAAAGTCGGCGGCGGCCGGGGCCGCCAGCGGCAGCGCAAGGGCGGCGGCGACCAGGGCAGCGCGCGACAGCAGCGTCCGGGGCAGGGTCAGGATCTTCATGGCGTCGTCTCCGTGTTGGGGGCGGCGCGTTTTTCGCGCTCTTGCTCGGTGCCGGGTGGGATATCAGCTGAAATAGGGCAGTTTCTTCTTTTGCGCAGCGCGCACCCAGGAGGGCACGAAAGGCACGATCTTGTCCTGCGAGGGCACGCGGATCTCGATGAAGCTAGCGCCCTCATGGGCGAGGGCCGCGCGCAGGGCGGGCTCGATCTCGGCATCGCTCTCGATCCGCGCGGTCTGGAAGCCGAAGCCCTGGGCGACCTGCACGTAATCGACGGCGCCGAAATCGGTGCTCCAGGGTTCGTCGACATCGTCAAGCAGGATCGCCTCGCCCCGGATCCAGCCGTAGGTGTCGTTGCGGGTCAGGATCACGGTGATGTTCTTGCCGCTGCGCCGGATGGTCTCGAAATCGCCCAGCACGAAGGCGAGCGAGCCGTCGCCCGTCAGCGAGATCACCGGCCCGTCACCGGCGAAGGCCGCGCCGATCCCGGCGGGCACCGAATATCCCAGCGCACCCATCGAATAATTGGTCAGATAGCGCCGTCCCGGCTCGCGCACCGACAGCAGTGCCGAAGGGTAGATCGCGGCGACGCCGGGCTCGGCGGTGACGATGGCATCGGGCGGCAGCAGGGTATCGAGCGCGCGGGTCAGCTTGACCGGCGAGATCGTGCCTTCGGGCATTTCGATGTTCGAGTTGAAGACCGCATCGAGCGCCGTGCGCTTCATGTCGGTCAGGTCGAGCCGGGGACGCGTCAGATGCGGATGCTCGGCCCGGATCAGCTCTGCCATGTAGGCCAGCGTCGCGCGGGCATCGCCCACCATGCCCACCTTCAGCGGGAAATTGTTGCCGACATGGGCCTCGGCGATGTCGAGATGCAGGAAGGTCTTGGAGGCCGGGTCGCCATACAGCGTCCAGTGATCGGTCGAGCTGGAATCGGTATTGGTGCCGACGAAGAAGACGGTGTCGGCCGATTTGGCATAGTCATTGGCATAGCCCATGCCGCCCCGCGCGCCGATCACCCGAAGCGCCAGCGGATGGGTCTCGGCCATCAGCCCCTTGCCGGGCGTCGTCGTCGCGACCGGGACCTGCAACAGTTCGGCCAGCGCCTGCACCTCGGCGCCCGCCTTCGAGATCAGCGCGCCCTGACCGCAGACGATCAGCGGCTTTTCGGCCGCCAGCAGCGTGTCGATGGCCGCGCGGATCCTGCCGTGATCGGCCACCGGGCGGTGGGCCGGGTATTCGCTGTATTCCGGCTGGGCATAGAGATCGGCGATCTCGGCAGTCTCGTGGAAGATGTTGATCGGCACCCGGATATGGACCGGCGCGGGCCGGCCCGAGGTCGCCACCCGGAACGCCCGGCGCATCAGGATCGGAATGTCCTTCACCGAGGTCAGGTAGAATGATTCCTTGCAGATGCTGGCATAAAGCGCGGTCTGGTCGATCCCGGTCAGCCCGTGCTTCTTGTCCTGGTTCACCGGAATGTCCGAGCTGAAGAAGATCACCGGCACCGAACTGAGGAAGGCCTCGGCAATCCCCGGGGTGCAATGGGTGACGCCCGGGCTCGGGGCCTCCAGCACAGCCGGGCGGCCGGTGACCTTGGCATAGGCCTCGGCGGCATAGGACGCGGTGCGCTCGTCGCGGGTCAGCACGAATTCGATGTTCGAATGGGCGCGCCATTCCTTGTACCAGCCGATGGTGGTCTCGCCCGGCAGGCCGAAGACATGGGACACGCCATGCAGCTCCAGCATCTTCAGGATGACCTGCGCCCCGTTCATCACCTGCGTCACCTGCGTCTCCTGCCCGTTCATGCCGTCCCGTCCGCTCCGGCCCCTGCCTGACCCGTACATGGCTCATGCCGGGCCCGTCACCGTCTTCGCCGGGGTCCGGTTTTGGTATGCTTTGCTGTATACAGGGTGATACACAGGCCGGAACGCAAATCAATTGTTTTTCTGTCCGGCGCCCTTATTGTGGATCCGCGCCTCTTCTCCTTTCGGACGGAACCATTGAAATGGCTAAAAAAACGGCGGGTACGGTTGAAAGAGCCTATCGGATGCTCAAGGAGATGGCCGCAACCTATGCCTTCAAGCCGGATTCGCGCCTCAACGAAGGGGTGCTGGCGCGCCAGCTTGAAACCAGCCGCACGCCGCTGCGCGAAGCGCTGAACCGGCTCGCGGCCGAGGGGTTTCTGGTGTTCCGCCCCGGTCAGGGCTTTTTCTGCCGCTCGCTGACGCCGGGCGAGATCATGGACCTTTACGAGGCCCGCGCCGCGATCGAATGCGAGGCCGCCAAGCTTGCCGCGCACCGCGCCGACCCGCAGGAACTCGACGCGCTCGAGGTCTTTCTCGAGGCCTCCTGCCCCGATTACCAGCCCGGCACCTCGCCGGTGGAACTGGTCCGGCTCGACGAAGCGTTCCATATGCGACTGACAGCACTCTCGGGCAATGCCGAGCTGAGCCGACTTCTGGAAAACGTCAACGGACGCATCCATTTCGTGCGGCTGATCGATCTGCGCACGCTCAGCCAGCGCGACGGGCCCGAGGTCGTCACCACCGCCCCGCACCGGCGCATTCTCGACGCGGTGCGCGCGGGCGACCCCGAGGCGGCCCAGCACGAGATGCGCGGCCATATCGAGCGGCGGCTCGAAGCCGTCACCGAGAACGTGCGCAATGCCTTCGCCGAGCTTTACGCCCCCTGATCCGCATCGTCCGGCGCGTCGCGGCGACCGATCTCGGCCACGACCAGGCGCATCTGGGTGCAGAAGGCATCGATCAGGCTGGCCTTGGGGCTGTCATCGCGCGCGAGGATGCCGACCGGCCGCCCGGCCAGGCCGGGGATCGCGATCTCGCGCACCGCAACCGGGTTCGGCGCCGGCACGCAGCGCCGGGGCACCACCGCCACCCCCAGCCCGTGATAGACCATGGTCGAGATCATCTGGATACCGTCAAGCTCCATCGCCTCGTGGACCGTGATGTCCTCGCGCACCAGCCAGTCGTCGATCAGCTGCCCCGACCAGAGCGAACGACTGATCCGGATGAAGGGATAGGCCTCGAGGATCTCGCGCGGATCATCGAGCGGGCAATCCCCGGCGGTCAGAAGGTGGAACGGCTCTTCGGTGACGGTGTGAAAGACCAGCCGCGAGCCCAGCACCGGCGGCCGCCCGATGAAGGCCGCGTCCAGGGCGCCGCGATCGACCGGCGCCACCAGATTGGCCGAATGGGCGGGGGCGGCCTGGATATGCAGGTCGGGATAAAGCCCGCGCATCCGCTTCATCGCATGGGGCACCGCCCCGGTCATGGCGGTGAACATCGCGCCGATATTGAGCGTGCCGGTTATCGTGGCCTCGCCCCGCGCCGTGCGGCGCAGTTCGTCATAGGCGGCGAGTACCTCGATGGCCTTGGGCACCAGCAGCCGCCCGCGGGCATTCAGCTCGGGAACCCGGCGCCGCCGGTCAAAGATCTCGACGCCCAGATCCTCTTCGAACTGCTTCATCTGCAAGGAGACTGCTGAACGGGTCAGATGCTCGCTGGCTGCAGCGGCCGACAGGCTGCCATGGCGCGAGATGGCGACAAGGGTCTTCAGGCGGCGGATCGACATGGCAGGGCTCCGCAGTGGCTTTCATTAGGTTTACGCAAGGTTTCAGGCAGTTGGCAGGCCGGCGCCCGGCGGGCCGCCGCCACTTGGTCTATCGTAATTTTTTCTCGACAGAAAGGTAAGAATTACTCGCTTGCGTAAACCTATTTTGACTAGGTAGCGTGCAGACAGCGCGGCGGACCGCCATGAACGGACGACCGCGCCCGACATATTCCGAACCTTCGAGGACGTGCCCGACTCGACCCCCGCTGCACGGGGTGCGCGGTCATGGCATGAGCAGAGATGAACAGAGCCGACCCAGAGACCGTCATACCCGTCATCGATCCGGTCAGCCGCCGGATGCGCGACACCAAGCCCTCGGCATCGCTCGAGGCGGCGCAGCTGGCGCGGGATCTGCGCGGCCAGGGCCGCCGGGTGATCTCGCTGGCGACCGGCGAGCCCGATTTCCCGACCCCCGACCATATCAAGGCCGCCTGCGTCGCCGCGCTGGCCGAGAACCGCACCGGCTATCCGCCGGTTCAGGGCATTCCGGCGCTGCGCGAGGCGATCTGCCAGAAATTCCACCTGGACAACGACCTGGATTACCGCGCCAGTCAGGTGATCGTCGCCAATGGCGTCAAGCAGATCGTCTTCAACGCGCTGGCGGCCAGCCTCGAGCCCGGCCAGGAGGTGCTGATCCCGGCGCCGGGCTGGGTCAGCTATTCCGAGATGACGCGGCTGAATGGCGGCGTGCCAGTGTGGCTCGAAACCCGGTGGGACGACAATTTCCGCCTGCGGCCCGAGGCTCTCGAGGCCGCGATCACCGAGAACACCCGCTGGCTGATCCTCAACAACCCCTGCAACCCGACCGGCACGATCCTGACCGAGGCCGAGATCCGCGCCCTGGCCGAGGTGCTGGAGCGTCATCCGCAGGTGATGGTCCTCAGCGACGACATCTACGAGCATCTGCGCTACGGCCCCGCGCCCTATTTCACCATCGCCCAGGTCTCGGAGGCGATGAAGGCCCGGACCCTGACCGCCAATGGCGTCTCGAAGGCCTGGTGCATGACCGGCTGGCGCGTCGGCTTCGCGGCCGGGCCGCAGGCGCTGATCGACGCCATGCGCACCTATCAGGGCCAGACCACCGGGGGCGTGATGCATCCCGCGCAATTCGGCGCGCTGGCCGCGCTGACCGATACCCGCGCCTTCATGGGCCCCAATCTCGAGGCCTTCCGCGCCCGCCGCGCGCTTGGCGTCCGGCTGATCAACGAGACCGAGGGGCTGTCCTGCCACGCGCCCGACGGCGCCTTCTATCTCTTCGTCAACTGCGCGCCCCTGATCGGCGCCACAAGGCCGGATGGCGGTACCATCGCCAGCGATGCCGACCTCACACGCTATTTCGTCGAGGAGGCCGAGGTGGTCTGCGTGCCGGGCGCGGCCTTCGGCCTCTCGCCCTTCTTCCGGATCTCGTTTGCCTGCGGCATCGAGGTTCTGGAAGAGGCCTGCCTCAAGCTGCGCGCCGCCGTGGCCAGACTTACGCCCGCCAAGGAAGGACCCTCCGCATGAGCTTCGACTGTTCGGTCGCCCCCGTGAACCATCCGCTGAGCGCCGAATTCGCCGCCGGGTTCAGCGACATCCCGGCGCCGGTCGCGAATGACTGCTACGGCCGCCGCAACATCATGGATGCGGGCATCAAGCCGATCGCCAGGGGCATGCATCTCTGCGGCCGCGCCGTCACCGTGGTGATGCCGCCCGATGACAACCTGATGCTGCATGCCGCGCTTCACGCCGCCGAGCCGGGCGACATCCTCGTCGCCTCGACCTCGAACGACCGCCAGTCGGGCGTCTGGGGCGAGCTGATGACCCGCGCGGCCATGGCGCGCGGCCTGGGCGGGCTGGTGTTGGACGGGATGTGCCGCGACAGCGACTGGATCGCCAAAAGCGGGTTCCAGCTCTTTGCCCGCGGCACCTGCGCCCGCGGCTCGCGCAAGCTCGGGCCGGGCCATGTCAACATTCCGGTGGCGGTCGGCAATGTCGTCGTCCATCACGGCGACATCATCATCGGCGACGATGACGGGGTGATGGTGGTGCCCGCCGCCGATGCCGCCGCTCTGCTGCCGCTCTGCCGTGACAAGCTGGCCAAGGAGGCTGCGCGGATCGAGGCCATCGCCGCGGGCGCGCCGAAACCCGGCTGGCTGATGCCGGCGCTGGAAAAATGGAACGTGGCGTGACGGCGCCTTAACCCTGCCGTCCGATAAGACCCAACAAGGAGAGACCCGATGAAACGCATCACCGCCTCGCTGGCTGCCATCGCGCTGCTGGCCGGGACCGCGGCTCTGGCCGAGTATCCCGAGAAGCCCGTCACCATCGTCGTGCCCTATGGCGCCGGCGGCGGCAGCGACATCATGGTGCGCACCGTCGCGCCCTATATCGAGAAATATCTCGGCGACGGCGCCAAGGTCGTGGTCGAGAACCGCACCGGCGCCTCGGGCATCATCGGCTGGCAGGCGGTGCATGATGCCAAGCCCGACGGCTACACCATCGGCGTCATCACCACGCCGTCGATCGTGACCAAGCCGATCGAGGGCAAGGCCGATTTCACCTGGCAGGATTTCACCATCATCGCCAACATGGTCACCGATCCTGCGGCACTGAACGTCAAGAAGGGCAGCCAGTTCACGGACATTGCCGGGCTGGTCGACTATGCCAGGGAAAACCCGAAGGTCGTGACCATGGCCACCGGCAATTTCGGCGGCGACGATCACCTGGCCGGGCTGCAGCTTGAAAAGCTGACCGGGGCCGAGTTCACCTTCGTGCCCTTCCCCGGCGTCGCCGCGCGCAACGCCACCATGGGCGGTCATGTCGCGGTCGGCAGCTTCAATCTTGGCGAGGCGGTCAACTATCAGGACTCGATCGACATTCTGGGCATCATGGCCGCCAGGCGGTCCGAGCTTGCCCCCGAGGTCCCGACCCTGAAGGAACAGGGCTTCGACATCGTCGCCTCGTCGCAGCGCGGTTTTGCCGGGCCGAAGGGCATGCCCGCCGAGGCGGTCGGGAAACTGTCGGCGGCCATCGCCCAGGCGGTGAACGACCCCGATTTCCGCAAGGATGCGATCAATCAGGGCGTGGTGCTCGATTTCGCCGACAGCGCCGATTTCGCCGCCCAGCTCGACGCCTTCGACCAGGCCATGCGCAAGATCTGGGCCGAGAGCCCCTGGCTTGAGTAACCCCGTCGAAAGGACATCATGAAATCCATCCACAATGATGTCGTTCTGGGAACGAGCGTGGCGATTCTCGCCGCGCTCGGCATTCACAGGGCGCTGGGGTTCGGGGCCGATGCCCGCGTCTTTCCCCTTCTGGTGCTGGGCCCCGCCGTGCTGCTGGGCCTGCTCATCGCCGTACGCGGCTATCTGAAACAGACCCGGACCGGCGACAATCCCGATTTCTTCGCCAGCCCCGGCCGCTTCTTCCTGGTCGCGGGCATCATGGCCCTGGCACTGATCGGACTGAAATATCTGGGCTTTCTGACCACATCGGCGCTGACCGTGCCGCTGCTGTCGGTCACGCTCGGCTATCGGCGGACGCTGCCGATCCTGGCCACCACCGCGGGCTTCCTCGCGATGGTCTATATCGTCTTCATCCAGATCCTCTCGCGCCCGCTGCCGGCCGAGATCTGGACCCGGCTCGGAGGCAGCTGAGATGGACCTGTTTTCTCCGCTTCTCGATGCGCTGCCGGCGGTTCTGACCTTCCCCAACCTGCTGGCCATGGTCGGCGGCGTGCTGGTCGGCATCGTCGTCGGCTCGCTGCCCGGGCTGACCGCGACCATGAGCATCGCGGTCCTGCTGCCGCTGACCTTCACCATGGACCCGCTGGTCGCGCTCGGCATGATGGCGGGCATCTATAACGGCGCGATGTATGGCGGGGCGATCCCCGCGATCCTGTTGCGCATCCCCGGCACCCCCGCGGCCATCGTGACCACCTTCGACGGCTACCCGCTGGCCCAGCAGGGCCGCGCCGGCTATGCGCTGCAGATCGCGCTTCTGTCCTCGGCCTTCGGCGGCATGATGAGCGCCATCGCGATGATGGTGCTGGCGCCGCCGCTGTCGCTGGTGACGCTGGCCTTCGGCCCGCCCGAGGTGTTCTGGGTCGGCATCTTCGGCATGGCCGCGGTCGCGGTCTTTCTGGGCGAGGATCTGCCCAAGGGCATGCTCTCGGCGCTGATCGGGCTTTTCATCGGCATGGTCGGTCTCGACCCGGTGATGTCGACCGACCGCTTCACCTTCGGCCAGCTCGAGCTGGAATCGGGCATCGACATCGTCGTGCTGATGGTCGGGCTTTACGCCATCCCGCCCTGTCTCGAGATGGCCGAGGATACCGCCAGGGCCGTGGGCGCCCGGATCAGGCTGGACTTCCAGCCCTTCCTGAAGACGATGCGCGAGATCCCGCGTTACTTCAGGATCTGGAGCTGGGCCTATTTCTACGGCATCTTCGTCGGGCTTCTGCCCGGCGCCAGCGGCAGCTTCGTGTCCTTCCTGGCCTATGAGCGCGCCAAGCGGATGTCGAAGGACCCCGAGAGCTTCGGCAAGGGCAATCCCGAAGGCATCGCCGCCTCGGAATTCGGCAACAATGCCGATAATGCTGCGGCGCTGATCCCGACGGTGACGCTGGGCATTCCCGGCAGCTCGGTCGCGGCGGTAATCATGGGCGGGCTGCTTGTGCACGGTCTGCAACCCGGCCCCGACCTGTTCCGAAACAGCGCCGACATCATCTACGGCTTCATGATCCAGATGTTCCTGACATCGCTGATCCTGATCCCGCTGGGCGGCTCCTTCGCGACCAATCTCTTCGCCCAGGTGCTGCGGATCCCGCGCCCGCTGCTGATCCCGCTGATCATCTGCCTCAGCATCGTCGGCGCCTATTGCGTGCAGAACTCGCTGTTCGATGTCTGGCTGATGTTCGGCTTCGGCCTGCTGGGCTATGTCATGAGCAAGACCGGGCTGCCGCTGGCGCCGGTGGCGCTGGGGGTGATCCTCGGGCCGCTGATCGAAAGCAACCTGCGCCTGTCTCTGCTGCTGGACGTGCGCAACGAACATATCCTGTTCACCCGGCCGATCTGCATGGTGCTGATCGCGCTTCTGGTCCTGACCACGGTGCTGCCGCCGGTCTGGAAACACATTCGGGCCCGGCGCGCGCGCCAGGCCTGACCCGAAAGGCCCCGGTTCTTCCTCGGTCCCGGGGCCGCTCCCCCCGGGCGCTAGCCCAATCAGGTGGCGCCCGGGCTCTTTCCAAGCTCGGCCAGGAACGCCGCCGCCACATGCGAGCGCGCCCGCCGTGCCGGTTCCAGCAGGTAGAGCCTCCGCCAGAGCCCAAGACCCGTCACCGGAACGAAGCGGATCGCCGGATCGCCGAACAGCCCCACCGCCGCTTTCGGCATCAACGCGACCCCCAGCCCGGCCCGGATCATGCACAGCTGCGCGATGGTCGAATGGGCCTGCAGCCGGGTCTCTTTCAGGGCCTCGGGCAGGGCCGCGGCGCCTGCCAGCAATTGTCGCGTGCCGGTCTCGGCCGAGAGCGTGATGACCTCGGCCGGGTCGATCTCGGACAGGGCCACCGCATCGCGCCCGGCCAGCCGGTGCCCCCCCCCGCAGGCCAGCCCGAACGGATCGCGCCGCAGCTCGGTCTGGGTCAGATCGGGGCTTTGCCGCGCCCGTCCCGCCACTGCCAGATCGAGCGTACCGTCCGAGACGAGCCCCGCCAGCCGCTCGGCCACATCGTCATGCAGCAGGCAGGAGATCCCCGGATGCGCCGCGCGGAACCGCGCCAGCGCCGGCCCGACCAGATCGCCGATGGCCGAGGGCGCGGCCCCGACCGCCAGCCGGCCCTCGCTCAGCCCCGCCTGCGCCCGCATCCGCCCCAGCGCCCGGTCGAGATCGGCCAGCACCGGCGCGGTTTCCTCAAGGAAGGCCAGCCCCAGCGGCGTCGGCTGCGGCGGCCGCATCCGGCGGTCGAAAAGCGGTGCCCCGACCTCCTCCTCGGCCTGGCGCACGGTCTCGGTCAGGGCCGAGGGCACCACCCCCAGCGCCTCGGCCGCCCGCGCGAAACTGCCCTGCGCCCGGATCGCATGCAGCGCCCGCAGATGGCGGAGCGTGATATTCAGATTTTCCGAACCTAGCTTCATGTCTTTCCATTTCTACGAAGGCGCAGATTGTGGTTCAAGAGGCCTCCGACCCGCAGATCCCGCGAAAGGCCGCCATGACAAAGCAAAGCCCGCCTGACCTGACCCTGGCACTCCGCGCAGCCGGGTTCCGTGGCGAGATCGAGACCGACCGGGCGCTTTGCAGCGCGATGTCGACCGACAATTCGGTCTATCAGGTGATGCCCGATCTGGTCGTGGCGCCGATGGATGCCGCCGACATGGTCACGCTGGAACGGGTCATGGCCGAGCCGCGCTTTGCCGCCATGCCCGTCACCGCGCGGGGCGGCGGCACCGGCACCAATGGCCAGAGCCTCAGCCGCGGGGTCATCGTCGACACCCGCCGCCACATGCACCGGCTGCTGGATTTCGATGCCGCCGAAGGCTGGGCCGATGTCGAACCCGGGATGGTGCTCGACGATCTGAACGAGCGGCTGCGCCCGCATGGGGTGTTCTTCGCGCCCGAGACCTCGACCTCGACCCGCTGCACCATCGGCGGCATGGTCTCGACCGATGCCTCGGGCAAGGGCAGCCGGGTCTATGGCAAGACCTCGGACAATATCCTCGGGCTCGAGATCGCCCGGCCCGAGGGCCTGCTGTCAAGCCTCGCCCCCGCCCCCAACTGGGCCCGCCCGACGCTGGACGCGGCCGAGGCCGCCGCCCGGTCGGGGCGCGCGGCCTTCATCGCGGCGACGCCCCGGCTGAACCGCCGCTTCACCGGCTACGATCTGGAACGCGCCTGCCCCGAGGCCGGCGGCTTCGAGTGGTGGCGGCTGTTTCTGGGCGCCGAGGGCACGCTGGGGCTGGTGAGCAGGATCCGCGTGGCGCTGCGCCCGCTCGCACGCGAAAAGCGTCTGCTGGTCGCGGGATTTGCCAGCTTCCGCGAGGCGCTGGCCTCGGCCATGCCGCTGGCCGAGTTCGAGCCCACCGCCATCGAGGTGATGGACGAGCGCGTGCAGAAGCTGGCCGATGGCGCGGGCATCCTGACCCGGCTGCCGCCCGCGCTGCGCGCAAGCCGTGGCCAGCCGCTGGCCTATGTCTTCATCGAGTTCAACGGCGATGACGCGACCGATCTGCGGACCCGCCTGAGCGCCTGCGAGACCTCGATCCATGCCCTGCCCGGCGCCCGCGCGATCCACATGGCGCGCGATGCCGCCGAGATCCGCGAGCTCTGGGCGGTGCGCTCGGCCGGTGTCGGGCTTCTGGGCAAGGTCGACGGGCGCGCGCGCCCCGTGGCCTTTGTCGAGGATTGCGTGGTGCCGCCCGAAAACCTGCCCGCCTTCCTCGACGATTTCCTGGCGGTACTGGACGCCCAGGGGCTCGATTTCGGGATCTACGGCCATGTCGATGTCGGCTGTCTGCATGTCCGGCCCGCGCTGAACATCGACACCGACCGCGAGAGGCTGGTCGCCGTCTCGGATGCGGTCTTCGAACTGACCCGCAAACATGGCGGCATCTTCTGGGGCGAACATGGCAAGGGCGTGCGCGGGGCCTACCTGCGCGACTGGATCGGGGCCGAGGCCTATGCCGCGCTGCAGGGTGTCAAGGCCGCCTTCGACCCGGCCGGGCGCTGCAATCCGGGCAAGCTGGTGGGCCTTGACGCACCCGTGCCCGCCATCGACGAAATCCCGTTCCGCCCCTTCAACGCGCCCGAGGGCGATGCGCTGACCCGCGCCTTCCGCTGCAACGGCAATGCGCAATGCCTGTCCTATGCCGCGGCGACGCCGATGTGCCCCTCCTTCAAGGCCACCGCCGATCTGCGCCAGAGCCCAAAGGGCCGGGCCGATGCGCTGCGCGCCTGGCGGCAGGCGCGGCTGAAGGGCCGCGTGGATGCCGCGCTCGAGGCCGATCTGACAGCGACGCTCGATGCCTGCCTCGGCTGCAAGGCCTGCGCGTCGAGCTGCCCGGTGCAGGTCGACATCCCCGCCATGCGCGCTGCCTTCTATGCCGATCTCTATACCCGGAAAGCGCGCCCGCTGGCCGACCGGCTGATGCTGCTGGCCGAGCGCGAAAGCGTGACTCTTCAGGCCCTTGCGCCCTTCATGAGCCCGGTCTGGCCGCTGCTGGCCCGGATCGGGGGGGCGCTGACCGGCACGGTCGATCTGCCCAAGGCACTGGCCCCCGCCCTGCCCCGCGCCGACCGGATCGGCGCCGCCGATCTGGCCCGGCCGCTGCCCGAGGGCACGGTGATCGTCATCGAGGACTGGTTCTCGGCGCTGTTCGACGGCGCGGCGCGGACCGATGCGCTGGCCGGGCTGAAGGCGCTTGGCTACCGGCCGCGCATGCTTGCGATGCGTCCCGCGGGCAAGACCGCGCAAAGCCTGGGCGATCCACGCTTCAAAACGATGGCGAACCGCTTCGCCCGGCATCTGGAGGCCGCCGCCGCGACAGGCGCACCGCTGATCGGGCTCGACCCCGCAGTGGTGATGCAGCTTCGGCAGGATTATCCGCAGGCGGGCATCGCGCTGCCGCCCGTGCTGCTGCCGCAGGAATTCCTCTCTCGCGAGATCGCGGCGGGCCGGCGCTTTCCCGATCTCGCCGCGACAGGCCCCGCGCCCAAGCTCTTTTCGCATTGCACCGAGACGACCGGCGCGCCCGAGGCCGCCGCCGACTGGCGCCGGGTCTTCGCAGCCTTGGGCGTGGAAATCGACACGCCCGCCACCGGCTGTTGCGGCATGGCGGGGCTCTTCGGGCACAAGACCCGTCACCAGACCGTCTCGAGACGCCTGTTCGACATGTCCTGGGCGCCGAAGATCGGGGACGAAGCGCCGGTCCTCGCCACCGGCTTTTCCTGTCGCTGCCAGACCGAGCGGCTGGCCAGTGTCCCGGCCCGTCACCCGCTGGGGCTGATCGCCGATCTGGCCGCCGCCTGAGCCTGCCCGCAGCCTGCCCTAATCGGGCAGGCCCTCGGCGACATGGGCCAGAAGCCCCTCGCCATTGCCGCGAATGTCGTAGATCAAGGCGTCGCGGGCGGCCTCGGCATCGCCCGCGCGGATCGCGGCAACGATCCGGCGATGGGGGTGCGGCTCCCAGTTGGGGGGGATGCCGCCATCGTAGAGATGCGACAGGATCGGCCCGCAGCGCATCCAGAGATTGGACACCAGATCGAGCGCCACCGGCTGCCCGGCCATCTCGCACAGCATCAAATGAAAGCGGGTATTCTCGCCGATTGCCTCGGCGAAATCGCCCGCATCCTGCGCCGCGATCATCCGGCGATGCATGTCCTCCAGCGCGTCGATATCCTTGGGCACGGCGACCCGCGCGGCCTCGGCCGCGGCATTGCCCTCCAGATGCTCGCGGATGCCGCGGATCTCCATCAGGATGCCGCGGGTCAGATACGGCACGCAGGTCCGCCCCCGCGAATCGAGCCGCAATGCATTCTCGGCCACCAGCCGCATCAGCGCCTCGCGCATCGGAGTCGCGCTGATCCCGAATCGCTGCGACAGCGGCCGCAGCGTCAGCACCGTGCCGGGCTGCAACTCGCCCCGCATCAGTGCCTCGCGCAATCCCCTATAGGCCTGTTCGCTCAGGCTTTGCTTTTCGACCGGCCTGATCCAGGCCGCCGGATCGGCCCCGTTCATGACGTCATCACCTTCGCTCCTCCCCGAAATCGTGTTGACATGTTGTTATAACAAATTACACATAACGTCGCAGGGCGGAAGGGGAGCCGCCAACGGCAAACGGGAGGTTGCATGTTCAAATTGTCACAGTCGCGTCAGGTCGCAAAGGCGCGGGCGCAATGCCCGGTGGGAACCGCCCGATGACCGGCGTTCTGTCCGTGACGGCACCCGTTCCGGGTGGCCCCGAGGCGCTGACGCTCGAAACCCGGACCCTGTCCGCCCCCGGGCCGGGCGAGATGCGGGTTCGTGTCCATGCTGCGGGCGTGAACCGCCCCGATGCGATGCAGCGCGAGGGCAATTACCCGCCGCCGCCCGGCGCCTCCGACGTGCTGGGGCTGGAGCTTTCGGGCGAGGTTCTCGAGATCGGCCCCGGCGTGACCCGCTTTGCCCCCGGCGACCGGGTGATGGCTCTGGTCGCGGGCGGCGCCTATGCCGAAGAGGCCATCGTGCAGGCCGATGTCGCGCTGCCGGTGCCCGAGGGCCTGTCGATGACCGAGGCCGCGGGCATCCCCGAGACCTATTTCACCGTCTGGTCGAACCTCTTCATCCGCGCCGGGCTGCAGCCCGGGGAAACCGCGCTGATCCATGGCGGCACCTCGGGCATCGGCGTCACCGCGACGCTCCTGGCCCGGGCGATCGGCGCGCGCGTCATCACCACCTGCGGCAGCGACGAGAAATGCCGCGCCTCCGAGAAGCTGGGCGCCGCGGCCTCGGTCAATTACCGCGATACCGATTTCGTTCAGGCGGTACGCGATCTGACCGGCGGCAAGGGCCCCGAGGTGATCCTCGACATGGTCGGCGGCCCCTACATGCAGCGCAATCTCGACCTGGTGGCCGAGGACGGGCGGATCGCCCAGATCGCCTTCCAGCAGGGCTCGCGCGCCGAGATGGACATGGGCCCGGTGCTGTTCAAGCGCCTGACGCTCTGCGGCTCGACGCTTCGGGCGCGGCCCCTGGCGATGAAGGCCGAGCTGGCCCGCGAGATCGAGGCGAAGGTGCTGCCGCTGATCCTTCAGAAGGGCGCCGGACCGGTGATCGATTCCACATTTCCGCTGAAAAGGGTGCAGGACGCCCATGCCCGGCTCGAGGCTTCGGCCCATACCGGCAAGATCATCCTGCTGACCGATGCGGCCTGAGCGACCGGCCTGAACGACGGGCCCGGGCCGGAAACGCCGCCCACAGAATTCGGCCGACCGGCCGCGCGCCCCAGGGCCGTCCGGTCGTGCCGCCTGCCCATAACACGTCATCCGAAACGGGAGGAACCACCATGACCACCAGATCCATCCTGCTGGGCACCGCGCTTGGCCTGACGCTCGGCGGCAGCGCGCTGGCCGATGTCAAGATCGGCTCGCTCTATCCCTTCAGCGGCCCGCTGGCGCTGCTGGGCGAGGAAAGCGCGCGCGGGCTCGACCTTGCGGTCGACCAGATCAATGCCGCGGGCGGCCTTCACGGCGAACAGATCGTGCTCGAGCGCGGCGATGCCGTCGACAACAACCAGGCCATCGGCGAAGCCCGCCGGCTGATCTCGCTCGAGGGCGTCAAGGCGGTCTTCGGCACCTATTCCTCGTCGCGGGTGATCGCGGCCTCGCAGGTGACCGAACTGGCCGGCATCCCCTATTTCGAGCTCGGCGCCGTCGCCGACGAGGTGACCGGGCGCGGCATGACCTACCTGTTCCGCACCAACCCCACCGCCGAGCATATGGGCATCGCCGTCATCGACATGCTGGTCGATCAGATCGCCCCCGCCGCCGGCAAGGCGCCCGAAGATCTGAAGGTCGGCATCATCTACGAGGACAGCTCCTACGGCACCTCGGTCGCCGGTCACGAGGTCGCCCATGCCAAGGAGCGCGGGCTGAACGTGGTGCTGAAATCGGGCTACCCGGCCAATATCGTCGACATGTCCTCGCTGGTGCTCGACCTGAAGGGCAAGGGCGTCGACGTGGTGCTGCAGACCTCGTATCAGAACGACACGGTGCTGTTCCTGCAGCAGGCCAACGAGGCCGGCTACAAGCCGATGGCGATCATCGGCGGCGGCGGCGGCTACTCGATGCAGCCCACGGCCGATGCGGTCGGCGCCGATGTGATCGACGGCATCTATGACGTCGATTTCACCCAATACGCGATCAATCCCGACTTCACCCCGGGCATCGAGACCTTCCTCGAGGCCTATCGCGCCAAATACGGGCAGGAGCCGCGCTCGGGCCATTCGCTGACCAACTATGTCGGCGCGCTCGCGGTGCTTCAGGCCATCGGCGAGGGCGAGGGCTTCGAACCCGACCAGATCGTCGCCTCGGTCAAGGCGATGGACATTCCCGATGGCTCCACCGCGGCGGGCTATGGCGTCAAGTTCGACGACACCAACCAGAACGAGCGCGCGCGGATGATGGGCATGCAATGGCAGGACGGCAAGCTCCTGACGGTCTATCCGCCGGATGCCGCCGTCGCCGAGATCCGCCAGTCCGAGTGACCGTGTCGCGGTTGGCCGGCCCGGCGGACGGGTTCGGCTGACCGCATCGGGGGCCGACCGGCGGACCGGTCCGGCCCCCGGCTCCGGCCCTGTCGCCGGACGTCTTCCAGGATCTGCCCCGGCCCCGCTGGCCGCGCTGGCAGCGAACACCCCCCGAAACCGGCGGGGGCGGGTGCCGCCCGCCCTCCGAACGTGGCGGAGCCGACATGACGACATTCCTGCAAATCCTTCTGAACGGCCTGATGCTGGGCGGCCTCTTCGCCATCGTCAGCATCGGGCTGACGCTGATCTTCGGCATCATCAAGGTGGTCAACTTCGCCCATGGCGAATTCCTGATGGGCGGCATGTTCATCACCTGGCTGATCACCACCCAGATGGGGCTGCACCCCTATGCGGCGGTGATCGTCGTCGTGCCGGTGCTGTTCGTGATGGGCGCGCTGACGCAAAGACTGTTGATCCAGCCGCTGATGTCGGCCCGCGACGACCATATCCAGATCTTCGCCACCGTCGGCCTGTCCACGGCGCTGATCAACCTCGCGCTCCTGATCTTCGGTGCCGACATCGCCAACACCCCGCCGCATGGCCTGCGCGCGCCGCTCGAATTCGGCGAGCTGCGGCTGCTCAGCGGACAGCTGATGATCTTCGGCGCCGCCATCCTGCTGGTGATCGGGCTAGAGCTGTTCCTGAAATACACCCAGACCGGACGCGCCATCCGCGCCGTCGCCCAGAACCGCGGCGCGGCCGAGCTGATGGGCATCAATGTCAACCACATCTACGTGCTGACCTTCGGGCTCGGCGCTGCCTGCGTCGGCCTTGCCGCCGTGCTGATCGCGCCGCTTTACCCGACCTCGTCCAATATCGGCACCTATTTCGTGCTGACCGCCTTCGTGGTGGTGGTGCTGGGCGGGCTCGGCTCGATCCCCGGCGCCTTCCTCGGCGCGCTGATCATAGGCGAGGTCGACGCGCTGTCGGGCTATTACATCGGCTCGGACCTGCGCGAGGCCGTCGTCTTCGGGCTGTTCCTGCTGATCCTGATCCTGAGGCCCTCGGGCCTGTTCGGCGCCCGGCAAAACCTGTCGCACCTGTCCTGAGGCCCCTCCCATGAGCAACGAAACGACCTCCGGCACCTCCTCCGTGTCCGCCCCGTCGCTGCCCTGGCCCGCCATCGGCGTGGCCCTGGTGCTGGCCTCGCTGCTGCTGATCCCGCTGGGGATCGGCAATGCCTTCGTCACCCATATCTTCGTCACCATCTGCCTGATGGCGGCGCTGTCCTCGGCCTGGAACCTGGTCGGCGGCTTTGCCGGACAGCTCTCGCTGGGGCATGCCACCTTCTACGGCATCGGCGCCTACACCGCGGTGATCCTCGTCAATCTCGGCATCACGCCCTGGATCGGCATGTTCGCGGGCGCGGGCATCGCGGCGATCGTCGGCATGGCAATCTCCTATCCCTGCTTCCGTCTCAAGGGGCCCTTCTTCTCGCTGGCCTCGATCGCCTTTCTCGAGGTGTTCCGGGTCCTGACGCTGCATTTCTCGGAGTTCACCGGCGGCGCCACCGGCAAGATGATCCCGCTGAAGCTGGGCTGGACCTGGATGGTCTTCCGCGAACGCTGGCCGTCCCTGCTGATCATCTTCGGCATGCTCTGCGCGGTGCTGGTCGTGGTCTGGGCGGTGCGCCGTTCGCGGCTCGGCTTCTACCTGATCGCCACCCGCGAACGCGAATCCGCTGCCAAGGCCGCGGGCGTAAAGACCGTGCAGGTGCGGCTGGTCGCGGTCGCCATCTCCTCGGCGCTCTGCGCGATGCTGGGCACCTTCCACGCGATGTACCTGACCTTCATCGAGCCCTCGGCGATGTTCTCGCTGACCTTCTCGATCCAGATCGCGATGTTCGCGCTGATCGGCGGGCTCGGCACAGTCTCGGGTCCGCTTCTGGGTGCCGTCCTGCTGGTGCCGCTGACCGAATGGGCGCGGGCCTCGTTCGGCGCCTCGGCACTGGGGCTGCATGGCTTCGTCTATGGCGTCGTGCTGCTCCTGGCGGTGCTGTTCATGCCGAACGGCATCATCGGCCTGTTGCAGAAGTTCCGCCGCGCGCCGCATCACGAGCTGGACGAGGACGAGCCCACCACCCAGACCGACAGCATCAAGGCCCCCGCACAGGCCACGACGCCCCCCTCGCCCGACCGTGAGGGCATCGGCCGCGACGTGATGCGGGTTCAGAACCTCAACAAGCGCTTCGGCGGGCTGCATGTCACGAAGAACGTCAACTTCACCCTGCGCGAGGGCGAGGTGCTGGGGCTGATCGGGCCGAATGGCGCGGGCAAGACCACGCTGTTCAACATGCTCTCGGGCTTTTTGACCCCGAATGAGGGCTCGGTCACCGTGCGCGGCCCCGATGGCGGCTATCACACGCCGGTCAACCCGGCCGATTTCGCGGCCCTCGGCGTCGGCCGGACCTTCCAGATCGTCCAGCCCTTCGCGGCGATGACGGTCGAGGAGAACATCATGGTCGGCGCCTTCTACCGCCACCATGACGAACATGACGCCCGCGAGGCCGCGCGCCAGACCGCCTGGCGGATGGGTCTCGGCCCGCTTCTGCAGGACGAGGCGCGCGGGCTGACCATCGGCGGGCTCAAGCGGCTGGAAGTTGCCCGGGTCATGGCGATGGAGCCGCGCATCCTGCTGCTCGACGAGGTGATGGCGGGCATCAACCAGACCGATGTGCGCCGCGCCATCGACCTGATGCTGTCAATCCGCGACAGCGGCGTGTCGATCATCGCCATCGAGCATGTGATGCAGGCGGTGATGTCGCTGTCCGACCGCGTGCTGGTCCTGGCCGCGGGCGAGGTCATCGCCGAGGGCGACCCCCATGAGGTGGTCCGCGACCCGCATGTGATCGAGGCCTATCTGGGCAAGGAGTTCGCCAATGCTCACCGTTGAAAACATCCATGCCGGCTACGGCCCGACCTCGATCCTGCAGGATGTCAGCCTCGACGTGAAGGAAGGCGAGATCGTCACCATCGTCGGCGCCAATGGCGCCGGCAAGACGACGACGCTCAAGACCATCGCCGGGCTGATCAAGCCGACATCGGGCAGGATCACCTTCTGCGGCGAGGACATCACCCGCCTCAGGGGCGATCAGGTCGTCGACCGGGGCATCACCCTGATCCCCGAGGGGCGCCAGCTCTTCCCCGACATGACCGTGCGCGAGAACCTTCTGATGGGCGCCTATCGCCGCGCCGCGCGCGATTTCCAGGACGAGCGTCTGGAAGAGGTTATGGACATCTTCCCCCGCGTCCGCGAGCGGCTGAACCAGACCGCCTCGTCGCTGTCGGGGGGCGAGCAGCAGATGGTCGCCATCGCCCGGGGCATGATGGCCAATCCGCGGCTTCTGATGTTCGACGAACCCTCGCTGGGGCTTGCGCCGATCATCGTCTCGCAGGTCTTCGAGGTGGTGCGGCAGATCGCTGCCAAGGGCACCACCGTGCTGATCGTCGAGCAGAATGTCTATTCGACGCTCAAGGTCGCGCAGCGGGGCTATGTGCTTGAAAACGGGCGCGTCGTCATTTCCGAAAGCGCCGAAGACCTGCTTCAGGACGACTATGTCCGGCAGGCCTATCTGGGGATATGAGCATGACCCGCAGCGAAACCGTCCGCCCCGAATTCCGCACCCGCCTGTCGCATCAAAGCCGCCGCGTGCTGGTCACCGGCGGCGCCCGGGGCATCGGGCTGGCCATTGCCGAAGCCTTCGCCGCCCGCGGCGCGACCGTCGCGCTTTGCGATCTCGACCCCGGGGCCGTGGCCCAAGCGACCGCGCAGATCTCGGCCTCCGGCGCCGCCGGATCGGTCCTGCCCGTGACCTGCGATGTCTCGGATTATACCGCGTTGGCCGCCGCGCTCGAGGCCGCCGGGGGCAATTTCGACACCGTCATCAACAATGCGGGCATCTCGCCCAAGCATGACGGCGTCGCCCATAAGGTCTGGCAAATGGACCCGGCCGAGTTCCGCCGCGTGCTCGACGTGAACCTCACCGGCAGCTTCAACACCGTCCGCGCGCTGGCGCCGGGCATGATCGCGGCCAGGAGGGGCTGGATCGTCAACATGTCCTCGGTCGCGGGCAAGACCTTCATGCCGGTGGTCGCCTGCCATTACGCCGCGACCAAATCCGCGATCCTCGGCTTCACCCGGCACCTGGCGGGCGAGCTCGGCCCCCATGGCATCCGCGTCAACGCGCTGGCGCCGGGCCGGATCGAGACGCCGATGGTGCTGGGCGTCGCCCCCGAGGTGAACGCGGCCCAGGTCGAGATGACGCCTCTGGGGCGTCTGGGCGAGCCCGCCGAGGTGGCCGAGGCCGCGCTCTGGCTCACGGATGCGGAATCGAGCTTTGTCACCGGCCAGACGATCGACGTCGCCGGCGGGCTCCTGATGACATGAGGAACAGGATGATCACCGGCAAGACCAGGGTCTGGTCCATTCTCGCCGATCCCATCGGCCATGTGAAAACGCCCCAGGAAATCAACGCGCTCTGCGCGGCCGAGGGAATCGACGGGGTGATGGTGCCGATGCAGGTCCATCCCGAGAACCTCGCCACGGCGGTCGCGGGCCTGAAGGGCATCGAATCCTTCGGCGGTTTCGTCGTCACCGTGCCGCACAAGACGAAGATCGTCGCACTCTGCGACCGTCTGATCGGCGATGCCGCCCGGATCGGCGCGGTCAATGTCGTGCGACGCGAGACCGACGGCACGCTGACCGGCGCCATTCTCGACGGGCTCGGGTTCGTCGAGGGGCTGCGCTCGGAAGGGATCGAGCCGCGCGGCATGAATGCCTGCCTTCTGGGCGCGGGCGGCGCGGGTGCCGCCATCGCCTTTGCCCTGGCCGAGGCCGGGGTCTCGCGCCTGACCATCGTCAACCGCTCGCAGGACAAGGCCGAGGATCTCGCCGCCCGGGTGGCCCTGGCCTATCCGGACGTGCCCGTCGCCGCCGGGGCGCCCGAGACCGCGAGCCGCGATCTGATCGTCAACGCCACCTCGCTGGGGCTGAAACCGGAAGATCCGCTGCCGCTCGGGGATACCGCCTTCCATGCCGGTCAGGTCGTGGCCGACGCGATCATGGACCCGGTCGAGACCCGGCTCCTGGCCACCGCCCGCGCGGCGGGCGCGCGGGTCCATCCCGGTCTGCCGATGCTGCGCCAGCAGATCCGGCTGATGGCCGAACATCTGGGCGCCCTGCCCGCTGCCACCCCCCAGGACTGAGGACGCGCCAGATGCCGCAAGACCTGCCCGATGGCAGCCGCTTCGATTACGTCATCATCGGCGGCGGCACGGCGGGGTGCATCCTCGCCGAGGCGCTCAGCCGCTCGGGCCGCGCCTCGGTCCTTTTGTGCGAGGCGGGCGGCGAGGCCCGTTCGCCCTGGATCACCATTCCTGCCGGGTTCTACAAGCTTCTGACCAACCCAGCCTATAACTGGGGCTTCTGGTCCGAGGCCGAGCCCGCCACGCTGAACCGCCGGATCGCCATTCCGCGCGGCAAGGGACTGGGCGGCTCGACCCTGATCAACGGCATGATCTATGTCCGCGGCCAGCCCGGGGATTATGACCTGTGGGAGGACCGCGGCTGCACCGGCTGGGGCTGGGACGATGTGCTGCCGCATTTCCGCGCGCTCGAACGCTGGGCGGGGCCCGATCCCGACGGCATGCGCGGGCAGGACGGCCCGATGCCCATCGCCGAGGTGGTCGAGAAGACCCCCGTAGGCCAGGCCTTCATCGAGGCGGCCCGCGCACAGGGCCAGCGGTTCAACCCCGACTATAACGGCGCGGGGCAAGAGGGCGTCGGCTGGTATCAGGTCAACCAGGAGCGCGGCGAGCGTCATTCGGCGGCCCGCGCCTGGCTGGCAAAGGCCCGCCGCCGCTCCAACCTGACCGTGCTGACCCATGCCCGCGCCACCCGCCTGCTGCTGGAGGGTCGGCGCGCGACCGGCGTCACCCTTTCCCGGCCCGGCGGCGCGCTCAGCGTCCAGGCCGGCGAGGTGATCCTGGCCGCCGGCGCGGTCCAGAGCCCGCAACTGCTGGAACTGTCGGGCATCGGCGATGCCGACCGGCTGCGCGGGCTTGGCATAGAGGTCGTCCACGATCTGCCCGGCGTCGGCGAGAACTATCTCGACCATTTCTGCACCCGGATGAACTGGCGGGTCTCGCAACCCGTCACCCTGAACGAGCTGACGCGCTTTCCGAAACTGCTGGGCGAGGTCGCGAAATACGCGCTTTCCCGCCGGGGTGTGCTGACCTACGGCACCGGGCTCGCCCATGGCTTCCTGCGCTCGCGCGAGGGTCTCGACCGGCCCGACGTGCAGTATTTCTTCATGCATGCCAGCTACGCCAATGCCGCCGAGCGCAAGCTCGACCGCTTCCCCGGCATGACGCTGGGCGTGACCCAGCTGCGCCCGCAATCGCGCGGCTCGATCCATGCCACCTCGCCCGATATCGCGCAGCAGCCCGAGATCCGGCCCAATTTCCTCGATGCCGAAGAGGATCGCCGCGCCATGGTCGACGGCATGAAGCTCGGCCGCGAGATCGTCGGGCAGGCGCCGATGGATGCCTACCGGGTGGCCGAACTCAGCCCCGGGCCCGACTGCCGGAGCGACGAGGACTGGCTGCAATTCGCCCGCGCCAACGGGCAGACGATCTACCATGCGGCGGGCACCTGCCGCATGGGCACCGACCTCGCCGCCGTGGTCGATCCCGAACTGAAGGTCCGTGGCATTGACGGGCTGCGCGTGATCGACGCGTCGGTCATGCCCGAGATGGTTTCGGGCAATACCCAGGCGGCGGTGATGATGATTGCGCGGAAGGCGGCGCAAGGAATACTCTCGGCGGGCTGAGCCCCCCGAAACCGGATGGAGACGAAGATGTATCCCGACATGACACTCATCATCGGCGGCGAGGCCCGCGCCACCGCCAGCGAAGGCACGATGACCGTGTCGAACCCCGCCAACGAGCAGGAACTGGCGACGATCCCGCGCGCGGGCCGCGCCGAGGCCGAAGAGGCCGCCCGCCTGTCGCTGAAGGGCTTTGCCGACTGGTCGGCCCTGTCACCCTATGAGCGCTCGAAGGTGATGCGCCGCGCCGCCGATCTGATGCGCGAGCGCGCCGATCAGGCCGCCCGCGTGATGACGCTCGAACAGGGCAAGCCGCTGGCCGAGGCCCGGGGCGAATGGATGGGCTCGGCCGATCTTCTGGACTGGTTCGCCGAGGAAGGCCGCCGGGTCTATGGCCGGATCGTGGCCTCGCGCGCGCCCTCGATCCATATCAGCGTGCTGAAGAAACCCGCAGGCCCCGTGGCCTGCTTCACGCCCTGGAACTTCCCGGCCTGGAACACCATGCAGAAGGTCGCCCCGGCGCTTGGTGCGGGCTGTTCGGTGGTGATCAAGCCGGCCTCGGAAACGCCCGGCACCGCCTGGATGATCGCCCGGGTGCTGCTCGATGCGGGCCTGCCCCCGGCCGCGATCTCGGTGGTCTGGGGCAAGACCTCGGAGATCTCGGATGCGCTGATCTCGGCCCCCGAGATCCGCAAGGTCTCGCTGACCGGCTCGACCCGGGTCGGCCGGATCGTCGCGGCCCAGGCCGGCCAGCACCTCAAGAAGGTGACGATGGAACTCGGCGGCCATGGCCCCGTCATCGTCGCCGCCGATGCCGATCTCGACCGGCTGGTGCCGATGGCGGTGCAGTGGAAATACCGCAACGCGGGCCAGGTCTGCGTCTCGCCCACCCGCTTCATCGTCGACGACGCGCTGCATGACGACTTCGTCGCCCGCATGGCCGAGGGCGCGGCCGCGCTGAAACTGGGCGACGGGCTCGAGGCGGGCACCCAGATGGGGCCGCTGACCCAGAAGGCGCAGCTGAACCAGGTGGCCGAGATGGTCGCCGATGCCGAAGGCCGGGGCGCGAAACTCGAGACCGGCGGCGCGCGGGTCGGCAATATCGGCAATTTCTTCGCCCCCACCGTGGTCTCGGGCATGACCCCCGAGATGCTGGCGATGAACGAGGAACCCTTCGGCCCGATCGCGCTGGTGATGCGCAGCGAGGGCCTCGAGGCATCGCTGGCCGAGGCCAACCGCCTGCCGGTGGGGCTCGGGGCCTATCTCTTCACCCGCTCGATGGAGGTCTCGCAAGAGGTTCAGGACCGGCTGAAATCGGGGATGCTGGGCATCAACCATTTCGCCCTCGCCCTGCCCGAGACCCCGTTCGGCGGCGTGCTCGATTCGGGCTACGGCTCGGAAGGCGGGATCGAGGGGATCGAAGCCTATCTCTCGACCATGACCGTCACCGCCGCGATCTGAGCGCGGCCGAGATACGGTTCAACGGAATACGGGCCAAAGCGGCGCGGGCACTCCCTCCCGGCCCGACCGGGCTTTCCGCGCCCCGGCCCGTCCCCCGGCGCCGTCCTTCCGACAGGGAGGGCGGCGCCCCCGCCTTTGCCCCGCCTCAGCTCTCGCCCGGCAGACCCGCAAGCCGGTGGGCCCGATCCAGGGCATCCTCCCAGGGCGCCCGGTCGGCCCAGCAGATATGCGCCTCGGGCGCGATCCCCGGATCGCCGTCAAGGCAGCCTGCCGGCACCGTCAGCCCCCCGTCCCCGGTCTCGACCGGCAGCGCCGAGCCGCATGCCCCGCAAAAGGCCCGCGCATGGCGGGTGCCCTCCAGCCGGAAGGTCCGCACCTGGTCGCGCCCGGCCAGCCAGTCGAGCCGCGCCTGCCCGGCAAACAACGTCGCCGCGAAGGCCGATCCGCTGTCATGGCGGCAACGCGCGCAATGGCACAGGAAGAAATGCCCGAAGGTCCCGGTGACGCGGAACCGCACCCGGCCGCAGAGGCAACCGCCCGTGTGCACCCCGCTCATGCCTCGTCCCCCCGCCGCCGGTAAAGCTGGGTCCGCTCTGCCGCGTTTCTCAGATGGCGCGCGGCGGCGGCAGCGGCGGCCTCGGGATCGCCCTCGGCAATGGCGCGGTAGATCGCCTGATGCTCGGCTTGCACCGCGTCCAGAAGATCCGACAGGTTGGCGCGGGTATTGGCCCGCGCCCGGCGAATTACGTCACGCGCGCCGAATTCGAGATGCTGGCAGAGCGAGACGAAATGCGGGTTATGGGTGGCCTCGACGATGGCCTGATGAAAGGCGAAATCCTCCTCGTCGCCCAGCTCGTCGCTGGCGATGGCATATTCCATCCCGATCAGCGCCCGCCGGATCGCCTTCAGATCCGCCGCGTCCCGGTGCAGCGCGGCCGAGCGCGTCGCCGCCACCTCGACCGCCTCCAGAAGCTCCATCACCTGGGCCAGCGCCTCGGTGCCATCGAGATCGACCCCGGTCATCCGGAAGGCCCGCGCCTCGCGATTCTCGGTGACGAAGACGCCCGAGCCGGCCCGGGCCTCGACCAGCCCGTCGGATTTCAGATGCGACAGCGCCTCGCGCACCACCGCGCGCGAGACCGCATATTCGGCCGCCAGCGCGCGTTCGCTGGGCAGCCGCGCGCCCGCGCCGAATTCGCCGCCCGCGATCCGCTGCCCCAGCCGGGCCGCGATGTCGTCCGGCAGGTCCCTGCCCATGCTTGTCCCCTTCTCCGCCATGTCCCGTCCAACCGGTCAGACCGGGGCGGGCAAGCCTAACATCCTTGCCCTGTGGGATGAAGTCACCCTGCCCGGCCTTCCTTCCCGCAAAAGGACGCAGGAGCCATGTTGACTGGTCCGACCAATTTATGCAACTGTCCCGACCAAAGGCAGCCATCAGGGAGGATCGGCGATGCCCGACCGCCAGTGCACGCCCCGGGCGCGCGCAACCACCTCATTCGATTTCACCGGACGGTCGCTGATCCTGACCGGCGCCAATGGCGGCATCGGCCGCGAGGTCGCCCGGATCTTCGCCGCGGGCGGCGCGCATCTTCTGCTGGCCGACCGCGACCTCGCGCCCCTGGAGGCCTTCGCCGCGACCCTGCCCGGGACGGGCGCAAGGATCTGCCAGCAGATCGACGCCGCCGATCCCGACGCGGCCCAGGCGCTGATCGACGAGGCCGTGGCCGAATTCGGCGGCATCGACCATATCGTGCCATCGGCCGGCATCTACCTGGCCGAACCCTTCGCCGACATGACCGATGCCGCCTGGCGCCGGACGCTCTCGATCAATCTCGACGGGGTGTTCTACCTTCTGCGCCGCGCAGTGCCGCATCTGACCGAGGGCTCCTCGATCGTCACGCTCTCGTCGATGGCAGCCTATCGCGGCGCGCTGACCAATGCGCATTACGCCGCCTCGAAGGGCGCTATGGTGTCGCTGACCCGCAGCCTCGCCCATGAGCTGGGGCCGAAGACCCGCGTGAACGGCATCGCGCCCGGCATCATCGAGACCCCGATGATCGGCGATTACATGAAGACCCGGGCCGAGGCGACGCTGGCCAACACGCCCCTGAAGCGGCTCGGCCAGCCCGGGGAAGTGGCCGCCGCCATCGCCTTTCTCTGTTCCGATGCGGCCGGGTTCATCACCGGCGAGACGCTGCAGGTCAATGGCGGCCTGCACATGGCCTGAGGAGAGACCCATGACCGATTTCCAGGGAAAACGGGTGCTTGTCACCGGCGCGGGCCGGGGCCTTGGCGCCGCCATTGCCGAGGGCTTCGCCGAGGCCGGGGCCGAAACGCTTCTGGCCGATATCGACCCGGCAACGCTTGCCGCAACCGCGGATGCCCTGACCGCCCGCGGGCTGAAGGCCCGCGCGATCCCGCTCGATGTCACCGACCGCGCGGCCGTCGAGGCGCTGGCCGCAACGCTTGACGGGCTTGACGTTCTGGTCAGCAATGCGGGCGTCGCGGGCCGCGCCGCCTTCGACGACCCCGCCCAGGCCGAGGTCTGGGACCGGGTGATCGCGGTCAATCTGGGCGGTGCCTTCAACGTGGCCCGCGCCCTGACCCCGGCCCTGATCGCCCGGCGCGGCAATGTGGTGCAGCTGTCTTCCGTCGCGGGCTTCGTCGCCGGCGGCTCGACCGCCGGTTACGTGACCTCGAAGGGCGCGATCCGCTCGCTGACCCAGGCCATGGCGCGCGATCTGGCCCCGCACGGGGTCCGCGTCAACGCCGTCGCCCCCGGCATCATGGACAGCGAGATGGCCAATGCCCAGCTCGCCCGCCCCGGCGGTGCCGACTGGTTCCTGAACCGGGCCATGCTGGGCCGGATCGGGACGCAGGCCGAGCTGGTCGCCCCCATCCTCTTCCTCGCCTCGGACCGCGCGAGCTTCATCACCGGCACCGTGCTGCCCGTCGATGGCGGCTTCCTCGCCGCCTGACCCCAATTTCCCGGAGCCCCCTCATGCCCGATTTCACCGACCTCACCCCGCTGGCCCCCTGGCGCGAGATCCGCGCGACCGAGGCCGACCGCAATGCGCTCGACCCCGAGACCGGGCGCACCATGCTGTCGCAGCTCTGCCTGATCCGCGCCTTCGAGGAGAAGGTGCTGGACCTCGCCGGACGCGGCCTCGTCCATGGCCCCGCCCATTCCGCCATCGGGCAGGAAGGCGGCGCCGTCGGCTCGGCGCTGGCGATGCGGCCGACCGATCAGGTCAACGGCTCGCACCGGGCGCATCACCAGTTCTTGGCCAAGGCACTGGCCTATGTCGCCGAGGCGGGGATCGACCCCGAGGCCGAGTTCGACGGCGAGATCCGCGATCTGTCGAAGAAGACGCTCGCCGAGATCATGGGCCTTGCGCAGGGCTTCTGCCGGGGCCGCGGCGGGTCGATGCATCTTCGCTGGGCCGAGGCCGGGAACCTTGGCACCAATGCCATCGTGGGCGGCGGCGTGCCGATGGCCGCGGGCGCGGCCTGGGCGCATCAGCAGGCCGGGACCGGCGATGTCGTCTACACCTATTTCGGCGATGGCGCGGTCAATATCGGCTCGGTTCTCGAGACCATGAACCTGGCCGCCGCCTGGAAACTGCCGATCTGTTTCTTCATCGAAAACAACCGCTATGCCGTCTCGACCCATGTCAGCGAGGCCACCGCCGAGCCGCGGCTCTCGGCGCGGGGCCTCGCCTTCGGCATCCCCGCCTTCAAGGTCGACGGGATGGATGCGCTGTCGGTCCTGATCGCCTCGCATGAGGCCAACCGGATCATGCGCGCGGGCGAGGGCCCGGTGGTGATCGAGGCCGATCTCTACCGCTATTTCCACCAGAACGGCCCCCTGCCCGGCTCGGCCTTCGGCTATCGCGACAAGGCCGAAGAGGCCGAATGGCGCGCCCGCGACCCGATCGAGGGGCTGGCCGGGCTGTTGCAGACCCGTCAGATCATCGGCGAGGACGCGGTGGCGGGGCTGCGTGCCCGCTGCGAGACGATGATGGAAGAGATCGCGGGCGAGCTGACCGAGACCGTCGACGGCAAGACCCGGGTCATTCCGGCGCTCTGGCCCGAGGAAAGCTTTCGCGATGCCGGGCTGCGCGGCGATCTGAGCGAGATGGACGGCGCCCGCTACGAGGAAGAAGACAACTTCTCGGGCGCGCTCGATGCCAATGCCAAGTTCATCGACGCGGTGGCCAATGTCATGCACCGGCGGATGGAGACCGATGAACGCATCGTCGTGCTGGGCGAGGATGTGCACCGGCTGAAGGGCGGCACCAACGGCGCGACGCGGGGGCTGTCGCAGGACTTCCCCGACCGCTGCCTGGGCACCCCCATCGCCGAGAACGCCTTTACCGGGCTGGCCGCCGGCATGGCCGCCGATGGCCGCGTGCGCCCGGTGATCGAATTCATGTATCCCGATTTCATGTGGGTCGCGGCCGATCAGGTCTTCAACCAGATCGGCAAGGCCCGGCACATGTTCGGCGGCGACAGCCCGATGCCGCTGGTGCTGCGCACCAAGGTCGCGATGGGCACGGGCTACGGCTCGCAGCATTCGATGGACCCGGCGGGCATCTTCGCCACCGCCCCGGGCTGGCGCATCGTCGCGCCCTCGACGCCGTTCGACTATGTCGGGCTGATGAATTCGGCGCTGCGCTGCGATGACCCGGTGCTGGTGATCGAGCATGTCGATCTCTACGCCTCGAAGGGCGCGGCGCCGGTCGAGGATCTCGATTACTGCATCCCCTTGGGCAAGGCCAGGGTCGTGCGTCCCGGATCGCGGCTGACGATCCTGACCTATCTGGCCATGGTCGAGAAGACCCGTGCCGTGGTCGAAGACCTCGGCGTCGATGCCGAGATCATCGATCTGCGCAGCCTCGACCGCGCCAGCCTCGACTGGGAAACCATCGAGGCCTCGATCCGCAAGACCAACAACGTGCTGATCGTCGAGCAGGGCGCGCGCGGCACCTCCTATGGCGGGATGCTGGCCGACGAGCTGCAGCGGCGGGTCTTCGACTGGCTCGACCAGCCGGTGCAGCGGGTGACGGGCGGCGAGGCCTCGCCCTCGATCTCGAAGGTACTGGAGGCCGCGGCCTGTGCCCGTCCCGCCGATATCGTCCAGGCGATCCGGACGGCGATGGCCGATCAGGGCCGGCCGCTCGCCGCCGAATGACCGCCGCCCGCCCCCACAGACCCTGCCCCCGCAGATCCTGAGCCCGCACACAAGGAGACCGACATGGCCACCGAGCTTACGTTGCCCGCGCTTTCGGCCGGGATGGAAGATGCCGTCATCGCCGCCTGGCTGGTCGCCCCCGGCGACCGGGTCGAGAAGGGCCAGCCGCTGGCCGAGGTCGAGACCGACAAGGCCACGATGGAGCTTGAAGCCGAGGCCCCGGGGCTCGTCGGCCGCCTCGCCGTCAAGGCGGGCGCCCGGGCCGATGTCGGCCAGGTGATCGCGGTCCTGCTGGCCGAGGGCGAATCCCTGCCGGAGGAATCGTGCCCGGACCCCGAGCCCGCCCCGACTGCGACAGCCCCGGAACCAGCCCCCGCCGCCGCCGCGCTGGCCCCCAGCATGCTTCCTGCGGCGGGTCCCGACCGCCCCCGCGCCTCGCCGCTGGCCCGGCGGCTGGCGACGCAGGCCGGGCTGACGCTCGACGGGCTGTCGGGCTCGGGGCCGAAGGGCCGCATCGTCCGGGTCGATATCGAGCGGCTGATTGCCAGCGCGCCAGCCGAAACCATGGCCGAAACTGCACCGGAACCGGCCGCGACGCCATCCCCGATCCCGCCCGGTCTCGGCCCCTATGAGGCGCGGCCCGTCTCGCAGATGCGCCGCACCATCGCCCGCCGCCTGTCCGAGGCCAAGCAGACGATCCCGCATTTCTACCTCGAGGCCGAGGCCGATCTCGAGGCGCTGATGGCGCTGCGCGCGCAGGTGAACGATGGCCGCGAGGGCTCTGCGCGGATCTCGGTCAATGACTTCATCGTCAAGGCCGCGGCCCGTGCGCTCGCCCGCCTGCCCGAGGCCAATGTGATCTGGCGCGGCGACGAGATCTGGCAGCTCTCGGATATCGACATCGCGGTCGCGGTCGCCACCGATGGCGGGCTGATGACGCCGATCCTGCGCTGCGCCGACCGGATGAGCCTCGGCACGCTCTCGGCCGAGATGAAGGCGCTGGCCGCCCGCGCCCGCGCCGGCATGCTGAAGCCCGAGGATTATCAGGGCGGCGGCTTCTCGGTCTCGAATCTCGGCATGTACGGGGTGCGCAGCTTCTCGGCCATCGTCAATCCGCCGCAAAGCTGCATCCTCGCGGCGGGCGCAGCCGAACGTCGCCCCATAGGGCGGGGCGATCAGATCGTGCTGGCCCCGGTGATGAGCCTCACGCTCTCGGTCGATCACCGCTCGGTCGACGGCGCGCTCGGGGCGCAGCTTCTGGCCGAGATCCGGAAAGGACTCGAAGAGCCGATGTCGCTTCTGCTCTAGGCCCGCCGGTCCGGGCGGCGCGGCCGCAAGGTCCGCCTCCGGGGCCAGAGCCGCCCTTCACGGGACGGGCACAGGAATGATATGCGGGCGGGATGCAGCGCAACCGATATCACCATCTCAGCTGGCTCGGCGGCATCGAGCTTTTCGAAGCCGCCTTCAGCACCCAGACCTTTTCCCGCCACGCGCATGAGGGCTTTGCCATCGGCGCGATTTCCGAGGGTGCGGGCGGCTATCTCTGCCGGGGCGAGAACATGGTGCTGCCCGCCGGGTCGCTCTCGCTGATGAACCCCGAAGAGGCCCATACCGGCCACGCGGCGGTGGGACTTGTGCGCTACAACATGCTCTATGCCCCGGAGGCGGCGGTGCGCTCGGTGCTGGGTCTGCGCAGCCTTCGCGGCTTTGCCGAGATCGCCCCCAGGGATCGCGATTTCGCCCTGACCCGGGCGCTGGCCCGGCTGGCGCAGGGGCTGAACGATGCCCCGGCAGCCGACAGGAGGCTCGCGACCGAGGAGGCCGTGCATGAGGTTCTGGCGCAGGCCTTTGCCCATTACGGCCGCGCCGAGCTGCGCAGGCCCGGCCGGGAGCCCGCCGCCATCCGTGCCATGCTGGACCGGATCGAGGCCGCCGTCGCCGCGGGCGACGATCTCGGCCTCAGCGATCTGGCCCGGGCGGTCGGGCTGAATCCCTCCTACCTGATCCGCAGCACCCGCCGCGCCACCGGCCTGACCCCGCATGGCCATGTGCTCCGCATCCGCGTGGATCACGCCCGGCGCCTGCTGCTCGACGGGGTGTCCGCCGCCGAGGCCGCTGCCGGGGCCGGGTTCTGCGATCAGGCTCATCTGATCCGCCAGTTCCGACGTCATTACGGGGTGACGCCCGGCGCCCTGATCCGGCACTGACAGGTCAATTTCGTCCAAGACGCAGGCGCGTCCCGCATGGCAGGGCAGGCTCCGAAAGGAACTTGCCATGTCATTGAAACCGGTCATCATTCTCGATGAAACCCTGCCCACCGGACTGAAGGCCAATTTCGCCGCCGTTCTGGGCATGAGCCTGGGGCGGCTGCGCCCCGATCTGGTCGGGGCCGATACGCCCACGCAGGACGGCATCGCACTTGCCGGGATCACCACGGTCGCGCTGCCCGTGCTCGGCGCCCCGGCGGCCGATCTGCCCGCGCTGTTCGAGGCCGCGTCCGGGCTGCCCTTGCGCCTTGCCTACATGCGCGCGGCCTTCGAGGCCCGGGATTATGCCGATTATTCCGCCCGGATCGCCGCAGCCCCCCTGCCGGACCATGCCCCGCAGGCGATCCTGATTGCCGGGCCGCGCAAGGCGGTGGACCGGATCTGCGGCCGCCTGCCGCTCCTGCGCTGATGCCGCCGCTCGAGACGCTGCTCGCCATGGCGGGTTTTGCGCTGGCCGCCTCGGCCACGCCGGGGCCGGTCAACATCATCGGTGCGATGACCGGTGCCCGTTATGGCTCGGGCCGGGCACTGCGCTTCGTCAGTGGCGCGACGGCCAGCTTTCTGGCGCTGTTCCTGGTCTTCGGCACCGGGATTCTGGCCGGCACCGGCTGGATCCTGGCCATCGCCCGGCCGATGACGGTCATCGGTTCGGTCTATCTCCTGTGGATGGCCTGGTCCCTGCTGCGCGACGAGGGCAGGATCCAGGGCGACGAGATCCGACAGGCGCCGGGCTTCTGGTCGGGAACCGTGGTGCAGGGGCTGAACCCGAAGGCCTGGCTGGCATCGGTCTCGTCGCTGTCGACATTCGTGCTGCCGCTCGAGGATCGCGCAACCGGGCTGGCGGTCTTCGCCCTCCTGTTCGGCGCGATCTGCTGGCTGTCTCTGGCGGCCTGGGCCTGGGGCGGCGCCCGGATCGGACACAGGCAGATGCGCGCCTTCAACCGCGTCATGGCACTGATCCTCGGCCTGTCGGTGATCTGGATGCTCTGGGCCAGCCTGGCCTGACACTCGGGCATCCAAATCCGCGACGCAGTCGCGACCGCCCCTCTCCGCCTTCACCTGCGGCATCCCGGTCATCCGGCTCTGGCCATAAGGAGATTTGCAATCCTTGCATTGCGTCGGTGCTTTCGCGGGCCTAATTAAGGGGCAGAACCCTCGGAAAGGGCCGCGAATGCGAAGACATGCGAACCTCCCGGCGCGATTTGCGAAGCTTGCGAAGCGCGGGGCGTGACCGGCGTGAAGAAGGCGTTTCTCGGCGGCAGGTTGCGCCAGCTCCGCGAGAGCCGGGGGCTGACCCAGGCGGCCCTGGCCGGGCGGCTCGGCCTCTCGCCCAGCTATCTCAACCAGATCGAGCGCAACCAGCGCCCGCTGACGGTGCAGGTCCTTTTGAAGATCAACGCGGCCTTCGGGCTCGACATCCAGGTCTTTTCCGAAGAGGGCGATGCCCGTCTGCTGGCCGAGCTGCGCGAAGCGGTGCAGGGTGGCGAGCCGGCAGTCGGCAGCTCCGAGATCCGCGATCTGGTCGACAACGCGCCCGCCCTGGCCCGCCGCGTCGTCGCGTTGCACCGGCGGCTGCGCGAGGCCGAGGACCGTGCCGCCGCGCTGGCGCTGGCGCAGGGCGCGCCCGATGCCATGCCGGTGCCCGCGCCGTTCGAGGAGGTGCGGGATTTCTTCTATGACAACCGCAATTTCTTCGACGCGCTCGACGCCCGGGCGGAAGCGCTGTCAGAGGCGCTGGCCGGGGGCCGTGCGGGCCCCGTTCCGGAGCTTGTCCCGGGCGATCCGCTGCCGGGGCTTGCCGCCCATCTGAAGACCCGCCACGGCATCGTCTTGCGCCGGAGCGACGGCGATGGCGGCGATCTGCGTCATTTCGACCCCGAGCGGCGCGAGCTGAGCCTGTCGCGGGATCTGAGCCCCGGTCAGATGGCGTTCCAGGCGGCGACCCAGATCGGCCTGATCGAGGCCGCGGACGAGATCGACCGGCTGGTCGGCGAGGGTGCGCTTTCGGGCGAAGAGGCACGGCGGCTGGCCCGGATCGGGCTGGCCAATTATTTCGCCGGGGCGGCGGTGATGCCCTATGGCGCCTTCTGGCGCGCGGCCGAAGAGTCGGGCTACGATATCGGCTGGCTCGGCCACCGCTTCGGCATGGGCTTCGAGGCCACCTGTCACCGGCTCTCGACGCTGCAGCGCCCCGGCATGCGGGGGGTGCCGTTCTTCTTCCTGCGGGTGGACAGGGCGGGCAATATCTCGAAACGCCAGTCGGCGACCGATTTCCATTTCTCGAAGGTCGGCGGAAGCTGCCCTTTGTGGCGGGTGCATTCGGCCTTCGACCGGCCCGGAGAGATCCTGACCCAGATCGCCGAGATGCCCGAGGGGCGACGATATTTCTGGCTCACCCGCATGGTGCAGAGCCGCCGCGGCCGCCATGGCGCGCCCGGCAAGGCCTTCGCCGTGGCGCTTGGCTGCGACATCGCCCATGCCGGGCGGCTGGTCTATTCGAAGGGGCTGGATCTGACCGATCCTGCCGCGGCGACCCCGATCGGCGCGGGCTGCAAGATCTGTCCGCGCGACGGCTGCCCGCAGCGCGCCTTCCCGATGCTGGGCCGTCCGCTGGCCGCCGATCCGGCCCGCGCGCCCTTCGCCCCCTATGCCCGGGCCTCAGACCCCGACGAGCCGAAGCCCTGAGGCCATGACCGGCGCACCGGCGCCGGTCACACCCCCGACAGCGAGCTTGGCTGCTGTGGGCCTCAGGTGGGGTAGAAATTGATATGCACGATATCGTCCGAGATCCCGGTGGTCATCGGCGCCACCAGCACATCGCCGTCATCGCGCTGATAGCCGAAGGCGCCCTTGCCGTAATCGCCAAACGCCTCCCATTTCACCGGCTCGGCCTCGGCCGCCTTGGCCATGTCCAGCGACAGCTTGTCGGCCAGCGCCAGGGGGTCGGCGACATTCTTCAGGATGATCGAGCATTTGTCATCGGACATGCTGGCCCCGATCATCACCGAGGCATTGATCCCGTCGGGCCCGACATAGCTGGCATGCACGAAACTGCCCGCACCGCTCTTGCGGCCATCTTCGAAACTGTCGGACGCGTCCAGCGCCTCGACGGCCTTGCCAAGATCGCCGCCCGAGGCGAGGCAGTAGGATTCGAAGGCCGAAACCGCAGCCGCCTCGCGCTCGTCGGCATGGGCGGCGGTTGCCAGCACGGTGGCGGCAAAGAACGGCAGGACCAGGTTTTTCATCATCTTCTTCTCCTCTTTGGATGAAACATCGGTCAGGCTTCGGGCACGGGGCCGAAGCGGTTTTCATGGGGCTCTCCCGGCCGGGCCAGCTGCACGATCAGCCAGAGGCAGGACAGCAGCGCGACCAGAGCCACGCCGTTCAGGATGAGATCGGGCCCGCCCCGGTCGGTTCCAGCCCCCGGAAGCCCGGCCGCAGGCTGAGGCGTCACCCCCCCGGAGCGCGACGGCCGGCACGAGACAGGCCAGTGTCGCGACACCGGGCAGCAGCAGCCACCAGCCCGCGCGCCCGACATCATGCAGGCGCCGCCAGCCGACAGCCAGCGCGGGCAGCGTCAGGACGAAAGAGACAAAGACCGACAGCGGCCGGCGATCGGGCAGCCCCCGGTCAGGATCCGCCGGGAACAGGACCGGGTCGAGCGCGGCGGCGCCCCATAGCGCCAGCAGGCAGGCCGGACCGAACCACCAGTATTCGGCCCGCGCAGCGCGACCGCCGAAGCGGACGGATTTGCGCAGGCAGGTCAGGGTCGCGCGCAGGGGGCTCATTCCGCCTCCATCGCGCGGCCGCCGCCAGCCACCGACCGGCCGTCGCGCCAGAGATCGCGCCCGACCGGCCGGCCGTCCTCGTAATAGGTGGTGGGCCCGTGCCTTTCGCCCGCCTTCCAGGACTGGACCTCGCCGACCGCGCCATCCGGGCGGAAGAGATAGCGCAGCCCGTCCCGGGTGCCGTCCTCGTAGCGGGCGCGCTCGAGGCGATAGCCCTGCGCGTCGCGCCGCTCCCACGGACCGTTCCGCGCGCCCGCGACATAGCTGCCCTGCCAGTACTCCTCGCCATAGGGCACAGCTTCGCGCCAGGGCCCGGTCTTCTCGCCGTCGGACCAGGCCCCGCCCGACAGCAGCCTGCCCTCGCGGTCGCGCTCTTCCCAGGGGCCGTCAAGCGTGCCGTGCACATAGGTTTCCAGCCGCCGTAGCTGGCCGTTCATGCCGATCTCGCGGCGCGGGCCGTCAAGCCGCCCCTCGGGGTCGTAGACCTCATGGATGGTGGTGCCGTAGCGCTCGACCCGCAGCCATTCGCCGATGCGGGTGCCGTGATCGTACATCCCCCGCTCCAGCGTTTCGCCCTGCCAGGTCCGGGTGAACAGGCCATGGGGTTGATTGTCGACATAGGTGGCACGGGTGACATCGTTGTCGATCCGCCCGGTATGCAGGTAGCGGCCCTGGATCCGGCCATCGATCACCTCGGACCGGTCGATCAGCTCGTCGCCGCGATGGCGGGTGGTCAGCCGGTAGCCCTCGGCCCGGATATCGGTTTCGGTGATCCTGCCATAGCGCTCGACGATCTTCTCGCCCGCGCCATGGCCCTCGACGGTCACCGGCAGGCGCTCATGGACCAGCGTGCCGTCCTTCCAGTGGCGGTCATGCAGAACCTTGCCGTCATCCGAGAACCGGGTCTCGCGGATCAGGGCGCCCTCGCGGGACCAGCGCCGCGACAGGCCCACTTCGTGCCCGTCGAGAAAATGGCGTTCGCTCCGGATCTTGCCCGAGGGCCAGAGCTCGGTCCTGATATCCACCCCCTGCCCGTCCGCGGCGCCCCCCGGACCGGATGGCTGCGCGCCGGTTTTCGGCGCAGCGGTTTCCGGCGCGGCGAGCGCCGGCGCGGCCAGCAAGAGGGCAAGTGCCGTGGCGGTTCCGCGGATCATGGCGCCGCCCTCTCCGGCACGGGCAGATCGGGGAAGCTGACCCGGAAGCTGCGCGTCACCGGTTCGGGCTTTCGCACCGCGCGCAGGATCTTCGCGGGGGTTCCGGCGACCCGCAGCGTGCCATCGGGAAACAGCGCCTGAGCGATGCTGTCCTGAGGCGACAGCGCGCCGCCCCCGGGCGCACTCAGCGCCAGCGGCACGCCCTCTGCATCGACGAAGCGCAGGCGTTCCATCACTTCGGCCAGGGTCATGTCCTCGGCGATGCCGAGCGCCGCCGGATCGATCTGCCAGGGCCGGTCGGGCGACAACTGCAGCCCGGCCTCGGTCCAGGCAAGGGTAGCGTCGCAGGACAGCGTCACCTGGCGAGGTCCGAGGCCATAGAAATGCCGACGCTGGCCGTCCCCGGTCTGCAGTTCCAGCAGGCTGGCTTCTTCTGCGGCCCGCCGGACGAAGACCAGCGCCGCGTCGCCCTCGGTCGCGGGCGGGGCGAGGCTGGCCGTGCACTCCGCGGCCTGGGCCGGGGCCAGCGGCAGGCGCAGCGCGCCGGTGTCGAGCCCCTCGGGCATGACCTCGTCGGGCGCGGGCGGCGGGGCGCCCCGGAACAGCGGGCGCCGCTCGGGCGCGGTATCGGGATCGAGGCGCCGCCCCTCCTCGGTCAGGAAGCGCATCTCGCGGCGGGCGGCGGGCGTGTCGGCATAGCGCTCGACGCGAACCACCATTTCCTCGGGGGGCGCATCCATGCGCAAAAGCACCCGGATCGCGCTGTAATCCAGCGAGGCGATGCGCCGGGCCAGACTTTCGCCCGGGGTCAGCCAGTCGGGGCCGCGATCGGCCGCAAAGATCATGCCCTGCGCCCCGGTTCCCTCGGGCAGCGCCCAGGAAAAGAGGTCGGTCTGCTGGCCCGAAAGCGTCAGCACATAGCCCTCCGGCGCCGGAGCCAGCACCGCGCGCGCCCCGTCCCGGCTGGCCTCGGCATGGCCCGTCCCGTCGGGAACCAGCCTCATCACGAAGGGCGCGACCGGGTACCAGTCGAGATCGGCCCGAAGTTCGGTCGCTGCCTCCAGATCCTGGCTGACATCCTGCAGGGTCGTTGCATCAAGCAGGCTGCGGGAGACCTGCGACACGCCCTCGGGGGCGCGCCAGTTCGGCAGCGTCAGCGGCGGTTCCGCCGTCAGGGGCACGTCCAGCACCCGGTCTCCGGCAAAGAGCCGCAGACCGGAAAGCTCGAACCGCCCGATATTGCGCCACTGCGCCGCGCGGTGATCGAATTCCAGCAGCAGCCCGCCGGGCCCCTCGACCAGACGCCCCGGCCCCCCGGGAAACACCTCGGCCTCGCTGGCCAGCGGCGCGGGCGGCGCGATACGCTCGGGCATGTCGCGCCATTCAGCCGGGCGCAGGCTGGTATCGGCCTGCACCGTAACCGGATAACCCTGCGGCGCGATCGCCACGGTCTCGCGCAGCGAGCCGTCCTCATCCGTGCCCGGCACCAGACGGCGGTCGGTGGTGATCGCCGCCCGCTCGACCCAGCCCTCGTCGCGGTCGACCACCACCAGCCCGGCCAGCCGCGCGACGTAATCCTCGCCCTCGTAGCGCAGGAAGACGCGGTCTGCGGTCACGTGATCGACGGTAATCGTCACATCCTGCACCCCGCCATAGCGGGGCACCGTGGTGCTCCAGCCCTCGGCAAGCTCGATCGGGACAGGCGGAAAGGCGGCGGCGAACTGCTCGCGCAGACCGCCAAGCGTCGGGCCGGCCGCCTCGATGTCGCCCAGCGGCACGACCTCGCCGAGCGCGCCGGTGGCAAGATCCAGCCTTGCGCCGAACCCGGCCTCGAAGCCTGCCCGCACCCGGTCGGGGATCGGACCCGCGGTGGTCATGGTCTCGTCGCCCAGCTGCGTCTTCAGCCAGAGCGGCTTCAATGTCAGGCCGACACTGTCGCCATCGCGCTCGGCCGCACGGATCCGGGCCAGGAAGGACACCCTCTGGTCGTCCAGCGGAACGGTCCGGCTGTCCGGCTCGACCGACCGGACCGAGAGCTCGACACGATAGCTGCGCGCGCTGCCCGCGGCGGGCGAGAAGGTCAGGGTCTCGGCCCCGGCAGAAGTCGCCGCCAGCGCAAGGATCAGGCCGTAACCGGCTGTCTTACAGGTCATTCATCCTCCGTTCCGGGGGCGAAGCTAGCGTCCCCGGCACGGAATTTAACCCGTCTCCCCCAGCGGATTTAGAACGGGCATAATCTTGCTCATTCCACGGCGGGAAGGCGCTTGGAGGCTGGAAGACAGACCATGGGAAGAGGCCCTCGGGCCGGAACGGACGGCCCGGGGACGCAGGCCCTGCGCCCGAGGAGGGACGGTCGCAGCCAGTGCGCCGGCCGCCGGGACGGCCGCATCGCAGGCGGGTGTTCCGCCTGCCTGATCGGCCGTCACGGGCCCTGTCCCTTTCCCCGAATCAAGCGTGCGACCCCCTGGAACCGCCCGGATCGCGGGGCCAAATGCCGAACGATGGGCCGTCGCATGGCGTGCTGCGTGGCGTCCTGCGGGAGGCCGGAGGTTTGAAGGATTGCAAAACCCTGCTGGGGAAGATCTTCCCGACAAACGGACACCGCGCCCTCTGCGCCGGGAGCCGCCGGACAGGCCCGCTGATACCCCCGGAATCGGGCGTCTGACTGGCGCGACGGGTTTGCACCCCAGCGAATTTGCGAGGCCGGACCCCGGGGTTTTTATCCCGAGGCTTTGACGGCGGGGTTCAGTCGCCGCAACGGAAAGAGGGCCTGTGGGACAGATCCGCCACGGCCGCGCATAGCGTCAGAGCCGGGGACATTCATCCACGACCCGATCCAGCAGATGCCGCGAAGGGCTCAGGCCGAAGCGCGGGCCGAAACCGCAGCCGCCGCGAGGACGGGCGGGTAGCCGAGCCAGGCCAGCACCGCGCCGCTCTCGGCGGCGACCGGCTCGGCCAGACCTTCGGCGAAACTCTCGAAGGCGCGCAGGTTCAGCCCGTTCACGCCGACCAGCACCGGCAGGCCGCGCCCCAGCGCCTCGGCGATCAGCGGCACGAAGCCATGCCCCGCCGCCTCGAGCTTGCCGAATTTGTTGACGATCAGAAGCGCCGCCCCGTCGAGGTGGCGCGCGGCCTCGGCCGCCGCGGTCTCGACCGCGCCCGCATCCATCCGGCACCCGCGCGAGCCCTGCCCCAGCGGCTGCGACAGCCGCAAGACCGGACCGTCGGGCAGTACCTTCAGGTCGCCGTCGCAGGGATGGGGCCCGGGCGCGGAAGCGGTGTTCTGCACCGCCCCCGCCAGCCGGAGCCCTCGCGCCGAAAGCTGCGTCGCGGCCTCGGCCAGAACCATGCTGGCCGCACCGCGTTCCTCGGAAACGATATAACCAAAACGCATCGCCGAAGCCTTCTCATGAGGAAGGACAGGCCCGTCGGGGGAGTGGGAGTGACGGGCCTGTCCGGTCCGCCCGGATCCGGATCAGGGTCCGGGTCAGGCGGGTTGGCTGAAGACCGTCACCGGCGGCAACGGACCTTCAAAGCGTTCGACCTCGGCCATCGCGGTCTGGCCGCAATTGCCCTGGGCCAGTCTCGAGGTGGCGACACCCGTGGTCAGGTTGTTGATGTCGCCATAGGCGCAGAGGCTGCCGATCTTGCGCGGCTCGACCGGATCGAACCAGCCGCCCTCGCTGACCCGGATCACGCCGGGACGGATCACGTCGGTGATGACGAGCCCGGCGAGGATCTGGCCGCGCTGGTTGAAGACCCGCACCACCTCGCCATCGCTCAGCCCGCGCGCCTCGGCATCGGCCGGGTTCATCCAGCACGGCTCGCGCCCCTGAACCGCATAGGTCTCGCGGATCGCGGTGCCGCAAAGCTGCGAATGCAGCCGCAGGTCGGGGTGGTTCGAGGCCACTGCCAGCGGGAAGACCGTGGTCGGTCCGCCAAGCCGCTCGATCGGTTCCATCCAGGTGGCATGCGGCGGACAGTCGTCATAGCCGTATTTCTCGATGGCGGTCGAATAGAGCTCGAACTTGCCCGAAGCCGTGCCAAGCGCGTTCAGAAGCGGATCGGCCCGGAAATCGGCATGGCGTACCCAGTCCTTTTGGGCGTCCTCCAGCGGGAAGGCCAGCGGCTTGTTGCTGTCCCAGAACGCATCGAAGACGGGCATTTCCATGCCCTTGGCGCGGGCCTCGATCTTGGCGGCCTCGTAGAAGCCCCGGATCCAGTCCATCTCGCTGAGCCCCTGGGTGAACTCGTAGCCCCGGCCCAGCTTGTCGGCGATATCGGCGAAGATGTCATAATCGCTCCGCGCCTCGAAGACCGGTTCGACGATCTTCTTCATCGGAACGATATGGCTCAGCGCATAGTCGCCGACCTGCTCGATGTCGTTGCGTTCATAGGAGGTGGTCGCCGGCAGCACGATATCGGCATGGCGCGCCGAGGCGGTCCACTGGATGTCATGCACGATGAAGGTGTCGAGCCGGCGCCAGGCGCGCAGCATCTCGTTGCGGTCCTGGTGGTGCGAGAACGGGTTGCCGCCCGCCCAATAGGCCAGCTTGATCTCGGGCAGCTCGATCTCGTGGCCGTTGAACTGCATCACCTTGCCCGGGTTCAGCAGGGTCTCGACCAGCCGCGAGACCGGGATCGAGACCGCGCCGCTGGCCGCCAGCCAGGCCGCACCATCGACCTTGATCCCAGAGGCATCGTCGATGGCCTTCAGGATCGGCGTGGTATGGGTCGGCGCGCCGCCCGAGGCGTAGTGATAGCTCAGCCCGTAACCGCCGCCCGGCAGCCCGATCTGACCCAGCATCGAGGCCAGCGTGATCAGTGCCCAGTGGACCTGTTCGCCATGGTGCTGGCGCTGGGTCGAATAGCCGAGCGCCAGCATCGTGCGCTTGGCGGCGAAGCGGCGGGCCAGTTCGCGCAGCTTCTCGGCCGGAACGCCGCAGATCTCCGACGCCCATTCGGCCGATTTCGGCGTGCCGTCGGTCTCGCCCAGCAGATAGGGCAGGAACTTGTCGAAGCCGACGGTATAGCGGTCGAGGAAGGCCTGGTCATGCAGCCCCTCGGCATGCAGCGTATGCATGATGCCCAGCATCATCGCCACATCGGTCTGCGGCCGCGGCGCGATCCATTCGCTGTCCAGATGCTGCGCGGTCTCGGTGCGGACCGGGTCGATGCAGATCGACTCGACGCCCGCCTCCTTGATCTGGTCGACGCCCCGGAACGAGCCGTGATCGGCGACCTGCCAGCAGATTTCCGAGTTGTTCAGCGGGTTGGCGCCCCAGAACACCATCAGCTCGCAGTTCTTGGCGAGGTTGTCCCAGGTCGTGCATTGCTCGTAGACCTCGATCGAGCCCGAGACATAGGGCAGGATCACCTGCGCCGCCCCGGTCGAATAGTCGCCGACCGAGTTGGTGTAGCTGCCGGTCAGGTTCAGCATCCGGCGCAGCAGGGTCTGACAGTTATGCAGCTTGCCCGGGCTCTTCCAGCCATAGGAACCGGCAAAGACCGCCGGATGGCCGTAGGTCTCGCGCACGCGGGTGATCTCGCCCGCGACCAGCTCGATGGCCTTTTCCCAGCTGACGCGGACGAAATCGCCCGAGCCGCGGCCGTCGGGATCGGCGCCGGGGCCCTGTTCGAGCCAGGCGCGGCGCACCATCGGATAGCGGATGCGCGATTCGGAATAGAGCGAATCGAGCACGCCCGGCAGCTGCGGCGAGGGCGCGGGGTCCCCCTCCCAGGGCTTGAACTCGACGGCGCGGCCGTCCTCGACCATGCCGTAGAAGACGCCCCAGTGACAGCCCGAGACGATGCCCTGGCTGGCGGTCTGGGCGGCGGCGCCGCGCGCGAAGAGCGGAAGCCCGGCAAAGCCGAGTCCGGTGGCAAGAGATCCTTTCAGGAAGCTGCGCTTCGAAAGGGGCAGGGAAGAATTGGAAATCGAAGTCATGGCCTGTCCTTTCAGATCCGCGCCGTGGCGGCGGGGTCGTGCAGGGGTTGGGCGGCGGCCTCCTCGGCCGTCATCAGGGTCTTGAATGCCAGCACCAGCCGGGCCAGCGCGCCGTAGAAACCGGCATCGTCGGCCTTGATCAGCGCGGCGGCGAAGCGCGCGCACCAGTCAAGCTCGTCCAGCAGGCGCGCCGCGATATCGGGGCGGCCGCGCCGCAGCGCCTCGGCCAGGGCCGCCAGCTCGACGCCGAGATGGTCGGCCATCTCCGAGCTGCCTTCGAGATGCACGTCGAGATCGCGCAGGATCTGCTGCATCCGCCCCACGGCGGGGCCGCAAAGCCGTCCGGTCCCGTCCCAGGCGCTGGCATAGGGCGGCAGGCTGCGCTGCCGGAAGATGCCCTCGAACAGCGCCGTGTGGCGGCGTTCGAGCGAGACCGCGACCTCTTCGACAGGTCCGGCAGTGAGGATCTGGCGGATCGCGTCGACCGCCGTCTCCTCTCCGAGATAGCCGCCGATGCGGCCCAGCGAGACCTGCCCCTGCATCGAGCGCAGCGACTGCAGGCTGTCGCGGTCGGGCGGGGTCAGCAGAAGCGAGGCGAGGAACTCGGCGATGAAGGCCAGGTCGGCGGCCTCCTCCTCGCCCATGTCGACAAGAGCCGCGGTCATTGCACCGACCCCTTGCTGACGTCGAGATCCTTCGAATGGTTCTGCAGATAGGCCAGGATCAGCCGGTACTGGTCATCGCTGAACGAGGTGAAGCGGCGCATCGCCTTCAGCGTCCCGATCCACTGGTTGGCCGTGAAATGGGTCTTCTGCGGCAGCACGTGGCAGGCGGCACAGGCCGTCTGGAAGGTATCCTGCCCATAGGCCCAGACCGCGGCGCGGTCGGTATTCATGCCCGCGGCATCGCTCCAGAGCGTGACCTCGGCCGGCACCCAGCTCTGGCCGGTATCGGCCGCGACCTCGGCCTCGCCGCGCGTCACGGTGGCGGCGGCGGCATCGTCGAAGATCGCCATCATCACCCGCTGGCCCTTCTCCTGGTAGAGCACCGTCGGCGCGTCTTCCATCTGCCAGCCGCGCAGCGTCAGCTGCACCTTGTCGCCGTCGCGTGCCGTGATCTCGGCGACAGCCCCGCCCAGGATCTTGCCGTCGGGCTGGTTCTCGGTGGCCACCATGTCGGCGCCGATCCAGACATTCTTGGTCTCGACCACGGTGGCGCTGTCGCCTTCCGCGATGGCCGAGGCGGGCGAGACCGGCAGTTGCGGCGCCTTGCCGACGGCCTGATCCAGCATCACCACGTGATCGGCATAGTTCGGCGCGGGCTGGCCCGGCGCCCGGTTCTCGACCGGCGGCACCGATTTCAGATAGACCGCCATCGCCTGCACGTCCGAGAACGGCAGTTGCGAGGTATTGGCCACGACCTCGGCCATGTCACCATCGGCCATCCGGCCGATCGGGTTCTTGCCGGTATGCAGGTAATTGGCGATCCGTGCCACCGACCAGTAGCCGATCCCGGTCTCGTCGGGCGAGATGTTCGGGAACCAGCCCGTGCCCTCGGGGTTCGGGCCGCCGCCAAAGCGCTTGTCGGCGATCACCTCGCCCATCGGGCCGCGCGGCGAGTGGCATTCGGCGCAGTGGCCCGCGCCCTCGACCAGGTATTCGCCCCGGTGATAGACATCGGGGTCGACGCCGTCCGGCACCTCGCCGGGGGTCAGGGCCTCGCCGTCGAGGAAGGCCAGGCGCCAGACCCCGACGCCGCGACGCAGGTTGTAGGGGAAGTTCAGCTCGTGATCGGGGACCTCGGAGCGGACCGCCGGCAGCGACATGATATAGGCGTAAAGGTCGCGCGAATCCTCGCCGGTCAGCCGCTGATACGAGGTATAGGGGAAGGCCGGGTACAGGTTCTGGCCATCGGGCATCAGCCCGTCGGGACCGACGCCCTCGCGCAGCGCGCGGTCGAACTGGGCCAGGGTCCAGCTGCCGATGCCGGTTTCGGGATCGGGCGAGATATTGGGCATGTGGAAAATGCCGAAGGCGGTGTCGAGCGACCGGCCCCCGCCCAGATGGGTCTCATCTTCCGAGCCCGGGGTGGCGTGGCAGGTGGCGCAATCCGACGCCAGGAAGACCGTGCGGCCATTCTCGAGATCGGCGCCTTCCAGCGCGGGCAGCTCGCGGCTGCCGTTCAGTGCCGACCAGGTCCAGGGCGAGGTCACGACCAGAAATCCCGCCCCTCCCAAAACCAACAGGCTACCCGCCAGCTTCACCAGCGTACTTGCTTTGACTGTCATGATACGTGCCTCCGATCCTCTCGGACGTGGGGAATTGTCGAACGGAGCATAGCCGTTCGAAGGGGCACAGAGGCTTCGGTTTTGTAAGGAATTGTAAACGCGTCGTAAACGGAACCGGCGCAAAGCGTCGCGTCCCCGCCCCGGCCGCGCGAGAGCGATTGCCAAATTGTCGCAGTTGTGATCGAGTGCGGCCATGCCCCCGACTGCCCCTCCCTCGGCAGGCCCGTCATCCTGGCCTGCCGACCGTCTCAGTGATGTTCTGTCCGGTGCCAGCGACGAGCTGGTCGACGAGATTCTGCGGCTTGGTGCGGCCAACGGCTTCACGGATCAGACAAGTTCGATGCGGGCGGCCTGGGTCGAATCGGTCGAGATCATCAATGCCTGCCTCGTCGCCAGCCTTTCCGTGCCCACGCAGGATGGCGGCGCCAACGGGCATAACGACTATGGCAGCGATCCCCGTTTCGCCGGGCTGCGCGAGGTCGCCTGGCGGCACCGCCGCTCGGGGGTGCCGCTCTGGCTGAACCATGGGCTGCTGAAATATTACCGCCGCGCCTATCTCGGGTTTTTCCGCGAATTGTCCGCCCATCGGGACGACGCCCCTGCCCTGCCCGCGCCCGAGGCACTGCTTGCCCGGCTCGATCTCTTCTTCGACGAGGTCGAACTGGCGATGCTGGCGCCCTGGTCCGAGACCGGCACCGAAGAGGCCGCGATGGCCGACCGGCTGCGGCGCCTCACGCGCGAGCGCGACCAGCTTTTCGGCGTGCTCGAAAGCCTGCGCGGCCCGGTCTTCATCGCCGATGAGGACGGCCGGCTGATCAGCGCCAACCGCGCCGCCATGCAGACCTTCCTCGGGCTCGACGAGGCCGGGGCGCTGGTCTACCGGCTGGCGCTGCAATCGCGCCGCGACGAGCTGCAGCCCATCGTCGACGAGATCCTCGCCACCGAAGGCAGCCGGTGGAGCGCGATCTGGCTGCAGACCCAGTCGGGCAGCCGCTGCTTCGACATCCGGCTCGAGACCGTCGAGGACACCGTCTACAAGCTCGACCGCTGGCGCATCGTGCTGATGAACGACGTCACCGACCATCAGCGCGCGATCGAGCTGGCGCGCGAGGCCGAGCGCACCATGTCGCTGTTTCTGGCCGCCATGAGCCACGAGATCCGCACCCCCCTTCACAGCGTGCTGGGCGCGGCCGAGCTGTTGCGGGACGTGCCGCCGCAGGATGTCGAGGAACGCACCCGGCTGACCGAGCTGCTCGACATCTCGGCCCGCGGGCTCAGCGCCACGCTCGAGAACGTGCTCAGCTTCTCGCGCTTCGAACAGCAGGCGCCGAAGCCGCGCCCGGCGCCGGTGGCGCTGGCCGAGATGCTGGAAAACCTCGTGCGCAGCCGCGATATCCTCGCCCGCCAGCAGGGCGTGCCGCTGATGCTGTCGCTGTCGGCCGATCTGCCCGACGAGGTCGCGCTCGACTGGTCGATGGTGCAGCAGATCCTCGGCAACCTGATCCAGAACGCGATCCGCCACGATGACGGACGCGGCGTCGCGCTGGAGCTGAGCCGCGAAGAGGGGCCCTCGGGCGACGAGCTGGTCTTCGCCGTCACCGATCACGGCCCCGGCCTGCCCGCCCCGATCCGCGAGATGCTGATCGCCGCACCCACCGCGCTACGGCCGCGCCCGACCGGACAGTCGGGCTCGGGGCTGGGGCTGGCCATCGCCCAGCGGATGACGCTGGCCCATGGCGGCACCATCTCGGGCGGCTCGGCCGCGGGGCCCGGCGGCGGCGCCAGGATCGAGGTGCGGCTGCCGCTGGTCGCGGCCGAGGCCCCTGCCCCGGCCAAGCTGCCCGCCCGCCCCGCCGGCACGCTGTCCAGCAAGAGCTGCCTTCTGATCGACGACGACCCGGTCGGCGTCCTCGTCACCCTGGCCATGCTCGAACGCATGGGGCTGTCCGTCGACCATGCCCGCTCGCTGCGGCAGGCGGGCGCGCTCTGCCAGGCGCATCCCGAGGATTACGACCTCTTCATCGTCGATTACCGCCTGCCCGACGGCAATGGCGTCGATTTCGCCCGCTCGCTGCGGCAGAGCGGCACGCTGGGCGAGCGTCCGGTCTTCCTGCTCAGCGCCAATGTCGATCTGGTGCGCCAGGCCGACGGTCAGGCCGCGCTGTTCACCGCGCTTCTGGAAAAGCCGCTCGATGCCGGGGCGCTGGGGCGCGCGATCCGCAGCGGCACCCGCCCGACCCGCGCGAGCGCCCTGCTCGACGGGCTCTCGCCCGAGGCGCAGCGACGCATGGCCGAGGTCTTCTCGACGGGCTGGCAGACGTTCCGGACCCAGCTCGCGACCAGCGATGACAGCCAGCCCGACACCGCGCTGGCCGCTCTGGCTCACAAGCTGGCCAATGGCGCCGCGATCTTCGGCCGGACCGAACTGAACGCCGCGCTCCGCGCCGTCGAGCTGGCCTTCGATTCACCCGCCGCCAGCACCCGGATGCGCGCCCTCTCACGCGCCCGGGTGCTGGCCGCCGCCCCGGACGATCTGAACGCCCCGGAACTGAGCCGTCCGGATCTGGGCGGCCCTTCCGATGAGACCCCAAAAGCATGAGCGCGACCGCCGACATCCTTCTCGTCGATGACGATGTGCTGGTACAGGTGATGGTCGAGGACATCGTCACCCAGCTCGGCCACCGCTTCCACAACGCGGGCGACGGCGAGACCGCGCGCGATGCCATCGCCCGGAACGGCTTCGACCTGGTGATCCTCGACCGCCGCCTGCCCGATACCGACGGGCTTTTGCTGGCGCCGCTCCTGCAGCAGGACCGCAAGATCCCCTTCATCGTCTTCTCCAGCCTCGATGCGCCCACCGATCAGGTGCTGGGGCTTGGCATGGGCGCCAGCGACTATGTCTGCAAACCGGTCGAGCCCGCGGTGCTGCGCGCCCGCATCCAGGCCCGGCTCAGCGCCCGCCGCACCCCCGAGGACCAGACCACCTTCCGGCTGGGCGACGCGCTCCGGCTCGATGCGGTGTCGCGCCGGCTCTGGGTCGCCGACCGGATCGAGGTGCTCTCGCCCGCCGAGTCGCGGCTGCTGATCTGCCTGATCCGCAATATCGGCAAGCCGCGCGACCGGATGCAGATCAGCATGGCGACCTGCGGCCGCGAATGGGTCTATGGCGACCGCACCATCGACGTGCTGATCTCGCGGCTGCGGCGCCGGCTCAAGGGCAGCGAGGTGCGCATCACCACCGTGCACGGGCTGGGCTATGTGCTGACCCTCGACAGCTAGGCCCGCTGCAGAGACGCACGGCCCCTGTTCGGCGATGGGGACTGCCCCCGGCCGCCGCCCGACCCTAGATCGGCGGCAAGAGAGGCGTTCCGACGCCATCGCAGCACAGGAGTATCGCCATGAAGAAGATCGGCTTTTTGTCCTTCGGCCACTGGTCGCCCGCGCCAAGCTCGGGCACCCGTTCGGCCGCCGACGCGCTGATCCAGTCGATCGAGCTGGCCGAGGCCGCCGAGGATCTCGGCGCTGACGGGGCCTATTTCCGCGTCCACCATTTCGCCCGCCAGCTCGCCTCGCCCTTCCCGCTGCTGGCCGCCGTCGCGGCCCGGACCCGAAGCATCGAGATCGGCACCGGCGTGATCGACATGCGCTATGAAAACCCGTTCTACATGGTCGAGGATGCCGGCGCCGCCGACCTGATCTCGGGCGGGCGGCTCCAGCTCGGCATCAGCCGCGGCTCGCCCGAACAGGTGATCGAGGGCTGGCGCCATTTCGGCTATGCGCCCGCCGAGGGCGGGACCGATGCCGATATGGGCCGCGAACACGGGCGGATCTTCTTCGATCTGTTGAAGGGCGAGGGCTTCGCCCAGCCCAATCCGCATCCGATGTTCCCGAACCCGCCCGGTCTGCTGCGCATCGAGCCCCATTCCGAGGGGCTGCGCGACCGGATCTGGTGGGGCTCGGGCTCGAACGCGACCGCGATCTGGGCGGCCGAGATGGGCATGAACCTGCAAAGCTCGACCCTGAAGGATGACGAGACCGGCGAACCCTTCCATGTGCAGCAGGCCAGGCAGATCCGCGCCTATCGCGAGGCCTGGGCCAGGGCCGGGCACAGCCGCAAGCCCAGGGTCTCGGTCAGCCGCTCGATCTTCGCCCTCGTCGATGACCGCGACCGGGCCTATTTCGGCCGGGGCGTGCAAAGCCGCGACTCGGTCGGCCAGCTCGACGAGACGACGCGGGCGATCTTCGGGCGCAGCTATGCCGGCGAGCCCGACCGGCTGGCGGCCGAGCTGGAGAAGGACGAGGCCATCGCCGAGGCCGACACGCTTCTGCTGACCGTGCCGAACCAGCTTGGCGTCGATTACAATGCCCATGTGATCGAGGCGATCCTGACCCATGTCGCGCCCCAGCTCGGCTGGCGCTGATCGCCCCCATCGTCCCGCCCCGGAGGGCCCGTCATGTCGGGCCCTCCCCTTGACAGACCGCCCCCGTCTAGCCATCTATCTAGCCAGATGATGCGGAGGCCCGTCCGATGTGGACATTGCAGGATGCCAAGAACCGGTTCAGCGCGGTGGTCGAGGCAGCGCTGGCCGGGGTCCCCCAGGAGGTCACCCGCCGCGGCAAGCCCGCGGTCGTGGTGCTGTCGGCCGATGATTACCGGCGCCTGCTGAAGGGCGCCGCCGCAGCCCGCGAAAGCTTTGCCGAGCATCTGCTGGCCTTCCCTGCCCCCGGGATCGAGGCCCGCGAGATCGAGCGCGCCGAGGTCCGCCCGCGCGACGTCCGCTTCTGATGTATCTGATCGACACCAACGTGATTTCCGCGGTGCGCCGTCCCGAGCGCGCGCCGCAGGTCCGCGCCTGGCTGGCCGCGCGGCCCGAGCCCGAGCTTTATCTCAGCGTCATCACCCTGGGCGAGATCGAACGCGGCATCCGCCAGCAAGAGACCCGCGATCCCGGTTTCGCCCGCGACCTGCGGGTCTGGCTCGACCGCACCATGCTGGTCTTCGCCGACCGGCTCTTGCCCTTCGGCGCGGCCGAGGCGCGGATCTGGGGCCGGCTTTCTGCCGAGATCGGCCATCCCGGCGCCGACCTGATGATCGCGGCGACTGCGCTTCATCACGGCGCGACGGTGGTCACCGGCAATGTCCCGGATTTCGAACCGACCGGCGTTCCGATCGAGAACCCGTTCTGAGCCCTGGGCGCAGTCGATCTCGTCAGTCGAGCCCGTCGAAGGCGCCCGGATGCAGCTCTTCCCAGAAGGCGGCGATGGCCTCGGCATTCAGCGCCGACATCCAGCCGTGACGCTCGAAATCATCGCGCGCAGCAGCATCGAGCCGGGCCATGAACAGCCGCTTGTCGGCATCGCGCTGGGTCGGCTTGCGCGCCGCCGCCAGATCGCGGATCCGCTCGAGCCGCCGGGCCCGGAAGGATCGCGGCGGCCCGGGGTTTCGCGGCGAAACCTCCGGCTCGGGCGCGCGCTCGTCGTAATCCTCGCGCAGCGCCACCGTGAGATAGCCCACCGCGTTCTTCACGCCCCCCTGCCCCGCCACGTAGTCGAGCTTGCGCCGCACATAATCCTGCCCGTGCTCGGCGATCCATTGCCGCGCCAGCCGGTCGCTGACCCCCAGCGCCCGCAGCCGGGCATAGACCTCGGAATTCCGCAGCCCCTCGCCATCGTCGAGATCGAGAATGGCCAGCTGCGGGTTCTCGGCGATGCGGAAGCGGATATCGGTCACGCTCCGGCCCATCTTGCGCAGCTCGGGCGTGACGACGATGTTCGAGGTCTTGTTCACCTCGGCCACGGCCGGCTTGATGACCTTGGCATTGAGATGCTTGAACACCTCGTAATAGGGGCTGTCGGCCACCCCCATCAGGCGGCGGAACAGGTCGAGCGACCACCAGCCCGTGCTGCCGGTACGGATGAAGCGGTAGCAATTCTCGTAAAGCGCCAGGGCATGGCCAGAGGTGAAGCGGCGCTGGATGTTCAGGTTGATCAGCGCGAAGACCTTGGGGTCGTGCAGTTTTTCGGCCAGCGCCGGCGAATAGGCATATTCGCAGATCCCGCCCTTGAGCTTGGCATAGGACAGAAGCGCCGAGACCCCCCATTCCTGCCGCCCCTCGGCATCAAGCATGTCCCATTCGGCCACGGTCTCGGCCAGGCCCCGCAGCGACTGCTTGAGCGTCTCCATGTCGTTCGAATTGTAGCCGATCATCAGGCACAGCGTGCGCGCGTCGATCTGGTGGCGGCTTTGCGAGATCAGCGTGTCATAGGCATTCAGAAGCAGCACATTCGACAGCTTGCGCTGCAACAGCGTCAGCTTGCCCGAGACATGGATCGCGGCCACATGCTTCTTGACCGCCCCCCGCCGCAGCGGACCGGTCAGCCGGTCGCGTGGAATGTCGTCCATCCCGCCCTCGCTCGCGGGGCGCGCCTGCCCCGTCGGATGCCTCGTCACTGTCTCCGGGATCGCGCGACTCGCGTCGACCTGTCCCGGTTGCGGCCATGATCGGTCAAAAGGTGTCCGCAGGCAAGCCCACCTCTGGCACCTGTACCCCTTTCCCGCAAACGGGTACCTTGGGCTCATCGCCGGGGTCGGAAGGTACCCGTTTGCGGGAAAGCCGCCCCGGGCTCCGTCGCCCGGACGGGGCCCGACAGTGGAAAACAGAGCCTAACATGGCCAAACAAGGGGCCCCCGAGTCATGCGGCGGGCCCTTCCCCGCGAATCGGCGCCCGATATCCCGCAAACAGGTGCCTGTCGCCCTGCATCCGGCCTCCCATCCGCCTGCATCCGGGCACCTATCTACCGCTTAGGTATTGGATTTCATGGATATTATCCGAGACAAAGATTCAAAAAAACTGAAAAGACTCGTAAAACGATCCTGCTGATGTTGCGGTTTTCCCTCTTTTTCAGAAGAGGAATGGCCCAGCCGATTCCCAACGGGGCAAGGATGTGCCATAGTTTGCCGCGTATCGCGAAAAACAGCGAACATGCAGAGGCACCATGGCAAAGAAAACCGGCGCTCCCAGCAAGCCAGACCTTCCCCCCTATTTCAACATCGACCCGGCTGCGGCTGCGGCCAAGCTTTCGGCGCCGATCGACACGCCGCGCTTTGCCAAGGCGGCCGCCTTCGCTGCCCGCGGTCGCGACGACCTTGCCCGGCGCGGCTATGCGCCGGACGGCAAGAAGCGGCTGAGGAAATTCTCGACCTGGGAGGTCTGCCGTTACCTGATCCCGGTCAACCCGGCCCATCTGCGCCGGGTACTGCGCCAGAATCCCGACCTGCCCCAGGGCGAAGGTGAAGGCGGCGCCAAGTGGTACACGCTGGACGAGGTGCTCAGGCTGCGGGCGCATTTCGCCGAGGAAGGCGCCAAGGACCGCGAATACCAGGCCTGGCGACCCGAGGGCCTGCCCGCCAAGGTCGTGGCGGTCGCGAATTTCAAGGGCGGCGTCGGCAAGACCTCGACCTGTGCCCATCTGGCGATGTCGGCCGCGCTCGACGGTTACCGGGTGCTGGTGATCGATCTCGACAGCCAGGGCTCGATGACCTCGATCATGGGCGGGCAGGTCGAGGATGAATGGCAGACCGTCTTCCCGATGCTCGCCCGCGACTATGCCAAGCATCTGCAGGCGGAAAACCGGGTCCGCGAGGCGGCCGGAGAGGCGCCCTTCGGCTTTGACGAAACCCTGACCGCGGCGCTGGAGGTTTCGCCGCGAAACCTGGTCCAGCCCACCCACTGGCCCAATATCGACCTGATCGGGGCGCAGCTGAACCTGTACTGGGCCGAGTTCCAGGTGCCGGTCTGGCGGATGCAGATGCGGTCCTGGCCGCTCTGGGATTCGCTTCTGAACGCGCTGCAGGAGGGCGGCATGCTGGACGAGTATGACATCGTCCTGCTCGACACCCCGCCCGCGCTTGGCTACCTGACCATCAACGCGCTGTCGGCGGCCGATATCCTGCTGGTGCCGCTTGGCGCCTCCTTCCTCGAATTCGATTCGACGGGGCGGTTCTTCGACATGATCTATTCGACCTTTGCCTCGATCGAGGAAGGCGAGAACCGGGCGCGGCGGGCCGACGGGCTGCCCGAGATCCGCTTCGAATGGGACGCGGTCCGGGCGCTGGTGACGCGCTTCGATGCCGCCCAGCAGACCGATCTGGCCAATGTCATCCAGGCCTATTTCGGCGACTTCATGACCACCTACCGCCAGGAGCTGACGGCGATGGTGGGTCAGGCGGGCGAGCAGGTCTCGGGGATCTACGAGACCGATTACCGCGACTTCAACCGCGACACCTATGTCCGGGGGCGCGAGACCTTCGACCGCACCTGGGCCGAGGTCAAGGAAGTGATCCTGGGCACCTGGTGGCGCGATGCCCGGATGGCGGATGCCGCGACGGAGGAGAAATGACATGGCCAAACGCCGCAAGCTGCAAGCGCCCTCGGCCGAGGAACTGAGCCGGATCGAGGAGGAGTTTCGCCGCGAAACCGGGGCAGGGGGCTCGGCCCGGTCGATGGCCCCCATCGCCCAGGTCGCGGCCGAGAGCGCGGGCGCCCATGAGCCCCGTCCGGCCGAGGAACGCGCGGATACCGCGCGCGACCGGACAGATGCCCGGCGGCTGCGCGAGGCCGAGGGCCGGGGGCTGGTCATGCTCGAGCTGCCGCTGGACGAGATCGATGCCGATGCCCTGGTCCGCGACCGGGTCGTGCTGGATGCCGAAGAGCTGGAAGAACTGAAATCCTCGATTGCAAAGAACGGGTTACGGCTTCCGGTCGAGGTGTTCGAGATGGCGCCAGATGGCCGCGGCTTCCGCTATGGGCTGTTGTCGGGCTATCGCCGCCTCAAGGCCTTCCGCGATCTCAAGGCGCTGACCAATGACAGCCGCTATGACCGCATCAAGGCGGTTCTGCGCGATCCCGAGGAGATGGGCGGCACCTTCGCCGCGATGATCGAGGAAAACGAGATCCGCGCCACGCTGAGCCATTTCGAGCGCGGCCGGATCGCGGTGATCGCGGTGCAGCAGGGCGCCTTCGTCAATACCGAGGCCGCAGTCAACGCGCTTTATCCGATGGCCTCGAAGGCCAAGCGCTCGAAGATCCGCTCCTTCGCGCTGATCTTCGAGGAGCTGGGCGACATGCTGAGCTTTCCCGATCTTCTGCGCGAGAAGGACGGGCTGAAGCTGGCGGCGGCCCTGCGCGACGGGGCCGAGGCGCGGCTGCGCGAGGCGCTGGCCGAGCGGGTGCCCTCCGATCCGGCCGAGGAGGCCGAGATCATCGCCGAGGCGCTGGCCCGGGTCGAGACCGCGACCGATCCGCGCCGGGGCGGGCGGCCGCCGAAGCGGGCGCGTCAGGGCGCGGTGCGGCGGATCTCGGGCGGGCTCAGGATGCAGGCCGGGGAGGATGCGCGCGGCTGGTATATCCGGCTGGCCGGAACCGGCGTCGACCGCGAGCTGGTCGAGCGGGCGATGGAGGAACTGGAGCGGCTGCTGGAACGGCCCGAGGGCTGAGGACCGGGGCAGGCCGGTGGGACAGGCGGGAAGGGCACGAGGCCGCATCGGCGGCTTTCTGCCTCCGGCCCTTGCGCCCGGACGTGGGGACGATAGCTTTCTGCACGCGGACAGGTTGAGACGAGTGGGAGCGGGAATGGCTGCGTTTTTCGATCAGAAGGCCCGGATGGGGCGGCTCGAGACCGCCCTGGGCGAGAACGAGCTGGTGCTTCAGCGCGTCGAGGGCAGCGAGCGGGTCAACGGGTTGTTCGATTTCGAGGTGGGCTGTCTCGCCGCCCGCGCCGATCTCGATTTCGACAGCTTGCTGGGCACCCATGCCACGGTGTCGCTTGTCACCCATGACGGCGAGGACCGCGCCTTCGACGGGCTGGTCACCGAGGCGCGCTGGCTCGGGGCGGGCGAGAACGGGCATCGCTACCGGCTGCGGCTCAGGCCCTGGCTCTGGCTGGCCGGCCTCAGGCGCAACCAGCGGATCTTCCATAACAGGACCGTGGTCGAGATCCTCGAGGAGCTGCTCGAGGCCTATGCCTCGGCGGGCCGGCTCTCGGTCGAGCTGTCGGGCGACTATCCCGAGCTGGAATATACCGTGCAATATGGCGAAACCGATCTGGCCTTCGCCTGCCGCATGATGGAGCGGCACGGGATCTCCTACCATTTCCGCCATGCGCCGGGCAGCCACGAGATGGTGCTGACCGACATGGCCGAGGCCCATGGCTCGATCGGCGTGCGGCCGTTCCGGCCGGTCGACGGGCATCATCAGGAGGAGGTCGAGCATTTCTGGGAGTGGCGCCCGGCGCGGCGGATCACGACCGGCGCGATCCGGCTGACCGATTACAACTTCAAGACCCCGGTCGCGGCGATGGAGACCGACCGCACGGGCGATGCGGGTTTCGAGCATGGCCAGATCGAGAGCTTCGACTGGCCGGGCGATTACCTCGATCAGGGCCGTGGCCAGCAGGTGGCCGAGCTGCGGCTGGGGGCCGAGCGCGGCCAGGACCGCCGCTTTGCGGCGGTGGGCGACATTCCGGCGCTGGCGGCGGGGATGCGGGTCACGCTGGAGGGCGATGACGTGCCCGGCACCGGCGAGGAGTATCTCTGCCTCGTGGCGACCCACAGCTATACCTCGGACAATTACGGCTCGGGCGGCGAGGGCAGCGATGGTTATGCCTATACCGGGCAATATGTGCTGATGCCCGCCGACGCGCCCCTGATGCCCGAGCGCAAGACCCCGCGCGCCGATGTGCGCGGCCCCCAGACCGCGACCGTGGCGGGCGAAGGCGAGGTCGATTGCGACGAATATGGCCGGATCCTGGTGCGCTTTCACTGGGATCTCGACGAGGATCTGTCGATGCGTTGCCGGGTCAGCCAGAGCTGGGCCGGGCCGGGCTGGGGCGGCATGGTGATCCCGCGGATCGGCATGGAGGTCGTGGTCGAGTTCCTCGATGGCGATCCCGACAAGCCGCTGGTCACGGGCTGCGTCTATAACGGGCGCAATGCCCCGCCCGCCGCGCTTCCCCAGAACAAGTCGCGCTCGGTCTTCAAGACCAAGAGCCATGAGGGCGAGGGCTTCAACGAGCTGACCTTCGAGGATCAGGCCGGCGAAGAGTTCATCTACATGCATGCGCAGAAGGATCTGGATGTGCATGTCGAGAATTCGGCGCAGCGGCGGGTCGAGTTCGACGATACCGTCTCGGTCGGGAATGATTCGATGCTGGCGGTGGCGGCGAACCGGACCGAGACCGTCGAGGGCCGGATGGACGTCACCGTGACCGGCGCGGTCAGCGAGAAGACCGAGGCGGCGCGCGGCATGGATGTGGCGGCCGATCTGGCGGTCCGGGCCGGCGGCGACCTGACGCTGAAGGCCGGCGGCGAGATCGTCATCGACGCTTCCAAGATCACGCTGGTCGCGGGCGGCGCGGCGCTGACGCTCGAGGGCGGCGCGGTCAATGCGGTGCCGGTCCTGAATGTGGGCGCGGCCTCGCCGGGGGCGGCGGCGGTTCCGGCGATCCCCGAGGTCTTGAAGGCGGCGGCGGGCGAGGGCACGCCCTTTGTCAGCCATTGTCCGCTGGCGGATGCCTGAGAGGGCCGAGGGATGAAGAGGACAGGGCGATGAAAAGGGCCGGACGATGAAACCCGTGGCACGGCTGGGCGATCTGCATGAATGTCCGAAGCATGGCAGGGGCCAGATCGTGACCGCCTCGGGCAAGACCTTCTGCGACGGTCGCCCGGTGGCGCTGGTCGGCGACAAGATCAGCTGCGGCGCGGTCATCGTCGACGGTTCGGACGTGGCCTTCTGCGACGGGCGCGCGGTGGCGCGGATCGGCTCGCGCACCGATCACGGCGGCCAGATCACCACCGGGTCGGAGCTGAAGACCTGCTGAACGGCGGGCGCGGGGCCGCGACCGAATGGAGGGGGCTCTGGAAACAGCGGCGGGGGCGGGTTATCTGGAGATCCGATGATGCTGATCTTGCGGATAGAGAATGCCGACCGGCTGAGCGATGGCGGCCCGGCCTGGATCGGGCTTGACGGGCGCGATCTCAGTGTGGGGCGGCGGCGCGGCATGGACTGGGTGCTGCCCGATCCGGCGCGCCATGTCTCGGGCCATCATTTCGACCTGAAATTCAGCGAGGGGCGCTATTGGCTGGTCGATCTCTCGACCAATGGCACCTTTCTCGACGGCCATGCCCATCGGCTGCAGGGACCGCATCCGCTGGTGCCGGGCGACCGGTTCCGGGTCGGGCCCTATGTGATCGCGGTCGCGGCCGGGGCCGAGGGCGTGGCGGCGAACGAAGGCGCCGGGGCGGCGCTGCCGGCCGAGGACGACCCCTGGGATTTCGGCGCGCTGGCTGCGGCTCCGGTTTCGTCTGCGCTGCCGGTGCAGGGGCGCGGGCGCGGGGCAGGGATGTCCGGGCGCGATGACGGCCTGCAGGGCTTCGTGTCGCTGGCGCCCGCCGCGCCGGTCGCACCGGCGCCCGTTGCTCCCGTGCCTGCCGGGGCAGGGGGGGTATCAGGCGCCGGAGGGCAGGCCCCGAGGCGTCCGCCCTCGGGCACGCCGCCGGTCGCGCCCGAGCCGCAGCCCTTCCACCCGCCGGGCCGCGATCCCGAGCCGCCCCATGCCAGTGCCGGGCCCGGTGCCGAAGAGGCCTTCCTGCGGGCCTTCTGCGAGGGCGCGGGGCTTGACCCGGATCTGGCCAGGGGCGCCGATGCCGAGGCACTGGCCCGCGATCTGGGCCGGGTCGCGCGGGTCGCGACCGGCGGCGTGATGCGGATGCTGCGCGACCGGGCCAGCGTCAAGCAGTTCACCCGGTCGGGCGAGCGCACCATGCGCAGCGCCAGCGGCAACAATCCGATGAAGTTCCTGCCCGATACCGACGCGGCGCTGGAGGCGCTGTTCCTGGTTCCGCGCGACGGCTTTCTGGCCGGGCCCGAGGGGTTCGAGACCGCGCTGTCGGATCTTGCCCGCCATCAGCAGGGGATTTTCGCGGCGCTTCAGCCGGCGCTGGCCGCGGTTCTGGACGGCCTGGCACCCGAGGCGGTCGAGGCCGAGGCGACCGGCGGAAACCTGCTGGCCGTATCGCGCAAGGCGCGAGCCTGGGACAGCTATGTTGCGCGCTGGGATGCCCTTGCCGGGAAAGGCGAAAATGGCATGCTCGACGCGTTCCTCGATGCCTTTGCCGAGGCCTATGCCCGGGCGCAGGGGGCAATGCCGGATTAGCGTAGGTTGATCTGGCGCAAGGCCGTCTACATATCTGTGCTGACGGTCTTGCCAATGGATTTGGGCCGCAAAGCGCGGTCGACGGAAATTTTAAGGGGTGCCTCATGGGTCTTGATTCCCTCGCGGAACCGATGGTCGACGACGGCCCCTGCGGGCCCGATCTCAATGCGCGGATGGATCCGGATTTCGACGCCTATTATTTCGCGGCGCTCGGCCGTCTTCCCGATGCCTATGCCCGTCCGGGGGTGACCCGGCCCGATGGCTCGGTCTCGCCCGACAGGGTCTTCGATCCCGGCACGCTGGATCTGGCCGCGGAGCTGCGCCAGATCGATGCGCTGCTCGGGCGCAGTCGCGATCTGCGGCTGCTGGCGCTGCGGGTGCAATGGCTGGCGCTGGCGGGGCGGGTTCCCGACGTGGCCGAGACGCTCGAGACGGTGGCGCTGCTGCTGGAACGCTATCCGCGCGAGGTGCATCCCGGGGCCGAGGGCGATCCGGCCGAGCGGCGCGAGGCGCTGGCCGAGCTGGCCGCTCCGGCGACGGTGATCCAGCCGCTGACCTGGGCCGGGCTGGCCGGAACCGCCGAGGTGACGCTGCGCAAGCTGCGGGTGGCGGCCGGGCAGGCGACGCCGCTGCAGGGCGAAAGCGGGCTGTCGACCGATTCGCTGACCGCGGTGCTGGCCGATCCGGGCAACGGGGCGCGGCTGACGCGGACCCTCACCGCGCTCGACCGGGCGATGGAGGCGGTGACGCGGATCGTTGCCGCCTGCGCGACCGATCCCGAGGCGCCCTTCACCCCGCATCTGGACCCGCTGAAGGGCGTTCTGGCCGAGATGCGCGAGGCGATCGTCTCGGTCCGCCCCGATCTGGCCGCCCCGGTGCCGATGCCCGAGGCGCCTGCGCCCGAGCCGGTGGCGCACAGCGCGCCCGTACAGGTGCCGCCGCGCGCCCGGGAGCTTCCGGCCGGGGCACCCGAGGTACGCGATCAGGACCATGCAAGGCGGCTTCTGGAGGCCTGCGAGGCCTATTACCGGCGCGCCGAACCCTCGTCGCCCGCGCTGCTGCTGGTGACGCAGGCGCGGCTTCTGATCGGGCGGCCGCTGATCGAGGCGCTGGAGGTGCTGATGCCCGGCCGCGCGGCCGAGGCGCAGATCGGCTTCGGCCCCGAGACCGGCTTCGTGCTGGACAGCGCGCGGCTGCGCAGCCTGACCGAGGAGGCCGGTCCCGCCGATCCGGCGCCGGCCCGGGCCGAATCGACCCTGCGCCCGCCGCCGCCGTCCATCGACAGCGCCGAAGCCGCCCAGGGCACGCTGCGCGCGGTCGAGGACCATTTCCGGCGCACCGAACGATCGAGCCCTGTACCCATGTTGCTGGAGCGGGCGCAAGCCTATCTGGGTAAGGATTTCCCGGCCATCCTTCGGGATTTGCTGCCATCGGCGGAGGGAGGACGATAGAGTATGTCCAAATGGTCGAATTTCCGCCGATCTTCTGCCAGACTACATCTCTGCGTTGACAACTTCGACTCGGAACGGGTCCAAACGACAGGCGACGCGCTTCGGTCGAATGACGGCAAGAGACTGATAAAGGAAGGAAAATAATGTCATCGAACTCCGGTTCCGGTTTCATCAAGCGCAATCGCCCGCCGCGGGTCCAGATCCAGTATCAGGACCCCTACGATAGCGAGAAGATGGTCGAGCTGCCCTTCGTGATGGGCGTCATGTCGGACCTGTCGGGCAACAATCCGGGGGTCGAAAAACCGGAGGTCGAGGATCGCAGCTTCACCGATGTCACCAAGGACACGCTGGACGATTACATGGCCTCGGTCGCGCCGGGCGTCACCTTCACCGTCGACAACCGGCTGGAGCCCGAGTCGGGCCAGAAGCTGGGGGTGAACCTCCAGTTCGGGAAGATGGAGGATCTGGAACCGGCGGCGGTGGCGCGGCAGGTGCCGGCCCTGCGCCAGCTTCTGGAGGCGCGCGAGCAGCTTGCCAACCTGCAGCGCTACATGGGCACCAAGCCCCGCGCCCAGGAACATATCAAACGACTGCTGGCCGATCCCGAGCTGATGGCGGCTCTGGCGGACAGTGCGGCGCGCGACGACGCGTCGTCGGATGACGCGTAAGCTGCCGGGGGGAATGGGGTAGATGACTCAGAACGCAGAACGGCAGACGGGCGCAGCCGCTGGCGCGCTCGACGAGCTTTCGGAATTTCAGGACATCCTGAAACAGACCATCAAGCCGCGCAGCGACATCGCCGCGCGCGAGGTCGACAATGCGGTGACCGCGCTGGCGCGCGAGGCGCTGGGGTCGAGCGAGCTGATCGCCGAGGACGTGATCGACACGCTCGACGCGATGATCGCGCGGCTCGACGAGAAGCTCAGCGCCCAGGTCAACGAGATCCTGCATGCGGCCGAGTTCCAGCAGATCGAATCGTCCTGGCGCGGGCTGGCCTACACGCTGAACAATGCCGAGACCGACGCCTCGCTGCGGGTCAAGGTGCTGAACATCTCGAAATCCGAGCTGCAGGCGATGATGCGGCGCTATCCCGGCGCCAAATGGGACAAGTCGCCCCTGCACACGATGATCTACGAGCAGAACCTGGGCACGCTGGGCGGCAAGCCCTTCGGCGCGCTGGTGGGCGATTACTATTTCGACCATTCCTCGCCCGACGTGAACCTGCTGCAATCGGTGGCCCGGATTTCCGAGGCCTCGCTGGCGCCCTTCATCTCGGGCACCGCGCCCGAGCTTCTGGGGCTGGACAGCTGGAACGAGATCTCGGTGCCGCCGGATCTGTCCGAGATCTTCGAGACGCCGGAATATGCGCAGTGGAACAGCCTGCGCGACAGCGAGAATTCGCGCTTCGTGGCGCTGGTCGCGCCGCGCGTGCTGGCCCGCGAGCCCTATGGGCCGAACTCGAATTCGGTGGTCGAGGAGTTCAACTTCGTCGAGGAAACCGACGGCCATGACGGCAGGAACTATGCCTGGATGAACGCGGCCCATGCGATGGCGGCGAATATCAACCGGGCGTTCAAGGAATATGGCTGGACGGTGCGGATCCGCGGCGTGACCTCGGGCGGCGAGGTGGCGAACCTGCCGACCCATCTGTTCGATACCGGCGACGGCGCCAAGGACATGAAATGTCCGACCGAGGTGTCGATCACCGACCGGCGCGAGGGCGAGCTGTCCAAGGCCGGGCTGATCGGGCTGATCCACCGCCAGCATACCGACAAGGCCGCATTCATTGGAGCACAGTCCCTTTACCGTCCCAAGAAATATGTCGACGACCTGGCGACCGCCTCGGACAACATGTCGTCGCGCATCCCCTATATTTTCGCAGTGTCGCGATTTGCCCATTACCTGAAGGTCATGGTGCGAGACAAGATCGGCCAGAGCCCCGACCGCCTGCAGCTTGAAAAGGACCTGCAGGCCTGGATCAACAAGTATGTCTCGGGCAATCCCGAGAGCGCCAGCGAGATGGAGAAGGCTCGCAAACCGCTGGCGGGGGCAAAGGTCGAAGTGATCGAGGACGAACTCAACCCCGGATATTACCAGGGCAAGTTCTATCTCAGGCCGCATTTCCAGCTGGAAGGCATGGATATCGGCATGAGCCTCGTGTCGAGGCTGCCTATCGGCAAATAAAAGGCCTCGACCCCGACCGCCATCCCTGAACGCGCAATTAGAGTGAGGTACCGCGCAATGGCCATCGATTGCTTCCTGAAACTGGAAAACAACATCAAGGGCGAATCCCTGGATGACAAACACAAGGACTGGATCGACGTGCTGTCCTGGAACTGGGGTCTGAGCCAGTCCGGCACGACCCATATCGGTCACGGCGGCGGCGGCGGCAAGGTCGACGTGCAGGACATCACCGTCACCAAATATGTCGATGCCGCGACCCATGACCTGATCAAGCGCTGCTGCTCGGGCGAGCATATCACCGGCGGTCAGCTGGTGGTGCGCAAGTCGGGCGGCTCGGCTCCGGTCGACTATCTCAAGATCGACCTCAAGGACGTGATGATCACCTCCTATGTCACCGGCGGCTCGAAGGACGGTCTGGACCGTGTGCAGGAAACCCTGACGCTGAACTTCCGTGCCTTCCAGGTGACCTACACCATGCAGGAGGAAACCGGCGGCGCCGGTCCCGAAAGCACCGCCGGCTGGGAGATCGCCGAGAACAAGGAATGGGCGGCCTGAGGCGAAGACGCGTCGGACGCAGAATGGGCAGGGGCCGGATTTCCGGCCTCCGCCTTTTTCCCTGACCGGCCGCGGGCCGGGTCTTGCAACCAGCATCAGGAGAGGCAATGGCCGGACCTCCGCAGGAGACCGGGCCCGGGGCCCGTGAGGCCTGGCGCGACCGGGACCGCGCCAAGATCTCGATCTTCCAGATCTTCCGTTCGGCCCATGAGGAACATGACGCGCGGCGCGCGAACCGGCCCGCCGAGAATGGCGAGACCGAGGTCTCGGCCCGCTCGAAGCCGCGCCGCGAGGGGGTTTCGGCCAGCATCCTGCGCGCCCATCTGCAGGCCGATCTGGATGCGCTGCTGAACACCATCCGGCTCGATGCCGCGACCGATCTGAGCGACGCGCCGCATGTGGCGAACTCGATCCTGAATTACGGTTTCCGCGACCTGTCCTCGGTCTCGCCGGCCGAGTTTCACAGCCCCGCCATCGTCGAATCGATCCGCGAGTCGCTGTTGCGCCACGAGCCGCGCTTTCTGCCCGGTACGCTCGAGGTCCGGGTGGTCGATGCCAATGGCGACAGCGGCCAGCGCCTGTCGGTCACTGTCGAGGGCGAGCTGACCGGCGACCCGGTCGATCTGTCGGTGGGCTTCGATGCCGAGGTCGATCTGGGCGCGGGCAAGATGGACATGTCGGACCTGAGGATGCGGTCGTGAACCCGGCGCTGCGCGACACCTATAACCGCGAGCTGGCGCTGCTGAAGGAACGCACCGCCGAATTCGCCCGCGACTATCCAGGCCTTGCCGACCGGCTGGGCGGGCTGATGGCCGACAATCTCGACCCCACCGTCGCGGGGCTGCTGGAGGGCTCGGCCTTCCTCGCCGCGCGGGTGCAGCTCAAGCTGCAGGACGAGTTCCGCGGCTTCACCGAGGCGCTGCTGGATCAGGTCTTTCCCGATGCGCTGGCGCCCACGCCCTCGGCGATGCTGGTCGAGGCCTCGGTTCCGGCCGGGAATTCCGACATCGTCAAGGGGCTGCGCTTCGCGCCCGGCGCCTATATGGATGCGCGCTTTCGCGATGCCGACAAGCGCATCGCCTGCCGGTTCTCGCTGGCGGCGCCGCTTACGATCTGGCCGCTGAAGCTGTCGGGGCTGCGCTACCTGTCGGGCGCGGGGCCGGTGGGCGCGCTGGGGCAGGAGATTGCCGAGGGCACCAAGGCCGGGCTGGTGCTCGATCTGGCGCGGATCGCGCCGTCGGGGCAGGCCGACGGCACGGCGCCGCTTGCCGAGCTGGCGCTCGACCGGCTCGATCTGCACCTGACCGGGCCGATGGCCGAGGCGGTGGCGCTGTATGAACAGATCTTCGCGCGCAGCCTCAGGGTCTCGCTGCGCTGGCTCGATGCTCAGGGCGATCCGGTCTTCGCGCGGCTGCCGCCCGATTGTCTGGAACAGGTGGGCTTCGATCCCGACGAGCGGCTTTTCCCGCATCACACGCGGCTTTTCGACGGCTTCGCCCTGCTGCGCGAATATTTCGTCTTCCCGCGCAAGTTCCTCGGCTTCCGCATCAACGGGCTGGCCGCGCATCTGCCCCGGCTGCGCGGGTCCGAGGTTCAGGTGATCGTCGAATTCGACCGCGCCGATCCGCGCCTGGCCGAGCGGCTGTCCGAGGGCGATATCGCGCTGAACTGCGCGCCTGCCGTGAACCTGTTCGAGGAGATGTCCTCGACCGTGCGGATCGACCGCAAGCAGCATGAATATGTGGTCACGCCAAATGCGACGCCCGTGACCCATTACGAGCTGCTCGATATTCTCGATGTGCAGGCCCATTACGCCACCCATCGCAGCAAGGAGCGGGTGCAGCCGCTTTACGCGCTGCCCGAGGGCGGGCAGGATCCGCGCCGGACGCTTTACTACACCGCGCGGCGCAAGCCCCGGCGCCTGACCGCGCGCGAGCTTCGCTTCGGCCCGGCGCGCAATCGCTATCGCGGCACCGAGACCTTCATCTCGATCTACGAGCCCGATGGCGGCGACGATATCCAGCGGCTGCAGGTCCGCGCGCTCTGTTCCAACCGGCATCTGCCCGCCGAGCTGCCGATCGCGGGCAGCGAGGGCGATTTCCACATGACCGACGATGTCACCGTGTCGCTGGCCTGCCGGGCCGGGCCGACGCCGCCGCGCAACCCGCTGGGCCGGGCCGATCCGGGCGCGGGTCCGCGCGCGGGGGCGGGCGATGTCTACTGGCGGCTGATCTCGTATCTGTCGCTGAACCAGTTCGGGCTGGGCGGGCGACAGGACGGCGACAGCGCGGCGGCGCTGCGCGAGATGCTGGCGCTGTTCGCCGATTTCTCGGACAGCGCGGCCGAGGCCGGGGTGCGCGGGCTGCGTTCGGTCGAGACCCGGCCGGTGACGCGCTCGGTCGCCATGGCCGACGGCTATCACCTGGCGCGCGGCACCGAGATTTCGCTGAGCTTCGATGAAAGCGATTACGAGAGCACGGGCGTGATGCTGATCGGCGCGGTGCTCGACCGCTTCCTGTCGGAATATGCCGCGGTGAACAGCTTCACCCAGGTCCGCGTCGCCTCGGTGCAGCGCGGCGCGATCCGGACCTGGCCGCCGCGCTCGGGCAGCGGGCCGATCCTGTGACGGCGGGCGAGAGCTTTTCCGACCGACGCGCGGCCGAGGCGACAGCGGCCGAGGGGGTGGGGCTGTTCGCGGCGCTCCGGGCACTTGAACGCGCCGCCCCCGACGCGCCCCGGATCGGGCGCAATGCCCGCGCCGCCGAGGCGGTGGTCCGGCTGGGGCAGGATCCGTTCCTGGCCTTCCCGGCCTCGGATCTGTCGCGGGCGGGGCGGGACGGGCGCGCCCGGCCGTCCTACAGGGCGCAGTTCCTGGGTTTTTACGGCGCCTTCGGTGCGCTGCCCCTGGCCTGGACCGAAGAGGTCCAGCGCTGGTTCGAGGCGGGCGACGAGAGCTTCACCGCCTTCACCGACATCTTCACCGAACGGTTTCAGGAGCTGTTCTTCCGGGCCTGGTCCGATGCCCGCCCGATCACCCAGTTCGACCATCCCGATGACCGTTTCCAGGGCTATCTGCTGGCCTTTGCCGGGACCGCGACGCCGGCCTTCCGCGACCGGGGCAGGCTGCCCGATACCGCGCTGGCCCGGCTGGTGCCGCTGGCCGCGGGGCGGGTCAAAAGCCCGGTCCGCCTGCGCCAGATGCTGGGGCTGCATTTCGAGGGCCGGGCGCGGGTCGGGATCGAGGAGATGGTGCCGGGCTGGCTCGACTTCGAGCCCGGGACCGAAACCCGGCTGGGGCTGGGGGCGGCGCGCATCGGGCGCGACGCCCATCTGGGCGCGCGGGCGCGCACGATCAGCGACCGGATCCGGGTGCATCTGCACGTGCCCGACATGGCCGCCTTCGACCGCTTCCTGCCCGGCGGTCCCGACAATCGCGAGCTGGCCGAGATCTGCCGCTGGTATCTGGGCGACAGCCTCGAGATCGAGGCCGCCCTGTGGCTGCCCCAGCCCAAGGTGGTGCCCGCCGTGCTGGGCCGCTCGGCCCGGCTGGGCTGGATGGCCTGCCTCGCGCCCGATCCCGAGAACCCCGACCAGATGGTCCATATCGCGCGGTTCGACCTGAATCGCGAGCACGATGCCCCCCGGCCCGCAGCCGCGGCCCCCGCCGCCGTCGCGGCCTGACACGAAGATCCGAAAGAGCCTGACGAGACATGACCGAGATCACCATCGAGACCTATGCCGGCAAGATGAACCGTGCCGGATACGACGCCTTCCTGCAGGGCATGCGCCATGCCCGGGGCGAGAAGAACCGCCATGTCGATCTTTGCCACTGGCTGTTCCATTCGGTCTCGAACCAGAATGCCGACATCTCGGTCACGCTGAACGAGCTGGGGCTCGACCGCGGCCGGGTGCTGCGCGATCTCGACGGGGCGATGGCCGCCTTGCAGAAGAACGTGACCGAGACGCCCGGCATTTCCGAGGTGCTGTCGGATGCGCTGAACCATGCCTGGACCTATGCCACGCTGTTCTTCGGCGAGGCCCAGATCCGGACCGGCCATGTGCTGACCGCGCTTCTGAACGATCCGGGGCTCAAGCGCCATCTGCTGCAGCTGTCGAAGGTCTTCGCCGAGATCCCGGTCGAGCGGCTGGGGCAGGAGTCGCGCAGCCTCTGGGCCGCCTCCGAGGAAGAGGGCATGCGCCCGATGGATGGCTCGGGGCTGACCGCGCGCGGCGAGGGCGCCGAGGGGGCGGCCGGGCGCAGCGGCGGGCAGTCGGCCCTGGGCCGCTTCGCGCAGGACATGACCGCCGAGGCCGAGGCCGGGCGGCTCGACCGCGTCGTCGGGCGCGATGACGAGATCCGGCAGGTGATCGACGCGCTTCTGCGCCGCCGCCAGAACAACCCGATCCTGACCGGCGAGGCCGGGGTCGGCAAGACGGCCGTGGTCGAGGGCTTTGCCCAGAAGCTGGCCGCGGGCGAGGTGCCGCCCAGGCTGAAGGGCACGCGGCTTTACATGCTCGACATCCAGTCGATGCAGGCCGGGGCCTCGATGCGGGGCGAGTTCGAACAGCGGCTGAAATCGGTGATCGACGAGGTGCAGGCCTCGGATGTGCCGATCATCCTGTTCATCGACGAGGCCCATACCCTGATCGGCGCGGGCGGGCAGGCGGGCACAGGCGATGCCGCCAACCTGCTGAAACCGGCGCTGGCGCGGGGCACGCTGCGCACCATCGCCGCGACCACCTGGTCGGAATACCGCCAGCATATCGAGAAGGACCCGGCCCTGACCCGGCGTTTCCAGCCGGTCACCGTCGACGAGCCCGATGTCGAGACCTGCTGCGCGATGCTGCGCGGCATTCTCGGCCCGATGGAGGCCCATCACGGCGTACGGATCTCGGACGAGGCGGTGGTGGCCGCCGTCCAGCTGTCGCAGCGCTATATCCCGGCGCGGCAGCTGCCGGACAAGGCGGTCTCGCTGCTGGACACGGCCGCGGCGCGGGTGGCGGTCAGCCAGGCCTCGGTGCCCGCGCGGATCGAGGATCTGAAGGCCCGGATCGACGCGCTGGACAGCGAGATCGCCGCCAAGCGCGGGGCGCAGGATCTGGGCGAGGATGCGGGCGAGCGGATCGCCGAGCTGGAGGCCGAACGCGCCGAAGCCGCCGCGGATCTGGTCCGGCTGGAAGAGCTTCACGACGAGCAGAAGGCTCTGGTCGAGCAGATCCTCGGGCTCCGCGCCCGGATCGCGGGTGCGGGTGAGGGCGCTGCCGCTGAAGACATGGCTGGTGCGGCCGGGACGGATGACGGCGAGCCGGGCGAGGACAAAGAGCCGCTCGATATCGATGCCTTGCGCGCCGAGATGCATGAACGTCTTGCCACGCTTGAGGCGGGGGATCCCGAGACCCGGATGGTCGAGCCCCATGTCGGCGCCCAGACCGTGGCCCAGGTGATCTCGGACTGGACCGGCATCCCGACCGGGCGGATGGTGCGGGACGAGCTGCAGGCGGTCCTGACCCTGAAGGATCATCTGCGCGAGCGGGTGGTGGGGCAGGACCATGCCCTGGCCGCCATCGCCCGGCGGATCGAGACCTCGCGCGCGGGGCTGGCCAATCCCGAGAAACCGATCGGAGTGTTCATGCTGTGCGGGCCTTCGGGCGTCGGCAAGACCGAGACCGCCATCGCGCTGGCCGAGGCGCTGTATGGCGGCGCGCAGAACATGATCACCATCAACATGTCCGAGTTCCAGGAGGCCCATACGGTCAGCCTTCTGAAGGGCGCGCCGCCCGGCTATGTCGGCTATGGCGAGGGCGGGCGGCTGACCGAGGCGGTGCGGCGCAAGCCCTATTCGGTGGTGCTGCTCGACGAGGTCGAGAAGGCGCATCCCGATGTGCACGAGATCTTCTTCCAGGTCTTCGACAAGGGCTGGATGGAGGATGGCAACGGCCGCCGCATCGATTTCCGCAACACCCTGATCCTGCTGACCTCGAATGTGGGCACCGACACCATCATGGCGATGGCCGAGGACGGCCGGACGCGGCCCGATCTGGACGAGGTCACGGCGGCGCTGAAACCGCGCCAGCTCGAGGTCTTCCCGCCCGCACTGCTGGGCCGGGTGGTCTCGATCCCCTATCTGCCGCTCTCGGCCGAGGGGCTGGCGGCCATCGTCCGGCTGAAGCTGGCGGCGGTCGAGGCCCGGATGCGGGGCGCCCATGGCGCCGAGCTTGTCTATGGCGACGAAGTCATGGACCATATCGTCGATCAGTGCCGCGACCCCGACAGCGGCGGTCGGATGATCGACAATATCATCACCAATACCATCCTGCCCGACCTCTCGCGCGAGGTGCTGGGGCGGATGGTGTCAGGCGAGGGCATCGCGCGGGTCGAGATCCTGCTGAAAGACGGCGCGCTGGCCTACAGTTTCGAAGGAGGAAACGCGTGACCCAATGTTTTGTCGACGATGCGGGCGTCAGCTGGAGCTATGACCAGGAGGCCGCCCTGCGCCTGATCGCCCATTATGCCCGGCTCAGGGCGATGAACGAGACGACACGTGTCGTGACCTCGCGCGACAGCCTGATCCAGAAGCTTTATCTTGCGCGCGAGCTTGCCAATGTCGAAACCGACGTCAACCGGATGCTGGCGCGCAAGACCGAGATCGAGGAGATCGAGGGTCGCCGCTTCGCCACCCTGATGCTGGGCGCGGTCGATGATGCGCAGTCCTATCTGATCGGGATCCGCCGCGAGACCGACCGTCTGATGAGCGCCAACCAGTCGGTCTACCGCTCGGCCCAGGACATCAACCAGGCTGCCATCGACCATGCCGAAACCGCGATCAAGGTGGCCAAGGGGGTGCGCGACACCTCGGTGCTGACGCTAGGCGTGATCGCCACCGTCGCGACCGGCGGCACCACCATCGCCGTGGCCTCGGGTGCGGGGGCGGGGCTGTCGGCAACCGCGACCTATCAGGATACCGGCTCGGCCTCGAAGGCGGCGATCAAGGGCGGGCTGTTCCTGCTGCCGCTGGGGACCCGCCAGATCACCGGGGTGGCGACGGCCGCGGGGGCGACGCCGACCATGACCGCGGCGATGAGCCTCGGGATCGACACCGGCGCCGAGACCTTCGAGGGCATCTATGTCAACGACGCCACGCTGGAACAGGCGCTGCGGGCGGCCCTGATCAACCAGGTCAGCGGTCAGGCCCTTGGGGCGCTGGCGCGCGAGAACAGCCGCTGGATGGGCCAGCGCCTGCGCGGCGCGGTCCGGCTGGTGGACAGCCATGGCGGGCAGATGTCGAACCGCGCCTATCCCTTCCTGTCCGAGATGGGCGGCAAGCTTGCCCAGGAGGCGCTGAAGGTCAGCCCGGGCGGCACCACGCCCGCCGCCGACGCGGCAGCGCAGACCGGACGGGTGGCGGCGGCGCGTGCGGCGCAGTCGCAGGCGCGCGACACGGCCAGCCTCTGGGTGATGCGCGAGGTGATGCGGCGGCTCTGAGCCCCGCATCTCGGACTGCGCCTCGGGTCGCGTTTCGCACAGCGTCTCGGCCGGGGGTCAGCCGGTGGCGAGGATCGCGTCGACGGTCTCGCGGTAGCGGCGGATCTCGGGCGAGACCACGGCGGGGGCGGTGCCGGTCATCTTGCGGTCGGCCCAGGCCAGAAGCTCGCCGATGGTCTTGCCGGTCAGGAACGGGTTGGCGGCGACGACGGCCGTGCCCATGACCTTGGCCACCCCGGCCCCGGGATCGGCGGAAAGCGCGCGGTCGGCACCCTCGGCGCCGAGGAAATGCGCCAGATACAGCCGTCCCGGGGTCAGTCCATGGCCCCGGGCGGCCAGGTAGGCGGCATTCTCGCGGGCCAGCGCATAGACCATCTCGACACTCAGGACCGGATCGGTCCGAAGCGCCAGCAGCGCGGCACGATCCATCCGCGCGGTCAGCTCGGGATGGTGCTCGCGCATCATCCGCAGCCAGGTCGAGGAGATGAACTGGCCAAGCCCGAGCGCGCTGGATCTGGGGTTCTTTGCATCCGACCGCCCGCCGCTTTCGACATGGACGATGCGGGCGACGAGGGTCTCGACCGCGGCATCGCCGTCGATCGCGGCCGTGGCTCCGGTAAGCGTTCCGGCCCCGGCGCAGGCATGGCCGCCTTCTGGCATCGGCAACACATAGCAGCTGCTGCGCCCGTCAAGCCCGACATAGAACAGCCGCGCCGCGCCGCCCGGCCCCGGCCGGGTCGCGTAAAGCACCCGCAGCCGGTCCTCGGGCGAGGCCGGGCGGCCCAGATCCATCCGCTGCGCCAGCAGCACGATCATCTCGCCGGTCAGGTCGGGGCCGAGCCCGGCGCCGAGTGCCGCGCTGTAGACCGCGTCGAGCAGCCGGGGCGGGGCCGTGGGCGCGGCCCGGCTTTCGGCGGCCAGATCGCGCTCGGCCCAGGGATCGGCGGCGCGGGCATAGCGCCCGGCACCAAGCCGGGCCAGCGTCGTCAGATAGCCCTCGGCGCCGTAAAGCGACAGTTGCAGCAGCTCGGCACCGGTTTCGGCTCCGGTTTCGGGCCCGGCCCGGTTTCGGGGGCCGCCGGGACGGAGCCGCAGCGCGGCCAGGAGCGGCTGCCCGGACAGCGCCGGCAGCGCCCCGACCGCGGCGCGGCCCGCCTCGGGCCCGAGCCCGGCCCGGCTCAGCGCCGCGGCCAGATCGATGCCGGGGCCGAGCCGGAGCAGGCTGTCGGCGAAGAAGGGCTGCCGGGCGGCCTCGGGCAAAAGGCCGAGGGCAAGATCGCCGGGTGCAGTGTCGGGCGCAGTGCCGGGCGTTGTGCCGGGCGGGATGCTGAGGCCTCCGGCCCGGGCCAGGGCGCGGCTGCGGCGAGCCTGGTAAAGCGCCAGATCCTCGCGGCTCGAGGGCGGATCGAGCGCGCGCGGTCCGCTGCCCGCGCCAAGCCCGGCCTCGATCAGGGTCAGCCGGTCGGGGGCGGGCGGGCCCGCGCGCCCCGGCGCAAAGCCCGGTGGCCCGGGCAGGGTCCGGGCCGGGGCCGAAGGCCCGGCCGAGAGCCGCAGCACCATCGGATCGCGCGGCAGCCCGCGCAGCGCCAGCGACGGGTCGGGGGGCGCAGGCGTTTGTGGATCCGGCTCGGCCTCGGGCACCATGGCGAGATCGTCGCCGGTCGCGATGGCCGGGGGCGGCGCTGCGGGACCGTCGCGGCTCAGCCGCCATCCGGCCGCGCTCAGCCCCAGCGCAAGCAGGCCCAGAAGAACCGGCCGCACCAGCCGCCGCCGCCGCCGGGCCCGGGCGCGGGCGGCGGCGGCCCGGAAGGCGGGATCGACGCCGAAACCGGGCGGGTTCACCGGAACACCCCCAGCGCGGGCGCCAGCCGGATCTGCGGCGGCGGGCCGTCGGATGGCTCGGGCGCGCTCTGACGCCGCGGCGTCGCCGTGCGCGCGGCCGCGGGCGCGGGCGGGGCGGGACAGGCCACGTCTTCGGCCGCGACGATCCGGCGGAACAGCCCGGGCGAGGGCGCGCCCGGCGCCGGGCCCAGCCCGCGTTCGGCGAAATAGCGCGCGACGGCCGCGCGCGAGCCCTCGCCCCAGAGCCCGTCGATGCCGCCGCGATAGCAGTTCATCCGCGCCAGCTCGGTCTGGATCGCGCGGGGCAGGGCGTCCTCGGGCGGATCGAGCGCGCCTGCCGCGACCAGGCGGGCAAAGGCTTCGGGGTCGTCCTGCCTCAGCCGGGTACGGGTGGCGAGGTCCGACCAGATCGGCAGATCGTCGGCCTCGGGCGCGATCAGCCCGACGATGACCGAGGGTTCGGGCAGGCCCTCGGCGCGGGGCAGGGCGGCGAGGCTTTCGCGCGGCGGCGGGGTGAAGATCTCGACCGCCGGGGTCTCGGGGCGCGCGCTCAGAACCGGAGCGGCGGGCGCGGCGGGGGCCAGCCGGACGGGGGCGACGCGGCGCGGAACGGGCGCGCCGTCTGCCGGGGCGGCGGCCGCGCCCGGGGTTTCGCTGGCCAGCGCGATCGCGGGCAACAGCCACACGGCCAGCCCCGCCGCGGCGGGCCAGCCTGTCCTGGCATGTTCTCCGATTCTCATCCCGGCTCTCGTCCTGCCTTCGTTGCTGTGGCGTCCATAGCGCGATTCCGCTCGGGATGCAGCCGGGGCGTGTGTCGCCTTCGCGCGGCCGATCACTCAGGGCCGATCACCCGGCGGCTCACCGGGGGCCGCTCAGTCGGGGGCAGGATGCAGCGTCAGCGTGAAATCGTCGGCATTGCGGGTATCGATTTCGCGGAAGCGGGCCTCGAGATAGCCGCGGGTCAGGCAATCTGTCGCGCCGCGGATCTCGAACCGGCCCGGGCCGACGCACATAGGGGTGGCGCCCTCCAGCAGCACCCGGCCGAAGGCGTCCAGCGCGAAGACATAGAGAAAGCGCGCCCCGAGCGGCCGGTCGAGCGGGCTTGCGCATTCGCCGGGCCCGATCAGCCACCAGCCCGAGGTCCCGAAGCCGTCATCGCCGGGCTGGCCGAGGGCGAGATTGACCTCGTCGAGGCTGCGGTTGCAGACCGAAAACCCGGCCATGGCCGGGGCGGCCGCCAGCAGGGTCGAGAGCAGGGCACAAAGCGGGACCAGACAGGCGTGCGGGGCGCGGGGCATCGGCATTCCTCGGGGCGCGGGCGTCTTCGGGCAAAGCACGGGGGCAGGGGCCAAGGCAAGCCCCCGCCGCGGCGGCGATTGGCAAAGACCGGCCGACCGGCTCTGGGTCCGGCGCTTGGCGGCTGTGCGCGGCGGAGGAATCTGCTAGCCATTGCTGCATGATACGCATGACTGCACTCGCTTCGCTGCTGGTCGGCCTGACGGTCGCGGGCGGCCTCGCTCTGGCTCTCGGCCATGGTCTGGTTTCGGAGCGCCGGACGGCGGCTTCGGCGCCCGCTGCGGTTGTGCCTGCGGCCGTCCTGCCTGCCGGAACACCGGTCGAGGGCGCCCGCCTTGCCTGCGCCGAGCCGGGCGATCCGGCGCTGCCGGTGTTCCTGCGGCGCACGGTCCCGGCGGTTCCCGCGGGGGCAGGGCCGAGGGGCGGGGCCACCGAACCGGCGCGGCCCGAGCCGGTCCTGCCCGAGAGGGCCGCGCCGATGAGGCCGGCGCTTCCGGGATCCGCCCTGCAGCCACGCGGCGACGGCCCCGAGCTTGTCTCGATCGATCTTCCCCGGCTGGCGGCCCGCCCGGATGCGGCGGCCGATATGGCGCCACCGCCGCGCCCGCCGTTCCGCCACGAGGCCGCGGCCGGGTCCCCCCTGCCGGAAGAGGTCGACAGCGCGCATTATCTGATCGGTGTCTACCGCTGATCCCGGCCCCTCTGCGGCGCGGTTGCGGTTGACTCGGGCGCCGGTTTCTTTTGCAAAGGTTGCGCGACCCGCCCGATCCGAGAGGCTTTCATGATCCGTCTTCCGCGTTTCGTTCCGCTGCCGAGCACGCTGGCCGCGGCCCCGGTGCTGGCCCTGCTCCTGGCTGCGCCCGGGCCCGTCCTTGCCCAGGGAGCCTCCGGGGCTGCCTCGGGGATGTTGCTTGAGTTGAACGCCGCCGCCGATACCCCCGCCGGCGCCTGCCGCCTGACCTATGTCGCCACCAATCGCAGCGAGACCGGCCTGTCCGAGATCGCCTATGAGGTCGCGATCTTCGATGCCGAAGGGATCGTCAGCCAGCTTCTGGTGCTCGATTTCGGGGCGATGGCCCCGGGCAAGACCCGCGTCGTGCAGTTCGACATGCCCGACCAGCCCTGCGACGCGATTTCGCGGATCGTGGTCAATGCCGCGCCGGGCTGCGTCCGGTCGGAAGACGGCGCCCAAAGCGCGGTCTGCCTCGACGGGCTCGAGACCCGCGCCCGCGGCGCGATCCAGTTCGGTCTCTGACATTCCCGGCCCTCCGCCCCTTCCCCCCGCCGCGCCCTGAGGAGAATCTCCCATGCCCAACCTGTCCGAGTCCGGTCTGCTGACGCCTGCCACGCTTGCGGTCTTCGCCGCGCTCGGGGTGCTGTCGGTGATGGCGCTGACGATCTCGATCTGGAAGGCCTGGCAGTTCCGCCGCATGGGCGTCGGCCGCCGGGCGCTGGCCGAGACGGTGCTGGACTGCTGGTTGTCGGGCCGGGTCGAGGAGGCGATGGAGCGGGCCGTGGCCGGGCGGGCCGTGCTGGGCCGGGTGCTGCGCGCGGTGATGTCGGCGGCGCAGGCGCGGCCGGGCGAGACCGGCTATGCCGAGGAGCTGGGCCGCCAGACCGCGCTGATCGAGCTGGCGCGGATGGGCGAGCGTATGCGCGCGCTGGAACTGATCGTGAGCTCGGCACCGATGCTGGGGCTGCTGGGCACCGTGGTCGGCATGATCGACGCCTTCTCGGCGCTGTCGCTGGCCGCCGATGCGGCCGATCCGGCCAGCCTTGCGGGCGGGATCTGGACGGCGCTGACCACGACTGCGGCGGGGCTTGCCCTGGCGCTGATCGCCAATGCGCTGGTGACCTGGTTCGAGGGCCGGATCGAGGCCGAGCGCACGCTGCTCGAGGCGGCGATCTCGGCCGCGATCTATGGCCGGGTCGATTCCGACGGCGGGGTCTGAACCGCGATGGCGCGGCCACCGCTGCTTGGGGGGCCCCGCAGGGCGCGGCGCCCGCGCTTTGCGCTGACGGCGCTGGCCGACACCATGTTCCAGCTTCTGATCTTCTTCATGCTGTCCTCGGGGCTGACGCCCTATGCGCTTTTGCCGCTGGCGCAGGCGGCGGGCAACCGGCTGGCCGAGACCCGGGTGCCGGGGGGAGAGGGCGCCGAGGCGGCCGGGGCGGTGCTGCCCGCGGGCACCCGGCTCTGGCAGATCGGGCCGGGCAGCCTGACCGCGGGTGGCCAGCGCTTCGGTTTCGACGAGATCGGCACGCTGGCGCGGGCGCTGGCGACGCGCGATCCGGTGCCGCCAGTGGTGCTGCTGGCGGGGCCGGGCGCGCGGGTGCAGGATCTGACCACCGCGCTCGACCGGCTGCGGGCGGCGGGGCTGACCGAGGTCCGGCTCGGCCTTGGCGGGGAGGGCTGAGCCTATGCGGGGAAGGACGATCCTGCCGGTGCGGCGACGCCGGAGCGGGCCCGATACGGCGATTGCCATCGTCAATCTGGTGCTGCTGCTGATCCTGTTCTTTCTGGTCAGCGGCGGGCTCTGGAACCGCGATGCGCCGACCGGGGTGCGGCTGGCCGAGACCCGCGCCTTCGACCCGGCGCGGCTGCCCCGGCCGCTGCTGGAGCTGACGCCCGATGGCCGGCTGGCGCTGGACGGGCAGGCGGTGACGCTGGCCGGGCTGCCCGGGGCGCTGGCGGGGGCCTCGCGGGTGCATCTGCTGATCGATCGCAGCGCTCCGGCGCGGCAATTGCTGCATCTGCTGGGTTCGGCCGGGCTTGAGGGGCGCGACGTGGTGCTGGTGACGGTGCGCGCGGGCGGGGCGGGGCAATGAGCTATCTGCCCTATGGACCCGAGCCCCGGCGGGGCTGGGCTCTGGCCGGGCTTGCCGCGCTGGCCGCGCATGGCGTTCTGGGGGCGGCGCTTGCGGTCTGGCTGGGGCGCGAGCCGGTGGCGCCGGTCCGGCCCGCGCCGCGGTTTCAGGTGACGCTGGAGCGGCTGGACAGCGACACGCTGGCCGGGTTGCGGCTGAGCAAGGGCCGCGCCAATGCCGCCGATCCGGCGCTGGGGCCGGGCGAGGAGAACCCTGAAAGCGGGGAAGGCCCGAGCCCCGCGACCGGACCCGACGACCGTCCCGAGCCCCGCGCCGCGCGCAGGCCGCCCGCTTCCTCGCAGGCCGACCCGCCGCCTGCCGCATCCTCAGCGGAGGCCCCGCTTGCGGGCCGCCTGCCGCAACCGGTGGCGTCGAATCGTCTCTCGCCGGTGATGGCGCGCGCGGGAGCGGCGGCGGTCACGGTCGCGCCCGAGCGACTCACCCCGGTCGGGACCGGCGATGGCACCGGTGGCGGTGTCGAGACGGGCGCCGGATCCGCGACGGGGATCGCGCAGCGTCCGGCCGCCGGTCCGTCCGAGCCGCGCGCCCGCGATCTGGCGGCGGCGGCGCTGATTCGCCGTATCCGTGAGACCCCGGCCCCGGACTGCCTGCTGGCCTTGCCCCGGCGCGATGCCGAGGGCGGGGCCGGGGTCGATCTGATCGCGGCCTCCGAGGCGGGCATGGCCGACTATGTCGGGCGGCTTCTGACGGGCGATCTGGCCGGAACCGCCGAACGGCGGCGCCTGATCGATCCGCGGCAATGCCCGGTTCTGGAGCTGCTGCGCGACAGTCCCGATTATCCCGCGACGCGGCTGGGGCTGGGGCTCGACCGGGCCGAGATCGTGTCGGGCGGGCGGCTGACCGGCAGCCTGCGCGGGGTCGGCGGGCGCTATGTCTTGTTGCTTCTGATCGACAATAACGGCGTTGTGCAGGACCTGCAGCGCTTCCTGTCCTTTGCCGGGAACCGGGCGAAATTCGAGGTGCCGGTGACGCTGGCCGGGCCCGCGCGCGACACCTCGCAATTGCTGCTGGCGGTGGCGAGCGACGGGCCGGTGCCGGGGCTGCGCGCCCAGATCGGGCGGCGCGCCGATCAGGTCTTTCCGCCGGGGCGCCGGGCCGCGCTGGGGGCTGCCGCGCTGGCGCTGGTGGGATTCGACCTGCGTTGAAAGCCCGGGCCGAGGGGCCGGGAGAGGGGGGATTAACTGCGTTGAGTTTGACGCAGTTGGCTCGCGCAAAAGTATATTGTAGGCAAATAAGGTCATAAAAAAGATGAAATTCGGGCGATGGGTTGTCCCCGCCGCCTTAACGATTAAGACCAGACCGGAGCAAAATGTCGCGGTGGTCCACAGGGTCCAGGGATTTGTAATTCGGTCGGTTCACCAAGGGGTTGTTATGGTATTTGTAACGAAGGCCGGCTTGAGCCGGGTCGAGGGCGATAGTCAGCCGTTTCAGCCGCAATTTCGGCGTTTTCTGAGGCAGGCCCTGCGCAGCACCACCGCATTGGCGGCCGTGCTGTCGCTGGGGGCGGCGGCGGCCGGGGCTGGCACGCTTTACTGGAGCGGCCAGGGCGACGAGGGGATCTGGGCCGATCCCGAGAACTGGGCCGATGCGGAGGACAACCCGATCGAGGGCGATGCGCCGGGCCTTGACGGCGTGCCGGTCGGGGTCGTCCTGAAGGAGGCCGCGACGGGGCCGCTCGATCTCGAGACCGGGCGCGCCACGCTGAGCGCGCTTGAGCTGACCGGGAATTCCGATGCGGTTCTGACCAATGGCACGCTGGCCTTTGCCCTGCCCGACGGTGCGTCCGAGACGGCGGCGCGCCTGACCGTCGCGGGCAGCGGCGGTTTCATGGACGAGACGCTGGCCTTCGTTCTGGAGGACGATCTGCTGGTCGAGGCCGATGTCGATACCGGGCTGGCGGGCGATATCTCGGGCGCCGGGGCGCTGCGGCTGCGGGCGGCCGGGGACAGCGAGATCACGCTGTCGGGCACCAACAGCCAGACCGGCGGTACCGTGATCGAGGCGGGAACGGTGGTCGCGACCGGCGGCGCGGCGCTGTCGGATGGCGGCAGCGTGACCCTTGCCGGCGGGATCGACGGCCGCGCGGCCTCGGTGCTGCGGATCGAGCAGGACGAGACCGTGGGCGGGCTGGCTTCGGCCGAGGGCGCGCGCGGCGGGCTCGAGCTTGCGGGCGGCAGCCTGACGGTGTCGGGCGGCCCGGCCTTTAGCTTCGGGCTTGCGATCTCGGGCTCGGGCGGGCTGACGGTCGGGGACGGCGCCGATCTGACGCTGGGCGTGGCGAACAGCTATGCGGGCGGCACGCGCGTCTCGGGCGGGGCGCTTACGGTGGCGGCGGGCGGCAGCCTCGGTTTTGGCGATGTCTCGGTTGACCGGGGCAGCCTCATGACCAGTGGCGCGGCGCTGAGCGCGGGACAGAACGTGACCCTGGGCAGCGGCGGGCTCTGGACGCTGGCGGGCGACGAGACCGTGGGCGGGCTTGGCGGCACGGGCACGGCCGATCTGGGCGGAAACAGGCTCGATATCGCCCTGCCCGAGGCCGAGACCCTGGCTTTCGGGGGCAGCCTTCAGGGAAGCTCCGACAGCCTGCTGGCCCTGACCGGCGGCGGCGACTTCACGCTGTCGGGGCCGCTTTCGGATTATCGGGGCGGGTTCCGGATCGAGGCCGGACGGCTGGGCCTGTCCGATGCCGGGGGGGCGCTGAACGACAATGCGCTCACGCTGGCGGGCGGCACGCTGGTCGCCGATCTGTCCCATGGCTTCGGCGGCAGTGTCACGACCGAGGCGGGCAGCGAAAGCGCGATCAGTGCGGCTGCGGGCTCGACCCTCAGCCTGACCGGTGCGATGGCGCTGGCGGGCGATCTGAGCTTCTCGGCCGAGGGCGAGGATGCCGTGATCGGGCTCGACATGGCCTCGGTAACGCTGGAAGAGGGCGTCTCGCTCGGCTTCGATCTGGCCCGGTTCGAGATCGGCTCGGAGGCCGCGGCGGGGATGTTCGCCGCAGCGCAGGGCACCCGGCTCGGCGCCGGGGCGGCACTGGATCTCGCCGGGTACGATGTCGGGATCCGGGCCTTGACCGGGTCGGGCAGGATCGTGACCGACAGCGGCGATGCGCTCCTCTCCCTGGGCGAGGGCACCGATTTCGGCGGCGTGCTGGCCGATGGCGCGGCGGGCCGCCTGTCGCTCGAGACCGATGGCACGGTGCGGCTGACCGGCGACAACAGCCTGACCGGCGGCACCTCGGTCACCGGCGGCAGCCTGACCCTGGCCGGAGGCGGCAGGCTGGGTGATATCGAGATCGCCTCGGCCGGGCGCTTCGTGCTGGAGGAGGGCGAGGCCGGGGCGGTGGTCAATTCGGGGACCGGCAGCTCGAATGCGGGCACTATCGCCGCGCTGACCCAGAAAGAGGGCAGCTTCGGCAACAGCGGGACCATTGGCGGTGCGGTTTCCGTCGAGGGCGGGTCGCTTTCGAACGAGGGGCGGCTTTCGGGGGATGTCTCGGTCGGGGGCGGTCGGCTCGACAATACGGGCAGCATCGGCGGCGCGCTCGACGTCACCGGGGGCACGGCGACCAACAGCGGCTCGGTCGAGGGCAAGAGCCGGGTCGGCAGCGGCGGGGTGCTGGTCTCGGAGGGCGGGCGCTTCGGCGACGATCTGACCATCGAGGGCGACACGGGCCGCGGCGCGGGGACCTTGCGGCTGTCGGGCACGACCACGGTTGCGGGGGATGTGACCAATGATGGCAGCATCGAGACCCGGGGCGGATCGGAGACCGCGCTGACCCTGACCGAAGGCGGCGGCTTCACCAATAATGGCCGGATCGCGGCCGAGGACGGGGCGCTGACGGTGACGGCCGGGACCATCACGATCAGCGACGGGGCCTCGATGTCGGGCGATATCGACTTCGTCGGGACGGTGGTGAACAAGGGCGAGCTCGACCTTCAGAACGATCTGAACGACACGCTCCGGACCGACACTGGCGGGCGGACGCGGATCGTGGCCTCGCTCGACGGGGCGGGCCATGATGTCGAGAATGCCGGCAGCCTGGAGCTTGGCGAAGGCCTGTCCTTCACCGGGATCGGCGAGGTGTCGAACAGCGGCACGGTCGAGATCGGCGCGGGCGGCCGGCTCGAGGCCGGGCGGATCGGGAATGCCGGCACGCTGAGGCTGGGCGCGGGGGCGGCGCTGGAAGGCACCGGCAACACGCTCGACAACAGCGGGACGATCACCGTGGGCGATGGCGCCAGCGTGACCGATGCCGGCGCGATCGAGAACCGCGAGGGCGGGCTGATCGAGTTCACCGGCAGCGGCTCGATTGCCGCGGACAGCGACCAGAGCGGCGACGAGCCGATCCGGAATGCCGGTCGGATCGTCACCGATGATGGCGGCGATGATGTGATCACGCTGGGCGGCGCGACCCCGAACGTGCTGGAGAATACCGCGACCGGCAGCCTCGGGATCGGCGCGAGCGACAGCATGATCGGCGCCGCGACCACGCTCGAGAATGCCGGATCGGTGACGATCGGCGTGGGCTCGACGCTGAAGCTGGCCGCGCTCGACAATTCGGCCAGCGGCAGCGTGACCAATGACGGCCGGCTGGAGGCCGATACCGTGACCTCGGCGGGCCGCCTGACCAACAATGCGGGCGCCGAGATCGCGGCCGATGTCAGCAGCTCGGGTACGCTCGAGAATGCCGGGACGATCTCGGGCGATCTGAGCGTGAGCGGCGGGACGGCGCGCAGCAGCGGCAGCCTGCAGGATGTGACGGTGTCGGACGGGACGCTGACGGTGACGGCGGGCAGCCTGACCGGCCTGACGGTCTCGGGCGGCAGTGCCAGCCTGGAAGGCGGGGCGCTTTCGGGCGATCTCGCGGTCTCTGGCGGCGCGGCGGATGTCGATGTCGCGGTCGGCGGCAGCGCGGATGTGACCGGCGGCCGGCTCGGGATCGGGGCGGATGGCTCGGTCGCGGGGCAGACCACGGTCGGCAGCGCGGGGCGGCTCGAGACGGCGGGGCGGCTGGCCTCGCTGAGCAGCGCGGGCCAGGCCGACAACAGCGGCACGATCACCGGCGATGTGACGGTGACGGGCGGCCGGACCGACAACAGCGGCACGATCGGCGGCTCGGTGGCGGCCTCGGGCGGGAGCTTCCTGTCCTCGGGCACGGTCTCGGGCGATGTGGCGGCGACGGGCGGGGCGCTGGCCTCGGTCTCGGGCCGGATCGACGGGGCGCTGACCGCGGGCAGCGGCTCGGAGGCGCGGGTGACGGGCGATCTGGCGCTCGGCGGCGGTCTCGGGATCGCGGATGGCGGCAGGTTCGACCTGCAATCGGGCCGGCTGACGCTGGCCGATGGCACCGCGGCGGTGAATGACGGCAGCGCCACCATCGGCGCCGGCACGCTTCAGGGCGGAACCTTCCGGAACCGCGACGGCGGCCAGCTGAACGTGAGCGCGGAGGGTCGTCTGGAAGCGGATCTGGTCAATGCCGAAGGCGCGCAGGCCGATATCGACGGCACCGTCACCGGAGCGGTGGATGTCACGGGCGGGCGGCTCGAGGCGGGAGAGGGCAGCACGCTTTCGGGCGGGCTTGCGGTCTCCGGCGGCAGCGCCGGGACGGCCGGGACGGTCTCGGGCGGGGTCTCGGTCACCGGCGGGCGCTATGACAACAGCGGCAGCGTCAGCGGCGGGTTGCAGCTTGCCGATGGCGCGGTCGGCAATAGCGGGACCATTGGCGGCGCTGTTTCTGTCGAGGGCGGGTCGCTCTCGAATGAGGGGCGGCTTTCGGGGAATGTCTCGGTCGGGGGCGGTCGGCTCGACAATACGGGCAGCATCGGCGGTTCGCTCGATGTCAGCGGGGGCACGGCGAGCAACAGCGGCTCGGTCGAGGGCAAGAGCACCGTCGGCAGCGGCGGGGTCCTGGTCTCGGAGGGCGGGCAGTTCGGCGACGATCTGACCATCGAGGGCGATACGGGCAGCGGCGAGGGGACCTTGCGGCTGTCGGGCACGACCACGGTTGCGGGGGATGTGACCAATGATGGCCGCATCGAGACCCGGGGCGGGTCGGAGACCGCGCTGACCCTGACCGATGGCGGCGGCTTCACCAATAATGGCCGGATCGCGGCCGAGGACGGGGCGCTGACGGTGACGGCCGGGACCATCACGATCAGCGACGGGGCCTCGATGTCGGGCGATATCGACTTCGTCGGGACGGTGGTGAACAAGGGCGAACTCGACCTTCAGAACGATCTGAACGACACGCTCCGGACCGACACTGGCGGGCGGACGCGGATCGTGGCCTCGCTCGACGGGGCGGGCCATGATGTCGAGAATGCCGGCAGCCTGGAGCTTGGCGCGGGCCTGTCCTTCACCGGGATCGGTGAGGTGTCGAACAGCGGCACGGTCGAGATCGGTGCGGGCGGCCGGCTCGAGGCCGGGCGGATCGGGAATGCCGGCACGCTGAGGCTGGGCGCGGGGGCGGCGCTGGAAGGCACCGGCAACACGCTCGACAATAGCGGGACGATCACCGTGGGCGATGGCGCCAGCGTGACCGATGCCGGCGCGATCGAGAACCGCGAGGGCGGGCTGATCGAGTTCACCGGCAGCGGCTCGATTGCCGCGGACAGCGATCAGAGCGGCGACGAGCCGATCCGGAATGCCGGTCGGATCGTCACCGATGATGGCGGCGATGATGTGATCACGCTGGGCGGCGCGACCCCGAACGTGCTGGAGAATACCGCGACCGGCAGCCTCGGGATCGGCGCGAGCGACAGCATGATCGGCGCCGCGACCACGCTCGAGAATGCCGGATCGGTGACGATCGGTGTGGGCTCGACGCTGAAGCTGGCCGCGCTCGACAATTCGGCCAGCGGCAGCGTGACCAATGACGGCCGGCTCGAGGCCGATACCGTGACCTCGGCGGGCCGCCTGACCAACAATGCGGGCGCCGAGATCGCGGCCGATGTCAGCAGCTCGGGTACGCTCGAGAATGCCGGGACGATCTCGGGCGATCTGAGCGTGAGCGGCGGGACGGCGCGCAGCAGCGGCAGCCTGCAGGATGTGACGGTGTCGGACGGGACGCTGACGGTGACGGCGGGCAGCCTGACCGGCCTAACGGTCTCGGGCGGCAGTGCCAGCCTGGAAGGCGGGGCGCTTTCGGGCGATCTCGCGGTCTCTGGCGGCGCGGCGGATGTCGATGTCGCGGTCGGCGGCCGGGCGGATGTGACCGGCGGCCGGCTCGGGATCGGGGCGGATGGCTCGGTCGCGGGGCAGACCACGGTCGGCAGCGCGGGGCGGCTCGAGACGGCGGGGCGGCTGGCCTCGCTGAGCAGCGCGGGCCAGGCCGACAACCGCGGCACGATCACCGGCGATGTGACGGTGACGGGCGGCCGGACCGACAACAGCGGCACGATCGGCGGCTCGGTGGCGGCCTCGGGCGGGAGCTTCCTGTCCTCGGGCACGGTCTCGGGCGATGTGGCGGCGACGGGCGGGGCGCTGGCCTCGGTTTCGGGCCGGATCGACGGGGCGCTGACCGCGGGCAGCGGCTCGGAGGCGCGGGTGACGGGCGATCTGGCGCTCGGCGGCGGTCTCGGGATCGCGGATGGCGGCAGGTTCGACCTGCAATCGGGCCGGCTGACGCTGGCCGATGGCACCGCGGCGGTGAATGACGGCAGCGCCACCATCGGCGCCGGCACGCTTCAGGGCGGAACCTTCCGGAACCGCGACGGCGGCCAGCTGAACGTGAGCGCGGAGGGCCGTCTGGAAGCGGATCTGGTCAATGCCGAAGGCGCGCAGGCCGATATCGACGGCACCGTCACCGGAGCGGTGGACAATGACGGCGAGATCGCGCTTGGCGGCACCATCGACGGCACGCTCGCAAATGACGGCACCCTCACGGTGGCGGCAGACGATACCGCCGCGATCACCGGCGCCATCTCGGGGCTCGGGTCCTATCTGGTGGCGGGCAGTCTCGATTTCGGCGGCAGCTTCGATTTGGGCAGCCCGGGCCGCGCGAGCGCGACCGGCGCCCAGCTGAGCCTTGGCGAGAATGCCACCGTCACCGGCGATCTGCTGACGAGCTATGGCAGCGTCACGCTGGCCGATGGCAGCCGGCTGGCAAGCGATCTGGTCTCGTATGGCCAGCTGCGGGCCTCGGGCAGCGCGACCATCGACGGCGATCTGACCCTGTCGGATGGCGCGGTGCTGAGCCTTGCCGACGGCACGACCGGCGACCGTCTCGACGTGACGGGCGACGCCGAGCTGAACGGCACCATCGCGATGGATATCGACCTGACCGATGGTGCCCAGAGCGCCGATGCGATCTATATCGCCGGGGTCGCAAGCGGCAGCGTGGTGCTGGCCTTCAACGACCTGACCGCGGGCGATTACGGTCAGATCCGGGACCGGCTCGACCTGCTGTCTTACGGCTCGGATGGCGGGCTGTCGGTCCGCTCCACCGGGTTGCCCGGCAGCGGCAGCATCCTCTACCGGCTCGACCGCAATGACGCGGGCGACGGCTGGGGGCTGATCTCGGGGGCGAACCCGGCACTTGGCGGCCTGTCCAGCGGGCTGGCCCTGACCCAGTCGCTGATCGGCTCGGTGGTGAACCGGCCGACCAGCCCCTATGTCTCGGGGCTGGCCTCGACCGAAGGCTCGCCCTGCGGCTGGGGCAGCTGGGGCCGGGCGATGGGCGGGAAGGCCACCGCCAGCGGCAATTCGCATACCGCTCTGGGCAGTTTCTCGACCGAGATCGATGCCAGCTATGGCGGGGTGCAGGCCGGGCTCGACTACAGCTGTTTCGACGGCGGCGAGGATGGCTGGAACCTCAGCTTCGGCACCATTTTCGGGCTCAATGACGGGTCGATCAAGCAGCCGGTCTATCTGTTCGATCCCGATACCGGCACCGTCAACCAGGGCATCCAGACCAGCCGCAACCATACCGACTTCCAGCAGCTCTATGGCGGGGCCTATGTCGGGGCCTCGAAGGGCCGGTTCTTCGCCGATCTGCAGGTCACCGTGAACCAGACCGATTTCGATCTGGAGAACCGGGTGGCCTCGGGCGCCTATGGCGAGCGGCTGGGGGTCGACGACCAGAGCTATGAAAGCACCGGGCACACGGTTTCGGGCACGATGGGCTATGCCTTCCCGCTGGGCGAGGACAGCGGCTTCAGCCTGATCCCGTCGCTTGGCTTCTCGATCAGCCGCACCCGGTCGGACGATCTCTATTTCAGCAACGACCCGGCCGATGACAGCGATGACGGGGTGCTGAAATTCGACCCGATCACCAACGAGATCGGCTTCGCCTCGCTGACGCTGTCGCGCAGCCGGGTTCTGCCCTCGGGGGTGGCGGTGCTGAACGGGTTCGCCACCGCCACCGCCTATCACGACTTTTCCGACCGCTCGGTGGCGAAGTATTACGAGCTCGATGCAAGCGGCGCGCCGCTCGGGGCTCCGCTCTTGTCTGAGAATGACGGGCTCGGTAACTATGGCGAGCTCAGCGCGGGCTTCAACTATACCCGCGTCTTCGGCAAGGGTCAGGCCGGGGCGGCCCGGCAGATGGACGCCTCGGTGCGGGTCGACAGCCGGTTCGGCGATGATCTGGAAGGCTGGGGCGTGACCGCGCAGATGCGGTTCCAGTTCTAGCACGCGCGCCCGCGCCCCGGGCCGGGGCGCGGGCCTTCGCGGGCGCCTGCCCGAGACACACGACAAAGAGATAGGAAGCTTTTCGAGCCATGTCCCGTTTCAGCAAGGTCGCCTGGAAAGAGGGTCTGTTCCTGCAGCCGCATCACCTGCAGCAGGCCGACCGTCATCTCGAACATCTGATCCGCGCGCAGGTGGCCGCGCTGTCGCCCTATCCTTGGGGCCTGGCCGAGCTGCGCTTCGACCGCGACATGTTGCAGCAGGGCCGGATCGGGCTGTTGGCGGCGGTGGGGACGATGCCCGACGGCACCGCCTTCGAGGCGCCCGGCGCCTCGCCCCTTCCGGTCGCGGTCGATGTGCCCGAGGACGGGGCCGGGCTCGATCTCTGGCTGACCCTGCCCGATGCGCCGGTCGACGGCCAGGAGGTCGCGCCCGCGGCCGCCGATGCCGCCACGCGCTATGTGCTGGGCCGCGAGACGGTGGCCGACAATGCCGCTGCCGCGCGCTCGGAACAGGTGCTGGAAGTGGCCCATCCGCGGCTCGAGCTGGCGCTGCGCAAGACCCCCCGCCCGGGCTATCAGTGCCTCAGGCTCGGCCGGGTGCTCGATCTGCGCGACGGCATCGTCACGCTCGACGACCGGGTGCCGCCGACCGCGCTGCGGCTTGCGGTGCATCCGGCCTATGACGGCTATCTGGGCCGGGTGATCGGCTGGATCGAATCGAAGCTCGACACGCTGGCGCGCTATGCGGCCGATCCGTCCTCGGGTGGCGGCATGCAGGCGGGCGACTATCTGATGCTGATGCTTCTGAACCGCGAGCTGCCGGTGCTCCGGCACCTGAAATCCATGGCCAGCGTCCATCCCGAACGGCTGTATGAAAAGCTGGTCTCGCTGGCGGGCGAGCTTGCGACCTTCGATCAGGGCGAGCGCCGCGCCCCGGCCTACGAGGCCTATCGCCACGACGATCCCAAGGCGAGCTTTCCGCCGGTGGTGGCCGATATCCAGCGGCTGCTGGCGCGCGACGTGGGCCGGGCGGTGCGGCTGCCCCTGCAGGAGGTGCGCGCCAATTCCTATGCCGCGCTGATCAACGACCGGAACCTCTTCGCCCAGGCGACCTTCGTGCTGGAGGTCAGCTCGGGCCTGCCTCTGGCCGAGGTCCAGCAGCAGTTCCCGCAGCTCTGCAAGGTCGGGCCCTCGACCCAGATGAAGACCATCATCAACAACAACCTTCCCGGCATCGGGCTGGTGCATCTGCCCAACCCGCCGCGGCAGATCCGGGTGGTCTCGACCAATGTCTATTTCCTGCTCGACCGCTCGACGCCACTCTGGAGCGAGTTTTCCAGCGCGCCCGCGATCGGGATGCATTTCGCGGGCAACTGGCCCGATCTCAAGCTTGAACTCTGGGCGGTGCCTGAGGGGGCGTGATGGCAGACAGCGACGACGATGACGACAAGACCGTGTTCGGGCAGCCGCTGCCGCCGCCGCCGCTGCCGCCCCATCCACTGACCTATCCGCCGGGCTCGGGCTGGAATGTCTATCCGCAGACCCCGCCCGGGGCCGAGCGCACCGCCTTCGGTTCGCCGCCCGGGACCGGTGTGCCGCCCGCCTCGGGGGGGCCGGGGCCGCATCCCTTCTACCAGCCGGGCACCGGCCAGCGCAGCGCGGCGGCCGGGATCTTCCCCGAGATCCGCCGCCCCGAGGCCGCGCCGCGCCCGGTCCAGGCGCGGATCGCGCTCGACGATGCGCTGCGGGCGGCCGATGCCGGCCGCGGGGCCGCCTCGAACCCGCTTCTGGCCGAGGCGACCCAGCTTCTGATCCTGCTGGGACGGCTCCGGACCGGGCTGGTCGAGATGCAGGCCGAACCGCTGATCGACCATGTCACCCGCGAGATCGACGATATCGAGCGGCGCTGCCTGGCCGCGGGGCTGGCCGCCTCGGAGGTGCGGGACGCCAAATATGCGCTCTCGGCCACCGCCGACGACATCGTGCAGAACCTGCCCGGCGCTGACCGGGCGATGTGGCTGCAATATTCGATGGTGGCGCGGTTCTTCGGCGAGCGCTCGTCGGGGATCGGCTTCTTCCGCAAGATGGACGAGGCGATGAAGGCGCCCGGGCAGCGCTATCACCTGCTCGAACTGATGCTGGTCTGCCTGTCGCTGGGCTTCGAGGGCCAGTACCGGGCGATGCCCTCGGGCGCGGCCGAGCTGGCGCGCATCCGCAGCGCCATCTACGAGACCCTGCGCCGGATCTCGCCGCGGCCCGATGACGATGTCTCGCCGCACTGGACGCCGGTGCCGCTGGATGCGCGCAGGCGCGGCGGGCAGACCCCGCTCTGGGTGATCGCGGCCATTGCCGTGGCGATGCTGGTGGCGCTGTTCGCGACGCTTTCGACGCTTCTGACCCGGCAGGGGGCGACGGTGCGCGACGACATCCTGGCGCTGCATGCCGGACAGCCCGAGATCGCGATCGAGCGGACCGAGCCGGTGATCGCGCCCTATCGGGCGCCCGAGACGACGCAGATGGACCGGATCCGCACCGCGCTGGCCGAACCGCTCGAGGCGGGCCGGGTCGAGGTCGATCAGGTCAATGACTGGGTGCTGGTGCGGCTGCGCGAGGCGCTGCGCTTCGCCACCGGCTCGGCCGAGCTCGAGGACGGGTCCGGGCCGCTGCTGGCCGAGATCGCGGCGATGCTCGATGGCGAGGACGGCCCGGTGCGGGTGGTCGGTCATACCGACAGCGTGCCGATGTCGGGCCGCGGCCGGTTCCGCAGCAACCAGGATCTGTCGCTGGCCCGGGCCGAGACGGTGGCCGAACGGCTGGGCGGTCTGGTCGCCGATCCGGCACGGCTGAGTGCCGAGGGCAAGGGCGCGACCGATCCGGTTGCCGGAAACGACACGCCTGGCGGCCGGGCGATGAACCGGCGCGTCGAGATCATGATACCGCGGGAGGACTGAGCGGGATGCGAAGAGCTCTTCGGGCGGTGGGCGCCGCCTTCGCCGCCATGTGGCGGGCGCGCTGGATGCGCGTCCTTCTGATCGTTCTGGGGCTGGTGGCGCTTGGCGCCGCGATCTGGTTCGGGCTGCCGATGACCGGATCGGCGCTCCTGGCCTCGGTCTGGTTCCGCGCCGGGCTGATCGCGCTGATCGCGGGCACGCTGGGGCTGGTCTATGGGCTGGGCTGGCTGCGCCGCCGCCGACGCGCCGAGGCGCTGGAGGACAGCCTGATGGCCGAGCCCGCGGGCGATGGCCGGGTGCTGGCCGAGCGGATGCAGGAGGCGCTGGCCAAGCTGCGCCGCTCGGGCGGCAAGAGCGCGCTCTACGATCTGCCCTGGTATGTGATCATCGGCCCGCCGGGCGCGGGCAAGACCACCGCGCTTGCGAATTCGGGCATCGGCTTTCCGGGCCGGGACGGGCCCAGTTCGGGCGTCGAGGGCTTCGGCGGCACCCGCAACTGCGACTGGTGGTTCGCCGAGGAGGCGGTGCTGATCGACACCGCCGGGCGCTATACCACCCAGGACAGCGATGCCGAGGCCGACCGCGCGAGCTGGACCTCGTTCCTGCAGCTTCTCAAGAAGGGCCGTCCCGACCAGCCCGTGAATGGCGTGATCCTGGCCTTCTCGGTGGCCGACATGATGGCCGCCTCCGAGGCCGATCTGGCGCGCCATGCCGAGACCGTGCGCAGCCGGCTGGCCGAGCTGCACGAGACGCTCAAGATCGACGTGCCGGTCTATGTGCTGTTCACCAAGGCCGACCTGATCTCGGGCTTCAGGGAATATTTCGGCTCTTTCAGCCAGTCGCGGCGGCGGCTGGTCTGGGGCACCACCTTCCAGACCCGCGATCGCGGCGCGCGCACCTGCGAGCTGGTGCCGGCCGAATTCGACGCGCTGGTGGCGCGGCTTTCGGACGAGGTCAGCGACCGCATGACCGAAGAGCCCGACGGTGCGGCCCGGATCGCGATCTTCGGGCTGCCCGGGCAGATGGCGATGCTGCGCGACACCGTCTCGGACTTCCTGCGCCGGGTCTTCGCGCCGACGCGCTACCAGTCGAACGCGATCCTGAGGGGCTTTTATTTCACCTCGGGCACCCAGGAGGGCACGCCCATCGACCAGGTGCTGGGGGCGATGGCAAAGGGCGGCGACGAGGCCGCCTTCCAGCCCGCCTTCCTGTCGGGCAAGGGGCGCAGCTATTTCCTGCATGACCTGCTCAAGAAGGTGATCTTCGAGGAGCGCGACTGGGTCGGCTTCGACCGCCGCGCGGTGCGCCGCCGCCAGATCCTGCGCAGTGCCGCGATGGGCCTGATCGCGGCGGTCACGCTGGGCGGCATGGCGGGGTTCGGCTACAGCTTCTGGCAGAATGCCAGCCTTCTGGCCGCCGCCGATGCCGATGCCGCCGCCTATCGCGACGCGGCGCGCAACGAACTGGCGCGCACCGTCATCGACGATCCCGATGCCTCGGTGGTGCTGCCCGAGCTGCAACGGCTTCGGCAGATGACCGCGGGCTATGTCGATCCGCGCCGTCCGGGCCTGTTTGAGGGGCTGGGCCTGTCGCGCCATGACGAGCTTCACGCCGCCGCCGACCGCGCCTATTCCGACGGGCTCGAGCGGATGCTGCGGCCGCGGCTGATCCTGGCGCTGGAAAACAGCCTGCCGCAGCTGATTGCAAAGGACGATACCGCCGCGATCTACCGGGCGCTCAAGGTCTATCTGCTCCTGGGCGGGCAGGGCGGAGCGCGCGGCGCCGAGGACGATGCCGTCGTCGCGGCCTATTTCGACGAGATCTGGCGGGCGCGCTTCTCGGCTCCGGGCGAGTATCGGCTGCGCGAGGAGCTGAGCCAGCATCTCGAGGCCATGCTCGATCTGGACGGCGACCGCCGGATCACCATCGGCATCGACCCCGAGATCGTGCGCAAGGCCCGCGACGCCATCGTCACCCTGCCGTTGGCCGATCAGGCCTATGCCTCGATCAGCGACCGGGCGCTGACCTCGGGCCTGCCGGCCTTTGCCCCGGCCGAGGCCATCGGCGGGCAGGTCGGGCGGGTGCTGGCCACCACCGACGGAACGCCGCTCGAGGATCTGTCGCTGCCCGGGCTCTATACCTTCGAGGGCTATTGGGGCTTCTTCCTCGACGAGCTTGCCAATGCCCGGTCGCGGCTGAAGGATGACCGCTGGGTGCTGGGCGAGGCCGCCGACCGGGTCGATTACGACCGCCAGCTGGGCAGCCTCGAACGCGACCTGCACCGCCGTTACCGGCAGGAATTCGATGCCGCCTGGACCGGACTGCTGTCGCGGCTGACGATGGCGCCGATGTCGGCCGATCCGCCGCGCTATGACGCGCTCGCCGCCGCTGCCTCGCCGGTCGATTCGCCGCTGGCCCGGCTGGTCGAGGAAGTCGGCCGCCAGACCCGGCTGAGCCGCCTTTACGACCAGATCGACGCGATGTCGCCCGAGGATGCGGCCAGGGCCGCGGCGGGCGGCGATCTGGCGGGGAACATGGGCGACGCGGTCTTCTCGCGGATCTATTCGCGCTCGGGCGTGTTCCAGCGCGTGGTTCTGGATGCGGTTCAGGTCCGGGGCAAGAGCCAGGCCCGGGCGGGTGCGGTGTCCGAGGACTCGCAGCGGGCCCAGGTGCAGCGGATCTCGGATGATTTCGCCGACTGGCACCGGCTTCTGACCGGCAAGCGCGGCGCCCGGCCCATCGATGCGGTGCTGGCCAATCTCGCCGCGCTGCGCGAGAACCGGCGCAATGCCGCGCTGGCCCCCAGCCCCGCCGACGAGACCCTGCTGCGCCAGACGCTGTCGGCGCTGACCATGAACAACAGCGCCCTGCCGCCCGATCTCGGCCGGATGCTGAACGCGGTCGAGGCCGAGTTCCGCTCGGAGGCGCAGGATGCCAGCCTCGGCCAGATCGAGCGGGCGATGAATGACGAGGTGGGCGCCTTCTGCCGCGAGTTCATCGAGCCCTATTTCCCCTTCACCGAGGGCGGACGCCATGTCTCGCCCGCCATTTTCGGACAGTTCTTCGCGCCGGGGGGACGGGCCGACCGCTTCTTCACCACCTATCTGCAGCCGCATGTGACGCGCGGCCCCGACGGGCTGGAACCGATCCCGGGCAGCGCCATCGGCGAACGCCTCTCGCCCGATCTGCTGAAGGCCTTCGACCGGATCGAGGCGATCCGGATGGCCTTCTTCGCCTCGGGCGCCTCCGAGCCGCGGGTCGACATGGCGGTGACCCATATCTCGTCCTCGCCCTCGGTCAATCTGGCGGTGCTGGGGATCAATGGCTCTGAGCTGCGGACCCAGCCCGGCTCGACCCCGGGCGAACTCAGCTGGCCGGGCCCCGGATCGGGGGTGTCGCTGGCGCTGTTCCCGCAGCAATCGGGGCGGCCCAACGGCATCCGCTTCGATGCCGGCCGCTGGGACATCGTGACCTTCCTGCGCACGGGCCGGAGCCGGGTGAACGGCACCTCGGTCGAGGTCACCCAGGATGTCGGCGGGCGCTCGATCACCTATCGCTTCTCCTTCGATTCGACGACGGTGCCCTTCCTGATGCCCGAGCTGTCGCAATTCAGCTGTCCGGTCTCGGTCGAGGCGCGGCAATGACCGGGGCGGGACGGGCAAGCATCGGGCTTCTGGGCAAGCATCCGGGCTATGGCGATTTCCTGCGCGCGGGGCTGTCGGACCGCGTGGCCGACGGGCTGACCGGCTGGATCGATGCCACGCTGGCCGAGCTGCGCGACGAGCTTGGCCGGGACTGGGAGCCGTTCTGGGACGCGGCGCAGGAGCTGCGCTTCCGGGTCGGGCGTGCGGTTCTGGGCCGGACGCTGGCGGGGGTGCTGCGGCCCTCGCGCGACCGGGTCGGGCGGCGCTATCCGCTGCTTCTGCTGACCGAGGGTGCCGAGGTGGCGCCGCCGACCGCCGGCGAGGGCGGGCAGGATCTCTGGGAGGCGCTGTCGGCGCATCTGGACCGGGCAGAGCCGGGGCACGGGGCGCGCGCGCTTCTGCGCGGGCTCGAGCTTGCCATCGAGGCCGAGCCGGCCGAGCGCGCATCCGAAGGCCCCGTGGTCTGGGCGCATCGGCCCGATGGCGATCTCGGCGCGCTGTTGCGTGCGGCGCGCCCGGTCGAGGCCGAGCGGGCCGCCCTTGTGCGGGCGCAGTTCTGGACCCCGGGCAATGAGCGCTCTGCCGCGCAATGGCTGGCCGGAACCGGGCTGCCCGAGGCCCGGGCGCTGGCCTGGATGCTGGCGGGGGTGGCCGCCGATGGCTGCGACACGGGAGAACGGCAATGAGGCCCGAGGCGCATTGGAACGGCTGGTTCCTGCTCGAGACCGGGATGGCGACCGATGTCGGCTGCCGCCGCGAGATCAACGAGGATGACATGATCGCCCGGCCCGATCTGGGGCTCTGGGCGGTGGCGGACGGCATGGGCGGGCATGCGGCGGGCGAGTTCGCCAGCCAGGCCATCGTCGCCGAACTGTCCGGGGCCGGGCTGCCCGTCTCGGCGGTCGATCTGCAGGCCCGCTTCATGGAGCGGCTGATCCGCGCCAATGAGCGCATCCGCGCCTATTCGGCCGAGCTGGCGGCGGGGCCGATCGGCTCGACCGTGGCGGCGCTGCTGGTCCATGAGGACGGCTATGCCGTGGTCTGGTGCGGCGACAGCCGGGGCTATCTGCTGCGCGATGGCCATCTGGTGCAGCAAAGCCGCGACCATACCGAGCTGCGCGCGGCGCTGGAGGCGGGGCGGATCACGCCGGAAGAGGCGAAGACCTGGCCCCGGCGCAATGTCATCACCCGGGCGATCGGGGTCGGGGCGGAACCCGAATGCGACATCGTCTCGGGCAAGATCGCGCCGGGCGATCAGTTCCTGCTTTGCTCGGACGGGCTGACCGAGCATCTGGACGATGCCGAGATCGCCGATATCCTGCTGGATCTGCCGCCGCAGGCCGCCTGCGACGCGCTGATCGCCGAGACCGTGGCGCGCGGCGCGCGCGACAATGTCACCGCCGTGGTGCTGGCCTGCCGCAGCGGCGATGACGATGACGAGAAGACGGCACCGCCGCTATGAGCGACCCCGAGGCGCCGCGGAAGGAGGGGCAGGACGATGCCGGCCCCGGGCCAGACCTCACGCGGGTCTCTTGCCCGCCTGCGGCGGCCGGGGAGGATGCGCCCGAGCGGACGCGCCTGTCCGTCCCGCCGGACGCGGCCGGAGACGCAGGCGCGGACGACGAGCGCACCGCCTTCGTGGCGCCGGGCGGGGGCGGCGCGCATGGCGGGGAGGATGTGACCCGCATCTCGGCCTCCCCTGCGCCGTCCGAAGCAGGTGCAGGCGCCGCGCAAGCCGCGCCCCGCGTGCCGATGCTCTCGGCCGGAACCGTCATCAACAACAATTACCGGATCGTGGGGGTGCTCAGCTCGGGCGGCATGGGCTCGGTCTATCGCGGGGTCGAGATCGGCACCGGCGATCCGGTCGCGATCAAGGCGATCCTGCCGGATCTGGCCGCCGATCCGCGCGCGGGCGCGCTGTTCCGCAGCGAGGCGCGGATGCTGCGCCAGCTCGCCGACGATGCCATCGTGCGCTATTACAACTACGTCCACGACCATGCGCTCGACCGCTATTTCCTGGTGATGGAATTCATCGAGGGCATCACGCTTTCGGATCATATGGCGCGCTCGGGGCCGCTGCCGCCGGCCGCAGCCGAGGCGCTGATCCGCCGGCTTGCCGGGGCGCTGGCCCGGGCCCATGCCTATGGCGTGATCCATCGCGACCTGTCGCCCGACAACGTGATGCTGCCCGGCGGCGCGGTGGCCGAGGCCCGGCTGATCGATTTCGGCATCGCCCGCTCGGCACGGCTGTCCGAGGACGAGGCGCCCGGCACCTTCGCGGGCAAGCTGAAATATGTCGCGCCCGAGCAGCTTGGCCATTTCGGCGGCCATGTCGGCCCCGAGACCGATATCTACGGGCTGGCGCTGTTGCTGGGGGCGGCGCTGTCCGGCCGTGCGCTGCCGATGGGCAACAGCATCGAGGAGGCGGCCGAGCGCCGCCAGAGGGTGCCCGACCTGTCCGGCGTCTCGCCCGCGCTCCGGCCGCTCCTGACCCATATGCTCGAGCCCGACCCGGCCGCGCGCCCGGCCTCGATGGACGAGGTGCTGCGGCTGATCGAGCATCCGCATCTGCTGCCGCCGCGCTATGGCGGCCCCAGCGCGGCGGTGCCCGGCGGGCTGACCCTGCCGCCGGGGCTGGGCCGGCCGGGGGCCGCGCGCGCGACCCGGGCGGAGCCGGAACCGGAGCCGGCGCCCGAGCCGCCCCGCGACCGGGCCGCGCTGCGGCTGATCGGCGGGCTCGGGGCGGTGTTCCTGGCGCTTCTGGGCGCGGCTGGCTGGTATGGCTGGAGCGCCGGGCTGATCGGACCCGGCCAGGGCCCCGAGGCCGGGATCGAGGCCCGGCTGCCGCCGCGCCAGGAGGCCGGCCGGACCGGGTTCCTGGCCGCCTGGGACGGCGGGCCCTGCAGCTATCTGACCAGGGTCGAGACCGGGCCGCGCGCCGGTGTGGTCGAGCGCTACGGGCGCGGCGGGGCGGCCGAAGGCAAGGGAAAAGACAATGCAGCGCTGGCCGCGGCCTATGAGGCCCGTTTCGGCAGCCGCCCGGCGGTGCTCGAGCGGCCGGTGAGCGAGGCGCAATGCGCCGTGCTCGATTTCGCCCGCAGCCTTCAGGCCCGGCCCGGCCCGCTGCCGGTCCTGTCGGCCACGCCCGAGCAGGTGGCGAGCGGCGCGGAGGTGCGTGCCGCGGTCGCGGCGCCGGGTCCGGCGCGGGTCTGGGTGGCGCTGGTCGCGCCCGACGGGGCGGTCTACGACCTGACCGACCGGATCGGGCCGGATGGCAGCCTGCGCTTCGGCCTGAGCCTGCCCGAGGGCGCCCCCGCCGCGCCGCAGCTCTTGCTGGCGGTGGCCGCGACCCGGCCGCTGGCGGCGGCCGCGACCGCCGCCGACGGCACCCCCGCCGCGCAGCTTCTGCCGGCCCTGCTGGAGGAAATCGCCGGGCGGGGCGGCGGCGCCGGGGCCGCGCTGGCGCATCTGCAACTGCTGCCGCCGGGTTCGGCGGAAGACGGGTAGTTTCCGGATCGCACCGGCAGGATCTCGCCGAGAATCCGGGCCGTGGCGATTGCTGCTGCTTGGAATGCCTCTATGTTGCCGTTGCGCCGTACTGGCCCGACTGTAACGAGTGAGAACCATGCTGTTCGTTTCAAACGAAAACCGGCGGTCCGATGCTGCGGTCTGCCGGTCGGGGGTGGAGCTGTGACACGTCTGTCCGCCCCGCTTCTGCTGGCCCGCTATACCGCCCGCGACCGGCTTGCCGCCGAGGTCGGCGGACAGGTCGCGATGCGCGCGCCGGACCATCCCGAATTCAGGGCGCATGTCGCCGAGGCGCTGCTGGGGCAGGGCTACCGGATGACAAGTTTCGAGCCGCTCGATCCGCAGAGCCTTCCGCTCGATCCGGCCCTGAGCCTCCGGCTCGGGCGCGGGCGTCCGGTCTTTCTCGACAGCCCGGCCCCGAGCCGCGAGCGGCCGCAGGCGGTCGGGCTGAGGGCGCTCGATCTCGCGGAATGCGGCTGGCCTGCGCTGTTCGAGGGGCCGAGCCCGGCCTGGGCGCTGATCGACCCGGTCTGCTGGCCCGATGCGCTGGAACTTGTGCGCGACAGCTCGCAGGGCGCGCTTTGCCTTTATGCCACGCCCGATGCCGAGCGGCAGGCCGCCGCGCCCTGGCTGGTGCCGCTGTCGGGCCGCGATCCGGTCAGCCGCGCGCTGATGGCGCTGGCGCCCGACAGCCATGCCGGGATCTGCTTCCAGAGCCAGGCCGGGGCGATGGCGCTGCGGGCGCATTTCCGGCGCTACACCATGGCCTGGCTGCCCGGGCGCGAGGCGGCGCCGCTGTATTTCCGCTTTCACGACCCGCGGGTGATGTCGGACATGGCCCAGGCGCTGGAGCCCGCGCGTTTCGCGGGCTTCGCGGCGCCTGTGCAGCGCTTCTTCCTGCCGCTCTCGGCCGAGCTGTCGCTGGCCGCGCATCTGCCGGGCGCCAGGGTCGGGCCGCTCGACGACCCGGCGACGCTGCAGGGACGGCTGTTGCGGCTGGCGCCGCGCGGGCGGGCGGTGGCGCCGGGCAATCTGCATGTGACCGAGGCCGAATTCGCCCGCTTCGACCGGCTCAAGCGGCAGCGCACCGCGCAGTCGGTGGCGCGCGGGCTTTACCGCTCGCTCGGGCAGGACAAGGGCCCAGAGGCCTGCCTCGAAGCCGCCAGCCAGGCAATGCGGCTGGGCGAACTCCACGACATGCCGTCGCGGGCGCAGGTCGGCGCGCTGGCCCGTGCGGTGCTGTTCTTCGGCGTCGATTTCGCCGAGAGGGACCGCCGGGCCGCAGAGATCCTCGAAGATCGCCGCGCGCTGCCGTTCCAGCGCAAGGACCGGCTGCTGCGCTGGCTGGCGCTGGCGCTTGGCGAACGCGGGGGCGCGGGCCTGGCCGCGCCGGCACTCAGGACAGGACAGGGATGATGGCGGGAACGACGATGAATGCCGAAGAGGCGCTGCTTTGGGCTTTGGGCTCCGACATGCCGCAGCCGCCCTTTATGCTGAACACGCTGACCATGAACCCGCCGATGATCGCGGCCGAGACCTCGCCCGGGCATCGCCAGATGCTGCAGGAGCAGCTCGACCAGGCGGTTGAACAGGCCAACGCGCTGCGCGCGCAGGAAGAGGCCGAGGCCTTCGATCTGGCCAATGGCGGCGCGGCCTGCGACTGCGCCCCGGGCGAGCCCTGCTGTCTCAAGGAATTCGTGATCGAGGATGCCGCGGATGCCAGCCGCAAGGTGACCTGGCCGGTGCAGAAGGACGGCCCGCGCACGCTGTTCCTGACCTGCAAGGACCCTTATGGCGGCCAGCCCTCGGCCAAGGCCAAGCTCAAGATCACCCGGAAGGAAGAGTGCAAGCAGGGCAAGGCGGGCGTGCCCTCGCTGCGGCCCTCGAACTTCGCCGACGACAATTCCGTCATTCCCGACAGCGACGAGCGGATCGTCACCACGCCGTTCCAGATGCCCGCGCTGTCGGGCAAGATCCTGCCGCCAGAGGTGATCACGGCGGTCTATATCATGGGGCTCGCGATCCAGAGCTCGACCTACCGGTCGCAGCGCAACCCGGTGGCCGCGGCCAATCAATGCGTCGGGGCGGGCTTCGGCGGGCTGACGGTCTGCCCGCTGCCCCATGCCAAGCTCGAGGCCGAGATCGAGGGCAGCGTCGGCATCAAGATCTTCACGAGCCGCCTGCCGACGCTGTCGGCCAAGCTGACCGGGAAGATCACCGGCGAGGTCGGCAACCAGACCCTGGAATTCGAGAAGACCGGTCAGGCCGAGGAGAAGCAGGCGCCCCCGACCCGGGCGCAGGAGCGGCAGCAGCAGGGCGAAAGCACTCCGCTGATCTCCTTCATCGAGGACATTCAGGACGCGATGAACGGTCTGGCCGGCGAATCGGGTTCGCCGGATGCGCTGCGGGCGCCGCAATCGGATGCCTTCGGCTCGTCGATCGGGATCGAGCTCAGGCTGGGGCTGAAGATCGGCAATCTCGAGCTGAAGGGCAAGGAGGCCTCGCCCGATCTGGCGCTGGCCCTGTCGGGCTGCGAGGTGACCTACGGGCTGTCGGTGACCGGCAGGATGGACCTGTTGGATCTGTTCCTGTCGCGCTTCCCCAGGGGCCCCGAGATCCGGCGGCGTCTGGCCAATCCGGGCAATGCGGTTTCGGCCAGCGCCGAGTGCTTCATAAAGGTCGCCGGCGAAGGCGATTTGATCTATGGCATGGGCGATATCGCCAGCCTCACCATCGGCAATGCCGATGACTGGGAGGCCCGCCTGGAAGAGATCGAGCATACCTTCACCGCGAAGGCCAAGATCACCGGCAAGATCAAGGCTGCCGCCCGTCTCGACGCGGATCTGTGGTTTTTCAAGGCCGAGGCCTCCGCCGGAGCAGAAGTCAGCACCGGCTGGCATTTCGGCGGCCGCGTCATTCGCAGCGCCGATGGCGGCCGCAAGACCGAGCGGCTCTACTATTTCGAGGGGGTCATACTCAGGGCCTATGCCAAGTTCGAAATGTCGGTGACGGAGGAATCCGAGGACAGCCTTGATCATTTCGGGCAAAGCACCGTCTCTTCGACATCGACCAAGGACAGTGTGACGGCGACGACGAATGCTGCCGAACCAGATGTCGTCGTGGAGCTTATGGAGCCGGAGGGAGAGGAAGATGGATGGAAATGACACCGGGCCGAACCGGCGACGCTTTCTGGCATCCGCTCTGGGTGCCGCCGCAACGTCTGGCACTCCCGTAATCCTGATGGCGAAGGACAACATGACTTCTGCACCGCAAAACAATTACACGCTTTCCTGTTTCGCCCGGAACGCGACGGTCGAGCTTTACGTAAACGGCGCTCCGACGGCGCTTCACACCTCGCTCAAGGACATGGCCTGGACGTTCTTCGTGCCGGATTTCCTGCGCGATGGCGCGAACCGGATCGACATCGCCTATGAGCCGCTCAATCCCGAGGAGCGCAACTACACCCCCAACCCGGATGTCGCGATCCAGGCCGAACTGGCGCAGGGACGGCAGGAGCCTGCCATCCTTTTCAATGCCAGCTACGATATGGACGAGGGCCGGCTCGCGCCGCGCGAGACGGAGATCTTCAGCGGGATTCCGGTGCGCCGCGATGCGGGCACCATTTCTCGGATCCGTGCCGGGGCCGAAGAGCCCTTCGTGATCCGGTCCGGCAAGGGCAACGCCACGCGTCCCGAATACACGCGGATCCTCGCCATCGAGTTTCAGGTCGACGATCCGTCGCTGGGCGATGTCGCCTGGGCCGGAACCGAGCCGCTGACCGATACGCCCGGGATGCGCGATGCGCTCTGGCAGGCTATGGCGCGGCTGCATCGGGCAGTGGAACGAAAGGATCGCGTGGCCTTGGTAGAGATCGCCCGGCCGTATCTTTCGCGGTTGGCCTACATGCTTGGTAAGGCCGATGCGGACGCGGCGGCGGCAATGATCCTCGACTCCGCGCCATGGGCGTCGGATAAGGTTGCCAGCCTGCGTCCGCTCCTGTCGCGAGAAGAGGCCAGGGGCGCGGCGCTGCTTTTCGGATCGGACCGGCGGCTTGCCTGTTTTGCCGATCACCGGGTCACGGCGCTGGATGCCGAGGGCGATTTCCTTGCGGCGCTTCCGCTTTATTTCGCCCGTCAACCAGGCGGCCCGTTCCTCGTCAGTTTCTCGCGGCACATGAAGTGAAGCCTGCCGCTCCGGCCTTTGCCGCCCCGCCTGGGCCGACCGCACCGGGACGCGGCCCGTCAGAGGCCGGACGTCGCCATTTCCTCGCCACTGCGATTGGCCTCGCGGCGTTTCCGGGGAGCGCGTCGCGGCTTCTTGCGGGCCCCGCGCCCGCGGAGAATGCCTATTCCCTGATCTGCATGGGGCATCATGCGGTTCTGGAGGTCTATCTGAACGGCGCGCCGACGATCCTGCATGCCAGCCCCGGGGATCTGGTCTTTTCCTTCCCGGCGACCGAGCTGCTGCGCGACGGGGCGAACCGGCTGGATGTGGTCTATGAACCCCTCGATGTCGAGAAGCGCAGCTATACGCCCACGCCCGAGGTCTCGGTGCAGATCCAGCTGTCGCAGGGGCGCCTGGGCGAGGCCACGCTCCTGAACGCGCGCTACGGCATGGAGGAGGAACGGCTGGTATCCGAGCCCCTGACCGTGTTCAGCGGGCGGCCGGTGCAGCCCGATCTGGGCAATATCTCGCGGCCCAGACCCGAGGCCGAGCGGCCCTTCACGATCTGGTTCGGCGACGGCAAGCCCTCGCGGGAGTTCACGCGGATCGTTCCGGTCGAGTTCCGGATCGACGATGCGCCGCTGGGCGACGTGGCCTGGGCCGGGACCGAGCCGCTCGAGGATGACGGCGAAACCCGCGACGCGCTGTGGCAGGCGATGGCGCGGTTGCATCAGGCCGTCGAGCGGCGCGACCGCGAGGGCTTCGTCGAGATCGCGGGGCCCTATCTGGCGCGGATGGCGCATATCTGGGGCAAACCCGATGCGGGGGCGGCGGCCGACACGATCCTGGCCCGGGCGCCCTGGGCGTCGGAGCGTGCCGCGGGAATGGTGCCGCTCTTGTCGCGCCAGGAAGCGCGGAGCGCCACGCTGGCCTTCGGCTCGGACCGGCGGCTCGTGGAATTCTCGGACCGCCGGGTTGCCGCGACCGATGCGGGCGGCGAGGTGCTGTCGGCCCTGCCGCTCTATTTCGCGCGCCGTCCCGGCAGCCCGTTCCTGGCCTGCTTCTCGCGGGACATGAATATCGATCTCTAGCTGTGAAATCCGGAAGGCGCGTTCCTTCCTGTGAGGCTCGGGTTCGAGCCCGGCGATTGGGTCCGGTCCCGAACAGGGAGCAACCTTCCAAGATCTCAAACCGGGATGAGCTGGAAGGACAGGTTTTCCGGTCCCAGCCCATCCGGGGGCAGATCCTTCGGGCGCGACCCCGGGGGGCTCTGCCTATCGGCGCCGGGAAGGGGACGGGCACGCCTGCGCCGATCAGGTCTCGCCCCGGAGGATCGACCGCTCCGGGATGGCCGCCGGCGCCATGAAGGCCGGGCTGGAACAGAAGCCCGGGATATCGAGCCGCCAGCCCGGCAATGCGTGGCAGGCCAGTCGCGCCGATGACGGCCCCTGCCGGAAACCCTGCCCCGGCTGCCGATGTGGAAGGCCCTGCGCAAGGCCCCGCACGCGCCCGGGCCGGGAGGCTTGAATTTCCCCGTCCGGGGCTCCATTGTCTGCCCCGATATCCAGCCACAAGCCCGCCCGTCAGGCTTTCAGCCAGCACAAGCAGATCGACGGCAAGGCAGGCATATGGCGATGGATGGACAGGCCCTCGGGGCGCGGCAGGACAGGTTCCGGCACGAGATTTCCCCACAGGACGCGCCGCCCGCAAGGCGCAGGCGGGTCTCCCCATGGGCTATCCTGAAACCGGTGCGCTTCCGGATCTGGCTGGCGATGGCGATCTCGGCCGGCTCGGCGCTGTTCACGCTGGCGGTGATGGTCCTTCTGATGACGGCGGTCGGGCAATTGGTCGCGGCGCCGGGCAGCGTGCCCTGGGGGACCTTCGCGGGCGTCGCGATCTGCACCATCGGGGCCTATGTGGCGCGGCTCGGGGCCTTCAACCAGGCCCATTACGCCGCCTTCCGGCTCGAGCGCCTGTTGCGCAACGGGCTGGCCGCGCGGCTGGCGCGGGTGCCTCTGGGCTATGTCGAGGCCCAGGGCGCGGGCGCGCTGGCCAAGGTGATCCATGACGACGTCAAGGCCTTGCATGTCTTCGTGGCCGACAGCACGCCGCTTTATGCCCGCGCCTATGTGACGCCTGCGGTGACGCTGGCTCTGCTGCTCTGGCTCGACTGGCGGCTGGCGCTGGTCGCGCTGGCGGTGCTGGGACTGGGCTATGGCATTCTCACGCGGGCGCAGCGCCGGCGGCGCGACATGGTCCGGGCCTATAACGCGGCCCGCGAGAAGGTCAGCGCGGCGGTGGTCGAATATGTCCAGGCAATGCCGGTGGTGCGCAATTTCGACAGCGGACAGCAAAGCTTCGGACGCTATCAGGCGGCGCTCGACGGCTATCTGAAGGTGATGCTCGACTGGTATCGCGCGGCGGGCTTCCCGGCGCGGTTCTCCTGGCTGGTTCTCAGCCCGATGCCGACCCTGACGCTGGTGCTGGGCGCGGGGCTGATCCTGACCGCCATGGGCGATCTCGGGATGTCGCGCTGGCTGGGGGTGCTTCTCATCTGCACCGGCATGGCCGAGGCGATGATGCCGATGATGATGCTGCGCCACATGATCGAGAAGGTCGGGCTCAGCATCGCCCGGATCCAGGAGGTGATGCAGGCCCCCGAGCTGGAGCGGCGCGCCGATCTGGCCGCCGCCAGCCCCAGGGACGCCGCCGAAGGCCCTTCGGCGCTGAGCTTCGAGGGTGTGAGCTTCGCCTATGGCCCGGATCTGGCGCCCGCCTTGCAGGATGTCAGCTTCGCGGTGGCGCAGGGCAGCGTAACCGCGCTGGTCGGGCCGTCAGGGGCGGGCAAGACCACGGTGGCGCGGCTGATCCCGCGCTTCTGGGATGTCACGGCGGGGCGGATCTGCCTTGACGGCACCGATATCCGGGCGCTTGCCCCCGACGATCTTCTGGAAAAGGTGGCCTTCGTCTTCCAGGAGAGCTTCCTTTTCGCCGACACCATCGCGGGCAATATCCGGATCGGTCGCCCCGATGCCAGCGACGAGCAGGTGATCGCGGCGGCGCGGGCGGCCCAGGCAGACGGGTTCATCCGCGCGTTGCCGCAGGGCTATGACACGCCGGTGGGCGAACGTGGCGTGTTCCTGTCGGGCGGCCAGCGCCAGCGCATCGCCATCGCCCGCGCGTTGTTGCAGGACCGGCCGCTACTGGTGCTGGACGAGGCCACGGCCTTTGCCGATCCCGAAAACGAGGCCGAGCTGATCGCGGCGCTGTCGGAACTCATGCGCGGGCGCACGGTCATCATGGTGGCGCACCGGCTGGCGACGATCCGCGATGCCGATCAGATCCTTGTCTTCGCGCGGGGCCGGATCGCCGAAAGGGGCAGCCATGACGCGCTGCTGGAGGCCGGGGGAACCTATGCAAGGCTCTGGCAGAATTACGAAAAGGCACAGACCTGGTCGCTGGGCGCGGCCCGGGCTCCGGTGACCGAGGAGGTGGCCCGATGAACGCGACAGCAAAAGCCGGGGCAGCCCCCCGCAAGTCCGGAAAGACCGGCGCCACCTCCTTTGCAACCACCTTCCGCCAGCTGGCCGACAGCGTCGGGCCCGAGGACGCACCGGGGCTGCGCCGGGCTCTGGCAGGCCTGATCGCGGCGGCCGCGCTTCAGGGTTTCGGACTGGCGGCCATCGCGCCTTTGTTCACGGCAGCGGCCACCGGGCCGGGGCTGGGCGAGGCGCTGTTCTGGTTCGGGGTGATGGTCGTCCTGATGGGCACGGCCTCGGCGCTGCGCTGGGTCGCGCAGGGCTTCGACTTCGACGGGCGCATGGTGCGCGCGACCTGGCGGCTGCGCAGCCGTCTGGGCGCCAAGCTGCGCGAGATCCCGCTGGAACAGCTGCAGGACCGGCGCGCGGGCGAGCTGAATTCGATGGTGCTGGGCAATGTCGACGAGAACCTGCTTTATGCGCTGACGGTGCTGAACCTCGTCTTCACCGCGGTGGTGACGCCCTTCTGCGCGGCGCTGGGGATATTGCTGTTCGACTGGCGGCTGGGGCTCTTGCTGCTGCTGGTCTTCCCGGCCATCGTGCCGCTTTACCGCTGGCGGCGCCCGGCACTGGGGCGGGGCAAGCGCATCCTCGGACAGGCCCATCAGGAGGCCAGCGCCGATGTTCTGGAATATACCCAGGGGTTGCCGATCCTGCGCGCCGTGGGCCGGGCGGGCGAGAAGGCCGAGCGGCTCTCGGCCACCTTCCGCAAGCTCGAGGACATCCAGATCTTCGGCCATCGCAAGGGCGCCAAGCCCAATATCATCGTGGCCAGCGTGGTCGAGCTGGGGCTGGTAGCGGTGCTTGGCGTGGGGCTCTGGCTGGTGGTGGCGGGCAGCCTGCATCCGGCGGCCCTGGGCGCGGTCTTCGTGATCGTGGTGCGCCTGTCGGAACCCCTTTCGACCTTCATCCTCTATACCGCCATGCTCGAGGTGATGGAGGCCGCGCTGGAACGGATCGCGGCGCTGATGGCGATCCGGCCCGCGCCGCAGATGGATCCGCCCGCCATGCCAGAGAGCCACGAGATCCGGTTCGAGGGCGTAAGCTTCACCTATGCCAATGCCGAAAGCCCCACGATCCGCGATTTCGACGCGGTGCTGCCCGAACGCTCGCTGACCGCGCTGGTCGGGCCCTCGGGCTGCGGCAAGACCACGCTGACGCGGCTGCTGCTGCGCCATTTCGATCCGCAAAAGGGGCGCGTCACCATCGGCGGCGTCGATCTGCGGCAGATCCCGGCGGACCGGATCGACGGGCTGGTCTCGGTCGTGTTCCAGGACGTCTACCTGTTCAACGACACGGTCCTGGCCAATATCCGCATGGGCCGCCCCGAGGCCAGCGATGACGAGGTCCGCGCCGCCGCCGCCGCCGCGCAATGCCTGGATTTCATCGAGCGGCTGCCGCAGGGCTGGCACACGCCCCTGGGCGAGATCGGCGGGCGGCTGTCGGGGGGCGAGCGTCAGCGCATTTCGATCGCGCGAGCGCTTCTGAAGGACGCGCCCATCGTGGTGCTGGACGAGCCGACGGCGGCGCTCGATACCGAAAGCGAGCTGGCGGTGCAGAGCGCGCTGGATGCGCTGGTGGCTGAGAAGACGGTGATCGTGATCGCGCACCGGCTGTCGACCATCGTCGGGGCCGATCAGATCCTGGTCATCGAGGACGGGCGGCTGGCCCAGGCGGGCCGCCACGGGGCGCTGATCGGGCAGGGCGGGCGCTATGCCCGGATGTGGGCCGCGCAGGGTGCGCGCAAGCGCTGGTCGGTGGCGAGCTGATCAGCGCGCCACGATCAGCGGCGTGTGGCTGACCGGATCGTCGAGGATCAGCGCATCGAGTCCGAAGACCCGGCGCAGCAGCTCGGGCGTCATCAGATCGCGCGGCGTGCCCTCGGCCACCAGCGCGCCCTCGGCCATGACGATCAGGTGGTCGGCATGGCGGCAGGCCTGGTTCAGGTCATGCAGCACCGCGACGATGGTGCGCCCGCGCTCGCGGTTGAGCCGCTGCAGCAGGCGCAACAGGTCAAGCTGATGGGCGATGTCGAGATAGGTCGTGGGCTCGTCCAGCAGCAGGATCGGGGTTTCCTGCGCCAGCACCAGCGCGATCCAGACCCGCTGGCGCTGCCCGCCCGACAGCGCGTCGACATCGCGCCCGGCCAGATCGGCGATGCCGGTGGCGGCCATGGCCTCGGCGACGATCCGTTCGTCCCTTGCGCTCCATTGCCGGAACGGGCCCTGATGGGGATAGCGGCCGCGCGCCACCAGATCGCCCACGGTAATGCCGGCGGGCGCCTGCGCGCTTTGCGGCAGCAGCCCCACCCGGCAGGCCAGCGCGCGCGCGGGCATCCGGGCGATGTCCCTGCCATCGAGCAGCACCCGCCCGCTCTGTGGCGGCAGCAGGTTGCAGAGCCCGCGCAAGAGGGTCGATTTCCCGCAGCCATTCGGCCCCAGGATGACCGAGACGCGGCCCTCGGGCACCTTCAGCGTGATGTCCCGGCAGACCGGCTTGCCGGCATAGCTGAGGCCGAGGGCATGGGCGGTCAGCCGGGGCGCGGTCGCGGGGGTGTCGGCAAGGAAGGGGCGGGGATCGGGTCGGGTCATGGGAACCTCGGGCTGGCTTGGCGCGGGCGCGGTTGGGGTCAGGACAGAAGGGCGTCGAGCGGCCGGTCGGCGGCCCCCTCGCCGGCGAAGGCGGTGCAGGTGCGGGTGACGGCGGCCACCAGCCCGGCCACGTCATCGGCGCTGTAATGGGCGTGGCGATAACTCATCATCATGCGCAGGCCCCGCTCGCCGCCGATCACGTCCTCGACCACCTCGAATTGCAGCCCCAGCACCGAGTCGGTCTTGTCCGGGTCCACCTGGCGGAAGCGGACCGGGCCGTCGGGGCCCTCCAGCACGCCGTTCAGGGCGTTCCGGGCATGGATCTGGATGAAGACCTCGAACATATGCGCGCCGGGGGCGGATGTGCCGTCGGACAGCCTTTCCTCGACCAGGTCGATGGGGATCTCGCAATGGGGCAGCGAGCCGTTGATCATGTCGCGCACGCGGCCGATCAGGGCGCGTGGGGTCAACCGGCCCGGCGCGCCGAGGCAATGCGCAGTGACGGTGGTGAAATAGCCGATCGTGTCGAAATAACCGGGATCGGTCCGGCCCGAGGCCGAGGTGCCGACGGTCAGCGCGTCGAGCCCCGCCAGCCGTTGCAGCGCCACGGAAATCGCCGCGTAGACGGTGTTGAACAGCGAGGCCGAGCAGGCCCTGGACAGGGCATAGAGCCCGTCCGAGACATGGGGCTCCAGCGCGATCTCGCACCAGGCGCCGCCCGCGTCATTGGCGGCATCCGGGCCTTGGGGCGCGGGCAGGGGCGGGGCATCGGGACGGCGGATCGGACAGGGCGGCGGGGCGTCGCGCAGCGCATTCAGCCAGTGATCCAGGGCGCGCGGATCGGGCCCCCGGGCGGCCTGATTGCGGGCGAAGGCATGGAAGGGCGCGGCGGGCGCGGCCCAGAGCGGCGGTCGTCCCGCGGCGCGGGCGGCATAGGCGCGGGCGAGCTCGTCCATCATCAGGTTGACCGACCACTCGTCCAGCACGATGTGGTGGAAGAGAAAGGACAAGAGCTGTCCCTCGCCGGTCCGGATGAAGCGGAGCCGGACAGGCAGCTCGCGGGCCAGGTCGAAATCATGGGCGGCCTCGCTGGTCAGGACCGGGGCCGGATCCTCGACATCGCCCGAGGGCCTGAACCAGCCCATGCGGTCGACCGTCTCCATCGGAACGGCCTCCTGGAAGACCCCGCCCGGGCCGTCGGCGAACCGGCTGCGCAGCGCCGGGTGACGTTCCATCACGTCGCGAAAGGCGGTGGCGAAGACGGCCTCGTCGACCGGGTCGAGGAAGCGCAGGACGAAGGGGATGTTGAAGATCGGACCGAAGCCGAGTGCGGCGTAGATCTTCCACAGTGAGGCCTGGGCAAGGGAAAGCGGCGCCCGCCCTGCGGGGTCGGCGCAGCGGTCGGGCGCCGTTTCGGTGCCGGGCCCGGTTCGGCGCGCGAACGAGGCCAGCGCCGCGGCCGTCGGGTGGAGGAAGAGATCGTTCAGGCGCAGCTCGATCCCGTGGGTCGCGGCCAGCCGGCCGATGACCCGGGTGGCGGTCAGCGAATGCCCGCCCATGTCGAAGAAATCGCAATCGGCCGTCATCTGCGGCGCCTCCAGCGCACTGCGGAATTCGGCGAGGATGAGCCGGGCGATGGCGTCCCCGGTCCCGGTTTCGGATGCGGGCTGCGCCCCGGGGACCAGCTCGGCCAAAAGCGCGGCGCTGTCGGGCAGATCGTCGGCCACCGGATGGCGGATCAGGGCCAGCCGCGTGGCGCCGGGGGCCAGCACCAGCACGACGCGCAGGGGCGGCTCGTGCGACAGATCCCAGGGCGCGCCAGCGCAGCTGTCGATAACCGGGCCGATCCCGTCGGCGCTTGCGGCCCAGCGGAGGCGCAGGTCGGGACGGCCCCGGCCGGGCGTCACCAGCAGCCCGCACGCCTCGTCGAAGCGGTAGAGCCGCGTCAGCTCGGCCCGCCCGGCCAGCCGCCCGGCCAGGGCGACGGCCACCGCGCCCGGCTCGGCGTGATCGGGCAGTGCAACCTGGGTGATCCGGGGGGCGAGCCCCTCGTCGGATTGCTGATGCGCCAGCCAGGCCCGTCCCTCGGCGGGCCGGGACGGACGGGTGTGCAGGGCATGGTCGGGGCCGTGGGCGGTCATGGTCTGTCCTTCCTGATGGGCGGGGTGCATCGCTTATCCCCGCCGTCTTTTGCGGGTCAGCAGCCAGATCAGGTAAAGCCCGCCGATGACGCCGGTGACCTGGCCGATCGGCAGGATAGCGCCCCAAGGGGCGAGGCGGCTGAGAAGGTCCGCGCCCAGCATCAGCGCAGCCCCCATCAGCGCGGCGCCGATCAGGGGCTGGTCGGGCATGCGGGCGAGCCTCCGGACCAGTTGCGGCGCGGCCAGCGCCACGAAGGCGATGGGGCCCGCCGCCGCCGTGGCCAGCGCGGCCAGCGTCACCGCGCCCGCCAGCATCCACCGCCGCACCCGCTCGACCGGCACGCCCAGGGGGCCGGCCAGATCGTCGCCCATGGTCATCAGCCCCAGCGGCCGCATTCCCAGCAGAAGCGGCGGCATCAAAAGCCCCAGCCCCAGCCAGAGCGGCCAGACATGGCCCCAGCTCCGGCCCTCGACCGAGCCCGCGAGCCAGAGATTGCCGGAAATCGCGGCGTCGAGGTCTCCGCGCACCAGCAGAAGCGCGTTGAGGGCGCTGAGGACGGCGCCGACGCCGATGCCGGTCAGGACCAGCCGGTAGGCGCCGACCCGCCCGTCCTTGCGCGCCAGCAGGTAGACGCAGATCCCGGTCAGCATCGCGCCCGCCAGCGCGGCGGGCACCACGCCCGCTCCGCTGCCGCCCAAGCCGATGATCCAGACCAGCGCGCCGCTGGCCGCGCCCGCCGTGAAGCCGATCACGTCGGGCGAGCCCAGCGGGTTCCGCGACACCGTCTGGAAGATCGCGCCCGAGGCCCCCAGCGCGGCTCCCGCGCCCAGCGTCACTAGGAGGCGCGGCAGGCGGATATCCATCACCACATGGGCCAGCATCCGCGACGGCGCCTCGCCCGCCAGCACCTGCCAGATCTCGGCCGGGCCGATGGCGATCCGCCCCAGTCGCAGCGAGACCAGCGCCCCGGCCGCGAGCAGGAGCATCAGCGCGAGATTGACCCAAAGGGCCCGCCGCCCGCTCCGGAGCGACAGGCCGCGCCAGCGCCAGACGATATGCGCGGCCCCGCTCACAGCGCGTTCATCCGCATCCGGCGGGCCAGCGCCACGAAGACCGGCCCGCCGATCAGCGCGGCCATGATGCCGACATCGATCTGGCTCGGTCCGCCGATCACCCGTCCGGCCAGATCGGCGATGCCGACCAGCGCGCCGCCGAGGATCATCGAGGCCAGCAGAAGCCCGCGATGGGCGGGGCCGACGATATGGCGTGCGAGATGCGGGGCCGAGAGGCCGACAAAGGCGATGGGGCCCGCGGCCGCCGTCGCCACGCCGCCCAGCACCACGATGACGCCGGCGGCAGCGAGCCAGATCCGGCGCGGATCGGCGCCGAGGCTCTGGCCGAAATCCTGCCCCAGCGCCAGTGCGTCGAGCGGACGGGCAAGCGCCAGCGCGGCCAGCGCGCCAAGGCTGACAAGGGTCGCGGCAGGCCCCAGCACCTGCCAGTCGCGCCCCTGCAGCGAGCCGACCGCCCAGTGGCGGAACTGGTCGAAGACATGGGCCTCGACATTGACGGTGACAAGCCGGGTCAGGGTCAGCAGCACGATCGAGAGCGCCGCCCCCGCCAGCACCAGCCGGACCGGATCGCGGGTCTGTGCCATGCCGCCAAGCGCGAAGACCGCCGCGCCGCCAAGCCCGGCGCCAAAGATCCCGGCCCAGAGCGAGCCCGCGATATCGATCCGCCCGGTCAGCGCGATCAGGCAGACGATGGCCAGCGTCGCCCCGGCCGAGACCCCCAGAAGCCCCGGATCGGCCAGCGGGTTGCGGGTGAGCGTCTGCATCATCGCCCCCGCCGCCCCGAGCGCGGCCCCCACCACCAGCGCCAGCAGGGCGCGCGGCAGGCGCTGGTCGCGCACCAGCAGATGCGCGCCCTCGGCCGGGTCGAAGCGCAGCAGGGCCTCGAGCGTGACATCGGGCGCGATCTGGCGCGGGCCGAAAAACAGGCTGGCCAGCGTCACCGCCGCCAGCAGGCCGAGGGTCAGCCAGATCCGGGAGCCGCGGACCATGGGCTCAGGCCCCGCCAAAGCGGCGGGCGATGCCGTCGACGATCTCGCGGGTGCTGTAATAGTCGATGCGGAAAGAGTTCTTGCCCAGCCCGTAGACCTGACCGCGCCCGACCGAGGGCAGGTTGGCAAGGATCGGGTCGGCCATGAAGCGCGCGGCATCGGCGTCGGTGCCCGCCAGCAGGAAGGTGGTCTCGGCGCTCAGCTGGGTGAGATGCTCATAGGAGGCGCGCACCACATCGGCCGAGGCGGGCATCGAGGCGCTTTGCCAGCTGGTCGGCGGGTCTTCGAGATCGAAGCCCAGCCCTGTCAGCAGGCGGCCATGGGCGCCCCCGGCCCGGGCCACGGGATTGGGCGCGCCGGGGCCGTTATAGCTGACGATATTGGCGCGGCCCCCGGGCAGGGTCAGGGTGGCGCGGGTGGTGGCGAGGCTCTCGGCAAAGCCCGCCAGCAGGGCCTCGGCCTCGGCCTCGCGGCCGGTGGCACGGGCGAGGCGTGCGGTCAGTTCCTCCCAGGCCATCGCGCCGTAATCGAGGACCAGCACCGGGGCCACCTCGGCCAGGGCCGCGCGCTGCGCCAGCGCGGAATCGGCGCCGCCTGCCGAGACCACGATCAGGTCGGGCTCCAGCGCCCAGGCGGCCTCGAGATCGATCGAGCCCGCGCGCCAGAGCTTCTCGACGCCGCGGGCCCGGGCCTCGGCCTGCCATTGCTCGAAGAAGGCGCCGCGCACGGTGGTGGCGCTGGCGATCACCGGCGCGCCGATGGCCAGGAGGCTGCCGGTGAGCGTGACCGAGCTCGACAGCACCCGGGCGGGCGGAGCGGGCAGGACGGTTTCGCTGCCATCGGCATTGGCCAGGCGGCGCGGCCAGCCGGGGGCGGCGCCCGTGTAACTGGCCCGGGCAGAGCTGCCAAGTGCGGCGGCGCAGGTGGCGAGGGTCAGGAAGGAACGGCGGTTCATGTCTTCTCCTGTCGGCTGGCGATGGGGCGGGCGGTACGGGCGGGATGGCATGGCGCGGGCCCGGCGGAGCGCTCTGCAAGCAGCTCTGCGAGCGGACGGTCCCGCGCATCCGGGGCGCAGGCGCGCGCAAGGAAGGGGACAAGCGCGCGGGCCGCGGCGGCAACCTCGCCGGCCGAGGCGGGATCGGCGTCGATCGACAGGGCCAGTTCCGAGCCGTCGCTGCGCGCGCTCCAGGTCAGGTTGAAGCCGTCGCCGGGACCGGCGGCCAGCACCTCGCTTTGGGCGGTGCAACCGGGGAATTCGGGCGGATCGAAGGGCAGCACATTGACCAGCGGCGAGAAGAAGAACCGCTCGCCCGCGCGCAGGCCACGATCTGCGGCCATCTGCTCGACCCGGTAGCGGCCGTGGCGGCGCAACCCGCGCAGCGCCTGCCCGGAGCGGTCGAGACAGGCGCCGAGGGTTTCGCCGGGCCGGTGCGAGACGATCAGGGGCAGGATGTTCACCACCAGTGCCGGGATGGCGGCGGCGACGCTGCCCAGACGGCTCTGATAGGGCAGCCAGACCGGCAGGCCCGGCGCCCCGGCGGGGTGGTCGCGCGCGATCCAGGCGGCGCTGAGCAGGGTCAGGAGATCGGGCCAGCCCATCCCCGCCGCGCGGGCCGCCTGCTGCAACTGGCCCTCCAGCCCGGCGGGCAGGTCGGGGGCGGCGGCCAGCGGCGGGGGGGCGTAGTCCTCGCCCCCCTTGGGCAGGACGCCGAGATCGGGGATGTCGCGCAGGACCCCGGCCCAATGGGCCAGATCGCGGTCATGGCGGGGCCCCGCGCGATAGGCGGTTTCCTCCTCAAGGTAGCGGGCGAAGGGCAGGAACGGTCCGGGACCGGCGCGGTGGCCAAGGGCTTCGGCATAAAGCGCGGCCGCGCGCCGCTCGATCAGCGACATGCCGTAGCCGTCCAGCAGGATATGATGGCCGCGCAGATACCACAGCCAGCGCTGCGGCCCCACCCGCAAGAGCCAGAGCGCGCAAAGCGGGTCGCGCTCCAGATCGATGGGCCGGGCGATGTCCTCTGCCATCATCCGGCGGGCGCGGGCCTCGGGGGCGGGGGTCCGTTGCAGGTCCTGCACGCGCACCGCCGGGATGCGCCCGGGATCGACCCGCTGGCGCGGCCCGCCCGGCCCGTCGCGAAAGCGCAGCGCCAGCACCTCGGCCTCGCGCGCAAGCCGGGACAGGGCGGCGACAAGCGCGATCTCGTCCGCCGCGCCCTCGATCACGATGCAATGGGCGACGGTGGACAGCGGCCGGTCCGGGTGAAAGCGGAACTCCTCCCAGAAATCGAGCTGGGCGAGGGTCAGCTCCAGCCAGGCGGCGTCCCGGAATTCCGCGGTCATCGGAGCCCCTCCGGTTCGGGAGGGGCCGGGATCAGCTGCGCGGCCTGCCGGGCGGTGCGCGCCGGGATCAGCCGGGAGGGGCGCAGCGCGGTGCCGAAGCGGGCATTCAGCGCCGCGGCCACGCCGATCAGGTGCTCGGGCAGAAGGCCCAGATCGATCAGCGGGCTGTCGATGGTGGCCTCGGGGGCCGGGCCGGTCTGCCGCAGGTAGATGTCGAGCACCGCGCGTCCCAGCCTGTCGGAGCATGGCGCGGTGTGGGGAGGCAGGGCAAGCGCCCGCGCAGCAGTGCGGTCGGGCTTGCCGTTGGGCGAGAGCGGCAGCGCGGTTACGGCGATGAAGCGGTCGGGCAGGTGCGATTGCGGCAGCCTGCTGCGCAGCCAGGCGCGCAGCTCGGCGGGGCCGGGGGGCTGGCCCTCGCGCGCGGCGTAAAGCGCGGCCAGCGTGGTTTCGCGTCCGTCGCCGGGGGCGAGATCGACGACCATGGTCCGGGACAAGGCGGGGTGATCCGCCAGCGCGGCCTCGATCTCGCCAAGGCTCACGCGGACACCCCGTACCTTGACATAGCCGCCCACCCGTCCGGCAAACAGGATCTGTCCCGGCCTATCGGGCGACCATTGGCCCAGATCGCCGGTCCGGAAGGCGCGCTGGGGCGTGCCGTCGGCGCCCGGCAGGGTGACGAAGCCGTCCTGGCTCAGGCCGCCCGGCTCCAGATAGCCCAGCGACAGGCAGTCGCCCAGGGTGTGGATGCGGCCGGTGACGCCGGGCGGGCAGGGCTCTCCCAGCGGGTTGCAGATCCGGTACCCGGCGCCGTCGAGGGGACGGCCATAGGGGACGGGGGCAGTCCCGGGGGCAGGTCCGTCGTCGGGCTCGAAGCCGGGACCGATCTCGTGCCAGATGCTCCAGATCGTGGTTTCGGTCGGGCCGCCCAGCGAGATCAGTCGCGCGGCGGGGCAGAGCCTGCGCAGCTCCGCCAGCGTGGCGGGCTTGATATAGTCGCCGCCCTGGGCGATCAGGCGCAGGCTTTCGATCTGTCCGGGACGGGCGCAGGCCAGCAGCATGTCCAGGATCGCCGGCACCGATACCCAGAGCGTCACCCGGTGCCGCGCGACCAGCCGCGCCCATTCCACCGCGTCCTTCTCGTGCCCGGCGGCGGGCAGCACCACAGAGGCCCCGGCGGCAAGCCCGCCGAAAAGATCGAAAAGCGACATGTCGTGATGCAGCGGCGTGACCGAGATCAGCACGTCTTCCGGGCCTACCTGCCAGGCGGAAAAGGTCTGATCCAGCACATTGGCGGTGGCGCGGTTCGACAGCACCACGCATTTGGGTGCGCCGGTGGTGCCCGAGGTGAAGAGGTAATAGCCCGGCCCGGTATCGAGGCTGCGCGCGCGCAGGCTGGCCGCGTCCGGCAGCGCGCCGCCGGGCCGGGGCAGATCGCCGGGGCGCAGGCAGCGCCGCCCCGGAAGTTCCTCCTCCGAGACGATCAGCGCGGGTGCCGCGCGGTCGAGCAGATAATCCCGGCGGGCAGGCGGTGCGGCGGCATCGACCGGCACCCAGACGATCCCGGCCATCGCCGCGGTCAGTTGCAGGACCACGTGATCGATCCCGCGCGGCAGATGGAGGGCCAGCACGTCCCCCGGGCCCATCCCCTCTGCGGCAAGCCCCGCAAGGGCGGCGGCGACCCGGTCGCGAAGCGCAGGGTAGTCGAGCCTTTCCTCGCCGCAGATCAGCGCGGGGCCCTGCGCGTGGTTCAGGGCCTCTGCGATCCGGAGCAGATGGGGGGCGGGATCGGCCACATGGGGGCGGTCGGGCGGCAGATCCACGGCGACCAGCGGGTCGGGCAGGCTCAGCGCGCCGGTCTCGGCCATGCTTTCCAGCGCGCGCAGGGCGGCCTCCAGCATGGCGGTCACGGTCGCGGGGGCAAGGACGTCCTCGGCATGATCGGCGGCGATCTCGATCCCGCCGCCGGGCGCGCGCATCAGGCGGATGTCGAGCGCGACCTGGGGCGTCTGGGTCAGCCCGTCCACCTGCCGCATGGCCGCGCCCCTGGGCGGTGTCTCCCAGTCGAGTCCGTTGGTCAGCACCACCGGCAGGGCCAGCGGCCCGCCGGTCCGGGCCAGCAGCTGGCGCGCAAGATCGACCCCGGAAAAACCCATATGCCCGAGCCCCGCCATGGTCCGGGCCTGAAGCGCGGCGGCCCTCGCGCGCGGCGTGCCCGAGCCGGCGTCATGCTCGAGCGCGATGAAGGAGGCGCGGTTGCCCAGATCCTCGCGGTCGAGCGCCGGGGCGGTGGGCAGGCCCGCGCAGATCCGCAGATCGGGGGTGAAGCGGGCCAGCACCTCGAGGATCGCAAAGCCGAGAAGCGTGTTCAGGAACAGCCCCTCGCGGGCGGCCGTGCGGCGCAGGGGACGGATCAGTTCGGGCGCAAGGATCCGAGAGCTGCGCCGGTAACGCGCCGGTCCCGGCCGGTCGGGCGGTCTTCGCCAGGGCAGGCGCGGCGCGCTTTCGACGCGGGCCAGGGCCTCGGCCCAGTAGGCGGCATCGGCGGCCCGCTCCTCGGCCGGAACCGGCGGCGGAACGGGCAGGCGCGCGGCGGCGGGTGTGCTGGCAGACGGCGGGTCGGTGGCGAAAAGCTCGGCGCAGATCTGGGCGATGGCGGGCCCGTCCAGCCCGAGGCCGTCGAACTTGACGGCCAGCGCGTCCTCCTGCCCCTCGGGCATGGGCAGGGCGCAGACCTGCCAGAGCGGGCCATCCAGCGGGCCATCCAGCGGACAGGGGCTGCGGGCGAAGTCCTGCCAGACCGCCTGCAGCCGGGCCTCGGCATCGGGCGCGGCGCGCAGGTCGTGGGTCACGAGCGGCAGCTTGGGGTGCCGGGCCAGATATTGCCGCCCGGCATCGGCATCGATGCGCAGCCGCAGTGCCGGATGCGCGTCGCAGAGCGCCTGAAGCCGCGCGCCGAGGGCCGCCTCGTCCAGCCTGCCGCGAAAGAGCCGCGCCTCGTGCATGGCGATGCCCCCCAGCGGCAGCACCTCCTCGCGCCCGGCCAGATAGGCACGCTGCAAGGGACTGAGAGGCCAGCTTTCCGGTGCGGACGGGGCATCTGCCAGCGCATGAAGGCGATCCATGAAGATCTTGAAAAGGCGGGTAATCCAGTCCTGCTTGATCAGATCCAGCCGGATGTCCCAGTTGACGAGCAGCCCCTCCCCCAGCCGTGCGATCTGCGCGTCGAGCGCCACGCCCGGCCCCTGCGAGACCGACCAGACCAGATCGCCAAGGCAGCGCCGCGCGCGGTCGGACAGGATCGAGCCGCGCGGGTGATCGAACCCGGCGGTGAAGACCACGGGGGCCTCGGGGACATGGCCCAGATGGCGGGCCAGATCGCGCATCTGGCCGGGGCCGGGATGCGCGATCTGGCCGATTGCGCCTGCCAGATCGGCCTGCACCCGGCGGGCAAGGGCGGCCAGATCGGGCTCTGCGCCCGCGACCCCGAGAAGCGCGAAATCGGAAAAATCGCCGATGATCGGGGTCTCGCCCTCTGGGCGGTGGAACATCGGCACGGTCAGGCGCAAGGCGGGCTGGCCGCAGGCGCGGGCCAGCTCCTGTGCGAAAAGCGCCAGCGTCAGCGCGGTGGGCGTGACCCGCATCTCGCGGGCGCGGCGCATCAGGCCCCGGGTCCGGGCTGGGTCCAGCCGCTCGGCCAGGCGGGCGGTGCGGGGGGCGTCTTCCCGCTGTCCGGGCGGGCGCGGCAGCTCCGGGGCCGCGGGCAGGGCGGCGATGCGCTCCTGCCACCAGGCGCGGGCGGCGGCCGCGCGGGCGGGGCCGTCCGGGTCGCTGCGCCGCGCCTCGAGATGGGCGGCGAAATCGCCTGCTTCCGGCAGGGCAGAACCGGGGCCGTCCTCGTAGAGCCGGGCCAGGTCTTCCATCAGGTCGGGAAAGCAGGAAGGATCGGCCGCGATCATGTCCAGATCGACATGCAACCGGCTGCCGCCTCCGGGCAGCAGGCTGAGGGAAAACGCCACGGCCTCGCCCCGCTCCAGCGCCAGCCGCTGATGGCTTTGGTCCGCGCGGATGCGTTCGAGGGCCAGCTGGCAATCGAGCGCGCCAAGCCGGCTGAGATCGTGCCGGTCGAGGAAAGGCCCCGGGCGCGGCGGCAGGATCCGGGCCGTGCCATCCGCCGCGACGGCCAGCCGCAGATTGGCATGGCGGGCGATCAGGGCGGCAATCGCGCGCTCCAGCCGGTCGGGATCGAGGGCACCATCCCTGCGGTCGAGCTCGACATAAAGATGCGCCGAGGGACCCTGCGCCCCCTGGCCCCCGGCATGTCCGTTGACCCAGCTGGCCGCTTGCATCGGCGTCAGATCATACATCGGCAACGACCCTGTTGACAGTTCCTGACATAAATACTCAACTATCAGCGCCCGTCAACCGGAGCAAATCGGCGCAAGCCAACTGGCGCCCTCATGGCTGCGGCGCGCGCAATCGGCGGCGGGCAGGGTATTGATTTCCGGCCGATTTCGGCCGCTGCACAGGGACCGGATCTTGATGGACGATTTCACCCCCTGGCCCGAGGATCTGGCGCGTCGCTATCGCGAACGGGGCTATTGGCTGGGCCTGCCCCTGAGCGAAGGCGTGCGCCAGCAGGCGGCCACCCGGCCCGATGCCACTGCCATCCTCTGCGGCAATCGGTCCTTCAGTTATGGGGCGCTCGAGCGGATGTCCTCGGTCCTGGCCGGGCGGCTGATCGCGGCCGGGCTGCGCCCGGGCGATCACGCGGTTGTGCAACTGCCGAACCGGGCCGAGTTCTACATCACCTTCCTTGCCCTGCTGAAGGCGGGCATACGCCCGGTGAACGCGCTTTACAGCCACCGCGCCCATGAGATGCGGGCCTATGTCGAGCAACTGGAACCGGCGCTGCTGGTCGGCTCGCGCGCCCATCCTCTGTTCGCTGATGACGGCTTTCCCGATGCGCTGCGGCGGGACGGGCTGGCACCACGCCTCGGCCTGTGGCTGGACGAGACCGGACCCGATCATGACCTTGCGCGCTGGATGGACCCCGAGGCCGATCTGCCCGAGGCGCCGCTGCCCGCGCCCGATCCTGCGGGCGTCGCCTTCTTCCAGCTGTCCGGGGGCAGTACCGGCACGCCCAAGCTGATCCCGCGGACCCATGACGATTACGACTACTCCGTCCGCGCCAGCGTCGAGATCTGCGGCGTCGATGAAGGAACCCGCCTTCTGGTCGCGCTGCCCGCGCCGCATAATTATCTGCTGAGTTCGCCCGGCGCGCTGGGGGTGTTCCGGGCCGGCGGCACCGTGGTGATGGCCGAAAGCCCCGAGCCGCATCTGTGCTTCGGGCTCATGCGCCGTCACCGGGTGACGATGGCCGCTCTGGTTCCTTCTGCGGTGGCGCTCTGGCTCGAGGCCGCGCGCGACGGCCTGCCGGTGCCCGACAGCCTGCGGCTGGTGCAGGTCGGCGGGGCGAGCTTTGCCGAGGCGCAGGCGCGACAGGTGCCCGAGCTGCTGGGCTGCGCGCTGCAACAGGTCTTCGGCATGGCCGAGGGGCTGGTCAATTATACCAGGCTCGACGATCCGCCCGGGCGGGTTTTTGCCACCCAGGGCCGCCCGATCAGTCCCGATGACGAGGTCCGGGTGCTGGATGCCGATGGCCGCCCCTGCGCGCCCGGCCGGACCGGGCGGCTCTGGGTGCGCGGGCCCTATACCTTCCGGGGTTATTTCCGCAGCCCCGCGCAGAATGCCGCGGTGTTCGATGCCGAGGGCTTCTATCACAGCGGCGATCTGGTGCGGCGCGATGCCCAGGGCTATCTCAGCGTCGTCGGCCGGGTGAAGGACCAGATCAACCGGGGCGGAGAGAAGATCGCGGCCGAAGAGGTCGAGGGCCTTCTGCTGCGCCATCCCGACATCCTGCAGGCCGCGCTGGTGGCCCAGCCCGATGCCCGGCTGGGCGAGCGCGGCTGCGCGGTCTTGGTGGCGCGCAAGCCGCTCCGTGCGGTCGAGCTGCGCCGCCATCTGATCGCGCTGGGGGTGGCCGAGTACAAGCTGCCCGACCGCTTCGCCTTTGCCGAGACGATCCCGCTGACGCCCGTGGGCAAGCCTGACAAGACGGCCCTGCGCGCCGCCCTGCTGCACCCCCAATGATAGCCCCCATGGTGCCTCCGATGACGCCCACTGAAACGCCCGAGAGGAGAGGATGACATGACCCGGACCACCACAAGCCCGGCCCCCGACCGCGACTGGCTGAGCGCGCGGCTGAACAGCCTGCTCGAGGACGAGGGCCCGATCGATCCGGCCGAGAGCCTGATCTATTACGGGCTCGATTCGCTGCGCGTGATGAAGCTGGCGGCCGAGCTGAAGGCTCATGGCATCCATGTCGGCTTCGAGGATCTGGCGCGGGAGCCGACGCTGGATGCCTGGGCCGCGCTGATCGACGCCCGGCGCGATGGCTGACGGCCTGCCCGTCCGGGCGGGGATCGATCTCGCGCTGGCCCGGCTGGGTGCGGCGCTGCCCGATTGCCGGGCGGTGGCGGTTCCGGTTGCCCGGGCCGAGGGGCCGGGGGCGCGCCGGTCGGCCGAGTTCCGGGCCGGGCGGCTGGCGGCGGCGGCGGCCAGCGCGTCCCTGACGGGCATGCCCTGCCTGGCCGGGCGGGGCGCGGATGGCGCGCCGCACTGGCCTGCGGGGCTGACCGGCTCGATCAGCCATGCGGCCGGGCAGGCACTGGCGCTGGTCGGGTCGTCGGCGCAGCGGGTCGGGTTGGGAGTGGATATCGAGGGCCCGCTGTCGCCGCAGGTCGCGGCCGAGATCGCGCCGGTGGCGCTCACCCCGGGCGAGCGTGCCTGTTTCGGGACCGATCCGGTCTGGGTGGGGCTGATCTTTTCGGCCAAGGAAAGCCTGTTCAAGGCGTTGAGCCCGAGGATCGGGCGGCGGTTCGATTTCGACGCGGCGCGGATGATGCCCGGCGGCGCGCGGCGGCCGCCGCTGCTGTGCCTGACCTGCGATCTGGCGCCGGGCTGGGAGGCCGGGCGCCGGATCGAGCCGGTGCTGATCACCCATGAGCAGGGGGTGATGACGGCGGTCGCGCTCTAGCCCCGCAGGGTTGCGCCGCCATCGACGTAGAGATCGGCCATGGTGACATGGCCCGCCTCCTCGGACAGGAGGAACATCGCCGCCCGTGCGATGTCCTCGGGCGTAGCGAGCTTGCCCAGCGGGATGCCCGCACGATAGCTTTGCGGATCGCCCGCGATGACCCGCCCGGCGCCGTCCTCGTCCTGCCACATGCCCGTCTGCATCGGCGTCAGGGTCGAGCCCGGCGCGATCACGTTGCAGCGCACCCCGTGGCGGGCAAGTTCCAGCCCGAGGCAGCGGGTCAGCATGGTCAGCGCCGCCTTCGAGGCGCAATAGGCGCCCATGTCGAGCCGCGGAATGCCCCCGCCATTCGAGCTGACCACCACCAGCGCCGAACCCGGCTGGCGGACGAGCCGCCGCCCCAGCGCCTGCAGCAGATGAAAGCTGCCATCGAGATTGATGCCCTGTACCCGCCGCCAGTCCTCGGGCGACATCTCCAGAAGCGGCCCCGTCGCCAGCACTCCGGCGGCATGAACGCCAAGGCTCAGCGGCCCGGCGCGGGTCTCGGCCTCGGTCACCATCGCCCCGACCGCTTCCGAATCGCGCAGATCGCAGGGCAGCCAGGCAGCGGCCCTCGGGCGCTCGCCAAGGGCCTCGATCGCGGCGGCGGTATCGGTCGCCACGACCCGGGTCCCCGCTTGGCTCAGCAGCTCGACGCAGGCCCGGCCGATCCCGCCAGCCGCCCCCGTCACCAGGGCCGTGCGCCCCTCGAACCCGGTCAGGCGCATGCGGCCTCCGCGGGCAGGGCGGCCAGCGCGTCGCGGGTGGCGATCACGCCGCCGCAGCACCCGGCGACCCAGCGCATCGCCATGTCATGGCGTGCGGCGTCGAAATCGGCCTGGGCATCGGCGATGGCGAAGGGCTGGATGTCGCGCTGGAACGCCTCGGCGGCGGTGGCGAGGCAGCCGATATGGGCATAGATGCCCGCAATCAGCAGCTGGTCGCGGCCGCGCGCCCGCAGCAGGTGCTCGAGATTCGAGCGCTGGAAGGCGCTGTAGCGGTGCTTGACGAGGACGATGTCGCCCTCTGCCGGGGCAAGCTCGGGCAGGATGTCCTGATCCTCGGGGCGGCGCGACATGCCGGGCCCCCAGAGATCGGCCTGCAGGCCGCGGTCGGCGCGCAGCTGATCGCCCTGTTGCGCGGTGTAGAAGACCGGCATTCCCGCCGCCCGCGCGGCCCGCGCCAGCGCCGCGATATTGGCGATGACGCCGGGCAGGGGCGCCGCGCCTTGCGGGAAGGGGGCACAGAAATAACGCTGCATGTCATGGATCAGAAGGGCGGCGCGGCCGGGCTCGGGCCGCCAGGGGGCGCGGGAGGCCGGCAGGGCGCCGGGCGCGGGCAATGGGTAGGAGGCAATCTTTGGAAGGGTCATGGATCATCCGTTCGGCTGGCTGGGGAGGGAGGGCTCGGACAGCGCCGCGTCGGGGGGCAGCCCCAGCGCGCTGAGGAAGGCGCCGAACTTGGCGCCGGTCTCGGAGGCTTCGGCATGGGGGTCCGAGCCCAGCACGATCCCCGCGCCCGCGAACAGCCGCGCGCGCGCGCCGCAAAGCTCGGCGCAGCGGATCGCCACGTACCAGTCGCCGTCGCCGCGCCGGTCGCACCAGCCCACCGTGCCGGCGTAGAAATCGCGCGCCACCGGTTCGAGCTCGCGGATCAGCCGGGCGGCGCGCGCGCAGGGCAGGCCGCAGACGGCAGGTGTTGGATGCAGCGCGGCGGCCAGCAGGATGGCGGGCGTTCCGGGTGCCTTCAGCCGTCCCTCGATCCGGGTTCCGATATGCCACATCGAGCGGGTGGCGGCGAGAGCCATGCCTCCGGGCGTGCCCAGGCTCTTGCACCAGGGGGCCAGCGTGTCGAGGATGTATTCGACCACCAGCCCGTGTTCGCGGCGGTCCTTTTCCGAGCGGGCCAGGGCATTGGCGGCGCGTGCGTCCTCTTCGGGATCGTCGCACCGGCGCGCAGAGCCCGCCAGCGGGTGCGAGACGACGCTGTCCCCGCGTTTGCGCAGCAGAAGCTCGGGCGTGGCCCCGACGAGATGGCGGGGGGCGCCGGTCCGGGCGTCAGGCGGCAGGGCGACCTGGAAGACGGTCACGGCGGGATCCTCGGCCAGCCGCGCCATCAGTCCGGGCAGCGCGAAGGCCATCCGGTCCTCGACCAGCAGGCTGCGGGCCAGCACGACCTTGGTCAGGGCATCGGGCAGGCCGCGTTCGGCCCGCATGATCTCGAGCGCGCGGGCGACGCTGTCCATGTAGCCACGGGCCGGGGGCTGGGGGCGGGGTTGGCGTTCGAGCCGTGCGGCGCCCGTCGCCGGAACCGGCCGGGGCCGGGCCAGGGCGGTCTCGCCGGGCCATGCCCCGTGGCCGCCCGCGACCTGCCAGAGGCAGTCGGACCCGGCCTTGTCGAAGGGCAGCGCGCCGCCGATCAGCGCCGCGTCGTCAATGTCAGCCTCCCGGCCAGCATCGAAGAATGGGGTGATTCTGTTTTTCAGGGTCGTGGCGCTGCCCGGCTGGAGGGGGCGGACGGGGCCTGTCGCGCAGATCCGGCCACCGGTCTTGTCATGGGCATTGCGAAAGGTGAAGGGCTGGTCGGGCGGCAGCGAGGGCGCCTCTGTCTGGGCGGGATCGGGGAAGGGCAGGGTCACGCATCAACCTCCGCGTTCTGCTTGTCATGCGGGTTTCGCATCGGGATCGGGCCTTCCGGACCCGGGGCGTTTCCGCCCGCAGGGGACATGGAGGGACCGGGGAAACGGGGTAAGGAGGTCGCGCGATGCGTGCCGCGGGCGTCTCGGCCGGGCGGGGGCCGCTGCGCATCGGCCCCGACGGGCCTGGCTGCCTGGGCAGAGCATGACAGAGCCGCGGGGACCGCTCAACAGGAAAGATTAGTTTTTCGGTCAGGTATGGCGGGGCAGGCTGCGGCAGACTGACCCAATCCTGACTGTTTCGATATACTATATTGCGTTCGGCGGGCCATGCGCTAGAAATTGCGCAGGTCAACGCATGATTCAGCGCCCCCACGCGGGCAGATCTCCACCCTCTCGTCGCCAGCCATATCGCAAGCACGAAACATCAAGGCTTTGAAATGGTACAGCGACGAGTCGCCCGCCTGGTCGGCGGCGCCAGCATTTCCGCGCTTTGCGCAGTCACCCCCACCCTCACCATGGCGCAGGAGCTGTCCGAGGACGCCTATTCCCTCGGCACGCTCTTCATCATCGGCGACACCCTGACCCGCAGCTTCCAGAAGACGGCGGCCTCGGTGACGGCGGTGGAGCAGGCCGATATCGACGCGGCCGAGGGCAAGGACAGCGTCAGGGATCTTGTCGCCGACATGGCCAACGTGACCTATGCCGCCTCGGGCGGTCAGGGCGGCGCGCCGACGATCCGCGGCCAGGACGGCGAGGGGCCGAATTCGGGCGCGCCGGCCTTCTTCGGCGGCTCGGTGCCCCGGGTCGCGGTCAACCTCGATGGCCATTACCTGAGCTATAACGAGCTGGTCTATTCCTCGACCTCGATCTGGGATGTCGACCATATCGAGCTGTTCCGCGGTCCGCAGACCATCAGCCAGGGTGCCAACAGCATCGCGGGCGCGCTGGTGGTGAAGACCAGGGATCCGACCTTCGAGCGCGAGGGGGCGGCGCGGCTGGAATACGGCTCGGGCGGCAAGCGCCGCGCCTCGCTGATGGCCTCGGGCGCGGTGGCGCCGGATCTGGCCGCGCGGATCGCGCTGGATTACACCGCGCGGGACAATGTCATCGACTATGTCAACCCGGCCTTCTCGCTGGGCGGGACCGATCAGGACCACCTCTCGCAGACCGCGCGGTTCAAGCTTCTGTGGACGCCCGCCGCGATGCCGGGCTTCGAGGCGATGCTGACCTTCTCGCATACCGATGGCAACCGCCCGACCTGGGAGGCGGCGACCGTGCCGTTTTCCGACTATGACAGCACCGTCACCCAGAACCCCAGCTGGAAGCAGTTCACCAATACCACGATCCTCGACCTGAGGCAGGAATTCGACAATGGTGCGATCCTGACCAACCAGTCGCAATTCTCGTCGCTCTATACCCGGCGCACCACCTCGCCCGAGACGTCGGGCTCTGCGGTGATCGACCAGGACAGCTATTCCAACGAGACCCGGCTGACCTTCGGCAATGACGGTTCTGCGCTGAGCGGCGTCGCCGGGCTCTATCTCTCGCATACCGACAGCGACGAGACGCTGAACCTGCGCGGCATGACCGCCTTCGACGACACCAAGGACAGCCTCGGCCTGTTCGCGGGCCTCGATTACGATTTCGCCGATCGCTGGACGCTCAGCGGCTCGCTGCGCTACCAGCGCGACCGGGTGCAGCGCGAGGGGTCGAGCCCGTTTGCGACCGAGGATCTGGATTATGACGAGACCTTCGACGACTGGCTGCCCAAGCTGTCGCTGTCCTATGACGTGAACGAGGCGACCACCATCGGCGCGATGGTGTCGAGGGGCTACAATCCGGGCGGCGTGACGCTGGGGCTGACCTCGGGCGAATGGGTCGCCTTCGATCCCGAGACCTCGACCGATTACGAGCTCTTCGCCCGCACCCGGGTGCTGGATGGCCGCCTGGGGCTGAGTGCCAACCTGTTCTACACCGATTTCAAGGACATGCAGCGCTATGTCACCTCGGAGGCCGTGGCGGGCTATTACGAGGCGGTGACGGTGAATGCCGAGAAGGCCAATGCCTACGGGCTGGAGCTGGGCTTCGATTACGAGGCCAGCCCGGCGCTGCGCCTGTATGGCAGCCTCGGCCTGCTCTCGACCGAGATCGAGAAATTCTCGGGCGCGGATGCCGATTACAGCGGCAACGAGTTCGGCCGCGCCCCCGGCCAGAACATCAGCCTCGGCGCGGACTGGAAGATCCGCCCCGATCTGACGCTGTCGGGCAATGTGCGCTACAGCGGGTCCTATTTCTCGGATGACGACAACCTGTCGGCAAGCTTCGTCGAGTCCTACACGGTGGCGAATACCCGCATCGCCTATGACCTGCGGGACAACCTGCAGCTCTACGGCTATGTCAACAACCTCTTCGACGAGGATGCGGTCACCTATATGCGCGCCAGCCGGGCGGTTGTCGGCGGCTATGAGGCGACGCTGGTCGAGCCGCGCATGATCGGGATCGGGGTGAAGATGACGTTCTGAGCCCCAGGCGCCGGTTGCCGGAAGGGCCCGCCGCCGCGGGCCCTTGCCGTTTCCGGGCCGCATATCCGGACCGCGGGATCTGCGGGCCCGCACGGACGCGGCGCCGCCGCCTTGACCGGCCGGTCGTCCCGTAAAGCTCCGGCCCCGCCCCGACGCGCCCAATGGCCGCCCTCCCACATGCCGCCGCCCTGTCGTCGCCCCGCCCCGCGGGGGATGCGGCGGCAGCTTCGGCATCCGCTCGGGCAGGGCTCGGCCCGGTTCCGGAGCGATCATCCGGCCCGCGCCCGGCGATCTCCGGGAACACCGGCCCCGGTACGGTACTGCCGCTGCGACCGATCGCGTGCGGAGCGGAGGCCGCGGCGCCGGAGCGTTTCCGGGGCGATCCTCGGGACCCGCCCGCCGCGCCCTCGACCGGATCGAGAACGGCCGGCACCGCGGGCGTGGTCCGGATAGCGCAGGCGGCTGACATGCCCCCGGTCCCCGGTCCCCGGGGCAGGGGGCGCCGGCGCGACGTGACGGAGCTCGAACGGTGTGGTGTGGGGGCTGCCGTCTTGAGACGTACCTGACGACTACCGGAGCTGGAGGTGGATATGGTCGTCATGCCGCGCCGCCCGGCAGCCCTGGAAGCGGATGACCGGATGCGACACGCCCAGATCGCGGAGGAGGTGCGGCTCGATGAAGATCGCGCCGACCCGGTGGTCTTCCGACAGGAGCCTCAGGAACGCGGCGGTGCGCGCCCGGTCCAGGTCATGGTCGCGCCACAGGGGTTGCAGAGGCCCGAGATCCCATCTGAGCGAGGGCCAGGTCTCCGGGCAGTCGCTCGGGCCCTCTTCGAAGGCGAAATAGCCTGTCGGCGAACGGGTCGCGCCCGGCAGGTAGCCTGTCTCGTCCCGGTAAAACAGCGCGATATCGGCCTTCTTGCCATCGTCATGAGACAGGTGGGGCGGCAGGGGAAAGCCGTTCAGGAAGGGGAAATTCGCGTCCAGGACAAGCGTCCTGGTACCGGGGAGGCGGCGCTCCAGCTCTGCGGCGGTCTCGACGAGCAGGTCGCGGAGCTCGGGGCGGACATAGTTGCGATTGAGTGCGCAGTAGATCCAGCTTTGGACTTCGACGGGCCCGTCAGCGAAACAGTTCAGGGCGACGCGGCCAAACCGGGGTGCGAGCGCGACGGAGGCCGCGGTCAGGGTGGCATAGGCAAGGGTGAATGCGAGCAGCCGTCGTCGAAACGGGATCGAGATCAGCCAGGCCAGCCCGCCGATCTGGGTGAGCAGGGTCAGGGCCGTCATGACGGCAAGATGGCCGATCGGGCGCAGCATGGCGGCACCATGACATCTGTCCTGCCGCCTCGCAATCGCCGGTGCGGCGCGGGGCTTGCCCCCCGGACGGTGCGAATTCGCCGATGTGGCGCAAGGTCGCGAACGGGCCTTGTCCTCGCGCGGGCGGCCTGTCAGAAGGTCGCGGATTTTTGGCTATATCCCTGACGTGACGAGGAAAACATGAAGAAAACGATGATGACTGCTGCAGGTCTTGCCGCCGCTCTTGCCGCCCTGGCGCTGCCGGCGCTGGCCGATGGGGTGCAGACCGGGGTCTTCGTCAATTCGCAGGAGGACGGGCTGATGAAGGAGCTGCATGTCTGCTCGCAGTCCAGCCTGCTGGTCGAAGGCTTCGTGCGGCGCGATATCGACCTGCAGGAGGTGGATGGCACGACCCGGCTGGTGCTGAACTCGAACGGCGTCTTCACCTTCGACGTGGTGGATGAGGGCGCGGCCCTGAAGCCGGCCGATGATTTCACCCGTGAATGGGGCACCACCGGCGAATACCGCCTCGACCCCGCGCGCAGCAGCGACTGCTGATGGCAGGGTGGGGCGTGAGCTGCGCCCCCCGTCCGCCTGATCGTGCCTGCCCGATGGGCAGGGGCAGGTGGGCCAATGACGTCCCCGCTGCCCGGAAGGGCGGCGACGGGACCGGGAGACGAGACCGGGAAAGGTCCTCGGCTCTGCCATCTCGCGGCGCCAGCGGGCTGTCCCGGCCGCGCCGGTGCAGATCCGGCCGGGTCGGCATGGAGTGCCGCTGCCAGCGGCCCGTTCCGCCTCGTCGCCGGGAGGTCGCGAAACAGGCATGACGGCTTCGGTAAAGGGCGGGGTCTTGGTCCGGGGGAGGGGAATCCCAGGTCATGTTGCCAAATGGCGCAGCCATGGGCGGATTGATGTGATATCGACGAAAGCCACGAAGCGCTCTGCGGTCCTGTCGCAACGGGTGGCGGCCCGACGGGCGTTCTTCGATTTGTTGAAGCAGCGTTCAACCGGGTTGCGTCGCCGGTCGGGGGAGCGGTCGATCCCGACGCGCATCCTGCGTGATCGCCGCATCGGGATCACCGGAAGCACAGCGCGCCTTCTATTGCTTTTCCGAATGATGTCAGCATCTTGGCCGCGGTCAGCCAGCAAGACGCTTGGGGCGGGCAGGGTCTCGGCGATGACCGGATCGAAGCCTGGGTAATCGGAGCCTTGCCCGGCGGGGATCTCGGTTCTCATGGGCAGCCCGGCGGCATTGACGAGGAGGTGGATCCTGGTCGCGAAGCCACTGGGTGAGCGGCCAAGACCCTGTCTCGGAGACCCCCTTCAGCGCCCGCTGCCTGATGATGGGCGCCACCCTCGGTGCCGTCGATCATCTGAAGCGCATGGAGCACCGCGCCGCTTTCGTTCAGGGCGTGCATGATCTGCTCCCAAGGCCCCGCCACTGTCCAGCGCCGGATGTGCCGGCAGAGGCTCGACCATTCTCCAAACGCTTCGGGCAGGTCGCGCCATGGCGCGCCGGGGCAGACGATTCGGAAAATTCCATCCGGAACAAGGCGGTGGTTGGTCGGTTTGCGTCCGTTCGGCGCGCTGACAGTCAGGATGAACCGCTGAAAGAACGCCCATTCTCCGTCCGACATAAGGGCGCGGGCCAAGCTGGTCTCCATCGCCGATACCAGCTTGGATCACACTTGCCGCGCGAGTCGGACCCCTTTTGTCAACACCGCCTAGTGCCCGGCGAAGCGGGTGCGGGTGCGGTTGGCGAAAGCGACCAGCGACAGCATCACCGGCACCTCGACCAGCACGCCGACCACGGTTGCCAGCGCCGCGCCCGAATTCAGGCCGAACAGGCTGATCGCCACGGCCACCGCCAGTTCGAAGAAGTTCGAGGTGCCGATCATGGCGCAGGGCGCGGCGATCCGGTGCGGCACGCGCAGGGCGAAGGCCGCGCCATAGGCGAGGGCGAAGATGGCATAGCTCTGGATCAGGATCGGCACCGCGATCAGCAGGATGACGCCCGGCCGGGCGAGGATGGTGCCGCCCTGCAGCCCGAACAGGATCGCGACGGTGGCGATCAGCCCGGCCATCGACAACGGCTTGATCCGGGCGGTGAAGGCCCCGATGGCCTCGGCCGATCCCAGCAGCCGCCGCGTGAGGAGCCCCGCGATCAGCGGCAGGACGACATAGAGCACGGTCGCCAGGACCAGCGTGTCCCAGGGCACCACGATCTGCGTGACACCCAGCAGCAGCGCCACGATGGGGGCGAAGGCCACGACCATGATCAGGTCGTTCACCGAGACCTGCACCAGCGTATAGGTGGCATCGCCCCGGGTCAGCTGGCTCCAGACGAAGACCATGGCGGTGCAGGGCGCCGCGCCCAGCAGAATCAGGCCCGCGACATACTGGGCCGCGTCCGCGGGCGCGATCCAGGGCGCGAAGATGTGCTCGAAGAACAGCACCGCCAGCAGAGCCATCGTGAAGGGCTTGATCAGCCAGTTCACCGCCAGCGTGATCAGAAGCCCCTTCGGCTGGCGCGCGACACCGGCGACGGCCCGGAAATCGACGCTGACCATCATCGGATAGACCATGGCCCAGATCAGCACCGCCACCACGAGGTTGATCGACGCGATCTCGGCCGCGGTGATGGCGCCCACCAGCCCCGGTGCCACCGCTCCGATGGCGATCCCCGCCACCATGGCCAGCGCCACCCAAAGCGTCAGCAATCGTTCGAAGGGGCCCATCGGGGCTGCGGTATCGGCCATGTCTGTCTCCGGGGAACGGTTCACGATATAAATCCGTTATTTCGGGTAATAACGAATTGAGATCATTGCTGACGCCTTGCCGTGGCCTTGTCAAGACGTCTCATTTCGCGTAATGGCGAAATATGGAACAGAGCCACGCCATCGACGCCTTCGGCGCCCTTGCCCATGACGCGCGGCTGGCGATCTTCCGTCTGCTCGTGCAGCGCGGGCCGGGCGGCACGCCGGCGATGGAGATCGGCCGCCTGCTGGAGCTCAGGCCCTCCACCCTGTCGGGGCATCTCGCCACGCTGAAGCGGGCAGGGCTGGTGACGACCGAGCGGCGCCACCGCGAGATCCTTTATGCGCCCTGTTTCGAGGCGGTGAACGGGCTGGTGCATTTCCTGCTTCAGGATTGCTGCGGTGGAGACAGCGCGGCCTGTGCCGGGGCTCCGGCAGACATCCTGGCTCCGAAGGCAACACCCGTTCCGGACTGACCGGGCCCCGCCCGGAAGCTGCGCAGAGGATGGCCGGTCGGTCGCGAAACCGGAAGCACTCGACCTTCGCGCCCGTCGGGCCGAGTGGGCCGGGCTGCCTCTGCGGGGGGACGGATAGGGCTGGATTAGAGGCAGGCATTGTTTCGGGAGGGGCGCGCCTGCGGTCCGACGGGGTGGCCGCGGACCTTCCCCATGAAAAAGGCTGCACCTTGTGGGGCGGTGCCTCTTAGCGGCGCGACTTGCCGCGATCGCGGCTTCGTCATGGGGCCAGTTTTGCGGGCCAGTTATGGGGACCGGTGTTGGGGACCGGGTTGTCCCTGCCTTTGCAGCACAATCCGAGTTCTGCTCGAAGAGGTGATCCGGACACCCTTGCCCGGACCCTGCCCGGAGCGTGGGGGGCACGCAGGTGGCCGGCTGGCTGCATTGGACAGCGACCTGCGGCTAGTCCTCCGATGTGACCAGCCGGAACGCGATCAGCTCTTGCCGGTCGAGCAGGTAGATCTCGCCGGGAGGGGTGCGCATCGCAGGTTCCAGGAGGGCGGGATCGATCCCCATTTCCCGCAGATGGGCCATGACCTCGGCCTGCCCGCGCTGGATGTCCTTGACGGCCATGAAGGCGGGCAGGAAGGTGTTCTCGCCGAAATAGTGCTGGTGAACGCCAAGGCGGCCATCCGGGGCCACGCTCCGTTCGACCCCGCCGGCAAACATGTAGGGACAGGCCGAGAAGCAGATGGCGCCATCGCCGACCGCGGTGTCGATCCCGCGCTCGCGCAGCGTGCGGCCGATGGCCAGCGCGTCCCGCACCGAGCCGCCGGTGCTGTCGAGTTCCAGCAGGCGGATCGCGTCGCCGTTCCGGGCGCGCCGGGACAGTTCCCCGAGCAGGCGATCGGCATCGCCCGGCGCGATCCGGCCCGAGACCTGCAGCCGGTCGCCGGTTCCCTCGAAGGTCAGCCGCTCTGCCATCGGACGCCCGCGCGGCGTGTCGGGACCGGCGGGATGGCGGTCGGGGATATAGGGGCGCACCGACCGGTCCGCAGGCCCCGCCCCCGGCGCGCCGCCCGGCCGCGGAAGGGCCGCCAGCAGATCCATCGCGACAAGAACTGCCGCGATGCCCGCCTGCACCGCGAGGACGGCGAGGATGGCCCGGCGCAGGCTGCGCGCGGAAGGGGGCCGGATCTCGTCCATCGCCTAATCCGCCCCGCCGAACGGCACGGCTTTCGGCCGGGCAGGGGGGCTGGCGCCGGTCGCCGGGGCCGCGCGCTCCTCGAGGCCGAGCGCGCGGGCGGCCTCGAGCGCGGCGCGCAGTTCGGCCACCGTCATCGTGTCCTGCAGGGGGCTGACGCCGCGGCTCGACCGGATCGCCTGCTGCGTCACCATGAGGATGAAGACCAGCACGCCGGGCAACAGGTCGATGGCGATGGCGCCTGCCCAGGAGGGCACGAAATTCCCCGCGTAGCGGATGACCGCATCGGCGGCCGAGAGGGGGGTGTATTCGACCTCGGCCGGTTCGGGCCGGGTGGCGACCTCGGTGGCGGCGGCCTTCAGGGTATCGGCCCGGTCGCGAAGCGCCTGCAGCACCGAGGCGATGGTCGCCTCCTGCGACCGGCGTCCGAGGGCCGAGCCCGCATCGAGCTCGGGCAGCACGACCGAGTCGCGCAGATCGCCCGCCGCCCGCACCACGAGGGGGGCCGCATTGAGCTGGCGCAGGCGCGCCACGATCCCCGAAAGCCGCACCGCTTCTTCCGAGAACATCACTGACCGGTTCTCGACCGCGCCCGCCTGGACGGTCAGTGCCCGCATCCGGCTGAGAATGGCATTGCCCTCGGCGAAGGCCTCCTCGACGGCACGGCCCTGGTCGGCGATCTGCTCCTCGAGTGCGGCCAGTTCCGCCGCCTTCTGGGTCAGGATGCGAAACACCGCGCCACGCCCGGCAAGGCCTGAAAGATTGCCGACCTCTTCCTGATCGGACAGGCTTTCGAAACTGGCCCGCACCCGCGCGACATCCCGCGACAGGCTCTGGCCCGCGATGGTGTTGGCATGGGTCCGCTCCAGCGCGGCCTGATAGTCCTGCACGGTCTGGGCCAGGTGCTGTTCCACCGCAGCCGCCCCCGCAAGCGCCGCCGCATTCAGCCAGGAGGACATGGCGATGATCGCGACGCTGCCCAGGGCCATCGACAGCAGCAGCCCGGTCCGTGACGCGGCGGTCCGCATCGCCGGCAGCAGCCGCATCATGTAGGTCCAGAACACGAAGATCGCGACCGAGACCGCCAGCGAATAGGCGAGTGCTGCAAAGGTCGTCCAGGCGCCGCTGTCATCGAGCAGCGAGCGCACGCCGATATAGGTGTAGATCCCAGAGGCCGCCGCCAGCACCCCGAGCGCAACCCCGGTGAAGCTGTCGAGCCAGGCAAGATGTCCGGTCAGCTCGCGGGCATGCTGGGCCGGGTCGCGGGGCAGCGCCTGGCGGCCCGGATCGGTGTCGGGATCGGTATCGGGCGAAGCTGTCAAAATGCTCTCCTTTCAGCGGGCGGCGTCATAATGATAGCGCATGTTGGCGCGGGGACACGGGCCCTTCCCGGGCGCCAGGGCCACGCCAGGGCCGGGGTCGCGACGTTTCCACGGATCGGGTGTCGTCTCGGAGACATCGCCGTTTAGCATGCCGCGGGCAAATGACCCTGCCCAGAGTTGTCCGCGTTGAACTGTCTGAAATGCGGCGCGCAGATTGACGGCGATCTACGCGCGATCGGGCTTATCAGCCGTGATTTCTGCCAGACTACGCTGGTCTGCGAGGATGACCGCGCGAGTGCTCGAAGAGATCGGCGCGGCCCGGTTCCGCTTCGAGAACGTTCTCGGCGCCGATTACCTTGGGGCTCTGGTGGCCTCGCTGGCCTTTCCGCTGCTGGTGGTGCCGCAGCTGGGGCTGATGTCGGCAAGCCTCGTCTTCGGGGTGCTCAATCTCGGCGTGGCGGGGCTGTCGCTCCGGGTGTTCAGGGGCCGCGCGCCGCGGGCCACCCTCCTCGTCTGGACGCTGGCCACGGGGCTGGCGCTGGTCGGGCTCTGGCAGTCGGAACGGCTTTTCGCCTTCACCGAGGCGCAGCTGTTCGCGGATGAGGTGATCCTGTCGGAAGACACCCCCTGCCAGCATATCACAGCGACCCGTTTCAGGGACCGCACCCGGCTGCTTCTCGGTCATTCCATCCAGTTCGACAGCTATGACGAAGACCGCTATCACGCGCCGCCGGTCCATCCGGCCATGGCCATGGCGCCGCGGCGCGCATCGGTCCTGATCCTCGGCGGCGGCATGGCCGCCCGCGAGGTGCTGAAATACCCGGAGGTCCGGCAGGTGACGCCGGTCGATCTCGATCCGCGCGTGACAGAGATCTTCCGCGGCCGTCCCGATCTGGCGGCGCTCAACCACGGCGCACTCAACGACCCGCGCCTGACGGTCCTGAACACCGATGCCTGGCGCTTTGCCGAAACCGCTCCGGACAGTTTCGACGTGATCATCGTCGATCTGCCCGCCCCGAAGAACATCGCTCTGTCAAAGCTTTATACGCGACAGTTCTACCGTCTTCTCAGCGAAAGGCTGAGCGCGGGCGGCGTGCTTGTCATCCAGCCCGGATCGCCGCTCTTCGCGCGCCAGGCCTTCTGGTCGGTGGTCGAAACGATCGAGGGCACAGAGCTGCCGCAGCTCATGGACGGCCATTGGCATGTGACCCCCTATCACAGCTATGTGCCGAGCTTCGGCGAATGGGGCTTCGTCATGGCCTCGGCCCTGCCTCTGCGCGAGATGAGTTTCCCGCAGGCCGACCGGATGCGCTATCTGACCCCCGAGACATGGCGCGGCGCGCAGGTCTTCGGTGCCGACATGTCCCGCATCGATGCCGCGCCCAACACCCTGCAATCCCATGCCCTGGGCAGATATTGCAATGACGGCTGGGACGAATGGTTCCGCTGAAGGCGTGACACGGGCCCGGGGCGCGGGTGCGTTCCGGCATCCGCGACGGGCGGGGCAGACCGGTGCAGGCCCGGCATGCGTCGATCTGCGGGATACAGCGCCGGCCAGTCGGTAACGTCTTTGCGTCTTCGCCGCTGCGGGCTCCTCCGGCAACTGTTTCGGCGCCTTCACGTTCGCTTCCGACGGTATCCCGTGCTGCCTGCCGAGGTCCGCTCGCACCCGCGCAGCACCTTCCCGGGAAGGCGCCCGGGCGGGCCGTCGGCGAGCCATGCGGCCCCGCCGAGATTCATGAGGACCTCATGGGGATCGTATTGGGACGGCTGCCGCGCCGCAGGCGCTGCATGTGCAGCTGCCGGAACCTGACCGGACGGTGCTCGGTCGGCGCTCGGCCGCGCGGGCACGCACGCAACATATGCACGAGGCGCCGTTCCGGGCGGCAAAGCGGATCTGCCTGTCGCGGACCGGCCCCCATGGCGGCCTCTTGCCCTTCGCCACGGGAAACCGGGAGCAGGGCTGCGGCAGGCCGACCGCGGGCTTAGCAAAGGCTCAGCTCTGGCCGAAGCCCAGCGTCGGTTCCAGCGCCTCCCAGCTTTCATCCATCGCATAGGCGGCCGACAGATAGGGAATGCCGACATGGCCGAAGCGGAAGGAAAGCTGGAATTCGGCACTGTCCTCGCTGTCATGGGCGAGCCCGGCAAGATAAAGCGCCGCGGCAAGGCCGGTGCGGTCGGCGCCCTGACGGCAATGGATCAGGATCGGCTTCGGCAGGCTTTTCATCAGCGCAAGCAGCGCCCCGGCTTCCGTCACCGAGACGGGGCGCCCGGCCGAGAGCCCGAAATCGGCATGAACCGCTCCGGCCTGCCGCGTCGCGGCCAGTTCGTCGCGATACCAGCCGCGATCCTCGCGGGCACCGCGCAGGTTCAGCACGCTCCGGATGCCATGCGTCCGGATCACCCGGCCAAGCGCCTGCGGATCGAGCTGCGCCGAACGGAACAGCTCCTGCGGGCGAACCTCGTGGAAATTGCCACCCGCCTGCAGATACCCGGCCCATCCGGCAGCGGCGCTGAGCGCCAGCCCGGCCCCGAGCAAAGCCACCCGAAACGCCCGGCCCGTCCCCGAAAGGCGGCTCATCCGCGCGGCCCCGACGGGCGGCGCCTGTGGCCGCTCGGCATCGCCCGGCCGAGGGCCTCGCGCTGGCGCGGGCTTTCGACGATCCCTCCGGCGACAACCAGCGCAACCGCCCCGGGGAGGGGGATTTCAGGCCGCCCGGCCATCGGCTCGACCCCCCGGAACGCCTCGGCGGTCGGCCGCCAGCCGCCGGGACGCGCAGGCGCGGTCGGGCCGGAACACGCCGGGAGCGTCGCGCCGCCCGCCGGAGCGTGGCCCGGATACCGCGGCGCATGGCCTACGGCCAGCCGGCCGGGATCGCCCAGACCCGCGCGCGGGCCAGGGATGAAACCGGCAAAGCGGGCAGGACGGGGTCCGATGACGCCCCCGACAATCCGGACGATACCCACAGTCCGACGCCCGCCGGGGAGATGGGCCGCGGCCTTGCGCTCGAACCGCCGGACCTCGGCGCGGGCCCGGAAGAAACGCTCCCGGATTGCAACCCTGTCATCGCCCGGCCGGTCGGCCATCCGAGCCCCGCTCCTCGAAGGTCTCCGGACCGGGGAAGACCTCGGCCCGCTTGTCCCGACATCATGGGCACAGGTCCCGTGGCAGCCAATCTCGGCCTTGACCTTGCGCCTTTGCCAGCTGCGGGCGACACGCCGGGCCTTCAGCTCTTCGGTCGGGCGCCAGCCGGTTCTGGGCACGGAACAGCGCGCGCTCGCCGGCAGCGACGAGGCCAGCAGCGGCGGGTTCGGCAGCGCGAGGGCTGGACGCGGAAGGGCGGGATGCATGGGAAAGACCTCCATCTGCTGCGATGGCCCCGGGATGTTCTTCCAGCCTTGCGCCCGGCTTACAGTCGCCGCAAAAAAAAACGCCCCCTTCCCGAAACCGGGGGAAAACGGTTAGTTCGCAGCATGAGAGTGCTTGTCATCGAGGATGGCGCCGATCTGGCCGAGGCGATCCGGACCTATCTGAGCCGGGACGGACATGCCGTCGATCTGGCCGCCGACTGTGCCGAAGCCGGGCTTCTGCTCGATCTGGCGCAATATGACGGCATCGTGCTTGATCTCGGGTTGCCCGACGGTTCGGGTCTCGATTTGCTGCGGGTGCGGCGGCGCGACGGGCTGCGCACGCCGGTCGTCATCCTGAGCGCGCGCGACCGGATCGGCGACCGCATCGCCGGGCTCGACTGCGGCGCCGACGATTACGTGGTCAAGCCCGTCGATCTGGGCGAGCTGGCGGCGCGGCTTCGGGCCAATGCCCGGCGCGGCGAGGGCGCGCCGGGGGTCGAGCTTGCGTTCGGGCCGCTCCGGATCGACCGCGCCCGCGCCCGGGTCTGGCGTGACGGTGCCGAGATCCGCCTGACCGCGCGCGAATGGGCGGTGCTCGACGCGCTTCTGGCGGCGCGGGGCCGGGTGCTGTCGCGGCAGGTGCTGGAAGACCGATTGTATGATTTCGATGCCGGGATCTCGGGCAATGCGGTCGAGGTCTATGTCTCGCGGCTGCGCGGCAAGCTCGGGCGCGGGCTGATCGAGACCCGGCGCGGCATCGGATACCAGATCCCGTGAGCGGCCGGTCGCTGAGCGGGCGCCTGATGCGGCGGGTACTGGCCGTGGTCGGCGCCGGCTGGTTGCTGAGCCTCGCGGTCGGGCTCGGGGTCATCGCGCATGAGATGAACGAGCTTCTCGATCGCGGCCTCCGGACCCAGACCGAGCTGATCCTGGCGCTGGTCGAGGCCGACCGGCCGGTGCCGCCGCTCTCTGCCGGGCTGCGCCTGCGGGTGCTGCGCGCAGACATGCCGCCACCGCCCGCCCCCTGGCCCGGGATCGGCCCGGGGGCACATCTCGAAACCTCCGCCTGGCATGTGATGCGCCGCGACAGCGCCGATGGCCGGGTCGCGGTCGAGCTTGGCCAGTCGACCGGCTGGCGCCGCGAGGAACTGATGGAAAGCGCGCGGGCCTTCCTGCTTCTGATGGCGGCCGTTCTGGTCTCGGCGCTGCTGGCGGTGCGGCAGGGCACCCGCGCGGCGCTGAGGCCCGCGCGCGATTTCGCGGCCCAGATGGCCCGGCGCGATGCCGGCGATCTCTCTCCGGTCCCGGCCGCGGATCTTCCGGCCGAGCTGGCGCCGATCCCCCGCGCGCTGAACGGCTATCTCGGCCGGATCGAGGCGCTGCTGGCGGCCGAGCGCCGCTTTGCCGCCGATGCCGCGCATGAGCTGCGCAGCCCCATTGCCAGCGCCGCCGCCCAGGCCCAGCTGATCGCCGAAGCCAAGGCCGGGCCCGAAGCCGCAACCCGGCTCTTGCGGGCGATCGAGCGGCTGGGGCGCATCGTCGAACGGCTGCTGCAACTGGCCCGGGCCGAGGCCCCGACAGGACTGGACAGCGATCGCGCCGACCTGATCGCGATCCTCGATCTGCTGATCCGCGACCGGCCGGGCGCGACGATCCGCTTCGACGATGGCGACCACGACCGGCTCGACCTGGCGCTGGCGCCCGACAGCCTGGCGATCCTGCTGGCCAATCTCATCGACAATGCCCGGGACCACGGCACCGGACCGGTCGAGATCGTCCTGCGTCCCGGCCCGGTGCTGGTGATCGCGAACCCGACCGATGGCCCGGCCGAGCTGCTTGCCGACCGGTTCGCACGGCGCCCCGGCTCGGACGGCACCGGGCTTGGCCTCTCGATCGTGCGCGCCCTGGCCGACCAGCACGGCATCGGCCTGTCGCATGAGGCCGGGCCCGGGCGGATGACGATACGGCTCGATCTCGCGGCCCTCGTTCCCACCCTCGCCACCGGCCCGGATCCGGCACCCGGCTGAGCCCTCCACGGGCCGCCGCTGCCCCGGCAACACTGGCCGCGTGGCGCTCTCGACCTGCGGCGCGGGCTGAATTATCCATGAGCCATGCCGCAGATGCCCTCAGAATCGCTTGCCGCCCGGATCGGCCGCCAGCTTGCCAGCCGCATCGTCTCGGGCGAGATCCCGCCCGGCGCCCGGCTGAGGCAGGACCATATCGCCACCGAGTTCGGCTCGAGCCATGTGCCGGTGCGCGAAGCCTTCCGCCAGCTCGAGGCGCAGGGGCTGGTCGAAAGCCTGCCGCGCCGGGGCGTCCGGGTCGCGGCCTTCGGGCTGGAAGAGGTCCGCGAAGTCGCGCAGATGCGCGGTGCGCTCGAGGTGCTGGCGCTTCGCAACGCGGCGCCGCATCTGACCCCGGCCATCCTCGACGAGGCAGAAGCGGCCACCCGTGCCGGGGACCGCGCCCGCGACATGCAGAACTGGGACGCGGCGAACCGCAGGTTCCACCGCTCGATCCTGGCCCCCTGCGGCATGCCGCGGCTCTTGCGCAGCATCGAGGATCTTCACAGCGCCAGCACGCGTTTCCTGATGTCGGGCTGGCGTGCGGAATGGGACGCCCCGACCGATCGCGACCACCGCGCCATTCTGGTTGCGCTGCGCGCGGGCAATGTCGAGCAGGCGGCAGCCCTGCTGGAACGGCATGTGACCTGGGTCGGCCCGGCCCCTGGGCGCCGCCCCGCGGCCGGCCCGGCCCGACAGACCTGAAAGACCTGACGGGCCCCCGGTTTCGTCCGGTCGCGCCCTTCCGCAGGGGGGCGCGCCGCGGCTTGGGCCTTGCGCGCGCGCGCGGGTTGCGGTCAATCCCGGATATAATATGGAATCTTTATCTATAATCTTGAGGGATGCCTCCATGACCGCGCTTGTGACCCCCGCCGAAACCGCTTTCTCGCCGCTCGATCTTCAGAACCGCCCGTTGCTCTGGAAGATCGGCGCGGTGCTTGTCGGCACGCTTTTCCTTGCCCTCGCCTCGCAGGCCGAGGTGCCGATGATCCCGGTTCCGGTCACGCTGCAGACGCTGGCTGTCGGGCTGGTCGGCGCGCTTTACGGCTGGCGGATGGGCGGCATCACCATCGCGGCCTGGCTTGCCGAGGGCGCGATGGGCCTGCCGGTGCTGGCGGGCGGCGCGGCCGGGCTGCCGCATTTCTTCGGGCCGACCGGCGGCTATCTCTTCGCCTTCCCGGTTGCGGGCATGATCGTGGGCTGGCTGGCCGAGCGCGGCTGGACCGGGCGGCGCATGGGTCTGGCCTTCCTCGGCATGCTGGCCTGCAATGCCGCCTGCCTTCTGCTGGGTGCGGCTTGGCTTGCGCTGCTGATCGGCGCCGAGGCGGCCTTCACCGCCGGGGTGCTGCCCTTCCTTCTCGGCGCGGTGCTGAAATCGGCGCTTGGCGCGATGGTGCTGAGGCTGCTGTGCGGCCGGACCCGCCGCGCCGCCGAATGACGCTGCGCCTGCGTCCGCACCATCTCCTGTGCCTCCTGACCTTTGTCGGCAGGGGGTACAGCCCGGCCTTCACCGCCAACATGACAGCCAGCGTGGGTCGGCTGCGGGCCGGGGAAGAGGCCGAGATCGTCGACGGGCCAGACGATCTCTGCGCCCCTCTGCTTGACGGCCCCGAACCGCATTGCCACCGCTGCAGCGTCACGGCGCGCGACCGTGCGGCAGCGTCCGCTGTCGGGCGCCTTCTGGGGCGGACCATCCGGCCCGGCACGCGCCTGCGATTCGATGCGGGCTTGGTGCGTCGGCTTCGACAGGCCTTCGCCGCCGGCAAGATCCGGTCGGCCTGCGGCGGATGCGAGTGGCATGAGCTTTGCAGCAGGGTCGCGGCCTCTGGCTATGCGGAAGCCTCGCTTTGAGCGCCGCCCCAATCCCGCCGGGGTGCTGGGCCCGTCCGTCGTAAAACGTTGCCCAACGGAACGCGCGCGCATGGTCGCTGACCTCTGTCGCGCCGAGGGCAGAAGCCGCATCCCGGGCAAGGTCGGAACCGCATTTCAGGTGACGAGGGCGACCGGTCTTCGCGGCCGCCGCCCGTGTTCGCGGAGCTGAAGGTCAGGCCCGGTTTCGAGGGAATCCGGGAGACGCATTCTGGCTGTCTTGCGCGCGGCCCCGGCCATCGCCGCACCGTCATCCGAACGGGTCGGGTGTCGCGCCCGATCGATATCCCCGCCACCGGCGGCGCCCCGATCCGCCCCGCTTTCCCCTTGCCCGGCCCGCGGGCTCCCGCCGTATGCCTTGCGGGGCGATGCAGGCCCTCCGCTACGCCTGTCTCAAAGGTGCGGGGGCCTGGCTTCGGGAGGCGCGTGCAAATCGCTTTTCAACGGGAAACGCTCCCGCTCCCGCCAGAGCCCGAGGGCAGGGCGGTCCCGCGTGATGCCACCTCAGGCAAGGCGGCGGGAATGGAGGCGATCTGCATCGATGTCCCGGCCTGTGGGGGGCAAGCAGCGTCCGGGCTCTGAAACATGAGAACAGATTCCGGAGGCCCGCGACCGTATCGGCCGACATGTGAAATGGTCCGGGCACTCGATGCGCGTTATTCCCTGTGCCGACGCGCGGGGCTGTCTGAGGGACCTGAGGGGCCGTGCGGTCCTGATCGCGACGAAGTCGTTGTGATCCGCACAAGACGCAGGCCCGCCCGTTGAAAACAGGGCCATTTGATCTTGGCGTTTTCGGCGGGGGGTTCCTGGCCGGAAGAGAAGCGGAACCGTATGAAGGCCTCGACGGACATGCGCGCGCCGGGCCTTCATTCCGAAGCGGGGCGGGCAAGGCAGGCCGGTCCCGGAGATCTGGTGCGGTTCGGAGCCCCGGGGGCTGGCAGGCTGGATCCGTCTCCCCGGAGGGTCCGGGCCTTGTTGCGCATGGCGGAACGGAGCCGGCCCGAAGGCAAAGCCGTCACTTCCATTGCAGGTTATGCGTGGTCCGGTTCCGTAAAGTCCGCAATCTTGCGGATTGCAGGAGGCCGCGTCCGGCCACGGTGCGGGTATAGACGAGCTGGCCCCGGCCCAGCATGGCCTGCCAGTTCTTCCAGAAGATCCCGGCCCGCCGCTTGTTGTCGTCGAACCGGGGCGGCACGGCGAAGAGCTGGGAGCGGCCGCGCAGGAAGCCCGCGGGGACAACGAGCAGGTATCGCGGATTGGTCACGGAATGGAGAACCCGCCGGAGGGTCTCGTGGAACAGGGTCTCCTCGTAGTGGCTCGCCCGGTCGAGGCCGATGGGGTGTCCCTCGGGGCCTTCGAGGACATAGGGCGCGATGTCCCGGTCGGGGCCGATATCGCCAAGCTGGCGCAGGCTTTCCAGCACCAGATGGCCCATCCGGCCGAGTGTTCTGCGGATCTCGGGCTCGGGGACCGGCCGACCGGACAGGCGGCGCCACAGGCTGGCGAGACCTCTGCTGTGGGGCAGGACCAGCTGGCTCTGTCTCTGCGCGATGCCGGTTTCCTGCATCAGGCGGCCGCCGATCTCTGCGCCGGTTTCAAGCGCTCTGTCCCAGTCCCGCGCGAGATCCCCCTGGGTGGCCGCCAGCCGCCGCGCCTTCTCGTTCTGGACGGTGCTGGTGGCTTCGGGCGCGAACCAGGACCGGATCTCGAGGGCCTCGCGGTCGATCCGGGTGAAACAGGCAAAGCGCCTCGCGAGGGCCTCCAGATCCTTCCCCGAGACATGCGCGTCCGGAACGACGGCTATATGCCAGATATTCGAGCATTTCGAAGGGTTGCGGCGGCCGATGCGCAAGGCCCGCCCGCGCAGCTGGTTGATCGCGACGAAGCTGGCCAGATTGGTGCCGAGCACGAGAGCGTTCAATCCGGACGCGTCCCATCCCTGTCCCGGAAAGGCCTGCGTCCCGATGATGCCCCTGACATCTCCTGCATGGAAGGCCGCATTGGTCCGCGCGATGGCGGCATCGAAATCCCGCCCCTCGATCAGGACATGGTCCGGCCGGTCGGAGAGCGGCTGCGCGGCAAGCCCCCCCCCCCCCCCGGCCAGCGCCCGGAGCAGAACCACGACCTGTCCCGTCATGATCGCGGCATCGCGGCCACCGCCACCGGCAGTCAGCCTGCGAAACAGGTGGATGGCGTTGAACCCCGTGGCCGGGGTTTCTGCGGCCAGCGACGGGCGGCCGATCCGGTCCACGAAGATCGCCATGTGCAGATCCGGGCCGCGGGCCGCGCGTTCTAGGGCGTGGACTTCGAGGCAGCCCTCGATCCGGGTGTCGTCATCGCGCAGGATCCCGATCCGGTCGGCGAATTTCCGAGGCGGCAGCAGGATACGGTCATTGCGGAGCGCCCCCATGCGGGTGAGGCTCTGCAGGGTCGGGGCGGGAAGGCGCGTCTTCAGCCCGTCGCAGAGGATCCGGAGCCAGTCCCAGGATTGCGGCGGGATATCTTCCCTCGCGGATCTGCAGCAGCCGCCGGGCATAGGGAAGCAGCGGGCGCCCGGCATCGTGCAGATAGACCGGCATGGCGCTGAACAGGTCCGGCTCGTCGAGGATCTCTGCCGCATGGGTCCTGCAATCGGCGATCCAGGGCAGGGCCTCGATCATGGCGAGCAGCGCGGGATCGTTCCGCAGCAGCTCGAGGCTGCCGGCCTCGTCCTCGCGGTTCCGGACATAGGCCGCCGCATGGCGGGTCACGGCGGCGAAGACCAGATCCCGATGCGGGCAGAGATCTCGCGATTGCACCAGCACGGGGGCCGGGATCTCGGCATCGATGGGGCCGCAGAGCGCGTCGTAGCTCCGCCATTCCCGTGCGACGGCATCGTAGGGAGGGGTGGCCGTCAGCGACAGCGTCACGCCGTCATGGCGTCCGGACAGCCCGGTCAGGGTGTGCCACCATCTGCAGCGCAGCCCGAGCCTGCGGATGATCTCTAGGCCGAGGACCGTCTTGCCCGCCCCCGGCGCGGCCACGACATGCAGCTTGCGATCGCCCAGATGGGCCTCGAGATCGGCGAGAATGCGTGCCGGGTAGCTGCGCCACGGACGGCGGAACGCCAACGCACCGAACAGCCTTTCGGGGCTCATCTCGGCAGTCGCCCGAGCTGGACCCGGAAGGCCTCCACCGACTGCGCCAGCGCGTCGGTGCGGCGGGCCTGGCAGGAGGCCACGGCCGCCTGCAGGATGTCCAGATAGACCCTGAAATCCGCCTGATCCGCGGGCGTTCCCGGTTCGAACGGGTCCCGCGCCGCGAACTGCGCCCATCTCAGGCCCAGCTCGGACATCTTGGGCAGGTGGAAGAAGACGAGCCGGCGGGGTGGCGTGATCAGCTCGGGGGT
>NZ_CP180201.1:2502500-4104297 GCF_047553435.1 Rhodovulum sp. HP10
GGAGGGTGAGAGACCCTCCCGCCGAAAGTCCAAGGGTTCCTGCTTAAAGCTAATCTGAGCAGGGTAAGCCGGCCCCTAAGGCGAGGCTGAAAAGCGTAGCCGATGGGAACCACGTTAATATTCGTGGGCCAGGAGGATGTGACGGATCGCAGGTGTGGTGAGACCTTATCGGATTGGTCTTGCCGCTGAGCGGTTCCTGGAAATAGCCCTCCATCAGACCGTACCCTAAACCGACACAGGTGGACTGGTAGAGAATACCAAGGCGCTTGAGAGAACGATGTTGAAGGAACTCGGCAAAATGCCTCCGTAAGTTCGCGAGAAGGAGGCCCGGTTCGTGGGCAACCATGGGCCGGGGGCACAAACTAGGGGGTGGCGACTGTTTACTAAAAACACAGGGCTCTGCGAAGTCGCAAGACGACGTATAGGGTCTGACGCCTGCCCGGTGCCGGAAGGTTAAAAGGAGGGGTGCAAGCTCCGAATTGAAGCCCCGGTAAACGGCGGCCGTAACTATAACGGTCCTAAGGTAGCGAAATTCCTTGTCGGGTAAGTTCCGACCTGCACGAATGGCGTAACGACTTCCCCGCTGTCTCCAACATCGACTCAGCGAAATTGAATTGCCTGTCAAGATGCAGGCTTCCCGCGGTTAGACGGAAAGACCCCGTGCACCTTCACTACAGCTTCACACTGGCATCAGGCATGCGATGTGCAGGATAGGTGGTAGGCTTTGAAACCAGGACGCCAGTTCTGGTGGAGCCTCCCTTGAGATACCACCCTTCTCCTGCTTGATGTCTAACCGCGGTCCGTTATCCGGATCCGGGACCCTGTGTGGCGGGTAGTTTGACTGGGGCGGTCGCCTCCCAAATAGTAACGGAGGCGCGCGAAGGTTGGCTCAGAGCGGTCGGAAATCGCTCGTTGAGTGCAATGGCAGAAGCCAGCCTGACTGCAAGACTGACAAGTCGAGCAGAGACGAAAGTCGGCCATAGTGATCCGGTGGTCCCGAGTGGAAGGGCCATCGCTCAACGGATAAAAGGTACGCCGGGGATAACAGGCTGATACTGCCCAAGAGTCCATATCGACGGCAGTGTTTGGCACCTCGATGTCGGCTCATCTCATCCTGGGGCTGGAGCAGGTCCCAAGGGTACGGCTGTTCGCCGTTTAAAGAGGTACGTGAGCTGGGTTTAGAACGTCGTGAGACAGTTCGGTCCCTATCTTCCGTGGGTGTAGGATACTTGAGAGGAGTTGCCCCTAGTACGAGAGGACCGGGGTGAACGATCCACTGGTGGACCTGTTGTCGTGCCAACGGCAGTGCAGGGTAGCTATGATCGGACAGGATAACCGCTGAAGGCATCTAAGCGGGAAGCCCCCCTCAAAACAAGGTATCCCTTGAGGACCGTGGTAGACCACCACGTCGATAGGCCGGAGATGTAAGCGCAGCAATGCGTTCAGTTGACCGGTACTAATTGTCCGATAGGCTTGATTTGATCCAGTAATAGCCAAGCTATACTGCTCAAAAGCAACACATCCCCAGTGTATGCGACTTGGAATATGGCTCTTCCTCGGTTTGGTGGTCATAGCACGAGCAAAACACCCGGCTCCATTCCGAACCCGGCCGTTAAGTGCCGTCGCGCCGATGGTACTGCGTCTCAAGACGTGGGAGAGTAGGTCGCCGCCAAACCTAGAAAGAGCCATGTAACTCTCAATACGATATCTCGTCCCAATACCGATAAACCAATGGGACGAAACCCCTGTGCACTCAAAAGCACAGTATTGGCGCGGGGTGGAGCAGCCCGGTAGCTCGTCAGGCTCATAACCTGAAGGTCGTAGGTTCAAATCCTACCCCCGCAACCAAATATCGAAAACATATCAGGTGCTTAGAGCTCGACGCAAGCCGTTGGGCTTTTGGCGTTCCGGCTTGCATCAACAGTAAGCGTTACAATGGGCCCCCTAGGGTGCAGACTCATTGAGTTTCACAGCCAGAACAAGACGGTTGCGGCGGGCATGATCGCAGAGAAGAAGGTTTCTGGGCAGGCCGACCATGATCCGGGCGAAGACCCCGTGTTCGTGGCTTCTCTCGAACCAGTGGCGTTCAACCACTCACCTCCAGCGCTTCCAACGGTTATAGAGGGTCTTCGCCGGGCCGTATTCCTTCGGCGCATCGCGCCAACGCAACCCATTGCGATTGATGAAGATTATGCCGCTGAGGACGCGACGATCATCGACGCGGGGCTTACCATGGCTCTTGGGAAAGAACGGCTTCAGGCGTTCCATCTGTGCATCGCTCAGCCAGTAAAGATTGCTCATCGATCAGGTCTCCTTGCGGAGCCTGAATCATGCCAAATGCCTCAAATCAATGGGGCTGCAGCCTAAGCCCTGCCCGCCGCCGCCGTTGCATCGACCACGTCGGGCAGAAGTTCTCCCTCTCGGAGCGCTTCGCCTGCCGGACACTTGGTCAGCATCGCTCGACACAACGCAAGGTGCCGCGGGGCCGTCCCGACGAAGACGCGCTGACCGCGGACATCATCGCACTCGCCATGCGCATCCCAGTGCGCCTCGATAAAATCCACCATCACTTCGACCGGCGGTCGAGCTCCGCCATCGCAAAATATGCGCTCGCCTTACGCAGGATCTCGTTCGCCTGCCGGAGCTCTCGGTTCTCGCGCTCAAGGGCCTTCATCTTGTCAGCTATGTCGCTCGGGATACCGGCACGCATCCCGCTGTCGACTTCGGCCTTCTTGACCCAATCGTTCAGCGTGTTCGCCGAACATCCGATCTTCGCGGAGATCGACGTGATCGCCTGCCAGCGAGAGCCGTGCTGGCCCTCGTTGTCGAGAACCAACCGCACGGCGCGCTCGCGCACTTCAGGGGAAAACTTATTCGTGGTCTTGCTCATGATGCTCCATCCTACTCAGGAGTTGGAGCCTCCGGCAAACCCGGCGCGATTCACGGCGGTTCGTGGCGTCGTCCCTGGACGGCACGAAATCGCAGAAACCTGTCTTTGCAACGTCGAGCGCGCGCTGAGCCGCGCAGGGCGCTCGCTGCCGAGAGGCGACGTTCGTACCAAATGCGGCAGAGGTCTGCAGGCAGCCCCAAAGCGGAACGCTAGCGCTTCAAGTCTCTATAATAATTTTTTGGATTGAGTGACGATGATGGCGGATCGGGACCCCAACGGCATTGGTGTGGCGAAGTGAAGGCGGCGCGGAGAACATTTCAATGGCCCAGAACGGGCGGTTGCGATCCAATCCAAGCCGATCACTCCGCAGCAAAAGGGTGCATACCGGAGCGCTCTTGGGCAGGCAGCTTGAACTTCCGCACTAACTCAACCAGAGTGTCTGCCTCAGTGGTCAATTCTTGGCCTGCCGTAGCTGTTTCATCCAGAATGGCCGCATTCTTCTGCACATCATGATCGAGGCTTCCGACCGCGGTGTTGATCTCGGTTATGCTGGTCGCCTGTTCGACTGCCGTTGCAGATATTTCGGTGACCTTGTCGTATACGTGGACAACAGCGTCTTGAATGGACGACAGGGCATCGACCGTCTCAGAGACGTGCCTCACGCCATCGACGACATGCCCTTCGCTGCTCCGGATAAGGCTGTTGATCTCTCCCGCAGCTTCGGTCGCGCGCTGTGCAAGGGCACGCACCTCGGAGGCAACGACTGCAAAGCCCCGCCCGGCCTCGCCCGCTCGGGCGGCCTCTACTCCAGCATTGAGAGCCAGAAGATTGGTCTGGAACGCCACATCTTCGATCATGTCAGTGATTCGCCCGATCGATTGCGAGGATTGCTCGATCTTGCGGATCGAATCCACAGCGCTGTCCGCAACGGAACGGGTGGCCTCGGCCCGTTCCCGTGCGGTCGTCACATGGCGTTCGGCGCTCTTGGCGTTCTCGGTTGCGCCGCGGACATTGTGTTCGAGCGTCTGCAGCGCCGCTGCGGTTGAGCTACTCCCCATCGGTTGGACAGTATCTGGCGTAATTTAAGCTACTCTTTGCACCTGCTGATCGGGTTTTTTGATATCATTTCTCTGCCAATAAACCAGCGCCGGTGGCTTGCCGCCGAGGGCTGAGTGAGGACGCTGGTGGTTGTAGAAGGTCATCCATTTCCGGATAGCCCCTTTCGTCTCTGATCCGGTCTCCCAGGCATGCAGGTAGACGCATTCGTATTTCAGGGTTCGCCACAGCCGCTCGATGAAGATGTTGTCGAGGAATCGGCCTTTCCCATCCATCGAGATGCGCACACCGGATCGGCGGAGCCGGTCGGTCCAGGCGAAGGACGTGAACTGGCTGCCCTGATCCGTGTTCATGATCTCGGGCGGGCCGAACTTGTGGATGGCCTCGCTCAGTGCTTCGACGCAGAAGTCGGCCTCCAGGGTGTTCGAGATCCGCCAGGATAGAACCTTGCGCGTGTGCCAGTCCATGATCGCTATGAGGTATAGGAACCCGCGGCGCATGGGCAGGTAGGTGATGTCCGAGCACCAGACCTGGTTCGGACGATCCACGTGCAGCCCTTTCAGAAGGTAAGGATAGGTCTTGTGTCCTTTCGCCGGCCTGCTCGTGTTGGGCTTCTGGTAAATCGGCATCAGCCCCATGAGGCGCATTAGCCGGCGTATTCGCTTCTCGTTCACGAGATGCCCGTCATTGCGCAGGTGCCAGGTCATCTGGCGGACACCGAAGAACGGCGTCTCCAGGAACTGCTCGTCGATCTGCCGCATCAGGCCGAGGTTCTGTGCGGTCTCTCCCTTCGGCTCGTAGTAATAGGACGAGCGCGCAATCGACAGCAGCCTGCACTGCTGACCGATGGACAGCTGAGGATGGTCAGGCTCGATCATACCGCGCCTCACTTCCCGCCCCAGGGCTTCAGCTTTCGTTCCAAAAAAGAGTCGGCCACCGCCAGCTCCCCGATCTTGGCGTGGAGCTCCTTCACCTGCTCCTCGTCGATCTCGGGTCTCTTGCGGCCGCCGCGCTCGAACACGCCGGACGCGCCTTCGAGCAGGGCGCGCTTCCATTGATGGATCATCGTCGGATGCACTCCGAACCGGCTCGCCAGCTCGGCCGCCGTCTCTTCACCCTTCAGGGCTTCCAGCGCGACCTTCGCCTTGAACTCAGGCGCGTGCTGCTTGCGTTTCGACATCTCTGATCTCCTTCTCGTCGAAGATCAGCAGACTGCAAATCGTAGCTTACGTCACTGTCCGAATTTCGGGGGGTAGCTCATTGACCTGGAATGAGGCTGGAGCCTGTACGAAAAAGTCGGGGTCCGCGTTTCTGCGCAGACCCTCATGTCTTTCGCATCCGCGACCGCCTCGGGGGATCCGGATGGCCTCGGTCTCAGGTCGTCGTCTGACGGCGCCGGACGAAACCGAAGACGCCCAGACCGGCCAGCAGCATCGGCATCGCCGCCGGCAGCGGAACCACCCCGGTATTGCCGCCGGTATCGTCGATCACCTGGCCGATCTTCGCCTCGATCGCCGCGCCATAGGCGTCGAAATCGGCGACCGGGATCACGAAGCCCGTCTCGGTCGCGTTCGGCAGGTTGCCGAGATCGGCCGCGATGACCCCGTCATCGGCATCGCCGCTGGTGCCGAGCCCCGCGATCCGGGCCATGTTCGACAGCGCATAGGGGCTGCTGACCCCGCTGCCGACCGCCTCGAGGCTGATCCCGTCGACCCCGGCCGTATTCGCGGCCAGCGCCGCGCTTTCGGTCAGATATTGCGAATTCGGCGAGCCGTCGGTGGTGGTGTTGATGAGGGTTGTATCCCCCAGCCCCTCATCGAGGAAAAGATCGGTGATATAGGTGATGGCCCCGGCGGTGTCGGTACCGCCGTCGTCCTTGTAGGCGGTCAGCACGGCGGACTGGATCGAGGCGATGTTGGCGGCGGTCACGACGGTTGGCGGGACCACCGTGTAGCTGGAGTAACCGTAAGAGGTCACCGCCACCCGGTATTGATTGTCGCCGCTGGTCGGGATCTGCGACAGGGCAGCCGAGAGCGCTGCTGTCGCGCTGTCGAAGTCATATGAGCTCACGCTGCCAGAGCCGTCCAGTACGAAGCCGAGATCGATGACCGCAGCACTGGCCGTTCCCGCGCCGAAAAGGATGGAAATCGCCGCCGTCGCGGCCCGCAGGGTCTTATTCCTTGTCATACTGACATTCCTTCCTGAAAAAATGGAAGGGGCAGGAAAAAATGCACTTTTCGAAAACGAGTTTGGATTCCCCCAAGCCTACCCCGGGTGAAATGTCACCGAACAACCGTTCTTCGGCAACTGATTCGAACCGCTCCCCCGGGGTTTTCGGTATTGCCGCCCGGACCGGCTGGCGCTACGGGTGCCGGTGCGTTTCCGCTGGTCCGCAGGTCGCGACTCCCGTTGCCGCCAGGGTGGTGGAAATTTAAAGATCTTGCGTGGACAAGAAATATTATTGCGCATGAGCGAGCGCAGACATATGATCCGCGAAAAAAGAACCGAAGGAGCAGCCATGCCGGGCAGCCGACTTGACGCCATCGACCGCAAGATCCTCGCCGAGTTGCAGGCCGACGGTCGCATGACCAATGTCGAACTGGCGCGCCGGGTGGGGATCTCGGCTCCGCCTTGCCTGCGCCGCGTCCGTACGCTCGAAGAGGCGGGCTTCATCCGCGGCTATCATGCCGATATCAACACCCGCGAGCTGGGCTTCGAGGTTCAGGTCTTTGCCATGGTCGGGCTGCAGAGCCAGGCCGAGGCCGATCTGTCGCGGTTCGAGGCCCGTTGCCGGGCCTGGCCGCTGGTGCGCGAATGCCACATGCTGAACGGCGAGGTCGATTTCATCCTGAAATGCGTGGCGCCCGATCTGTCGACCTTCCAGAGCTTCCTGACTGAAGAGCTGACCGCCGCCGATAACGTGGCCAGCGTCAAGACCTCTCTGGTGATCCGCGGCGCCAAGGACGAGCCCGGCGTGCCCTTCGAGGTGCTTGAGGCGCGGCTGAGCAAGAGCGCCTGATCGGGCCCGCCCGCGCGGCGCCGGTCAGGCCGCGTTCAGCTTCTCCATCTCGAAGGCGGTCAGCCTCGGCACCTGCATCGGGCCGAAGCCGCCGAAACCGCTGACATGCGGAAACAGCGACAGGAACCGCAGGCGGTTGGCCTTGTCGATGAGAAGGCTGGCATTCTCGCCCGGGTGATAGCTTTCCACCTCGACCCCGTTGGCCAGAAGCACCTGCTGTCCGTGCAGGGCCAGATGATAGACCCGGGTCGGGCGCAGCACGCGCAGCGCGATCAGCGCGGTGCCGTCGACGAAGCCGGTGGCGGGGGCGAAGGCCGTCTCGGCGCCGGTCAGGGCGCGGCAGCGGGGATGGCGCATCAGCAATCGCGCGCGCGGCCCCAGTACCAGGTCGGGCATCGGCCGGCCGAGGCCGAGGCTGTCGGCGGTGAGCCGGGTGAGCGTGACGGTCTCGCGGCCTCGTCCGGCAGGCGGCACCAGCATGGTCGAGCCGACCCAGAGCAGCGGCTGTGCTCCGGCTCCGGCGGTGTCGATCTCCATCCCGGGTAGCAGGTCCTCGACCGCCACCGGTCCTTGCGGAGTGGCGATCAGGGTTCCATGCGCGAAGGCGCAGAAGGCTTCGTCGACATGCGGATCGGCGGGCATGGCGCGGGCGACGTCATGCGGCCTGCCGTCGGGGGTCATGCCCCGGACCTCGTAGCGGCGCATCGCCGGCTGCGGCCCGGTCATCCCGGAGGCGGGCCGGGCCTGCTGCGGGAAAAAGCCCGAGGCGCCACGAAAATGGGTTGCCATGCGATCGTTCCTTCCGGTCAGGTCCGGTCACATCTGCCACGGCCCCCACCAGGACGCAGAGAGACGTCAGGACTCTGCCAGAGCCGCGGGCTTTCGTCAAAACGCCGGGCTTTCAGCACCGGCATTCCGGCTGAACTTCGAGACAATTTCGCGTCTGAAACGGCTTTGATGCCGGATCAGGTCAGAATTCGATCCGGCTGCCGATCACCAGCCCGATCGACCGGTCGTTATGGATCCCAACGATTCCCCCAATCCGCAGCCAGGTGTCCTTTCCGATCCGGCGCGAGACGGCGGGCGACAGCTTCACCGTCCGTGGTTCGGTGGCGGCCTCCTCGCCCCATATTTCCAGCGTCAGCTGGGTGCGCGGGTTGGGCATGACGCCCAGCGTGATGTCGAGCTTGTAGTCGACCATGGCGCTTTGCGGACGGCTATCGGTGCGCGCGTCCAGACTGATCCAGCCGCTGCCGTCGGGGGTCGTGAAACCGGTGCCCCAGCTCAGGCCTGCCCGGATCACCGGCTCGGTCATCCCGCCCGGCGCGCCCGCTGCCCCGGCGCCGAATTCCGTCGCCAGTCGCCCGGGCAGCCAGTCGATCTCGGATCCGAACCGCAGGAAGGCGATGGCCTTCCAGTCATCGGCGGCCTCGCCCTTGCCCGCGTCGAGCCCGAGCGTCAGCTTCGGCGTCATGCCGTATTCGCCATAGACCGAGCTGTAGCCCCAGCGGCTGCCCCAGGTCCGGTCGCGATTGGCCTCGTGCGAGAAGGCCAGAAGCCCAGATCCCTTCTCCTGCAACCAGGCCCCGGCCAGCGCCGCAGGGGCCGCGCCCAGCGTCGCAGCCAGCACCGTCAGGGTCAGGACCATAGGGCGGGCCCCAGCGCGCAGCGTTGCGACGGCATCCGGGATGCCGGGCGCGGCCGGCGCAGGGGGGGCACCTGGGCGCATGGGGCGCTCCTTTCTCCGCGAGTTTCCGTCTGACGTGGTTAACTCAACGTTAACCCCGGGGCTCGGATAGCGGGGGGCAGGGTTCTGGCGCCGGATCGGTGCGGGCGGTCATGGCGTCCGGAGGCGATGCGAGCGGCTGCGGCGGATTGGGGCTGTGCAACCACGCCGGCTGCGGTATTCTGCGCTGCGGCATGGCAGGGGGGATCACATGGCTGGCACGATCATCACCATCGCGCAGCAGAAGGGCGGCTCGGGCAAGACCACGCTTGCGGCCAATCTGGCCGTGGCCTTCCGGCGCCGCGGCATGGCTGTCGCGCTGATCGACACCGATCCGCAGGGCAGTCTCGGCCGCTGGTTCATGACCCGGATCGAGGGGCGCGAGGCGCCCGACATGGAATTCTCGACAGCCTCGGCCTGGGGGGTCGGCTACGAGACCGCCAAGCTGGCGCGCGACCATGACGTGGTGCTGATCGACACCCCGCCCAAGGCCGACAGCGATCTCAGGCCCGCTCTGCGCGCCGCCGATCTGGTGCTGGTGCCGGTTGCGGCCTCGCATGTCGATCTGTGGGCGACCGAGGGGGTGCTGGATCTTGCCCGGCGCGAGGACAAGCCGGCGATGGTGGTCCTGAACCGGCTGAAGGCCAAGACCCGGCTTGCCGCCGAGGTGGCCGAGATCGCGGGGGGGATGGAGGCGGGGCTGGCGATGGTCCGGCTTGCCAACCGCGTCAGCTATGCCGAGACGCTGGGGCGCGGGCTGGGCGTGCAGGAAGCCGGGCGCCGGGGACCGGGGGCGGATGAGATCGAGGCGCTGGCCCAGGAGGTGCTGGCCGCGCTGGCCGATTGACGGCCTTCATCTACCGGACTGCCCTTGACGAGACCGCTTCGGGGCGGCCTCACCCGTCCGCCAAGAAAACCGCACGCCCTGGGCATCGCGACCGCCCCGCCGAGCCGGCAGGCATCGACTTGCCCGGCAGGGACGGCGAGAAGGCCCGCGAGGACAGCGGAGGCCGTTTGCGGGGCCGTGCAGCTTCAGGTTTTCCTGCGCCCTGCCGCCGTGAGGGCGACATGGGCGGCTATGTCCTGGCATTGGCAAGAACGCGGCCCCGTGCCCGGCGGCAGCACTCCGGGCGCCACGTCCTCGGGTCGGAAGCAACAGCTCGGGGCATGATCGGAGGCGCAGCGCAGGCCGCGCCGGGTCCGGGCCACGGAGCCGTCCGGCAAGGACGGCCTGGGTCGCTGCGCATTTGGGCCGGAGCGCGGGCGGGTGCGATGATCTTCGGGCGGCAGACGGTCACGCGCGTCGGAGCGCCCGGCCCGCAGGCAAGCGCCGATCAGGCAAGCGCCGATGGCGCGTGCGATTGAGGGCGGGGGGCTTGAGGATGATGCGATTGACGGGGCGGCCCGGGCGCGGCAGGCTCGGGTGATGGACAGGGCTCTTCTCGTTCTCGGTGCGGCGATGCGGGGTGTGGGGCAGCCCGGACCCGCGCTGATCCGCCGGGCGGAACATGCGGCGCTGCTGTGGCGCGCCACGCCCGAAATGCTGGTCGTGACCTCGGGGGCGGACGGTGAGGCCGAGGCGGCGGCCGCGATCTGCCGGGCCGCCGGGGTCCCGCCCGAGCGTCTGATCTGCGAAAGCGCCGCCCGCAGCACCGCCGAGAACATCGCCTTCTGCCGACCGATCCTTGCCCGGGAGGGGATCGGCAGGGTGACGCTTGTCACCGATGGCTATCACGCGCCCCGGGCGCTTTTCCTGGCGCGGCGGGCGGGGCTTGAGGCCGATGCGAACTGCCCGCCCCGCCCGCCGGGGGCGCAGGGTCGCCTTGCTCTTGCGCTGCTGCGGGAGGCGGCGGCGATCGCAAAGGCTCTGGCGCTTGGCCCGACACGCCGCCCGTGAACCGGATTCGTGAACCGGATTGCCCGGGCCGGTCCGGCCTGGGACCCGCGCCCTCACGCGGGTATTGTCCGTCTTCACGTCGCGGACTGCGTTAGGGGCTATGGCGCGGCGGTGTCCGAAACGATGGAGCGGTCCCCGGGTCATGAACCGAAGCCCTGGCGGCGGCCCTACGGCCTTGTCTCTCCTGCGCCATTGGCCTGCCCGAAGGCGTCGGCCGAAGCTTGCCTCTGGTCCCCGACCGCTGTCGGGCGAAACCTCGTTTCAGGTTGCCTGCCCGGATCGTAGATCCTGAAAGAGAACGGCCTTTCCTGCGCGCTGGCGCGCCCTGTGCCTATCTCCGCGCGCCGTCTCTCCGTTGCGCATCGAGATTTTCCTCGGTCAGCATGTTGGCGTAGAGCGCTTCCATGATCTTGCGGAATGCCAACAGCTCGTCTTCGGTGAACTGATCCGAAAACGCGGCAAAACTCCGGATTTCCCGCTCGCGGATTGCGCCGATAAGCTCTGAACTTTCAGCAGTCAGACGATAGAGGAACGATCTTGCGCGATCCGGGTTCGGCGTCTTCTCGATCATTCCCGCTTCCAGCAGGGCCTTGAGCTCGCGTGCCACGAACTGCCGCTTCATGTCGAGCCAGTCCGTCAGCATCGGCGCTGTCGCGCTCTTCGCTTCGCTCAGCGTCTCGAGGATTGCCCTCTGGCCGACGGTAATGCCGGTTCCTTGCAAATCGCGTTCCACGCGCGCGGTTATGCGACGCAGAAGCGGGCGTATGAGGCGGACACCGCCGTAAAGAGTGTCTCCGGGGGGCAAGCGCGCGTCCTCATTCTTGTCAACTGAGTTGACGTTTTGTCGGGTCTCCAGTAGGGTGCAGATTATAGAGACGGCTCAAATGGGGCAGCAAGCAATGTCGTTCGATAAACTTGCGGAAAGGCAGATCCTCAAGGCGCAGGCCGAAGGCTCGCTGGATCATCTCGAAGGCGAAGGAAAGCCGTTATCGGTTCGTCCGCACGAAGATGCCGTTGGCATCGGCATGCGGATCATGGCGGAAGCCGGCACGCTTCCGCGCGAATTCGAGTTGAAAAAGGCCGTGGACAAGCAGCTCCTGGTCTTGCAGGCGACCACCGGCGCCTTGGAGCGAAAAGCCGAAATGAAGAAGCTGGCCGATCTCACGTTGCAGCTGGAAATCGAACGAGAGGCACGGCGCAGCTTTTTCAAATGATGGCGACCTTGCTAGACGAGGTCATGCGCCCGGAGCTGCGCCGCCACCGTCTCGCCGCCAGTAAACGTGGAACGAGTAAACGGGGAGGCGGAGGTCGTGTCACGGCGCCGGATGTCCGCATTCCTGCCTCTCTTCGGACCCGCGCCCTGCTTCGAGAGGCCGGTTCGGGGATATGCCTGAGGACCGGGCCAGGATTGCCTGACACGGCTCAGTGCAGAATCCGGGGCGCCCGGTGCCTCAGTCGTAACTGGCGGCGACCTCGTACATCACCGGCTCGAAGCTCTTGCAGAGCTCGGCGAAGCGGCGGGTATGGCCGCGCATCTCGTCGCTGCGCAGCATCGCCTGGAAATCCTCGCGCCGCCGCCATTGCGAATAGTTCGCGATCCGGGTCTGGGCGTCGTTCACATGCAGCGCCGCACCGATGAAGCCGGGCTGTTTCGAGATGAACGCGGCGAAGGTGTTCTGCAACTCGTCGAGCAGGTCCTGGCAGGTGCCAGGGGTCACCTCGAAGGTGGTGATCACGGTCTGCAGGTCGGCCTGGGGAGTGATCTGGGGCATGTCTGTCTCCGATCTTCCTGGGGTGGGTGACGCTCAGCGTACGACGTGAACGGCGCAGGGGGCGTGACGCACCACGCGGGCGGCCGTCGAGCCGAGGAAATAATCCGTCAGGTCGGGGCGGTGCGAATGCATCACGATGAGATCGACGCCGTGGCGTTCGGCATAATCGACGATGGTAATCCCGGCATGCCCGGTGACCACGCGGATCTCGATATCGGACACGCCGGCCAGCGCGCCGGCCAGTTCCTGCCGGATCGTCGCGCGGGTCGCTTCCTCCTGCCCCTCGGGCAGATACTGTGCCACATAGGGCGGGATTGCTTCGGCAACGGTCAGCACCGTGATCGTGCCGCTCTCGCTGCGCAGCCGGCGCGCGATTGTCAGCACATCGCCCAGATCGGGCGCGTGATCGACCGCCACCGGCACAAGAATATTCGCATACATGGTCTCGGACCCTCCGGTTCTGCCGCCGAGCATCGCATCGCCGCGCGGCGCGATCCTTGACGTAAATCATGCCCTTGGACCCTAGAGAGGTCGCGCGGTGCTGGGAACCGGTTTTCCGTGCGGGCAGCACCGGCACATCCGCTTTCAGACCTGTGCCGGCGCATTCAGCTGGGCCTCGAGATGCGCTACGACGGCATCGAGAATGGCGATCCGATGCGCGCCGGGGGGCCGGATCGCGTAATAGCCGACGCCGATCTCGGGCCGGAACGGGATCGCGACCAGCGCCGCCCCGGCATTCTCGCGGGCCGCGCGGATCGAGATCTCGTCGACGATGGCCACGCCCATGCCGTCGGCCGCGAAATGGCAGCAGTTCAGCATCGAACTTTCCATCAGGCTGGCCGGAGCGGCGGCGGCCTGGGCCAGCGCGCTGTCCAGCGCCAGCCGCGCCGGCGAGTTCCGTCCCGGGATCAGCAGCCGCTCGCCCGCCAGATCGTCCGGGGTGCAGACCGAGCGCGCGGCCAGCGGATGCCCGGGCGGAACCGCTGCGACTGCGGCCATCTGGCGCAGCGGCCGGGCGCGCTCGTCCATGCGCTGGCGACCATAGACGAAGCCGATATCATATTGCGCGTTCTCGACCATCTCCCAGACATGGCGGCTGTTCTCGACATCGATCACCAGGGGCACGTCGCGGCGCTCGCCGATCACATCGCGGATGGCACGCTGCAGATAGGGCCGCACCAGAGAGGTGACGGTGCCGATCCGGATCACGATATTCTTGTGGTCGCGGATGTCCTCGGCGGCCTGGGCGATCTGGTCGAGCCCGAGATAAAGCCGCTCGACCTCGCGATAAAGCAGCGACGCTTCCGGCGTCGGGTCGAGCCGGGCGCCGCGGCGCTGGAAGAGCGACAGCCCGATCGTCTCCTCCAGATCGCGGATCAGCCGGCTGACCGCCGGTTGTGTCACATGCATGGCAGCTGCGGCCGAGGTGATGCCGCCGGTCATCATCACGCTTCGGAACGCTTCGACCTGTCTTTGTCGCAACCGCATGATCTTCCAATCCTATAACATGGAGGCATGATGAGCACACCAAATACAATTTCATGCCCATTCACAAAATGGGTAATTTTCTGTCGGCCCGGAGCGAGGGTGCGGGTCGCCATTGGTATACGGAGGACTATCCGGATGAAACGTTTTGCCTCGGCGGCACTACTCGCAGCCAGTGTCGCGGTCTTGCCCGCGCTCGTTTCGGCACAGGCGCTGACCATCGGTCTCGCGGCCTCGACCACCTCGATGGACCCGCAATTCTATGTCGTCGGTCCGAACAGCGCCATGGCGCGCAACATCTTCGACGGGCTGGTCAACCAGGACGACAAGCAGCAGATCCAGCCTGCGCTGGCGGTCTCCTGGCGCGTGATCGACGACACCACCTGGGAATTCAGGCTGCGCGAGGGCGTGACCTTCCACGATGGCAGCGATTTCACCGCCGAGGATGTGGTGGCCAGCCTCAACCGGGTGCCGAAGGCCTCGAAGAACAGCCCGAGTTCCTTCATGCCCTATGTGAAGGCGATCACCTCGGTCGAGGCGGTCGACCCGATGACGGTGCGCATCACCACCGCCGCGCCGACGCCGCTTTTGCCGAACGATCTCAGCCGGATCGCGATCCTGCCCGCCGAGGATGCGGATGTGACGACCGAAGAGATGAATGCGGGCAAGGGGGTGATCGGCACCGGGCCGTTCAAATTCGTGTCCTGGGTGCCCGACAGCGAGGTCAGGGTCGCCCGCAACGATGCGTACTGGGCCGGCCCCGCCGCCTGGGAAGACGTGACCTTCAAGGTCTACAAGAACAACAGTGCCCGGGTCGCGGCGATGCTGTCGGGCGATGTCGACATGATCGAGAGCATCCCGACGGCCGATACCCGACGCCTGAAATCCGCCGACGATCTCAAGGTCGTGTCGGTCGCGGGCAACCGGGTGATGTATCTGCACATGGATCAGGGCCGCGAGGTCTCGCCCTTCGCCAAGGGGCCCGACGGCAAGAACCCTCTGCGCGATGCGCGTGTGCGCCGGGCGCTGTCGCTGTCCCTGAACCGCGAGGCCATCGTCGACCGGATCATGGACGGCCAGGGCGTGCCCGCGGGCCAGCTCGTGCCCGAGGGCTATTTCGGCTTCGACCCCACGATCGAGGTCGATCCCTACGACCCGGCGAAGGCCAAGGCGCTGCTGGCCGAGGCCGGTTATCCCGACGGCTTCAAGCTGACCTTCCACGCCTCGAACGACCGCTATCCCAATGACAGCCGCGTGGCCCAGGCCATCGGTCAGTTCTTCAGCCGGATCGGCATCGGCACCTCGGTCGAGACCCTGCCCGCCAGCGTCTACTTCTCGCGCGCCTCGAACCTCGAATTCAGCTTCATCATGGGCGGGGCCGCGGTCGAGACCGGCGAGGCCTCGGGCGTCCTGGGGCCGCTTCTGGAGACCTATGGCGACAGCGCCGGGCGCGGCAACCGGGGCCGCTATTCGAACCCCGATTTCGACGCGACGCTGCAACAGGCGCGCCAGACCCTCGATGACGCGACCCGCCGCGAGCTGCTGCAGAAGGCGACCCGCATCGCGATGACCGGTCTCGGGGTGATTCCGGTCTTCTACCTTGCCAATACCTGGGCGCTGGAGGACGGGCTGAGCTATCCGGGCCGCTCCGACGGCTACACCCTCGCCTATGAGGTCACGGCCGAATGAGCGCGCCGAGGGAGCCGGGCTTTCACGGCGTCTTCCCTTATCTGGTCTCCCCGCTCGACGCCTCGGGCGGGGTCCGCGAGGACGTTCTGGCGGCTCTGGTCGAGCGGCTGATCGGGGCAGGGGTGCACGGGCTCGCGCCGCTGGGCAGCACCGGCGAATTCGCCTATCTCTCGAACGATCAGCGCCTTGCGGTCGCCCGGGCGGTGATCGGCGCGGCCAGGGGACGGGTGCCGGTGGTGCCGGGCGTGGCCTCCACCTCGACCGCCGATGCGGTGGCGCAGACCCGCGCCCTGGTCGCGGCCGGGGCAGATGGCATCCTTGCCATTCTCGAGGCCTATTTCCCGATCGGCGAGGCGGGCGTCGAGGCCTATTTCACCGCCATCGCCGAGGCCGCCGAGGGCCTGCCGGTGGTGCTGTACACCAATCCGAATTTCCAGCGTTCCGACCTGACGCTGCCGGTGATCGACCGGCTCAGCCGGGTGCCGAACATCCGCTACATCAAGGATGCCTCCTCGAATACCGGGCGGCTGTTGTCGATCCTCAACCGCTGCGGCGGCCGGATCGAGGTCTTTGCCGCCTCGGCCCATATCCCGGCCTGCGTGATGATGATCGGCGGCGTCGGCTGGATGGCGGGCCCGGCCTGCATCGTGCCCGAGCAGAGCATCGCGCTTTACGAGGCCGCCCGGGCGGGCGACTGGGAGCGCGCGATGGACCTGCAGCGCCCGCTCTGGCGCATCAACGAGTTGTTCGCGCGCTATTCGCTGGCGGCCTGCATCAAGGCCGCGCTCGAGCTGCAGGGCTTCGAGGTCGGCAATCCCGTCGCGCCGCAGGCCCCGCTCGATGCGGCGGCGCGGGTCGAGCTGGCCGAGGCGCTGGGCGCCATCGGCGCGCTCTGAGCGGCCGGGCGGTTCTCCTGTGAAGAACGGTTCCATGACAGCACCCCTTCCCGTGATTTTCGACTGCGATCCCGGCATTGACGATGCCATCGCGCTGCTTGGGGCCTTCGCGGCGCCCGAACTCGATATCCGCGCGATCCTCGCGGTCTGCGGCAACCAGCCGCTCGAACGCACGCTGCGCAATGCGCTGCAGATCTGCGAACTGGGCGGGCGCGAGGATATTCCCGTCCATGCCGGCGCCCATCGCCCGCTTTGCCGCGAGCCGATCCATGGCAAGTTCCATGGCGAGAGCGGGCTGGGCGACACGCTGCTGCCCGACCCGCTGAAGCGGCCCGAGCCGGTCGGTGCGGTCGAGGCGCTGATCGACCATCTGGGCCGCGCGGTGCGGGGCGAGGGGCCGAAGATCACGCTGTGCTGCCTCGGGCCGCTGACCGATCTGGCGCTGGCCCTCAGGCTGGCCCCCGACATCGCCGCGGGCATCGAACGGGTGGTGATGATGGGCGGCGCCTTCCGCGAGCCGGGCAACCGCTCGCTGACCTCCGAATTCAACATGCTGGCCGATCCCCATGCCGCCGCCATCGTGTTCGCGGCCGGGCTGCCGATGACCGTGCTCGGGCTTGACGCCACCCATCAGGTGATGCTGAGGCCCGATCATGTGACCCGCTTCGCCGAGGTCAGCGGCCGGATCTCGCGCAGCGTGGCCGGGCTGATGGCGTTCTGGGACCGCAACGACCCGCAGCGCTACGGCTCGCGCGGGGGGCCGCTGCACGACCCGCTGGTGACCGCCTTCCTGCTGGCGCCCGAGCTGTTCGAGACGCGTCCGGCCCGGGTCTTCGTCGAGACCGAGAGCCCGCTCTGCCTCGGCCAGACGGTGGCCGACTGGTTCGGCAAGACCGGCGGTCCCGCCAATGCCGATATCGCGATCGGGGTCGATGCCGGTGGCGTGATCGATCTCTATCTCGGGCTGATGGCGCGTTATGGCGCCGGCGCCGCGGCATGAACCGGATACCGGTCATCATCGATACCGATCCAGGCGTCGATGACGCGGCCGCGATCCTGATGGCACTGGGCTCGCCCGAACTCGACGTGCTGGGGATCACGGCCGTCGCTGGCAATGTGACGCTTTCGGCCGCGCTGACCAATGCCTGCCGGATCGTGGGGCTGACCGGGCGGACCGACCTGCCGGTCATGGCAGGCGCACGCGCGCCGCTGTTGCGCGATCAGGTCTTCGGCAAATATGCCGCGATCGGCGCCTTTCCCGCGCCGCTGATCGGCGCGGCTCCGGTCGCGCCCGCCACCGAGAACGCCGTGCGCTTCATCGCGCGCAAGACCCGCGCCGCCGCCAGGGCGGGCGAGCCGCTGACGATCTGTGCCATCGGGCCCCTGACCAATATCGCGCTGGCGCTCCGGATGCATCCGGAGGTGGGGCGCGGCATCCGGCGGATCGTCTGCATGGGCGGCGCCATCGCCATGCCCGGCCACCGCACCCCCTGGGCCGAGTTCAACATCCATGCCGACCCGCATGCCGCCGAGATCGTCTTCGGTTCGGGCGTGCCGCTGGTGCTGTTCCCGCTCGACGTGACGACGCAGGTCCTGTTCACCGACACGCATATCGCGGAGTTCCGCGCCCGGGGCGGGGCGGCCGGGCGGGCGCTGGCCAATCTGCTGACACAATACGACCGCAGCGACCCCGAGCGCTACGGCCGTCCGGGCGGGCCGCTGCATGACCCGATGACCATTGCCTGGCTGATGCAGCCGGATCTGTTCAAGGGGCGCAGCGCCCGGATCGGGGTTCAGGTCGGCGGCGCGACCAGCGGCCATACATTTGCCGATTTCAACGCGCCCTCGCCGCATATGGCGGTGATGACCGGGGTCGACGAGGCCGCCTATATCGCGCTGGTCCTCGATCGCATCGCGGCCCATGGTGAGAGGCGTGGAACGACGCCGCAGAAGGAAACGGAATGAGCGGGTATCTCTTCAGCCGGTTGCTGCAGACCGTGGTGACGCTGTTCGTCATGTCGGTTCTGGTCTTCGGCGGGCTGCACATGGTCGGCAATCCGGTCGACGTTCTGCTGAGCCCGACCGCGACGCCTGCCGAGCGGCTGGAGGTGATCCGGTCCTTCGGGCTCGATCAGCCGGTCTGGGTGCAATACGGGATCTTCCTCAAGAACGCGCTGTCGGGCGATCTGGGCAATTCCTTCGTCTACAACCAGCCCGCTCTGCATCTGATCCTGCAGCGCATGCCCGCGACGCTGGAACTGGCCGCCGCGGCGCTGGTCATGGCGCTGGCGATCGGGTTGCCGCTCGGGGTCTATGCCGGGCTCAGGCCGAACGGGTGGCTCGCGAAGTCGATCATGGCCTTCTCGATCCTCGGTTTCTCGCTGCCGACCTTCTGGATCGGGCTGGTGATGATCATGGTCTTCGCGGTCCAGCTGGGCTGGCTGCCCTCGTCGGGACGCGGCGACACTGTCGATGTCTTCGGCGTGCCGCTGAGCCTGTTCACCCTCGACGGTCTGGCCCATATCGCGCTGCCGGCCTTCAACCTCGCGCTGTTCAAGATCTCGCTGGTGATCCGCATCACCCGGGCGGGCGTGCTCGAGACCATGCAGCTCGACTTCGTGCGCTTCGCCCGCGCCAAGGGCCTGCCCGAGGGACGCATCGTCCGCATCCATGTGCTGAAGAACACGCTCATTCCGCTGATTACCGTGATCGGGCTGGAACTCGGCTCGCTGATCGCCTTCGCGGTGGTGACCGAGACGATCTTCGCCTGGCCCGGCATGGGCAAGCTGATCATCGATTCGATCGCCGTGCTCGACCGGCCGGTGATCCTGGCCTACCTGATGATCACGGTGGTCATGTTCAGCCTCATCAATCTCACCGTCGACATCCTCTATTCGCTTGTCGATCCGCGTGTCCGGCTGGAGGGCAACTGAGATGACCGCCCCGTCCGATACCCCCCGGTCCGTCCATGCCGCTGCCACGGCGGCCGTGCCGCCCGCCTCGGCCTCGCCGTTTCGCCAGACCATGGCCAGGCTTCTGCGCGACCCGCTGGCGCTGACCGGGCTCGTGATCCTCACGCTGCTGGTGATCGGGGCGGTCTTCGCGCCGCTGATCGCGCCGCAGGACCCCTATGATCTCGCCCAGCTCGACATCATGGATGGCCGCCTCGGCCCGGGCTCGCAAAGCATGACCGGCATGACCTATCTGCTCGGCACCGACGATCAGGGCCGCGATCTGTTCAGCGCGATCCTGTTCGGGCTCCGGACCAGCATTCTCGTCGGTCTGGCCAGTGCGGCCATCGCGCTGGTGATCGGCGCCTCGGTGGGGCTGTTCAGCGCCTATGCGGGCGGGCGGACCGACGCCTTCCTGATGCGGATCGTCGATATCCAGCTCAGCTTTCCGGCGATCCTGATCGCGCTGATCTTCCTCGCGATCCTCGGGCAGGGGGTCGACAAGATCATCCTCGCGCTCGTGGTCACCCAATGGGCCTATTACGCGCGCACGATCCGCGGCTCGGCCCTGGTCGAGCGCAAGCGCGCCTATGTCGATGCCGCGCGCTCGATGGCGCTGCCCGACCGGCGGATCCTGTTCCGCCACATTCTGCCGAACTGCCTGCCGCCGCTGATCGTCGTCGCCACCATGCGCGTGGCCTATGCGATCATGCTGGAAGCCACGCTGAGCTTTCTCGGCATCGGCCTGCCGGTGACCGAGCCCTCGCTGGGGCTGCTGGTCTCGAACGGCTATGAATACCTGCTGTCGGGCGATTACTGGATCAGCTTCTTCCCCGGTCTCGCGCTGTTGGTGCTGATCGTCTCGATCAACCTGATCGGCGACTCGCTGCGAGACATCCTGAACCCCCGCAGGGAGGGCTGAGCGATGGAGACCCCCGTTCTTTCCGTCGAGGCGCTGAGCGCGGCCTTCCGTGTCGAGGGCCAGTGGCGCAATGTCGTCGAGGGCGTCAGCTTCGATATCGGCCCGCAGGAGACGGTGGCCGTGGTGGGCGAGTCGGGTTCTGGCAAGAGCGTGACCGCTATGTCGATCATGCGACTGCTGTCGCCCGCCAATTCCCGCACCGAAGGCCGGATCGTCTTCGAGGGGCAGGACCTGCTGGCAATGCCGCTCGATCACATGCAGGCGATCCGGGGCAACCGGATCGGCATGATCTTCCAGGAACCGATGACCTCGCTGAACCCGGTGCTGAGGATCGGCGATCAGATCACCGAGGTACTGCGCCGGCATCGCGGGCTGGACGGCGCCGCGGCCGAGGCCGAGGCGGTGCGGCTTCTGGACCGGGTGCGCATCCCCTCGGCGGCGGCGCGGCTGGGCGAGTATCCGATGAATTTCTCGGGCGGCATGCGCCAGCGCGTGGTGATCGCCATCGCACTGGCCTGTTCGCCCCGGCTCCTGATCGCCGACGAGCCGACCACCGCGCTCGACGTCACGATCCAGGCCCAGATCCTCGAGCTGATCAAGACCCTGCAGGAGGAAGAGGGCATGTCGGTCCTCTTCATCACCCATGACATGGGCGTGGTGGCCGAGATCTCGGACCGGACCGTCGTGATGTATCGCGGCGAGGTGGTCGAGAAGGCCACGACCGAGGCGATCTTCCGCGAGGCGAAGCACCCTTATTCCCGCGCGCTCCTGTCCGCCGTGCCGCAGCTTGGCGCCATGGCGGGCCAGGACCGGCCGCTGCGCTTTCCGCGGGTCGACATGGCGACGGGCGAGATCGCGCCGCCGCCGCCCACCGCCGATACCGTGCGCGTGAATGAACCGCCGGTGCTGAAGGTCGACAATCTCGTGACCCGCTTCCCGGTCCGCAAGGGGATCCTGCGCCGGGTCGTCGGCCGGATCCACGCCGTCGAGGACATCTCGTTCGCGCTGCGTCAGGGCGAGACCCTGTCTCTGGTGGGCGAAAGCGGCTGCGGCAAGTCGACCACCGGCCGGTCGCTGATCCGGCTCGAGGACCCCTCGGGCGGCAGCATCGCGATGGATGGGCATGACGTGCGCGGGGCCGGGCATTCGGAGCTGACGAAGATCCGCCGCGACGTGCAGATGATCTTTCAGGACCCGTTCGAAAGCCTCAATCCGCGCATCCGCATCGGCGAGGCCATTGCCGAACCGATGATCGTGCACGGGCTCGTCTCGCGCCGCGAGGCGCCGGCGCGGGTGGCCGACCTGCTGGAGCGGGTCGGGCTGTCGGGCGAGATGCTGCAACGCTTCCCGCATGAATTTTCGGGCGGCCAGCGTCAGCGGATCTGCATCGCCCGGGCGCTGGCGCTGGAACCGAAACTTATCGTGGCCGATGAATCCGTCTCGGCGCTGGATGTGTCGGTGAAGGCGCAGGTCATCAACCTGATGCTCGATCTGCAGGAGCGCTACGGGCTCGGCTATCTCTTCATCAGCCATGACATGGCGGTGGTCGAGCGCATCAGCCACCGGGTCGCGGTGATGTATCTGGGCGAGATCGTCGAGATCGGCCCGCGTGCGGCTGTCTTCGAGACCCCGCAGCACCCCTATACCCGCAAGCTGATCGCCGCGGTGCCGGTGGCCGACCCGTCGCGTCGCAGCCGCCGGGTAGTGGCGGGCGACGAGATCCGGAGCCCCTATCGCCCGGCCGGTTACGTGGCACCGAAACGGCTTTACCGCGAGGTCGGAGAGGGGCATTTCGTTCAGATCCATGAAAGCGAGGCCGTCGCATGATCGTCACCTTCGGTTCTCTGAATGCCGACCTGATCTTTGCGGTCGAGACGCTGCCGCAGCCCGGCCAGACCCTGATGGCGAAGAGCTTCACCACCGAGGCGGGCGGCAAGGGCGCCAATCAGGCGCTGGCGGCCGCGCTTGACGGCGCCGAGGTGGCGATGGCTGGGGCGGTCGGACAGGACGCGCTGGCCGAGGTCGCGCTGGAGGGGCTGAAGGGCCGGGTCGATCTGACGCGCGTGGCCCGGCTTGAGGCGCCCACCGGCTGCGCCGCGATCCACCGCGATGCCTGTGGCCGGAACGAGATCGTGGTGGCGGGCGGCGCCAATCTGGCAGCCTCTGCCGACAGCGTCGAGGACGCGCTTCTGGACCGGGCCTCGGTCCTGCTTTTGCAGATGGAGAACGACCCGGCCGAGATCGCCCGGCTGATCCGGCGCTGCCGGAGCACCGACGCACTCTGTATCCTGAACCTCGCCCCGGCCGGTCGCCTCGACGCCGAGCTGCTGGGGCTTTGCGATCTGATCGTCGTCAACGAGGACGAAGCCGAGGCGATGGCGGGATGGCTGGGCTGCGCGCCCGATCCGCGCGCTCTGGCCGCCGCCTCGGGCGCGGGCATCCTGCGCACGCTGGGCGGCGAGGGGGCCGAACTGTGCTGGCAGGGGCAGGAGATTTCGATCCCGGCGATGCCCTGCACACCGAAGGACACGACCGCCGCCGGGGACTGTTTCGTGGGCGTCTTCGCGGCGGCTCTGGATCGCGGCGAGACGCCCGGGGCAGCGCTGCGCCGGGCGGCGGCGGCGGCGGCCATCGCCTGCACCCGGATCGGCAGCCAGTCGAGCCTTCCCGAAGCCCGCGACACCGACGCCGTGCTGGCCGCTGCGGCGGGCTGACCGGCGGGAAGGGCGGTTTCAGACCCTCGGTGCCGCCCCGAGGGGTCGGATCATCACAAGGGTGGAATTTCCGTCCGGCCGCTGGGCGGTCTCCTGTGCCCCGGCAGTTTCGTCGGCAGTCGGGATCGGGGGCGAGTGGTGTTGCGGTAACCGGCCTCGGGTTCGATCTCCTGCCCTTCGCCGGACGCGCGCTTCCTGCCACAGGGCCGCGTTCTGCCGCTATCCTGAGGGACCGGCGGGATGCGGTCGCGGGACGTCCTGCCCTTGTGGCCTCGGCGGCGCATCGCGGCGCCGGTCGGGGCCGTGCCGCGATCACGGGGGGCGAGAGAAGGCGATCCTTGCGTCGTGAGGTTGTGGTTGCGCAGTATTGTTTCGCCGGGTGGGTGTCTTCGGGCGATCTTGTTGCCGGGCAGGGGGCTTCTCGGCTTGTGCCGGGCGCCCGGTTCTGGTCTTGATATGGCCCGCGGGCAAGACCGGTCCGCCAAGGGACACTGCCCCGGACGGGCGGGCGAAAGACGGAGGAAACGGATGAAAGCGGTTCGACTGGGAGGCGGCGCGCTGGCCGCGCTGATCGCGGGGGCGATGATGCTGGGGACGGCCTCGGCCGAGACCCTGCGGCTGTCGCATAATGTCGGCGACACCACGACCTGGCACAAGGGCGCCGAGAAATTCGGCGAACTGCTGGCCGAGGCGACCGATGGCGATCTGAAGGTCCGGGTCTTCCCCAATGCCCAGCTTGCGGGCGGCGACCAGATGAAGATGACCGAGATGGTGGGCCGCGGCGCGCTGGATCTTGTCGTCACCTCGGCGATCAACGTCACGCCCCTGGTGCCCGAGATGGCGGTCTTCTCGCTGCCCTATCTCTACAGCTCCTATGACGAGGTCGATGCCACCACCCAGGGCGCGCCCGGCGAGATGATGTCGAAGATCCTCCTGGACAAGGGCATCGTGGTGCTGGCCTGGGGCGAGAACGGCTTCCGCGAGCTGACCAACAGCGTGCGCCCGGTGAAAGCCCCCGAGGACATGCAGGGCCTCAACATGCGGGTGTCGGGGCCGATGTATATCGACGTTATGAATGCGCTCGGCGCCAACCCGACCCAGATGCAATGGTCCGAGACCCTGACCGCGCTGCAACAGGGCGTGGTCGACGGCCAGGAAAACCCGATCGGCGCGGTGATCATCCCGCAGCAGGTCTACGAGATGCAGAAATACCTGACCGCCTGGCATTATTCCTACGATCCGGTCTTCCTCGGCGTCTCGCAGTCGAAATGGGACAGCCTCGATGCCGAGACCCAGGAGAAGATGCGCAAGGCTGCGGTCGAGGCGATGGCCTGGCAACGCCAGATCTCGCGCGAGGCGACCGCCGCGGGCATCGACTTCCTGCGCGAGGCGGGCATGGAGGTCTATGAGCCGACCCCCGAAGAGCTTGCGGCCTTCCGTGCCGCGACCAGGCCCGCCTTCGACAAATGGTCCGAGAAGGTCGGCCCCGAGATCGTCGAGGCCTTCCAGTCGGCCATCGCCGGCACCAACTGACCCCTGGCGCGCCGGGCCGGGCCGCCCGAGGGCAGGCTCCGGCCCGGCGCCTGCCACCCTGCAAAAGAGCCGGTAGGCCCGCCCATGCGCTTCCTTCTTCGAGAGGCAGAGAAGATCGTCTGTGCCGTGCTGTTTCTCGGCATGACCGCGATCGGCTTTGCCAATGTGGTGGTGCGCTACGGCACCAATTACTCGCTGGCCGCCAGCGAAGAGCTGCTGACCAACGGCTTTCTTCTGCTGACCGTCTTCGGCGCGGCCATTGCCGCGCGGCGGGGCGAGCATCTGGCGGTCACGCTGGTCCAGGACCTGCTGCCGCGCCCGCTGCGCAAGCCGCTTTTCGGGCTGGCAGCAGGGCTGTCGGCGCTGCTGCTGGGGCTTTCGGCCTGGGTGTCCTGGGATGTGCTGGTCACGCTTCGGGGCAACGGGATGCGATCCTATGCGCTGGGCATCCCGGCCTGGTATTATCAGGCGGCGGTGCCCTTCGGCTTCGGTCTGATCCTGATCCGCTATCTGCAACATGTCCGCGAGGTGCTGGGCCGCGCCCCGGCCGATCCGCCGCCGGAGGCGCCCCATGCCTGATCTGATCCCCGGCCTCGGCGCGGGCACCGAAATGGTGATCCTGTTCTTCCTGCTGATGGCGCTTCGGGTGCCGGTGGCCTTCGCGCTGGGGCTCTCGGCCTTCTATGCGATGGGACAGATCGGTTTCGGCTTCGATCTCGCGGGCGATCTGATCGTGGCGGGGGTGACCAAGTTCTCGCTGCTGGCGATCCCGTTCTTCATCCTCGCGGGCACGCTGATGGGCACGCTGGGCATTGCCGAGCGGATGATCCGCTTCTTCCGGGTGCTGATCGGCTCGATGCCGGGCGGCATGGGCGTGGTGGGCACCGTGGTCTGCCTGTTCTGGGGCGCGGTCAGCGGCTCGGGTCCGGCCTCGGTCGCGGCCATCGGTCCGATGATCGTCAAGGGCATGGAGGAAGACGGCTATTCCCGCGCCTCGGCGGCGGGGCTGGTCTGCACCGGGGCCGCGCTGTCCATCGTCATTCCGCCCTCGATCGGGCTGGTGATCTATGGCGTGATCGCCGAGACCTCGATCTCGCAGCTGTTTCTGGCGGCCGTGGTGCCGGGGCTGTTCATGGGGCTGGTGATGCTGGCGACGCTGCCCTTTGCCGCGCGACGCGGCGCCGGGCGGGAGGCGCTTGACGCGCTGAGCCCCGCACCGCATGCGGATCTGCCCTATGGGCGGCGGCTGGCGGCGTCGTTCCGCGAGGCGTTCTGGGGGCTGCTGACGCCTCTGGTCATTCTGGGCGGCATCTATTCGGGGATCTTCACACCGACCGAGGCGGCCCTTGTCGCCACGGTCTATGCGCTGGGGGTGGGGGCCTTCGCCTACGGGACCCTCACGCTCCGGGGGCTGTACGAGGCGCTTTCCGATGCCGCGGCCTCCTCGGCGGTGGTGATGCTGGTCGTGGCCTATGCCGGGATCTTCGGCTGGGTGGTGACGGTCGAGGATCTGGTCGGAACCTATTCCGGCGCGCTGCTGGGGCTGAGCGACAACCAATGGGTGATCCTGCTGGCGATCATGGTGATCCTGCTGGTCGCGGGCATGTTCATGGATGCGATCACGGTGATGTTCATCTCGCTGCCGATCTTCCTGCCGGTGATGCGCGAGATGGGCTGGGACCCGGTCTGGTTCGGCGTGGTGGTGATGGTCAACCTCGCCATCGGGCTGTTCACTCCGCCGGTCGGCATCAATCTCTATGTCGCGGCCAATGTGACAAAGCTCTCGATCGAGCAGATCGCCCGCGGCGCGGCGCCCTTCCTGCTGACCAGCCTGCTGGGGCTCGCGGCGGTCGCGGCCTTTCCGGACCTGTCGCTGAAGCTGCTTGAACTGCTGCGCTGACGCGTTCCGACATTGCAACCTTATCCGGGCGCTGAAGACCCCTGTCCGATAGGTCTGACTTCCTGGCGCGGCCCCAATCCGGGGTTGGAGCCGCGCGGTGACCCCCTTCAGCGCTTTCCGGAACAAGCCCCGGCTGCGGCGCCCCTTCGGGGCGGCGGATTTCCCGTGCGGGGGCTGGCGGGCCAGCCTGTCACTGGCGCAATAGGAGAAGCTTCATCGAATGGGGCATCATTATCGGCAAGATTTTCGCCGTATTCATCGGTTTCGCCGAGAGGGGCAGAGAAAGCGGATGAATGCGCAAACGAAGGCACAGGTCTGCGCAAGGGCTGTCAGGAAGGCAGACGGTTCGCCTGATGCTTCTGGGCTGATCTCTGACAGACGTTGCGGACGGCAGTACGTGGATGGCGGCATTCGCCTGATCTCCTCCTTGGTGTGGTCTTGGTCACGCAGCGTCTTGAACGTCCGGAACGGATCGAGGTGGTGCTGCGCGGCGCGATGGGCATTCTCGGCCAGCGCGTCTCCCTCCGCCGAGATGTCGATCCCGGCCTCGCGGACCTCCGCTGATCTGCACTGCGCGGCCGCGCCCTTGGCATGACGCCGCGCGTCGGCCCTTCCCGGATGGCTGCTGCCGCGGGCGCCGCTGCGCTTTGGGTGCGTAATTCCTGTGCGGGCAGCGTCTTCTGCGGACCGATCCCGCGTTCCCGGCCGGTTTCCGGCGCAAAGGAGCCCGGATATCGTTATGTGTATAATATACATAACGAGGCGCGCGGATGCCTGGCGAGGATGCGGAAAACCTGTTCGATCTGGGGGCGGTGGGCCCGGACGAGGAATTCACCCAGTGCTATTCGGGGGAATGCCGGGTCAACCTGTTGCCGACGCTCTACCGGCTCAACCACGCCATCTCGAACGCCACCGATCTTTCGGCGCCGCTGGGCATGATCCTCGACGTCATGCGGACCGGGATGCGGATGGACCGGGGCGCCGTCTCGTTGCTCGACCGCCGCCGGGGGCGGGTGTTCATCCATGACAGCTTCGGCCTGACCGATGAGGAGGAACGCCGGGGCGTCTATGCGCTGGGCGAAGGCATCACCGGCAAGGTGGTGGAAAGCGGCAAGGTCATCATTGCCCCGCGCCTGCATGAGAGCCCCGATTTCCTCGACCGGACCGGCGCCCATGCGGGCGAGACCCGGCGCAAGTCGGCCTTCGTCTGCGTGCCGAGCATGCTGGGCCGCAAGGTCCTGGGCGCGATTGCGGGCGAGCGGTGCTATGTCAGCCGGCGCCTGCTGAAACAGGACGCCGAATTCCTGGCCGCCATCGCGCTGATGATCGCGCCCGCGGTCGAACTTCACCTGATTGCCAATATCGAGCGGCTGGAGCTGGAACGCCAGAACCGCGAGCTGAAGGACGCGTTGAAAGAGCGCTTCCGGCCAACGAACATCATCGGCAATTCGAAGGCGATGATGGCCGATGTCTATGCGTTGATCGGCAAGGTCTCGAAGACGCGCGCGACCGTGCTGATCCTGGGCGAAAGCGGCGTCGGCAAGGAACTTGTCGCAAGCGCCATCCATTATTCCTCGGACCGCGCCGACGGACCCTTCATCCGCTTCAACTGTGCCGCGATCCCCGAGGCGCTGGCCGAGAGCCAGCTTTTCGGCCATGAGAAGGGCGCCTTCACCGGCGCCACCGCCCAGCGCAAGGGCAGTTTCGAACGTGCCGATGGCGGCACGATCTTTCTCGACGAACTGGGCGAGCTGAGTCCTGCGGTGCAGGCCAAGCTGTTGCGGGTGCTGCAGGACCGGATGGTCGAGCGCGTCGGCAGCAGCCGGGCGGTCGAGGTCGATGTCCGGATCATCGCGGCGACCAATCGCGATCTGCCGCGGATGGTGACGGAGGGGCTCTTCCGCGAAGACCTGTTCTACCGGCTGAACGTGGTGCCCGTCACCGTGCCGCCGCTGCGCGAACGCGGCAGCGACGTGATCCTGCTGGCCGATCATTTCGTCGCCCGGGCCTGTGCGGCGATGGGCAAGAGCGTCAAGCGCATCTCGACGCCCGCACTGAACATGCTGATGAGCTATCACTGGCCCGGCAATGTGCGCGAGCTGGAGAACGCGATCGAACGGGCGGTGATCCTGTCGGATGACGAGGTCATCCATGCCTGGAACCTGCCGCCCTCGCTCCAGACGCCGTCGGAAAGCGGCACCCGGCTGGGGGTGGGGCTCGATGACAGGGTGCGGACGGTCGAACACGAGATGATCGTCGAGGCGATGAAGACGACCGAAGGCAATATCGGCCGCGCCGCCGGGCTTCTGCAGATCAGTCGCCGGATGCTGGGCACGCGGATGGAGCGGCACGGCATCGACGCCAGGGCCTTTCGCCCCCGGGCCCTGCCGCCCCGCAGCTGACACCGACATCTGTCGATCCCGCGCCGCCCTCCCCGGGCGGCTTTTGCCGTTCCGGTACCCGTTCGACCCTACCGGGCGGGGCGACAGCGCGCAGCCGTTCGGCAGATGATTTACATATCGGTGCGCGTTTACCGATCGGTGCGCGGAACGGGCCGCAGTCCGGGCGCTCCGAGCGCCTGCGAAGCTGCCACCGCACCTGAGAAAACCATTTTGTTACAAGGCACAAGGCAGCCGATCCCGATGAGATCCGGGGGCATTCCGGGCTTGGCACGGGACCTGCTGTAGATCCGGCAAGGGGGCACGAGACCCGGCCCCTTCCCGATCTGGACCCCGAAACGAAGGAGCATTCCATGACCCGCAAGCTCGCCATCTATGGCAAGGGCGGCATCGGCAAGTCGACGACCACCCAGAACACGGCGGCCGCGCTGGCCTATTTCCACGACCAGAACGTCTTCATCCATGGCTGCGACCCCAAGGCAGACTCGACCCGACTGATCCTCGGCGGGCTGCCGCAGCAGACGGTGATGGACTCGCTGCGCATCGAGGGCGCCGAGAAGGTGACCGTCGACAAGGTGGTCAAGACCGGCTTCAAGGACATCCGCTGCGTCGAATCCGGCGGCCCCGAGCCGGGCGTCGGCTGTGCCGGGCGCGGCGTCATCACCGCAATCGACCTGATGGAAGAGAACGAGGCTTATTCCGAGGATCTGGATTTCGTCTTCTTCGACGTGCTTGGCGACGTGGTCTGCGGCGGCTTCGCCATGCCGATCCGGGACGGCAAGGCCGAAGAGGTCTATATCGTGGCCTCGGGCGAGATGATGGCGATCTATGCCGCCAACAACATCTGCAAGGGCCTGACCAAATATGCCCGCCAGTCGGGCGTGCGCCTCGGCGGCATCATCTGCAACAGTCGCAACGTGGATGGCGAGAAGGAATTCCTGGCCGAGTTCACCGAGGCCATCGGCACCAGGATGATCCATTTCGTACCGCGCGACAACATCGTGCAGAAGGCCGAGTTCAACAAGCAGACCGTCACCGAGTTCCAGCCCGAGGCCAACCAGGCCCAGGAATACAAGACGCTCGGCGCGAAGATCCTCGAGAACGACGACTTCGTGATCCCGAAGCCGCTGGCGATGGACGAGCTCGAGGCGATGGTCGTGAAATACGGCCTCGTCGACTGAGCCGGAGCCTCCCGGAGCGCCCCGGACCCGCGCAGGCCCCGTGGCCCGCGCGGCCCGCCCCGAGCCCCCGCGCCGTCCGGCGACCGGCGCCCCCACCCCCATGGAGACCGGCCAATGCCCTATCATGAATTCGAAGTCAGCAAGTGCATCCCCGAGCGCAGGCAGCATGCCGTCGTCAAGGCCCCGGGCGAGGATCTGACCTCCTGCCTGCCCAAGGGCTATCTGAACACCATCCCCGGCACGATTTCCGAACGCGGCTGTGCCTATTGCGGCGCCAAGCACGTGATCGGCACGCCGATGAAGGACGTGATCCATCTCAGCCACGGCCCTGTCGGCTGCACCTACGATACCTGGCAGACCAAGCGCTATATCTCGGACAACGACAACTTTCAGCTGAAATACACCTTCGCCACCGACGTGAAGGAAAAGCACGTCGTCTTCGGCGCCGAGGGGCTTCTGAAGACATCGATGCACGAGGCCTTCGACGCCTTCCCGGCGATCAAGCGCATGACGATCTACCAGACCTGCGCCACCGCGCTGATCGGCGACGATATCGATGCCATCGCCAAGGAGGTGATGAACGAGCGCGGCGATGTCGACATCTTCGTCTGCAACTCGCCGGGCTTTGCCGGTCCGTCGCAATCGGGCGGCCACCACAAGATCAACATCGCCTGGCTGAACCAGAAGGTCGGCACCCTCGAGCCCGAGCATCTGGGCGAGCATGTCATCAATTATGTGGGCGAATACAACATCCAGGGCGACCAGGAAGTCATGATCGACTTCTTCAACCGGATGGGCATCCAGGTGCTGTCGACCTTCACCGGCAACGGCACCTATGACGGGCTTCGGATGATGCACCGGGCGCATCTGAACGTGCTCGAATGCGCGCGGTCGGCCGAATATATCTGCGACGAGCTGCGCGTGCGCGACGGCATCCCCCGGCTCGACATCGACGGGTTCGGCTTTGGCCCGCTGTCGGATTCGCTGCGCAAGATCGGGCTGTTCTTCGGTATCGAGGACCGCGCCGAGAAGATCATCGGGGAAGAATACGCCAGGTGGAAACCCCAGCTCGACTGGTACCGCGAGCGGTTGGCAGGCAAGAAGGTCTGCCTCTGGCCCGGCGGCTCCAAGCTCTGGCACTGGGCGCATGTGATCGAGGAGGAAATGGGCCTTCAGGTCGTCTCGGTCTACACCAAGTTCGGGCATCAGGGCGATATGGAGAAGGGCGTCTCGCGCTGTTCCGAGGGGGCGCTGGCCATCGACGATCCGAACGAGCTGGAATCGGTCGAGGCGATCCGGATGCTGCAGCCCGACATCATCCTCACCGGCAAGCGGCCCGGCGAATTCGTCAAGAAACAGGGCGTGCCGTATCTGAACGCCCATGCCTATCACAACGGGCCCTGGAAGGGCTACGAGGGCTGGGTGCGCTTCGCCCGCGACATCTATAACGCGATCTATTCGCCGATGCGTCAGCTGGCCCGGCTGGATATCTCGGCCCCTGATGCCGCGATCGCCCCGGGTTTCCGCACCGCCACCATGCTGTCGGATCCGGACCTGCCGGAGGCGGTGAGACAGGACACCCGCCTGCACCAGTATACCGGCAAATACGACATGATCGCCGATATCCGGGCTCGCAATCAGGCCCATGCCGCCGAGCAGGCCGCGCAGCGCGCCGCCGCGACCCCGGCCGAGTGAGGACCCCCGAAATGGAGACGCTGAACGAACGCCTCGACCCCTTGGTCGATTACATCATGAAAACCTGCCTGTGGCAGTTCAACTCGCGCGGCTGGGACCGGCTCAGGCAAAGCGCAGGCATCCTCGGCCAGACCTGCCAGATCCTCTGCGGCGAGGAGCCGGTGCACGAGACCGCGCTCGACCGCTGTTACTGGGTCGATGCGGTGATGCTGGCCCGCGCTTTCCGCACCCGCTTTCTCTGGATCAACGGCCTGTCCAAGGACGAGATCCGCACCCTGATGACGGCGCTGCACGACAAGATCGACCACCTCACCGTTCACGGCTCGCTCAACGAAGAGCTGACCGTTCCCCATTACTGAAAGGATCACTCCCATGACATGTCAGATCGTTCAGAAGGAGCGGGACGGGGTCATCAACCCGATCTTCACCTGCCAGCCCGCCGGCGCCCAGTTCGCCTCGATCGGGATCAGGGACTGCATCGGCATCGTCCATGGCGGCCAGGGCTGCGTGATGTTCGTCCGGCTGCTGATCTCGCAGCATCTCAAGGAGAGCTTCGAGATCGCGTCCTCGTCGGTCCATGAGGACGGCGCGGTCTTCGGCGCGCTCGACCGGGTGGAAACCGCGGTCGAGGTGCTGCTGACGCGCTATCCCGGGGTGAAGGTGGTGCCGATCATCACCACCTGCTCGACCGAGGTGATCGGTGACGATGTCGACGGGCTGCTTTACAAGCTCGAGGAGGAATTGCTGCCCGAGAAGTTCCCCGGCCGCGAGGTGCATCTGCTGACGATCCATTGTCCGAGCTTCGTGGGCTCGATGATCAGCGGCTACGACCGCGCGGTCCACGACTTCGTCAAGCGCTTCGCCGAGAAGGGCGCGCCCTCGGACAGGATCAACCTGCTGACCGGCTGGGTGAACCCCGGCGATGTCACGGCGCTCAAGCATCTGCTGGCCGAGATGGAGGTCGAGGCCAATGTCCTGTTCGAGATCGAGAGCTTCGACAGCCCGCTGATGCCGGACCTGAGCCGCCAGTCCCATGGCAACACCACCGTCGAGACGCTGCGCGACACCGCCAATGCCAAGGCCACCCTCGCGCTGAACCGCTACGAGGGGGCGAAGGCCGCCGACTATCTGAGGAAGAAGTTCAAGGTGCCTTCGGTGATCGGCCCGACGCCCGTCGGCATTCGCAACACCGACGCCTTCCTGAAATCGGTCAGCGAGGTGACCGGCAAGCCGATCCCGCAAAGCCTGGTGGAGGAACGCGGCATCGCGCTCGATGCCATCGCCGATCTGGGGCACATGTTCCTCGCCGACAAGCGGGTCGCGATCTATGCCAATCCCGATCTCGCCATCGGCCTGACCGAGTTCTGTCTCGATCTCGGGATGACGCCGCGGCTTCTGCTGCTGGGCGACGACAATTCGGGCTATGTGAAGGATCCGCGGGTGCTGGCGCTGCAGGAAAACGCGCCCGATCTGGAAATCGTCACCAATGCCGATTTCTGGGATCTCGAGGACCGGATCAGGAACAGGGGGCTCGGGCTCGACCTGATCCTCGGCCATTCCAAGGGCCGCTTCATCTCGATCGACCATGGCATTCCAATGGTCCGCGTGGGCTTCCCCACCTATGACCGCGCCGGCATGTATCGCCATCCGGTGCTGGGCTATGCGGGCGCCACCTTCCTGGCCGAGCAGATGGCCAACACCCTCTTCGCCGACATGGAGGTGAAGAAGCGCAAGGAATGGATCCTCAACGTGTGGTGAGCAACGACCGCACGTCCCCTGCCGGGGCGCTCCTGCGGCCCGGCGCCCCTCCCCCAACAGGAGAGATCCCATGCAGATTGCCGTTCATGTCGATGACAGTGGCCGGCCCCTCGGCCTGCACGAGCCCGGGCGCCTCCGGATCTATCAGGGCACCGGCACCGGCTGGGCGCTGAGCAGCGAGTTCCCGTTCCGCTTGCCCCGCGAAGAGGGCGTGGCCGGGCTCCGCTGGGCGCTTGGCAGGCTGGCCGATGAAATCGCGCCTTGCCGGGTGCTGCTGTCGGCCGAGGTGCGGGGCTTTGCCTATGCCTACCTCCAGGACCAGCTGGGCTTTCACGTCTGGAAATCCGAAGGGCCGCTCGAGGGCCAGCTTGCGGCCGTGGCCGAGGGCGAGGACCGGATCGCAACCGAGGCCTGCGCCTGCGACAGCGTTCCGGAGGGCGGTTGCGGCAGCTGCGGCCCGGGCGGCGTCCCCGACGCGGCCCTGCCCCCTGTCCCGGTCGAGGACCGCGCCGACGGCACCCGGTTTCTCGACCTCGCCGCGGCGCTGGCCGGGGACCGGCGGCGCAACTCGATGACCGTGCTCGGCCCGCTTCTGGCCGAGGCGCCGTTCCGCCCGCTCATGGTCCGGATGGATCATCTGCCGCGCTGGTTTCGGCGCAGCCTGGCCGAGCGTGGACTTGCCTTCACCGAAGAGCCCCGCGACGGCGTGCTCTTCGTCACCGTCACCTCCAGGGAAAGCCCCGCGCCATGATCCAGCTCCCCAAACCCGCCAAACGCCCCGGACGGAGCGTTCACGTGCTGCACTTCGCCTATGGCATCGAGCTTCATCCCGATGAGATCGCCCGGATGTGCCCCGGCGCCGAGCTTGTCGCCCGCGCCAGCCTGCCCGGTTCCCGGATCGGCTTTTTCGGCCATTCCCGCGTCTGGGACGGGGCCGAGGAGGCGGCGGTGGCCGACCCCGGCGCCGCGCTGCCGGGCGTTCTTTACCGAATGTCCCCGCGCGACGCGGATGCGCTGGAGGCCGCGCGGGGTGTCAGGCTGAACGGCACCGGCATCTACTTCCACCACCCGGCCGAGGTGGTCACCGAGGATGGCAGCCGGGTCGCGGCGGTGATGCTGATGAAGACCGAACGCCGCGCACCCCGGCCGCCCAGCCGCGAATATCTCGGCCGGATCACCGACGGCGCCGCATTGCGCGGCCTGCCCGCCGTCCATGTGGCGGCCTTGCGCGCGGTGGCATCGGTGCCCGCGTCGTACCCGGTGCCGCGCCTGGCCGAACTGCCCTTCTCCCTGGCCTGCCAGGATTGCTGACCCTGTTTATCGAAGGATCCGACATGCCCGAAACCGCCCCCAGCGACCGCACCCGCGTCAAACGCTATCACTGGCTCGCGCGCTACGACCGCGAGACCATAGACGCCATCATCGACGGCGCCCTCGTCGCCCATGTCGGCTATCTGATCGACGGCGCGCCGGTGGTCACGCCCACCTGCCCCTGGCGCATCGGCGATCATGTCTACTGGCACGGCTCGGCCGCCAGCCGGATGCTGCGGGCTCAGGCCTCGGGCGTTCCGGTCTGCCTGAGCGTGACCCATCTCGACGGCGTCGCCTTCTCGCGCGCGGCCTTCAACCACAACCTGCTCTACCGCTCGGTGATGGCCTTCGGCAGCACCGAAGCCGTGGAGGGCGAGGACAAGCGCGTGGCGCTGAAAGCCTTCATCGACAAGCTGGCGCCCGGCCTCTGGGACCATGCCCGTCCGCCGACCGAGCAGGAATGGAAGGCTTCGAAAGTGATCCGGATGCGGCTCGACGAGGTCTCGGCCAAAGTCGCTGCCGCCCGGCCTGACGAGGATGCCGGGGATCTGGCAACCGAGCGCTGGGCCGGGCATGTGCCGCTGAGCCTGCAGGCGGGGCCCCCCGTTCCCGACCCGAAGCTGCCCGACGGGATCGCGGTGCCGGGCTTCGTCGCGAGTTTCCGGCTGTAACGGCCCGCCGCACGTCACTCGCGCGACGTCGCGGCAAGGACCGACAGGATGTTGTCGTTCAGCTGCCTCGCCGTGGCGCGGAAGGCCCCCAGATGGGGGGCCACCTCCGCCCCGAGGCCCCCGGCGCGTTCGGGCCCCAGCGCCGCCCGGAGGCTGGCCGCATATTCGGGGATCGCCTGCCAGTCGGCGACCGTCGTTTCGGTGATCTCGACATGGTATTGCAGGCCCCAGGCGTGCCGGCCCCAGCGGATCGCCTGGGTCGGACAGGCGGCATTCGAGGCCAGGACCACCGCGCCCTCGGGCAGGGTCCCGATCTCGGCGCCATGCCACTGAAAGCTCTGCATCCGCCGCGGAAGCCCGGCCAGCAGCGGGTCGGCAACGCCTTCGGCGGTCCGGATCACATCGGCCAGGCCGACCTCGGGGTGCGTCATCGGGACGACCTTGCCGCCCAGGGCCTCGGCCAGCAACTGATGCCCGAGGCAGATCCCGAGATACGGTCGCCCCCAATCGACGACCCAGGTGCGGATCGCGTCAAGCTCGGCCCGCATCCAGGGCAGCTCATCCTTCTGCCAGAGATCCTGCGGCCCGCCCATCGCGACCAGCAGATCGAAGGGCGCCATGTCGGGGATCGGATCGCCCGCATCGAGTTCGACGGCATGCCAGCCATGTCCCGCCTCTGTCCAGAAATCCCGGAACGCGCCGGGGTGTTCGACATCGAGATGCTGAAAGACGAGGATGTTCATCGGGGCTCCTGAGGCTGACGCTCGACATGGCGGGCGGCAATGTCCGCCACTCTTGGGCGGCGCAGATCTTCGGCGGTCGGATCATCGGGCAAAACGGCGCGCCACCTTTCCGAAATGCGTTATAAAGTAGACGCATATATCTCTTGTCACCCTAGGCGTGGGTGCCGGATTTGCAACCGGCGGATACTGTTGAAAAACTCACTGGAGCATCCAAGGAGTGCCATTTCATGGGAAACGGTTCTGCTTGCGCGTGACCCTGACTTGTAAAAAGTCATTTTCGGCCCGGGTGCAGAACAACGTTCCAACCCAAGATGGCTTCTCGGGCGCAGCGGGTGTTTTTCAACAATATCGGTGGATAGCGGTCCCCGGCCCCGCATCCGCTGGAGACCGGTTTTCTCATCGGTTCGACTGGCGCGTGCCCGGATCTGCAGCGGTGAGAGCTGTCAAGCCGATCTTGACGATCGAGAGTTGACAGGCCAGCTTTCGATCAAGCGCTGAACGGCCGCTATCGGCAGGTCTTGTCGACGAAAAGCGGGCAACCAGCCGCGCGGTGCAAGCTCCGAGCCCCTTGCCGCCATGGCGATCATCGACGGTCAATTCCCGGAGACGCCCTGCTACGGGTAGTGTCGGATGGCCCTCCACATGCAGGGTGAAGGGCGCAACTGCGGGCGTCATCGCGTCAGGCGGCTGATGAAGCCGGTGGTGCAGGGGGGCGGGGCAAGACCCCTGGGCACAAGATATACTCATGTCTTTTGATAGACGTGTCCATCGCGCGGCCCAATCGGGTCTGGTCTGCCGGCATCAGTTGCATCCCGATGCGTCGTGGATTTCTCTCCCTCATGGCCGTCATGGACTGACGTGGTGGGAAACGGTCGAACTGACGGTTGTCGAACACGATGGATGCGCTGGCGAAATACGGCAGGCCGGACATATCAACGCTGATCGGGTCTCACTTCACCGGCATCGCCGTCTCCGGCATGCTGCAAAACGCGAAGGGGAAGGTCGCGATGGACGGGCCCGGCCGCCGGACGAGGCCTGGGGCAGCCGGACACCGCCCCTGAAGATCGCCGTTTGGCATGCAACGGATGGCATAGCCCGGCCCGGCCGCAAAAGGTCGAAAGACCGGACCCACCTCTGCTCGCACCGCGTGTCGGTCATGCCCGGTGCAGCACGAGGCATGGTCAAGGCGTGTAGGGCTGGCCAGCCACTCCTGCGAACAGATCGCAGCATCAAAACCCGGGATCAGACACCTGGCCAGCCAGTTCTTCCCGACACAGGACGTTGTCGGGGCGGATGCCGCCATGCCTCAGCAGCGCATCTCTTTGGGAGAAATACCGAAGCGCTTGCGAAATGCCACCGAAAGATGGGCCGGCGTGTAGCCGACATTATAGGCGACCTGTGCCACCTGCAGGTTCCCGGTCTCGAGCATCTGATAGGCGCGATCCAGTCGCAAAGCCGCGATATATTCGGAAAAGCTCTGTCCGAACATCCGTTGAAAGCCCGATGACAGCTTCCGCCGGTTGAGCCCGACACGAAGCGCCATTTCCGCCAGGCCGGGGGGTGCGGCGAGTTCCTGCTCCAGCAGCTCAGCGGCCCGCTGCACGGCCGCATCCTCGTGCCTTTGCCGGCGCGGCAGTCCCGGGGGTCCGACACGCTCTTGCAGGATGCACAGGGCGCTGGCGGCAAATTCCAGCGCCTGGCTGCACAGAAAGAGGCTTCGCTCCGGCCCTGTGAGATCGCAGTGCCGCAGACGGTTTGCCAGCGAAAGGATGCCCGGCGAGGGAGGCAGCGATTGCAGGCCCGGACCGTTGCCGGGCTGCTGCAGCTGATCCGGAATGTCCCGGCCCGAAAAGGTATCGGGCGGAAGCGCGACCTGGATGTGTCGGATCTCTGTGCCGGGCACGAAGCGTTGCAGCCCCTCATGCGGCTCCCGGTTCCAGATCAGGCACAGACAGGGCACGTCAAAGCGGAACTGCCGCTGCGCGGGCAGCTTGCAATGAATCTCTCCGCTTTGCAGCAGGATGACCTTCAGGCCCTGGTGAAGCCGTTCGGTTTCCCAACCGGCATCGGCGGCGGGGCGCAGGGTGCCGTGGGCGAGATCGATATCGGACAGGCGGCGGAAGGTCTGGGGGCTGGCAGGCATGTCGCAACTCGGAGCCCGTGGCGGCGGCGAGGGCGGTTTCGGGGTCAGGATCGAAAGAAACAGTCACGCCAGCGAAAGTGCAGGGCGTTGTGACCGGGTCTTGCCCATGGGAGTAGCTAAACTGAGTAAAATTATCAACTAAGGTTGGGTTGGAAATGGTGCGTCCGTTCCTTGAGCGTATCCGGGGGAAATCCGGGGTATATGTGACGACGATTGCGGCGCTGTCCGCACCGGTGCTTGCCCCGGTGCTCGCCACGGCCGGGACGGCCCGAGATGGCGATGCCGTCATCCTCGATCCGATCCTGCTCTTTGCGGAACGCGAGGATGGGCCGGTCACCGGATATGTCGCCCAGAGCAGCAGCACCGCCGGCAAGACCGGGACGCCGATCCTCGAGACCGCACAGACCGTTCACGTGGCCGGACGACAGGAGATGGAGGATCGCGGGGTCGAGACGGTCACAGATGTACTAGGCTACATGCCCGGTGTCTTCGCGTCCAACGGCGCGGCGTCGCAGCGCTTCGACTATTTCAGCCAGCGCGGGTTTGCGGTCGGACCGACCGGCACATTGCTGGATGGGCTGAGGTCCACGACCCAGCAGTCCTTTATCCGCTATCAGCCGTTCGGGCTGGAGCGGGTGGAGACGCTGCAGGGCCCCGCCTCGGTGCTTTACGGCGCCAATTCGCCCGGCGGGGTGATGAACGCGATCAGCAAGCGCCCCACCTCCGAGCTGCGGCGGGAAGTCGGCCTGTCCTTCGGAAGCTTCGACAAGACGGAGGCCCGGCTGGATGTTTCGGGGCCGCTCGATGCCGAGAACACGCTGCGGGGCCGGCTGGTTGCGCTGCGTCGCGACAGCGGCACCCAATATGATCAGGTGCCGGACGATACCACCTATCTCGCACCGTCGCTGACATGGGCTCCGAGTGACGATACCAGCCTGACATTTCTCGGGTCCTATTCGAAGGACAAGATCGGGCCGCCACGCGCCTTCCTGCCGATCCAGGGGACGCTCCTGGACAATCCCAATGGCGATATTGCCCGGAATACCTATCTTGACGGTGTCGGGCTCGAGAACACCAACGAGCAGACCAATCTCGGCCTCGAATTCAACCATCGCTTCACGGATGTCTGGAGCCTCGAGGCCCGCGCGCGCTACACCCGCAACGAGCTGATGACCCAGACCCTTTCCGGGACGTCGCTGGCTTCCGACATGCGCAGTCTGAACCGGACCGCCTATGAGTTCGGCATCGATGGCGATGTCTTTGCCAGCGACATCAACCTGCGCGCGGATTGGGGGCAGGGGCGCGTGACCGGTACCTCCGTCATCGGCCTGTCCTATCGCAAGACGGAGGAGGACTATTACCTCAACTATGGCAGCGCCGCAGATATCGACATCTACGATCCGGTCCATTCGGCGCCCTTCTCCGCGACGACGCCCTTTGCGAGTACCGACCAGACCGGCGAGGAGATCGGGCTTTATGCGCAAAGCACGATCACCCTGGATGACAGGTTGGTGCTTGATTTCGGTGCCCAGCAGGACTGGTCCGACATCGATACCGACAATCGCCTGACCGGAACCTCCACGCATCAGGAGGACGACGCCTTTACCTACCGCATCGGCGCGACCTGGCTGGCGGGTAACGGGCTGGCCCCCTATGCCAGCTACAGCACCTCGTTCCAGCCCGTGGCCGGAACGGATTTCTACGGCAATGCCTACAAGCCGACCGAAGGCAAGCAGGCCGAGATCGGCATCAAATACGCACCCGAGGGGATGGATGCGCTCTTTTCGGCCGCGCTTTATCATCTCAGGCAGACCAATGTGCAGACCGCCGATCCCGACCAGCCGCTGAACCGCATCCAGACCGGAGAGGTGACCTCGCGCGGGCTCGAGCTGTCGGCCAGTGCCAATATCTCGCCCGCGTTCCGGCTGACGGCGAGCTACAGCGCCAACGATCTCGAAGTCACCGGCAGTACGGATCCCGTTGCGCGCGGGAACCGGCCGACCGGCAGCCCGGAACATCTGGCCTCGCTCTGGGGGCATTACGAGGTCCGGCAGGGGCCGCTGCAGGGTGTGTCCGTCGGGGCGGGGCTGCGCTATGTCGGCGAGACCTATGCCGATGCGGCGAACACGATCACCGTGCCCGATTTCACCCTGGTCGACCTTGCCCTGAGCTATGATTTCGGCGGCCGCGATCCGCGGCTCGATGGTGTTGGGCTCCAGCTGCGTGTCAGCAACCTGTTCGACAAGGAATACTATTCCGGCTGTTCGGCCAGAAGCTGCACCGAAGGCTTCGAGCGCCGCGTCAGCGCCGCGCTGACCTATCAGTGGTAACTCCCCAAAGAAAGAGTGTGACATGACCCCTCTGTCCATGCCGCAAGGGCTGCGGCTTCTTCTTCTCATGCTGATCGTGGCGGTGCCCCTCGGGGCCCGGGCCGAGCCGATCACGGTCACCGACATGACCGGGCGCGAGATCACCCTTCAGGCTCCTGCGCAGCGGATCGTTCTGGCCGAAGGGCGTCATGTTCTGACCCTGGCCCTGGTCGCCCCTGATCCTGTCGGGCGGCTGGTCGGCTGGGGCAACGATCTCAAGCGGTATTCGCCCGAGACCTATGATGCGCTGCGCGACGCCGTGCCTGCCATCGAGGATGTCACCGATCTGGGCGAGCCCATGGCCGGAAACTTCCCCATGGAAACCGTCATCGCGCAGCGCCCCGATCTGGTCATCCTGACCCTTTACGGGCCGCCTCCGGCGGGGCTGGAAAAGCTCGACGCGGCCGGTGTGCCTTATGTCTTTGTCGATTTCTTCCAGAAGCCGCTGGAGCGCACGGTGCCCAGCCTGCGCATCCTCGGTGCGCTGTTGGGAGAACAGGACCGCACCGAGCGGTTCATCCGGTTCTACGAGGCACATATGGACCGCATTTCCGAGCGGCTTGCCGGGCTTGAGACCTATCCCGAGGTCTTCTTCCATCTTAATCCCGGCGGCGGCGCCTGCTGCTATACCTCCGGCCCCGGAAACATGAGCGATTTTATTGCGGCCGCGGGCGGGCGCAATATCGGCGCCGATGTGGTGCCCGGCGCGATCGGACAGATGAATCCCGAGGCCGTCATCGCCGCCGATCCCGATATCTACCTGGCCGGGGGCGGCTCGACCGTCGCGCCCGACGGTCTTCTGATCGGGCCGGGGGTGCCTGACGAGACGGCCCGCCGGACACTTGGGCATGTCCTGCAGGCGCCCGCCCTGTCGCATCTGCGATCGGTGCGGGACGGGCGTGCCTCGGGTATCTGGCTCTTCTTCTTCGACAATCCGCTCTTCGTTCTGGGGGTCGAGGAAATGGCAAAGGCATTCCATCCGGATCTGTTCGCGGATCTCGACCCCAAAGCCTCGCTGGACGAGATCAACCGGACGTTCCTGCCCTTCGATCTGAGCGGCAGCTTCGCGGTCACGCCAACGGGCCAGGGGCAATGAACACGGATGCCGTCAGCGGGTCGGTCGCGCCGCCGGGCGGTCTCTTCGCGGCCCATGACAGCGCGGTCCGGCGCCGCTGCCTGCGGCTGGTTCTGTTGGCGCTCCTGCTGGTCGCGGGGGTGCTGGCGGATGTGCTGACCGGCCCCTCGGGCCTTGCGGTGCGCGATGTGCTGGCCGCCCTGATCGGGCAGGGGCAGGCCGATGCGTCGGTCGGGGTCATCGTCTGGCAGGTGCGCCTGCCGACGGCGATCCTGGCCGTTCTGGTGGGGGCGAGCCTCAGCCTGGCGGGGGCCGAGATGCAGACGATCCTGCGCAATCCGCTGGCCAGCCCGTTCACGCTTGGCCTGTCCTCGGCCGCCTCCTTCGGCGCGGCGCTCGTGATCGTGCTCGGGGTGGCATTGCCCCATGTGCCTGATCGGTTCGCGGTGCCCGCCATGGCCTTTGCCTTCGCCTTTGGCACGGTCTTGCTGATTCAACTCGTCGGCAACCGGCGCAGCGTGCCCCCCGGCGTCCTGATCCTTTTCGGGATCGCCATGGTCTTCGGGTTCAACGCCCTGGTCGCGGTGATCCAGTTCGTCGCCCCGGCCGATGCCTTGCAGCAACTGGTGTTCTGGACGATGGGCAGCCTCGGGCGGGCCGATACGTGGAGCAATCTGCTGTTGGGCGGGGTGTTGCTGGCGGTCATGCCCTTCTCGTTTCGGGCGGCCCGCGCGCTGACGGTGCTCGAACTGGGCCGGGAGCGGGCCGAGAGCCTTGGCGTGTCCTTTGCGCGGCTGCGCTTCGGCAGCCTGCTCCGGGCCAGCCTGATGGCTGCCACGGCCGTCGCCTTCTCCGGAACGATCGGCTTCGTCGGGCTTGTCGGTCCGCATGTAGCGCGATTGCTGGTCGGGGATCATCACCGGTTTCTGCTGCCCGCCTCGATCCTTTGCGGGGCGTCGGTCATGTCCTTTGCAAGCATCGCGGCGAAACTGATCCTGCCGGGGGTCCTGCTGCCGATCGGGATCGTCACGACACTGGTCGGGTTGCCGGTCTTCCTGCTGTTGCTGCTGCGCCAGTGGAGCCGTTGATGCACGGGCCTGTCGACGGGAAAGGTTCGCCCCTGCAACTCGAGGTTTCGGGCGTGTCGGTCAGGTTCGGCCGCCACACCATCTTGCGCGACGTCTCGCTTCCTGCCTTGCGCGCAGGAGAGATCACGGCCTTCGTCGGGCCGAACGGTGCCGGGAAATCGACCCTGCTCAAGGCAATCGCCGGCGTGGTGCCGGCCGAAGGCGATATGCGCCTGGATGGCGACGACCTGCATGCCCTGTCGCCCGCCAGGCGGATGCGTCGCGTCGGATACATGCCGCAATCGCAAGATACCCGGACGGGGCTTTCGGTCCTCGAAGCGGTTCTCGCCGGGCTCGATCTTCTGATGCCCGGGCTTTCGCGCGCCGAGCGGCGGGCGCGGGCCGCAGGGGCGCTTGTCCGGCTGGGGCTGGAGTCGCTTGCCGGGACCTCCCTGTGCGATCTTTCGGGCGGCCAGCGCCAGCTTGCCGTTCTGGCGCAATCGTTGTCCCACGATCCCGTCGCCCTGTTGCTTGACGAGCCGACCGCCGCGCTCGATATCCGGCACCAGTTCGAGGTGATGGAGGCCTTGCGCGGGATTGCGGCCGGCGGCCGGATCGTTGCGCTTGTCCTGCATGATCTGGCGCTTGCGGCGCAATGGGCCGACCGGATCGTCTTCGTGAAAGATGGCGGCGTCTATGCCAGCGGCAGGACAAGGGACTGCCTGACAGCCGAGAACATCCGCAATGTCTTCGAGGTTGAGGCGGAGGTCCTGCGCGATGCCGGTCATGGCCTTCATATAAACGTGCTCGGACGGCCCGGTGCGGCCTGACGGGGCGGCGGGCTATCATGCGCCGGTGACAGCTTTCACTGCCTGCAAAGGCCAGACTGGAGAAGCCGGACCCGGCGTCGCTCCCTCAAGCCGGCTGGACAACGACACGGGGAAGAGCTGTCGAGAGCGCTATCTTCCATGCGATGGTGACGCCATCGCGGAATACCTGAGGGATTTTCCCGGCGTCATCAGCAGGGTCGGTTTCGAGGACGGCACCATGGCCAGCACCGGTTCTTCGGCCCGCAGGCATGCGACCGTGATATCGTCTGCATGAAGGCCCGGCAGCTCGAGGCAGTGCTCTCGGCGATGCGGAGCAAGACGGATCGGAACGATGCGCGTGGCATGACACAGGTGCGAGAACCGGGCCGTGCTGTCCGGTCCATATGGAAAGCCGGGCAGCGCATGGCCTGCGCGCCCTGCAGAGCGCCGGAAAAGCATGGCTTGCAAGGACCACAGACCCGTCGAACGAGCTGCGCGCCCGGCTGAAGGCCTGCGGGATCTGGCTGCCGTCCAGCCTTGCCCATGGCTGCATCGAAAAGGTTGTCAGGCCCCTTGTGATCGCGAGAGGATGTCCTGACGAAAGCCCCGGTTCCCCTGCTCGATGCGCGTGCGGCTATTGGCGATATGGCCGCTGAGCCCATTATCGGCATTGCGAACCTCTTGCCGCGAGCGTGACTGGATCGAAGGCTGGCAGAAGGCCTATAGCCGGTTCCCGCAAAAAACGTTTTCGACGTGATTTGACGGCGACCGTACCGGAACGGGAAAACTGTCCGACGTCGAAAAGCGAACAACCGCCTCCCTGTCCGGAAACGGCAGCACCAGCATCCAGGCGGCTTGCCGACCGCCAAAAGTCGCTGGTCCAAAGGCAGAGGCCGACTTTCGGCCTCTGCCTGCAGGTCTCATTCAGCCGGTGCAGATACCATCGACCGGAACTCTCCCCGATCCCTGGTCGCGAGACTGACGACGAAGATCGCGAGACATGCGAGCACAAAGCCGGGGATTATCTCGTATACGCCGGTGGCCTCTTTCAGACCGGTGAAGATCCAGAGCCCGACGGTTGCGGCGCCCACCACCAGGCCCGCCACGGCACCGGCACCATTCATGCGCGGCCAGGTCAGGGACAGGATGACCAACGGACCGAATGCCGCTCCGAAGCCCGCCCAGGCATTGGCGACAAGGTCCAGCACCTCGCTATCCGGATCGCCTGCAATCAGCGCGGCGACGGCGCCGACTGCAATCACGGAAATGCGTCCGATGGTCACGAGGGTCTTCTCGGAGGCGCCCCTGTTGAGCACGAGCTTGTAGAAATCCTCGGCCAGGGAAGAGGACGAGACCAGAAGCTGGCTTGAGACCGTCGACATGATCGCGGCCAGAAGAGCTGCCAGAAAGAAGCCCGTGATCAGCCCGGGAAACAGGTTGTCGGCGAGATAGATGAAAATCGTCTCGCTATCCTCGATCACCACGCCGTTGCGCTCCACATAGGCGCGACCGAAGATGCCGACGCCCACCGCACCGACGAGGGCGATGCCCATCCAAGCCATGCCGATATTGCGCGCGGTCGCGACTGCGGCGACGCTCTTCACCGCCATGAAGCGGACGATGATATGCGGCTGGCCGAAATAGCCAAGGCCCCAGGCGAGCAGCGAGACGAACCCGATGAGCGTCATGTCGGGGGACCAGAGCTTCAAGGTGAACCCCTCGACCCCGGAGAGCGTCTCCCGGGCCTGGGCGAAGCCGGCGCCCTTACCGGAATAGAGCACGATCGCGGGCATGATGATCAGCGCCAGCATCATGATCAGCCCCTGGCAGAAATCCGTGAGAGACACGGCCAAAAAGCCGCCGACCACAGTGTAGGCCAGCACGACGCCGAGGGTCAGCCAGACGCCGAACTGGTAGCTGCCGTCGAAGGCGCTCTGGAAGAGCTTGCCTCCTGCGACGAGGCCCGAGGCCGTGTAGACGGCAAAGAAGACCACGATGATCACCGCTGAAACCATGCGCAGCGTGGCACCCCGCGACGGGAAGCGATTGGCCAGGAAGGCCGGGATCGTCAGCGCGTTGTCATAGCGTTCGGTCTGTTCTCTCAGGCGCGGCGCCACGACGATCCAGTTGACGAGCGCCCCCAGGAAGAGACCGATGCCGATCCAGGCTTCGACGAGACCCGAGGCATAGAGGGCTCCGGGCAAGCCCAGCAACAGCCAACCGGACATGTCGGATGCCCCGGCGGAGAGTGCGGCGACGGCGGGAGGAAGATTTCGTCCGCCAAGGATATAGTCCTCGGATGTCGCTGTCGATTTTCTATAGGCGTAAATCCCGATCCCGATCATCAGGATGAAATAAGTCGCCAGACTAATGATAGCTCCTATAGACACGTGTTCTCCGATCCCTGTTTATACAATCTTGGGGCCCTATCCGATGCCGCCACGCATAAACAATACGGATCATGGCTTCCGACTGACCTGCCCCTGAACGTTCATCCAGCCGCGATTTGAGCCCGGTTGGTATTTTCGTCGATCGGCGCGGCGAGAGCAATCGCCTGAGCTGCGGCGCTTTCATCTCGTGCAGCGGGGCAGGCGATTTCGGAGATCGGGATCCGCGCGTGATCCGCAGGGGCTGGTCGTCCAAGGCGGAGGGGGCGTTCGGTATTGAACCGCGCCGCCTTGCCCGGAGGGCCAAACTCTCAAAGGATGCCGTCGCATGGACAGGAAGAAGAACACGAGGAGTCCGTATCCGGCCGAGTTCCGTGAACGGGCGGTACAGATGGTCATCGACCCTCTCGACAGCTATGCGTCTTTGACAGGCGCGGTGCGCGACATCGCCGGCAAGCTGGGTTGCTCGCCAGACAGCCTGCGGGTCTTGTACAAGCAGGCTCGGCGTGACAGCGGCAAGGAAGCGGGCCCGACCAGTGCCGAGAAGGCCCGCATCAGGGAACTCGAGCGCGGGAACCGCGAGTTGTGGCAAGCGAACGAGATCCTGAAGAAGGCCAGCGCTTGTTTTGCCCGGGCGGAGCTCGACCGCCCGTTCCGCAAATGACTGGCTTCATTGATGAATTCCGGGAGGAATTCGGGGTCGAGCCGATCTGCCGCGTGCCGCCGGTCGCCTCGTCAACATACCATGCACGGAAGGCCGCCGCACGGGACCCATCGCGGGATGCGGCGCGATGCCGGGTTGAAGGACAAGATCCGGAAGATCTGGTCTGACAACCGCAAACTCTACGGCGCGCGGAAAGTCTGGCATGCCCTGAAGCGGGACAATGTCGCTGCGGCACGCTGCACCGTGGAGCGCCTGATGCGCGAGATGGGCCTGCAGGGCGTCATCCGTGGCAAGAAGGTGATCACCACAAACCCCGACACCACGCGCCCATGTCCGGATGGCAAGGTGAACCGGGAATTCCGTGCCGAGCGGCCGAACCAGCTCTGGGTGTCGGACTTTACCTGTCCACTTAACCTTCTTTCCATGCTATTTTGGGAACGGAGGACCCCGCCATGGATGGAACACCGAAAGCGACGAAACCCAAGGCTCGTGACGCGAAGACCAAGATCGCGCAAGCCCGCATGAGCGTTCTGGAACTGGCGAAAGAACTCGGCAACGTGGCCGAGGCCTGTCGCCAGCGCGGCATGGACCGCACCAGCTTCTACGAGTGGAAACGTCGGTTTTGGGTTTGAGGGACCGTGGCGCCGGTGGCGCCGCTGCCCCCGAACGGGCGGCGCGCCAGACACGGCGGGACGCTCTGGCACCACGGATCCGGGAAATCTCCGATGCGAGCCACCAGCGATACGGCGCGCCACGCAGTTGCCATTGACGCGCCACTGGTCCGAGCGGCAATGGCGACGCCGAACTTCACGATCAAGGCATCCGGGTGGCCAGGAAGACGGTGGCCAGGCTCATGAAAGATCACGATATCCGTCCGCCACGCCGGGGCCGCCGCGTTCCGCGGACGACCGACAACCGGCACAATCTCGGCATTGCGCCAAACCTGCTGCGGCGGAATTTCCGTGCCGCGGAGCCGGACAGCATCTAGCTGGCCGGCGTCAGCTACGTGCCCACTGACGGGGGCTGGCTTTACCTGGCGGCGGTGAAAGACATGGCGACCATGGAGATCGTGTGGTGGTCGATGTCGGACCGCCTGAAAAGCAGCCTTGCGGTCGACACGATGCGCATGGCGCTACAGAACCGGCGGCCGGTACCGGGACTGGTTTGTCACTCCGATCGTGGAGTTCAATACGCCAGCGGATCGAACGGTCCGGGGGGACCGTTCGAAGGCGCAGAACGCGCCGATGGAGAGCTTCTTCAGCTCGCTCAAGAACGAACCGGTCGACCGCACCAGGTTCCGGTCGCGCCAAGAGGCGAGGGCCGCGCTGTTCGAGTACATCGCGATTTTCTACAACCGCCGGCGCCGCCATTCGAGCATCGGTTGCCGCACGCCCGAACAGGCAAGGATGGCCGCATAGTGAACATCACCCCAGTCCGGGATCCGGGGGCAAGCTCACGTCCATGCGCGCGCAAGATATGGACTGATTTCGGCTGCCAGCCGCCGTTATTCTTCGTGTAACGAACTAAATTACGTGAAATCCGATCTCGGAGGTCCGCCCCTGCTTGGCCTTGCCGCCCGGGGGCGCGTTGTTCCGAGAGGTGGCGGAGTCTGCTGGCTGGCATGCAAGCAGGCCGAGCCGGCCTTGACGGGTCGAAAACTCCGTTCCTGACATGAGATCGCACAAGAAATGCGCTTCCAGTTGATTTGATATGCAGTTCGAGAATGGGGCGCGCGGTTTTGATCCGGCTTTGCGGACGCCTTGCGACATATACTTGATTTGACGAAGTATCCCTATAGGTTTGTCGGGTAACCCCGCCGGATCTGTTGCCTCGGCCCCTCCGGATCCGGTGGCGCCAGAGCTTGTTGCGCAACGGCACGTCGCTTCAGCGGCGGGGCAGGCTCTCAGATAGAGGCAAAGGAGACACGAACCGACATGAAAGACATCGCAGCCCCGGACCGGCAGTCCGCCCCCTTTGCCTCGGTCGCGGTCCTTGGCGCAGGGTCCTGGGGGACGGCGCTGGCCAGGGTTCTGGTGCGCAACGGCCGCCAGGTCCGGCTTTGGGCGCGTCGCCCTGCGCTGGCCCAGGAGATCGCCGCCACCGGGCGGAATTCGCAATATCTTCCCGGTATCGAGCTTGGCGAGACGCTGCGCGCGACCGCCTCGCTGACCGAGGCGCTGGAGGGGGCCGAGGCGGTGCTGATCGTGACGCCCTCGGCCACGCTGCGCGAGATGTGCCGCGCCGCCGCGCCGCACATGCCCGCCGGCATCCCCATCGCGCTTTGTGCCAAGGGGATCGAGCTTGGCTCGGGGCTTCTCTTGTCCGAAGTCGCGGCCGAGGAGCTGCCCGGCCATCCGATCGGCGCGATCTCGGGGCCGACCTTCGCCCGCGAGACCGCGCTTGGCCATCCGACCGCGGCGACCGTGGCCTTTCCCTTCACCTATGCCGACCGGCTGGCGCCCTATTCCAGCCCTGCGGCGCGGATGGCGATGTCGGTGGGCGGGCATGGCTTCCGGCCCTATGTCTCGGACGATCTCGTCGGCGTCGAGGTCGGCGGCGCGGTGAAGAACGTGATAGCCATCGCCTGCGGGATGATGTCGGGCGCGGGCTTTGCCGAGAATACCCGTGCCGCCCTGATCGCCCGCGGCGTCGACGAGATGAAGGTGCTGGCCGAGTCGCTGGGCGGGCAGCGCGAGACCGTGACCGGGCTTTCGGGCGCGGGCGACCTGACGCTGACCTGTTCCTCGACCACCTCGCGCAACATGGCGCTCGGCACCCAGCTCGGCCAGGGCATCGCGCGCGCCGACTGTTTCGGCGGCCGCCGGGTCGTGGTCGAGGGCGAGGTCAATGCCCGCTCGGTCGTCGATCTGGCCCGCCGGATCGGGGTGCCGATGCCGATCTGCGAGACCGTCAATGCGGTGCTGCACGAGGGCGCCGATCTCGAACGCAGCTTCTCGGATCTCTGGACCCGGCCGATCGAGGCCGAGCCGCGTGCCCTCACGCTGTCGCTCGACCATCCCGCACCGACCGTTCCCCTGCCTTTCGGAGTGTCTTCATGAACCTTGCCACCGCCCCCCATCCGCCGCTTTCGGATCGCCGCTTCGTGCTGGCAACCGATCTCGACGGCACCTTTCTGGGGGGGAGCGAAGCCGAACGGCGGCGCCTTTACGACTGGATCGAGGCCAACCGCGCCAGCGTGGGGCTGATCTTCGTCACCGGGCGCGACCCGGATTTCATCATGGAGATGTGTGCCGAGAACGGTCTGCCCTGGCCGGAATACGTGGTCGGCGATGTCGGCACCTCGATTGCCGAGGTCCATCCCGGCGAGGCGATCCGGCCGATCCCGGCGCTGGAAGAGGATATCTCGCGGCGCTGGGGCGACAGTGGCGCGCGAGTGCGGGCGGCGCTTGACGGTCATCCGGGGCTGAAGCTGCAACCCACCGAGTTCCGCTACCGCGTCAGCTTCGACATGGATGCCGGGGCCTACGACCCGTCGGCCGAGGCGAAGGTCGAGGCCATGGGGCTCGACTGGCTGATCTCGGCCGATCGCTATTTCGACGTGCTGCCGAAGGGGGTGTCCAAGGGCCCGTCATTACGCCGGCTGGTCGCTCATCTGAACATCCCCGAGGGCCGCGTGCTCGCCGCGGGCGACACGCTGAACGATTTGTCGATGCTGGAATGCGGTCTCAACGCCGTTGCCGTCGGCAATTCCGAGCCCGCCCTGATCGAGCGGGTCCGCGATCTCGACCATCTGCACATCGCCCGGGCGCATGGCGCCGCGGGCATCATGGAGGCCATCGCCGCTTTCGATCTTCATGCCATTTCAACAGGAGCCTGACACATGCCTTCGGATCTTGTCATCGTCTATCACCGCCAGCCCTATGAGGAGGTGGAGGAAGACGGAAAGATCGTCCTGCGAGAGAACAAGAGCCCGAACGGCATCGTGCCGACCCTGAAAAGCTTCTTCGGCCGGTTCGACAAGGGCGCCTGGATCGCCTGGAAACAGGCCGAGGACCCGGCCAATCCCGATTTCGAGCGGGTGATCGAGGTCGACGATGCCTTTGGTCAGTATACGGTCTCGCGGCTGCCGCTGACCGCGGAACAGGTCAGCAGCTTCTATCACGTCACCTCGAAAGAGGCGTTCTGGCCGATCCTGCATTCCTTCAAGGAACGCTACAATTACGACCCTGTCGACTGGCCGACCTTCCGCGAGGTGAACTGGATCTTTGCCGAGGCCGCCGCCGCCGAGGCCGCGCCGGGGGCCGTGGTCTGGATCCACGACTACAATCTGTGGCTGGTGCCGGGATATCTGCGCAAGTTGCGCCCCGATGTGAAGATCAGCTTCTTTCACCACACGCCCTTCCCCTCGGCCGACATGTTCAACGTCCTGCCCTGGCGCAAGGAGATCCTGCAAAGCCTGCTGGCCTGCGACGTGGTCGGGTTCCACATCCCGCGCTATGTGTCGAATTTCGTCTCGGCCGCGCGCAGTCTTCTCGATGTAGAGGTGACGGGACGCCAGAAGGTCGAGCCTGAATTCGCGGCCGAGGTGACGGCCCTGTCCGAGCGCAGCGTGCCGACGGAGCTGGAATACGAAGATCGTCGGATCACGGTTCAGGCCTCGCCGGTGGGGGTCGATGCCGATTACATCGATGCGGTCGCCCGGCGCGAGGAAACCGCCAAGCGGGCCGAAGAGATCCGAACGGAAATGGGCGGCGCCAAGCTTCTGCTGTCCGTCGGGCGGACCGATTACACCAAGGGCGGGATCGACCAGCTTCTGAGCTATGAGCGGTTGCTGGAGGCGCAGCCCGAGCTGCGCGGCCAGGTCCGGCTGATGCATGTCTCGGTGCCCGCCAATCGCAACATGACGGTCTACGAGAATATCCAGAACGATCTGGAGCAGATGGCCGGCCGCATCAACGGCCGTTTCGGCAGTCTCGACTGGCAGCCCATCGTGTTGATTTCGCGGGCGATCCCCTTCGAGGATCTGGTGGCCTATTACCGGGCCGCCGATGTCGCCTGGATCACGCCGCTCGCGGACGGCATGAACCTCGTCTGCAAGGAATTCTGCGCCGCGCGGGTCGATGGCGACGGGGTGCTGGTCTTGTCGGAATTCGCGGGCGCGGCGGTCGAGATGGGTGCGGCGCTGCTGACCAACCCGTTCTCGCACCGTTCCATGGACAGCGCCATTGCCCAGGCGCTGGAAATGCCGAAGGCGGAACGGCGCGACCGCATGGCCGCACTTCGCGACGTTGTCCATCGCCACGACGTGCGCTTCTGGGCCAATCATCAGATGGAGGCGCTGGCCGGCTCGGCGCCCGGGGCGGCTGCCATGCCTGCGGCCTGATCTTGTCCGGGCGGGGCGTCACCCTTGCGGGGCGGCGGCCCCCCCGCCGCGCGCGGGCCGGGTTCTGTATGGAAAGTGCCGCGATAGGCCCGGGAAGGTCGTCCCTGGCCTCAGCTTCCCGATTGCGAACCGCGAGACATGATCTCGCGATAGCCAGGCCCCCGGGCGAGGCCAGCTAACCGATGGGGATCGCGCAGCGTCACACGCGATCCCAGGCCCGGGTCAACATCGTTCAGAAATCGAGATTGGCCACGCTCAATGCGTTTTGCTGGATGAACTCACGCCGGGGCTCGACCACGTCGCCCATCAGCTTGGTGAAGATGTTGTCGGCCTCGGCCACATCCTCGACCCGCACCTGCAGAAGCGTCCGCGCCTCGGGGTCGAGCGTGGTTTCCCAGAGCTGTTCGGGGTTCATCTCGCCCAGCCCCTTGTAGCGCTGAAGCGTCAGGCCCTTCTCGCCCTCGGACAGGATCGCCTGCAAGAGTTCGGAAGGGGCGTGGATCGGCTGATCGCGATCCTTGCGGATCAGTCTGGCCGGGTGCTGGTAGATTTCCTGCAGCTTGTCCGTGAAGGTCCCGAGCCGGGCAGCCTCGGCCGAACGCAGGACCTGGCCGTCGAGCACCCGCACCTCTTCGACACCGCGTACCACGCGCGAAAAGCGCATGCCCTTGTCCTGGGTCGGCCGGCCGATCCAGCCGCGTTCATATTCAAGCGCGATCAGGTCGAGCCGCCGGGCCACCGCATCGGCGGTGCCCTGCAGGTCGGCGTCGATCTGGCCGGGCCGGAACGCCCCGGCAATGGCGGCCTGCTCGAGGATATGGGCAGGGTAATGGGTCGGGAAAGCCTGCAGGATGCGGCGCAGATGACGCGCCTCCTCGACCACCCGGGCAAGGTCCTTGGCGACGATTTCCTCGCCATCGCCAAGCCGCAGCACCGCCCCGTCGATGCCCATCTCGACAAGGTAATCCTCCAGCGCGGCCTGGTCCTTCAGATAGACTTCGGACTTGCCGCGCGCGACCTTGTAAAGCGGCGGCTGCGCGATGTAGAGGAAGCCGCCCTCGATCACCTCGGGCATCTGCCGGAAGAAGAAGGTCAGCAGAAGCGTCCGGATATGCGCGCCGTCGACATCGGCGTCGGTCATGATGACGATCTTGTGGTAGCGCAGCTTCGAGATGTCGAACTCGTCCCGCCCGATGCCGGTGCCGAGTGCGGTGATCAGCGTTCCGATCTCCTGGCTCGACAGCATCCGGTCGAAGCGGGCACGCTCGACGTTGAGGATCTTGCCCCGAAGCGGCAGAACCGCCTGATTGGCCCGGGCCCGACCCTGCTTGGCCGAGCCGCCGGCGCTGTCGCCCTCGACGAGGAAGATCTCGGACTTGGAGGGATCGCGTTCCTGGCAATCGGCGAGCTTGCCCGGAAGCGAGGCCACATCCATCGCCGTCTTGCGCCGAGTCAGTTCGCGGGCCTTGCGCGCCGCCTCGCGGGCCAGCGCTGCCTCGACGATCTTGCCGACGATGCTGCGGGCCTCCTGCGGATGTTCCTCGAACCATTCGGCAAGCTTTTCGTTCACCAGGCTCTCGACTGCGGGCCGCACCTCGGAGCTGACAAGCTTGTCCTTGGTCTGGCTCGAGAATTTCGGATCGGGCACCTTCACCGACAAGACGCAGGTCAGCCCTTCGCGGGCATCGTCGCCGGTGAAATTCACCTTCTCGCGCTTGGCGATGCCGCTCGACATCGCGTAATTGTTGATGGTCCGGGTCAGCGCCCCGCGGAACCCCGCCATGTGGGTGCCGCCGTCGCGCTGCGGAATGTTGTTGGTGAAGGGCAGGACGGTCTCGTGATAGCCGTCGTTCCACCACATCGCGACCTCGACACCGATCCCGTCGCGTTCACCGGTCATGAAGATCGGTTCGGCCATCACGGGCGTTTTCAGCTTGTCGATGTAGCGGACGAATTCGCGGACGCCGCCCTCGTAGCACAGCTCGACGCGCTGAGGCTCGGCCCCGCGCTCGTCCTCGAGCACGATGCGCACGCCGGAATTGAGGAAGGCCAGTTCGCGCAGCCGGTTCTCGAGCGTCTTGAAGGAATAGTCGAGATTCGAGAAGGTCTCGGTCGAGGCCATGAAGCGGACCTCGGTGCCGCTGCGCCCCCCGGACGGGCCGACTACGCGCAGATGCTCGGTGGTATCGCCATGTTCGAACCGGGCGACATGTTCATGCCCCTCGCGCCAGATCCGCAGCTCCAGCCAGTCCGACAGCGCGTTCACCACCGAAACGCCCACGCCGTGCAGGCCGCCCGAGACCTTGTACGAGTTCTGGTCGAATTTGCCCCCGGCGTGAAGCTGGGTCATGATGACCTCGGCCGCCGAGACACCCTCTCCCTCGTGGATGCCGACCGGAATGCCCCGCCCGTTATCGCTGACCGAGACGCTTGAATCGGCGTGGATTTTCACGGTGACGGCGTCGGCATGGCCCGCAAGCGCCTCGTCGATGCCGTTATCGACCACCTCGTAAACCATGTGATGCAGGCCCGAGCCGTCGTCGGTATCGCCGATATACATGCCGGGCCGTTTGCGGACCGCTTCCAGGCCTTTGAGAACCTTGATGGAATCGGCGCCGTACTCTTCGGCAGCCCGTGCGTTGTCGACCATGTGCAGGATCCTTTGTTCGTCACGGGTTTTATAAGGTGTCGTGGTGGGATTGTCACGCAGCGGCCACAAGATTTGGTGTCATGCGACGGGAAACATCCGCCCGACCGCGATCGGCATCGTGCCCGCGCCGCGATTGACCCGGCGCAGCGCCCGGGCACGGGGCGAAGCGCGCAGCACGGCGATGCAAAGCGCGAGAACGAGGCTGGAAAATCGGGGCAGCAAGAGGGCCAGCACCGCGCTTGGGAAAAGCGCACCAGATCAGCCGGGCCCTCCCGTGCTTGTGACGGGGAAGCAGGCGGGGGCGGGTGGCGCCGGGGACGCAGGCCCGGAAGGAATATCGGTCGGGGCCGGAGTTTCCTGTCGGCTGGCATGACCCGCAATCTCCTCAAGGGGCCGGTGCGCAGAGGGCCGCCCCCGCCCCCAAGGTGCGACTGCCCCGGGGCGGCTCCCTGGCCCGACAGGCGCCACTGTCGCCCCGGCGTGCGGGGCTTCGTCGGGCCGAGGTCCGGTCCCGGTCGTCGCAATGCCATGTCGATGGCCGGAAACGGGCAGAAGCAGGCCGGGCAGGGGCAAGATCGCTGCTGCCCAGAGCGTCGGAGGTCACGCGTTGCCGGGGCCCGGGCCGTCCCGCCTCTCGATCCGACTGGTGCCGCCGGTCTCGTGCACTTCAAGATATTGCGCCCGTTCGCCCAGAGCGGCGAACAGTTCGGCTCCGGTTCCGGTCATCCAGGCCTGCGCTCCCAGCGCCGAGATCTCGTCGTAAAGCGCCGCCCGGCGGCTGGCATCGAGATGCGCCGCCACCTCGTCCAGAAGCAGCAGCGGCGGTGCCCCGAAATCCTGTGCCAGCGCCCGCGCATTGGCAAGGATCAGCGCGATCAGAAGCGCCTTCTGCTCGCCGGTCGAGCAATACCGCGCTTCGATTCCCTTGGCGTCGAAGATGGCGGCCAGATCGGCCCGGTGCGGCCCGGCCAGCGTCCGCCCCGCTGCCATGTCGCGCGCCCGTCCGGCGGCCAGCGTCCCGGCCAGCACCCCGGCATCCTCCGGATCGGACCCTTCGGGCCCTGCCAGAGCCAGCGTCGCGCGCGGAAAGGCGGTCTCGGCTTCGGCCTGCGCCGTCTCGAGGCGCATCAGCGCGGCGCGCCGGTTTGCGCCCAGCGCCGCCCCGGCCTCGGCCATACGTGCCTCGAGCGCCGCGAACCAGTGCGGGTCGCGCACCTCGTCCTTCAACAGGCGGTTGCGCTCGCGCATGGCCTTTTCATAGGCCAGCGTCGCTTCGGCATGGCCGGGTTCGAAACTCAGCGCGATCCGGTCCAGAAACCTCCGCCGCCCCTCGGCGCCTTCGATCCAGAGCCGGTCCATCGATGGCACCAGCCACAGCACCCGCGCGATCCGCGCCAGCGCCACCTGCGCAGCGGCCTTGCCGTCAAGCCGAACCTGCCGGTTGCCGCCCGGCAAGGCCCAGGTTTCGACCTCATGCCCGGAACCCGGCCCGCTCAGTACCGCCGCGACCTTCCAGCCCAGCCGCCCCGGCGCCCGCGCCAAGTCCTCGGCCCCGGCCCGGCGCAGTCCCCGGCCGGGCGAGATCAGCGACACCGCCTCCAGCAGATTGGTCTTGCCCGCTCCGTTCGCTCCGAAGACAGCGACCGGGCGCGCGTCAAGCGAAAGCCGCGCCCGGTCGTGCGACCGGAATTGCGAAAGCGTCAGTTCTGTCAGCAGAAGCCCGGGCACGGCCTGCCCTTCTTCTTGGCGAAAATACCCGCGCCGCAGGCGCCTGGCATCAGCCGGGCCCCGCAAGGCTTGCCAGGGCTCAGACCCGCATCGGCATCACGACATAGACTGCCGAGGCATCGTCGCCCTCGCGCATCAGGGTCGGATCGCCGGATGAGTTGAACAGGAAGACGGCATTCTCGCGATCGACCTGACCGGCAATCTCCAGCAGGTATTTCGCGTTGAACCCGATCTCGAGCCGCTCGTCTCCATAGGCCACGGCCAGCTCTTCCTCGGCCGCGCCGCTGTCGGGCGATGTGACGGACAGCGTCAGCCGGTCTTCCTCGAGCGCCAGCTTGACGGCGCGCGAGCGTTCCGAACTCACCGTGGCCACGCGGTCGACCGCTTTGGCGAATTCGGCGGCATCGACTTCGAGCCGCCGGGTGTTGTTCATCGGGATCACCCGCGAATAATCCGGGAAGGTGCCGTCGATGACCTTCGAGGTCAGGGTGATTTCGGGCGTGGCGAAACGCACCTTGGTCTCGCTGACCGACACTGCGATCTCGATCTCGTCATCCTCGAGCAGCTTGCGCAGCTCTCCGACCGTCTTGCGCGGCACGATCACGCCGGGCATGGTCTCGGCCCCTGCGGGCAGGGTTGCGTCGATCCGGGCCAGGCGGTGACCGTCGGTCGCGACGCAGCGCAGCACCTGGCCGTCCTCGCCGGTCGCCACATGCATGTAGACCCCGTTCAGGTAATAGCGGGTCTCCTCGGTCGAAATCGCGAATTTCGACTTGTCGAAGAGCCGCCGCAGGACCGGTGCCTTGGCGATGAAGTTGGAGGTGTATTCCGATGAGGCCATCACCGGGAAGTCCTCGCGCGGCAGCGTTGCCAGCGTGAAATGCGACCGCCCGGCCACGACCGTCAGCCGCCCCGAGGCGCCGTCATCCGACAGCTCGACCAGCGCGCCGTCGGGCAGCTTGCGCACGATCTCGTGCAGCGTCACCGCCGGAACCGTCGTCGCGCCGGCGCGCTCGACCGTCGCGGGTGCCTTGTCGACGACCTCGATATCGAGATCGGTCGCGCGGAAGCTTACCGTCGCGTCCTCTGCCTCGATCAGGAGGTTGGCGAGGATCGGTATGGTGTTGCGTCGCTCGACCACCGATTGCGCCTGGCCCACCGCCTTCAGGAGTGCGCCGCGTTCGATGCTGAATTTCATGCCCCTCGCTCCTCTTGCGCCCGGGAGGCGAACCCTAACGGTTTCGCTTCCCTGCTCAAGCGTTTTGTTGGACTGTCCGAGACTTTGACAAGGGCGTCAAGGGTTGCCCGGATATGCGGCCGGTCAGGCTTCGAGCATGCGGCGCAAAAGTTCCAGATCCTCGTCGATCTGGCTGTCCTTGCTGCGCAGGTCCTCGATCCGCTTGACCGCATGCATGACCGTGGTGTGATCGCGCCCGCCGAAGCGGCGGCCGATCTCTGGCAGGCTGCGCTGGGTCAGCTGCTTGGAGAGATACATCGCGATCTGGCGCGGTCGGGCGATGGTGCGGTGCCGCTTGGGCCCGATCATGTCGCTCAGGCGCATGTTGAAATGCTCGCTCACCTTGCGCTGGATCTCCTCGATCGTGACCTTGCGGTCCGAGGCGCGAAGGATGTCGGCAAGACAGTCCTGGGCCAGGTCCAGCGTGATCTCCTTGCCAACCAGCGAGGCGAAGGCAAAGAGCCGGGTCAGCGCCCCTTCGAGCACACGGACATTGGTGGTGATCCGGTAGGCGAGGAATTCCAGCACCCCGTCGGCGATCACGAGCCCCGGATACTGCATCCGGTACAGCTCGACCTTCTGTTGCAGGATGCCCAGGCGCAGTTCGTAATCCGTCGGATGCAGGTCGACCACGAGCCCGCATTGCAGGCGGCTGCGGATCCTGTCCTCGAGATCCTTGATCTCGCCCGGCGCGCGGTCGGCGGAAATCACGATCTGCTTGTTCTGATCCACGAGCGCGTTGAAGGTGTGGAAGAACTCTTCCTGGGTGCTGTCCTTGCCGGCGATGAACTGGACGTCATCGACCATCAGCACGTCGACGGAACGGAACAGCGACTTGAAGCCCATCATGTCGCGTTCGCGCAGCGCCTGCACGAAGCGGTACATGAACTGTTCGGCAGAGAGATAGACGACCTTCTTTTCCGGCGCCCGGTGCAGCAGATCCCAGGCGATGGCATGCATCAGGTGGGTCTTGCCGAGGCCGACGCCGCCATAAAGGAACAGCGGGTTGAACGCGACGGGACCGCCTTCGCCGACGCGGCGCGCGGCGGCATGGGCCAGCTCGTTCGGCTTGCCGGTGACGAAGCTGTCGAAGGTGAAGCGTGCATCGAGCGGCGCGCCCGGCATGTCGCCCTCGTCGCGCGGCTCGGCCGCGGCGCGGCGGGCCGGCGCGGCCGCAGTGTCGGCTGCGGCAACGGCAGGGGCGACCCGCTTCGGCGCGGCGACGGAGAATTCGAGCCGGTCGACCTCGACGCCGCTACGGGTGAGGTGTTCGAGAATCTTGTCGCCGAAATTGCGGTTGACCCAGTCGCCGACAAAGCTGGTGGGAACACCGAACCGCGCAACCCCGTCTTCCAGGGCGCGGAATTCCAAAGGGGCAATCCAGGTTACGAAGTTGTTCTTGCCGATCGATTTCTCCAAGTCATCTCGAATGCGTCCCCAGGTGTCGTCTGTCATCTTCTTTGCCCGCTCTTAGCCGATCCAGCAAAACCGGAATCCCTGCCCGACGCCCCGTCATGGAGCGGCCGTCAGACCCCCGGTGCGCACCGACATGGAAGAGCCGACCCTTGCGCAAAACCGACACTCCCCGGCCGGGAACCGCCATCGCGGCGCCCGGATCTGCTCCAGTCGCTTTTGCCTTTCACGGTCCTTTTGGACATGAGGTACAACCCGCGGACGAGACTAGGCCCGTCTGGCTTGCGGCAGCTTTCGGTCAGAACGGTTTCCCTGAATACACGCTCTGTCCGGCAAGCCCCTCCTCGATCTTCTCCCTTGCCGGTCTCGGCCGGCTCAAAAGCAGATCGTGGCGCGGGTTGTTCCGCGTCATGCCCCCCCAAGTCGATGTGAATCGCCTAGAGACGGTAGACCGGTGGTCGTGAGGGGTGCAACCGAACTTCGACCTTGACGACGCGCCTGTGCGGAACGAATCCGGAGTGTGTTGCCGCAGGCCCATCCGGGCCGGGGAACCTGTCTCGAAAACGAAGGGCGCGACCCTTCGGCCGCGCCCTTCCGAGCTCTTGTTTTCAGGGCGCAAACGGCCTCGGATCAGGCGTTCAGCGCCTTCACGCGCGCGGCGAGTCGCGACATTTTCCGGGATGCGGTATTCTTGTGCAGGACGCCTTTGGTGACCCCGCGCATCAACTCGGGCTGGGCCTCGCGCAGAGCGGTCGCAGCGGCCGCCTGATCGCCCGAAGCGATCGCTTCCTCGACCTTCCGGAGGAAGGTGCGGATGCGCGAACGACGCGCCTTGTTGACGGCATAGCGGCGCTCGTTCTGGCGGGCGCGCTTCTTGGCTTGGGGCGAATTGGCCATGTGGTCCTTTTCCCTTTTCCGGGTCTCGTGGTCAAAATCTCTCGCGCAACGAGGCCCCGGCCGGGTTTTCCTACCACCGGCTGATTCCGGCCAAAGCGGGCCTCACGCGCATATAAGGCGCGGCTTATAGTGGAGCTTGTCGCGAAAGGGAAGCAGAAAAGGCGCCCCCCCCCTGCGACGCGCCTCACTTGTCGCGGAATTGCGGCTCGCGCTTTTCGACGAAGGCCTGCATGCCCTCGGCCCGGTCCTCGGTCGCGAACATCATGTGGAACATGCGCCGCTCGAACAGCAGCCCCTCGCGCAGCGTGGTCTCGAAGCTGCGGTTGACGCATTCCTTGACCGCCATCGTGGTCAGCGCCGATTTCTCGGCGATCTTCTGCGCCGCGGCCATCGCCTCTTCGATCAGCTTCTTGGCTGGGACGACGCGGCTGACGAGCCCGGCGCGCTCGGCCTCCTCGGCATCCATGAAGCGGCCCGTGAGGTGCATGTCCATCGCCTTGGACTTGCCGACCGCGCGGGTCAGGCGCTGGGTGCCCCCGATCCCGGCGACGACGCCCAGATTGATCTCGGGCTGGCCGAATTTCGCGGTGTCGGCGGCAATGATGAAGTCGCACATCATCGCCAGTTCGCAGCCGCCGCCCAGCGCATACCCCGCCACTGCCGCGATGATCGGCTTGCGGCAGGCCAGAAGGCGTTCGGTCTCTGGCGTGAACAGATCGCCCGCGAAGACGTCGACGAAGCTCTTCTCGCTCATCTCGCGGACATCCGCCCCGGCGGCGAACGCCTTTTCCGTCCCGGTCAGGACGATGCAGCGCACCTTTTCATTGGCGTTGGCCTCGCTCACGGCCTCTGCCAGTTCGCCCATCAACTCGCCGTTCAGCGCGTTCAGCGCCTCGGGCCGGTTCAGGCGGACCAGCGCCACGTGGTCCTCTATCTCGACGATCAGCGTCTTGTAAGCCATGGACTGACGGCCTCCGTTCGGTTCGAACCCGACTCCTTAACAGTCTCGGCCCCGCGATCAAGCTATCTTTGGCATTGCGGACAGTAGAAACTCGACCGGCCGGACTGCACGACCCGCAGGATACGGCCTGTGCATCCGGGAGAGGGGCAGGGCGCGCCTTCCCGGCCATAGGTGCGGAAATTGTGCTGGAAATAGCCAAGCTCGCCATCGGCCTGGCGGAAGTCCTTCAGGCTCGAGCCGCCGGCCTCGATCGCCTCGGAAAGGACCGTGCGGATCGCCGGAACCAGGGTCGCGACGCGGGCCGCGGCAATCCGGCCCGCCTTGCGAAGTGGGGAAATCCCGGCCCGGTGCAGCGCCTCGCAGACATAGATATTGCCGAGCCCCGCGACCAGATGCTGGTCGAGCAGCGCGGCCTTGATCGGGGTCTGCCGCCCCTTCAGCCGGCCCACAAGGTAGGTCTCGTCGAAGCCGTTGCCGAGCGGCTCGGGGCCGAGCCCGGCCAGCAGGCGGTGGTTCTCGACCGTCCCGGTCGGGGTCAGGTCCATCGCACCGAAACGGCGGGGGTCGTTGAAGGTCACGCGCGCGCCGCCCTCGAGCTCGATCACCACATGGTCGTGTTTCTGCGGTGCCGGATGCGGATGCACGAACTGCCCCAGCGCCACGCCCGAGACCAGCATCCGCCCGGACATGCCCAGATGCAGGATCAGCGTCTCGCCGGTCGAAAGATCGACGAGAATGTATTTCGACCGCCGCCCCAGCCGCAGCACTTGGGCGCCGGTCAGCCGCTCGGCCATCCGCTCGGGCAGGGGCCAGCGAAGGTCGGGGCGATTCACCCGGGTCGCGACGATCCTGCGGCCTTCCATCGCAGGCGTCAGCCCGCGACGCACTGTCTCTACCTCTGGCAATTCCGGCATAGGCCCCTTCCTTCCAGCGGGGAACACGTTGTAGTCCCCGCAGAGCGCCCTATAAGAAGGGCCGTGAAAACGAACGGCAAGGCCCCCATGACCGAGAGTGCCCAGAAGACCACCCATTTCGGGTTCCAGACCGTCGCCGAAGAGGAGAAGGCCGGACTCGTCCACGGGGTATTCACCCGCGTCGCCTCGCGTTACGACCTGATGAACGACCTGATGTCGGGCGGTGTTCACCGGGTCTGGAAGGACGCGATGATGGACTGGCTCGCCCCGCAGCCGCATCAGCGTCTTCTGGACGTTGCTGGCGGTACCGGTGACATCGCCTTCCGCTTTCTGGGGCGCGCGCCGGGTGCGACGGCGGTGGTCTGCGACATGACGGAATCGATGCTGGTCGAGGGCCGCAAGCGGGCCGAGGCCGACAACCTCGCCGCCAGTCTCGACTGGGTCGTGGGTGACGGCATGGCGCTGCCCTTCGCCGATAACAGCTTCGATGTCTTCACGAATTCCTTCGGTACCCGGAATATCACCCGGATCCAGGACGCGCTGAACGAGGCCTACCGTGTGCTGAAACCCGGCGGGCGGATGATGATCCTCGAATTCAGCCAGATGCCCAACCCGCTTCTGCAATGGGCCTATGACCGCTATTCCTTCAACGTGATCCCGCCGCTGGGGCAGTTCGTCGTCAACGACCGCGACAGTTACCAGTATCTGGTGGAATCGATCCGCAAGTTCCCCGACCAGGAGACCTTCGCGGCCATGATCCGTGAGGCCGGTTTCGAACAGGTGAAGTATCGCAACCTGTCTATGGGCATAGCGGCGCTGCATTCAGGGTGGAAAATCTAGGTGCGCGGTCCTCACAACATCTGGAGGCTGGTGCAGACGCTGGCCACCATGGAGCGTACCGGCGCGAACCGTTTCGTGCTGGAACAGCTGGGCGCGCCCGCCAGCGTCCGGGCCGCGGCCCGGGTCATGGGCTGGCCGTTCAAATGGCTCGGCGAGAACGGCGACGAGGCACTGCCGCCGGCGACCCGCGCAATTACCGCGCTGGGACCAGCCTATATCAAATTCGGCCAGATCCTCTCGACCCGGCCCGACGTGGTCGGCGACGAGCTGGCAGTGCAGCTGCGGGTTCTGCAGGACAAGCTGCCGCCCTTCCCGACCGCAATTGCCAAGGAGACCGTCGCCCAGGAGCTGGGTCAGCCCGCCGACGAGCTGTTCTCGGAATTCTCCGAGCCGATCGCGGCCGCCTCCATCGCCCAGGTGCATCGCGCCCGCATCGCCCGGACCGGCGAGCTGGTCGCGGTCAAGGTGCTGCGCCCCGGGGTCGAGCGCAATTTCCGCAAGGATATCGATGCCTTCTACTTCGCCGCCTCGACCATCGAGCTGTTGGCACCGTTCTCGCGCCGGCTGCGGCCGACCGATGTCATCGCTCATTTCGACGGGGTGGTGACGGGCGAGCTGGACCTGCGGATCGAGACCGCACAGGCGGCCGAATTCGCCGCCAATACCGAGGGCGACGCAGGTTTCGTGGTTCCGCGGGTGATCTGGCCGCTATCGTCCAAGCGGGTCATGACCATGTCCTGGTGCGAGGGCGTACCGATCGGCGATAATGCGGCGCTCGATGCCGCAGGCCATGACCGCCGCGCGATCGGCGAGCGGGTGTTGTCGATGTTCCTGCGCCACGCCCTGCGCGACGGCTATTTCCACGCCGACATGCATCAGGGCAACATGAAGGTCGGCGCCAGCGGCGAAATCCAGTGTTTCGATTTCGGCATCATGGGCCGGATCGACGAATATACCCGCAGGGTCTATGCCGAGATCCTGTACGGTTTCATCCGCCGCGACTACCGCCGGGTGGCCGAGGTGCATTTCGAGGCGGGCTATGTACCGGCCGACCGCGAGATCGACGAATTCGCCCAGGCCCTGCGCTCGGTCGGCGAGCCGATCTTCGGGATGGACGCGACCCATATCTCGATGGCGAAGCTCCTGGCTTATCTCTTCGAGGTGACCGAACGCTTTGGTATGGCGACCCGGACCGAGCTGATCCTGCTGCAGCGGACCATGGTCGTGGTCGAAGGCGTGGCACGCTCGCTCAACCCGTCGATCAACATCTGGGAGGTCGCGCGGCCGATCGTTGAGGAATACATCAAGGAAAACATTGGGCCTAAGGCGGTGGTTCGCGATCTCAGCCGCACCGTGCGGGTGTTGTCGCGCTTCGGGCCTCGGCTGCCGGAGCTGGCAGAGGCTGCGCTGATTCGCCAGTCGAAGGCCGAACCTGCGCGGCCGCCGCGCCCCTGGCTGCAGCCGCTCTTGTGGATGAGCGCTGGCGCGGCGCTGACCTGGATCGGCGCCGGACTGGCCTTGCTGCTGTCCTGAAGCCGGTCAGGCGGCCCGTCGGGGCCGCCTTGGCGACGATCAGACCGGATCGCGCAGTGCCGAGACCTCTGTCGCCTTCACGATGGTGCCGCTGTCGAAGACGATGCTGATCTCACCCTCTTCGGTGCGGACTTCCGCGATCTGGGCATAGATCCGGGCCTGGGCCTCCGACAGCTTGCTGCCATCCTCGGCATAGCTTTCCACGATGAAATCGTAGAGCCCGGCCTCGTGGTCCTCGCCGCCGGACCAGAGAATGGTCTTGGTGTCGGGGGGGATGGGCTCGGACTGCACGATGGCGCCGGTGTCATCGCGCACCACAAGCTTGGCAGTCGAAGCGTCCTTGTCGACCTCTGGGAAAACCGTGACTGGCGTCACTCCGTCATAGTTCGCTGGGACAGCGGCCTGGCCTTCCATTCCGACCCAGGACCCGTATTGGGACAGGCCGCCGCCGCCCAGATTGGCCGAGAGGGCCTTGAGCAGCTCGTTGGTCTGCACCTGCTGTTCGACCCCGGAGAACGTCGCGATCTGTAGAGCATAATCCGACGATTCCATCGGGTTCAGGGGGTCCTGATTCGCGAGCTGGGTGGTCAGCATGCGCAGAAATGTTTCGAAGTCGCTGCTGATGAGCGCCTTCGAATTTCCGCTGCTCGAGGCAGAGGCGGTCTTCGTGGCGGCGGTTGCGGCGGTCACGCTGTCGGTCATGGTATCTGTTCCTCAAAGCCGGAGATCGAGGCCGCCGCCCGCTGTTCCGGGCGAGGTCCTGGTCGTGGAAGAGAGGCCCATCTCGGTGCTCTCCTCGCTCGGGGCGGCCGCCCCGGCAGCAAAGCCGCGGCCCTGTCCCGATGAATCGTTCTGGCGACCGGCGAAGTCGAGAACCACCTCGCCGTAGCCGAGGTCGCGCATCGCATTCGTCAGCATGTCTCCATGGCGCCTCATCAGCTCGAGCGTATCGATGCGGTCGGCGGAGATGTTGACGGTGATGCCGTGATCGCCGGGTGTCAGAGACAGACGCACCCGACCGAGTTCTTCCGGGCTGAGGGTGAGGTGGACAGACCCGTCTGAAGCCCGGTGGAGCGATTCGGCAATCTGCCGCATGGCGGTTCGCGGCGTATCGGCAAGGGTGGGCGTCGCCGTGTGACGGGCGTTTTCGGAGGCCCGGATCTGGTCTGAGCCGCTGCGTTCGGATGCCCCCGAATCGACTGCAGTCGTTGCATCGGCGCGTGACGCATCCAGCGAGGCCTGGTTATCGATGGCAGCTCCGGCGATGGGTTGCGCGGTCGTGATCGTATCTGGCTGCGCGGCCGTTGCATGCCAGATTGCAGGTGCAGTCGGTGTTGTCGATGTGTTTTCCCGTCGTATCGATGCATGGCCCGTACGGTCGCCTTTGTGCTCCGAATCCGGGTCGCCCGAGGTGATCGCTCGTGCCGCTGCCACGACCGTCTGGCTTTGTGCGGCTTCGCGGCCGGGTTGCATGCCGTCGCCCTGCCGGAGGGTGGTCGGCCCATTGGAAACCTCCTTCGACGCGGCGGTTTCCGTAACGTTATCGGCTATTTCCGCAACGGAGCGGTTGGTCGTCCCATCCCTTGGAACAGCCAAGCTCATCGCGGCGCGCGCCTCGGTGCCGGTCGAGAGTGGTTCGGGTTTGGTCCCCGGCAGGGGGAGGGCGGCGGTTGCCTGAGCCGCGGCGGCGGAGGGTAATGAGGCGACCGCCTGTGCATCTTTCGAGGCAGATGGGCCTCTGTCAGAGCGGAGGGCGGTGTCTTCCGCTTGCGGTGTTTCGGCAGGTTGGGCTGCCGTGCCGCCGGTCGTGATCGTCGGGCGCGTGTCAAGCGGTGTGGAGGATGCGGGCAGGGAGGCGTTGGGCACAGAGCCTGCCGGTTGTTGTTTGGGACCGGCTGCCGGCGGCATAAGTGGTGTTTCGGTCATGTCGCTGTCGGCGGGCTTGGCGGTCGTGTCCGCCACCGCTGCCACAGCCTCTGTCGGAACGGTCTGCGTCACGGAAGACACTGTCGTCCCGGGCGGCGGTGGCACAGTCGCGGGCGTGGTTGCTGTGGATAATCCCGTTATGGCCAGGAGATCCGCCTCCGTGTCGATCGCGGAGGCTGGATCGTTTTTCACCGTGTCGCCGCTGGTCTTTGTGGCGGCCGTTTCATCGACCTCCTCGACGCTGCCCTCACCGTTTTTTCCGGTGCCGCGCGAAGCGGATGAGGCAGGCTCTTCGGTGCGGTGGGGTGCGGCAGATGCCTTGGAAATGTCCCGCTGCGGGGCTTCGCGGTCTGTTTCGTTCGTGGCAGGAGGTGTTGTCTCGTCGAAGGCCGCGCGGAAATCCGAGCGTTCCGTGTCCGCCGCACCGTCGGCGGAAGGCGGCCTGTCGCGCCGTGACGACGCGGCGGCGCCGGGCGTGTCGATGGCAAAGGGAACCTGCATGCGTTTGACCAGACTTCTGTATGAGCTGGCGGCAGATTGACCCGAGATCGGTTACCGGTCCTTTACCGGAATCCCCCAATAACGAAAAAAACGGCTCGCAGTTTAGGAGTTCATGCCATGCTGCCTTCATCCCCCACGCCGATCGGGTCGACATTGTCGACGGATCGCGACGCCAGGCTCGCGCGGCTGCGCGAAGCCGCCGAGGACCTGGAGGCCAGGTTTCTCTCTGAAATGCTCGCTTCGGCGGGGCTGGGCAACGTTTCGGGCGAGCTGTCCAGCGGCGCGTTCGGCGGCGGTATCGGAGAAACCCAGTTCACGTCTTTCCTGCGCGACGCCCAGGCCACGGAAATGGCTCACGCAGGAGGTATCGGCCTTGCCGAAAGCATCTTCGAATCACTCAAGGAGCGGATGGATGACCTCGATTGACATGATCGCCGACCTGCTCGAGCGCGAATACCAGGCGCTCCGGCACAGCGACTTTGCAGTGTTGCGCGCATTGACGGACGAGAAAGAGCAACTGGTCGCGCGGCTGCAGAGGCCGTCCGAAGCCGACCGCGAGGCGCTGGATCGGCTTCGCAGCAAAGCACAGCGTAACGACCGTCTGCTGGCAGCCGTCGAAAAGGGGCTCGAGTCGGCCCGGGTCTCGCTGAAGCGGCTGCGCGAACCTGCCGCTGCGCTCGATACCTATACCCAGCGTGGCGAGCGCACTCGCATCGGCGCCACGCCATCGGCTCTGACACGCCGCGCCTGAGCCCTATTTTAGCCAAATCCGACGTTTAGAGATGCCCTCGATTAGTCGTCCCTTAACCCCGGGCTGGAAAGTTCGGGGCGCGCCCTGAGACGGGTGGCACGGCACGGGGAAACTCCGCAGCCGTATGGGTCAGAAAGCCTTCAATTGCCGCTTATCCGCGGCTCAACCCCTTGGGCGTAAAGCGCCTTGTACTTGGAAGGATCATACCCATGTCCAGCATCCTGACGAACTCCAGCGCGATGGTCGCGCTCCAGACCCTCAAAGGCATCAACTCCAACCTCGAAAAGACCCAATCGGAGATTTCCACTGGCAAGTCCGTCGGCTCGGCCAAGGACAACTCGGCTGTCTGGGCCATCTCGAAGGTCATGGAAAGCGACGTGTCGGGCTTCGACGCCGTCTCCGACAGCCTCGCCACCGGCCAGGCGATGATCGGGGTGGCGCGGACCGCCACCGAAACGATCACCGACCTGCTGAAGGACATCAAGACCAAGGTCGTTGCCGCCCGTGACGCGACCGCCGACACCACCAAGTTGCAGAACGAAACCGACGAGCTGATCAGCCTGGTGGAAGCCACCATCGGTGCTGCCCAGTTCAACGGCGTCAACCTGATCGACACCGGTACCGGGACGTCGGTGGTCGGGTCGATCGACCGCAGCGGTGGCACGGTTACCGCGAACTCGATCACGATCGATGCCCAGAACCTGAACACTGCGGCTGCCGCTACCGCCGCCGGTCAGCTGGCCGCCGGCACCGCAGGTGGCAACCTTGTCGTCGCCGGCAACAACAATGACGGTGCCGTTGCAATCGGCTCCGGTGATCAGGAAGCCTTTGCCCTGTCGGCCGTGGCTCAGGGCGAAACCATAACCGTCACGCTGGGCGATCAGAACTTCAGCTATACCGTGACTGCCGATGATGTGGCTACCGGCAACGACGCGAACGAAATCGCGCTGTCCAACCTGCGCGATCTGATCAACGCGGCTGGCATCACCGGTGTCACCGCACTCTACGATCCGGTGGGCGCCGCCGGAGAACTCACCATCGACAACCAGGGCACCGACGATATCAACATGGCGGTGCGTGCGCGGGCCGATGGTGCGGGTGCTCTGGCTGGGCTGAACGGCTTCAGCATCACCGGCGGGACCGCGCTGGCAGATATCGAGACGATGATCAACTCTTCGATCGACGCGGCTGCGGCCTTTGGTGCGGCGGAATCCCGTCTGGAAACCCAGTCGAACTTCCTCTCGAAGCTGACCGATGCGCTGAAAACCGGTATCGGCGCTCTTGTCGATGCCGATATGGAGGAAGCCTCGGCCCGCCTCCAGGCGCTTCAGGTGCAGCAGCAGCTTGGCACCCAGGCTCTGGCGATTGCCAACCAGTCGCCGCAGAACCTTCTGTCGCTCTTCCGTTAAGGACGGCAGGCCGGGGCCAAAGCGCCCCGGCCTTCTCCGCCTGAGAGCTGAAAGCTATGTTAGGAATGGAAGGACAGAACGTGAACGCACTCCAGATGGCCCAATCGGCCTATTCCGCCCCGAACCAGAACAAGACCCGCAGCCCCCGTGCCACCGAATACGCTGCTTTCGTTCGTATCACGTCGCAGATCAAACAGGCTCAAGATGCCGGGCGGCGCGCGTTTCCCGCCCTTGCCGCCGCGCTGCATAAGAACCGCAAGCTCTGGCGTACGCTGGCAATCGACGTTGCCGACAAGGACAATGTCTTGCCTGCCGAGCTGAGGGCGCGCATCTTCTACCTTTATGAATTTACCGATCACCACACCGATGAGGTTCTCGCCGGTCGCGCCAAGCCGACTGCTCTGATTGAGATCAACACCGCCATCATGCGCGGGCTCGCCGAGCGGGAGCGCGTGTCATGAGTGGGGGGTTGGTTCTCAAGCTCGGTCCCAAGGAGCGTGTTCTGGTGAATGGTGCGGTGATCGAAAATGGCGATCGCCGTACGCGGTTGTCGATCAAGACGCCGAATGCAAACATCTTGCGCTTGCGCGACGCGATCCATCCTGAAGACGTCAACACGCCGGTTCGCCGGGTCTGTTATGTGGCGCAGCTCGTCCTGTCCGGAGACACGACTCCGACCGAGGCGCGTCCGCAATTGCTGCGCGGGATCGAGCAACTCAGTCAGGCGCTGACCGACCCGGATAGCCGGGCCCAGCTTGCGGCCGCCACAGATGCGGTCCTGCAGGACCAGTATTATCAGGCACTCAAGGCGTTGCGTGGGCTCCTTCCGCGCGAAGAACGTTTGCTTACGGGGCTCCGGGACCAATGAGTTTCCAACCGGTTCTCCCTTTGACGGGCTATGCCGGTTGGCGTTTCCTCGAGCGCACGATGGAGCGTCAGCAGGAGGCCTTCAACAATAGTCCAGCGACACGGAAGGAACTGGACTATTTTGCCAGCAATATCGGGAAGGTAACATCGGCTGACGAGTTGGTCTCGGACTATCGTCTGCTGAAAGTTGCTTTGGGGGCCTTTGGCCTGCAGGACGAAATCGGCAACAAGTATTTCATAAAGAAGGTCCTGACCGAGGGCGTCGACGATAAGGGCGCGCTGGCCAACAAGCTAGCCGACAAGAGCTATTACAAGCTCGCAGAGGCCTTCAGATTCATTTCCTCAGGGGGCTCCGCTGCGGCGATCGAGAAGGATTTCGCGAGTGAGTTGAGCCTCAAAATCGAGGGGGCCGGCTACCTCGCGGTGACGACGTCGACCGGCGGCGTCGCTTATACCCGTGACGCCAGCCTGAAGCGTGGCGCAGATGGTCAGATCGTCACTGCCGAGGGTTATACCGTTGCCTCTGTTACCGATGCCAGTGACGAAAAGATCGCCTTTTCAGGGGTCACCATTCCTGACTTGGCAAAGTCTGTCAGCATCAATGACAAAGGGCAGGTCTACGGCTATTTCGAAGAAGGTGGACAAGGCCTTCTGCTTGGCAGACTCGCTCTGAGCAGTTTCGCCGACGAAGAAAGCCTTGCCGTGCTCGGCGCCGACCAAACGACCGAGGAGGCGGACGCGACGCTCGTGGATCGGGAGCAGGCTTACTTCGTTGCCACCGAAGAGTCGGGCAAACCAATCGCGGGCCGCCCACTTCAGGATGGGTTCGGGAGTTTCGTGCGTGGCGAGGCCGTCGAGGCTGTCGAAGCCCAGCAGGCTTTCGATACCGAGACGATTGCCGCAGCCTTTCTGACCCGCAGCTTCGAAGTGGCTGTCGGCGAACAGGACGACAGCATGCGACTTGCGCTCAATATCGACCGGGAACTGGCGACGCTTTCCGCTGGCGACATGTCGGAGGATGCCAAGTGGTTTTCCATTATGGGATCCGAACCGATGCGCGCGGTTTTCGACACGGCCTTTGGCTTGCCCAACTCCTTCGCGTCGCTTGATCTCGACCGGCAACTCGATGTCTACAAGACTAGGGCCAAGGCCATGTTCGGGGAAGCCAGTGTCGTGCAATTCTCCGATGATGCCATGCGCGACAAACTGATCAAGTTGTACATGGTTCGGACCGAGACCAATACCGGCGCCGGCTATAGTTCTGGTCAGATTGCTCTGAGACTTCTGGGCGGATGATCGGGTGGCCGATCCTCATGCCCTGTGTCGGCTCGGTATAAGCTCAACCTTTGATCGTGCGTAGTTCCGGCTTGATCGGCGCGCTGTCGAGAATCGCGGCTAGGCGCGCGAAGCTCTCGGCGACGCCGCCTGGTGCGTCTTCCGACAGGAACGCGTCGAGTCTTGGCCAGACGGCGATTGCCGCGTCGATTTCGGGGTCGGAGCCGGCCGCATAAAGCCCCGCCTGGATCATCATTTCCGCTCGGTCATAAGCTCCAAGCAAACGGCGGGCCTGGGCGATGATCGCGTTTTCCTCCCCTGTGGCCGCGCGGGGCAGGCTGCGTGAGACCGAACGTAGCAGGTCGACCGCCGGAAACCGTCCGCGTTCGGCGATGCGGCGGTCAAGGACGATATGCCCATCGAGCACTCCGCGCAGGATGTCGGCGACCGGTTCTTCCATGTCGGAGCCAGCGACCAGCACCGAGAAAACGGCCGTGATGTCGCCGCTATCGGCCACGCCCGGACCTGCGCGTTCGGCCAGCGTCATGATCGCCTGTGCCGTCGAAGGGGGATAGCCGCGCAGTGCCGCAGGCTCGTCGGCCGCCAGGGCGAGTTCGCGATGCGCCTCGGCGAAGCGCGTTACGGAATCGGCGAGAAAGAGAACATGATTGCCCTGGTCACGGAAATGCTCGGCCACTGCCATGGCGGCCCAGGCCGCGCGGCGACGCACCATTGGCGACTGATCCGAGGTTGCGGCAATGACAACGGCGCGCGCCATGCCTTCGGGGCCAAGCACCTGGCTCACGAACTCTCCCACTTCGCGTCCGCGTTCGCCGACCAGTGCGATCACGGTCATGTCGGCCTCGACCCCGCGTGCGAATTTCGACAGGAGCGACGACTTTCCGACACCCGAGCCTGCGAATAGCCCGATTCTCTGGCCCCGCACGATCGGAAGCACCGTGTCGAAGGCGGCCAGTCCGGTGGCCAGGCGTTTGCCAAGCGGGCGCCGCGCGGTGGCGGGCGGAGGGGAGGAACGGAGCGGGCGCGACACCGCACCCGGCATCAGCGGCCGTCCGTCTAGCGGTTGTCCGAACGGGTCGACCACCCGGCCGAGCCAGGAACTATGCGGGGCAATCTCTCCCGGACCCAGCAGGACCGCCCGATCTCCGACCGACAGCCCCTCGGGCGTGCCATCGGGGAGCACCGTCACCGTGCCTTGGGCCAGGGCCAGAACCTCGCCACGCCGCCTTGTGCCACGGCTATGTCTGAACTCGACGAGATCGCCCAATCCGGCGCTTTCCGAGAGTCCCGCCACGGTGACGGTGCCGCTGCCCGCGGCCACGACCCGACCCATGGTTCGCACCGGGGTCAGGGCGGAAATTCGGGCGATAAGCGATGAAAACGGGTTTTGTGGCATGAGGATTCTCCCGAAACGATCATGACTTACGGTTTCTAAAGGAATCAAGCTTAAGCATCGTCTGAGACCGAGGGAGAAACCCCGATGTTCGATAAGCTTGAAATTTTCCGGATGGCGTCGGGGCTGGCCAAACATGCCGGCACACGCCAGGCTGTCCTTGCGCGAAACATCGCGAATTCCGACACGCCTGGCTATCGGGCGCAGGATGTCGCGGATTTTGCCAGGACCTATCGCGGGTCCGACACGGGCACCCAGATGCGTGCAACACGGTCCGGCCATATGGCCGGGCGCGAGATGGCCCATGCCGCTCAGAATACCGACAGGGCCGATCCGGAAGAGCCGAATGGCAATACCGTTTCGGTCGAGGATCAGATGCTCAAGGCGGTCGAGACAAAGCGCCAGCACGACCTTGCGCTGGCCGTTTACCGAAGCTCGCTCGGGATCCTGAGGACCAGCCTCGGGCGGCAGAGATAACCAGAATGGTAGGAGCGTGAGATGAACGATCTTAGCCAGAGTTTCGGCCTGTCGGCCAGCGGCCTGAAGGCCCAAGCAACCCGGCTGCGGCTGGTGTCCGAGAATATCGCCAATACCGATACGCCCGGATATCGACGCAAGCTGACCACCTTCGAGACCGAGCTGACTTCGCATGGTGCGACCGGGGAAGTCCGGACCGGTCGGGTGTCGCTCGATCAGTCGGATCTGACCAAGGTGCACGATCCGTCACATCCGCTGGCGGATGAAACAGGCAATTACGACGGCTCCAACGTGGATCTTGTCATCGAGATCGCTGACGCGCGCGAGGCACAACGCAGCTACGAGGCAAACCTCAAGATGTTCGACCAGGCGCGGCAGATGTCGCGCGGTCTGCTCGATCTGCTGCGTCGATAAGGAGAGACGGAGATGGACCTTAAATCCAATGTCGCCGCCCTTGGATATACCACGGCGCGCCCGGCGACCCAGCCCCAACCCGGAGAGGACGGCGTCGAGAAGACTTTTGCCGCCGCTGCCCAGGGCCTGTCGGATACGATCCGGAATGCCGAGCAGACCGCGATGTCGAGCATGACCGGCGGCGCCGATCCGCATGCCCTGGTGCAGGCGCTGGCCCAGACCGAACTTGCGGTCGAGACCGCGGTCACGATCCGCGACAAGGTGGTCGAGGCCTATCAGGAAATCCTGAGGATGCCGGTCTAGCGCCATGAATGAGCTCATCTTCTACGACACTCTGCGGCAGGGCCTCTGGATTTCGGTCGTGATCTCGATGCCGATTCTGACGGCTGCGCTGGTGACCGGCGTGGCGATCGGATTGTTTCAGGCCCTGACCTCGGTACAGGAGATGACGCTCACCTTCGTACCCAAACTTGCGGCGATCCTGGTCGTGTTCTGGATCTCGATGGCGTTCATGACCGAAACGCTGGTCGGGTTCTTCACCGGACGGATCGTTCCCATGATCGCGGGGATCTGACGGATGCAAACCACCGGCTACACCACGCTCACCCGGCAATCGGGCCTGATGCGCGAGATGCAGAGCATCGCCAACAATATCGCCAACAGTTCGACCATCGGCTATCGCCGAGAAGGGCTGATCTTTTCGGAATATATCTTCGATGTCGACGGGCCGGGCGGATCCTTGTCGATGGCCGAGGCCAATGTGCGCAATACCGATTTCAGCCAGGCGCCGCTGACACAGACCAAGGGAACCTTCGATTTCGCCATCGAAGGCGAGGGATTCTTCCTGCTCAATACCCCGCAGGGCCAGCGTCTGACCCGGGCCGGCAGCTTCACGCCCGATGCGGCCGGCAATCTGGTTTCGCCCGACGGCTATCAGCTACTCGATGCCGGCGGCGCGCCGGTCTTTGCCCCGCCCGATGCCGCCTCCTTGGCGGTCTCCGCCGATGGCACGATCAGTACCGATGGTCGGCCGCTGACCCAGATCGGGGTCTATCTTCCCGCGGATCCGAAGGCGATGACCCATGTTGCGGGCACGCTGTTCGATCCGGGCGGCGCCACCCAGCCGGTGCTTGACAGCAGTATCCTGCAGGGGTTCGTCGAGCAGTCGAATGTCGAGCCGGTGACCGAAATCTCCCGGATGATCGAGGTTCAGCATGCCTATGAACTCGGCCAGAAGTTTCTCGAACGCGAGGATGAGCGCATCCGCGATGTGATCCGGACCCTCGGGTCCAGCAGCTGATTCAGAAAGGACGAATTCCATGCGCGCTCTTCAGATCGCCGCGACCGGCATGTCGGCCCAGCAGATGCGGGTTGAAGTCATCTCGAACAACCTCGCGAACATGAGCACCACGGGCTACAATGCCCGCCGCGCCGATTTCGCCGACCTGCATTATCAGCAGGTCGCACGGCCCGGAACCATCAATGCCAATGACGGCACGGTTTTGCCGACCGGTGTGCAGCTGGGGCTGGGCGTGCGACCGGCCGCGGTGTCGGTGGTGCTGGCCCAGGGGTCGCTGTCGCAGACCAATGGCGACCTCGACGTTGCCATCGACGGCCGCGGCTATCTGGAAGTGACGCTGCCCTCGGGCCAGGCCGCCTATACCCGCGACGGGGCGTTGAAACGCACCGGAGACGGGCTCATCGTCACCTCCGACGGCTATACCGTGAGTCCGGGCATCACCATTCCCGACGATGTTCGCAGCCTCTCTGTCAACTCCGAGGGCGAGGTTTATGCGTATTTCGACGGTGAGGTCCAGGCTCAGCTTCTGGGTCAATTCAACCTCACAATGTTCAGCAATGACAAGGGGCTCGAAGCGATCGGTTCGAACCTCTTCGTCGAGACCGAGGCGTCGGGCGCGGCACTTGTCGGCACGCCCGGCGTCGATGGTTTCGGCACGTTGAGGCAGGGCTATCTCGAAGACAGTTCTGTCGATGCGGTGCGCGAGATCACGGATTTGATCGAAGCGCAGCGCGGTTACGAACTGAATGCCAAGGTCATCACCGCCGCAGACCAGATGATGAGTGCGACGACACAGGTGCGTTGATGCGACTGCTTGTCCTCCTTGCCGTTCTAGGCGCTGTATTGCCGGTCGTCGCCGATGCCGACATTCTTGTTGCGACCCGGTCGGTGCGGGGACAGACAATCCTTGGCCCCGGCGATGTGGCAGTGGTTGCCGGAGAGGCGGTCGGCACCCTGACCTCCCCCGAGGAGGCCATCGGTCAGGAGGCGCGGGTCAATCTCTATGCCGGTCGTCCGATCCGGATCAGCGATGTCGGTCCGCCAGCGATCATCGAACGCAACCAGATTGTCACCCTGCGTTATCAGAGCCGCGGCCTCAGCATCGCCGCCGATGCCCGTGCGCTCGACCGGGCCGGTGTCGGCGATGCCCTGCGCGTGATGAATCTTGCCTCCCGCAACACCGTCACCGGATTTGTCGCGTCTGACGGCAGCGTGGTCGTCGGCGCCAGCCTGAAACCCTGAGGAGCCCCTCCGTCCATGAGACCCCTTGTCCTTGTTTTCTGCGCCACGGCGCTGCTCGTTCCGGCGGCCTGCGACCGGCTGAAAGAGGTCGGCCGGCCCCCGTCCTTCAAACCCGTAGAAGGGTCCAACTCCTATTACGCGATGACGGACAGCACGACATTGCCTATGGAGGTCGAGCGTCGCAGCCCGCTCGACAATTCCTCGCTCTGGGCTCATGGGCGCCAGTCGCTTCTGGGCGACCATCGAGCCGGACGCCGTGGCGACATCCTGACCGTGGTGATCGAGATCGACGAAAAGGCTGAAATCTCGAATACGACCGCGCGGAGCCGGAGCGGCGCCACTTCGATGGGCATCCCACAGCTCTTGGGTATTCCGCAACGGATCAACAAGGCTCTGCCCGATGGAGTGACGATGGACAATGCCGTCGATGCAGATTCAAGTTCGAGCCATAGCGGTAATGGGTCGGTAAAACGCAAGGAGAAGTTGACGCTTCGGATCGCGGCCACCGTCACCGACGTCCTGAATAATGGCGTCATGAAGATTGAAGGCTCGCAAGAGGTTCGGGTCAATTATGAGATGCGCGAACTTCTGGTTAGCGGTTATGTCCGTCCCGAAGACATCTCGCGTCAGAACGAGATCACCTATGACAAGATTGCGGCAGCCCGCATCTCTTATGGCGGTCGCGGCCAAATCATGGACGTTCAACAGCCACGGATCGGCCATCAGATTGCCGATATCATCCTGCCATTCTGATAACCGAAATGGGCAAGCTCTTACCTGTCATTATTGCGCTCGTCGGCCTTGTGCTCGGCGGCGGTGCGGGGTTCCTTCTGAAACCTGCCCCGCCCCCGCCTGAGTCGATCGATCAAGGCACTCCCCAAGGTCAGGCCGAAGACGGCGGGCATGTGGCGGCCAATGGCCAGGCTGCGGGAGCGCCGCCTGCCGCCGGGCATGGCGGCGACCTCTCAGGCAGTTCCGAGTATGTGAAGCTCAACAACCAGTTTGTCGTACCGGTCATCCACGCCGGTAGGGTCGTTGCCCTGGTAGTCATGTCGATCAGTCTTGAGACCCCCACAGGCAGCAGCGAATTGGTCTTCGAACGCGAACCCCGACTGCGCGATGCCTTCCTGCAGGTCCTTTTCGACCATGCCAATGCGGGCGGCTTCGACGGAGCCTTTACCGAAAGCGGCAACCTGACGCTGCTGCGGCGAGCATTGCTGGAGGCATCGCAAAGCGTGCTGGGTCCGATTGTGTCGGACATCCTCATCACTGACCTCGTTCGGCAAGACGCATAGCAGTTTCTTGCCGAGCCTGCATCTGTCCGGATCGGAGGTCTGGGGACGCGATACACGCGCAAAGCCAGAAATTTCCGTTCTTTTCGGTACAGACCATCGACCGTCGCTCGCTTGCGCCACTTCGCAACCGTTTTGGGATTGATGCGCATCTCCCGGCTCAACGTCGCGAGCGAAGCTTGCGATCGTTGTATTGCTGCTCTGACAGCGTGCGTGGTCGTGGCGCTCCCGTGACGAACCTGGCCCATAATGCTTCCTTCCATTCCTGAGAGAGGATCACACCATCAAACCGTGGGATCAAACACCTAAGGCAGCCCGTTCAACGCTGTGTCCGGTTGAACAGTCCCCGGATCGCTTCGTCACGACCGAAAGCCCGGGCTGCGTCTCGCATCAAGACAGCCTCTTCTGCCCGAGCCCGGGCCAGTTCGGCATTCAGCGCGGTGCGACGTTGACTGTGTCGGAGCGTTCGGCTGCGGTCAAAGACCGCGCGCATTGCGATATCGTCGTCGGCGGCCGCCCGCAGGGCCTCGTCGTCGAGTTCCGCGATGGCGGCTTCGATCCGGCGGCACTCCTGCGCCGCTCGTCGCAGACGGTTCAGCGCGGCATCTTTAAGGACCGAGCCTATGCGGACGAGGCGTTCCGGCCTGTCATCGCGGTTGTCCATCACAGCCCTTTCGCCCTGGACCGCATTTCTTCTGCAAAGCGGATCGCGGCAGCCACGGCCTTGTAATGCTCTGGTTTGATTTCGTCGCCAATCTCGACGCTTCCATATATCGCCCGCGCTGTCGGTGGGTCGCTGCGCATCGGCACGCCGGCCTCGGCCGCGACCTCTCGGATCCGCGCCGCAACCTCGTCCACTCCTTTGGCCAGGCAGAACGGGGCGCCGCGGCTGGCGCGGTCCCATTTCAGCGCGACGGCATAATGCGTCGGGTTGACGATCACCACATCGGCATCGGGCACATCTCGCAACATCCGGTTGGTCGCGATATCCATGCCGCGCTGCCGTCGTTGTTGCTTGATATGAGGATCCCCTTCGGACTGCTTGAGTTCCTCCTTGAGTTCCTCGAGCGACATCCGATGGCGCCTGCGATGTTCGGCGATCTGCCACAGGTAATCGACCGCACCGATCGAGGCGGCAATAGCGACAACCACTGTCAGGAACTCGGCCGACATTCGCACCAGCTTGGCCGCAGCCATCGCGGGTGACAGATACATCGTGCCAAGCATTTCTTCGATATGATGGCTGAGATAGAGAGCAAGCAGGATGGTGTAGAGCGCGAGCTTGACGGTACTTTTGGTGAACTCGAACAGCCCGGAACGGCCGAACTTGTTCTTCGCGGTTTCGATCGGATTGATCCGCGACAGCTTGGGCATCAGCTTTTCCGGTGCGACGACCAGACTGCGCTGCGCCAAAACCGAAGCAAGGGCGGCAAGGGCGGGAATTGCAAGCCAGGGCAGCACGACAAGGCCAAACCGCGCCATCAGGCCTCCTGTTGGGGCGCTGCCATGCCCCTCCATAAGCAGAGGTGCCAGCCGGTCGGCCTGACCGATCATACCTGCGCCGAGCTCGCCCATCTTGATCAGGCTGCTGCCGCCGAGTGCCATCGCAGTCAGCGCGAACCCGGCATAAACTGCGGCCGTATTGATATCGGTCGATCGGGCGATTTCGCCCTTTCTCCTTGCATCATCGAGCTTTTTCTGTGTCGGCTCGAACTGCTTGTCGCCGGGATCCTCGTCGCTCATCCGCCCGCTCCGAACGGGGCCGCGAAAAGCGACAGGAGTTTGTCCTGCCAGAATGTCAGCATCGGCGGCAACGACAGAAACAGAATGATCAGTCCACCCGCCGTAATGGCCGGGGCGCCGACAAAGGCCACCATCAGCTGCGGCATCGCCTTGTTGATGACGCCAAGTGCAACATTATAAATCAATGAGGCGATCACGAAGGGCATTGCCAGGGTCGCGGCGAGGGCAAAACCTTTGGCGATGCTGCCGACTCCCCAATCGGCCAGATCGCCAGCATGGGGAAACTGGCCCGCAGGCAACAGGTCGTAGGACAGGATCATCGCCTCTGCCGCACGTACATGCAGCCCTGACATTACGGCCAGCGCCAGTCCGGCCATCAGCATGAGCCGCCCCATCGCCGGTTGCGGGTCCATCGAAGCCGCGCCGAGAATCTGAGCCAGAGAGGTGGCCTGCGCTGCGATTTCGCCCGCCATTTGCAAGGCAAGGATCATAAGCCGGAGGACCAGCCCGAGGGCGAGACCGATCACGGTTTCTGTCGTGAAGGCCAGCGTCAGTGAGGGCGGGGTCTCTATGAGGCCTGGGGACACGGCCGGAGACACGACCGCAGTGAAGGCAAGTGCGAGGCCAAGCCGAACCCTCATGGGGACCGCGCGTTCGCCGAAGGCCGGCAACATCGCCATGATCGCACCGACCCGCAGGAAGACGAGGAAAGCCGCCCAGATCAGGGGACGCCAGAACTCAAACGCCGGGGCGAGTTCGAGCGTCATGCCGCGACCATGCCCACCAAGGCGGGGCGCGTGTTGGTTCCGATCTCCTCGAAAGACAGCACCGGAGCGGCGATGCCCTTGGCCGAAAGCGCCATCTGGAGGAAACGGCGGCGTCGGCCCGATGTCGCGATCACCGGGAATATTCCATTCTCGCCGGCCTTGGCCAGCTTTTCGGACACGGCGCTGGCCAGACGATTGAATTCTTCCGGCGGCAGCGCGACGTCCGAGACACCGGCCTCGCCTCCGACCTGATAGGTCGAGAACCGCGCTTCCCACTCCGGCGACAGCTGTAATAGCGGCAGAGTGCCGTCTTCGCGGCGATGATCTGCGACGAGTTGGAAGCCGAGGCGCCGACGGACATGTTCGCAGATCGCCTCCGCACCCGCATGGCTCGGTCTGGCTTCGGCGATGGCCTCGAGAATCAGCGGCATGTTTCGAATAGAGACACGCTCCTCCAGCAGGAGCCTGAGTACGGCGAGAAGAAGGTCCGGCGGCACCTTTTCCGGGACAAGATCGTCGATCATCCGGCGATTGGCCTGGGCACGGGACTGATCCGACAGGTTCTTCAGCTCGTCGAAGATCTGCCGCAGGGCCTTGTTGGTCAGAAGTCGTGCGAAGTTTTTCTTGATAACCTCAAGCAGATGCGTCGCGAGCACTTCGGAAGCGTTGACCACGGTGACGCCCTGTAAAGCCAGTTCTTCGCGCCGGTCCGCCGAGACCCAGCGGGCGGGCGCGCCGTAGACGGGCTCGCGCACATCCTCGCCGGGGGGGAGGAGCGCGATATCGCCGGCCTGAAGGGCCAGCACCCGGTCGGGCCGAAGCCGGTCGCGTGCCTGTTCCACGCCCTGGATGCGTACGACATATGTGCCCGGCGTCAGGGCTCCATTATCGGTCAGCCGCATCTCGGGCAGGATCAGGCCGAAACTCTCTGCCACATGACGGCGCATGGACACGATGCGGGCTTCGATCCCGGTGGAAGGATCGAGCACCATCCCGACCAGGTCGGGCGCAAATTCCAGATGGATGTCGTCGAGATCGAGCAGATCGCCCATGCGGTTGGCGGGCTCGGCCTTTTCCGCGGCTTCGGGTTGGGCTGCTTGTTCGGCCTCGCGCTGAATGCTGCGCCACCGATTGAACGCCGCGATCCCCAGCACCAGGCTGCCGACGATGAAGGGCAGGAATGGCAGTCCAGGGACCAGCGCGAAAAGGCCGAGTAGAACCGATACAGTTCCAAGGGCGGCCGGATGCTTGCCGAGTTGATTGAAAACCGCGAAATCCGTTGTGCCGGTCGTGCCGCCCCGCGACAGCAGAAGTGCGGCTGCGATCGAAATGATGACGGCTGGGATCTGGCTGACAAGGCCGTCGCCGACGGTCAGGATCGCATAGGTCTCGAACGCACCTTTTAGCGGCATGCCATGCATGATCACGCCGATGGCAAGCCCCATAAGCAGGTTCAAAAGCGTTATCAGCAGACCCGCCACCGCGTCGCCCTTGACGAATTTCGAAGCCCCGTCGAGCGAACCGAAGAAGGTCGTTTCGGCTTGTTCACGTTCGCGCCGCGTCTTTGCTTCTGTATGATCGATGGCCCCGGCCGCCATGTCGCTGTCGATTGCGAGCTGTTTGCCCGGCATTCCATCAAGGGCGAAGCGCGCACCGACCTCGGCCATCCGTCCCGCGCCCTTGGTGATGACGATGAAGTTGACGATCATCAGCACGCCGAACACGACCAGACCGAGGAAGACGTTCCCCCCCATGACGAACATCGCAAAACCTTCGATAACATTGCCGGCTGCCCCCGTCCCGGTATGACCCTGGCCGATGATGAGCTTTGTCGAGGACACATTGAGCGACAGCCGGAGCATCAACGATGCCAGCAGGATGGTCGGGAAGGATGAGAAATCGAGCGGTCGTTCGATGAAGAGCGTTACCGTGAAGATAAGGATTGCGATGGCGAAAGAGGCGGCCAGACCAATGTCGAGGACCCAGGCAGGCATCGGCAGCACCATCATGACGATGATCGCCATGAGCGCGAGCGCCATCAGAATTGTGGGACGGAACAGTTCGGAAACCGAGAAGCCGGGCATGAGTCAGGTTCCTTGGAGCCGGAATGACAAGGAGAAGCAACGTTCAGTCTGGATGTTCGGACGGCTCCGTCCGGTTTGCACCTTCGGGATATTGGGACGTGCTCTTTGGCATGCGTTCGGGAGAGGGGTGCAACTAACCGATTTTCGACGCGGACGGGGATACGGGATGGTGGCTCCGAATTCCGCGCGTCCTGCCCTGGTGGAGCCGGAAAGCGTTGGTGCAAGACGGAAGGGGCGTCCATGCAGGAGAGAGGGATGTGCCATTCTGGCCCGCTCAATTCGATCTAACTTGTCGGGAGCTTAGGTCGCATGGATTGACAAAGGCTGAACGAGAGCCGGATCAGGGCTGGGTGCTGGGCTGATCGAGCAGGGCCTTCAGCCTTTCACGCATGATCTCGCTGGATCCGAGGGCGTCGCGTGCCACAGCCAGGCTGGGTTCCATTGTGAGATCAGCAGGTTCCCGGTCGCGCCTCGTCTGAACGAAGGCGCGCTGGTTCGGTTTGCCCAAGGATTCGACGTCGTTCCAGTCGCGGGCACGCCAAGCCATTGCAGATTGCGCCGCGGCATCGCCAACCGCGCCGAGATAATCGGCAGCCGACTTCAGGTCACCTTGCCTTTGGGCGATCAAGGCGCGCAGCGCGTCAGCTTCGGGGGTGTCGAGCCCAGCGATATATTGCTGGGCTTCACCGGCACTTCCCTGTGCCAGGGCGAGGCGGGCGCGGACCAGTCGTTCGCGGGGTGTGCCCTGGGGCGCCAGTGGCTGGAGAACTTTTGCACCGCGATCCTGGAAGCCCATGGCTGTCAGCCGGTCCGCGACGGCCAGGCGCGCTTCGGCATCGAAGGATATGTCGGGAAGTGTCAGCGCGCCGAGATAAACCTCGCGCATGAATTCCTCGTCCGATCCGCGCCGCGCGAGCTCTCTCAGCAGTTCGGAGGACAACTCTGTTTGCCCTTCCAGTCCATGATGGGCCAGCATCGCGAAGGCCGTCTCGAAATCTGCACGGGCGCCGTGGCCGCGGATTGCGAGCGTAAGGAGCCGGGTGCCGCTGGCCGTTCCACGGCGTTCGAAGGCGAGCGACTCGGCAAGGGCCAGCGAATCCTCCGACGGCATCTGATCGCGACTGAGAGCCGTTTCGATCCGAAGTGCGAGTGCGTCGGCCGTGCCCGTTCCGCCAGAGGAAATTACCTCTTCGATTTTCCGGTCGGCCCGAGCGTCGGAACCGCGGGCCAGTTCGATTTGTGCCTCGATGAGCGTCAGGTCTGTGGTCTGACCCTTCACGCCGGTGCGTGCGACGGCATTGCGGATTTGAAGGGCAGTTGCCTGATCGCCGGCGGCAAGGAACCGTTCGGCCAGTTTCGGACCGAGATGACGTCGCAAATGGATCGGAAGCTCGGAAAAGCTCTGCAGAAGGGCGGTGCGGTTGAAGTCTGACAGATCCCGAAGCTCGGGTCGGGCCAGTGCGGCCCAAAGCGCTGCGCGGGTCGGGCAGGATATCTGGGAATCGAACAACTCAGGATGATTGGCCTGGCCAGTGTCGACGATGGCGGCCATCTCGCGCAGCAATGGCACAACGGACGTTTCCGTCGCGGTGGCGGCGAGAACGGCGCGCGCCTCGGCGCCGAAACCCATCGCGATATAGGCGCGAGCGAGGCCGATGACGCCGGAAGGGTCGGTGGTATCGCGCATGTCGAGAAGTGCGCTCCGCTTCTCGGCGAGCAGGTCGCCGGGGTCACGCTCTCCTCCCCAGCCGATCACATCGAAATTGTCGTCCGAGAGGCATCGGGTCCCATCTGCCGCCAGGGCGCCATCCCCGGAAACGATGTCAAGCCCGCGATCCATGCTGGTTTCGACCCTCATGTTGCGCCAGTCAGGCGGGGTGTCATCTTCCGCGACCGGCGTTTCTGCCTGGTCGCTCTCTTCCGTACGCTGGCCAGGGTCCGGCAGCGCGTCCCGGGCGGTCGGAGCCGCTTTTGCCTGGGTTGGATCGGGTTGAGCCGGCAGGTCCAGTGCTGGTTCAAGCAGGCCCTGTGCGGTGGCGCGGCCGATCTGTTTCATCAGTTCGGAGCGCATCGCCGCCACTCTCGGGTCGGTTTCTGCCGGGGAAATCTCAGGCTCCAGCATCTTTTCCACCATTGCGACCGGAGGTTTCATTCCTGCGGAAGGGGTGAGGGTGGAGGTCAGGCCTACATCGATAGGAAGACGAACCGCCGGGGTTTCAGGGATCGGGGTGGGGGGCTGGGCGGCGATATCGACGGCCCGAGGGGGAGCAGGGTCGGGGCGGACCGGTTCGGCAGGCGTGGGAAGAGCCTCTTCCTCAGCGGAAATGCCTGCATCAGATTGCAGGGCAGTTTCGAAAGGAGAATTCTCCGGCGCGGGGCCGGTACGAAAATCCAGAACGAGAAGACCGGGGCGCAATTCGAAGGCTTCGACATGCGCGTTCGGGCCGATGCGCAGGGAAACCAGTCCCGGCGCCACCAGCGCGGCATCAGTCAGGCGGCGGCGCGGTATCCTGTCGAAGACATCGCCCAGATCGAGGCGAAGTGCGCGGTTGTCAAATCGGAGCAAATAGCCGTCCGGACCGCGGCCGAGCGTCCACGCCTGCGGCGTTTCGGTCTCGAAGACCAGTCGCGAATATTCAGGATGCTCGCCCGAGCGGATCTCGACCTGTTGGGCGAGCGTCGGCTGGCCCACAAAAAGGGCCAGCGCCAGAAAGATGTGGCGCGCGTTCATGCGGCCTCCTGTTTCGACGCTTTCAGCGCCTCTTCCAGTTCGGAGAAGCTCGGTCGGCTGCCGCCAGGCGTGTTTTGCCGTCCGACTTCGATGCAGATCGCTGGCGGGTGGTTATGAAGATTGGCGACCAAGACCTCGCGGATCAGCAGGTAGAAATGCGCATCCTCCTCGACGACGACCTTCAGCTTCGAGGCGAAGGGCCCCATGAAGCCGTAGGCGAGAAACACCCCCAGAAAAGTCCCGACGAGGGCGCCGCCGATCATCTTGCCCAAAACCTCGGGCGGCTGGTCGATCGAGCCCATGGTCTTGATCACCCCCAGCACGGCAGCGACGATGCCGAGGGCCGGCAGAGCGTCGGCTACCGATTGTAACGCGTGACTGGAATGCATGGAATGGTGCAGATGCGCCTCGAGCCGCTTTTCCAGGACTTCCTCCACTTGATGGGGGTCGTCATAATTCATCCCGGCGGCGCGGAGCGTGTCGCAGATCAGATCGACGGCCTCGTGATCTGCCACGATCTTGGGGTAACGGCCGAAGATGACGGAATCGCCCGGAGCCTCGATATGGGTTTCCAGTTCCAGCGGGTTCTGGCGCGCAACGCGAATCAGCTCGAACAGCAGGCAAAGCAGATCCCGGTAGTCCTCGGGCTTCCAGTGCGGGCCTTTGAAAACCTTGGCGATATCCTTGAGCGTGTGCTTGATGGCGGCCATGTCGTTGCTGATGACGAAGGCCCCGGTAGCGGCCCCGCCGATCATTGCGAATTCGAAGGGCAGCGAATGCAGGATGATTCCCATCTTGCCGCCAGCCATAACGTAGCCGCCGAACACCATCACGAAGATGAGAATGATCCCGACGATACCAATCATGGATAGTGCTCCGCTACTCTGACCTTGTCGGGGACAGTCTCAGACCCGGGTTAACAAGGTGTGTTCACTCTTTTGGAGCCCGGGCGTTTCGTCCTGCCAGGATCACGCTGATCGAATAGGCGACGTTCGGTTCGAGCCCCGACATCACCGCAGCGGCCAGATCGGGCCGCATGCGTCCGAGGAAACCGGCCGCGAACTCCGGATCCATCTGTGCAAACAGGGCAGAGGCCTCTTCGGGTTTCATGCTCTCGTAGACGGCTGTGAGACGCGCGACATCGTTCTCGGCGGCCTGATCCGCCAGGGCCAGGGTCGATTTCAATGAGTCTTCGGCCGCCTGCAGAGCTACCATCTGCCGTGAGATCTCTTCCCCGGCGATATCGAGCGTTGCTGCCCTGTCTTCCAACGTAGCTTCGCGTGCGTCCAAATCAGCGGCGCGGGTTTTCAGTGCCTCAAGCAGATCGGCGATATCGGCGGGAGGCGGGCAGGGATCTGACGCGCTGTCATGCCCGCCGTCGGGGCCACCGTTTGAGGTGGGTGCGGTCATTTCCTGCAATTCCTGGGCCAGGGCCTGGGCAGTGCCATCGCCGAAGCGGATCAGGCCGGATGCGAGAAATAGCCCCGCGATGACCGGAAGGACGGCGCCGCTGGCCCGTTTCGAACGCGAGGATCCTTTCATTCCGCCGCCTCCCGGGCAGTGCGGCGGAACAGAACCGTGGGTTCGCCATCCGCCGTGCCGGTCGGGGCCGGCGCGGCCGGGGGCGTTTCCGGAGCTGCGGGGGCCGCAGGTTTCTGGCTGTAGGCGGCTGCCGTCTGAACCGTGTCCTCTGGCAGATCATGCATGGCGGCCACCAGCAGTTCGAGACGTCGTGCGACATCCTCTGCGCGGCCGGTCAGGCTTTCGAGGCTGTCGGTCGAGCTTTTCGCCGAGAACTGGGCGCCCTTGAGGGCCTTTGTCATGTCGTCGACCTGGGCCGAAAGCACGGCGATCGCGCCCCCCATGCCCTTTTCCAGGTCGTTGAAGCGCCGCAGTCGCCTCGCCAGAACATAGCAGTAGAGCGTGGCTCCGAGTGCTCCGGCAATGAGCAGAATGTCCGAGATCAGCGCCATGGGATTCTCCTCAGTTCAGCACGAATTCGGTAATGAGCAGATCGCGCACCCGGCCGTTTCCGGTGACGAGCTGCACCCGGCGCAGCATTTGCGCGCGGAGGGTGATGAGCGTGGTCGGGTCCTCGAGCTCGGCCATGTCGACCGCCCGCAGATAGCTGTTCAGCACGTCGAGGACGCGCGGCATCAACAGCGTGACGTCTTCCTTGTAAGCGGGCGTCACCTCGAGCTGGGCTTCGAAGCGCAGATGACGGCTCGCGGCTTCGGGCCCGAGCGAGATGATCATCTTTTCGATCGGAACGAAGGCAACATCGAGCGGCCCCGATTCGGCCGCTTTTTCGTCCCCGCCGTGAGCGCCCGCTGCGGTTTCCTGTGCCGGGTCGCCGCCGAGAATCAGTCCGGAATAAAGCGCAAAAAAAGCCCCGCCGCCCAGGACAAGCGCGAGCGCCACTCCGATGATGAGGGGTTTCTTCGAGGATTTCGCGGGTTCTTCCGCGCCGGCCATATCGGTCGCAGCCATGTCCTGGGCTCCTTCTGTGTTGGCTCCTCTATAGCCGGATGAGGGCTAACCGATTGTTAAGCCGGGCCTGCGAAGGATGTGAGGCAGAAACGGGGCAGAAGTCCCCCCGGAACGGGAGAAGTCTCTTGCAGCAGCTGTTGTCCATGTGGACCGGGCTGAGCCCACGCAGAAGAGTGGTCGTGGCCGTCGCAACTGTCGCCATGTTCGCGGCTGTGCTCGCACTGTCGCGGGTGGCCACATCGCCGCGCATGGCGCTGCTTTATTCCGGTCTCGATACCGCGGCCGCAGGGGATGTGATCCGCGCGCTGGATCAGGCGGGTGTGGCCTATGAGGTGAAAGGTCCCGCAATCTATGTAGATTCCAGCCAGCGCGACTCGCTGCGGATGACACTGGCCAGCGACGGGCTGCCCGCGATCGGGGCGGCGGGGTACGAATTGCTCGACGGCCTTTCGGGGTTCGGCACGACATCGCAGATGTTCGACGCGGCTTACTGGCGCGCCAAGGAAGGCGAACTGGCCCGCACGATTGCCGGCAATTCCCAGTTCCGCACTGCGCGGGTGCATATTGCCACGCCGAGTGCCCGGCCCTTTGCCCGCGACGTGCCGCCTTCGGCGGCGGTGACGGTCGCTGCGGCGGGCGGATCGGTCTCGGGCGCCCAGGCCAAGGCGCTCCGCTATCTGGTCGCGGCGAGCGTGTCGGGGATGAAGCCCGAGGATGTCTCGGTGATCGATGCCAATAGCGGTACGGTCGTGGCGGATGACTCGAGCCCCTCGGCGGCTGGTGACGACCGTGCCGAGGTCCTGAAGGGACGCCTCGAGCGACTGCTTTCGGCCCGGCTGGGGCCCGGGCGTTCGATTGTCGAGGTCAGTGTCGATACCGAGACGCAGCGCGAGTCGATCCGAGAGCGGATCATCGATCCCGAGGGCCGGGTCGCGATCAGCGAGAACAACCAGCAGCGGCAATCGAGCTCCAGCGATACCAATGGCGGTTCGGTCACGGTGGCCAGCAACCTTCCGAATGGCGACGGTGCTTCCGACCGTTCGTCGCAACACAAGGAGAGCGAGACCCAGGAAGTGGTCAATTACGAGGTTTCGCAGACAGAGCGCGAGATCCTGCGCGCGCCGGGCGCGGTCAAGCGGCTCAGCATTGCCGTTCTCGTCGAAGGCGTGACCTCGACCGCCGCGGATGGCACCGAAACCTGGCAACCGCTGCCCGATGCCGAACTCGAGTCGCTGCGCGAACTGATCGCTTCGGCGGCCGGTTTCAATCCAGAGCGTGGCGATGCGCTGACCATCAAGTCGATGCGTTTCGAGCCGCTCGATGCGGCTGGAAGCGGACCGCAAGGCAGCCTCTTCGGCGAGTTCACGCTCGATCCGCTGACGCTCATCCAACTGGCGGTTCTGTCGGTGGTCGCCTTGATCCTCGGCCTGTTCGTCGTCCGTCCGATCCTTGCCGATCAAGGCAAGGCCGCGGTCGCGGGGCTGCCTGCGCCGGCTGGCAGCGGTCAGGACCAGACCTGGCTCAATGGCGAGATCGATCCGGCCGATGGCCCGCAGGACGGGATGGATGGCGATCTTGGCCTCCCCGCCATGACCATGGCCGCGATCGACCCCGCCGATTTCACGGATCAGCCGCTTGGCATGGATGGCTTCGGTGGCGGCAGCGACAGCCCGGTTGACCGCCTGCGCGACCTGATTGAAAGCCGCCGCGAGGAATCGATCGCGATCTTGCGCGGCTGGATGGAAGACCGGCAGGAGAAAGCCTGATGTCTCGGTTGATGCTTGAGGATTTCTCCGATCAGGGGGCCTGTCCTCAGACCGAACCCGACCAGCCCGCAATTGATGCCCAGGAGATCCGGTTGAATGCCTATGAGGAAGGCTATCGCGCCGGCTGGGACGATGCCAGCGCGGCCGAAGCCGAGGCGCGCACAAGGATCGGCGCCGATTTCGAGAAGACCTTGCAGGAACTGTCATTCGGCTATCACGAGGCCCGGGTCCATGTTCTGGAGGCTTTGGAGCCGCTGCTTTGCGTCATGGTCGAGCGCGTTCTGCCGGAGCTCGCGCGGGGAGGGCTGGCCCGGAAGGTGGTCGAGATCACCCGCGAGATGGCTGAAACAGAGGCCAACCGACCGCTGCAGGTGCAGGTCTGTCCCGAGAATCGCGAAGCTCTCGAAGAGCTTGTCGGGAATGATCCCGGGCTGCCGCTGCGCATTGTCGATGATCCCACACTCGGACCCGGCCAGGCTGTGCTGCGCGGCAGCGCGGCAGAGCGAGAAATAGACATCGACGGCATGCTGGCGGCGATCCGCGGCGCGCTGAATGACTTCATGACCACCGAAGAGGAGGCACGCCGCCATGGCTGAAACATCTTCCGACGCGCCGGGCGAAGGTCTCGGCGCCAAGTTTCTCGATCAGGTTCCGATCGAGATCACCGTTTCGGTCGGCAAGGCCCGTCCGCTGCTGCGCGACCTGCTGCAGATCGACCGTGGCGGGGTTCTGCCTCTCGATCGCCGGATCGATGACCCCGTCGAACTCTATATCGGGGACCGTCTGATCGCGCGTGGCGAATTGCAGGAGGTCGAAGGCGCCCAGGCCGGTCAGATCGCAGTCCGCCTGACCGAGATCATCGACACCGTTTCGGGGGCCTGAACGACATGTTCCTGCGCCTTGTTCCGGCCGTCCTGTTCCTGCTTTTCCTGGCCTTGCCCGCCCAGGCGCAGGAAATTTCGATCTCGCTCGGAGAGGGCGGGTCGCTGGCCGGGCGCGGGGTCCAGATGATCCTTCTGGTGACGGTCCTCAGCCTGGCCCCCGGTCTGGCGATCATGTTGACCTGTTTTCCGTTCATCGTGACCGTCCTGTCGCTCCTGCGTCAGGCGATCGGGCTGCAGCAATCGCCACCCAACATGCTGATCGTCAGTCTGGCGCTGTTTCTGACCTATTTCGTGATGGAGCCGACCTTCACCCAGGCATGGCAGGCGGGGGTGGTGCCGATGATGAACGAGACGCTGCCGATCGGCGAGGCCCTGCCGCGCATTCTTGACCCGTTCCGCAACTTCATGGCCGGGCGCGCCGATGCCGAAACCTTCGAACGTCTGCTGTCGCTCCGCCCGCAGGCCGATCCCTCTGCCGCGATTGCCGATGCGCCGCTCTCGCTCCTGGTGCCGTCGTTCCTGCTCAGCGAAATCCAGCGTGCCTTCGAGATCGGCTTCCTGATCTTCCTGCCGTTTCTGATCATCGACCTCGTTGTGGCCGCCATTCTGATGTCGATGGGAATGATGATGGTGCCGCCCGCCGTGGTGGCGATGCCCTTCAAGCTGGCCTTCTTCGTTGTTGCCGACGGCTGGAGCCTGATTTCCGAAGCTCTCGTGCGCGGCTACTTCCCAGGGGGGTGAAGGCGGGGCGTGCATGTCGGATCGTGTCCCGCCCGATTGCGGCCCGTGCCCTCGGCTCTCTGTTGCGGAGAAGGCGGGACCGCGCCGGTGACCAAGGTCACGCGTTTTCGGATCACCGGCGTTATTTCGCTGAAACGAGGCAGCAGGCCGCGTCGGGCGATTTTGCCCCGGGGGGCCCGGGGCTATGCCGAACCACCCGATGGAACAGCCCATCCGTGCCCTGTCCTGCAACGGGTTCGCCTAACGAGATCCAGCGCATGAACCGCTGCCCGGTTCAAGGACAGGCATAAAACGACGCCATGGCGTGAGTGACCTGCCGCTGAATCTTCTTCCGGCGGCGACCGGAGCCCGGTTGGTGTCTAAGCTGGTCGGCGCGGGTTGAGCAATCGCTCGGCGCGCGGAGCTTTCATCTCGCGCAGTGGCGCGGGCGAATTCGGTGGTTGGGGTCGGCGCGTAGTCGGTCGTGGCATTGCGGGCTCTCTGTAGGTCGGGATGCCAGACAATGTCGCATTTGTCGGTGGCAGAGAGGGCTTTCATACTCTTAAAGTATAATGTCTATAAATCTGTCTCCGGAGGGAATATTCCATGAGAACCCGTGCCGCTGTGGCGTTTCAGGCGGGTAAGCCGCTTGAGGTGACCGAGGTCGAGCTGGACGGTCCGCGCGAGGGCGAAGTCCTGGTCGAGATCAAGGCGACCGGCATCTGCCACACCGACGAATTCACCCTCTCGGGGGCCGATCCCGAGGGACTTTTCCCCGCCATTCTGGGTCATGAGGGCGCGGGTGTGGTGGTCGATGTGGGGCCTGGGGTGAAAAGCGTGAAGAAGGGCGATCACGTGATCCCGCTCTACACGCCCGAATGCCGGGAATGCGATTACTGCCTGAACCCCAAGACCAATCTCTGCCAGTCTATCCGCACCACCCAGGGCCAGGGGCTCATGCCCGACGGCACCTCGCGCTTCCGCACGCTCGATGGCGACCCGATCCTGCATTACATGGGCTGTTCGACCTTCTCGAACTACACGGTCCTGCCCGAGATCGCGGTTGCCAAGATCCGCGAAGACGCGCCTTTCGACAAGGTCTGCTATATCGGCTGCGGCGTGACCACAGGGGTCGGTGCGGTCGTCAACACCGCCAAGGCGGAACCGGGCTGCCGGGCCGTGGTCTTCGGACTGGGCGGCATCGGGCTCAACGTGATCCAGGGGCTGCGGATGATCGGGGCCGACCAGATCGTGGGGGTCGATCTGAACCCGGCCAAGAAAGCCATGGCCGAACGCTTCGGGATGACCGATTTCGTCAATCCCTCCGAGATTGAGGGCGATCTGGTGCCCTATCTGGTGGATCTGACCAAGGGCGGTGCCGATTACAGCTTCGACTGCACCGGCAATGTCAATGTGATGCGTACCGCCTTGGAATGCGCCCACAAGGGCTGGGGCGAGTCGATCATCATCGGGGTAGCGCCCGCAGGCGCCGAGATTTCGACCCGGCCGTTCCAGCTGGTTACCGGGCGGACCTGGAAGGGCACGGCCTTCGGCGGCGCCCGCGGCCGGACCGACGTGCCGAAGATCGTCGAGTGGTACATGCAGGGCAAGATCGAGATCGATCCGCTGATCACCCACACCCTGAGCCTCGACGAGATCAACAAGGGCTTCGATCTGATGCATTCGGGCGAGAGCATCCGCAGCGTCGTTCTCTACTGAGGCGGCGCGGCACGGAAGCGGAGGGCCAGAACAGGGAAGGCGGGGCCGGTGAGGGGCAGGTCGTCGGCGACCCTGACCGGGCCCCCTGCAGCCTGCCTGCCATTCCGGAGCGGCCCCTGACGGGTTCTGGTGCCGCCGCGCCTGACGGGGCTTGGCTCTCCGCATGATATCGCGATGATCGGGGGCGGGTTTCAGCAGTATGCCGTCCCCGGACTGGAGGCCGGCCTTGCCCGCTTCCTGCCAATGGCGCGTCGCAGAAAAAGGCGCCGGGCACGAGCCCTGCGGGCAGGGTATGGGGTGAAGCATGGGGCCGGTCATGGCCGACGGGGGCAGGATCGCGGGGCGGGCAGCCATGTGCACCCCAGCAGGTCTGTGGCGTCATCGGCTCCCCCCGTCCAATGATGCGCCGCGGCGCAGGATCGACGCCTCGCCGCACTGGGCGATGTCGCCGGCCGGAAGGTGCTAGGCGTCCCTATCCGTAATCTGCCCGGCGCCGATCTGATCATGCTGAAGCGGAACTATGCCCTGCGGCAGGCGCGGGCATCCCGAGGCTTTCTCCGCGTTGAGCGCCGAAGGTCGGGCCCGGGAACGGCGGACTGTCCGTGTCGCGGGGCATGGCGGGGTGGACGGCGCCCGCGAGGAGAGGGCGTTCTCCGGTCGCGGCCTTGGATTCCAGGGCGCGTCGATCGGCCACGACGCCGGTGTTTTCAGGGTGGCATGGCTCGTTTCCGTCGCAACTGCGACGTGATCCGCCGATCCGGACCCGTCCGTTTCAGAGCCTGGGTGAGGGCCGGTCTGACGGCGTGGTGAGGACAGGCGCAGCCGCTGCACGCGCAAAGGGAAGGACAGGTCGCGGTGTCGCAATCGGTATGGTTTCGCAGCGATACCTTGTTCGCCGCTTGCTGCCACTCTACATCCGGTGACATGAAACGCTGGCTTCCCTTCGTCAAATCGGACCCGCTCGTCTCTGTTGTCCGCCTTTCGGGCAGGATTGCCGCCTCGTCCCGCGGCAGCGCGCTGTCGGATGCCGGGCTCGCACCGGTGATCGAGCGCGCCTTCAAGAAGGGCAAGCCCGACGCGGTCGCGCTGATTGTCAATTCGCCGGGCGGCTCGCCGGCCCAGAGCGCGCTGATCGCGGCCCGGATCCGGCGGCTTGCGGACGAGCATCAGACGCCGGTCTACAGTTTCGTTGAGGATGTCGCCGCCTCGGGTGGCTACTGGCTTGCCTGTGCGGGCGACGAGATCTGGGCCGATGCCTCGTCGATCCTGGGCTCGATCGGGGTGATCTATGCGGGCTTCGGCTTTCAGGACCTGATCGCGCGCCATGGCGTCGAGCGCCGGGTCCATGCCGCGGGCGAAAGCAAGAGCTTTCTCGATCCGTTCAAGCCCGAGAAACCCGAGGATGTGGCGCGGCTGATGCAGCTGCAGGAGCCGATCCACGCCGCGTTCAAGGCGCATGTGCGGGAAAGACGCGGCGCCCGGCTTGCGGCCGACCGCGATCTTTTCACTGGCGATGTCTGGGTCGGCGCGCAGGCGGTCGAGGTCGGGCTGGCCGACGGGCTCGGGCATCTCGTGCCGAAGATGAAGGAACGCTTCGGCGACAAGGTCCGCTTTTCGCTGCATGCGCCGCGGCGCGGGCTCTGGTCGCGGCTCGGGGCGCCGGGGGTTGCCGGGATTGCCGACGAGCTCGAGGCGCGGCTTCTCTGGTCGCGATATGGTCTTTAGCCGATGCTGCTGAAGGTCGCGCTTCTGTTTCTCATCGGCATGGCCGCGCTCGGCATGTTCGGAAAATTGCGCCTGCCGCGCCCGCGCGGCGGCTTGCTGCCCGGGCGACGGAAGCCCGCAAAATGCCCGCAATGCGGGCGGTTCAGGATCGGCAGCGGGCCATGCCCCTGCGGCAAGGGGTAGGGCCGGATGGCAAGCGATCTGCTGCATGCGGGGCTGGGGCTGGCGCTTTTGCTGCTGGCCGGCGACAGTCTGGTCAAGGGGGCGGTCAACCTGTCGCTGCGCCTCGGGGTTCCGGCGCTGATCGTCAGCCTCACGATCGTGGCCTTCGGCACCTCGGCGCCCGAGTTGCTGATCTCGATCAAGGCGGTGCTCGACAACTCGCCCGGGATCGCGATGGGGAATGTCGTCGGGTCGAACATCGCCAATGTGCTGCTGGTGCTGGGGATCCCCGCGCTGATGACGGGCATTCGCACCGATGAATGCGACACCCGGCGCACTTACGCGCTGATGGTCGGATCGACGCTTTTCTTCCTGTTCGTCTGCATGATCGGGCCGATCACCTGGATTCACGGCATCGGGCTGATGCTGGCGCTGGGCTTCGTGCTGGTCGATGCATTCCTCTCCGCGCGCAACCATCGCCGCGAGGCCGTAGTGGCCGCAGAGGCCGCCAGATGCGCCGCCTCGGATGAGACCGAGGAAGAGGTCGAAGGCGCCGACCCTTCGCTTGGTTGGTTCAAGATCGGCATGTTTCTGGTGCTGGGTCTTCTGGGGCTGCCGCTGGGGGCCGACCTGCTGGTCGATGCGTCGATCAGCATCGCGCATGAAATCGGCGTGTCCGACACGGTGATCGGCCTGACGCTGGTCGCGGTCGGAACCTCGCTGCCCGAGCTGGCCACCACGGTGATGGCGGCATTGCGGCGTCAGGCCGATGTCGCGATGGGCAACGTGATCGGCTCGAACATGTTCAACCTGCTGGCCATCATCGGCATGGCAAGCTTTTTCGGCGATATCGCCGTGCCGCCCGAAATGCTGCGCTTCGATCTCTGGGTGATGCTTGGCGCCGCCTTGTTGCTGACGCCCTTCGTCGTCTGGCGGCTCGCGCTGGGCCGGGTCTGGGGGGCGGTGTTCTTCCTGCTCTACGCGGCCTATGCCGGGGTGCTTCTGCTGTGAGCGGGCGGGCCCTTGTCACAGGCGCCGCGCAGCGGCTGGGCCGGGCGATGGCGCTGCATCTGGCCCGTCGCGGTCATGACGTGGCCGTGCATTATGCGGGCAGCGCCGATGCCGCCGCCGAGACCGTGGCCGAGATCCGGGCGCTGGGCCGGAGGGCGGTGGCGCTCCGGGCCGATCTGCTGGACGAGGACGAGACCCAGGCGCTGGTGCCGCGCGCGGCCGAGGCGCTGGGCGGACCGCTGACGGTTCTGGTCAACAACGCCTCGATCTTCGAATATGACACCCTTCGCACGGCCACCCGCGAAAGCTGGGACCGTCATCTCGGGTCGAACCTGCGGGCGCCCTTCGTGCTGATGCAGGGCTTTGCCGCGGGTGTGACCGAACCCGCGCGCGATGCGGCGGGCGAAGCGCTGGCAACCGGGCTGGTGGTGAATGTGATCGATCAGCGGGTGCTGAAGCCGACACCCGAATTCATGACCTATACGCTGGCCAAGATGGGGCTCTGGGCGCTGACCCGCACCGCCGCGCAGGCATTGGCCCCGGCGATCCGGGTCAATGCCATCGGCCCGGGACCGACCCTGAAGGGGGCGCGCCAGTCCGAGGACCACTTCGCCCGGCAGCGCGCCAGCACCGTGCTCGAACGCGGTGCGGATCCCGGGGACATCTGCGCGGCGCTCGACTATCTGCTGAGTGCGCGTGCGGTCACGGGGCAGCTGATCTGCGTCGATGGCGGCCAGCATCTGGGCTGGCGGACACCCGATGTGCTGGGCGTCGAATAGCGCACGGGGCCACTGCCGGCTCGGTTTTTCCACGGGGTCACGGGGACGTCACAGTTTGGTAATGATTTCTTAAACAATATCAAGCTTTTGTCACAGTCCGAAAAAATAATGCCGAAAATCAGCCAGTTGCGAGTGCGCCTAAAATTTGAGCGAACCAAGGAATGAGGCGGAAAACAATGGAAATTTGCAGGTGCCCGCAGGTTATGCTCAAATTTATCCACAGAAGTCGTGGATTTGTTTTCCCTTGCCTCTGCCGGGGGGCCGTTGCAGGGCATCGTCGGAATCACGGAGTCTGAGCGATGACCCCGACCGAGGATAGCGACGCCGCCCGGCGCCCCCGCGGCCATGCCTGCATCCAGTCCTATCTGGCCACGCTCGACAGCTCGCCGGGCGTCTACCGGATGCTCGATGCAGAAAGCCGGGTGCTATACGTCGGCAAGGCGCGCAATCTGCGCCGGCGGGTTTCGAACTATGCCAAGCCGTCGGGGCATAGCGCCCGGATCGCCCGGATGATCTCGGAAACCGCGTCGATGATGTTTCTCACGACGCGCACCGAGACCGAGGCGCTGCTGCTCGAGCAGAACCTGATCAAGCAACTCAAGCCGCGCTACAACGTGCTGTTGCGCGACGACAAGAGCTTTCCGAACATTCTGGTCGCCAAGGACCATCGTTTTCCGCAGATCCGCAAGCATCGTGGGGCCAAGACCGTGAAGGGGGCCTATTTCGGCCCCTTCGCCAGCGCCGGTGCGGTGAACCGGACCCTGAACCAGCTGCAGAAGGCGTTTCTGCTGCGCAACTGTTCGGATGCGATGTTCGAAAGCCGCACCCGGCCCTGCCTGCTTTACCAGATCAAGCGTTGCAGCGGGCCTTGTGTCGGGCGCATCTCCGAGGCGGGCTATGCGGCCGCGGTGCGCGATGCCGAGGATTTCCTGAAGGGCAAGTCCTCGGGGCTGCAGGAGGCGCTGGCGACCGAGATGCAGGCGGCCTCGGAGGCGATGGAATTCGAGCGCGCCGCGGGCCTGCGCGACCGGATCCGGGCGCTGACCCAGGTGCAGTCGGTGCAGGGGATCAACCCACGCGGCGTGCCCGAGGCCGATGTGGTCGCGCTGCATATGGAAGGCGGGCAGGCCTGCGTGCAGGTCTTCTTCATCCGCGCGCATCAGAACTGGGGCAACCGCGACTATTATCCCAAGACGGGCAGTGGCGCCGAGGCCCCCGAATTGCTGCAGGGCTTCCTCGGTCAGTTCTACGACAACAAGGAACCGCCCCGGCTGGTCCTTCTGTCCCATGACATCGAGGATCGTGACCTGATGGCCGAGGCGCTGTCCCAGAAGGCCGGACGCAAGGTCGAACTCGCGGTGCCCCGGAGGGGCGAGAAGGCCGAGCTGATCGAGAACGCCGCCCGCAATGCGCGCGAGAGCCTCGGACGGCGGATGGCGGAAAGTGCGGCCCAGGGCAAGCTTCTGGCCGGCCTTGCCGAGGCCTTCGGGCTGGAGGCGTCGCCGAAGCGGATCGAGATCTACGACAACTCGCATATCCAGGGCACGAATGCGGTTGGCGCCATGGTCGTGGCCGGGCCCGAGGGCTTCGTCAAGGGCCAGTACCGCAAGTTCAACATCCGCGGCGACGACCTGACGCCGGGCGACGATTTCGGCATGATGAAGGAGGTCCTGACCCGCCGCTTCCAGCGCCTGTTGAAGGAAGATCCCGACCGGGCAGGCGAGACCTGGCCCGATCTGCTGCTGATCGATGGCGGCGCGGGGCAGGTCGGAGCGGTGGCCGAGATCATGGGCGATCTGGGCGTGGAGGATCTGCCGGTCGTGGGCGTGGCCAAGGGCATCGACCGCGATGCCGGCAAGGAAGAGTTTCACCGTCCCGGCGAACGTCCCTTCGCGCTGAGGCATAACGATCCGGTGCTTTACTTCGTGCAGCGCCTGCGCGACGAGGCGCACCGCTTTGCCATCGGCACCCATCGCGCGAAACGGGCGAAAGCCATGGGGGCGACGCCCCTCGACGAGATCCCCGGCGTCGGCGCCACCCGCAAACGCGCGCTCCTGACCCATTTCGGCAGTGCCAAGGCGGTCAGCCGGGCCGGGCTCGCCGATCTGAAGGCGGTCGAGGGAATTTCCGACAGTCTCGCCGAAACCATCTACGGCTTCTTCCATGAGCGGGGCTGACGCGCTATGACCCGGCCATGAGATGGACTCTCCCCAATATCCTGTCGGTGCTGCGACTCGCGGCGGCACCGCTGTTCCCGCTGGTCTATTTCCTCTGGGACAGCCCCGTCGCCGACTGGGTCGCGCTGGTGCTCTTCATCGGGGCCTCGATCACCGACTGGGTCGACGGCTATGTCGCCCGGCGCTGGCATCTGACCAGCCGCTTCGGTGCGATGATCGACCCGATTGCGGACAAGGCGATGGTGCTGGCCGCGCTGCTGGTCATGGTGGCTAAGTTCGGCATGCCGACCTGGCTGACGCTTGCGGCCTCGGTGATCGTTTTCCGCGAGGTGTTCGTCTCGGGCCTGCGCGAATTTCTCGGCGCCCAGGCCGGGCGGCTCAAGGTCACCAAACTCGCCAAATGGAAGACCACGGTGCAGATGATCGCGATCTCGGTGCTGATCGCCCATGGCATCCTGCCCCATGCCGCCATCGAGGGGCTCGGCACCGCGCTGCTGCTGGCGGCGTCGGCGCTGACTCTGATCACCGGGGCCGATTATTTCGCCAAGTCCTGGCCCTATCTCAAGGAGGAGAAGGTGCCATGATCGACGTGCTCTATTTTGCCTGGGTCCGGGAACGGATCGGCCTGCCGAAAGAGCGGATCGAGACCGGGGCTCCGACCGTCGCCGCCCTGGTCGAGGAACTCGCCGCCCGCGAAGAGCGCTATGCCGCCGCCTTCGCCGATCTCTCGGCGCTGCGGGTCGCGCTCGATCAGGAGCTTGCCGATTTCGACGCGCCGCTTGCGGGCGCGCGCGAGGTTGCCTTCTTCCCGCCGATGACCGGCGGCTGAGATGCGCATCGGCGTCCAGTCCGGCCCGTTCGATTTCGGCGCCGAATGCGCTGCCTTTGCCAGCGGGTGCGGCAATGCCGGTGCGGTCGTGACCTTCGCCGGTCTGGTCCGCGACGATGGCGGGCTCGCCCGGATGGAGCTTGAACACTATCCCGGCATGACCGAGCGCGCGCTCGAGGCCATCGCTGCCGAGGCGATGACGCGTTTCCGGCTTCTCGACTGTCTCGTGATCCACCGCCATGGCAGCCTTACCCCTGGCGAGACCATCATGATGGTCGCGACTGCCGCTCCGCACCGTGCCGATGCCTTCGCCGCGGCCGAATTCCTGATGGATTACCTGAAATCCCGTGCCCCGTTCTGGAAGAAGGAATTCGGCACCGATGGCGCGGCCTGGGTTGCGGCCCGCGATGCCGATGAGGCCGCGCTCGCCCGCTGGTCGGACAGCTGACCCCTCCTTCTTCTTGGTGGAAATACCCAGTCCGGGCCGCAAGGCGGCCCTCTGAAACGAAATAGGCCCGGTCGCGAGACCGGGCCTATTCAATGCCGAGCCGACGGATCAGCCGATCGCGGCTTCCTTCACGTCGTCGTCGATGAAGGGCAGGTATTGGGCGAAGTTCTCCGAGAACATCCGGACCAGCTTCTGCGCCTGGGCGTCATATTCCGTCGGATCGGCCCAGGTGCGACGCGGGTCCAGCAATTCCTCGGAAACGCCATGCAGCGCGAGCGGCACCTCGAAGCCGAAATTGGGATCCTTGCGGAATTCGGCATCGTTCAGCGAGCCGTCGAGTGCTGCGGTCAGCAGCGCGCGGGTTGCCTTGATCGGCATCCGCGAGCCGGTGCCGTAGGCCCCGCCGGTCCAGCCGGTATTGACCAGCCAGCAGGTCGCGCCATGCTTGGCGATCTTGTCGCGCAGGAGGTTGCCATAGGCCTCGGGGCGGCGCGGCATGAAGGGGGCGCCGAAGCAGGTCGAGAAGGTGGGCTCGGGCTCGGTCACGCCCTTTTCGGTCCCGGCGACCTTCGAGGTGAAGCCCGACAGGAAGTGATACATCGCCTGGGCCGGGGTCAGCCGCGCGATCGGGGGCAGCACGCCGAAGGCGTCGCAGGTCAGCATGATGATATTCTTCGGATGCCCGCCCAGAGAGGTCTCGGAGGCATTCGAGATGTAGTGCAGCGGATAGGCGCAACGCATGTTGGCCGTCAGGCTGTCATCCTCGAAATCGAGCTCCTTGGTATGCGGATCGAACACCATGTTCTCGATCACGGTCGAGAATTTCGAGGTCGTGGCATAGATCTCGGGCTCGGCTTCGGGGTTCAGGCTGATGGTCTTGGCATAGCAGCCGCCTTCGAAGTTGAAGGTGCCGTTATCCGACCAGCCATGTTCGTCATCGCCGATCAGGGTTCGCGACGGGTCCGCCGAAAGCGTGGTCTTGCCGGTGCCCGACAGGCCGAAGAAGATCGCGGTGTCGACCGGGTTGTCCTTGGCGTGGTTGGCCGAGCAGTGCATCGCCATGATGCCCTTGCCGGGCAGGATGTAGTTCATCAGGGTGAAGACCGACTTCTTGATCTCGCCGGCATATTCGGTGTCGCCGATCAGGATCAGCTTCTTGGCGAAGTTCAGCGCGACCACGGTCTTGGAGCGGCAGCCATGGCGTTCGGGATCGGCCTTGAAGCTCGGGCAGTTGATGATGGTGAATTCGGGCACGAAGCTGTCGAGCTGTTCCAGCGCGGGGCGGCGCAGCAGGTGGCGCGCGAACAGGCCATGCCAGGCCATCTCGGTGACGACCCGCACGTCGAGCCGGTTGTCGGCATCGGCGCCGGCATACAGATCCTCGACGAAGACCTCGCGGCCCTTGAGATGTGCCAGCATGTCGGCATGCAGCCGGTCGAAGGCCTCGGGCTCCATCGGGCGGTTGTTCTCCCACCAGATATGCTCGACCACCTCCGGCGTGCGCACGACGTGCTTGTCCTTCGGAGACCGGCCGGTATGGACGCCCGTGGTCACGAGGAGGCTTCCCCCCTTGCCGAGGGTCCCTTCGTCGCGCTTGAGCGCTTCTTCGACCAGCGCGGGTTCAAAGAGGTTGTAATAGACCTTGCCCAGCCCTTCGATGCCCTGTGCCTCAAGGCGCTGATTGGGGTTCACGCGTCCGAATTCCATGGTCTAATGCTCCTTGCCACCGCATCTCGGTCCGCGCGGCTATAGCATGACGTTTCCATGAAACAACAGGGACCGACAGGGCGTTAGCGCAATCATAGTTTGATTTTTTCTCTGGTAGCGCAATCATTTTGCGCCTTTGGGTAAAAAAACCTGCGCAATTTGCATCGGCCCGGCGGCAGAGCGCTGTTAGCGGTTAGGTAAACGTTTTCCGGCTTCAATGTGCCTCAATGTGGTGCCGCGATTCGCATCGGGTCGGCGATTTGCGCTGTGACGTGAGTAAATGTCGCGTAAAATCATATGGTTCCGCTTGCGGACAGGATAAGGAAATCTTCCATGTCTAGGATTGCGCTCGTCGACGATGACCGGAATATCCTCACTTCCGTTTCCATGACGCTCGAGGCTGAAGGTTTCGAGGTGGAAACCTATAATGACGGTCAGGCGGCGCTGGACGCTTTCAACAAGCGCATGCCCGACATGGCCGTTTTCGACATCAAGATGCCCCGAATGGATGGCATGGATCTGCTGCAACGGGTGCGCCGCAAAAGCACGATGCCGGTGATCTTTCTCACCTCCAAGGATGATGAGATCGACGAGGTCCTGGGGCTCAGGATGGGGGCCGACGATTATGTCAAGAAGCCTTTCTCGCAACGGCTTCTGGTCGAACGCATCCGTGCCTTGCTGCGCCGGCAGGAGGTGATCGCCGCCGATGCCGGCCCGTCGCCCGAGGAAAGCAAGACGATGGTGCGCGGACAGCTCACGATGGATCCGCTGCGCCATTCGGTGACCTGGAAGGGGCTTGATGTGTCGCTGACGGTGACCGAGTTCCTGCTGCTGCAGGCGCTCGCGCAGCGCCCCGGTTTCGTGAAAAGCCGCGATCAGCTGATGGATGTGGCCTATGACGATCAGGTCTATGTCGACGATCGCACCATCGACAGTCATATCAAGCGGTTGCGCAAGAAGATGCGTCAGGTCGATACGGAATTCTCGGCGATCGAGACGCTGTACGGTATCGGCTATCGCTATAACGAGGAGTGAGGCGGATTTCCGGGGGCAGAGCCGGTGCGGGACAGCAAGCGGAGTGCCGATCAGGGGGCCGGGCCCGGGGACGCCCCCGGGCGCAGGGCGGCTGAACCCGACCGTCGGTGCCGTGGCCCGCGGTGTGGCTTCGTTTCGCTGAAGCGCTCGCCGCTGGCGCGGCGGATCATTGCCGCCAACCTTATCGCGCAGATCCTGCTCATCTCTGGCGTGCTGTATCTCAACCCCGCGCGCGACAGCCTGCTCAGCCTGCGCGAAAGCGGCATGGTGGCCGAGACCAATCTGGTAGCTGATGTGTTCGAGGCGCAGGCCCGGTTCGATGACCGGCCCGCCGCCCTTTCGGGCAACGGCCTCGATGTCGATGCTCTACTGACCGGTCTCGAACTTGCGCAGGGGGCCGAGGTCTTCGTGTTCGACAGGGAGCTGAACCTGGTCGGACGTGCCCGCGGCTCTGCCGGGACAGACTGGCCGGTCGGGGAATATGGGGATGACGGTTGGATCACCGTGATCACCGATGCGCTGTATCGTGCCTGGCTTGGCGGACTGTCGCTTTTCGGGCTGGAAAAGGGCGGCGATGCCGAGGGCGATCCTCAGCTGCGGCTGACCGATCAGGTCGCAACCACCCTGATTGACGGGCTGCAGGTCGAGACCGGGGTCGACTCTTCGGGCCGTACGACATTCACCGTCACCGCACAGATCCTTCAGGAGCGGCGGGTGATCGGCGTCGTGGCCATGGTCTCGGCCAGCGGCGAGATCGATCGCCTTGTCCGGATCGAGCGCGAGGAGGTGCTGCAGGTCTTCGTGATCGCGCTTCTGGTTTCGGTTGGCCTCGGTCTGGTTCTTGCCTCGACCATCGCCAATCCGCTTTCCGAGCTCGCGGCCGCCGCCGAGATCGGGCAGAACCGCAATGCACGCTCGATGAGCCCGGGGCGGGTCCGCATCCCCGACCTGACGGCCCGGCCCGATGAAATCGGGCGGCTTTCGGGGGCGCTGCGCGGCATGGTCGCGGCGCTTTACGACCGGATCGACGCCAATGAACAGTTCGCCGCCGATGTCGCACATGAAATCAAGAATCCGCTTGCCAGCCTGCGGTCGGCGACCGGGACGCTTCGGGTGGCCCGGCGCGAGGACCAGCGCGCCAGGCTGCTCGACGTGATCGAACATGACGTACGTCGGCTCGACCGGCTGGTCAGCGATATCTCGAATGCATCCCGGCTGGACAGCGAACTGGTCAAGGAAGAGGAAACGACGGTCGATCTGGTGCGGATGCTGCGCGGTCTTGCGGATCATCTCGGGAAGCAGGCGCGCGAGCGCGGCATCGATTTCATCGCCGACCTGCCACCGGATCCGATCGAGATCCAGGGCCTCGAGGCACGCCTGGCGCAGGTCTTCGTCAACCTCATCACCAATGCGATCTCGTTTTGCGAGGCCGGCGATGCGGTCCGGATCTGGGCGCGCAAACGCGACAATCGGGTGCTGGTCGTGGTCGAGGATACCGGGCCGGGCATTCCCGGACAGGCGCTGACCAAGATCTTCGACCGCTTCTATTCCGAGCGGCCGCCCGGGCAGTTCGGCAATCATTCCGGTCTTGGACTTGCGATCTCGAAACAGATCGTAGAGGCTCATCGCGGTGTGATATGGGCCGAGAACATCCGCCCGACCGAGGCCGACGTCACATCGGAGCAACTGGGCGCCCGCTTCGTTGTCGGCCTTCCGATCTGAGGCCCGACCCTTGCCGGAGAGGCCCGTGACCGCCATGCCCGACGTTCCAAGCCGCATCCTTCACGCCAGTACCGTGGCGCATCGGGGCCGGGCCGTGCTGATCAGCGGAGCCTCCGGCACCGGCAAGTCGGCGCTGGCGCTGCAGCTGATGGCCCTTGGCGCGGAGCTCGTCGCCGATGATCGCACGATCCTGACCCGGGTCGAAAACGGGCTTGTCGCCACCGCGCCCGACACGATTCGCGGGTTGATCGAGGCGCGGAGCGTCGGGCTGCTGCGCGCCGAGGCGGTCGCCTCGGCGCCGGTGGTGCTGGCGGTCGATCTCGATCATTCCGAAACCGAGCGGCTGCCGCCGGTGCGCATGACCGAGATCCTCGGGAAACCGCTGCCCTTGCTTCGCCGGGTGGATCGGCCATATTTTGCCGCAGCCATCCTGCAATACCTTATCGCCGGGCCAAGCGACTGATGTCCAATCCTCTCGAGAACGATCCGCCTGTCCGGCCCCAGCGCATCCTGCTGGTGACCGGGGCCTCCGGTGCGGGGCGCTCGACCGCGCTGGGTGTGCTCGAGGATCTGGGCTTCGAGGCAATCGACAACCTGCCGATATCGCTGATCCCGCGCCTTCTCGATGGTCCGATGCCAGGTCCGTCTCTGGCGCTCGGGGTGGATATTCGCACCCGCGATTTCTCGGCCCAGGCGCTGGCCGACCTGATCCGCGGGCTTTCTGCGGCGCCGGGGCTCGAGGCGGATGTGCTTTACCTCGATTGCCGCCCCGATGTGCTGCTGCGCCGCTTCTCCGAAACCCGGCGGCGTCACCCGATGGCGCCGGCCGAAAGCCCGGCCGAAGGGGTCGCGCGAGAGCTCGATATCCTCGGTCCGATCCGCGAACTTGCCAGCAGTCTGATCGACACGTCCGATCTGACGATCCACGAGTTCCGCGCCGAGATGACCGCGCGCTTCGCCCCGGGTGGCGCGGCGCCGCTTGCGGTCTCGCTGCACTCCTTTTCCTACAAGCGTGGCCTGCCCCTGGGCATCGACACGGCCTTCGATTGCCGCTTTCTGCGCAATCCCTACTGGGACCCGTCGCTTCGGACGCTGGACGGCCGCGATCCGGCGGTGGCGGCCTATGTCGCGGCCGACCCGCGTCATGCCGCCTTTCTCGACCGGATCTGTGACCTCGCCGCGCTTGTGCTGCCCGCGCATCGCGACGAGGGCCGCAGCCATATCTCGATCGGGTTCGGCTGTACCGGAGGGCAACACCGTTCGGTCGCCATGGCCGAGGCCGTGGCAAAACGGCTTGCGGCAACGGAATGGCAAGTGTCTATAAGGCATAGGGAACTGGAGAGGCGGGCACAGGGCGTGCCCGCAATGCGAACGGGAACGGGCGCGTGATCGGAATCGTCATCGTCGCGCATGGGGGCCTGGCCCGGGAATACCTGGCCGCGATGGAGCATGTCGTGGGCCCGCAGCCCGGGATTCGTGCCATCGCGATCGCGCCCGACGATGACCGTGCTGCCAAGCAGGACGAGATCTGCCGTGCCGCCGACGAGGTCGATGAGGGCGGCGGCGTCGTGGTGGTGACCGATATGTTCGGCGGTTCGCCCTCCAACCTCTCGATCCGAGCCTGCGCACCCGGCGATCGGAAAATCCTCTATGGCGCCAACCTGCCGATGCTGATCAAGCTGGCCAAGTCGCGCCGCATGAGTGTCAGCGATGCCACCGCTTCGGCACTGGCGGCCGCGCGCAAATATATTGACAGTTTCGACGCAGGCGGCCTGTGAGGACCCATTGACCAGCAACAGAGTGACACGAACCTTTGAAATCGTGAACGAGAAGGGGCTGCATGCCCGGGCCTCGGCCAAGTTTGTGGAATGCGTCGAGGAACATGACGCAACGGCAGAGGTGTATCGCGACGGGATGAACGCGTCCGGCGATTCCATCATGGGGCTCCTGATGCTCGCGGCTTCGAAAGGCACCGCGATCGAGGTCTCGACCCATGGGCCCGAGGCGCTGAAGCTTGCAGATGCGCTGGAACGGTTGGTCGCGGCCCGGTTCGGCGAAGACATGTAGGGCGGCGCGCGCATGCCTGCCCAGCCCGGGGCCGAGCCGCCCTATGATGCGCGCGAGCTGTCCTATGCCCGCACCTTTCCGGATCCGCTCCGTGCCCAGGCGATCCGGGCCATCGAGATCCTGACCGGCAAGCTCACGCTGCTGCGGCTGGTCCGCAAGTTCGAGGCCGGCGGTGTGCCCCGGGGCCAGGCGTTCTGGCGCCAGGCCCTCGACGTGATGGGCATCCGGGTCGCGACCCCGTCCGAGCAGGTGGCGCGGATCCCGCGCGAGGGGCCGCTGGTGGTCGTGGCGAACCACCCGCATGGGCTGGTCGACGGCATGGTGCTGGCCGAGCTCCTGGGCCGGGTGCGGAGCGATTACAAGATCCTGACCCGCTCGCTCTTGACCGATGTCGGCGAGGTGGCCGAATTCATGATCCCGGTGCCCTTTCCCCATGCCGAGGATGCGCGCGAACGCAATCTCGAGATGCGCCGGGCCGCGATGGACTATCTCGCTCAGGGCGGTGTCGTGGCGCTGTTCCCGGCCGGGGTCGTGGCCTCCTCGCCAACATTCTTCGGTCCCGCGGTCGAGGCCCTCTGGCACCCCTTCACCGCCAAGCTGATCCAGCGCTCGGGTGCACAGGTGCTGCCTGTCCGCTTCCAGGGGCAGAATTCACGCTGGTACCAGATCGCGAACCGGCTGTCGCCGACGCTTCGTCAGGGGTTGTTGCTGCACGAGGTCGTGCATGCGCTGAACAGGCCCCAGGCCCCGGCGGTCGGTGTCCCGATCGGCCGCGACGAGATCGAGCCCTGGGCCCGCGATCCGCGCGGTTTCCTGGCCTGGCTTCGGGCGCGCACCCTGGCGCTGCCCTGAAATCGGGGTTTGCGTCTTCTTCCTGGCAGAAATACCCATGCTGCCCGGGGCTTTCCCTGGCGGCCCCTCGGGGGCAGGGGCCTTCTCAGCGCGTGGGAACCGGCGTCTCACCGCGATAGTCGTAGAACCCGCGATGGGTCTTGCGCCCAAGCCAGCCCGCCTCGACATATTTGGTCAGCAGCGGGCAGGGCCGGTACTTGGTGTCGGCCAGCCCCTCATGCAGCACATTCATGATCGCGAGGCAGGTGTCGAGCCCGATGAAATCCGCCAGTTCGAGCGGCCCCATCGGATGGTTCGCCCCAAGCCGCATCGACTCGTCGATGGATTTTACCGAGCCCACGCCCTCGTAAAGTGTATAGACCGCCTCGTTGATCATCGGCATCAGGATGCGGTTGACGATGAAGGCCGGAAAATCCTCGGCCGAAGCCGCGGTCTTTCCAAGCGTCTCCACCACCTTGAGAAGGGTGTGATAGGTTTCCTCGTCGGTGGCGATGCCCCGGATCAGCTCGACCAGCTGCATCACGGGAACCGGGTTCATGAAGTGGAACCCCATGAATTTCTCTGGCCGGTCGGTGCGGCTGGCAAGGCGGGTGATCGAGATCGAGGAGGTGTTCGAGGTCAGGATGGTGGTCGGCGTCAGGTGCGGCTGAAGCTCTTCGAAAATCGCGGTCTTGACCGCCTCGCGTTCGGTCGCCGCCTCGATGATCAGGTCGGAGGAGCCCAGATCGGTCAGCGCCGTGGTGATCGCGATCCGCCCGAGCGCGTCGCGCTTCTCGGTTTCGGTGATCTTCTCGCGGCTGACCTGGCGATCGAGATTCTTGCCGATAGTGTCCAGTGCCCGGTCCAGCGCGTCGGCCGAAATGTCGTTCAGCCTGACCTCGTACCCCGCCAGCGCGAAGACATGAGCGATCCCGTTGCCCATCTGGCCCGCACCGACAATCCCGACCGTCTTCACGCCCATCAGCTTTCCTCACCCTGTTGGCGGCACCTTGGCCGATGCGGCGCTGCGGCACAAGGGCGACGTTATCCTTAAAATACGAAGCTTAGCGACTTGGAAACACGCCATGCCCAGTCTGGCAGGCGTGAGTCGCGAGGCGCGAGTGGGTGCAAGATGATCTTTGACAATCCGGGCAGCGGATCGCTTGCCTATTTCCCCTGCCGCTACGGCAATTCCAGGCTGGTGTTCCGGGGGCCGAAGCGGTCGCTGGATCAGCCCTATTGTGCCGTGGTGGGCGGCACCGAGACCTATGGCAAGTTCGTACCGAAGCCTTATCCGGCCCTGCTGGAGGAGGCGACCGGGCTGCAGATGGTCAATCTCGGCTGTAACAATGCCGGGCTCGACGTCTTCCTCAACGACGTCTCCCTGATGGATGTGGTCGCCGGGGCGCGGGTCACGATCATTCAGGCCCTCGGCGCGCATAACATGTCGAACCGGTTCTACGTCGTGCATCCGCGCCGGAACGACCGGTTCCTGCGCGCCTCGGCGATGCTGAAGGCGCTTTATCCCGGCGTCGATTTCACCGAATTCCATTTCACCCGCCACATGCTGAGCGTGCTGAGGCAGAAATCGCCCTCGTCCTTCGAGATCGTGGTAGCCGAGCTGCAGATGGCCTGGCAGGCGCGGATGCGCAAGCTGGCGGGGCGGATGCCCGGCGACAAGATATTGCTGTGGCTGCCGGGGCGGACCCCGGGAGAGGTCTCCTCCTGTGACGGTCTGGGCAAGGACCCGCTCTTCGTGACCCGGCATATGCTGGATACGGTACGGTCTTATTTCACCCGGGTCGTCGAATTCGAGCCGAGCCCGGACGCGCTGGCCCGCGGCGCCGAGGGCATGGTGCATGGCGAAGCGGATGAGGTGGCGGCTGCCTCGCTGCCGGGGCCTGCGGTGCATGAGGAACTGGCCGGGGTGCTGAGCGCGACGCTGCACGAGCTTCAGGCGATCTGATCCTGTCCCCACAGCTTCATGCGTCGAAAAAGGCCCGCCGGTGGGTGCCGGCGGGCCTCGTGATGCGTTCGGCGCTTCCTCAGAGCTTGGCGGTCAGCTCGGGCAAGGCGTCGAAGAGATCGGCGACGAGGCCGTAATCGGCGACCTGGAAGATCGGTGCTTCCTCGTCCTTGTTGATGGCGACGATGACCTTCGAATCCTTCATCCCCGCGAGGTGCTGGATCGCGCCGGAAATGCCCACCGCGATATAAAGCTCGGGGGCCACCACCTTGCCGGTCTGTCCGACCTGCCAGTCATTCGGAGCAAAACCGCTGTCGACGGCGGCACGCGAGGCCCCGACCGCTGCGCCCAGCTTGTCGGCCAGCGTTTCGATCAGCTTGAAGTTCTCTTCCGAGCCGACACCGCGCCCGCCCGAGACGATCACGCCGGCCGAGGTCAGTTCGGGGCGGTCGCTCTTGGCGGCGATGTCGGACAGCCATTCCGAAAGCGCCGGGTTGCCCGCGCTGGCCACATCCTCGACGGGCGCGCCCGCCGCCTCGCCAGCCGCATCGAAGGTCGATGTGCGGATCGTCAGCACTTTCTTGGCGTCGACGGATTTCACCGTCTGGATCGCGTTGCCCGCATAGATCGGGCGGTCGAAAGTGTCGGCATCGACCACGCCCACGACATCCGAGATCACCATCACGTCGAGCAGCGCGGCGACGCGCGGCATGATGTTCTTGGCATCGGTGGTGGCCGGTGCAACGATGTGGTCATACTCTCCGGCCAGAGACACGATCAGATCGGCGGTGGGCTCGGCCAGACGGTGGCCGTAGATCGCATCCTCGGCGACCAGAACCCTGGCCACGCCCTCGATCTTCGCGGCGGCCTCGCCCGCGGCCTTGGCATGTTCGCCGACGCAAAGCGCGGTCACCTCGCCCAGGGTCTTCGCGGCAGTCACGGCCTTGGCGGTCGCGTCAAGCTGCAACGCGCCCCCGGTGACTTCGGCAAGCAGAAGAACGGCCATCTCAGAGCACCCCCGCTTCGTCTTTCAGTTTCGTCAGAAGCTCGTCCACCGAGGCCACCATGACGCCGGCCTTGCGTTCGCGCGGCTCGGCGGTCTTCAGCACGGTCAGGCGCGGCGCGGTGTCGACGCCGTAATCGGCGGGCGTCTTCTCGTCGAGCGGCTTCTTCTTGGCCTTCATGATGTTGGGCAGCGAGGCATAGCGCGGCTCGTTGAGGCGCAGATCGACCGAAACGATGGCCGGCAGCTTGACCTTGATGGTCTGCAGGCCCCCATCGACCTCGCGGGTGACCTCGGCGCTGTCGCCGTCGATCTCGAGCTTGGAGGCGAAGGTGCCCTGGCTCCAGCCCAGAAGCGCCGACAGCATCTGGCCGGTCGCGTTCATGTCGTTGTCGATCGCCTGCTTGCCGCAAAGCACCAGCCCGGGTTGTTCCTCGTCGACCACCGCCTTGAGGATCTTGGCCACCGCCAGCGGTTCGATATCGTCATGGATGTCCTCGGCCGCGACCACCAGGATCGCACGGTCGGCGCCCATGGCCAGAGCGGTGCGCAGGGTTTCTTGGGCCTGCTTGACCCCGATAGAGACCGCGACGATCTCGGTGACCTTGCCCTTTTCCTTCAGGCGGATCGCCTCCTCGACGGCAATCTCGTCGAAGGGGTTCATCGACATCTTGACGTTGGCGAGATCGACCCCCGTTCCGTCCGCCTTCACGCGGACCTTCACGTTGTAGTCGATCACCCGCTTAACAGGCACAATGACCTTCATCGGCGTGTGTCTCCCTTGCAGTCACGCCCCGCTCATCGGGGCAAGTCAATGGTTCCGGAGAGTGTTAGCGGGTCTGAAACCGACGGAACAGACAAAAAGCGTCGAGAAAGTATATTTCGCCGCATGGTGCTGCCGAGGGCGTTTTGTTTCTCTCGGGGGCAGGGGCGGGCGCCGGGGCGTTCGGGTTTGCCCGGGCCGCCTATCCCTTGTCGATCAGCCAGTCGAGCGCGGCAGTCGGCAGCAGGCGCCGCGCGAGATTCATCAGATGGGTGGGCGCGGTCACGAAATAGCGCGGCTTCGGGCGCGGCGATTCCAGCGCATGGATCAGCTTGCGGCTGACCGCCGAGGGCGGCAATTCGAAAAAGTCGCGGCCGCGATCCTCGTAAAGCCGTGTCAGCAGCGAATTGCGGTACTGTTCGGCCCGGGCACTGTTCTGCCAGTCGATCCAGCGTTCGAAATGCGGGATCGAGTTCACCCGGATTTTCGACGTGATCGGGCCGGGCTCGATCAGGATCACCCGGATCGGCGTGTCCCGCATCTCGAGCCGCAGCGTGTCGGTCAGCCCTTCCAGCGCGTATTTCGTCGCCGAATAGGCGCCGCGCCATTTCAGCGGGACGAGGCCCAGGACCGATGAGCAGGTGACGATCCGGCCATGCCCCTGCGCCCGCATCGCGGGAATGACCCGCCGGGTGAGGTCATGGACCCCGAAGAGATTGGTCTCGAAGATCTCGCGCAATGCGGCACGGGGCAGATCCTCGACCGCGCCCGGGCAGGCGAAGGCGCCGTTATTGTATAGTGCGTCGAGCTGGCCGCCGGTGCGCGACAGAACTGCGTCGAGGGCCCCGGCGATGCTGTCCTCGCTGGCGTAATCGAGCGGAAAGCTCTCGAGCCCCTCGGCGGCGAGCCGGTCGCAATCGGCCTCCTGCCGGCAGGTGGCGAAGACCCGCCATCCGCGCGCTTTCAGGGCATGGGCGGCGTCATGGCCGATGCCCGAGGCGCATCCCGTGATCAGAACCGACTTTCCTGTCATTGCCCGCGCACTCGCCTCTGGACCCTTTTCAGGCTCCGCTTTACACAGCCGCCATGTCAGACGCCACCGAAGACCCGAAGCACGACGCCCTGTCCGAACCGCTGCGCCGCGCCATCGGCGACCGGTACCTGACCTATGCGCTGTCGACGATCATGGACCGGGCACTGCCCGACGCCCGGGACGGGATGAAGCCCGTGCACCGGCGCATCCTGTTCGCGATGCGCGAGCTCAGGCTGACCGCGACCGGGGGCTTCCGGAAATCTGCCAAGATCTCGGGTGACGTGATGGGCAACTATCACCCCCATGGCGATGCCGCGATCTACGATGCGATGGCGCGTCTGGCGCAGGATTTCAACGTCCGCTACCCGCTGGTGGACGGTCAGGGGAACTTCGGCAATATCGACGGCGACAACCCGGCCGCCAGCCGCTATACCGAGGCCCGGCTGACCGCCGCCGCCGAGGCCCTGATGGAGGGGCTGTCGGAAAACGCGGTCGATTTCCGGCCCAATTATGACGGCACCCTCGAAGAGCCCGTGGTGCTGCCCGCGGCCTTCCCGAACCTTCTGGCGAATGGCTCGAGCGGCATCGCCGTCGGCATGGCGACGAATATTCCGCCGCATAATATCGACGATCTGGTCGGCGCCTGCCTGCATCTGATCAGGGCGCCCGACGCGCAGGACGACACCCTCCTGCAATATGTGCCGGGGCCCGATTTCCCGACCGGCGGCGTCATCGTCGAGCCGAAGGACAGCATCGCCCAGGCCTACCGGACCGGACGCGGCAGCTTCCGGCTGCGTGCCCGGTGGGAGGTCGAGGATCTGGGCCGCGGCCAGTGGCAGGTGGTGGTTTCTGAGATCCCCTATCAGGTGCAGAAATCCAAGCTGATCGAGCGCATTGCCGACCTGATCCAGACCAAGAAGATCCCGATCCTGGGCGATGTCCGGGACGAGAGCGCCGAGGATGTCCGGCTGGTGCTCGAGCCGAAGTCGCGCAATGTCGATCCCGAAGTGCTGATGGGCACGTTGTTCCGGAACTCGGATCTTGAGATCCGCTTCAGCCTGAACATGAACGTGCTGATCGACGGCCGTACGCCCAAGGTCTGTTCGCTCAAGGAGGTGCTGCGCGCCTTCCTCGATCACCGGCGCGAGGTGCTGCTCCGGCGTTCGCAGCACCGGCTGGACAAGATCGACCACCGGCTCGAGGTGCTGGCGGGGCTGCTGATCGCCTTCCTCAATCTCGACCGGGTGATCGACATCATCCGCTATGACGACGAGCCCAAGGCCGCGCTGATGGCCGAGGACTGGACGCGGCCCCATGCCAAGGCGATGTCCGAACGCGACTATGTCTCGCCGCTGCCGGCGTCGGGGCCGGGCGGGCTCACCGATGTGCAGGCCGAGGCGATCCTCAACATGCGGCTGCGCTCGCTGCGCCGGCTCGAGGAGATGGAGCTGACCGCCGAGCGCGACCGGCTGACCGAGGAGCGTGCGGGGCTTCTCGACCTGCTGGGGCAGGAGGAGCTTCAGTGGAAGCGGATCGCCGAAGAGCTGCGCGAGGTGCGCAAGACCTTCGGGGCCAGGGCGCCGGGGGGCGCGCGCCGGACGGTGTTCGCCGAAGCCGCCGAGGTGGCCGATGTGCCGATCGAGGCGATGATCGAGCGCGAGCCGGTGACGGTGGTCTGCTCGAAGATGGGCTGGATCCGGGCGATGAAGGGCCATCTGGCCGACGGCTCGGCGCTGAAGTTCAAGGATGGCGACGAGGGCCGCTTCCTGATCCATGCCGAGACCACCGACAGGCTGATCCTCTTTGGCGCCAACGGGCGGTTCTACACCCTGCCTGTGGTGCAGCTTCCGGGCGGGCGCGGCATGGGAGAGCCGGTCCGGCTGATGGTCGATCTGCCCAATGAAAGCGAGATCGTCGCGCTGTTCATCCACCGTCCCGGCGAAAAGCTTCTGGTGGCCTCCAGCGCGGGCGACGGATTCCTGGTCGCCGCCGATGATGTGCTGGCCCAGACCCGGACGGGCAAGCAGGCGCTCAATGTCAGGGCCCCGGCCGTGGCGCGGGTCTGCGTACCGGTGCGCGGCGATCACGTCGCCTGCGTGGGGCAGAACCGCAAGGTGCTGGTCTTCCCGCTGGAGGAGCTGCCCGAGATGGGGCGCGGCAAGGGCGTGCGGCTGCAGAAATACAAGGATGGCGGGCTTGTGGATGCCACCACCTTCACCCTGGCCGACGGGCTCAGCTGGCACGATCCGGCCGGGCGGACCCGCACCGAGACCGACCTGACCGAATGGCTGGGCAAGCGCGCGGGCAGTGGCCGGATGGCGCCGCGCGGCTTTCCGAGAGATAACCGTTTTACCTGAGCGCGGGCGTTGCGCGACGGCCTTCACCGGGCTATCCCCTGAGGATCTGCCAAAGCTTGAGGAACCACATGCGCGGCCCGTTCACGACCCTTCGGCTCCTCCTGTTCGTCGCCGGTCTGGTGCTTGTCGCCGGCTGTGCCGCGAAGGACGATATCGACGAGCCGCCAGTGCCGCTGGGCGATTTCCGGCTGGGCTATGCCATCGTCGTGGCGAAGAATGCCAAGGACATTCCGCCCTCGCGCCAGGCGACCGCGGAAGAGTGGGAGACGGTGCTGAAGGAAGAGTTGCAGCGCCGTTTCGGTCGCTATGACGGCGACAGGATCTACCATCTCGGGATTGCCGTCGACGGCTACGCACTGGCCGTTCCGGGCGTGCCGGTGATCCTGGCGCCGAAATCGATGCTGGTGGTCTCGGCCAATCTCTGGGACGACGCGGCGGGCAGGAAGCTCAATGCCGAGTCCGAGCAGCTCTCGGTCGGCGAGGGGCTGAACGGGGCCACACTGGTCGGGACCGGGTTGATCCGCAGCAGGGACGAGCAGATGCGCGCGCTGGCCCGCAACGCCGCCAAGCGGATCGAGCGCTGGCTGGTCGAGCATCGCGAGGAGTGGCTGCACTACGATCCGGAGGCCGCACCACCGCTCGATGCGATGGCCGGAACCGCATCGGAGGAGGCCTCCGCCCCGGCGTCCGTTCCGGCTGCAGAGGTCGTTACGACCCCCCTCGATTCCGCGGCCGGGCAGGGCGCCCAGCAGCCCGGCCGGGACCCGTCCCGGGCGAACTGACGCTTGATTTCCGGCGTGCCAGAGACTAGAGAGCGCGCGATGTTGAATCGGGCCCGGAGGCGGCCCCCTAATCCATGAGGCGCCCAAGATGGGTAAGGCAAAGTTCGAACGGACGAAACCGCACGTTAACATCGGCACGATCGGCCACGTTGACCACGGCAAGACGACGCTGACGGCTGCGATCACGAAGTATTTCGGCGATTTCAAGGCCTATGACCAGATCGACGGTGCGCCCGAGGAAAAAGCGCGCGGGATCACGATCTCGACGGCGCATGTGGAATACGAGACCGAGGCGCGTCACTACGCCCACGTCGACTGCCCCGGCCACGCCGACTATGTGAAGAACATGATCACCGGTGCCGCCCAGATGGACGGCGCGATCCTGGTGGTGAACGCGGCTGACGGCCCGATGCCGCAGACCCGCGAGCACATCCTGCTGGCCCGTCAGGTCGGCGTGCCGGCTCTGGTCGTGTTCATGAACAAGGTCGACCAGGTGGACGATGCCGAGCTTCTGGAGCTCGTCGAGATGGAGATCCGCGAGCTTCTGTCGAGCTACGACTTCCCCGGCGACGACATCCCGATCATCTCGGGCTCGGCGCTTGCGGCGATGGAAGGCCGCGACCCGGAAATCGGCGAGAACAAGATCCGCGAGCTGATGGCTGCGGTCGACGAGTTCATCCCGACCCCGGAACGTCCGGTCGACCAGCCCTTCCTGATGCCGATCGAGGACGTGTTCTCGATCTCGGGCCGCGGCACCGTGGTGACCGGCCGTGTCGAGCGTGGCGTGGTGAATGTGGGCGACGAGCTTGAAATCGTCGGCATCCGCGACACCAAGAAAACCACCTGCACCGGTGTCGAGATGTTCCGCAAGCTGCTGGACCGCGGCGAGGCCGGTGACAATATCGGCGCGCTGCTGCGCGGCATCGACCGCGACCAGGTCGAGCGTGGCCAGGTTCTGTGCAAGCCCGGCTCGGTGACGCCGCATACGGTGTTCGAGGCCGAGGCCTACATCCTGACCAAGGAAGAGGGTGGCCGTCACACGCCGTTCTTCGCGAACTACCGTCCGCAGTTCTACTTCCGCACGACGGACGTGACCGGGACGGTCGAACTTCCCGAAGGCACCGAGATGGTGATGCCGGGCGACAACCTGAAGTTCAAGGTCGAGCTGATCGCCCCGATCGCGATGGAAGAGAAGCTCCGCTTCGCCATCCGTGAAGGCGGCCGCACCGTCGGCGCCGGCGTCGTCTCGAAAATCCTGAAGTGATCTGTCTCGCCTGAGCGCGAGCCGGGGCCGCCCTTCGGGGCGGCCCTTTTTCATTGGCCCGAGGCTTTGCGATATCTTCCAGCCTGAATCGGATGAGCGGATGTGTCCGGCCATGCGCGTCCGGGCGAAGGGGTGCATCTGGTCCCGGCTCGGGCGCGGGGGGGGGAATCGGTTGTTCGTCAAGCGGCTCCGGATCGCGCCAGCAGCGGCCCTGACATCGTCGCCCGCGCCTTTCCCGGACGGTCCTGGGGCGGGAGCCTCGCTGTGGCCCGGTCGCGTTTCTGCCGGGCGATTGGCTGCGGCGCTTTCGCGAAACCCGCGGCCGGTGCAAAAACCGCTCTTGATTCCCGCTGCCGCATATTCTAATCGGGCGCACGGCCTAGGGGTGTAGCTCAGTTGGTAGAGCATCGGTCTCCAAAACCGAGGGTCGGGGGTTCGAGCCCCTCCGCCCCTGCCAGGCCGCTTCCCGACAATTCGTCCAGCGGGTGTTCCCGTCGGGCCAGCTGGGCAAGTGTCACCTTCCGGTGGTCGCCCGCCTGCATGGCTGCGCCCTGCGCCTCCGGGGCTGCCCTGGACGGATGTGCGCCGTTCCGGAGTAGTTCGCGCGACTTGAGGTCAGGGCGGGGATGCGGCCGCCTGGTGAGCGTGCCGGAAGCGCCGGGCGCGGCGGTGGGGCGAACGGCCCTGTGGCGCCCTTGCAAACCGATGCCCAAGCGCGTATCTCGGCCCGGTTAACAGGCAGAACGGACCCCGCAGGCCCATGGCGAACCCTCTTCAGTTCATTCAGCAGACCCGCTCGGAAATCTCGAAGGTGGTCTGGCCGACCCGGCGCGAGGTGTTCCTGACCACGATCATGGTTTTCGCGATGGCCACGGTGATGGCCGTGTTCTTCTTTCTTGTCGACTGGCTGATCAGGGTCGGTCTGCAGGCGCTGCTCGCGTTTTTCGGTTGAGGTCGGGGCCGTCGCTGCGCGCCGGGCTTGAAACCGGACGGCTGGGGCGGTAAGGCCTACGCACTTTTCCGGGCGCCGGCGTGCATCGATTCGGGTTGCGCGCTGTTTTTTGTTCCGGACAACGCAGAATTATCGCGGCCCGAACGGCCGACGGACACGAGGTAACGGTCAACATGGCGAAGCGGTGGTATTCGGTTAGCGTTCTCTCGAACTTCGAGAAGAAGGTTGCCGAACAGATCAAGCAAGCCGTGGCGGATGCCGGTCTCGAGGAAGAGATCGACGAAGTCCTGGTGCCGACGGAAGAGGTCATCGAGATCCGGCGCGGCAAGAAGGTGACGACCGAGCGGCGCTTCATGCCCGGCTATGTGCTGGTGCGCATGGAGATGACGGATCGCGGCTACCACCTCGTCACGCAGATCAACCGGGTGACCGGGTTCCTCGGGCCGCAGGGCAAGCCGATGCCGATGCGCGACGAGGAAGTGAACCAGGTTCTCAACCGGGCCGAGGAAGGCGAGGCGCAACCGCGTTCGCTGATCACCTTCGAGATCGGCGAGAACGTGACCGTGACCGACGGTCCCTTCGAGGGCTTCTCGGGCATGGTCGAGGAAGTGGATGACGACAACCAGCGCCTCAAGGTGACGGTGTCGATCTTCGGCCGGGCGACCCCGGTCGAGTTGGAATTCGCTCAGGTGTCCAAGGGGCAGCTCTGACGCGGATCCTGTGGGAGGCGAGCGGGCGCGCCCGCGGACCGCACCACTAAACCGAAGCGCCGCCCTCGCGAGGGGTCCGGCGCGGTGAATGGAAGGAGATGGCCAGATGGCCAAGAAGGTAATCGGGAAGCTCAAGCTTCAGGTGAAGGCGGGTCAGGCGAACCCGTCGCCGCCAGTCGGTCCCGCGCTCGGTCAGCGCGGCATCAACATCATGGAATTCTGCAAGGCGTTCAACGCCAAGACCCAGGACATGGAGCCCGGTGCGCCGTGCCCGACGGTCATCACCTACTACCAGGACAAGTCCTTCTCGATGGACATCAAGACGCCCCCGGCGTCTTACTACCTCAAGAAGGCGGCGGGCCTGAAGCCGGTCGGCAAGCGGAACCGTCCGAAAGGCTCGGAAAAGCCCGGTCGCGAGACTGCCGGCACCGTGACCGTCGCCCAGGTGCGCGAGATCGCCGAAGCGAAGATGAAGGATCTGAACGCCAGCGATGTCGAGGGCGCGATGCAGATCATCCTGGGGTCGGCCCGCTCGATGGGCATCGAGGTTAAGGGGTAAGCGCAATGGCGAAACATGGGAAACGTGTCCGCGCCGCGCGGGAAGCCTTTGCCGGCAAGGAAAACCTGTCGGTCGAGGAGGCGGTGAGCCTCGTCAAGGAAAACGCCTCGGCCAAGTTCGACGAGACGCTGGAAATCGCGCTGAATCTCGGCGTCGATCCGCGCCATGCCGACCAGATGGTCCGTGGCGTCGTCACCCTGCCGAACGGCACCGGCAAGACCGTGCGTGTGGCGGTCTTCGCCCGCGGCGCCAAGGCCGATGAGGCCAAGGCCGCTGGCGCCGATATCGTCGGGGCCGAGGATCTGATGGAGACCATTCAGGGCGGCGCGATCGAGTTCGATCGCTGCATCGCGACCCCGGACATGATGCCGATCGTCGGTCGTCTGGGCAAGATCCTGGGTCCCCGCAACCTGATGCCGAACCCCAAGGTCGGCACCGTCACCATGGATGTCGCCTCTGCGGTTCAGGCCGCCAAGGGCGGTGAGGTCCAGTTCCGGGTCGAGAAGGCGGGCGTGATTCATGCCGGCGTCGGCAAGGCCTCGTTCGATGCCGCCAAGCTGGCCGAGAACGTGCGCGCCTTCGTCGATGCCGTGGTCAAGGCCAAGCCGGCCGGCGCCAAGGGCACCTACATGAAGAAGGTGAGCCTCAGCTCGACCATGGGCCCGGGCGTGTCGGTCGACGTGACCTCGGCAACTGGCAATTGATCTGGGGCAGGTGAACCCCTATCCTAGAGAGAGTTTCCGGGACTCGTGCCCGGGAATGGCGGGGCGGAAACGCCCCGTCCTGTCCGAGACGGAGGGTGTGGGGGTCATCCCCGCTTAATATCCTTCCCGAGATGGGGAAACGAGACAGAATTCCGTGGGGAAACCCTCGGGCGATCCTGGCCTCGGGACCCATACGGACCCGAAAGCCGGCAAGCAGGCCGGCAAACCTAGAGCCGGGGGGAAACCCCCAAATTGGAGTGAAACTGTGGATAGAGCCCAGAAAGAGAAAGTGGTCGAGGAACTCGGCCAGATCTTCGAAAGCTCTGGCGTCGTGGTGGTTGCCCACTACGCGGGTCTCACGGTTGCCGAGATGCAGGACCTGCGCGCACGCATGCGTGAAGCGGGTGGGTCCGTCCGCGTCGCCAAGAACAGGCTCGCCAAGATCGCCCTGGAAGGAAAGCCCTGCGCAAGCCTGGCCACTCTTCTGACGGGCATGACCGTTCTGACCTATTCCGAGGACCCGGTGGCTGCTGCCAAGGTCGCGGAAGGCTTTGCCAAGGACAACTCGAAATTCGAGATCCTCGGCGGCGCCATGGGTGAGACGGCCCTGGACCGGGCCGGTGTCAAGGCAGTGTCCGAAATGCCGTCGCGCGAGGAGCTTATCGCTTCGATCGTCGGCTGCATCGGTGCACCCGCCGCGAACATCGCCGGTGCGATTGGCGCGCCCGCTTCCAATATCGCGAGCATCCTCTCGACCATCGAGGAGCGTGCGGAAGCCGCTTGAGCAACTTGTGATCCCGCGTGAAGGCAGATGCCTCGCGTTGGAACAGACAATGTGAAAGAACGGAACAGAAAATGGCTGATCTGAAAAAACTCGCCGAAGAGATCGTGAACCTCACGCTTCTCGAGGCCCAGGAACTGAAAACCATCCTGAAAGACGAATACGGCATCGAGCCCGCCGCCGGCGGCGCCGTGATGATGGCAGGCCCGGCTGCCGGTGGCGAAGCCGCCGCTGCCGAAGAGCAGACCGAATTCGACGTCATCCTGAAATCGGCTGGCGCGAACAAGATCAACGTCATCAAGGAAGTCCGCGCGATCACCGGCCTTGGCCTGAAAGAAGCCAAGGACCTGGTCGAAGCCGGCGGCAAAGCCGTCAAGGAAGGCGTCGACAAGGCCGAAGCCGAGGACATCAAAGGCAAACTCGAAGCGGCTGGCGCCGAAGTCGAGCTGAAGTGATCGGGACCGCGGGCCGCGTGCCCGTGACCTGAGGAATGTTGGCTGGGTCCGGCGGTTCGTCCGGGCCCAGCCGAACCTGTCTTGGAAAGGGCTTGATCCGTAAGCTCTTTCCAAGGTGCGGTTCTAGGTTCGGGAGCGGTCGGTGGGACGGTCCGCAGGAATTGAACCTTACCCCCCTTCATCGCGAGCGGCGCGCCACCGGGGCCCGACGGCGGATGCGCCCGCGACAGACGAAAGGTGAGACCACACATGGCTCAGAGCTACGTTGGCCAGAAACGACTCCGCAAATACTACGGCAAGATCCAGGAAGTTCTGGAGATGCCGAACCTCATCGAGGTCCAGAAATCCTCCTATGATCTGTTCCTGAACTCCGGCGACGGGGCGGCACCCGCCGATGGCGAGGGCATCCAGGGGGTGTTCCAGTCGGTCTTCCCGATCAAGGACTTCAACGAGACGGCCGTGCTCGAATTCGTTCGTTACGAGCTCGAGAAGCCGAAATACGATGTCGAGGAATGCCAGCAACGCGACATGACCTACTCGGCGCCGCTCAAGGTGACGCTGCGTCTGATCGTGTTCGATGTCGACGAGGATACCGGCGCCAAGTCGGTGAAGGACATCAAGGAACAGGACGTGTTCATGGGCGACATGCCGCTCATGACCCAGAACGGGACCTTCATCGTGAACGGGACCGAACGGGTGATCGTGTCCCAGATGCACCGGTCCCCGGGCGTCTTCTTCGACCATGACAAGGGCAAGACCCATTCCTCGGGCAAGCTGCTCTTCGCCTGCCGGATCATTCCCTATCGCGGCTCCTGGCTCGATTTCGAATTCGACGCCAAGGATATCGTCTTCGCGCGGATCGACCGCCGCCGGAAGCTGCCGGTGACGACCCTGCTCTATGCGCTGGGGCTCGATCAGGAAGGCATCATGGATGCCTATTACGATACCGTCTCGTTCCGGCTGGAACGCAACCGCGGCTGGGTCACCAAGTTCTTCCCCGAACGCGTGCGCGGCACCCGTCCGACCTATGATCTGGTCGATGCCGATACCGGCGAGGTGATCTGCAAGGCCGGTGACAAGGTCACGCCGCGTCAGGTCAAGAAGCTGATCGAGGAAGGCCGGGTCACCGAGCTGATGGTGCCGTTCGACCATATCGTCGGCCGTTATGTCGCCAAGGACATCATCAACGAAGAGACCGGCGCTATCTATGTCGAGGCCGGCGACGAGCTGACCTGGGTCGTCGACAAGGATGGCGATGTCACCGGCGGCACTCTGAAAGAGCTGCTGGATGCGGGCATCACCGACATCCCGGTGCTGGACATCGACAATGTCACCGTCGGCCCGTACATGCGCAACACCATGGCGATGGACAAGAACATGGGCCGCGACACCGCGCTCATGGACATCTACCGCGTCATGCGCCCGGGCGAGCCGCCGACCGTCGAGGCCGCGACCAACCTGTTCAACTCGCTGTTCTTCGATTCCGAACGCTACGACCTGTCGGCCGTCGGCCGGGTCAAGATGAACATGCGCCTGAACCTCGATGCGCCCGACACCCAGCGCACGCTGCGCCATGACGACATCATCTCGTGCATCAAGGCCCTGGTCGAATTGCGCGACGGCAAGGGCGAAGTCGACGATATCGACCACCTCGGCAACCGCCGGGTCCGGTCCGTCGGCGAGCTGATGGAAAACCAGTACCGCGTCGGCCTGCTGCGGATGGAACGCGCCATCAAGGAGCGGATGTCCTCGGTCGAGATCGACACGGTGATGCCGCAGGATCTGATCAACGCCAAGCCCGCGGCTGCTGCGGTGCGCGAGTTCTTCGGGTCCTCGCAGCTGTCGCAGTTCATGGACCAGAACAACCCGCTGTCGGAAGTCACCCACAAGCGGCGCCTCTCGGCCCTCGGGCCGGGCGGTCTGACCCGTGAGCGCGCGGGCTTCGAGGTGCGCGACGTTCACCCCACCCACTATGGCCGGATGTGCCCGATCGAGACGCCCGAAGGGCCGAACATCGGTCTGATCAACTCGCTGGCCACCTTCGCGCGGGTGAACAAGTACGGCTTCATCGAGACCCCTTACCGGGTGGTCAATGAGGGCCAGGTGACCGACGAGGTCCACTACATGTCCGCGACCGAAGAGATGCGGCACGTCGTGGCTCAGGCCAACGCCACGCTCGACGAGGACGGCAAGTTTCTCAACGAGATGGTCAACACCCGGCAGGCCGGTGAATATACGCTGAACCCGGTCGACACTGTCGACCTGATCGACGTGTCTCCGAAGCAGCTGGTCTCGGTCGGGGCCTCGCTGATCCCGTTCCTCGAAAACGACGACGCCAACCGCGCGCTGATGGGCGCGAACATGCAGCGTCAGGCCGTGCCTCTGCTGCAGGCCGATGCGCCCTTCGTGGGCACCGGCATGGAAAGCAAGGTCGCCATCGACTCGGGCGCCGCGATCCAGGCCCGCCGCGGCGGGATCATCGACCAGGTCGATGCGCAGCGGATCGTGATCCGGGCGACGGAAGATCTGGAGCCGGGCGATCCGGGCGTCGACATCTACCGTCTGCGCAAGTTCCAGCGGTCGAACCAGAACACCTGCATCAACCAGAAGCCTCTGGTGAAGGTGGGCGACACGGTGCTGAAGGGCGAGGTGATCGCCGACGGCCCGTCGACCGACATGGGCGAGCTGGCCCTCGGCAAGAACGTGGCCGTCGCGTTCATGCCCTGGAACGGCTACAACTACGAGGACTCGATCCTGATCTCGGAACGGGTCGCCCGCGATGACGTCTTCACCTCGATCCATATCGAGGAATTCGAGGTCGCCGCCCGCGATACCAAGCTGGGTCCGGAAGAGATCACCCGCGACATCCCCAATGTCGGCGAGGAAGCCCTGCGCAACCTCGACGAGGCGGGCATCGTCTATATCGGCGCCGAAGTCGGCCCGGGCGATATTCTCGTGGGCAAGATCACGCCCAAGGGCGAAAGCCCGATGACTCCGGAAGAAAAGCTCCTTCGGGCGATCTTCGGCGAAAAGGCGTCTGATGTGCGGGATACCTCGCTGCGCCTGCCGCCGGGGGATTACGGCACCGTCGTCGAGGTGCGGGTCTTCAACCGGCACGGCGTCGAAAAGGACGAACGTGCCCTGCAGATCGAGCGCGAGGAAGTCGAACGTCTTGCCCGTGACCGGGACGACGAGATGGGCATCCTGGAACGCAACATCTATGCGCGTCTGAAGTCGATGATCCTTGGCAAGGTCGCCGTGAAGGGGCCGCGCGGGGTCAAGCCGAACTCGGAGATCACCGAGGAACTGCTGGAAACGCTGTCGCGCGGCCAGTGGTGGCAGCTTGCCCTGGAAGGCGAAGAGGATGCCGGACAGGTCGAGGCCCTGAACTCGCAGTTCGAGGCGCAGAAACGTGCGCTTGAGCACCGCTTCGAGGACAAGGTCGAGAAGGTGCGCCGCGGCGACGACATGCCTCCCGGCGTGATGAAGATGGTCAAGGTCTTCATCGCGGTGAAGCGCAAGCTTCAGCCCGGCGACAAGATGGCCGGCCGTCACGGCAACAAGGGCGTCGTCTCGCGCGTGGTGCCGATGGAGGACATGCCGTTCCTCGAGGACGGGACCCCGGTCGATCTGGTGATGAACCCGCTCGGCGTGCCGTCGCGTATGAACGTCGGCCAGATCCTCGAGACCCATATGGGCTGGGCCGCGCGCGGCCTGGGGCAGCAGATCCAGGAGGCGCTTCACGAGTACAAGCGCTCGGGCGATCTGACGCCGGTGCGGGATGCGATGCATCACGCCTATGGCGACGAGGTCTATGACGAGGTGATCCGCGACATGGACGAGGCGCATCTGGTCGAATCCGCGTCCTCGGTGACCCGCGGCGTGCCGATCGCGACTCCGGTCTTCGACGGCGCCAAGGAGCAGGACATCAATGATGCGCTGATCCGTGCGGGCTTCGACACCTCGGGGCAGTCGGTGCTGTTCGACGGCCAGACGGGCGAACGTTTCGCCCGGAAGGTCACAGTCGGCATGAAGTACCTGCTGAAGCTGCACCACCTTGTCGACGAGAAGATCCACGCGCGGTCGACCGGGCCCTACAGCCTCGTCACCCAGCAGCCCCTGGGCGGCAAGGCACAGTTCGGCGGCCAGCGTTTCGGGGAGATGGAGGTCTGGGCTCTGGAAGCCTATGGCGCCGCCTATACCCTGCAGGAAATGCTGACGGTGAAGTCGGACGATGTGGCGGGCCGGACCAAGGTCTACGAGTCCATCGTCAAGGGCGAAGACAATTTCGAGGCCGGCGTGCCGGAATCCTTCAACGTTCTGGTGAAGGAAGTCCGCGGCCTCGGGCTGAACATGGAACTCCTGGACGCGGAGGACGACGAGTAGGGGCGCATGAATTTTCGCGGAAAATTCGTGACGATTTTTCCGCGAAAAATCGCGCCCTTGTCCCTCCCTTTGCGCTGATTTGAAGGACTTCAAGATGAACCAGGAACTGACCACCAACCCGTTCAACCCGCTGGCCTCGCCCAAGCAGTTCGACGAGATCAAGGTCTCGCTGGCCTCGCCCGAACGGATCCTTTCGTGGTCCTATGGCGAGATCAAGAAACCCGAGACCATCAACTACCGGACGTTCAAGCCCGAGCGTGACGGTCTCTTCTGTGCGCGGATCTTCGGACCGATCAAGGACTACGAGTGCCTTTGCGGCAAGTACAAGCGCATGAAATATCGCGGCGTCGTCTGCGAGAAATGCGGTGTCGAGGTGACGCTGCAGAAGGTCCGTCGCGAGCGGATGGGCCATATCGAGCTGGCTGCGCCGGTCGCGCATATCTGGTTCCTCAAGTCGCTGCCCTCGCGCATCGGCCTGATGCTGGACATGACGCTTCGCGATCTCGAACGCGTGCTCTATTTCGAGAACTACGTGGTGATCGAACCCGGTCTGACCGATCTGAGCTACGGCCAGATGATGACCGAGGAAGAGTATCTCGACGCGCAGGACCAGTTCGGCGCCGATGCCTTCACCGCCGGGATCGGCGCCGAGGCGATCCGCGAGATGCTGTCGCAGATCGATCTCGAGGCCGAGGCAGAGCGGCTGCGCGAGGAACTAAAGGAAGCCACCGGCGAACTGAAGCCGAAAAAGATCATCAAGCGGCTGAAGGTCGTCGAGAGCTTCATCGAATCCGGCAACCGCCCGGAATGGATGGTGCTGACCGTGATCCCGGTCATCCCGCCGGAATTGCGTCCCCTGGTGCCGCTCGATGGCGGCCGCTTCGCCACGTCGGACCTCAATGACCTCTACCGCCGCGTGATCAACCGGAACAACCGTCTGAAACGGCTGATCGAGCTGCGCGCACCCGACATCATCGTCCGCAACGAAAAGCGGATGCTGCAGGAATCGGTCGATGCGCTGTTCGATAACGGCCGCCGCGGCCGGGTCATCACCGGCGCCAACAAGCGTCCGCTGAAATCGCTGAGCGACATGCTCAAGGGCAAGCAGGGCCGGTTCCGCCAGAACCTTCTGGGCAAACGGGTCGACTTCTCGGGCCGTTCGGTGATCGTGACTGGCCCCGAGCTGAAGCTGCACCAGTGCGGGCTGCCGAAGAAGATGGCGCTCGAGCTGTTCAAGCCGTTCATCTATTCGCGGCTCGAGGCCAAGGGGCTGTCCTCGACCGTCAAGCAGGCCAAGAAGCTGGTCGAGAAGGAACGTCCCGAGGTCTGGGACATTCTCGACGAGGTGATCCGCGAACACCCGGTGATGCTGAACCGGGCGCCGACGCTTCACCGTCTGGGCATCCAGGCCTTCGAGCCGACGCTGATCGAAGGCAAGGCGATCCAGCTGCACCCGCTGGTCTGCTCGGCCTTCAACGCCGACTTCGACGGCGACCAGATGGCCGTGCACGTTCCGCTGAGCCTCGAGGCCCAGCTGGAAGCGCGGGTCCTGATGATGTCGACCAACAACGTGCTGTCGCCCGCCAACGGCGCGCCGATTATCGTTCCGTCGCAGGACATGATCCTCGGGCTCTATTACATCACGATGGAGCGCAAGGGCATGAAGGGCGAGGGCATGGCCTTTGCCGATGTCGACGAGGTGCAGCACGCGCTCGATTCCGGCGAGGTGCATCTGCATGCCGGCGTCACGGCGCGGATCAAGCAGATCGACGAGCACGGCAACGAGGTCTACAAGCGCTACGAAACCACACCCGGCCGGATCCGGCTGGGGGCGCTGCTGCCGATGAACGCCAAGGCGCCGTTCGAGCTGGTCAACCGGCTCCTGCGGAAGAAAGAGGTGCAGCAGGTCATCGACACCGTCTACCGCTATTGCGGCCAGAAGGAGTCGGTCATCTTCTGTGACCAGATCATGGGGCTCGGGTTCCGCGAGGCGTTCAAGGCCGGGATCTCCTTCGGCAAGGATGACATGGTCATCCCGAATACGAAGTGGGAAATCGTCGAGGGCGTGCGCGAGCAGGTCAAGGAATTCGAACAGCAGTACATGGACGGCCTGATCACTCAGGGCGAGAAGTACAACAAGGTTGTCGATGCCTGGTCGAAATGCTCCGACGAGGTCGCCTCGGCGATGATGGCCGAGATCTCGGCGGTCCGCGTCGACGATGCCGGTGCCGAGAAGGAACCGAACTCGGTCTACATGATGGCCCATTCGGGCGCCCGGGGCTCGCCGGCGCAGATGAAGCAGCTGGGCGGTATGCGCGGCCTGATGGCCAAGCCTTCGGGCGAGATCATCGAGACCCCGATCATCTCGAACTTCAAGGAAGGCCTGACCGTGCTCGAGTACTTCAACTCGACCCACGGCGCCCGGAAGGGTCTGGCCGATACCGCGCTGAAGACGGCGAACTCGGGGTACCTGACCCGGCGTCTGGTCGACGTGGCCCAGGACTGCATCGTGCGCAGCCACGATTGCGGCACCGAGAACGCCATCACCTGCGAGGCGGCGATCAATGACGGCGAGGTCGTGGCAACGCTTGCCGAGCGTCTGCTCGGCCGGGTCGCGGCCGATGACGTGCTGAAGCCCGGTACCGACGAGGTGCTGGTCACCCGCAACGAACTGATCGACGAACGCAAGGCGGATGCGATCGAGAAGGCCGGTGTCGCCACCGTCCGGATCCGGTCGCCGCTGACCTGCGAGGCCGAAGAGGGCGTCTGCGCGGCCTGCTACGGCCGTGATCTGGCGCGCGGCACCAAGGTGAACATCGGCGAGGCTGTCGGTATCATCGCCGCGCAGTCGATCGGCGAGCCCGGCACCCAGCTGACGATGCGGACCTTCCACATCGGCGGTATCGCCCAGGGTGGCCAGCAGTCCTTCCAGGAGGCCAGCCAGGAGGGCCGGGTCGAGTTCCGCAACCCCAACCTGCTGACCAATGCGGCGGGCGAGCAGATCGTCATGGGCCGGAACATGCAGCTGGCCATCATCGACGATAACGATGTCGAGCGGGCGAGCTTCAAGCTGGGCTACGGCACCAAGGTCTTCGTGGCCGAGGATGCCCGGGTGGCGCGGGGCGACAAGCTGTTCGAATGGGATCCCTATACCCTGCCGATCATCGCCGAGAAGGCGGGGCGCGCCAGGCTCGTGGACCTCGTGACCGGGATTTCGGTCCGCGAGGATACCGACGATGCCACCGGCATGACCCAGAAGATCGTGTCCGACTGGCGCACCGCGCCCAAGGGCAACGAACTGAAGCCCGAGATCATCATCGTCGATCCCGAAACCGGCGAGCCGGTCCGCAACGAAGCGGGCAACCCGGTCACCTATCCGATGTCGGTGGATGCGATCCTCTCGGTCGAGGATCAGCAGGAAATCCGGGCCGGTGACGTGGTGGCGCGTATCCCGCGCGAAGGGGCCAAGACCAAGGACATCACCGGCGGTCTGCCGCGGGTGGCGGAACTGTTCGAGGCCCGTCGTCCGAAGGATCACGCGATCATCGCCGAGATCGACGGCTATGTGCGCTTCGGCCGCGACTACAAGAACAAGCGGCGGATCACCATCGAGCCGGCGGACGAGACCATCCAGCCCGTCGAATACATGGTGCCCAAGGGCAAGCACATCCCGGTGCAGGAAGGCGACTTCGTGCAGAAGGGCGACTACATCATGGACGGCAACCCGGCGCCGCATGACATCCTTGCGATCATGGGTGTCGAGGCGCTGGCGAACTATATGATCGACGAGGTGCAGGACGTCTACCGGCTGCAGGGCGTGAAGATCAACGACAAGCATATCGAGGTGATCGTCCGCCAGATGCTGCAGAAATGGGAGATCTCGGATTCGGGAGACACCACGCTTCTGAAGGGCGAGCATGTCGACAAGGCCGAGTTCGACGACGCCAACGAAAAGGTGCTGGCGCGCGGCGGACGCCCTGCCGAGGGCCAGCCGATCCTTCTGGGGATCACCAAGGCCTCGCTGCAGACCCGGTCCTTCATCTCGGCGGCCTCCTTCCAGGAGACGACGCGGGTGCTGACCGAAGCCTCGGTCCAGGGCAAACGCGACAAGCTGGTCGGGCTGAAGGAAAACGTCATTGTCGGCCGGCTGATCCCGGCGGGCACCGGCGGGGCCAGCCAGCGCGTGCGCCGCATCGCGGCCGAGCGCGACCAGAAGGTCATCGATGCCCGTCAGGCCGAGGCCATTTCGGCCGCGGCTCTGGCGGCCCCGATGGACACTTTCAGTTCGTCCGATGACGACGATCTGGGGCTGGTGGAAACGCCCGAGAGCCGCGAATAAGCTGGACGAAGACCCCAGGTCGCAAGATCGCCTCCGCCCGTCATGGGCGGGGGCTTTTCGTTGGGGCCGTGCCCGGCCAAGCTACGCCTCGCGCGGGCCGCGCGGTAGCGCGGTAGCGCAAGCGACCTTGCGGGGGGGCAGGGACCTCCGCCGCATCCTGCCTGCCTCGGGCCACGGATCCTGTGGACCGGTTGGCGTCGCGCGGCCCGGTTGGGCCTCCGGACGCCATCTGCTCGGCCTTCTCCGCGCGGCAAGATCGTAGCAAGGCCCACCTTGCCCGTTGGCGGCCCTCGTGCGCGGTGGCCGGGCCGTGATGCGCCTGGCGCCGTAGCGACCTGCCTCATTCGGGGCGCCGGCTTTCTGCGACGCGGCCGGAGCGGCGATCCGCAGGCCCGGTCTCTGGTCCGGGCGAGGGGCGGCAGCCCGCCTCGGTCCATGCGAGCGGATTGCATTTGGCGGCGGTATCCTGCGGGATGTCGGTAACCGGGATCTGCGGCGGCCGGCCCCCGACCATCCCTGCGGGACGGACGTTGCGCCCCTTGCCGAGGCCCTGGCAGGGCACCCGGGCGCGGCACCACCCGCGCGGGGATGCCGGTCTTGTACGACGGGCGCTGCGGCGCTCTGGTGCGATGTCCGGAGGGGCGTCGTTCGGGCGAGGATCGCGGGGCCGCTGACGGGGCAGGGCGGGGTGATCCGGGGGGGCAGGCGGCTGCGGTGTTGACACCCCCGTCGACTCGACATATACCGCGCCCACTTCGGGCTGGCGAACCAAGCTGCCGTGTCTGATACCGAAACTGATGTGGTCATGATCCGGGCGCCCTGCCCCGATCCTCTGGAGCTCCACCGCGTCGTTCCCGCGAACAGGGGAACGAATGCGGTTTTCGCGTTGCCGTAGACGAGTGACGGGCGCACCGAAGACGAGATTTGAACGGGTTGCAATACGGGGAACCGGAATGCCGACGATCCAACAGCTGATCCGCAAGCCGCGGCAGCCGAAAGTGAAACGCCAGAAGTCGCAGCACCTGCAGGCCTGCCCGCAGAAGCGTGGCGTCTGCACGCGCGTTTACACCACTACGCCCAAGAAGCCGAACTCGGCCATGCGGAAAGTCGCCAAGGTGCGCCTGACCAACGGTTTCGAGGTGATCAGCTATATCCCCGGTGAAAGCCACAACCTGCAGGAACACTCGGTTGTCCTTATCCGCGGTGGCCGGGTGAAAGACCTTCCCGGTGTCCGCTATCACATCCTCCGCGGTGTGCTGGACACCCAGGGCGTCAAAGACCGTAAGCAGCGCCGCTCGAAATACGGCGCGAAGCGTCCGAAGTAAGGAGAGACGTAGATGTCCCGACGTCACGCTGCCGAGAAGCGCGAGATTCTGCCCGATGCCAAGTTTGGCGATCGTGTGCTGACGAAGTTCATGAACAACCTGATGATCGACGGCAAGAAATCTGTCGCCGAGAGCATCGTCTACAATGCGCTCGACCGCGTCGAGGGCCGTCTCAAGCGGGCCCCGGTCGAGGTCTTCCACGAAGCGCTCGACAACGTGAAGCCCGCCGTCGAGGTGCGCTCGCGTCGTGTCGGCGGTGCCACCTATCAGGTGCCGGTCGAAGTGCGCCCCGAGCGCCGCGAGGCTCTTGCGATCCGCTGGCTGATCGATGCCAGCCGCAAGCGCAACGAGAACACCATGGAAGAGCGGCTTGCCGGCGAACTGATGGACGCCGTCCAGTCTCGCGGCACTGCCGTGAAGAAACGCGAAGACACCCACAAGATGGCCGACGCCAACAAAGCGTTCAGCCATTATCGCTGGTAACTAAACTTTAGCCTTAGGACCCTCCCAATGGCCCGCGCTTATCCTCTTCAACGCTACCGGAACTTCGGGATCATGGCCCACATCGATGCGGGCAAGACCACGACGACCGAGCGTATCCTCTTTTATACCGGCAAGTCCCACAAGCTCGGCGAAGTCCATGACGGCGCCGCGACCATGGACTGGATGGAGCAGGAGCAGGAGCGGGGGATCACCATCACCTCGGCTGCGACCACGACCTTCTGGCAGCGCCAGGAAGATCCGACTGCGGAGGGGACCTCCGACACCAAATACCGCTTCAACATCATCGACACTCCCGGCCACGTCGACTTCACCATCGAAGTCGAGCGTTCGCTGGCCGTGCTTGACGGTGCGATCTGCCTTCTCGATGCCAATGCCGGTGTCGAGCCCCAGACCGAGACCGTCTGGCGTCAGGCCGACCGCTACAAGGTTCCGCGCATCGTGTTCGTCAACAAGATGGACAAGATCGGCGCCGATTTCTTCAACTGCGTGAAGATGATCAAGGACCGCACCGGCGCGACCCCGTGCCCGATCGCGCTGCCGATCGGTGCCGAGGACAAGCTGGAAGGCATCATCGATCTCGTCTCGATGGAAGAGTGGACCTGGAAGGGCGAAGATCTCGGGGCCTCCTGGACCCGTCAGGAGATCCGTGCCGAGCTGAAGGATGTGGCTGACGAGTGGCGGTCGAACCTTGTCGAGCTTGCCGTCGAGCAGGACGACGAGGCGATGGAGGCCTATCTCGAAGGCAACGAGCCCGATATCGACACCCTGCACAAGCTGATCCGCAAGGGCACGCTGGCGCTGGCCTTCGTTCCGGTGACCGCTGGGTCGTCCTTCAAGAACAAGGGCGTGCAGCCGCTCCTTAACGCGGTGATCGATTATCTTCCCTCGCCGCTGGACGTGCCCGCCTATATGGGCTTCGCGCCGGATGACGAATCCGAAGAGCGCAACATCGCCCGTCATGCCAATGACGACGAGCCGTTCTCGGCGCTGGCCTTCAAGATCATGAACGACCCCTTCGTCGGCTCGCTGACCTTTACCCGGATCTATTCCGGCGTGATGAAGAAGGGCGAATCGATCCTGAACGCGACCAAGGGCAAGAAAGAGCGCGTCGGTCGGATGATGATGATGCACTCGAACAACCGCGAGGAAATCGACGAGGCCTTCGCGGGCGACATCATCGCGCTGGCCGGTCTGAAGGAAACCACCACGGGCGACACGCTCTGCGACGCCTCCAAGCCGGTGGTTCTGGAAACCATGACCTTCCCCGATCCGGTGATCGAGATCGCGGTCGAACCGAAATCGAAGGCCGACCAGGAGAAGATGGCTCTGGCGCTGCAGCGTCTTGCGGCCGAGGATCCGTCTTTCCGCGTCGAGACCAACATCGAATCCGGTCAGACCATCATGAAGGGCATGGGCGAGCTTCACCTCGACATTCTGGTCGACCGCATGAAGCGGGAGTTCAAGGTCGAGGCGAATATCGGCGCCCCGCAGGTGGCCTATCGCGAGACCATCAGCCACAAGGCCGAGGTCGACTACACCCACAAGAAACAGACCGGCGGCACGGGCCAGTTCGCCCGCGTCAAGCTGGAAATCATGCCGACCGAACCGGGCGAGGGCTACTCGTTCGAAAGCCGGATCGTGGGTGGTGCAGTGCCGAAGGAATACATCCCCGGCGTCGAGAAGGGCATCAAGTCGGTCATGGATTCGGGCCCGCTGGCCGGCTTCCCGGTGATCGACCTCAAGGTGGCTCTTGTCGACGGTGCCTTCCACGACGTCGACTCGTCGGTCCTGGCCTTCGAGATCGCGACCCGTGCCGGTATGCGCGAAGGCCTGAAGAAGGCCGGTGCCAAGCTGCTCGAGCCGATCATGAAGGTCGAGGTGGTGACGCCCGAGGAATATACCGGCAGCATCATCGGCGACCTGACCAGCCGTCGCGGCATGGTGCAGGGGCAGGATACCCGCGGGAATGCCAACGTGATCAACGCCATGGTGCCGCTGGCCAACATGTTCGGCTACATCAACACGCTGCGCTCGATGTCCTCGGGCCGTGCGGTGTTCACGATGCAGTTCGACCATTACGAGCCGGTTCCGCAGAACATCAGCGATGAGATCCAGGCGAAATACGCCTGAACGTGACACGGTCCGGGCGCGCGCTGCGCGGCGACGCCCGGCATCAAGGAACTAAAGGAGACGACCATGGGTAAGGCAAAGTTCGAACGGACGAAACCGCACGTTAACATCGGCACGATCGGCCACGTTGACCACGGCAAGACGACGCTGACGGCTGCGATCACGAAGTATTTCGGCGATTTCAAGGCCTATGACCAGATCGACGGCGCGCCCGAGGAAAAAGCGCGCGGGATCACGATCTCGACGGCGCATGTGGAATACGAGACCGAAGCGCGTCACTACGCCCACGTCGACTGCCCCGGCCACGCCGACTATGTGAAGAACATGATCACCGGTGCCGCCCAGATGGACGGCGCGATCCTGGTGGTGAACGCGGCTGACGGCCCGATGCCGCAGACCCGCGAGCACATCCTGCTGGCCCGTCAGGTCGGCGTGCCGGCTCTGGTCGTGTTCATGAACAAGGTCGACCAGGTGGACGATGCCGAGCTTCTGGAGCTCGTCGAGATGGAGATCCGCGAGCTTCTGTCGAGCTACGACTTCCCCGGCGACGACATCCCGATCATCTCGGGCTCGGCGCTTGCGGCGATGGAAGGCCGCGACCCGGAAATCGGCGAGAACAAGATCCGCGAGCTGATGGCTGCGGTCGACGAGTTCATCCCGACCCCGGAACGTCCGGTCGACCAACCCTTCCTGATGCCGATCGAGGACGTGTTCTCGATCTCGGGCCGCGGCACCGTGGTGACCGGCCGTGTCGAGCGTGGCGTGGTGAATGTGGGCGACGAGCTTGAAATCGTCGGCATCCGCGACACCAAGAAAACCACCTGCACCGGTGTCGAGATGTTCCGCAAGCTGCTGGACCGCGGCGAGGCCGGCGACAATATCGGCGCGCTGCTGCGCGGCATCGACCGCGACCAGGTCGAGCGTGGCCAGGTTCTGTGCAAGCCCGGCTCGGTGACGCCGCATACGGTGTTCGAGGCCGAGGCCTACATCCTGACCAAGGAAGAGGGTGGCCGTCACACGCCGTTCTTCGCGAACTACCGTCCGCAGTTCTACTTCCGCACGACGGACGTGACCGGGACGGTCGAGCTTCCCGAAGGCACCGAGATGGTGATGCCGGGCGACAACCTGAAGTTCAAGGTCGAGCTGATCGCCCCGATCGCGATGGAAGAGAAGCTTCGCTTCGCCATCCGTGAAGGCGGCCGCACCGTCGGCGCCGGCGTCGTCGCCAAGATCATCAAGTAACGCAAAAGGCCCGGGCGGGTCACTGACCCGCCCTTCAGCCTGAGGGCAAAAAAACATGCAAAGTCAGAATATCCGCATTCGGCTGAAGGCCTTCGACTACCGCGTTCTGGATGCCAGCACGCAGGAGATCGTGAATACCGCCAAGCGGACCGGCGCCCAGGTGCGCGGGCCCATTCCGCTGCCGAACAAGATCGAGAAATTCACGGTTCTTCGTGGCCCCCACATTGACAAGAAGTCCCGTGACCAGTGGGAAATCCGCACGCACAAGCGGCTTCTCGACATCATCGACCCGACCCCCCAGACCGTGGACGCGCTCATGAAGCTCGACCTCGCTGCGGGTGTCGATGTCGAGATCAAGGTTTGAGGAGGGCACCCAGGATGCGCTCTGGTGTGATTGCAAAGAAGCTGGGCATGACCCGGCTGTTCATGGACGACGGACGTCAGGTGCCCGTCACCGTCCTGCAGCTTGACGGCTGCCAGGTGGTGGCCCAGCGGACCGTCGAAACCGATGGCTACACGGCTGTTCAGCTCGGTTCGGGTTCGGCCAAGGCCAAGCGGGTCTCCGCCGCGATGCGCGGTCATTTCGCCAAGGCCAGCGTGGCGCCGAAGCGGAAGGTCGCGGAATTCCGCGTGGCTCCCGAGAACCTGATCGGCGTCGGTGAGGAAATCACCGCCGATCATTACTTCGAGGGCCAGTTCGTCGATGTCTCGGGCACGTCGATCGGTAAAGGTTTTGCCGGTGCGATGAAACGGCACAATTTCGGCGGTCTGCGCGCCTCGCACGGCGTGTCGATCAGCCACCGCTCGCACGGTTCGACCGGTCAGTGTCAGGACCCGGGCCGCGTGTTCAAAGGCAAGAAGATGGCCGGCCACATGGGCGCTGCCCGCGTGACCACTCAGAACCTGCAAGTCGTCAAGACCGATGCCGATCGTGGCCTGATCATGATCAAGGGCGCGGTTCCCGGTGCCAAGGGCGGCTGGGTCACGATCAAGGACGCGGTCAAGAAGGCGACCCCGGACAACCTCGTGCTGCCTGCGGCTCTGAAATCGGCCAAGGCCGAGGCGACCGCTGCCGAAGCGCCCGCCGAAGGAGGCGAAGAATGAAACTCGACGTGATCAAACTGGACGGCGCCAAGGCCGGCACCGTCGATCTCGGCGACGAGATCTTCGGCCTCGAGCCCCGTACCGATATCCTGCACCGCGTGGTGCGCTGGCAGCGCGCCCGTGCGCAGGCCGGCACCCACAAGGTCAAGACCCGGTCCGAGACCAGCTACTCGACCAAGAAGATCTATCGCCAGAAGGGCACCGGCGGCGCACGCCACGGTGACCGGAATGCGCCGATCTTCCGCAAGGGTGGCGTCTACAAGGGGCCGACCCCGCGCAGCCACGCCCATGACCTGCCGAAGAAATTCCGCAAGCTGGGCCTCAAGCACGCGCTCAGCGCCAAGCTGAAGGCGGGCGAACTGATCGTTCTGGAGACGGCCGATATGGCCGCGCCCAAGACCTCGGAACTGGCTAAATCGGTCAAGAACCTGGGCTGGAAGCGCGTGCTGATCATCGACGGCGCCGAAGTGAACGAGAACTTCGCCATGGCGGCGCGCAACATCGAGGGTCTCGATGTGCTGCCGTCGATGGGTGCCAACGTCTATGACATCCTCCGCCGTGATACCCTTGTGATCACCAAGGCGGGTGTCGAAGCCCTGGAGGCTCGACTGAAATGAGCGTGAAGCCCGAACATTACGACGTGATCCGCAAGCCGATCATCACCGAGAAGGCGACGATGGCCTCCGAGGCCAATGCCGTGGTCTTCGAAGTGGCTATGGATGCGAACAAGCCCGAGATCAAGGAGGCTGTCGAAGGCCTCTTCGGTGTCAAGGTGAAGGCCGTCAACACCACCATCATCAAGGGCAAGGTCAAGCGGTTCAAGGGGATCCTCGGTCGCCGCAAGAACGTCAAGAAGGCCTATGTGACCCTCGAGGAGGGGAACACTATCGACGTGACCACCGGTCTCTGATAGAAGGCTGCGAATCTTCGGCCCCGGCTTCGACCGGGGCCGGATTTTTTCCACCAAGGCGGGGTCCTCGGACCCCTGACGACAACCGGACCATTCTGGTCCGAAGCTGACGGAAGACAGAAAGCATGGCACTCAAGTCGTACAAGCCGACGACGCCGGGCCAGCGTGGGCTGGTTCTGATCGACCGTTCCGAGCTTTGGAAAGGACGCCCTGTCAAGACCCTTACCGTGGGTCTGACCAAATCGGGCGGCCGGAACAATGCCGGGCGGATCACGGCACGCCGCCGGGGCGGCGGGGCGAAACGCCTCTACCGCATCGTTGACTTCAAACGGACCAAGCTGGATGTGGCCGGTACCGTCGAACGGATCGAATACGATCCGAACCGGACCGCCTTCATCGCCCTGATCCGCTACGAGGATGGCGAGCTGGCCTATATCCTGGCGCCGCAGCGCCTGGCCGTGGGTGACAAGGTCGTGGCCTCTAAGAAAGCCGACGTGAAGCCCGGCAACGCGATGCCCTTCACCGGCCTGCCCATCGGCACGATCGTCCACAATGTCGAGCTGAAGCCCGGCAAGGGCGGTCAGATCGCGCGCGCCGCGGGCACCTATGCCCAGTTCGTCGGCCGTGACGGCGGCTATGCCCAGATCCGCCTGTCTTCGGGCGAGCTGCGCATGGTTCGTCAGGAATGCATGGCCACCGTCGGTGCCGTGTCGAACCCCGACAATTCGAACCAGAACATCGGCAAGGCCGGCCGCAACCGCCATCTCGGCAAGCGTCCCTCGGTCCGCGGTGTCGTGATGAACCCGATCGACCACCCCCATGGCGGCGGTGAAGGCCGGACTTCGGGCGGCCGTCACCCGGTGACCCCCTGGGGCAAGCCGACCAAAGGCGCCAAAACGCGCCGCAACAAGACGACCGACAAGTACATTCTCCGGTCCCGTCACGCGCGCAAGAAGGGTCGCTAAGCCATGTCTCGTTCTGTCTGGAAAGGCCCCTTCGTCGACTCTTATGTCCTCAAGAAGGCCGAGAAAGCCCGCGAATCGAGCCGCAACGAGGTCATCAAGATCTGGTCGCGCCGTTCGACGATCCTGCCCCAGTTCGTGGGGCTCACCTTTGGCGTCTATAACGGTCACAAGCACATCCCGGTGCTGGTGAGCGAAGATATGATCGGCCAGAAATTCGGTGAATACTCGCCGACCCGGACCTATTACGGTCACGCGGCCGACAAAAAAGCGAAGAAGAGGTAAGCGTCATGGGCAAGGCAAAGAACCCCCGCCGCGTGGCCGATAACGAAGCCATGGCCAAGGTGCGCATGCTTCGGACTTCGCCCCAGAAGCTGAATTTGGTTGCTGCCATGATCCGCGGCAAGAAGGTCGATCGCGCCCTGGCCGATCTGACCTTCTCGAAGAAACGGATCGCCGAAGACGTGAAGAAGTGCCTTCAGTCGGCCATCGCCAATGCCGAGTTCAATCACCGTCTCGACATCGACGAGCTGATCGTGGCCGAAGCCTATGTTGGCAAGAACCTGACGCTGAAGCGCGGTCGTCCGCGCGCCCGTGGCCGGTTCGGCAAGATCATGAAGCCGTTCTCCGAACTCACCATCAAGGTCCGCCAGGTCGAGGAGCAAGCCTAATGGGTCACAAGGTCAATCCGATCGGCATGCGCCTCCAGGTCAACCGGACCTGGGACAGCCGCTGGTACGCCGACACCAAGGATTACGGCGATCTTCTGCTGGAAGACGTCCGGATGCGCGAATTCATCCGCGCCGAGTGCAAGCAGGCCGGCGTGAGCCGCATCATCATCGAGCGTCCGCACAAGAAATGCCGGGTGACGATCCACACGGCGCGTCCGGGCGTGATCATCGGCAAGAAGGGCGCGGATATCGAGACGCTGCGTAAGAAGCTTGCCAACATGACCAAGAGCGAGCTGCATCTCAACATCGTCGAGGTCCGCAAGCCCGAGCTCGACGGCCAGCTGGTGGCGGAATCGATTGCCCAGCAGCTGGAACGCCGGGTCAGCTTCCGCCGCGCGATGAAGCGCTCGGTGCAGAACGCCATGCGCATGGGTGCGCTGGGTATCCGGGTCAACGTGTCGGGCCGCCTCGGCGGCGCCGAGATCGCCCGGACGGAATGGTATCGCGAAGGCCGGGTGCCGCTGCACACGCTGCGCGCCGACATCGACTATGCCACCGCCGAAGCCACGACGCCCTACGGCATCATCGGCATCAAGGTCTGGATCTTCAAAGGCGAGATCATGGAGCACGATCCCAGTGCCCGTGACCGTCGCCAGGCAGAGCTCCAGGAGGGCGGGAGCGGCCCGTCCCGTCCGCGCCGCTGAGCCCTGAAGGAGAACAGAGATGCTGCAACCCAAGCGCACGAAATTCCGCAAGATGCACAAGGGCCGGATTCACGGCCAGGCAAAAGGCGGATTCGAGCTCAACTTCGGCCATTTCGGCCTGAAGGCGACCGAGCCCGAGCGAGTGACCGCGCGTCAGATCGAGGCTGCCCGCCGCGCCCTGACCCGCCACATGAAACGTCAGGGCCGGGTCTGGATCCGGATCTTCCCCGACACCCCCGTCTCGTCGAAACCGACCGAGGTTCGGATGGGTAAAGGGAAAGGCTCGGTCGATTTCTGGGCCGCCAAGATCAAGCCCGGCCGGATCATGTTCGAGATCGACGGTGTCAACGAGACCATCGCCCGCGAGGCGCTGCGTCTGGCGGCGATGAAGCTGCCGATCAAGACCCGGATCGTCGAACGCGAAGACTGGTAATTCCGGTCGCCTGAACTCACGAGGGGCCCCCGCGCCAAGGCGGGGGCCTTTTCTTTCCGATGGTTCCCGACGCGACGCCCGGCCGGGCGGATGCGATCGGGGCTTGCTTTATTCGGGTTAGGGGCTTAAGGGGGCCTCTCATCCGCTAACCTCCATCGGAATCAGGGTGACCCTCGCGAGAGGCTTGGGGCCCTCCGTTGATGTTGAAAGGACGAAAAAGGCGATGAACGCCCAGGAACTGCGAGACAAGACGCCCGACCAGCTGCGCGACGCGCTGGCGAGCCTGAAGAAAGAGGCCTTCAACCTGCGCTTCCAGCAGGCCACGAATGCGCTCGAGAACACCGCCCGCATGCGCGAAGTCCGTCGTGACGTCGCCCGTGTGAAGACGGTGCTGAACGAAAAAGCCGCCAAGGCGTCGGAATAAGGGGAGCCTGACAGATGCCCAAACGTATCCTGCAAGGCACCGTGACCAGCGATCTGAACGATCAGACCGTCACCGTTCTGGTCGAACGCCGCTTCACGCACCCCGTGCTGAAGAAAACCATTCGTAAGTCCAAGAAATACCGGGCTCACGACGAGAACAACACCTTCAAGGTGGGCGACCGCGTCCGCATTCAGGAATGCGCGCCGAAGTCGAAGACGAAACGCTGGGAGGTGGTGCAGGCCTGACCTGTACCGTCTTCCGGTTTGAGCGAAACCCTGGGACCTGGTCCCAAAGGTCGGGAGTAACCCAATGATCCAGATGCAGACCAATCTGGATGTCGCTGACAACTCCGGCGCGCGCCGGGTTCAGTGCATCAAGGTCCTCGGCGGGTCCAAGCGGAAATACGCTTCTGTCGGCGACATTATCGTCGTCTCTGTGAAGGAAGCCATTCCGCGTGGCCGCGTCAAGAAAGGCGATGTCCGCAAGGCTGTCGTCGTGCGGACCGCCAAGGAAGTCCGTCGCGAAGACGGTACTGCGATCCGTTTCGATCGCAATGCCGCCGTCATCCTCAACAACAACAACGAGCCCGTCGGAACCCGGATCTTCGGGCCTGTCGTGCGCGAGCTTCGTGCCAAGAGCTTCATGAAGATCATCTCGCTGGCTCCGGAGGTGCTCTGATGGCTGCCAAGCTGAAGAAGGGCGACAAGGTCGTCGCGCTCGCGGGCAAGGACAAGGGCCGCGAAGGGACCATCCTCTCGGTCGATCCCAAGACCGGCAAGGCCGTGGTAGAGGGGCTTAACATGGCGGTGCGTCATCAGCGCCAGACCCAGACGAGCCAGGGCGGTCGCGTGCCGAAAGCCATGCCGATGGACCTGTCGAATCTCGCCATCGTCGATCCCAAGGAAGGTGGTCCGACCCGCGTCGGCTTCCGCGTGGAAGACGGCAAGAAGGTTCGCTTTGCCAAGAAATCGGGGGAAGTGATCGATGCTTGATGCTGCCACCTATACCCCGCGCCTCAAGTCGCTTTACCGGGAAACCATCCGGGCCGCTCTGAAGGAAGAGTTCGGCTACAAGAACGACATGATGATCCCGCGGCTCGACAAGATCGTGCTCAACATCGGCTGCGGTGCCGAGGCGGTGCGCGATTCCAAGAAGTCGAAATCGGCGCAGGAAGACCTGAGCCAGATCGCCGGTCAGAAAGCCGTCATCACCAAGGCCAAGAAGTCGATCGCCGGCTTCCGGGTCCGTGAGGACATGCCGCTCGGCACCAAGGTCACGCTTCGTGGCGACCGGATGTACGAATTCTTCGACCGCCTGATCACCATCGCGATGCCGCGCATCCGGGACTTCCGGGGCGTTTCGGGCAAGGCCTTCGACGGCCGCGGCAACTACGCGATGGGCCTGAAAGAGCACATCGTGTTCCCCGAGATCGAGTACGACAAAGTCGACGAGGTCTGGGGCATGGACATCGTCATTGCCACCACCGCGCGCACCGACGCGGAAGCGAAGGCGCTGTTGAAGCATTTCAACATGCCGTTCAACAGCTGATCGCGGGAGGGAGAACACTACATGGCTAAGAAATCTATGGTTGAGCGCGAACTCAAGCGTCAGCGCCTGGTCGAAAAATATGCGGCCAAGCGCGCGAAGCTGAAAGAGATCGCCACCAACGAGGATCTTCCGATGGAAGAGCGGTTCAAGGCGCGCCTCAAGCTTGCCAAGCTGCCGCGCAACTCCTCGGCCACCCGGCTGCACAACCGGTGCCAGCTGACCGGGCGTCCGCACGCCTATTACCGCAAGTTGAAAATCTCGCGGATCATGCTGCGCGATCTGGGCTCGATGGGCCAGATCCCCGGCATGGTGAAGTCGAGCTGGTAAGGAGGGGAAGAGATGTCTGTGAACGATCCTCTCGGCGATATGCTGACCCGCATCCGCAACGCGCAGATGCGGGGGAAATCGACGGTGCGTACGCCCGCCTCCAAGCTTCGTGCCTGGGTGCTCGACGTGCTGAAAAATGAAGGCTACATCCGCGGCTACGAGGCCACGACCGGCAAGACCGGCCTGCCCGAGCTCGAGGTCAGCCTGAAATACTATGAAGGCCAGCCGGTCATTCGCGAAGTCAAGCGCGTCTCGACCCCCGGCCGTCGTGTCTACATGAGCGTGAAGGACCTGCCCTCGGTTCGCCAGGGTCTGGGTGTCTCGATCGTGTCGACGTCCAAGGGCGTGATGTCGGATGCGGCTGCGCGGTCGGCGAATGTCGGCGGCGAAGTGCTCTGCACGGTGTTCTGAGGAGGAAGGCAATGTCTCGTATTGGTAAGAAACCGGTCGAGTTGCCGTCGGGTGTTTCGGCATCCGTCTCCGGCCAGACCGTCGAAGTCAAGGGGCCCAAGGGCACCCGGAACTTCACCGCGACCGACGATGTCACCATCACGGTCGAGGATAATGCCGTCAGCATCACCCCGCGGGGCACGTCCAAGCGTGCCCGGCAGCAATGGGGCATGTCCCGCAGCATGGTCGCGAACCTCGTCAAGGGGGTGAGCGAGGGGTTCAAGCGCGAGCTTGAGATCCAGGGTGTGGGCTATCGTGCCGCGATGCAGGGCAACGTGCTCAAGCTGAACCTCGGCTATTCGCATGATGTCAACTTCGAGGTCCCTCAGGGCGTCACCGTGACGGCCCCGAAACCGACCGAGATCGTGGTGGAAGGCATCGACCAGCAGCAGGTCGGGCAGGTTGCCGCGAACATCCGCGAATGGCGCGGTCCCGAGCCCTACAAGGGCAAGGGCATCCGCTACAAGGGCGAGTTCATCTTCCGCAAGGAAGGCAAGAAGAAGTAAGGGCGCGACAGATGGCAAACAGCAAAAGACACCTGTTCCTGAAACGCCGCCTGCGCGTTCGGAACAAGCTTCGCAAGATGAATGCCGGGCGGCTTCGCCTGTCGGTTCATCGCAGCAACAAGAACATCAGCGTGCAGCTGATCGACGACGTTCAGGGGACCACCCTGGCCGCGGCCTCCACGCTCGAGAAAGAGCTGGGCGTTATCGGCAAGAACAATGTCGAGGCGGCTGCCAAGGTGGGCTCGGTGATCGCCGAGCGTGCCAAGAAAGCCGGTGTCGAAGAGTGCTACTTCGACCGTGGTGGCTTCCTCTTTCACGGCAGTGTAAAGGCTCTGGCCGACGCTGCGCGTGAAGGCGGCCTGAAGTTCTAAGGAGACGAGATATGGCAGAACGTGAGCACCGCCGGGACCGCCGCGACCGCGACGAAACCCCGGAATTCGCCGATCGTCTCGTGGCGATCAACCGGGTGTCCAAGACCGTGAAAGGGGGCAAGCGCTTCGGCTTTGCCGCTCTCGTGGTCGTGGGCGACCAGAAGGGCCGTGTCGGCTTCGGCAAGGGCAAGGCCAAGGAAGTGCCGGAAGCGATCCGCAAGGCGACCGAGCAGGCCAAGCGCAGCCTGATGCGCGTGCCGCTGCGGGAAGGCCGCACCCTGCACCATGATATCGAGGGCCGCCATGGCGCGGGCCGCGTGGTGATGCGTACCGCCCCGCAAGGGACCGGGATCATCGCCGGTGGTCCGATGCGTGCCGTGTTCGAGATGCTGGGCGTGCAGGACGTGGTCGCCAAGTCGATCGGGTCGCAGAACCCCTACAACATGATCCGCGCGACGCTGGACGGGCTTGCCCGCGAAAGCTCGCCGCGTCAGGTTGCGCAACGCCGTGGCAAGAAGGTCGCTGAAATCCTGAAGAAGGATGATGCGCCGGTTGCCGAAGCGGCTGAAGCGTAAGGAGATCCGAGCATGGCCAAGACCATCGTCGTCAAGCAGATCGGTTCTCCGATCCGCCGCCCCGACATCCAGCGCCGGACCCTGATCGGTCTGGGGCTGAACAAGATGCACAAGACCCGGGAACTGGAAGACACCCCCGCGATCCGCGGCATGGTCGCCAAGATCCGGCACCTGGTCGAGATCATCGAAGAGCGCGGCTGAACGCCCGCTTGCAGATCAGAAAGGCGCTCCGGAGATCCGGGGCGCCTTTTTCGTTTCCGTCCTGCGGCACGAGGGCCGGGCAGGGGGGCTTGCGAATCCCTTGCTTCCAATGGGCGCGGCGTCTATACGCCACCGGTGGCCCTCTAGGGCTGCCTCAACAGTCAAGAAACGCCGTGGCCGCCCAACTCGCTTCGGGGGCGCGTCCGGCCAAGGAGAAGCGACATGAAACTTCATGAACTGCGCGACAATGACGGCGCCGCCAAGAAAGCCAAACGGGTCGGCCGTGGCCCGGGCTCGGGCAAGGGCAAGACCGCCGGTCGCGGTATCAAGGGTCAGAAATCCCGTTCGGGTGTGGCGATCAACGGGTATGAAGGCGGCCAGATGCCGCTCTACCAACGTCTGCCCAAGCGCGGCTTTAACAAACCGAACCGCAAGGCCTATGCGGTGGTGAACCTGGGCCTGATCCAGAAATTCGTCGAAGCGGGCAAACTCGACGCCTCGGCTGCGATCACCGAAGATGCGCTGGTTGCTTCGGGCCTGGTGCGCCGCAAGCTCGACGGCGTCCGCGTGCTGGCGAAAGGCGAGGTGACCTCGAAGCTTTCGATCGAAGTCACCGGCGCGTCGAAGGCCGCGATCGAGGCGGTCGAGAAGGCCGGCGGCTCGCTCAAGGTCGCGACCGTCGCGGCCGAGGCCGCGTAAGGCTTCGAATTAAGGGATTGTGGGCGGCGTCCGCGCCGCTTAAATCTCCCATAGTTTTCCAATGCGCCGCCGGAGCCGGAAGACGGCCCGGCGGCGCTGTCCTTGAAAGAGGCTCAGCATGGCATCAGCAGCAGAGCAAATGGCGGCGAACATGAGCTGGGGGGCCTTCGGTAAGGCCTCCGAGCTGCGCCAGAGGATCCTGTTCACCCTGGGGCTTCTGATCGTCTACCGGCTTGGCACCTACATCCCCGTTCCCGGCATTGACGGGGCGGCGCTTCGCGACTTCATGGAGCGCGCCTCGACCGGTCTTGGCGGCATCCTCTCGATGTTCACCGGCGGCGCGCTGGGACGGATGGGGATCTTCGCTCTGGGGATCATGCCCTATATCTCGGCCTCGATCATCGTCCAGCTTCTGGCGGCGATGGTCCCCCAGCTCGAGGCGCTCAAGAAAGAGGGCGAACAGGGCCGCAAGAAGATCAACCAGTATACCCGCTATGGCACCGTCCTGCTTGCGGCGTTCCAGGCCTACGGTCTGGCGGTCAGCCTCGAGGCGGGCAGCCTTGCGACCGATCCGGGCTGGTTCTTCCGTGCCTCGACCGTGATCACCATTGTCGGCGGCACCATGTTCCTGATGTGGCTGGGCGAGCAGATCACTGCCCGCGGCGTCGGCAACGGCATCTCGCTGATCATCTTCGTCGGCATCATTGCCCAGGCGCCTGCGGCACTGGCCCAGTTCCTGAGCCAGGGCCGGTCGGGCGTGATCCATCCCGGCGTCATCGTCGGCGTGCTGATCATGGTGGTCGCGGTGATTGCCTTCGTGGTGTTCATGGAGCGGGCGCTGCGCAAGATCCATATCCAGTATCCGCGGCGTCAGGTCGGCATGAAGATGTATGACGGCGGGTCGAGCCACCTGCCTGTCAAGGTCAACCCGGCGGGCGTGATCCCGGCGATCTTCGCCTCGTCGCTACTGCTCTTGCCGACGACGATCTCGACCTTCTCGGGCAGTCAGACCGGGCCGGTGATGTCGTTGATCCTGGCCTATTTCGGCCCGGGTCAGCCGCTTTACCTGTTGTTCTTCTCGGCCATGATCGTGTTCTTCACGTATTTCTACACGTTCAACGTCGCCTTCAAGACCGAGGATGTGGCAGACAACCTGAAGAACCAGAACGGCTTCATTCCGGGCATCCGGCCCGGCAAACGGACCCAGGACTATCTCGATTACGTGGTCAACCGGGTGCTTGTGCTGGGCTCGGCCTATCTGGCGCTCGTCTGTCTTCTGCCCGAGATCCTGCGCTCGCAGCTTTCCATTCCGTTCTATTTCGGCGGCACCTCCGTCCTGATCGTGGTCTCTGTCACGATGGACACGATCCAACAGGTCCAGTCCCATCTGCTGGCGCATCAGTACGAGGGGATGATCGAGAAATCGCAACTTCGGCGTAAGCGCAAGAACGCAAGAAAAGGGACAGCTCGCAGATGAATATCATCCTTCTGGGCCCCCCCGGAGCCGGTAAGGGCACGCAGGCCCGCCGGCTCGTGGAGGAACGGGGCATGACCCAGCTTTCCACCGGCGACATGCTGCGCGAGGCGCGCAGCTCCGGAACCGAGATGGGAAGGAAGGTGGCCGAGGTCATGGATCGCGGCGAACTGGTGACCGACGAGATCGTTATCGGACTGATTGCCGAGAAGCTTGCGGAAGAGGCCGGCGGCGGCTTCATCTTCGACGGGTTTCCCCGGACGCTGGCCCAGGCCGATGCGCTGGGGGCTCTGCTCGAACGGATGGGGCAGAAGCTGGACGCCGTGATCGAGATGCGGGTCGATGACGAGGCCCTGGTGGCACGGATTACCGCGCGCTCGACCTGCGGCAATTGCGGCGAGGTCTATAACGACCTGACCAAGCCGATCCCGGCCGATGGCAAATGCACCAAATGCGGCGGCACCGAGTTCAAGCGTCGGGCCGATGACAATGAAGACAGCCTGCGCCAGCGGCTGATGGAATATTACAAGAAGACCTCTCCCTTGATCGGCTATTACTACGCCAAGGGCGATCTGACCGGCGTCAACGGCCTGGGCGAGATCGACGAGGTTTCGGGCGCCATCAAGTCCGTTCTCGACGCCTGACCTTCCGGCCGGACGGGATGCCGTCCGGCCCGCGCCGCTGTCGGATCCGCGCTCTCGCAGATGCCGGGCCGCTCCATCGGCCCGGAAAACGTCCCTGTCCCGCGCCTTGCCGGATCCGGACGCTCAGCGCCTCTGCCGGGCTTCTTCGGCCGGATGTTGTCGCGAATGGGCGACAACATCCGTGACGCCGATCTTGACACGGTATTAATCCCCTTGACGGAGTGCCGGAATCGCCCTACGCACGGCCTCTCGAATGAGAATCGACCAATTGCCGCAGGGGTGAAGCTGACCCTGCCCGGCGGTCATTCAAGGCGGCCCGGAGGCGACAGGCTTTCGGGCCATAGTTGTGAAAAAAGGTTCTGGAGCGACGGAACCGCAACGAAAGGAAGATAGCGCGTGGCACGTATTGCTGGCGTCAACATCCCCACCGGAAAACGGGTGCCCATCGCCCTGACCTACATCCATGGCATCGGGCAGTCCACTGCCGAGGCGATCTGCGAGGCCGTGGGCATCGAAAAGAGCCGCCGGGTCAATGAGCTTTCGGATGCCGAAGTGCTGTCGATCCGCGAGCATATCGACGCGAACCTGACTGTCGAGGGCGACCTGCGCCGCGAGATTCAGATGAACATCAAGCGCCTGATGGACCTTGGCTGCTATCGCGGCCTGCGTCACCGCCGCAACCTGCCGGTTCGTGGCCAGCGCACGCATACCAACGCCCGCACCCGCAAGGGTCCGGCGAAACCCATCGCCGGCAAGAAGAAATAAGGGAGGGCTCGATATATGGCACGCGATAAAACCCGGGTCCGCCGCAAGGAACGCAAGAACATCGCCGCTGGCGTGGCGCATGTGAACTCGTCCTTCAACAACACCAAGATCCTGATCTCGGACGTGCAGGGCAACGCCATTTCCTGGTCGTCCGCCGGCACGATGGGCTTCAAGGGGTCGCGCAAGTCGACGCCTTATGCCGCCCAGATGGCCGCCGAGGATGCCGGCCGCAAGGCTCAGGAACATGGCGTCAAGACCCTTGAAGTCGAAGTTCAGGGCCCCGGCTCCGGTCGTGAAAGCGCGCTGCGTGCGCTGGCGGCTGTCGGCTTCAACATCACGTCCATCCGCGACGTGACCCCGATCGCGCATAACGGCTGCCGTCCGCCGAAGCGCCGCCGGGTCTGATCCCGCATCTTTTGCTCGGGCTGCGCGGTCGTCGCGTGGCCCGAGCCTGTCTTCATTGACCTCGGGCGTCTGCTGCTTCTGGACATGGGCTGCGGGCAGGAATTGAGGAGACACGCATGATCCACAAGAACTGGCAGGAACTCATCAAGCCGACCCAGCTCGAGATCAAGCCCGGCAACGATCCGGCGCGGGAGGCGACGGTCGTCGCCGAGCCGCTGGAACGGGGCTTCGGTCTGACCCTCGGGAACGCCTTGCGCCGGGTGCTGATGAGCTCGCTGCAGGGCGCGGCCATCACCTCCGTGCAGATCGACAACGTGCTGCATGAGTTCTCTTCGGTGGCGGGGGTCCGCGAGGACGTGACCGACATCGTGCTGAACCTCAAGGGCGTCGCGCTGCGGATGGATGTCGAGGGCCCGAAGCGGCTGTCGATCTCGGCCAAGGGGCCGGCCGTGGTCACCGCGGGCGAGATCTCGGAAAGCGCAGGCATCGAGGTTCTGAACCGCGACCATGTGATCTGCCACCTCGACGATGGCGCCGATCTGTTCATGGAACTGACCGTCAATACCGGCAAGGGCTATGTCGCCGCTGACAAGAACCGGCCCGAGGACGCCCCGATCGGTCTCATTCCGATCGATGCGATCTATTCGCCGGTCAAGAAGGTGGCCTATGACGTCCAGCCGACCCGCGAGGGCCAAGTGCTGGATTATGACAAGCTGACCCTGAAGATCGAGACCGACGGGTCGGTTGCGCCTGACGATGCCGTGGCCTTTGCCGCGCGTATTCTGCAGGATCAGCTGTCGATCTTCGTCAACTTCGACGAGCCGGAATCGGCCAGCCGCGAGGCGGATGATGACGGGCTCGAGTTCAACCCGCTTCTGCTGAAGAAGGTGGACGAGCTCGAGCTGTCGGTGCGGTCGGCCAACTGCCTGAAGAACGACAACATTGTCTATATCGGCGACCTGATCCAGAAGACCGAGGCCGAGATGCTGCGGACCCCGAACTTCGGCCGCAAGTCGCTGAACGAGATCAAGGAAGTGCTTTCCGGCATGGGTCTTCACCTCGGCATGGATGTCGAGGAATGGCCGCCGGAGAACATCGAGGAACTGGCCAAGAAATTCGAGGACCAGTTCTGAGACCACGGATCGGGGCCGGGCGGAATGTCGTCCGGTCCCTGCGACCCCGGGCAATTCCGCCCCAAGGAGAGCGGCCCATAACGCAGGGCTGCCGGACAAAGTAAAACCAAGGAGTTGAAAAATGCGTCACGCCCGCGGCTACCGCCGTCTGAACCGTACCCACGAACACCGCAAGGCGCTGTTCGCCAACATGGCCGGCTCGCTGATCGAGCATGAGCAGATCAAGACCACCCTGCCCAAGGCCAAGGAGCTCAAGCGCATCGCCGACAAGCTGATCACGCTTGGCAAGCGCGGCGATCTGCATGCCCGTCGTCAGGCCGCCTCGCGCCTGAAACAGGACGCCCATGTGGCGAAACTGTTCGATGTGCTGGGCCCGCGCTACGCCGAACGTCAGGGCGGCTATGTCCGCGTGCTGAAGGCCGGCTTCCGCTATGGCGACATGGCACCGATGGCCATCGTCGAATTCGTTGACCGCGATGCCGATGCGAAAGGGGCCGCCGACCGCGCGCGTCTCGAAGCCGAAGAGGCTGCCGAAGACTGAGACGACTGCTCGGTTCGGCAAGAAATCAGGGGTCCCGCCGGTAGGCAGGACCCCTTTTTCTACTTCGCCACCCCTGGTCTTGAAGGTCTTCTGAAAGCCTCAGCCCGCGCGCAGACGCCCAAGAGGGCTGATCCGGGGCCGGGCCAGATGCTCGTTCTCTATCACATTGCATATGTCGTCGAGCAGCGACCTGATCTGGTCGTCTGCCAGACTTGCCGAACCCGCATATTCCAGCACCTCGCGTCTGAGCGAGCTGGGCAGGCGCATGACACGATTAAATAAAATCGGGTGTATCGCCTGCACTGGACACTCCGTCATACTCTTAAAACTACGTCACATTACCTTTTCCAATTTAAGGTTGACGGGGTCTCAGGCAACTTGTCTAAAAAGTCATGTTCGAAAAGTCGATCTTCGACCGGGAGTTACGGATCCTCGATGCGCTGGCGCCTCAGGGGTACAATATCGGCTTGCATATCCGCTTTACCTCGCCGCTGATCGCGTTCCAGACCTACGCCCCCGAATGGCTGGCCCATTACACCGAACACGGCTACCTCCTGCGTGACCCCTCGGTCGCCTGGGGCTTTTCCACCACGGGCGCGACACGGTGGAGCAATGACAGGATTCCCGACCCTTTCGGCATCTTCCTCAATGCTGCGCGGTTCGGTCTCAAATACGGCGTAACGATCTCCTGGGGCCCCATTACCTCCAGGACCATCGCGAGTGTGGCAAGAGCAGATCGGGAATATGAGGACGCCGAGATCGCCCAGATCGAAGCCCTCGTGCGTCGTCTTCACGACATGACCGAGCCACCCGAAGAACTGACCAAGGCTCAGATCGATGCGCTGAAATGCATTGCGGACGGCGATCGCCACGCAGCTGCTGCCTGCAAGCTGGGGATCTCGGAAAGTGCGCTCAAGGCCAGGCTCTCCTCTGCCCGTCAGAGGCTGATGGCGCGCACCACGGCCGAAGCGATTCAGCGCGCAAAGGACTACAGGCTGCTGTGACGGCAGTCGCCCTCCGCACGGTTTTTACCCACCACCAAACCTGCAGGAGGCACTTATGCAGACCACGACTCTGTCTTTCGAGAACATCCACAATCACGGCGAGCTTTTCGCCAACATGCTTCGTGCGCGCAAAGATCTTTTCATCGAGCGCAACAAATGGGACCTGCCCGAAGCGATGGGGATGGAATATGACCAGTACGACACCCCGGCCAGCCGCTGGGTGGTCGTGCATGACGAGCTGGGGCAGGTCCTCGCCGGCAACCGGCTGACCCCGACCACGGCGCGCTGCGGCATCTATTCCTACATGATCCGCGACGCCCAGAAAGGGCTTCTGGACACGATCCCCTCGGAGCTTCTCTATGACGAGGCGCCGGTGGCGGATACGGTCTGGGAAAGCTCGCGCGGCTTCGTCACCCAGAAGGTCCCGCTGCATCAGCGCCGGCCGATCTATTTCAACCTGGTCCAGGAACTGGCGCGCGCCGCACGTAGTCTGGGCGCCAGCCAGTGTCTGGCCCTGCTGAATGCCAACTGGCCGCTCTGGAACAAGCGGGTCGGGATCGACATGACCGCGATGGGGCCGGTGATGGAGATAGACGGGATCCGGAACCAGGTGATTTCCATGAACTTCGCCACGAACCTGCACTAGACTGTCAGGACCGGCGAGGGGGCGGGGCGCGCGGGGGTAACCGGCGCGCCCCGCCCGCGCTTGCATGGACCCGCCGTTGAACTCGGGCGCGTGCGGCCGCATATGATCGGCCATGCCGCCGATCCGGAGCGTTCCGATGCCACGTCCTGCCGTTCTTCTTTGCCTTCTTCTGATCGCCGGGCCGCTTGCGGCCGAAAACCGTCTTCCCGAAAGCCGGGCCGAGATCCAGCTGAGTTTTTCGCCCGTGGTGCGCGAGGCCGCGCCGGCGGTCGTCAACGTCTTCACCAGCCGGGTGGTCGCCGACCGGCCGACGCCCTTCGCGGCCGACCCGTTCTTTTCCGACCTCTTCCGCAATTTCGGCCGGGCCCAACCCAGGGTCGAGAATGCCCTGGGGTCGGGGGTGATCGTGTCTTCCGACGGGATGGTGGTGTCGAATTACCACGTCGTGGGCCGTGCCGATCAGATCCGGGTGGTGCTGGCCGACCGGCGCGAATTCGAGGCCGAGGTGCTGCTGGCCGACGAGGAGTCCGACCTGGCAGTGCTGCGTCTCGAGGGGGCCAGCGATCTGCCTTTCCTGCCGCTGCGCGATTCCGACGAGATCGCGGTCGGCGATCTGGTGCTGGCCATCGGCAACCCGTTCGGGATCGGCCAGACCGTCAGTTCGGGCATCGTGTCGGGGCTGGCGCGCTCGGGCCTGTCGATCGGGGGCGGGCGGGGCTATTTCATCCAGACCGATGCGGCGATCAATCCCGGCAATTCCGGCGGGGCACTGGTCGACATGGCCGGACGGCTCGTTGGCATCAATACCGCGATCCTGTCGCGCTCGGGCGGCTCGAACGGGATCGGCTTCGCCATTCCGGCCAATCTGGTCTCGCGTTTCATCGAGCAGGCCGAAGCCGGGGCGCGGCGGTTCCAGCGGCCCTGGGCGGGGCTTTCGGGCCAGCCGGTCGATGCGGCGCTGGCCGAGGCGCTGGGGATGGACAGTCCGCGGGGCGTGGTGCTGAGCGCGCTGCATCCCGAAAGCCCGTTCCGGGCCGCCGGGCTCGGGGTCGGTGACGTCGTCCTGGCGCTGGGAGGCGATCCGGTCAACACCCCGCAGGAAATGCTGTTCCGCCTCTCGTCCGAGGGGATCGGCCGACAGATCGAGGTCAGCTACCTTCATCGCGGCGAGGCGCGCCCGCAGGTCGCTTCGGTCGATCTGGTGGCGCCGCCGGAAACGCCGCCGCGCGATCCGTTGACGATCCGCAGCCAAAGCGTTCTGGCCGGGCTCTCGGTGGTGAACCTGAACCCGGCCGTTCTTCAGGAAAAGGGGCTTGCGGCCGGGCTGAGCGGCGTGCTTGTCACCGATCCGGGCGCGATCGGCGGTCGGGGCGGGCTTGCTTCGGGCGATATCCTGCTGCAGATCAATGAGCGTGAGATCCGCTCGACCGCGGATGTGGCGGCGGCCGCGCGCGCGGGGGGGCGCCGCTGGTATGTCGAATATCTGCGCAATGGCCGCCGCGGCGTCTTGCGCTTTCGTGTCTGAGCGCTCTGGCATAGGCTGCCCCGATGACTGATCTTTTCGACCGGACCCCGTCTGCCGCTTCCGACCGCTCCGGGCCGCGCCCGCTGGCCGACCGGCTGCGCCCGAGGCGGCTGGCCGAGGTGATCGGGCAGGAGCATGTCCTGGGCCCGGAGGGGCCCCTTGGCGTGATGCTGGCGGCCGGCACGCTCTCCTCCCTGATCTTCTGGGGCCCGCCGGGCGTCGGCAAGACCACCATCGCGCGGCTTCTGGCCGACGAGACCGATCTGGCCTTCGTGCAGATCAGCGCGATCTTCTCGGGTGTGGCGGAACTCAAGAAGGTGTTCGAGGCCGCAAGGCTGCGCCATGCCAATGGGCAGGGTACGCTTTTGTTCGTCGACGAGATCCACCGCTTCAACAAGGCCCAGCAGGACGGCTTCCTGCCGCATATGGAGGATGGCACCATCCTGCTGGTCGGCGCGACCACCGAAAACCCCAGCTTCGAGCTGAACGCGGCCCTTCTGTCGCGGTCGCAGGTGCTGGTGCTGGAACGGCTCGACCCCGCGCATCTGGAGCTTCTGGCACAGCGCGCCGAGCACGAGATCGGCCGCCCGCTGCCCCTGACCGGCGAGGCGCGGGACGATCTGATCGCCATGGCCGATGGCGACGGGCGGGCGCTTCTGAACCTGATCGAGCAGCTCATGGCCTGGAAGGTGACGGGGCCGCTGGCGCCCGCCGATCTGGCCCGGCGGCTGCAGAAGCGCGCGGCGCAATATGACAAGAGCGGCGACGGCCATTACAACCTGATCTCGGCGCTGCACAAATCGGTCCGGGGCTCGGACCCGGATGCGGCGCTGTACTGGCTGACGCGGATGCTGGAAGGCGGCGAGGACCCGCGCTTTCTGGCGCGCCGGATCGTGCGCATGAGCGTCGAGGATATCGGGCTTGCCGATCCGCAGGCCCAGACCGTCTGTCTTGACGCCTGGTCGGTCTATGAACGGCTGGGGTCGCCCGAGGGCGAACTGGCGCTGGCGCAGGCGGTGATCTATCTGGCGCTCGCGCCGAAATCGAATGCGGGCTACAGCGCCTACAAGGCCGCGCGGCAGGCGGCGCAGAAGACCGGATCGGAGCCCCCGCCCAGGCATATCCTGAACGCGCCGACCCGGCTGATGAAGGAACAGGGCTTCGGCGCGGGCTATCAGTACGATCACGATGCCGAGGACGCCTTCTCGGGGCAGAACTACTTTCCCGAAAGCATGAAGCGGGGCGTCTACTACACGCCCGTCGAGCGCGGTTTCGAGCGCGAGCTGAAACGGCGGCTGGACTATTTCTCAAAGCTGCGCGAGCGGCGGCAGGACGGTTGACAAGCCCGCCCGGCGGGGCGATGGGAGGCCCATGACTGGCGCGACACTCCTGCAAGTGGCCCTCGGGGGCGCAATCGGCTCCGTGGGCCGGTATCTTTCCGGTGTGGCGGCCACGTCGCTCTTGGGGCGCGGCTTTCCCTGGGGCACGATCTTCGTCAATGTTCTGGGCTCGTTCCTGATGGGTGTGCTGATCGTGGTTCTGGCCAAGAAGGGCGGCACGCCCTTCGCGCCGTTCTTCCAGATCGGTCTTCTGGGCGGCTTCACCACCTTCTCGTCCTTCTCGCTCGATGCGATGACGCTGTTCGAACGCGGTCAGGCCGAGCTGGCGATCGCCTACGTGGCGGGCTCGCTGATCCTGTCCCTGAGCGCCATCGCGCTCGCCTTTTGGTTGATGCGGAGCCTTCTGACATGAGTGGCGTTCAAACCCTGACAGTCGCGCGCGGCGATGGCGACCAGCGGCTCGACCGCTGGTTCCGGCGGCAGTTTCCCCATGTCTCGCAGGGGCGGATCGAGAAGCTGTGCCGCAAGGGCGAGATCCGGGTCGATGGCGGCCGGGCCAAGCCCGCCACACGGTTGGAAGAGGGCCAGCAGGTGCGGGTGCCGCCGCTGCCCGAGCCGGGTCAGATAGAGGCCGCGCCCAAGCCCAAGGTCTCCGAGGCCGATGCCGAGATGATCCGCAGCTGCGTGATCTTCCGCGACGCCCATATCATCGCGCTGAACAAGCCGCCGGGGCTGCCGGTGCAGGGCGGCAGCGGCCAGGCGCGCCATGTCGACGGCATGGGCGAGGCGCTGCGCTTCGGTTATGACGAAAACCCGCGCCTGGTGCACCGGCTCGACCGCGACACGTCGGGTGTGCTGATCCTCGCGCGGACCCGTGCCGTTGCCAAGGACCTGACCTCTGCCTTCCGTGCCCGCGAGACCCGCAAGATCTACTGGGCCGTGGTGGCGGGCGTGCCGCATCCGCGGATGGGCACGATCCGCTTCGGGCTGGTCAAGGCGCCCGGCCATGGCAGCAAGGGCGAGGGCGAGAAGATGCTCTGCATCCACCCCGCCAAGGTCGATCAGACCGAGGGCGCCAAGCGCGCCACCTCGGATTACGCGGTGCTCTCGGCGCTGGGAACGCGGGCCAGCTGGTGTGCGCTGGTGCCGGTCACGGGCCGCACCCATCAGCTGCGCGCGCATATGGCCGAGATCGGGCATCCCATTGTCGGCGACGGCAAATATGGCGGTTCGGGGCAGGAGAACCTGGGCGAGGGCTGGGGCGCGCAGCTGGGCGGCGAGATCAGCCGCAAGCTGCATCTGCATGCCCGCCACCTGTCGCTGACCCATCCGGTGACCGGTGCGCATCTCAGGCTGACCGCGCCGCTGCCGCCGCATATGAAACGCACCTGGGAGATGCTCGGCTGGTCCGAGTCCGATGTCCCGCTTGACCCGTTCGAGGAGCTGGAATGACCGCCCGCCGCCTTGCGATCTTCGATGTCGACGGCACCCTTGTCGACAGTCAGGCCCATATCGCGGGCGCGATGGAAGCGGCCTTCGCGGCCGAGGGTCTGGCCGTGCCGCCTCATGCCGAGGTGCTGGGCGTCGTCGGCCTGTCTCTGCCGCTGGCGATCGAGGCGCTGGCGCCGGGGCTCGGGCCCGACCGGCGTGGCCGCATGGTCGAGGCCTACCGGCAGTCCTTCTTCTCGCTCAGGGTGGGGCAGTCGGCCTCGCCGCTCTTTCCCGGCGCGGCCGCGGCGCTCGACGCGCTTCTGGCGGTCGACGGGATGGAACTGGGCATCGCCACCGGCAAGTCGCGGCGCGGGCTCGACGCGATTCTCGCGTCGCATGGGCTGGCGGGTCATTTCGCGACCCGGCAGGTCTCGGACGACCATCCCTCGAAGCCGCATCCCTCGATGGTGCTGGCCGCTCTGGCCGAGACCGGCGTCGCGCCCGACCGGGCGGTGATGATCGGCGATACCGAATTCGACATGGAGATGGGCCGCGCCGCCGGCGTGCGCACCCTGGCCGTGGCCTGGGGGTATCACCGGGCAGACCGGCTGGGTGCGGCCGATGCGGTGGTCGAGCGCTTCGCCGATCTGCCCCGGGCGGTGCTGGCGCTGGTGGGAGAGACGGCATGAGCGAATGGGCGCTGAAACGGTTCTGGACCGAGACGGGCGTGACCCCGGCCGAGGCAGGCTTTGCCATCCTGCTTGACGGGCGTCCGGTGAAAACCCCCGCCAAGCGCCCGCTTGCGGTGCCGACCCGCGCCATGGCCGAGGCCGTGGCGGCCGAATGGGATGCGCAGGAAGATCAGGTTGCGCCGCTGAGCATGCCGGTCACCCGGGCGGCCAATGCCGCCATCGACAAGGTCATGGAACAGCAGGCCGAAGTGGCCGAACTCATTGCCGCCTATGGGGAAAGCGACCTGATTTGCCATCGCGCCGAGAGCCCTGCGGAACTGGTCAGCCGCCAGGCCGAGGGCTGGGACCCGCTGCTGGCCTGGGCCGCCGCCACGCTGGGGGCGCCGCTGGAACCCACCCGGGGCGTGATCCCCCGGCCGCAGCCCGCCGAAAGCCTCACGCGGCTGCGGACCCGCGTCGCCGGGTTCGACGCTTTCGAGCTGACCGCGCTTCATGATCTGGTCGGGCTGTCGGGCTCGCTGGTGATCGGGCTTGCCGCGGCCGAGGGGATCGAGGCGCCCGAACGGCTCTGGGAGCTGTCGCGGATCGACGAGACCTGGCAGCAGGAGCAATGGGGCATCGATGCCGAGGCCGCCGAGGTCGCGGCGGCGCGGCGGCGCGACTTCCTGCAGGCGCGCCGTTTCCTCGATCTTGCGCGCGCATCGCTCTGATGCCCTCGCTTTGCGCCGCCCCGCGTAAATCGTGAGCAGGCGGCGACGTTTCTATCCCAATGGTTGTGCGATGCGCACGGCATCTCCTGTGCACTTGACCTGACGGCGGTATTTTGCCCAGACTTGAGGCGCTGAGGGGATTGGGGTCTCTCATTGCCATGCCCCTGCGTGCCGGGGGACCGATAAGCCGTATGAACGGACCGATATTCAGAAGAGGTGAAAATGAAGAAATCCGTTATTCTCGGCGCGCTGACCGTGGCCGCCTGCGCCGCGGCGGCGGCGGGCGCGGCTACGCTCGATGATGTCAAGGCGCGCGGCAAGCTCAACTGCGGGACCAATACCGGCCTTGTCGGTTTTGCGGCGCCCGATGCGAATGGCGACTGGCAGGGCTTCGACGTGGCGGTCTGTCGCGCCGTTGCTGCCGCCGTGCTGGGGGATTCCTCGGCCGTCGAATTCGTTCCCACGACCGGCAAGACCCGGTTCACCGCCCTGGCCTCGGGCGAAATCGACATATTGGCGCGCAACACCACCTGGACCTTCTCGCGCGATGTCGACCTCAAATTCACCTTCGTGGGCGTCAATTATTACGACGGCCAGGGCTTCATGGTGCCGAAGGCGCTAGGCGTCAGCTCGGCCAAGGAACTCGACGGCGTCACCGTCTGCATCCAGACCGGGACCACGACAGAGCTGAACCTCGCGGATTTCTTCCGCGTCAACAACATCTCCTACGAGCCGGTTCCTATCGAGACCAACGAACAGGCCCAGCAGCAATATCTGGCCGGGGCCTGTGACGTCTACACCACCGATGCCTCGGGTCTGGCCGCGACGCGCGCCACCTTCGAGGATCCCTCGGCGCATGTGGTCCTGCCCGAGATCATCTCGAAAGAGCCGCTGGGCCCGCTGGTGCGCCATGGCGATGACGAATGGGCCGATATCGTCCGCTGGACTCTGAACGCGCTGATCGCCGCCGAGGAATATGGCGTGACCTCGGCCAATATCGACGAACTGACCGCGACGGTCACTGCCAATCCCGAGATCAACCGTCTGCTCGGCACCGAGGGTGCCCTGGGCGAGATGCTCGGCCTGCCGGCTGACTGGGCGGTCAAGGCGATCAAGGCCGGGGGCAATTACGGCGAACTTTTCGAGAAATATATCGGTCAGAACACCCCGATCGGGCTCGCGCGGGGGCTGAACGCGCAATGGACCGATGGCGGGCTGATGTACGCGCCGCCGTTCCGGTAAGGCAGTTTCGAGGGGCGCGGGACATTCCGCGCCCTTTGCGCATCTGGGAAAGGAAAGACTGGGATCCCGGAGGGGCGCGGCCGTGTCGGTCGGCGCATGGTCCCGCTGTGCCGGGAGGGAGCGACAGGGAGCGCCCGCATGAGCAGCTATCCGGAGGTACCGCGCGAGGCGTTCCGTCTGCGCATGCTGATCTTCGATACCCGCTACAGGTCGCTGACGATTCAGATCGTCACGCTGGCTGGTTTCCTGCTGCTGGTGAGCTGGATGATCAGCAACACCGTGCAGAACCTCGCCGAGCTCGGCAAGCCGATCCGGTTCGACTTCCTCTGGAACGAGGCGCAATATGACATCAACCAGACGCTGATCGCCTATAGCAGCCGCGACACCCATCTCAGGGCCGCCATCGTCGGGCTTCTGAACACGCTGCTGGTGGCCTTTCTCGGCTGCGCGCTGGCCAGCGCGATGGGGGTGGTGATCGGGGTGCTGCGGCTGTCGCGCAACTGGCTCGTGGCGCGGCTGATGACGGTCTATGTCGAGATCTTCCGCAACGTGCCGGTCCTGCTCTGGATCCTGTTCTTCATGGCGATCCTGATCGAGACCCTGCCGCCGCCCAATGCCTTTCGCGGTGCGGATGCCACGGCCTCGATGCTGCTGGGCGACAGCGTGGCGTTGACCAATCGCGGCTTCTACATCCCCGAGCCGCTGTTCTTGCGCAGCCTGGGCGATCTGTCTGTCTTCGGGGCCTTCGGGATCAGCCTGGATCTGCTCGCGGTCCTCGCGGTCCTGGCGGCCGGGCTCTGGGTCTCGGCGCGGATCCGGGCGCGGGCCGAGCGGATCCAGAACCGGACCGGGCTGAGACCCACGACCTGGTATCTGCGTCTTGGCGTGATCGTGCTGCCGCTTTCGGTCCTGCTGGCAGGGCTGGGCTTTCATCTGGGTTATCCCGAACTGAGAGGCTTCAACTTCCGCGGCGGGATCTACATGCGCAATTCGCTGATCGCGCTCTGGCTTGCGCTCAGCTTCTATACGGCCGCCTTCATCGCCGAGATCGTCCGGGGGGGCATCCTCGCGATCTCGAAGGGCCAGACCGAGGCCGCGGCGGCGCTGGGTCTCCGGCCGAACCGGATCATGTCGCTGGTGATCCTGCCGCAGGCGCTCAGGGTCATCATCCCGCCGCTGATCTCGCAATACCTGAACCTGACCAAGAACTCGTCGCTGGCGATCGCGGTGGGCTACATGGACATCACCGGAACGCTGGGCGGCATCACCATGGGCCAGACCGGGCGCGAGTTGGAATGCGTGCTGCTGATGATGGGGTTCTATCTGGCGATCTCGCTCGCGATCTCGACGGCAATGAACTGGTACGATGCCAGGGTCCGGCTGGTGGAGCGGTGAGGTGAGCGACACCCATTCCCACAGCGCGGCCTTCGCCCGGGGCAGGCTGCTTCCGCCGGAGCCGCCGCCCGCGCGTTCGGTGGGGCCTGTCGGATGGCTGCGCCAGAACCTGTTCTCATCCTGGTTGAACGCGGCGCTGACGCTGTTGTCGCTGGCGCTGCTGACATGGCTTCTGGCCGCGGTCCTGCCCTGGATCGTCCAGTCCAGCTGGACCGCCAGTTCGCTGTCCGAATGCCGCGCGCAGATCAGGGCGGCCTTCGGCCCCGAGGCCAGCGGCGCCTGCTGGGCGGTGATCCGTGAACGCTGGGCGCAACTGGTCTTCGGCTTCTACCCGTCCGAGATCTACTGGCGTCCGGTCCTGGCCTTCGGCATCGCGCTGGGCGGGATGGCGCCGGTACTGTTTCCCGGCGTTCCGCGCAGGGCGCTGTATCTGTCAGTGGCGGCGCCCTTCCTCGTGCCCTGGTTGCTCTGGGGCGGGACGGTCTGGCTGCCGGTCGCGGTGGCGCTGGGCTTTGCCCTCGGCTATGTCGCCTACCGGATCGTCGATGCGGTGGCGGGCACGCTTCCCGGCACGATCGCGGCCGCGCTGGTGCCGGTCCTGTGGTGGCTCTGGCTGGCAGGCCCGGCCGCCGGGCAGCTGCAGGCGGTTCTGCCGCTGGGGATCGAGCCTGTCTCCAGCCGTGATTTCGGCGGCTTCATGCTGTCGATCACCATCGGCGTGACGGCGATCACGTTGTCTCTGCCTTTCGGCATCCTGCTGGCGCTGGGCCGGCAATCGCGGATGTTCATCGTCAAGTCGCTTTGCGTCGGCGTCATCGAGTTCGTCCGTGGCGTGCCGCTGATCACGCTGCTTTTCGTGGCCTGGCTTCTGCTCAACTATTTCATGCCGCCGGATACCAATTTCGACATCGTCCTGCGCGTCATCATCATGGTCACGCTGTTCGCCTCGGCCTATGTCGCCGAGGTGATCCGGGGCGGGCTCGCGGCGCTGCCACGGGGCCAGTACGAGGCGGCCGATGCGCTCGGGCTCGACTACTGGAAGGCGCAGCGGCTGATCGTCATGCCGCAGGCGCTGAAGATCTCGATACCCGGGATCGTCTCGACCTTCATCGGCGTCTTCAAGGATACCACGCTGGTCTCGATCATCGGCCTGCTCGATCCGGTCGGCTTCTCGAACTCGATCCGGGCCGATGTCAACTGGAACGGCATCGTCTGGGAGCTTTACGGCTTCATCGCGGCGCTGTTCTTCGTCTTCTGTTTCTCCATGTCCCGCTACTCGATGTATCTGGAGCGCAGGCTCCGGACCGAGCGCCGCTGAGGAGGTCCCGCCATGTCTGACCCCATGTCCGGCCCCATCACCGACCCGTCCCGACCGTCCCCGTCGGATGAGATCGCCATCGATATCGTCGGCATGAACAAGTGGTACGGGGCCTTTCACGTGCTGCGCGACATCAACCTGACGATCTGCAAGGGCGAGCGCATCGTTGTCTGCGGCCCCTCGGGCTCTGGCAAGTCGACCCTGATCCGCTGCATCAACCGGCTCGAGGAACACCAGGCGGGCAGGATCGTGGTCGAGGGGATCGAACTGACCAATGACCTCAAGCATATCGATCAGGTCCGCTCCGAGGTCGGGATGGTGTTTCAGCATTTCAACCTCTTCCCGCATCTGACGATCCTGGAAAACTGTACGCTGGCGCCGATCTGGGTGCGCAAGGTGCCGAAAAGGGAGGCGGTGGAGACCGCCATGTCCTATCTCGAAAAGGTCCGCATCCCCGAACAGGCCAATAAATATCCGGGCCAGTTGTCGGGCGGCCAGCAGCAGCGGGTCGCCATCGCGCGCGCGCTCTGCATGCGGCCGAACATCATGCTGTTCGACGAACCGACCTCGGCGCTCGATCCCGAGATGATCAAGGAGGTGCTCGACACCATGATCGCGCTTGCCGAAGAGGGCATGACGATGATCTGCGTCACCCATGAGATGGGCTTTGCCCGGCAGGTGGCGAACCGGGTGATCTTCATGGATCAGGGGCAGATCGTCGAGCAGAACGCGCCCGAGGCCTTCTTCAACACCCCGCAATCGGATCGCACCAGGCTGTTTCTCAGCCAGATCCTGGGTCACTGAGCCGAAGGGCCGCGACGGCGCGGGAGAATGTCCTCCCGCGCCGCCCGTTCAGGCCTCCCGCCGCAGCCGCAGCGTTTCGAAGGGCAGCCCCTCATCGTCCTGCGGCCGGCGCGAAACCTCGGTAAAGCCGAGCCCGCGATAGAAGGCGCAGGCGCGGGGATTGGCGCTGTAGACCTCGAGCTCCAGCGTGCCCTTCAGCCCGGCCGCATGGGCGACGAGCCTGCGCCCTATGCCCCGGCCCTGCCGGTCGGGGGCCACGAAAAGACCGCCGATAAACGCCCCCAGAAGGCCGATGAAGCCCAGGGGACGGTCCTGCATACAGGCCAGCCAGAGCTCTGAGCCGGGCAGGTATTGCGTTTCGATCAGCCTTCGCTGGGCGCGCAGCCTGTCCTCGCCGAGAAAGCCATGAGCCTCGCGCGAGGCGGCGTACCAGATCTCCGAAAGCCGGGCATGATCGCCCGGCCGCGGCGCGCGGATGAGGATGTCGGATTGTGTCATCTGTAAGTCCGAAAGTTGGATATGCGTTTTGAGCGGGCCCGGTTGCCGGGCGCCGGGGCGAACCGCGTCCTGCGGTGTCACGACTGATCGCTACGCATATCTCTCCTTCTTCCATCAGGGCTCAGAATGGCCCCTGCGCCGCGCGGGTGCAAGCCCTGTCCCGAGCTGTCGGCTTTGCGCGACGGACCTGTCGTCTTCCGGACATGCCACAAGGGAATGACGCGGTTTCAATGCTCTGGTCGTGGCATGGAACCTGCTTCCTGCGGGGTGGAGACGTGCGACCGGTTCGAACCGACATCCCCCCTCCGTCCGTTCGCAGGACGGAGGGCCCAAGCCAAGGACGGATACGACATGGCGATCATCACCTTTACCTCTCCGCAGATGCACAAGGACAAGAAGGTCTATGGCGTGGCGGGCGACACCCGGACGATCCTCGCGCTGGCCGAGGATAACAGGATCCCGATCCCCTTCGATTGCCGCGACGGGAATTGCGGCTCCTGCCTGATCGAGGTCAGCTATGACAATCCCGCCGACAAGAAGGCGATCATGCTGACCGACAAGGAAAAGCAGAAGCTGAAGGAGCTGGGCAAGCTGACCGGGCAGGAAATCGAGGATGCCGAGGTGCGGGACATGCCGCCGCGCTATCGTCTGGCCTGCCAGTTCATCGCTCGCGACGAGGATGTCACCGTCAGCTTCAGCGGCACGCCGGGGGGCGCCGACTGATCCTGCCTGTCACGGCCGCGGCGGCGTCCTGCCGTCGCCGCGGGATCAGCCGTCAAGCTGCTTGGGCGTGATGAAATCGACCAGCCGGCCGGTTCCGAACTCGACCTCTGTCCAGTCGCCCAGCTCGAATTCCGCGACCAGCGTGGCGCAGGTGGGAAAGCTTGCAAAGCGTGGCAGCTCGGGCGGGGCATCCAGCAGGCGAGCCGCGAATTCCGCGATGCCGGGATTGTGGCCCAGCATCAGCACCGGCGAGGCCGCGCAATTGTTCAGTGTCTCCAGCATCCGCTCGGCCGGTGCCTGATAAAGCGCGGGATCGCGGCGCATGACGGTGGATTCGCCCAGCAGGGGTGCCATCCGGTCCCAGGTTTCCAGCGTGCGGCAGGAGGTGGAGCTGACCACTTCGGCCGGCACATGGCCGCGCCCGGCCAGCCAGCGGCCGATCTTCGGCGCCGCCTCGCGACCGCGCGCATTGAGCGGACGGTCATGGTCGTCCTCGCTCGGGTCGTCCCAGCTCGATTTCGCATGTCGGACGAGGATCAGGCGCAAACTCATCGGCAGGCGGCTTTGCTTGTCGCGGGTCGGGGGCATCCTGTCACAGCCTGTCGCTTCCGGCCAGCGGGTTCGGCGTCAGGGACGCGGCGCTCGGATCAGGGACCCCGCCCCGTGATCGGTGAAAAGCTCCAGAAGGCAGGCATTGGGTGCACGACCGTCGAGGATGACCACCGCGCGCACGCCCCCCTCGATCGCCGACAAAGCGGTTTCGGTCTTCGGGATCATGCCGCCCGCGATCACGCCCGAGGCGGTCATCTCGCGGATATTGTCGGGGCTCAGCTCGGTCACGACGCGGCCCGAGGCATCCTTGACGCCGGCGACATCGGTCAGCAGCAGCAGCCGGTCGGCCTTCAGCGCCGCGGCGATGGCGCCCGCGGCGGTGTCGCCGTTGATGTTGAATGTCTCGCCAGCGCGCCCGGCGCCGAGCGGCGCCACGACCGGGATCATTCCCGCGGCAAAGAGCTGGTGCAGCACCTCGGGATTCACCTCGGCAGGCGCCCCGACAAAGCCGAGCGCCGGATCGGCCTGGTCGCAGACGATCAGCCCCGCATCCTTGCCCGAGAGCCCGACCGCCTTGCCGCCCTGATCGTTGATGGCCTGGGTGATGCGCTTGTTGACCCGTCCCGAGAGCACCATCTCGACCACCTCGACGGTGGCGGCATCGGTCACCCGCTTGCCCTTGACGAAGTCCGACACGACGCCGAGCCGCGCCAGCATCTCGTTGATCATCGGCCCGCCGCCATGGACGATCACCGGGTTCACGCCGACCTGCCGCATCAGCACCACGTCGCGGGCGAAGCTCTCCATCTCGGCATCGTTGCCCATGGCATGGCCGCCGAACTTTATGACGACGATGGCGCCGGTATAGCGCTGAAGATAGGGCAGCGCCTCGGACAATGTCCGGGCGGTGGCGATCCAGTCGCGATTCATGGCCGTCTGTCTTCTCATGCTGCGGGTCCGTTTGGTGAACTTCTGTTAGCGCCTGCGCGTCCGCAGGCCAAGGGTGATTGTCTTTTGGCATGTCGGGCTTACGTTGATCACGCCGCAGAACGGGAAAGGTGCGATGGAACAGAAGGTAATGTTGCTGACCGGGGCAAGCCGGGGCATCGGGCATGCGACGGTCAAGCGCTTTTCGGCCGAAGGCTGGCGGGTTCTGACCTGTTCGCGCCAGCCCTTCGACTCGCGCTGCCCCTGGCCCGGCGGTGCCGAGAACCATATCCAGATCGACCTGGCCGACCCGGCCATGACCAAGCGCGCCATCGAGGTCGTGCGCGGCAAGCTGACCGGGGGCAAGCTGCATGCACTGGTCAACAATGCCGGGATCTCGCCCAAGACCGAGGAGGGCGGGCGGCTCAACACGCTTGAAACCGACATGCGGACCTGGGGCATGGTCTTCAACGTGAACTTCTTCGCCTCGATCGTGCTGGCGCGCGGGCTGCAGGACGAGCTGGCCGCCGCAAAGGGGGCCATCGTCAACGTGACCTCGATCGCGGGCAGCCGCGTGCATCCTTTCGCAGGCGCGGCCTATGCGACGTCCAAGGCCGCTCTGGCGGCGCTGACCCGCGAGATGGCGCATGATTTCGGCCCCCTGGGCGTCCGGGTGAACGCCATCGCGCCCGGCGAGGTCGAAACCTCGATCCTCAGCCCAGGCACCGAGAAGATCGTCGAGGGCCTGCCGCTGCGCCGTCTGGGTCAGCCCGAGGAAGTGGCGAGCGTCATCCATTTCCTCTGTTCGGAAGAGGCCAGCTACGTCACCGGGACCGAGATCGAGGTGAATGCCGGCCAGCACGTCTGAGCCGGCCGCAAGGCGGGCATGACAAGACGGGCATAAACAGGATGGGCCATGAAACCGGCCGGGACCCTAGGCGATGCCCTCGATGATCGCGCGCAGGGTCGCGATCCCGTCGCCCTTTTCGGATGAGGTCAGCACGATCTCGGGGAAGGCGGCCGGGTGGCGCGCCAGCGCGGCCCGGACCTGGGTCAGAACCTTGTCGCGCTCGGCGGCCTTCACCTTGTCGGCCTTGGTCAGCACCGTCTGGAACGTCACGGCCGCCCTGTCGAGCAGCTTCATGATCTCCTCGTCGACCGGTTTCACCCCGTGGCGCGCGTCGATCAGCACGAAGGCCCGGCGCAGGGTCTGCCGCCCGGCCAGATAGGCCTTGAGCAGGCGCTGCCATTTCTCGACCACCTTCAGCGGCGCCTCGGCATAGCCATAGCCCGGAAGGTCGACGAGGTAATGGCTCTCGCCCAGCGTGAAATAGTTGATCTCCTGCGTCCGGCCGGGCGTGTTCGAGGCCCGCGCCAGCCCCTTGCGTCCGGTCAGCGCGTTGATCAGGCTCGACTTGCCGACATTCGAGCGCCCGGCAAAGCACAGCTCGGGCCGGTCGGCGGGCGGCAGCCCGTCCATCGCGACCACGCCCTTGAGGAACTCGACGGGCCCTGCGAAGAGCTTGCGCCCGCGTTCGGCGGCCTCGGCATCGGGTTCGGGCGTCAGGGGGAAGGGAAGGGGGGTCATAGCGCCTCCACAGCGTCGCCAAGGGCCACGCGACCGCCCTCGATCACCTCGGCATAGACGCCGAATTGCTTGTGCCCCCAGCCGGCCTGCAGCGCGCCCAGCGTGTCGGCGTCGCGTTCGCCGGTTTCGGGGTTGGCGGCCGTCGCCATGCAGCGGGTGATGCGCTCGCGCATCTCGATTACCGCCCGGCCCAGCCGGATCTTCCGTCCGATCCAGTCGAACTCGGCGAAGGGGGCGAGCCCCTCGATCCAGAAATTGCCGCGAAAGCGCAGCGGCGACAGGCTCTGGCCGAGTTTTCCAGACAGCGCCTCGAGCGAGGCGAGCCCCAGCAGGCTGACCGAGGGAAAGGCGCTGTCGGTCATGCCGCGCCCGGGCACCCGGACGATCCGGGTCGAGGCCGCGCGGTCTGCGGGCATCAGGGGGCGGACCCAGTCGATCAGGGCCGAGCCCTCGCTGTCGGGAGAGAATGTCAGATCCGGCCGGTCGGGATGGGTCAGGGTGATCTGCCCCGCCGCATCGTTCAGCCGCGCGCCGATGGCCATCAGCTGCGGCGCCTTCGCCCCGCGCGAGAAATTCGCGCAGGGCGCCCAGCCGGTTCCATCCGCCCGCGACGCCTCATGCGCCACGGCCCAGGTGCGGTCCCAGGGCAGGGTCCGGCCGGCCTCGAGCTCCACCGCCTCCAGCGCCTCGGCGCCGTGGCCCTTGATCGGGTGGCGATAGATCTGGGCCAGCCGTGCCGTCATTTGTGCTCCGGTTCCGGCTTCTTCTTGCGGAAGCTCGACCTGATATTGCCCAGCACGTCGGGGTGATAGCCGTGGATGCGCATGATCGCATATTGCTGGATGAAGGTGATCGTGTTGTTGCAGATCCAGTACAGCACCAGCCCGCTGGCAAAGTTGCCCAGCATGAACATGAACACCCAGGGCAGCCAGGCGAAGACCATGGCCTGCGTCGGATCGGTGGGCGTCGGGTTCAGCTTCTGCTGCAGCCACATCGAGATCCCCAGCAGGATCGGCAGCACGCCGAGCGACAGGATCGCGAAGAAAGAGCCCGGTTCCGGCGGCGCGTAGGGCAGCAGGCCGAACAGGTTCAGGATCGAGGACGGATCGGGCGCCGAGAGGTCATGGATCCAGCCGATCCAGGGCGCGTGGCGCAGCTCGATGGTGACGAAGATCACCTTGTAGAGCGAGAAGAAGATCGGGATCTGCACGAAGAGCGGCAGACAGCCCGCGGCCGGGTTGACCTTCTCTTTCTTGTAGAGCGCCATCATCTCCTGCTGCAGCTTCTGGCGGTCGTCGCCGCAGCGCTCCTTCAGCTCCTCCATCTTGGGCTGAAGTTCCTTCATCTTGGCCATCGAGCTGTAGGACTTGTAGGCCAGCGGCAGCACGATCGCCTTGATGATGACGGTCAGAAGGATGATCGACCAGCCCATCGAGCCCGGCACGCCAAGGCCGGACATCGCCCCGTTCAGCCAGTGCAGCACGCGGAAGATGGGTTTCGTGAAGAAGAAGAACCAGCCCCAGTCGATCGAGTCGATGAAGCGGAAGATGCCGTCATCCTTCTGGTAATGGTGGATCGTCTCCCATTCCTTGGCGCCGGCAAACAGCATGGTCGAGGTGCCTTCGGTAGCACCGGCAGCGACGGTCACGACCGGCAGCCGCGCCTCGACCTGGTAGATGTCGGGGCCCTGGACATATTTGGCGACCGAAGTGAAGGGCTGACCGGGTTCCGGGATCAGCGTGGTCATCCAGTACTTGTCGGTAAAGCCGATCCAGCCGTTCTCCTGAACGTCGGTGACCTCGGCATTGGCCCGCTCGCGCTCGACATAATCCATGTCGGGCATCTTCTTGTACTTGATCTCTTCCAGCTCGTCGTCGGTCTGCCGGACGACACCCTCGTGCAGGATGTAGAACCGGCTGCCCTCGGGCTGGCCATGGCGGGCGACGATGCCATAGGGGGCAAGGCGCACGGCCTCGCCGGTGGCGTTCTCGACGCTCTGCTCGACGGTGAACATGTAGTTCTCGTCGATGCTGATGGTGCGGTGGAAGGTCAGGCCCTTGCCATTGTCCCAGTGCATCGAGACCGGGGTTCCGACGGTCAGCGCGTCATTGCCGTCAAGCGTCCAGAGCGTGTTGGCACCGGGCACGTCCTCATAGCCGAGGCTGCCTGCGGGCGCCCAGCCGTAAAGCGCGTAATAGGGGCGCTCGGTCCCGACCGGTTCCAGCAGCGACACCAGCGGCGAGTCCGGATCGAGCGTCTCGTGATAGCCTTTCAGCGACAGCCGGTCGATGCGGCCGCCCAGCAGCGAGATCGAGCCGGTCAGGCGGGGCGTCTCGATCGAGAGCCGGGGCGCCTCGGCGGCCAGCGAGGGCGCGGCGGTTTCGGGTGTACTGGTCGCGCCGCTGCCCGGCAGCGCCGGGGGGGCGACGGCCAGGTCGGGCGTGGTCGCACCGCTGCCGGTCTGCTCCGTCGTCGTGACGGCGTCCTGTTCGGTGACCGGCGCCTGCTGTTCCGGCGGGAACAGCAGGAACCATCCGAGGATCACCAGGAAGCTGAGCGCCGTTGCGAGTATGAGATTCTTGTTCTGATCGTCCATGGCAGACCGCCACCCCGTCCTTTGAAAGGTGTGGCTGCTTCAACAGATTGAGGCCGGTGAGGTCAAGTCGTTTTGCCGACGCACGGAGTTTGGGGGCAGTGCCCGCCTTTGGCATCTGCCCGCATTCGCCCCCGCCGGTCGCCCCTTGCGGACGTCCCGAGGGGGTATTTTGACCAAGAAGAAGTCATATCGCTGCTTCTTCTTGGAAAAATACCCGATTTCCCGACCTCGCCACGGGCGCGGGGTCGGGGAAAGGTCAGCCCGTTGCGGTCTCGCCGGGCGCGATGTCGGAGGGCGTGCCGGTTTCCCGCACCAGACCCGCGAAGTCGAAGAGCGCCGGGTCAAGCAGATGTGAGGGGCGCACATGCATCAGCGCGCGAAACATCTTCTGGCGGCGCCCGGGATGGTTGCTCTCCCACTGGTCGAGCATCGCCTTGACCTGCATGCGCTGCAGCCCGTCCTGGCTGCCGCAGAGATCGCAGGGGATGATCGGATAATCCATGGCGCGGGCGAAGCGCGCGCAATCGGCCTCGGCGACATGGGCCAGCGGGCGGTAGACGAAGAGATCGCCCTCTTCGTTCACCAGCTTCGGCGGCATCGTCGCCAGCCGTCCGCCATGGAAGAGGTTCAGCAGGAAGGTTTCCAGGATGTCGTCGCGGTGATGGCCCAGGACCACGGCCGAACAGCCTTCCTCGCGCGCGATCCGGTAGAGATTGCCGCGCCGGAGCCGCGAGCAGAGCGCGCAATAGGTCCGGCCCTGGGGCACCTTGTCCATGACGATGGAATAGGTGTCCTGATACTCGATCCGGTGCGGCACGCCCATCTTTTCCAGAAATGCGGGCAGCACGGTCGCCGGAAATCCCGGCTGGCCCTGGTCGAGATTGCAGGCCAGAAGCTCGACCGGCAGCAACCCGCGCCATTTCAATTCGTAAAGCGCGGCCAGCAGCGTGTAGCTGTCCTTGCCGCCTGAGAGGCAGACCAGCCAGCGTGCGCCGCGCTCGATCATCCCGTATTGCTCGATGGCCTCGCGGGTGTCGCGGATGATCCGCTTGCGCAGCTTCTTGAACTCGGTGGTCGAGGGGGCGCCGTGGAACAGCGGATGGATATCGTCGGGCTCGTCGGACATGGCTGAGCCTATGCCAGATTGCCCGCCGCCGGGGAAGCGGAAAGGCGGCCTCTCTTTCGTGCTCTGGCAGTGAAATTTCGGAAGGTTGTTCCCGCGCCGCGAAGCAAGCCTGCAAGCCGCCAGACGCCAGCCCGGGCCCCGCAGCGAGGCGCAGCCTTCATCGGAATTCCCGCCTCACTGTCTATGGTCGGAAACAGATCGTCGCCCGCGTCGCCGCTGGTCGGGGCGTGACCCGATTGGCACAAGTTCTCGGCCTGTCTTTCGGCACGTGGGGCAAGTGGCTGGCCCGGTTCCGCGAGACGGAGCTCGGGCGCCTCAGGATCGGCCGCGCTCTCTGCGCCAGGTGAGCGCGCGCCTGCTGCGGTGCCTTATCGGCCCGACCCGCTTGCGGGCGATGGCTGCATCTCACCGGCGCCGCCATCCTCCGCATGCGGGGTCCGCCGCAGTCGCCGGTGGCTGACCCGGAGCGGGCTTTTTCGGCTGGCGGCGGGCGGGGGCTCTGCCCATGTCTCAGGACCCGGCTTGCCCATGCCGGGTTGCAGTCGGACACGCGCAGGGTCATTATCCCCGGCATCCTGCTGCGTGTCCTGCGCGGGGCCCGCGGGCCGGGCATGAAGGCCGAGCCTGTGATGGCGGGCAACGGCGGCGCCTGCCGCTTGCGCCGGTTCCGCAAGGCGCCGGGCTCGCCGGGTATCCGCCTCCTCTACACGCAGCCCTTCATGCCAAAGCCAAATGGCAAGGGCCGGGCGCGTCTGTCGGAAGAGCGGTCCTCCGGATTCGTGTCCTTGCCCGGCTGGCTCCGAACCCTTCTGCGCGACTGGGGCTATGGGCTTGCACATCCTTTCTCGGTGATGCGTAGTGCTCGCGCGAGCCGTTCGCCTCCCGAGGCCGCAGTCAGCCCTCAGCAGATTGCCCCCGCTAAGGGGGCTGAGCAACCGCATGGGAAACCAGAGCTAGCGCTTCGCGCCGGGTTTCGGCGGGACCGGGTCGTAGCCGCAGCCGCCCCAGGGGTTGCAGCGCAGGATGCGCCAGAGCGCGAGTGCCCCGCCGCGAAGCGCGCCATGGGTCTCGAGCGCTTCGAGTGCATAGGCCGAGCAGGTCGGCTGATAGCGGCAGTTGAAGCCGATCCAGGGCGACAGCACCATCCGGTAGGCCTGGATGGGAAGGGCAAGCAGGCGGGCGAGAGGGCTCATGACCGATCTGCATGCAGGCGTTCGAGCGCCCGGCGCAGGTCGGCGCTCAGGGCTGCGAAATCGCGGCTTGCGGTCGTGACCGGCCGTCCGATCAGCACGTAATCCCAGCCCGGGAGGCCATGGTCGGGCAGCTCGGCTCGGGCGATCTCGCGCAGGCGACGCTTGGCGCGGTTGCGCGCGACGGCATTGCCGACCTTCTTCGAGCAGGTGAAGCCGATCCGGATGCCGCCCTCGGGCGCCTCGCTTCGGCGCCGGGCCTGCAGCGTGAAGGCAGGGGCCGATTGCCGTCTTGCCCGCGCCGCAAGCAGGAAATCGGCGCGGCGGGACAGGACTGTCAGGCATGACGACGCCGCCGGAGAAGCTTTGGTGCACTCCGATGGTTCAGAGGCACCGTTCATCCCCGGCGGCATCATGTCGTCATCGCCCTCAGGCGTGCTCTCAGGCGCAAAGGCTCTTGCGGCCGCGGGCACGGCGGGCGTTCAGGATCTTGCGGCCGGCCTTGGTCGCCATGCGGGCACGGAAGCCGTGGCGCTTCTTGCGGACCAGGTTCGAAGGTTGGTAGGTGCGTTTCATCGCGCGTCGCTCCGTCGAGATGGACCCAAACCGCGTGCGGATTCGAAGGCCCCATGGTGTTCGAAGCCCGTCCTTTAGGGGCTTGACGCGGGCAAGTCAATTCTTCCCGCACGGGAAATGCTGCAATCTGACGCCAGCATGCGACTGTGGCCCTCCGGTGGCCTTCTGTCCGACCCCGAGAGGGGGCGCTTTTCCTGTCACCGCCGATCAATGCGGCGTGAGCGGGCTGTGCAGACCGGTCGGGTCCGTCCATGTTCGCAAGGCGGATATCCACAGCGGACCCGGAGATGGCGAAGAACCTACCCGACATGAACATACCCGAGATGGCCCCGACAGGGCAGCAGAGGCCGACACGGCGCGGCCTTGCCCGCTACCTGCTTCTGGCAGCGATTGCCGCCGTCGCGCTGATTGGCGCCCTGACGCTGCATGACCGGCTGAGCTTCGAGGCGCTTGCGGCGCATCGCGAGGCGCTGATCGCGTTGCGGGACGCCAATTATGCCATGGCGGTGCTGGGCTTCATGCTGGCCTATGTGCTGATCGTCGCCTTCTCCCTGCCCGGGGCGACGGTGGCGACGCTGACTGGCGGCTTCCTGTTCGGTGTCTTTCCGGGCGTGTTCTTCAACGTCACGGCCGCCACGCTGGGTGCGCTTCTGATCTTTCTCGCGGCCCGCTGGGGGCTTGGCGACCGGCTCTCGGCCCGGCTCGATGCCGGCGAGGGACGGATCGCGGCCTTTCGCGAGGCGCTTCGCGAGAACGAGATCCCGGTATTGTTCCTGATCCGGCTGGTTCCGGCGGTGCCCTTCTTTGTGGCCAATCTGTTGCCCGCGATGGTGGGCGTGCGGGCCGGGCGCTTCGTCTTCACCACCTTTTTCGGCATCATGCCGGGCGCGCTGGTCTATACATGGGTCGGCGCGGGGCTGGGCGAGGTCTTTGCCCGGGGCGCGCGGCCCGATCTCGGCATCATCTTCGCGCCCTATTTTCTGGGGCCGCTTCTGGGGCTGGCGGCGCTGGCGGCCTTGCCGATCGCGATCCGTGTCGCGCGGCGGAAGGGGTAGGGCCATGGCGACGACGAAAACCGATCTCTGCATCATCGGTGCCGGTGCCGCCGGGCTGTCGCTGGCGGCGGGTGCGGTGCAGATGGGCGCGCGGGTCGTGCTGGTCGAGGGCCACAGGATGGGGGGCGATTGCCTGAATTACGGCTGCGTGCCCTCGAAGGCGCTGCTTGCGGCCGCGGCCCGGGCGCAGGCGATGCGCGAGGGCGGCTGCGGCATCGCCGGGATCGCGCCGCAGATCGATCATGCCGCGGTCATGGCCCATGTGCGGGGCGCGATTGCCGCCATCGCCCCGCATGACAGCGTCGAGCGGTTCGAGGGGCTCGGTGTGCGGGTGATCCGGGACTGGGGCCGATTCGTCTCTCCGCGCGAGCTTGAGGCGGGCGGCGAGACCATCTGGGCGCGCCGCTTCGTGATCGCGACGGGCTCGCGTCCGGCGGTGCCGCCGGTTCCGGGGCTCGACCGGGTGCCCTATCTCACCAACGAGACCCTGTTCGAGCTTGACGCACGGCCCGACCGGCTTCTGATCCTGGGCGGCGGCCCGATCGGAATGGAGATGGCCCAGGCCCATGCCCGGCTCGGGGTGCGGGTCGCGGTGATCGAGGCGAAGCGGGCGCTGGGCCGGGAGGATCCCGAGGCGGCGGCGCTGGTGCTCGCGCGGCTCGGGGCCGAGGGCGTCGAGCTCTTCGAGCGCACCGAGGTGCGGCGCGTGAGCGGCCGGGCGGGCGCGATCACGGTCGAGACCGGTGACGGCCTGCTCGAGGGCAGCCATCTTCTGGTCGCGACGGGCCGCCAGCCGGCGCTCGAGCGGCTCGACCTGGCTGCGGCCGGGGTCGAGGTCGATGCCGCCGGCGTGCGGGTCGATCCGGGCCTGCGCAGCACGAATCGGCGGATCTACGCCATTGGCGATGCGGCGGGGCAGGGGCAGTTCACCCATCTTGCGGGCTATCATGCCGGTCTGGTGATCCGGCCGATCCTGCTGGGCCTGCCCGCCCGGGTCCGCCGCGATCACATTCCCCGGGTGACCTATTCCGATCCCGAACTGGCGCAGATCGGTCCGACCGAGGCCGAGGCCCGCGCCGCGCATGGCGATGCAATCGAGGTCGTGCGTGCCGATTATGCGGGAAACGACCGTGCCGTGACCAGCGGGCGGACCGCAGGATTCGTCAAGGTCGTGCTGCGCCGGGGGCGTCCGGTCGGGGCAACCCTGGTGGGCGCCGAGGCCGGCGAACTGGTCGGTCCCTGGGCCCTGGCCATCGCCGGAGGTCAGCGGATGACTGCCCTGACCGGCATGATTGTGCCCTATCCGACACTGGGTGAGCTTAACAAGCGGGCGGCGGGCGCCTATTTTTCCCCCAAACTGTTCAAGAATCCCTGGGTCAAGCGGGGGGTGAGGGTGATTCAGCGCCTCTTGCCCTGAGCCAACCCCCCGGGGCCGGGGGCGACACGCATGTTCCTCAATTCCCTGTCCGGTCGGTTCCTGCTGCTGACGATCGTCTTCGTCATGCTGGCGGAGGTGCTGATCTTCGTGCCCTCGGTGGCCCGGTTCCGTGTCGATTTCCTGCTGGCCCGGCTGGAACGCTCGCAGATCGCCTCGCTCGCGCTTCTGGCCAGCGATGGCATGATCGGCGACGAGCTGGAACGCGAACTGCTGCAGAATGCCGGGGTCTACAATGTCGTTCTGCGGCGCGACCGGGCCCGCGAGCTGGTGCTGTCCTCGCCGATCCCCGAGCCGGTCTATCGCAGCTTCGATCTGCGGGATACCAACGTGCTGTCGCTGATACCCGACGCGCTGATCCGGCTCGCCGACCCGAAGACGCGCGTGATCCGGGTGATCGGCCAGCCGGTCCAGCGGGCGGGCCTCCTGATCGAGGTCACCATGAGCACGGCCGAGCTGCGCAAGGCCATGATCGATTACGGCCTGCGGATCCTTCTGCTCTCGGCGGTGATCTCGGTTCTCTCCGCGCTGCTGCTTTTCCTGTCCGCGCGGCGTCTGCTGGTGGTGCCGATCCGGCATGTGGTGCGGGCGATCAAGCTCTATGCCGAGGCCCCCGAGGATAATCGCCGGATCATCGAACCCTCGGCCCGGGTGGGCGAGCTTTACGAGGCCGAGACCGCGCTGCGGGCATTGCAGGAAGAGCTGACCGGCGCGCTGCGTCAGAAGGATCGCCTGGCCCAGCTTGGCGCGGCTGTCGCCAAGATCAGTCACGATCTGCGCAACATCCTGACGACGGCCCAGCTTTTCGCCGACCGGATGGAGGCGAGCGACGATCCGGCAGTCAAGCGCGCCGCGCCCAAGATCGTGGGCGCGATCAGCCGTGCCGTGCATCTGTGCGAATCGACTCTGGCCTTCGGCCGGGCGCAGGAGCCGCCGCCCCGGCTCGAACGGGTGGCGCTGGCGCCCATCGTCAACGAGGTCGTCGACGGCGAGCGGCTGGCGGCGGGCGACTACGATATCAGCTTTTCCGAGGACGTGCCGGCGGGGCTGACACTGCGTGCCGATGTCGAACAGCTGATGCGGGTGCTGACCAATCTGGTGCGCAACGCGCGCCAGGCCATCCTCGCCTCGGGCAAGCCCGGCGAGATCGGCATCCATGCCGACGAGACCGAACAGGATTGGGTGATCCAGGTGACCGATACCGGGCCCGGTCTGCCGCCGAAGGCGCGCGAGCATCTGTTCCAGCCCTTCCATGGCGGCACGCGCAAGGACGGCACCGGCCTCGGGCTCGCGATTTCGATGGAGCTGATCCGCGGCCATGGCGGTGCGCTGGAGCTTCGCCGCAGCGATGCCGACGGCACTGCCTTCGAGATCCGTCTGCCGAAAGCCGCCGCCGTGCTTCCGGGCGAGGGCGAGGCCCCGCTCTGAGCCGGTTTCGCGGAGTGCGAAAAAACTGTGCCGAAATGCTCGGTTTGCCCCTTGCGTTGCCCTGCGGGGGGCGTTACATCCCCAACCCACGCGCTGGTAGCTCAGTTGGATAGAGTACTTGACTACGAATCAAGGGGTCGGGGGTTCGAATCCTCCCCAGCGCGCCACTTCCAAGATATCCAACTGAAATCGCTTCACTTTTCCCCGCATTTTTCACTTTGCGCGGAAGTGTTTGCAACGTTCTGTTCTTGTTCCATTCCCACGACCGCAGCCCGGCGCCGAGTCGCGCGGGTATAGTGCTCGACTTCTTTGAGCGAAACATGCCCGGTCCAGGCGGCGATCTGGTGGGTTGTCGCGCCAGCCTCAGCCAGAGCCACGGCCCGCGCCTTCCGCAGCCCGTGGGCGCTTTTCTCGATCCCTGCCGCGCGGGCAGCTTCGCGGATCAGCGTTCCCAGAGCTTTCGATGATCGCGTCTGGCCGCGTGTCGTTGCCAGATAGGTCATGTGGCCGCCGGGTGCTGCAGCGATAGCCCTGTGCATCTGCTCCCGTTCATCGGCGAGCGTCGTGGCCCATGCGGGCAACGGGCAGGTCCAGGGGATATAAGCAGGATCTCGCGTCTTGGACTGGCGAAAGGTTAGGACGCCGCCGCGATCCACCATGCCGGGACCGAGGTGCACGGCATCGGAAAGCCGGGCACCCGTCCAGTGCATCAACTCGAATGCCAGACGCGGCACCGTGCCGACCGGCCAGCGCGCACGATAGGCGTCGATCTCATCGGGCGTCCATGGCGGGTGTCCGGTGGTCTTGCGCCTCTTTGGCGCGCGGACACCGACAGTCGGATCGAGATCGAGCAGCGCCGCGGCCATGCCATGGGCTGCCAGAAACCGCCATGCCTTCAGCCTGTCCACCGGGCTTGCCGCTTCGATCACGTTCTTCTGGATGTGCTTGGGACGCAGCCCCCTGGCGGGCGCATCGCCCGCCGTTCTGGTGATGGCGTCGAAATGCCGGTGCAGCGTGGCGCGATAGACCTCGCTCAGGGTCTTGAAGGTATCGGTGCGCATTGCGGCTTCGGCCAGTGCGCCGACGGTTCCGGCGGGTCTTCCTTTTGGCTTGGACTTGGCCCGCCTGGCTTCTGCATATGCTGTCAGGAAATCCGGATGATCGTGCGGCAGGTCGGGGAGCCTCACCAGCGGCTGCCCCTTGGTCCGGTAATAGGTGTAGACCTTGCCTCTGCGCCGAACGACGAAGATGCCGGTCAAGCTCACGACGCCACGCCGAAGGCCCGGTCGCACGCCCCTTCCTCCCTGTCTGTTTCTCCGCCTCGCGCCAGGCTGTCCGCAAATGCATCGAGTTCGAAGCGATCATAGAGGCGTTTGCCACGCAGTGGCAGGGTCTGAATTCCCAGCTTGCGCAAGGTGCTTTCCGATACCCCCAGATAATGGGCGGCTTGTGGTGCGGGCATCAGACGGGGCGCGAAGTCACGCGTGATGGCCATCGGCCTTTCCTCCCTTCATGGCGCAGTCGACCAGCTCGGCGATGGCGTCGCGGAATGCCTTGTCGGCGGGGTCTTCGGCGGGCCTAGGCAGGGCGTCGTCCGCATAGCAGATCCCGCCGCATCCCTGCCCCTCGGTCACCCTCGCGCCGCAGGCGGGGCAGATCCGGGGCTCGCCCGGCGGCTGCCCGGCCTGCGGGTCGCCCAGCAACAGCCGTTCCGCGCGGCGCGGGTCATTGGTCAGGCGCAGCCGCCAGCAGAGCTTGACGGCGGCCATCACGCCCGCGCGGTAGCGCAGATCCTCGCCGAGCTCGGCTTCGATCAGTTCGAGCCCCCAGCGCAGCGCCCGCTCGATATCGGGCGCCCAGCTTCCGCCCAGAAGCGAGCTGCGGATCAGGTCGCGGCCGAAGAGCCGGATCATGTCCTTGCCGTCATCGCAGATGATCAGCCGGGCCTCGGCCGGGGCTACCTCGGCATGGAACCGGCCGAAGCTGCGGGTGAGCGTGTCAGGTGTTGTTTCAGTGATGATGCGGTATTCGGTCTCGACGTCCCGCAGCCGCTCGGGCTCGGCGCGGAGCCGGTCGCGTTCGGCCTCTGCCGTCTCGGCCCGGGCGCGCAGCGCGGTCAGCATTTCCAAGCAATAGCGTTCTGCGCTGTCGAGGATGTCGCTGTCCACATAGCAGTGGAACTCGCAGTCGCGATCTCCTTCCCATCGCGGGACGGTCGCATGCACCGAAAAGACGTGCCTGCCATCTGCATCATCCGGGTCGGCTTGAGCGGCCCAGATCTCGCGGGGCCATTGGGTCTCGGCCATCAGGCGGCCTCCTTTCCTGCTTGCCCGCCCCATTGGTCCGCCGCGGCAGCGGCGAGGCCTTCGAAGGTGCGGGATCTGATCTTCCAGCGGTCGGGTCCGGGCGGGGCCCGATGGACCGCACTCCAGCGCTTGTGCGCCTCGGTGCCGGGCGCGGGCGGGGTCAGCCGGTTGGTGGCGCTCAGCGGCGCGAGGCCGCGCAGATAGAGCCCCGTCGCCTTGAAGACCGGCTCGCCGAACCACCAGGGCTGCACGATCTGCGGCTTCGGCAGATCGGCCGGTAGCCGCGCCCGCCCGTGGCGGTGCATCACCGGGTTCTCGACCGCGACGCGCGGGATCGGGGCGCGCCAGCAGGCCGAAAACAGCGCGGCCCCCTCGTCGAGCAGCCGCCACATGATCGCGCGGCGGGTGTCCTCGGGCAGATCCGGCCAGGCGGTGCGTTCGTCCGGGCGCGCCTCGGCCGGGGCGTTGCTCGGCGGCACATGCAGCCAGCGGACACCCGAATTGCAGAGCCGGGTGCAGGGCGGATGCATGACGGCGAGCAGATCCCAGCCGAGGTGAAGCACGTCGCGGATATCGCAGATCATGTGCCGGTTGGTCGCGTCCTCGGCGGGCAGCAGGTCGCAGGACCAGACATCGTGCCCGCGCGCGGCAAAGGCCCGGCGCATCACGCCCGAGGTCTCGCAGCCGATCAGGATCCGGAGGGAGTGCATCAGTCGAAGGGACAGAGGCGGGTGGCCGCCTCCATCCAGTTTTGGGCGGCCTCGTCGCGGCCGGTGGCGGTCAGCCCGAAGAGCTGGATCTCGTAAAAGACCACCCGGCCGGGCAGCGTCGGGATCTCGAGCCCGTGGCGGCGGAGCGCGCCGCGGATGGCGGCAAGGCGGGTCTCGGGGGCGGCGCCGCGCCATTCGGCGACGAAGGCGGCCAGCGCGTCGGGCGGCGGGGCGATGCTGTCGAAGAGGCTCATGCGGCACCGCCTGCCCGGGCCTGTTCGGCCAGGGCGCCGAGGGTGACGGCCCGGCCCTGCAGCCGCTCGGCCCGGGCGAAGGCGGCGCGGGCGAGCAGCGGCTTGCCGTCCCGCGCGCTCGACTTGGCGGCGACGCGGGCAGTCTGGGCCTCGATGCGGGCGGCGGCCGCCTCGGCCGCGAGGCGGTCGGCGATCTGCGGGGCAATGGTGAGGATCGCGGCCATCAGAGGCTGGCCTCCGCGATCCGGGCCAGCATGAGCCCGCCCCAGGCCGAGACGACGAAGAGCACACCGATCAGGGCGCCCAGCAGCGCATCGCGCCAGGTGCCGAAGCCGTAAGTTACGGGAAGGTCAGGGATTTTGAGCATGCGGGGCATGATGTCCTCCGGGTTTGGGCATGGGATGCCCGCCCGCGCGGGGCGGGGCACCGATGCTCAGGCGGTGATGTGGCGGCAAGCGCGCATCACGGCGTCCTCGGCGTGGGTGTTGGCAAGCGAGAGGTCGCGAGAGCTGAAGCGATCGCCCTCCGGATCGGTCCCGCCGATCTCATGCAGCTTGGCGATGAACGCCGCGCCCATATCCTTGATGACCTGCATCTGGGATTTCTCGGCGTCGGTCAGGGCGCGGTACTTGTGACGCACAGCATTGTTGGTCGTGCGGCTGTCGCTGGTGCTGTCGATCTGCTCGGGCATCATGTCCTCCTTTTCTGAGCATGGGATGGGGGCTGACATGCAGCCCCGCACCGATGCTCAGGGCTCGGAGGACTCGCCGCCTTCGCCTTCGCCTTCGCTGCCCTCGCTCGGGTCGGAGGCGGCGCGGTCGCGGTCATTGCTGGTGGGGGCGACGTAATAGATGCAGCCCGGCGCATGGGTGCGCTGGAAGGCATTGGTGCCCGGGATCGGTGCGAAACAACCCTGGCTGTCGGCCGAGGGCTGACGGATCGCCCGCAGATCCTCGGTGGTCTCGGTCGCGGCGAGTGCGGGCGCGGCCAGCAGGGCCAGCGCGGCGGCAGTGGTCAGGATGGTCTTCATGGGTCTCCCCTTTCGCGGTTGCGGTGGGATGACCAATATAGGGAAGTTTCCCCATGTCAATCTAAAATCGGGAAATATCCCCCTTTCGGGGCGAGCCTAAGCCCTCAGCAACCCCAAATAGGAGCCACCCGGAACACCCTTCAGCGGAGGATCGCCGACGGTTAGGCTCTCTTTACGAGATCTGAAGGCCAATGAAGCCTGACCGGCGCAGCCCACTTGAGGCGCACATCGTGCTGGTTCTCCGCGTCGGGATTCAGGGCAATGAGGTGAAAATAGCCGGGCTGCGAGCCGAGCTTTACGAGCTTGACCCACCCCAAGCCCCGCTCGCATTCGCAGACACAACGCCTGCCGATAGCCTCGCTCGGCACGCCCTCGTGAGTGGGGCGAGAATAGAACAGAAGATCACCTGCCGAATAGACCGGCTCCATGCTGTCGCCGACGATCTCGACAGCGACAACGCCATGCGGGGAAAGGCCTGCCGGGCATTCGACCTGTGGGCCGGCACCCCTCTCATATGCTTCGAATACAGGCACCTTGGCGCCAGCCCCCACCCTACCCGCAATCGAGATTGTAGGCACCCCAGCAACGGACCCATTCGCTGCGGCCAAGATTTCTTCCACGCTTATGCCAAGAGCCCGCGCGATTTTCATTGCGGTATCGAGCTTGGGGCTGGCCGCTTTTCCGCGCCGAAGATCCCGAATGAAGCTTTTGCTCAACCCGGCAGCCTCAGAGAGCGGCGCGGCCCGCAATCCGCGCGCGTCCATGATCCGTTCCAGGCCAGCAAGGAAGTCATCGCCAATATCACGCATGCTGAAGAGATTGCACAGACTCCCGGGACGGAAGTAGCGGGAAGTTTCCTGTTGCAAATGTCGGGAAGTTTCCTCATTGTCCGCTGTCATGGAACAGCTCATCGCCGAAGTTAGGGCCTATGCAGAGGCCACGAACAAATCACCCGAGAAGGTGCTGCGCGAAGCCATCGGCGCCAGTTGGGGCGCCTGGGCCGCGTGGCAGGCCGGAACCTCAGGTCCGACCATGCGAAGCGCGGACCGCCTTCGCGCCTTCATGGCTGCGAACCCGGCTCCCGCCAAGCAGGAGGACACCGCATGCTGAGCGCGTCCTGCCCCCCGATTTCTTCCCCGAGTCATTTTGCACGAAGCCACCATAGGGATGTTGCCATGCAAAAGTCCTTCCAGAAGTTCCGCGACCCGCAGGAGCGGGAGCGGAAATGGTTCGCCTCGCTGCTTTGGCGGTCATTCCCCGAGGCGACCAGCGAGGCCCAACTCGCCGATCTCGTGGCCGAGGCGCTGAACACGGCGCATCGGCCGGTGAACCCGCGCACGGTGCGGAACTGGCTGCGCTCCGAGAACGCGCCGGGGCTGCATTACGTGGTGGCGGTGCTGGCGCTTGCGGGCGCCGAGACCGTCTTCGAACTCTTCGACCCGGAGCAAACGGCATGACACTGGCAACTCGGATCTACTGGCGTATCGCCGGACGCTTCAACCAGGTGCGCGCGGGCAGAGCCCGCGCCGCCGCCCGCGTCTTCGAGGCGCGGGCCGAAAAGTTTTTGGCGCGTTTCAAGGGGGGCCGGACATGACCGGCCCGACCGTTTCGCTCACCGGCCCGAACGGGGCGACGACCGGCCCGATCCCGCTCGACGCCTTCACCGCCGGGATACGGGCGCCGATGAAGGAGACCGCAGCGGATGAGGCGGTGCGGGAGAAGACATACCGGGTGGCGGCCGACGAGCTGCGCGGCTTCATCGAGCGCTTCGAGGCCCTGGCCGAAGAGAAGGCCGCCCTCGGCGATCAGCAGAAGGAGGTGATGGCCGAAGCCAAGGCCCGCGGTTACGACACCAAGGCGCTGCGTCGGCTCATCGCGCTGCGCAAGCGCCATGCCGAGGACATCGCCGAGGAAGAGGCGGTGCTGCAGCTCTATCGCGAGGCCCTGGGGATGTGATGGCCGCGCGGATTTACACCGACCTGACGATCCGCGGCACGACCTATCCGGATGCGGCCAGCGCCGCCCGGGCGCTGGGGGTGACCCCCGAGGCGATCCGCTCGGCCGCGCGCAAGGGGCGGCTCGATCTGGTGGGGACGGGCCGCAAGGGGCTTGCGCCGATGCCGGTGCGGATCCGGGGCGAGCTCTTCACTGATGCCCATGCCGCCGCCGCCCGCTTCGGGGTGACGCCGCAGGCGGTCTGGCGGGCGATCTGCGATGGCGATCCCGACCGGATCGGCCGGCCGCAGCGCCGCCCCGGCCGGGCCCCGAAACCCTTCGAGATCGGGGGCTTGCGCTTTGCCTCGCAGCGCAAGGCCAGCCGGGCGCTGGGGTTCTCGGAGGATTACCTTTCCCATGCCCTGACCCGGGGCGGCCGCGCCGCCCGGGAACGCGTTCTGGCCGCAGCCATGGCGCTGGCGGCGAAAGGGGTAACGCCATGACACTTGCCGCCTCCCGTCTTCGCCCGGTCGATGCCGCCGAGCTGCCTGATTATCCGCTCGGCCCCGAGGACGACCTGAACGGCCATTACTTCATGACCTGGTATCACCGCGAATGGCTCAACAGCGAGATGCGGCTGAAGGGCACCGAGGAATGCCGGGCGCTGTATTTCGACCTGATCTGCCTGTCGCAGGACCAGAAGCCGGTGGGCACGCTGCCCGACGATCCCGAGCAGCTGGCCAAGCTGCTGGCGGTCGACGTGGCGCGGCTGCGGCGGCTGAGCGAGATGGAATACGGGCCGCTTCATCACTGGCAGCCCTGCCGTTGCGGCGACCAGATCCGGCTGATGCACGGCCGGGTCACCGCCATGGTCCTCGAGGCGCTGTCGCGCAAGCATGACAACCGGGCGCGCAACGAGGCGGCGAACGCCGCCAAGCGGCGCCAGCGGCTGCGCTCGGCCGTGGCCGGGCTCCATCCCGAGCTGGCGCAGAACGACGCCGCCATCCTCTGGATGGACGACTGGCTGGTCGAACAGGGCTGCGGCTATCGCGGCTCGACCTGGGTCGAGCGGGCGCTCGCCGCCTGGTCCAGCCACATGTTCGACGTGAACCGGGCCGCCCGCGCCCGCGAGTAACTTCCAGACTGTCCCAAGACTGTCCGCAACTGTCCCGAGGACAGTTCAGGGACAGTCTCGGACAGTCTCAGACTGTCCTGCACGACAGGGACATAGACAGAGAAAAGGACAGGAACATGGACGGTTCGCGTCGGTCTGACAGGACAGGACCTGTGGATAACCCCGAAAGGGCAGAGAAAGGGGCGGGACTGTCCCGAACTGTCCGCAACCGTCCCGCAAATGTCCGCTGGACAGTGTCGGGACAGTCCTGAGGCGGTCGGGCAAGGCAGAGAGAAAGGAGGCGGAGATGGACGCGAAGGATCAGGCCGAGGGCGAAAAGCGGGTGCGGGCGCTGCTGATCGAGCCGCTGTTGCGGCGGGGGCTGGTGAAGTCGGGCAAGCTGACGAAAGCCCGGTTCGAAGAAATGCTGGTCGATGTCGAGAAACGGCTGGCCTACATGAGCGCGTCGAACCTGGCCGCGCTGGAAGAACAGATGGCGGCCCTCGCCGGGGGCGAGGCGAAAGACATCTTCCCGACTAGCAATCGTATTCGGCAAGAAGCTCTGAAAATCCAGAAACCGGACGACCGGGCGTCGCCGCTGATGCGTGCCGTTTTCAAGCATCCTATCGGGCAGGGGGCCTTGACCGAGGGCTGGGCGCCAGAGCTTCTGGATGAGTTGCGTGACAACCGCGTTTGGCCGGGGACCTATGTTCTCGGTCGCGTCAGGGATGAGGCGCGGGGCGCTATCCTGCGGCTTGACCGCCTCCGCAGGATCGCCCCGGCCGACCTGACCGATGCCGAACGTCGCTGGCTTGCGGCCCGAGAGCAGCAGATGGAAGAGTGCCGCCGCATCGCCGATCTCGCGGGGACAGCGGCATGACGGCCGCGCTCCGTTCCCCGGTGCAGACGGCGCCGCGCAGTCGGCGCGCGATGCCGGTGCGCGCGGCGCTGGAATGGGCCTTCGGCACCGAATGCGCCCAGCTCGACCATGACGAGATCGAAGCGGTCGGCGGCACCGGCTGGCGCCCCTTCGGCATGGAATACGTGGCCCTCGAACGCGCCCGGCTGGGCACGCGCGTCGACACCAGCCGCAGCCGGTCCCGCCCGCATGACGATGCCGAGCTGATCGCGACCGTGGTTCGGAACGTCCTGCCCTGGTACGCCGCCACACTGGTGGCCGATCTCGCCCGCGCGGGCCGCACCCCCGACTGGATGCCCGACGCCCGTCCGCGGCTGAAGCCCGAGGACTGGATGGTGAACCGCTGGGGCCGTCACTCGAAGACGGCGGATGCCGCCACGCTGGGGGTCGAGGGCTGGCAGCCGATCCCGCGCCGCAACCGCAAGGGCGTGATCGTCCACCATGCGGTGCGTTTCACGCCTTGCGTCTGGGAACCGACCCCTGCCCGGATCGCGGCGGCGCGGCGGGCCTATCTCGACTGGTGGGGCTATCTGCTGGCGGTGCAGGCGGCATTGAAAGGCGCGGACCTGACGCGGATCGAGGTCACCCGGGACATGCCGCCGATGCGGCCGTGGGGGTGAGGAAGCGGTAGTTGAGCGGACTGCGCCTGCGGATCTGCTACAAAAACGCCCATGTGGGGTTGAACAGTGTGCCGCAGGAGGAAAGGTGCATTGAATCAACATGATCTCGGTCGATCAACTTTTCTGACACCGGCTTGGAATAATGCTACAATCCGCTATATGGAAGCCCGTTCAAGGGTCGGACGAGATGAGCACGGAATCCCCAACGTTTGCAGTGATGACGCCGAGTGTGCCCCGCATCTTGGCATCGCTTTATCATGTGATGAAGGAAGCTTGCGGGAGAAAATCTCCTGTTTCGCAGTACCAGCTTGTGAAAACGCTCTTCTTAGCGGACCGGGCTCATCTCAACGAGTGGGGCAGGCCTATCACCTATGATAATTACACGGCGATGTGCCATGGCCCGGTGCCGTCTTTGGCGTACGATTTTCTTAAGGGCAACCTGAAAGCCCTACGCGACTTCGGCGTTGGGAAGCTTCCTTGGAAGACGGTGGAGCGTGGCGGGAAATTCAAGAATTACTACCCCATAGATGGGGAGTTGGATCCGGAAGAGTTCCTCTCGGAGAGCGATATTCAAGCTCTCAACGACGCGCTCACGATAGTGCTCCGTCTTGGTTTCGGGCAAATTCGGAAGCTAACCCATGAAGACCGGGCTTATGTGGATGCGTGGCGTGACGATGGCGGGAAGGCCGCCTACGAGATGAAACTCGGCCTGCTCTTCGATGAGCCGAATTTTGACCAAGCAGCGATGATTGCGGAATATTCGCCGTATGTTTGAAGCTGGCGACGTTGTCCGCTTCCACAGTCCTACGGCGGGAAAAGAGAAGTTCCACCTGTGCCTTGGCACTATAGGCGGCTCTCCTGTCTTCGCTTTCCTTCACTTGAATTCAGGGTCGGGTTATCGTGGAGATTGCATTCTGGACGACGGCCAAGTTCCCGGGTTGCCAAAATCGCGGACTGGTCAAACAGTCGTATCCTTTTCTGTTGTCGTCAGGATGAGAGAGGATCGGCTCAGGAAGTGTGGCGCGACAAAGACGGGCGCTATCGATGCGCACCTTGCCGGTGAACTGGCGGCGTTTGCAAGAACCACCAGTGTGCTAACCAAACCAGATCGGGCGTTAGTCGTCTCAGCTCTCGAAGCCCTGTTTTCATAGTCTCGAACCGCGTTCCCCTGCACCGTCCCGTTGCGGCCAGCCCCCTGGAAACATTTTTCTTGACGTTTCTCTAGCCCGGTTGACATAGTGCCGTCACCCAAGCTGCGCCCGGAGCGGAACCCCCGCCCCGGGCGCTTTGCGTTTGCGGGAGGCCTCACCCATGACGATCCGCAAGCTCTGCGCGGCCTCTGGCTGCGACGACCTCGCTGTGCCTGGTGCCGCGCTCTGCGAAGAGCATGAGGCGGAACGGATCGCGCGGGGCCGCGCGCGGCGGGCGAAGGTGAAGACGGCCGAGGAGATCCGGCGCCGCTCGAAGCTCTATGCCAGCCCCGCCTGGAAGAAGGCGCGCGCCGCCTTCCTCGAGGCCAACCCGCTCTGCACCGATTGCGCGGGGCTCGGGCTGGTGACCCCGGCGACCGAGGTGGATCACATCGCGCGGCACGAGGGCGACCGGGCAAAGTTCTGGGACCGCTCGAACTGGCAGGCGCTCTGCAAGAGCTGCCACAGCCGCAAGACCGCCCGCGAGGTGCTGGGTCGCACCTGACACCGGGGGGGGTGTCCAAAAATCGACGGCCCCCCTCGGGAACCGCGCATGGGAGCTTTCTTGTTGCGCGGGCCGAATTGGCAAAAAAAGCCCACGATTATAAGCCCCTGATGGAGGTCCGATGCGCGGTCAGAAGCCGAAGCTCGACAATGTCGTGCCGATGAAGGCCGACCAGACGGCGCCCGTGCCCGAGGCGCCCGACTGGATGAGCGCCGAGGGGCGCGACGCCTGGGACCGGCTCGCGCCGGTGCTGGCGGGCAAGCGGCGGCTCGATCCGGCCTATCACGATCCGTTCGCCGTCTATTGCGAGGCGGTGGCCGATGTCATCCGCTTCACCGGCGACATCGCGGCCTTCGGCAGCTGGTACGAGGTCGAGACCCGGAACGGGCGGCAGCAGAAGAAGCGCGCGGTCTGGGGCCAGCGCCAGGACGCGATTGCCACCATGAACCAGCTCGCCGCGCGCTTCGGGATGACGCCGGTCGACGAGGCGCGGATGAGCGCGGGCGGGCAGGGCGATCTCTTCGGCGAGATCATGAGGACACTCGATGGACCCGATTGACCACCCGGTCTCGCGCTATGCGCTCGATGTGATCGAGGGCCGCGAGGTGGCGGGCGCGCTGGTGCGGCTCGCCTGCGAACGCCACCTGATGGATCTGGAGACGGGCCGCGACCGCGGGCTCTGGTTCGACTGCAAGCTGGCAAGCCGCGTTCTGAACTTCGCGCGGCTGATCCAGCACACCACGGGTCCGGCGGCGGGCCGCCCGCTGGAGCTGACGCCCTGGCAGGCCTTCCGGCATGGCTCGGTCTTCGGCTGGAAGCAGGCCGATGGGCTGCGCCGCTTCCGCACCACCTATCACCAGGTGGCGAAGAAGAACGGCAAGACCACCGACACGGCGGTGCCGATGCTCTTCACCCAGCTCTTCGACGGCGAGGCGGCGCCCCAGGGCTTCTGCACCGCGACGACGCGCGATCAGGCGGGGCTGTTGTTCCGCGAGCTCCGGCGGATGATCAAGGCCGCGCCTGCGCTCTCGGCCTTCATGGATACGGGCAACAAGCACCTGATCTCGACCGCGATCACCAATGGCACGATCCGGACGCTCAGCCGCGACGGCAACTCGGCCGATGGCATCAATCCGAGCTTCGTCGCCCGCGACGAGGTGCACCGCTGGACCGACCGCGAACTGGCCGAGGTGGTGGTCAATTCGATGATCGCCCGCGCCCAGCCCATCGACTGGGCGATCACCACGGCGGGCGCCGACATGGCCTCGATCTGCGGCGAGCTGCGCGCCTATTCCGAGACCGTGCTGCGCGGCGATGTCGCCGATGACAGCTTCTTTGCCTATGTCGCCGAGCCGCCGGCCGACTGCGATCCGGGCGATCCGGTGGCCTGGAAGATGGCCAATCCGAACCTCGGCGTGGCCTTCAGCGAGGAGCGCTTTGCCGAGCTTTACCGCGAGGCCACGGTGATCTCGGGCAAGATGCCGAACTTCCGGCGGCTGCACATGAACCTCTGGACCGAGGGCGCGCAGTCCTGGATCGGGCGCGAGATCTGGGACACGGGCGCCGAGCCCTTCGCGCTTGAGGCGCTCTATGGCCGCCCCGCCTGGGTCGGGCTGGACCTCTCGAAGACCACCGACCTGACCTCGATCTGCGTCGCGATCCCGAAGGACGGGCTGGTCTATCTGATCAGCTATTCCTTCCTGCCCTCGGGGCCGAAGGGCTTCATCGCGCGGGCGCAGAGCGAGAAGCGGGAATACGTGGCCTGGCGCGACGAGGGCTGGCTGGAGGTGCATGGCGGCGGCGTGATCGACGAGGACCGGGTGATCGAGCGGCTGGAATGGATCCGGGGCCACTTCGATCTGCGCGAGCTCTCCTATGACCGCTGGGGCATGAAGTATGTGGCGAAGGAGCTGGTGAAGCGGCGCTTTCCGCTGGTCGAGCATGGCCAGGGCTATGCCTCGATGTCCTCGCCGATGAAGCGCTTCGAGCGCGCGGTGGCACAGGGGCGGATCCGGCATGGCGGCAATCCGGTGCTGGCCTGGGCGGTCGGCAATGTCCATCGCGACGAGGATGCGGCCGAGAACATCAAGCCCAACAAGGCGCGCTCGAAGGGGCGGATCGATCCGGCGGTGGCCGCGATCATGGCGCTCGGCCGCGCCGAGGCCGAGGCGGGCAAACGCAGGGCACGGGACGTGGCAACGGTATGATCGGACTTCCTTTCCTCACGCGCGGCCGGAGGGCCGATGTCTCCGAACCCGCCCCCCGGCGCGAACCGCCGGTCACCGCGGCCATGGCGTCGGTCGAGCCCTCGGGCACGCGCGCCCCGTCGCCCTGGTTCGGCGATCTCTGGGCGGGCGGGCAATCGCGCGTGCGCTCGCTGCCGGTGGTGACGCCGCTGGCGGCACAGCGCCATGCCACGGTCTTTGCCTGCTGCAACGTGATCGCGGGCGATCTCGCCAAGGTGCCGCTCCGGCTCTACCAGCGGATGGGGCCGAGCCGCGCCGAGCCAGTGGTCGAGCATGCCGCGACCTATCTGCTGAACACCGAATCCGCGCCGGGGGTGGCGGCCCGGGTCGCGCGCTTTGCGCTGGTCTATGCCTTCGCGCTGCGCGGCCGGGGCTATGCCTATGCGCCCCGCGACGGGGCGGGCGAGCTGACGCTGCTGGATGTGATCCGCCCCGATCTCTGCGCCGAGCTCCGTGACGGCCGGGCGCGCTTCTATGCCTTCGAGGACGGCGCCGGGATCCAGCGCCGGGCGCCGTCCCGGGCCATGGTGCATCTGCGCTACATGGCCGAGGATGGCTGGACCGGCCGCAGCCCGCTTCAGGTCGCGGCGGAATCCGTGGGCCTGGCGCTGGCCGGTCAGGAGGCCGCGGCGCGGGCGGCCTCGGGCGTGCAGATGCGCGCGGTGCTGAAGATGGAGGATGTCTACGAGGATGACGAGGCCTGGCACCGCAACGCCCGCCGCGTCCGCAATGCGCTGCTCGATCCCGAGGCCAATGGGATTCCGATCATCGGCGCCACCGAAGACATCAAGTCGCTCGATCTCTCGGCCGCCGATCAGCAGCTCCTGGAAAGCCGCAAGTTCGACCGCGAGCAGATCGCCGCGATCTACCGGGTGCCGCCCTCCAAGCTGCAGATGCTGGAACACGGGGTGAAGGCCAACGGCCAGCAGCAGGCCATCGATTACAAGACCGACTGCCTGCTGCACTGGGGCGGCTTCGTCGAGGCGCAGCTGGCGCTCGGCGTGCTGACCGAGGCCGAGCGTCGCGCCGGGCTCTTCTTCCGGCATGACTATGACGCGCTGATGCAGGCGACGACGAAGGAGCGTTACGACGCGCTGAAGGCGGCGGTGGGCGGCCCGTTCCTGACCGCGAACGAGGCCCGGGCCGAGGACGGCCGCGCGCCGGTCGCGGACGGCGACCGCCTCAACCCCGCCGCCAACATGACCCGCGATGACGACAGCAAGACCGGGACCGAAGAGGACAAGGACTGATGGAGATGACGATTGCCAGCCTTCTGGGCGCCGCCCCCCTGGCGCTCGACCGCGACTTCGGGGCGGGGCTCCTGGCCCTGCCGCTGCCCGCCGCGCCTGCTGCCGGTCCCGCGCTTTCCGGGCCGGTCGAGGTGGCCCGCGGCGAGCGCTACGCGGTCGCCCGCGGCGTGGCGGTGATGCCGGTGCGGGGTGTGTTGACGCCCAATGCCGAGATCCTCGAACGCTTCCTCGGCTGGGCGACCTTCGCGGGCATCGAGGCCTCCTGCGGGGCGCTGGCCGCCCAGGAGGACGTGGCGGCGGTGGTGATCGAGTTCGACACGCCGGGCGGGCTGGTGCTGGGGGGCGCGGCGGCGGCAGGCGCCATCGCGGCGCTGGCAGCGGTCAAGCCGGTCCATGCGCTGGTCAATCCGCTGGCGGCCTCGATGGGCTATCACCTGGCGAGCCAGTGCAGCGACATTGCGATGACGCCCGGCAGCCTCGCGGGCTCCATCGGCATCATGCGCCAGGCGGGCTGGCCGGTCGGCCCGGACGGGGCGGGCCAGCAATGGCAGATCTTCACCTCGACCCATGCCCGCGCCAAGCTGCCGAACCCCGAGACCGAGGCGGGCCGGGCCGAGATCCGGCGCGATCTCGATGCCCATGAGGCGGCCTTCCATGCCGATGTCGCCCGCGGCCGGGGCATCGCCCCCGGGGATCTGGCCGCGCGGCTTTCCGTGACCGACGACCCGGCCGATGGCGGTGCGACCTTCGGGCCGGAGGCGGCCATCGCCCGCGGCCTTGCCGACCGCGCCGAGACCCGCGCGGCCTTCTATGACCGGATCTTTGCCGCCCATGCGCCGAAGCCTGCTGCCGCCCGCCGGGGCTCCGGCCGGGGCCACCTGGCGCAAGCCGCCGCCGCGCAGGCCCGCGCCACGCTCTGAACTTCCCGACAGACTTCCCGAGATCGGGAACTTGCCGCCCCGTCCGGATCGCTCCGGGCGGGGCTTCTGCTTTTGCCAACCAGGAGACCGACATGCCCAAACCCCGTGACCTGAACGATCTGCGCCGCGAGCGCCGCGCGGCGGCCGCGCAGATGCAGGAGCGCGCCGATGCGCTGGCCGCGCTCGAAGGCGCCGAGACCCCCGATGCCGAGGCCATCGCCGCCGCCGAGACCGCCTTTGCCGAGGCCCAGGCGGGGTTCGAGACGCTCAACGCCCAGGTCGGCCGGGCCGAGGCCACCGAGGCCGCCCGCGCCGCCGCCGCAACCGGGGGCGACGATCCGGCCGCCACCCAAAACCCTGGGCAACAGCCCGCGCCGCAGGCCGCCACGCCTCGCAATCCCGCGCATCGGGGCGTCGAGGTGGGCTTCATGCTGCATGCGCTGGCGGCCTGCCGGGGCGACCGCGCGCGTGCGGTGGAGCGGCTTGAGAGCGATGGCCATTCCGGCGTCGCCGCGATCATGTCGGGCGCCTCGGAAGCCGCGGGCGGCATCACCATTCCCGCCGCGCAATCCGAGGAGCTGATCGCGCTGCTGCGCCCGCGCGTCACCGTCCGGGCCTCGGGCGCGCGCACCGTGCCGATGCCGGCCGGTGAGCTGCGCACCGCGCGGCAAACGGCGGGCGCGACCGCCGGCTACGGCGCCGAGACCTCGGCCATTGCCGAAAGCGAGATGAGCTTCGATGCGGTCGACAAGTCCTTCAAGCTCCTGCGCGCGCTGGTGCCGCTTTCGAACAGCCTCTTGCGGCATTCCTCGGTCGCCATGGCCCAGCATGCCCGGGATGACCTGCTGAAGGCGATGGCGCTCCGCGAGGATCTGGCCTTCCTGCGCGGTGACGGCGCGAACGACACGCCCAAGGGGCTGCGCAACTGGGCGCTGGCCGCGAACTGGCGCGACGGCATCGCGGGCACGGCGGCGGCGGCCGAGGCGGCGGTTCGCTGGGCGGTCTCGACGGTCGAGGATGCCAATGTCGGCATGGTCCGCCCCGGCTGGATCATGCGCGCTTCGGCCAAGAACTGGCTCGCGAGCCTGCGCGATGATCGCGGCGCCCCGGTCTTCCCCTCGATCGATGCCAGCGGGACGCTGAAGGGCTACCCGATCCGCACCACCTCGCAGGTGCCCGACAACCTGGGCGCAGGCGGCGACGGCACCGAGATCACCTTCGCCGATTTCGACGAGGTGATCATCGGCGACGCGATGCAGATCGCCATCGCCGCCTCGACCGAGGCCGCCTTCGTCGATGCCAATGGCGAGACGATCTCGGCCTTCCAGCGGGATCTCACGCTGATGCGCGCGGTCTCCGAACACGACCTCGCGCCCAGCCATGATGAGACCATCGCGGGCTTCACCGCGACCGGCTGGTCGCTCTGATCACTCAGCAGAAGGACAAGACCATGACCAAGGTGATCCTCAAGTTCCGCCGCGCCCATGGGCGCTACAACCGTGGCGAGGTGGCGGGGTTTGCGCCCACGCTGGCCGCCAGGCTCACCCGGGGTGAGGACCCGGTGGCGACGGTCTTCGACCGGGCGGCCGAGGCCCAGCTCGCCGCGGCGGCCGATCCGGTCGGGCTGGAGGCGAAAGCCGCCGATCTGGCCACGCGCGAGGCGGCGCTGGCCGAGCGCGAGGCTGCCCTGGCGGCGGCCGAGGCGAAGGCCCGGACGGGCGCGCCGCCGAAGCAGGGCAAGGCCGCTGACAAAGCCGCTGACAAGGATGCGGCGACGGCATGATCCTGGAAACGGATCCTCCGCTCGGCGTCAGTGTCGAGGCGTATTGCCGAGCGGGGTTCGGGGATGAGCTGGGCCAGGACGATGCGGCTCATGTCGCGTCGTGCCTCCAGGCGGCGCAATCGGCGGTCGAGACCGCCACGCGCCGCCCGCTGACGCCCCGCCGGGTCCGCTTCGAGACCGTGGCCGGACAGGGGCGGCGCTGGTGGGTGCCGGTAGCGCCCGCCCGGACGCTCATTGGCGTCAGCTGGACCGGCGAGGATGTGGGGGAGACCTGGCTGGCGGCCGATGCCGCTCGCCTCGCCTTTGCAGGAAGCGAGCCGCAGATCCTCTTTGCCCCAGGCGCGCTCGCGGGCGTCCCGGATGGCGCGGCCCTCTCCATCGTCCTCGATGTCGGCCCCGACACCGTGCCGCCCACGCTGGCGCAGGCGGTGATCCTGATCGCGCGGGACTGGATCGACGCGGGGATCGCCGTCGAGACGGTGGAAAGCCCCCGCATCGCCTTCGGGGCGCGCGCCCTGATCCGGCAGGCGCGCTATCGGCGCCCGACCAGCTGGTGCCGCCAATGACCATCCGCCGGAATTGCCGCGTCACCTTCGAACGGCACGGCGAAGGGCGCAACGCGCTGAACGAGAAGGTGGGCAAATGGCAGCGCCTCGGGGCGGCCTGGGGCGCGCGCACGGACTTGTCCGAGATCGAACGCGCGGCGGCGGGCCAGATCGGCGCGGTGCGCGCCGCCCGCTTCACCCTGCGCCGCTCCGATCTCGTCCTGGGCCTCACTGCAGCCGACCGGATGAAGGCGGGCGGGCATGTCTGGAACATCACCGGCGTCACCGAACGCGGCCGCTGGGTCGACGTCTCGGCCGTCAGCAATGGCCGGAAGGAGGAGGCATGAGGAAGCAACCCGTCACGGTCGAGGGCCTGACCGACCTGGAACAGATAATGGTGGAACACCTGCCCAGATCCACCGGGCGCGGCGTGCTGCGCCGGGTCGGCAAGGCGGCGCTGGGGATCTTCGTCGAGCGCGCCCGCGATCTGGCGCCGCAGGCGAGCGGCGATCTGGCCGAGAGCCTCGCGGTCTCGACCCGGCTCGACCCGAAGCAGCGCCGCGATCACCGCCGCCTCGTGCGCGACGACAAGGCGGCGGTCGAGATCTTCGGCGGTGCCGCAGCGCTGCCCCATGCCCATCTGGTCGAGTTCGGTACCGTCGAGCGGCATCTGGAACGCGGCGGCTCGACCGGCACCATGCCCGCCCAGCCCTTCATGCGCCCGGCCTGGGACGCGACCCGCGAGGCGGTGCTGGCCGATATCGCGAAGGGGCTCGGGCGCGAAATTGCGAAGACCGTGGCCCGTCGGGCGAAGCGGCTCGCGAAGAAGGTCGGGAAGGGGGGCGGCCGATGAGCCTCAAGGCCGATCTGACCGACCTGCTGCTGAGCGATCCGGCCCTCGCCGATCTGCTCGGCCCCCGCATCACCTGGGGCCGCCGCGCGCCTGGCGAGGGGCTCCCGGCCGTGGTGCTGATGCGGGTCGGCGCGACGCGCGACTATCACATGAAGGGCGTCACCACGCTGCGCCGGACCCGGATCCAGGCCGACATCCTGGCCACGACGCTGGCCGGGGCGGGCGAGGTCGAGGCGCGTCTGGTCGCCCGGCTCGACCGGATCCGCGGCCCCCATGGCGGCACCGACTTCAGGGCCATCTTCGTCGAGGCCCTGCGCGACGGGCTCGACTCCGACCGGGACGGCAGCGGGATCCACCGGATCCTGGCCGACCTGATCATCCATCACAGGCTTCACAACGAGGAGAACGAGAGATGAGCGAGGCGGATATCGCCTGGGGCTATGGCGTGGAAGTGGCCGAGGACGCCGCCGCCACGACCTTCCTGGAGCTGGCCGAGGTCAAGTCGGTGTCGCTGCCCGACCAGCAGCGCGACGAACATGAGGCGACCCATATGAAGTCGCCGAACCGGACCAAGGAGTTCCGCCCGGGGCTGCTCGATCCCGGCGAATGCTCGGTCACCATGAACTGGGTCGAAGGCTCGGCCACCGACACTCTGCTGATCGGGATGAAGGCCAGCGGCAATGTGCGCCAGATCCGGGTGAGCTTCCCGGGCGGCACGGTCTGGACCTTCGAGGGCTGGCTCAAATCCTACGTGCCCCCCGCCACCGTGGGCGAGTTCCAGGAGATCACCGCGGCCTTCCGGGTCACCGGCAGTCTGTCCATCACCGGTGTGGGGAGCTGATCCATGGCCAATCCGATGAAGGGCGAGATCGATGTCGAGGCTTGCGGCGAACAGCTCCGGCTGATCCTGAGCTTCAATGCCATTGCCGAGCTGGAAGAGGAGGCGGGGCAGACGCTGGCCGAGATCATGGCCGCGCTGAAGGCGGGCTCGGTCCGGACCATGCGGCTCATCCTCTGGGCCGCGATGCGCGATCACCGCCCCGGCACGACGCTGCGCCAGGCGGGCGAGGTGGCCGAAGATCTGGGCGCCGGGCTCGGCCCGGTGCTGGGCCGGGTGATCGCGGCCTGCGGCTTCTTGGCGGCGGAGGACGATCCCGCGCCGGGAAAGCCGGACCCGGGAAAGGGGCCGGACATGGCCTGAGCCCGGCGGGCTGGCTCGATCTTCTGAAAGACTACTGCGCGGCCGGGTTCGATCCGGCCGCCTTCTGGTCCCTGACCCCGGGGCTCTACCGCGCCCAGATGGCGGGCGCCGCGGCCCGGGCGAAGGTCGGCCAGCATCGCGACCGCTGGCTGGCCTGGCATGTCGCGGCACTTACCCGGACGCCCGACTTTCCCCGGGCCGAGGAGTTCCTCCTGCCGTCCGACCCGAAGCGCGAGGCCGCGGCGATGATCCTGCGCGCCCGCGTGATGCATGCGCGCTTCCAGAAGCAAGAACAGACGAAGAGGTGACCCATGGCCCTGAAGGCGGTGATCGGCGCGCTGCGCGTCAATCTCGGGCTCGATTCGGCCGAGTTCCGGTCGGGGCTCAAATCGGCCGATGACCGCTCGAAGCAGTTCTCGCGCAATGTGAAGATCGGGCTCGCGGGCGCGGTCACCGCCGCGACCGGCGCGCTCAGCCTGATGCCCCGGCAGGCCATGGGCGCAATCGATGCCCAGGCCAAGCTCGCGCAATCGCTCGGCACCACCGTCAAATCGGTGCAGGTGCTCTCGCGCGCGGGCGATCTCTCGGGCGTCGCCATGGGCACGGTCGAGCAGGCGACCAAGGATCTGACGCGGCGCCTCAGCCAGGCCGCCGCCGGGACCGGCCCGGCCGTCAAGGCGCTCGGGCAGCTGAACCTCACCGCGGCCGAGCTGCAGAAGCTGCCCCTCGATGAACGGATCGCGACCATCAACGCGGCGATTGCCGACTTCGTGCCCGCGGCGCAACGGGCGGCGGTGGCGGGCCAGCTCTTCGGCGAGGAGGGCTCGATTGCCATGGGGCGCATGGATCCGGCCACGCTGCGCCAGGCTGCGCGCGATGTGGAAGACTTCGGCGTCGTGGTCTCCGAGATCGATGCCGAGAATATCGAGACGGCCAATGACGCGGTCTCGCGGCTGGGGCTGGTGGCGACCGGGCTGGGCAACAAGCTGGCCGCGGCCGCGGCCCCCGGCATCGAGCGGCTGGCGACCGGCTTTGCCGATCTCTGGCGCAAGGGCGCGCCGCTGTCCTCGGCGCTTGATCTGGTCCTGTCGAATCTCGACCGGGTCGCGGCCTATGCCGGCACGGCGGCCACGCTGATCGCCGGTCGGTTCGCGGCCAGCTTCGCGGCGGCGACCGTGGCGGCGGCCGCGCTGAACGCAAAGCTTCTGCTGACCCGGGCAGCCTTGATGCGCACCGGGATCGGCGCGCTGGTGGTGGGCGCGGGCGAGCTGGTGCTCTGGTTCGGGCGGCTGGTCAAGGCGGCGGGCGGCTTCGGCGCGGCGCTCGAGCTGATGAAGGATGTCGCGGCCGAGGTCTGGGACCGGATCGTGATGGGGCCCGAGCTGATGCGGCTCAGGATGGACGAGCTCGGCGCCCGGATGAAGGCGACCTGGGGCGATGTGATGGTGTACTTCCAGGAGAAGTGGTCGGGCTTTCTGGCCAAATTTGCCGATCTGCCCGACTTGGTGCCCGGGGCAAAAGCCATGAAGGCAGCGGCAGATGGCGCGGCCGATGGGCTGACGGCGGCGAAGGAGGCGGCGGCAGCCGCGGGCGAAGAGGCCAAAAGGCTGAAGCTTGAGGCCAATGGCATTGCCGATGCGATGATCCGCACGCCGCTGGCTTCGATGCAGGCGCTGAAGGAGACGCTGGCCGGGGTGTCCGAGGAAGCGGGCAATACCGCCACCAGCCTCGCGCGGATCGGCGATGCGGCCGATGACGGCGCCGGGATCGAAAAGGTGAAGAAGAAGACGAAGGATCTGGCCGATACCGCGAAGGAGACCGGCGACAGCTTCAAGACCTTCTTCAAGGATCTGGCGAAGGGCTCGGGCGACGCGGGCGATGCGGTGGCCAAGCTGGCCGACCGGATGCTCGACGACCTGCTCGACCGGGCGATGAGCCCGCTCTCGAATGCCCTGGGCGGCTTCTTCGACAGTCTGTTCTCGGGGATGTTCGGGGGCGCGGGCGGCGCGAGTGGCGCCACCACCAAAAGCGCGCTCGGCAATATCTTCGAGGGTGGCCGGGTCCGGGCCTTTGCCGCGGGCGGCGTGGTCGACCGGCCGACCTTCTTTCCGATGCGCGGTCCCACGACCGGGCTCATGGGCGAGGCAGGCCCCGAGGCGATCCTGCCGCTGACGCGGCTCGGCAATGGCAAGCTCGGGGTCGCGAGCATCGGCGGCGGCTCGGTCCGGATGGGCGATGTGCATGTCAGCGTGGCCCAGACCAATGCCGATCCGCGCCAGATCGCCGAGGCGGTGCGCCAGGTCTCCCGCGAGGAGGCGCAGCGGGTCTATGCCCGCCAGCGCCGGGAGGGCCGCTGATGGCCTTCCCACCCGATGCCGTCCGCGTGGCCTCGCTCACGCTGAAGCAGATCACCAGCAGCCTGCGGGTGCAGAGCCCATACAGCTTTGCGCAGACTGCCTATGACTTCATGGGCGGCATGTGGGCGGCCGAGCTGGTGCTGGCGGCAGTCGATGCCCGCGAGAGTGCCGCGATCTCGGGCTGGATCGCCAGCCTCAACGGACCCGCGGGCCGCTTCGAGCTCGACATGGCGGCGATGGAGTATGACGGCCCCCATGGGAAGATCTCCGCCGATCCTGCCGTCGCGGTCGCGGCCAATGCCCGGGCGCAGGCGCTGGTGCTGCAGCTCGCCAGGGCGGGCGACCGGGCGCTGCCGGGCGATTACCTGACCCTCGGTCGGCATCTGCATATCGTGACCGCGGCCGAGGCCCCCACCCCCGCCTTCCGGCAGAGTGTCACGCTCTGGCCCCGGCTGCGCCGCCCCGTCGCCCCGGGCGATCCGGTGGCGATGCGCGCGCCCTGGGGCAGCTGGGCGCTGGCCGGTCCCGAGACCGTGCTCTCCGTCAGCCAGGCGCGGGTTCGGACAAGGACACTGCAAATCAGAGAGGCGCTGTGATGGACGCGAGCGGAGACCGGATGCTGGGCCTGCTGGTGCGCTGCCGGTTCGATACCGGCGATCTGGCGATGTTCACCGGATATGGCGAGGTCGACTGGGAGGGCGTGACCTATCTGGGCGCGGGGCAGATGCTCTCGGTCGGCGAGGCGCAGGCGACCTCGGGCGAGGGCATTCCGGGGCTGTCGATCACGCTTTCCGGGCTCGACCCGGAGGTGGTGGCGCTGGCCGAGCTCGAGGAGTTCCAGCGCCGCCGGGTGACGGTGTTCCTGGCACTGTTCGACGAGACCGGCCAGATCGAGACGGCCGATGTGCTCTTCGACGGGGTCGCCGACACGATGGAGAGCGATGACGGCCCCGACACCGCCACCACCACGCTGGCGCTCGAGCCGCGCAGCATGGCGCTGGGGCGCAAGTTCCCGTGCTACTACCTGCCCGAGGACCAGAAGAAGCGCTTCCCGGGCGATCAGGGCTTCGATCTGGTTCAGGCGATCCAGAACCGCGAAGATACCTGGGGGCGGACCTGATGCGGCGCGCGGGCTGGGAACGGCGCCTGTCGGCCGCGGTGCGGGACTGGGAAGACCGGCCCTTTGCCTGGGGCACGGCCGATTGCCTGGGCTTCTGCCGCGCCGTCGCCCGGAGCATGACCTGGGAAGATCCGATCCCGGGGCTGCCGGAATACGGTTCGGAATACGGGGTCGCCAAGGTGCTGGTTTCGCTGGGCTTCGGCTCCATCGAGGCGCTGGTCGACGCGCATCTGGCGCGGCTGCCGGTCGCGGGCGCGCGGCGCGGCGACTGGGTGATGACCGCCTGCGAGGGCGCGATGCCGGGCGCCATGGGCGTGGTGACGGGGCGCTATGCGCAGCATATGGGCCGGAACGGCCTGGTGCGCCGCCCGGTCCTGACGGCGGAGGCGGCATGGCGTATCGACTGATCCGGCGCATGATCGCAGCGCTGGCGCTGGTCCTGTTGGCCAGTCTGGCGCTGATCCTCCCGGCGACCCCTGCGGCGGCCATGCCGCCGGTGGTGGCGGCGCTCGGGGCGGCGGCGGGCGGCTGGATGGCGGGGCTGACCGCCACCGCCATCATGGGCCAGGCCGCGCTCGCGGCCGTGCTGACCGGCATCCAGATGGCGATGGCGAAGAAGCCCAAGGCCAAGACCCGCGACGAGATCACGCTGAACCGGATCCAGCCGGTCACCACGGGCCGGATCCTCTATGGCGAGCGCATGCTCGGGGGTTCCATCGTCGCCCGCGCCACCACCGAGGCCGGGGGCAAGCCGCATCGCCGTTATCACTCGATCATGCCGCTGGCCTGCCACGAGATCGACGGCGCGGTCGAGATCTGGCTGGGCGAGACCCTGGTCTGGACCGAGGCGCAATACCGCCGCGATGAAGCCGCGGGCACGGGCGATCCCTATCACTGGGGCCAGGTCGGAAGCGATTACAAAGGCCGCGTGCGCCTCCGCGTCCATAATGGCGGCGAGGATCAGGCGGCCGAGGCCCGCTATGTCGCGGCCGCCCGCGAATGGACCGAGGCGCATCGGCTCCGCGGCGTGGCCTACGTTTATTTCGAGGCCGATTACGACCGCGACCTCTTCCCCAGCGGCGCGCCCCAGATCCGGGTCCGCGCCCGCGGCAAGCAGGTGCTCGATCCGCGCGAATGGACCAGCTCGGCGCTCGCCTCCGCCACGGCCGCCAGTACAGTTCCGAACTGGGCCGGAACAGATGACGGCGCCATCGGACAGGTCGGCGGCGGTGGGTATCCGAAGGGCGAGACGGCCGCGCCCTGGACCGGCGGGGCCATCGCCGCGCGCTTCTATTTCGGCCGCCGCTATCCCGGCGGGCTTGAGCCCGAGGCCGGGCTCAGCCCGGATCTGACCGCGACCCGGGGCGAGATCCTCGAGGCGAACTGGATGGAGCGCGAGGAAGATCTCTTCGCGGCCTTCGATGTCGCTTTCCCGGACGCCCCCGAGGGCGTGATCTGGGAACAGGGCGGCGCAGTCTATGGGGCGTATCTCGGGGTGACCGGGGACGACCTGGTCTTCCGCGCTTTCTCCGGCGAGGCCTCCGGGCCGAAGCTGGCAAGGGCCACCCTGCCGGTCTCGGCCGTCGCCGGGCGGCGCGGCACGATCTATGTCGAGATCGACAGGACGGCGGGCACGGTCGCGCTCTGGTTCCGGGGAAGGAAGCACAGCACCAACCCCGCGCTCTGCCTGCGCGATTACATGCTGACGCCGCAGCTCCGCGGCGGGCCGGGCTGGCGCCCCGGGGATCTCGACGAGGACACGATCCTCGCCCTGGCCAACCTGGCCGAGGAACAGGTGCCGCTGGCCTCGGGCAGAACCGAGAACCGCTATGCCTTCAACGGCGTGCTGGAGACCGAGGCCACGGCGGCCGAGAACCTGAACGACCTGTCTTCCTCCTGGGGCGGCTGGTGGACCTGCGAGCGCGGCCGCCTGACCGTCGGGGGTGCGGCCTGGGAGGAGCCCGCCTTCACCGTCACCGAGGACATGCTGACGGGCGGCATCCAGGTCACCGCGCGCAAGCCCTTCGAGGAGCAGTTCAACACCGTGAAGGCGCAATATGCCGATCCGGAGAACGAGCATGTCGTGACCGACCTGCCGGTGCTGGACAGCGCCACCTATATCGCCGCCGACAATGGCGAGCCGCTGGTGCTCGACATGGGCGAACTGCCGGGCGAGACCGGCTTTGCCCGCGGCCAGCGGCTGATGAAGCTGGCGCTCCTGAAGGGCCGCCGCCAGAAGCAGGTCACGCTGCCCTGTTCGCTTGCCGCCTGGCCGGTGCGGCTGGGTGACAATATCCGGGTGAGCCTGCCGCGCCGGGGCTGGACGGCGAAGACCTTCGAGGTCACCGGCCGCACCGTCCATATCGGCGAGGACGGGGTCCGCGTCACGCTGAGCTGCATCGAGACCGGCCCCGCGATCTTCGACTGGCGGACCTCGGAGGAGATGCCCAAGCCTGCGGGCGGTGTGCCGACGCTGCCCTCGCCGACCGCAAAACCGGTGGTGAGCGCGCCGACCATGACCGAGGAATTGTACGAGACCCGCGGCGGCGGCGGGGTGAAGACCCGGGTGCGGCTGGCGGCCACGACCGACAATCCCTTCATTGACGCCTGGCAATTCGCCTGGCGCCCGGTCTCGGCCCCCGGGCCCACGCTGCGCGGCCTGACCGACACGCCCGAGGACATGATCGACGATGTCGCGCCCGGCCCCTATGCCTTCGGCGTGCGCGGGCGGAACGCGCGCGGCATCTGGTCGGACTGGGCCTGGGCAGGCGCCACTGCCGTGCAGGGCGAGAACGCCCCGCCGGGCGCCATCACCGGGCTCTCGGTCCAGGCCTCGGGCGGCGCGGTGGCGATGCTGCGCTGGGACCGGCATCCCTCGCTCGACGTGCGCCAGGGCGGCCGGATCGAGTTCCGCCACGCAACCGCGCAGGCGGGCGCCAGCTGGCAGAGCTCGACCGGCATCGGAAAATCGGTCTCGGGCGGCGTCACCGAGGCGACCCTGCCGCTCAAATCCGGCACCTATCTCGCGCGCCCCTATGATGCGATGGGCACGCCCGGCCCGGTCTCGGGGATCGCGGTCCGCGCCGCCTCGATCATCCCGACCACCACCGTCGCCACCCTGGCCGAGGCCCCGGGTTTTGCCGGGACCGCCACCGGCTGCCACGCGGCGGGCGGCGTGCTGGCGATGGCGCCGGGCCAGACCCGCGCGCGCTATGCCTTCGCGGGCCGGATCGATCTGGGCGCGGTCCAGCCGGTGCGGCTGATCTCGGATATCGAGCTCCTGATCTCGGAGGCCCGGGACCTGTTCTGGCAGCCCTCCGGCACGGCGATGTGGACGCCGCCCGATGCGCGGCTCTGGCTCGGATCGACGGATGCCTATGGCGATGTCGATCTGCAGGTCTCGCTGACCGACGACGCCCCCGAAACCGCCCGCTGGGGGCCCTGGCAGAGCTTCGATGCCGCCGATTTCTCGGGCCGGGCCTTCCGCTTCCGCGCGGTCCTGGGCGTCGAGAGCCCCGATTACACCATCGGCATCACGGGCCTGACCGTGACCGCCCTCCAGGCCGCATGAGGATGACATGACCCAAGCCACCTATCTGCTCGACACCGGCCATACCAAGGCCCAGGCCTTCGCCATGCTGCAGGGCGCGCTCTCCGCGATCCAGAGCGGCAATGCGGGCGCGACCCCGCCCGCCGAGACGGCGGCCGGCATGATCTGGGTCGATACCGCCGCCCGCGCCCTGAAAATGCGCAATGTCCCGAACAATGGCTGGATCACGCTGGGCAGCTTCGCCTCCGGCAGCTTCGTTCCGGCCGGGGTGAACCAGCTGACCGAGGCCCAGGCGAAGGACGCGTTTTCCGACATCTACGGCGCTGTGACCGGGGCGATCCTGCGCGCCGCGATCCTGGCCCACGCCCCCGACGCGGTGATCCCGGGCTGGCACCCATATGACATGCTCCGGCCCGGCGACGGCGCCACCGGCCTGATCTGGAGCTATGACAAGGCGGGCAGCATCCAGAACGTGGAGACGCCGGAGTTCGAGGACGGCTACGAATATGCGCTGGTCTTCGAGGCCGTCGCCACCAACAAGACCACTTCCACCCTCCAGATCTCGGTCCAGCCCGAGATCACCGGCACCTGGTCGGCCTTCACGTCCTTCCCTGGGGCGGGCTTCGCCTGGGGTGACATCTGTTCCGGCATGCTGCGGCTGCCAATGCCGCGCCAGCCCCGGCTGGTCCATGGCTGCATCTGGGACGCGCCGCTGAAGGCCGGGATGGAGGATCTTGCCGTCCCGACCGGCGCCCCCGAGGCCTCGGCGCTGAGTGCCGTCCGGGTCCGCTGGGCCGAGGGAAATCGCATCAACGAGGTCTTCCGCACCGGCCGCGTCCGCCTGTTCAAGCGCCGCGAACACCTCACCGGCTGATCTGCCCCCCATGACGAGGCCCGCCATGACCGTCACCAGCACCGCGCGCTCCCATCCGCCGGAGGCCCCATGCAGGAATTGACCACGCAGATCCGCGACTGGTGGGCGGTGATGCTCTCGCTGCTCGGACTGGCCGTCTGGTCGGTCCGGCTCGAGGCGCGCGCCCGCGCCAATACCGCCGCGCTCGACCGCGAGACCGCCCGGCTGGCCAAGGAAATCCGCGCCCTCGAGGCCCGCTGGCAGCGGCAGCGCGCCGAGGATCTCACCGCCCGCCAGCGCGACCGCGAGGAGACCAACGCGCTGCTGCGCGAGCTCCGCGCCGACATCAAGACCGTCCTGCAGCGCGTCCCGCGCTGAGCCTCCAGCCAAAGGAGATTCCCCATGCACCTCGTGCCCCAGTGGCGCGCGCTGATCCGGCGCGCCTGGTCGATCCGTCTCATCCTGATCGCGGGCCTGCTGTCCGGGCTCGAGGCCGGGCTCTCGCTCGCCTCGCCCGATCTGCTGGGCATCCCGCGCGGGTTCTTCGCCGGGCTCTCGGCGCTGGTCACCGCGGCCGCCTTCGCCGCCCGCCTGATCGCCCAGAGGATGGAGTGAGCCGATGCGCAGGATCCTGAAGCGCGGCGCGGCCGCCACCGCCCTCGCGCTGAGCTTTGTCGGCGGCAATGAGGGCCTGAAGACAGAGGCCTATCTCGACATCGTCGGCGTGCCGACCGTCTGTTTCGGCGAGACCCGGGGCGTCGCGCTCGGCGACAGCTACACGCCCGCCGAGTGCCGGGCCATGTTCGCCGACCGCCTGGCCGAGGTCGAGGCCGGGCTCGACCGGCTGATCGCGGATCCCGTCGAGGCGCTGATCCCCGCCCGGAGCTATGTGGGCATTCTGGACTGGGCCTATAATGTCGGGCTCAGCGCGGCCGGGCGCTCGACGCTGATCCGCAAGCTCAATGCGGGCGATCTGCGCGGCGCCTGCAATGAGCTCCCGCGCTGGCGTTTCGCGGGCGGCAAGGGCGTGCGGGGGCTTCTGATCCGCCGCAACAAGGCCCGCCAGCTCTGCCATGAGGGGCTCGACGGCGTTCCGGCCGATGTCCCGTTCCGCTGGGACGGCGCATGAGGGCGCTCCTCGCGGCGCTGCTGCTGGCCGGATGCGGCGGGCTGCCCGTGCCGCTCGGTCCCAACCTCGCCGCGAATGTCCAGGCCGGGGCCGAAAACGTGCAAGGCCAGAAGGTCGAGAACGCGCCTTCCATCGTTCGGCCGCGCGCCCGCGAGATCCGCCAGGAGCAATCCGAGAACCGCCTCCGCGCCGAGCGCGTCGAGACGGTCATCGTCAATGTCATCCCGCCCTGGATCGTCCTCCTCGCCCTGATCGGATGGATCGCCCCCTCGCCCGGCGAGATCGCGCGAAGGGTCAGGGAGGCGGTCACGCGCCGCCGGGCCTGAGAGTTCCCCCCGCTTCCGGGCGGGGGCAAGGCGGTGTTGCAGCCGATCCGGGCGAGGCTCACTTTCCATCCCAGATCCCGTCGTTTACGTTCCGCGAAAAACCGGGGGCAGATCCCGGGCGGGACTGTGAGGGACGAGCATGCCTCTGCTGAACTGGCTGACGCGGGACGAGGATCTGAAGGCGGCGGACCGCGTGCCCTACCGGCTGCTGGACGAGGTGCCGGAGCTGTCCCGTGGCGAGGGCGCGGAAGGGCTGCTGGTGCAGGGCGACAATCTGGAAGCGCTGAAGGCGCTGCTGCCCTTTTATGCGGGCCGGGTGAAATGCATCTATATCGACCCGCCCTACAACACCCGGTCGGCCTTCGAGCATTACGACGACAGCCTGGAACACGCCAAATGGCTGGCGATGATCGTGCCGCGTCTGATGCTGCTGCGTGAGTTCCTGAGCGAAGACGGGTCGATCTGGGTCAGCATCGACGACAATGAGGGGCATTACCTGAAGGTCGTCATGGATGAGGTTTTCGGAAGGCGGAATTTCATCAACAATGTCCTTTGGCAAAAGGTTTTTTCCCCAAAGAATACTGCGCGCCATTTCTCGGAGGACCATGATCACATCCTTGTTTTCGCAAAGAATGCGGACTCTTGGATGCCGAATCCGATGCCGCGATCGGAACGGATGAATAAAGGTTACAAAAACCCGGACAATGATCCTCGCGGGGCTTGGACCTCGGGAGACGTGTCAGCCCGAAATTTCTACGGGGCAGGCACATACTCGATTATTTGCCCGAGTGGGCGAGTGATTGATGGGCCGCCGAACGGCATGTATTGGCGGGTCTCGGAAGAAAAATTCAAGGAAATGGATGCCGACAACCGGATATGGTGGGGAAAGGACGGGAACAACACGCCCCGCATAAAGCGCTTCCTTTCTGAAGTTAAGCAAGGGGTTGTTCCTCAGACGATGTGGTTCAACACGGATGTGGGAAACACGCAGGAGGCCAAGAAAGAAGTTGTTGCGATCTTCGGCGCGGCCAACTTCATGACGCCCAAACCTGAACGTCTCCTGCAACGGATCATCAATGTTGCCACCAATCCCGGCGACCTCGTTCTCGACAGTTTCCTCGGTTCCGGCACCACTGCCGCAGTTGCGCACAAGATGGGCCGCCGCTGGATCGGTATCGAGATGGGCGAACATGCCCGCACCCATTGCGCGCTGCGGCTGGAAAAGGTGATCGAGGGCGAACAGGGCGGAATCTCGAAGGATGTGGACTGGCAGGGCGGGGGCGGCTTCCGGTTCTGTCGGTTGGGCAAGGCGGTCTATGACGCGCAGGGACGGATCGACGACAGCATCCGCTTTGCCGATCTCGCGCGCCATGTCTGGTTCTCCGAAACCCGCCAGCCTTTGACCGACCCGCCGGAAAGCCCGGTGCTGGGGGTGCATCAGGGCCGGGCCGTGGCTTTGTTGTTCAACGGCATCCTCAAGGATCGGACGCCCCGGGGCGGCAATGTGCTGACCCGGCCCGTGCTGCGGCTGATCCGCGAGGCGCTGCCCGAGGAATTTGACGGCGATCTGGTGGTTTATGGCACGGCCTGCCGCCTGTCGGCCGAGACGCTGAAGCATGAGGGCATCCTGTTCCGCCAGACGCCCTACGATCTTGCGGTGAGGGTGTGACGATGCAGCTCAAATCCTATCAGCAGGCCGCCCTGGATGCGCTGGACGGTTTCCTGACGCGGGCGCTTGCCTCGGGTCCGGCCGAAGCCTTTGCCCATGCGGTGGCCGATCAGGAGGGGGCGGCGGCGCTGGAGGGGCGGCGGCTCGAGCCTCGTGTCTACCAGCCGCTGGAGCAGTTGCCCGAGGTGCCGTATGTCTGCCTGCGGTTGCCGACCGGGGGCGGCAAGACCCTTCTGGCGGCCGAGACGATCCGCCTCGCGGCGCGCAGCTATCTGCGCCGGACCTATCCGCTGGTGCTGTGGATGGTGCCGTCGGATGCGATCAAGTCGCAGACGCTGGAGGCGCTGAAGGATCGCACCCATGCCTATCGGCGGCGGTTGGACGATAATTTCGGCGGCCATGTGCGGGTGTTCGACATCGCCGAGTTCGAGATGCTGCGGCCGCAGGATCTTCAGCGGTCGGCCTGTGTGGTGGTGTCGACGATCCAGGCCTTCCGGGTGACGAACACGGTGGGGCGCCGGGTCTATGCCCATCACGAAGAGCTGGAGCCGCATTTCTCGGGCGTCCCGACAGTCGGCATGGAAGTGGTTTCGGCCGAGGAGGCGGCCGGGAACGGAATGCTGCGCGAAGGCGCGGTCAAGTTCAGCTTTGCCAATCTGCTGTATCACCAGCGGCCCCTGATGATCATTGACGAGGCCCATAATGCCGTTTCCGGGCTGTCGCGGGAGGTTCAGGCTCGCTTGCGGCCAGCGGCCATCGTCGAGTTCACCGCAACGCCCCGGCAACGGAACAACATCCTGTTTTCGGTCACGGCATCGGCGCTGAAAGACGAGGAGATGATCAAGCTGCCGATCCGGGTGCGCCCGCATGACGACTGGCACGAGGCGGTGTCGGCCACCGTTGCGACACGGAACATGCTGGAGGCCAAGGGGGACAAGGATCGGGATTTCATCCGGCCAGTGGCGCTTTATCAGGCGCAGGCGAAGAACGGGCACCCCACGGTGGCCGAGCTGAAAAGCTATCTGATCGAGGAAAAGCTGATCCCCGAGGCCCGTATCAAGGTCGCCACCGGCGAGCAGCGCGAGCTGGACGGTGTGAACCTGCGCGACCGCCGTGAGCCGACGCGGCATGTGATTACGGTCGATGCCCTGAAGGAAGGCTGGGACTGTCCCTCGGCCTATGTGCTCTGCGCGACCCAGAGCCTGTCGAGCCAGACGGCGGTCGAGCAGCTGCTGGGCCGTGTCCTGCGGATGCCCTATGCCACGCGCCGCAAGGATGCCGCCTTGAATTGCGCCTATGCCCATGTCTCCGAGCCGTCCTTTGCGGCCGCGGCCGAGGGGCTGCGCGACAAGCTGATCGATATGGGGTTCACCGACGAGGAGGTCCGCGAAAGCCTGCAGCCGCGCGGTGTCGAGCAGGACGCGCAAGGCAATCTGTTCGATCCTGACCCGGTGCGGCCGAGACCCGTTCTGCAGGTGACGGTGCAGGACAGTCCTGAGGCGCGCGCGCATCTGAACGGCCTGCAGGAGGATGGGGTCGACTATGTACCGAAACCCGACGGCACGCTTTTGGTGGGCCTGACGGGCGCGGTTCCGGAAACGGCCGTTGCCGGGGTCCGAGCTGTCGTCCGGGACGAAGATCATGGGCATTTCGATGCCCAGTTGGCGAAGCACCGCGCGAAGGTGGAGGCACAGAAGACCCGTGCCGAGCTGGGCGCCGTGATCGAGGTGCCGCGCCTTCTTCTTGAGATGGACGGGGAGGTGTTCGCGGCGGACACCGATGCCATTTACGAGAGGGCGGACTGGTCGCTGCTGGACCATCCGGCGGTGTTGTCCGAGACGGAGCTGTCGTTTCGACGCGATGAGGATGTTATCGAGATCGATCTGGAAGGCGAAAAGCTGGTTTACAGCCGATCCACGCATGAGATGCCGCAACTGTCGGGGCTGGTGCTGCCGGATGATGCCGACCTTGAGCTGTCCCTGATACAGTGGCTTGTCAGGGAATGTCGGCACCGCTGGATCACAGAGGCAGAGATGCAGCCCTGGGTCGCAGGGCTGATCGGCAGCCTCCTGGAGCGGGAAGGCGTCACGGCTCGCACCTTGATCGACTGGCAGCACCAGATTGCCGCCCGCATTCGCTGGAAGATCGAGGAGATCCACAAGATCGAGCGCGGGCGGGCCCATCAGATGGCGCTTTTCGACATGTCGGCGAAACCGACATGGGATGCGGCAAACATCATTCGTTTCGACGACACCGTCTATCGGACCGTTCCGACCCAACCGATTGGAGCGATGCGGTTCAAGCGACATCTTCTTGGCGCAGACCGCGCGCCTTTGCTGGACGGAGATCTGAACGGCCAGGAATTCCAGTGCGCCTGGTCTCTGGACAGTCTGGACGAGGTCGATGTCTGGGTGAGGAATGTCGCGCGGCACCCGGACTCGTTCTGGCTTCCGAGGGTTGGGGCCCGTTTCTATCCCGATTTCATTGCGCGCTTGACGGACGGTCGGATCTTCGTGGTCGAGTTCAAGGGCGAGCACCTCGTCGGCGCTCCGGAAGCGCGTGAGAAAGACCGGATCGGACGGCTTTGGGCCAGAACGACGGGAAACGTTTTTCTCATGGTTCGACAGGTGGCGCATGGGGTCGACGCAGGGGGGCAGATGCGCGCGGCCGTCTCGTAGCCAGTTGGCAGGTTGAATGGACAGCTCAGGTTTTTGATACCACTAGGCTTTGTTGCGGAAACGATGGCTCTTGCGTCGCCGAGTGGTTTTCGAGGCAGGACATTGCTCTGCTTGGCGAGCAAGAAACCCTTCGTGTAAGCCCCTGCAGCGGCTGACTTCTTCGATTGCGCAACAACAGCCAAGGTGGGTCAAATTTCGATGGAAAACCCGGGTCGCTTCCGGGTGGAAATCAAGACATACTTGCTTTCTAATTTCGTTCGGGCGACCTATAGAACCGCTAGAGCCCCACGGTCCAAAAGATATGCCTCTGCTTTGTTGCAGGTTTCGATATCAGGGGCTTTCATGTTCATCATCCGCTCTTGCAGGAGCATGAACGTACCACCTTTGAGGGGTTCCATTCTGGCCAAGGCAGAGCTTGCATCACGGGGCAGGTCTTGCGGTGTCCAGCCCATCCATCCAAATGAACGCCGGTCTGGGAAAAGGTTCTTTTGTAGGCCAATATACATGGTCGGTTGAGCGACGATCCAGTCGAACTCCCAGATATCCATCGTTGCTAACATGATGTCGCGCATGGTCGTCCAGTGCTGATACCAGAAGTCTGTTTTGTCGTGCATCGGCATCTGGAGGACGAGACTACCGAAGCTCCGGCCATGGCGGTAGACTGTGCGTTTGATCTCGCCCTCATAGGTGCCATCGGTTCGCACAGACAAAAATATGGGGGTCTGCGGGTCGTCCGCGACCTTTCGTTGATGGGCTTCGATCATGGATTTAAGGAAACTTTCGGGTTCATCAAAGAGGAATGTCGTGTTTGGTGACGCTGAAAGGCGGTCCAGTTCCGCAAGATCTTCTTCGCTTTGCTCCTCCTGAAGGAGCATCTGGTCGGCTAAGGCTTGCCCCCGCGCAATAATATCCTCCTCCATGACGCCAAACCTTGCGAACAGTGGATGCAAGGGGCGGACATAGTTTGCCAGTCGCATGATGCGGCTGAATTCTTCCCGTATTGCTTCGGCGTCGTTTGTAGCTGTGACACCGCGCGTGAAACCTGCCAATCTGTACATAGTTACTCCTGAATATAGCCGCTATGCGGATCTGCATGGTTCGGATTGGGGGTGTAGATCGGCGCGACCTGCACACCGGCCGATTGAAATTCTTCGGTTAAAATGATGACCAATGCGATCTGTGCACAGTGCCATTGCAGTTGAACGGGCGGGCGTGGTCGGGCGGCGTTATCTTGGCGCCGCGCCTCGCCGACCAACTGTATCTTTGCTGCCGGTTCGCTTTCGCTTCTTGCAAATCGCCAATCTACTGAAGTAATTGATGCGTCACTGAAAAAACCGCCATCATCGGTTTTTACGTCTAGCATAAATGCGTAGTTGTCCTTGGCTTCGACGAGTGTGCAGACCGGTTGCCAGAAACCATCGAAATCGACGCCATTGTAGCTGTATTCGACGCGTTGCGGAAAGCCGGTGATGAACTGCTGATATTGTCGGGCGCGTGCGGACATATTCCAGTTTCGTGCGACGGGGTGTCCACGGTTTGCTTCGCAAGCTTCGCATTTCGCCGGATCGGCGGCGCATGCGGCTTCCATCTCTTTAGCAAGAGCATCTGCCTTCGCCTGATCGTCTGCAAACTGGTCATCGATGTCCCGGTAGTTTTCGGGTGCAAGCGTGCCTGCCGCAACTGCCGCGCTGTAGATCGCTTGTGCAGCTTTGCTCGCAGCCATCTGCGCGGCGCGGCGCACGACCATTCGAATGACTTGTCTGGCAGCCAAGCGGGTTCCGACTGCACCAGCTAACCATATACCCCCCCAAACGACAGCAGGCGCAACCATCAGCCGGTTTCCTTTCTTGCTATGGTGGGGAACTGGCGCTTCATCACGGCTTCATAGTCTCTAAAGGTCTGATCTGGATCAGAGGAGTTCATGAATAGCTGTTCGATAATCGTTTCCCGGTGGAACCCCGGGGCCAGCGCAACAGCGGTGATGATGAACTTTGCCCGTATTTTTCCATTGTGCAATCCGAAGTCGTTGGCTGCCATCCATGCGTCTTGGACCTCACGCTCGACAGCGGATCGTTTTAGGTGTGACACCTGATCTGGAAAGGTCTCGATGATCTTATCGGATAAATTGGCGCGGCGGCGGATGGTGAGCATTCGCCCGATCTGCCTGACGTGGTCTTGCGTCAAATGGCCGGGGCGATCCCTCGCTTCTTCGATGGTGTCGAACCTGTAAACATCCGATCCGACTCGGCAGACGACGGATAGGTCAGGGGCGATAATTCCCTGTGTATGTGGGATTCCAGCCTTTAACATCTGACCGAGTAGCCCTGGTTCCCAATATCGCAAGAATAGAGATGACTGCGTATCGACCACGCGCGGCCTATGGAATTTTCTTAGATGACGCGTCAGGTCAGCGAGGTTTCTATTTGTTAAAAAAAATATGCCAGGGTCGATAGACCACAGCCCAGACGGCATTTTGTCAGAGAATAATTCTGCGACGAGCGGATCTTGGCGTTTTATTCTTATGATCCAAGGAAGCGCCGTTGCGGTGTCTCCTTCGGATGAGGGGATTAAACAGGAGGCTTCTTGCTCGTGATCTTCCAACCTCTCTGAAATATTCGTTTGCAAGGCGCTATCTAGCATTACGTAAACATTGCGCCCATCGTTGAACAGAAGTTCCAATATAGGAGTTGCATCTCCGGGGCTCAGGTCGGTGATTTCAGGTTGAAGCTGCATTCATCGGATCCAATTTTCTTCGGCGCCTCGGCCCAATATGTGGTAATTTCTCCTTTTGCGGGGGCTTTGTCGTAATGCTTGCGCGGCCATCTTCCGTTTCCGGGCGGGGGCATGCCGCCGTCGCACATGTCGGGCGCTCATTGTTGTAGGACCAAAGCCACTCGGTGGCAATCTGGACATCACCGGAAACCTCTGGGTCGCTGGTTGAGAGCTGTCCCATGGGCCAAGCGGATGTCCGCTTCTGCGATTCGCCAACCTTCGACGGCAGGGGGCGGCGCGCGTCTGCAATCGGCAGAACGTTCAGATGGTAAGCGGGAGCGCCGGGAGACCAGCTACATCGCGAAAGCGAGTGGGGCGGCCGTTTTCCACCGACGGCTCGAAGCTATGGATATCTAATGGTGCTCTTCGCATCCGTTTTCCATCTCAAATAACTGGGCAGAAAAAGAAATATTAGTTCTCCCCAGCGCGCCACTTCCAATATTGTAAGATGCCAAGCAAAACCGACTTTCGTGTCACATTGCTGAGCGCCTCGTCGAGCGGTTCAATGGCACGGTGCTGGAGGAGTTCTTCCGCGTGAAGATGCGCGAGACCTTCTACGAGACTGTCGAGGCCCTCCAGGCCGATCTCAACGCCTGGCTCGTCCACTACAACACCGAGCGCCCGCATCTGGGTTACCGAAACATGGGGCGACGACCCATCGAAACCGTCATGTCATTCGATAGCCAAGAAGATTAAGTGGACAAACGATTATACCGGCGCGGCGGCGCTGCTGGCCAGTCTGCCGAAGGCAGGCTGGCTTCTGGCCGATCGGGGCTATGATGCCGATTGGTTCAGAGAAGCGTTGAAAGACAAGGAGATAAAGGTTTGCATCCCCGGCCGGAAATCCCGCAAGAAGGCGGTGAAATACGACAAGAGGCGGTACAAACGGCGCAACCGCATCGAGATCATGTTCGGGCGGTTGAAGGATTGGAGGCGTGTCGCCACCCGATACGACCGGTGCCCGGAAACCTTCTTCTCTGCGATCATGCCCGCCGCAACCGTCTTGTTCTGGCTGTGAAACTCAATGAGTCTGGACCCTAACAGTCAATGACCGTGCGAGCCGCGACGGCTTTGATGCTGCGACATGCGGCCACGAATTCGTGAGTATTAGCTGTGCCCATGCCCGAAACAGTCCTGCCAGGCGATGATTGGGAGTATCGGAATGTCACCATTTTCCCTTGTAAATAAAGGGTAAATGGTGGGCGACCCTGGAATCGAACCAGGCGTGGGTCTCCCCGGCGGATTTACAGTCCGCTGCCGCACCTTGCAGCGCGTCGCCCTGAGTGAGGCGCTGGATACGCAAGGCGTGCGGGCGCGTCAACAGGAAAATCCCTTGCGGCGGCGTCGCCGAGGCGCCATGGTCGCCGCCTGTCGGAAAGGGGCAATGACGTGGCCAAGAAACCCACCTGGGTGATCGAGAAGGAACGTGCGCGGAGGGCCGCGGCGGCTGAAACCGTCTGGCTGTTCGGGCTGCACGCTGTGCGCGATGCGCTGGAGAATCCCCGGCGCGAAAAGCTGCGGCTGGTGGTGACGCGGAACGCGGCCGACCGGCTTGCTCCGGCCATCGCCGCCGCCGGGATCGCGCCCGAGATCAGCGACCCGCGCCGCTTTGCCGCGCCGCTGGATCCGGACTCGGTGCATCAGGGCGCGGCACTCGAGGTGAAGCCGCTGGACTGGGGCACGCTCGGCGCGGTCTGCGAGCCGGGGCAGGGTCCGGCCCTGACTGTGCTGCTGGACCGGGTGACCGACCCGCATAATGTCGGCGCGATCCTGCGCTCGGCCGAGGTGTTCGGCGCCCGTGCGGTGATCGCGCCGCATCGCCATTCCGCGCCCGAGACCGGGGCGCTGGCCAAGACCGCCTCGGGGGCGCTGGAGCGCCAGCCCTATCTGCGCGTGCCGAATCTGGCCCGGGCGATGGAGGAGCTGAAGGAGATGGGCTACAGGCTGCTCGGGCTGGACGGCGAGGCCGGGCAGACGCTGGCCGAGGGGCTTGGCGGGCCTTGCGCCGCGCCGGTCGGGCTGGTGCTGGGCGCCGAGGGGCCGGGCCTGCGCGAACTGACGCGCAAGACCTGCGACGGGCTGGTGCGGATCCCGGCCGCGGGCGGGTTCGGCTCGCTCAATGTCTCGAATGCGGCGGCGGTGGCGCTTTATGCGGCGGCAGAGGCGCAGGCTGCCGGTCCGGAGGAGGGCTGAGGGCCGGCATCGGCCCATGCAGGCAGGCGAGGCCCGCTCAGATCACACTTGCATGATCGAACTGGACAAGCCGCAGCAGAGCCACCATCTCACAGAAGAAGGACGGAGCCCCGGAACGGTTTCGTCCTGCTTCACTGTCCCTCGTTCCGCGACTGGCGCCCGGTTTTTCCGGGCGCTTTTTTTACTGTCACCTTGTCGCCGCAGGGCCCTGCCGTGTCAACCGGGTCAAGTGCCATAGGCGCGCGCATCGGCGCCTTTCACCGCCTCGGCAGCGGCCACGAGTATCGTGGCGATGCGGTCGAGCTCGGCGCGCGGCAGATGCGCGGGCAGGCGCGCGTCGCAGGCCCGCATCAGCATCGCCCGGGTCTTCGGAAGATCGCGTTTCCGCCCGCCCGGCAGCCCCTCGAGAAAGCCCCAGTTCCAGAATGCCCGGGCATTGTCGGTGGCAAGTCCGAAGACCTGCACCTGCACCCCACGCGCGGCGGCTTCGGCCTGGAAGGCGCGGGCCTCGTCATCCTCGCTGAAGCCGATCAGGTTGAACTGGATCGAATCCGGGGCGCGGGTTTCGGGCGGCAGCGGCGGCGGCACCGAAAGCCAGGGCGAGCGGTTCAGAGCCGCCGCCACGTGGTCGTGCCCCGCCCGCCCGTCGCGGACCCGGCGCGGAACCTCGGGCAGTTGCGGACGGATCACCGCGGCCGAGAGGTTCTGCATGCGCATGTTGTAAAGCGGCAGTCGGTTCTGCCAGCGGGCAAAGCTGGCCGCCAGTCCGTCATGCTTTTTCCAGTTATGCTCGTAGGCGCCCGACATGATCACCGCGCGGGCGATCAGATCGGGATCGTCGGTGACCAGCATCCCGCCCTCGCCGCCATTGACCAGCTTGTAGGACTGGAAGGAAAAGCAGCCGATCCGGCCCAGCGTCCCGATCTTGCGGCCATGCCAGAGCGTGCCCAGAGAATGCGCCGCATCCTCGATCAGCGGCAGCCCGCGCGCCGCGCAGGCGGCGGCGATGGCGTCCATGTCAGAGGTGTGCCCGCGCATGTGGCTGATCAGGACGACGGCGATGTCCTCGTCGATCCGGGCTGCGAAATCATCGAGGTCGATCCGGAAATCCTGTCCGACCTCGACCAAGACCGGTACGCAATCGGCATGCAAGACCGCCGAGGGCACGGCGGCGAAGGTGAAGGCCGGGACCAGGACCCGCGCGCCGCGCGGCAGGTCCAGCGCCTTGAGCGCAAGGAACAGGGCTGCCGAGCAGGATGAGACCGCCAGCGCATAGGGCAGGCCGATCATGGCGGCGAAATCGCGTTCGAGCAGCGTCACCGGCGCATCGGATGCGGCAGTATATCGGAACAAATCGCCGCTTTGCAGCAGGCGTTCGATCTCGGCGCCGGCGCTCTCGGGGATCGGCTCGGCGTCATAGACATTGCGGGAACAGGTCATTCGGCGCCATCTCCTCATGTCGTTTTCCTGTGGGACGATATGCGCGCGGACCTGCCCGACAGATGTGACAGGATGGCGAAGGCAGCGATCAGATGCCCGTTGTGTCCCTCAGAGCATACCAGGCCATGGCCAGCGCCAGAAGCGGTGCACGGAAGGCGCCGCCTCCCGGGAAGGGGCGGCAGGGGATGCGGGCGAAGGTCTCGAAAGCCGCGCTGTCGCCTTGTGCGGCTTCGGCCAGAACCCGGCCGGCCAGCGTTGCCATCGCCACGCCATGGCCCGAAAAGCCCGAGGCAGAGAAGATCCCCGGCGCCGGTGTGGCAAGGCAGGGAAGCCGCGAGCGGGTGATCGCGAGCGTGCCGCCCCAGGCATGGGTCAGCGGGACATCCGCAAGCTGCGGAAAGACCTTCAGCATCGGTTTGCGCACCAGCGCGCGGATGTCGTCGGGAAAGCGGTAGCCATAGCTCTCGCCGCCGCCGAACAGCAGACGTCCGTCGGGCGAAAGCCGGAAATAGTTGACGACGAAGCGGCTGTCGGCGACCGCCACGTCGCGGGCCAGCACCGAGGCCGCGCGCGCGCCCAGGGGCTCGGTTGCGACCATGTAATTGTTGATCGGCATCACCCGGGCCGCGACATGCCGCTCGAGCCCGCCGAGATAGCCGTTGGCGGCAAGGATCACCCGGTCGGCGATGATGCGGCCGCGATCCGTCACCACGACCGCCCCTGCATCGACCCGCTCGACCAGCGTGGCCTCGTGGATGGTGGCGCCTGCCCGCCCGGCCGCCCGGGCCAGCCCCAGCGCATAGGCCAGCGGGTTCAGATGGCTGCCGCCCCAGTCGAGCACCCCGCCGCGATAGCAGGGCGCGCCGACGATGGCCTGCAGCGCGTCGCGGCTCAGCGGTTCGAGCAGGTCGTAATCGTAGTCGCGTAGCAGCTTTTCGGCATAGGCATGGGCGTCGCGGGTGCCGCGCGCGGTGCATTCGGCATAGACGATGCCGGGGCGCAGGTCGCAGGCGATGTCATGGCGGGCGATCAGATCGGAGACCAGCGCCCGGGCGTCCTCGGCCAGATGCCAGAGCCGGGTCGCGGGCCCGTCGCCCAGCATCCGCTCCAGCGCGTCCTGGTGCAGCCGCTGCCCCGACCCGACCTGTCCGCCATTGCGCCCCGAGGCACCGAAACCGACCCGGTGCGCCTCGACCAGCACCACGTCGCGCCCGGCCTGGGCCAGATGCAGCGCGGCCGAAAGGCCCGTGTAGCCGCCGCCGACGATGCAGATATCGGCGCGCCGGTCGCCATCGAGCGGCGCGAAGGGCGGCAGCGGTGGCGTGGTCTCGGCATACCAGCTGGCCGGATAGACCCCGCGGCGGTCATTGGCGAAGAGAAGGTTCATACGTTCAAGAGCAGATGTTCGCGTTCCCAGGGGCTGATGACCTGCAGGAACTGCTTGTATTCCAGCTCCTTGACTGCCGAGTAGACGGTGCAGAATTCCTCGCCCAGCACCTCGCGCATCGGCGAGGCCCCCTCGAAGAGATCAAGCGCCTCGGCCACGTTGCGGGGGATGTCCTCGTCGCCCGAATAGGCGTCGCCGGTGAATTCCGGGCGCGGCTCCTGGCCTTCGATCAGCCCGAGATAGCCGCAGGCGAGCGAGGCGGCGATGCCGAGATAGGGGTTGCAGTCCATCCCCGCGAGCCGGTTCTCGACCCGCCGTGCCTCGGGTTCCGAGACCGGCACCCGCAGCCCGGTGGTGCGGTTGTCGCGCCCCCAGAGCAGGTTGATGGGCGCTGCGAAATCGGGAACGTAGCGGCGGTAGCTGTTCACATAGGGCGCGAGCAGCGCGATCACCGAGGGCATGTGGGTCTGCAGCCCGGCGATGAAATGCAGGAAGGCGGAGCTTTCGCTGCCATCGGCATTCGAGAAGATGTTCAGCCCGGTTTTCGCATCGACCACCGAATGGTGGATATGCATCGCCGAGCCCGGCTCGTGCTCGATGGGCTTGGCCATGAAGGTGGCGTAGCAGTCGTGCCGCATCGCCGCCTCGCGGATCAGCCGCTTGAAGTAGAAGATCTCGTCGGCCAGCTTGACCGGATCGCCATGGCGCAGGTTGAGTTCCACCTGGCCCGCGCCGCCTTCCTGCAGGATGCCGTCGATCTCCAGCCCCTGGGCCTCGGCGAAATCGTAGATGTCGTCGATCACCGGACCGTATTCGTCGACCGCGCTCAGCGAATAGGCCTGACGGCCCGCCGCGCGCCGGCCGGACCGGCCCATCGGCGGCTGCACCGGTTCCGAGGGGTTGGTATTGCGCGCGACGAGGAAGAATTCCATCTCGGGCGCGACGATCGGGATCCAGCCCCGGTCATTGTACAGGCTGACGATGCGCTTGAGCACATTGCGCGGCGCGGTCGTCACCATCTCGCCCTCTTGGTCGAAGACGTCATGGATGACCTGAAGCGAGCAGTCGCTGGCCCAGGGCGCGGCCGAGGCTGTGCTGAAATCGGGGGTCAGGATCATGTCGGGCTCGGTGAAGGCCCGGCCCTCGATATCGGCCCAGTCGCCGGTGATGGTCTGCTGGAAGATCGAGTTCGGCAGGTAGAACCGGGTCTGGGTGGCGAATTTGGCCGCGGGCATCGCCTTGCCACGGGCCACGCCCGCGAGATCGGCCACGATGCACTCGACCTCGTCGAGGCGGCGCCCTTCGAGATAGGTGAGGGCGGCCTCGGGAAGCTGGTCGCGCCAGTCTTGCATGGCTCAGCGCCTTTCGGTGAAGAAACGGGCGATCCGCGCGGCCATCGCGGCCGAGTCGGTGGGCTGGTCGAGCCGGGCCCGGGCCTCGGCCAGCCTGTCATCGGGCACCACGCCGGGGCCGCGCTGCTCGATCAGCCCCCGCTCGAAGGCGGGGTCGAATTCCGGATGCGGCTGCACGGTATAGGCACGGTCGTCATAGATCAGCGCGGCATGGGCGCAGCCGGGCGTGCTGCCGACGGTCTCGGCGCCCGAGGGCGGCACGACCACCTGATCCTGATGCCAGGCGTTCAGCCGGTAGTCGCGATCCTCGATCCGGTAGTCGCGTGCTCCGACCGACCAGCCGCCCGCGAATTTCTCGACCCGGCCGCCCAGTGCCTGGGCGATGATCTGATGCCCGAAGCAGATCCCGACCAGCGGCACGCCTTCGGCATGGGCCTGGCGGATGAAATCTTCCAGCGGGTGGATGAAGGCGTGATCCTCATAGGTGGCGAAACGCGATCCGGTGATCAGCCAGCCTTCGGCGGCATGGACCGAGGGCGGAAATGCCATGTCGAGCACGGGCCAGGTCCGGAACTCGAAGCCGTGGCCCGCGAGCAGCCGGACGAACATGTCGGGATAGTCGCCATGCGCCGCGCGAAGCGCGTCGGGCGCGTGGCCTGTCTGCAGGATACCGATCTGCATGGGAGTCTCTTGATTAGGTGCGCCCAACCTAATCCTGGGGCGGCAGTCGGGCAAGCCCCCGCGCAGCGCCTCCGGGGACGGCGCCTCAGACCGTGTCGAGATACAGCGCCATCTGCGCCTCCTCGTCGAGATCCGCGATGCGGCGCGCTTCCTGCCGCTTGGTCATCGTGAGGTTGCGGATCAGGCCGCGCCGGAAGATCCGGGCCATGCGCGGGCTCTGCTCGAAGGAGTCGATGGCGCTTTGCCAGCAGGTCGGAATTTGCGGCAGGTCGAGCTCATAGGCATTGCCGGTGATGGGCGGCGGCGGCACCAGTTGTTCCTCGACCCCTTGCAGCGCCGCACCGAGGATCGCCGCGATCATCAGATAGGGGTTGATGTCGCCGCCCGCGACGCGGTGCTCGATCCGGCGGGCGCGGGGGCTGCCGCCGGGAATGCGGATGGCGGCGGTGCGGTTCTCATGCGCCCAGCAGATGCCGGTGGGGGCATGGTTGCCGGGCACCAGCCGGGTATAGCTGTTGGCATGGGGTGCGAGCACCAGCGTCATGTCGGGCAGGGCGGCCAGACAGCCCGCCACCGCCTGGCGCAGGAAGCCCGAGCCCTCGGGGCTGGCATCGTCGAAGATGTTGTGGCCCTGCGCATCCAGCACCGAGAAATGGGTGTGCATTCCGTTGCCGACATCGTCGGCATAGGGCTTGGCCATGAAGCTGGCGGCGAAGCCGTGCCGCCGCGCCATGCCGCGCACCAGAAGCTTGAACAGCCAGGCATCGTCGGCGGCCTTCATCGCGGGGCCGTGCATCATATTGATCTCGAACTGCCCGGTCCCGGCCTCCGAGATCGCGGCATCGGCGGGAATGTCCATCGCCTCGCAGGCGTCGTAGAGATCGGTGAAGAAGGCGTCGAAGGCGTCGAGCGTGCGCAGGCTCAGGATCTCGCCCGCCTCGCGGCGCTTGCCCGAGCGCGGCGAGCGCGGCGGGTGCAGCACCGCGGCGCTGTCGTCGATCAGGTAGAATTCAAGCTCGGTCGCGACCTGCGGCGCCCAGCCGCGCTTGTCATATTCCTCGAGCACCACCGCCAGAGCATGGCGCGGGCAGCCCTCGAAGGGGCGGCCCCGTTCGTCGAACATCCACAGGGGCAGAAGTGCGGTCGGCGCATCGAGCCAGGGCATCGGCACGAAGCCGCGCCCGGTCGGGCGCAGCACGCCGTCGGCATCGCCGGTCTCGAAGACGAGCGGGCTGCCCTCGATATCCTCGCCCCAGATGTCGAGATTCAGCACCGAGAGCGGAAACCGGGTGCCCTCTTCCTCGATCTTGCCGGCAAAGCGCGAGGGCACGCGCTTGCCGCGCGCCTGTCCGTTCAGGTCGCAGGCGGCCATCCGGATGGTCCGGATCTCGGGATTGTCGCGAAGCCAGGCGCTCATCTTATGACCTGCGGGCGGATCCTCAGGCGCGGCCGGGTTTCGGGCGGCATGTGGCGGTTCAAATGGCGGTTGATCAGCCCGAACAGGCCGATGATCGCAAGGGTCACGAGGATGAAATAGAAGGCCACGATGGGATAGGGGATGAAGGGGTTGAAGGTCTTGTCGGCGAAGTAATTGGCATAGTAAAGCGCGTCGCCCTTCTGCTGCCAGGCCGGAAAGCCGGAAAAGTAAACCAGCGTCGTGGCGTGGAAGAGAAAGATCGCCTCGTTGGTATAGGCGGGCCAGGCCAGCCGCAACATCGTGGGCCAGACGATCCGCCGGAACCTTTTCCAGCCCGCCATGCCATAGGCGTCTGCGGCTTCGAGATCGCCCTTCGGCACCGAGCGGAGCGCGCCGTAGAAGATCTCGCCGGAATAGGCGGCGGTGTTCAGGAACAGCACGATCAGCGCCCCCGCCCAGGCCCGTGTCAGCCAGCCCGTCTCGGCGCTGATCTCGGTGAAGATCAGGTTCAGCTCGATCCCGTTTCTGGGCAGCAGCACGAAGGCCTGGTAGGCGAGGAAGAACTGGATGAAGAGCGGCGAGCCGCGAAACACGAAGATGAACCATTCGGCAGGCTTGCGGACGGCCAGAAAGCGACTGTCGCGCGCCACCGCGACCGCGGTCGCGAGGAAGAAGCCGAAGAACAGGGCGAGCGCCCCGAAATAGATGTTCCAGACCAGCCCCGAGCCGATCAGGGTGAATTGCTCGCACAGCGTGAAATCCGAGCGCGGCAGCAGCCGCTCGCCATAGCCGAGCGAGCGGAAGGCGTAATCATGGAATGTCTGCACGCAGCTCATTGCGCGGCCTTTCGCTGGGCTTCGCCCGCCAGCGTCGCCTGGCCATGCGAAAGCCGTGCCGTCAGCCGGGTCAGCACCGCCTCGGAGACCCGGGTCAGCAACAGATAGAAAATGAGCAGGCCGAGGAAGTAGTAGAGCCGCCAGTCGGGATGCGGATAGGCGAAGATCGAGGTCTTGGTGCCGCCCAGCTCGCGCGCCCAGTAGACGATGTCCTGCACGCCCAGCAGGAACAGAAGCGGCGTGGCCTTGATCAGGATCATCCACAGGTTCGACAGGCCCGGCAGCGCATAGATCCACATCTGCGGCACCAGCACCCGCCAGAAGGACTGGCGGCTTGTCATGCCATAGGCCTCGGCGGTCTCGATCTGGGCGCGCGGCACCGCGCGCATCGCGCCGTAAAGCACATTGGCCGCGAAGGCGCCGAAGACCACGGCGAAGGCCAGCACCGCCAGCGCGAAGCCGTAGGTTTCATGTACCCATTGCGGGCTGGTCGACAGCGGCAGCTTGGCCACCGGGCAGACCACGAAATCGCTGCCCTGCCGGACCGGCTCGGTCCAGTCGGGGCACTTGACCTTGTGCCGGAGCCATTCGAAGCCCTGATCCATCGCGACCGGCACGAACAGGAAGAAGACGATATCGGGGACGCCGCGGACCATCGCCGTATAGATGCGGCCCAGGATCCGCAGCGGCCAGATCCGCGAGCGCGCCGCCATGGCGCCGCCGAAGCCGAACAGAAGCGCTGCCGGGGCGGTCACCGCCAGCAGGGCAAGCACGACCAGGAAGGACTGGTAGAACGCCATGTGCTTGCCGCTGGTCAGGTAGCAGGCAAGCCAGTTCAGACCTTCGAGGGTGGAGGGATCGGCGCAGGATGCGAACATGGGGGAAAAACCGGGCAGGGCGAACCGGTCGCCCCGCCCGCACCTGTCTTGTTACCAGCGGGGCGAATCTTCGCCCATCCATTTGATGATGAGCTCATTCAGGGTGCCGTCGTCCTTCATCGACTGGACCGCGGCGTCGAACTTGTCCTTCAGCGCGGGGTCGGACTTGCGGAAGGCCATGCCGATGCCGTTGCTCAGCGCGGTGTCCTTGCCGACGAACATCAGCTCGCCCTCATTCACGATCGGCACCAGGACGTCCTTGTCGGCCAGCACCGCATCGGCCTCGCCATTGCGCACGGCGTCGACGCATTCGTCGGCGGTCGGATATTCCAGCAGCGTGGCACCGGTATCGACCACATGATTGGCCTGGATCGTGCCGGTCTGGGCCGAGATCACGCTGTTTTCCAGGTCGACGTCATCGCTCAGCGCGGCATAGGCGGACAGCGAGGGGGGCGTGTAGGGCTGGGTGAAGGCGACGACTTCCTGGCGTTCGGGGCTGATGCTCATGGCGGCGAGGATGGCGTCGTAATTGCCCGAGACGAGGTTCGGGATGATCGAATCCCAGTCATTGGTGACCCAGGTGCAGTTCAGCTCGGCGCGCTTGCAGAGCTCGTCGCCAAGCTCGCGCTCGAACCCGTCGACCTCTCCTGCGTCATTGATGAAGTTGTAGGGCGGGTAGGCGCCCTCGGTGGCCAGACGCACCACGTCCTGCGCCAGCGCCATGCCGGCCGAAAGCGCGAGGGCGGCGGCGCCAAGGATCAGCTTTTTCATCGGAATTCTCCCCTGTTGTCTTGTCTGGCCGTTTACGCGGCCGTTGCGCTGAGAAACTGTTGCAGTCGCTCGGAGGCGGGCGCGCCGAAGACCTGCCCGGGCGGGCCCTGCTCTTCGATCAGCCCCTGATGCAGGAACACGACATGGTCCGAGACATCGGCGGCCAGCCGCATGTCATGGGTCACCAGCATCATCGTCCGGCCTTCCTCGGCCAGCACCTTGATGACCTTGACCACCTCCTGCTGCAATTCGGGATCGAGCGCCGAGGTCGGCTCGTCGAACAGCAGCGCGCGCGGCTGCATCGCCAGCGCCCGGGCGATGGCGGCGCGCTGCTGCTGGCCGCCCGAAAGCTGGGCCGGATAGGCGCTGCATTTGTCGCCGATGCCGACCTTGTCGAGCAGCGCCCGGGCGCGGTCCTCGACCACGGTCCGGTCCTCGCCCAGCACGGTGACGGGCGCCTCCATCACGTTTTGCAGGATCGTCATATGGGCCCAGAGATTGAACTGCTGGAACACCATCGACAGGTTGGTGCGGATGCGGATCACCTGACGGCGGTCGGAGGGATGGCGACCGCGGCCCTGGCCGCGCCATTTGACAGGTTCGCCCTCGAACAGGATCTCGCCCTGCTGGCTGTCCTCGAGCAGGTTGGCACAGCGCAGGAGGGTGGATTTGCCCGATCCGGACGAGCCGATCAGCGACACGACATGGCCTTTCGGCGCAGAAATCGAGACGCCCTTCAACACCTCAAGGTCGCCATAGCTCTTGTGCAGGTTGCGAATGTCGAGAACGGGCGGTGTTGGGTCTGTCACGCGAAAACCGGGGCAAGTTATTGTTCGGGCCCGAAGTAGGACGCAATTCGCGCCTGAATGCAACGGGGAACCGGTGTCCTGATAGGCGGACGCCCAGGATTTGAGCGTGGCCCGAGGTCGCGCATCCCCGAGCGCGGCACCCCCGATCCGCTGCGGGCAGAGTCCGGGGGCGCCGATCCGCCTATGCGGCGAGAAATGGGATCTGTTCTTATGAAGGTTCCGGTTCCCGGGCGGTTTCCGGAAGGGGCGGCCTCAGCCGGCCAGCCGTGCCTCGGCCCGCTGCCGGGCCAGCGCGCTGTCGCGGTCGTTGACGCCGAGCAGGTTTGCGACAAGTCGAAGCAGCCCGTCCTCTTCCTCGTCGCGGATGCCGTCGACCAGCACCACCTCCCACAACGCCTCGACCACCCCCTCGCGATCCTCATAGGGCACGGCATCCTTGATCGCGCGGGTGAAGCGCACGGTATCGGGCGCCTGCGCCTCCAGCGTCTCGGCCCGGTCGCGCAGCTCGAGCGCCTGTGCCGGGCTGAGGCCGTAACGGGCGGAGAGGATGCGCGAGATCCGCTGGGCCTCCTCGCCGGCATAATCGCCATCGGTCCGGGCGACCCGGACCAGCAGCGCCGCAAGCGCCAGCCGCGCATCGGGATTATCCAGCTGTTCTGGGTCGGGGCCGATCAGGCGATTGAGGAACTCTGCGAACATGGGCGCTGATATAGCCCGCCCCCGGGCGCCGGAAAAGCCCGTTTGCGCGCCATCCTTACCCGGCGCGACCGGGGGCGGTGCCGAAAAGCCGCCCGAGGGCGGCCGCTTCGGCCTCGAGCCCCCAGGGCGGGTTGACGATGAAAAGCCCCGAGCCGATCAGCCCGTGACCCTCGCGCGCGGGCGGGAACCGGACCTCGTGGCAAAGCGCTCCGGGAAAAGCCGTGCGCAACGCCGCGAGCATCGGCCGATGCGGGGCGGCGGGCAGAAGCGGATACCACAGGACCAGCGTGCCCACATTCCATTTGCGGTGCAGCGCAGCCATGTGCCGGGGGATGGCGGCGTAATCGGCCTTCACCTCATAGCTCGGATCGATCAGCATCAGCCCGCGCCGGGGCATGGGCGGGGTCAGGGCCTGTGCTGCCTGAAACCCGTCCTCGGCCATCACATGCGCGCTGAAGGGGGCCATCGCCGTTTCCAGCGCGGCGCGCTCCTGCGGGTGCAGCTCGGCCAGATGGAGCGCGTCGCCGGGCCGGAGCGACAGCGCCGCCAGCAGCGGCGAGCCGGGATAGGCACCGGCGCCGAAGCGGGCGCGCGCCTCGGCCAGCCGCCGCCGGTAGGGATGATCCCCGGCCAGCCGCTCTTCCATCGTCCCGATCCCCGCCGCCGCCTCGCCGGTCCGGACCGCCTCGGGCGCGGCCAGATCGTAGAGGCCCCGGCCCGCATGGGTCTCGATATAGCTCAGCGGCTTGTCCTTGCGGGTCAGGTAGTCGAGCATCGCGCAAAGCAGCGCATGCTTGTGCACGTCGGCGAGATTTCCCGCATGGTAAATGTGCTGATAGGAGAGCATGGCGTGACGGTCCCGCGCGCGGTCCTCAGACCAGCCGCGAGACCTCGACCGCCGCGCGCACGAAATCGGCAAACAGAGGATGCGGCGCGAAGGGCTTCGATTTCAGCTCGGGGTGGAACTGCACGCCGATGAACCAGGGATGGTCCTTCCACTCGACGATCTCGGGCAGGCGGCCGTCGGGGGACATGCCCGAAAACACCATGCCGCAGGTCTCGAGCTGCTTGCGGTACTTGATATCGACCTCGTAGCGGTGGCGGTGACGTTCCTCGATCACGGTCGAGCCGTAGATCCGGGCCACCTTCGAATCCTTCAGCAGATGCGCGGTATAGCTGCCCAGACGCATGGTGCCGCCCTTGTCGTCGCCGATCTTGCGCTTGACCATCGCATTGCCCTGCACCCATTCCTTGAGGTGATAGACGACGGGGGTGAAGCGCTTCTTGCCGGCCTCGTGGTCGAATTCCTCCGAGCCGGCATCGGACAGCTCGGCGACGTTGCGCGCCGCCTCGATCACCGCCATCTGCATCCCGAGGCAGATCCCCAGATAGGGCACGCCGCGGGTGCGGGCGAACTGGGCGGCCTTCATCTTGCCCTCGGTGCCGCGCTCGCCGAAGCCGCCGGGCACCAGGATCGCATGGAAACCTTCCAGCCAGGGCGCCGGGTCCTCGCGTTCGAAGATCTCGGCATCGATCCATTCGGCCTTGACCCTGACCCGGTTCGCCATGCCGCCATGGGTCAGCGCCTCGGCGATGGATTTGTAGGCGTCCTCGAGCTGGGTATACTTGCCGACGATGGCCACGCGCACCTCGCCCTCGGCATTGAAGACCCGGTCGGACACGTCTTCCCATTTGGACAGGTCGGGCTTCGGCGCCGGGTTGATCTGGAACGCGTCCAGCACCGCCTGGTCGAGCCCCTCGCGGTGATAGGCCAGCGGCGCCTCGTAGATCGACTTCAGGTCCTGCGCCGCGATCACGCTGTCGGGGCGGACATTGCAGAACAGCGCCAGCTTTTCGCGTTCCTTGGCCGGGATCGGCCCTTCCGAGCGGCAGACCAGCACGTCGGGGGCGATGCCGATCGAGCGCAGCTCCTTGACCGAGTGCTGGGTGGGCTTGGTCTTCAGCTCGCCCGATGCCTTGATATAGGGCAGAAGCGTCAGATGCATGAAGATGCACTGGCCGCGCGGCTTGTCCTGGCTGAACTGGCGGATCGCCTCGAAGAAGGGCAGCCCCTCGATATCGCCGACCGTGCCGCCGATCTCGCAGAGCATGAAATCGACCTCGTCCTCGCCGGTGGCGATGAAATCCTTGATCTCGTTGGTCACGTGCGGAATGACCTGGATGGTCTTGCCGAGATAGTCGCCGCGACGCTCGCGTTCGAGCACGTTGGAATAGATCCGCCCCGAGGAAATCGAATCCGTCGCCCGCGCGGCCACGCCGGTGAAGCGCTCGTAATGGCCGAGGTCCAGATCGGTCTCGGCGCCGTCATCGGTGACGAAGACCTCGCCATGCTCGAACGGGCTCATCGTGCCCGGATCGACGTTCAGATAGGGGTCGAGCTTGCGCAGGCGGACGGTGAAGCCGCGGGCCTGCAGAAGCGCGCCGAGCGCGGCCGAAGCCAGGCCCTTGCCCAGCGACGACACAACCCCGCCAGTGATGAAAATGAAGCGTGCCATGTGCTGGAGTCTCCCGTGACTAGTGCTCGATGCCTGCTGGATTCGGTGCGGCTTGTCCGCAGCATCACGGGACTTGGACTATAGCGGATTCGCGACGGAACCGCAACCGGACCGCAAGATGCTGGGGGGTGTCTGACACCCGAATCAATTTGTTGTGGTGGTATTGTCAAAAGCCGCAGCAGCCCGACCGGGCGGGCCCTGCGGCGGATTAGGCGGGGCAGTGGATCAGTCGGCGCGCGGCGGGGCGGCGGGCGTGTCGCCGGGAACGACCGGGGCGGGCGGCAGCAGGTCCGGCTCGGCCGCGGGGGCCTCGTCAGGGGCGGCCTCCTGCCCGGCCGCGGGCGCGGTGCCTCCCAGCCGGTCGATGACCGAGGTTCCGGCGGCATTCTCCGCGGCGATGATGGTCAGCGCGATGGAACTGCCGATGAAGCAGATCGCGAAAAACCAGGTCAGCTTGCCCAGCGGCGTGGTCGGGGCGCGTCCGGTGATGGTGCCGCCCCCACCCATGCCGAGCCCGCCGCCTTCATTGCGCTGCAGCAGGACAATCCCGATGAGGCAGACGGCGAGGATCAGGTGAACGATGAGGATGACGTTTTCCATATGGAGCGGCCCCGGCTTGAACTTGGCGCGTACCTATGCCGAACGGGCCGCTCCCGCAACCCCTCAGGCGTTGGCGGGCTTGGCGGCCGAACGGGTCTTCTGCGCCTTCTTGGCCTGCGCCCTGATCTTGCTGGGCGAGCGCCAGCTCATGGTCGCGCCGAGGATCAGCGACAGCAGGATCGCGCCGCCCCAGATGTTGAAGCTGTTCAGCTCCGGTTTCAGTGTTTCGTTTCCGACCAGGATGTAGCCCAGCAGCCCCAGGATGACGACCAGAAGGAAGAGCCCGAGCAGGCCCAAGGTGCGCACCGCGGCGACGACATAGACCAGCAGCGCCAGCGCCAGCATCACGCCGAGACCGATGACCAGAGGCTTGCCGGTGGCGAAATTGGCCTGGGCCCAGGCGATGTAGTTATAGTCGGTCGGATTGTAGGTGGCGGCGAGCAGCAGGAAGGCGACCAGCCAGCGAAGCAGGAATCCGGACATTCATGTTCCTCCGTGATTATTTGATATGCCGACTCGACGGGAGTGTAACGCGGCCACCGGTGGTTGGGACGACTTTCGGGCGGCCTCATCGTCGCAGGGTTAGGGCGTCCCGGTGGTCGTCAAGTCAGTGCGACGCCGGGTCGCGCAGCGGCGTCATTCGTCGACATCGTCGATATCGGCCTGCCCCGACAGCCGCCGGCGCAGGATGCTCCAGGCCAGTCCGACCCCGAGGATGAAGGACAGCGCCAGCAGTGCGATCCAGGTGTTCAGACCCGGATTGTCGAGCCGGAGCACCTTCCAGTCGACCAGCACCCAGATCAGCGCCCCGACCAGCGCCGTCACCAGGACCATGCCGAACGGCCCGATCGAGCGCAGCGTGGCGCGCAGGTAGATCACGTAGCCGGTGAACAGCACCAGGCCCGCCAGCACCACCATCGGCGTCTGCGTGTCCCAGCCCGCCATCGCCCAGCGGATATAATTCCAGGAGGTGGGGTTATAGGTCAGGGCCAGCAGCAGGAAGGCGACCAGCCAGCGAAGAAACAATGCGGCCATTTCGGGCTCTCCGTTCAGTCATCTTTCAAGCGTCTTCGCCCGAGTCTAGCGGCTTGCGCGGCGCTGTCGTCCGGAATTTGCCCAGATTTCGCCTTGCCTCGTCGTCTGAGGGGTTTATACCTGCGCGGGTTTGCATTGCAGCAGCTTGAAAGGAATTGGCCGTGGCCAATGTCGTTGTCGTTGGCGCCCAGTGGGGCGACGAGGGAAAAGGCAAGATCGTGGACTGGCTGTCCGAGCGTGCCGATGTGGTCGCGCGCTTCCAGGGCGGGCACAATGCGGGCCATACCCTGGTCATTGACGGCACCATCTACAAGCTGAACGCGCTGCCTTCGGGTGTGGTCCGGGGCGGCAAGCTCAGCGTGATCGGCAACGGTGTCGTGCTCGACCCGTGGCATCTGGTGAAGGAAATCGAGACCATCCGCGGCCAGGGGGTCGAGGTGACGCCCGAGACGCTGATGATCGCCGAGAACACGCCGCTGATCCTGCCCTTCCATGGCGAGCTCGACCGGGCCCGCGAGGGCCAGAACTCGATGGCCAAGATCGGCACCACCGGTCGTGGTATCGGCCCCTGCTACGAGGACAAGGTCGGCCGCCGGGTGATCCGGGTCGCCGATCTGGCCGATGATGCGACGCTCGAGCTTCGCGTCGACCGGGCGCTGGTGCATCACAACGCGCTGCGCAGCGGGCTGGGCCTGCCCGAGATCGACCGCGACGCGCTGCTGGCGAGCCTGCGCGAGATCGCGCCCGAGATCCTGAAATACGCGGCGCCGGTCTGGAAGGTGCTGAACGAGAAGCGCCGGGCCGGTAACCGGATCCTGTTCGAGGGGGCGCAGGGTGCGCTTCTGGACATCGATTTCGGCACCTATCCCTTCGTCACCTCGTCGAACACCATCGCCGGTCAGGCCGCGACCGGCACCGGCATCGGCCCGGGATCGATCGATTTCGTGCTGGGCATCGTCAAGGCCTATACCACCCGTGTGGGCGAGGGGCCGTTCCCGACCGAGCTGGACGATGATGATGGCGAACGTCTGGGCACCCGGGGCCGCGAATTCGGCACCGTCACCGGGCGCAAGCGCCGCTGCGGCTGGTTCGACGCGGTGCTGGTGCGCCAGACCTGCGCCACCTCTGGCATGAACGGCATCGCGCTGACGAAGCTTGACGTTCTGGACGGGTTCGAGACCCTGAAGGTCTGCGTCGGCTACGAGCTTGACGGCGATCGGCTCGACCATCTGCCCACCGCCGCCGATCAGCAGGCACGCTGCACGCCGGTCTACGAGGAACTGCCGGGCTGGCAGGAATCGACCGAAGGCGCGCGCAGCTGGGCCGATCTGCCCGCCAACGCCATCAAGTATGTGCGCCGGGTCGAAGAGCTGATCGACTGTCCGGTGGCGCTTCTGTCGACCTCGCCCGAGCGCGACGACACCATCCTCGTCACCGACCCCTTCGCTGACTGATGGCGCTGTCCTGGAAAGCCCGCCGCCGCTGGTCGCTGGTGATCCTGCTGATCGGGTTGCCGGCCTATATCGTGGTGGCCGTGAGCGTGATGAACGCTCTTGGCCGCCCGTCCTTCCTGGTCGAGCTTCTGGTCTATGTGGCGCTCGGCATCGTCTGGGCGCTGCCCTTCCGCTTTGTCTTCCGCGGGATAGGCCAGCCCGATCCCGAGGCGAAAGAAGACGACCGGGCCGAACGCGACTGATCTCGCGGGGGCCGACCGCTCAGGCGATGCGGTCGGCCCCCGCCGCCTGCGGTGGGACCGCGGTCTCGTCCAGCCCGAACTGGCCGCGCCGGATCCGCCGGAACCGCCCCTCGCGAAGATGCCGCCCGAAGGCGCGCAGCATGTCCTCACGCTCGAAATCGTCACCGGCAACGCTCCGCGCCAGTTCGATGACCTGGGGTCGGGTGAACAGCATCGCACCTTCCTGCCCGGTCAGATAGGCGGCGGCCTGGGCCAGGAGCCCCGTCAGATCGGCGGGGTCGTGACCGGCGGTGGCGGCGGCAAAGCCCCTGAGCCGGGCCTCTGTCAGGGGCAGGATCGGCGCATCGAGCCGCAGAGTCTCGGGACCTGTCCCGTCCTTCTCGCCCGCGGGGCCGGTCCTCTGCCCGGTCGGGGCGTCGGCTTCGGCGTCCGGTGTGGCCCGGTCGATCCGCTGTTCGGTGACCAGGATCAGCGGCGCCAGTCGGTTGCCATCGCCCGCTTGCGGCATCTTGCGGGCGCCGCGCACGACCTCGGCCAGAGCCTGGCGATAGGGGCGCATATGGCTGTCATCGTCGCCGCGGTGCCGTGTGTCGAGCCGGCGTTCGGCGACGGTGGCCGCGACGGCTGCCTTCAGATGCGCGATAGAGGCCTGACGCCGCCGTTGTTCGGCGCCGGCCAGCTTGGAGTTGGTCTCGTCCAGAAGCCGCTGCAAGGCGAGCTCGTGATCGGCAAGATCGGCCGAGCGACGGCGGTCCGCCGCCAGCGCCGGGGCCGGTGCGGGATCGTGGGCCGGCGCCCGGACCTGGTCGATGTCGGAAGGTCGCGGCGCGGCGCCGGATGCAGGCGTCGGGCCCGCCTCCCCGTCTGGAGGCCAGGTCTGGCTCAGATCGTCGCGACGGAGCTTCAGGACCCGGGCGCGGGCCGTTCCGGGGGGGGGGGCGGGCGTCGGCTCGGCTTCGGCCGCCGGATCCGGGCTGTCCCGGTCGTCGGAAGAAGGTGTTGCGGCCGTTTCAGGGGCCGGGGGGCCGGTCATGGCCATCCGCCGCTCCGGCGGGCTGCCCGGAGGGCGCGGTTCGCGCGCCATGCCACCAGGAGGGGCGTCGTCGGTCTCGTCCTCGAAGCCGGTATCGGCAAGCTCGGCATCGGCGGCATGGGCGGTTTCGACGGCGGCTCGGATGCGGGCCAGCTTGGCGGCCACGGATTCGGGTTCATCGCTGCGGGGGACCTTGGCGGTCGGGGGCTGCGTTCCCGGAGCCGGAGAAGGGGCGGAAGAGATCCTGCCCTCCAACCCGCCCGAGCGCAGCAGCACGCCGTCAAGCTCGACCCGGGCCTCGACCCGGCGGCGGGCCTCGCCTTCGGCGATCCGCTGCAGCGTTTCGGCATCGGGCGGGGGCGGCTCGGCGCCGAAATACCTGTCCCCGGCTGCGAGGTCGCGGAAATATTCGGTGATCTTCTTCATCATGCCGAAGGAATCCTCGAACCCCTCCAGCTTGCAGGAGAAAGTTCCATAGGACACCGTCAGGACCTTTGGCGGGCCAGCCATCCGAAACTCGCTTTCTCCTCGAACAGGACGCGCTTATGTTTACATAGTGCGGTTCCAGAGGATGAACAAAAAGCGGAATTTTCAAGATTTTTCCGCCATCCACAGGACTGTCACCAGATTTCCGCCGCAAGGTTGCCTCAATGCCAACACATTTCGTCCATCATTCCGACAAAATCACCCTGCTCGGCGGGGCCAGGGTCGATCCGGCACAGTTGCGGCGGGCGCTGGAGATCGCCCCGGCGCTGGTGGCCGCCGATGGCGGGGCGGATGCGGCGCTGGCGGCGGGCTGTCTGCCCGAGGCGGTGATCGGCGATTTCGACTCGATCTCGGCCGCGGCGCAGGCGGCGATCCCGGCCGAGTGCCAGCATCGCGTGACCGAACAGGACAGCACCGATTTCGAGAAATGCCTGCGCCATGTCGCGGCGCGGCTGGTTCTCGGGCTCGGCTTTCTCGGCGACCGGTTCGATCACGGCCTGGCGGCGCTGAACGCGCTGGTCCGCAATCCCGAGCGGCGCTGTCTGCTGATCGGCGACGACGATATTTGCTTTCACTGTCCGCCGGATCTAGCGCTCGACCTGCCCGAGGGGGTGCGCTTCTCGCTGTTTCCGATGCGGCCGGTGCGGGGCGTCAGCGAGGGGCTGCACTGGCCCATCGACGGGCTCGATTTCGCGCCCGGCGGCCGGATCGGCACCTCGAACCGGGTGTCGGGTCCGGTAAGGCTGAGGATGGAGGCGCCGGGCATGGCGGTGATCCTGCCTGTCGAGGCCTTCGACGCCGCGGTGGCCGCGCTCATGCCGCCGGCGGCGGTGGCCGCATCAGGTTCGGGCGGCGCTCGCACGGGAAAACGTGAAGCCCTGCGCCCGTGATGATGGCGCTCCCGGTCGGGGCCTCGGGAGCGGGCAGGGTGTCGGGGATCCGATAGCCGGGCGCGATGGCGGCAACGATCTCGAGATCCTGCAATGCAAGGGCGCAATGACCGCGGCCAGCGCCGGTCAGACGAGGCAAGGCGGTCGTCGTCGGGCCGACGACCCCGGTGAGCCAGAACCGGAACGGTCCTCGCGCGGCCAGACCGGGGCAAGCGGGGCACCCCTGATCCGGTGCAGAGCGCCAGCTCTGGTTGCATGTCGGCGCTGGCGGCCTCCGCTGCGCGATCCATCGCGTCAGGATCAGACAGGTGGCATGGCAGAAGGCCGACGCAAGCGGCAGCCGGGCCACCTGGCCGAAGGCTGCGAAGCTCGGCCGGATCGGCCGCATCGCCCGAAAAGACCCGATGGCCGAAGCGCGTATCCGGCGCCCGCCGAGGGGTTTTCCTGAGGGAAACGCGTCAGGCATGATCAGGGTGACGGGGTCGATGAGTATGATCGCGATCACCTCAGTGAGCGGCGTCTTGTGGACAAGGCGGCCGTTGCGCAGAGGATCGGGCCGGCCCTGCTCAGATCCAACGCTGGCCTCGTCCGGGCAGGGCGATCTGGCCCATCGTCAGGGCGGGCGACGGGAGGAACAGGGGCTGAAGGCCGAAACGGGCGACGACGATCAGGTCAACCGGACGTCTCTGGCGATTCTGCGCGTCGAAGCTTTCCAACGGCGCAACTGTGACGTTGGAGCCGGTCATCAGGAGGATCGCCGGAAGGGATGCGGTCGACGCCAAGGTTCCTGCGGCCGATCTTGCGGCGCCGAGCGGTTTTCCGAGAGCGCCCTGTTGGCGTGCCGCCGGACTTTGATGCGGCGGATCAGCTGGCCCGGGCGAGAACGAGGCTTTCGGCGGTCGAGAGCCCTGTCGGGGCGGGATGCGCCGTGGCCTGGAACGCCTCGAGCCTGGCAAGAAAGGCCTCGCGCCATTCGGTCGGGTCGCCCGAGCGGCGCGCATAGGCAAGCTGGTCGCGGTTGACCTCGATCAGGTCCATCGGCTGGGTATAGTCCGGGTGGCGGGCCTCGATCCCCGCCGATTGAATGGTCTCGACCAGATGCGACTGGAATTTCTCGCCATAGATCTCGAGCCCCAGCAGAAAGTCGATATCCTCGAAGCCGGCATCGCGAAGCTCCTGCGCCATGCTGTCGACCTCACGCGGCGAGATGCGGGTCATGTCGTGGCGGGCGAAGATATCGGCGATGGCCGCGGGACCTTGCGGAGCGGTCTTGGGGGCCTTGGGATCCATGTTTCCTGTTCCGGCGACTTCCTTCTCGAAATCGGGCGAGTGGACGCCTGACAGGCTCGCCTCTCGGGAATAGGCGGCGATCCGTTGGGCGATGGCATTGGTGCCATGAATATTCATCGCAGCAGCCTCCTCTAATAGGGTCTGCGGGAGCATGACAGCGCCGGGTAAACAGAAAGCTAACCTGCCTCGCCCGGCCCCGGCGCCGATAAGCCAGCCCATGGAAAAGGGGCCGCGCAATGGCGGCCCCCGGTAGGTCTGTCTTCGGTGTGGCGCAGGGTCAGCCCGTCCACTCGGGCAGGCTCTTCAGCGTGTCCTTGGTCTGGACGGTCGAGACCTTCAGCGCGCCATCCTCGTCACGCGAGAGGTTGAGTTCGCCATAGGCCAGCTGGACCTGCTTCGACCCGATGCCGAGGAAACCGCCCACATCGACGATCACCTTGTCGATGCGACCGTCATCGGTCAGCACCAGCTCGCCGATCTTGCCGATCCGCTCGCCATTGGCGCCGACCAGGGTATGGCCCTGCAGGTCTTCGGCGGTCAGTTCGGCGCGTTCGGTCTCGGAAAGCGGGGTGCCCGATGTCATGCCGTTATCCATGCCCCCGCCGGCGGCCATGTCGGTGCCTTCGGCGCCCGGTTCGATCCGGCCCTCGCTCGAGGCATGCTGGTTGCCCGATCCGAGGAAGTCGCCCTCGGTATCCATCGCGGTGCGGTCATAGGCTTCCTTGCCCTCGAGCGTCGACGGATCGCCCTGGAACACGACGAAATATTCGCCCGCGTCATCGGCATCCGGCGCGAATTGCAGGCTGTCCATCTGCAGCGCGACCTCGCGTTCGCCGATGCCGAGGAAGCCGCCGATATCGGCAATCACGGCATTCACCGTCCCGGTACCGTCGATATAGACATCGCCGATCTCGCCCACGTCTTCCCAGCTGTCGGGCGCATCGGTCAGATCGGTCATCGACAGACCGTCGCTCTCGCCGGTCGCGACATAGATACGCTTGCCGATCAGGGTGTCGGCGCTCATCGACTGGCCGGCCACCTCGACATCAGGGGCGGACGCGGCACCCTGGCTCTGGGCGAGAACGGGCATGGCCACGAGAGTGGCAAGGGCGGTGGTCGCAAGAATACGTTTCATCTCTGAACCTCCTTGATGTGGCGGTGCCGGGCCGGCTCCGCTTCCATGGACATCCAACGTGGCCGGCTGCAGGAAGTTTCGTTTCGTGATCAAAAAAACATCGCATTTCGGCGGGAACCTGCCTGTTCTCTGTGCGTTCCCGTGCGCCGGTTCCGATTGATGCGATTTTATACGGCCGTCCTGCCGCTGGTCTGCTACCGGCTTGCTGCTGCCCGGTTGTCGTCCAGTTGCTGTCCTGAGCCGGCTGCGGGCATATTCCGTCCGGCAGCGTCCGGGGGGGCTGGCCGTGGCCGGTGTCGGAACAAGCCGGCGTCACAGCAGGACTGCGGAACCGCGGCGACCCGCAGGGCGTTGTCCGTCAACATCGCCTCGACCAATGCAGCTTCGGGCAACCGCAGCGTCAGACCAGAACAGAAAGGAACAACCGTCATGGAAGTCACAGGGATCGGCGGTCTCATCGTCCTCGTCCTCGATATCTGGGCCATCGTGTCGGTCCTGAATTCGGGAACGGCGACAGGCAACAAGGTGCTCTGGATCCTGCTTGTCCTGTTCCTGCCGCTGGTCGGGTTCATCATCTGGCTGATCGCGGGGCCGCGCTCGGCCACCGCGCGCTGAGCTCGGGACGAGGCCACGCGAAACCGACACAATGCATGGGTTCCCCGAAAACGATGCGGCCCGCGCCGCCGCGACAGGCCCGGTCGAGGAGCTTGAGCTTCTGCTGACCGCGGCCGAGGCCTATCCGGCGCTCGAACGGGCGTTTCTCGACGCGCGTCACAGCATTTCCGCTAGCTTTCGCATCTTCGATCTCGCGACCCGGCTGCGCTCGCCCGAGGCGCGCGCGATCGGGGAGGATTGGTTCGATCTGATGGTCCATACGCTGGAGCGGGGGGTCTCTGTCCGCCTCGTGCTGGCCGATTTCGATCCGATCGGTGCCGCCGATCTGCACCGGTTGTGCTGGAACGCGCGCCGCAGGCTGATCGCGGCCAGCGAAGTCGCGCGGGGCGGCCGGCTGGACGTGCTGAGCGCGCTTCACAGCGCGCAGGCCGGCCTCGGCGCGCGTCTGGCGCTCTGGCCGGGCGCGCATGCCAAGCTGCGCAGCGTGCTAGACGATCTCAATGCCCGCTCCGAGGCCGAGCGCCGCCGGTTCCTCGAAGAGGCGCCCGGCATCGCGCGGATCACCCGCAAGCGGCCCGACGGCCGGATCGTGGCGGTGCCGGGCCTGCCCGACCTGACGCCCGCGACCCATCACCAGAAGATGGCAGTCTTCGACGGGCGACAGCTTTACGTCGGCGGGCTTGATCTCAACGAACGCCGCTATGACACCGCGCGCCACTGCCGCGCTCCGGAACGCACCTGGCATGACGTGCATGCGATGGTGCGGGGGCCGGTGGTGCGTGCGGCCGAACAGCATCTCGACGGCTTCCTCGACATCGTGGCCGGACGGCAGGCCCCGGGACCGGCCGCGCCCGGCTTTCTGCGGACCCTGTCGCGCCCGGCGCGGCGCGCGCCGTTCCGGTTCTCGCCGCGGCCCCTGGTGACCGAGATCGAGCGGGCCCATCTGTCCCGGATCAGGGCGGCCGAACGGCTGATCTATCTCGAAACCCAGTTCTTCCGGCATCTGCCTCTGGCCCGGGCCATGGCCCGCCGTGCCGAGGCCTGCCCCGATCTGTGCGCCATTTTGGTGCTGCCCGCCGCGCCCGAGGATGTGGCCTTCGAGAACAGCAGCGGGCTGGACGTGCGCTATGGCGAGCATCTGCAAAGCCGCTGCCTGAGCCTGCTTTACGACGCCTTCGGTCCCGACCGGGTCCTGGTTCTCTCGCCGGTTCAGCCGCGGCGGCTGGCGGTCGAAGGCCGTGCCGAGCTTGAAGACGCGCCGATCATCTATGTCCATTCCAAGGTGTCGATCTTTGACGGCCAGGCGGCGATCCTGTCTTCGGCCAATCTGAACGGGCGGTCGATGCGCTGGGATAGCGAGGCGGGGCTGGAACTGACCGCGCCCGCCCATGTCGCGCTGATCCGCCGCCGGGTGATGGGGCATTGGCTGCCGCGCGAGTGCGACGGCCAGCCGGATCCGGCGGCGCTCGATCCCGGGACCGCCTTCGAGGCCTGGCGGGTGCTGGCCGATCTCAACAGCCGCCGCAAGCCCGACCGGCGCGAGGGCTTTCTGGTGCATTACGATTCCGATCCCGCGCGCAAGCTGGGCCTGCCGGTGCCGGGCGCGCCGCCCGAGATCGTCTGACCGAGATCATCTGGCCGAAACTGTCCGGGGCGGTGCGCCCGGGGTATCGATCGGAGGCGTGATCGGAACCAGCTTTCCCGCCTGCCGTCGCGCTGCGACCCGGACCTGCCTGGGCCGGAGCCTGAGCCGGGACTCAGCCGGGTTCGGCCGGTTTCTGCGGGAGGGGCTGCTCGTCCGCCGGGACGGCCGGGTCGTCGAAGACGTCGAGCATCGCCAGCACGATCACCAGAACCGGGATTGCGATCACCCCGCCGAGCGGTCCCCAGAACCACAGCCAGAAGACCAGCGAGACGAAGATCGCAAGCGGGTTCACCGCGATCCTGCGGCCGACGAAGGTGGGGGTGACGACCTGGGATTCGATCCCGTTCAGCACGAGATAGATCAGGGCGGGAAAGACCGAACTCCAGCCATCGAAGACGATCAGCCCGCCCAGAAGAAGCCCTGCCACCATCGTCGCGGGGCCGATATAGAGCACGAAATTCAGCAATGCCGCCCCCACCCCCCAGGCGAGGGCGCCGGGCATGCCGAGCACACCCAATGCGATGGCAAGCGCGATGCCGAGCCCGGCATTGATCAGCGAAATGGTCATGAAATAATGCGCGACCAGGCGTTCGGCAGTCCGGATGCGGTTCAGGATCGTCTCGCGTCCCAGCCACTGACCGGCATGTTCGGCCACCCAGGCATAGATGTCGGCCCGGGTCAGGAGGAAGAAGAACAGGGCCGCGATGAAGATCAGGAGCTGCGCCGCGACCCTGGGCGCCACGAAGAGCGCATCGGTCAGGCTCGGGATCGAGGGGGCGGCGGCCTCGGCGTCATTGCCATTGCCGGTGCCGCCCAATGCGCGCTGAACCTCGTCGCCGACCTGTCCGATATTCTGTACGAAGCCACGGAAGTCGTTGACCACGCCGCGCAGTTCCCAGCGGATCGAGGGCCACTGGTCGACCAGCCGCCCGACCACCGGTTCGACCGCGAAGGCCAGCGCGCCGACCGCAAGGATGCCCAGCGTCGGCAGCGCCGCCGCGACCGACATCGGCGGCAGACGCAGCCGCCGCTCGAGCATGTCGGCCAGAGGCGACAGGATGATCCCCGTGACCAGGGCGAGGCAGAGCGGGGCGAAGATGTCCTCGGCAAGCTTGAGAGCGGTGAAACCTGCGACCCCGGCCAGAACCAGCAAGGCGACGCGCGACATCGGGTCGAGGCGGATCGTGGGGTCGGTCATTGGCTCACAACGCCTGTGAAGGCGCGGGGTTCCGCCCGTTCGCCCGTTCGCCCGCCGCCGATGCCCCGACGCCGATGCCCTGGCCGGAATATCGGGCCGAGGGGACGAGGCATGGGAACATAATCCGGGTACCGGACGTTGACCGGGCATTGCAGAGAGGAAAGGAGGTTCAAATGAATACCGATATCTTCCAAGGCAAATGGAAACAGATCAAGGGCCGGGCCCGGGAGGCCTGGGGCGCGCTCACCGACGACGATCTTGACCGGACCGAAGGGGACCGGGAACAGCTGGTGGGCCTGATCCAGGAGCGTTACGGCAAGGCTCGCGAGGATGCCGAGCGGGAAGTCGACGAGTTTTTGGCGAAGTTCCGCTGATGCGGCATCCCGACAGACCGAACGAAACGCCCCGCCCGGCTTCGGGCGGGGCGCGTTTTTGTGCGAAATTCTTCCCTTCCGGTGATGCCGGGGAATATTTTTTCTGATTCCAATGGGGTGATGAAATTTTCCGTTGAGTAACGGGACGGCGTTCCGCAGGCGCGGGGGGCGGCGTGGGTAGTGTTATCTTTAATGCACTTGCCGCCTTGTTCCTGTTATGATGATCTGCGGATCATCTTGCGGAAAGGAGACCCCCCCGACATGTCGCACGCGGCTTTGCCTGTCGCGAAAGCGCACCCGACCTATGTTGTGCTCGAACGGGATGCTCTCATCTCGGCCGACCTGATCCAGGCGATCGAGACTTTGGGGCCGTGCCGGGTGATGCACTTCTCTTCGGTCGATGAAATGGCCTCCGGCCTCGAAGGAGTCGGATCGGTCGATGCAGCCTTTCTGGAGCTTCGCCTCGACGAGGCCCTGGCAAGCGGTCTGGCCACCAATCTCGGCAAACTCGGGGCGCGTCTGGTGCTGACCCTCGGAGAGGATGTCGAACGGGTGATGAGCGCGGGCTGCCGCCTGTTGCTGCGCCCGTTCACCGAGCGCATGGTCCTTGACGTCCTGACCGAGCCGGCTACGGCCTGAAAGGCCCGAACTCACGAAAAGACCCCGGTCGCAGATCGCACCGGGGTCTTTTCGTTTCAGCGTCCTTCGGCTCAGCTTTCCTTGGCGGGCCTCAGATCCTCGGGCAGCAGGGCCGGCGGGGTCAGTCCGCCGACCGGATCGTGCAGCAGCTCTTCGGCCAGCCGCAGCCGGTCGGGGCTGTCGCCGACCAGCGTCCAGAGCCGGCGCATGTCCTCTTCCAGCCGGTCACCGTCGATTTCGCCCGCATCGCGCAGCCGCTCGAATTCCGCGATCACGTCGACCGCGTAATCGGTGAGGCCCAGCGCCTGCAGTTGCTCGCCCTCGCGCGCATCTTCGGCCACCGCATGGGCGAAGGCGAACAGCACGACCTGCGACAGCGCCTCGCCGATCGAGGCGCCCCGGTCCATGCGGTCGGCGATCAGCGCCTCGCCGGCGAAGGTCATCTCGATCCCGATCACCGCCAGCGCCTCGCGCAGGTTCTCCATCATCGCCGGATCGGCATTGTGGCGCAGCGGAACCGTCTTCACCGCGACCGGGCTGCCGCCAAGCTCTTCGGTATATCCGCGCGGGTTGCGCGGGGCGGCCCGGCGGGGCATCGGCAGCGGCGCATCGGTCCCGGCCGGGGGAGCGGCGGGGGCGCTCGGTTCGGCCCGGGGGGCGGCCGTGGCCTTGGGGGCCGACACAGGCGGTTCCGCCGGGGATGCCCTGTGGGGCGCCGGGTGCGGAGCCTGGGGCGCGGGCGGTTCTACCCGGGGCGCGGGGGGCGGTTCAGGCGTGGACGGGGCGGGCGCCGGGGACTGTGCCGGGGCGAGGGCCGGAGACGGCGTGCGCGCGGCCGGTTTCTTGTCCGGGTCCGGGACAGCTGTCGGGCGCTGGGTCGTCTCGGGCGCAGTTGCGGTTTCGCGCCCGGTGCCTGCACCAGTTCCGGTCTGGGGCCCAACCTCGGGTCCGGCCTTGGGACTGGTCTCGGATACGGGGTCAGGGCCCGTATCCGGGCCAATATCAGGACCAGCCTCGGCCGCCGCTGTGGCTTCGGAAGTCGTGGCCTCGCTGCCAAGCGCGAGGCCCGAGGCGGTCGGGCGCAGGAGGGCCTCGGGCCTGGCGCCGAACAGGCGGCGCAGCAGGATGGGCTTGCGCTCGATCTCCTCGACCAGCCCGAGCTCCTTCAGCCGGCCCAGCGGGCGCGAGACTTCCAGCCCGCGCCCGCGCGCCCGCACCAGCAGCAGGTCGCGCCCGAACGGGCCCTCTTCAGCATGGATCTGACGGATCACCGCCAACAGGTCCAGTTCGACGGATTCGAGCGGTTTTTCTTGCATGTTGCCCTCTCAGCCAAGCGTTGGCGGCATGGCAGATCGGCCTTGCCGCGTCAATCGAGCCGGCGTCGCGGCGGGCGGCGACCCGCCGGTGGCCCGCCGGTGACACGCCGTTGGGCCGACCCGCTCAGCGCCGCTTCATCGCCTCGAGCAGGGCTGCGCCCAGCGCCCCGGTCTCTGCCCCCGAGCCGCCGCCCTTGCCGCGCGGGCCCGTCCGGTCCGCCCCCTGCCCGGGTCCCCGCCCGCCGCTCTTGCCGGGGGCCTTGGCTTTGTCGGGGCCCTTGCCTTGGGCGCCCTTGCCGCCCGGCCCGCCACGGCCCGGGCCCTTGCCCGTCGCGCCGTCGCGCGAGGCCGCCTCGGCCCCGCCATCCTTGCGCATCGACAACCCGATCCGCTTGCGGGCCACATCCACCTCGACCACGCGGACCTTCACGACATCGCCTGCCTTCACGACCTCATGCGGGTCCTGCACGAAGCGGTCGGCCAGTTGCGAGACATGGACGAGCCCGTCCTGATGCACGCCGATATCGACGAAGGCGCCGAAAGCCGCGACATTGGTCACCGTGCCTTCCAGCAGCATTCCGGGGCGCAGGTCGGTGATTTCCTCGATCCCGTCGGCAAAGCTGGCCGTGACGAATTCGGGCCGGGGGTCGCGTCCCGGTTTCGCCAGTTCCGACAGGATGTCCCTGACGGTCGGCAGCCCGAAGCGGTCATCGACGAAGTCCCTCGGGTCGAGCCGGCCCAGCTGCGCCTCGTCGCCCATCAGCGTGCGCAGGTCGCGTCCGCAGGCAGCCACGATCCGGCGCGCCACGTCATAGGCCTCGGGGTGGACGGCCGAGGCGTCGAGCGGCTCGTCGCCGCCGGTGATGCGCAGGAAGCCCGCGCATTGCTCGAAGGCGCGCGGCCCGAGTCGCGCGACCTTCAGCAGATCCTTGCGCTTCGCGAAGGCGCCATTGGCGTCGCGATGGGCGACGATGGCCTCGGCCAGAGAACCTCCGAGCCCCGAGACCCGGGCCAGCAGCGAGGCCGAGGCCATGTTCAGATCGACGCCGACCGCGTTCACCGCATCCTCGACCACGCCATCAAGCGCCCGGGCCAGCCGGTGCTGGTCGACGTCGTGCTGATACTGGCCGACGCCGATGGCCTTGGGCTCGATCTTGACAAGCTCGGCCAGCGGGTCCTGCAGCCGCCGCGCGATCGACACGGCCCCGCGCAGCGACACGTCGAGCCCGGGGAATTCCTTGGCGGCAAGTTCGGAGGCCGAATAGACCGACGCGCCGGCCTCGCTGACCACCACCTTGGTGGGCTTCGGCGCGGGCAGATCGCCCAGAAGCTCGGCCACCATGCGCTCGCTCTCGCGGCTTGCGGTGCCGTTGCCGATCGCGATGAGCCCCACGCCATGCCTGCGGATCAGTGCGGCCAGCGTCGCCTGCGCGCCCCTCAGGTCGTTCCTGGGCTGGAACGGATAGATCGTGGCGGTGTCGAGAAGCTTGCCGGTGGCATCGACGACGGCCACCTTGCAGCCGGTGCGGATGCCCGGATCGATCCCCATCGTCACCCTGGCGCCCGCCGGGGCGGCCAGCAGCAGATCCTTGATATTGCGGGCAAAGACCCGGATCGCCTCGTCCTGCGCGCGGGTCCTGAGATCGCCCATCAGATCGAGCATCATCGACAGGCTCAGCTTGGTCCGCCAGGTCCAGCCCGCAGCCTCGCGCAGCCAGCGGTCGCCGGGGCCGTCGCCCCGCGCCTCGAGCGCGCCCGCCACCATGGTCTGCACCCGGGCCAGGCCCTCGTCGGGATCGGGGCCGATATCGAGCGTCAGCACGCCCTCCTTCGCGCCGCGCATCATTGCCAGCGCCCGGTGGCTGGGAACCCTGGCCCAGGGCTCGCGATGGTCGAAATAGTCCGAGAACTTGGCGCCTGCCTGTTCCTGCCCCTCGACCAGTTTCGCCGTCACCAGCGCATTGTCCTGCAGGAAGGTCCGAAGCCGCCCGATCAGATCGGCATTCTCGGCCAGCCCCTCGGCCAGGATGTCGCGCGCGCCTGCAAGCGCCGATTTCACGTCCGGCACCGCCTCGGTCACGAAGCCCTCGGCCAACGTCTCGGGGGCGGCATCGCGATCTGCCAGGATCGCCTCGGCCAGCGGCCCCAGCCCGTTCTCGCGGGCGATCATCGCCCGGGTCCGGCGCTTGGGCTTGTAGGGCAGGTAGAGGTCTTCCAGCGCCGCCTTGGTTTCGGCCTTCAGGATATCGGCCTCGAGCGCCTCGGTCAGCTTGCCCTGCGCGCGCACCGTATCTAGGATCGTCGCCCGCCGCGCCTCGAGCTCGCGCAGATAGGCCAGCCGTTCGGCCAGATCGCGCAGCTGGGTGTCGTCGAGCCCGCCGGTCGCCTCCTTCCGGTAGCGTGCGATGAAGGGGACGGTCGCGCCCCCGTCGAGCAACCCGACCGCGGCGGTGACCTGCTGCGGCTGGGCGCCGATCTCGGCGGCGATGGTGCGGGCGATGCGGGGGGCAAGATCGGCGGTCATGGCGGTCCGAAGTCTGGGTCAGGGGGCGCCACCCTATCCCGGCCGGCGGCCGCCGCCAAGCGGCGGAATCCCGCTGGTCCGGGGCCTTGCGCAGGACGATGCCGATCGCGAGACTGCGGACCGGACGACGAGGGGAAAAGAGTATCGTGGAAACCATGTTGATCGTGTTCGGGAGCGTCTATGGCCTTCTCGTGCTGGTCGGGCTGCCGGCGCTGATATTTGCCCATTTCGGGCTGCGCTCCGAGAATGCCGATCTGCGCGTCCGGCTGGAGCGGCTGGTCAAGGAATTCGAGGCCCTGGCGCGGGAGGTCGCGGCGCTGCGGCAGGACGCGCCGCCTCAGACGCCGCCTCAGACCTCGCCACAGGCATCGCCAGAGACGCCGGCCGAGCAGGCTGCGGACGCGGCCGCCCTTTCCCCAGACTCCGGTCCGCAGGTCGCCCCGACCGATGCCGCGCCCGATCCCTTGCCCATGACGGTGCCAGAGACCATTACCGCGCCCGAGACCCGGCGCGAGGAGCGGCAGGCAGAGCAGGCCCCGCCGGTCGCGGCCGCGGCGAAGGTGCCGCCGTCCGAACCGCCCTCCGAACTGGCCTCTGCACCGCAGGGCTCCGGATTGGCCGACCGCCTGGCGGTCTGGCTGCGGGAGAACTGGACTCTGGCCCTGGCCGCGCTCTCGCTGATCCTCGGCGGGCTGTTCATGGTGCAATACGGGGTCGAGCAGGGGCTTCTGACGCCGCCGCTCCGGGTTCTGGGCGCGCTGGTGCTGGGGGCTGCGCTGATCGCGGGGGGCGAGGTGATCCGGCGGCGGCATGGCGACAGCGCCACGCCCAATCTGCGCCATCTGCCCTCGACCTTCTCGGGTGCGGGCACGGTGGTCCTGTTCATCGCGATCCTGTCGGCCCATGCGCTTTACGGGCTGATCGGGTCGGTTCCGGCGCTCGCGGGCATGGCGGCGGTCTCGGTGGTGGCGATGCTGCTGGGCTGGCTTTACGGGCCGGTGCTGTCGGCCATCGGTCTTCTGGGCGCCACGGCCGCGCCCTTCTTCGTCGGTGGTTCCTCCGACAAGGCGGTGCTGCTTTACCCCTATTTCGCGATGGTGGGGCTTGCGGGTCTGGGCATCGACACCTTCCGGCGCTGGGCCTGGGTGTCGGGGCTGGCGCTGGCGCTGCCGGTCGGGGCGCTGGGGCTCTTGTGGATGCATGCGCCCGATGCGCCGGGGCTGGCCCTGGCCGCCCTGGCGCTGGGCGTGGGCGCGGTGCTGATCCCGGCGCGGAGTCTTCGGCCGGTCGAGAGCGGGGCGATGGCCAGCCAGGGGGCGTCGGGGACCGGCACGCCCGCCTTTCCGACCTGGCTTGCGGCCGCGGGGGTCGCGCAGGTTTCCGGGGCGGGGCTTTTGCTGATGCTCGACGCGGCGAGCCCGGCGGGCAACGGGCTTGGCTATGCGCTGCTGCTTCTGGTCTTCGCGGCCGTGGCGCTGGGGCTTGCCCGGGCCCCGGCCTTCGAGGATCTGGCGGTCTTCCCGGCGGCGGCGGCGCTGGTCGGGCTCGGTCTGCATGCGGCTCAGGGCGGTCCGCTTTATCGTGCCTTCCGGGCCGGGATCGACCGGCTGCCCGAAAGCCCGGCGCCGGCGACGGTCTGGTGGCTGGCGGCAGGGGGCGCCGCGCTGTCGGTCATCGCCTTCCTCCGGCTGGCCCGGAAGGCCCGGCCCGATCATCGCGGGCTTTGGGCGCTGGGCGCGGCGGTGCTGCTTCCCGCAACGATCCTGGTGCTCGAATTCCTCTGGGCGCCCGGCGAGGTGACGGGCGCCTACCCCTGGGCGCTGGCGGTGATGGCGGGGGCGGGGCTGATGGTGGCCCTTGCCGAGCGCCGGGCCGCGCTGGGCGGCGAGACCCGCGGCTTCGAGACCGGGCTCTTCGCGGCCTCGGCCCTGATCCTGATCGGGCTGGCGCTGTTCCTCGTGCTGACCAAGACCGCGCTGACGCTGGCGCTGTCGGCAATGATGGTGGCGGCGGTCATCATCGACCGGCAGCGGCCGATGCGTCCGCTGGGCTGGCTGGCCCAGCTTGGCGCGGCGGTGATCGGCTACCGGCTTCTGGTCGATCCGGGCATCGACTGGGCCATCCACGGGGCCGGGACGCTCGACGTGCTGCTGGCCCATCTCGGGCCGCTTGTCGCTTTTGCGGCGATGCTGGTGCTGGCACGGCCCGAACGGGCGGCGCTGCGGGCGCTGGCCTCGTCCTCCCTGGTGACGGTGACGGCACTTGCGGTGACGGTGGCGCTTCGGCGCGGGCTCGGGTCCGAGGGGTTCGAGACCCATTGGGCGCAGGGGTTGACGGCGACGGTCTGGATCCTGGCCGCCTTTGCCCAGATCTGGCGGCTGCCGCATGACCCGGCGCAGCTGCGTCCGCTCCGGATCGGCTTTGCCGTGCTGATGGGGCTGGCGGCCTGCGGCGCCGTGGCGGTGATGGCCGACGATCTCGGCAGGACGCTGGTCGCCGGGGTGGGCCGGGTCGCGGGGCCGCCGGTTCTCGACAGTCTGGCGCTTGCGCTCCTGCCGTTGGCGGTCGTGCTCGGGGCGGGGGCGGTGCTGCTGGGGGCGCCGGGTCGGCCCGGGGCGCGGTGGCTGCGGCCCGGGCTGGGCGGGCTCTCGGTGCTGGGGCTGGGTGTCTGGGGCTGGCTCGAGATCCGGCGGCTTTGGCGCGGCCCGGATCTGTCGCTGCCGGGGCCGAGCGATGGCGAGCTTTACAGCTATACGCTGGCGCTTCTGCTCGCCTCGGGGCTGGGACTGGTTCTGGCGGTGCTGACCCGCTCGCATGCGCTGCGGCGGCTGGCGATGGCGGGGGTCGGGCTGACCGTGGCCAAGGTCTTCCTGATCGACATGTCGGGGCTCTCGGGGCTGGTCCGGGTCGCCTCCTTCGTCGGGCTCGGTCTTGCGCTGGCCGGGCTGGCCTGGCTCGACCGCGCGGTCAGCCGGATCTGGGAGCGGGGCTGAGGCGGATCGTGCCGGTTGCTCCCCTGATGCGGGGCTGAAGTCGGACCCGCGCCCGCCCGGCAGGCCCCGGCCCGGATTGGAGGCGCGCCGGGATTGACGCTGGCCAGGGCGTCCCCGGCGTGCGCGCCATTGGACGGAACCGGGGCAGGCCCCCTGTCCCCGCATCGGCCGGGTCGGGGGGCTCTGAGCGGCGCATCCCGAGGGCTCACCCTATCCGCGGGCACCTCCCGGCGCCTGTCCCGCGCTCCGGAAATGTCGGTCCGGACCCTGCCGGCAGCTCGGGTCCGAGGCGGGGCAGCATCGGCAGGTTACGGGTCGAAATTGCCGACGCTTGCCTGCAGATGGCTGCGCATCCGGTACTGGTAGGCCAGCCGGTCGCGGGCCTCGAGCGCCTCGAGAATGCCCAGATGATCGGCATGGGTCTCGATCGCCTGGACAGCGCCGTTCCGGCCCCTCGACATGATCCTCAGGATCACCGGCTTCATGATCTTGTAGATATCGAGGATCGCCTTGTTGCCCATCACCGCGATCAGGCGGGTATGGAAGCCGAAGTCGATTTCGGCGGCCTCATCAAGGCTTTCGGTCCGGCGCAGCCCGTCATTGATCTCGCGCATCTCGGCAATGTCGGCCCGGGCGATGCGGTCGAGGATCAGGTCGATCCCGGCCACTTCCAGAAGCCCTCGAAACCCCTGGATGTCGGAAAACGCCTCGCGCGAGACGTCGAGCGTGTTGAAGGAGAACAGGTCGAGCGCGCGTTCCATGCGGTCGTCGACGATGGTCGCGCCGACCTTGGGGCGGACGGTGACGACGCCATAGGCCTTGAGGATGCGCATCGCCTCGCGCACCGTGTTGCGGCTGGCCCGGAACCTGTCGCAAAGCTCGCGCTCGGTCGGCAGGCTGTCGCCGACCCGAAGCCCTTCCGAGGAAATCATCGCCCGGAGCTTGGCGACCAGATCGTCGACCGCCGAGAGCCCGGGACCGCCCGCGCGCTGCAGGACCGGTCTTGGCCGGGCGGCCATCCCGGCCTCGCGACCGATGTCCGGTGACCGTCCGTCCTCCTCCCGCATCGCGAAGTCTCTCCCCCAGGACCTGTTTGTCGGACAAATCTAGATGCCCGAATTGACATCTGTCAATTAGTCTTGAAAATTAAGGCCTTTGAGGGAATTTTTTAAATTATTGGGACCGGGCGCGCAGAGGGTGAATTACATTCGTTCTGGCGATTGGCTCTGGATGCATATCATGCGTTTTCAGGCGGAAAAATTCCCTGTGTCGGGGATCGCCGCCGGTCTTGTGTTTCGGTTCAGCGGTTCAGCGGTTCAGCCGGAAAAGGATCATGTCGCTGCGTGAAAGCTGTGGCCTTGAAAGCAGTGGTCGGGGTCAATTTTCCCTTGCCATTCGTCGCTGGCCAAAAAACTGCAAAAGATATTGATATTGAATGGGGACTCTGCGAGCCGGAGGATATGCGAAGCCCGCTTTCCCTGCGGACCGGAAGGCGGAAATGCACAGGGTTTTCGTGCGGAGACCGGATTTTTTACCGGCCGGTTTTCAGGGGGGCTCTCTCGAATATCACGGGGCCCTTGCCATCTGGCGTCGAGTTGAGCCGGATTGCGGAAGTGTTTTCCTGTTGCCCGTGCAGATGGCGGCGGCGGGTCAACCTGTTCCGGGGCCGTCCTCGAGCAGTGCGGTGCGGGGATAATGCAGCGTGTTGTGAAAGCGGGCCGGGGCGCCGGTCCGGTTGCGGTAGCCATGTGGCCGGTCGGCCGGAAACCGCAACCCGTCGCCCGCATGGAAGGTCTGCCACTGGCCGTCCAGCAGGATCCCGATCTCGCCCTCGGTCACGAAGACATCCTCGACCACGCCGGTATCATGCGGGTTCGACAGGTGGACCTGGTCCGGGGCGAGCGTCAGCAGGAAGGTCTCCGAGCCGAAGACCGGATCGAAGGGAAACACCGTGCGCACGCGGATGTCGCCCTCGAACCGCACCGGCGCGCGTTCGGCGGGCGCGACGCTGCCGGTGGTCTGCACCAGATCCTCGATCAGGGCGGTCAGCGGCAGCCGGAACCCTTTGGCAAGCTTCCACATCGTCGCCAGCGTCGGGCTCGACTCGCCGCGTTCGATCTGGCCGAGCATGGCCTTGCTGACCCCGGTGAGCTCGGCGGCCTGGGCGAGGCTCAGCCCGGCGCGGCTGCGGGCGGCCCTGAGATTGATCCGGATCTTGCTGTCTGTCATCGGCATGAGAGGGCTTGTGCGTTATAGCGTACGGGCGTTATAGCGTCCGCCGTCGGTTGGGCGGCTCCCGCCTCCTAGCCCGGACTGGCAGGAAAGGCACGGATCGAAATGGGCTCGGGGCTGAAACTCTCGCATCTTGTGGCAGGCTTCATCGCGGTTCTGCTGGGCTATACCAGCAGCGTCGCGATCATCTTCCAGGCGCTCGAGGTGCTGGGCGCAAGTCAGGCCGAGGCCAATAGCTGGATGCTGGCGCTGGGCGTCGGGATGGGGGCGAGCGGGCTGATCCTGTCGCTGCGCTACCGGATGCCGATCCTGACCGCCTGGTCCACGCCCGGCGCGGCGCTGCTGGTCGTCGGGCTCGACGGCGTGTCGATGCCCGAGGCCATCGGCGCCTTCCTGTTCTGCGGCCTGCTGCTGACCCTGACCGGGCTGAGCGGCTGGTTCGAGAAGCTCTCGCATCTTATTCCCGACGCCATCGGCAATGCGTTGCTGGCGGGCATCCTGTTCAAGTTCGGCCTGGGGATCTTCGTCTCGACGGAGGAGAACCTGCCGCTGGTTGCGGTCATGTGCGCGGTCTATCTGGCCGGGCGGATCTGGTTCGCGCGCTTCGCCATCCCGGCGGTGTTGCTGGCGGGCTGCCTTTTCTGTGCCGCGACCGGCGCCTTCGAGCAGGGCGCGCTCGATCTGTCGCTGGCCCGACCGGTGGCAGTGCTGCCGGAATTCTCGCTGCCGGTGCTGATCGGGGTCGGCCTGCCCCTGTTCATCGTCACCATGGCCTCGCAGAACACCCCCGGTGTGGTCACGCTGAGGGCTGCGGGCTATGCGCCGCCGGTCTCGGCCTGCCTGACCGTGACCGGGCTCACGACGCTGGTGCTGGCGCCGTTCGGCGGCTATGCCTTCAACCTTGCCGCCATTACCGCCGCGATCTGCGCCGGGCCCGAGGCCGACGAAAATCCCGACACGCGCTACCGGGCGGTGGTGGTCGCGGGCCTGCTTTACATGCTGGTGGGCATTCTCGGCGCCGCCGTGGTCGGGCTGTTCACCATCGCGCCGAAAGCCCTGGTCGTGACCGTGGCAGGGCTCGCGCTGCTTGGCACCATCGGCACCAGCCTGCAGGCCGCCTTGGCCGCGCCCGAGCGCCGCGAGGCGGCCCTCGTTACCTTCATGACCACGGTTTCGGGCATCGGCTTTCTCGGTATCGGCGCGCCGCTCTGGGCAGTGTTGCTGGGCATGGGAACCGGCGCCGCGCTGTCGCTTTCCGCCCGCGCGCGCAGGTCGGCAGGCGCCCGCCCCTAGGGTCCCGCGCCTGCCCGTTGCGCCGGTTGCGCCGGGCCCCAGGACCGCCTTTCCCTGACCGAAGGCTGCCCGAAACCGGGCAGGACAAGGCAAAATTGCCCGATATTGCGGCAGATGCCCGACCTGTTTGCATTTTCGGGCGGCGCGGATGTGGTGCGCCTGCGAGGCCTGGCTAGCACGGAAGGGGTGATCGGCCCCGGTCGGGCGGCGATCTCTTCGAGAACGGGGAATGGCCGGGGCGTATCGCGCCGTATTAAAGTTCTGCGTTGCGCTTAGAGGTTCTGATGTTACCTTTTCCAGAAGCGGCAGCAGAGCCGATAAAAAGAGCGGTCCCAAAAAGGGAGCGCCAGACAACAGGGGATGCCGGTTGACCGGAACAAACGACGGTTTCGTGGTCTTTGACCGCGTGCAAAAAAGCTATGACGGGGAAACTCTCGTCGTCAAAGATCTCAATCTTTCGATCGGCAAGGGGGAATTCCTGACGATGCTCGGGCCCTCGGGGTCGGGCAAGACCACCTGCCTGATGATGCTGGCCGGGTTCGAGACGGCCACCCATGGCGACATTCTTCTCGACGGCAATCCGATCAATAACATCCCGCCGCACAAGCGTGGAATTGGCATGGTATTTCAGAACTATGCGCTGTTCCCGCACATGACCGTGGCCGAGAATCTCGCCTTCCCGCTCGAGGTGCGCAAGATCGGCCGTTCCGAGCGCGAAGAGAAGGTGCAGCGCGCGCTCGACATGGTGCAGATGGGGGCTTTCGGCGGCCGCCGCCCGGCCCAGCTTTCGGGCGGCCAGCAGCAGCGGATCGCGCTGGCCCGCGCGCTGGTCTTCGAGCCCGAGCTGGTGCTGATGGACGAACCGCTCGGCGCGCTCGACAAGCAGCTGCGCGAGCATATGCAGTTCGAGATCACCCGGCTGGCCCATAATCTGGGGATCACCACGGTCTATGTCACCCATGACCAGACCGAGGCGCTGACCATGTCCGACCGGGTCGCGGTGTTCAACGATGGCCGGATCCAGCAACTGGCCCGACCCGACGAGCTTTACGAGAAGCCTGTGAACAGTTTCGTCGCCCAGTTCATCGGCGAGAACAACACGCTGCTCGGCCGGATCAAGCAGATCGACGGCAATGCGCTGATCGAGCTCGACGATGGCGAGGTGATCGACGCGGTCCCGGTCAATGTCTCGCGGCCCGGCGAACGCACGCTGGTCTCGATCCGGCCCGAGCGGGTCGAGATCGACCCCAAGCGGCTTACGCCCGGGGCGCATCTGATCCATGCCGAGGTGCTGGAATTCATCTACATGGGCGACATCTACCGCACCCGGCTGCGGGTGGCGGGCAATGACGATTTCGTCATCAAGACCCGCAACGCCCCTGACCAGCGCCGCCTGAAGCCGGGCGAGCATATCGAGATCGGCTGGTTGCCGGAGGACTGCCGCGCGCTTGATGCGCCCTGACGGTTTCCGGGCCCGCCTCGCCCGGGGGCGGTGGCCGGAGCAACACTGATCCGGGCCAAGTCAGCAGGGAGATCGCAATGACGATCAGACATCTTCTTTCCGCAACCGCACTGGCGGCGCTGCCCGCCGGATTTGCCTTTGCCGAGGACCTGCCGCCCTGCGAGGGCTGCGCCGACAGCTTGACCGTCGTGTCCTGGGGAGGGGCTTACCAGACCAGTCAGCAGAAGGCCTATTCCGAGCCCTATGCCGAGATGACCGGCACCGGCTTCACCTGGGACGAAAGCTCGAACGAGGCGGTGGCCAAGCTGCGCGCCATGAACGAGGCGGGCAACATCACCTGGGATCTGGTCGATGTCGAGGGCCCCGACAGCCAGCGGCTCTGCGACGAGGGCCTGGCGATGGAAGTGGATCTTGACGAGATGCTGGCGGCCGCGCCCGACGGCACCCCGGCGACCAAGGATTTCGGCGACAGCGTCATCAATGACTGTTTCGTGCCGCAGATCGTGTTCTCGACCACCTTCGGCTACCGTACCGATGTCGCGGCCTGGAACGGCAAGGAGCCCGAGAATCTCTGCGCGCTGTTCGATACCGAGACCTTCCCCGGCAAGCGCAGCCTCGAGAAGCGCCCGAAGAAGAACCTCGAATGGGCGCTGCTCTGCGACGGCGTCGAGAAGGACGAGCTTTACGACGTGCTCGACACGCCCGAGGGTGTCGACCGCGCGCTGGCCAAGCTCGACACAATCAAGGACGACGTGATCTGGTGGTCGGCGGGCGCCGAGACGCCGCAGCGCCTGGCCGATGGCGAGGTGGTCATCGGCTCGACCTATAACGGCCGTCTGTTCAGCCTGATCGTCGAGCAGAACCAGCCGGTGAAGATGCTCTGGGACTGGCAGGTCTTCGACTATGACGGCTGGATCGTTCCCGCCGATCTGCCCGAGGACCGGCTGAAGCGCGTCGAGCATTTCCTGCATTTCGCGACCGACACCCAGCGCCTGGCCGATCAGGCCAAGTACATCTCCTATGGCCCGTCGCGGGCATCGTCGCAGCCGCTGGTTTCGACCCATGCCGATCTCGGCATCGAGATGGCGCCCTTCATGCCCACCAACCCGGCGAACCAGAAGAACTATCTGGTGAACAACATCGAATGGTGGGCTGACAACCAGGACGATGTCGAGGCCAAATTCCAGGCCTGGCTCGCCAGGTAAGCGGCCCGAAAGCGGCCCGGGTCGGCGCCCCCAGGCGGAGCGCGCCGACCCGATCATCCGACCGAACGGCCCGGGCGGCGCCGCATGCGTGCGCCCCGGTCCCAGCATAAAAAGCAGGGGGACGTGCGAGATGCCGAAAGGCTATATCATCGCCCATATCACCGTGACCGACCCGGAGGCCTACCGGGAGTATGTCGAGCGCGACACGCCGATCCTTGAAAGCTTCGGCGGCAGATTCCTGGTGCGGGGCGGCGCCTCGGAGGCGCCCGAAGGGCCGATGAAGGATCGCCATGTGGTGATCGAGTTCCCCGATTTCGAGGCCGCGAAACGCGCCTTCCATTCGCCGCAATATCAGGACGTGGCCGCGATCCGTCACGCCACCGCGACAAGCGACGTGGTTCTGGTCGAGGGCGTGGCATGACCGGACCCGCCACCGATACCGCCGCCCCGGGCCCTGTCCTCGCCGCCGATGGCGCGCCGCTCAAGCGCAGCCTGCGCCGCGCGCTCCGGGCCCAGAAGCTGCGCGCGCTGATGCTGATCGCACCGCTTCTGGTCTTCGTGCTGGTGACCTTCATCGCGCCCATCGCCGACATGCTGTTCCGCTCGGTCGAGAACCAGATCGTCTCGGACACGCTGCCGCGCACCGCCCGCGCGATCCGGGACTACGACCCCGACAGCGGGCAGATGCCCTCGGACCGCGTGCTGGCGGCCTTCACCTATGATCTGGTCGCCGCCGCCGAGCGCAAGCAGCATACCCGGCTCGGTTCGCGGCTGAATTACGAATATTCCGGCATTTCCTCGCTGTTCCGCAAGACCGGCCGCCGGGTCGACGATTTCGGCGAGAGCTATCGCGACCAGTTCGTCGCGGTCGATCCAGTCTGGGAAGACCCCGCGACCTGGGTCGCGCTGATGGCCGATCCGGACTGGACCGCGACCTATCGCGCTTGGGCCGCCGCCCGCGATGCCGCGAAGACCGCGGGCGAGCCCTTCACCCAGAGCCAGCCGCTCTTCGTGCTTGGGGACGGGGTCGGCGAGGTGCTGCCCGAAACCGCCAGCGCCTATGCCGAATTCGCCCGCATCGTTCAGCTCGAGGATGGCGACGATCCGGCTGCCGAAGCGCCCTGGGCGCCGGTCTATCTGGCGCTTTACCGCGATCTTCTGCATATCGGGCCGGGCGCGGTGGCCCGGCTCGGTCCCGAGGCCGGGGCGATGCTCGATGCCGCCCATGACGCGGTCGAGGGCTTCGCCCCGGTCGATCTGTCCGGGCTCTATCTGAAAGCCGACAAGGACTGGGCAGATCCCGGGGTCTGGGGCACGATCAAGGCCTTCTCGCCCGACTACACGCCGGGCTATTTCCTGAATGCGGTGGATCTGCAACTGACCGCCGACGGGATTGCCGCCCAGCCCGAGGACCGGCAGATCTACATCATGCTGTTCGAACGGACGCTGTTCATGAGCCTGATGATCATGGGCTCCTGCGTGCTGCTGGGCTATCCGATTGCCTATCTGCTGTCGAACCTGCCGCTCCGGACCTCGAACCTGTTGATGATCCTGGTGCTCTTGCCGTTCTGGACCTCGCTTCTGGTCCGGACCTCGGCCTGGAAGGTTCTGCTTCAGCAACAGGGGGTGATCAACGACATCCTGGTCTGGCTCGGGATCGTGTCGAACAGCGGTCGGCTGATCCTGATCAACAACCAGACCGGCACCATCATCGCGATGACGCATATCCTGCTGCCCTTCATGATATTGCCGCTTTATTCGGTGATGAAGACCATCCCGCCCTCTTACCTGCGGGCCGCGAAAAGCCTCGGCGCCACCAACTGGACGGCGTTCTGGCGGGTCTATTTCCCGCAATCGGTGCCCGGCATCGGCGCGGGCTGCATCCTCGTCTTCATCCTGGCCATCGGCTATTACATCACGCCCGAACTGGTCGGCGGGACCAACGGCACCTTCATCTCGAACCGGATCGCCTATCACATTTCCAGCTCGCTCAACTGGGGCCTCGCGGCCGCGCTGGGCTCGATCCTGCTGGGCGTCGTGCTGATCCTTTACTGGGCCTATGACAAGCTCGTGGGCATCGACAATGTGAGCCTGGGATAACGCGCATGTCACAGATGGACCTTCCCCCCTATGCCACGACCGGTCAGCGGATCTGGCATTATGCCTTCTACGTGATCTGCGGGCTGATCTTCTTCTTCCTGATCGCGCCGATCCTCGTGATCATCCCGCTCAGCTTCAACGCCGAGAATTTCTTCACCTTCACGCCGAAGATGCTGGCGCTCGATCCCGAGGGCTATTCGCTCAAGCATTACCGCGAGTTCTTCACCAGCAATTCCTGGCAGCATGCGCTCTGGAACTCGGTCAAGATCGCGCCTGCCGCGACCTTCCTTGCGGTTTCGCTCGGCACCCTGGCCGCGGTGGGGCTCAGCCAGGAGCATGTGCCCTTCCGGCGCACGATCATGGCGATCCTGATCTCGCCGATGATCGTGCCGCTGATCATCTCGGCGGCGGGGATGTATTTCTTCTATTCCCGGATCGGGCTGCAGGGCACCTATATCGGCGTGGTGCTGGCCCATGCGGCGCTGGGCATTCCCTTCGTCATCATCACGGTGACAGCGACGCTGGTGGGCTTCGATACCTCGCTGACCCGGGCCTCGGCCAGTCTCGGCGCGAACCCGGTCACGACCTTCTTCAAGGTGCAGATGCCGCTGATCCTGCCCGGCGTCGTCTCGGGCGGGCTGTTTGCCTTCATCACCTCCTTCGACGAGGTGGTGGTGGTGCTGTTCGTGGGCTCGGCCAACCAGCAGACGCTGCCCTGGCAGATGTTCACCGGGCTGCGCGAGCAGATCAGCCCGACCATCCTTGCGGTCGCGACGATCCTCGTGGTGGTCTCGATCGGGCTTCTGACCGCGGTCGAGATCCTGCGGCGGCGCTCGGAGAAGATGCGCGGGCTGAGCCCCGGCTGAAGCGCGGTCGCGCCTCGTTTCCTCCGGGCCGCGGGCCGGGCCCGGAGGAACCTCTGGCGTGCGGGCCGTGTTGAGAGGGTGTCAACCGACAGGAGGGGAGGCCATGATACCGTTCAAGACACTGGTTCTCGTCGCCAACGAGCGCGACGCGCGTCTGCTGGTCAATCGCGGGACCGGCAAGGGGCTTGCCGAAGTGACCCGGTTCTCGAAGGCACGCGAGATCGAATATGCCGACGGGCGCGGCCGCGACCAGGGCGGCGCGACGGCTGGACATCACGCGATGGAGCCGCCAACAAGCCTGCGGGTCCAGAACCGCGAAAGCTTCGCGGCTGATGTGCTGGAGATCGCCGCCGAGGTCTGGGCCGAAGGCGATTACGACCGTTTCGTGATGGCGGCGCCGCCGAAGATGCTTGGCGAGTTGCGCAACCGGATCGAGGGCTCGCTGGAACGCGCGCTTGCGGTCGATCTCAACAAGGACATCGTGGGGGTTGCAGCCGAGGACCTGCCTCGCCATTTCGAGGAGGTGATCGTGTTCTGAGGCAGGGGCGAGGGGCGTCCCGGGGATGCGGTCATATCGGAGGCTGGACCCATGACCGATACCAACTCGACGCTGAGCGATGGCGCCCGGGCATCGGATGCCCAGGACAAGGGCTACCGTCCTGCGCTGATCCGGGGGGGCTGGATGCTGTTGATGCTGGCCCTCTTCTATGCCGCGCAGCTGATCCTGATCATCGCGGCGGTGCTGCAATTCGGCTGGCTGCTCTTCGCCAAGGAAGAGAACGAGCGGATTGCAGAATTCGGCGACAAGCTCGCCAACTGGATGGCGATTGCCGCGCGCTACCTGACGGTGGCGGGCGAAGCGAAGCCCTTCCCTTGGACCGACTGGAAATAAGCCGGTCCAGGGCCCGATCGGGCCGGGTGGCGCAGGACGCGCCGCCCGGCAATGAGGCGCGGGGTCAGTCCTCCATCGCCTCCAGCTCGTCGATCATGCCCGAGATCATCGACAGCCCCTTGTCCCAGAAGGCCGGGTCCGAGGCATCGAGCCCGAACGGCGCCAGCAGCTCCTTGTGGTGCTTGGAACCGCCCGCCTTCAGCATCTCGAAATACTTCTCCTGGAAGCCCGCGCCGCTTTCCTCGTAGACCGCGTAAAGCGCGTTCACCAGCCCGTCGCCGAAGGCATAGGCATAGACGTAGAAGGGCGAATGGACGAAATGCGGCACGTAGGACCAGAAGGTCTCGTAGCCCGGCATGAATTCGAAGACCGGCCCGAGGCTCTCGCCCTGCACGCTCATCCAGATCTCGTTGATGTCCTCGGGCGTCAGCTCGCCGCCCTGCCGGGCCGCATGCAGCTTGCACTCGAAATCGTAGAAGGCGATCTGGCGCACGACCGTGTTGATCATGTCCTCGACCTTGCCCGCCAGCAGGGTCTTCTTCTGCGCCGTGGTCGTGGCGCCTGCCAGCAGCTTGCGGAAGGTCAGCATCTCGCCGAAGACCGAGGCCGTCTCGGCCAGCGTCAGCGGCGTCGAGGCCAGAAGCTCGCCCTGACCGGCGGCCAGCACCTGATGGACGCCGTGCCCCAGCTCATGTGCCAGCGTCATCACGTCGCGCGGCTTGCCCAGGTAGTTCAGCATCACATAGGGGTGGACGTCGGTCACCGTCGGATGGGCGAAGGCGCCGGGGGCCTTGCCGGTCTTCACGCCCGCGTCGATCCAGCCCTTGTCGAAGAAGGGCTGCGCGATCTCGGCCATCTTCGGCGAGAATTCGGCATAGGCCTCCATCACCGTGGCCTTGGCAGCGTCCCAGCCGACCGTCTTCGGTTCCTCGATCGGCAGCGGCGCGTTGCGGTCCCAGACCTGCAGCTTGTCGAGCCCCAGCCATTTCGCCTTCAGCGCGTAATAGCGATGCGAGAGCCTGGGATAGGCCGCGACCACGGCATTGCGCAGCGCCTCGACCACCTCGGGCTCGACATGGTTCGACAGATGCCGCCCGGTCTGGGGCGTCGGCATCTTGCGCCAGCGGTCCTCGATCTCCTTTTCCTTGGCCAGCGTGTTGTGGACGCGGGCGAAGGTCTTGATATGGGCGCCGAAGACCTCGGCCAGCGCGCGGGCCCCGGCCTCGCGCCTGTCGCGCGCGGGATCGGTCAGAAGGTTCAGCGTGCCCTCGATCCCCAGCGGCGCGTCCTCGCCCTCGACCTCGAATTCCAGCCCGGCGATGGTCTCGTCGAACAGCTTGTTCCAGGCGCTCGCACCGACCACCGACTGGTCGTGCAGGAATTTCTCGAGCTCGTCCGACAGCTGGTAGGGCCGCATCGCCCGCATCCGGTCGAAGACCGGCTTGTAGCGCGTCAGCGCGGCATCGGCGGCAAAGAGCGCCTCATAGGCGTCCTCCGGGATCCTGTTGAATTCCAGCGAGAAGAACACGAGCGGCGTGGTATAGCCGGTGATCCGGTCCTGACAGTCCGACAGGAACTTGGCCCGGCCCGCATCCATGGTGTTCTGGTAGTAGCGCAGCCCGGCGTAGGACATGATCCGGCCGGCTACGCGGTCGATGGCCTCGTAGCGGGTGATGCAGTTCAGCATCCCTGCGGCATCAAGCCCGGCCAGCTTGCCCTCGTAATCGGCCGCAAAGGCCGCGCATTCCTGCTCGAGCCAGTCCATGTCGCGGGCGATCTCGGGCGCGTCGGGCGCGGCATAGAGATCGGACAGATCCCATTCGGGCAGGTCTCCCAGCGCGCCGCCGGCGCTGGCATTGGCGTCGAAGACGGGGGCGGGCGGGGTGATGCGCATCGGCGATCCTCATTCGTTGTCTTGATCCAGAGATAGAGTACCGGGGGGCGGAGGTTCAAGCGCGGGGCTGTTTTTCGGCTCGCGCGCGCCCCGCTCGCGCGTCGCCAGCAGGGTCTTCAGATCGTCGAGTGTATTGGCCTCTGACGCGGGCTTGTCGCGCCGCCAGCGCGCCATCCGAGGAAAGCGCAGGGCAATGCCCGACTTGTGGCGCGGGCTGGCGCGGATGCCCTCGAAGGCGATCTCGAAGACCAGTTCGGGCGCGACCTGCCGCACCGGGCCGAAGCGCTGAAGCGTGTTCTTTCGCACCCAGGCGGTGATCTCGCGGAATTCCGCGTCGGTGAGGCCGGAATAGGCCTTGGTCACCGGCACCAGCGTGTCGCCGTCCCGGACCGCGAAGGTGAAATCGGTGTAAAGCGTCGCGCGCCGCCCGTGGCCTGCCTGGGCATAGATCATCACCGCGTCGACGGTCAGCGGGTCGAGCTTCCATTTCCACCAGTCGCCTTTCCTGCGTCCGGCCAGATAGGGGGCGCCCGCGCGTTTCAGCATCACGCCCTCTGCCTCGGCCCTGCGCGCGGTTTCGCGGATCCGGGCCAGATCTTCCCAGGTCCCGAAGGACAGCCTGGGCGACAGGCGCAGCGGCCCGCCGGGCGGCCCCCCTGCGATGATCTCTTCGAGCCGGGCGCGGCGCTCGGCCAGCGGGCGGGGGCGGAGGTCGGTGCCGCCGTCTTCCAGCAGATCATAGGCGATGAATGCGGCCGGGGTCTCGGCCAGCAGCCGTTTCGACAGGGTCTTGCGGCCGATCCGGGTCTGCAGCGCGGCGAAGGGCAGGGGGCGGCCCTCCTTCCAGGCCAGGATCTCGCCGTCGAGCACGGTGCCGCGGGGCAGGAAATCGCGGGCGACGGCCAGTTCGGGGAACCGCCCGGTGATCAGATCCTCGCCGCGCGACCAGAGGAAATGCGTTCCGCCGCGCGCGATCAACTGGCCGCGGATGCCGTCCCATTTGTATTCGGCGATCCAGTCGTCGGGCGCGCCCAAGGCCTCGGGCGGGCCCTCGATCTGATAGGCCAAATAGAAGGGATAGGGGCGCGACAGCGCCGCTGCCGGGTCGGGCGCCTCGATCAGCGTCTGCCAGCTTGTCGTCGCGGGGGTCCAGTCGCCCATCAGCCGGTGCGCCAGCTCGGCCTCGTCCTGCCCGGTGGCGCGGGCCAGTGCGCGGGTCATCAGGGTCTGGCTGACGCCGACGCGAAACCCGCCGGTCAGCAGCTTGGTGAACAGAAACCGCTCAGGCCCGCCGAGACTGTCCCAGGCATCAAGGATCGCGGCCTTTCGGGCAGGCTCGTCCATCGCGGCCATGGCGAGGATGTCGGTCATCCGTGCCGACAGGCTCCGGTCGCTGCCCGTGCCGGGCGGAGGCAGGATCAGCGCGATGGTCTCGGCCAGATCGCCCACCACCGGATAGCATTCCTCGAACAGCCAGAGCGGCAGGCCCGCCCGCTCGGCCGCCCATTCCCGCAGCCGCGTCGCGGTCACCGCCCGGCGCGGTCGCCGTCCCGACAGAAGCGCCACGGTCCAGAGCCGGTCGGGCTCGGGTGCCTCGACGAGATAGGCGGCCAGCGCCGCGACCTTGGCGGTGGTGCGGGGGGTGCGGTCGAGCGCGGTATAGAGGGCGGCGAAGCGCTTCATTCGACGTCACCTTCGGTCGTTTCGCCCTCCCAGGCGGTGGAGACGATGCCCGCGTCATAGCCCTGCTCTGCCAGCCAGCGCCGGAACGGGCCGGTATAGCCATGGGTTACCAGAACCCGCTCGGCGCCGGTGGCGCGGATCGCGGCGTTGAGCCCGTCCCAGTCGGCATGATCGGACAGCACGAAGCCGCGTTCGGCCGCGCGTCGCCGCCGCACGCCGCGCAGCGCCATCCAGCCCGAGGCAAGCCCGGTCGAGGCCCGCCCGAAGCGCCGCGCCCAGGCGCTGCCGAGGGCCGAGGGCGGGGTCAGCACCAGCGCGCCGGGATGGGCGCGCGGATCGGTCTCGGGCGTGACCGGCACCGTGTCGGGCAGGGCGAGCCCCTGCGCGCGCATCACCCGGCAGGTGGCCTCGATGGCGCCATGGGTCAGGATCGGGCCCGCCCCCGGTTCTGCGCCGTCGCCAAGCCCCACCAGCAGCCGCTGCGCCTTGCCAAGCGCATAGGCCCCCAGAAGGCTGGCCCGGCCAAGGGCCGCATTCTCTGCCCACCAGTCGCGGATCTCGGCCATCACCTCGGGTTGCGGGCGCCAGCGGAAGACCGGCAGCCCGAAGGTGCATTCGCTGATGAAGGTGTGGCAGGGCACCGGCGCGAAGGGTTCGGACAGCCCGTCGGGCTCGGGCTTGTAATCGCCCGAGACGACCCAGACCTCGCCCTTGTGCTCGACCCGGATCTGGGCCGAGCCCGGCACATGGCCCGCCGGGTGGAACGAGACCTTTGCCGCGCCGATCCGGCGGGTCTCGCCATAGCGGATGGTGTCAAGCGAGATGGCGCCCAGCCGGTGGCGGATCACCGGGGCGGCGGTGTCGGTCGCCAGATAGCGGCGGTGGCCGGGACGGGCATGGTCGGCATGGCCATGGGTGATCAGCGCCCGGTCGACCGGCGCCCAGGGGTCGATGTGGAAATCGCCTGCGGGGCAGTAAAGCCCTTGCCCGGTGACGCTCAGAACGCTCATGATCCGACTATAGCGCGCCCCGGGGCCGGGGCGATTGCATTCGGCGCGCGGGCGACGCATAGGGCGATCATGGCTGATGTGCATGTGACCGAACCGATCCATCCCGACGCGCTGGCGCTGCTGGCTTCGGCGGGGCTGAGCGTCTCTTGCGGCTGGCGGGACGATGATCCCGCAGCCGGGTTGGCCGCGGCGCGGGCCTGGATCCTGCGCACCTTCGTGGTGAGCCCCGGGATGATCGCCGGGGCGCCCCAGCTAAGGGCGATCTGCAAGCACGGGGTCGGGACCGACAACATTCCCCTGGCCGAGGCCGAGCGGCGGGGCATTCCGGTCTTCAACACGCCCGGGGCCAATGCCAATGCGGTGGCCGAGCATGCGATGATGCTGCTTTTGGCGCTGGCGCGGCGGGCGGTGGCGATGGACAGGGTCGCGCGGACGGGGTTCGAGAACATCGAGCGGCTGGCGCCGGTCGAGCTGTCGGGCCAGCGGATGCTGATTCTGGGCTTCGGGCCGATCGGCCAGCGGGTCGCGCAACTGGCGCGGGCCTTCGACATCGAGGTCACGCTCTGGCACCGGCGGCTGAGCGCTGACGAGGCGGGCCTGCCGGTGGTGCGCGATCTTGCGGCGGCGCTGCCCGCGGCGCAGATCCTCAGCCTGCATCTGCCGCTGAACGAGGGCACGCGCGGGCTGATCGGTGCGGCCGAACTGGCCGCGCTGCCCGAGGGCGCGATCCTCATCAATACCGGACGGGGCGGCGTCGTCGACGAGGCGGCGCTGGTCGCGGCGGCGCCCCGGCTGGGCGGCATCGGGCTCGACGTGTTCGAAACCGAACCGTTGCCGCCCTCCGACCCGCTTCTCGCGCTGCCGAATGCGCTTCTATCGCCCCATGCCGCGGCGCTGGGCGAGCGCAGTGTCCGGCGGATGGGGATGATGGCCGCCGAGGTCGCGATCCGGGCGCTCGGCGCTTGACAGTGGAAGGCACCCCTGTATAAGCGCGCCATTCCGGCCCCTGCGGCCGGGATTTCCATTGGTGTTGGTGGCCCCCGCAAGGGGATGCCTGTCAGGGTCCGGGCCGTTCCGGAACGGGTCCAGAGGACAACGCCCTTCATTGCCGCCCAAGGGCGGCGCCCTTTTGAAGGAGATCAGCCGTGACCAAACGCACGTCTGCCAAGTACAAGATCGACCGCCGTATGGGCGAAAACATCTGGGGCCGTGCCAAGTCCCCGGTCAACCGCCGCGAATACGGCCCCGGCCAGCACGGTCAGCGCCGCAAGGGCAAGCTGTCCGACTTCGGTATCCAGCTGCGCGCCAAGCAGAAGCTGAAAGGCTACTATGGCGACATGACCGAGAAACAGTTCCGCCGCATCTTCGCCGAGGCCGAGCGTCAGCGCGGCGATACCGGCGAGCTGCTGGTCGGCCTGCTGGAACGCCGCCTCGACACCGTGGTCTACCGCGCCAAGTTCGTGCCGACCATCTTCGCCGCCCGTCAGTTCGTGAACCACGGCCATGTCACCGTGAACGGCCAGCGCGTCAACATCCCGTCCTACCGGGTCAAGGAAGGCGACGTGATCGAGGTCCGCGAGAAGTCCAAGCAACTGGCCGTGCTTCTCGAAGCGGTGCAGCTGTCCGAACGTGACGTACCCGATTACATCGAGGCCGACCATTCCAAGATGACCGCCACCTTCGTGCGCATTCCGGGTCTCGGCGACGTGCCCTACCCGGTCATCATGGAACCGAACCTCGTCATCGAATTCTACGCGCAGAACTAAGGTTCCGCGCCCTATCCCGAGCTTCGGACCCGTCCTGCCACGCGCAGGGCGGGTCCTTTGCGTTCCGCCCGGCCCTTCCGGCGCCTGCGGCACCGGGGCGCGGTCCGGTGCCGGGGGCGAGGGGGCGCTGCGGCTTGTCCGAATCCGGGCGGCGCGCTATGGGCCGCGCGACGGGGTGCTTTGCGGGAGGCGCGATCATGGCCGACAAACCCACTGCCGAACAGGTCTTCGAGCGCGGCCTCTTCGCCTCGCGCTGGCTGATGGCACCGATGTATCTGGGGCTCGTGGTGTCGCTGGCGATGCTGGTCGTCGTGTTCCTGCGCGAGATCGCCTATTACGCGCCGCAGGTGCTGACGATGTCGAGCGAGACCGCGATCCTGGCGGTGCTGACGCTGATTGATCTCACGCTGGCGGCCAACCTGCTTCTGATCGTGCTGTTCTCGGGCTACGAGAACTTCGTCTCGAAGCTCGATATCGGCGATCACAGCGACCGTCCCGACTGGATGGGCACGGTCGATTTCTCGGGTCTCAAGATGAAGCTGATCGCCTCGATCGTGGCGATTTCGGGGATCCACCTGCTCAAGCGCTTCATGGAGATCGGGCAGGCCAAGGCCGATGCGGTCTATGGCAATACCGAGCTTTTCTGGCTGGTTCTGATTCACATGGTCTTCGTGCTGTCGGGCGTGCTGCTGGCGGCGATGGACTGGCTCTCGGCCCGCGCCAGGAAGAGCTGAGCGCGCCGCGGCCGTGCCGGCCCGACGGTGCCGGGCCGGGGGTATTTGGGACTGGCTTTGGCCTTTGCCGTCGGCTAGGGATGCGCGCCAAGGAGACACCGCCATGACCAAGATCCCCCCCCAACCCGGAATTCTTGAAATCGCCCTCTACCAGGGCGGGCAGTCGAAGATCGAGGGGATGACCGACGTCGTCAAGCTCTCGTCGAACGAGAACCCCTTCGGTGCGTCCGAGAAGACCAGGGCGGCCTTCTCGCGCTGCGTGCACAGCCTGCATCGCTATCCCTCGACCGACCATGCCGAGCTGCGCGCCGCCATCGGCGAAACGCACGATCTCGACCCCGAGCGGGTGATCTGCGGCGTCGGTTCGGACGAGATCATCGCCTTTCTCTGCCAGGCCTATGCCGGTCCCGGCGACGAGGTGATCCATACCCGGCACGGCTTTGCCATGTACCGGATCTCGGCGCTGGCGGCGGGGGCGACCCCGGTCGAGGTCGACGAGGTCGAGCGTACCGTCGATGTCGACGCGATCCTTGCCGGGGTCACCGAGCGGACCCGGATCGTGTTTCTGGCCAATCCCGGCAACCCCACCGGCACCATGATCCCCGAGGCCGAGACCCGGCGGCTGGCCGAAAACCTGCCCGAAAGCGTGGTCCTCGTGCTCGACGCGGCCTATGCCGAATATGTCGAGGGCTTCGATGGCGGCCGCGCCCTGGTCGATCGCCACCATAACGTGGTGATGACCCGGACCTTCTCGAAGATCTATGGTCTCGGCGGGTTGCGGGTCGGCTGGGCCTATGCCGCCCCCGAGGTGATCGGCGTGCTGAACCGGGTCCGGAGCCCCTTCAACCTCGGTCAGGCCCAGCTCGAGGCCGGCGAGGCGGCGGTGCGCGACCAGGCCTTCGTGACCCGCTGTCGGGCCGAGAATACGCGGCTCGCGGCCTGGCTGGCCGAGGCGCTGACAGAGGCTGGTGTGCCGACCGATCCGACCTTTACCAATTTTGTGCTGCCGCGCTTTGCCGATGCCGCCGAGGCCGAGGCCTGCGATGCCTATCTCAAGTCGCAGGGGCTGATCGTGCGCCGTGTCGGCGGCTACAAGCTGCCCCATGCGTTGCGCATCACCGTCGGCGACGAGGCCGCCTGCCGCCGGGTGGCCCATGCGGTGCGGGCCTTCAAAGAGGGGGCGCGGTGACCAGCCCGCTCTACGACCGGGTTGCGCTGATCGGGCTGGGCCTGATCGCGGGCTCGATGTCGCTGGCGATGCGCCGGGCGGGGCTCGCGGGCGAGATCGTCGGCACCGCGCGTTCGGCCGAGACTCGCGCCGTCGCGGCTGATATCGGGCTGGTCGACCATGTGGTCGAGACCGCAGCCGAGGCCGCGGAGGGCGCCGATCTGGTGGTGCTGGCGGTGCCGGTCGGGGCGATGGGCGCGGTCGCGGCCGAGATCGGCCCGCATCTGGCGCCGGGCGCCACAGTCACCGATGTCGGCTCGGTCAAGCGGGCGGTGATCGAGACGGTTGCGCCGCATGTGCCCGAGGGCGTTCATTTCATCCCCGCCCACCCGCTGGCCGGGACCGAGCATTCGGGGCCGCGCTCGGGCTTTGCCGAGCTCTTCGATAACCGCTGGAGCCTGATCGTACCGGTGCCGGGCACCGATCCGGCCGCGACTGGGCGCCTCCGGCAGCTCTGGGAAGGCATGGGCGCCAATGTCGAGGAGATGGATCCCGACCACCACGATCTGGTGCTGGCGGTGACCTCGCATGTGCCGCACCTCATCGCCTATACCATGGTCGGCGTCGCCGACGACCTGCGCCGGGTGACCGACAGCGAGGTCATCAAGTATTCGGCCGCGGGCTTTCGCGACTTCACCCGGATCGCGGCCTCTGACCCGACCATGTGGCGCGACGTGTTCCTGACCAACAAGGAAGCGACGCTGGAAATCCTCGGCCGCTTCACCGAAGAGTTGTTCGCGCTTCAGCGGGCGATCCGGACCGGGCAGGGCGAGGAGCTTTTCGATTACTTCACCCGGACCCGCGCCATTCGCCGTGGCATCATCGAGGCAGGCCAGGATACCGAAGCCCCCGATTTCGGCCGCGGTGCCAGGACCCGGACCTGATGCGGTGGCCCGGCCTCGCTCTTGCGCTGGTTCTGATCGCCGGAGCGGGGAGTGCTGTCAGTTCCGATAGTGTCCCGCGCCCCAAGCCGCGCGCGGCGGCTGTTCGGGTCGTGCTTCCGGTTGAGGCCGTGCCGACAAGGCCGAATGCCCGTCCCGGAGAGATCTTTGCCAGGCTGGGACAGACCTCCCCGGGCGTTTTTGCGCAGGCGACAGGTTCCGGCCTCGAGCGTTCGCTGCGGCCCGCGCCGCGCCCCTCCGGTCGGCTGGTCACGCTTGCGTCCGCGGGCCCGCGCAGCCAGCCCTCCGGGGTTCTGACGCCCCGCCGGGGCGCGGTCTGCGGCGACCCGGCGATCGCGGGCGAGATGATCGCCCCGATCGCGGGCCGGATCGCGGGCTGCGGGGTCGACCGGCCGGTGCGGGTGCGTGCGGTCGACGGCGTTGCGCTGAGCCAGCCCGTCACCGTCGATTGCGAAACCGCACGGGCGCTGAGGTCCTGGGTCAGTAACGGCATCAAGCCTGCGGTGGGCCGGCTGGGCGGCGGGGTCGCGTCGCTGAGGGTCTTCGCCCATTACGTCTGCCGCCCGCGCAACAACCAGAAGGGCGCGAAGATCTCCGAGCACGGTCGGGGCCATGCGGTCGATATCGGCGCGGTGACGCTGCGCAATGGCAGATCGCTGAGCGTGCTTGACGGCTGGAAGGACCCGTCTCAGGGCGGGGTGCTGAAACAGATCCACCACGCCGCCTGCGGGCCCTTCGGCACCGTTCTGGGGCCGGGCGCGGACCGGTTCCATCAGGACCATATCCATGTCGACACGGCGCGCTATCGCAGCGGCGCCTATTGCCGCTGAGCCTGTTTGCGCCGGGCATTTTGGGCCCGGCCCGGGGCAGGGCCTCTAGCGCAGCCTGAAATTCGGCGCGGGCCCCAGCGGCACCGGGCCGAGCCATGTCTGCCCCAGCGCAAAGCGCAGCGGCACGTCCAGCATGTCGGGGCGTCCCGAAAGCCCGGCCAGCAGACCCAGCGCGTCCTCGAGCCGGTCGGCAAGTGCCGCGGGCAGCTGGCCCGAGTTGCGGGCGATGGCGATCATCTCGCGCCAGTTGGTGGCGCGGAGCGTGAGGCTGCCCGAGGGCTGGCCCTCGGCATCGACATCGAAGCTGCCTGCCGCCTGCAGCGCCAGATCGCCCCATTGCGCGTCGAGCCGCCCGATCTCGACCCGCCGGAGCTGCGGCCGCCGCTCTTCGAGCGCGCGCCGGTCCCAGGGCGCGTCGAAGACCGCCACCGCCTCGACCGAGACCCGCTGGAAGACCGGCGGCAGAAGGCCTGCCGGGTCGAGCGTCGCGACCAGCCCTGCGGGCGGGCGCATCCCGCTGGCCGAAAACCGCAGATGCTGGGCCCCGGGCCGGTCCTCGACCGCGGCCATCGAGAACCCGGCGCCATCCATCGAGGCCCGCCAGCCGGCATCCGAGACCATCCCGAAGGCGCCCACCGAAAATGTCGCCGAGGCCAGCTCGAAGGTCAGTCCCGGCCGGAAGGCAAGGGCGCCGGTCATCGCCTCGGCGGTGACCGCGATCCGCTCGAACGGGGTGGCGATCTGCTGGGTCTCGGGCCAGTGCGCGATGAGGCGCTGCGGGCGGTGGCTCTGCGCGGAAAAGCCGAATTCCGGCATAGACCAGGCCAGCCCGCTATCCGGATCGGCGAGCTCCAGCGGGGCAAGGCGGGTATCGAAACGGGTGGGAAAACCGGTCACGGCGATCCGGCCCGCATCGGCGGCCCAGCCCTCGGCACGGCGGCTGTCGAGCCAGCCCGCCAGCCCGCGCTCGATCCCGCGCGCGGCCAGCGCCCAGTAGCCCGACCAGGCCAGCGCGGCCAGCAGCGCCAGAGACAGCAAAAACCGCATCGCGGGCCCCCTTTCGTCCCATGCCCCGATGAGGGTAACAGGGGGGAACGGGAAAGGACCAGATGATGCAGGACGGCTTGTGGGTTTTCGGCTATGGATCGCTTCTGTGGAAGCCGGGCTTCGAGGTGGCCGAGCGGCGGCTGGCCCGGCTCGACGGCTGGCATCGCAGCTTCTGCATGCGCTCGATCCACCATCGCGGCAGCGAGACCGAGCCGGGGCTGGTGCTGGCGCTCGATGCCGCGCCCGGGAGCAGTTGCCAGGGGGTGGCGCTGCGCGCCGCGCCGGGGACCGAGGCCGGGACGCTGGCGGCGCTGCGCGAACGCGAACTGATCTCGGCCGCCTATTTCGAGGTCGAGCTCGATCTGGTTCCGGCCGAAGGCGGCAGGCTGCGGGCGCTGGCCTATGTGATCGACCCCGATCATGTGCAGTATTGCGGCGGGCTGCCGCTCGAGGAGCAGGCGCAGATCATCGCCCGGGCCCGGGGCGGGATGGGGCCGAATGACGAATACCTGTTCAACACCGTGGCGCATCTGGCCGGGATGGGCCTGTCCGACCCCGATCTCGACTGGCTCGCCGACAGGGTCAGAGCGCTGAAACCGGATTGATTGTTGTGGGATGACCCCGCTTGGCCTAGTCTCTGCCCAGAAAATGACCGGGCCAGAACCCAATCCCATGGACAAGACCCCTCGCGAGGCAGAGCCGCAGTTTTCCCGACCGAGGCGGCAGGCCGTCCTGATGACGAGTGCCTGCCTGTTTTTCGCAGTCGGGGCCTATCTGGCCTATCCGCAGGTGGCGCCGGTCTTTCTGGCCAGCCCCTATCTGAACGGGGCCATCGTCGTCGTCTTTCTGATCGGTGTCGCGACCTGCTTTCTGCAGGTGGTCCAGCTGGGGGCCTCGGTGCGCTGGATCGAGGATTTCGCGGGCGGTGTTCCGGGCCATGGCCTGACCCGGGCACCTAAGCTTCTGGCGCCGCTCGCGGCATTGCTGCGCAAGCGCAGCGACAAGCGGATGCAGATCAACACCGCCTCGGCCCGCACCATCCTCGATTCCGTCGCGACCCGGATCGAGGAACAGCGCGACATCACCCGCTATCTGTCCAGCCTGCTGATCTTTCTGGGGCTTCTCGGCACCTTCTACGGGCTGGCGACGGTGGTGCCCGCGGTGGTGGACACCATCCGTTCGCTCGCGCCGCGCGATGGCGAGGGCGGGGTCGAGGTGTTCGGGCGGCTTATGGTCGGGCTCGAAAGCCAGCTTGGCGGCATGGGCACGGCCTTCGCCTCGTCGCTTCTGGGGTTGGCGGGCTCGCTGGTGGTGGGGCTGCTCGAGCTCTTCGCCGGGCATGGCCAGAACCGCTTCTATCAGGAGCTCGAGGAATGGCTGTCCTCGATCACCCGGCTCGGCTTCTCGACCGGCGAGGGCGAGGGCGAGGGCGGCGGTGCCGAGGTCGGGCTGCTTGCCGCCACGCTCGACCGGCTGGCCGATCAGATGGAGGGGCTGCATACGCTCTTTGCCGAATCCGAGGGCGAGCGCGTGGCGCTGGAAAGCCGGGTCGGCACGCTGGTCGAGGCGGTCAACACGCTGGGCGCGGCGATGGAGCGCCAGCTTGACGATACCCGCGCGGTGACGGACGCACTGTCGCGGGTGGCCGAGGGGCAGGCCCGCGCCACCGCCGCCATCGAGGCGCGGATGGGCGAGGAGGGCGCGCTGGCCGATGCCGAGGCGCGGATGCGGCTGCGCTCGATCGACGTGCAGCTTCTGCGGATCCTCGAGGAGATTTCCGCCGGGCGTCAGGAAACCGTGACCGATCTTCGGGGCGATCTGGCGGCGCTGGGCCGGGCGTTGTCGCGGCTTGCGCCCGAGGGCGAGCGGTGGGGCTGAGATGGCCCTGACGCGGCGCAGCGGCGGACGGTTCCAGGCCATGATCTGGCCGGGTTTCGTCGATGCGATGACGGCGCTGCTGCTTGTCCTGATGTTCGTGCTGTCGATCTTCATGCTGGTGCAGGAGATGCTGCGCGAGACCATCACCGGGCAGGAAAGCGAGCTGACCGAGCTGAATGCCGAGCTGTCGGCCCTGGCCGATGCGCTGGGCATGGAGCGCCGCCGCGCCTCGGGTCTGCAAGAGCAGGTGGGCGAGCTGGACGCGGCGCTGACGACGGCGCGGTCGGATGCCGAGGCGCAGGCGGCGCTGATCGCGTCCCTTACCGACCGGCTTTCGACGCGCCAGGCGGATCTGGCGGCGGCCAAGACCCGGATCGGCGATATCGAGGACCGCCTGGCCCGGCTTGTGACCGAGCGCGACGCGGCGCAGGCGCGCGGCGAGGCCCTTGAAGGCGACGTGGCCGAGCTCGAGGGCACCCGCGACCGGCTGGAGGCGGCGCTGGCCGCGACCCGCCAGGAGGTCGATGCCCGGACCGAGGCCGCCCGGCTGGCCGCGGCCCGGCGCGAGGCGCTGGAGGCGCTGGTGGCCGATCTGCGGGCCCGGAACGCCGAGACCGAGACCGCGCGTGCGGCGCTGCAGGGCCAGGTCGAGCGCGTGGAGGCGGCGCTGTCGCAGGCCGAGAAGGATCGTCTGGCCGAGGCGGCGGCCGCGGCCGCGCTGCGCGACAAGCTCGCGGGTTCCGAGGACGAGCTGAGTGCGATGAGCCTGGCGCTGGAACAGGCGCGGCAGCGGGCCGAGGAGACGCTGACCCTGCTGGCGGCGGCCGACAAGGCGCGCGAGAAGGCCGAGACCGAGGCCGGGGAGGCATTGTCCGAGGCCGACCGGCGCGCGGCGCTGCTGGCGGTGGCGAACGAGACGCTCGGGCAGGAAGAGGCGAAATCGGCCGAGAGCCAGCGCAAGGTGGCGCTTCTGAACCGGCAGATGGCGGCGTTGCGTGGTCAGCTGGGCGAGCTGCAGGGACTGCTGGACGATGCCCAGGAGCGTGACGCGGCCGCGCGGGTGCAGATCGAGACGCTGGGCAGCAAGCTGAATGCGGCGCTGGCGCGGGTGGCCTCGGAACAGCGCGAACGCGCGAAGCTGGAAGAGGCGGCGCGGCGCAAGGCCGAGGAAGAGGCCGCGCGGCTTGCGGCCGAGAAGAAGACGCTGGAAGGCTACCGCTCCGAATTCTTCGGGCGGATGAGGGCCTTGCTGGCCGGGCGCGAGGGCGTGCGGGTCGTCGGCGACCGCTTCGTCTTTTCCTCCGAGGTGCTGTTCGAGACCGGCAAGGCCGATCTCTCGACCGATGGCGCCGCGCAGATCTCCAATGTGGTGGCGATCCTGCGCGGGGTCGCGGACGAGATCCCGCCCGATATCGACTGGATCCTGCGCGTCGATGGCCATACCGACGACGTGCCGCTGATCCGGGGTGCCGATTTCGCCGATAACTGGGAGCTGAGCCAGGCCCGTGCGCTCTCGGTGGTGCGCTACATGATCGACGATCTGGGCTTCCCGCCCGACCGGCTGGCGGCGGCGGGTTTCGGGCAGTATCAGCCCGTCGCCCCGGGCAAGAGCCCCGAGGCCCGCGCCCAGAACCGCCGGATCGAGCTGAAACTGACCGAACGCTGAGCGGACGCGGACCGAATTCTGGCCTAACTCTGATCGGGGCCCGGGCGGGCCTAGCGCCGGCGGCGCCCCTTTGGCACCGGCAGCGGGCGCACCCGCTTCTCGATCTCGTCGTAAAGCAGCCCGACGATGTTCTTGCCCGAGGATTTCTCGATCCCCTCGAGCCCGGGCGAGGAATTGACCTCGAGCACCCTGGGCCCGTCATGGGCGCGCAGCAGGTCGACCCCGGCGAGGTTGAGCTTGAAGGCGCGGGCCGCGCGCACCGCGGTCTCGCGTTCCTGCGGGGTGATCTTCACCGTGACCGCATGGCCGCCCTGATGCAGGTTCGAGCGGAAATCGCCCTCGGCCCCGGTCCGCTTCATCGCCGCCACGACCTTCGAGCCGACGACGAGGCAGCGGATATCCTCGCCGGCCGCCTCCTTGATGAAGCGCTGCACCAGAAACGAGGCCTTGAGCCCGCGAAAGGCCGAGATCACCGATGAGGCCGCGTTGTTGGTCTCGGCCAGCACCACGCCCTTTCCCTGCGTCGATTCCAGCAGCTTGACGATCAGCGGCGCGCCGCCCACCAACGAGATCAGGTTGCCGGTATCCTTGGGCGAGGCGGCAAAGGCGGTCGTGGGCATGCCGATCCGGTGACGGGCGAGGATCTGATGGGCATGCAGCTTGTCGCGGCTTGCCGTGATGCCTTCCGAGCCGTTGACGCAATAGGTGCCGATGGTCTCGAACTGGCGGATCACGGCGGTACCATAGGCGGTGACCGAGGCGCCGATCCGCGGGATGATCGCGTCATAGCGGGGCAGGCGGGTGCCGTCGTAATGCACGTCGGGCGCCAGCGCATCGAGCGCCATGTAGCAGCGCGCGGTATCGATCACCTCGACCACATGGCCGCGCGCCTCGCCCTCGGATACCAGCCGCGCGGTCGAGTAGTTGTGCGGCTCGCGGCTGAGCACGGCGATCCTGAGCACCCGCGCGGGCGCCACCTCGCGCACCCGCTGGCTGTGATAGACGTCATAGGACAGGACCGGCTGGCAGAAGCTGTCGCCCGGGCTGACGATCACGTCCTCGCCCAGAGCCTGCCGGCCCAGCAGCATGCGGTAGGCCATGCCGCCCCTGTGGGTCAGGGTCAGGTCGATCGGCCAGCGCCGTCCGCCCACCACGATCTCGGCGGCGATGACATAGCGCCATTCGGAATCGCCGTTCGACGAGGTCACCTCGCGGCGGTCGACGATGGCGGCCGAGCAGGGGATCGACAGATCCTCGCGCCCGGGGATCGGATGCACGGCAAAGCGGACCTTGGGCCGCGAGGCGGGGCCGAAGGGCTCGATGTCGAAGGCATGCAGCGCCGAGGTCTTGGCGCCGGTATCGACCTTGGCCTTCATTGCGGGCAGCCCGAGATCGGGCAGCGAAACCCATTCCTCCCAGCCAAGGCGAAAGCCCGGCAGCGCGGGGTCTGTGTGCTCGGTCATGCGGATCGTCCTGTGCGGTGGTGGGGCGACCGGCCCCCCGTCCTGCGGGGAGGCTGGAATCGTCGGCCCCTGTTATCGAAGCCCGCCCCGGGGGCACAAGCGGTCGAACGTCCCGGGGCCGGTGATTTCCGTATCGGGTGGCGCGCCGGAGCCTCTGTCCTTGGCCGCGCCGGGCTGCTATGGCAACGCCCATGACGACATTCGGTTTCACTCTTCATGCCACTGACGGGGCCGCGCGCAGCGGCGCGATCTCGACCCCGCGCGGCACGATCCGCACCCCCGCCTTCATGCCGGTGGGCACTGCCGCCACGGTCAAGGCGATGCTGCCCGAAAGCGTGGCCGCGACCGGCGCCGACATCCTTCTGGGCAATACCTATCACCTGATGCTGCGGCCCGGGGCCGAGCGGGTGGCCCGTCTCGGAGGGTTGCACGGCTTCATGCACTGGGACAAGCCCATCCTCACCGATTCCGGCGGCTTCCAGGTCATGAGCCTAGCCGGGCTCCGGAAGATGTCGGAGGAGGGGGTGCGCTTCAAGTCGCATATCGACGGTTCGACCCATGTGCTGAGCCCCGAGCGCAGCATGGAGATCCAGCGCCTGCTGGGCTCGGATATCGTGATGTGCTTCGACGAATGCCCGGCGCTGCCCGCCTCGGAGGCCGAGGTCGCGCGCGCGATGCGGCTGTCGATGCGCTGGGCCGAACGCTCGAAACAGGCCTTCGGCGAGCGCCCGGGCCATGCGCTGTTCGGGATCATGCAGGGCGGCGTCACCCGCGAGCTGCGCGAGGAATCGGCCGCGGCGCTGACCGCGATCGGCTTCGACGGCTATGCGCTTGGCGGGCTTGCCGTGGGCGAGGGTCAGGAGGCGATGTTCGGCGTGCTCGACTATGCCACGGACTTCCTGCCCGAGGACCGGCCGCGCTATCTGATGGGCGTGGGCAAGCCCGACGACATCGTCGGCGCGGTCGCGCGCGGTGTCGACATGATGGATTGCGTGCTGCCCTCGCGCTCGGGGCGGACCGGGCAGGTCTTCACCCGGCGCGGCGTCGTCAACATCAAGAACGCCCGCCATGCCGACGATCCGCGCCCGCTGGACGAGGCCTGTTCCTGCCCGGCCTGCCGCAATTATTCGCGCGCCTATCTGCACCATGTGTTCCGGGCGCAGGAGATCATCTCGTCGATGCTCCTGACCTGGCACAACCTGCATTATTTCCAGGAGTTGATGGCAGAGATGCGTGCGGCCATCGCTGCGGGCCGGTTCTCGGACTGGCAGGCAGGGTTCCATGCGGTGCGCGCCGAGGGCGATATCGAACCGCTCTGATCGTGGGGCTGCACGGGTCCCTGTTTACCCTGGCCCGGTTTTGCCTTGCCCCGGCCTGTCTGCACGCTTGCGCGCGGCGCGCGGGCCGGGCATTCTGGGCGCCGGTTGAAGGCCGGCATGTTGAATCGGTCAGGAAATGCCCCAAATAAAGTGACCATACCGGGGACGGCCGAGCGCTGCCGATGATCGGGGCCGGTAGCCGTCCAGCGAAACAAGGATACCCCATGCCCGAGCATCTGAGCCCCTCCTATCCCGTCCTGCCGCTGCGCGACATCGTGGTCTTCCCGCACATGATCGTGCCGCTTTTCGTCGGCCGCGAGAAGTCCGTTCGCGCCCTCGAGGAGGTGATGCAGGACGACAAGCAGATCCTGCTTTCCGCGCAGATCGACCCGGCGATGGACGAGCCTGCGACCGAGGGCATCTACCCGACCGGCGTGCTGGCCAATGTGCTGCAATTGCTGAAACTTCCCGACGGCACCGTCAAGGTGCTGGTCGAGGGCAAGACCCGGGTCCGGATCACCGACTATATCGACAACCCCTCCTTCTTCGAGGCGAGCTGCGCGCCGTTGGCCGAGGAACTGGGCGACGAGGAAGTGGTCGAGGCGCTCTTGCGTTCGGTCGGCACCGAGTTCGAGCGCTATGCCAAGGTCAAGAAGAACATCCCCGAAGAGGCGCTTTCGGCGGTGGCGGATACCCGCGAACCGGCCAGGCTCGCCGATCTGGTGGCAGGCCATCTGGGCGTCGAGGTCGCCCAGAAGCAGGACCTGCTGGAAACGCTGGTCGTGGCCCAGCGGCTTGAGAAGGTCTATGGCCTGATGCAGGGCGAGATGTCGGTCCTGCAGGTCGAGAAGAAGATCAAGACCCGCGTCAAGTCGCAGATGGAGCGGACCCAGCGCGAATATTACCTCAACGAACAGATGAAGGCGATCCAGCGCGAGCTTGGCGATGGCGACGAGGGCCAGAACGAGATTGCCGAGCTCGAAGAGCGGATCGCGGGCACCAAGCTGTCGAAGGAGGCCTCCGAGAAGGTCGCGGCCGAGGTCAAGAAGCTGAAGTCGATGTCGCCGATGTCGGCCGAGGCGACGGTGGTGCGCAACTATCTCGACTGGATCCTGACGCTGCCCTGGGGCGTCAAATCGCGGGTCAAGAAGAACCTTGGCGCGGCCGAGAAGGTGCTGGACAACGACCATTACGGCCTTGAGAAGGTCAAGGAGCGGATCGTCGAATATCTGGCGGTGCAGCAGCGCAGCCAGAAGCTCAAGGGCCCGATCCTCTGCCTCGTGGGTCCGCCCGGCGTCGGCAAGACCTCTCTGGGCAAGTCGGTGGCGCGGGCCACGGGGCGCGAATTCATCCGCATCAGCCTTGGCGGCGTGCGCGACGAATCCGAGATCCGCGGTCACCGCCGGACCTATATCGGCTCGATGCCCGGCAAGATCATCCAGGCGATGAAGAAGGCCAAGACCACCAACCCGCTGATCCTGCTCGACGAGATCGACAAGATGGGGCAGGATTTCCGGGGCGATCCGGCCTCGGCCATGCTCGAGGTGCTGGATCCGGAACAGAATGCGACCTTCGTCGATCACTATCTCGAGGTCGAATATGACCTCTCGAACGTGATGTTTCTGACCACGGCCAACAGCTACAACATGCCGGGCCCGCTTCTGGACCGGATGGAGATCATCAGCCTCGCGGGCTATACCGAGGACGAGAAACGCGAGATCGCCGAACGTCACCTCGTGCCCAAGCAGATGAAGAACCACGGGCTGAAGCCGAAGGAATTCGCGCTGACGCCCGAGGCGCTGACCGAGATCATCCGCCGTTATACCCGCGAGGCGGGGGTGCGGAACCTCGAGCGCGAGATCGCCAAGCTGGGCCGGAAGGCCGTGACCAAGCTGATCAAGAAGGAGACCGAGACGGTCACCATCACGCCGGACGTCCTCGAAGACTATCTGGGCGTCAAGAAGTTCCGCTACGGTCTGGCCGAGAAGGAAGACCAGATCGGCGTCGTGACCGGGCTGGCCTGGACCTCGGTCGGGGGCGATCTTCTGTCCATCGAGGCGCTCAAGCTGCCCGGCAAGGGCCGGATGAAGACCACCGGCAAGCTGGGCGACGTGATGAAGGAATCGATCGACGCCGCCTCGAGCTATGTCCGCTCTATCGCGCCCGAGATCGGCTTCAAGCCGCCGCGCTTCGACAAGATCGACATCCACGTCCACGTCCCCGAGGGCGCGACGCCCAAGGACGGTCCCTCGGCCGGGGTGGCGATGGTGACCTCCATCGTCTCGGTGCTGACCCAGATCCCGGTCCGCAAGGATATCGCGATGACCGGCGAGGTGACGCTGCGTGGCAATGTGCTGGCCATCGGCGGGCTCAAGGAGAAACTGCTGGCCGCACTCCGGGGCGGGATCAAGACGGTGCTCATTCCCGAAGAGAACGAGAAGGACCTGCGCGAGATCCCCGACAATGTGAAGGAGGGGCTGACGATCATCCCCGTCGCCCATGTCCGCGAAGTGCTGAAGCACGCTCTGGTGCGCGCGCCCGAGCCCATCGAATGGGACGAGGCCGCCGAGGAGGCTGCCGCTGCGGCGGCCGCCAAGGCTTCGGGGGGCGAAACCGCGGGGCAGGTCGCGCATTGACGCGGTCCCGCCCGGCATCGGCCATGTGACCCGGGACGCGCCCTTGCGGGCGCGTCTTTTTCGTTTCGGGCGGAGCGCCCGTCGATGGGAGGCAGCGCCCTGCAAGGCGCCCGGAAAAAGCTGCGGGCAATTCCCCCGACCCTCTTGCAAAGCCCGGCGTGTCCGGATAACAAGCGCGCCACGGGTGATTAGCTCAGTGGTAGAGCGCTTCGTTCACATCGAAGATGTCAGGAGTTCGAATCTCTTATCACCCACCATCTTTCCAGTGGTTTGCGTTGATTTTGCGAAGTGTGCCTAGGTTCCGTGAACCTTGCGGAGCTTCGTGAAGTCCAGAACATCGGCTGCGCGGCGCAGGTGGTTCGGCGAGTAGCGCGTGTAAACCATCGCTCCGCCAGCATGTCGGGGGGTGTAGGGGCGCTGTGGTTCAGCCATCGACCAAGCCCTCCCGCTTGACGGCAGCAACCAGCGTGCGGGCCTCGATGATCCAGTCCTCGGCCTCGCTCTCCCGCGCCTCCTGGAAATCGCGAGTGATGCCACCTCCCGGGTCCGCCCCGGCCGGGGTCCCCTCTTCGCACGGTTCGTTCCAGATAGGCGCCACCGCGATGGCAGGCCCGCAAGCATGGCGTTCAGGGCCGCCGCCAATGGCGCAAGGTGCATCTGGCCATGGATGCCGCCACGTCGGACATCCGCGCCGTCGAGGTCACACCCGGCCGGGAAGGCGACAGTCCCGTCCTGCCGGACTTGCCCGACCGGATCCCTCAGGACGAGGACATCGGCACCGTGACCGCGGACGGCTCGACGCTGTCACAGCGCCATTGTCGTGCGCGGCGCCACGGCGATCATCCCGGTCCGAAGAAACGGCCGGCCATGGAAAGAGGACTGCCCTGCCGCGCTCGCCTCTGCCTTCGGACCAATGGCGATCATCGGCTCGCCCCGCAACGAAACCCTGCGCGCCACGCGTCACTATGGCAGGGCGCTCTGGAAGCGGTGGACAGGATACCACGCTCGAAGTCGCGCCGAGGCAAAGATGCCCTCGCCGGTTCGCTCGAACCGGTGGCGCTGAACCGGCTCGGCCTCAAGTCCTTCGGAGAGCGCATCGCCGCGAGAGACCCAGACCGCCAAACCGCCGAAATCCACATCCGCGTCATTCGCCATTGTCGCTCGGACCAATGGCGCGACATGGCTCATTCATCAACCGCTTCAACGCTCTCGCCACCGCCGAGAGCGTCTGCGATCAGCCGTTCCGGTGCGATGTCGAAGGTATCGTTCACCCGGTCGATCATGGTCCGCACCGACCCAACCTCGGCCTGGCGGATCGACCGGGTGGCCTCCACATCGAGGATCACGCCGTTGTCGGTGTCGATCAGGTAGTTGGTGGAATAGGCAAAGTAGGCCGGACCTCCCCGAGCCCCGGTCCATTGCGAAGCCGGATCGGAATGCGAGGTGAACTTCGGCTCGACCGGGCTCGCTGCACCGAAGGCGGCGTCATCGAGCGTTTCCAGGTATTCCCTGACAGCCCGGGGCGCCTCTTCAGGGTCGATGCTGCCCGGCTGCCAGTCTGACTTCGGCGTCGAGTTCTGCCGGTTCGCGTCGGCCGCGATGATACTGGCATCCGCGGCGAGGCGCTGACCGCCGGCCAGGCCCTCCGCGACGCAACGGTACGCGCCACCACGGTCTCGCACAGATGGCGCAACAGGTCGCTGTCACGGAAGCGGCCATGACGGTCCTTGAAGAAGGTCGAGTGATCCGGCACCGGGACGGTCAGGTCGAGGCGACAGAACCAGCGGTAGGCGAGGTTGAGATGTACCTCCTCGCAGAGGCGGCGCTCGGACCGGAGGCCGTCCGGCATGGGCCTCGGACCGATGGCGGCACCATGCCGAACTGTAGCCGACCAGCAGCATACGGATCATCAGTTCCGGATCGACCGATGGCCGTCCGGTGGAACTGTAGAATGGCGCCAGGTGCGGGCCAGATCGACAAACTGGTCAACCGGTCGGAGCATGTGGTCGGGCGGAACGTGCGCTTCGATCGAGAACTCGTAGAACAGAGCGCCTTGCGCTTCCTGCCGGACCCCCATCATCGCCGCTCACCTCAAGCTGCCGCAACCAGATTGAATCAGCGGTCAGCCCTTCAGGCAAGGCGGGTTTTTCAACGGAATAGGCCCAGGTCTGGCCGAATGAGAACTGGGCGTCGGGTCAACCTCCCCATGGGACATGATCGGCGGCATATTGGCGCTCTTGCTCGATCTGCGCGATCACCTCTGTCGTCGGTCGCACATCTGAGACATTGCTCAGGGCTGCGAGGACGACATCATGTGCCGTCGCGGCCTCGATGATCTGCCCGTCCTTGAGGGTGACGGGCGCCGCAGCGCAGGCGTCACTGGCGACCGTGACCTTGAAGCCGAAGTCATCGGCGGCGCGTACCGTTGCGTCGATGCAGTTTTGCACCATCGCCCCGGCCACCACCACTTCGGTCACCCCGGAGCCCTGAAGCGCCGCGGCCAGCCAGGTCATGCGAAAGCCGTTGGTGTAATATTTCGGAATGATGATTTCTGGCGGCTGTATCCCCAGCCGGGGCTTCACCCGGTCATGCAGTTCGGCACCTGGCGAGCCGAGACTGAATGGCCCGCCTTCGGTTAACCCGAAATGCTGAATATGGAATATCGGCAGCCGGCTCGAACGGAAACACGTCAGGAGCGCCTCGATATGCGTCAGCGCTTCGTTCATGTCCGGAAGCGGTAATTTGCCATCGGCGAAGTATTCGTTCTGCACGTCGACCAGGATTAGTGCCTTGCTCATCATCATATCCCTCCATCTAGGTGCCTCCGGCCGAAGCGGGTGCCGGAGCGGCATCGGAAAACGAATAAGGATCGGCTAGCCCAGAATGTATTGCGCCTTTCCACGCTCACCCGACGCCTTCTCTGGTGCCGGAATGGTCGAAATTGTCACTGCGGGGGTCGAGATCCCCATGCGCTGAGCACCGATTTGAAACTCGATGCGATAGCCGTAGGTATTCGGCTCGACCTCGGGCCGGACCATGCCGGCCCAATAGTCATAGCTCGGGGTCACGCCCGGAATGACATCGGGAGAATGCGCCGTCACAATCGCCCCGTAGCTTTGCAGCTTGAGGCAGATCGGCTCATCGAAGGTGATATCGGCGATCGAAACTGGCGCCGGCACGCCATAGGGACCGACGGGATAGACGATCCAGTTGATCACTATCCCCTCAAGACATTGCGTCTTCAGGGCGGTGGTTCCGCGACCGGGGCTGGGTTTTCCTTCCGGGGTCACGCTGTTATCGACGAAGATCACGGCATCGTCGAGCGTCTCGCTGTAAATTGCGCGCGCCACATCAACGATGGCGATCACATTCACCTGGAGCGAGTTGCGTACGATTTGCCGCGGTCGCGAATTCGTTCTGAGCGAGTTGCCCCTGTTCATTTCCTGGCTCCTTTCGAGCTGTCGCCGTCGTCGGCCTCCGATGTCGCAGACGGTTTCTTCGGCGCGGAAGCTTTGGGAGCTGGCGCGGGCTTTGCGTCGGGGGCCGCGTCGGCGATTTCCGTCCCGGGCTCGGGCGCCAGCTCGGCCCGCTCGGCCGGCGGACTGACGAGGAAGGAGCTGGCTTCGGCGATCAGCGGCTCGGGGTGGCTTCCCACCCGGAATGCCAGCCGGTAGGGAACCCCCTCGGGGGGCAACGGCTTGAGGATGCGCGCGGCCCAATACACCACACTGGTGGGGGCATAGACGCCGCTTTCCAGGTCGATATAGGGGGCGTATTGTTCATCGATCAGAACGTCGTCGATCCGTGCGAAGGCTTCGCATTCCAATGGCATGACCTCCCACACCACCAGATCCTCCGCATCGGCGCATGTCTTCAGACATGACGTCCCATGTCCGCTCGAGCCCGCGGCCCCGTTGTTGTCGAACAGGTAGAGGTCGCTGTCCAGGGCGTCCTCCGAGAGAGCGCCGACCACGTCGAGCAGCCCCATAACGGTAATGACCCGCTTCGTATCGGCATCCGGTCCGGATCGCGCGGTCGCGCTGTCCACTTCGCTCATGGCATTCTCCTTCGCGCCGCCGGCTCATGCCGGGATGATATCGAGAGTGGAATTCGAAAATCCGCTGCGGATGGCACCGGTGGACACGCTGATCCAGGCATCGTGGGGCAGGGTGACCGAATGATCGGTGACCTCACCATCCTTGTCGCGACGCGCATAATAGAGGGTTATCCACATGGTGTAGCAATACACCCCCAGCATTGTCGGGTTGACCGAGGCGCTCCAGTAAAGTCCGTCGGAGAACAGCTGCGGCGAGCCATATTGCGCCGGGAATATCACCTTCTTCTCGACCGCCTCGCCGTCGATCCGCGCGATGACGGGAGCGGGATAGTGGATCAGATCCTGATCGTCGGTTCTGGTGACACGGCTCTTGCGGGTCTTCCGGAAGCGCGCCCGGCCGGGTTCGAGGAAACCCTGACCGGCATGGGGCAGCGCGCGGGTCGACTCTGTCGACGCTGCCATCTCGCGAGGCGACTTCCTGATATTGATTTCTTCGCCCAGAATGTTGCGGAGCCGCAGCGGGAACCGGCCGCCATGCTTTGCCAATAGCGGCGTTTGCGCCAATGCTTTCCGATCCTCATCATGCAGGAAGAAAGTCTGTGAGACCGTCACCGGAATCGAGCCGACACCCACCTGAAGCCAGTTGAGGATGGGAGCGCCCGCCAGCGCCGCGTCGGTGACATCCAGAGCCGTGGCAAGATTGCCGGTTCCTTCCCCGGTCGAACCGGCCCAGCGCCCGTTATCCACCAGCCATAGATGCCCACGCAGATCGTTGGCCTCGATTGCCGCGGCAATGTCGACTATTACGAGGATCCCAAGTTGTTGCCCCATGGTTTTCTCCCTGTCAGGCCGTCAGCTGAAGCGCCGGGCTGGTGGTGAACATGACCGACTTCGGTCCGGCGCCGATCTGAAAGGCGAGGTGGTAGTGATACAGACCGGGCTGAAGGTTGCAGGGAATGATGCCGCTCCAGGTCTGCCAGAACGGGCGTATATAACGCGACGTGTCCGGATCGATTGCCGTATCGGCGGGCGTACCGATGCTGTTCTCCAGCGTTGCCGCCTCATCAAGAAACCGGATGTCGGCGATGACCGCCGGGCTCTGGACGTCCACCGCGAGCACCCGCCAATTCACTGTCTGGCCGCGTCGGCAGGCGGTTTTCAGGGCTTCCGTCCCTTTGCCCTGGCTGCACCAGGCGTCGTCCGTCAGGTAGAGGTTGCCCGTCAGGGTGCCGAGCGACAGGGCGGTGATCGAGTCCACCGTCATCAGGATATTGACCGGCTGCATGCGTCCTTCCTCACTGTTGCTTGTCGCAAAGCAGCGGCGTCTTGCCGACTGCGGTACGGGTGATGTCCGGAGCCCCCGGCGGCACGAAGCGCAATTCGAGGCGGTAGCCCGTCTTGGCGAGATAGTGGAAGTTCGCCTCGCCTTGATTGAACAGGGACAGCGAGCGGATCAACGCATCGCCGAACATCTGATAGGTGCCATGGGGACCGATCAGACCGAGCTGCCGGTTGACGGCCTCGGGCTCATCGACGGCCACAAGCAGCGTAAGCCGCCGGTTTGGACGATCGTTGACGAACTGCACGTCCTGCGCGGCACGGTTCAGGTCGATCCCGATGGCGGCCAGGCCGTGACCCAGCCCGTCCAGCACGCGCTTGGCGGAAAACTGTGTGTCGCCCAGATGGATGACGTCGCCGCTGCGGCCGACATATTCGAACTGCATCGTGTTCAGTCCGGCTCCCGTCAAGCCCGGTCGCCGGATCACCCGATCGCCGATCAGCAGGCGCGGCAGCGGCGTTTCATGGGCATGAAGACGGGTCACGACCAGCTCGCCCTCTTCGCCTTCCTTCACCCAGCGCCCGTCAGGATCGACGATTTCCACCAGATGCAGCCCCGGCACCGTCGCCAGCCAGGGCGACGCCGGATCAAGCTGCAGGGCGATGGTTTCGGCCTGAGTGGCCGCAAAATAGCTCAATATGCTGACATTCGGATAGGCCGCCTTCAACTCGTCGCGGTGGCGGGCGTTCAGAACGCCGCTGCCATAGAGCGCAACCCGCAGCGAGCGGCGCGCGTCCTCGGACAGCTCCGCGCCCAGTTCGGGCAATGCCGCGACGCTGGCGGTGATGCTCATGAAGGCTTTCGGGCCGACGTAACGCATCAGATGTCCGAAGACATCCTTGGTGACCGGGCCGATCCCCAGGTAGTTGGTGCCGGGGATCCTCTGGAGCACCCCGCCCACCATGGTGCCGCTGCTCCACAGATTGTAGTCGGCCAGAGTCGTCATGACCCATTTGGGCGCGTCCTCGTCGAAAAACGGCGCAAGCTGGTAGCGGCCCATGAACTCGCCGGCGAATTCGTAGGTATCCTGCAATTCGCGCAGCGAATAGACGGTCTCGACCGGTTGGCCGCTGCTGGTGCCGCCGCTGGCGACGATCTCGAAACCGCCGAATGACAGTGGCACGGCCAGCCCCCGGCGCTCTCCCATGTATAAGTCCCGCATCACCGTCTTGTCGGCGAGAGGAACCGACTGCCAATGGTCGAAATCCCGCACCGTGCCGGTGATCCCGGCCGCTGCCAGTCTCGTCGCCCAGCTCGGATTGCCCTGCAGGGTCCCGATCATCTGCTGCAACCGGCGCAGGATCAAAGCATCCTGCAATTCGGGAGAGAACTCGGCAAAGCGCCGTCCGGCCAGCTGCTCGGCCCGGCGGATTTTCGACAGGAACGTTTCGAGGCCGCTAATGGCTGCCGGGTTGCCGGGGCGCAACTCATCAGCGGCGATAAGCCCGGCGATGGTATTTGCATCGGCGACCGGGCGGAGTGCGGTGTCGGTGCTCAAGGTCGTATCTCCTCGGGTTGCGGAAATTCTTCCCTGATGGTCAGGGCAACCGTGCGGACCTCGTCCAGCATTTGCCGGATGTGATCGGCGGTAATACGGTGGTTCATAAGAACCAGCCTCAAGGCGGGCATGCCGTCGATATCGACCTTGGAAATGAAGAAGCGGCCGCGCTCCCGGACGCGTGCCCGAATTTCGGTCTGCAACGCGCCCAGGGCCTTTGGGTCGAGCTGCTCCTCCGGCACATAACGAAAGCACAGAATGTTGGTATCAGGAAAATGCAGGGGGACAAAATCCGGGGCGTCCGCCAAGATCCCATGCGCCCTGCGGGTCATGTCGCAAAGCACTTCGAGTTTTTCGGCAATGGGCGCGCGGCCATACATCGCCCAGAGGACCCACAGCGACATGATCATTGGCCGCTTGGTGCATTCGAAATTCCGTTCGGCAGAGTCGTATTCGGAATAAACGTCTGCAGTCTTTTCGAAAACGTAGCTCGCCTCCTGCCGAAAGGCTGCCGTCGCCTGGTCCCGGTCGCGGTAGAACAAAAGCGTGCAGGCCGCCGGCACGAACATCGTCTTGTGAGCGTCCAGTGTCAGGGAATCCGCGCGACTCAGCCCGGCCAAACGCGGCCGCAGCCGGTCCGACACGATCAAGCTGCCACCGTGAGACCCGTCGACATGCAGCCAGATCCCGCGTTCCGCGGCGATGTCTGCCAGCTCATCCAGGGGATCGATCGCGCCGAACGAGGTGGAGCCGGCATTGGCGACAATGCAAAAGACATCGAGCCCGCGTGCTGCAGCTGCGTCCAGCGCCTCTCTCGCACCGGTAGGGGCGATCCGCCGCGCAGGGTCGAGCGGAAGCCGCACCAGTTGATTTTCGCCGATCCCCAGTATTCCGGCGGCGCGGGTAATGCTGTAATGAACATCGCCACTTACGGCTATCGCCGGACGACGGTCGGTTCCGCCCAGTCCTTCGCCCCAAGCCTGGGGATAGCGGCGACCACGCGCGGCGAGAAGTGCGGTGAGGTTTGCAAGCGACCCCCCCGACGTGGTGAACATCGTGAAGCGATCGCTCGGAAAGCCCAGGAAACTGTTGAGTTCCTCGCCCATGACACGCTCGACGACGCAGGGCAAAGCCCCTGCTTCGTAAAACGAGGCAGGCTGCGTGGCAATTGCACTGACCATGTCGACCACCGCGGTCACCGGGAACGGTCCGGAGAATTGCCGCCCCATGTAGCCGGGCGAGTAGACCTGGATGCCGGTCCGCAGATAAAGCTCGACGATTTCCGCCAATTTACGGTCATGTTCCGTGATGTCGGTCGTCTGCCCGCCACGGGTCAGGCGGGTTGCCGCGGCGCGGATACCTGCCGGGTCGGTCAAGGCCAAGCCGCGAGTTGACCGGTCCCGCAAATGCATTGTCAACTGATCAACAGCCTGTGATGCGTGTCGGGAAAAATGCCTGGAATCGAACAATTCATCAAGATTTTCAATTCCGGCACTCTCTACAGGCAGAAAGATATTTGGAATATTGGGCGCGTCGCGGTCGGGGAGCAATCTGCTTAGCATATTTCCCTCCAGGCGATTAATAATTTTATTTGAATTCGTGGGCATAGCGTCCTCAGAGACATGCTGAGGGAAGGCTATAGATTCCAATTTTTATTTACGCTACATCAACCAAAATTTTCAATCAAGGCGAATCATGATTGTATTCATTTTACGGACAAGGAGGCGGTTGCTGCGGTGGTGCATCTGTTTCAATTATTGGAAAAAATGCCGGACCGATGTCCGTAATTGACCGCCGTTTCAAAGTTTCACGATGGAGTAGGGTCTGACCCAATTGATTTGGTTGCAGAGACCTACCCCCCAGGAAACCGGGCGATTACGAACCTGAATTTTCCGCCTTCGACTGGACGACGAAGGAGGAAGGCACATGAAACGGAAGCGGCTCATCAGCGAGTTGGAATGGGACCGTGGCCCCAGTGGGGCTGTGTAAGTCCTTGGATACGAGATCATCAGCGTACTGAAGGAAGGCGCGGCCGGGGCGAGAGCGATGATTGAGGGGAAGACCTTGGGACAGCGGTCGGACCGGGTCGCTGCGCGGCGCCAATCCTTAAGTCTGCCGCACATGAACTCGAGCCGGTTTCACCGCTTGTAACTGCGCGTGTCGTACTTGACGGATGCCCGGCGCCCCGAGCCGCGAGAGCGTCTTATCATGGCCCGAGCCGGTCTTCTTGCGATGGCGGGGGAGAGCGGGCCTCGGCAGGCCTCCGGGCCGGGCCTCAGGTGTTCCGAAGCGACTCCCGCTCTCCCCTTTGGGTAATGACGCCCCCCGCTACTTGCGCAGCTTGGCCTGCTCGAGTTCCCAGTATTCGATCAGGAACTGTTCGGGACGCGGCAGCGGCTGGTAGCCGCCCAGTGCCTCGGCCGACGCCGCGACGCGCAGGTTTTGCTCGGCGAGATCGGCGTTGATGCGGGCCTCGGAGGCAGAGCGTCCCAGACCGATCACGCCGGCGCCCGGCACGAAGACCACCCGTGGCAATGTGTCGAGCATGATCTGCGTGCCGTCCGAATGCTCTTGGAAATAGCGCTCGTAGGCCGCGCCGAAACCGGCGACCGCCGTGCGGATACCGGCGGCATCCACCCCTTGCGCAAGGATCAGCGGCCAGGGCTTGATGCGGATGACGTGATCGGGCGTGATCGTTCCCCGGCTGACGACCTCGGCCATGCCCTCCCGCCCGGAAAGCGCGGCCAGCGGGGCCGCACCGCGCGGGGCGGTGAAGGCAAGGTCGGGCAGCGCGGCCTGAAGTTGGGGAACGAGCGCCTTGAGTACCCCATTGCCCCTGCGCGGGGTCGGCGGCATCAGGGCTGAGCCGCGCGCGGCAAGATGGGCCTCGCAGACGGCCACCGCATCGCGAAAGCGGGTCAGGCTTTCCTCTGCCGTATCGCCCCAGGTGAAGAGCCCGTGCTGGGCCAGCCACATCCCCCAGGCCTGCGGCCGGGCTTCTGCGGCACGGGCGCCCTCGATGGACAGATCGAAGCCGGGGAAGACGTAGGGCAGGAAGACCAGCCCGTCGCCGAAGAGCGCGCGCAAAGTCTCGCGCTGCTCGGCCTCGGGGCGGCTGGCCAGCGCCAGCACCGCCGAGGCATGGCCGTGATCGACGAAGCGCGCGGGCAGGTAGGCATGGAGCAATGTCTCGACCGAGGGATTGGGCGCGGACGTGTCCAGCAGATGCGAGCGCAGGAAACGCACCATCTCGGTATCGCTGAGCCGCGCGCCGTCCTTCACCGCGAACAGCGGGTCGAGCCAGAGCCCCGGCATCCCCTGCGGCTCCATCGTCGCCAGATCCCAGCCCGATCCCTTGACATGCAGCACCCGTCTGCCCTCGCGCATCACCTTGACCGAGGTGTTGCCGCCGCCATGCATCGCCAGCTCGGGGTTTCCCCCGAGCTGTCTGGAGCTTTCGACCCGCTGCGCCAGCAGCGTATCGGCCTCGTCAGTCATCGACGTCATGCCGCCTTGCGGGTGGCGAGATCGTTGTACATCTCGAAGGCCTGCGCCGCCGGAAGCAGCTCATGCACCACCGCGCTCACCGCCTGGATCATCGCCACCGGGTCGTCGGCGCGGAAGATGTTGCGGCCCATGTCGACGCCTGCCGCGCCCTGGTCGATCGCCTTGTAGGCCACCTCGAGCGCCTCGGCCTCGGGGATCTTCTTGCCGCCGGCGATGACGATGGGCACCGGGCAGCCCGCGCAGACCCTCTCGAAGCCCTCGTCGACATAGTAGCTTTTCACGTATTGCGCGCCGATCTCGGCGGCGATGCGGGTGGCAAGGCCGAAATAGCGCGCGTCGCGGGCCATGTCCTTGCCGACGCCGGTCACCGCGAGGGTCGGCATGCCGACGCGGTTGCCCCGGTCGATCAGGTTGATGATGTTGGTGATCGATTTATGCTCGAATTCCGCGCCGATATAGACCTGCGCCGCCATTGCCGCGACGTTCATCCGCAGCGCGTCCTCCATGTCGACGGCGATGGTCTCGTTCGACAGCTCGGACATGATCGAGTTGCCGCCCGACGCGCGCATCACGATGGGCTTGCGGGTCGAGGCGGGCACGGTGGTGCGCAGCATGCCCCGCGTGCACATCAGCACATCGGCATGCTCGAACAGCGGCGCGATGTTCAGGTCGACCCGTTCGAGCCCGGTGGTCGGCCCCTGGAAATAGCCGTGGTCGAAGGCCAGCATGACCGTGCGCCCGGTATCGGGGCGGAAGATCCGCGCCAGCCGGTTCTGCATGCCCCAGTCATAGGCGCCCGCGCCCTTGAGGAAGAAGGGCTCGTTCTTCGGAGGCGTGGTCAGCCCGAAATCCTTGCCGTCGATGATGTCGTCGAGATCAGCCATGTGATGTCCTTTCCTGTGTCTGTCTGGCGTCGAAGCCAAGCACCTTGGGCGGCGCCCAGGCCGCCCCGAGTGCATCGCGGTAGGCGCACCAGCGCCGGTATCTTGCGTCCAGCTGCGCCTGGGCGGCCGGGCAGGGGGTGATTTCCTCGACATGCCGGGCCATCGCCCGCGTCGCGTCATTGAAATCCGCGAAGAGCCCGGCGCCGATGGCCGCGGCGATGGCAGCCCCCCGCGCGCCGGTCTCGGCGCAGTCGGACAGGCGCAGCGTCATGCCCAGCGCATCGGCGAAGATCTGCGCCCAGAGCTCGGATTTGGCCGCGCCGCCGGACAGCGTGGCGCAGCGGAAGCGGCGGTCGGGGTCGAGGATTTCGAAATGCGCGCGGTGGCCGAAGGCGACGCCTTCATAAAGCGCGCGCACCATGTCGCCGCGGCTGTGCCAGGCGCCCATGGCGCTGAAGCCGCCGCGCGCCCCGGGCACGGGCCCGGCATAGAGGAAGGGATGAAAGACCGGCAGGTCCTTTTCGGGATCGGACCCCACCGCAAGCCGGTTGCAGAGCGCGAAGGGATCCTCTCCGGTGGCCTTCGCCTCATCCGCGAGGAAGGTCTGCACGAACCATTCGAGATTGGCTGCCGAGGTCGGCGAGCATTCGCAGCTGACCCAGGTGTCACGCCCCAGCACGCTGGCAAGCAGGGCCCGCGGCTCTGCCGGCAGCTGTTCGGCGAAGACCTGGTTGATCGACCAGCTGCCCGCGACGATCGAGGCCTCGCCGGCATGCGAGGTGCCCGCGCCCAGCGTCGAGGCCAGCACGTCGAAGAGCCCGCCCACCACCGGGGTGCCTTCGGCAAGGCCCGAGGCCCGGGCGGCAGCGGCGGTGACATGGCCGACCACCGCATCGCTTTGCGCGGGTTCGGGCAGGATGTGCTTCAGCCCCTCGATGCCATAGAGCCGCAGCAGCGCGCCGTCATAATCCAGCGCCGGCAGCGCCAGCAGCCCGGCCCCGGCAAGATCCGACACCTCCGAGCCCATGCGCCCGGTCAGCCCGTGCACGATCACGTCCTTGCACAGCAGCGCCTTGTGGGCCCGGGCCATGATCTCGGGGCGGTTCTCGGCGATCCAGCGCAAGAGCACCGGGGTCATCGCGGGCCAGGGCCGCGACTGGGCGCGCGACAGGATCTCGTCGCCATGTTCGGCCGCGATCTGCGAGGCCAGCGTTTCGGCGCGGTTGTCCATCGACTGGATGCCGATCAGCCCGCGCCCTTCGGCATCGAGCAGGTAAAGCCCGTTGCCATGCCCGGCCGCGCCCACCGCCAGCACCTCGGCGCCGCCGATCCCGGCCTTCGCAAGGCAGTCGCGGATCGCGCCGCTGGCGGCCTGCCACAGCCCCTCGGGATCGCGTTCGACGAAGCCCGGCGCCGGTTGCAGCGTCTCGGAGCCGCGCGAGGCGACGGCAAGCGTATTGCCCCCGGCGTCGAACAGCGCCGCCTTCACCATCGTGTTCCCGGCATCCACGCCGATGAGATATCCCGTCATTGCGCCGCAACCTCCCCTTTGCGATGCAGGCCGATCCGCTCGGGGTCGGCCCCGTGATCCGTTGCCAGCCTGACCCGGAAACGGTGCAACTCCTCCTCGCGGCGGGTCGGGGTCCAGCCCCTGGCCGCTGCCAGCCGGTCCGCCAGCGCCTCGAGCGCCGCCGCATCCAGCCCGCCCGCCAGCGCGACCACCATGCGGCGGAGCGCAAGATCGGCCAGCGTCTCGACCTGTTCATGGGCGATCAGGTAATCGATCTCGGCATCCGAATAGCCCGGCAGGCCGGTCAGCTCCCGTTCCCCGGCGAAGCTCTGTGCCAGCTGACCCGCCAGCGTGCCGTAGCGCGTCAGCAGCGTCGCGACGCGCACCTGCGAAAGCCCCGAGGCCGCCGCCGCCTCTTTGCACCAGGCCTCCGGATCGGCCGGGAAGCCGGCACCACCGCCGATCGGCAGATCCCCGGTGCCGGTGCGGCGCGTCAGACCCAGACGGGCCATCACCTCATCCGCCGCCAGCTCGCCGAAGGCGCGGAAGGTGGTCCATTTGCCGCCGATCATGCTGAGCATCGGGAGCCCGGCCTGGGTCCAGCGGTTGAAATGGCCGCGCGGGATCTGCCCGGTGGTGCCCGCGCCGCTGACAGGGAGCGGCCGCACCCCGGCGAAGACATGCCGCACCTGGTCGGGCCGCACGGTCATGCCCGGAAAGACCCAGGACAGACCCTCGAGGATATAGGCCTGCTCATCGGCCTCGCAGCGGACCTTGTCGGGGTCGGGCACCTTGATGTCGGTCGAGCCGATCAGAACCATCCCGTGCAGGCAGAACATGATGCAGATGCGCCCGTCGACATTCTCGTAATAGACCATGTCCTCGCCCAGCATGTCGCGAAGCCCGGGATGATCGAGCACGAGATGCGCGCCCTTGGTGCCCTGCACCATGTCCTCCGTCGCCCCGGCGCGGGCATTGGTGCGGTCGATCCAGGCGCCGGTGGCATTGACCACGATCTCGGGGCGAAGGGTTATCTCGCGCCCGCCGATACGGTCGGCCAGCGTGACCTCGGGGCCGATCTTCGTGACCTCGAGATGATTGAGCGCCACGGCGTCGCAACCGGCGCGCGCGACATCCTCGAAGATCTCGGTGACCACGCGCTCGGGATGGCTGACCTGCCCGTCGTAATAGGTGGCCGCACAGCGCAGCCCGGGGCGGAAGGGAAAGCGCGCCGTCGCCGTCTTCGCGGACCAGAATTCATGGGGCGGCAGCCCGCCCTTGCCGCGGGTGTAGATGTCATAGAAGGACAGCCCCAGCTTGACCGGCAGCGCGCCGCGCCGCGACGGCGCCTTGCTTAGGCCGAGAAACCGCAAGGGGGCATTGAGCGTGCCCGAGACCCAGCTGTCGATCGGCACGATGGTGCGCAGCGGGCCGACCAGATGCGGCGCGTTCTTCAACAGGCGGTTGCGCTCGTCGAGCGCCTCGCGCACCAGGTCGAACTCGCCGTTCTCGAGATAGCGCAGCCCGCCATGGACCATGCGGCTCAGCGCCGAGGAGGCCCCCGCGCAGAAATCCGATTTCTCGGCCAGCATCACCGGCACGCCGTTCAGGGCCAGTTCGCGGTAGACCGAGGCGCCGTTGATGCCGCCGCCGATCACCAGCACCTTCGGCGCGGCGCCGTCCATGGCATCGAGCCGCGCAGGCCGCGACAGGGGGGGGACGATGGAAAGGGTCATGCAGCCTCCTTCATGCGCGCCAGCACGCAGCGGGCGGTGGCCTCGTCGGTGACGAGCGTGTTGATGTAACCGCCGCGCACCACGGCGCAGATGGCCTCGGCCTTCTCCTGGCCCGCCGCGACGCCGATGCTGACCGGCACCCTGGCCAGATCCGACGGCGAGATCGCCACGACCAGCCGGTTGCGCACGTAATCGGTGACGCGGCCCTGCGCATCGAGCACATGCGCCAGAAGCTCGGCCACCGCGCCCGAGGCATAAAGCGCCTCTTCCTCGGCGGGCACGTCGCGGTGCAGGTCGAAATAGGATGTCGCCTTCTCGCGCAGCCCGCCGATGCCCACGACGGCCACGTCGGCGGCCCGGGCGGCCTCCATCACGCGCGAGACCGTCTTCATGTCGCAGATCATCCGGTGCTGCTCTTCGGTCTCGGCGAACATCGGCGAGAGCATCTGCACCGCCTCGCCGCCGAAGGCGCGCGCCAGCGTGGCGGCGGCGTGGTTCACATCGGTATAGTGCTTGCCCTGCACGAGGCCCGTCGCGGGCACCGCCGTCATGCCGCGCAGCGGCACCACCTGGCGCAGCCCGGCGACGCAGGCGCTGACGCCCTTGCCGCCCGTGAGGCAGACGGTCATCCCGGGCTTGAGCTTCGAGACCAGCAGCTCGGCGGCGGTGATGCCGACCCGGGCCAGCACGGCCTCGGGATTGCCTGCGGCGGTGGTCTCGATCACCACCTCGCGCAGGCCCGACAGCTCGGCCAGTTCGCGTTCGAGCGCGAGATGGTCCTGGAAGGGCGAGCGGATCGAGATCTCCACCATGCCCATGTCATGGCCGGCCTTGATCATCCGGTTGACGGTGGAATGGCTCTGTCCCATCCGTTCCGCCACCTGGGCCTGGGTCAGCCCGTCGAGGTAGTGCAGGGTCAGCGCGGTATAGATCCGGCGTATCTGCGCTATGTCCTGGAGCTGGTCCATGATCAGCCCCGCTTGCCGCGCTTGTTCATCAGGTGGTCGAAGCTGACCGCCGCGAGCAGGATGCAGCCCTTGATCATGTCCTGCATGTAGACGCTGACATCGAGCAGGATCAGCGAGGAGGTCACCAGCGACAGGAGCGCCACCCCCAGCACCGCGCCGAAGATCGAGCCTTGCCCGCCCTTCAGCGAGGCGCCTCCGATCACCGCGGCCGCGATGACGTTCAGCTCCATGCCGACGCCGAATTGCGGCGTGGCCGAGCCGAAGCGCGCCATGAAGATCACGCCCGCAAGGCCGGTGAGGGTCGAGCACAGCACCGTCACCCAGAAGATCACGCGCTTGGTGCGGATGCCCGAATATTCGGCGGCCTGCTCGTTGGAGCCGGTATAGATGATGGTCCGGAACCGTGCCGAGCGGCGCAGCAGGAAGTCGAAGACGACCGCCAGCAGAACGAAGATCACCACCACGACCGGCAGCCCGCCCAGGCTGCCCTGCCCGACGAACTTGAAATCGGGCGGCAGCGAGAACAGCGACAGCGGCGTGCCCTTGGTGATCAGCAGGCACAGGCCCCGCACGATCACCATGGCCGCGAGCGACGCTATGAAATGCGACAGCCCGACCCGCACCACGAACAGCCCCATCGCCGCGCCGACAGCCGCCGCCGCCGCGACGCCCGCGGCCGAGGCAAGCCAGGGGTCGAGCCCCATCAGGAACAGCTTGCCCGCGACGACCATCGCAAGGCAGACCACCGAGCCGACCGACAGGTCGAGCCCGCCGACGATCAGCAGCAAGGTCATGCCGATGACCACGATCCCCTCGATCGAGAAGCTCAGGAAGATGGTCCGGAAGTTCGACCAGGTCAGGAAATACGGGCTGGCAAAGCTCATCACCACGCAGAGCGCGAGGATGATGCACAGCAATCCCATCTCGCGCATGCCCGCCAGCCTGCGCAGGGCCCCCGGGCTGCGGCGGGTCTCGGTCATGCCGACGGAAAGGCTGGTCTCGCTCATGCTGCGTCTCCCTGAATATGCAGGCCCGAGGCAAGATGGATGATCGCCTCTTCGGTCATCTCGTCAGAGCCCAGCTCGCCGGTCATCTCGCCCTCGTGCAGGACGACGATGCGGTCGCTGAGCCCGATCAGCTCGGGCAATTCGGACGAGATCACCACGACGCCGACCCCCTGGTCGCACAGCTCGCGCAGGATGGCGTGGATCTCGGATTTTGCGCCGACATCGACGCCGCGCGTCGGCTCGTCGAGGAAGACCACCTTCGGGTTCACCGACAGCATCCGCGCCAGCGCCACCTTCTGCTGGTTGCCGCCCGACAGCGTGCTAGGCGGGTCCTCGGGCCTGCCGGCCTTGAGTCGGAGCCTGCGGCCCAGTCTCGTCGCCTGCTCGAGCTCCGCCGCGCGGTCGACAAGGCCGGCCCGCGTCACCTGCGACAGGCGCAGCGAGGACACGTTCTGCGAGATCGGCAGATCGAGGAACAAACCCTCGCCCTTGCGGTCCTCGGACACGTAGACCATGCCGCGCTCCAGCGCGGCGGAGAAATCGGGGATCTCGACCGGCTCGCCCTTCAGCCGCACGGTCTTGGTGCAGCGGCGCAACCCGCAGATCGCCTTGGCCAGCTCGGACCGGCCCGAGCCGATCAGCCCGCCGATGCCGAGGATCTCGCCCTCGCGCAGGGTCAGCGACACATCATGAAGCACGTCGCAGCTGACGCCCTCGACCTCGAGCAGCGCCCGTCCCGGCGGTGCGCTGGCCTTGTCGGGGTAAAGATGGGAAATCTCGCGCCCGACCATGTTGTTGACCACCTCCTGGGGCGTGGTCTGCGGAATGTCGAGGCAGGTGACATAGGCCCCGTCCCGGAACACGGTGACGCGGTCGCAATGCTCGAATATCTCGGCCATGCGGTGCGAGATATGGATGATGCCAAGCCCCCGCTCGCGCAGCCGGTGCACGATGCGGAACAGCTTTTCCGTCTCGGTCTCGGTCAGGGCCGAGGTCGGCTCGTCGAGAATGAGGATGCGCGCGTCCAGCGTCAGCGCCTTGGCGATCTCGACCAGCTGCTGGTCCGAGATGCTCAGATCGCCCACCTTGGCGGCCGGATCCACGTCGCAAAGCTCTGCCAGCACCGTCCGTGCCTTGCGCTCCAGCGCGGCGAAATCCATCAGGCCCCGCCGCGTGGCGGTCGCGCTCATGAAGATGTTCTCGGCCACGCTCACATCCGGGCAAAGCGCAATCTCCTGATGCACGAAGCCGATGCCCAAGGCCTGTGCCTCCAGCGGCGAGCGGATGCGCTGCCGCACCCCGTCGATACGGATCTCGCCCGCATCCGGTCGCAGGATGCCGTCGACGATCTTCATCGTGGTGGACTTGCCGGCACCGTTCTCGCCGGCCAGCGCGTGGATCTCGCCGGCGCGCAGCTCGAAGAAGACATTGCGCAGCGCCTTCACCGGACCGAAGCTCTTGGCGATGTTGGAGAGTTGCAGAAGGGGCGGCATGGTGGCCTCCGGATCATGCGGGGGAGGTGCGGCGGATCGGACGAAACCGATCCGCCGACGAGGAACCGCGCCGCCAAAAGGGGGGAGTTGCGGGCGCGGTCCTGACGCGGTTCTTGTCCGGGCCTCAGCCCTCGATGCCGCGGGTACCGCGCTTCTTGAGGTACTTGTCCCAGTAGAAGCTGTCGGCATTTTTCTGCGTCACGACCGAATAGCCATTGTCGAGCATCGGGATGCCCATCGGGTTGAACCCGGCCTCGGCATGGTCGTTCATCGGGTCGATCAGTTCGGGATGCTTGGCCAGCCACAGCAGCAGGAAGCCGTAATAGCCCTGGGCACCCTGGTTGGGGTTGATCGCCCCGAACATGTCGCCCGCCTTGATCATGTCGAGCACACTTGCATTCACATCCACCGACATCACGCGAATGGTGCCGCCCGCCTCCTTGGCCGCCTGCGCCGCGCCCATGGCCGAGGACGCCTCGGGCATGAACACCGCGCCCAGTTCCGGATGGGCCTGCGCAAGGCTCAGCACCGCCTGATAGGCCTTGTTAGGGTCCTGCCCGGTCGAGGCGCGGCCGACCAGTTCCATGTCGGGATAGTTGTCCTCCATCTCCTTGATGAAGGCGGCGACGCGGCGGTCGTGGTTGTCCTGCCCGGGATTTTCCAGCACGGCGTACTGGCCCTTGCCGCCCATGGCCTCGGCGATCTGCTGCGCGGCGACGCGGCCCTCGCGGAAATTATCCGAGGTCACATAGGAGACGCGCTTGGAATTGGGGCTGTCGGCGGCAAAGGTCACGACGGCGGTGCCCTGCGCGATGGCGCGGTCGATCGGCTCGACGAAGGGATCGGGGCTCATCGGATGCAGCAGGATGCCCGCGGGTTGCTTGGCCAGCGCCTGCTCGAAGGTGGCGATCTGCTTGTTGACGTCATATTCTGGCGTGCCGGTGTAATCGGTCTCGCAGCCGAACTGATGCGCCGCCTGCTTGAACATCTCATAGACCGGGAACCAGTATTCGACACCCGAGACCATGACGTTCATCACATAGGTCTCGCCCGGTTCGCAGTGGAACGGGCTCTGCTCCCACGGCGCATCTGCGCCCTGGGCCAGGCCACCGCATGCGCTGGCCACGACGATAGAGGCGGCTGCCGCCGCAACAAAACTGGTCTTCATCGGATGTCCTCCCTGGACCGGACCCGCATTCTCCTCAGGCGGGGCCAGCTTCATGGCGGCAGGATGCGGGGCGGCTCGTAGGCTGTCAATAAATCCTAGGTTATGAAATATATTGCATCGCGCTGCTGCGCGGCACCGGAAGCCCGATGCAACCTGGATGTGAACCGCAGGCTTGATGTTCTTGCTGAGGCGTTCGGGTTCCACGGCCGGGGGATCGTTTCCTCCCCGCACCGTCCGGGCGGGATACGGCGTCGGGAACTTCGAAAAAACTCACGAAATCGGCATGATACATCGACGGCAGGCGTTCTGCCCTCGAAGGGAAGAGATTTCGTCCGAGAACAGTGCATCGCCATCGCATCGCGACGCAGGGATTGCCTTCCTTGCCGGATATGTCCACCGCCGATCGGCCGCGCCTCGGCCGGCAATGCCCGCAGCGGCCCTTGAAGGCCCGCCGCGGCGCAGCCCGGCCAAGAGTCCCGCATGCTGGAATCAGTGTAAGGAGGCTTTGGTGGATCGCATTGCGCGCACCCCATTCTGCTCGATCGCTGTTAATCGGTCATCGCCTCGAGAGCGTAGCGAAACCTTTCGGTCCCTGCGTGAACCAGCGTGGCCGGCGTCTCTGCCGGATGCTCGGCAAGGTATCGTCCGACCAACGCATATCCGAACGCATAGCCGCGCCATGCCGGATCCGTCCCGAAGAACCATGCGGCATGGTCGTAATTTCGGTCATCCCAGGTCGCTGCCGCATCCCGCGCGGCGTGAAGAAGCTCGTCCATGCGCGAAGCTGGATGCTGGTTCCTGCCGCCTTCCAGCCCCGAGCTGAACCCTATCGAGATCGCATTCTCCAAATTCAAGCACAGCTGCGCAGGATGGGCGCACGAAACGTCACTGAGATGTTTCAAGAACTTACAGAAATCTGTGACCTCTTCTCACCGCAAGAGTGCTGGAACGACTTCAAGGCTGCCGGATATGTCTCAGGTTAAAGGGCGGGGGCTTTGGGTGCTGCTGACCCGCCTTGCTCGGGGCATCCGGTTGCCTCGGTTGACATGGCCGGTGGTCAGCAAAACGGACGGCCGGGAACGGGCACGACCGGGATGGCGTGAACGGGCCCGCGAAAGGGGCCCGTTCCCAGAAATGTTCCGCAGCGATCAGGTGTCGAGGAAGCGGCGGGCAGAGGGCAGCCAGCGCATCAGCAGGTAGTAGGACAGGCCGGCCGGAACGAGGCTCGCATACCAGGACACATTGGAAAAGGCGAAGGCGACGACCACGCCGATGGCCGTGGCGATCAGCGCCGCCGGGTTGATGCCGCGATAGGGGCCTTCCGCGTCATAGAGCTTTTCGAGATTCAGCTGCTGGCGGCGCAGGATGTAGTAATCGACGACCAGGATCGCGAAGATCGGGCCGAGGAAGGCGCTGTAGGTCTGGATGAAGATATTGAGCCCGGCGGCCGACTCGTCCTGCACCAGCTTCCAGGGGAAGGTCGCGAAGGCGAGCAGCCCGACCAGCACCGCCGATGTCCTGAACTTCAGCTTGAACACATCCATCAGCGCATAGGCAGGCGGCACCACGTTGTTGAGAATGTTGGTGGTGACCTGGGCGAAGGCGATGAAAAGCAGGGTGGTGACCAGCAGAAGCTTGTTGTCGACCGCGCTCGAGAACACCTTGATCGGATCGACCTGTCCGGTCGCCCCCGAGACCATCAGCCCGATCATCCCCATGAAAAGCGTCGCGGGCAGGATCGAATTGGCATAGATCGTGACCTGGCGCATCGGTCCGACGCCATGGCGCAGCTCGCGCGAATAGTCCGAGACGTTCAGCATCATCGTCGAGTAGATCCCGAGAAACAGCATCGTCGCGCCCCAGAACGGCGCGCCCCAGGTGCCCTCGACATTGACCAGATTGGCCATGATCGCGTCGCCGTATTTGCCGATCACGCTGAAGAACATGTAGATCAGCGAGCCGATGATGAAGACCGAGCCTATATTCTCGAGCCATTTGATGCCGTGGAAGCCAAGCACCGACAGCAGGATCTGCAGAAACTGGAAGCCGATGAAGAAGACCCAAAGGTTGGAATAGCCGAACAGGGTCTCCGAGACGAGGTTGAGCGCGCCCGCCCCGATCCAGCTCTGGAAGCCGAACCAGACGATCGCGGGCACCGAGCGCACCAGTGCGGGCAGGCGGGTGCCGGAAAACCCGAAGGCCGACCGCGCCTGTACCATGAAGGGGATGCCGTATTTGTGGCCGGCGCGGCCGTTGATCATCAGGGCGATGCCGATCACCGTGCAGCCGATGGCAATGGCCAGGAAGGTCTGGAGCAGGTTGAGCGTGCCCACCAGCCCCGAGCCGATGGTGAAGGTGCCGATCGACACGCAGCCCCCAAGCCAGGCGAAGAGATAGGACCAGGGGTCCATGATCCGCGTCTCCTGGGGCGCGAGCGATTCCTCGCCCAGCCCCTTTTCCTCGATCACATGCGGGACATGGCCTGGTGCCGCGGCTGCGGTCTCGGGCATTGTCATCGGTGTCTCTCCCCGTGTGTTTTCGTTTCTAATGCGTTTCCGGCTGCGCATAGGCGCCGGATTTGCTGGTCTTCAGCCCGGCCCCGACAAGCGCCTCGGCGAATTTCGTGGCGACGGCAACCCCGTCGATGACCGGGATGCCGGTTTCCGCGCTCAGCCACGCCACCAGATCCGCCATGCCGGCACATCCCAGCACGACCGCCTCGCAGCCATCCTCCTCGATGGCGCGGAGGATCTCGTCGCGGACCCTGAGCCGGGCATCCGATCCCGGTTCCTCGAGGGCCAGCACCGGGATCGCGGCCGAGCGTACCCGGCGGCAGCGATGTTCGAGCCCGTAGCCCCGGACCAGATCCTCGATCACCGGGACCGAGCGCGGAAGGGTCGTGACCACCGAGAAGGAAGTGGCGATCATGCTGGCGGCCTTCACCCCGGCCTCGCAGATCCCGATCACCGGCCCGGTCGCGATCTCGCGGCAGGCGCCGAGCGCGGGATCGTCGAAACAAGCCAGAACGATGGCATCGGCCCCGGCCTCTTCTGCCTCGCGGACCTCGCGCAGCAGATGCGGCGCGCACATCGCCTCGTCATGATGGCCCTGAATGCTGGCCGGGGCGCCGGTTGCGGTCCGCCCTTCGATCTCGACATCGGGCGCGGCGACGGCACGCGCGGCCTCGACGATCTTTTCCGTCATCGAGACGGTGGAGTTCGGGTTGATGACAACGAGTTTCATGATGGCAATCCCTGGCTGTTCGACATGATGCTATCAAAAATTGTTCACAATCCATAGTATCAATATTGCGTAACAAGTCCTGTGGAGAAATTTTGTTGCCGGGTCATGGTGCCGCAGCATAGAGAGGAAACGATGGAGACCCCGAAGGAAACCCGGATCGTCGAGCAGATCCTCGACGCCATTGCCGATCAGCGCCTGCCGGCCGGTACACGCCTGGGCGAACAGGCGTTGAGCGACCATTTTTCCTGCAATCGCACACAGGTACGCCGGGCCCTGGCGGCCCTGACCGCCTATCAGGTGGTCGAGCATCTGCCCAATCGCGGCGCCTCGGTCGCGACGCCGACGGCCGAGGATGCCCGCGACGTCTTTCAGGCCCGGCGCGCGGTCGAGACCGCGATCTGCCGCAATGCCCTGCGCCGGGCGACAACGGAGGATCTGGCCGCCCTGCGCGCCCATCTGGCCGAGGAGGAGAGGGCGAAGGATGACGGCGACCGGTCCGAGGCGATTCGCCTGTCGCGGGGCTTTCACAACCTGCTGGCGCGGATCGGCGGCAATGCCGTGCTCGCGCGCTATGTGCAGGAACTCACCATGCGGTCCTCGCTCATCATCGGGCTTTATGGCACCCAGGCGCGGACGCTCTGTGCCAAGGACGAGCATCTGCGCCTCGTCGAGGCCATCGCCGCGCGTGACGAGGCCGGCGCGCTCTGCCTGATGGATGCGCATCTGCGCCATATCGAGGCGGGGATTTCCTTCAGCGAAAGCCGGGCGCCCGCGGGCACGCTGTCCTCGATGCTGGGCGGAGGGCCCGGGCGGCCCTGACCGGCCCGGCGCTGCGGCGGGTTTGACAGTCCGCGCCGGCTTTGCGATACCTCGTCGCACGTCAGGGGAGTCCCGCCAAGGGGACTGAGAGGCTGACAGGGGGAAACCCCGGTGACGCGACCCTTCGAACCTGACCCAGTTGAGACTGGCGTAGGAAGACCGAGGGGCATGCCACAAGATCCCGCCCCCCGGGCCGCAAGGCCCCCAGACCGTCAAGGTCGTTCGGGCCAACGGCCCCGCTTTCTGCCTCATCATCCGTCTGGGTCTCGTCAGGTCAACTGAGGAGACGAAGATGAACAGACCCGACACCGTTCCGCAGATCACGCTGGGGCCGCTGCCCGCCTCGGAAAAGCTCTACCTGTCCGGCGAGATCCACCCGATCCGGGTGCCGCTGCGCCGGATCGCGACCGGCGAGGGGGCGGTGACGGTCTATGACAGCTCGGGCCCCTATACCGACCCCGGGGCGCGGATCGACATCGCCGCAGGACTTGCGCCGGTGCGGATCCCCTTCGCGCGCGACCGCGGTGAGGCCGAGACCTATCCAGCCCGCGACGTGACCGCCGCCGACAATGGCTTTGCCGAAGGCGCGCGCCTTGTGCCGGCCTTTCCGCGGCGGCCCGCGCCGCTTCGGGCGACGGCTGGGCGGGCGATCACCCAGCTGGCCTATGCAAGGGCCGGGATCGTCACCCCCGAGATGGAATTCGCCGCGATCCGCGAGAACGAGGGCCGCACCGCTGCCCATTCCCGCGACGGCGAGCCCTTCGGCGCCGAGATCCCCGATCTGGTGACGCCCGAATTCGTCCGCGCCGAGATCGCTGCGGGCCGGGCGATCATCCCGGCCAATATCAACCATCCCGAACTTGAACCCATGGTGATCGGCCGCGCCTTCAAGGTGAAGGTCAATGCCAATATCGGCAATTCGGCCATCACCTCCTCGATGGAGGAAGAGGTCGAGAAGATGGTCTGGGCGATCCGCTGGGGCGCCGATACGGTGATGGACCTCTCGACCGGACGCAACATCCACAATATCCGCGACTGGATCCTCCGGAACGCGCCCGTGCCCATCGGCACCGTGCCGCTTTACCAGGCGCTGGAGAAGGTCGGCGGCGTGGCCGAGGATCTCAGCTGGGAGGTCTACCGCGACACGCTGATCGAGCAGGCCGAGCAGGGGGTCGATTACTTCACCATCCATGCCGGGCTGAGACGCGGGATGATCGGGCTGACGGCCCGGCGCGTGACCGGCATCGTCAGCCGGGGCGGCTCGATCATGGCCAAGTGGTGCCTGCATCACGGCCGCGAGTCCTTCCTCTATGAACGTTTCGAGGAGATCTGCGACATCTGCCGCGCCTATGACGTCTCGTTCAGCCTGGGCGACGGGCTCAGGCCCGGCTCCATCGCCGATGCCAATGACGAGGCGCAATTCGCCGAGCTGCGGACCTTGGGCGAGCTGGCGCAGGTCGCCTGGGCCAGGGACTGTCAGGTGATGATCGAGGGGCCGGGCCATGTGCCGATGCACAAGATCAAGGCCAATATGGACGAGCAGCTGAAGCATTGCCACGAGGCGCCGTTCTACACGCTCGGGCCGCTCACGACCGATATCGCGCCGGGCTATGACCATATCACCTCGGCCATAGGGGCGGCGATGATCGGTTGGTTCGGCACCGCGATGCTGTGTTACGTCACGCCCAAGGAGCATCTGGGTCTGCCCGACCGCGACGACGTCAAGACCGGGGTCGTGACCTACAAGCTCGCCGCCCATGCCGCCGATCTGGCCAAGGGGCATCCGGGCGCGCAGGCGCGGGACGATGCGCTCAGCCGGGCGCGCTTTGCCTTCCGCTGGGAGGATCAGTTCAATCTGGGGCTCGACCCGGATACGGCACGCGCCTTCCATGACGAGACCATGCCCAAGGCCGCCCATAAGGAGGCGCAGTTCTGCTCGATGTGCGGGCCGAAATTCTGCTCGATGAAGATCAGCCAGGATATCCGCGACGCGGCCGCGGCCGAGGCCGGGGCCTGTCCGAACGGGCTGACCCCCGCCGCCGAATAGCGCGGGCGGACGGATCGAAAGCGGGGGCCGGGTCATGCCGGCCCCCGCCTGCTGACCCTTGGGGGTTAGCTCTGGCTGCGGTATTCGCCCTGCCGTTCCAGCATCCAGCCGGGATATTCAGCGGGCAGGCGGGTCGCCGCATCGAGGCGGGCCAGCTCGGCGGCGCTCAGCTCGATCCCGGTCGCGCCGATATTGTCGGTCAGCTGGTCCGCGCGCTTGGCGCCGATGATGACCGAGGTCACCACCTCCTGATGCAGAAGCCAGGCCAGCGCGATCTGCGCGACACTGGCGCCCCGCGCCTCGGCCATGCCGCGCATCAGGTCGATGACGTCATGGGCGCGGTCCTTGTCGATGGGCGGGAAGTCGAAGCTGGCGCGCCGCCCGTCGGCGGCCTTGCCGTCGCGGTCGTACTTGCCCGACAGGAACCCGCCTGCAAGCGGGCTCCAGACCATCAGCCCGATGCCGGTCTCCTTCAGCATCGGCACGATCTCGCGTTCCAGATCGCGCCCGGCCAGGGTGTAATAGGCCTGCAGCGACAGGATCGGGGCGAGCCGCCGTGCCTCGGCGATGCCGACCGCGCGCATGATCTGCCAGGCGGCCCAGTTCGACAGGCCCAGATAGCGCACATGGCCCTGCCGGACGAGCGTATCGAGCGCCTCCAGCGTCTCGACGATGGGCGTCGCCGGATCGAAGCCATGGATCTGGTAGAGGTCGATATGATCGAGCCCGAGCCGGGTGAGGCTGGCCTTGCACTGCTCCATGATGTGATGGCGCGAGGCGCCGCGCGCGTTCACGCCCGCGCCCATCGGACCCAGGACCTTGGTCGCGATCACCACATCCTCGCGCGGCACGGCGAGGTTCTTCAGCGATTGACCCAGGAGCCGCTCGCTTTCGCCCTTCGCATAGACATTGGCGGTGTCGATGAAGTTGATCCCGGCCTCGAGCGCGCTGCCCAGGAGCCCGTCCACCTCGGCCTGACCCAGCTGCCCGATCTGGCCCCACATGCCCTCGGAGCCGCCGAAGGTCATGGTCCCGAGGCAGAGTTCCGACACGAACAGGCCGCTCTGGCCAAGACGACGATAGCGCATGATGCTTTCCTTTCCTGACTGGGGGCCGGAGCGCCGCGGGGGGCGTCCGCTCTGGCCTCTGTCCGGAAATGGGCCGGGGCCCGCCCCGTCGCCACGCCGATCCTCTCGCAGTCTTGCACGATTCTCTCATCCCGCGGCCGATTGGCTTTGGGCGCCGCCGCCGGACGGGCTAGGATCGGGGCATGACCGACCGATTGTCCGGCCTCAGGGCCAAGCTCGTTTCATTGTGGCAGGCGCATGGGCGCGAAACCCCGGTTCCGGGGTTGAGGCTGTCCCATGCCGACAGGCCCTCGGGCCTTTTCCACGGGGTGTACAGACCCTCGCTTTGCGCCGTCTTGCAGGGCGCCAAGATCAGCCGTCTGGGCGAGAGGGCGTTCCGCTACGATGCCGGGAAATGCCTGATCGCCGCGCTCGACGTGCCGATCCGGGCCGAGATCGTCGGCGCGGCGCCCGAGACCCCCTATCTGGCGCTGGCGCTCGAGATCGACCCGGTCGTGGTGGCCGAGCTGATGCTGGGCCAGCGGCCGGCGGATGACCCGCCGATAGGGGCTGCCATCGAGGTGCATGATCTGGGCGAGGCCCTGATCGACCCGCTCGACCGGCTTCTGTCGGTTGCGGCCCGGCCGCAGGACATTCCGGTTCTCGCGCCGATGATCCGGCGCGAGATCGTCTGGCAGTTGCTGAACGGGCCGCAGGGCGCGCGGCTGCGCCAGATCGGGATGGCCGACAGCCGTCTGGCCCGGATCGGCCGCGCCATCGGCTGGATCCGCGAACATTATGCCGAGACGCTGCGGGTCGGGCATCTGGCGGCGCTGGCCGGGATGAGCCCGGCCACCTTCCACCGCCATTTTAAGGAGGCGACGGCGATGACGCCGGTGCAGTTCCAGAAGAGCCTGCGGCTGCAGGAAGCGCGGCGGCTGTTGCTGACCCGGTCCGGCGATGTGGCGGGTATCGGCTTCCGGCTCGGCTATGACAGCCCGTCCCAGTTCAGCCGCGAATACCGCCGCCTGTTCGGTGCGCCGCCGGGGCGCGACGGGGCCGAGCTGCGCCGGGGCCTGGCCGAAGCCGGTCCCTGACAGCCGCCCGTAGCGCCGCTTCAGACCGGCAGCACCGTCGTCGCCTTGATTTCCTCCATCGACAGCAGGGCCGTGACATTGAAGATGCGCACATCCGAGATCAGTGCCTGATAGAAGACGTCATAGGCCGCGGCATCCGCCACCCTGACCTTGAGGATATAGTCGATCTCGCCGGCCAGCCGGTGCGCCTCCAGCACTTCGGGGCGCTTCATCAGCGCGTCGAGAAACCGCCGCTGCCAGTCCGCCTCGTGTTCCGAGGTCCGGATCAGCACGAAGAAGCAGGTGCCCCGGTCAAGCGCCTTCGGGTCGACGATCACCGTCTGCTGGCGGATCACCCCGGCCTCGCGCATCTTGCGGATGCGGTTCCATACCGGGGTCTTCGACGAGCCGACCTTGCGCGCAATCTCGTCGAGGGACTGGCCGGAATCGGCCTGAAGCTCGCCCAGGATACGCCGGTCGAGCGCGTCGAGCTTGAGTTGGGAGTGGTCATTTGGCATCGGGGTCTCCGGGGTTCCAATTGCCTAGGATCGGAACAACGTTCCGGAAACGCAAGGTGAAAACCGCTTTTCGTAGGAAAGCCGTTTCGCTTTCGCGGTGGGCTTGACCTCGGGCAGGGGCCGCGGACAAGGTGCCGCGACCGAGATCGCGGGGGATGGCATGGCGGCGGGCAAGTGGGATTTCTGGATCGACCGGGGCGGCACCTTCACCGATCTGGTGGCGCGCAGGCCCGACGGGCGGCTCTTGACCCACAAGCTGTTGTCAGAAAACCCCGAACGTTATGACGACGCGGCGGTGCAGGGGATCCGCGAGATGCTGGACCTCGGCTCGGACGAGCCGCTGCCGCGTGGCGTCATCGGATCGGTCCGGATGGGCACCACGGTGGCCACCAATGCGCTTCTGGAACGCAAGGGCGAACGGGTGCTTCTGCTGATCACCGAGGGCTTCGGCGATCTCCTGCGGATCGGCTATCAGACGCGGCCGCGGCTTTTCGATCTCGAGATCCGCCGCCCCGAACTGCTTTACGAGGAGGTGGCCGAGATCCGCGAGCGGCTCGATGCCGAGGGCGAGGTTCTTGTCCCGCTCGACGAGGATGCCGCCCGGGCAGCACTGGCGGCGGCCCATGCCAAGGGCATCCGCGCCGTCGCCATCGCGCTGATGCATGGCTATCTGAACCCGGTCCACGAGGACCGGCTGGCCGAGCTTGCCCGCGAGACGGGCTTTGCCCAGGTTTCCGTCAGCCATCGCGCCTCGCGGCTGATCAAGCTGGTCGGGCGGGGCGACACGACGGTGGTCGATGCCTATCTCTCGCCGATCCTGCGCCGTTATGTCGACCGGGTGGCGGATGCGCTCGATCTGGGGCAGGGCGGCTGCGAGCGGCTTCTGTTCATGCAGTCGAATGGCGGGCTGACCGATGCCGCGCTGTTCCAGGGCAAGGATGCGATCCTGTCGGGGCCTGCGGGCGGCATCGTCGGCATGGTCAGGACCGCCGAGGCCGCGGGGGTCGACCGGCTGATCGGCTTCGACATGGGCGGCACCTCGACCGATGTCAGCCATTACGCGGGCGCCTTCGAGCGCAGCTTCGAGACCGAGGTGGCGGGGGTGCGGATGCGCGCGCCGATGATGGACATTCACACCGTCGCGGCGGGGGGCGGCTCGATCTGCAAGTTCGAGGATGGCCGGTTCCAGGTCGGCCCCGAAAGCGCGGGCGCCGATCCCGGCCCGGCCTGTTACCGCCGGGGCGGGCCGCTGACCGTGACCGATTGCAACGTGATGCTGGGCAAGCTGACGCCCGCGCATTTCCCGGCCGTTTTCGGCCCCGGGGGCGATCAGCCGCTCGATCCCGAGGCGGTGCGCGAGAAATTCGCGGCACTGGCCCGCGAGGTCGCGGCCGAGACCGGCACACCCGAGCGCAGCCCCGAGGACATGGCCGAGGGCTTCCTGCGCATTGCCGTCGACAACATGGCCAATGCCATCCGCAAGATCAGCGTCCAGCGCGGCCATGACGTGACCGGCTACACGCTCCAGTGCTTTGGCGGCGCGGGCGGGCAGCATGCCTGTCTGGTGGCCGATGCGCTGGGCATGCGCCGGGTCTTCCTGCATCCCTTCGCCGGGGTGCTGTCGGCCTATGGCATGGGGCTGGCAGAGATCCGCGCGATGGAGGAAGGCCAGCTCGACCTGCCGCTGTCCGATACGGCCGGGGCCGAGGCGGCGCTGGCCGGTCTGACCGCCCGGGCCGAGGAGGCCGTCGCGCGTCAGGGCGTGGCCCGGCAGGCAATCCGCACGCTCGCCCGCGCGCATCTGCGCTATGAGGGCTCGCACCAGACGCTGGAGGTGCCTTTCGGGCCCGCCGCCGCGATGCAGGCCGATTTCGAAGAGCTCCACCGGGCGCGGTTCGGCTTTGCCTCGCCCGAACGCGCGCTGATCGTCGACATGCTCGATGTCGAGGCGGTTGCCGAGACCGGGGCCGCGCCCGTCGCCATGGCGCCCGAGGCCCGTGCCGAAATCGCCGACCGGGTGGCGGTGCATCTGGGCGGCGAAACCGTCGAGGTGCCGCTTTATGACCGCGCCACGCTGGGGGCGGGCACGCGCATCGAGGGCCCCGCCATCATCTCGGAACCCACCGGCACCGACATGGTCGAGCCGGGCTGGGCGGCCGAGGTCGACGCGATGGGCAACCTGATCCTGACCCGCAATGCCGTGGCCCGGCGCGCGCCCGCCATGGGGACCGAGGCCGATCCGGTGCTGCTCGAGGTGATGTCGAACCTCTTCATGTCGGTGGCCGAGCAGATGGGAGCCACGCTCGCCAACACCTCCTGGTCGGTCAACATCAAGGAGCGTCTCGATTTTTCCTGCGCGATCTTCGATGCGCGGGGCGATCTGGTCGCCAATGCGCCGCATGTGCCGGTGCATCTGGGCTCGATGTCGGACTCGATCCGCACGGTGATGCGGGGCCATGCGGGGGCGATCCGGCCGGGCGATGCGTTCATGCTGAACTCGCCCTATAATGGCGGCACCCACCTGCCCGACGTGACCGTGGTGACGCCGGTCTTTCTCGGGGGCGAGATCCTGTTCTGGCTGGGGTCGCGCGGGCATCATGCCGATATCGGCGGGCGTACCCCGGGCTCTTCGCCGCCCGACTCGCGACGGATCGAGGAGGAAGGCGTGCTGATCGACAATGTGCGCCTGGTCGATCGCGGGCGGCTTCTGGAGGCCGAGGCCGAGGCGGTGCTGCGCTCGGGGCCCTGGCCCTGCCGGAACGTCGCTCAGAACATGGCCGATCTGAAGGCGCAGGTGGCCGCGAACGAGACCGGTCGGCGGGCGCTGCTGGAGGTGATCGAGCGCTTCGGCCGGGACGTGGTGGTCGCCTATATGGGCCATGTCCAGGACAATGCCGAGGAAAGCGTGCGCCGGGTGATCGGCACGCTGAAGGACGGGCGTTTCCACTATCCGATGGACCATGGCGCCGTGATCGAGGTTGCGCTGCGGGTCGACCGCGCGGCGCGCGAGGCGGTGATCGATTTCACCGGGACGAGCCCGCAGCACGAGGGCAATTACAACGCGCCCTTCGCGGTCTGTCGCGCGGTTGTGCTTTACGTCTTCCGGACGATGGTGGGGGCCGACATCCCGCTGAACGAAGGCTGCCTCAAGCCCCTGCGCATCGTCGCACCCGAAGGTTGCCTGCTGAACCCGACCTATCCGGCGGCGGTGATCGCGGGCAATACCGAGGTCAGCCAGGCCGCCTGCAATGCGCTTTACGGCGCGCTGGGTGTCGTTGCGGGCAGCCAGGCGACGATGAACAATTTCGTCTGGGGCAACGAACGGTTCCAGAACTACGAGACCATCGCGGGCGGGACCGGGGCGGGGCCGGGTTTTGCCGGTTGCGACGCGGTCCAGAGTCACATGACGAATACCCGGATGACCGACCCCGAAGTGCTGGAACGGCGGTTCCCGGTACGGCTCGAAGCCTTCACGATCCGCAACGGCTCGGGCGGCGCCGGCCGCTGGGCGGGCGGCGAAGGCGCGATCCGGCGGTTGAGATTTCTCGAGCCGGTGACGGTGACGACGCTCTGTTCCCACCGGCGCATTCCGCCATTTGGCGCGGCCGGGGGCGGCGATGGCGCGATCGGCGAGAACTGGGTCGAATGGACCGATGGAAGGCTCGAGCGGCGGGCGGGCAATGACGAGGTTGCGCTCGAGGCCGGGGCGCTCTTCGAGATCCGCACACCCGGCGGCGGAGGCTGGGGCAGATCCTGACCTTCGGGGCGCGATTTTTCGGCGAAAAATCGTTTGCTCAGTTTCGGAAAAATCCGCTATGCCGATTTTTCAGTCGGCGCGATGCCGCCTGTGGCGGCAGTGACCCGATCCGCCGCAGCCCGGACCTCGGCGCCGATCCCGTCGGCCGCGTCCAGCGGAATCCGGAAAGCGGGCCCCGAGACCGACAGGCCGGCGACAGGTTCGCCATGGGCGTTGAAGATCGGCGCCGCAATGCAGCGCATGCCTTCGGCCCGTTCCTGATCGTCGATCGCATAGCCGCGGGACCGGGTACGCTCGAGATCGGCATGCAGGACCGTTTCAGAGGTGATCGAATGCGGCGTGAAGCCCGGCAGGCCTTGTGTCTTCAAGATGGCCGCGACCCGCGCCGCGGGCAGAAAGGACAGCAGCGCCTTGCCGATCCCCGAACAGTGCATCGGCCCCCGGGTGCCCGGCGAAAAGAAGGCCCGGATCGTCTCATGGGTTTCGACCTGGGTCAGGAACAGGACCTCATCGCGATCTTCGACCCCCAGATTGGCGGTCTCGCCGGTGGCCCGCATCAGTGCCTGCATCGCCCCCCGCGACCGTTCCGCGACATTGGTGCGCCGCAGAAAGCCCGATCCGATCCGGAACGCGCCCGGTCCCACATGCCAGCGCTGCGCCTCTTCCTCCAGTTCGACGATGTCATGGCCCTGCAACGTGATCAGGACCCGGTAGACAGTGGCGGGACTCTGATTGCCCAGGGCGGCCAGTTCCGAGAGCGTCAGCCCTCTGGTCTCGCTCAGGGCGGTCAGGAGTCCCATCGCCCGGTCGAGGGCGCGCACCGTGTTCTGCCCGGTCTTGTCGTGAAAGGCGCGCGGGCGGCCGCGCGGGCGGGACTGTGTCATCCGAGTCGGTCCTTCATGCCTGAAGTGAAATGTTTTTTCACATTTTTCGAGATGCGGAGGCCCATGATAATAAATGACTTTATCAATTTTTTCGCTTGATGGAAAATGCTTTCAGAAAAAATTGCGCCGCGGCGCAACCGGGCGGTATCCATAGGTAAGCCAGATGAAGGACCGCCCGATGCACGCCTCGAACCCGATCTTCCTGCCCGGCCCGACCAACCTGCCCGAGCCCTTGCGCCGCGCCTGCGACATTCCCACCATGGACCACCGCTCGGCCGCTTTCGGCCCGATCCTCGCCGCTGCCAAGGAGGGGGTCGCGGGTGTACTCGGCCTGTCCGGGGGCGAGGTGGCCATTTTCCCGGCGACCGGAACCGGCGGCTGGGAGGCGGCAGTGACCAACACGCTCCGGCCCAGCGACAGGGTTCTGGCCGCGCGTCACGGCATGTTCTCGCGCAAGTGGATCGATCTCTGCCAGCGCCACGGGCTCGGGGTCGATATCATTGAGCGGCCCTGGGGCGAGGGTGTCCCGGTCGAGGCCTTCGCCGCAGCGCTGGCCGCCGACAGGGGCCACGAGATCCGGGCCGTGCTGGTCACCCATAACGAGACCGCGACCGGCGTGACCTCGGATGTCGCTGCCGTGCGTGCGGCGATGGATGCGGTCGGGCATCCGGCGCTTCTGATGGTCGACGGGGTCAGCTCGATCGGCTCCATCGAGTTCCGGATGGATGACTGGGGCGTCGATCTGGCGGTTGCCGGTTCGCAGAAGGGCTTCATGCTGCCTGCGGGCCTGGCCATCATCGGCATCAGCGCGAAGGCGCGGAAGGCGATGGAGACCGCCGGGCTGCCGCGTTGTTTCTTCGATATCCGCGACATGGCGGATGGCAACTACCCCTATACGCCGCCGGTCGGGCTCATCAACGGGCTCGCGGTCTCGACCGGTCTCCTGCTCGAGGAAGGCATGGAGAATGTCCGCGCGCGCCATCACCGGATCGCCGAGGGCGTGCGGCGCGCGGTCGCCGCCTGGGGCATGACGATCTGCGCGGCCCGCCCCGATCTTTCGTCGGATACGGTGACGGCCATAGTCACGCCCGAAGGTTTCGATGCTGGCCGGATCGTGCGCCATGCGGCCGAAGCCTATGGCGTGGCCTTCGGCGGGGGCTTGGGCGAGGTCGCGGGCAAGGTGTTCCGGATCGGCCATCTGGGGCTGATGAGCGACGTGATGGCGCTGTCAGGCATTGCCACCGCCGAGATGGCCATGGCCGATCTCGGCCTGCCCGTCGGGCTTGGCAGTGGCGTTGCCGCCGCGCAGGAACATTATCGCAACAGCAGGACCGCGCCCGTGCGGGCGGCGGCGTGAGGACGTCATGAAGGATCACGCACCCCTCTACATTCCGACCTATGACGACGTCATCCGCGCCCATGAGCGGATCGCCCCCCATATCCACCGCACGCCGGTCCTGACCTCGTCCTTCATCGACGGCATGGCGGGGGCCTCGCTCTTCTTCAAATGCGAGAATTTCCAGAAGGCGGGCGCCTTCAAGGTGCGCGGCGCCTGCAATGCGGTCTTCGGGCTCGATGACGAGAAGGCCGCGACGGGCGTGGCCACCCATTCCTCTGGCAACCATGCGCTGTCGCTGTCCTATGCGGCGGGCCGCCGGGGCATTCCCTGCCATGTGGTGATGCCGCGCACGGCGCCGCAAGCCAAGAAGGATGCGGTCCGCGGCTATGGCGGCGAGATCACCGAATGCGAGCCCTCGACCAGTTCGCGCGAGGCGGTCTTTGCCGAGGTCGAGGCCCGGACCGGGGCCGAATTCGTCCATCCCTACAATGACTGGCGGGTGATCGCCGGGCAGGGCACCTGCGCGCGCGAGCTGAACGACCAGATCCGCGATCTCGACGCGGTGATCGCGCCCATCGGCGGCGGCGGGATGGTCTCGGGCACCTGCCTGACCCTGTCGAGCCTCGCGCCGCATGTCGAGATCTACGCCGCCGAACCCGAGCAGGCCGATGATGCGTATCGCAGCTTCAGGGCGGGCCATATCATTGCCGACGATGCACCCGAGACGGTGGCCGACGGGCTGAAGGTGCCGCTGAAGGATCTGACCTGGCATTTCGTCTCGTCGAACGTGACCGACATCCTGACCGTGTCGGAGGCCGAGATCGTCGAGGCGATGAAGCTGATCTGGAAGCGGATGAAGATCGTGATGGAGCCGAGCTCGGCCGTGCCTTTGGCGGCGGTCCTGAAGAATCGCGAGGTCTTCGCGGGCAAGCGCGTGGGCGTGATCGTGACCGGCGGCAATGTCGATCTCGATCGTCTGCCCTGGACGGTCTGAGCCGCGCCGCAGGGCGGGATGCTACGACGCGCTTTCGGGCGCGGAACGGGAAACATGGCGCGCGTGGTGCGCACAAGGATGCTGGGAGACAGGCAATGAAGGACGTGAGCGAGTTCGACGGGCTTGAAGTGGGCTATGACATCCCGGCCCTGCCGGGGATGGATGAGGCCGGGATCCAGACCCCTTGCCTGGTGCTGGATCTCGACGCGCTCGAGCGCAACATCAGGAAGATGGGGGACTGGGCCAGGGCCCATGGGATGCGTCACCGGGTGCATGGCAAGATGCACAAATCGGTCGATGTGGCCAGGCTGCAGGAGCGGCTGGGCGGGGCCTGCGGGGTCTGCTGCCAGAAGGTGTCGGAGGCCGAGGTCTTCGCGCGGGGCGGCATCAAGGACGTTCTGGTCTCGAACCAGGTGCGCGATCTGGCCAAGATCGACCGGCTGGCGCGGCTGCCGAAGCTGGGGGCGCGGACGCTGGTCTGCGTCGACGACCCGGCGAACGTGGCCGAGCTGTCCGATGCGGCTGTGCGGCACGGCACCGGGATCGAATGCCTGGTCGAGATCGACTGCGGCGCCGGGCGCTGCGGGGTGACGGAAACTGCGGATGTCGTCGCCATCGCCAAGGCCATCGATGCCGCGCCGGGCCTGCGCTTTGCCGGGCTGCAGGCCTATCAGGGCGCGATGCAGCATCTCGATTCCTATGAGGACCGGAAGGCCAAGATCGAGATTGCCGTGGCCATGGTGCGCGAGGCGGTCGAGGCCCTGAAGGCCGAGGGGCTTGCCTGCGATATCGTCGGTGGCGGCGGTACCGGCTCCTATTATTTCGAGGGCAGCTCGGGCGTCTACAACGAGCTGCAATGCGGCTCCTACGCCTTCATGGATGCCGATTACGGGCGCATTCTGGATGCCGAGGGCAAGCGGATCGACCGCGGGGAATGGGAGAACGCGCTGTTCCTGCTGACATCGGTGATGAGCCATGCAAAGGCCGACAAGGCGATCTGCGATGCCGGGCTCAAGGCGCAATCGGTCGATAGCGGATTGCCCTTCGTCTTCGGGCGCGAGGATGTGAGCTATGTGAAATGCTCGGACGAACACGGGGTGATTGCCGATCCCGAGGGCGTACTGAAGGTCGGCGACAAGCTGAAGCTGGTGCCGGGCCATTGCGATCCGACCTGTAATGTCCATGACTGGTATGTCGGCGTGCGCAACGGCAAGGTGGAATGCCTCTGGCCGGTCTCGGCGCGTGGCAAGGCCTACTGATCCGGTTGTCGGGGCCTCCGGGTCCCGATTTTTCGACGAAAAATCGTGCGGGAGGGCCGATGTACATCGTTCCTGAAAGCGAAATCGCCGGGCTGGTCTCGGCCGGGCAGTGTTTCGAGGCGGTCGAGGCCGTCTTTGCCGCGATGGCGCGCGGCGATGCGTATAACTTTCCGGTGATACGCGAGGCGATCGGCCATGCCGATGCGCTTTACGGTTTCAAGTCGGGCTTCGACCGGGCCGGCGCCGTTCTCGGGCTCAAGTCGGGCGGGTACTGGCCGGGCAATGCCGCGAAGGGGCTGACAAATCACCAGTCGACCGTGGTGCTGTTCGATCCCGACAGCGGCCGGCCCGCGGCTCTGGTCGGGGGCAATCTGCTGACGGCGCTGCGCACGGCTGCGGCTTCGGCCGTCTCGATCCGCTATCTGTCCCGCGCCGATGCGCGCGTTCTGGGCGTTCTTGGGGCAGGCCACCAATCGGCCTTCCAGATCCGCGCCGCGGTCGCCCAGCGCCGCTTCGAGAAGATCGTGGGCTGGAACTACCACCCCGAGATGCTGCCCCGTCTGGCCGGGACCGCGGCCGAGCTCGGCCTGCCTTTCGAGGCGGTCTCGCTGGAAGAGCTCGGTGCGCAGGCCGATGTCATCGTCACGATCTCGTCCTCTTTCTCGGCCCAGCTCATGGACGCCCATATCCGGCCCGGTACGCATCTGGCCTGCATGGGAACCGATACCAAGGGCAAGCAGGAGATCGACCGGGAGATCTTCGCCCGGGCCCGCGTCTTCGCCGACGAGATCGCGCAATCGGTCGAGATCGGCGAGGCCCAGCACGCCGTGGCCGCAGGGATCATCGCAGCCGAAGACATCGTCGAGATCGGTGCGGTCATCAACGGCACGGCGCCGGGGCGTCAGTCCGATGACGAGATCACGCTGTTCGACGGCACCGGTGTCGGCTTGCAGGATCTGGCGGTGGCGGCCCGGGCGGTTGCGGCGGCCCGGGCCAAAGGCGTGGGGGGCGAGGTCGAGCTCTGAGCCGCGTCCCCGCCCGATCTCGGCTCAGCCCTCCGGGCCGGTGACGCAGTCGGCGATGGTCCGGGCCAGCCCGGTCAGCAGCGCCGGGTAGAGATCGGGACCGTAGGCGAGCGTGCTGCCCGACGGATCGAGCGGCGCGCCGAGGCGCACATCGGTGCCCTCGGCAATTGCCTTGGCATAGGCCGGGTCATGCTGGGCCTCTGGGAAGAGGCAGGCGACGCCTTCGTGATGCAACTCGTCCCGCAGCCCGGCCAGCCGGGCCGCACCGGGCTCGGCGGCATCGCCCATGGCGATGGACCCGGCCACGCTCAGGCCGAAATGCTCGGCGAAATAGCCATAGGCGTCGTGGAAGACCATGACCGGCCGGTCGCCTACGGGTGCCAGCAGTTGCCGGGCCTCGCTCTCGGCCGCCGCGATCCGGTCGAGCGCCGCATGCGCATTGGCCTCGTAGATGGCGCTGTTTTCCGGATCGGCCTCGGCCAGGGCGCCGCTGATCCGCAAAACCCAGACCCGGGCATTCTCGGGATCGAGCCAGGCATGGGGATCGGTGCCCTCGTGATGGTGATGCGCCTCCTCGCCCGCGTGGGCGTCATGGTCATGATCATCATCCGGCGCGACGGCGCCGTGGTCATGGTCGTGATCATGCTGATCGTCATGATCGTGGTCCTCGCCGTCATAGCTGCGGCGGTAGGTGCCCGGCGCCTCGATCAGCGCGACGGCCTGCGCATCGGGGCCGAGCTTCCTGAGCGCCTGGTCGAGCCAGGGCGTGAGCTGCGGCCCGACCCAGAACACCAGGCCGGCCTCGCTGATCGCGCGGGCCTGCGAGGGTTTCAGCTGGAAGTGATGCGGGTCACCGCCCTGATCCAGCAGGATCCCGGGGCTGCCGAGATCGCCCATTACCTCGGCCACCAGCGACTGCACCGGCGGAATGTCGGTCACCACACGCGGCGGCTCGGCGGCTGCGGGCGCGGCGAGAGCAAGAAAAACGGGAAGAAACAGGGGGCGCATGGGCCGACTCCTTGGAAATGACGCTTGCGGAAGCTGCGCTGGAATGAATATGTTATAAAATAACAAGTCAAGAGGGTCCCGATGAGAATCGATGCCGAGCGGGTGTTTTCAGCCCATGACCATGCCGCCTGCCGCCGGGCGACGCTGGCGCGGGCCGAGGAGATCGTTGCGGCCGGGGGGCTGCGGCTGACGCCTGTGCGGCGTCGCACGCTCGAGATTCTGCTGGACTCGCATCAGGCGCTGGGAGCCTATGAGGTGCTCGACCGGCTGGTCGCGTCGGGCTTTGCCCGCCAGCCGCCGGTCGCCTACAGGGCGCTGGATTTCCTTGTCGATCACGGGCTTGCGCATCGGATCCGGCGGCTCAATGCCTTTGCCGCCTGCATGCGACCGGGCGAGCCGCATCGCCCGGCCTTCCTGATCTGCGATACCTGCCAGGCCGTGGCCGAGGCGCCGGGCACGGCGGTTGCCGACGCGATGCTGGCTGCGGCCGGGGCGGTCGGGTTCAAGATCGAGCGGATGAGCCTCGAGGCGGTCGGCCGTTGTCCTGCCTGCCGCGAGGCGCAGGCATGACACTGGTTGCCACGCGCGGGCTTACGGTGCGCTATGGCGGGGTCGCCGCGCTGACCGGGGTCGATTTCGGGATCGAGGGGGGCGAGATCGTCACCCTGGTCGGACCGAACGGGTCGGGCAAGTCGACGCTGGTGCGGGCGGTGCTGGGCGCGGTCCGGCCGAGTGCTGGCACCGTCACGAGGCGCCCGGGGCTCCGGATCGGCTATGTGCCGCAGAAGCTTGCCGTCGACGACCGGATGCCGCTGACGGTGCGCCGCTTTCTGTCCCTGCCCGAGCGGCGCGGCGCGGCCGAGGTGGCGGCGATGCTCGAGAGGGTCGGCGCGTCCGGGCTCGAGACCCGGCAGATGACCGCGCTGTCGGGCGGGCAGTTCCAGCGCGTGCTGCTGGCCCGTGCGCTTCTGGGCGGGCCCGAGCTGCTGATCCTCGACGAGGCGACGCAGGGGCTGGATCAGCCCGGCACCGCCGGCTTCTATCAGCTGATCGCCGATCTTCGGCGCGAGACCGGCACGGCGGTGCTGATGGTCAGCCACGATCTGCATGTGGTGATGAGCGCCACCGACCGGGTGCTTTGCCTCAACGGCCATGTCTGCTGTCAGGGCCAGCCGCATGTGGTGACCGCCGCGCCCGAATACCGGGCGCTGTTCGGTCACGGCACCCATGGCACGATGGCGCTGTATCAGCACGAGCATGACCATGCCCATGACGGGTGTCACGGGCATGGCGAAGGGCCGGCGCCGGACGAGGGCGGAACTGCGCACAGGACGGAACCGGAGGCGGCCGATGCTTGACGATTTTCTGGTGCGGGCGGCCTTGGCCGGGGTGGCGGTCGCGCTGGCGGCCGGGCCGCTTGGCGCCTTCGTGGTCTGGCGGCGGATGGCCTATTTCGGCGAGGCCACGGCCCATGCCGCGATCCTGGGCGTGGCGATTGCGCTGGGGTTCTCGATCTCGATCTTCGCGGGCACGCTCGGAGCTGCGCTTGCCATGGCACTGGCGGTCACCTCGCTGTCGGGGCGGGGGCTCGCGATGGATACCGCGCTGGGCGTTGCGGCCCATGCGGCGCTGGCGGTCGGTCTGGTCTCGGTCTCGTTTCTCAGCGGCGTCCGGGTCGATCTGTCGGCCTATCTCTTCGGCGACATCCTCGCGGTCGGCCGCACCGATCTGGCGGTGATCTGGGCCGGCGCGCTGGCGGTGCTGGCGCTGATCGTGTGGCGCTGGACGGCGCTTTTGACGGTGACGGTCAGCGAGGAGCTAGCGACCGCCTCGGGGCTCGATCCGGGGCGTGAGCGGCTGGTGCTGACGGTGGCGCTGGCGCTGGTCGTCGCGGTGGCGATCCAGGTGGTGGGGGCGCTTCTGATCGTGGCGATGCTGATCGTTCCGGCCGCCGCCGCCCGGCCCTGGGCGCGCACGCCCGAGGCAATGGCGTTGATCGCCTCGGGCATCGGCGCGCTCTCGGCGCTGGCGGGGCTTTGGGGGTCGTACCATTTCGACACCCCCGCCGGACCCAGCATCGTGGTCGCGGCCAGCTGCGCCTTCGCGCTGAGCCTCGCGGTGCCGCGGCGGGCCTGACGGCCCGGCGCGTGCTCCGAGTCCGCTGTCATTCGGGCTGGCAGACCTCGTTCCGGGCGATGGCCAGCAGCGTGCGCCCGACGAGCCCCGCGATTACCATGCACAGAAAGGCCAGCAACGCTCCGCCCAGCCACAGATGGACGGTCGAGCCGGTGGTGGTGGCGTAAAGGAAGGTCGCGATGGTCAGCGCGGCCAGCGGAAACGACAGTGCCCAGAAGGACAGCGCGAAGGGCAGGCGCAGGATGCGCGGCAGCTGGGTCGCCACGATCAGCGCAAAGACATAGGCGGCGTTGAGAAAGAACATCGCCAGCGGGTCGAGCCCGCCCTGCAGCCGCATCCACGAGAGGAAGCCGACGGCGGGCGGTGCGATAAGGATCACCAGCGTCGGCTGCAACCGGCCGGGCAGCGGGTCGTGGAAGGTCAGCCGGTTCATCACCAGCGTCAGCAGCACCACCCAGAACAGCGCACCGCCCGAGAAGAACAGCCAGGAAATGTCGGGATGGCCCAGCGGCACGCCCGCCACCGGCACCAGGATGTTGCCGACCGGCGGGATGAACCAGGCGGCATTCAGGTGGATCGGCTGGAAGGGCCGCTGCCCGATCCAGTCGGCGATCACCAGAAGCGACAGAAGCCCCTGCAATGCGGTCCCCGCGATCCAGACCGGCCGGGCGAGCGCGGGATAGTCGCTAAGGAGCGCGACCGACAGCAGGATCAGCGAGATCGAGGCGGTGGGAAAGAAGGCCAGCCGCACCGGGTGCTGCCATTCGGCCGCGGCCATCGGGAAATGCGTCGCCAGTTTCAGCGCATAGAAGGTCGCGACCGCGACCAGCAGCGCGCAGGAGGCAAACAGCAGGAAATGCGAGACGGGAAGGGGCAGCCCCAGCGCCTGTTCTCCGGCGCGCCAGGCGAGTGTCAGCCCCATCATACCCATGACCGTGGCGAAGAAGGTGACGGGAAAATGCGCAAGCCGGCTGTCTCGGGGGCCGGTTTCGGTCTCTGCGGTGGTGCTCATGTCGGTCGCTGCTCCTGTGCGGGTCGGGCTGAAACATGCGAAAAAGCGCATGTGACCCGAGCCCTATAGGGCAGGTTCAAATCAGATGTCAAAGAGTCATCTTTTTGCGGGAACGGTCCCGCCGGCCCGGCCGGGGTCGTGAAAAGGCCCGCGCCGGTGGCGCGGGCCTTGAGGTGCCGGGGCCTCGGCGGACGGACCCCGTTTCAGGACGGCGACCGGCTCAGCGGTCGTCGCGCGGCTTGCCGTCCATCATCGTGCGGTCGGCGTTCAGCTCCAGCCACATCGCGTTGACGACCGCGAAAAGCGCGGCCAGCGGCAGGCCGAGAATCCAGGCGAAATACCACATCTTCGGGCTCCTTTCTCAGTAGACCGAGTCGCTTTTGTCGACCACGTCCGAGGCCGTGACCTTGCCCCAGAGCACCTTGTAGACCCAGGCGGTGTAGGCCAGGATCAGCGGCACGAAGATCGCCGACGAGACCAGCATCACGAACAGCGTCAGATGCGAGGACGAGCTGTCCCAGACCGTCAGCGAAGAGCTGGGGTCGAGGCTCGAGGGCAGGATGAACGGGAACATGGTCAGCCCGACCGAGGCGATGATGCCGAAGATCGAGAGCTTAGAGGCCAGCATGGTCCAGCCTTCCTTGCCGGTCTTGAAGCCGAGGAAGGCCAGCGCTGCGCCGAGGATCCCCAGCGCCGGGGCGATGGCGATCCAGGGCCGCGTCTCGTAGGCCGCCATCCAGGACCCGCCCCGGGTAACCTCGTTCAGCAGCGGGTTCGAGGGCCCGTCCGTCGCGACCGTCCCCGTGAAGCTGTAGGCCTCGATCCCGCCGGCGAGCCAGAGCCCGGCCAGCGCATAGGTGAGAATGGTGGCCAGCGCCGCCCAGGCGCCGAAGCTGCGCGCGCGCTCGGCCACCATGCCCTCGGTCTTGAGCTGCAGCCAGGCCGCGCCATGCATCACCAGCATCGAGACCGATACCAGCCCCGCCAGGATCGCATAGGGGTTCAGAAGCCCGAAGAACGAGCCCTCATAGATCGACAGAAGATCGTCGGTCAGCCGGAACGGCACCCCTTGCAGGACGTTGCCCACGGCGACGCCAAAGACCAGCGCGGGCACGAAGCCGCCCACGAACAGCGCCCAGTCCCAGGCCGCGCGCCAGCGTTCATCCTCGCGCTTCGAGCGGTACTTGAAGCCCACGGGGCGCAGGATCAGCGCCGCGAGGATCAGGAACATCGCCAGGTAGAAGCCCGAGAAGCTGACCGCGTAAAGCGGCGGCCAGGCGGCGAAGATGGCGCCGCCACCGAGGATGAACCAGACCTGGTTGCCTTCCCAGACCGGGCCGACGGTGTTGATCGCCACCCGCCGCTCGATATCGGTCCTGGCGACGAAGGGAAGCAGCGTGCCGACGCCCAGATCGAAGCCGTCGGTCAGGGCAAAGCCGATCAGAAGGACGCCCAGAAGCCCCCACCAGATCACCCGAAGGGTATCGAAATCCACGTATTCATGCAGGATCATGGGTCTTTACTCCGCCGGTTCGTAGCCGCGGCCGCCGGTCAGGCGGTCGGTGTGGCGCCGGGTCCAGTCGTCGGTTTCGGCGACGTCCATGTAGGGACCCTTGAGGATGTATTTCCGCATCAGCCCGATCTCGATCACGAAGAGGACCGAATAGAAGGTGACGAAGCCCGCCAGCGTCAGCGCGACCTGGGTCACGCTCAGATGGCTGACCGAGAGCGCGGTCGGCAGCACCCCGTCGACGGTCCAGGGCTGACGGCCGAACTCGGCCACGAACCAGCCCATCTCGGCCGCGATCCAGGGCGTCGGAATGGCCACCACTGCGGCGCGCAGGGCCCAGCGCGGGAAGCGCATGCCGTAGAAATTGGCCCGGATGAAGAAGTAGAGCATCATCGCGATGAAACCGAAGCCGAGGATGACCATCACCCGGAACGCCCAGAACAGCGGCAGCACCCCGGGCACCGTGTCCTGCGCGGCCTGGGCGATCTGCGCGTCGGTCGCCTGGCGCGGATCTTCGAGATAACGCTTGAGCAGCAAGGCAAAGCCCAGATCGCCGCTGTGCTCTTCGAACTGCGCGGCCAGCTCGGGCGTGGCATTGCCCCGCTCGGCCCGGATCTGCATCAGTGCGTCATAGGCGATCAGCCCGTTGCGGATGCGGGCATCGGCTTCCTCGACCAGCTGGTTGATGCCGGGCAGCTCCTGGGTCAGCGAGCGCGCGCCGATCAGCCCCATCACCGCCGGGATCTCGATTGCGTATTTGGTCTCGCGATCGGCCTGGTCGGGAATGCCGAAAAGGTTGAAGGGGGCAGGGGCCGAATAGGTCTCCCACATGCCTTCGATCGCGGCGAGCTTCATCTTCTGGGTATGGGTGGCGTTATAGCCCGACTCGTCGCCCAGCACGACCGCCGAAAGGGCGCCTGCAAGCCCGAAACTGGCCGCGACCGCGATCGAGCGGCGCGCCAGCTCGACATGGCGGCCCTTAAGCAGGTACCAGGCCGACACGCCCAGGACGAAGATCGCCGCCGTGACATAGCCCGCCGAGACGGTGTGCACGAATTTGGCCTGCGCCACCTCGTTGAACATCACCTCGAAGAACGAGGTCATTTCCATCCGCATGGTCATCGGGTTGAACTCGGCCCCGATGGGATTCTGCATCCAGCCATTGGCGATCAGGATCCAGAGCGCCGAGAAGTTGGACCCGATCGCCACCAGCCAGGTCACCACGCAATGGCCCACCTTGGACAGCTTGTCCCAGCCGAAGAACATGAGACCGACGAAGGTCGCCTCGAGGAAGAAGGCCATCAGCCCTTCCATTGCCAGCGGAGCGCCGAAGATATCGCCGACGTAATGGCTGTAATAGCTCCAGTTCATCCCGAACTGGAACTCCATGGTGATGCCCGTCGCGACCCCCAGCACGAAGTTGATGCCGAACAGTGTGGCCCAGAATTTCGTCATCTGGCGCCAGACGGGGCGGTTGGTCATCACATAGACCGTCTCCATGATCGCCACGATGACCGACAGGCCAAGCGTGAGCGGCACGAAGAGGAAGTGATACATGGCTGTCATGGCAAACTGCAGCCTAGACAGCTCGACGATGTCGAGTTCCATTACTGGCCTCCTTTGGCCCTTCCCTCTCAATTACGCAATATGTCCGGATTCCATGGCTTTGCGGCCAAGACACGAGTCCGGAATATTAGACGTGTTCCAGATATACCTTTGTATGCAACGCTGTGCCATGCCAATGCGGCATAACGGCAATGCGTGCCCGAAGGGGGGCAACGGTGCGAGTCGGACCGGACCCGCGCGCATGTCGGAAAAGCGTCCGGAGCAGGCTCCGGAGGTGCCGCTGCGAAAGGGGGCCTGCGCGGGGCCGGCCGCGCCGGGCGGCCCGCCGCGACAGGGTCAGGTCATCACGATCAGCCGGTCGGCCCAGTCGCGTTCGGCCTTGCGATGCGAGGCGGTCAGGATTGCCGCCCCGGGCAGGATCTCGCGGATCGCGCCCAGCACCCGGGTCGCGGTCGGCCGGTCGAGCCCCTCGGTCGGTTCGTCCAGCAAAAGCAGGCGCGGGCGACGCAGCAGCGCCCGTGCCAGGGCCAGACGACGCTGCTCGCCGCCCGAAAGCCCGGCCCCGTTCTCCTTGAGGGGGGCATGCAGCCCGCCCCGCGCCGCGACCGTCGAGGACAGCCCCACCGCCTCGATCAACTCGAGCGCCTCGCCTTCGCCGAGATCGGGATCAGCCAGCGCCAGCATGTCGAAGAAGCTTTGGCCCAGAAGCATGCTGCGCTGGGGCAGATAGGCCATGCCGGCCCGCAGCCGGGTTTCGGACAGTGTCTCGATGGGGCAGCCCGTCAGCCGGACGCTGCCCGCCTCGGGCTGGATGAGGCCGGCGGCCAGCGCCAGGACGGTGCTCTTGCCGCTGCCCGAGGCGCCGGTCAGCGCGATGCAGGCGCCGGGGTCGAGCCGGAGCGAGAAGTCCTTCAGCACAGGCGCCTCGGCGCCCGGATGGCGATAGGCGATGCCGGTCATCTCGAGGGCGGGGGCGCTGTCTGCGGCGGGGACCTGCGGGGCCGGTTCGGCCACTTGGGCGGCCACTGGGGCTGCCTCTGGCAGAAGTCGGGTCACGCGCCGGGCGGCGTCAAGCATGCGGCCAAGCTCGGCCAGCGCGCGGCGCAGCGGCTGGACGGTCTCCGACAGCGCCAGCGCCACGAAGAAGCCCAGCGCCGCCTGCGCGGGCGTGATCGCGCCCCGGGCCGCCAGAACCCCGCCCAGCGCCAGCGCGGTGCCCGTGGCCAGTGTCGTGGTCAAAGACAGCGCGAGTCCCGCCCGCCGTTCCAGCCGGTCGATGGCGCCCAGATTGTCGCGCATCCGGGCTTCGGCCAGTTGCACCGCCTCGGTCTGTTCGGGTAGGCGGCCATAGACCACCAGATCGTCGCGGGCGCGCAACAGGTCGATCAGCCGGATGCGGAAGGCCTGCAGCGCCTTCTCGGCCCGGCGCGAGGGGGCCAGCGCATGGCGCCCCGCCCCGATCAGCACCAGCCCGCAGCCCAGCGTGAAACTCGCGAAAATCCAGGCCGCCAGCGTGAAATCGGTCATCCACCACAATAGCGGGAAGGCGACGACATAAAGGATCACCCCGGTCACCGCCGGAATGAACAGCCGCAGCACCACCCCGTCGAGCGCGTCGACATCGGCCACCAGCCGGTTCATGGTCTCGGCGCCGCGAAGCCGCGACAGGGTCTGGAAGGGCAGGGCCAGGACGCCGCGCAGAAGCGCCACGCGGATGTCGGTCAGGGCCTTGAGGGTCGCGTCATGGGTCAGCAGCCGCTCGCCATAGCGCGCGGCGGTCCGGCCAAGCGCCAGAAAGCGCACGGCGGCCGAAGGCTGGAACACGTTGAAGGCGATGCCGATCCCCGCAAGTCCGGCCGCGGCGGCGGCGGTGATGAACCAGCCCGCCAGCCCCAGCAGCGACACCCCCATCGCCACCACGATCACGGCCAGCGCCGTGCCCCGGATCAGGGGGCCGCGCTGGGCCTGCCAGGTCAGGCGCAGGATCTGCAGGATGTCCTTCATGCCACATGCTCCGGTCTGATGGCGATCTGGCGGTCCATCCGGGCCGCGAGCGCCGGGTCATGGGTGGCCACGATCAGCGCGACGCCGCCCGAGGCAAGCCCCAGGAGCCCCTCGGTGACAAGCGTCGCGGTCTCTTCGTCGAGATCGGCGGTCGGCTCGTCGGCCAGCAGCAGGTCGGGATGGGCATGGGCCGCGCGGGCCACGATCAGCCGCCTTGCCTCGCCGCCCGAGACGCCGACCCCGGTCTCGCCCAGACGGGTGTTCAGCCCGCGCGGCAGCTGCGCCACCACGCCATCGGCGGCGGCAAGCTCCAGCGCGCGGTCGAGCGGAAGCTCGCGCCCCGGTCGCAGCGCCAGGGTCAGGTTCTTCCGAAGCGAGCCCGAAACGAAGCGCGGCTGCTGCGGCAGCCAGCCCAGCCGGGCGCGCCAGGCATCGGCGGTCTCGGGCGAGAGCACGGTCTCGCCGATCCGGATCTCGCCCTCGGCCGGAACCGCCATGCCCGCGATCAGCCGCAAAAGCGAGGATTTCCCGCTGCCCGACGGCCCGGTGATCGCCAGAGTCTCGCCGGGGTGAAGGTCGAAATCGGGAAAGCGGATCAGCCGCCCGCCCGGCGGGCGGTAGGCAAGCCCCCGGACCGACAGCGCGTCGGCGGCCGCAAGCGGTGCGGCGGCAGCGCCCAGCCCGAGGAACCCGGTCTCTTCCTGCGCCTCCAGCTCGGCCAGCTCGCGCGCCACGGCATTGGCATCGGCCTTGTCATGCCAGGCGGCGGCCAGATCGCGCAGCGGCTGGAAATAGTCGGGCGCGAGCAGCAGCAGGAAGATCCCCTCGGTGGCGGTCAGAGGTGTGCCCCAGGTACCGAAATTCAGCTCGCCCAGCAGCGAGAAACCGACATAGACCGCGACCATGGCGATGCCGATGGCCGAGAACAGCTCAAGCACCGTCGAGGACAGGAAGGCCACGCGCAGCACCTCCATTGTGCGCCCGCGCAGCCGGTCCGCCGCCGAGCGGAAGCTTTCCACCGTGCGCTCGGTCGCATCGAGCAGGCGGATATCGACCAGCGCCGTCAGCCGCTCGAGCAGCAGGACGTTCATGTTCGACAGCTCTTCCATCTGGCGCTCGCTGGCCTTCTTGGCGGCGATGCCCACCAGCGCCATGAAGACCGGGATCAGCGGCCCCGCGAACAGAAGCACGAGCCCGACCGCCCAGGAGACGTAGAAGGCGACGCCCAGGATCACCAGCGGCACGAAGGTCGAGCGGCGCTTGGCCGGGGCATAGCGGGTGAGGAAAGGCGTCAGCGCGGCAAGCTTCTCGGCGGCCAGCGTCGCGGTGACCGCCGCCGCCGGGCGGGCCGGGTCGTCGGTCGCGCGCCGCGATTCCCGCGTCACCAGACGCGCGCGTTCCAGCGCCAGAACGATATCCGCTGCCCGGAAGGACAGCGCGCCGGCCCGGTGATCGAGCAGCGCGCGGCCCACGCCCACGGCAACGAAGACCAGCGCGAAGGCCCAGGTGGGCCCCCAGGCGGTATCGGGCTGAAGCATCTGGCCAAGCGCCAGCGCCACCGCCGCGGCCTGGATCAGCCATAGCAGCGAGGCTGCCGTCGCCATCGCCCCGGCCCGCTCCAGCAGGCTCATGACCGGCGCCGTCATCTGGGAAAGCCGCCTGGCGGCCGGATCGTCCTTCTTCGCGCGTTTACGGCTCAAGTCCTGCCCCGTCACCCGTTTCTGAACCCGCCCCGCGTCCGGGATCGGCGAAGGGCTTGCGTGATCTTTAACAGGCTCTATTCTGGTTAGAACCCGTATGTGAGATAGATCATTATCCGTCACGACTGGAAAAGAGAACCCCGATGCGGCTGACCACCCGGACGAACATCGCGATGCGGGCGCTTATGTACTGTGCTGTCAATGGTGGCCGGACGGTCCGCAAGGCGGATATCGCGGGCGCCTGCAACACCTCGGAAAACCACATGGCCCAGGTCATCAACACATTGGCGCATCACGGGCTGGTGAAGACGACCCGGGGCCGGAATGGCGGTCTGACCCTCAAGCGCATGCCCGAGGACATCACCGTGGGCGAGGTTTTCCGGCATCTCGAATCGGGTGTGCCCTTCGCCGAATGTTTCGATCCGGCCACCAATACCTGTCCGATCTCGTGCTGTTGCCTTCTCAAGGGCGCGTTGCAGCGGGCGCTGGCCGAATTCTATGCCACGCTCGACGGCATCACCCTGGCCGATCTGGTCGTGGGCAACCGCGATCTCGAGGAGGCGCTGGCGCTCGCCTCCTGAGAGGGCGCCACATGCCGTTGGGTCACAGCGCAACCAACCTCTTGCCAAGGGCGGTGGTTGCCCCATCCTTTTCGGCATGACCCTGCAAGCGCCCGCCCCGCCGCCCGCCGCCCTTGCCGCCTCTCCGGCGGCCCCCCCGGCTTTCCTCCGCGCTCTGTTCGAGACCGCGGTCGCGGCCGCCGATCCGATGCGGACGGTGGCGCCGGCATTGCCGCCACGGCCCTCCGGACGGGTGGTCGTGATCGGTGCCGGCAAGGCCTCGGCGCGGATGGCCGAGGCACTCGAGGCGGCCTGGGGGCCATGCGAGGGGCTGGTGATCACCCGTTACGGCCATGCCCGGCCCTGCGCCGGCATCGAGATCGTCGAGGCCGCGCATCCGGTGCCCGATGCCGCGGGCGAGGTCGCGACGCGCCGCGTGATGCGGTTGCTCGAGGGGCTCGGCGAGGAGGATCTGGTGCTGGCGCTGATCTCGGGCGGTGGCTCGTCGCTGCTGGTGCAGCCCGCCGGGCAGATCACGCTGGAGGACAAGCGGCTGGTGACCTCCGGGCTGCTGGCCTCGGGCGCGCCCATCGGCGAGATGAACGGCATCCGCAAGGAGCTGTCGGCGGTCAAGGGCGGGCGGCTTGCCGCCGCGGCCTTTCCGGCGCGGGTGCTGGCGCTGCTGATCTCGGATGTGCCGGGCGACGACCCCGCCGATATCGCGAGCGGCCCGACCGTCGGGCATCGGGGCGACGCGGCCCGGGCGCTGGCGGCACTGGCGCGCTGGGGGGTGGTGCCGCCGCCTTCGGTCCAGAGCTTTCTCGAGGCGGGCGGCGATCCGGTCCGCCCCGACGATCCGCGCCTTGCCCGGGTCGAGAATGTGGTGATCGCGGCGCCCGCCCTCTCGCTCGAGGCTGCGGCCGAGGCCGCGCGGGGCGCAGGCTGTGCGGTCGAGATCCTGGGCGACGCGCTGGAAGGCGAGGCGCGCGAGCTGGCCGCCGCCCATGCCGATCTGGCGCGGGCGCGGCAGGCGGCGATGGCGCCGGGCGATCCGCCGCTGCTTCTGCTCTCGGGCGGCGAATGCACGGTGACCCGGCGGGGCGACGGGATCGGCGGGCCCAATGCCGAATATGCGCTGTCCCTGGCGGTCGCGCTGGACGGCGCCGGGGGGATCGACGCCATCGCCTGCGACACGGACGGGGTCGATGGCGCGGCCGAGGTCGCGGGCGCGGTGATCGGGCCGGACACGCTGGCCGAGGCCGAGCGGCTGGGCTGCGATCCGGGCAGGGCGCTGGCCGCCAATGACAGCCATGGCTTCTTCGCGGCGCTGGGCGCGCAGGTGGTGCCAGGCCCGACCCTGACCAATGTGAACGACTTTCGCGCCATCCTGATCCGGCCGCTGCCGTGATCTGCGCCCAAATTCCGGGCACAGACAGGGCGCGGGGCTGGCGCGCCTCGGGATTTCAGGCTTTGCGTCTTGCCAGCCCGGCCCCGGCGGGCAAGAAATGAGGTCGGGAAACGCCTGGGCACAATGACAGACACGACGCAGACCCTGCGCATCAAACTGGCCGGACTGGTCGGGCGGATCTATCCCGATCACGACCGCGAGCACCTGATCGACCGGATCGTCGAGGCGTTCTGGCCTGACGGAACGCATCCCCGCCGTCGCGCCCGGATGCCGTCGAACCGGCTCTGGTCCTGCGAGGACTCGATGGTCATCACCTATGGCAACAGCTTCACCGACGGCCAGCACAAGCCGCTCGACCTGCTGAACGATTTCCTGCACCGCCATCTCGAAGGCACGGTCGGGGGCGTGCATATCCTGCCCTTCTTTCCCTTCACCTCGGATGACGGTTTCGCGGTCACCGATTACCGCATGGTCAATTCCAACCTGGGCGACTGGGAGGATATCCGGCGCATCGCGGGTAGCTTCCGGGTGATGTCGGACCTCGTCCTGAACCATGTCTCGAGCCAGTCGCACTGGTTCAACGAATACCGGCAGGGTCATCCGCCCTATGACCGCTTCTTCTTCGAGGCCTCGCCCGAGGACGATCTGGCCCCTGTGGTGCGCCCGCGCACCAGCCCGCTTCTGCGCGAGGTCGAGACCGCGAACGGCACCCGCCATGTCTGGTGCACCTTCAGCCACGATCAGGTCGATCTCGATTTCCGCAACCCCGAGGTGCTGCTGGAATTCCTGCGGATCATGCGGCTGCATGTCGAGAACGGGGTGCGTATCGTCCGGCTCGATGCGGTGGCCTTCCTCTGGAAGGAGCCCGGCACCCCCTCGATCCACATGCCCGAGACCCATGCCATCGTCCAGCTGATGCGGGTCTTGTGCGATTTCGCGGTCGAGCCGATCGTGCTGCTGACCGAGACCAACGTGCCGAACCACGAGAATCTCAGCTATTTCGGCAACCGGAACGAGGCCCATGCGGTCTACAATTTCTCGCTGCCGCCGCTGGTCCTGCATGCGCTTCTGTCGGGCACCGCCGAATACCTGCATCGCTGGCAGGCGACGATGCCGCCCGCCCAGCTGGGCTGTGCCTATCTCAACTTCACCGCCTCGCATGACGGCATCGGCATGCGCCCGGTCGAGGGGCTGCTGCCCGAAGAGCAGATCGGCGACATCATCGGCGCGATCCGGTCCTTCGGCGGCGAGGTCTCGATGCGCTCGACCGTCGGCGGCGGCGAAACGGCCTATGAGCTGAACATCACCTGGTTCGACGCGATGAAGGGAACCTTTTCGGGCGAGGATGGCTGGCAGGTCGAGCGCTTTCTCTGTTCGCAAAGCATCGTCATGGCGCTGGAGGGCTTCCCGGCCTTCTATGTGCATTCGTTGCTGGCGACGCCCAACGATCATGCCGGGGTCGAGAAGACCGGCATCAAGCGGGCGATCAACCGCCACCGCTGGGACTATCCCGCGCTGCTGGCGCTTCTGGAAAACCCCGAAAGCCCGCAGTCGCTGGTGCTGCGGCAGATGAAGCGGCGGATCGGCATCCGCCGTCGTCAGCCCGCCTTCCATCCGAACGCCACCCAGTTCACGCTGCATCTCGACTGCCGCCTGTTCGGGCTCTGGCGCCAGAGCCTCGACCGCGACCAGTCGGTCTTCGCGCTGCACAATGTCAGCGCCGAGGAGCTGTCGGTCTCGCCGATGGCCATCAACCTGATCGGCGGCGAGGACTGGGTCGACCTGCTCTCGGGCGAGCGGATCTCGCCCCATGGCACCGACATTCCCTTCGCGCCCTATCAATGCCGCTGGATCTCGAACCGCGACGGGGCCAGTCGGGACAGGGGCTAGCCGGGGCGGTTGCCTCTGCCAGGCCGGCCGCCCGTGCCTGGCTTGTTCCACCTGGCTTGTGCCGATGCCCGCGCGCCTATCCGGCCGAAGACCGGTAATCGGTCCCGTCCGCCGTCACCGCCGCCATCATGTCGTCCATCAGCGTCGGGTCGGCCGAATGCACCCGGTTCCAGGTCGGGATGAAGGGGGTCTCGGCCGGGTGGTCCAGAAAGACCTGCCCGGCCTCGGTGATGTTCCGGGCGAAAAGCTCGATGATGTTCTCCTCGGCATGCCGGTCGAGGCTCAGCCCGTTCATCCTTGCGTCATTGTAATAGCAGTCCAGAAGGTCCAGCGCCTCGCGGTAATAGGTGGCCTTCAGCGTGCGGAAGATCTCTTCGGAGAACACCGTGCCATCGGCCGCCAGCTTGCGGAAGATCGACTTGCAGATATCCACCGACATCCGCGACAGGCCGCGTGTGGCATCCTCGGGCGAGACCGGCTGGTGCTTGTGGTCATAGGCATCCGAGATCTCGACCTGACAGACCGAGCGCGGCGCGAGATTGCGCCAGGCTTCGGACAGCACCCCGATTTCCAGCCCCCAGTCCGAGGGGATGCGCAGATTGGGCAGGGTCGCGGTCCGGAGCGCGAATTCGCCCGACAGCGGATAGCGGAAGGATCTGAGGTAATCGAGGTAGTCCCGGTCGCCGATGGTCTTCTTCAGCGCCAGCAGGATCGGGCTGACCAGCAGCCGGCTGACCCGGCCATTGAGCTTGTCCCCGCCGATCCGCGGATAGAAGCCCTTGGCCAGCTGATAGGGGAAATTGGGATTCGCCACGGGGTAGACCAGCCGCGCCAGCATCTCGCGCGAATAGGTGACGATGTCGCAATCATGCAGCGCCATCACCGCGCTGTCCTTGCAGGCCATGAGATAGCCCATGCAGAACCAGACATTGCGGCCCTTGCCGGGGTCGCCCGGTTGCAGGTTATGCGCCTCCAGCCGGGCATGGATCGCCTGCATCCGCGGACTGTCCTGCCAGATCACCACATGGGTCTGCGGCAGCCGGTCGAAGAACTGCAGCGCATGGGCGAACTGCGCCTCGTCGGCCTGGTCGAGCCCGATCACGATCCGGTGCAGGAACGGCACCTCGGCCAGCTCGTCGAGGATCTTCGGCAGCGCGTCGCCTTCCAGCTCGGAAAACAGCGAGGGCAGGATCAGGCTGATCTTGCGGCTCTGGGCGAAGGTCGTCAGTTCATGAACCAGAAGCTCGGTCGGGGCCGACCTCAGGTTGTGCAGGGTGGCGACATTGCCGTTCTGATGAAAATCGGCCATTTGCGCGTCTCCTTGCCGGAGCGTGTCGCCCCGAAAATGGACAGGTGGTCCGGAAAAGGCCCGGGCCCGGAAAAAATGCGGGACCGTCAGATCCCGAAATCAGAGATAACCTGCCTCAGGGCCAGGTTCCAACCTTTCGGACCGGCCGCGGCGATCCGCTGGATCCGTCCGGTCTCCTCGCCCGCGAGCGGCGGCATCGGCGCGCGGTGCGGATTGGCGATGATGAAGCCCTGATCGGCCTGTTCCAGCATCTCGCGGTCGTTCGGCGCATCGCCCAGCGCCACGACGAAAGGCGTGGTATAGCGCGCCGCGATCTCGGCCATCTGCCCGGCCTTGCTGGCTCCGAAAGAAAGCGTCAGGAACCGTCCGCCCTCGCGGCCGCTGACCCCCTGCGCCTGCAACGCGGCCAGGAACGCCGACTTCTCGGTCTCGCTGCCCGACCAGATCCCGGGTTCGGAATAAAGCCTCCGGGCGGCCAGCGCGGCGGCCTCGGGTGCAAGCCCCGTCACCTCGGCAATCCAGGCCGTGCCACCGTCGCCGAACCCCTTGAAGCACCTCCGCAGCGGGGCGGGCACCTGGCTCAGCGCGCTGCGAAGCGCGCGGTAGCGACCGCCGGTCCGGGGCGCTTCGGCGTCCGGTTCGAGACGGCCCGAGCCGTTCTCGACAATCGCCGGATAGGCCGAGAGCCCCAGCTCTGTCCGGAGCGGGGAGATTTCGGCGGCGGTCTTCGACGAGGCGAGGATCACCGGCACCCCGGCTGCGCGCAGGGCTCTGAGGGCCGGGGCGGCCTCTGCGTGGGAATAGGTCTCGTGATCCAGAAGCGTGCCGTCGAGGTCGGTGAAGATCAGCAGGGCAGGGCGGGGCATCGGCATTCTCTGTCGGCGGGTCGGGTTCGGGATACGCTGCGGGGCGGGACTTGGCCAGTACGGGGACCCTGTCCCCGTTAATGTGACAGGCGCATGTCAGAGCGTTGCGGAAAGTCCCGCCATGGCGGCAACGGACCGCCGGTCGTCCGCGTCCGGGTTTTCCCGGCGGGTCTGCAATGTTACGTCGGAAGGGATGCCGCAGGAGGAAATGTTCCGATGTCCGATTCCGTTTCCGACACGTCTTCCGGGTCCGGCAGCTCCTGGCCTCCGGGCGGCAGGGACCGCCTCCTCGAGGCGCTGCAGGCCGACCACATGCCCGATCTCGGCCATGTCGACATGGCGGGGCTTCTGCAGGATCCGCGGCTCGGAACGCGCGCGCTGGTCTCGTCCTTCGGCACCGAAAGCGCGGTCTTGCTGCATTATGTCACCCGGATCCTGCCGCAGATCCCGGTGCTCTTCATCGAGACCGGACGGCATTTCGACGAGACGCTGGCCTATCGCGACCGGCTGGTCCGGCTGTTCGATCTCAATCTCGTCGAGGTCCGTCCCGATCCCGCCATCATCGCCGCCGAGGATCCCGATCGCCGGCTGGCGGAGGAGGACCCGAACATGTGCTGCCTGCTGCGCAAGACCTTTCCGCTGGCGGATGCGCTCGCGGGGGTCGAGACCTGGATCTCGGGGCGCAAGCGCTACCAGGGCGCGACCCGCGCGGCCCTGCCCGCGATCGAGCGCGACGGGACGCATCTCAAGGTCAATCCGCTGGCCTTCTGGCACCGCGCGGATCTCGACGCCTATTTCGTCGCCCATGATCTGCCGCGCCATCCGCTGGAGGCCAGGGGGTTCCGCTCGGTCGGCTGCGCGCCCTGCACCCGGGCGGTCCGGGCGGGCGAGGATGCGCGGGCCGGGCGCTGGGCCGACAATCCCGACAAGACCGAATGCGGCATCCATCTCGGCCCCGACGGGCGCTTCGTGCGGCGCCGTCCGGCCTGAGCCGGGGCTGAGCCGCGCGAAGTGGCGGGGCTTTGGCGGCCTGACCGGTCTCGGCTGTCTTTGCCTGCATCCGGGTCGGGATCTCGACGGGAATGTCTCGCTGGCGGCCCCGCGTCCAGACGTGCATGTCGAATCTCCGGATTTCCCGTCCGGTCCGTTGGCCGCGATCCGTCCCGAGACGGGCATGCTGACCCGGTCGGCGCGCCGGAGGACGGCCTCCATGTCATGCCTGACCATGAGGATCTGAGCCCCGCGTTTCAGATGCCCGAGCCACCCGGTCCTCTCGCGGATGCCCTCGGGGTCGTCGCGGCCGTGGGTCCGACCGGGGCGAAGGCGCGGGGCGCGCAGACCGGCGTCATCGCCGGATCGCGCCGCCGCCAGAGGGTCGGTCGGCCACCCGGTCTCGTCACGCAAGCCCGGCCCGGGCAATCGGGGCCGGGCCCGGAGGCGCGGACGGCCGAGGGCGGCAGGCAATGGCCCGCGCTTCCGCGACGGCCTGCGTCATGTTCTTCGGTGCCCTGCCATTCGCAGATCGGGCGATGTGCCGACCGCGGCTGGCCAGCCCGGGCAGGGGCGCCACTGTCCGTTGGACGGGTTCAGCCGGATCTGATCCCTGTCGCGGCAAGGCCTGCCCGCGATCAGGCCCATGAGGGGCGACCTGCGGGGTGGGTCTGTGCACGGCTCACACCGCAGCCTGATCGAGGCCAGGTTGAGGGCCGTCAGCACGCCCAAGGCAAGCTGCAGCTGTCGGAGGTCCGGTGCCGGCTCTGTCATGAGGCGCGGCCCCTCCCGCCAGCGGCCCGGTCAGGCCGTCTCCCATGAAAACGACAACGCCTCGAACGGCCTGTGAGGATGGCTCCTGCATGGCAAGCGGGAAATGAGGGTCATGCATCCGTTCGGAAGCGGTCCTGTGCCCGGCCTGTTTGCGCGGTCTTGCAACCTCTGGCCTTGATGGTTTCCGCGTCCCGGGGCCCTGTCAGCTTTGCTGGCCATAGCGCCCCCGAAGTCCGGCGGGTTCCCCCGGTTTCGCGGCTGACGGGGCTCCATCATCTCGTCGGTCATGCGCTCTTCAAGGCCGGGCGTCCCGGATCAGGCAGCCTGCGGCGAGCAGGGCCAGCCGCGTGTCAGGACAACCCGGATGACCCCGGCCGTCCTGTTGGCCGTCGAGATCGTCGCCAGCCGGAACCGCTTTCGCTCCGGCAATTTTCGCGGCCACGGATCGCCCTTGTCCGGCCGAACCTTCAGCCGGACCACAGGGGGCGTTATGCCCACGACGCGCAATTCCCGGAGACACCGGCCCCATCTTCGTGATCCTGCCGAGCCTTTCCTTCGCCGGAGTCGTTTCCGGGCGTCAGTCCGAGCGAGCCCGCAAACTGCCGTTCGTTGCGGAACTGCCCTCCGCTGCCGATGCTCGCCAAGATGGCAGAAGCCGTCACCGGTTTCCCCTCCGGAATGGTCCGCAGCAATTTCATCTGCCGGTCTGCACGCGTGATGGTCTCCAGCCGCATGTCAGGCCGGCGCATGAGAGGACCGCTCGACAGGAGTTGCCCGGAGAGGAGGCGCAGGACATCCGGCCCGATCTCGGGACTATCCGGGGCCGAACCGTCGGCGACATCTTTCGCGAAGCCCGTCATCTTCGCCAGACCCTGAGGCAGGACTATCCCGAATTCCGCCAGCCGTCCGCGCAGCATGTTCACCCGCTGCGGTCCCTGCCGCCCCACGCGTTCCCGCCGTCCGGTGCAGGCCTGGCAGGGCCTGCCGGTCTTCCGGCTTCACCTGCACGACGCGCATGGTCGGCCGCGCCACGGCCTCGCGAGGCTCGCTTCCGCATCTTGCGCGGCCCCACTGGGGCCACGTTCCGGCTCACCGTCTGATTTGCCCCGCTTCACGTCGGGTTTGACGTGGATCAGCGGGATCGGCCGCACTTCCTGTCCCTGCTTCGAGAGCTCCCGCGCCCGATACTGGCCCGACGCACCGGCTTCCTGCCAGATCAGGTAAGGGGCGGGGCGCTCGAAGAACGCGGGCCGCTCTGCCCTGCGCAGCGGCTTGTTGAAGACGACCTCGCCCGCTGGGGTGATCCCGTGAACCTGGAAGAGCTTCCCGGCCGGATCCGGACCGACTGTCGTAACCGTCAGATGCTTGGCTTCTTTCGCAGCAGGCAAGGACATCTGCACGAGGGCGCATTGCGATGCCGGGCGAGCAGGGGCCATCCACCCCACCCGCTTTGGAAAGACGTCCCGTGGCCGCTGAGCGCGCCCCGGGGGGGATCGGTATAAGATTGCCCGGGCCTGCACGATTTCGGTTGCGTCCCCCGGCAGGCCGGGAGCGTGTGCTTCGGTGGGGGGGCAGGCTCGGTGGGGCGACGGCCGGGGCTACCGACTGGCGAGAGCCCCGGCGAGGCCGAGAAGCGCGTCGATGTCGAGATGGGTTTCAAGATGGGCGGCCAGCCTGTCAAGCGTGTCCTCGACCGTGGCGTCATAGCCTTTGCTGCCGGTTTCGACCCCCAGCCCTGCGAGCCAGGCGCGGCGGAAGCCGTCCTCGGAGAAAAGCCCGTGCAGATAGCTGCCCGCGACCCGCCCATCGGCCGAGATCGCCCCTTCGGGTCGGTCGCCGATATGGACGAAGGGGCGCGCGCGGTCGGGCCCTTCGGTCGCGCCGATATGGATCTCGTAGCCCGAGACGGTGGCGCCGGTTGCGGCATGGGTGGCCGCGATCCGGGTCAGGGTCTTGTCGGCATGCATCACCGTCTCGACATCGAGAAGTCCAAGGCCCTCGGTCACGCCCGGCGGACCTTCGAGCCCCTCCGGATCGGCGATGCGGCGACCGAGCATCTGATAGCCACCGCAGAGCCCCAGCACCTGCCCGCCCCGGCGCAGATGTGCGGCAAGGTCGATATCCCAGCCCTGGGCGCGCAGGAAGGCCAGATCGCCCCGGGTCGATTTGGTGCCGGGCAGGATCACCAGATCGGCATCGCCGGGCAGGGCGCGGCCCGGTGGCACCATGCTCAGCCGGATGCCGGGTTCGAGCTTGAGCGGGTCGAGATCGTCGAAATTGGCGATCCGCGACAGCATCGGGCAGACGACGTGAAAGCTGCCCCGGCCCGCGCCGCCCAGATCCACGGCATCCTCGGCAGGCAGGCGGCAGGCCTCGGGAAACCACGGGATCACGCCGAAGCCGGGCCAGCCGGTGCGGGCCCCGATCAGCCGGTAGCCATCGTCGAAAAGCCGCGGATCGCCGCGGAACTTGTTGATGGCAAAGCCCCGGACCATGGCCAGATCGCCGGGATCGAGCACCGCCTGCGTGCCGACGATCTGGGCGATCACGCCGCCCCGGTCGATATCGCCGATCAGCACCACCGGCACATCCGCGGCCCGGGCAAAGCCCATATTGGCGATATCGCCCGCGCGCAGGTTGACCTCGGCCGGGCTTCCGGCGCCCTCGACGATGATCAGGTCACGCCCGGCGGCCAGCCGGTGGAAGCTGTCCAGCACCGGCGCCATCAGTTTCGGTTTCTCGGCGGCGAAGGCGCGGGCGCGCAGCGCGCCCCGGGCCCGGCCCTGCACCACCAGTTGCGCGCCGGTATCGGTTTCGGGTTTCAGAAGGACCGGGTTCATGTCGGTCAGCGGCTCGAGCCCCGCCGCCCTTGCCTGCAGAGCCTGCGCCCGGCCGATCTCGCCGCCATCTGCGGTCACGGCGGCATTGTTCGACATGTTCTGCGGCTTGAACGGCGCAACCGACAGCCCGCGCCGAAGCGCTGCGCGGCAGAGCCCGGCCACCAGAAGCGACTTGCCCACATTCGAGCCGGTGCCCTGCAGCATGAGTGCGCGTGTCATCGGTGGGGCTCCTGTCTCGACCGGGCGCCGGTTGCGGGCGTCGCGTCATGGGTATTTGGACCAGGAAGAAGCTGCAAGCGTATCGGGGCTCAGTCGGGCGCGGTGGCGGCGTCCGCGTCCCGGCGGCGGGTCATCTCGGCCAGGGCGCGGAGCGCATAGGGGGTGCCGCAGACCCAGTCGGGGCCGGAAAAGGCGGGGGCCGCCGCCGCGGGAAGGGCGCGGAGCGCGGGATGGGCCAGGATCTCTTCGGCGCGCGAGGTTTTCGGATAGGGGCGTGAGAGGATCAGCAGCTCGGGATCGGCCATCACCAGTTCCTCGAGCGCGAGATCGAAGCCGCCATGGCGACCCTGGGCGGCCTGGTCGGTGCGGGCGAGATTGGCAAAGCCCGCACGGGTGAGGATGTCGTCCGCAAGCGTGCCCTCGCCCTGGGTGTAGCCGTTGGCATAGAAGAAGGCGGCCAGCGGCCGGGGCGGGCCGCTCTGCGACAGCCGGGCGAGGTCCTGTTCGAAGGCGTGGGCGAGCGCCTCGGCCCGGGCCTCGCGGCCCAGGAGCCGTCCGGTCTGACGCAGCCGGTCGGGGATCTCGTTGAGCCGGGTCGTCAGGCCGATCCGCGCGACCCGGATGCCCAGGCGTTCGAGCATGGCGAGGGTCGCCGGGTTCGAATAGGTACCGGCCAGCACCAGATCGGGGCGCATCAGGAAGATCTCCTCGGCGCCGCCGGTATTGGCGGGATAGGCGCGGGCGGCGCCGGCCATGGCCGAGTTCATCGGGTTTGCGGCCAGGTCGCTGACCGAGACGAGCTGGCCCGGGCCCGCGACCAGCATGGCAAGCTGGTCGGTGCAGAGATTCATCGACACCACCCGCCCGGGTGGGTCGGCCAGCGCCGCGGTCCCGGCAAGGGCGAGGGCCGCGGCGAGCCGGATCGCGCTAGAAGGAGGCACGCAGACCCACATAAAGCGCCCGGCCCGTGGTGTTGTAGTGATAGGTGCCGCCAAAGGCGACGGCCGAGTAGAACTCCTCGTCGAAGAGGTTTTCGACCCTTGCATAGGCCTCTGTGGCGTTGCCCAGCGCGTAGGTGACCTGGGCTGCGGCAAGCCCGGCATCGGGCAGAGAACCGTAAGGGTCGAGGCGCCCGGCCACATATTGGTACGAGACATCGGCCGTGAGCCGCGACGTCACCTCGCTACTGACGCCCAGCAGAAGATCGTGGAGCGGGACGCGGTCGAGCCGTTCGCCTTTCCAGCGCACGTCGGTATAGGTGTAGCTGCCGTAAAGCGCGGTCGCAGAGGTCATGTCGTAGCGGCCGGACAGTTCCAGGCCCTGGCTGCGGGTGGTTCCGTCAAGCTGGCGGTAGCAGCCCCAGGCATAGCTGCAGATGGCGGGGTCGGCCGCGCCATAGTCGATCTTGTCATCGATTTCCGCAAAGAAGGCGGTGGCTTTCAGGAACCCGTCGCCCGACAGGCGTTTTTCAAGCCCGATGTCGAAGCTGGTGCTGGTTTCAGGGTTGAGGTCCGGGTTGCCGACCGTGTCGCCGGTAATGGTGCCGTAAAGTTCGTAAAGCGCGGGGACGCGATAGCCGGTGCCCAGAGAGGTGCGGAAGATCAGGTCGGGCTGGAGCCGCCAGGCCAGCGCGGCGCGGCCGGTCACCTGATCGTCAAAGCTAGAATAATCATCGTAGCGCAGCGAAAGCGACAGATCGATGTCGTCGGTCGCGGCCTGGCGAAGCTCTGCAAAGAGCGCGCGGTTGATGACCGAATAGGTCTCGCCGTCAAGCGTGGCCTCGTCCTGCTTCCAGTCGGCGCCGAAGGACAGGTCGGTCCCGGCCGCCAGAGAGGCCGTTCCGAGGTAGCTGGCGGCCCGGCTGGTGCCATCATAAAGGGACGTCCCGAAACTCGAACGGTAGCTGCGCTCGGTCTGCGTGCGCGCCAGCGACAGTTCGTTGTCGACCGCTCCGATCGCGAATTGGGCGAAGGCGCGCAGGCCTTTTCGCGTCGCCTCCGATCGGGTGATCGGGTTCGTGTCGGTAACGTCGCTGTCATAGTCCGAGTTTCCGTCGGAATAGAATCCCGAGAAGCCCAGCCGAAGGGTGTCGGTCAGATCGTAGGCGGCATTGAGCGAGACCGAATCTTCGTCAAAGCCGTCCGCTTCGTCATTGCCCGACAGGGTCGAGAAGCCGTCGGTTTCGACATGCGAGACCGTGGCCGAGATTTCGCCGCGTTCGGTCTTCTGGCCAAGGCTCAGACCGGCAGAGTAGCTGCCATAGGTGCCGGTTTCGACCGTGGCGCGCCCCGAAAAGCCCAGTTTTTCCGGTCTCCATGTGGTGATGTCGACAACGCCCGCGATGGCATTCGCGCCGAAAAGCGCGGATTGCGAGCCCTTCAGCACTTCGATCCTGGAGAGCAGTCCGGCGGTCAGGGTGCCGAAGTCGAGCGCGGCGGGGGTGCCCGAGGGATCGGCAAAGCCCATCCCGTCGATCCGGGTCGCGATATAGCCGTTTCCAAGCCCGCGAATCCGAAGCGTGGCGGTCTGCCCGAGCCCGCCATTCTGCGTGATCGACACGCCCGGCAGGGTGGCAAGGGTCTGGCCCAGATTCTGACCGCCTGCGGCGATCTCGCTGCTCTCGAGCGTCTCGACCGTCGCGCCGGTCCGGTTGGTGGCGATGGGCGTGAGGCTGGCGCTGGCGGTGATCTCGTCCAGCATCAGGCTGGACCGGGCTTCCTGGGCAAGGGCGGGCAGGGGACTCAGCGCGGCGAGGCCGAGCGTGAGGCAAAGGGCAGGTCTGGTCATGTCGGTTCCGTCCCGGTCTCGGGAACCGCCGCGGCGGGCGGTCCGTCCTTCGTGGGGTCCTTGGAAAGACATGCCTCCCGCAGACGGTGATGCGTCACCACTGCGGATGGACCGCCGCCTGCGCCGCGCCCCGCGGACAGGCTGGGTGATCGTCCTGGCAGGTCTCCTGGCTTGCGGGTCGTCGCTTGGCTGGCCTTCCCGGGGCGGACCCCAGTGGCACGATCAGCCGCGCTCGCCGCTTACAGTTGCGGGGGCAGCCGCGGAATTGAGCCGACGATGGCCGCACCGCGTTCCCTTTTCATCGCCCGTCGCCGGGCGAACCAAGACAGTTTTCGGTTAATCCGGGCCTCCGGACCTGTCAAGCGGGACGCCGGGGCGGCAGGCCGCGACGATTGCGGCCGGTTCGGTGCCGAGCGTCAGCAGCAGCGCGGCCTCGCTGCCATGGGCGACCCGGACCGGCAGCAGAGCGAGGGACGGCGGCGCGCGCAGGATCGCACAGGCGATCTCCGGTTGGGCAGCGGCGGGCAGGGCGGGCTGCCCCGGCGTGGTGAAGCCGGTCAGTCTGTGGCTGAGGTCCGGATTGCCGATCGCGTCGACGATGCGTCAGGCGCGCAGCCGGAGCCCGGCGGTGGTCCGGGCTCCGGCATGCCCCCAGCGGGTCGTCGTCGGCGGGGGCTGCCCCGGCCGTCCTGCCGGGGTCGGACGGGGTGGCGGGTCCGGGAGAGCTCCGGTCACGCCGGGCGGCCGCGCGGAGCGCCCTGACCGGACAGACGGTCTCAGTCGGGGCGATCAGGAAGGCCGGTGGTGTCGTGGCGACCGGCGGATGGGCGGCGACAAGGCTGCCGACCGGGTCCTGAAAGGCGGCAAGAGGCGGCGCGTCGCGGTCGCCCTGCGCATCGGGCGGTTCGGCCGATGCGCGGCATATGACGGCGCACGACCAGCCGCCGGTTCTTCTGGCCGTTGCCAGCGGCGCGCGTCACCTCGCGTGGCGGGATCGTCCCGGAGATTTCGGTCAGCGGGGCATCGGGCTGGCTTTTGACGCCGCCGGTTCCGGAGCTGTCGCAGAAGGTCTCCGCGCCTTCAGGGGAATGGGACCGGAGATGTCAGCCTTATTCGCTGCGCCGCGTCTGGTGCCGGGCGGCTGCGGTCGCGATCTCGGCGATGGCCTTGCGCCTCTGAGACAGCGCGGCTTCGACCCCGGTATCCGGTCCGACCAGGGCGCAGAGCGCTTCGTCGGGATCGCGGGACGCCCGCACGAAAATCTCGATTTCGCCATAGCGCATCGGCGTGGCATCGCGGGGCAGTTGCCCGATGCCGGAGGCCTCGGTCAAGGCGGTGGCTTGATCGTCCAGACTCAGGGCGCCGCGGAGATAAACTGCATAGAAATATGCGCGCGGCTGGGGCTTTTCGGCCCGAGGCCTCGGCCCCAGCCGCGTCGGAAGGTCGACGAATGCGATGGCGCGGCAACCGGGAATTGGCGTCTTCATGGCTTGAATGGGAACGGTGAAGGGCATCTGTGGAGGGCGTCTCCGAAATTGCGGGGTCCGCCGGGGCCATGGGGCCGACCGTTCAGGTCGGGCGCGGCGCGTGGCCCGAGCACTCGTTGCGGCCCGGATGCGGGCGGCGGATGCGGCTTGCATCGACCTGGTCCGGGCGCGGGCGGCACCGTCCGGGGCGCAAACCGATAGGCCGGAAACGGGGGCAGCGGTGGAGCGACCAGCGACACGCCAGGCTGGGTCGAACCGCATCGGTCCCGCCTCCTGAGGGGCCCGCCGCCGATCCCGCGCGGGATCGGCATCAGGGCAGGGCCGAGCGCCTCTGCCCCGCTTGCCGCCCAGCCGGACGAGGCGCCGCGCGCCGCGGTCGGCGCGATCGGCAGGACCTCCGCGAGAGGCCCGGCGGTTCTGCGTTGTACCGGGTGCAATACCCGCTTGCGGTTGCTTTCGGAGGCGCGCCTGTCGAACCGGGTCGGCAGCAGCAGGCTCGATCCGCCCGGATGGGGGGCGACGAGCTCCCAGATCGCGGCTTCGGACCAAGGGCGCGAGGCCTAACAGGGTGCTGAAATAGTCGATTGGTCGGAACGGCTTCCTCCGTTCCTGCCATTGCGCTGCTCCTCTCCGCCTTCTTCCCGCCACGCGGCATGCTGGTCGGGGGGCTCCGCCCTCAAATCGCCAGTATTCGCGGCAGCCGGGCAAGATTTGCCGCCGCCAGGGCGAGGATGAAGCGGGACCGCACCCGCTCCACGCCGCGACAGGCCGTCTGCGCCGCGCCTCCCACCGTCTTGGACCAGCCGAAGAGTTCCTCGATCCGCTTCCGGTGCTTCTGCGACAGCGCATAGCCATTGTGCCGGGTGGTCTGTCCGTCGATGGCGGAGGACCGCGCCTTCTGCGCGACATGCGGCGTGATGCAGGCCTGCCTGCAATCGGCTACGAACCCGGCGGCGTCATACGCCTTGTCGGCCCCCGGGGGCAGCCGCCTGGTCGACCCCGGCGACTGCCGGTGCATCATGTCGAGCGCCGCCTTGCGTTCGGCACGGCCATCCGCGCGGGTCAGGTCGCCCTGGACGGCCAGCCCGCTGCGGTTCTCCATAAGTGCGCCCGATGAAGCATAGCATCGCGCCGGTGCCCGGAGATTTCCGGTAGAGCCGTGCATCCGCATCTGTCGTCGAGGCATGCGTCGCGTTCGTGCGCTTCTGACCCCGGAAATCGACTTCGGCATTGCGGCTGGCGGGAAGGGGCATCTGGCGGGTTTCCGGATCGGGCCGCGGGGAGGGGCTTTGCGGGGCGGCGTCCCCTGCCAGAGGATCGCCGGGATCGCCATCCTCTTTCGGCCGGACGCTCTTCATCGAGGCCAAGGCTTTCACCAGCGTGCCGTCGACCGAGAAGTGGTCGTCCGAAAGCAGCGGCGCGACCTCACGGTGGGCCAGGATGGCAGCCATCACCTTGCGTGACATGTCGGTGGTCAAAAGGCGGTCGCGGTTCTTGCTGAACACGGTCGGGACCCAGACCTGGTCGTCGATGCCAAGCCCCACGAACCAGCGGAACAACAGGTTGTAGTCCAGCTGCTCCATCAGCTGCCGCTCGGAGCGGACGGAGTAGAGGATCTGCAGCAGGCTCGCGCGGATCAGGCGCTCCGGCGCGATCGAGGGACGGCCGAAGTCAGTGTAGAGCACCTCGAATTCTGCATCGAGGCTGGCGAGCGCGTCATTCACCACCTGACGGATCTTCCGCAGCGGATGCCGGGCGGGGATGCGCACCTCGAGATCGACATAGCTGAACAGCGATCCGCTCGTCTCGTCTGCACCGCGCATGCCTGTATCCGCCGTTGATCCCCGGCGGATGAATCATGTTCTGCAACCGGCGTCGAGGTACGACTATTTCAGCACCCTGCTAAGGCGCGAAGCAGCACCATGTCATGCCATTTGCGGCGAGGCCGCGTATTCGCAGAGGTCCCGGCCGATCTCCGGGGCCGGGATGGCAGGCAGGTCGATCAGCTCGCAATGCCTCGGGATCTCGGCCTCAGTCTGTATCTGGATCGGCTGGGTATCGGCGTCCGAGAGGCCGGACAGGCCGACAAGATCGGCCGGCGCCGGTCGGTCGCGGTCAGGGGGCTGGTTGCTCCGGTGCCCCGGTCCGGTTGCGCAAAACCCGAACGGGACGGGCCAGTTCCCCGCCCGATCGGTGATTGCGGGGCCAGGGACCTGCTTTTCCGGACCGCCGGGCGGTGCGGGCGCGGCGGACGGGGGCAAACGATGTCATGGACGATGCCGGTCGGGTTCGGGCCTGAAAAACCGGCCGTCCCGTCCGTCCCGGGGCCGTCAGCTCGCCGCCGCTCCGGGCGACAGGGGTTTCGACATGCTCCGCCCGCCGGTCTATAGAGGGGCACTCGCCACGGGGGCGGGCAAGGCGAGAGGTTGGCGATGGCGCGGATCCTGATCGTTTCCAGCTATGTGGCTTCGGGCCATGTCGGGCTGTCGGCCGCGACCGCGGTGCTGCAGGCGCTTGGCCATGAGGTGACCGGACTGCCCAGCGTGGTGCTGTCAAACCATCTTGGCTGGCCGCATGCGGCGGGCGGGCCGCTGCCTGCGGGCGAGCTGCGCGAGATGGCGGCGGCGCTGCGGGCGAACGGGCTCTTGGCGGGCCATGACGCGGTGCTGATCGGCTATCTGCCAAGCCCCGAACATGTCGCCTTCGCCGCCGATCTGGTGATGGAACTGCGTGCGGCCGGGACGGCGCCACGTGTCGTCATCGACCCGATCCTCGGCGATGCGCCGGGCGGGCTTTACGTTCCGGCGGCGGTGGCCGAGGCGGTCCGCGCGCGGCTGGTGCCGCTGGCCGACACGCTGACCCCGAACCATTTCGAACTGAGCTGGCTTGCCGGTCGGGCATTGCCCGATCTCGAGGCCACGGCCGGGGCGGCGGCGGCTCTGGCGCCGGAAGTGCTGGTGACCTCGCCGCCGCTCGGCCCCGAGGCCACCGGCGTGCTGGCGGTGCGGGGGCGGCGGGCAGAGCTGTTCAGGACCCTCCGGCGGGGCCGCGTGCCACATGGGGTGGGCGATGCCTTCGCGGCGATGATCTCCGCCGGGCTCGCCCCGGGCGAGGCGCTGGGCCGGCTGGATGCGCTGGTTCTGTGCAGCATCGGCGCGCCCTGTCTGGCGATTGCAGGTGCTGCGCCGCGCTGGAGCTCGGCCCCGGCAATCATGCCCGAGCCGCATCCCTGACAGGGCGCGCCAAGGGGCCCGGCTTCGCCCGTCAGGCGCCGGAAGCCTGTGTCTGCCCGGCCCCGTGCAGTTCCGCTCAGCTCAGCGCGGCACGAAGCCGGACCAGCGTCGTTTCGAGCCCGCCATTCGTATCGATCCGGCGCCAGCCGATTCCTTCGGTGCCATGGGCAAGCTGGGTTTCGAGCACGTCCAGCGTGGCGTCAGAGGCGCTTGCGCCCCGCGTCGCGATCCGCTCGCGCAGCCGCTCGGGCGGGGCTTCGAGCCAGAGCGTGTCGACCCGAAGCCCGGCGAGCCGGCCTTCGATCTGGGCCCGGTGCGCGGCGGTGTCGAAGACCGCGCCAAGGATGACCGTGGCGCCGCCCTGGGCCAGCGCCCGGCTGCGGGCCGCGATCCGGGCATAGACCTCGTCCGAGACGCCTGGGGCATAGGCCTCCTGCGGCAGATGCTCGGTCGCCTCGACACCGAACATCGCCTTGCGGGTGCGGTCGCTCTCGACGATGCGGGCGCCCGGGGCGGGGCCCAGATGCGGGGCGAGCCGTTCGGCAAGCGTGGTCTTGCCGCTGCCCGACAACCCGCCCAGCACCACCACCCGGCCCTGCGCGGGGCTCTGCAATTCGCGGGCCAGCTCGAAATAGGTCCGCGCCTGCGCCGTCCGGGCCGGATCGTCGCCGGCCGCGGTTGCGCCGACATGGGCCCGGACCTCGGCCCGGACCGCCATCAGGAAGGGCAGCAGGCCATGGGCATCCTCGGCCCCTGCGGCGTCGAAATATCGGTTGGCCACGCGGTTGGCGATCTCGGGCAGGCCGCGATGCCACAGGTCCATCAGCAGGAAGGCGAGGTCGTAGGCGACATCGACGGTGGCTAGCGCGTCGTTGAAGTCGATCGCGTCGAACAGTTCGGGGCGGCCGTCATGGCGCACGATATTGGCCAGATGCAGATCGCCATGACAGAGCCGGACCAGCCCCTGCGCGCTGCGCCGGTCGAGCCGCCCGCGATGGCGCCGGAAGACGCGGCGGAAGGACTCGTCGAGCGCGGCGACGGCGGCGGGGGCGAAGACCCGGCTTGTGGCAAAGCCCGCCCGGTTGATGTCGAGCACGGCCGCCATCCGCGCGGCGCCGCCGGGATGGCGGCGGACCGGCGCCCGGACATGCATCGCGGCCACCGTCCGGGCCAGATGTTCGGCATCGGCCCCGGTCAGGTCGCCGGCCTCGGCCACCCGGTCGAGAATGTCGTCCTGCGAGAAGCGCACCATCTCGACCACGGCATCGACCAGCGGCCCGTCGCCATCGAAGGCAAGCCCGTCCGCCTGTCGGGTGATCCGCCGCACCCCCAGATAGATCCCGGGCGCGGTCGGCCGGTTCAGGGCGAATTCCTTCTCGCAGGTCCGAAGCCGTATCCCGGGCGTCGAGAAATCGGCATAGGGCAGGCGTACCGCGCGCTTCAGCTTCCAGGCGCGGTCTCCGGCCAGGAAGATGCGCGAGATATGGGTTTCGATCTCGCGCGGCGGTTCCGGTCCGCGCGTCTGTGCGCGCAGGAAGGCCGTGACCTCGGTCTGGTCGTCCAGGATCATGGGGCAGTCTCCTCGGTGTCGAGCCTAGACCCGGTGCGTGAGGCCGAACAGGGGGCGAATCCGCCCGGTCGGGGCGGCCCTTCTGCGCGTCCCGGCCGCGCGGCCCCCTTGGCCCGGGCGCGCTTTCCGCTAATTGCTGACGGAAGGGGCCGGTTCGGGCGCCGTGAACGCGAGGGGAGGGCCGATGGCCGCCAGCACGCAAAAGAAATACGAGGACCGCATCGCCGAGCACGAGCTCGAGGCGATCGATGCCAAGGCGCCGATCCGGGCGCTGGCGCTGTTCGAGTCGATCCGCCGGGAGGGCGCGCATGAGCTTAACCGCCCGGCCTCGGCCCTGGCGCTGTCGGGACTTACGGCGGGGCTTGCGATCGGGTTCTCGGTCTTGTCCGAGGCGCTGCTGCGGACCCATCTGCCCGACGCCCCCTGGCGGCCGCTGATCGAGAATCTCGGCTATTCCGTGGGCTTCGTGCTGGTCATCCTCGGTCAGCTTCAGCTGTTCACCGAGAATACCATCACGGCGGTCTGTCCGGTTCTGGACGATCCGCGGCCCCGGGTTTTTGCCAGCCTCGCCCGGCTCTGGTCGCTGGTGCTGGTCACCAACCTGATCGGGGCTGCGGCCTTCGGCTGGGTGCTGCATGCCGGCACGGTCTACGAGCCCGAATTGCGGGCCGCCGTGGTTGCGCTGTCCGATCACGCCACCGGCTATGGCTGGTGGGAGACCGCGGTCCGGGGCATCGGTGCGGGCTGGCTGATCGCGGCGCTGGTCTGGGTCAAGCCGAATGCGCGCAACTCCGAACTGCTCCTGATCGTGCTGGTGACCTATCTGATCGCGCTGGCCGATTTCTCGCATGTGATCGCGGGCACGACCGAGGCGGCGGTGATGGTCTATTCCGGCGGCATGGGCGCGTTGGAGGCCCTGGGTGGCTTCGTTCTACCCGCGCTTGTGGGGAACATTCTCGGCGGAACGGTATTCTTCACCCTGCTGACCTATGCCCAGATCCGCAGCGAACTTGTGGGCGATCCGGATGCCGGGAGAACGCGATACTGACGCCCATGAATTCGGAGCTGTCTTCTGGCCGGTCTTCGGGCGTGTCCCGCGCGGCGGATGGCCGGGGCTGGGGGTGGGGCCGGTTTCGATCCCGGCCCTTTCGGGCGGCGTGTCCAGGGCGGGCTAGACACCCTCGCCACGGCTGCTAACTATCGGCAGGCGAACAGTAAGGAGACGCCGAAATGGCCGATGGAAGCAGAACGGGCGGCGCGTGCCGCAGTGTGGTCATCAACGGGTTCACGAACAGTGTGCTCGACCCCGATGCGCCGATGCTGGGGCCGGTCGAGAATGGCGGGACGATCATCGCCAACACCGCGCCCGGGTGCTGGGGGCCGATGATCACGCCCAGCCTGCGCGGCGGCCATGAGGTCACCCGTCCGGTCGCGGTCGAGGGCGCCGAGCCGGGCGATGCCCTCGCGGTCCGCATCCGCGACGTCACCGTGACCTCGCTGGCGACCGCCTCGGGCCATGACAGCTCGCCCGAGGGGTTCTGCCTCGGCGATCCCTATGTTGCCGCGCGCTGCCCGACTTGCGATGCGCTCTGGCCCGAGACCCATCTCGAGGGCATCGGCGGGGAAGCTGTGCGCTGCAATGTCTGCGGCAATCCGGTGACCCCGTTCTCGATCGTGCATGGCTATACCGTCGCTTTCGACGACACCCGCAGTGTCGGCGTCACCCTGCCGAGCGACGCGGCCGAGACCATCGCCCATGACGCGCCCCATTACGCGGCGCTGCCCGATGCCAGCCGTCAGCATTCGATCCTGGTCTATGCGCCCTCGGACATGCCGGGCGCGCTGGTCCGGATGCGGCCTTTCCTCGGCCAGCTTGGCACCTGCCCCTCGAAGGCGATGCCCGACAGCCACAACGCGGGCGATTTCGGCGCCTTCCTGGTCGGCGCGCCGCATCCCTATGCGCTGACCCCCGAGGAACTCGCCCAGCACAAGACCGACGGCCATATGGATATCGACGCGGTTCGTCCCGGCGCGATCCTGGTCTGCCCGGTCAAGGTCAGGGGCGGCGGGCTTTACATGGGCGACATGCATGCCGGTCAGGGCGATGGCGAGATCGCGGGCCATACCATGGATGTGGCGGGCAGCGTCACGCTGCAGGTCGAGGTGGTCAAGGACTATCCCATCGATGGCCCGGTGCTGTTCCCGCTGGCCGAGGACCTGCCGCCGATGGCGCGTCCGTTCAGCGATATCGAGAAGGCCCGGGGCGCGCGGCTGGCGCGGCGCTGGCATGTCAATGCTCTGGAAGAGGTCGCGCCGGTTTCGGTGATCGGCACCGGTGCCAACCTGAACATCGCCATCGAGAACGGGCTGGAGCGCGCGGCGAAACTTCTCGACCTCTCCGTGGCCGAGATCCGCAACCGTGCCACGATCAACGGTGCCATCGAGATCGGACGGGCGCCGGGGGTGATCCAGGTCACCTTCCTCGCGCCGCTCGATCGGCTCGATGCGGTCGGGCTTGGCGGCTATGCGCGCGAGCAGTACGGGATCTGACCCCTGACATCCCGGAGCGCGGCCCTTCATCGCGCGCTCCGGGGCCCGGCATCTTACCGCGGCCGGCCTGTCCGGCCCGGCCTCGCCCGCGCCGCATCCGGCATCTTTGCCGGGGCGAGGTTCCTTGTAGGGAAGCACCGATGCTGTCTCGGCCCGGCCCCGGGTTTCAACACCCTCCTGTCCAATGGAAGCGCGTGTCTTTCGACGCGATGCCGCGGTTGCCGTTCCGGGCGCGGCGCCATACCCGCTTTCGACAAAAGTCCCGATCTCGTTTCTTTATCCGTTCCGGCCAGCATGCTGCAGGACGTGTCCCCGGCTGCCATGCGACCTGTCAGGGGTCATGCTTTCCGCGTGGCACCGAGTCCCGATCCCGACCGCGAGCTTCGCGGCCCCGCAAGGCGGCTTGGGCTTCCGGTGAGCGTATCGGTGGTGCTATCGCGAAGCCTGGCTGTCAGCGCGTCGTCAGAGCTTCGTTCCGACATCGGGAGGAGAGACAGGAGGCATTTTCAGGCACCCGGGGGCGGTTGCGGTTGAACCGCGCGGATTGCAGGCCTGACGGCTCTGACCCGTGCATCTGGCTCGGCTGTCGCCCTTGGCCGGACGGTGCCGAGGCGCGGGCCGGCCTGCACAGCCTGCATCCTAGCGGAAACGGCGCCGATATTCGGAGGGGGACAGGCCGACTTCTTTCTTGAACGCCTTGCCGAAATAGTTGGCATCCTGGAAGGACAAGTCGAGAGAGACGTTCGTGATCGGCAGGTCGCTGTCCTGGAGCAACTGCTTGGCGCGCTCGATGCGCTGGGTCTTGAGGTAGGAGATGAAGGTCACGTCCATCTCCTTGCGGAACAGACGGCTGAGATAGCAGGGGCTGATCTGCGCGAAATCAGCCGCATCCTCCAGCGTCACGCCCTTGTGCAGGTTTCGTTCGATATAGTTCAGCACATCCTGGATCCGGCCCGAGGCATGGGCGCCGCCGGATTCGTTGGCCTCGAACAGCACATCGGTGATCTGGCAGAGGATCTCCTGCACCTGGAAATGGCTGTGCATGTCGAGCCGCTGTGTTTCGAGCGTGTCGACTTGACGGGCGAGGGGGGCAGGCAGATCAAGCCCGCGCCGCTCGACCATCTGCAGCATGATGCGCAGGAATTCCAGCACGGCGCGGCGCGGCGAGGCCTCGCGCTGGGCGTATATCGCTTCGAGATGGCGGCGCACCAGCGCCAGGCATTCGCGATAGGCGCTCTGGTCGACGAGGGCCGCGATGCGGTCGGCGACAGGCGGCTCGGGGGCGCGGATCGAGTCGGGCGCGGGCGCGGGGGCCGTCACGGTCCAGGCGTCGGCGGCGCGCGCGGCCACAGGTTCATGCTCGGTGAGGCATTCGCGCACGGCCTTGATCAGATCTGCGGTACGGACCGGCTTGAGCAGGAAATTGTCGGCCTTGAGGTGAATCGCGCTCTGCATGAGCTCGAAATAGTCATAGGCCGTCAGAATGATGACCTTGGTCTGCAGGCCGCGATCGCGCAGGGTCTGGATGATCTCGAGCCCGTCCGGACGCGGGATCTTGATGTCGACCAGAACCAGGTCGATATGCTGGGCCTCGATCAGGGCCATCGCCTCGGTGCCGTTGCGAGCCTCGCCCACGATCCGGCCATTCTCGAGGTTCTTCTCGAGGATGCTGCGCAGCGCGCGGCGCTCCAGCTCCTCGTCTTCGATGATCGCGATATCGAACATGGGATCGGTTCCTTACTCCTGCCGCGCCCGGGCCGTGGCCTCGTCGAAGCCGGTCGGCAGCCGCAGCCGCACCAGGGTGCCGCGCCCGTCGCGGAACGGGCTGACGATTTCCAGGCCGTGGCCATCGCCGAAATAATGCCGGAGGCGGCTGTCGACATTGTGCAGGCCGATGCTCTTGCGGCCGCCCCGGTCGGCTGTCCCGGCCAGCACCGCGATCCGGCGTTCGGCCGTGATGCCCTCGCCATTGTCGATGATGTCGACGATCACGTCCTGACCGTCGCGATAGGCGCTGATTTCCACCAGACCGCCGCTTTCGCGCGGTTCGATGGCATAGTTGATGCAATTCTCGACGATGGGTTGCAGCACCATGAACGGGCAGGACACTTCGGCCAGCTGCTCGGGGAGGTCGATCGTGAAGCTGAAGCGGTCGCCCAGACGCAGGCGCAGCAGGAACAGATAGTTCCTGACATGGTCCATCTCGGAGGCGAGCGGCAGGAACTGGGTCCCGCTTTTCTTGAGAATGTAGCGCATCATGTCGGCGAAGGCATGCACCGTGCTTTCGGTCTGCTCGGCATCCTCGATCAGCGCGAGCCGGCCGATGGTATTGAGGACGTTGAACAGGAAATGCGGGTTCACCTGATAGGACAGGGCCTGCAGTTCCGCCTCGCGGAGCAGGCGTTCCAGTTCGGCGCCGCGCTTGGATTCCTCCATCAGCCGCAGGTTCTTGGCGTAAAGCTCCTGGGTGACGCTGTTGGAATAGCTTTGCTCGACGATATGCGAGGCGATGTAGAACAGCGAATAGGCCGCCGAGCGCAGCCGCCCGTAGGAAATCTCGCCGATGTCATGATACAGCGCCATCAGGCGCGGATCCTCGCGCCAGGACGCCTCGACCGGGAACAGCCCCGAGAGATCGATGAGATCGGGCGCCATCTCGCCGGGCCGCATCTTGACCTGGCCGCAGATCACCGCGCCCAGATACTCGCCCCGCATGATGATCGGCGCAGCGAAGTCGACAAGGCCCGCATGGCATTTGTAGATTGAGGGATCGCCGGTCGAGAGCGCGGTGCGGCCACCCACCGCGTCGCAGTGATAGCAGCGCTCGCGCCATTTCGGATGGTGCCGGATTGTGTCGCAGAAGGAACTGAAGCCGCTTGGCTTCGTGACCGGCTCGCCATCGGGATCGACGATCACCATGGCGACGCCCACCGCCGCGCTGAAATTGTCCTGCACCTTTTGCAGAGTGTCGATGTTCATCAGATCGACAAGGCGCTGGTGGCGGGCGGCTTTCTCCTCGGCGGTCCTGGAACCGCCGAGAGGGAAAGAGGCATTTTTAATGTATGATTTCTGATCGACTTCGGACGTCAGTTGAAAGCCTTCTGCAAGGCGTCCGCACGATCCGTCTGCTCCCATGGGAACCCCTCTGTGTCCCGCCCGAAATGCCCGTATGCCGCCGTCTTCTCGAAGATCGGCCGACGAAGCTGCAAGATGTCGATCATGCCCGCCACGGAAAGCGGAAAGACCGACCGGACCGCTTCTTCAAGCTTTCCGGTATCCACCTCGCACCCAGAAGGTAAGGTAATCCCGACCATCTCGGGAAGTAACTGACCTATCGCAAATGCGAGCGAGACTTCACAACTTTGTGCGATTTCTGCAGCAACGATATTTTTCGCGATGTAGCGGCACATATAGGCAGCCGTGCGGTCGACCTTTGTCGAATCCTTGCCCGAGAAGGCGCCGCCGCCATGGCGGCCGATGCCGCCATAGGTGTCGACCATCAGCTTGCGGCCGGTCAGCCCGGTATCGGCGGCGGGGCCGCCCAGCACGAAGCGCCCGGTCGGGTTGATCAGCACCCGTGTATCGGCGCGCAGCCAATGACCCATCACCGGTGCGATCACCTCTCCGATCAGGCCGCGCAGCATCTCCTCGCGGTCGATCTCGGGGTCGTGCTGGGCCGAAAGGACGAGACTGCGCAGCACGGCGGGCCGGCCGTCGGCGCCGGTCTCGAAGGTGACCTGCGCCTTGCCGTCGGGGCGCAGCCAGGGCAGCCTTCCGGAATGGCGCACCGCTGCCAGCCTTTCGGTCAGCCGGTGGGCGTAATGGATCGTGGCGGGCATCAGCGTCGGCGTCTCGTCGCAGGCAAAGCCGTAGAAGATGCCCTGATCGCCAGCGCCGATCTCGGCATCGCGCGACACGCCCATGGCGATGTCGGGCGATTGTTCATGCAGGTCGGTCAGGATGAAGCAGCCCTCGGCATCGAAACCCAGCGCGGGATCGGTATAGCCGATCCGGCGCAGCACGCCGCGGGCCAGGGCGGGCACGTCGACATGCGCGGTCGAGGTGATCTCGCCCGCGATATGCAGCGTGTTGCCCGAGGCCAGGACCTCGGCGGCGACACGCGCCATCGGGTCCTTCGCGACATAGGCATCGAGGATGGCGTCCGAGATCTGGTCGCAGACCTTGTCCGGATGGCCTTCGGTGACCGACTCAGAGCTTGTGCAGGTTGTCATGGCCTTCGCCTCCTTCCAATGCGGGGTGTCCGGTGCGGTCGGGGTCAGCCCCCGACCACGCAGGTCAGTCCGAAGGATTGGATTGCCTCGACCAGCGGCGTGACCGTTTCGGGTTTCATGTTAGGGGTGTCGCCCATCGGATAGGAGCGGCCGAGCAGCGAATACTTGTTCTCGCCATAGGTGTGGTAGGGCAGCAGGTGGACGGTATCGACGCCCGGCATCAGCTTGGCGAAGCGGGCGACCGCCTCGGCGGCCTCGATGCTGTCATTGACGCCGGGCACCACCGGGATCCGCACCACGGTATGGGTCAGCGACGAGATGCAGAGCGCGTTTTCCAGGATGATGCGGTTGTCGACGCCGGTATTGGCGACATGCGTGTCGGGGTCGATCGACTTCATGTCGAGCAGCACATGGTCGACATGGGGGATCACGTCGCGCACGATCTCCCGCGTGGTGTAGCCCGTCGTCTCCATCGCGGTGTTCCAGCCCTGTTCATGGCAGGCCATCAGCAGTTGCTTGGCGAATTCATGCTGGAACAGCGGCTCGCCGCCGGACAGCGTCACGCCGCCGCCCGAGCGCCGGTAATGGATCGCGTCCTTGCGCAGTTCCTGCATCACCTGGGTCACGCTCATCTTCTTGCCGGACATGCTGAGGGCCTGGGTCGGGCAGACGGTCGTGCAGGTGCCGCATTCGATGCATTTCGAGCGGTCGACAAAGCCCGGATTGGTCGGTGCCAGCGCCTGGGTCGGGCAGACCGGCACGCATTGGCCGCATTTGATGCAGCTCGAGGCACGGAAGAAGAGTTCGGGTTCGGGATTCTGGCTTTCGGGGTTCGAGCACCAGCGGCAGCGCAGCGGGCAACCCTTCAGAAAGACGATGGTGCGGAGCCCCGGGCCGTCATGGATCGAATAGCGTTGAATGTCGAAGACCGTGCCTTCGCAGGAATAGTCGATGTCGGTCATCTGGTGGTTCCTTCCGTGTATCTTGAGACCTGTTCATCGGTGCAGGTCAGAAGGCGGGGCTTTGTGCCGCCTCGATTGCCGCCATCGCCATCCGCACGGCCGAGGTCTCGCCCAGCACCGCCAGAGTGGTGGTGGTCTGCGGGCAGGAGCCGAACAGCTCGACCGTGTAGACATTGGCCGTCTTTCCGGCCAGGTCGGCGTAGTAGAAGAGATCAGGGACGGAGGTCTGGACAAAGCCGATCGCCGAGATCGGATTGGCCTCGATCCACTTGCGGGTATGCGGAGCAATGCGCCTCGTGAGCATATCCATGATATTCTCTTGCGGCGCGTTGATGATCCTCATCATGTGCATGGTCCCGTTTCCCCTGATCTCTTCTTTTCACCTGGTGCCGAACTCCGCGCTCAGCGGACGTTCAGCGCCTCGACCATCACGCATTTGCGCTTGCGTGCGAACGACTTGGGCGAGGTCAGCCCTTCGCCGGTCGGGCCTGCGATGGTGAAGGTCGTGTAGCCTTCGCCGCCGACGGCCAGCCCCGCATAGGACGGGCCGTTCTTGACGAAGATCGTGGTCTGGATGAGCTTGGCCATCTTGGTCAGCTTGCGCACGTTGGTCGAGTGCATCATCGCCGTGTGCCGGTTTCCGTGTTCCAGCTCGACCGCCAGATCGATGGCATCGTCGACGCTGGGTGCACGCACCAGCGGCAGGATCGGCATCATCAGCTCTTCCTGGACGAAGACATGATCCTTGTCGGCTTCGGTCAGGATGATCTTGACGTCGTCGCCCACGGTGATGCCGATCAGGCCCAGCAGGTGCGCCGCGCTCTTGCCGACGCAGGAGGTTTTCGGCCCGCCCTTCTCGTTGATGACAACGCCCTCAAGCTGCTTGATGACCGCCGGGTCCTTGATCAGGTAGGCACCGCATTTCTGCATTTCCGAGATCAGGAAATCGGCGATCTGGTTGACCGCGATCACTTCCTTCTCGGCGATGCAGGGCAGGTTGTTGTCGAAGCTGCAGCCGTTGACGATGTCGCGGGCGGCCTTCTCGATATCGGCGGTCTCGTCGACCACCACCGGCGGGTTGCCCGCGCCCGCGCCGATCGCCTTCTTGCCGGTCGACATCACGGTCTTGACGATGCCCGGGCCGCCGGTCGCGACCAGCATCCGCACCTTGGGATGGGCCATCATCGCGTTGGTGTTGTCGATCGAGGGCGTCTGCACCGTCACCACCAGGTTCGCGGGCGCGCCGAGCGTCGCGAGCTTGCGGTTGATCAGCTTGATCGTCAGCAGCGAGACCTTGGTCGCGCGCGGGTGGACGCTGAACACCGCCGAGTTGCCGGCCGCCAGCATGCCGATCGAGTTGCAGATGACGGTCTCGGTCGGGTTGGTGGTGGGGGTGATCGCACCGACCACGCCATAGGGCGAGTATTCGACCAGCGTCAGGCCGTCATCGCCGCTGACCGCATCGGTGGTCAGATCCTCGATGCCCGGGGTCTTCTCGCAGGCCAGCCGGTTCTTGATGATCTTGTGGGCGGCATTGCCCATCCCGGTTTCCTCGGCGGCCATATGCGAGATCCGCTCGAGCGTGCCGTTCGACAGGATCACCTCGCGGATGCCGTCGGTGAAGCGCTTGCGGGCGGCCATCGAGCAGAACAGGAACTGGCGCTGCGCCAGCTCGGCGGCCTCGATCGCCTCGTCCATGGTCGCGAAGACGCCGTCGCCCAGCGTGGTCGCCTCTTCATCCGAGACCGCGACATCGGCCGAGCTGCCCGAATGCGGGCAGACACCGCAGGGTTGCTTGTCGCCGAGCGCCTTGACGACGAGATCGTTGACGATGTCGTCGATGGGGTCGTCGACGGGCGACTTCGACCAGCAGCAGCGTTTCGAGCCCGGCACGTAACCGGCGCCATCGGTCGTCGCGGCTGCCGGAGACGATCCCAGATCGGTCAGGATCTGAGCCACGAGGTCGGACATGGGCTGACCGCTTTTCGGCTTGGCCGGCGGCGGAGCGTCCGCAGCGCTGTCGGCCGCCGTGCTGCCATAGCCGCTCAGGACCTGGGCCACGGCGTTGCTGATATCCTTGTCGTTCATCTTTCCGCTCCTTCTTCGGGGCTCTGCCCCAATTCGTCCGAAATTCCGGTCAGGGACTGGCGCGCGATGGCCATGTCCTCGTCGACGGTGCCGCCGCTGATGCCGACCGCTCCGACGACCCTGTCGCCGCGCCGAACCGGCATCCCGCCGCCGAAGGTCACGACGCGGCCGTCATGGGTGCTTTCGACGCCGAACAGCATGCCGCCCGGTTGCGCCATCCGGCCAAGCTCGTCGGTGCCCATGCGGAAGGCCGCGGCCGTCCAGGCCTTGCCGGGGGCCAGCGCGGCGCTGGCGGGCAGGCTGCCCTCCATCCGGTGAAACAGGATCTGGGCCCCGCTTGCATCGGCCACCGAGATCACCACCGGCACGCCCATCGCCACCGACGCGGCCCGGGCCCGGGCGGCAATGGCCTCGGCTTCGGCGAGGGTCAGATCCGCCGCCGGGGCAGGGGAGACCCCGCGCCGTTCCAGCGCAGCCGTCACCAGCCGCTCGATCAGTTGGGTTTCGTTCGGGCTCATCATCGCATGCGCCTCCTCAATGGGTCTCGACGGTGTCGACAATGCCGACGATCGAGGCATCCGAGACCGACTTGCCCAGCGAACCCGCCATCCGCGCGCCGCTGCCCTTGGCGACGATCACCGTCTCGCCCCAGCCCGCGCCGACCGTGTCGACGGCGATCTCGGTGAAACCGGTCGGTTCCAGTTGCGGGGTCAGCCGCGCCACGATCAGAAGCTTGGAGCCGGTGAGGCTCGGATCCTTGCTGGTCGAGACCACGGTCCCGATAACGCGTCCCAGATGCATCGGCCTTCTCCTACACTCTCACGACGCGGACCTGCCGGGCCCGCAACTCTTCCGCCGCCAGCGGCGTGATCAGGACATCGGCGTCGAGCGTCAGTTCGGCGCTGTCGAACGTCTTGGCCTCGCTCCAGCCGAAGACCCGCGACCCGGGCACGGAGGGTGTCGCGGTCCTCCGGCCCGGGCCCGGCCCCCGGTCGCCCGGCCGCGGGGACGCGATGGCATCGCCCAGCTTCGCGGCCCAGGCAAACTCGACCCCATAGCTCTGCAGGCGGACCAGATGTCCGGCCAGCATTTCGCGATAGGCGGCATTTCCGGTCAGACCGCGCGCCTTGCGGTCGCGGCTGGCGGGGCAGACGCCGTCACGGGCCGCCACCACGCGGCGGCCGCGTTCGAGCGCGCCGGTCAGAAGCGCCGAGACCTCGTCCTCGGCCATGCCGAGCGAGGCCCGCGCTGCCAGCGCCACGCTGAGCGCGGGCACCACCACGAGGCCATGGCGTCCCAGGACGCCGTCGATATCGGTTTCGCCGGGCGCCGCCATCGGCGGGATCGCCTGCGCGCCGCCCAGCAGGCGCAGCCGTTCCGGGGTCAGAAGCCCGGCGGCGTCGGGGCTGCGGCGGATCTCGAAGGACCAGCCCGCGGCATTCAGCGGCGACAGCGACCGGATCGCCGCGTCGAGGCCCAGATCGGTGCCCGAGACCAGCAGCAGCGCCGAGCGCTCGCGGGCCTTCAGACGGGCCACGATGCGGTCCGACAGCAGGTCCAGCAGGGCCCGGTCGAGCAGGGTATCGAGCGCGGCGCGGTCCATCATTTCTCTCCTGTCGCTTGCGGGAACATCGCGATCCCCAGCGGGGTCACCAGGAGCGGCTCGGCCGGCTTGACGATCCGGCGGCCGGTCTCCTTGGCGAAGACCTGCTCGAACTCGCTGAAGGTGCAGGCGCCGCCGACGACATGGACGGCGTCCAGATCGGGATAGGCCTCGAGGAAGCGGGCGACGATGCTGGCCATCTTGTCGGCCACGGGGCGGATGACGGCGAAGACATCGCGTTCGGCGGCGGGGTCCAGCTTCTCGGCCTCGGCCTCCTCGAAGCTGACGCCGCGCGCCCCGGCCAGGACCAGCGTCATATGGGTGCCGCCGGTCGCCTCGTCGAAGGAAGCCAGGACCTCGCCATCCTTCAGCACGCTGATGCCGGTGGTGCCGCCGCCGACATCGACAACGGCGCCGTCGGCGATGCCGAGGAACCGGGCCGCGGCGGCAGGTTCGTCGACGATCTCGGCCAGCTCGAAATCGGCCGCCTCGACGACATTGCCGATGGCCTTGGTGCTGCCCGGATGGATGCCGGGCGGGATCGCGGCGGCGGCCCGGATCAGGGGCTCGCCAAGGCGCGCTTCAAGCTCGGCCTTCATCTCGCGGACGGCACGGACCGCGCCGATATAGTCGACGACGATGCCGTCGCGGACCACCGTCGAGCGGAAGGTGGTCCCGGCGACGGGGCGGTTGGCCGCGTCGAGCACGGCCAGCACCAGATTTGCGGTGCCGAGATCGACGCCGATCTTCAGCGGGCCCGGCGCGCGGCGATCCGCGGGCAGCACGTCGCCCGAGCGGATCAGCTCGGCAAAATCGCGCAATGTCCTGTCGGTGCTCATCGTTCTGGTCCCGTTTCCTCGCGTCGTCGTCCCTGCGGTCAGTCCCGGAGGATCCGCACGATATCGTCGTTCTTCAGCCCGAAGGCGTTCGCTTCCTCGACGTCGATATGCATCTCGGTCGCCGAGGCCTCGGCCGCGCGGATCGCGACGTGATGCATGATCCCGCCGCGCGGTCCCTCGACCAGCACGCTGACCTCGTCGCCATTGGCGAGGCCCAGCCGGGCGGCGGTTTCGGGCAGCATGTGGATGTGGCGCATCGCGACGATCACGCCCGCGCTCTTGCGCACCGAGCCATGCGGGCCGACGATCTCGAGGCCGGGGGTGTCGTTGAGCTTGCCCGACATCCGGAGCGGCGGGCGGACGCCCAGCGCGAAGCCGTCGGCGGTCGAGACCTCGACCTGGGTGTCCTTGCGCAGCGGCCCGAGAACCCGGACCTTGCCGATCTCGCCCTTGGGCCCGCGCAGGATCACGGTTTCCTCGGCGGCATACTGGCCGGGCTGCTTCATCGCCTTCTTGCGGGTCAGCATGACGCCGGGGCCGAACAGCGCATCCATGTCCTGGCGCGACAGGTGGATATGCCGGTTCGAGACGCCGACCGGAACCAGCGCGGGGTCGGATCCCGCGTCGGTTCCGGTCGTGCCCCGCGCTGCCGCACGCCCTTGCGCCAGCACCTCGGAGACGATCCGATCAATCATGTTACCAGTTTCCAGCATCGTCCTGTCCTGTTCCTCTCGACCCGCCCCCTTGCCGCGTCTCTCCGCGGTGGCCTCGGGGGCTTCGGTCCCGGCCGCATCGGGCGTCCGGCTCCTGGCCGCTTCCGGTTCTTGCCCCGCGCGCTGCGCCGGGGCGGTTCACATCACTTCCCGGAGCGTCCGGGCTTCCTGGCCGGGCTGGAACGCCGGCGGTTCCGCCGCCCGGCATTCGCCGTCCCGCCGGCCGCCGCCGCCTCGTCGGAGGTGTCAGCGGCTGTCTCCGAGGGCGCGGCTTCGGGCCCGGCTTCGGGAGCGGGCTCGGAGCTTGTCTCGGTCGGTGTGTCCGTCCCGGCCTCCGGAGCCGCCTGGTCCTCGGCAGCGGGTGCTGCCTCGGCCGGGGTCTCCGCCGGGGGGGTGTCGGGGGTGGGGGTGTCGTCGGACGCCAGAGTCCCAGTGGCGTCCGACGCGGCCGCCGCATCCGTTTCCGCGTCTTGTTCGGCCTCGGCCGTGTCGACCTCCGCCGGAGCGGGCGGAGCCGCTTCGGCAGGGGACGGTCCGGCTTCGGTCGCGGGCTCGGAAGCTGCAGCCAGGCCGCCTTTCGGATCCGGGTCCGGATCCGTCGGCGGCAGCGCACCCACCGTTGCAGGACTGTCCACCAGCAAGGACACGTCCCGCGCCGGGCGCGCGATAACCTGGGTCGACACGACGCGGTTGACCCGCTCGGCCGCCACGGCGCCGGCCGCAACCGCGGCCTTGATGGCGCCCACTTCTCCGCGAAGCTTGACGACCGTCATGCCATCGCCATTGGTCAGCTCGTAGCCCACCAGCTGGACATTTGCCGATTTCACCGCAGCATCGGCGGCTTCCACGGCAGCAGCCAGGCCGATGGTTTCGATCAATCCAAGGCTTTTCTCGGTCATGACGGTCATCCTCTTTCAGGCTCAGATGTACGGCGTGGTGGTCGACTCGAGCGGAGCCGGGTCCATGGCGCCCAGAAGCTGCTTGCCGACATCGCGGGCAGCATGGATCGCCTGGCGCACCGCACCGGAATCGCCGCTGAACATGTAGATGGCCTCGTTCGAGTAGCTGGTCCCGCCATTGCCGGGCGAGGCATAGCCGACGGTCTCGACCGTGGCCGCCTTGGCGGCGGTATCGGCCATCAGCACGCCGATGGCGGCAGGCGCCCCCACGGTGATGCCGAAAGCCTGGCCGACCGGCGCGCCGAAGGCCTTGTTCAGGGCGTAGCTGGCACGGGCGGTGTACTGGAACTCCAGGTGGCCCGCGTCGTTGCCGTAGACATCGCCGAAGGTCCGGTCCAGTTCGCCCAGCATGACCTCGACCGCCCGACGGGCGTCCGAGACATCCGCGGCGCCGAAGATGACCAGCGAGCCGTGGCCGCCGCCGCCCTTGGTGTCGCGCGGCAGTTCGATCACCAGCACTTCGCTGTTGGTCGCCTTCACCGCCTCATCGGCCGCGAAGATATGGGGACCGGCTCCGGTCCGTGCGCCAACGATGCCGATCGAGCGGTATTTCTTGTCGATCTTCATCGCTTCGTGCAGGGCCGGATCGACATTGGCGATGACCACGCCGATGGTGTCGCCGATCGCGGTGCCGACGAATTCGGTCAGCTGGCAGGCCTTGGGCGCCTTTGCCGGGGCTGCCTTCGCTTCGGGTTGGGGGGCGGAGGAGGAGGAGCTGTCGCTCCCCCCCATTTTCCGGATCACTTCCCCCATGAGTTGTTCGACGAGATCGTCTTTCATGACCGATCCTCCTAGTCTTCAGTCAGGGGTTACTCGGCGACCGGGGCGGGATGGGGCAGAATGCGTTCCACCTCGGTATGCGGCCGCGGGATGACGTGGACAGAGGCCACGGTGCCGACCTTGCCAGCCGCCACGGCGCCCGCATCGGTAGCGGCCTTGACCGCGCCGACATCGCCACGCACCATCACGGTGACGAGGCCCGAGCCGATTTTCTCGTAGCCGATCATCGTCACGTTGGCCGATTTGACCATGGCATCCGCCGCCTCGATGGCGCCGACCAGACCTTTGGTTTCGACCATTCCCAGTGCTTCCTGTTGCATCGCTCTCTCCTTGCTCACGATCTTGCGTTGATGAAGTTAGACTTGGGGTCTTCGCGCTTCTTGCTCTGCTGCATCCTCCCTCGTCCTCTAACCGCCGACCTGCGCCAGCAGATCTTCCAGATCTGCCTGGGACGGTTTGCGTGGGTTGCTGGTCGTGCAGGCATCGGCCAGCGCAGCCGCCGCGACGTCAGAGCTGACGCGACGGTATTCCTCCTTGTCGGCACCGATCTCGGGGATCGTTGCGGGGATGCCGAACAGGGTGTTGAACTCACGGATCTTGGCGATCAGCGCGGCCACTCCGGCAGGGGTGTCGGGGGCGTCGAGGCCGATCAGCCGGGCGATCCGGGCATAGGCGGCGGCGGCCTTCGGCTCTGCCGCGTTCCACGGGATGACCACGGGCAGAAGCACCGAGTTGGTGCGGCCATGGACCACGTGCAGCTTGCCGCCCAGCGCATGGGCGAGGCTGTGGTTGACGCCAAGTCCCGCCGCGGCGAAGGCGAAGCCCGCCAGGCAGGACGCCTGGTGCATCGCGTCGCGCGCTTCCATGTCATTGCCATCGGCATAGGCGCGGGGCAGGTAGGCGAAGGCGAGGCTCAGCGCCTTGTCGGCGAAGGCGTCGGTAAAGTAGTTGGCGCCTCGGGCGACCACGGCCTCGAGCGCGTGGGTGATGACGTCCATGCCGGTATCGGCGGTCACCTTGGGCGGCGCGGTGCGCACGAATTCGGGGTCGAGCAGCGCCACGTCGGGCACCAGCTCTTCCGAGATCAGCGGGAATTTGCGTCCGTTGGCCGGATCCGAGATCACGGCGAAGGTCGTCACTTCGGACCCGGTGCCGCTGGTCGTCGGGATTGCGACGAAGGGGATGTAGCGATCGGGATGCATCTCGCGGACGATGGCAAGGATGGCTTTCGCGCCGTCGATCGGCGAGCCGCCGCCGAGCGCGATGATGACTTCGGGGCCGAAATTGCCCAGATGGCGAGCTCCGGCGGAAACAGCGTCGATGGGGGTGTCGGGGACAACCTCGTCAAAGACCCTGATCTGGCAGTCGGGCAGCGCCTTGCGGACCCGGTCGAGGGCGCCGGACTGCGCCAGGAAAGCGTCGGTCACGATGCCGACCTTCCGGCCGCGATAGGCGTGCAGGCGGTCCAGCAGTCCGGGGCCGAAGACGATCTCGGTCCTGGTTTGGAAACTCGTGTAGCGGGTCATTCGGGTCACCTGTTCTTCGCGGGTCGTCGGGTCGTCAGATCGTGAGGGCGGCGGACACGGGCGGTTGGATGTCAGGGGAGCCCGCCCGTGTCTCTGCCCGGCCGGCCCCCGCGTGCTGCGCTGCGGGGACCGACCTGTCTCTGGATCAGAACGTTTGTTCCGTCCGGCTGATGATGTCGTCCTGCACCTCTTTCGCGAGGACGACGAACTGGGCGCTGTACCCGGCCACGCGGACCACGAGGTCATTGTGGGCTTCCGGATGTTTCTGCGCGTCCAGCAGGGTTGCACGGTCGATCACGTTGAACTGCACATGCATGCCCTTGTGATCGAAGTACGACCGCACCAGCGAAGCGAAGTTCTGCAGACCCTGGTCACCGGCCAGCGCCGAAGGCAGGAACTTCTGGTTGTAGAGGGTGCCGTTCGACGCGATGAAGTGGTCCAGCTTGGCCACCGAGTTGGCAGCGGCGGTCGGGCCCTTCGAGTCCTTGCCCTGCCGCGGCGACACACCGTCCGAAAGCGGCTGCTTGGCGAGACGGCCGTCGGGCAGCGCGCCCACGTCCTTGCCGAAGAGCACGTTCGCGGACACCGGGTAGATCCCGGCCTGGAACTGGCCGCCACGCGGGTTGGTGTATTTCTCCACCTCGAGGCAGTAGATCCGGGCGCATTTCCGGGCGATCAGGTCGACATCGTCGATGTCGTTGCCGAAGCACTCGGCCGAGTCCATCAGGCGCCGGATGCTTTCATACTTCGACGAGTCCGACGTCGGAGCGCTGTTGGTGGCGAGGGTCCGGTAGACCTCGTCCTTCAGCGTGGCCACATCGACCGAGCTGTTGGTCGAGAGGACCTTGCGCACCGCGGCGTAGACTTCTTCCTCGGACGGCCCCTTGCCGGTGGCCGACGGAGCGGTCGAGCCGAGCGCGACACCGAAGTTCGCATCCATGGCTTGCTTGAGGTCGGCCATCGACACTTTCTTCTCGTCGAAGACGAACTTCTTCATCGCGTAGACCGAGTCGCCGCTATCCGCGACGCCGAAGGCCTGCGGGCCGGTGAAGTTGTAGATCGCGCCACCTTCCTGGACCGACTTGCCGCGGCCGAGGCAGTCATCGACCATGGCCGAGAGGAAGGGCAGCGGAGCCCGTTCGGCATGGGCGATGTCGACGCAGTTGTCGGCTTCGGCAAGGTGTTTGACGAAGAAGGCCATCTGCGTCTTGAACGCGACGTAGAAGTCGTCGAGCGATTTCCACTCGGTCATCTCGCCGGTTTTCGGACCCAGCTGCGTGTCGCCCGCGCGGCCGTTGTTCATGGTGATTTCCAGAACCTTGGCCACGTTGAAGAACGCCGCGTCGTGCCAGCCTTCGGTGCGGTGGATCGCCTGCGGTTCGACGCAGCCGACGATGCCGTAGTCGCGGGCATGGGCCAGCGAGACACCGCGGTTCTGCAGCGCGGGGATGATCACCTCGTCGTTGTAGACGGCCGGAACCCCGAGCCCGAGACGCACGACCTCTGCCGCACGGAACAGGAACTCGTCAGGAGTACCCTGCCAGACGCGGATCGAGAAGGACGGCTGCGGCAGCTTCACATGCGCGGTGGCTTCCATGCACATGTAGGACATCTCGTTGGTGGCATCGAGACCGTCTTCGGTCTGACCACCGACGCAGAGGTTCTGGAACACGGCGTAACCGGCAAAGGCCTGGGCCGAAACTTCGTCGCGGGTCTTGTTGACGTCGTTCAGCTTGATCCAGATGCAGTCGACCAGTTCCTGGGCGAACTCCTTGCTGATCGACTTGTCGGCCAGGAAGTAGGGGTTCATGTACTGGTCGAACCGGCCGGGCGAAATCGAGTGGCCCGAGGATTCGATCTGCAGCATGCACTGGATGAACCACATCGTCTGGCAGGCTTCCCAGAAGGTCGAGGCCGGGTTTTCAGGCACGCGACGGCAGTTCTTGGCGATCTGTTCCAGTTCCGCCTTGCGGGCCGGGTTCGATTCCTTCGCCGCCAGTTCCTCGGCCTTCGCGGCATAGCGATGGGCGAAGTTGATCGCGGCGTTGTAGGCGATCACGGTCGCGTTGTAGAACTGTTTCTTCTTGATGAATTCCGGATCTTTCTCGTCGAGCGCCTCGATCGACTTGATCGCCTGCTCGATGACACCGCGGAAGCCGATCTTGAGGATCTTGCCATAGTCCACGCAGACGTGGCCGACGCCGCCGAAGTAGTAGTTGCCGACGGTGAAGACGCCATTGTTCATGCAGTCATGGGTCTTCTTCGACATGTACGAGGCCGCAAGCGCCTGGGTGGTCTTGCCCGGCCAGTACTTGAAGGCCTCATGCAGCTCGGCTGCGGTTTCCTTCGGGATCTCGAAGGGGTCGGCCATCCGGGTGGCCATCGTGTCGAACTCGGCTTCCACCCATTCGAACGAGAATTCGGGGCAGATTTCGGTCGAACGCGGGTTCTTGGTGATCGCGCCGACGATCAGCTCGTCTTCGCGGATGGTGACCGGAAGCTCGTTGAAGATCTTCTCGGCAACCTTGGCGCGCCGCAGGATCGCCGGCAGCCCTTCGGTTGCCTTGTAGGCTTCGGTCGCAAGAACAGCACGCTCGGACTCGACGTAAGGCTTCGCGTTGATGATCTGCTTCTTCAGCCGCAATACGCGGTCCGTCGGTTTCGTAAAGCCCTTCTCAATCATGGTATCCTCCAGGCTGTTATGCCCCGCCGAGCCATTGCGGCCCGCCGGCGCCGATAGGTTCGTTCAGTTCACGACATCGGGTGCGATGCGACGCAGGAAGGCGCGCATGAGCCCCGGGTGACCGGGCCAGGCCGGAGATGTCGCGAGATTTCCGTCGGTTACGGTGTCTTCCGGCGCAACGGCGACATAGGTGCCACCGACAGCGCGGATCTCGGGGGCGACGGCCGGGTAGGCCGTCAGGGTGCGGCCGGCGAGCACGCCCGCGGCTGCAAGGATCTGCGGCCCGTGGCAGATCGCGGCGACGGGCCGGTCGTTCTTCATGAAGCTGCGGACCAGGGTCAGCACTTCGTCGTCGAGCCGCAGATATTCGCAGGCGCGGCCGCCGGGGAGATAGAGCCCGTGATAGCTGTCCGGGTCGATCAGTCCGAAGGCGGCGGTCAGACGAAACAGGTGACCGGGCTTCTCGCTATAGGTCTGGTCGCCCTCGAAATCGTGGATCGCGGTCCGGATGGTGTCGCCCTTGCATTTGCCGGGGCAGACCGCGTCGACCGCGATGCCTGCCATCTCCAGCGCCTGGAAGGGAACCATCACTTCATAATCTTCGGAATAATCGCCGACGATCATGAGGACTTTGTTTTTCGAGGAACCGAACATTCCATTTCCTTCGCGATGAGCCGCGTCGTTGAATGGAGAATAGGTGTTGGTCGGGGTCCGGGACAACGCGAAGGGTTTGACAATGACGGGTAATAACTTGCCGGAGGGTGCAAAATCCGGCGTATCGGTCATGAAAACAAGGGGTTTGGCGCAGGAGGGCGGTGCGCGGCGCAAATCGGAGCGATGACAGGAAATTACCCGGGCGGGTAAAATCTTGTCATGGGGAGGTCAAGATAACCCCGGTAAAGCCCTCAAGGGGCGTGTGGTGTGGGGCTCCTGCGGTTTCGGGGGCGAATCGAGTTCTCCTTTCAAGTGTCTGAAAAACATATATAAAAAAAGATTTATGGGGCGGTTCTGGACGATTTTGGCTCCTTCGAGGGGCAGGTTTTCCGGCCTTTCCCGACTCTGGCAAGAAATCACCTGCGGAAGCCAAGTTCCCCGCGTTGACCGTTTGGGTAAATTCGCTCACCATTATTTACGACGACGCGCCCAAATTCGGGTTTCGTTTCGATATTCCGATATCGAGGGATGAAAATTTCCGACCCGGGAAGCTAATCTTTTTCCGGATGTGGTTATTTTTGTTTTTGAAATCCGGCAGCGGTTGCGGAGCGAATGGAAACCGAAAGAATCGACATGAGATCTTGAAAGCGGAATCGAAGTGAGCGCGCAAATCCACGTCCTGGATTTCGGGTGAGCGATGTCGGTTGCGTTGCAAGGAGGAACAAATGACTGCACTCGGTTTACTGGTCGCCTTCGGGGGCGGCATTTTCGGGGCGGCGATCGGCGCATTGCCGGCCTTCGCCTTCGTGGGCATCCTGACGATCGCGGGCGTTGCGATCCAGTTGGCCGTCGCGCCAGCGGCCACCGACTTCTTCGGGATCCCGTTCGGCGTCTTCGGTCCGCATGTGGGCGGCTTCGCCTCGGGCGTCGCCGCCGCGGCCTATGCGGCCTCGAAGGGCAAGCTTGACAGCGGCCGCAACATCGTGACGGCGGGCATGGGGCTGAACAGTCCCGACGTGCTGCTGGTCGGCGGCATCTTCGGGATCGTCGGCTACGTGATCTGCTGGGGCGTCGCGATGGTGCCCGATGTGGGCCCGGGCCTGCCCTGGACCGACTATCCCGGCATGAGCGTCGTGATCTCGGCCTTCATCGTGCGCTTCATCTGGGGCACCTGCGGGCTGTGCGGCAAGACGCCGGAAGGCGAGCGCTTCTTCCATCCGACCGATGCCACCAAATGGCTGGTGTTCCAGAGCTCCTTCGGCCAGATCGCCATGATCGGCGTCGGCGTCGGGCTTCTGGGCGGCTGGCTGGGCATCACCTACGGCATGGCGGGTGCGCTTCTGGCCTTCGGTATCGCGGCGGCGAGCCTGCTGTTCCTGACCGTGGGCGTGCTGACTCCCGTCACCCACCACATCGCGCTGCCGGCCGCCATCGTCGGTGTCGCGTCGGGCAGCATCATCTGGGCCGGTATCGCGGGTCTGGTCTGCGCCTTCGTCGGCGAGTTCTTCGCCCGGATCTTCCTCGATCGCGGCGATACCCATATCGACCCGCCGGCCTGCACGATCGCAGCCATGACGCTTGTCTTCAACGTACTGACATCCATCGGTTTCTGGGCTCTCCTCCCAATGCCGGTGTGATCCGGGGGCAGGCCGACACCCTGCACCCCGAACGGGCGGCGCGACATCCCTCCTCCCAAACTCCCCCCTCGTCGCGCCGCCCGTCCTCGCTGTTTTAAAAGAAAGGACGGCCAGATGATCCTGACCATCAACTGCGGCAGCTCCAGCCTGAAGTATCAGCTTTACTCGACAGATCTGTCCGAAGTCGTCGCGAAGGGTCTGATTGCCCGGATCGGCGAGGACTGCTCTACATCCGACCACCACGCCCGCGGCCGACGGGAGTCTGTCGTGCAGCCGATTCCCGACCACCAGGCAGGCTTCCGGCTCATGGTCGAGAACCTGATGAACCCCGAATTCGGCGTCATCGACAGCCCTGCCGCGATCACGGCCATCGGCCACCGCGCGGTGCATGGCGGCGACGTCTTCGTCGACTCGGTCGTGGTCGATGACAACGTGATGGCGCAACTGCGCGCCTGCATCGGCTTCGCGCCGCTGCACAACCCCTGCAACATCGCCGGGATCGAAGAGGCCCGGCGTCTGTTCCCGGGCGTTCCCAATATCGTCGTCTTCGACACCGCCTTCCACCAGACCGTGCCTCCCGAGGCCCATGTCTTCGCGCTGCCCTACGATCTTTACGCCAAGCACGGTGTCCGCCGGTACGGTTTTCACGGCACGTCCTGCCGCTATGTCAGCCAGGCCGCAGCCGACCTGCTGAACTGGCCGATCAAGGACATGAAGATGGTGGTCTGCCATCTCGGCAACGGCGTCACGCTGAACGCGGTCAAGGGCGGCAAGTCGGTCGATACCTCGATCGGTTTCGGCACCTTCTGCGGTGTGCCGATGGGGACCCGCGCGGGCGATTTCGACCCGGCCGTGGTCTTCCACCTGGTCAAGCAGCTCGGCATGTCGATCGATGAGGTCGAGAAGCTCTGCTATCACAAGAGCGGCCTGCTCGGCGTCTCGGGTGTCAGCAACGACATGCGCGAGGTCAGCCGCCGCGCCGCCGAGGGCGACGAGCGCTGCGCGCTGGCGGTCGATATCTTCGTCTATCAGATCAAGAAGACCATCGGCGCCTATGCCGCCGCGATGGACGGGCTCGACGCCCTGGTCTTCACCGCGGGCATTGGCGAGAACAGTGCCGAGATCCGGTCGCGGATCTGTTCCGGTCTCGGCTTCCTCGGGGTTCGGATCGACGAGGCCTCGAATGAGGTGGCGCGCGACGGGTATCCGAATATCAGCGCTCCCGACGCGTCAGTGGCGACGCTGGTCGTGCCCACCGACGAGGAACGGATGATCGCGATGGACACGCTGCGCCTGACGCCCGATCACCTGCTGACAACGCCGCGCGGCGTCTCTGCGCGCGGCTATGAACAGGCGCGGCCGCTCTAGGCCGTCCCTGCCGTCGTCCGGCGGCCTGTCGGGGAGCAGCGGGGGATGCGTCTTCCGCGGGCCCGGCAGGTCGTCGGCGGCTCTCGGCGGCCGCGCCTTCGGCCGCCTTTCTGCTGTTTCTGGGGCAGAGGATGGAACCTCGGGTGCCGAGGATGCCGGCCGCCCCGACTGCAGCGAAAAACGGCACCGGGTGCAGCCCTGGCAGGCCGCGTCACACCGCCTGACGGCGCGCGCCCGCATTCCGGTGCGATCGCGCCGGTGGAGACCCTCTCCGAACTTCGCTGGAAAGCGCCCCGGTCGGGCGCCTCGCAGCAGCCCCCAAGGACATGACAAGGAGGAAGGCCGCTTCGATCCCGGTTCGGATCGGGCGGCGGCGGCACGGAACCTTTGCGTGACGACGGGGTGAACCGCGCGGTGCCGCCGGTGGAGAAGGCGACAGGGTCCGGCCGCCGGGATGGCGGCCGGTTCGTCTTTCGGGCAGGGCTCAGGCGCCCTGCACCTCGATCCTCCTGACCTGCGACTGCGCCTGGGCCGTCTGCGGCAGGCGGATCGTCAGCACCCCGTTCCGGAACGAGGCCTCGGCCTTGCTGCCATCGACGCCGGGCGGCAGCGGCAGGCTGCGATAGATCGCGCCATAGCTGCGTTCGGACAGGTAATAGCCGGTCTTCTCTTCCTGGCGCTCGATCCTCTTCTCGCCCTTGACGGTCAGGGTGTCGTCGGTGACGGAGACCTCTATGTCCTTCATCTCCATGCCGGGCAGCTCGATCGACACCTCGATGGCATCGGCGGTCTCGACGACATCTGATTTCGCATCGCCTCCCAGCGGCCAGTCGCGCGCGCCGAGGCGGTTCCAGAACCCCTCGAAGACGCGGTTCATGTCGCGCTGCAATGCCGCGATCGGGTTGTCTTCGTCAGTTCCGGTTCCGGTTTTGGGCTCGGGGTTGTGCTCCTTCCGCGCCCAGGGGATGAGATCCCTGATCTGCATGATATGTCCTCCTTTCCATGCGCGATCCGCTCAGGCGGACCTGACGGCGATCTTCTTCGGTTGCGCGGCTTCGGCGCGTGGCAGGGTCACGCGCAGCAGCCCGTCCTTCATCTCGGCCGCGATCCGGTCGGGGTCGACATCCTGCGACAGGGTGAAGGCGCGTTCGTAATCGCCCTCGCCATATTCGGCATGAACCAGTTGCAGCCGTTCGGGCCGGGCGGTTCCGGCGCGGCCGCTGATCGTCAGCACCCGGTTTTCCAGCGCGATCTCGACATCGGACACGGAGACGCCGGGCATCTCCAGCATCAGCGTCACGGTGCCGTCGCTTTCGACGATATCGGCCAGCGGGCGGTAGATGCGGCCGCCACGGGCGGTTTCCGGCGCGTCGGCGGGGCTTTTGTCGGGGGCAGTCATGTCGGTGGTCATCTGGCGTCCTCCTCTCACAAGGCCTTGATCTCGATCCGGCGCGGCTTGTCTTCCTCGGGACGCGCCACGACCACGCGCAGCACGCCATTGACGAAGCGCGCCTCGACCTGGTCGTCGCGGGCGGGGAAGGGCAGGCGGATCGCGCGGCTGAAACGCCCATAGGCGCGGTCGCGCCGGTGCCAGATGGCGCTGTCGCCGAACTCCGGCGCGCGGCGTTCGCCCGACAGCGTCAGGACATTGTCCTTGATCGTGATGTCGATATCCGACGGGGCGATGCCCGGCAGCTCGGCGGTGATCGCCACGGCCTCGTCATTCTGCCAGACATTGACCGCCGGAAAGGCGGCTGTCCGAGCGCCGAGCCTTGCGCCGAGGGTCCGGTCGAGGTCGCGGCCCATCTGGCGCATCAGCGCGAACGGGTCCGCAGCGAATGTGGACGGATAGAGCATGACACGTCTCCTTGCTTGCGTCGGTCGCAATACCGGGGCGCTGATACGCACCGGCGGAGACGCCCCTGGGGGCGAACATGCTTCAGGTCCCGCCGTGCGGCGGCGGTTGATGTCCTGACGACCCCGGCGGCTTTCCTTGCGGACAAACCCCGGCGGTCCGCTCGTCGAGCCGGACCTGTCGCGTGTTCCCGAAAACCCCGAACGGGCGTTTCCGATGCTGATAAAGGAAGACCCGGCCGCACCGTCAAGATCTTCGAAAACGGAAAATCATCCCTATCTCGAAGGGGCAGAGACGGGTGGAAGGCAAGGGCCTGCCGGTCGTTCTCAGCAGGGCGGGGAAGGGGGCTTGCCTTATCCGACTAATTTTGTCAGATTAGGCGCAAGCTCACGCCAGCGGCGGTTTGCGCCCAGCCGAGACCGGAACATCAGGCTTTCGGGGAGGCCTGCGGGCTGCTGGCCGTTGCGGTCGGCCTGCCTGCCGCCTCCCCGGAAACGAAACTGGAGGATCTGCCCATGATGTTGTCCGAAGGCTCTGCCGGTTTCCGCGCCGGCCGTCGCCACGCATTGAAACCGGCCTTTGCCGGGGCATGGGGGCCGCGCCATCCGGGACCTTCCGGCAAGGCTGCCGGCCGGCTGGAGCGCATTGCATGAGGGGCTCCGGCTGCGAGCGCCGTCTCGGGCCACAGGACCGGCCGCTGGCCGAGGCGGGCTACGATCCGTCCGAGCAGGGCGTTCTGACCGTTGCGCGCCACTATTTCCAGAGTTTCGCCTTTCCGAACAGCCAGGCCTGGATCAACGCCTTCGCCAAGGCCGAGGCGATGTTCCCGCCGGGGATGGCCCGGGCGCGGGCCTCCGAGATCGCGGTGGCGGTGCTGGCGGCGGTGCAGCAGATGCGTGCCGCGCGGGGCTCGGGGTTCCGTTTCTCGAACCCGGACTGCCCGGGCTGTGCCCGGATCCTCAGCCCGCATGAGCGCCAGTTCATGGAGGTGCTGGTGGCCTTGCGCCGGGGCCGGCGCAGCCGGGCCCATACCGCGGCGATGCTGATCTGCGAGGGCAATGCCTCCGAGACCTTTCTCGTGGCGATGTCCGACCTGGCGGCCCTGACCGGTGCCCTGCCTTCGGGGCAGGGACAACCGGCCAGGGCGCAATGCGATCGGGGACCGGCGGTTTCCTGACGCATCCCCCCTGTCGACGTGCCGCGGCGGGCAGGCCATCGCGCGCGCCCTGCGGCACATCGGGGTCGGCAGGGGGGCAATTTCCTCCGACACGGTCAGGACGGCCGGGCCCCGGCAAGGGCCCGGCCCCCGTATCAGTGCAGCAGCTGGCCGTGACTGGCGGGGCCATCATTGGCCGGATGCGCCCGCACCAGCCCCAGCAGCGCCATTCCAAGCTCTTGCGCGACCGCGACCGCCTGCGCGGCGGCCTGCGGCTCCATCAGGGCCAGCGCGAACAGGAAGGCATCCTCGCGCTCGCCGACAAGGGCGGCCGCCACCATCTGGGCGAAGGCGTTCTCATCGCCGCCGACCTCGCGATGGGCGGGGCGGTGGCCGGCCATCGGGCGCCGCCCGGCACCCCGGACAAGCTCTGTCACGGCGTCGAGCAGCTCTTCCTGCGCTTCGGCGCGCGGGCCGAGGATCTGTCCGAAATTGCGACGCATGCGAGCCCGGGTCGCGGGGCCGTCGGACCAGCCGCGCAGGCAACGGATCGCGGCACGCTCGAGCGGCGGCAGCTCGTCGAGCGTGGCGACGGGGGCGGCCCCCCGTGAACCGCGATCCGGGGTCATTTCGTCAGGATCAGCTTGCCCGCGCGGGTGATGCGCAGGGTGTAGGCGACGCCGTCCAGCAGGATCCGGGTGGTGATCTCACCATCGGTCAGGACCCGGGCGTCATGCACCGGGGTGGCGCCGGTGCGGAAGCTGTGTTCGGCGCGGCTCATGGGCGGCCTCGCGGGGTTTTCGGCATTGCGGGGGGCATCATGTCATGTCTCCTTCTTGCGGGTGCTCCGGCGGGCAGAGCCTGGGGGGTGAGAGGTGCTGCGGCTATTCTGCGGCGGTTGTGGCGATACCTGCGCGCTCTTCGGCGAGAATTGCGGCAAGTCCCTCGCGATAGGTGGGATAGCGCAGCGCGAACCCGGGCAGGGTCTTCAGCCGGTCGTTGCGGATGCGCCGGTTCTCGGCCCAGAACGCCGCTGCGCCGGGCGGCAGCCCGGCCTCCCCGAACGGTACGCGCGGCGCGGGTGGGCGGCCCAGAAGCCGCGCAGCATGATCCAGAAGCGCATGTGCGGGGGCGGGCAGGTCGTCGGCGAGGTTCACGAGGCGCTGGCCTGCAGGGGCGGACATGGCGGCCAGGATCGCGCCTGCCGCATCTTCGACATGGATGCGGTTGAACACCTGCCCGTGGCGCAGCACGGCCCGGATGCCGGGGCTTCGCATCCGGTCCAGTGCGTTGCGGCGCCCGGGACCGTAAAGGCCGGACAGGCGCAGGATGTCGAGCGCGGCGCCGCCATCGGCAGCCAGTGCGGCCCAGTCGCCTTCGGCGATCAGCCGGGCGCGGGCATCGGCGGTTCGCGGCGCCGGGGCGCGGGTCTCGTCGATCCAGGCGCCGCCGCAATCGCCGTAAATCCCGGTCGAGGACAGATAGCCGATCCATCCCGGTCCGGAACGCAGCGCCCCGGCGGAGACGAGCGCGGCGCGGACCGGACAGCCCCCGGCGCCGGGCGGGACCGAGATCAGCAGATCGGTGACGCCCTCCAGCATGTCGGCCAGACCGGCCCGACGCTCGCTGGCGGCGGTGTCGAAAAGATGCATCCCGATGCCTTGCTCGGCCAGTTCGGCCGCGCGCAGCGGGTCGCGGGTGGTGGCCGAGACCCGGGCGCCCGCGTCGCGGGCGCGAAGCGCCACGAGGCCTGCGCAGAAGCCCGCGCCGAACACGAAGAGATGGCGTCCCGAAAGCGGTCCTGCGGTTCGGATCGTCCTGTTGCGGGAAAGACGGACGGATGCGCGCGGGGTCATGCTGTCGTCTCCTCTGGGCTGCATGCCTCACGGGTGGCCTCACTGACGGAGCGATCGGTCCAGGCGATGAGCCTCGTGGTCATCGCCACCTGCCAGAACCGCCCGGCAAGCGTCAGAGTCAGGGCTCCGGTCCCGGCCGTCATCAACCCCGCTTCCTGCCACTGCGTCAGAAGCGGCGCGGCCAGATCCTCGAAGCGGAGCGCGAGGCCGCATTCCGCAAGCGCCCGCTCGACGGGGGCGGGGTCGAGCCGCCCGCGCTCCATCCCCGCCTTTATCGCGTTATGCACCGGTGCCAGGGCCGAGGGGCGCATCAGCCCCGCCAGCGGCGCCCGGCCGCCCTGCCGGGTGGCCTCGGCATAGGCGTCGAGATCGGGCTGCAACCGGTAGCCATGGCCGTGCAGATTGCCGCCCGCGCCCGCGCCGAAGGCAAGGCAGGCGGCGCCGGACTTGATATCGGCATTGTAGAGGTTGCGTTCGCGCAGGCCGCGCCGCCAATGTGTGGTCGAGATCGCGTCCCATCCGGCCCGCTCCATCTCCTCGCAACCATCGGCGTAATAATGGCCAAGGCTGTGGGGCGCGGCCGGCAGCAGCTTGCCCTTCTCCTGAGCCAGCAGGAGCGGCGTGCCGGGGATCGTCTTCAGCGCATAGAGATCGAGCCCGTCGATCCCCAGCGCGGTGGCCATCCGCAGATCGTCGCGGAAGGTGGCGCGGTCCTGGCCCGGCAGGCCGTAGATCAGGTCGATCACCACTGCGCCGCAATCGGCCGCGACGAGGCCTTCGAGAAAGCGCAGCGTCTCGCTTCGGGTGGATTTGCGGCCGAGACGGCGGCGCACGCGGTCGTCGAAGCTCTGCACGCCGAGCGAGATGCGGTTGACGCCGGCGTCGAAGGCCGCCCGTGCCTTCTCGAGCCCGAAACTGACGATCCGTCCCTCCAGCGTGATCTCGCAATCCGGGCTCAGCGGCAGGGTCTCGCGAAGACTGCCGACCAGCCGGGCGAGATCGCGGGCGGACAGGGCAGAGGGGGTGCCACCGCCGAGATAGAGGGCGCGGATCGGGTGACCCTGCTGCGCCGCCGTTGCTGCGCCGGCGCGCATCTGCGCCAGCACCGCGTCGACATAGGGCGCGCCCGCCTCGCGCCGCCACGGGTTCTGATAGAAGCCGCAGAACAGGCAGTGGTTCTCGCAGAAGGGGACATGGACATAGGCCACCGTGGGGCCCTGGCGCGGCGTCTCGCAGAGCCGGTCCCAAAGCGCGGGCACATCCTCGGCCGGTACCGCGCTGACGCGACCATGGGCATGCGCCCGTATCCCGCCCGAGAAGGCGCCCGCGAGCGGGTCGTCCGAGATGCGGGCGAAGAACGGATCAGAGCGGCTTTCGTCGGACGGTGTCACGTTTTGCACAGTCATCCATGTCCTCCGGAAAGCGGGCAGGGGCCGGGCAAAGAGCTGGGTCCTGTCGTGACGCGTAGCGGTATCTGTGGCGGGGCCGAAATGGCGCCCTTTAACCCGACTCTTTTTATCAGGTTAGAGCGGCGAGGGAAAGAGCCTTGCCTCCGTTCCGCGCGGCGACAGGCGGTCGGCCGCAGGCCCCGGGCGCCGGAGGGGAAAAGGCGGTGGCGGCGGCCGGTCGAATTCTGACTGAAAAAGTCACGGATTGATGTCTGACAATATCTGTCAACCATTTGATTTTTAACAGAAATTTATTGCGTCCTGCGGGCGGAGGCGTTATGGTGAATTCATGGCGCCGCGGCTGGGTGGCGCCTCTGAAAAAACAAGGAGACATCCGATGTCCGCCCAAGCTTGCAGCAGCTGCACCTTCTTCCAGGATCATGCCCTCAACAGCGGCAAGAGCGCCGAAGCCGCCGGGCTGTGCCGGTACAATCCGCCGGTTACGCAACCCGAAGCCGATTCCCGCGGCCTGTGGCCGGTGGTGAAAACCGACGACTGGTGCGGTCACTTCGAACAAGAAAACGCCTGATCGGTCTGCGCCAGCCAGGTCCCTTCGCCGCCAGCCGCTAGTCGAGCCAGCGATGCGGATCCCCAGCCAGCCATGACGTGACAGATCTTGCGAAACGGGGCGGTGCAATGCATCGCCCCGTGGGCTTTTCCGGCTCTGCCCCGAACGATCGCCCGGGCAGGGCGGTCCTATCCGGACAAAAGGGCTTCGAAGGCCGGGATCTCAAGCCCCGGGCTGACCAGAAAGCCCTGACCGAATTCGCAGCCGTTTTCGACCAGCCAGGCCAGTTGGTCCTCGGTCTCGATCCCTTCCGCCACGGTCGAGAGCTGCAGGCTCTCAGCGAGCGCCAGCATCGCCCGGACGATACGCTCGGAGGCCTCGTCCCGGGCATCGAGCTGAGCGATGAAGCTGCGGTCGATCTTCAGTTCGCTCGGGCGCAGCTTTTGCAGATAGGCAAGCGAGGAATAGCCGGTCCCGAAATCGTCGATCGAGATCCGCACCCCGGCATCGGCCAGCCTGGCCAGGTTCCGGGGCGCCTCGCTGGCACAGGTCATCAGGCCGGTCTCGGTGATCTCGAGCAGCAGCAATTCGGGCGGAATGTCGTGATAGTCGAGCAGTGCCAGGACCGAGGGCACCAGCTCGGTGCTTTGCAGCGAACGGGCCGAAAGGTTCACCGAGACCGGCAGCCGCAGCCCGCGCCGTACCCATTCGCCCTGCTGCCGGGCGAACAGCTTGAGTACCCGCAGGTCGAGTGCGTTGTGAAGGCCGTTGGCCTCGGCCAGAGGGACGAATTCGGCCGGAGAGACTTCGCCAAGCTGCGGGTCGCGCCAGCGCAGCAGCGCCTCGGCGCCGACGATCATGCGCCGGTCGGAAATGTCGAATTTGGGCTGGAAGACCAGCCGGAAGCTGTCCTCGCAAAGCGCCTTGCGCAAGGCGCTGAACACCTGCAACCGCCGCTCGCTGGTGAAGCGCAGGCTTTCCCTGAAATGCGAGATCCGGTCGCGGCCGTTCGACTTGGCGGAATAAAGCGCCATGTCGGCGGCGCGCAGCAGGTCCTCGGCGCGGGTGGCATCGCGCGGGGCGTGGCTGAGCCCGGCGCTGCAGGTCAGCAGCACCTTGGTTCCCGCCACCTCATAGGGCGAGCGGATATCGCCGAGCGTCCTTTGCAGCAGACGTTCGGCCTCTTCGGGGGTGCTGTCGGCGATGAAGAACAGGAATTCGTCGCCGCCGAACCGGCCGAGGCAGGCCCGCTCGCCCATGGTGTCTTCCAGCCGCCGGGCGAAGGCCGACAGGATAGCGTCGCCGATCTCGTGGCCCATGCCGTCATTGATGTCCTTGAAGGCGTCGATGTCGAGAAATCCCAGCGCCAGGCCCTTGCCCGCCGGGTCGAGCCCCGCCAGTGCGCCGCGCAGCCTTTCCACGAAGCCCGGACGGTTGGCGAGTCCGGTCAGGGCATCGCGATTGGCGAGGTCCTTGGCGAGGCTGAAGGCAGCATAGAGATCGGACTGGCCGGCCATCAGCGTGCTGACATCGGTCGAGGTTCCGCCGACGGCGAAGATCTTGCCGCTATCGTCGCGAAGCGGAAATTTCTGGATCAGGAAGCTGCGCCGGTCCTCGGGGGCGGCGGCATAGCTGCCCTGATTGCTGATCGGCTTTCCTGCGATCAGCACCTCGATATCGAGCGCGCGCGAGCCCAGCAGCCCGTCGAAGGCGCGGCGCTGCTCGACGCTCAGTGTTTCGGCGCCCTCCAGATAGGCGCTGGCGGCCCGGTTGGCGAAGATCAGGTTGCCGGTCAGGTCGAAGGCATGGATCAGGGTCGAGGTCGAGTCGCTCAGCATCTGCCGACAGCGGCCTTCGCGTTCCTGCCGGTCGTCTGAATGGCGGTCGACCAGAAGCATATGCACCCGGCTGTCCTCTTCGGAACAGGCCGGAAGCCGGGCCAGGTGGGCGCTATAGGACAGATATGCCCCGTCATGGGGCCTGCCGACATGGAGCGGGATCTCGGTGGCGGAGCCCTCTTCGGTGACGGAGGGCGGTGCGGCCAGATAGGCATGCACGCGGCTTCGGGCTTCCGCGTCGAGCATGCGGTAGACGGAGCGGTTGCAGAGCTGCTCGGTCGCGGAACAGCCGAACACGGCGGCCGCGGCCTCATTGGCCTCGCGCACCACCCCGCTCCGGTCAAGAACAACCGCAGGCAGCGGAAGGCGTTCGAAGAGGGTCAGGTATTTGCGCCGCTCCCTTTCCGAGACGGCCTGCGCCTCGACCAATTCCCGGTTCTGCATTTCCAGCTCGAGCTGGATCAGCTCGAGCCGGTCGGAATGGTTTGAAGCGGTCTCGGGGCCGCAGGCCGACGCCTGACGGGGGAAGGCCTGGAGCTCGAACTCGAACGATTGCCCGGAAGGCCGGCGGGAAGCTTTCCCGATGTCACTCGTCCTGTCGTCTTCTGCGGCCGGCAGGGGGGCCGGCGCATTGTATCGTCCCATTTCCGGCACAGTCCTCGGCGAAGTCACGCTAACCGTCCGGACTGTCCTCCGACAAAGCTAACGATCTATTGAACAACTTTAGCGAGACTGCTGATTCAGACTGGTTTTTTTAAGACTTAGCCGCCGTGACGTTGCGTCTTTTCGCGAGTATTGAGGCTGGCGCCCGTTCCCTTCCGGAGCCATGGGTCGATTTCGACGTGCCGGATCACCGCCCCGACCGCGCTTCCGGGGACCGGGGTAGCCGTCATGCAGACCCGGCGCCCTTCGGTCGGTCCGTGACAGGGATATTCCACCGAGAACTTGGGCTGGCGGCCCTCGAGAACCGATTTCAGCCCCTCACGCGCCCGCAGGGCGAGGCCCGGATCCTCGGGGTCGAACGGTACCGGCAGACCTTGTGGCGGCATCAGGCAGGCCGCGAGGTAATTCCCGCCGGGGCTGCAATGATCCGGCGCGGCATCGCCGCCTGAATGGGCGCAGCGCTTCCAGGCCTTGTTGACCAGCGTGATGGTGCCGTCGGCATCCAGGGCCGCGACAGGTTCGGGCATTGCGTCGATCACGCCCCGTAACCGCGCGAGATCGCGATGGGCGGTGACATCCCTGAGCGTCACCAGGGCGCCGCGATGACCCGAGGCCTGTATCGCATAGGGCGTGATCCGCACCCGATACAGCGCGCCATCCTCGGCCGTGGTCTCGCGCTCGAAACCGGCTTCGCTGCGGATCGTGTCGCGGATGTCTTCCAGCAGGTCGGGATAGTGCAGCTTGTGGGCGATGTCGCAGAGCGGTTGCCCGATATCGCTGTCGCGCAGCTTGAAGACCGAACAGGCCTCCGGCGAGAAGCGGGTGATGAGCAGCGCCTCGTCGAGGAACACCGTCGCCACGCCCGCCGACTGGACCATGCTGCCCAGATCGGCATTCAACCGGTTCATCAGGGCCATCTTTTCCTGATAATCGGCATTGAGCGCGTTGATCTCTTCGTTGACCCATTGCAGCTCTGCGTTGGCGCCCTGCAATTCGTCGTTCGAGGCGAGCAGCTCCTCATTGACCGATAGCAGTTCCTCATTCGAGGTTTCGAGTTCCTGGATCGTGGCCTCGAGATCGGCCCGGGTCCTGTCGAGTTCGCGTCCGAGACCGTCGATCCGGGCCTGGGCCTCGGCCGGCAGCTCGACTGGCTTGCCGCCTTCCGGGCTGTTCTGCGATGCCTGACCGAGCCTCTCGAAGCTCAGCAATGCGCCAGAGCCGGGAGCTGCGGCCGGCAAGGTCACCGCATGCAGCCGCAACAGGCCGTCCGTCCCGGCAAGCGGCATCTCGACCGGATCCGAGCTCCGGGCCGTGTTGCTGGCCATCGCCAGATCGAGCAGGCGGCGTGCCGTGGCGACCAGCGCTTCGGGCAGGATCCGGGCCAGTTCTGGACCGGCCACGCCGGGGCGGGACGGGAGGAACGGCCGCAGGTCGCCGAAGAGATGGATCGCCTCGTGCCTGTCATTGACCATGATGCAGGGCAGGGCGCAGGAGCCGGGCGAGGCTGTGGCTGGCCTGTCGGAGAGCGGGGCGCGGCTGCGGGGGGAGGGGGGCTCTGCGCTCATTGTGGGGCGGATCTCCGGATCACCGTCGCCGCCGGCCTGAAGCGGGGGCAGCCTCCGATCATGGCGGGACGAGGTTTTCAGCGAGGACAGGACGAATTGGCCCGATGGCCGTGACGAGACCCGGACAAAGACCTTGTGCCGGGCATCGACCGGCTGAAACCCGTTCTGAAGGCTGGACAGGGTCTCGCTGCTGCCGAGGAACAGGTGACCGGATTTTCGGATCGCATATTGCAGCCGCAGCAGCGCGTCCTTCTGTGCGGCCGGACGGAAATAGATCAGCGTATTGCGACAACTGACCAGATCCATCCGGCTGAACGGCGGGTCCGAGAGCAGGTCGTGACGGGCGAAGACCAGCGACCGGCGCAGCGTGTGTCTCACCTGCAGCCTGCCGCCATCGGTCCGGAAATAGCGCTCCATCCGCTCGGGGCCGATTTCTGCGCCAGCCGAGGCCGGGTAGCTGCCCGCCGAGGCGACTTGCAGGCTGTCCGGGTTGATGTCGGTGGCAAAGACCTTGATCCTCGGCTCTCGCCCGGCCTTGTCAAACGCCTCATGCAGCAGCATCGCGAGGGAATAGGCTTCCTCACCGGTCGCGCATCCCGCCACCCAGACCCGCGCGGTCTGGCCGGGCGGAAGCGTCTCGACGATCCCGGGGATCACGCGGTCCCCGATCACCCGGAACGCCTCTTCGTCGCGGAAGAAGCGGGTGACCGAAATCAGCAACTCGCGGTTCAGCGCCGTGACCTCGCCGGGCAGGCTCTGCAGCAGCGCGGCATAGCTTTTCAGATCCGGCTGGCCGAGGACCTGCATCCGCCGGCCGATCCGGCGCAGGACCGTCGAGCTCTTGTAAAGCCTGAAATCGGTGCCCGTGGCGTCCTCGAGCGCCTGCAAGATCGCCTCGCTCTCTTCCGGGAACGGTTGTTCGCGGGCCGCGGGCTCTGGCCCGAGGGGGATCTGCGGCGGCCATTGCCGACGGTCGAGCGCGCGCCGGGCAAGCTCGGTCGCCGGCAATCCGGCATCGACGATCCCGGCGCGGCGCAGGCCGGCCGGCATGGCGTTGCCTCCCGCTTCCCCGCTGTCCTGGCTCAGGGCCAGCCCGCCGGCGGCGTTGATCGCGATGGCGCCGCGGCTGCCGTCCGGGCCGGTGCCCGACAGAACGATGCCGCAGGCCCGGGCGCCGCATTCCCCGGCCAGGGACGTGAAGAAGATGTCGATGGGGAGGGCCGGACCGTCACCGCGCGGGGCAAGCCGCAGCAGGCCCTTCTCGATCCGTACCAGCTTGCCGGGCGGGAGCAGGTAGACATGGTCGGGGGCAATCCGGGTGTCGGTCTTCATCATCTCGACCGGCATCGGGCTGTACCGCGCCAGACGCTCGGCCAGCCGGCTTTCCTGCCCCGGTGCGAGGTCCTGGATCACCACGAAGGCGGCCCCGGACCCGGCCGGACAAGTCGCGAAGAAGCTCTCGAGCGCCGAGGATCCGTCTGCCGGAGCTCCGATCCCGATCACCGCTGCGACATCTTCTGGAGGGAAACCGGAGAGGCGCGGACGAGGATCGGCTTCGATGTCCATCAGGAACGCGTGCCCCGCTTTCTTCAAGCCCGCGCCTGCGGCCGATCACGTCAATCAAGCCTCGCGCTCGATCCTCGCGACCGTTCTCGCATACGACCGGGGGTTGATCAACTGCTTTCAGGAACAAGCTTTTTGCATCGCGGCATGGTTGCTGCGGGGGCACAGGTCATGCCTGTCATGCCGTCGCGGGCCCGGTTTTCCGGTGCGGCCGCGATGTCCTCTGGCATGGCTGCGATGCGGGGCCAGGGCAGGACAGAGGACATCTGAAAAAGCAAGGACACCTGCCGCAGAGCGGTCGGTGTCCTGCTGAGATCGGATGGGGCGGACGAGGATCCGTCGCCGGAATCAGGCGGCCCGCGAGACCAGAACCTCGTCAACCTGCTTTTGCGCGCCGGCCTCGTCCATGCCCGCAACCGCGGCCACTTCGCGGGTCAGCCGTTCGAGCGCGGCCTCGTAGAGCTGCCGTTCGGAATAGCTCTGCTCGCGCTGGTCGTCGGCGCGGTGAAGATCGCGCACCACTTCGGCGATCGAGATCAGGTCGCCCGAATTGATCTTCTGTTCGTATTCCTGGGCGCGACGCGACCACATCGCGCGCTTGACCTTGGCCTTGCCCTTCAGCGTCGCCATCGCCTTCGACACCACATCGGGGGTCGAGAGCGAGCGCATGCCCACCTCGGTCGCCTTGTTGGTCGGCACCCGCAGGGTCATCTTGTCCTTCTCGAAGGAGATGACGAAGAGCTCGAGCGGGATGCCTGCGATTTCCTGCTCCTCGATCGACACGATCTGACCCACGCCATGGGCGGGATAGACCACGTAATCGTTGGGGCGGAACTCGGATTTCTTGGTCTTTGTCATTCAGCACTTCCTCGCATAGACCGCAGGGGCAGCGACAAGAGAAAGGCCCGTGCCGGTCGGCATCCGGCTCATCCAGTCTTTCGGCGCTGAAAAACCACACCGCAGAAGGTTGATTCTGCGTGTGGTTTAAGGGTTCGGTCTGCCACTTTGTAAAGGAACCATAACACAAAAAACGCCCTACGGAAAGCGTTACGCTCTTTCCGTAGGGGCAAGCACATGAATGTGCGCGCTATTCCCTGCTCAGGGCCGCAAGCGGCAATCGTTGACTGCCGGGCGTCGACTGCCGGGGCTCAGCCGCCGGCGCCGGGGGTTTCCGAGAAATACTTGGCGCGTTTCCCTTCTTCGCCGTCCCGTTCCTCCGCTTCGGGCAGCGGATCCTTGCGGGTGATGATGCAGGGCCAGGTTTCGGCATATTTCCGGTTGAATTCGACCCACTCGTCCATGTCCGGCTCGGTATCGGGCCGGATCGCGTCGGCCGGGCATTCGGGTTCGCAGACGCCGCAGTCGATGCACTCGTCGGGATGGATCACCAGCATGTTCTCGCCCTCGTAGAAACAATCCACGGGGCAGACCTCGACACAGTCGGTATATTTGCAGGCAATGCAGTTGTCGGTGACGACGTAAGTCATGGGCGAACTCTCGATTTTCCGATCTGGCTGGACCTAAACCACGACCGCCGATCATTCAAGCGGCGGTTTGCGGCTTCGGTCAAGGTCGCGGCGCTCCTTTTTTGTCGGGCGACCTCCGCCATCGTATCTAGGGCTTGCGGGCGCGGGCGCCTTGATCGGGGTCAAGTCCTCGTAAAGGGTGCGCGCCTCGGTCGCGGGGCCGCGGCGTTCTGTCAGGGCGAGAACGCGCACCACGCGGATGTCCTGGCCCTGCGGAAAGGTCAGGGTGTCGCCCGGGCCGATCCGTTGGGCAGGCTTGTCGGTCTTGGTGCCGTTCACGCGAACATGCGCGCCGGCCACCAGTTTGGTGGCCAGCGTGCGCGTCTTGAAGAAGCGGGCCTGCCAGAGCCACTTGTCCAGCCTGGCAGTCCGGCGCGGGGCCGCGTCGCTCACCCGCGAGCTACTTCTTGGTCTTCAGCCCCATCAGCGCGGCGGCGAAGGGGTTGTCGGGGTCGATGGGCTTTTCCTTGCGGGGCGGACGGGCCTCGAAGGTCTTGGGCCCGTCATGGCGCGGTCCGCCCTTGCCGCCCTTGCCGCCGGGCTTCCCGCCATGCTTGCCCTTGCCCCCGCCGCCGGGCTTGCCGCCGCGACCGCGCGCGCCGTCGCCTGCCTGCTGTTGCGGGCGGTCGCCGCGCGGGCGGCCGGCGGGCCGCCGCCGGGGCGCCCAGGTGAAGGTGTAAAAGACCTCGACCTCGGCCGGTGCGGTGCTGCCGGGGGCGTCCTTGTCCGCCTCCTGTTCAGCCGCCACCTCTGAAGTCGTTTCTGTCCCGGTCTCTGCCGGGGGGGCGGTCTCCGCATCTGTTCCCGTATCCGCGGGCGTGTCTGCGGATTGGGCATCTGCGGCTTCGGGTGCCGGGTCCGCGACTTCTGCAGGAGGCTCGACCGGCGTTTCGGCCGTGGTGCTGTCGCTTGCCGTGTCGGGCGCGCTTTCCCCGGCGCTCGGGGTCTCCGCTCCGGCGGCGATGTCCGCTGCGGTTTCGTCGGGCTGGGCCGCAGGGGCGGGCGCCGCCTTGACCTTGGGCCGCTCGCCTTTCTCGGCGCGATAGCCCAGTCCCTGCATCAGGTCGGCGAACTGCTCGAGCGTGGTGCCGGTGATCGACAGCATGTCGGCCTTGGCCTCGAAGCCTGCCCGGGTGTCTTCCGAGCGGATCTGGTCGGCCAGCCGTTCCAGCATGTCGATCCGGATCGCGCGGGTGCCCGCGGGGCGGTATCCGGCCAGCCGGTGGACATCTTCGGAGACGCCCGGCATCACCGGGATCGTCACCAGCCCGGGCGGCGGGCTTTCGGGGAATTCGTCCAGATTGTGCGCCAGCGACCACAGCACCAGCCGCAGACGGGTCGGCGCAGGCTTCAGCAGGAGCGGCATGAAGATCGTGAACTGCCCGAAGCGGATGCCATGCTTGCGCAGCGCCGAGCGCGCCTCCTGGTCGAGTTCCTTGACCTCCTGTGCGACGCCGTCGCGCGACAGCACGCCCATCGCCTCGACCATGCGGAAGGCAAAGCCCCGGGTCAGTCCGGTCAGGGTCTCGTCGCGCTGCAGGTTCAGCAGCGGCTCGAACAGCGTCGCCACCCGGCGGTCGATGAAATGCTGCAACCGCCGACGGACCTTCTCGATCACGTCGGGGCCGGCCTCGTCGTCGACGAAGGCGTCGATGGCGGGTTTCAGCGGGTCGGCGCCCGCCACCAGCTTGCCCACCGCGTGCTCGCCCCACATCAGCCCGCCCTGCTCGGTGAAATCGAGCTCGGTATCGGGCGCGTTGTAGAAACGATCGGCGCGCAGATGGAATTCGGGGGCTAGCGCCACCAGCGCCGCCTGGCGCAGGGTCTTGGCTTCATCGGGGCTGGCAGACGCGTCCTGCCGGAAGCGGAAGCCCTCCAGGCGGCCGACGAACTGTCCCTCGACCGTCACCTCACCCTTGTCGTTCACCTCGGCCACAAGGCTCTCCTTCTGTTTCAACCGGCGGAGCAGAACGGAGGTCCGCCGGTCTACGAATCTTTGCGTCAATGCGCCATGCAGCGCGTCCGACAGGCGGTCCTCTACCGCACGGGTCTGGGCGCGCCAATGCGGTTCGTCCACGACCCACCCCGTGCGCTGGGCGACATACGTCCAGGTGCGGATATAGGCCAGACGTTTCGACAGCGTGTCAATGTCGCCGTCTGTCCGGTCTATCCGCCGGACCTGGCGGGCCATCCAGTCGTCGGGCACCCGCCCGGCATTGTGCAGGAAGCCGAAGATGCGTTCCAGCAATCCGGCATGCTCGGCCGCGGAAATCCCGCGAAAATCGGGTATTCGGCAGACATCCCAGAGAAGTTTGACATCGCGCGAGTCGCGGATCCGGGCGCGCAGGTCCGGCAGGCCCGACAGCGACTTGAGCGCGTGCAGGTCGTCAGATTCGCGCACGCGGGTCAGCCAGTCGCCCTCTGCGTGTGTCTCAAGCGCGGCAATCAGCCGCTCCGGCGTTCCGAAGTCGAGCCTGGAATTGCGCCACTGCAGGCGCGCGACCGGGTCAAAACGGTTCTCGACGATCGCCTCGGCCACCTCGTCGGGCAGCGGGCGGGCCTCGCCGGTGACGCCGAAGCTGCCATTCTGGGTATGGCGCCCGGCGCGGCCCGCGATCTGGGCCAGCTCGTTCGGCCAGAGCGGGCGCATCCGGCGCCCATCGAATTTCGACAGTGCCGAGAAGGCCACATGCTTGATGTCGAGATTGAGCCCCATGCCGATGGCGTCGGTCGCGACCAGATAATCGACATCGCCATTCTGGTAGAGCGCGACCTGGGCGTTGCGGGTCCGGGGCGAGAGCGCGCCCATCACCACCGCACAGCCGCCCTTCTGGCGCCGGATCAGCTCGGCGATGGCATAGACGTTCTCGACCGAGAAGCCGACGATGGCCGAGCGGGGCGGGATCCGGCTGATCTTCTTCGAGCCGGCATGGATCAGCTCGGAGAATCGCTCGCGGCGCAGGAACTGGGCCTTCGGCACCAGCGCAGCGATCGCATTGCGCATCGTGTCGGCCCCCAGAAACAGGGTCTCGTGCTGGCCGCGGGCATGCAGCAGGCGATCGGTGAAGACATGGCCGCGCTCGGGATCGGCGCAAAGCTGGATCTCGTCGATGGCCAGAAAATCGGCGCCGGTACCCTCGGGCATCGCCTCGACCGTGGCCACCCAGTATTGCGCACGCTCGGGCACGATCCGTTCCTCGCCGGTCACGAGTGCCACCACCGAGGGCCCGCGAAGCGCGACGATCCGGTCATAGACCTCGCGCGCGAGCAGGCGCAGCGGCAGGCCGATGACACCGGTACGGTGGGCCAGCATCCGCTCGATCGCGTAATGGGTCTTGCCGGTATTGGTGGGCCCGAGGACCGCGGTGATCCTCGATTGCGCTGTCATCCTTCAGCCCCTTCGCCCGTCTTTCAGAGGGTCCGGCCTGAGGTGACGATCTCGAGCCGGTGCACGGCGTCTTCTAGGTCAGGATCGTGGGGATGTATAGCGCGGGCCGCACGATAGGCGCCGAGCGCGCGATCTTCCTGTCCGATTTCCTCGAGGATGGTGCCAAGCCCGGTCAGGGCGCCGAAATGCCTCGGGTTCAGTGCGAGCGTATGGGCCAGATCGCCCAGGGCCGGGCCGTAAAGCCCCGAGCGGTAATAGGCCAGGGCCCGCGAATTGTAGGCTTCGGCGAAATCGGGGGCATGGTCGACCAGCGCGGTCAGATGCCCGATGGCGGCGTCGTACTCCTCGGCCTCGATGGCGTCCCGCCCGCGCCTGAGCAGCAGGTCCATCGCCGCAGAGCCCGATTTCGACCATTCGCTCCAGAGCGCATCCTCGACCCGCTGCCAGTTCGGCAGCTCGGGGCGCTGCAACTCCTCGAGCAGCTCCTCGGCACGCATGGAGCCGGCGATGCCCCGCTCTGCGATCAGCGCGGAGCCGGAAAAAACCGCCGAGGCAAGAAATACCGCGAAGGCAAGATTGAGAATGCGCGAGGTATTGGCCATAACGAGGCACAAGATAGCGTAACAGGCGGAGAAAGGCGACATGCCCCGCATTCACAAATCGGAGGTACCCGAATGAGCGATACGCTGGACAAGGCCGTCGAGGCCCTCAATGCCAAACTGTCGGGCGGTTTCAACGGCGTTGCCAAATTTGCCATCGAGGATACGGGCGACATCATCGTCGATTCCGAGGGCGCCCATGCGGGCGATGCCGAGGCGGATGTGACGCTTTCGGCCAGCCTCGAGACGTTCCGGGCGATGATGGAGGGCGAGCTCAATCCGACCACGGCCTTCATGACCGGCAAGCTCAAGATCGAGGGCGACATGGGCAAGGCGATGCAGCTGGCCCAGATCTTCACCTGATCCGGATGGACCGGGCGCCGCTTTACGCAGATGTCGCCGACGGCCCCGCGGATGGCAGCGCCTGGTGGCTGCGCACGGAGGACGGTGTGCGGATCAGGGTCGGCCTCTGGGGCCGCAAGGCGACCGGGGGCACTGTGCTCCTGTTCTGTGGCCGAACCGAATATGTCGAGAAATACGGCAATGCCGCGGCCGCGCTCCGCGCGCGGGGCTTCGCGACGCTGGTCGTCGACTGGCGCGGGCAGGGGCTGGCCGACCGGGCGCTGGAGGATGCCTCGCTTGGCCATGTCGCGCGCTTTGCCGATTTCCAGGCCGATGTCCGGGCGGTGCGGCGCGCGGCCAGGGTGCTGGACCTGCCGCGGCCCTATCACCTTCTGGCCCATTCGATGGGCGGCGCGATCGCGCTGCGCGCGCTGAGCGAGGGGCTCGACGTGGCGAGTGCGGTGTTCTCGGCGCCGATGTGGGGGATCCGGCTCGGCCCCGTCGCGGCGCCCGTGGTCCGGGCGCTGAGCGGCATCGGCCGCGGCGCGGCGCGGGTGCCCGTGACCGGTGCCCGGGCCTATGTGCTGACCACGGCCTTCGAAGGCAACGACCTGACCGGAGACCGCGAGATGTACGAGAGGCTGCGCCGTCAGGTGACGGTACATCCCGATCTCGGCATCGCCGGACCGACCGTGACCTGGCTGCGCGAGGCGCTGTCCGAGGCAAGGCGACTGGCGCGGTTGCCCGCGCCGGCGGTTCCGGCGCTGACCTTCCTCGGCGGGCGCGAGCGGGTCGTCAGCGCCGCCGCGATCCGGCGGCGTATGGCGAACTGGCCGGGCGGCCGGCTCGAGATTGTCGAGGACGGGCGCCACGAGATCCTGATGGACCGGCCGGAGATCCGCACGCGCGCCTGGGATGCCGCCGCGGCGCATTTCCGCGCCCATGGTGGCTGAGGAGCTGCGCGGTCGGCGGCGCGCCCTGCCGGATCCGGGAAGGTCGTCAGTGTGCCTTGTCAGTGCACATTGACCGGGGCCATGTCGTTCTGGCGCGCCAGGATGAAGGCCAGCTTGCGGTCTCGCACCAGCGCCAGCCGGTCGCCATTCGCGTCGTGGACGGCGTAAAGCTTGTCCAGATCGGGGGCCTGGCGCTGCAGTTCCTCGGGCAGCTCGGCCACCTTGACCGCCCGGACATAGACGATGCGCTCGTCCGTATCGGGCAGGGGATCGTGGTTCACATTCATGACCGTTTACCTCACGCTCTGGAAATCCGGATCGTCTGTACGACGCTTTCGGGCACCGCCCGGTTCAGATCGACATGCAGCAGGCCGTTTTCCATGGTTGCGCCGCTGACTTCGACACCGTCGGCCAGCACGAAGCTGCGCTGGAACTGCCGTGCCGCGATCCCGCGATGCAGGAAGATCCGCTCGGCGCCCTCCTCGGCCTGACGGCCGCGGATCACCAGCTGCCGGTCCTCGACCGTGATCGCAAGATCGCCTTCGCGAAAGCCCGCCACGGCCAGGGTGATCCGGTAGCCCGTTTCGGATGTCTGTTCGATATTGAAGGGCGGATAGCCTTCGTTTCCGGTTTTGGCGGTTCGCTCGACAAGGCGTTCGAGCTGTTCGAAGCCCAGAAGGAAAGGGTGAGAGCCAAGGGTGAGTTTCGTCATGGGCAAGTCCTTGAACAAGCGACCTGGAATTTCCGGGACCCCGCATCCGCGGCGGTCCGACCCAGGATATGGGAGCCGGAGCGGCTTCCCGCAAGGCCATTCGCCCGCTATGTTAACACTTGAAGCAACTGCAGCGACTCAGTCCCCGGGAACCAGATGAACATCGCCAGCGAGATGAAATCCGAAGAGGTCCTGCGCGTCAAACTGGAGGTTCTGCGGCGCGAGCACCGCGATCTCGACGACGCTATCCATGCTCTGCAGGAAAAGGGAACCGGCGACAGCTTCACGATCAAGCGCCTGAAGAAGCAGAAATTGTCGCTGAAGGACCGGATCGCGCTGATCGAGGATCAGCTGACCCCCGACATCATTGCGTAGCGGCCGCACACGTCTATAGTGCCCGCTCGCAAAAACGAGGGGGTCGAACCGCATGGGCGACGTGAAAGTGGGCATCATCATGGGCAGCCAATCGGACTGGTCCACGATGAGGCAGGCAGCCGACATCCTGGACGCACTGGAGGTCCCCTACGAGGCGCGGATCGTCTCGGCCCACCGTACCCCGGACCGGCTGTGGGACTATGGCAAGTCCGCGGTCGGGCGCGGCCTTCAGGTGATTATTGCGGGCGCGGGCGGGGCCGCGCATCTGCCCGGCATGATGGCCTCGAAGACCCGGGTGCCGGTGATCGGCGTGCCGGTCCAGACCCGGGCGCTTTCGGGCGTCGACAGCCTGTATTCGATCCTGCAGATGCCCAAGGGCTTTCCGGTCGCGACCATGGCGATCGGGGCGGCGGGGGCTGCCAATGCCGGGCTGATGGCATCGGGCATCCTCGCGCTGAACGATCCGGCGCTGGCCGAGCGGCTCGAGCGCTGGCGCGCCGATCTCTCGGCCTCGATCCCCGAGGTGCCCGCCGATGAGTGAGCCGCGCGTTTCCGCCCGCCTCGCCCCTGGTGCCACCATCGGCATTCTCGGCGGCGGCCAGCTTGGCCGGATGCTGTCGGTCGCGGCCTCGCGGCTGGGGTTTCGCTGTCACGTCTTCGACCCCGCGCCCGCGCCGCCCGCCGGTCAGGTCGCCGCGCTCGTGACGACCGCACCCTACGAGGATACCGAGGCGCTGGCGCGTTTCGCCGCCTCGGTCGATGTCGTCACCTATGAATTCGAGAACATCCCCACCGCCGCGCTCGATGCGATCGAGGCCGTGGTGCCGATCCGTCCGGGCCGGAAGGCGCTGGCCGTCAGCCAGGACAGGCTGGTCGAGAAATCCTTCCTGAACGGTCTGGGGCTCGCGACTGCGCCCTTCGCCGCGGTCGATGACGAGGTCGATCTGGCCGAGGCGCTGGCCGAGATCGGGGCGCCCGCGATCCTCAAGACCCGGCGCTTCGGCTATGACGGCAAGGGCCAGGCCCGCATCATGGCGCCCGAGGACGGCCCCGAGGCGCTGGCCGGGATGACCGGCGCCCCCGCGATCCTCGAGGGGTTCGTGGAGTTTTCGTCCGAGATTTCGGTGATTGCGGCGCGCGGCGTCTCGGGCGAGGTCGCCTGTTTCGACCCGGGGGCCAATATCCATAGCGATGGCATCCTGCGGACGACGACCGTGCCCGCGCCGCTGAGCGTGGCGCAACGCACCGATGCGGTGCTGCTGGCAGGGCGGATCCTGAACGCGCTCGATTATGTCGGGGTGATGGGGGTCGAGCTTTTCGTGACGAAGGCCGGTCTGATCGTCAACGAGATCGCGCCCCGGGTGCATAATTCCGGTCACTGGACCCAGAACGGCTGTGTCATCGACCAGTTTGAGCAGCATATCCGTGCCGTGGCGGGTTGGCCCCTTGGCGACGGGGCGCGCCATTCCGATATCGTGATGGAGAACCTGATCGGCGAGGACATGGACCGTGTGCCCGATCTGGCCGCCGATCCGAAGGTGGCGCTGCATCTCTACGGCAAGTCCGAGACGCGCGCGGGCCGCAAGATGGGCCATGCGAACCGCTGGACCGGCCCGGCCGGCGCGTGACCGCCTGACCGGGTCCGGGTCCGGGTCCGGGGCCGGGGGCAAGCGGTCAGTCGCGCGCCCGGCCCTTTCTGCCGGGGCTGCGGGCGGCGCGCCCGGCCTCGAGCCCCGCGGCGAAGCCCTCGGCCATGTGGATGAAGGGGCCATAGGGATCGGCCGGCGCCTCGACCCGTCTGGGCTGGCGGGGGCGCAGGCTCAGGCCCCAGAGGATCAGCCCCGCCCCGAGATAGACCGCGCCGATCACGGTGGCGGCAAAGACCGCCCCGTGACCGGCGCTGAGCACGAGCCAGGCCGCCACCGTGAGGAAGGCGCATCCGACGCCCGCGCACAAGCTGCCTGCGGTGCCGAGCGCCAGCCGGTGCGAGAAGGCCCGCGCCCGGCGTTCGGCCTCGTCGAGCGGCAGCGAGAACATCAGCGGCGGCCCGTCATCAGCCCGACCAGAAAGCCCAGCCCGACGGCGATGCCCATCGCGGCGGCGGGCTGACGGCGCACCGCATCGGCCGCCTGTTCACCCAGCTCGGCGCCGCGGTCCTGGACCCCGGCGACCGTCGCTTCCCCGCGTTCGCGCAGCTCGGCGGCCCGGCGCTGCACCGTATCGCGCATGTCGTTCTTCTTGGCCTCGCTCAGATCGCCCAGGGTACGGGCGATCTGGGCGATGTCATCCTTCAGGGCCTCGATCTGGACCTCGAGATCCTGAACGCTGGCGTTGCTGTCGTTCCGTTTCTCTGCCGATTGTGCCATCACTGGCCTCCTTATTGCTGATGCGTCTGCTGCATCTCAGCGCAGGAAACGTCCGGCTGCGGGGCGGGGTTCCGTCCGCACCGGAATGATCGTGCCGCTCTCGGAACGATCACGGTTGCGAGAGGCCCCCTGCATCGGTCGGGAACCACTCTGCCCGTTCGACGTTGGGTCAACACAACCGGACATGAAAGGAACCAAGAGATGCTTTACTGGGCACTGGTATTTCTCGTCGTCGCGCTGATCGCCGCCGCCTTCGGGTTCGGGGGTATCGCCTCGGCCTCGGCCGGCATCGCGCAGATCCTGTTCTTCGTCTTCCTCGTCCTCTTCGTCGTCGCGCTGGTCGCGCGGGCACTCAGGGGCCGTACGCCGTAACATGAGAAGGACGAAGGCTGCACGCCGTCCGCAGGCTCGCGCGGACGGCACCAAAGACCCCGCCGGGGAACCCGGCGGGGTCGACTGTTTCAGAGCTGTCCGCTGACGCCCGCCCCAGGGGACGGCGTTCAGGCGCCGAGCGTCTCGGTACTCGAGAAGAACATCGCCTGGCTCACCGCCGAGCGCACCTGGTCCTCTGTATAGGGTTTCGAGATCAGGAAGGCGGGTTCCGGCCGTTCGCCGGTCAGCAGGCGTTCGGGGAAGGCGGTGATGAAGACCACCGGCCGGTCGCCGAGTTCGGCCAGAATGTCGTTGACTGCGTCGATCCCGGAGGATTTGTCGGCCAGCTGGATGTCGGCAAGGATCAGATCCGGCGGGGTCTTCTTCGCCAGATCGACGGCACCGCGCCGGGTGCGGCCGATCCCTGTCACTTCATGGCCCAGACCCTGGACGATGGCCGAGATGTCGATGGCGATGATCGCCTCGTCCTCGATGATCAGCACCCGCCCGGAAATGCTGCGGGCCATTTCGTCGCGGGCGATCCGGATCAGCTGTTCGGCCTCGCTGCCCGGCAGGCCCATGATCGCGCCGACCTCCTCGGTCGTGAACGCCTCGATCGAATGCAGGAGCAGGGCCTCGCGGGTGTTGCGGGTCAGGCCCGCAAGCCGGGACTGCGCCTGCGCCTCGATGCCCGAAGCGGGCTGCGACTCGCTCAGGGGCGCGCCCGACGACCCCCAGATGCGGTTGAATGCCTTGAACAGCGCGACCTTTGGCGGCAGCCCCTGTTCGAAGACCTCCCGATCTGAAAGGATCGCCTCGAGTGTTGCGATCGCATAGGCGTCGCCGCTGGTCTGGCTGCCGGTCAGCGCCCGCGCGTAGCGTCTGAGATAGGGCAGTTCCGACCCGATCACCCGGGAAAGATCGTCAGAATGTGGTGCATGCGTCATGCGCGACCTCGAAAAAACAATGTCTCATGGGAACCGAACGCAATCACCCGCGTTTGGTTCCGCAGTCTGAAAGTTAGGGCGGGCCGACCGGAATGGAACACAAGGACCGTAGGGGTCGCATGGAAGAGCAAATCGACGACAATTTGCGGCGCGTCTACGCGCAAGCCGTGGAGGAACAGGTCCCGGACCGCTTCCTCAAGCTGCTCGAGCAGCTGCGCGGCACTGGCAGCGAGGCGTCCAATGGCAGCAATGGCAAGGGTGGCGATACGTGAGCGTGGCTTCGGACCCCCGGGAAGACTTGGTGACGCATCTTCCGGCGATGCGGGCCTTTGCTCTAAGCCTGACGCGCAATTCGGCGACGGCCGATGACCTGGTGCAGGATGCGATCGTCAAGGCCTGGAGCAATTTCGACAAGTTCGAGCCCGGTACGAACCTGAGGGCCTGGCTGTTCACGATCCTGCGCAACACCTATTATTCGATGCATCGCAAGCGGCGTCGCGAGGTCGAAGACCCGGATGGCGCGCTTGCCGCGCATCTGTCGGAAAAACCGCATCACGACGGCCGGCTTGCGCTGGAGGACTTCAAGGTCGCCTTCGTCAAGCTGCCCGACGAGCAGCGCGAGGCGCTGATCCTGGTCGGCGCCGAAGGCTTCTCTTACGAGGAGGCCGCCGCGACCTGTGGCTGTGCCGTGGGCACCATCAAGAGCCGGGTCAACAGGGCCCGGGTGCGGCTGGCCGAGCTGATGCATCTGAACGATGACGATGATCTGGCGATGACCGATGCGGTGACGCTGGCCGGTCTTTCCTCCAAGCGACCTGCATGACCGATACTCTCAAGGCGCGCATTTCGACGCGCCGTCTGACCAAGAGCCTGGCGCTCTGGCTGATCGGTGCCCTGACCGTCGCCATGCTGCCGCTGGGGCTGATCTCGGTGTCGCAGACCTCGAAGGTCCTGCACGAGACAGAACGGCTTTCGGGCGTGGCGCTCATGGACCGGACCCAGCGCGCCGCGGTGCGGACCCAGGCGCTGATCCAGGAGGCCTTCGGCGCGGCCCGCTCGGTTGCCGCGGCCAATGTGGTGTTCGAAGGCGGCGGCATTTCCTGCGACGCGGTGATGGCGCGGCTGGTCAAGGACAACCCGACCTATCTCTTCGCCGGTTTCGTCGAGCCCGATGGCAGCATCACCTGCTCGTCGAGCGGCGAACGTCTCAGCATCGTCGATCAGGCCTACTTCCTCAATCTGCTGCGCGATCCGGAGCCCCGGGTCGATACCCGGTTCAGCGTCCCGCTGCAGGGCGCCCGGGTCGTGCGGGTGAGCGTGCCGGTCTACGAGGAGACGGTCCTGCAGGGCTTCGTGGTGATCTCGATGCCCTATGCCGCGGCCTATTACACGCTCGATGACGGCGGGGCCGAGGTCGATCTTCTGGTGTTCGACCGCGATGGCGAATTCCTCACCGCCGAGGCGGCCGCGCGCGAGGAGGGCGGGCCGCCCGACAATTTCGAAGAGGTGCTGCCGCGCCAGCATAGCCTCGAGGCGCTCGCCGAGGCGGGACGGCAGTCCTTCCGCGGCACCAACCGGCTTGGCGAGACCCGCGATTTCGCCGTGGTTCCGGTCATCGACGACCGCATTTTCGTGATGGGAAGCTGGGCGCCCGACCGCAACAACTCGATGCCGATGACAGGCCGGGCATTGGCGCTCTATTTTCCGATCCTGATGTGGGTGGCGGGTATCGTCGTTGCCTATTTCGCCGTGCACCGGCTGGTGATCCGTCACATCCAGCGGCTGCAGAGCTGGATGCGGCTCTATGCCAGCGGACATACCGATTTCGGTCAGGCCCGGCTCGATCACGCCCCGCATGAGCTCGAAGTCGTCGCCGAGGCCTTCCGCAGCATGACCCGGCGCCTGGCCGAACAGGACCGCGCGCTCGAGGAGGATCTGGCCGAGAAGACGATCCTGCTGAAAGAGGTTCATCACCGGGTCAAGAACAACCTCCAGCTTATCACCTCGCTGATGAACATGCAGATCCGCAATGCCCGCAGCGCCGAGGCGCGGCGCCTTCTGAAGCGGGTGCAGGACCGGGTGATGGCGCTTGCCGCGATCCACCGCTATCTCTACATGGCCCGTAAGCTGTCGATGGTTCGCGCCGACAGGCTGCTCGACGACATCATCCGCCAGCTGGTCGTGGTCAGCGATATCGGTGGCGCCGAGAAGAGCGTCAAGATCGCCACCCAGTTCAGCCCCGTCGAGGTCAATCCCGATCAGTCGGTCCCGCTGTCGCTTCTTGCGACCGAGGCCGCGATCAATGCCGTCAAGTATTGCGGGACGCCGCCCGACGGCGAGCCGGCATGGATCACCATGGCGCTGCAGACGCTCGAGGACGGGCGGATCTGCCTCAGCGTGGTCAATTCCCGCAGCGAGGAGTCCGATCCCGGCCCGGTGGATGGCAGCGTCGCGGACAGTTCGGGCATGGGCCGGCAGCTCATCTCCTCCTTCGCGGCTCAGCTCGATGCCGAATTCGAGGTGCATTCCGAACCCGACCGCTACGAGCTTCATGTGACCTTTGCCCCGATGGGGGCCTCGCCCGAGGAGGACGACGCCGAGGCGGAGGAAGAAGCCGCATCCGGCGGCGTTTCCGAGGGAACCTGAACGCGGCCGGGGCGTTGAGCTGCCATGATTGACACAGGAGGTTCCATGACCCGTATCGTTGTTTTCTGCCTGTCCGCCGCCGCCCTTCTCGGTGTTGCTGCCTGCGAGACCGTAGAGGGCGCAGGCAAGGATATCCAATCGGCCGGTGGCGCGATTTCGCAAGAGGCGCGCGAGGCTCAGAACTGACCGACGAAAGGCGGGCCCAGGCCCGCCTTTCGTTTCTGCCAGAGGCGTCCGGTCTGCTCCGGACGCCTTTTTACTGCGGGCAGGGCAGCCATCCCCGGTTCGGGGCGTCCGGTCCTCATCCCCATTCCAGCACCCCGACGATCACGGCGAGCGCGCTTGCGAACGGCGCCATGCCGATCAGGGCCAGAAGTCCGTCGCGTGCCAGCATCGCCACCGACAGGATGACCACGGCCATGCCCAGCAGCGACGAGCTGAACGGCACCAGTTCCAGAAACGGCATTGCCAGGCCGGCGAAGAGGCAAAGCAGCTGGAGCAGGACCACCAGCGGCGGCGTGACCAGAAATTTCAGCCGCGGCCGCGCCGCCCATTCCAGCCAGCCCGCCGGGCGGCGCAGCCAGCCGACGGCCGAACGGGCGCGGTCGGCACGGATCTCGCGCCGCATCAGCCAGCCGGGCGCCCAGAGATGGCGGCGCCGGACAAGCATCTGTCCGGCGATCAGCGCGATGCTGATCCCGCAGAGGCTCGAAAACCCGGGAATGCCGCTCAGCGGCGAGACCACGGCAAGCGCCGGGGCCAGCAGCAGCGGCAGGAACGAGACCGATCCCAGCGCTTCGAACATGCGCCTGACGGACAGCCGGTCGCCCTGCGCCGCCTGATCGACGGCGTCGAGAACCGCCGAAACCGGCGTCTCCTGCATCGCGCCTGCACTGTCTTGCGAAAACTCTTCGGGTTGGGCCATGGGGTCCTCTTGGCTGCCGCGGTGAAGGGGCGGTTTCCGGCCGGCGCTGCGTGCCCGGTCTTCCCCCGCCCTCAACGTGCGAGCCGCGGTTTCGTTCGCGCTCGCCGAAGCGGGGTGAGCCTGCCCGTCGCGGCGCGACAGATGTTTTCGATTCGTTCACGGTCATTCGATAGCTCTCTTTTGAACGAAAACCGCAATATTGGCCGGGCTTGGCCACAGGCAGGACACCGTTTCCCTTAAGGACGCTTTCAGTCCTGATGCCCAAATTCGAGCCGTTGTTGACCCTGCGTCAGGAAAGGGACGACATGTCTGGAGAGAGCGATGCCCAACCCCCTTCCGCCAGTCCCGATGCCCTTGCGACCGGTGCTGTCAGCCCTGTGCGCTCTGGGTCTGCTGCTCGGGGCGGTGCTGGCGCCCGGTCCGGCCGGGGCGCAGCCGACCGGCGCGGTGTCGGGCGACCTGCAAGGCGGCATGCCCGGGCCGGTGCATCTCCGGATCGGCTCGTTCTTTCCCGTCAACATGCCGGTGCTCGGCCGTACGGCGCTGGATCTGGCCGAACATGTCGAGAGGATGTCGGGGGATACATTGCTGCTGTCGATCACCTCGCCGAGTGCGGCCGCTCCGGCGCTCGATACCATCGCCGCGATGAACCGTGGTGCCCTGGACGGCGCCCTCGCGGCCGCCGAATGGTATACGGAACGCGACAGTGCCTTCGGTCTGCTCGCAAGCATGCCCTTCGGTCCCACGATCGACGAGTATCTGGCCTGGTATTTCTACGGTGGTGGGCGCGAAATCGCGCGCGAATTGTACCGCGCCTATGACGTTCACAACATCCTCTGCGGCGTCATTCCGTCCGAAGCATCGGGATGGTTCCCGCACGAGATGACGTCGGTGGACGATCTCGCCGGAATGCGGATGCGGTTCTTCGGTCTCGGGGCCAAGGTAATGCAGCGCTTCGGCGCCGAGGTTGTCGCTGTCGGACCCGAGCAGCTTTTCGAGGCGCTCGAAACCGGCAGGATAGATGCGGCGGAATTCTCGCTTCCGGCGATAGATGCGCGGCTCGGATTGCATAAACTTCTGAAATATTATTATTTTCCCGGCTGGCACCAGCCTCTGGCCACGGTCAATCTCTATATCCCGCAATCGGTCTGGTCCGAGCTTCCGGACCATCACAAGGCAATCCTTGAGGCGGGCTGCGGCGATATGGTCATGCAAAGCCTCGCCGAGGGGGAGGCGTTGCAGGCGCAGGCATTGCGGGCAATCGCGGCCGAAGGGGTCGAGCTGCGTCGCTGGCCGGCCGCGATGCTGGTGGCCTTCGAATCCGCCTGGTGGGCGGTCGTGGCCGAGGAATCCCGGCTCAATCCGAATTTTGCCCGGGTCTACGCGTCGCTCGCGAAGTTTCGCGCCGACCGCCGGACGTGGCGCCATCTGAGCTTCCTGCAATAGATGGAGAACGACCTGGAACAGTCCGCGACGCAGCGGTCACGCGACAGCGACGCAGGAGGCGGCGGGCCGGCATCCGTCCTGCGCGGCGGTGAAAGCAGCATCCTGAACGGGCTCGGGCTTGCTGCGGCCGCCTTCCTGACGCTGATCCTCGCGCTCGGGGCCCTCAGCCTCGGCCAGATCGGGGCGGTGACCGCGGTCTCGCTCAAGATGCGCGATGTGGCCCTTCCAGAACTGCTGGCGGTCAACGAGATAGAGATCGCGCTCGACGCCCATGCGCTTCTGGCGCGTCGTCGGGTGCAGGTCACGGATTTCAGGCAGGCCGCAGAGATCGACCGTGAAATGCGCCGCGCCGCCGCGCGGTTTCTGGCCGGCATCGAAGGGCTCGACCGGCTCCGGATCGGGCCGCGCGCCCAAGCGATCGAACAATCGCTGAAGGCGGCCTGGCTGGAATATCTGGCCGCACTCGACGGGGTCGGTCTGCTTTACGAACGCGGCGCCCTGGCCGAGGCCGAGGCCGCGATGCAGACCGGTGTCCGCGTGGCCGAGGCCGATGCCCGGCGCAGTGTGAACGACCTGATCGAGGTCGTCCGGGCGGAAGCGGCCGAGATCTCGGCCGCGGTCGAGCGCGGCTGGCAACGCGCCCGTGCCCTGACCCTCGGGGCGCTTCTGGCCGGGCTCGGGGCGGCGCTTCTGGCGATGCGCTGGGTGACGTGCAGGGTCAGTCGGCCACTCCTCGCGATCAGCGCGGCGATGCGGCGGCTGACCCGGGGAGAAGACACCGCCATTCTGCCGGTTCTGCCGGGCCGGACCGATGAAATCGGCATTCTCGCCGAGGCTGCTGCGGCGTTTCACGACAGTGTGCTGGCGACCCGCGCCCTTGCCGCCGATCTCGAATTGCAGCGTGAGATCCTCGCGGCATCGGTGCGCAACATGCCGCTCGGTCTGTGCATGATCGACAAGCTGGGCCGGGTCGCCGTCTCGAACCGGGCCCTGGCCGAGATCTTCGACCTCTCCCCCGGCGATTGCGTCCCCGGCATTGCCCAGCGCGATCTGCTCGACCGGCTGGCCGCACGGGTCGATACGGGGCGGCAGGGGGCCGGCGCGTTCGCCGCCGGCATCGCCGCCAAGGTGGCCCGGGGCGATCAGACGACCGGCACCTGGCAATTGCGGGCGGGCGGGAGCGTCTCGGTCATCATCCAACCCACGCCCGATGGCTGGATGATGATCGCCGAGGACATCACCGAACGGGTCAGCCACGAAGCCAATATCCGTCACCTGGCGCGCCATGACCCGTTGACCGGCTTGCCCAACCGGCGCGCCTTCAGCGAAGAGATCGATCGCGCGATCGCCGAGGCCGGGGCCGAGTGTCCGGCTGCGGTCCTGTTCATCGACCTCGACCGGTTCAAGAATGTCAACGACACGCTGGGCCACAGCATCGGTGACGCTTTGCTGCGGCAGGTGGCGGCGCGGCTCAGCTGGGCCGTGCGCGATGCCGATACCGTGGCCCGTTTCGGCGGCGACGAATTCGCGGTGATCCAGCGTGGCTGTGTGCAGCCGGAGGGCGCGCGCGGGCTTGGCGAGCGGATCATCGCGCTGCTGTCCTCGCCCTTCGAGATCGAGGGAAACACCGTGCGCATCGGTGGCAGCGTCGGCATTGCGCTTGCTCCGGGCGATGGCGCCTGCACTGCCGATGTCCTGAAAAGTGCCGATCTCGCGCTTTACGCGGTGAAGGCGGCGGGCCGGGGCCGGTGCCAGTTCTTCGATCCCGACATGAGCGAGCGGCAGCGCGCCTTGCACAAGCTCGAACAGGACCTGCGAAAGGCCGTGCTGAGCGACGCGTTCGTGATGGAATACCAGCCGCTCTTCGACATCGCCTCGGGCGAGCTGGTCGGGGCCGAGGCGCTGATGCGCTGGATCGATCCGGTGCGTGGCCGGGTGCCGCCCGCCGAATTCGTGCCGATGGCCGAAGAACTGGGCCTGATCGTTCCGCTCGGGGCCCGCGCGCTGGAAATGGCCTGCGCCGATGCCGCGACCTGGCCTTCCCATCTGAGGGTCGCGGTCAACCTTTCGCCGGTCCAGGTCCATCGTGTCGGGGTGATCGAGGATGTGCGTGCCGCGCTGGCGGCGTCGGGGCTCGACCCGCGCAGGCTTGAGGTCGAGATCACCGAGGGCGTGCTGCTCAATCAGGGGCCAGAGACGCTCGGGACCCTCGACGCGCTGCACAAGATGGGGGTGCGGATCGCGCTCGACGATTTCGGGACCGGCTATTCCTCGTTGCGCTACCTGCGGGTGCTGCCGCTGGACAAGGTCAAGATCGATGCCTCCTTCGTGCGCGAACTGGAGAACGATCCAAGCGCGGCGGCCATTGTGCGCGCGGTCTGTTCGCTTTGTGCGAGCCTTGATATCGGCGTCACGGCCGAGGGGATCGAAACGGCCGAACAGCTGGCTTCGGTCACGGCGGAGGGCTGCGTCGAGGCGCAGGGCTTCTATCTCGGCCGTCCGGGGCAGGCCGAGGTCATCGCCGGGCTGGCGAAAGCCAGTCTGCGACGCGGGCGGGGGGTGGCATGAGCCGACGCGCCCGGGGCAAGCCGAAGGAGGCGTCTGCGCCTTTCTCCGGTGATCTGGCTGATCTGGCCGATCTGGTCGCGCTGATGGCAGCCCCCGCCTGGGCAACCGCGCGCGACGGCACCGTGCTGGCGGCGAACGCTGCCGCTGCCGCGCTGCTCGAGCGCCCGGTCGGGGACTGGGCCGGGCTTGGCGACACGGCCTTGCTGGCCGCGCGCCAGGTCGGGCGGCTTCGTCGCGCCCGCGCCGGGATCGGGCGCGACGGCGCGGCCCGGCTCCGCTTCCGCGGCTGTTTCGTGACCGGAGGCGGAGCGCTGCGCCTGCTCGATTGCAGTCTCACCGCGCTGGCAGGAAAGCAGGGCGAGGCGGTGCTGGTGCAGGTCGACCCGGTCATGGCCTCGAAGCCCGGCGCCGCCTGGTCGGCTGACCTCGCAGGGCAGCGGCCCTGTCTGTCGCGCCACCGGGCGGTGTTGCAGCGCGCGGCCGAGGCTGCCGGCCTGGCCGAATGGTCTTTCGATCCGGATTGCGGCCGGTTCTGGGTCGCCGACGGCCTGCTGGCGATGCTGGGGCATACCCCTGACGGGGGCGAGATCTCTTCTGCCTGGCTTCGGGCGCGGGTTCATCCCGAGGACCGTCCGGCCATGCGCGCCGTGGTCACGCAGCTGATCCGGGGCCAGGAAGCGAGTATCCGGATCGACTGCCGTCTGCGGCACCGCGATGGCCGCTATCTCTGGGTGGAGGCGACCAGCAGCCGGGTCGAGCCGGGGCCGGGGCTGCGGCCGGTCTTCTGCGGCGTGCTCTCGGATGTGACCCATCACAAGGCCCATGAGGCGCAACTGCAGCACGCGCTTTTCGAGGCGCGGCTTGTCCGCACGGAGGCGGCGAAGACCGAAGGCATCATACGGATCGCCGCCGAAGGTGCGGGGTTCGGGCACTGGACTTTCGATCCGGTCGTCGGGACCTATTGGCTGGACGAGGCCTGCCTGAGGACGCTGGGATACGCGCCCGGCGCCCTCGATACCAGCCGCAGCGGGTTTCGCGATCTGGTCCATCCCGAGGATGCCGAGGCGGCCCGCCTTGCGATGGATGCGCTGGTCTCGGGCGCGTCCGAGCTGATGCATATCGATTGCCGCCTGCGCGCCGCAGACGGGACCTGGCGCTGGTTCGAGACCACCGCCCGGATGGTATCGATGACCGAGGTCGGCCTGCCGCCGCTGGTCTGCGGCATCAGCCGCGACATCACCCCCCGCAAGACCCATGAACAGGATCTTGCCCATGCCCTGGAGGTCGCGCGTCAGGCCCGCGACGAGGCCGAGGCGGCGCGGGTCAAGCAGCAGTTGCAGGCCACGATCCTCCGGGTGTCGACCGAATACAGCAATGTCGTTCCTTGGCACGCGGTTCCCTCGCACGGGCTGTTTCGGGCCGACGATCACCTGGCCGCGATGCTGGGCTATCCCCCCGGCCGCCGCTTCACCGCCGCCGAGTTCCGTGAATTGATCCATTCCGAGGACGCCCCCGAGGCGCTGGGCCGGGTCGATGCGCTTTACCGGCACCAGCTCGAGTCGATCTCGGTCGAGTTCAGGGTTCGGCGCGGCGACGGCGGATGGTGCTGGGTCTCCTCGAAGGCGCGCTGGCTCGACCGGGACGCTTCGGGGCTGCCCGCCATGATCTGCGGCACGCTGACCGAGGTTACCGCGCTCAAGGCGAACGAGGCGCGGCTGGCCGAGGCTCTGGCCGCCGCCGAAACGGCGCGGAACGAGGCGCGGGCGAGCGAGCAGATGCTGCGCACGGCCGCGATTTGCGGCGAGATGGGCGCCTGGTCGATCTGCGCCGCGCGGGGCGAGGCCTGGATGACAGACGAGGGGTTTCAGCTTCTCGGCTATGCGCCGGCCGAATTCGTGCCCGACGATGCCGGCTGGCGCGCGCTGTGCCATCCCGACGACCTTCCGGCGGCGACTGCGGCCATGCGGGCGGTGACGGAAGGCCGGGCCGAGGTCTATGACCGCGATCAGCGGCTTCGCCACAAGGACGGGTCGTATCACTGGTATCGCACCGTCGCCCGGATGATCGACCGGTCCGGCGAGGGATTGCCGCCGCTGGTCGCGGGCGCCCATACCTGCATCGACCGGCAGAAGCAGAACGAGACGCGGCTTTCCGAGGCGCTGGTTGCCGCCGAAACCGCCCGGATCGAGTCCCAGACCCGCGAGGAGATGCTGCGCACATCGGCGCTGTGCAGCGGGATTGCGCATTGGGTGGTCTGTCCGGCCACCGGCGAGGGCTGGATCCCCGATGGCACCTATGGCCTTCTGGGCTATGCGCCGGGGGCCTTTCCGCACCGGAACGGCTGCTGGCGCGGCCTCATCCACGCCGAGGACTGCGCCGAGGCGGTGGCCCTGATGCACGACCTGCTGGACGGGCGCTCCGAGACCTATGCCCATGAACACCGGCTTTTGCATGCGGATGGCTCGTATCACTGGTACCGCGCGGTTGCGCGGCGGGTCCGCCGGTCGGCTGCGGGGCAACCCGACCTGATCGCCGGCGCGCTGGTCAGCATCGACCACGTCAAGGAGAACGAACGCCGCCTGGCCGAGGCGGCCGAGGTCGCCCGGCTTGCCAGCGAGCGGCTGAACACCCTGGCCGACAACGCCCCCGGCGCCCTTTTCGTCTTTCGCATTTCGTCGGGCGGCCAGTTCGACCTGCCTTACTTCAGCGCCAAGCTTCCCGGCCTGATGGGGCTGAGCCGGGCGGACATTGAGACCGATGCCCGCGCGCTCATGACCCGGGTCGATCCCGAGCACATCCATGCCCTGCGTCAGGCGATCTCGACCTCGCGACGCGGGCTGACGCCCTTCGAGATGCGGCTGCGGGTCTGCCGGCCCGAGGGCGGCTTCCGCTGGCTGCTGGTCGCGTCTCTGCCCTTCTCGCGCGAGGACGGGGCCGTGGTCTGGTATGGCAATGTCTTCGACATCACCGACCGTCTGGAGGCCGAGCGCCGCGCCTCTGACGCGGCCGAGGAGGTGCGTCGTGCCCATGAGCGGCTGAGTTCGGTGGCAATGATCGCGCCGGTCGGGCTTTACGAATTCCGACGCCAGCCCGATGGCAGCATCGATTTCCCCTATACCACGCCCAAATTCGAGGACATCATGGGCCTCACCCGCGAAGAGTTAGACAGGCGCGGCGGCGATGTCCTGCTGCGGGTCGATCCCGAGGATCTGCCGCGTGTGCTCGACAGTATCGAGGACAGCGCCCGCGATCTCACGCTCTGGAGCCAGCGGTTCCGGATCCGCCATCCGGAGCGCGGGCTGATCTGGCTGTCGGGGGCCTCGGCGCCGCGTCGTCAGGAGGACGGCACCATCCTCTGGGCCGGAGCGCTGCATGACGTCACCGGCGATGTTCAGCGCGAGGCCGAGCTTCGTCAGGCCCATCAGCTGGCCGAGGAGATGCGGGCCGAGAACGAGCGGCAGGCGCTGCATGACGGACTGACCGGATTGCCCAACCGGCGGTTTTACGACCGGGTGCTGAACGCCCGGATCGAGGCGGCGCGGGCGGGGCAGGGGCCGCGCGACTGCGTGCTGATCCGGATCGACCTCGACCATTTCAAATATGTCAACGACACGCTGGGCCATGAGGCCGGGGACCGGGTGCTGATCCGGGTGGCCGAGGTGCTGCGCCGGGTGCTGCGCTCGGTCGATTTCGTCGCCCGCATCGGGGGCGACGAGTTCTCGATCCTGCTCGGTGCGGGGATGGATCAGGACAATGCGCGCGAGGTGGTCGAACGGGTGCAGAAGGTGCTGAGCCGGCCGCTGACCTATGAGGGGCGGCTTTGCCGGTTCGGCGCGAGCTTCGGCATCGCCCATACCGGGGATGTCAGCGAGATGGGGGCCGAGCTGCAGCTTTTCGCCGATGCCGCGCTGTACCGGGCCAAGGCCGGCGGGCGCAACCGGATGGAGTTTTTCACCGCCGATCTGCATCGGAACATCCTCAACGACCGCCGCATCGCCGTGGAACTGCACGAGGCGCTGGAGCGGGACGAATTCGTGCCCTTCTTCCAGCCCCAGATCGCGGCCGAGGACGGGCATCTGGTCGGAGCCGAGACGCTTCTGCGCTGGCGTCATCCCGAAAAGGGCCTGCTCTGCCCGAACGACTTCATGCATGTCGCCGAGCAGCTTCGGATCGTGCCCGAGATCGACCGGATCATGATGCGCAAGGCGCGTTCCGCGCTGGAGCGCTGGCAGAGCCAGGGGCTGGTTCTGCCCAAGATCAGCTTCAATGTCAGTTCGGGCCGGATGCATGATCCCGACGTGGTCTCGCTGGCGCGCTCGATGGGCGGCGGCGGCACCAGGGTCACCTTCGAATTGCTGGAATCGATCCTTGTCGAGGAGGAAAGCGATGCCTTCCGGTTCCATCTCGATCAGATCCGCGAGGCCGGGATCGACATCGAGATCGACGATTTCGGCTCGGGTCATGCCTCGATCATCGGAGTGATGGAGATCGCGCCCCAGGCGCTGAAGATCGATCGCCGGATCGTGCGCCCGGTGGCCTGCGACATGCGCTCACGCAATCTGGTGCGGGCCATCATCGAGATCGCCGAGACGCTGGGCATCGCCACCGTGGCCGAGGGGGTGGAAACCGAGGAACAGGCCCGGATCCTGCGCAGCATCGGCTGCAACGTCTTTCAGGGATATCTTTTCTCCTACCCGCTCTCGGAGGATGACTTCCTCGCTTTTGCGCGGGCCGATCTGAAGAAGCGCGCCTGAGCGGGCGACCGCAGGCCTGCCCTGGGGGGCGGTCCGTTCTGCGGTGGCGCTTCCCTTCCCGGCGGCTGGGCAGGGTCAGAGGATGAAGCGGCGGCGCATTTGCTCGATCGCGGCGGCGCGGCCATCGGCATTGTAGAACGAGCCCTTGATCTGGATCGTCGACAGCGCCCGTTCGAAGCTGTGGAAATAGTCCGCATCGACCGGCTCGGGCGCGGTCCAGAAGCGGTCGATGCCCTGGTGATGGGTCAGGCCCGGCAGGCCATAGACCGCCTGGCCCATGGCGCAGACCGGAATGCCCATCCGCAGCGCATGGATGCCGACCGTCGAATTGACCAGCACCACCCCCTTCGATCCCTTGAGCAGCGCCCCGAGATCGCCGCCGCGGATCACATGGACCCGTCCGTCAAGGCGATGGCGACGGGCCAGCTTCGGGATCCGCGAGAACCAGCGGCCGAGCCCGCTGTCGAGCGGATGGATCTTGACCGCCAGATGCCGGTCGGCCGGGGCATGGGCGGCGAAGGAGGCCAGCGTCTCGTCGAGAAAGGAGATCAGGTCGGGATAAGGCGACGAGGCGCGGATCTGGTAATCGACCTCGAGCTGCATCGCGATCAGGTTGAAGGGCGTGGCATCTCTGGCGAGCCTCGCTGTCAGCGTCCGGGCCGCCCGCTCGCGGCGACGCCGGCGCATCAGCTCTGGCAGCCAGCTCAGATATTCGATTGCGGGCCAGTTGGGGCGATCCGACACATGCAGCGGATAGAATGGCCGTCCGAAGCTTTGCAACAGCGCGAAGCTGACCTCGTTGAACGCCTCGATCCCGAAGCCGAAGGGATAGAGGTTGCGCATGTCGGGGGCCTCGACGCCCTCGGCCAGGGCCTCGATCTCGGGTCTGGTCCGGGGAAAGGTCGACAGCGCGCCCATGCCCTCGGGTTCGAGCGTCAGCCAGTCGGGGCGCAGATAGCCGAATTCGATCGCCCAGCAGCGGCGGCGCAGCCTGCGGCCTTCCTCCAGCGCGATGGCGTGATAGGGCAGGCGGTCGGCATAATAGAGGAGGTCGGTCACGCCCTCGCGTTCGATCAGACGGAACACGAAGCGGCGCCAGCGTTTCAGCCCGCCCTGGAAGTCGATGGCCGGGCGGAGGCCCCAGAAGATGCGGTCGGCAAGCCCGAAATTGACCTTGATCACGCGGTGCCCGTCGGCCTCGAGCCCGGCGGCGAGATCGCGCCAGAACCCGGAGGGATGGCCCTGCAGCATCAGGAACACGCGACCCTTGCATGCGGGGGGATCGAATGCCACAACCCGCGCGTGCTTTTGCGGCGTCAGGCTTCTGGGTGCGACGAACTGGCTTGGGAAATGCGTCAATGTCTCGGTCCCGTTTTCCGCTGACTGGCCGGAGGATCATCTTCCTTCAGGGACCCTCGTCGCCGTTTTTCGGTAAGCTTGCACAGGCCTGCCGCGCGCTTGGCGCCGAGGTCCTGCGTGTCGGGGTGGCGCCCGGCGACCGGCTGTACTGGCCGTCCGGATGCGGTCGCGACATTGCCTGCCGCGGGGCGGCAGACCGCTTCGCCGAGGCCTTCGCCGCCATTGTCGCAGAGGAAAGGCCGACGGACCTCGTGATGCTTGGGGACGGACGTAAATATCATGTTAACGCTGTTTCGGTGGCAAAGGCTGTCGGCGGAATCACGCCATGGGTGATCGAGCAGGGCTATCTGCGCCCCGGACTGATCTCGGTCGAAGCCTGGGGCACCGGCGGCCGCTCGGCGATCCCGGCCGCCTTTGCCGCCACGGCAGACACGCGGCCCGAATTGCCGCAGCCCGATCCCGCGCCGGGCTCGTTCCTGCGCTATGCCGCCTATGACATCGCCTATCACCTGGCCAATGTGCTGCTCGGCCCGATCTTCTATCCCCGCTACCGGCATTATGCGCTCGACAGCCCCTGGGCCGAATGGCGCGGCTGGACCCTCAAGGCGCTGCGGGCGCGGTCCCGGGCCCGGCAGACCGGAGCGGCGCTGGCGCGGATCGACGCCCATCCCGGGCCGGTCTTTCTGGTGCCGCTGCAGCTCGATACCGATTTCCAGCTCCGCGACCACGGCACCGGCCGCAGCCAGGAGGAGGAGCTGGCGGCGGTCATGGCCTCTTTCGCCGCCCATGCCCCGGCCGGGGCGTTGCTGGCGGTCAAGGAACATCCGCTCGATAACGGGCTCCGGCGCTGGGACCGTCGTGCCGAGCGGCTGGCCCGGGTGGCGGGGATCGGCGACCGCGTCGCGGTCTTTACGGGCGGGCGGGTCGAGGCGCTTTACCCGAAGCTTGCGGGCATCGTCACCATCAACAGCACGGTGGGGCTGTCGGCGCTGCTTGCCGGGGTGCCGGTCAAGGTTCTGGGCCGCGCCATCTATGACCTGCCGGGGCTGACCCACCGCGCCGGGCTTGACGCCTTCTGGACCGCGCCCGAAAGGCCCGATCCGGCCGAGGCTGACCGCTTTCGCCGCTTTCTGCGCTACGACTACCATGTGCCGGGCGCCTTCGACGGGCCCGACGCGCAGCGGGGCGCCCAGGCGCTGGCCCGCTTCATCGCCGGGGAGAGACCGCAATGACCGATCCGATCCGTTCCGTGGTGCTGACCGGCGCGAGCGGCGGGCTTGGCCGGGCGCTGGCGGCCGAACTGGCCGCCCCTGGCCGCCGGATGCTGCTGATGGGGCGCGACGCGGAGCGGCTGGCGGCGGCCGCCGGGGCCGCCCGCGCGCGTGGCGCCGAGGTTCAGATCGCCGCCGTGCCGCTGACCGGGACCGCCGCACTGACCCGCTGTCTGCAGGAGTTCGATGCAGCGCATCCGGTCGATCTGCTGATCGCCAATGCCGGGGTGAAGACCGGCAATCTCGGCGGCATCGAGCCCGCGGCCCAGGCCGAGCGGGTGATTGCCGTCAACCTGACCGCGACGATCCATGCGGTGCAGGCGCTGCTGCCCGCGATGTGCGCGCGGCGCCGGGGCCGGATCGCCATCGTCGGCTCGCTGGCCGCGCTCGCGCCGCATGGCGATCTCTTGTCCTACAGCGCCACCAAGGCGGGGTTGCAGGCCTATGCCACCGCCCTGAGGCGCAGCCTTGCGGGCAGCGGCGTCGGGGTCACGACCGTCATTCCGGGCTTCATGGACACGCCGATGACCGATCGCCAGAAGGGTCCCGCGCCTATGCTGATGTCGCCTGATCGCGCGGCGCGGATCGTCGCGCGCGGGCTCGGGCGCGGGCGAAGCACCATCGCCTTTCCGCTGCCGCTGATTATCGGCGCCTGGCTCGGCGAACGGTTGCCCGCACCGCTGGCCGACCGGATCATGGCCCGTTACCGGGCCGAGATCCTGCCCGATCCGGACGAGGCGGCGGACCGCTAGGGCGGGCTCAGAACCGGACACCGCCGACCTCCCGGATCCGGGCCGCGGCCGAGGCCACGGCGGCGTCGATTGCCTCTTCGGAATGGTCCGCATTGATGAAGAAGCGCAGCCGCGCCTTCTGGTTCGGCACCGCGGGCGCGATGATCGGAAAGGCCTGGAACCCGTCCTCGAAGACCTTGTTCGAGGCCAGCGTCGCCTTCAGGCTGTCGCCCACGATCAGCGGCACCACGGCAAAGCCCCGTCCGAGCCCGCAATCAAGGCCCGCCGCTTCGGCCGCCGCCTGAAACCTCTCCGAACGCGCCTTCAGCCGGGCCACCCGTTCGGGTTCGGCCTCGAGGATCTCGAGCGCGCTCAGTGCCGCGGCGGTGTTGGGCACGGACAGCCCCACCGAATAGACGAAACCCGGCGCGGTATGGCGCAGGATCTCGATCACCGCTTCCGATCCGGCAAGGAAGCCGCCGCAGGAACAGAAGGTCTTCGACAGCGTGCCCATCAGCAGGTCGACCCGGCCGGGTGCGATACCGGCCTCTTCGCAGAGGCCGCGGCCGGTCTCGCCCAGCACGCCCACCGAATGCGCTTCATCGACCATAAGCCAGGCTTCGAAGCGGTCCTTGATCCGGACCAGCGCGGCCAGATCGGGAATGTCGCCATCCATCGAGTAGAGCCCCTCGATCACGATCAGCACGCGGTCATAGCGCTCGCGGTTGCGCGACAGCCAGTCCTCAAGCCAGGCGCTGTCGTTATGGGGCAACGAGACATGATCGGCGCCAGAGGCGCGCAGCCCCTCGAAGACCGAGTTATGGGCAAAGCTGTCGACCAGAACCACATCGCCCGGGCCGGTCAGGGTGCGGATCGCGGCCAGGTTGGTGGCATGGCCCGAGACGGTGGCGACCGCCGCCTCGGTCCCGAGAAAGCGGGCCAGCCCGGTTTCCAGTCGCCGGTGCAGGCTGAGATCGCCGCCGACCAGTCGCGAGGCCCGCGCCGAGACCCCGAATTCGGCCACCGCCGTGCCAACGGCCGCGGCAAGCCGCGGATCGTCATTGATCGAAAGATAGTCATAGCCCGAGAAATTCTCGACCCAGCGCGCGCCGATCCGGACCCGCGTCCCCTCGAAGGCTTCCGTCTCGCGGAAGAACGGGTTCTCGATCTCGAGCGCGCGCGCCGCGCTTTGTGCCACGGCGACCTGGCGATAGGCCGGAAGGGTGGTGAAATCGGCCCGGCCCGATCCGGGTCCGGCCGGTTTCGGGGCCGTCACATTGCGCGGCGGGCCGACATGAAGGGCGCGCAGACGGTCGAGCGTGTCGCGTGTACCGGGCATCTCAGCGGCCTCCCGTGCCGTGCTGGGCGAGGGTGCGGATCTGCTCAAGGTGTTCTTCTCCCAGTGTGCCCTCGGCCAGGTGGCGACGGGCCATCTCTTCGACCACGGTGTCCCCGGCCGCAGTTCCGGGGGCAGTTCCGGGCGCGCCGCCCGTCTCGATGATCCGGTTGACGAGCCCGGCCAGCGTCAGCCCCTCGTCGATCGACATCACCGGCACCTGTGCGCCCAGCCGCTCCTCAATGGCCATGCGCAGATTGATCGCCATCAGGCTGTCGAAGCCCATCAGCTCCAGCGGCTGGCGCGGATCGATATCGCCCGGCGCCGCGCGCATCAGTTGTGCGGCCTCTTCGACCAGAAGCCGGGTCAAGACCTTGCGCGCCTCCTTGGGCCCCTTGCTGCGCAAGAGCTCGTCGAGGTCAAAGAGACCGGGGCCGGTGGCGCTGGCGCGGATGTCGATCAGCTCGAAGAGCGGCGTGTCCAGCACCGGCAGCGTACCCGCCATCCGCGACCACTCCATCGGCGCGACGGTCAGGGTCGGTCCACAGGCCCCGGCCGCCAGCGCCCGGCCCAGCCGGTCCAGCGCGGCCGCGGTGGTCATCGGCGGCAGGCGCCGGGCCAGGGCCTCGCGCAGCGCCGTTTCGCGCGCCAGATAGCCCGCATCGGCAATCGGTCCCCAGGCGATTGCAAGCCCCGGCAGCCCGGCCTCGCGCCGGGTCCGGGCAAGGCCTTCAAGTGCCCGGTTGGCGGCCACATAGGGTGCCTGTGCCGGGTTGCCGAAGCGTGCAGCGATGGAACTGAAGACCCAGAAATGATCGAGCGCATCGTCGCGCGTCAGCCGGTCGAGTCTTTGCCCCCCTATGAGCTTCGGCATCAGCACCGCCGAGAGCCGCGCCTCGTCGAGATCGGCCATGAGCGCGTCATCGAAGATCGCGGCGGCATGGACCACGCCGCGCAGGGGCTGCTCGGCCGCGCGGATCTGCGCCAGCGCCTCTTCGAGCGCGTCGGCATCGGTCACGTCGCAGGCCAGCGCCCCGGCCGGTACGCCGAGCCCGTCAAGCGTGCCGGGCGCGACCGTGCCGCTCTTGCTCATCAGCCACAGATGCTCGGCCCCCTGCGTCGCAAGCCAGCGTGCGGTTTCAAGCCCGAAGCCGCGGGTGCCGCCCACCACCAGCCAGCCGCCCCGGATCGGGGCGGCCGCCGGACGGGCTGCGCCATGCTCTTGCGGCGCGCGCAGCACGATCTTGCCGACATGGGCCGCGCGCTGCATCGAGCGGATCGCCTCGGCCACATCCTCGGCCGGGTAGACGGTCACCGGCAGCGGCTGATAGACGCCCTCGGCAAACGCGTCGCGCAGCCGCGCCAGCGTGCGCCGCGCCGCATCGGGCCGGTGCAGCAGCAACTGGTCGGCATCGACGGCGTGAAAGGCGATATTGTTGCGCATGGCGTGCAGCGCGATGGTGTTGTTCTCGTAAAGATCGCGCTTGCCCAGTTCGATGAAGCGGCCGAAGGGCGCCAGACAGGCCAGCGAGCGCTCCATAGCCTCGCCGGCCAGCGAGTTCAGGACCACATCGACCCCGCGCCCGCCGGTTGCGGCCATCACCGCATCCTCGAAGCCGAGGCTGCGGCTGTCGAACACGGCCTCGGCGCCCATCGCCGCGACCAGCCGCCGCTTGGCCGGGCTGCCTGCGGTTGCGAAGACCCGCGCGCCCAGCCGCCGGGCGACCTGCAGCGCGGCAAGCCCGACGCCGCCTGCGCCGCCATGCACCAGAACCGTTTCGCCGGGCGCGAGCCGTGCCACCTCGGTCAACGCGTAATCGGCGGTGACGAAGACCACAGGCAGCCCGGCCGCGGCCTCGGGATCGACCGTTTCGGGCAGGGGCATGGCCGCCTCGGCCCGGGTGATGACCCGGCTGGCCATCGCATGCGGTGCCATCGCGATCACCCGGTCGCCGGGCTTCAGCCCGGCCTGGACGCCCGCGCGCAGCACCGTGCCCGCGCATTCCATGCCGAGGCAGGGACCGGAGAACCCGGCCTCGAGCGCCTCGGGCGGCAGCAGGCCCTGGGCCCACATCACGTCGCGGAAATTGAGCCCCGAGGCCACTGCCTCGATCTCGATCTCGGTCGGCTGCAGGGCGCGCGCGGGCGGGGTCTGCCAGGTCAGCCCGTCAAGCGCCACGCCGCGGCGCCCGGCCACCAGCCGGCGCGGACCGGTCTCGGAAGAGAACGGACGCAGCGGCACCACCCGGGGGGCTGCGGCGCCGGTCGCGGTGAGCCGGATCTCGGTCTCGGGCGAGGTCGCGGCCAGGGCCGCGATGCGGTCGGCCCCGACGCCGGGGGCGGCGCAGATCAGGCGGATGTCGCGGCCGGTTTCGTTCGCCACCACCCGGCGCCAGCCGGTCAGCTCTTCCCAGCGCCCGGTGCCCGCGACCGCAAGCCAGAGCGTGCCGACGGTCTCGGGAAGCGCGCGAAAGAGCCGTGTCGCGGCCAGCGGATCGCCCTCATCGGGGGCCGCACAGTGAAGGGCGACCACCGCTTCGCTGCCCTGAGGCAGCGCGCGCAGCGCCTCGGCCAGAGGGCCGCTGCCGCTGATCCGAAGCTCGGGCCGGGGCGCGGCGCGGCGCGCGGGGCGGGTGGCACGGATCAGCCTCAGCGCCTCGGAGCCCTGGGCAGGGGCGCTGGCGGTATCGAGCCCCGCGGCATGCAGGGCATGTTCGAGCCTGCCAAGCGCGTCGGCATCGCGGTGGCGCCGCGTCATCAGCGCGAAGATGTCGGGTGTCTCCTCTGCCGCGATCAGCGCGCCGCCCGGTGCCACCAGCGCCGCGAGCCGCCCGGCGCTTTCGCGTTGCGCAAAGCCCTGCGACAGGCAGCAGCCCAGCACCAGATCGGCGGCATCGGCCTCGCCGGTTTCCGTAAGGGCCCGGAACCGGAGCGGCAGTCTCGTATCGATCCGCGCCCGCAGCCGGTCGAGCGCCTGGCCGTCCTCGGCCAGGACGGTGACATGACCGCCCGCCCGCAGCGCCGCAGCGACGAGGCCGAGATCCAACGCGCCCGCCAGCGCGATCCGGCCGAGCGGCGCGGCATCCTCCAGCAGGGTTTCCAGTGTCCGCGCGGCCTGCGGCAGCGGGTCGGCCGGACGATCCTCTCCGGCCGCGGCGGCGAGCGCCGATTTCAGCTCGGCCGAGGCGGTGGGCGCCACTTCGGGCCACATCGTCAGCAGCTCATCGGCGGCGGGCCAGGGGCAATCGGTCGGCAGGTAGGGCGGGCGCCCATCGCGGTTCTGGCCATGTCCGGCCGCGACCATCCATTGGCGGGCGGCCTTCTCGCGCGGGTCGGATGGGGCGGTGCCCCCGGCCAGCAGATCCCAGGCCAGGCGGCTGCCCAGAGCGGCGCGCAGCACGTCGGCATCGCTGGCGCTCCCGGCCGTGCCGCACAGCGCCTTGGCGGCCTGCAGGGCGGTTGCGGCGCCGTCGCCCGGCAGCGGGACCAGCCGTTCGTCCCAGAAGTCATGCGGAGCCGCGGCCCCGGCCGGCAGCGGCCGCAGCCGAATGCCCTCGAAAGACAGAAGCGCGGTGCCGGTCGCGTCGGCCAGAACGGTGTCGAAGGCGAGGCTCTCGTCCCAGCCGCCCGCCGCCGTCAGCCGGGCACAGACGATCCGGCCGCGACCGCAGAGGCGCACCTTGGCGATCCGGGCGGGCACCCTCAGCCGGCCGCCGCCATCCCGGTCGCCGAAAAGCAGCACGGCGCCATGCAGCCCGGCATCGGCCAGCGCCGGGTCGAAGCGGAAGCCGTCGCTCCCGTCGCGCGGGGCCAGTGCCGTCCGTACCGCCGTGCCGTCGCGGTCGAGAACTGTCACCCGGGCGAAATCGGGACCGTAATCGAGCCCGGCCTCCCGCAGCCCGGCATAAAGCGGCTCGGCCTCGCCCATCGCCTCGGGTGCGGTCACGGGCGCGGGCCGGGTGGCGGTCGCGCTGAACAGCCGGGCGACCGCCACCGGCGTCCAGTTGCGCGCGCCGCCGGCCTCGATCCGCATTCGGCGGGAGGTGGGTTCATGCACCAGCCGGACCTGCACGACACCCTTCTCGGGCAGCTCCAGCGGGCGCAGGAACTCGACATCGCGAAGCTCGATCTCCCCGGCCTTCAGAATCTCGCAACCGGCATGGGCGAACATCTCGACCATTGCGGTGGCGGGCAGCAGCACGCGCCCGCCGACCCGGTGATCGCCCAGCCAGGGACTGCGCGTCAGCGCGATTTCGCCCTGCCATTCGCTGCTGTCCGGCCGGAGCCGCGCGCCGAGAAACGGGTGTTGCGGGCGGCGGTGGAAGATGTCGGTCGCGACCGGGCTGTCGAGCCGATAGGTCTGGCGGTCGAAGGGGTAGTCGGGCAGTCCGTCGGCCACCGGCTGCTCGGGGCCGAGGATGCGGGCGCGATCGCCGGCGCCGCCTGCCGCCAGAACCGCGCGGGCGATTGTCCCGGCGTCGCGCGCCTCGGCGCGGGCGCTGTCGAGGCTTTCCAGAACCCGGGTCTCGCAATCGAGTTCGGCCAGCGTGTCGCGCAGATAGTTGCGCAGCACCGTGCGCGGCGAGATTTCCAGGAACACGCGGATGCCGTCATCGGCCATCGCCTGCACGCCGGCGCGGAAGGCGACCGGCAGGCGGGCATTGCGCCACCAGTAGACCCCGTCGAGCGGGGCGTCATAGCGGGTGCCGTCCCAGCCCGAATAGAACGGCACGTCGCCATCGCGGGGCGCGATCCGGGCCAGGCCCCGGGTCAGCGCGGGCCGCAGCGTCTCGACCGCGGCCGAATGATAGGGGTAGGAAATCGGCAGGATCCGGCCAGCGATGCGCTGCTTGCGGGCGATGCGGACCAGTGCCTTCAGCGCGTCGTCGCCGGCGCTGACGGTGACGCTGTCGGGGGCGTTCTCGGCCGAGATCTCGGCGGCCAGCTCCTCGGCCTTGATCAGCGCCTCGATCTGCTCACGGGAGGCGGCGAAAGCGGCCATGCCCCCCTTGCCGCGCAGGGGCTCGAAGGCGCGCGAACGTTGCGCGATGATGCGGATGCCGTCTTGGCGGTCGATCCGTCCGGCCGCGATCGCCGCCGCGACCTCTCCCATCGAATGGCCCAGCACCGCGCCGGGCCGGAGCCCGGCACATGCCAGCGCCTCGGTCAGGGCGACCTGGATCGCGAAGGTCAGCGGCTGCGCCACCTCGGCCTCGCCGAGCCGGGCCTCGAGCCCGGGATCGCTCAGCGCCTCGGTCAGTCCCGCAATCCCCTCTTCGGCAAAGGCGTCGGCGATGTCGCCGAAGGCGGCCCGGAAGGTGGGGTCCCGTTCGATCAGGGCCCGGGCGGCCCCGGCCCACATGGCGCCGTTTCCGGCATAGACGAAGGCCACGGGGGCGTCGCGCAGGGCGGTCTCTGCCACCGCCCCGGGCGGCGCCTGCCGGGGCTCTTCAAGCCAGTCGGCCAGCCCCTGGGCCAGCTCCTCCGCATGCCCGGCCGCGAGGCAGAGCCGGTGGCGGTGGCGGGCGCGGCGCCAGTTCGCGGTGGCGATGCGCGCGCCCAGATCGGCCGGCGCCGCCTCGGCCAGCGTCCGCCAGGATCGGGCAAGCTCGGCCAGCGCGTTCTCGCTGGCCGCCGAGAGCAGCAGTGCGGACGGCAGTTCGCCCGTGGCGGCAGGCACATTCTCGTCGGGCCGGGGCTGGCGGATCACCGCATGGGCATTCGCGCCGCCGAAGCCGAAGGAGTTGATCGCCGCCAGCCAGGGCCTGTCGGCGGCGGGCAGCGCCCGGGCCGAGCGCGCCACATCGAGGTTGAGCCCGGCGAAGTCGATCTCCGGGTTCGGCTCGTCGCAATGCAGCGTGGCGGGGATCATCTGCCGTTCCAGCGCGAGCTGTGCCTTCAGCAGGCCGACAAGTCCCGAGGCCGGTTCGAGATGGCCGAAATTGCTCTTGGCCGAGCCGATCGGCAGCGGCAGGGCGCGACGGCGCCCATAGACCCGGCCGATGGCGTCGGCCTCGCGCGGGTCGCCGACGGCGGTGCCGGTGCCATGCGCCTCGACGAAGGCCAGCGTCTCTGGGTCGTATCCGCCCTCGGTCAGCGCCGCCTCGATCAGCGCCGCCTGCCGGTCTGCCGAGGGGAGCGCGATGCCGGGGGTGCGCCCGGCGGAATTGACGGCGGTCGAGACCAGGACCGAGCGCACCCGGCGCCCGGCCGCCTGCGCGCTGTCCAGCCGCTCGAGCACGAAAGCGACCGCGCCTTCGCTGCGGACATAGCCGTCGGCGCCTTTGGCGAAGGCCCGGCAGAGCCCCTGCGGCGACAACATGCCCGCCTGCGAGAAGCCGACGAAGGGCATCGGCGACAGAAGCAGGTTGACGGCCCCGACGATGGCCATGTCGATCTGGCCCGAAGCGATGGCGCGGCGGGCGTGATCCAGCGCGAACAGCCCCGAGGAACAGGCGGTGTCGACGATGTAGCTGGGGCCTTGCAGGTTCCACAGATGCGCGATCCGGTTGGCGAGGATCGAGCCGGTATTGCCCAGCATGTATTGCGGGCCGGCCATTTCCGGGTCCTGCAGCATCACCGTGGAATGGTCGAGCGACGAGGCCCCGACAAAGACGCCCACGCGGTCGGGCGCGACCGTGGCCGGGTCGATGCCGGCGTGATCGAAGGCCCGCGCCGTCACCTCGATCAGCAGCCGCTGCTGCGGGTCCATCTGCTCGGCCTCGCGGGGCGTGATGCCGAAGCAGCCCGCGTCGAAATCGAAGGCGCCGGCGACGATACCGGCGCGGCGGGTATAGCTGTGCCCGGCCAGCCCCGGTTCCGGCGACAGCCAGCGCAACGCGTTCCAGCGATCTTCGGGCATGTCCGAGATCGTGCAGCGGCCGTCGCGCAGGATCTCCCAGACCGCGTCGAGCCCGTCGGCCCCGGGCAGGATCGCCGAATAGCCGGTCACGCAGGGTCCGGAGTCGACGACGATTTCAGATCCGGAAGCTTGACGGCTGATCATTGGGCACTGGTCCGGCGCAGGAGGGGATTGGGATAGCTGGTGGATTTTTCGGATAGCTTATTGCTATCCCGATGATATCGTTAATTCACAGTTGTGAGGTATCTTCAAGATTGCAAAGTCCCGTATGCGGCAATCTGGCGGGTATCTGCCGACGCGCGGCAATCGGCCGGCAGGAACGGGCCAACGGGGCCAGATCTGCAGGAAAAATGCGAAAATACAGCTGCCTGCCATATGGGCAAGCTTTGAGGTCTGGGGCATTTGGTCCCAGCGTTTCAACTATACGTGCGATGGGGTTGAGTGGAGTTGTATCCGTCCTGCTCTTTCGCTCGGATTTTACAGGTGAATTCGAATCGCTCGAGGCCCGTCAGCCGTCAGCGTCGTTGCGGGCGATGATCCGCGAATCGACGCGAGGTTGCAGGTCTGCGTGCGTGATATAAGGGGCTTCAGGGGCGCGGCTACTGTGGCCCCAGGGGGCAAGCCCTCGACGGGGTCGTCGGTCGCGAATCCGCCTTTGCCGTTGTTTTTAAAATGAAATATGTTGACCTCTCTGCATTTTCCGGCGCCCGATAGGGGGGCTCTGCAGGCTTTGCCGAAAATATGGGCCAGTGCCTGTCGGTCCTGCTGACGGCGCGTGCGCCGTTGACGGGCCTTGCCGCAGTCGCCCGGACCAATGGCGTGCCGATTGTCTGGTCAGTAAGGCCGGTATTGGCGCGGTACGGAGCCTCGCGGCGAGATTTCGGAGCAATTGCCCGTTGGATGTCTTTTCGGCCTTCCGGTGACGCTTGACGAAAGTGCATTGCCAGCTTCGATAATCGCCAGGAACAGATGGCTTTCCTTCTGCCGGGTGGCTTTCCGCGCCGACGATCTGAAAAAAAGCGGATCGGCAGGCCTTGAAGTTTCGCCTGGGCTTTTTGCCTTCAAGCGGGCAGGCCTGCTGCCTTTCTCAAACCCTGCCAGCGTTCAATGCCGGTGGTGCCTACGGGCGTCCGACCATTCTTGCCGAGACCGAGGCGAGAGGGGCAGGGCCCAGGGGGATAATCCACGATCTCTGAGCCGGTGCGGAGGGCATTCTGCCCGGCCCCTCGCTGCGAAGGCCCCGGACGGCTCGGCCATGGCCACCGGCGCCGCGAGAGAAGGGACGCGCCTCGCCCATCTACCGGGAGAGGGGTCTGTCTCTTGCGCTCAGCACCTGTTTCGTTTTGCTCATGAGCCAGCGCAATGCGGGATCGGAGCGGCGGCGCCTGGCATGGATCGCGGCGAAGCGGATGGTGGGCAGATCGACGGGCGTCGCGGCGACCTCGAGCCCGGGTGCCACCTCCGCCAGGCACCGGCGGGCGACGGTGAGGATCAGGTCGGTGCCGCGAATGACCTGCGGCGCCACGCTCCAATGCGGAAGCACCAGGGCGATCCGCCGGGCCTTGCGGTACGAACGCAGGTGGAGATCGAGCTCTGTCGCCGCCTCGCCATGGACCGCGGCAAGGACATGGGGCGCGGACCAATAAAGCGTTTCGGTCAGGCCAGGATAGGGCCGAGGCTGGGCAGAGGGATCGAGCAGGCAGGCATAGTCGTCCTCGAACAGCAGTTCCGCGACGCAGCGCGATGGCAGCTCGGGAAACACTCCGAAGGCCATGTCGATTTCACCATCTGCGACCGCACTGATCATGCTTTCGCGGCTTTGCTGGGTGACGACCAGATCGACGCCCGGCGCTTCCCTGCGCAAAGCCTCCATCAGCCCCGGAAGCACCAGCCCCGCGCCGAAATCCGACATTGCCAGCCGGAAGACATGACGTCCGGTCGGGTCGAATCCGTCCGGCGTGAGGACGGTCCGGATCTGGGCCAGCGCCTCTGCCAGCGGCCCCGACAGTTCGAGAGCGCGAAGCGTGGGCTCCATCTCGCGCCTGCGCCGATGAAACAGGGGGTCGTCCAGCAGGATCCGCAGCCGGGCCAGCGCATGGCTGACGGCGGGCTGGCTCATGTTCAGGCGTTCTGCCGCGCGCGACAGGTGGCGCTCGGCCAGAAGCGCGTCGAGCACGACAAGAAGGTTCAGATCCACGTTGCGCAAGTTATTCATGGACTGCATATCATTCCATCCGGATCGAATTTCAAATGCCTCGCGTGATGCGGCAGAGGAAGGGAAAATCAGAAAGGTGACCTCATGCCGTTATTCCTCCTCATCCTCCTCGCCGCTTTCGCCGGGGCTGCCGTTCCCTTTCAGGGGGGGGCCAATGCCGCGCTCGGTCGCGCGCTCGGCCATCCGCTCTGGGCGACACTGGCCTCGCTTGCGGTCAGTGTGCTTTGCATCCTGCCGATCCTGATGGCCTCGCGCGTGCCGCTGCCGACCCTGGGCGGGCTGGCCGGGCAACCGAAATGGATCTGGATCGGCGGTATTGCCGGCGCGGCCTATGTGACCGCCGCGATCCTTCTGATGCCGAAGCTGGGGGCGGCGAGTTTCATGATCGCCGTGATCGCCGGTCAGGTCGTCGCGGCCCTGTTGATCGACTGGGTCGGCGGCGTCGGACTGGCCTCGCGCCCCATCGATGTCTCGCGCCTGGCCGGAACGGCGCTGGTGCTGCTCGGAGCGGTTGTCGTGCAATGGCCCGCCTTGTCACGATGAGCGCCGGGGCAGGCCGCTGCGTCCCAATCCCTGTTTACTTTCGTGCAGGGATCCCCGATCTAAGCTGGCAGGACCTGTATCCTGAAGGGGATCCACGTGAAGTCTGCGGACCGAACCATCTGAATAGGGTCCCGAGCCTTGTCTCGGGACTTCAGCGCAGCGCCTCTCGCGACTGCGCTGCTTCTGCGCAAGCTTCATATCCCTTTCAGAGAACCGCAAATGCAAAACTTTTTCGAAAGCCCCTTTCGCGGGGTGACGCTCGACAAACAGGTCAGCAATCCGAACATCCTGGTCGGTCGCTACAGCTACTATTCGGGCTACTATCATGGCCACAGCTTCGATGACTGCGCCCGCTACCTTCCGCCCGACGAGGGCGTCGATCGCCTCGTGATCGGCAGCTTCTGCTCGATCGGATCGGGCGCGGCCTTCGTCATGGCGGGCAATCAGGGCCACAGATACGACTGGATCAGCAGCTTTCCCTTCTACTGGATGTCGGAGGTTACGGCATTCGAGGGGGCCGAGAACGGATACCGGCCTGCGGGCGATACGGTCATCGGCAATGACGTCTGGATCGGGTCCGAGGCGATCATCATGCCCGGGGTGACGATCGGCGACGGGGCGGTGATCGGCACCCGCGCCGTGGTGACGCGCGATGTCGAGCCCTATGCCATTGTCGGTGGAAACCCGGCCCGGATCATCCGGAAGAGGTTCGACGAGGACAGCATCGCGCGACTGCTAGAGCTGCGCTGGTGGGCGTGGTCGGACGATCAGCTGCGGGGCGCGATGCCGATCTTGACAAGCGGCAATGTCGAAAGGCTTCACGAGCACTGGGAAACCCATATCCGGTCCCGCTGAAGTGAAAGGCGCTCGCCACGGATAGTGGCGAGCCCAGTCATGATCCATAATTTGCTGGAAAAGAATGATTTTATGCCCGCCAGCGGTCTTCCGTTGGCGGGGGGACGCCGCCGCCAATGCTTTCCTTCCGCGTCTGTCGGCAGGCAGAGGATGTGGCCAGACCCCACCCCATCCATGTGGAACCGGAGCCCGCCGGGCAGGCCATCCTGCCGCTGGAACTTACCGCCGATCCGCGGGGAAGGCCCGGATCGCGCGACCTGAAACCTTAGGCGAAGATGGGGATGGCCGGGGACGGAAGCGCGTCGGTGGCGCCGGCCGGAAGGGTGCGGCCCCCACGGCGTGCCGAAGCGCCCGGTTCTCCCATTTCGGGTAACGGGTCAGGCCGTGGCCCCGACACGGTTTAGCGGCGCCGATAGCCCTTCCGCAGATCGTCGATGATGATCGAGAGCGAGGTCGGACCGGCGGCGGTGACATACCAGGCTTCGGGATCGACGAAGATCACCCGGTCATTTGCCCAGGCGGGGGTGCTTTCGAGCAGCGGGTTGGCGATCTGGTCGCGGTTCAGCACCGGCCGGTGTTCCATCACCGCGGTGCGGTCGATGATGAACAGGATGTCGGGATCGGCCGCCTCGATGAATTCGCTGGTGACGGGCCGGCCATGCAGTTCGGTTTCCGATACCTCTCCGGCCGGTGTCACGCCGAGATCGGAGAACACGAAGCCGTAGCGCGAGCGCTGGCCGAAGGACCTGAAGGCCCCGTTATTGTAAAGCAGGATCAGCGCCTTCTCGGGGCGCGCGGAGATCTCGTCGCGCAGCTCGGCGACCTGACGGTCCAGTGCGGCAACGCCTTCGCGGGCGGCCTCCTCCTTGCCGAAGATCTTGCCCAGCGTCAGGAAATGATCTTTCACCGCCTCGAGATGTCCGGTGGCGCTGTCGCGGTAGTCCACGTCGAAATAGAGCACGGGGGCGAAGCTCGAGATCTCCCGGTAATGCTCGGCCTGCAGCGGCGACATCAGCACCAGGTCGGGTTGCAGCGCGTAGATCTGTTCGACATCGGGCTTCACGATGAAGCCGAGATCGCGGATCTTCGGGTCTTGGCCATAGGCGGACAGGAAATGCGGCACGAAATCCTTCGGGATCCCCGCGACCGGCACGCCCAGCCTGTCCAGGAAATCCAGATCGTTCATGCCCAGCGCCGCCACGCGTTCGGGCCGGTGGTCGAGCACGGTCTCGCCCAGATCATGCGCAAGCGTCATCGGCGCGAAGGCGGTGGCCGTGTCGGCCTGCGCCGAAAGGGCGGCCCCGAAGACAAGCGCGGCAAGGGCGGAGGGCAGGCCGAGCCTGCGGGCAAGCGACGGGAGGGGCATGATCATCTCCTGATGGGGGGGGTGAAGTAGTTGCACAGCACGCTGTCGCCGTTGCGCAGCACCTGAAACTCGAGATCGTAAAGTGCGCGCAGGCGCTCCTCGGTCACGATCTCGGCGACCGGGCCGCAGCCCGCCAGCCGGCCATCCTTCAGGGCCAGGATATGGTCCGAATAATTGGCGGCGAAGTTGATGTCGTGAATGACCAGCACGACGGTGCGGCCAAGATCGTCGCAGAGCTGGCGCAGCGCGCGCATGATCTCGACCGCGTGATGCATGTCGAGATTGTTCAGGGGCTCGTCGAGCAGCAGGCATTCGGTTTCCTGTGCGATGGTCATCGCGAGATAGGCCAGTTGCCGCTGCCCGCCGCTGAGCTCGTCGATGTTCCGGTGCCGCAACTCGTCGAGCGACAGGAAGGCCAGCGCCCGGTCGATCGCCGCGCGATCCTCCCGGCTCAGCCGGCCCCGGCTGTAGGGAAACCGCCCGAAGGCCACCAGTTCCTCGACGCTGAGCCTGAGGTCGAGCCCGGGTGCCTGGCGGAGTGTCGCGACCTTGCGGGCATAGATGTGGGGGGCGATCCCGCCGACCGGGGTTCCGGCAAGCGCGATTTCTCCGCCGCTCGGGCGCAGAAGCCGGGCCATCAGCATCAGCAGCGTGCTCTTGCCGGCGGCGTTCGGCCCGATCAGCGAGGTCAGCCGACCGCGCGGGATTCCGGCGGTGACGCCGCTCAGGACGGGCTTGTCGCCATAGGCTTTCGACAGGTCGGTCACGGTGATCATGCGGGTCTCCCGGCGCGTCGCAGGATGAGGAACAGGAAATATCCGCCGCAGATCAGGTTGATCAGGATGCCGATCGTGGTGCCGAAGCGGAACAGATGCTGCACCGTCAGCTCGGCGATCAGCAGCATGGCGACCGCGACGAGGCAGCCCGCGGGCAGGGTCCGGCGATGGCGAAAGCCGCCGGTCAGCGCATAGGCGATATTGGCGATGAAGATGCCCATGAAGGCGGAGGGACCGATCAGGCTTGTGGTCGCGGCGGCGAAGACGGCGATCAGCGCCAGGCAGAGCCGGACCTCGCGCGGGTGATCGAGGCCGAGCGACAGCGCCTGATCCCGCCCCAGCGCCATGACATCCCAGATCGCGGCGCGGCGCAGGGCGATGGCCCCGGCCGCGACGACCGCGACGGCGGAGATGGCAAGCCGGTTCGGGGAAATCCCGTCGAGCGAGATCAGCGCGAAGCTTTGCAGCACCGCGAATTCGCCGGGACTGATCTGCAGCTGGACGAACTGGGTGATGCTGCTCAGCGTGAGCGTGAGTACCAGCCCGATCAGAAGCATCCGGTGCATGCTGTTGCGCTCGTCCCGGAACAGCAGGCCATGCAGCGCCAGCGACCAGCCCATCATGAGCGCCAGCGACAGGGCCATGTTGCCGAGATCGCCCAGGAGCCGCAGGCTGGCCGTGCCGAGCACCAGGATCAGCAGCGCCTGGAGCAGCAGATAGGCCGCCTCGTAGCCCATGATGGCGGGCGTCAGGATGCGGTTGCGGGCGACGGTCTGGAACAGGATCGAGGCCAGCGCGATGCCGGTGCCGCCGACCGCCATCGCGCCTAGCCGGATCAGGCGCCGGCTCAGCAGGAAGCCCGGGGCAAAGCCCGTGCCCCAGCCGAGATAGAGCAGCGCCAGGGCGACCAGCGCCCCGAGGACAAGGCCCTGCCTCATGCTGGCCGTCGCAGGATCAGGATCAGGAAGATGGCGCCCCCGATGGCGCCGACGGTCAGCCCGAGCGGCACCTCATAGGGGTAGATCACGATCCGGCCCAGGATATCGCAGAGCAGCAGCAGGCAGCCGCCGGTCAGGGCCACCGTGGGCAGCGTCTGCCGGAGATTGTCGCCGCGCCAGAGCGTGACCAGATTGGGCACGACCAGCCCGACGAAGGGCACGGCGCCGACGGTGACCACCGTGGCTGCGACCGTGGCGGAAACCAGCGTCAGGCCCAGGGCGACCATGCCGCGATAGCCCAGCCCGAGGCTCTCGGCCATGTCCTGCCCCATGGCCAGCACGGTGAAGCGGCGGGCAAAGACATAGGTCAGCGCGACCACCGGCAGGATCAGGTAGATCATCTCGTAATGGCCCTGCACGACGCGCGAGAAATCCCCCAGCATCCAGCCCTGCATGCTTTGCAGGATATTGCGGCTGAAGGCATAGAACTCGGCCAGCGCGCCCAGCACGGCGCCGAACATCAGCCCGATCACCGGCACCAGCACGGCATCGCGAAAGCGGATGCGTTGCAGGATCGCGACGAAGATCAGGTTGGCGGCGAGGCAGAACAGCATCGCGACCCCCATGCGCAGAAGCGGTGCTGCGGCCGGAAGCAGCGTCAGCGCCACCAGGATGCCGAGCTTGGCCGCCTCCAGGCTGCCGGTGGTGGCGGGTTCGGCAAAGCGGTTGCGCAGGATCTGCTGCAGGATCACGCCGCTGACCGCCAGTCCCATGCCGGTCAGCACAAGCGCGATCAGCCGGGGCAGGCGGCTGGCGGTCAGGACCAGCAGCGCCTCGGGCGACGGATCGAAAATCCAGCCGATCCCGATATCCTTCGCCCCGATCAGCAGCGAGACGAGGCTGAGCGCGGCGAAGGCGGCAGGCAGGGCCGCGCGAAGGGCCAAAGACGGTTTGGCAGGGGAAAGGCGCATCACGGCGTGCGCTTATCCGGGGGGGGCATGCGCCAGGCTTGCGCGGCCTCGCGCAGCCGGAGAAGCCGGGCATAGGGCCCGCCGCGCTGCGCCAGCGCCTCGGGCGGTCCCTGTTCGACGATCCGCCCGGCCTCCAGCACGGCGATCTGATCGGCCATGCGGATCGTGGAAAGCTGATGCGCGATCACGATCAGCGTCCGCTTGCCGCGCAGCCGGGCAAGCGTCCCGGTCACGAGCGCGCGGTTCTCCGCATCGAGCGCCGCGGTCGCCTCGTCGACCAGCAGGATCGGGGCGTCCTTGAGCAGGGCGCGCGCGATGGCGATGCGCTGGCGTTCTCCGCCCGAGAGCCGCACGCCGCCCTCGCCGGTCGCGCTGTCGAGCCCTTGCGGCAGCCGCCGGGCGATCTCGTCGACCCCGGCGAGCCGTGCCGCCTCGGCGATCTCTTCCGCGCGGGCGTCGGGCCGGCCCATGCGGATGTTCTCTGCGATCGTGCCCTCGAGCAGATAGGTGTCCTGGAAGATTTGGCTGATCTGCGCGGACAGGACCTCTTCGGACATGTCGCGCACATCGATACCGCCGATCAAGACGCGGCCGCGCTCGACGTCGAAGAAGCGGGCAACCAGCCGGACCACGGTGCTCTTGCCCGATCCGGAGGCTCCGACGAGCGCGGTCATGCTGCCTGGCGCGACCCGGAGCGACAGGCCCTCCAGCACCGGCGCGGTGTCGGGCGCATAGCGAAAGGTCACATCCTCCAGCGAGACCGAACTGTCGCGGGGGGGCTGGGGATGATCTGCTTGGGGCAGGGGACGGGCCTCGGCGATCTCGGTCAGTGCGGCAAGGTGGTTGCGCGCGCCGCGCAGCGCCTCGCCATATCCTGCCAGCTCGGTCATCGGTTCGATGAAGCGTTGCGCAAGGATCAGCGCCACGACCAGCGTCAGGCCCTGCGCGGGCGGCAGATCGGCGTCGAGCAGGCGAAGCGCGACGAGGAGCATGGCCGCGAAGACCGCCTGCAGCGCCCAGCCGTTCAGCACGACCGAGGCGGTCGACAGGCGGATCAGCCGCCGGACGGCCTGCCTCTGCCCGGCGAAGGCGTCCATGAGAAACCGCGCGCTGGCGCCGTCGCCGCTGAAGGCGCGCAGCACGGCCTGGGTGCGGGCGAATTCCACCGCGCGCGCGCCGGTGCGGGCGGCGGCCGCGTGATAGCCGCGATCGGCCTCGCGCCCCAGCCGCGCGGCAAGCGCGGAGATGGCGACCATGACGGGAAGCGCCGCCAGCGCGACCAGACCGATCTGCGGCTCGAGCCACAATAGCACCAGCGCAAGGCCCGGGGGCAGCACCAGCCCGGTCAGGACCGGTGTGAAGACATGGGCGGGCAGCTGCGCCACCTCCATCACCCCCTGGGTCAGCGCGTGGTTCAGCCGGCCTGTCGCGGCGCTGTCGAACCAGCCCATGGGCAGCCGCGCGACGTGGTTGCCAAGCCGTAGGCGGACGCCTTCGAGTACCGCGATCCCGACCTTGATGCCTGCCTGTTCGACCCGCCGGCGCAGGACCAGGCAGGCGAGTGCGCCCGCCAGCAGCGCGGCCAGCCAGGGAAGCGCGGCCGCCACATCGCCGCGCAGCAGGTGCAGCAGAACCGGAACGGTCAGCGCGATGGCAAGCGCGTTCAGCGCGCCCGAGACCAGCGCCATCGCGGCGTAGCGGCGAAAGATCCTCACATCGTCGCCCAGCAAATTCAGGAACATGCGCATCATCGGGCGATCTCCGGAGCTTGGGTCGGGGCCGGCAGTTGGGATCCGCTTTGCGCCCAGAGCGCGGCATAGCGCCCGTTTCGCGCCAGAAGCGCCTCATGGGTCCCGGTTTCCGCGATGCGGCCATCCTGCAGCACCAGGATGCGGTCGGCTCCGGTGACGGTGTCCAGCCGGTGCGCGATGACCAGCAGCGTGCGCCCCTGCGCCAGTTCTGCCAGCGCCTTCTGAAGCGCCAGCTCGCCTTCGGCATCCATCGCCGAGGTCACCTCGTCGAGCACCAGAAGCGGCGGGTCGAGTAGCAGTGCGCGGGCGATGCTGACACGTTGTGCCTCGCCGCCCGAAAGCACGGTGTCGCGCCCGACGATGCTGTCATAGCCCTGCGGCAGCGCCAGGATGCGGTCATGGATCTGGGCCGCCCTTGCCGCGGCCGTCACCTCTTCGCGGGTCGCATCGGGGCGGCCCAGGGCGATGTTGTCATGCAGGCTGGCATGGACCAGCTGCACATCCTGCAACACGAAGCCCACGCGTCGGTACAGCTCTGCCGGGGCGATGTCGCGCAGATCGGCCCCGCCCAGGGTGATCCGCCCCTCGGTGGGATCGAAGAACCGCAGCGCCAGCCGGGCGATGGTGGATTTTCCCGCGCCCGAGGCGCCGACAATGGCGGTCGTCGTGCCGGGCTCCAGCGCGAGATCTATGCCCGAAAGGGTTTCGGTCCCGTCCTCATAGGCATATCCGACCGCCTCGAAGCACAGCCGGTTTCCCTCGGGCGTGACGCCCTCGCCGGGGGCCCGAACGGGCAGGGTCGGGGTGTTCAGGACCGCGTCGATCCGGTCGGCGGCGGCGGTGGCATGGGCCAGCCCATGCGCCATGAAGCCCAGCAGCAGAAGCGGCGCCGAGACCCCCGGCGCGATCAGCAGGAAGGGAAGAAGATCGGCAGGGGCCATCCATCCGGCACCGATGAAGAGCGCGCCGGCGGCGAGCACGATGGCGACCACGGTGACCGGCGTGATCAGCGCGTTGGCGGTCGCAAGCGGGGCGACCAGCGGTTTCGTGAAGCGCAGGAACGCGTCCAGGAACCGGTGCACGGCATCCGAATAGGCCTCATGCGCCTCGCCGGTCTTGCCGAAGGTGCGCAGGACCGGCATCGCCCGGCCGAATTCGCCCACCGCGTCGCCGATCGCGGTCAGCGCCGAGACATAGCTTTCCATGCGGTCCGGACCGATGGATCTGCGGGTAGCGCCGAAGATGAGGTAATAGAGCGGAAAGGGCACGAGGCTGATGATCGCCATGCGCCAGTCGACAAGGGCAAGGAACAGGGCGGCGGCGGCGATGGCGGCGAAGCAGCGCGCCCGCGTGGTGAAATAATGCGCCGTCAGCTCGTGCAGCGTGTTCATGTCGTCCTGCAGCGCCCGCTTGACGCTGCCCGAGCTGCGCGAGGTGAACCAGCCCAGCGGAACCTGCGTGAGGCGCCCGGTCAGGCGGGTGCGCAGCGTGTCGGTCAGGGAATTGTCCGCGAGATGGGCCAGGTATTCCGCCAGTGTGAGCAGCGACAATCCGGCCACGAGCGCTGCGACGCAGATCGTCGCGACGCTCAGCACCGGCAGCGTTTCCGCAGCGTCGGGCAGGCCAAGCGCCTGGCGCCCGATCAGGGCGATCCCGGCCAGCGGCACGAGCGTCAGGATCTGTCCCGCGCCAGCCAGTGCGGCGGCCAGGTGCAGCCTCGTGCGAATCGGCGCCAGGAGGCGGGTGATCGGCGGGGCGGAGGGCTCGGCGGGGCCATTGGGTTGTGTTTTCATGTCACCAGGCAGTCATTCGATGGGCGCGCCGGGCAGAGGGCGTGCAGATTTTCTATAGGTCTGCTAAACTAAATGCGCAAGAAAGACCAAGCGAAACGCTCGGATATGGGCGCGCTGTTTGTCAGTCGGCCGCTCAGGCGTTAGCGTCCGGGTGATCGCGCCTGGCTGCTGAATGGAGGTGCCGCGATGACCGAGCCCAAACCCAGATCCGGCCGGGGCCGCCCGCGGACCATTACCCGCGAGCGGGTTGCAGATGCCGGCATCGGCTTGGGGCTGGCGCAGCTCTCCGTGGTCGGCGTTGCGGCGGCTCTGGGGGTCACGCAGATGGCGCTCTACAAGCGTGTCGGCGGCCTCGAGGAGCTGCGCAGCCTGGTTGCCGAGGAGGCCTTCCTGCGCTGGCCCCTGCCGGACCCCGAAGAGGACGTCGATCTCGGGGCCTATCTGCACCGCTTCAGCCTCAGCCTATGGCGGCTGGTGCACCGGCATGCGGGGATTGCGCCCTATCTTCTGCGCCGCGACCTGATCACAGATACCATGCTGCAGCACACGCAGGAGCATCAGGCGCAGGTGGCGCGGCGCTTCGGTCTGACGGTGGCGCAGTCCAGCCAGCTGGTCTTTACCGTTGCCTATCATTGCTGCGCCATTGCCGATACGTCCCGCTCGGAGGCGCCGGAGGGCGAGAGTATCGAGCCGTTGCACGAGTTCGGACTGAAGGCACTGATTGCCGGAGCGATTGCGCTGACCGGCGAGGACGGCTGAGCCCGCCCGGCAGATCTTTTTAGTTTACATAGACAAACTAATTGACAGGCCGGATGTCACGCGGCATCTAGGGCGCATCTGACGTGTGTGGATCAGTGCCGCAGGGCATCCATGCCGGCAGGTCGACGAAGGTCGCGTGTCAGACTGCAATACCCGAGAGCCATGGGCGCCGCGCCCGCCACCGATGCGTTGACGCCTCCCTTCGTCCGATAGCCAGCTTCCGATAGCCAGCTTCTGGTTGCCAAAGGGTGTGAACGGGGTTCTCGACAGGCCGGAAATCCAGCGAATATCGCATGATGCCGCGCGGCGCCGGAGCGGGTTTGCCCCGGTCGTGCCGGACATCGTGATCTGGCGGAAGGTATCGCGCGGCGCATCCGGCCGCGCGCCCGGCTGGCTTTGTGTGTCCCGGAGAGACCCGAAATCCCAAAGAACAGTCAACATTCGGAACGAACATGATGCAAATACGCCTTTCCAGCCGCGCGGCGCTCATGGCCAGCGCGCTTGTCGCTCCGGTCTGCATTGGCCCGAGGGCGGCGCTTGCCCAGGAGGGACTTGAGACCGGCTATTACCTCGGGGACATCATCATCCGCGGGACTATCGCCGAGCGGTCTCTGAAGGATACCGCCAGCTCGGTCACCGTTCTGGGCGAGGAAGAGATCGAGGAGAAGGCCGCCGCGGGAACGGTCAACGAGGTCATCGCCGACACGCCGAACGTGTTCATTCCCGGCACCACCAGCGCGCCCATCATCCGGGGCGTCGACAGCGACGGCCCGCTGGTCGGCGGCAATGCCTATCTGGCCAAGCCGCTGCCCCGCGCGACGATGAGCATCGACGGGCGTTATGTCTCGTCGGTCGAGCTGGGCGCCGGCGGCGGCACGACCTGGGATGTTGAATCGATCGAGGTCTTCCGCGGGCCGCAGACAACCTCGCAGGGGGCCAACGCGATCGCGGGCGCGGTGGTGGTGACCACCAAGGATCCGACCTTCGAGCCGGAATATTCCGCTCAGGCGGTCTATGGCAGCCGGAACAAGCGCAGGCTGTCCTTCGCGGCCTCCGGTCCGCTCAGCCCGGATTTCGCGGCGCGGCTTGCGCTGGATTACAGCGGTCGCGACACCTTCGTCGATTACACCCACCCGGATTTCGACTATGATTTCGCCTCGCTGAACGGCCGCCTGAAGCTTTTGTGGGAACCGGCGGATATGCCGGGGCTGCGGGTCAAGCTGACCTATTCGCATACCGATCTGCACCGTCCCAGCAACGAGCAGGTGACCAAGCCCTATCGCGACCTCGATAATACGAGTGAGTATCAGGACTACATGGATGTGATCGCGGACGGGGTGGTTCTGGATGCCCAGTACGACTTCGACAACGGGATCCGGCTGTCGAACCAGCTTCAGTATTCCGAAGCCGACTATGATTTTACCTTTGCCTTGCCCTATTCCGGCACCGCCGCGCGCGATTCCGCAACACTCAGCAACGAGCTGAAGCTGACCCTGGGCCAGGGCGAGGATATCTGGAGCGGTGTTCTGGGGGTCTATTTCTCCGATGAGGATGCCGATGCGGATTTCGCCAACAGCTATAAGGGGGCCCCGTTGGGCAGCGCCGATCTGTCCTACCGGACCCGCAGCCTCGCGCTGTTCGGCGAGGCGACCTGGCGCTTTGCCTCCGACTGGGCGTTGACCGGCGGCCTGCGCCTGCAACGGGACCGGATCGAGATCGCGGGCACCACGAGCTATGTCACAGACAGGCTCGATTATGACGAGACCTTTACCGAAATCCTGCCGGCGCTGACGCTTTCGCATGATCTCAATTCCGACTGGACGCTGGGCGCCACGGTCAGCAAGGGCTATCTGCCCGGCGGTTCGGGTACCAATTTCCGCGGTGGAGACTATTACGAGTTCGATCCCGAGACGGCCTGGAATTCCGAGCTCTTCCTGCGGGGCACCGCGCTGGACGGTGCGCTCGATCTGTCGGCCAACCTGTTTTACACCAGATACAAGGATATCCAGCGCTCGGTGACCAACTGCCTGAATGCCGATTGCAGCGTGACGCAGGGCTCGATGATCGTGAATGGCGAGCGCGCCCATGCCTATGGCTTCGAGCTGAGCGCCGATTATCAGGCGACTCCGACGCTGCGGCTGTCGGGCGATATCGGGGCGTTGCAGACCGAGGTGACCGAGTTCACCGATCATGACGGCACCAAATACGAAGGCAATGAATTCGCGCGCGCACCGGGCTATTCGGTCGGTCTTGGCGCGGCCTGGGACATCACGCGGGATGTGACGCTTCAGGGCGACATGCGCTATGTCGACGGCTATTACAGCAGCGATACCAATGAGCCCGATACCGAGGTCGACGGCTTTGCGCTGGCCAATATGCGCCTGAGCTACCGCCCGCGCGACGGGGTCGAGTATTTCGCCTATGTCAATAACGTCTTCGACAACCGCGCCGAGCTGTCGGTCAGCACGAACGACGCGGCGGAAATCGCCGAGCCGCGCGAATTCGGCATCGGTCTGCGGATGGCGTTCTGAGCCCGCGCGCGCAGGCCCTGTATCCTTTTCCGCGCGCTGAATTCGCTTTCCATCGCGGCGTCCGGTCCGGGCGTCGCGATGTTCATGTCGGCCAATCCGGGCCGCGATGTCCGGGTCGCCCTCGGGCCAGAGCCCGTAAGCAGGCCTTCGCTGCGCGTTTCATATGCCCGAACAATGGGGCATGAGGGGCGGGGCTTCCTGCCTGACCGAGGTCGGGATGATGCGGTCGCGGCCGATCTTCGGGAAAACGGTCTTCCGGACTGGTGTCCGATCCTCCAGATGCGTGGCAGCGATGAGCGAAAGGTGCCTGGCGAACTGATGGAAATCAAGAATAACGGGTTATGGTCCAAGGGCGTGCCCGTCATGTATGCGTCGCCGCAGAGGCCTTGCAATCGGTTCGCCCGCTGCTCCCGCATATGCCTGCAGGGGGATCAGCGAGTTGCCGGTGGATACGTCGCCGCTTCGAGCACCATTGGCGATGGTACGGACCTGGCATCGACTGCCATCCTGCGCCGACAGGAAGACCGCAAGGTCGAATGGCACGACATCGCCCCGGGCAGGCCCATGCGGAACGGCTTTGTCCAGAACTTCAACAGCCGCCTGCGCGATGAGTGCATGAATGAGCACCTGTTCGCCAACCGTCGTCCACTGGGCTCGAACCGATGGCGCCTTCACGGGACGACCATGCCCGAGGGCTGATCGCGGCCTGGTGCGACGGCTGCACCCCTCATCATTGTCTCCACACCAGCCGCGACGGGCTCACCCCTTGGGAATGTCGCCAGCGGTCAGCAGAGGGCAAAACCCTGAACAGAGCGAACCATGGAATGCGGTCTCCAGGGGGGCGCTCGCCGGGGCTCTCCTTTCCCGAATTGGCACGGAAGGAAACGCAACTGGACAGGTCAGGAACTCGTGCCATGATGCCTTCGCCGAAGACCTTGAGGCACCGCATGTCGGCCTCGCTCGGGCTGGGGGCGCGGCCTTCCGTCCATTGCCTGGAGCGTTCGGGCAAAGTGTCGGGGGGCGTGCAGGGGCGCGTCTCTGGCCCCGGGTGGCAGGGCCTGCGTTCTTCCATGGCCGGCCGTTCTTGCGGATCGGGGCGAGGAGGATCGCCTTCATCTGCACGTGAGGCTCGCGTCCATGCCGTCCTTCGCCCGACGCGTATACAGCATGGCGCCTGGCATGCCATCTTCGCGGCACTGATCGGCAGCAGGACCGCTGCTTTCCACCTGGTGCAGCAACCCCATGATCCGGGCCTCGGCGAAACAGGTCTTCGTGATCGGAACCCCCACGGTCATCCTGCCGGGGAAATTGTCCTTCCCTCTCGATGCTTCCCTCCCTGATATCGGGGTTTTCCCCCGCCAGACCTAAGGCACGTCGAGAAAACCCGGCGCCGTGCGAAGGGGCGGGGCGGCCGACAGGGCCGCGAGATCGGGCCCGCGTGGCGCGAGATCGGGCGTGCCCGCGATCACCGCCTCCAGTTCCGCGGCCATCGCAAGCAAGCCCAGATCGCCATGCCGCCGCCCGACCAGCTGCACCCCGAAAGGCAGTCCATCCTCGTCCCGCCCGCAGGGCAGGATGATCGCCGGATGTCCCGGAATGGTCGCCGCATAGGCCAGAGCGAGCCAGTGATAGTAGCTCTGCATCGGCTGGCCGTCGATCTCGGCCGGATAGGCCTCGTGCCAATCGCGCGGCTGCACCGTCACCGCGGGCGAAATCAGGATGTCGACATCGTCGAAGAAGCTCTGCCATCGGCGCGCATAGGCGCCCTGGCTCACCAGAGCCTGTGCCACGTCCGCCGCGCTGTAGCCGCGGCCCTCGCGCACATTCTCGGCCACCAGCGCGCCCACGAGATCGGGCGTCTCGTCCACGAACCGTGCATGCGTCGCCTGGAACATGACCGCCCGCAGGACCGAGAAGATGCGGTCGGCGCCGGTGCAATCGGGCGTTGCCTCCTCGCAGGTCCCGAGGAAGGGCAGAAGCGGGGCCAGAACGCGGCGGAATGTCTGCCGGGTGGCTGCCGAAACCGGGGCGAAGCCGAAATCCTCGGTCACGGCGACGCGCAGCGAGGACAGGTCGCGGCGGGGCAGGCGCGCGAAATCGGCTGCCTCCCAGGGCGTGCGTCCCGCAATCACCGTCGTGAACGGATCGCGGGCATCGGGACGCGCGAGGGCCGACAGCATCAGGGCGCAATCGGCGACGCTGCGCGCCATCGGCCCGGCGGTCGGTTGCGGCAGCAGTGCCGTGGCCCGGTCGGGGCCGGGAACGACGCCAAAGCCCGGGCGGAAACCCACGACACCGCAATAGGCTGCGGGGGTGCGCAGCGATCCGCCCAGATCCGAGCCCGAGGCCAGCGGCGCAAACCCGCAGGCCAGCGCCACCGCCGAGCCGCCCGAGGATCCGCCGCAATTGCGCGTCAGATCATGCGGGTTCGCGGTGGTGCCGTAGACACGGTTGCGCGTATTGGCGCCCGCGCTCCATTCCGGCACGTTGGTCTTGCAGAAGGGCAGTGCGCCTGCGCCGCGCAGCCCGGCGACCAGCGCATCATCCGCGGCCGGATTGTTGTCGCGGAAGATCTGGGAACCGTAGGTCGTGGGCAGGCCCGCGACATCGTTCATGTCCTTGATCGCCAACGGCAGCCCGTGCAGTGCGCCCAGCGGCCGTCCGCCCGCGCGCTCGGCATCGGCCTGCCGGGCACCCGCGAGAAGCCCGTCGAAATCGCGGGCGACGACCGCGTTCACCGCCGGATCGAGGGCCTCGATCCGGGCGATGCAGGCCTGCGCCAGCTCTTCTGCGGACAGCTTGCCGCGACCGATCAGGCGGCGGGCCTCGATGGCGCCCAGATCGGCGGGGTCGGTGGCATCGGACATGTCAGTCTCCCTTTATTGAGGGCCGTTCAGCCCGGCTCGGCAACGGCATCGCCCCAGGCGTTCGTGGGGTCGGTCATTCCCGACCGCATCGCGCCTTCCTGCAGGACGCCGGAGGGGCAGGCGAAGGGGTAGGGCAGGAACGACTTTCTGGTGACGGTGACGGGCGCGACCGCCCCGAGCGCATCGCGGGTCGGGCCCGGAAGACGGTCATCGGCGACGATCTGGTCGGGTCCGGAGACGTCGATCCGGGGCCGGGCGAAGGCGGTCTCGAGATCCATCCCGAAATCGGTGAGGAAGGAGGCAAGCTGGGTCACCGCGCCGACGATCTTGCGCCCGCCCGCCGCGCCCAGCGCGAAGCGGCGGCCGCCCGCATGGCCGAGCGCGGGGCAGACATTCATCAGGCAGGGTCTGTCCGGGCCCAGCGAGTTCGGGCGCCCCTGCACCGGGTCGAACCACATGATGCCGTTGTTCAGCAGGAAGCCGGTCGCGGGCGAGACCACGCGCGCGCCGAACAGCGACAGCAGCGTCTGGGTATGCGCCACCATGTTGCCTTCATGGTCGACGACGGAGAAATGCGTCGTCGAGCCGGGGGCGGCCGAGATCTCGCCATCGGCCCCCATCCCGCTCAGCCGGTCGCGATAGGCGGCGATCAGCGCCCGGGCATAGGCGGGACAGGCCTCGTCGGGGTCGGGCAGGGTCTCGCCTGCCAGACCCTCCATCGCGCGGGCGAAGGTCGGCCCCGCGGTCAGCCCCGGCATGACATGGAAGAGCGCATCGCGATAGCGCACCGCCAGCGGTGTCTCGAACCGGGCGCGGTTCCCGGCCAGATCGTCCAGGCCGAGATAGCCGCCCTTGTCCTGAACGTCCCGCGCCAGTGCCGCGCCGAGATCGCCGCCATGCAGGGCCTTCGCCCCTTCCCGCGCGAGGATGTCGAGGCTGTCGGCCATGCGCGACTGATCCAGCCGGTCGTCAGAGCCTGCGGCCCAGGAAAAGCTCCTGGGCCACTGGCCGTCGGTCAGGAACAGCGCCGCCGCGTCCGGGTCGCGGGCCAGATCGCGGGTGGCGCTGGCGATGATGAGGGCGGCGTACCAGTCGATGGCCAGACCGCGCCGCGCCTCTGCGATGGCCGGGGCGACAAGCTCGGCCCAGGGCAGCCGGCCCCAGCGGCCATGCGCGGCCTCGAGCCCGTCGACAAGGGCCGGAACCGCGACCGCCCTGGCGCCCAGCACGTTGCGATCCTCGACCACCCGGTTCCAGGGAAAGAGATCGCCCGCGATGCCCTCGCCCGAAAGCGGGAAATCCTCGATGCGCAGGGCGGCAGGTGCGCGCATGCCGAAATTCAGCGCATGCGCACGGCCGGTATCGGCGCGCCAGTGCAGCGCCGCGCCGCCCCCGGCGGGGCCGGACATCCAGGGCTCAAGCACCCCCAGCACGAAGCTGCAGGCGACGGCGGCATCCACCGCGTCGCCGCCCTCGCGCAGCGCCTCGGCGCCCGCCTCGGCCGCCTGGCGGTGCTGTGCCGCGACCACGCCGCGGTCGGTTTCGACCACATGCTTGCGGATCTCCATCGTCCGCGACAGGGCCTCTGACATCAGGCGCCGAGCCGGCAGTAGAGGGCTGCGGCAAGCTTCGCCCGCTCGACAAGGCTGTCGAGCAGGATGTGCTCGTTCAGCGTATGCAGATCCTTGCCGCAGACCCCGATGGAATCGAGCGTCGGAATGCCGAGCGCGCCGGTGAAGTTGCCGTCAGAGCCGCCGCCCGCCGAGGCCCCGGTGATCTCGAACCCGATCTCGCCCGCGATCTCCTGCGCCAGCGCCAGCATCGCCATGGTGCCGGGCTGGTCGGCCTCCCAGACCGGCCGCGTCACGCCGCGTCGGACCTCCATCACCACCTCGCCCGCGTCGGAGTTGAGCGCCATCATCCTGGCCACGCCCTCGTCCAGCAGCTCCTGGGTCTTGGCCATGGTCAGCACCTCGGCATCGCAGACCGAGGAGACGCAGTTGACCCACTGGCCGGCGCGGAAGACCCCCAGCGAGAAGGTGCAGTCATCGGTCGTCATGTTCTCGATCTCGGCCACCTTCCGCGCCATCGCGGCAATCGCCGAGCGGCCTTCGGACAGCTGCCAGCCCGCATGGCTGGGCTTGCCGCGGGTCTGAAGGTTGAAGCGCGCGATGGCATAGCGGCCGATCACCGCGCCGCCATCGGGACGCGCGGGTTCGGGCACGAGGATGAACTTGTGGCGCCGGGCCTCGGTCTCGATCAGCTCGCGGGTCGAGGGGGTGCCGATTTCCTCGTCGGGGGTGAACAGGACCGTGACCGGCAGCGGCGTCTCGACGCCCGCGGCCAGCAGCTTGCGCAGCGCGTCCAGATAGACGTAGTTGCCGCCCTTCATGTCCATCAGCCCGGGGCCGTAGCAGACGTCTCCCTCGACCCGGAACGGAAGCTTTTCGAGTGTGCCGATGGGGTGGACGGTGTCCATGTGGCCCAGGAGCAGGATCCCGCCCTCGCCCGCGCGCGGGTGGGGCATCGTCGCGCGCACGCTGTCGCCAAGGCCCATCCGTCCCGGGATGCGCTCGACCCGCGCGCCCAGCGCCGCAAGCTCGTGCTGGACCAGATCCATCATCCGGTTGACCGCCGCCGCGTCGAAGGTCGGGCTTTCGGTCTCGATCCAGGGCTTCAGGCCGGCCAGCATCTCGCCGGTATCGAAGGGCAGGGAGAGCGGATTGGTCATTGGGCAATACCTCTTGGTTCGGCGCCCGGAGCAGGGGCCGTTGGGAAGGCGGCGGGGGGGTGGCCCCGCCGGGAAGGGAAACGGGCCTTGTGTCTAGCCTGCGGGCGCCATCCGGGTTTCGACGATGCGCGCATAGACCGAGGCACCCACGGGCAGGATCGCATCGTCCAGCACGAAGGCCGGATTGTGCAGCGGAACCGACCCCGCATGGCCGACCCGGCAATAGGCGCCGGGCACGACTTTCAGCATGTCGGCGAAATCCTCCGAGCCGGTCATCTGGTCATCCGTCAGGGTCGCCATGCCCGCGCCCACGACATCTGCTGCCGCGGCGACATAGGCGTCGGACAGATCGGGATCGTTCATCAGCACGTCGAAGACATTGCGCAGCTCGACGCCGATCTCGACACCATAGGCCGCGCCGAGCCCTGCGCAGAGCGCACGGATCCGCTCATGCGCCATCTCGGCCACCTCGTCGTGGAAGTAGCGGATGGTGCCGGTGATCACGGCGGTGTCGGGCACGACGTTATAGGCCGATCCGGCATTGAAGGTGGTGACCGAGATCACCACCGGCTTCGTCGGCGGGGTGTTGCGGCTGACCACGCTCTGCAGCTGCTGGACCAGGGCGGTGCCGATCACGATCGGGTCCTTCGACTGGTGCGGCATGGCGGCATGGCTGCCGGTGCCCCTGACCGTGATGTCGAAGAAGCTGGCCCCGGCCATCGCGGGGCCGGGCGTGACGGTGACCGTGCCCGGCTCGGCGTTCGGGTCATTGTGCATGCCGTAGATCTCGTCGCAGGGAAAGCGCTCGAACAGTCCCTCGGCGATCATCCGGCGCGCGCCCCCCAGACCCTCCTCGGCGGGCTGGAAGATCAGAACGACGGTGCCGTCGAAATCGCGGGTCTCGGCCAGATAGCGCGCCGCCCCCAGCAGCATCGTCGTATGGCCGTCATGGCCGCAGGCATGCATCCGCCCGGCATTCCGCGAGGCATAGGGCAGCCCCGAGGCCTCGACGATGGGCAGCGCGTCCATGTCGGCGCGCAGCCCCACCCGGCGGTTGCCGCCGCCCTTGCCCTTGATCAGCCCGACGACGCCGGTGCCGCCGATGCCCTCATGCACCTCGTCGACGCCGAAGCTGCGCAGCTTGTCGGCGACGATGCCCGCGGTGCGGGTCTCCTCGAAGCCAAGCTCGGGATGGGTGTGGAAATCCTGGAAGATCGCCGTCAGCTCGGCGGCGAAATCCCGGATCTTCGGCAGGACGGTCATGCGGTCTCTCCTTTCGTGCCGGGGGCGGTCTCGAGCGCCCGGAAATTGGCAAAATCCCAATGCCGCCCTGGCGCTGCCTCGATCAGGCTGCGAGTATAGGCGTGGTGCGGATCGGACAGGACATTGGCGGCGGGCCCGTGTTCGACCACGCGGCCCTTCTGCATCACCAGCACCTCGTCGCAGATCTGCGCGGCGACCCGAAGATCGTGGGTGATGAACAGCATGGCGATGCCGAAGCGTTGCTGGACATCGTCCAGAAGCTCCAGCACCTGCGCCTGCACGCTGACATCGAGCGCCGAGACGGCCTCGTCGGCGACCAGCAGATCGGGTTTCATCGCCACCGCGCGGGCAATGGCGATGCGCTGGCGCTGCCCGCCCGAGAACTGGTGCGGATAGCGGTCGAGCGCGTCGCGCGGCAGTCCGACCAGCTCCATCAGCTCGGCGGCCTGCTTCAGCGCCTCGGCCCGGGGCGTGCCGTAATTGACCGGGCCCTCGCAGAGGCTCCGGGCCACGCTCCAGCGCGGGTTCAGCGACCGGTAGGGGTCCTGGAAGACGATCTGCAGATGCTTGCGGTGGGGGCGCAGCGCACGGCGGCTCAGCTGCGAGATCTCGGACCCCGCGACATGGACCTGACCGCCCGTCGGGTCGATCAGGCGCATGATGCAGCGCGCGACGGTCGACTTGCCCGACCCGCTTTCGCCGACGATGCCCAGCGTCCGGCCCGGGCCGATGCCGAAGCTGACATCGGTCGCGGCCTTGACGCCGACCGCGCCGCGAAAGAGCTTGCCGCCCCCGCCATAGGTCATCTCCAGCGCCTCGACCTTCAGCACGTCGGGTTCGGCACTGGCGGGCCGGGCCGGGCGCGGAGCGAGGTTCGGTACCGCGTTCAGAAGCTTGCGGGTGTAGTCTTCCCGTGGGTTGGTCAGCAGCTCGCGGATGGGCGCGCGTTCGACGATGCGGCCGTTCTGCATGACGCTGACGGTATCGGCGATCTCGGCCACGACGCCCATGTCATGGGTGATGAACAGAAGCGCCGTGCCCTTGCGCTCCTGCAACTCGGCGATCAGCTTGAGGATCTGCTGCTGGGTCGTGACGTCAAGCGCCGTGGTCGGTTCGTCCGCGATCAGCAGATGCGGGTCCAGCACCAGCGCCATGGCGATCATGATCCGCTGCCGCTGCCCGCCCGAAAGCTGATGCGGGAAGGACTGATAGATCCGCTCGACATCGGGCAGATGCACCTGATCCATGATGTCGAGCGTGCGTTGCCTGGCCTCGGCCGCCGACAGATCGGTGTGCATGTTCAGCACTTCCTCGATCTGCGCGCCGACCCGCAGCACCGGATTCAGGGCCGTCATCGGCTCCTGAAAGATCATCGAAAGCCGCATCGCCCGCAGCTCGCGCATCTGCGCGCCCGAGGCCTGGGTGATCTCGAACCCCTCGAGATCGATCGAGCCGCCTTGCAGCTCCAGCGCGCCCTTCGGCAACAGCCCCATGGTCGCGAGCGAGGTGACCGACTTGCCCGACCCGCTTTCGCCCACAAGGCAATGGGTCTCGCCCGCGCGGATGTCGAGATCGATGCCGTTCAGCACGGGCCTGGCGTCGGGGCGCCCGGTCAGGCCGACCTTGAGGCCGCGGATCTTCAGCACCCGCGGGGCCTCCGAGAAATCCCTGGACTTGAATTCCATCTCAGCCCTCCCGTTTTTTCAGGCGCGGATCGAGAAGATCGCGCGCGGTGTCGCCCAGAAGGTTGATCGCGAGGATGCACATGGACAGCAGCAGGCCGGGCCAGAAGATCATGCCGGGCTTGATCTGGAAGAAGGTGCGCCCCTCGGCCATGATGTTGCCCCAGGTCGGGATCTCGGTCGAGACGCCCGCGCCAAGGAAGCTGAGGATCGCCTCGATCAGGATCGCCGAGGCACAGATATAGGTGCCCTGCACGATCAGGGGCGCCAGCGTGTTGGGCATCAGGTGCTGGATCAGGATCCTGGGCATCGACGAGCCCAGCGCGATCGCGGCCTCGACATAGGGCTCCTCGCGGGCGCCGAGCACGACCGAGCGCACCAGCCGCACCACGCGTGGCACTTCGGGGACGGTGATCGCGATGATGACGGACCCGAGGCTCGGGCCGTTCAGCGCCACCAGCGCGATGGCCAGAAGGATCGCGGGGATCGCCATCAGGCTGTCCATGATCCGCATGATGATGCCGTCGGCAGAGCGGAAGAAGCCCGCGACAAGCCCGATCAGAAGGCCGGTCAGCACGCTGACGCAGGCCGCGCCGACCCCGATCAGAAGCGACACACGCCCGCCGGTCATCACCCGGCTGAAGATGTCGCGGCCATACTGGTCGGTGCCCAGAAGATGCGCATCCGAAGGAGGTTTCAGCCGGGCCAGCGAATTCATGTCGAGCGGGTCGTAGGGCACGTAGAGCGGCGCGCAGATCGAGGCCAGCACGATGGCCAGCAGGAGCGCCGCGGCGATCATCGGGCCGGGACCGATGCGGGCGCCCGCGGGCAGCGAGAAAAGGCCCGTCAGCACATGGAAGGCGCTTGGGCGGGAGGAGATGTCCTTGGCCATGTCAGTACCGGATCCTGGGGTCGAAGAGGGAATAGGAAATGTCGACGAGCAGGTTCACGAAGACATAGATCCCGGCGGTCAGCAGGATCATGGCCTGGATCACCGGATAGTCGCGCGCGAGGATCGCATCGACGGTCAGCCGCCCGATGCCGGGGATGTTGAACACGCTCTCGGTCACCACCACGCCCGAGATCAGAAGCGCAAAGCCGGTCCCGATGATCGTCAAGATCGGGACAGCGGCGTTTCTCAGGGCATGGCGGAACAGCACGACATTCTCGCGCACGCCCTTGGCGCGGGCGGTGCGGATATAGTCCTCGCCCAGCACTTCCAGCATCGAGGCGCGGGTCATCCGCGCGATCAGCGCCACATAGATCGTGGCCAGGGTCAGCGAGGGCAGGATCGCGCGTACGAAGAAGGGGCCGAGCCCGTCCGAGAGCGGCTTGTAGCCCTGCACCGGCACCCAGCGCAGGTCGATCGCGAAGATATGGATCAGGATATAGCCGATCACGAAGACCGGCACCGAAAAGCCCAGAACCGAAAAGGACATCACAAGGAAATCGACCCAGGTCCGGTGGCGCCAGGCGGCGATCACGCCCATCGGCACGGCCAGCAGGACCGAGATCACGATGGTCATCACCGCGATGTTGATGGTGGGGCCGAGCCGGCTTGCGATCATGCCCGAAACAGGGGTGTTCGAGATCAGCGAGGTTCCGAAATCGCCGCGCAGGGTCTGGCCCGCCCAGGTGAGGAACTGGACATAGAGAGGGTCGTTCAGACCGAGCCGGTCGCGGATGCGTTCAAGCTGGGCCGGGGTGGCGGCATCTCCCGCGAGGATCGCGGCCGGGTCGCCCGGGGTCAGCCGAAGCAGGAGAAAGACGAAGATCGCGACGATGATCATCACGGGGATCGTGGCAAGCACGCGTCGCAGGATATAGCCGAACATGGCCAGCACTCCTTGCGGGAGGTTGGGTCGGCTCCGGCGCGGGAAAAAGCGCGCAGGAGAGGGCGAGTGGCGGGGAGGGGGGCCGGAGGCGCGGCAGATGCGCCCCCGGCACCGGGATTACTCGCCGTCCTTGGTGACGTTCCAGAACACCGGCACCGGCGACTGGATCATGTTGTCGACGACATCGCGGCGGGCCTGGGGCATCGCGTATTCGCCGAGGTGGATGTAGTTGACGTTGTCCATGACATGGGCCTGGATCTTCGAGGCTGCGGCCTTGCGCGCGGCATCGTCGGGCGCCTGGGCATAATCGTTGCGCAGGGCCTCGATCTCGGGATCGTCGGGCCAGCCGAACCAGGCATCGTCGCCGCGGCCATTGACCATGACGTTGATCAGCGGATCCGAGATCTCGGGGATCATCCAGTTGGTGAAGAACAGGTTCCAGCCGCCCTCATCGGGCGCATTCTGCTGGGCGCGGCGCTGCACCACGGATTGCCAGTCCATCGCCTGCATGTCGACGTTGAAGCCCGCATTGCGCAGCGCCTGGGCCGCCACGACCGGCTGGTTGGTCAGGCTCACCACGTCGGTGGGCTGCATCAGGACGACCGGCGTGCCGTCATAGCCCGCCTCTTCCAGCAGCGCGCGCGCCTCTTCGGGATGGGCGCCCGAGGTGATCGGTTCGGCGCCCGTCTCGTCGGCCAGCGGGGTGCCGCAGCCGAAGATCGCGCCGCAGACCGTGTAATAGTCCGGCGAACCCATCATCGTGGCCAGCACGTCCTCCTGGCTCAGCGCCAGCAGCGCGGCCTGGCGCACCTTCTTGTTGTCGAAGGGAGGGTGCAGGAAGTTCGGCCGGCCGATGGTCACATATCCCAGCGGGTCCCGCATCTCGACGGTGACGCCGGGCGAGGCGTCGAGGATCGGTTTGAGGTCGATCTGGATCTGCTCGATATAGTCGATCTCTCCATTGGCCAGCGCGTTGATGGCGGTCAGGTTGTCGGGCATCGTGGTCCAGACCACATGATCGACATTGACGACCTTGCCGCCCGCCATCCACGAGGGCGGCTCGTCGCGCGGCACGTAATCCTCGAACTTGTCATAGGTGGCCGAGACGCCGGGCTCGTAGGCGTCGGTGTTGAAGACGAAGGGGCCCGAGCCGACATATTCGGTGATCGTCTCGTCGGGCGAGGTGGCGGCGATGCGCGCGGGCATGATGAAGGGCGGCAGCGCCGATTGCTTGGAGATGACGTTCAGAAGCGGCGGGAAGGGCGAGGCCAGCGTCCAGACGATGGTCTTGTCGTCGGCGGCCGTCAGGCTGGCAGTGACGTCGAAGATCATCTGCCCGCCGGAATCGCGCTTGCCCCAGCGTTCCAGCGAGGCCACGACATCGTCGGCGGTGACGGGCGCGCCGTCATGGAATTTCAGCCCGTCGCGCAGCGTGAATGTATAGGTCAGCTTGTCGTCCGACACGGTCCAGTCGGCCATCTGCGGCTGCGGCTGGAAATTCTCGTCCACCGCGGTCAGCACGTCATAGATCATGTAGGCGTGGTCGCGGGTGATATGCGCGGTGGTGATCACCGGATCGAGCACGCGCAGCGACGAATGCATGACGGCGGTCACCGTGGTGTCGGCGAAGGAGGCTGCGGGGGCCAGCAGCGCCCCCCCGGCCAGAAGCGCGGCCGCAAGGCGGCGCGTTCCGGGGATAGTGGGTCTCAGGGTCAGCATGGGATCCTCTCTGTTGGTCTTCGCGTTATTGGCGGGCGGTGGCGGTGGCCGGTTCTGCGTGGCCTTGAGCCGCCCCCGCGCTTTTGCCTTCCGGGTCGAAGGCAGGGCCGTTGGGGGAAAGTCTCAGTCCCTTCCGCAGCCGCGTAAAGGGCAGATCGGCAGGGTTGAAGGGCATCGGGCCTGGCGCGCAGGCGACAAGGATATGCGCGGCAATGGGCGCGAAGTCGGCCCGGAAATGGGTCGAGCTCTTGACCACCAGGATGGCTTGCTCCTCGGGCACGATCCCGACGAAACGGAACATCTCGCGATCGGCCATCTGCGCTATGTGGCTTGTCACGGCGACACGAACGCCGCCGATGCGCAGGCAGGCCGAGGGCCCCAGATCCAGCCGGGTGCCGCCGTAATAGGGGCCGGTGGCCTGAAGGGAGCCGTCGCAAAGCGCTTCGACCACGGCCTCGACCTCGACGGGCCGGTCGTTTGGCAGACCGGGATGGCCGCCGATCCGGAACCGTGCCGTCGCGCCGAGACCTGCCGCATGGGCCGCCGTCGCCGCGGCCGGGTCCACCATCAGCCCGATGGCGGCGTTCTGCGCGTCCGCCGCGATCAGCGCCTGCAAGAGCCCGGTGGTCGCGGACACGCCCCCGGCCCCCGGGTTGTCCTGGGTATCGGCGATCACCACCGGGCCGGTGGCCTGTGCCGCCAGCCGCGCCGCCTCGGCGACGGCGGCCCCGGCCGGGAAGGTGCGGTTGTCGAAGCGCGCCTCTGCCGCCTCGTAGGCGGCGGCGATACGGTCTGCGGCCCGGTCGGCCTCGGCCTGGGTCGCGGCATAGGCAATCGCGCTCGGCCCGCAATCGGGGATGTCGGCTGCCGGAAAACCCATGAAAAGCGAGGCGGACCAGATGCCCGCAGCATCCTCTGCGTCGAGCCCGGCATAAAGCGCATCGGCAGGCGCCATCATGGTCGTCTGGAACGGGATCGGCACCAGATAGGACATCTGCCGGAACGCCTTTGCGGGCCGCGTGCCGGTGCGCATCATCCTGTCGAGCAGACGCGCCGCCGCCGCTCCGGTCGCCGCCATGTCCACATGCGGATAGGTGCGGAAGCCGACGCAGGCGTCGAGGGTGTCCACGAAGGGGGCCGAGATATTGCCATGCAGGTCCAGCGCCGCCACGACCGGGACATCCGGCCCGACCAGATCGCGCACCCGGCGCGCGATTTCTGCTTCGCCGTCCTCCAGATGCTCGGCCACCATCGCGCCGTGCAGGTCGAGGAACACGCCATCGAGCGCGCCCGCTCCGGCGATGCCCGCAATGATCTCGTCGGCGATGCTCTCGAAGGCCTCGCGCGTGACATGGGCCGAGGGGATTGCGGCCGTCCAGAGGATGGGCAGGGCGACCCAGCCAAGCTCTTCGGCGACGGCAAGCGCCCCCGATATTCCGAGATTCACGCCACGCGCTGCCTTCGCCATATCAGCCCCCCTCGACATGGGGATATATCCGCCTCCCTGCCGAAAGGCCGCAAGATCTGCCGGGCTCGGCGCGAAGGTGTTGGTCTCGTGAAGAAAGCCGGCCAGGGCAACCCGCATCTTGTCTCTCCGCTGTTGGCAGGCCTCGCCGGTCTTGGCGCCGGCCTTGGCTTGTGTATCGTCTGTCGATACGTTAGTATTGTAAGGCGAGCCTAGTGGCCCGTTTTTGGATTCGTCAAGTCGGTGATTTCAATGGCGAGCATTCTTCGCGCCGAACCGGCGCAAATGACTGATTTTGAGGCGGCAGAGGAAGACAAGCTCTTCGTGCGCGCGGTCGGCCGGACGATGCGGGTCCTGAGCGCGTTTCATCATGCCAGCGGGCCTCTCAGCCTGTCGGAGATCGCGGCCCGGTCAAAGCTCGATCGCTCGGCGGTCCAGCGGATGGTCCATACGCTCGTCACGCTGGGCTACATGCGGCGCAGCCACGACGACCGGGGCTATCTGCCGGGGATCCGGCTGCTGGATCACACGCTCGACGTGCTTCGGCTCGATCCGGTGGTGCAGAAGGCGACGCCGGTCCTGCTGGAGCTGCGCAAGACGGTGCGCGAGCGCGTCGATTTCAGCCTCTATGACGAAACCCGGCTGGTCTATGCGCTGCGCATGCAGAGCAAGCGCGAGACCTTCTATGCGACCCTCGTGGGCCACAGCGTGCCGACATTTTGCACCGCCGGGGGGCGTGCGGTGCTGTCGGCCTTGTCCGATGACGCCGCCCGCGCGGTCGTGATGCGGTCGCAGCTGCTCAAGTTCACCTCGAAGACCGTCAATGATCCCGACAGCATCCTCGCGCTGATCGCCCAGGCCCGATCAGAGGGCTATGCGGTCGTGGTCGACGAGTTCGTTCAGGGCGAGGTTGCCATAGGTGTCGCCATCGCGGATCGCGACGGGGTGCCGCTTGGCGCGATCCATGTCGCCGGGTCGCTTTCGGAATGGACACGGGATGCATTCGTGCGCCATGCCGCACCGGTAGCGACAGAAGCCGCCCGGGCCGTCAATGCCAGTCTCTAGGCTGCGGCCCCATTGATTTCAGGCATTTGGCATGATTCAGGCTCCGCAAGGAGGCCTGATCGATGAGCAATCTTTACTGGCTGAGCGATGCACAATCTCGGTGATCAGGCTGGTCTTGCCCGCACCGGGGCCGCCCGTCACGACGAAGAAATGGGCGCCCATGGGCCATCCTCGGGTTTGACAGGGGGGGAGGGCTGCGAAACGATCTGTCCACTTAACCTTCTTGACTAACGAATGACATGACGGTTTCGATGGGACGTCGCCCCATGTTTCGGTAACCCAGATGCGGGCGCTCGGTGTTGTAGTGGACGAGCCAGGCGTTGAGATCTGCCTGGAGGGCCTCGACAGTCTCGTAGAAGGTCTCGCGCATCTTCACGCGGAAGAACTCCTCCAGCACCGTGCCATTGAACCGCTCGACGAAGCCGTTGGTCTTCGGCGTGCGGACCTTGGTGCGGCGATGCTCTATTGCGTTGAGGTCGAGATAGAGCTCGTAGGGGTGACGCTCGGTGCCGCAGAATTCGCGGCCGCTCGCCATTGGGCTCGAACCAATGGCGCCTTCAATGGCTCGCTCGGTCAGCACCGCTTTCACCGGCAGGTCCAGGGCGCGGTAGAAGGGCAGGACGTCGTTGTGCAGGACCGCGACCGCCGCCTCGGGCTGCTTGGAAACGTGCAGGAAGCCGAAGGCGTAGCTGCCGAAGGTGTCGACGACCGCGTGCAGATAGACCTTGCCGATCCCCTTCAGCATGCCGACGAAGAACGTGTCGGCCGAGAGCAGCTCGCCGGGAGTGCCTGATTCCACGTGTCGTTCCCGGAAGCACGGGTTCTGCTTCTCGAGGAAGGCGGCCTGTTCGGCAGTGATCTCGATGGTCTGGCCCGCATGGGCGTCCTCGAGCGCCAGCCAGCGGTCGTAGCGCGTGCCCAGGCCGTCGCCAGCGGGCTCGAACCGGTGGCGCCACGCTGGCGATCGTTCAGGATCTTCTGGATGGTGATCGAGGAGACCCGCACGCCCTCGAGCGCCAGCATCGCCTCGAAGCGGTTGCAGCCATAGGCCGGATGTTCGAGCGCCAGCGCCTTGATCCGCTCGACCGTCTCGGGCGGGGTCGTTTGAGGGTGGGTCTTGTGGATCGGCGGCAGGTCCTTGAGCCCCTCGAAGCCCGTTCTCGGGCTTACGCGGCGCCACCGGCGCCACGGTCCCTCAAACCCAAAACCGACGTTTCCACTCGTAGAAGCTGGTGCGGTCCATGCCGCGCTGGCGACAGGCCTCGGCCACGTTGCCGAGTTCTTTCGCCAGTTCCAGAACGCTCATGCGGGTTTGCGCGATCTTGGTCTTCGCGTCACGAGCCTTGGGTTTCGTCGCTTTCGGTGTTCCATCCATGGCGGGGTCCTCCGTTCCCAAAATAGCATGGGAAGAAGGTTAAGTGGGCGCATTATTTCTTCGCCGGCATTCTCAAATCAATGCTCGCGCCTCCGAAAAGCCGTTCCTGAGAGTGGCGGACATGTGCCGTCATGCGGTTGGCGGCGACCTCGCCGTCTGACGCCAGGATAGCATCGAATATGCTTTGATGTTCGTGCAGCACCCGCTCCAGGCCCGCCCCACCCTCACGCAAGAGCGACTGTCCGTGCATTTTCATCCCTGCCGAGATTTGCTCGTGCAGCGCTCGCAGGGTCGCCTCGAAGAAGGTGTTGTTTGCGGCGTGAGCGACGGCGATGTGGAAAGTGAAGTCCGCATCCTCACGGTGCAGCATCGAGCCGGTCGCCGCCCGCATCAGGTCCAGCGCGTTCGACAAGTTCGCCAGCGCCTCGTCATTGCGCCGTTCGGCCGCGAAGCGCGCGGCTTGCGGCTCGATCGTCAGGCGAAATTCGTAGCAGCGCTGGATGTCGGCGATCGTCTCGATCCGGCCGTAGCCCAGGGTCCGTGACTGATGCGCGCGGACGAAGTTGCCGGCTCCTTGCCGCGACACGATCAGCCCCTCGGCACGCAGCCGCTCGAGCGCGTCCCGCAGAACGGGGCGGGACACGCCGATCTCGGCCGCCAGCGTCGTCTCGGAAGGCAGCTTCTCATCCGGCGGATAATCTCCGTTGCTGATCCGTCCATAGAGCGTGTTGTAGACATGATCGGCGAAGGAAGGCCGTGATTTCTGCCGAGTGGCTTTCACTCTCTGGTCCTATATTTTCTGACTTCGGTGGGCGTCGGTCGATTATCGACCAGATTGACGAGTTGCGCCAGCATGTCAGCCGCGCCAAATCCCCCCGACTTCGTCACGATCGTCAAAACGCGTGATCCGGGCAGCGCAGCTCGGACGACGGCAATCCCCGGCAGGGCCAAGCCAAAGACCTCCGCTTGATCGACGCCGAGCCGGGCAAGGATGGCTGCGGCCGTTTCCCCGCCGCACGCGATCAGCGTGCCTACCGGGTCCCGCATGATCATCTTGGTCAGCCCTTCCGCAAAATCGGCCCCGGCTTCTGCCGCAGAGCGGTCCATGCCGCCAGAAACCATCTGCATCACGCAAGGGGCCCGCGGTGGATCAAGCGGAAGTCGGCCATCTGGGGCCAGGTACAGCGGCAGGTCGAGGCGCTCCACCTGCGCGAGCGTAATGGGATCGCGCGAGCCGATCGCAAGAACGGCCGGGCCGGGCAGAGGCGGTGTCCCTTGACGTGTCGCGTCGGGCCATAGCTGGGCAACCAATGCCGCAGCCAACGACCGGGCGCCCACGGGCAGGCCATCAAGTTCTGCCGCTTCTTTCATCTGTGCGGCGTCGGTAATGTCGGGCACATGGGGGGAAAGGCCCGAGAACCGCGCTGCGATGTCTAGAGGAGTTTCGATCCCCGCACCGGTCAGCCGGCCATGCCGTTGCACCCGGCCCATGTCCGGCAAAGCCGGCGCGGCGATGATTTGCCTCCGATGCAAAGCGTCGGCCAGAATCGCGCATTCGACCGCAACATGCCCCTTGAGCCTGGAATCAACCTTCTTCATGACCCGCTCTGGTCTCAGCCATGACAGGCACGCGCAAACGTTATGCATCGCCGCAGCGGCTGCTGCCGCGGTCCCATCCCGGCTGCCGGTAGTGACAGCGACGACCGGGGGAAGAGTGCATTCCCTTGCCGCCGCCAGCGCGGCCGGTGACAGGAAGACGCGGGTGCCGATGCCGAGGCTGGCAGCTTCGCCTGCGCTGTCCAAGGCTCCCGTGAGGTCATCGGCGACGATCAGCAGCCGTGGCGGGGTCATCCGTGTTGCTCGTCCAGCGGGACGATCATGTGTCGGATCGACTGGCGAAAATGGGTCCAAGTCACATGCACACGGCCGTTCCGATCCTGCAGGATCGATGGGTAGGATAGCTCGCGGTTCACCTGATCGGCCGAGTTGTTCGACAAGCAATAGCCGTCGCTGAAGGCCAGATCGATCCGGTCCGGCCAGCTCTGCCCGCCATCGGCGGACAGCGTCAGCGACAGCGGCGCACGGGGCGCGCCCCAGAAGGCGCGACCGGGCCGGGCTGCGGGCGCGGCCCCGTCCTCCTCGATCTCGTCATAGAGCGAGACGCGACGTCCCTCGGCATCCTCGCGGCTGGAGTGGTTATAGACCATCGCGATGCGCCCGTCGTCCAGCCGCACCGCCTGGATCGACGAGTTGTTGTTGGGTAGGCCCGCAGGCTCGGGAGCGCTCCACCGGACGCCATCGGCAGAGTGCGAGCGCCAGATATGATCGGCCCAACGGCTGCGATAAAAGGCCGCCATGCTGCCATCCGCCAGCGGCACGATGTTCATGTGCACGCAGCCGAGGCTGCCCGGCACTTCATAAACCTTCCAGCTGACCCCCTCATCATGCGAGACCATGACGACGCTGTCATCGTTCTCTCCGGTCCAAGCCACACCCTCCTCGACGCGGCAGCGGAACCCCGGCAGTAGCCAAGCCCCGTCATCGGCGACGATGACCGGCTGGCGCACGAAGATTCCCTTTTGCGACCACAGCGCACACGGCTCGGTCCAGCTTTGCCCGCCATCGTCCGAAATGCGGAACCGCACTTCGGCCTCGTTCTGCCGCCCACCGGGCTGGGCAGTATAGATCAGCCACAGCCGCCCGTCGGGTGCGGTGAACAGGACCGGGTTCTGTTCCGAGCGGGCCGGGTCGTCGGAAAGCTGGACCGGATTGCTCCAGTTCCTGCCGTCGAAGCGCGACATCAGGATCGAGATGTCGGACTTGCCCTCAATCGTGCCGCCGAACCAAGCGCAGAGAATCGTGCCGTCGGGCAGTTCGTGCAGGAAGGATGCGTGATTCTGGACGCGCGGCGTCGGCAGGTCGGTTGCGGGAAAGGCGATGTCAGCCATGACTTCGGTCATTTCGGCCTCCTTCAGGCGGTGACGAGACGGGGACGCAGCGCAAAGCGCCACACAAGTAGCAGGCAGGTCAGCGTGACCGAGATCACCCAGCCCGCAGTCAGTGTCGGCGTGACGACCAGAGCAAGACTGGCGAGCGCGAACCCGCCGCGTTCGGGGAGGGACAGGTTGCCGCGTAGCCAGCCGATCAGGAAGACGGCCCAGCAGAAGGTCGCCAGCAGCATGCCTGCGGCGCCGGTCGCGATCTGGAACGCGCTACCCTGCCACAGCACGGCCGGGTCTTTGATGAAGCCGAACGGCACGAGGAAAATCACCAGCGAATAACCGAAGGCCAAAAGCCCGGTCCGGTTCGCATCCGATTTCGCGATCCCCGCCGCGGCATAGGAGCAGAGCGCAACCGGCGGCGTCACCATGGACAGCACGCAGTAATACAGAACGAAAAGGTTCGCAGCCAGCCGATCGACGCCCAGATCCATCAGTGCTGGCACGAAGACCAGCGATCCGATGATGTAGGCCGCGACGGTGGGCAGGCCCATCCCCATGATGATGCAGCCGAAGATCGCCAGCAGCAGCGACAGATAGAGGTTGTCCGTGCCCATGTCCGACAGCAGACGGACGAATTTGAGTGCCAGGTTCGATTGCGTGGCAACCACCATGACGACCCCCACCGCAGCCAGAGGGGCCGAGATCCAGGCCATCTGGCGGGCGGTGTCCAGCACCGTCTCGAACAGCTGGGACAGGTTATAGCGGGTCGATCTGCGCAGGACCGGCGCCACCAGTGCGATGGCCGTGCCGACCAGCGCCGCATAGGGGGCCGAATAGCCTGCGATCAGCGTCGCGATCATCGCCACCGGCGCGGCCAGCAGGTGCAGGCGCGGGATCACCGGCGGTATCTCCAGCAGTTCCGGCGCGACATCGCCGACGCCCGATTTGCGCGCCCGCAGGTCCACGATGATATAGAGCGCGAAGTAGAAGGCGGCGGCCGGGATCAGGGCCGCGGCGGCGATGGTGATGTAGGGAATGCCCAGCATGTCGGCCATCACGAAGGCCGCGACCCCCATGATCGGCGGCATCAGTTGCCCGCCGGTCGAGGCGATGGCCTCGGTCGCGGCGGCCTGTTCTTTCGAATATCCCGAACGAGTCATGATCGGGATCGTGAGCACGCCGGTAGAAGTGGTGTTGGCAATAGCCGAACCCGACACCATCCCGAACAGCGCCGAACCCACCAGCGACATCTTCGCCGCCCCGCCCTTCAGCCGCGCAGTGGCGCGCATCGCAAGATCGATAAAAAGTTGACCGCCGCCGGTGATCGTGAAGACCGATCCGAACAGCACGAAATAGAAGACGAAGTTGATGGCCGCGCTGGCTGTCACTCCGAAGATGCCGTCAGTCTTCATGCCGATCAGTTCTGCTTGGGTCGGCAGGGAGAAGCCCGGAAACTGCATCAGACCGGGGAACCATGGTCCCAGATAGGCGTAGGCCAGGAAAATCAGCACAACTGCCAGCAAAGACCAGCCGACCGAACGGCGCACCGCCTCGAAGATCAGCGCAAGACCAAGCACATGCAAAAGGATGTCGACCGGTAGGACTGGGTCAATCATCTCGAACCGCCGCTCGAGCCGGAATATCTCGCCCGCATAGAGCGCGACGACCATCAGTGACAGCGCAACGCCCGCGATGTCGATGATGCGGGCCGCGTACCTGGCGCGACCTTCCCACGCCAGCGGCGTCCAGGCAAAGACCAGCGCGGTCGCCATGAAGACATGAAAGCTCGCTGCCGCAAGGGGCGAGGCTGGATGAAAGAACTGGGCCACCAAGAAGGCGACATAGACGACCGACAGCACGGCCTGCAAAGCGCGCCACCATGTGTCGAAATTTGAGATTTTGCGCATCGCGGGCCTCCTCCCCGGATATGGATGTGCCGTCGCCCGATTAAGGGCGGCGGCCTGCGGCGATCACTCGATCCAGCCGCGCTCCCGATAATAACGGGCCGCACCCGGATGCAGCTCGATCACGGCCTGATCTGGCTGAGCGCCCTTCTCGGGGTCCCATCCGGCCAGCGCCGGAAAGGCCTCGGCGATCTTCTCGCGCTGTTCGACCAGGGCGCGGGTCAGCTGATAGGCGACCTCCTCGTCCATATCGGCATTGGCGATGAGGATCGTGGGCGTCATCGAGGTGCGATAGACGCCCTCCTGCCCCGGATAGCTGCCTTCGGGCATGTTCGCAGCAGGAGCGCCCAGTTCGGACATGTGGTCCAGCACGGTATCGCTGGCGGGCACGAAAACCATGGGGGTGGTCAGCGTCACCTCGGACATGGTGGCCTGACCGACCGGGGCGTTCTCGATATAGACGTCGGCAGTTCCGTCACGCAGCATCTGTGCGATCTGGGCCGTACTGATCTGGGTGATCGCGCCGCGGCCTCGCATGTCCTCGAGGCTACTGCCCAAGGCTTCGAACATGTAGTTTGCGAGGATCGGCACCTGCGAACCTGCGGGTTTCAGCACGAAGCGGGGCGGATTGTCCGAGGCGACCATCTCGTCAAAGGTGGTCAGACCGCTTTTTTTGACATAGTCGCGCCGCGCGGCGATGGTGGTGTAGGCGAGTTGCAGACCGCCGACGATCGCGCGGGCGTTGTTCGCCTCGCGGCCCTCGAACTCCTCACCGATGCCGTCGCGCGCCCAGACCGCTGCACTGGCCGAGACGAAGCCCAGATCGGCGGCGCCCTGACTGACGGCGACAGGGTTCGTCATCCCGCCCCCGCGCGGCAGCACCTCGACGTTCAGCTCGTTCTCGCCTTCGGAGCCCTGAATGATCTCGCTAAAGGTCGAGCCGTAGGAATACCATGAGCCGCCCGGCTCCATGGTGATCAGGCGCAGGTCGACCGGCGCGGCAAACGCGGCCAAGGGCAGTACGGCTAGGGTCGTGGCGGTGGCGAAAGTCCGAATATGTCTCATCTGGTCCTCCCTTGGCGCCGGAGCGCCGGTTTTGCGTGACCCCATTCGCGGGGGCCGACGGACGTTCCGCTCTCCTCACGGAACGGGGCGAAGATGGCGGGGCGGTCGCAACTTGTCAATTGATTATATGAAGCGAGCAAGTATCAGGCTCTGGTCGCGGGTCAATACAGGAAAATAAGGATTATTCTGAGGTTAGCATGGATTTTCCGCTTTTCTTTATTTGACAACTTGTAAATATGTGATACCTCGTTTTTGCCATCAAGGGAGGATGCCATGCTCGACCAACCCCTGGAAATCCTGCAGCCCGGCTGCGTGCGGAACGGCGCGGGTCAGGCGGTGCGGGCCGCATCCTGGCTGCGCGATCGCGGCCTGACGCGGCCCGTCGTCATTGCCGATGCTTTCAATGCGACCCGACTGAATGCCCTCGGCTTGGACGGCGCGGCCTGCGTGTCGGTCCGGCCCGAGCCCGACCTCTCCGACCTCAATCAGGCGGTGACGGCGGCGCGCGCGGCGCGGCCGGATGTGGTCATCGGTTTTGGCGGCGGCAGCGCCATGGACGTGGCCAAGCTGGTGGCTGTCCTGCAAGATCCTGTGACGACATTCGACGACATCTCGGGGCCGGGTCGTGCTGGGCCGCGGCGCGCGGCGCTAATGCAGATCCCCACAACCGCCGGCACCGGCAGCGAGGCCGGCACGCGCGCGCTGATCACCGAACCCGGAACATTGCGCAAGATTGCCACCGAAAGCCTTCACATGCTGGCCGATATGGTGATCCTCGATCCCGGCCTGACGGTATCGCTGCCCGGTCCAGTGACAGCCGCGACCGGCGTCGACGCACTGGCCCATTGTGTTGAGGCTTTCACCAGTCGCCGCTCTCATCCGGTCATCGATCATTATGCGCTGGAAGGCATCCGGCTGATTGGCCGGTTCCTGCCTCGCGCGCTGGCCGACGGCGACGATCTCGAGGCGCGGGCGGCACTGCTTCTGGCCTCGTTCTATGGCGGGGTCTGTCTGGGGCCGGTGAACACGACCGCCGGACATGCGGTGGCCTATCCGCTCGGGACGCGCCACCACCTGCCGCACGGGCTGGCCAATGCGCTGATCTTCCCGCATGTCCTGGCGGCCAATCAGGGGGCCTGTCCCGACAAGACCGCGCTGGTCGCGGCCGCGCTGGATCTGGAGCAGGGCCGCCCGCTACTTCAGGCTGCGCATGATTTCTGCGCCGGGCTTGGCCTGCAGATGCGCCTGCGCGACCATGGCGTCCCCGAGGATGACCTGCCCGAGATGGCGGCTGAAGCCCATGCTATTCGTCGCCTGTTGGACTGGAACCCCCGCGACCTGAGCCGTGAGGACATTCTTGCGCTTTATCGCGCGGCCTATTGATACTGAAGGATCTGCCATGACCTCCGCCGAACCCCGCCGCGCTTATGTGGCCACGGTTACCTGCTTCAACGACGACGAGACGCTGAACCTCGATCAGTCCCGCGCACAGGTCCGCCGCCAAGTCGAAGCTGGCAACGACATCCTTTGCGCCGGTACGAACGGCGATTTCACCGCACTTTTGTTCGACGAGAAGCTGTCCCTGATCGAGGCCGTGCTTGCTGAGGCCGCAGGCCGCGCACGCGTCATGGTGAATGTCGGCGCCCCCTCGACCTTCGAAACGGTCCGGCTGGCCCGCGCCGCCGCCGATCTGGGGGTCGATTGCGTGTCGGTCATCACCCCGTATTTCATCGCCTGCACGCAAGAGGGGCTGCGTCGCCATTTCGAGATGGTGGCCGATGCGGTAGATGTGCCCGTCTATCTTTATGACATCCCTGCGCGGACCCAGAACCATATTGAACCCGACACCGCGCTGATATTGGCCCGGCACGGCAACATCTGCGGCATCAAGGATAGCGGCGGCAGCCAGAAGACGCTTGAGGAGTATCTTGAGGTCTCGCGCCAAGTCGAAGGCTTCGGCGTTTGGTCCGGTCCCGATCACCTTGTGTTATGGGCACTGAAGAACGGCGCGGCGGGCGCGATCTCCGGGCTTGGCAATGTTGCCCCGCATCTTTTGGCGGGGATCGTGCGCGCTTTCAACGCGGGCGACATGGAGGCCGCCGAAGCCGCGCAGGCGCGTTTCGGCGCGCTGCGGACCGACCTTTATGCCTTGGGTTATCCGCCCGCCGTCGCCAAGCGCGCACTCTATCTGACCGATCCGGGCGTGGGTGCCTCGCGACAGCCCGCACTGATGCCGGATGCCGCGCAGGATGCCGCAATCCGCGACATTCTTGATCGGCATGACCTTGCCGCAACCGTCTGACCGGAGGTTTCCATGACCAATCCCTTAATCGCCATCACTATGGGCGACCCTTCGGGCGTCGGCGCCGAAGTCACCCTTCGGGCGGCAGCCGACCTGCCTGCCGACCAGCGCGCCGGACTGATCGTGATCGGCGATAGGGCCGTGCTGGAGCGCGCCCGTGATGCGCTCGGCCTGGCGCTGGAACTGGGCGACGGCCCCGGGGGCCTGCGCCTGCGCCATGTCCCCGTTGAGGGCCTGCCCGACCGCTTCGGCGTATTGTCCCCCTCCTGCGGCGAGGCGTCCTTCCAGTATATCCGTACCGCCGTCGAGATGGCGCAGGCAGGCGAGGTCTCATGTATCGTCACAGCCCCCATCAACAAGGAGGCTCTGAACGCTGCCGGTCACCATTACGATGGCCATACGGGTTTGCTGGCTCATTTGACCGAAAGTCGTGGCAGTTGGATGCTGTTGGCGTCGGAACGTTTGAATGTGATCCACGTCTCGACCCATGTGGCACTGAAGGACGCAATCACCCGCGCCACGCCCGAGCGCATCTTGGAGACGATCCGAACAGGCCATTCCCACCTGAAGCGCATGGGCATAGAAGCTCCACGCATCGCCGTGGCGGGAATCAACCCACATTGCGGAGAATCCGGCCTTTTCGGCACCGAGGATGACGCGCAGGTCGCCCCCGCCGTCGCGGCAGCGCAGGCCGAGGGGATTGATGTCCAAGGTCCGATCTCGGCCGATACGGTATATCACCGCGCCTACCAGGGAGCGTTCGATCTGGTCGTCGCGCAGTATCATGATCAGGGCCACATCCCGATCAAGCTCGTGGCCTTCGATACGGCGGTGAATGTCTCGCTTGGCCTGCCGATTGATCGCGCCTCGGTCGACCACGGCACGGCCTTCGACATCGCCGGAACCGGCAAAGCAAACCATGTGAACATGCTGAGCGCCCTATCCTATGCTCGCAACCTCGCGCAGGCGAAGCGCCATGCCTGAGCCGCGCCACGCCATCGTCACCGGCGCCAGCTCGGGCATCGGGCTGGCCATCTGCAACCGCCTTCTGGCCGATGGCCGGAAAGTGACGGGTCTTAGTCGCCGGGCACCGGAAGCGACTTTGGGGTCGGCCTTTACCCATCGGCCCGTCGATCTGCTGGACGAGGACGCCGTTGCCGCTGCTCTGCCGGATCTGCCTGCACCTGATGCGCTGATCCATGCCGCAGGCGTGTTGCGAGTGGGCGATCACGCTTCGATGTCACGTGCCGAGGGTTCCCAGATGTGGCGGCTGCACGTCGACTGCGCGGCGCAGCTGATCCAGCATTTTGCGCCCCGAATGCCCCAAAACGGGCGGATCGTCTTGATCGGCAGCCGCGTCGCGACCGGGGCGAAGGGCAAGGCGCTCTACGCCGCCTCCAAGGCTGCCGTCACGGGCCTCGCCCGCTCGATTGCCGCCGAGCTGGCGCCCAAGGGGATCACGGTGAACATCGTGGCCCCCGCTGCGACGGACACACCAATGCTGCGCGATCCTGCGCGCCAGGGCGTCGGACCGGCCTATCCCCCCATCGGGCGCTTCGTTCTGCCCGAAGAGGTTGCCGGCACGGCGGCATTTCTTCTGTCGGATGCGGCGGCCAGCATTACCGGGCAGACGCTTGTCATCTGCGGCGGAGCTTCGCTTTAGCGTGTCATTTACCGGTCTCCGAGGCGCCCACAGTCGTCTTGCGCATCGCGTTCAGCTTGCGCTCGCTCCAGATGATCAGCACGCCGGCCAGGATCCCGAGCCGCACCGCTTAGAACGGTGCGGCTCGGGATCTCGCCGAAAAAGCTCCACCCGATGGCGATCGTGAAGATCATAGAGCTGTATTCGAACGGCGCCACCACGGACGCATCCGCATGGCTATAGGCGGCGGTCAAGCAGATCTGCCCCAGTCCGCCGATCACACCGATCCCGATCAGCAGGGCGAGGGTCACCGGGGCCGGCAGAACCCAGCCATAGGGAATTATCAGCAGGCTGAGCAGTGCCGACGTGATGATGAACCAGAACACGATCGCCGTTGTCGGCTCGGTCTGCGACAGCTTCCTGATGAAGATATGCGCAAGCGCCGACATGAGGGCGCTTCCAAGCGCCACCACCGCCCCAAGAGCGCGCAGCGGGCCCGACGCGGTGCCCATGTCGGTCAGCTGCGGAGACATGACGACCATCACGCCTGCAAGCCCTAGGCCGACCATCGACAGCCGGAACAAACGCACGTCTTCGCCCAGGAACATGCCCGCGAAGATCACGATCAGCAGCGGTGCGGCAAAGAAGATCGCAGTCGCTTCGGCCAAGGGGCCATCTGAATGAGGCGTCGAACCTCGGCGCCTGGCCCGAAGGCCAGGAGCTTTTGTCAGATTTCCTGGACGAGATCGGAGAGTAGCCATGGACGTTGCAACTGCATTGCTGAGCTTTTCCATTGCCGCGGCTTTGCTGACGATCACACCGGGGCTCGATACAGCCCTCGTTCTGCGGACGGCGGCGGTCGAGGGGCCGCGCCGCGCGATGCTGGCGGGAGCAGGGGTGGTGACCGGGGTGCTGGCATGGGGATTGATTGCGGCTTTGGGGCTCGGTGCTGTGCTGGCCGTGTCGGAACTGGCTTACCGTTGTCTTCAGCTTGCCGGCGCGGCCTACCTGATCTGGCTGGGGATCGGGATGTTGCGGGGGGCGTTGCGTGCGCGAGAGCCGGGCCTGCCCAGGGCCATGGCGCCTTCCGCACCGAATTGGTTCCTGCGCGGGGTGATGACCAACCTTCTTAACCCCAAGGTCGGAGTCTTCTATATTAGCTTCCTGCCGCAGTTTCTGCCCGTGGGCGTTTCGGTGGTGCCGTTCAGCGTCATGCTCGCGGGGATACACGCGTCGATGGGGCTGATTTTCTTTGCAGCGCTGACTGCCGCGACAGTGCCGTTTCAGAATGCCCTGAACGGCCCCCGCCTGCCTCGGCTCCTCGACGGGGTTACACGCCTGCGATGTTGGTTTTGAATCCCACGACCAGGCGTCGGGAATGGCGCATGAGCCGCGACGACATCGCTGCGTTTGAGGCCAGCTACACGACCCCATCGATGTTGTCGGCCGAAACCGGTGCGCACTTGAACACGATTCGGGCCGTTCTGCAGAGCGAGCGGGTCCAGCCGTTCCGACCAAACGGCCTGGATGTCGGACCGGTCTATCTTCGCAACGCTGTTGAGCCGGTTGTGGCACTCCTGAAATCTCAGAGAGGTAAGTGACCGATAGCCACGGGTTGTGCTGAAATACCGTTCTATCCCAGTGTGCTAGAAGTAAACCTCGATACCGCACCCCAAGCCTCTTGACAGGGGGTGTGCATGGAAACCGCCAAAACGTGCAAGCTTATGCTTCATTGGCAATTGTGGGAAGGGGCACATAGTTTTGCCTCTGAGCATCAAAATTTCCTTTTGAATTCAGGGCCCCGAAATCTCAACGCTGAACTGCGCTTGCCTTTTTCGTCAGATAGGTTTGCCTTTGGGGCGACATAAAAAAAGCCGACATAGCCGTCGGCTTTCTTGTAATCTTTGCATCACATACCTTATGAGGCGGATCGCCAAGATGTCCAACAGTCTTGCGTGGATATCTTTCGCATTTATCCTTCAAACAACATGTTTAGCAGCGTATGGGCTGAGATTTTCGAGAGAGCCCTCTTTGTAACCGCTATGAGCGGCAAGATCATTCATCTTCGCGTTAACGAGTCTCCAGACATTCATGCGCATAGCGGTCACATGCGTCTTAAGTTCGGGTTGATCAATGCCGAGCAGTATCATACCTGAAACATCTAATTGAGTCCCCAGCTCCTCCTTGAATGTGCTGTTAGGCGGTAGCAACAGGCTCAGAAAGGACGCGCTTCGAATAGCCTCTATTTTCGTCTGTTCGCTAATCTGATGTCCGCTGGCAAGTATCTCGAGTGCTGAAAGAAGTCTAGATGCCGCATCTCTTATAGAAGTGAGCTCATCAGCAATCAATTTTACCGTACTGTTGGATTTTTCGATGGCCATGATAGCTTGCTTGTGTGTTTCATCAGATTGAAACTTCAACTCGCTAAGCTTATTGGATGCACGTTCCAAGTCTAACTTTAGACGTGCAGCGCGATAGTTCATAAGCACTCCAAAGATAACACCAGAAAGAGTAATTGTTCCAGCTAGCGCACCAGCAATTACTCTTGGATCGCCTAGGGCTTCTAAAATTTCCATGCGTTACATCACCCTTCCTCTTGTGTGGTCTAAATTTCGGGTTGCTTATCTACACTGGCAATAGGCATTGCAGCTTTTCAGTTCGGCCTAACCAAGAGTTTGCTCCTAATTACATGAGGTGCAATGTCAGTCTACGTCGCGGCGGCGAAAGATGATCCGGTTCTCGCCGCTGAAAACGAGTGGTTCGACGCCGTTTTTGTAGAGCTCGCGACAGAGATTGGCGGTATCGCGTCGCAGTTCGCGAGCAAGATCGGCAGCCGAGATGTATTGCTCGCCAAACTGTCCACTTAACCTTCTTTCCATGCTATTTTGGGAACGGAGGACCCCGCCATGGATGGAACACCGAAAGCGACGAAACCCAAGGCTCGTGACGCGAAGACCAAGATCGCGCAAACCCGCATGAGCGTTCTGGAACTGGCGAAAGAACTCGGCAACGTGGCCGAGGCCTGTCGCCAGCGCGGCATGGACCGCACCAGCTTCTACGAGTGGAAACGTCGGTTTCAGACCCACGGCTTCGAGGGGCTGAAGGACCTGCCGCCGATCCACAAGACCCACCCGCAAACGACCCCGCCGGAGACGGTCGAGCGGATCAAGGCGCTGGCGCTCGAACATCCGGCCTATGGCTGCAACCGCTTCGAGGCGATGCTGGCGCTCGAGGGTGTGCGGGTCTCCTCAATCACCATCCAGAAGATCCTGAACGAAAACCGCCTGGGCACGCGCTACGACCGCTGGCTGGCGCTCGAGGAAGCCCATGCGGGCCAGACCATCGAGATCACTGCCGAACAAGCCGCCTTCCTCGAGAAGCAGAACCCGTGCTTCCGGGAAAGACACGTGGAATCAGGCACTCCCGGCGAGCTGCTCTCGGCCGACACCTTCTTCGTCGGCTCGTTGAAGGGGATCGGCAAGGTCTATCTGCACGCGGTCGTCGATACCTTCGGCAGCTACGCCTTCGGCTTCCTGCACGTTTCCAAGCAGCCCGAGGCGGCGGTCGCGGTCCTGCACAACGACGTGCTGCCCTTCTACCGCGCCCTGGACCTGCCGGTGAAGGCGGTGCTGACCGAGCGAGCCATTGAAGGCGCCATTGGTTCGAGCCCAATGGCGAGCGGTCGCGAATTCTGCGGCACCGAAAAGCACCCCTACGAGCTCTATCTCGACCTCAACGCCATCGAGCACCGCCGCACCAAGGTCCGCACGCCGAAGACCAACGGCTTCGTCGAGCGGTTCAACGGCACCGTGCTGGAGGAGTTCTTCCGCGTGAAGATGCGCGAGACCTTCTACGAGACTGTCGAGGCGCTCCAGGCCGATCTCGACGCCTGGCTCGTCCACTACAACACCGAGCGTCCCCATCTCGGCTATCGCAACATGGGCCGCCGGCCCATCGAAACCGTCATGTCATTCGTTAGCCAAGAAGGTTAAGTGGACAAGCAGAAGTCGTTGTTTGGCGCGTGAGATCGCTACAAAGTAAGCTGCGCGTTCCTCTGGCGGCTCGCCCCAAAAGGTTTCCTTTTCGACCCCAAGTATGACCACCGTATCGAATTCCAGGCCCTTACTCTTGTGCACCGACATAATGCGAACCGCGCTGTCACCCGAAAATGAGGCTAGTGCTGTTGATGAGTCCGCCTGGCTCTGCAGCAGCATGTGCGCATGCTCAAGAGTATGGGCGATGAGCTCATCGAAGCGATCGCCGTGGCTATAGTCCGGCGATAAAGAGATGAGACTATCACGCCCAACATTGTCTACCAGTGATATGGCGAGAGCTTGCAAATCGTTCATCTGCCGAAGATCGATCTCATGCGCCGCGATCTTCTTCTTGGTTTCCTTCACGAAGCGATCCCAGCGTGATCGCAGCTGATATTCTCGTTCCTCATCATAGCCGTGATTGAAAACAACCAAGTCAAGCAAACGGCGATAAGCGGAGGCTTGGCGCGAGCCACTTGCGATCAGAAGAAAATCGATGAGTAGTGACGTGATCGGCTCCGACGCTAAATCCTGTTTCGTATCTTCTTCCCGAAACGGAATCTCTTCCGCCTCAAAAGCAGCCACCAGACGCTGACAATAAAGACTTTGTTGTTTGCTGACTAGGATCGCAATCTCAGAGGGCTCAATGCCATCGTCGATCAGCTGGCGAATCCGCTCAGCCAAGCCGCTGGCTTCGTCTTCGTCATCTTCAAATCGAAGAATGCAAACCTCACCCTCGTCGCCAATGATATCGTCATCGTCGAGCGCCGCTGGCGGATCCATCATTTTGATCATCGCATTCTGCATCCGACGGAGAGCTGGCGCGGAACGGAAATTCTGATAGAGATGGCGCGGCAGCGCATCGAAAGCGTTGGCGAAGGTATCGAAGATGCCTTCGAGCGCTCCGGCCCAGCCCATGATGCTTTGCTTGGTATCGCCGACAGCCGTGAGGATTGTCGGGGTGTCGCCGAAACAAGCGAGTATCAGGCGATATTGCTCATCTGTGCAGTCTTGAAACTCATCCAGGAAGACATGGGTATAGGTCTGTCGCACCGCATTTCGGGCGACTAGGCTGTCTTCGATGATCTTGCAAGCGAGCGGCACCATGTCGGCGAATGTGATGGACTGGTGCTGCACTCGGCGCGGGCCAATCGAATAATCAGCGTTTAGCGCATCGTGTCCGCTAAGCACTGGGCGAAACCGGTCAATGATCCGCTTAGCGAAGGCATGGAAGGTGTTGCTATCGAATCGCGCAGCCAGCCCAAGTCCACAGCGTTTCCGGACGCGAGCCTTGAGATTTTGGCTAGCATCAGTCTTGAACGATATGGCGAGGATCCGGCGAGGGTAACGGCATGTTCCAGTGCGAAGCAGGAAGTCGGCACGTTGCGCCAACATTTCAGTCTTGCCAGCACCGGGACCCGCGGTAAGCGCCAAATTTCGCGTAATCTCTGTTGTAGCAGCCAACGCGTTCGGCTCAAGCGTTAAGCCATCCGCGGGAGACCATCGTTCCACTGCAATCATTCAGGTAAGCTTTCGAGTTCATTTTCGACATAGTCGATTAGCGCGGTCATTGCCGCGGGCATGTCCGCGGCAATTTCTGCATCATTAATCGCTGCCATTGCCCGGATATGCCAAGCTGGCTTGCTGCCTATCTTGAAGCGACGGTGGTAGGAATCGAACAGCTCAAGCTGGTCGTCTGTATATTGCCCTTCCACGGCATCGTGATTTTTGCCGAGGACAGCCTTGAGCGTTGTCTCATCTGGTTCTTCGCGCTCTTCATCTTCAACTTGATAGACTTCGGCGAATGCCTCGATCATCATAAAGTCGAGATCAAGCGGCGACGAGAAGAAGACGCCGCGCTCGTTGAAATACTCGAACCAACCATCGTCATCGGTTAAAAGTCTTTCGTCACTATTCCAAGCTGGGATGGTTGCTATTTCATCTTCGTCGATGCCCGCATTATCCACATCGCTATATTTCAAAAGCTGCTTCGCAGCGTACTTGATCCTGCCCCAGCCACCTTGGAAACGAGCAAGGTCGAGATCAAGCAAAGTCGCGTGCGGGATGCCGAGCCCGTGCAGCAACCGCCAAAAATGATTGACGTGGCGTCCACCCAAAGGGACGACCGAGATCGATGCATCATCCGTGAGAACGCCGCGTGCAGCGAGCATCCGCGGCAGGACGACTTCTTCGCTGTCGCCTTCACCCAAAATGACGAACCGGGCGAAGTACAATTCAGGGAATGCGTGTACGGCTTCACGCACATATTTTGCCGCGTCCTCATTTTCCGGGAGAACAACCCGAGCGATAACCGTTCGACGATCGACGTCTAACCTCAGATAGCGAATAGTCTCAGGGGCGACGCGACGCAAAAGTGATGGGGCGTGCGTAGCCACCAGAGTCTGTGCGTTCTGACCGTTTGCAAATTCGGAAATCGCGCGGATCACGCGCCCGAGATAGTGTGGTGAAAGGCTGTTCTCCGGCTCTTCGACCGCGATCAAAGTAAAGATAGCGGGTCGCAGTTTGTCGATGTCGAAAGATATTAGTTCACCGGCAAGCACCTTGTCGCCGATCTCGCGCATTGCGAGCACTAGAGAGATATACAGCAAGGATTGCTGACCGTCGCTTAGTCGTGAGAAGTCTACGAGCGACTCGCCGTGGCCTGGCGTGAAGCTAAGGCTCAGATGGCGGAGAAGCGCGTTCACCTCACTTTGCGCAAAAGAGATTGACGGGTTGGCAAAAAACTCGCCCTTGTGAAGCTGGCCCCAGATGTCGGTCAGCGAATCGCTGATGCCTACGATGGCGGCGTTCCCACTTAGGGCATTGGTAATTTGCGCTGTAAGATCAGAGACCTCAGTTCGCTCAACGCTCCAGTCAGCGGCCCGCAATGCCCGGCCAACTAAGGCGTTGGCTGAGTAAGAGATATGGTCCGATGGATCGCGGCGAGCAGGGAGGTAATGCACCTGAATGGCGTTGCGATCTTGCTTGGAGACCCGGCTTTCCTCTACCGGCAACCCGTCTTCGTCAGCTTCGGTAACGTAGGTGAAGGTTTCCTCGATATCATTGTCCTGATCGAGAGATGCTGCCAAACGGAAGCGGACGCGGACGACCTCGTCTTCGTCCACCATGAGCATATGCGCAAAATTGCCGGGCACCGCGGGCATGTCGACGTTTTCCAACTCAAGCTCTGGAAATTCGAAATCGGCCTCGATCCAAAGACTGCGCTCTGTTGGTGCACGCATCGTGCGCCTCGTCGGCGGGGATATGAAAATCGGAAGTTCTGATCTTACGCTGTGCGGGATCGAGACTGAACATCCTTGCCAGCGCCTGCAGCACCGCTGTCTTACCGGCGCCGTTCGGTCCAAGAATGAACGTTGTATCGTCTAACGCGATTTCTGTTTCGACGCCCCCAAAGCATCGGAAGTTGCATATACGCAAATGCGTGAGCTTCATTGGGTCTTCTCCACTGGAAAAACATACCTTCGAAAATTACTTTGGCGACTGTTTGTTGAATCACCTTCTCTAATTGTCATTTAGAAAGCCACCCTTGCGCTATGCATATTTTACTTCAATCAGACTGACTGGGTACAGATACAGGGGGCCGGATCGAAGGGCGGTCACCTGCGTCCCCCTCTTAGAAGCCGTTCTTGTTCTTCCAACGAAGTGGTCATGCTGATGCTGTCCTACTACCGTTATCCTACACTTTTCCGACTTGGCTTAAGTGCTGGATTTCAGATTTGATAAAAAGCTGCGTCTCAGCAATTGGACTACACACAGAGAGTCCGCTCAGGGCCGCTAAGTTCCGACCCATCCGCAGACCCAGCTCCTAACGAGGGCACTCTGGGAGAGGGATCGTGCGCCTAATTCGTCGACAACGCATACTCCTGTGCGCTACTGGCACAACGCGACATTATAATAGAACGAGGCGGCCGTTGACCACCTATCCTTCCTCTCTGCGTCTTAACGGCTTGGTGCGCACCGGCCCGGTAGACATTTGTCCTCGAGACGTTCGCCTCATCCTAGCGATGATTGATGCCGGACTGAAGGATCAGCAGATCCACGCCTTTTTCAGCCAGCCCGGGCGCGACTTCAATCCTAGAGAGATCTTAGAGCTGCGCTCGACCGATCGATCCAGTCTGCCAACGCCCGCGACCCGCGCGGAGTTGCAAGCCTTTCTCGACGGCTGGAGTACCTATCCTCCCCACTCCTTTCTTGGGCATTATTACGGTGAGCCGGGTTTCTTTGGGAATGCGTGGCAGGTCGCGTATCGCTTTCACCCCGTGGGACAAGGCATGCTCCACTCAGGCGAATTGCGGCAAGGGCGCCGCCGGCCTTTCACTTGGGTATATGATTGCGGCAGCGTTACCGCGGCGGCGCAGGTCGAGAGCGAGCTCGATACTCTATGCGCCGCGCGCAACGCTGCGCCTGGGTCAAAGCCCAGACTCGATTTTGTTGCGCTGTCGCATTTCGACGCGGACCATATCTCTGGCCTCGTCCATCTGCTTGGGCTTTTCGAGGTGAAGATTATCCTCCTGCCATTCCTTGAGCTTTGGCAGCGATTCTGGATCGCGGCATCAGCTGGCGATCTTGCCCCCGCCTTTCTGCAGTTTTTAGTCGATCCCGCCGGCTATCTTCGCGGCGTGGACGGCGGTAGGGAGGCGAGGATCGTTTTTGTGCCGCCGAACTCGGGCGACCCGCCGCCCGCGCTCGACTTAGGTCCGCCTGAAGGTCCACGTGGCGAGCTCGACGACCGACCGATGAAATTACGGCTGGAGACTGACCGCGTCCCGGACGTGGTCGACGGCGAGATCCCCGAGGTGACGGGGCAGCGCCTGTCGGCGGCGGAATTTCTGAAAGTGGGGTCGGTGCTCGACATAGACGGATTATGGGAGTTCGTCCCGTATAACGACGCACACCAAGCCAAGCGTTGCCCGGCGGGTTTCCAGGCGGCCGTCGAGCCGCTGATCAAGACCTTGCTAGACGCCAGCAATCCTGACGACCGGAAAACGGCCCTGGATGCACTTAAGGCACATTATGACACAACCTTCGGCGACAGCGCCTACCGCCGCAATATCATCTCACTGTTCCTGTACGGCGGTCCGGTGTCGGCACCTGCCGCTGCCTATATCGAGACCTGCAGGACCCGACTTGGTGGTATGGCTTGGCGCCATGAACCAGATAGGTCGGGGCTCTCTGCAACCCATTTCTCGATACTGTTCACAGGAGATGGTTCGCTGAACTCAAAGTCGCGTCGGACAGGGTTCGAGAATTTCTTCACGCCCCATGGCCGGCTTGAAAAGGCATCCGTTTTTCAAGTGATGCATCATGGCGCATCCGGGAACTCGTCGCCAGAGGTCGCAGCCCTAGTGGCGCCGTGGGCAAGCATCTTTTGTTCTGACCCCAGCAAGGGCCATAAGCATCCCGATGCTGACGTGTTGCGGCAGTTCTGGCCCTATAAATGCGTCCAAGTCGATGATGCGCACGGCTGGCGGATGCTTGGGGTGTTTGAATTCTAGATCGATAGGGTCGCTCGCGACTGCTGCACGGGCGAGAACGGTTCGAAACGGATGATCGGTCGTCCAACGGCGATGCCGGTATCGTCGCTCTAACGGTGTTTGCCTTGCCTGCGATCACGAGTACCGACAGGCACCGGGATTCCGCGAGAAAAATCGTGAGTACCAGCGGAAATACAACAGAAAACCCAAGGTCCGACAGCACCAGCGAGAGCGCGACCGAGCTTACCAGCGCGAATACATCCAACGGCCTGAGGTGCAAGTGGCCAGTCGCGAGGCTGAGCGGCGCCGCACCGCCGCCAAGCGCAAAGCCTCCCCGCCTTGGCTCACCGACGAGCACCTTGCCGCTATCCGCGCCGTCTACGCAGAAGCCGCCCGCCTCACAGAGGCGACGGGCATCCCGCATCACGTTGACCACATCATTCCGCTGACCCATCCCGACGTGCAAGGCCTGCACGTCCCCTGGAACCTGCAAGTCCTGACCACGTCAGAGAACCAGTCGAAAGGCAACTCCTTCGACGGCACGATGGAAAACGAAGGCTGGCGAACAGCAGTAGGCGTATAACTCGGTTATTGCTCTCTGCCCTACATGCCCAGGGGCGCGATGCAGAATACCGCCTTAGCGGCGCACTCTGCGCGTCTCTCGTCGAGTTGAAGGGGCAATCCCAGGGGCAGCGTCACTCAGCACCGCGAGACGCGATCTTGTCTCGTCGTTTTTCTCTCGATCTCCGCAAGTGTTCTGCCATGCAGGTGACGCAGTAGCCGTCATTTGTGTAGCGCGTTCGGGTTTCGTGTTTCTTGCACGGCGCACCCTCGTATCGCTCGTTGCCCGCGGCCCAAGCGGCAGCACGTTCAGGCGATATGGGGTCGTAGGCAGGAACCGTCCCGCGTTCGATAGCGTTACGAAAGGTGGAGTGGCTCGCGTCGAACTCTTCCGCCAAAATCGTCGTCGCGCGGCTTCTCGGTTCGCCCGCAGCAGCCAACTGCTCGAAGCGGCGCAGCGCGTCAGGCCACCAGGGCCGTTGTTCGATGTGGGGTTGCTTCGCCATAAGTCAGTTATGACCGATTGTGCCAACCTCGCCAATCGTTTAAACGTCGGGGCGCGCCGCAGGCCCCTTAGCTCAACTGGATAGAGCAGTCGACTTCTAATCGACAGGTTGAGGGTTCGAGTCCTTCAGGGGTCGCGCTGTGCGTCAATTTGAAAAGCACCAGATAGTTCTGCCTTTCTCGTCAGAGGATTTGCCTCTGCCGCGCAGACGGGTGCTGTTTTTCCTGCGAAAATCCATGCTGCTTCGATCCGCGCCTTTCGGAGTGTCGATCGCTGCGCAGCTCTTCCCCTGTCAAACCCGAGGATGGCCCATGAGCGACCGTTTCTTCGTCGTGACGGGCGGCCCCGGTGCGGGCAAGACCAGCCTGATCACCGACCTCGCCCGACGCGGCTTCCACACGATCCCCGAATCTGGCCGCGCGATCATTCGCGAGGAGATGGCGCGCGGTGGAGACGCCCTCCCCTGGGCGGACCGCATGGCCTATGAGCTACCCCCCGAAATTCGGACAGTGACGTAAGCTACGATTTGCAGTCTGCTGATCTTCGACGAGAAGGAGATCAGAGATGTCGAAACGCAAGCAGCACGCGCCTGAGTTCAAGGCGAAGGTCGCGCTGGAAGCCCTGAAGGGTGAAGAGACGGCGGCCGAGCTGGCGAGCCGGTTCGGAGTGCATCCGACGATGATCCATCAATGGAAGCGCGCCCTGCTCGAAGGCGCGTCCGGCGTGTTCGAGCGCGGTGGCCGCAAGAGACCCGAGATCGACGAGGAGCAGGTGAAGGAGCTCCACGCCAAGATCGGGGAGCTGGCGGTGGCCAACTCTTTTTTGGAACGAAAGCTGAAGCCCTGGGGCGGGAAGTGAGGCGCGGTATGATCGAGCCTGACCATCCTCAGCTGTCCATCGGTCAGCAGTGCAGGCTGCTGTCGATTGCGCGCTCGTCCTATTACTACGAGCCGAAGGGAGAGACCGCACAGAACCTCGGCCTGATGCGGCAGATCGACGAGCAGTTCCTGGAGACGCCGTTCTTCGGTGTCCGCCAGATGACCTGGCACCTGCGCAATGACGGGCATCTCGTGAACGAGAAGCGAATACGCCGGCTAATGCGCCTCATGGGGCTGATGCCGATTTACCAGAAGCCCAACACGAGCAGGCCGGCGAAAGGACACAAGACCTATCCTTACCTTCTGAAAGGGCTGCACGTGGATCGTCCGAACCAGGTCTGGTGCTCGGACATCACCTACCTGCCCATGCGCCGCGGGTTCCTATACCTCATAGCGATCATGGACTGGCACACGCGCAAGGTTCTATCCTGGCGGATCTCGAACACCCTGGAGGCCGACTTCTGCGTCGAAGCACTGAGCGAGGCCATCCACAAGTTCGGCCCGCCCGAGATCATGAACACGGATCAGGGCAGCCAGTTCACGTCCTTCGCCTGGACCGACCGGCTCCGCCGATCCGGTGTGCGCATCTCGATGGATGGGAAAGGCCGATTCCTCGACAACATCTTCATCGAGCGGCTGTGGCGAACCCTGAAATACGAATGCGTCTACCTGCATGCCTGGGAGACCGGATCAGAGACGAAAGGGGCTATCCGGAAATGGATGACCTTCTACAACCACCAGCGTCCTCACTCAGCCCTCGGCGGCAAGCCACCGGCGCTGGTTTATTGGCAGAGAAATGATATCAAAAAACCCGATCAGCAGGTGCAAAGAGTAGCTTAAATTACGCCAGATACTGTCCAACCGATGGGGAGTAGCTCAGAGAGCGTCTCCGCCGCTAGCCATCTCCTCGCGAATGACCGCGCGGCCGGATTCGGGGATTGTGTGGAAGCCGCGGCAGGCAAGCTCGGTGATGAGGCTGGTCTTGCCCGCACCGGGGCCGCCCGTCAGGACGAAGAAATGGGCGCTCATGGGCCATCCTCGGGTTTGACAGGGGGAAAGGGCTGCGGAGAGATCGACACGCCACGGGCGCGGATCGAAGCAGCATGGATTTTCGGAGGGAAAACAGCACCCGTCTGCGCGGCAGAGGCAAATCCTCTGACGAGAAAGGCAGAACTATCTGGTGCTTTTCAACGTGTTTTTGGTGGAGCCAAGGGGGGTCGAACCCCTGACCTCTTGCATGCCATGCAAGCGCTCTCCCAACTGAGCTATGGCCCCATCCGTGTGCGGCCCTTCCGGCCCGCCCGCGCTTATTATGGAAGCGGGGAAGGGAGATCAAGCAGAAAAATGCAGAAGGGATGGGGCAGGGCGATTTTTTTGGTCGATGTCCGGTGCCGCGAAAGCTCACACTCCGCATTGGTAAAAACCTTACCGAAGCAAGGAGTTAAGGTCTGCCTGCGGCACATACAAAAAAACCGCTCCGAGAGGAGCGGTGCCGGTAGGGTCGAAAAGGGACCCAGGCGTGGATCCCTGGCCCGGGACGGGGCCGGGCGGGATATCAGGGCCGCCCGGCCGAAAAGTCAGGTCTCGTCGTCATCCTCGGAGGACATGTCGGCGATGTCGTCAAGCGAGACGTTGTCGTCGTCATCGTCCTCCAGCACGTCGTCGCCGAGATCGACATCATTGCCGTCATCGTCATCGTCGATGATGGCGTCATCGTTGTCCAGATCCTCATCGTTCCGCGCCTTGGCGGGGGCCGTCTTCTCGGCGATGAGCGGCCGGTGCTTGCCCTGGGTGAGGCTGTCCAGCGAGAAGCTGTGGCCGCAGGACGGGCATGTCATCGGGTCGCGCTGAAGATCGTAAAATCGGGTCGAGCAGTGCGGGCAAACGCGCTTAACGCCCCATTCTTCTTTGGGCATGGGTATCCTCTCGCAGGGGTCACGGCTTTGCGGTTGCAGCCACGTGCCACAAGTCCCCCTACGTGTCAAAGCCCTTTTCGGCTGTTATGCTCCGGGCAAAACACGAGGCAGAGATGAGCATCATCCGCATTCCCGGCGATCCGCCGCTCGAGGTCACGCTGCGCCGCTCGGCACGCGCGCGGCGCTATTCGCTGCGGGTGTCGCAGCTTGACGGGCGCGTGACGCTGACATTGCCCCAGCGCGCCCCCGAAGCCGAGGGGCTGGCCTTCGTTCGCGAGAAGGAGGCCTGGATCCGGCGCCACCTTTCGGCGCGACCCGAAGGTCATGTGGTCCGGGCCGGCGGTACGGTGCCCTATGAGGGCCGCGCTCTGCCGCTCGTGCCGGGGACCGGACGGATCCCGCAGATGCGCGAGGGCGAACTGGCGGTGCCCGGATCTGCCGAAGAAGTGCCGCCCCGGGTGCTGGCCTTTCTCAAGATCCGGGCGCGGGCGCGGCTGGCGGCGGCGGCCGACGGCCATGCGGCCGCGCTGGGGATCAGCTACCGCCGGCTCACGGTCAGGGAGGCGCGGTCGCGCTGGGGGTCCTGTTCGTCGCGCGGCGACCTGATGTTCGCCTGGCGCCTGATCATGGCCCCGCCCGAGGTGCTGGACTATGTCGCGGCCCATGAAGTCGCGCATCTGGTCGAGATGAACCATTCCAGCAGGTTCTGGTCGGTGGTCGGGAGGCTGATGCCGGGCTACGAGGCGCCGCGGGCCTGGCTGAGGGCCAATGGTGCCGCCCTGCACCGTGTGCGTTTCGGTGATTGACGGCTGCCCCCGTGCGGTCGCACTATCCGCGCCATGCTGATCCAGACCCGATCCGGTGAGACCGTATCTGCGACACATGAGCGGCTTTACCGGACGCTGCGGACGCAGATCATGCATGGCGAGCTGGCCCCGGGCGCCGCGCTGACGCTGCGCGGGATCGGCAAGAGCTTTGGCGTGTCGATGACGCCCGCGCGGGAGGCGGTGCGGCGGCTCGTGGCCGAGGGCGCGCTGACGCTGTCCTCCTCGGGGCGGGTCTCGACGCCGGAACTTTCGAACGAGCGTCTGGAGGAACTGGCCTCGCTGCGTGGCCTGCTCGAGCCCGAACTGGCAAGTCGGGCCCTGCCGCGGGCCCATTTCGCCCTGATCGAGCGGATGCAGAAGATCAATGCCGAGATCGGCGAGGTGGTCATGCGCGGGGATGCGGTGGCCTATATCCAGAAGAACCTCGAATTTCACCGCGTGCTTTACCTGCGGGCCCAGGCCCCCGCGATGCTGGCCATCGCCGAGACGGTCTGGTTGCAGCTCGGTCCGACGATGCGGTCCTTCTACGGCCGGCTGGGCCGGACCGAGCCGCCGCAGCATCACCGGATGATTCTGGCCGCTCTCCGGGCGGGCGACGAGCCCTCGCTGCGGCTGGCGGTGCGCACTGACGTCACCCAGGGCCTCAGGTTCCTCGCGACCTGACCTGACCGGGCGTCTTGCCAATTTTGTCGGGACAGTGGTTCCGAGCGCAACCGACGCCCCTGCGCCCGGGGCTCTTGCCGTCTTTGTGCTGACGCCCGGCACGACTGAGCGACCCGACCGGAATTTTCTCGATCCCCTGGCGGTGCGTGCGGCGAAAGCTGTGCGGAGCGCGGGACAGGAAAAGGGGCGGGGCCATCCGGCCGCCGCCCCTTTCCAGGAAGGATGAAGCCTGCCCTGTCAGCTGTGGATCGGACCGTCGCCGCAGGCCAGGGCCGCTTCGCGCACCGCCTCGGAATAGGTCGGATGGGCGTGGCAGGTGCGGGCGATATCCTCGGCCGCGGCGCCGAATTCCATCGCGACGCAGATCTCGTGGATCAGATCGCCCGCCGAGGGCCCCAGGATATGGGCGCCGAGGATGCGGTCGGTTTCCGCATCCACGATCAGCTTGACGAAGCCGTCGGCGGCGAAATTGGCCTTGGCGCGGCCGTTGCCCATGAAGGAGAACTTGCCGACCTTGTAGGCCCGGCCCGCTTCCTTCAGTTGGTCCTCGGTCTTGCCGACCGCGGCCACCTCGGGATGGGTGTAGATCACGCCCGGGATCACGTCGTAATTCACATGACCGGTTTGGCCCGCGAGGATCTCGGCGACCGCCATGCCCTCATCCTCGGCCTTGTGGGCGAGCATCGGGCCCTCGATCACGTCGCCGATGGCATAGACCCCGTCCACGGAGGTCTTGTAATGGGCATCGGTCGCGATCTGGCCGCGCTTGGTCAGCTCGAGACCCAGCGCGTCGAGCCCGAGGCCCTGGGTGAAGGGCTTGCGGCCGGTCGCGACCAGCACCACATCGGCATCGAGCTGATGCTCGCTGTCGTCCTTGCGGAGCTTGTAGGTGACCTTGGCCTTGGTCTTGAGCGCCTCGGCGGATTGCACGGCGGCGCCGGTGACGATGGTCAGACCCTGTTTCTTGAGGAGCGCGCGGAAGCTGCGCGCCACCTCGGTGTCGATGCCCGGGGTGATCTGGTCGAGATATTCCAGCACGGTCACCTCGGCCCCGAGGCGCGCATAGACCGAGCCCAGCTCCAGCCCGATCACGCCGGCGCCGATCACGATCATCTTCTTCGGGACCTTGGACAGCGCCAGCGCGCCGGTCGAGCTGACGATCACCTTCTCGTCGATCTCGAGCCCCGGCAGGGTGGAGGCTTCGGAGCCGCTGGCGATGACGATGTGTTTCGCCTTGTGGGTCTCGTCGCCCACCTTCACGAGCCCCGCCTCGGGGATCGAGGCCCAGCCCTTGAGCCAGTCGATCTTGTTCTTCTTGAACAGGAATTCGATGCCCTTGGTGTTCTGGCCGATGACCTCGTCCTTGTAGGACTGCATCTGCGTCCAGTCGACCGAGGGCGGCTTGCCCTTCAGCCCCATCTTCTCGAAATTATGCTGGGCCTCGTGGAGCTGGTGCGAGGCATGCAGCAGCGCCTTCGAGGGGATGCAGCCGACATTGAGACAGGTGCCGCCCAGCGTGCCGCGGCCTTCGACACAGGCGGTTTTCAGGCCAAGCTGCGCGCAGCGGATGGCGCAGACATAGCCGCCTGGGCCGGAACCGATCACGATCACATCATAGCTTGCCATTCGGGGCCTCCTTTGCGGGCGAGTGTTGGGATGGCGGCGGGGGTGTGGGGGGCATCCGCCCCTCGCCGCCCGTGCCGGGCGGCTCCCCCCGGGGTATTTCCGCCAGGAAGAAGATCATATCAGGGCGGCGAGCGTCATCAGGACGGTCGCGCCGAAGCCCGCGGCCCAGATCATCGAGCGCCCCGGCACCCAGCCCCGGAGATAGGCCGGCACATATGCGATGCGGGCGATCAGGTAGATCCAGGCGCAGAGCGCGGTGAACCAGCTCGACTGGTCCGAGACGGTGACGAGGACGACCGCCGCGGTGAACAGGATCAGCCCCTCGAAATGGTTGTTGAGCGCGCGCTGCATCCGTCCGGTCCGGCGCGAGAGCTGCTGGTCGGGAGGCGTGTCGCGGGGGCTTGTGGTATATGCCGTGCCGAGTTCCATATTGGCGGGGATCGCCATGAGGACGAATTGCACGGCCTGGACGAGGATGGCGAGGGCGAGGGCGGTAAGCTCGGGGGTCATGCGGGCCTCAGAAGATGCTGGCGAGGATCATGGCGAAACAGGCGACAAGGCCTGCCATGAAGATGACCGAGCGCCAGGGCACCCAGCCGAAGGCATAGGCGGGCAGGTAAAGCGCGCGGGCGGCGACGAAGATCCAGGCGGCAAGCCCGGTGACCCAGCCATTCGAGCCGGTGAACTGCACCAGAACGACGGCGATCACGAAGAGGCCGGTATTCTCGACATGGTTGGCCAGCGCCCGGCGCAGGCGGAGGGTATAGGGCGACAGCCGGTCCGCGATATCGTCGCGGGGCCCGGTATTGCCTTCGCGCCCCACATCGGCCTCGAGCGCGCGCTGGGACCAGAGCACTGCGGCGAGGTGGATGACGGCGGTGGCGGCGAGGGCGGCGAGTTCAGGGGGCATTAGGAACCTATGGATTTTGTGAAGCCGCCCAGAAGGCCGCCGACGAAATCGCCGAATTGGGCATAAGAACGGGAGCCGGCGCTCACTTTCTTAACGGCATCGCTTAGCTTTTCTTCCGTTTCGCCGAGTTGAATGCGCGTTCCGAGAACATTCAAGCCGTACGAAGTCAAAACGGGGTTCATTACGGATCCGCATCCGGTTCCGCCTAGCTCTCCGTGGATCTCTCCGGTCCGAATGACCCCTTCGTCTGTCAGCCACTCGATACAAGGAAAGAAGAAAAAGCGAAATTCATCATCGAGCTCCAGTTCTTCGAACTCAAGCTCACATTCCCTGATTCCCCACTCCATCAGGAGGCTGAGGATTTTGGATATGACGATTTCGCTTTTTTCCAGGTTCTCCACGGCAAAGAGCCTCACAGATCCATCAGCAGGCGGCGCGGGTCTTCCAGCGCTTCCTTGACGCGGACGAGGAAGGTGACCGCGCCCTTGCCGTCGACGATGCGGTGATCGTAGCTGAGCGCCAGATACATCATCGGGCGGATCACGATCTGGCCGCCCTCGACCATCGGACGCTCCTGGATCTTGTGCATGCCGAGGATGCCCGATTGCGGCGGGTTCAGGATCGGCGAGGACATGAGCGAGCCGTAGACGCCGCCATTCGAGATGGTGAAGGTACCGCCCTGCATCTCGGCCATCGACAGCTTGCCGTCACGGGCGCGGGTGCCCATCTCGGCGATCCGCTTCTCGATTTCGGCGAAGCTCATCGAATCCGCGTTCCGCAGCACCGGCACCACCAGCCCCGAGGGCGTGCCGACCGCGATGCCCATATGGACGAAGCGCTTGTAGACGATGTCGGTGCCGTCGATTTCCGCGTTGACCTCGGGCACTTCGGACAGCGCATGGCAGCAGGCCTTGGTGAAGAAGGACATGAAGCCCAGTTTCACCCCGTGCTTCTTCTCGAAGAGGTCCTTGTATTCCTTCCGGAGCGCCATGACGCCCGACATGTCCACCTCGTTATAGGTGGTCAGCATCGCGGCGCTGTTCTGGGCATCCTTCAGGCGGCGGGCGATGGTCTGGCGCAGCCGGGTCATCTTGACCCGTTCCTCGCGCTCGGCATCCTCGGCCGGAATCGGCGCCCGCGCCGCGTCGGGGACAGCGGTGGGTTTCGGCGCCTCGGGCGCGCGCGCGGCGGCTTTCGGCGCCTCGGCGGCCTTCAGCACGTCTTCCTTCATGATCCGGCCATCGCGGCCCGTGCCGGTGATCTCGGCAGCCGAGAGGCCCTTTTCGGCCATCAGCTTCTTGGCCGAGGGCGCATCCTCGACATCCTTGCCCGATCCGCCGCCCGATCCGTCGCCCGTGCCGGCAGTGGTCTTCGGAGCGGCGGCTGCCGCGCCTTCGCCCGCCAGAAGGACCGCGAGCTGGCCGCCGGCCTCGACGGTGGAACCTTCGGCGGCGAGGATCTCCTTGAGAACGCCCGCAGCAGGAGCGGGCACCTCGACCGAGACCTTGTCGGTCTCGAGCTCGCAGAGCATCTCGTCGCGCTCGACCTTGTCGCCGGCCTGCTTGAACCAGGTCGAGACCGTGGCCTCGGTCACGCTCTCGCCCAGCGTCGGCACCATCACGGGCACGTCTTCGGCGCCGGCATCGTCGTCGGCCGCAGCCGGGGCGGACGCGCCGCCATCGGCCTTCGGAGCAGGCGCGGACGCGCCTTCGGCAATGGTGGCCAGAAGCGCGTCGACCCCGACCGTCTCGCCTTCGGCCGCGACGATTTCGGAGAGCGTGCCTGCGGCGGGCGAGGGGACCTCGACCGTCACCTTGTCGGTTTCCAGCTCGCAGAGCATCTCGTCGGCCTCGATCGCGTCGCCGGGCTTCTTGAACCAGGTGGCGACGGTGGCTTCGGTGACGCTTTCGCCGAGCGTCGGGACACGGACTTCTGTGGACATGGCGGTTACCCTTCGATGGTCAGCGCGTCGTTCACGAGCGCGGCTTGTTGTGCCTTATGCGTGCTGGCAAGACCCGTGGCCGGCGAGGCGGCGGCGGGGCGGCCCGCATAGCGGGGCCGGCCGTGCTTGGCATTGATGCGGGTCAGGACCCATTCCAGATTGGGCTCGATGAAGGTCCAGCCACCCTGGTTCTTGGGCTCTTCCTGACACCAGACGATTTCGGCGTCGCTGAAGCGTTCCAGTTCCTTGACGAGGCTGAGCGCGGGGAACGGATAGAACTGTTCGAGCCGCATCAGGTAGATGTCGTCGATGCCGCGGGCATCGCGTTCCTCCAGCAGGTCGTAATAGACCTTGCCCGAGCACAGGACGACCCGCCTGATCTCGGCATCGGGCCTGAGCTTGGTTTCCGACATGTGGCCGGTCTCGGCATCGTCCCAGAGCACCCGGTGGAAGGAGGAGCCGGTGACGAAATCGCTGGCTTCCGACATCGCCAGCCGGTGGCGCAGCAGCGATTTGGGCGTCATCAGGATCAGCGGCTTGCGGAAGCTGCGATGCAGCTGGCGGCGCAGGATGTGGAAGTAGTTGGCCGGCGTCGAGCAGTTGGCGACGATCCAGTTGTCTTCGGCCGACATCTGCAGGAAGCGTTCGAGCCGGGCCGAGCTGTGCTCGGGGCCCTGGCCCTCATAGCCATGCGGCAGCAGCACGACGAGACCCGACATCCGCAGCCATTTGCGTTCGCCCGAACTGATGAACTGGTCGAACATGATCTGCGCGCCATTGGCGAAATCGCCGAACTGGCCTTCCCACATCACCAGCGCGTTGGGTTCGGCCAGGCTGTAGCCGTATTCGAAGCCCAGGACCGCATATTCCGAGAGCATCGAGTCGATGACCTCGTATTTCGCCTGCCCCTTGCGGATGTGGTTGAGCGGATAGTAACGCTCTTCGGTATCCTGGTTGATCAGCGCGGAATGGCGCTGGCTGAAGGTGCCGCGCGCACTGTCCTGGCCCGAGAGCCGCACCGGATATCCCTCGGTCAGCAGGCTGCCGAAGGCCATCGCCTCGGCGGTCGCCCAGTCGAAGCCCTTGCCGGTCGCGAACATCTCCTTCTTGGCGTCGAGCAGGCGTCCCACCGTCTTGTGAAGCTCGAAGCCCTCGGGCGGGGTGGTCAGCGCCTGGCCCAGCTCCTGCAGGGTTTCCTCGCCGATCGCGGTATCGCCGCGCTGATAGTCGTCGCCGCCGCCGCGCTGGATATGCGACCAGCGCCCGTCGAGCCAGTCGGCCTTGTTCGGCTTGAACTCCTTGGAGGCGTCGAATTCCTCGTTGAGATGGGACTGGAAGGCGGCCTTCATGTCCTCGATCTCGCCCTCGGGGATCAGCCCGTCCTCGACCAGCCGTTCGGTGTAAAGCTGCAGCGTGGTCTTATGCTTCTTGATCTTCTGATACATGAGGGGGTTGGTGAACATCGGTTCATCCCCCTCGTTATGGCCGAAGCGGCGATAGCAGAAGATGTCGAGCACCGCGTCCTTGCCGAATTTCTGGCGGAACTCGGTGGCGACCTTGGCAGCATGCACCACCGCCTCGGGGTCGTCGCCATTGACATGGAAGATCGGCGCCTCGACCATCAGCGCGATGTCGGTCGGGTAGGGCGAGGACCGCGAGAAATGCGGCGCCGTGGTGAAGCCGATCTGGTTGTTCACGACGATATGGATGGTGCCGCCGGTGCGATGACCGGTCAGGCCCGACAGGCCGAAGCATTCGGCCACCACGCCCTGGCCCGCGAAGGCCGCGTCGCCATGCAGAAGCACCGACAGCACCTGCTTGCGCTCGTGGTCATTCATCTGCGCCTGCTTGGCGCGGGTCTTGCCCAGCACGACCGGGTTGACCGCCTCGAGATGCGAGGGGTTCGCGGTCAGCGACAGGTGCACGGTGTTGCCGTCGAATTCGCGGTCCGACGAGGCGCCGAGGTGGTATTTCACGTCGCCCGAGCCGTCCACGTCCTCGGGCTTGAAGCTGCCGCCCTGGAATTCGTTGAAGATCGCGCGGTAGGGTTTGCCCATCACGTTGGCCAGCACCGACAGGCGGCCACGGTGGGGCATGCCGATGGCGATTTCCTTCAGACCCAGCGCGCCGCCGCGCTTGATGATCTGTTCCATCGCCGGGATCAGCGCCTCGCCGCCATCGAGGCCGAAGCGCTTGGTGCCCATGTATTTGACATGCAGGAACTTCTCGAAACCCTCGGCCTCGACCAGCTTGTTCAGGATCGCGCGGCGCCCCTCGCGGGTGAACTTGATCTCCTTGCCGAAGCCCTCGATCCGTTCCTTCAGCCAGGACGATTGTTCGGGGTCCGAGATATGCATGTATTGCAGCGCGAAGGTGCCGCAATAGGTCCGCTGCACGATGGCGAGGATCTCGCGCATCGAGGCGACCTGCAGCCCCAGCACGTTGTCGATGAAGATCGGCCGCTCCATGTCGGCATCGGTGAAGCCGTAGGATTTCGGATCGAGCTCGGGATGCGGGGTCGGGTTGCGCAGCCCCAGCGGGTCGAGATCGGCGACCAGATGGCCTCGGATCCGGTAGGCCCGGATCAGCATCAGCGCCCGGATCGAGTCGAGCACCGCGCGCTTGACCTCGTCATCGGTGACCTCGACGCCCTTTTCCCTGGCCTTCTCGCGGATCTTCTCTTCGGCGGCCCTGGTCTCGCGGGCGGCAGGCGGCGTCGGCCACTGCCCGTCAAGTGCCGCGGTCAGGTCGTCATTCGGCGCGGGCGGCCAGTCGCGCCGCGCCCAGGACGGCCCCGCCGCCTCGCGCTTGACCGAGACCTCGTCATCGCCCAGCTCGGCGAAGAACTTCTGCCATGCCTCGTCGACCGCGTTCGGGTCATTGGCATAGCGGGCGTAAAGCTGTTCCACATATTCGGCATTGTGGCCCTGAAGGAAGGACGAGCTGTGAAAGATGTCGTTCGCGCTTTGCTCGGTCATGGAGTTACCTCATGGGGGTTTGGACCGTATTTGTTGAGGCCGGGTTGGGAGGGGCGGGTCAGCCACCAGATCACCAGAAGGGGCGAGATCATCAGAACCAGGACCGAGAGGACGAGCACGAGGCCCGCGATGCCGGTAAAGGCCTCTGCCGGACCGCCCGAAGCGGCGAGGCCGAAGGCGCCGACGAATTGGGCAAAGCCCAGGATGCCGACCAGCACGATCAGCGGATAGACGTAGAAAAGCCCGCTTCGGCCGCTGTCATGCATCCGGCGCCAGCCTGCGGAAACCGAAGGCAGGAAGACGGCAAGCGTGAAGAGCATGGTCAGGGGGCCGTCGCTGTCGGCCTCTATGCTGCCCGGTCCGGTGCGGATCTCGCCCGGGAACAGCAGCAGGTCGAGCAGCCCGGTGGCGATGCTGCCCAATAACGTGAACAGAACGAACCACCAGTATTCGGGGCGGGACGCCCGCCCCGAAAAGGTGAAGTACTTTCTGAAACAGACCTTTACGGCAGCCGCAAAGCCCATTTTGCCTCCCTCGGCGACCGGCTTATCCGATCGCCTTCAGCACCGCTTCGCCCAGATGCGCCGGGCTGTCTGCCACGACGATCCCGGCCGATTTCATCGCCTCGATCTTGTCCTCGGCACCGCCCTTGCCGCCGGCGACGATGGCGCCCGCATGGCCCATGCGACGGCCCGGAGGGGCCGTACGGCCGGCAATGAAGCCCGCGATGGGCTTGCTGCGGCCCTTCTTGGCCTCGTCCTTGATGAACTGGGCCGCTTCCTCTTCGGCCGAGCCGCCGATCTCGCCGATCATGATGATCGACTGGGTCTCGTCATCGGCCAGGAACCATTCCAGCACGTCGATATGCTCGGTGCCCTTGATCGGGTCGCCGCCGATGCCGACGCAGGTCGACTGGCCAAGGCCCACATCGGTGGTCTGCTTGACGGCCTCATAGGTCAGCGTGCCCGAGCGCGAGACGACGCCGACCGAGCCGCGCTTGTGGATATGGCCGGGCATGATGCCGATCTTGCAGGCGTCGGGCGTGATGACACCGGGGCAGTTCGGCCCGATCAGGGTCGAGTTCGAGCCTTCCAGCGCACGCTTGACGGTCATCATGTCCATCACCGGGATGCCCTCGGTGATGCAGACGATCAGCGGGATCTGGGCGTCGATGGCCTCGAGGATCGAGTCGGCCGCAAACGGCGGCGGCACGTAGATCACGGATGCATTGGCGCCGGTCCTGGCCACCGCCTCGTGGCACGAGTTGAAGACGGGCAGGTCCAGATGGCTCTGGCCGCCCTTTCCGGGGGTGACGCCGCCGACCATCTTGGTGCCGTAGGCGATGGCCTGTTCCGAATGGAAGGTGCCCTGGCTGCCGGTGAAGCCCTGACAGATGACCTTGGTGTTTTCGTCGACAAGAACCGCCATGGATCTTACCCCTTCACCGCTTTGACAATTTTCTGGGCTGCATCGGACAGGTCATCCGCCGCGATCACGTCGAGGCCGGAATTGTTGATGATGGCCTTGCCCTTCTCGACATTGGTGCCTTCGAGGCGCACGACCAGCGGCACCTTCAGCCCGACTTCCTTCACTGCGGCGACCACGCCCTCGGCAATCACGTCGCAGCGCATGATGCCGCCGAAGATGTTCACCAGGATCCCCTTCACGTTCGGGTCCGAGGTGATGATCTTGAAGGCTTCGGTCACCTTCTCCTTGGTGGCGCCGCCGCCCACGTCGAGGAAGTTGGCGGGCTCCGAGCCGTAAAGCTTGATGATGTCCATCGTCGCCATCGCGAGGCCCGCGCCGTTCACCATGCAGCCGATCTGGCCGTCGAGCGCGATGTAGTTCAGGTCGTATTTGGAGGCCTGATGTTCCTTCGGATCTTCCTCGGTCTCGTCGCGCAGCGCCAGGATGTCCTCCTGCCGGTAGAGCGCGTTCGAATCGAAGCTCATCTTGGCGTCGAGGCAGCGCAGGTCGCCCTGATCGGTGACGATCAGCGGGTTGATCTCCAGCAACTCGCAATCCTTCTCGGTGAACAGCTTGTAAAGCTGGCCCATCAGCCGGACGCATTGCTTGATCTGGTTGCCGGTCAGTCCCAGCGCAAAGGCGATGCGGCGGCCGTGATAGCCCTGATAGCCGGTCACCGGATCGACCGAGAAGCTGAGGATGCGATCGGGGGTCTTGGCGGCGACCTCCTCGATATCCATGCCGCCCTCGGTCGAGCAGACGAAGGCCACCCGGCTGGTCTGGCGGTCGACCAGCAGGGCCAGGTACAGTTCGCGCTCGATGCCGGCGCCTTCCTCGATATAGACCCGGCCGACCTGCTTGCCCGCGGGGCCGGTCTGATGGGTGACGAGGGTGCGGCCCAGCATCTTCCTGGCTTCCTCGGCGGCCTCGCCGACCGATTTGGTCAGCCGCACGCCGCCCTTCTCGCCCGCCTCTTCCTCGACGAAGTGGCCCTTGCCGCGACCGCCTGCGTGGATCTGCGCCTTGACGACCCAGACCGGCCCGTCGATATCGGCCGCGATCGACTTCGCTTCCTCCGCCTTGGTGACGACATGCCCTTTCGAGACCGGCGCGCCGTAGCTGCGCAGCAACGCCTTTGCCTGGTATTCGTGGATGTTCATCAAACTGTCCCGTGCTGGTACGATTTCCAGATGTCTAAGCACGGAACGGTGGTGCGGCGAAACGGCCTTTTCCTTAAATTCCCGTGATCATGCTATGTTTTTCCATTTTGTGATCACGCTCATGAATGCTGTGATCACGAAGTTGGGCAAAACCCGGAGCCGCATGAGGCAGGGCTGTGGCGGTCCTGTGCCGAGAGACTCTGGCCGCGCGGCCTGGCGGGGGGCTTGCCGGGCTGCTTGCCGGGCGGGGTCCGGCCCCGTCGCCACGCGGTCCCGGGCTTGAACCCGGCCTCGATCCGGCTATGCCTTTTCGAGAAATGGAGAGCCTCATGACCAATCCCCTGCTGGCGCCGCGCATCGCGCCCTTCGAGCTTCCCGCCTTTGCCGACCTCTCGGATGAAGATTTCGCGCCGGCCTTCGAGCGGGCGCTGTCCGGTGCCCGGGCCGAGATCGCGGCCATTGCCGAGGCGCCTGAGGCGCCCGATTTCGCCAATACCATCGAGGCGCTGGAACGGTCGGGGCAGGCGCTGTCCGACGTGCTGTCGGTCTTCGATCTGCTGGCCTCGACCTCCTCGACCCCGGCGCGCGAGGCGCTGCAGCGCGCCTTCTCGCCGAAGCTGGCGGAGTTTTCCTCGGATGTGGTGCTGAACCGCGCGCTGTTCGAGCGGATCGAGGCGATCTGGCAGGCGCGCGAGACGCTGGATTTGACGGCCGAACAGGCCCGTCTGCTGGAGCGGAAGCATCGCGACTTCGTCCGCGCCGGGGCGGCCCTGCCCGAAGAGGGGCGCGGCCGGCTCCGCGAGATCAACACAAGGCTGGCCAAGCTGTCGACCGCCTTCGGCCAGAACCTTCTGGCCGACGAGCGCGACTGGACGATGCCGCTGGCCGAGGCCGATCTTGCGGGCCTGCCCGGCTTCGTCATCGAGGCGGTCCGGGCGGCGGGCGCCGAACGCGGCGCGGACGGCCCGGTGGTGACGCTGTCGCGCTCGGTGATCGTGCCCTTCCTGCAGTTCTCACCCCGGCGCGATCTGCGCAAGGCGGCCTATGAGGCCTGGACCTCGCGCGGCGCGCGCGGCGGCACCACCGACAACCGTGGCATCGTGGCCGAAACGCTGAAGCTCCGGGCCGAACGTGCGGCGCTTCTGGGCTATGGCAGCTATTCCGCCTATGCGCTGGAAACCCAGATGGCCAGGACCCCCGGCAATGTGCGCGATCTGCTGATGCAGGTCTGGGCCCCGGCCCGGGCGCGTGCCGAGGCCGATGCCGCGATCCTCGAAGACATGCTGGTCGCGGACGGGGGCTCGGCGCCGCTCGAGCCCTGGGACTGGCATTACTATTCCGAGAAGCGGCGCCGCGCGCTCCACGATCTCGACGAGGCCGAGCTGAAGCCCTATCTGCAACTCGACCGCATGATCGAGGCCGCTTTTGACTGCGCCAACCGTCTGTTCGGGCTGGATTTCTCGCCGCTCGATGTGACCCTGCACCATGCGGATGCCCGGGCTTGGGAGGTCACCCGCGATGGCCGCCATATGGGCGTTTTCATCGGCGATTATTTTGCCCGGGCGGGCAAGGAATCGGGGGCCTGGTGTACGGCGCTGCGCAGTCAGCGGAAGCTGGCGGGGGAGATCCGGCCGCATGTCGTGAATGTCTGCAACTTCTCGAAACCGGCCGAGGGGCGGCCCGCGCTCTTGTCCTATGACGATGCGCGGACGCTGTTCCATGAATTCGGCCATGCGCTGCACCAGATGCTGTCGGATGTGACCTATGAAAGCCTGTCCGGCACCTCGGTGCCGCGCGATTTCGTCGAGCTGCCGAGCCAGCTTTACGAACACTGGCTCGAAGTGCCCGAGGTGCTGGAGCGTTTCGCCACCCATGCCGAAACCGGGCAGTCGATGCCCGAGGCGATGCGGGACCGGGTTCTGGCGGCCGCGACCTATGACATGGGGTTCCAGACCGTCGAATTCATCGCCTCGGCGCTGGTCGATCTTGAATTCCATGACGGCCCCGCCCCCGCCGACCCGATGCAGAAACAGGCAGAGGTGCTGGAAGAGATCGGCATGCCGCGCGCGATCCGGATGCGGCATGCGACACCGCATTTCGCCCATGTCTTCGCGGGTGGCTATGCTTCGGCCTATTATTCCTACATGTGGTCCGAGGTGATGGATGCCGACGCCTTCGCGGCCTTCGAGGAGGCGGGCGATGCCTTCGATCCGGCGACCGCGCGGGCTCTGGAAGACAACGTGCTGTCGACCGGCGGCACGCAGGAGCCGGACCTGCTCTATACCGCCTTCCGCGGCCGCCTGCCCGGGGTCGAGGCGTTGCTGAAGGGCCGCGGGCTGGAACCCGAGCCGGCCTGAGGCTGCCAGGACGGCCCCGGAGATGCAAAAAACGCCCGCCCGGGGACCCGGGCGGGCGTTTGCGTTTTCCGTCAGTGGCGCGGGCGACAGCGCCCCCACCCGACCTCAGGCCGCTGCGCGGTTCTTGTTGCGCGGACGACGGCGCGCCCTCGGCTTGGCTGCGGCCGGCTTGCCTGCACCTTTGCCTGCGCCGCGCGGGCCGTCCCGCGACTGCTTCGGTTCGAGCCCTTCCCAGGGCGTCCCCGAGGCGACCGGGATCGCCGTTCCCATCACCTTATGGATCGCCCGCAGTTCCGAGATCTCCTCGGGCGCGCAGAAGGCGATTGCCGCGCCATCGGCCCCGGCGCGCGCGGTGCGGCCGATCCGGTGGACATAGTTGTCGGGCACGTTCGGCAGGTCGAAATTGTAGACATGGCGCACTTCGGGAATGTCGATGCCCCGCGCCGCCACATCGGTCGCCACCAGCACCCGCACATCGCCCGCGCGGAACGCCTTGATGGCGCGGTCGCGCTGGCCCTGGCTCTTGTTGCCATGGATCGAGGCGGTGGCGAACCCGGCCCGTTCCAGCTGTTTCGACAGCCGCTCGGCACCGTGCTTGGTGCGTCCGAAGACGATGGCGCGGTCGTCGCGATGCCCGTCCAGAAGCTCGATCAGGCGCCCGGTCTTCTCGGCCTTCTCGAGGAAATGCACCGATTGCGTGATCTTGTCGACGGCGGTGCCGGGGGGGCTTACCTCGACCCGGACCGGGTTGCTCAGGTAGCTTGCGGCGATCTCGTCCATCTGCTTGGGCATGGTGGCCGAGAACAGCATGGTCTGGCGCTCTTTCGGCAGCTTGGCCGCGATCCGGCGCAGGGCATGGATGAAGCCCATGTCCAGCATCTGGTCGGCCTCGTCCAGCACCAGGAACCGGGTTTCGGCCAGCACCACGGCGCCGCGGCCCATCAGGTCGATCAGCCGCCCGGGCGTCGCCACCAGCAGATCGGCGCCGCGCGCCATCCGCTTTTCCTGGGCCGACAGCGAGGCGCCGCCGACCACGGTCTCGACGCTGACGGGCGTGCCCGCGACCAGCGGACGGAGGCTCTCGGCGATCTGCTTGACCAGCTCACGGGTCGGGGCCAGCACCAGGGCGCGGGCGGTCTTGGGCGTGGGCTTTCCTCGGTTCTCGGCCAGCGCGGTCAGCAGCGGCAGGCCGAAGGCTGCGGTCTTGCCGGTGCCGGTCTGCGCCAGCCCGATCACGTCGCGGCCTTCCAGAGCCGGAGGAATGGCGCGGGCCTGGATCGGGGTGGGCTCGGTGATGCCGGCCTCGGCCAGTCGCGTCACGAGCCGCTTGGGCAGACCCATCTTGTCGAATGTAATCACAGTGTCCTTTCGGGCGCCCGTCGCGGACGCCTCGTCAAATTGCGTTCGCCGCTGCGAACGGGTGAGCGGGTCCGCGACGCCCCGACCGGACTGGTCGGTGGGCGGCGGTCCCAGTACCCCTCGCGTGATGATGGGAACGGATTTGCCCGACACCTTGCGCCGCGGTCCGGTCATGCCGGGCAGGCGGCCTCTGTTCACGCGACAGAAGGTGCGGATCGGTGATACGTACAGGAAGGTGACCTTCCGGTCAATCCCGCAACCGCCGTCACTTGAGTTGACTGTCCTTCGACCCGCGCCGGTTGATCCCTCCGCGCAGTACCGGACGCCTGTCGCGCGCGCCCTGACATGCGACGCACAGCTTGACCCCCGGCAGGGCCTGCCGCCGCGCCTCGGGGATGGGCTCGCCGCATTCGGCACAATCCGTCAGGCTGTCCCCGACCGGGGCAGGCCTGGCCTTCATCCGGTTCAGCTCATCCTCGATCAAGGCGTCGATCTGGTCGTTCACCGCGCCGTCGCGCGCCCAGCCTCCGGCCATGGTCAACTCTCCCTTGCAGGGTATCAGGATAGGGCAGGCCGTGGCCCTGCGTCAAAGCCTTCAGGCCGCGACGCGGGCCGGGGCAGGCGCCTCGCGGATTGGCAGATGCACCAGCGCCGAGAAGGCGCCGACGCCCACGCCGACCCACCACACGAGATCGTAATTGCCGTACAGGTCGTAAAGCCTGCCGCCCAGCCAGACGCCGAGGAAGCCGCCGAGCTGGTGCGACAGGAAGACGAAACCGTAGAGCGTGCCCATGTAGCGCAGCCCGTAGATATGGGCGACGAGACCGCTGGTCAGTGGCACCGTGGCCAGCCAGAGCGCGCCCATCACCATCGAGAAGACCAGAACCGAGCCCGGGGTGATCGGCATCAGGATGAAGGCGGCCGCGGCGATGGTGCGCGCCGTGTAGATCCCCGCCAGCAGGTATTTCCGGCTGTAGCGGTTGCCGAGCCAGCCTGCGGTCACCGTGCCGACGATGTTGAAAAAGCCGATCACCGAGATCGCCACCGCCCCCAGCGCCGAGGTGGTCGTGATCCCGATCGCCGACAGTGTGCTGCCGGGCACGATGGGCCCGCAAAGCTCGGCCACGAAGGGCGGGAAATGTGCGGTGATGAAGGCAAGCTGATAGCCGCAGGAGAAGAAGCCCATGAAGATCATGATGAAGGACGGGTCGCGGAAGGCCCGGCCCAGCACCTGGCCGAGGCTCTCCTCGAGTTCGGCGCGGCTGGCGATCTGTGGCGAGCGGATGAAGGGCAGCGCCAGCAGCGAGGCCAGAACCACGCCGGCGAAGACCAGGAACACGCCCTGCCATGGCATGAGTTGCAGCAGCAGTTCGGCCGAGGGCGGCCCCACGATCTGCCCCGCCGACCCGGCGGCGGTCGCGACCCCCAGCGCCATCGAGCGATGTTCGGGGGCTGCCGCGCGGCCGACAATGGCGAGGATCACGCCGAAGCCCGTGCCCGCGATGCCGAAACCCACCAGCACCTCGAGCCATTGATGCTGCCAGGGCTGGATCGCGAAGGATGAGAGCACCAGCCCCAGCGCATAAAGCACCGCTCCGGCGATGATGGCCTTGCGGTCGCCGATCTTCTCGGCCACGGCGCCGAACAGCGGCTGGCCGATCCCCCAGGCCAGGTTCTGGATCGCGATGGCCAGCGAGAATTCGGTGCGTGCCCAGCCGAATTCCTCGGCAATCGGGATCTGGAACACCCCGAACGAGGCGCGGATGGCAAAACCGATCAGCAGGATCAGCGATCCCGCGATCAGGACCGGGGTCACAAGCGGCGCCTGCGCGGCGCGTTGGGCCTGGGGCATCTCAGATTTCCCTTCGGTCGTCCTCGCCGGATGGCGCATCGCGGCCGGTGATCCGAAGGACTCCCGGCCACAGGCCCCGGAGGGATGCGGCGCGGCCGGAACTCGGAGGAAAGGCGCGCGGTTTCCTTTCGCAATTCTATGTCCGCTGATGCCGGATCCGGCAAGAGGGCGATTGCGAAGCCGCCTGCGATGACCCGGCCGTGGCGCGTCTAAGGGCTGTCACTGCCGGGCGCGGGGCGTTACCCGAGGGCATGCAGGTCTCTTCGCTCGTCTGTCATGCCTTCGGGCCCCCCCGCGATGCGCTTTCGCTCGTGGCCCGGCCGCTCGGGCCCCGGCCCGAACCGATGCTTCGGGTCGCGATGCTGCGGGCGCCGGTCAATCCCTCCGATCTTGTCCCCGTCACAGGCGCCTATGCGCACCGGATCGTGCTGCCCTTCATCGCGGGATATGAGGGGGTCGGCCGGGTGCTGGAGGCGCCGCCCGGCCATGCCGGTCTGATCGGCCGCCGGATCTTGCCCCTGCGCGGGCCGGGGACCTGGCAGACAGTCCTCGATTGCGACCCGGCGCTGGCGATCCCGGTTCCCGAGGATATCGGCGACGATCTTGCGGCGCGGGCCTATATCAATCCTCTCGCGGCCAGGGGCATGCTGTCGCGCTGGCCGGTCGCGGGGCGGCGGGTGCTGCTCAGCGGGGCGGGCTCGCATTGCGCGGATCTTCTGGGGCAATGGGCGCTGGGGCAGGGCGCGGCCGGAGTCACGGGCGTTCACCGCTCGCCCAGCCGTGCAGCGCGCCTGCGCACCCTCGGGATCGACCCCGTTCCGGCCGCCGACGAGGCCCAGGTCCTGAACCATGCGCGGCGGGCCGACATCGTCTTCGATGCACTCGGCGGGCCGCTTGCCTCGCGCATTCTCGATATCCTGCCCGAGGGCGCCCATTTCGTGGGATATGGCCTTCTGACGGGCCGCCCGGTCCGGCCCGCGAGCCCGCCGCGCGCCCGGTTCGAGCGGTTTCACCTCCGCGACTGTCTGGCCTCTATGTCGGCGGCGGACTGGCGGGCGGCCTTCGAAGGGCTCTGGCCAGGGCTCGCGACGGCCGATCTTCCGGGCATTCGCCCCTTCGCGCTGACCGACTGGAGACAGGCGCTCGACGCGGCCGGACGGCCCGGCGCAGAGAAGCCGATGCTGTGTTTCGGGGCTCCGGGCGTGTGAGGGCGCGCATGGCGCCCGGCGGTCCTGCAGGAGGGTCCGCCGGAGGACGAAAGCACGCAGGCTGTGCGCCTTCGCGCAGTGCCTGCCATTGAAGCCCGCGCCCGATCGCGAAATATAGCCTCCCGACACACAGATCACTCAGGAGACTTTCCAGATGTCGAACAAGACGCTCGAGCTGTTGCAGAAGCGCCGGACGCAATATGCCCTCGGCAAGGATCTTCCGCTCTCGGCCGACATGGTGGAAGACCTGATCAAGGCCGCGATCCGCCATGCTCCTTCCTCGTTCAATTCGCAAAGCTCCCGGGCCGTCATCCTGTTCGGGGCCGAAAGCGAGAAGGCCTGGGCGCTGATCGGGGACGAGCTTCGCAAGATCGTTCCGGCCGAGAATTTCGGCCCGACCGAAGCCAAGATGAAGGGCTTTGCCGCCGGGGCGGGCACGGTGCTCTTCTACGAGGATGAGGACACGATCAAGGGGCTGCAGGAGCAGTTCCCGCTCTATGCCGACGCCTTCCCGCGTTTTGCCCAGCATTCGGCGGGGATGGCGCAACTGGCGGTCTGGACGGCGCTGGCCGAGGAAGGCATCGGCGCGAGCCTTCAGCATTACAACCCGGTTGCGGATGCGGCCCTGGCCGAGGCCTTCGGTGTTCCCGCCAGCTGGACGCTGGTCGCACAGATGCCCTTCGGCGGCCATGCGGACGACATCGGTGACAAGACCTTCATCGATGACGAAACGCGCTTCCGCACCCACGGCAAGTAACCTCGCGGGCGGGCGCTCTGGCGCCCGTCGCACCCGCCTTCGCTGCGCGACAGGGTCCGGCCTCGCATGGCCTCACCGCGTCGCAGACCCGCGCGCGTCAGCGCGTCGGGCCCAAGGCGGGACAAGCAAGGCGGCAGCCTTGTGATGGCCCGGGGCGGGAGGGCTCAGGTCCGGACGTCGGGCGCGGTCCTGCCGGTATGGTTGCGAATGCCCGCGATCTCGTCGGCGGCGGCGATGACATCGGCCAGCACCTCCTCGACCGGCAGCTCCAGCCGCGCCGGATCGTCGGTATACTCCTCCAGATAGACCCGAAGCGTCGCCCCGACAGTACCCGTTCCCGACAGCCGGTAGACGATCCGAGCGCCGCCCTCGAAATGGATGCGCAGCCCCTGGCCCGTGCTTTTCGAGCCGTCGACCGGATCGTCATAGGAAAATTCGTCGGTCATCTCGACCCTCCGCCCGGCAAAGCTCTGCCCGGCCAGATCGCCGAGCCGCCCGCGCAGGGCGTCGAGCATCGCTTCGGCCCGGTCCTTGTCGACCGCTTCATAATCGTGCCGCGTGTAGTAGTTGCGGCCGTATTCGGCCCAATGCGCGCGCATGGTCTCGGCCACGGACAGGCCGGTCTCGGCGAGGATGTTCAGCCACAGAAGCACCGCCCAGAGCCCGTCCTTCTCGCGCACATGGTCCGATCCGGTCCCGGCGCTTTCCTCGCCGCAGAGCGTCGCGCGCCCGGCATCGAGCAGGTTGCCGAAGAATTTCCAGCCGGTGGGCGTCTCGTAACAGTTGAGCCCCGCCGCCGCCGCCACCCGGTCGACTGCGCGCGAGGTCGGCATCGAGCGTGCCACCCCCTTCAGCCCGGCCGCATAGCCCGGCGCCCGGGTCGCATTCGCCGCCAGCACCGCGAGGCTGTCCGAGGGCGTCACCACGATGCCGCGCCCGAGGATCATGTTGCGGTCGCCGTCGCCATCCGAGGCGGCCGCGAAATCGGGCGCCTCGGGCCCCATCGCCAGATCGACGAGCGGCTTGGCCCAGATCGGGTTCGGGTCGGGATGGCCGCCGCCGAAATCGGGCTGCGGCACCGCGTTGATCACGCTGCCCGCGGGCGCGCCCAGACGCTCCTCGAGGATCGTCCTGGCATAGGGCCCCGTCACCGCATGCATCGCGTCGAAGCGCAGCGTGAAACCGCCCGCGATCAGCCGCCGGATGGCGTCGAAATCGAACAGGCTCTCCATCAGCTCGGCATAATCGGCGACCGGGTCGACGATCTCGACCACCATGTCGCCAAGCGCGGCCTCGCCCGGGGCGGACAGGTCCAGATCCCGGGTCTCGAGAATCTCGTAGGAGGTGATGGTCGTCGTCGCTTCGAAGATCCGGTTGGTCACCTCCTCGGGGGCCGGGCCGCCATTGGGGGTGTTGAACTTGACCCCGAAATCCTCGTCCGGCCCGCCCGGGTTGTGGCTGGCCGAGAGGATGATCCCGCCATCGGTGCGGCGCTTGCGGATCAGGTTCGAGGCGGCGGGCGTCGACAACAGCGCATTCTGCCCGACGATGACCCGTGCCGCGCCACCGGCTGCCGCCATCCGCAGGATGACCTGGGCCGCGCGGTCGTTGAAATAGCGTCCGTCGCCGCCCAGAACCAGAGACTTGCCGGCGACCCCGCCGATGGCGTTGAAGATCGACTGAACGAAATTCTCCAGATAATGCGGGCTCATGAAAACCGGCGTCTTTTTTCTCAGCCCCGAGGTACCGGGCTTCTGACCTTCGATGGGCCGGGTTTCGACGGTGATCTTCTGCATGAGGATGGGCTCTCCCGTGGCCTTGATGTCCGCGGGCCGGAGCATAGCGGCCTCGCGCACGGCCACAAGCGGCTCCGGCGTCTCCGTGGCGCCGTGAGCGGCGCGCCGCGGGGAGGGCAGGGGCCATTGCACAGGGAATAAGGTCGGGCCGATTGCCCGCGGCAGATGGCGCCCGGCCGCGCGGAACATGGATGACATGCCGACGGGCGGGCGCCGGGCCGTTCGTTCCGTCGCGACCGCAGCTCGGCGGCTCGCCACAGGGATGGCGCTGCTGACGGGATGGCGGAAGCTCGGTGCGCCCGCCCGGTCTGAGGCCGGTCCCGGCCCGGTCCCGGCTCTGTCTCGGCTCAGGCGGCCACGAAATCGCGCACGAAGGCGCAGGCCGGGCGCGCGCGGATCTCGGCGGGCTTGCCGATCTGTTCGATCCGGCCCATCGACATCACCACGACGAGATCGGCCAGATCCATCGCCTCGTCCTGGTCATGGGTGACGAAAAGCGTGGTCAGCCCGGTCGCATCGTGGATCTCGCGCAGGCCCTGGCGCAATTCCTTGCGGACCTTGGCGTCGAGCGCGCCGAACGGCTCGTCAAGCAGCAGCATGCGCGGCTCGATGGCCAGCGCCCGCGCCAGCGCCACGCGCTGACGCTGCCCGCCCGAAAGCTGACCGGGATAGCGCGCGCCGATATCGGGCAGCTGGATCAGCGCCAGCAGCCGGTTTACCCGGCGGTCGATTTCGGCTGCGGTCGGACGGTCGCGGCGCTTGCGGGCGCGCAGCCCGTAGGCGATGTTCTCGAACACGGTCATGTGCCTGAACAGCGCGTAATGCTGGAAGACGAAGCCCGCCCGGCGGTCCTGTACGCTCAGCCCGGTGGTATCCTGCCCGTCGAAGAAGATCCGTCCCGAACTGGGATATTCGAGCCCGCCCAGAATGCGCAGCAGCGTGGTCTTGCCCGAGCCCGACGGCCCCAGCAGCGCCACCAGCGCTCCGTTCGGGATCGAGAGCGAGACCGGATGCAGCGTCCGCGCGGTGCCGAAGTCCTTCGCGATTTCGTCGATGTCGATATGCATGGGATACGCCTTTCAATGCCGGCGGGTGGCGGAGAGCTGCTCCGCGTAGCGCCATTCCAGAAGGGTTTTCAGGGTCAGGGTCAGAAGCGCGAGCAGCGCGAGCAGCGCCGCGAGGGTGAAGGCCGCGACCGAGAGATATTCGTTGTAGAGCATCTCGATCATGATCGGCATGGTGGTGGTTTCGCCCCGGATCTTGCCCGAGACCACGGCGACCGCGCCGAATTCGCCCATCGCCCGGGCATTGCACAGAAGCAGCCCGTAAAGCAGCGCCCAGCGTATATTGGGCAGCGTCACCGTCAGGAAGGTCCGCCAGCCCGAGGCCCCCAGCGTCAGTGCCACCTCTTCCTCGCTCCGGCCCTGTTCGATCATCACCGGAATGAGTTCGCGGGCGACGAAGGGAAAGGTCACGAACAGCGTGGCCAGGACGATGCCGGGCAGGGCGAAGACGATCTTGAGGTCATGGGCGATAAGCCAGGCGCCCAGCGGCCCGTTGACCCCGAACAGAAGCACCAGCGCCAGTCCCGCCACCACCGGAGAGACCGAGAAGGGCAGGTCGATCAGGGTGACGAGCAGCGCCTTGCCACGAAACTCGAACCTGGCGATGGCCCAGGCGGCGGCGATGCCGATCCCCGCGTTCAGCGGCACCGAGAGGACGGCGACGGTCAGCGTCAGCCCGATCGCCGCGCGGGCATCGGGCGAGCCGAGCGCGGCCAGCGCCGCCGCGCCGCCCCCGGCCAGCGCCTCGGCGAAGACAGTGACGAGCGGCGCGAAGAGCAGGATGCCGACCAGTGCCAGTACCGCCGCGATCAGCGTCCAGCGGGCCAGCCGCGGCTCGGTGGTCACGGCCTCCCGCCTCGGATATGCGATCTCAGCCAAGGCCGATCCTCCGTCTGCTCCAGAACTGGATGGTGTTGAGGGCCAGCAGCACCGCGAAGGAGATCATGAGCATTGCGATCCCGATCGCCGCGGCGGCGTCGTGATTGTATTCCTCAAGCCGGATCACGATCAGCAGGGGCGCGATCTCGGTCCGGAACGGCAGGTTGCCGGCGATGAAGATGACCGAGCCGTATTCGCCGACAGAGCGCGCCAGCGCCAGCGCGAAGCCGGTCATGAGTGCCGGGCTCAGCGTCGGCAGCACGACCCGGCGCAGGGTGTAAAGGCGGCTGGCGCCGAGCGTGGCGCTGACCTCTTCCGCCTCGCGGTCGATTTCCTCGATCACCGGCTGCACGCTGCGTACCACGAAGGGCAGGCCGATGAAGATCAGCGCCAGCCAGATCCCGGCCTCGGTATAGGCGATCTCGATCCCGAGCGGCGCGAGCGCGCGGCCGAAAGGGCCGCTCGGTGCGTAAAGCGCGGTCAGTGCGATCCCCGCCACCGCCGTCGGCAGCGCGAAGGGCAGATCGACCGCGGCGTCGATCAGCCGCCGTCCCCAGAACCGGTACCGCACCAGCACCCAGGCCAGCACCAGCCCGAAGGCCAGATTGAAGAGCGACGCGACCAGAGCGGCCCGGAAGGACAGGCCGAGCGCTTCCCGGACGCGGCGCGAATTGACCATGTCCAGCAGCTCGACCGGGCCGATGGCAAGCCCGCGTTCCAGAAGCGCGCCGAGCGGCAGCAGAACCACGATGGACAGCCCCGCCATCGCGATCCCGAAGCTCAGCCCAAACCCCGGCAGGGGAGAGGGCGAGCGGAAGGGGCCCGCTCGCATCGTTCAGTTCTCGTAGATCTTGTCGAACAGCCCGCCATCGCCGAAGAAGGCAGGCTGCGCCCTGGCCCAGCCGCCGAAATCCTCGATGCTCACGAGCCGCAGCTTCGGAAAGCGCGCGACATCCTCGGGCGCAGCGGCAGAGCTGTCCCAGGCGCGATAGAAATGACGCAGCGCCAGGGCCTGGGCCTCGGGGCTGTAGAGGTGCTCGAGATAGGCCCGGGCGACCGCGCGTTGCGCATCCGAACCGATATTGCCGTCGACAAGCGTGACCGGCGGCTCGGCCAGGATCGAGATCGAGGGCACGACGATGTCGAACTTCTCGGCGCCCAGCTCGTCGAGCGCCAGGAAGGCTTCGTTTTCCCAGGCCAGCAGCACGTCGCCGATGCCCCGTTGCGCGAAGGTCGTGGTGGCGCCGCGGGCCCCGGTATCGAGCACCGGCACATTGCGGTAAAGCCGCGTCATGAAGTCCTGCGCCCGGGCCTCGTCGCCGCCGAACCGGTCGAGCGCATAACCATAGGCCGCAAGGAAGTTCCAGCGCGCGCCGCCCGAGGTTTTCGGGTTCGGGGTCACCACCTGCACGTCGTCCCGGATCAGGTCGTCCCAGTTCTCGATCGACTTGGGATTTCCCTTGCGGACGAGAAAGACGATGGTCGAGGTATAGGGCGCCGAGTTATGCGGCAGGCGGCTTTGCCAGTCGGCCGGGATCTTTCCGGTGCGTTCGGCGATGGCGTCGATATCGGCCGACAGTGCCAGCGTGACCACCGTCGCGGGCAGGCCGTCGATCACGGCCCGCGCCTGTGCCCCGGCGCCGCCATGCGATTGCTGGACGGTGACCGGCGCATGACCTTCGGCATCCCACCAGGCTTCGAACAGCTCATTGTAATCGCGGTAGAATTCGCGGGTCGGATCATAGGAGACATTGAGGATTTGCAGCGCCTCGCTTTCGGTGGCGAAAGCGTCCGACGGCATGCCGAGCGCAAGCCCGACGGCGGCCAGCGCACCGAGAATGCCGTTCCGCCAGCGGAAGGGGCTCAGCGCATGTCGCAGAGGTGTTGCCGCGCGCATCGGCGCGCTGGGCACGGCGGTCCCCGTGAGGCGCCGACCGCCGATGTCGATCTCGATCTGTCCGTCGCCGAAGGTGCGGATGACCTGGCCCTGAGCGAGCGCATGGGCGCCAAGCTGGATGGTGCGGATCATGGGCGTATTCCTTTGCTACCCCTGTCGAGTGTGTCGTGTCAGGCGGACGGGACGGGACCCGGCCGGTGGCCGTTCTGGCGGGGGCCGGGCGAGGGCCGGGCGTCGTCTGCGCCGCCTGACCCTTAAATAACGACAGATGTGATCGACTTTTTCAAAGGAAGAATGTCGGCTTTTTCGGTCGTGATTTTGGAAAATCCTTCTCCGGCTGCAGCCCCCCCGGCCGAAGTCTCATGAAGAGAGCCAGGGAGGGGGGCCTGGCTGGCGGATATTTTTACACGATTATAAAGGTCGACATTTTGTTGAATTGTGGCATCCTGAATGCCGACTCGCCTTCCATGGGCGCGGTCAATGTCAGGGAGGCAGCATGAAACTCGATCGCATAGACCTGAAGATTCTCGATCTCCTTCAACGGGATGCGACCATTCCACTGGCGCGGATCGCAGACCGGGTGGGATTGTCGCAAACGCCCTGCTGGAAGCGTATCCAGAAGCATGAAGAGGCGGGCGTGATCCGCGAACGCGTCGCCATTCTCGATCCGGAAGCGCTGGGCCTGTCATTGACTGCCTTCGTCATGATCGAGGCGCTCGATCACACATCCGAATGGCGCGAGAACTTTCTCGGGATTGCCGAGCGGTTCGAGGAGGTGCGCGACCTCTATCGGCTGGCCGGGCGTTATGATTTCCTGCTGCGGGTCGTGGTCCGCGACATGGCCGAGTTCGACCGGTTCTATGCCGACCTGACCTCGGTGGTACGTCTGCGCAGCGTCGACAGCTTCTTCGCGCTCGAACGGCTGAAGGTATCGACCGCATTGCCGCTTGCGGGAATGCTGGCCTGAGCGACCCTGCGAAGCCGCATCCGGCGGAAGGCGAGGATCTCAGCAAGCTCGACGCATGCGGATTTCTCGTCGCGGGGGCGGTTTTTCAAAGGTGCCGGCGCCGCATCGATCACCCGAACAGCCCGCAAGGGGGCGCCGCGGTTGCGACGGTCGGGCTGTGCCGATCGGCTCGCCTGTGGCCATCCCGTCGGCAGGGAGACAGGCCCCACCAATGGCCCCACCAATGGCCCCACCAATGGCGCGCCCCGTCAGCCTCGGGATGCAGAGGCGGTCAGCGCGCCAGCACCAGATCTGCCCGCAGCCCGCCCAGCCGGTCGCTGATGCCCAGATGCAGCGCGCCGCCATGGCCGCGCGCGATATCGGCGGCAATGGCCAACCCAAGACCCACGCCGGTGCTCCGGTTCTGGTTGCGCGCCGCGTCGAGCCGTTGAAACGGTTGCATCGCCAGTTCGCGCTGGGCTTCGGGGATGCCCGGACCGTCATCCTCGACGGTGAAGACCAGCGCGCCCGGCCGCATATAGAGCGACAGCGCCACCCGGTTGCCATGGCGCAGGCCGTTGTCGATCAGGTTCTGCAGTGCACGTTCGACCGCCATCGGTCGCAGCGAGGCATTCTCTCCGGAGGGCAGGGCCCCGATTTCGATGGTGCCACCGCCGGCGCGCGCGCGCTCTGCCGCGCGCATTAGCAGGGTGGCCGGATCGAGCTCCTCGGGGTCGTCCAGCGCATCGGCGCGCGAGAAATCGAGGAAGGTGTCGATCATCCGTCCCATGTCGTTGATGTCGCGCAGCATCGCCCGGGTCTCGGGGCTGTCCTCTGCCATCGACAATTCCAGCTTGAGTCGGGTCAGCGGCGTGCGCAGGTCATGGCTGACCCCCGACAGCATCAGCGTGCGCTGTTCGATCTGGCGCTCCATCCGGGCCCGCATGTCGAGAAAGGCGCGACCCGCGGCCCGGACCTCGGTCGCCCCCGAGGGGCGGTAGGGAATCGGCCGACCCTTGCCGAAGGCATCTGCGGCGCGGGCAAGGCGCCGGATCGGGCGCAGCTGGTTGCGCAGGAACAGGAAGGCGATCAGCGTCATCAGCGCGCTGGTGGACGCCATCAGGACAAGCAATTGATGCGGGTTGGTCGCCGAGACCCGGCGGCGGTTGAACGACACCTCCATCGGCCCCTTGCCGGTCGCGATCCCGACCCAGACGCGGGCGGTATCGGTCGCTAGGTCGATCCCGGTGAAGCCCGGCAGACCCTGGCGCAATGTGGCGGTCACGGTCTTGCCGGACAGATCGTAGAACCGGCGGCTGATGTCCTGCGGCGCGTCGCCTGGCAGCACCAGCGCCAGGTCCAGCGGCCTTGCCACGGCTTCGGCCTCGGATCGTGCGGTAGCCAGATCGGGCGCGGCCTCCACCATCCGGGTCAGGTAAGCCAGTTCCAGCACCAGGGCCCGGGTCATCTGCTGGGTGACATCGGCGAAATGGCGCTGAATGAAGACCACGGACACGACCAGCTGGATCGTGACGATCGGCACGATCAGAATCAGCGCGGCCCGGCCATAGAGTCCCCGCGGCAGCACCCGTTTGATCCAGCGCTCCACCATGCTAAAGCCATATCGGCGCCGCCGCTGCGACGAAAGGGGAATGATGGACGACCCCACCGCCTTTGCCCCCATGCCCGGCCGGGTCGACCGGCTGGCGCCGGGGCTGCGACGTGTCCTCGCCCCCAACCCCTCGCCGATGACCTTCCGCGGCACCAACAGCTACCTCCTTGGCGAGGGAGAGGTGGCGGTCATCGATCCCGGCCCGGCGCTCAGGCCGCATCTCGAGGCTGTGCTGGCGGCGCTCGAACCCGGCGAGAAGATCTCGCGCATCCTCGTCACGCATTCCCATCTGGACCATTCCGCGCTGGCCCGGCCGCTGGCCGAGGCGACGGGCGCGCCGGTTTTCGCCTTCGGAGACATCAGCGCCGGTCGGAGGGCCGATCTGGCCGGGCTCGCGGGGCTCGGAGGCGGCGAGGGGGTCGATGCCGGGTTCCGCCCGGACGAGCGGCTGGCCGACGGGACAACCCTCGTGACCCCGGACTGGCATCTGACCGCGCTGCATACGCCGGGCCATATGGGCAATCATCTTTGCCTGGCCTGGAGCGGCCTCGACCCGGAGGGCGCGGCGCTCTTCACCGGCGATCATGTGATGGGCTGGGCAAGCTCGATGGTCTCGCCCCCCGACGGCGATCTCGGTGCCTTCATGTCCTCTCTCGAGCGGCTGGCCGCGCGGCCCGAGCGGTGTCTGTTTCCCGCCCACGGCCCCCCTGTCGCCGATGGCCCGGCACGGATCGCGGCGCTCGCCGCCCATCGCCGTGCCCGCGGCGCGCGGCTTCTCGAACTTCTCTCCGAAGCTCCGGGGACGCCCGCGGCCCTGGCCCGGGCGATCTACACTGACACGCCGCCCGCGCTCCTGCCCGCCGCCACCCGCAACGTGCTGGCGCATCTTATTGAACTAAGGGATAAATCTCTTGCCAGCTCCGAAGGCGGCGCGGTGACGGAGGCCGTCTGGCGGCTGGTTTGACGCCCTCTGCATTTTTTCGTCAGACCCCTCTGGACGCGCCTGAAACGACTTGCTATATGCCCCCCACGTTCCGGCGTAGCTCAGCGGTAGAGCAGTTGACTGTTAATCAATTGGTCGTAGGTTCGATCCCTACCGCCGGAGCCAATTCACCCACTAAGCCCTTGATAATCAAGGCATAGGCTGAATTTGGCAAGTACAGTGTCACACAGCACTGTAGCACAAGTTCCTGAAGTGCGGGTCGCTCGTCTCCAATTCTGGAGGCCGCATCTTGGCGACCACCCCTTACCTCCTGCAGCGCGGCTCCACATGGAGCTGGCGTCGGCGTGTGCCTGAGTTTTCCACAAAAACCCGACATTGGCAGCTGTCTCTGCGCACCACGGACCGGTCGATCGCATGTATCATCGCACGCAGATTGAACTACGAGTGCGACCGGATGCTGGATGCAATCACTGATGGAAAACTGACCCCCGGCCAGGCCAAGGCCTGGCTGACCTCGGTTGTGCGCAGCGAGCTTGACCGCATCGAGCGTCAGCGCATGATCAGCCGGATGGACCCGGTGGGGTCATCCGAAGAAGACGAGCGTCTCGATTGGGCGACGGCGCGCGCCTGGTCTCACCTGGCGAGCAAGGGACTGCATCCGGAGCTCTCCGCTCACGACCGACGTACCGTACTTAACGAAGGTTCGAGTGAGACAGACATCGCGTCGCTGGAGAGGATGCTTGGGATCCTGTCGCGCGACGTACTGTCCGAGGCGGGCGTCAACAAGATGCTTCGCGCCGCGCGGGACAGCATTCAGACGGCTACAGGCGAGACCTTGAACCCTGCGGCTGAGACGATTCTCTCTCTGCGGCAACTGCTGCTGGCGGGAAAAGCCGCGGCCTGGTCCGCATCTGAAGGTCGGGAAGATCCAAGCCTTGAACAAGCGCGCGCCCTTGCGCGGGAAATCCTCGACGGCGCGGCTGCCGAGATCATCGATACCCGAGAGCCCCTTCACATCTCCGAGGAAGCCACTCTGATCGAGGCACCTGCCCCAACTCAAATCCCTACCCAAAGGCCTGAATTCAGCTTCGATCCGGACATTGTCGCACTCGTTGAGCGTATCAATGCTGAGAGGGATCGCGATCACATCAAGGAAGACACCCGAAAGCAGCTTGCATCGCAGGCGCGCCTGTTCATCAAGGCCACGGGCATCACCGACGTACGAGAAATCACGCAGGGCCATCTCAAGTTCTACAAATCGGTCCTCCAGCGGCTGCCGACGAGCTACGGGAAGAGCGCGAAGGATGCAGACAGGACCCTCGATGAGCTTCTGGCACGCGCCGAGGATCTTCCCGAGAATAAGGTCGGCCTCTCGCCCCGAACGATCAACGGCCACCTGGACCGGTTCAAGCTCATCTTCCAGTTCGCCAAGAGCGAAAGCATCCCGATTTCCGACACGATCGAACTCGGCCTGCTCCGCGTCCGGGAAGAAAAGCGTAACCGCGACAAGCGCGAAGCCTTCACCTTGCCGGAACTGCAGCAGGTCTTCCGGCACCCGATCTGGACGGGCTGCAGGTCAACATCGCGGCGCCATGAGCGTGGCAACATCGTGAAGGCGGACGGGCTCTACTGGGGGCCGATTCTGGCGGGCTACAGCGGCGCCCGGCGGGAGGAGGTTCTCGGCCTGGAACCCCGCGATGTCGTGTCCGTCGACGGCATTCCCTGCTACCACATCCGCGACAACATGCATCGCGGGGTCAAGACCTTCAGTTCGGAGCGCCTGGTTCCCATTCACGCGCATCTGATCGAACTGGGCTTTCTCAGGCATGTCGACGACATGCGCATGCGCGGTGCCACGGCCCTCTTCCCCGAGTTGATCGCGACAAATGATAGCCAGTCCTTCGGCGACAAGATCTATTACAACTGGGCGAAGGCGCTGGTGCTGCAGTTGGACGGCAACCCTAGGGAACTCTGCTTCCATTCGTTCCGCCACTATGCCATCGCCCACCTGAAGGAGTTGCCCGAGGTCAGCGAGAAACAGCGCCGTGATCTGGTCGGACACAGCGGAGGTGACGTGCATGACGAGCAATATGATGTCGCCACGTCGATAACCGTGATGAGAGGCGTGGTAGCGAAGCTGCCGCGATTGTTCTGACACGCTGACGAGATCAATGCCCGGTGGGCCTCTCGAATATGATGACGAATGGCTCGGATCGTCACATCAGGATCAGAAAATCATTTTCGACATATCGGATGCTTCGGCTCGTGATTGCCCGCCCGAGGGCCCTCCCCCTTAGGTTCTTTCGCGCGCAAGTGCACCTTGCTTGGCCCGAAGCAACAATTACGATCCGATAAACATGCCAGATGTGGCCAGTCTGGTCTGTGAGCCCCCTTGGCGGAAAATACAGACTTTTCCTCCAGGCTGTCTCAGCCGCCACTTACCGGGCGCTTCACCAGCCACTCGGCCCACCAGGCCAGCGCGGTTATCCACATAATAGCGACGCGAGACGCTCTCGAAACGCCATTCGGGCGCGCTGGGGCATCCTGCAGCAGTTACAATGTCGGTCAGAGAAACTGCAAAAAGAACAACCACGTTGACTGACAAACAGGCCATCATCTGCGCCCGCACCCGCCCTACGTTCCGCCAGATCGCCGGTCACACCGACGGGTGTCCTGCATGACCGCGCGGCGGGACAAGCTCGTCAAGGTCCGCTACTCGGAGGAGGAGTACTCGCGGCTGCAAAAGCTGTGCCGGGCTGCAGGACCGGAGAGCCATGCGGGCTATGTCCGCCGTCGGTCACTGGAGCACGAACTCGGCACAGGAGCAATCGCGGATCTCATTGGCCAGGTCGGCGTGACGCTGAACGCAGAAGATATCTCTCCCGCACAGCTCGACCATCTGTCGCTCCTCCTTGGCGAACTCACTCTGGAGATCCGCAAGGTGCAGAGGGCCTGACCAATGCGCGCGCATAACACCTTCCACAAAACGGCCGGCGTCTTGTCAGCCTATGATCTCCGCGCAGGTGCGGAGTTCATCGGTGGCACCATCCTGCGCGCGGATCCTGTGATCCTCCGCGACCGGTTGGACCGCGCGGCCGATGGTGCGGGGCTGATGCACATGACACTGTCGCTGCCGGAAGGGCTGCACGCTAATCGCGACACTTGGCACGCGATCGTCATGACGCAGCTCAATTTGATTGGCCTGCCCGCCCTGCGCACTCCGTGGATCGCAGCACGACACACTGATGCCAACTGCGACCACGTGCATGTCGCTGTCGCTTTGCGTGGGTTTGACGGATCCCCCTTGCGCCCCGAAACCGGAGACATCAGGACAAGTCGCAATCACCAAATGCTGGCCCGGCTCCTCGGCTTGCCCGTACCAGACTACTTCACCCCTCAGATCCCGCGCCTCGATCCGCCGGCCATCACCCGTCGGTTAACCACGGAGCCCAAGAAAAGGCTCAGCGCGGCACTCAGGGTCATCTTCACAACTGAGCGTCCACGAACTCTCGAAGACCTCGATCTCGCTCTCGCGCGTCAATCACCTGCCATCGTGCGCACTACAGCCACGAATAGGCACGGTACGAAGAGCCATCTATTCAGCCTAGATGGCGCGAATATTTTCGGAGGCGATCTGGGGCCTGCTTGGGAGCCGCGACATCTCCAAGGGCGCCTAGCTTTCACCCACGCAATCTATCGGCTGCGACTGCGTCTGAGCGCGCGGACCATTCTGGCGGATTTCCTGCCCTACAGGGAAATAATGAAAGACCTCATCCATGCAAAAAGACAAGAAGACCCTGAGCCTGCCCCGCGAATGGGAGGTTCTGCTCCAGACGCAACTGACCACAGATGGCAAGGTGGATCAGCTGCTGCCCTTGATCAGCCTTTTGGACGACCCCGAGCACCCGATGTCCGAGCTTGGCCAGGCCCTGGTCGACGCGCTTCAGCGGATCTCCGAAGACCTGCGGGAGGCCACGAGCCTCCGTATAGCGCACCGCGCAGCACTGGAGCAAGCAAGCGCAGCCAACACCACCATGCTACAGATAATCAAGGATACCTCTCAGGAGCTTCACAAGATCCGGGCGGAGAACCACACTTTGAGGCGCCAGATCGACGAGATCCACGGTCTGATGTTCAGCCCGGCGGACTGACCTTCGGGCAGCAGCTTAGGCAGCTTCTCCACCTTCTTCATAAGGGCTTCGGCGGCTGGCGCTGGCGCCGTTCAAAAAAAACTGGGATCCAAGTCACGTTCCGGGATGGAAGCGTTGCCGATATTGCCGGTGGCGTTCTGGTGAAAGAGACCGCAGAAGGCGAAGTGGTCCGGTTTGCTGAAACCTGGCATCAGCACTTCGGGTATGTCGAAACCGAGAGATCCGGCACATCACAAGACAATTCCCCGGAACCGCTGTAGAAAATTTGCCCGATCCTCCCGGATGGTAGTCAAGACAGGCCGGGGGCGTCGAATACGGCCCCGACGCATACCCCTCCCACTCGCCATTCATAACCGTCAATTGCCAACCTCCAGTCTCGGCAACTGGAGGAGCAGACGTGAGCCATCCCGGAATCCCTGTTCGCCAAGAATGCCTTCATCCCAACAACCTGCCCGTCATCGACGCCGCGAAGGTGCTCGGGTGCAACCGTCAGACCCTCAGCAACCTCCTGAACGGGCGATCCGGCATCAACCCTGCATGACCGGGGCAGTATGCGCGCAGTAATGCAGCATCGCCCGAGTCAGGTGCGGGGCCGTGGACTACAGCGCATAGTTACAAGCATCGAGTGCTGGCAGAGTGTGGCGCCCGAACGCGACAACCGCTCCGAAGACGGACACCAAGAATTACGAAAGCTACTTCTCGCGGATATAAAAGACCCAGGCGGCTCCGAAAAGCGCGACAACCAGACCAGCAATTGCGGCAGTCTGTTCCCCTTCGCTGAGACCGGTCAACAGCTTCTGCCCGCCCTCCGGCGCGATCAACAGGTTCGCCCCAAGCGCACCGACAACCAAACCGGCCGCGATGCCGAAGAAGGCCACGTTCTGCAGCTTGGTCGCGCTCCGCGCCTCGCGCTTCTGCTGGCGCGCCGCCACCGTGGCGGCCACGCTTTCAATCTCGTCCTTCACATCCCGGAACAGCTCTCTCAAGCCGAGGCTCTTCTGCCAAAGCTCGAACATCTCGCGGCCCTGGGTCTGGCTGGTGACCCCGGTGAAGTGGAACCGGTTCACAAAACGCTGGAACGCATCCATGATCTCCAGAATATCCTCCTCGAACTGGACGACACTCCTGCGTTTGTCCCCGTCATGGAAAAGTTTGACAAAAACCTCGTTGGCGCCTGCTCCCATCATGCGCTGGAACCGGCGCTCGCGGAAATCTTCGTAGCGCCCCACGGCTCGGCTGATCCGGCTTGAAACCAGCAGCAGCATCGTCGCCTCGAACCGTGCGATCAGCGACATCTGGGCATAGTGGCGCCGCCAGTGATGGACCATGATGTTATCGGTGAAGAACCCGGCCCCGACACAGCCGAAATGCATCCCTCCGAAGACCATGCGAGACGCGCTCCCCCCGGTTTCGGCGCTGGGATAAAACCGGTCGTAGAACGCATCGGCACGGTACTTTTCCAGGAAATCCGGATTGTAGGGATAGCCATTCGTGCCCGGCTCTTCCGCGTCCCAAAGCCGGAACCAGTCGCCGTTGGACACCTGTCCCAACGCCTCCCGGCACATCCGGGCCTTTTCTTTCTCGTTCTTGACCTGGTCCAGCCCGGGCGGGGTGAGGCTGATGAAGGAATTGACCGGCATCCTCTCGTCGGAGGGGTCGCGCCAGGGACCGCCCTCGCCGATCAACTTCAGCGGCGCGATCAGGTCGCGCCAATGCGCCAGCACATCGGGATCGCGGGATTTGCGGTCCCCCGCCCGGCGGTCAAGGAACGCCCGGGCCGCCTCGGGGCCCGGAGGCGTCGAGCCCATCCCCTCATCGCCCGTCCCGTCACCGCGGATCAGGCTGACCCGTTCGGGCACCCGTTTCGCCTTGTGCGGTTTGTCATTGCCTCCCTCCCAGAAGGGTACATAGGTCCGCCGCAAGTGGTCGATCAGCGCCTGGCAATCGGCCAGCATGGCGGGGCCCTGCAGCTCCAGTTCCAGTGACAGGATCGCGACACCGGTCCGGAACAGGTGCAGCGTGTGGCGCCGCACGGCGAATTCGAAGCTGCCGCGATCGGCGATCCGGGCGACCAGGCCTGTGACATCGGTCCGCTGGTACAGGTCATAGGCCGGGGCGGTCTTGCCCTTGGGCGGATAGAGAAACGACTGGGTGAAATCGTGGAAATAGGCGAATTCGGCATAGGCACCGCCATCGAAATCGTCGGCCGGGGGCAGCAGGTCGAGCGGGTCGTCCAGCCGCGTCCAGAGCGGTGCGGTATCCAGTGCCCTGCGGGTGCCGGCCAGCCTGCGGGCGATCCAGTCGTCGGAAAACCGTGTACCCGGAGGCGCGGACAACGTCAGGGGCCACTGGAACAGCAGCCTGAACCCGTTCACCGGGATCCGGTCGGCGGGGATATGATCGCTCTGTGCATCCGGCATCGCCTGGCCTCCTGAGAAATGCGTCCGCGCAGGCTATGCCGCGCGACAGCACGGGTAAAGTCACGTCGCATTCGCACCGCCAGCACCGGAGAGGTGCGCCGCGTCTTCGCGGACATGGGCTGCGCACAGGTGACCTGGCGTATCAACTCGGCCCTGAGCAGGGTCTCAATCCGCGTCTTCGCGGACATGGGCTGCGCACTGAACCGCGCCGCCCTGATCGACGCCGTGCAAATGTCTCAATCCGCGTCTTCGCGGACATGGGCTGCGCACCCGAAGATAGACTGGTCCGACTTATCCGAGAAACTTTCGTCTCAATCCGCGTCTTCGCGGACATGGGCTGCGCACTAGCTACCATCTTGTCCCAATGAATTTCGGGAAGTCTCAATCCGCGTCTTCGCGGACATGGGCTGCGCACTCACCCTCTGGAACATGCTGGTTTTCATGACAATTTCCGCAGCCATTCCGCAGTCGATGGAATTGCGCCGCTTTCATCTGCCAGGCCTCCTTGTCCAAACCTCCCTGAAACGCGGGATTTCAAATTTATATCATGGATTTGTCAAAAAATCCGTAGTCGATTCCGGCCCTGTCCGTCTTTTTTTCCCGCTCAGGGGGGCAGCAGCCGGTCGGGGGCGCGGATCGCGCCCGGGCCGCAGACTTTCCGCAGCCGTGCGAAATGCTCGGCCTGCCGTCCTCCGGCGGGCTGGTAGGGCAGGTAGGTCGTGCCCTGTCCGGCCCAGCCGCGGGGCCGCGCGGCACGCAGCAGGGCCTGAACCTGGGCAGAGCTTTTCCAGCCCCTGGCCGTTTCTTCCATCAGGTGCTCGAAGGCCTCCAGCCAGGGGGCCAGCCGGTCGCGGCCATGCGCCTCGGTCCATTCGACAGTTTCGGCCGCGTCGTGCGGTGCCAGGTTCGGCCGTATGCGCAGCGTGATCGCTTGCGCCGCGATCTGTCCGGCGCCGAAGGGCCGCCCCCGCCCGATCAGGTGCCGTGCCTGCCGGTCGCCCCCGAAGGTCAGCGCCCAAAGCAACGCGCCCAGTTCGGCCCGCGAGACGTTGTGGCAGCGGATCCGCCCCCGGAAGATGGGCGGCCCCGCCGGATCGGGGGCCAGGAAGCGCAGGCGGGTCTTCATGTCCTTCGACATGCCGTCCGAGATCTGCCCGGCCAGCGCCTCCTTCAGGGGCGCAGAGGGGGTGTCCTGCCCCGCCCGGTAGCGCGCGATATAGCGTTTGCGACCCGCAAGGCGGGCACCATCGCGGGAATAGTCCTTTTCGGGGCCGACCAGATAGAAGGGGGCAAAGGCGGGTTTCGGCGCCCCCATGGCAGTTTCGACCGGACCGTTTTCGGGCCAGAGCCGGAACCGCGCCCCCGATGCCGGACGGGCGAATTCGAAGGCCACGCGCCCCTTGCGGGCGACCGATGCCGGCGGGGTGTAGTCGGGGGCGCGGGTCAGCTTGTCGTGGCCGAATTCCAGATCCTTCGGTTCGTAGACATAGCCGAACAGATTCTCGACGAAGTCGGGTCGCAGTTCCAGCGTTTCCTCCGTCTTGCCCCCTCTCTTTTGAGACGTTTTTTCGGCCGGGCGATGGTCCTGCCCGCTGCGCAGCAGGATCTCGCCGATCGAGTTGCGATGAGGGATACGGTAGAGCCGGGTCAGCCCGAACGAGAAGGTCTCGTCGGCCGCGTTCCGGGCCAGATCGCCCACGAAGAAGACCGGCACGCGGCCGCCCTGCTTGTAGCTGGGCTCGAACTCCTTCCAGGCGCCGTCTGCCACGCGCTTGTTCTGCGAGGGTTTCGAGTTTGTGGTGACGAAGGTCTCCCAGACGCCGTCCGCCAGCGGGACAGGCCTGGCGCTGGTCTCGAAGAAGACATATTCGAAGAGCTTCTTCTTGCCGCCGCCTCCGGGCAGCTTGCCCGAGAAGACATAGTGCCCCGGCGTGCCCGCGCGCCCTTCGGAATAGAGGTTGCGGTCCTTTTCTGTCCCGCGAAACTCGAACATACGGAGCTTGGTGAAAGCGCCGGGGCCTTTCCAGTCGCTGCCGACATGCCGGTATTTCGCGTGCCGGTCCTTTGTCACCCATCTGTCGGTGTTCCCCGGAAGGGAGTCGATCTTCACATATCCCCATTTGCAGGGGGTGATGTGCGGTTCTCCATCGACCAGTGTCAGCCAGCCCGCCTGCAGGCCGGGCTTTCCCTGGCCTTGAGTGACAAAGGCTTTGTAGCAGGGATGCTCGAAATCCCTCAGGGCGAAACGCTTGTGCCGGTTGGTCTGGAAAAGACGCCCGAAGGCCAGGGCTTCCACCACCGCCCGGATCGCGCCGCGCAGCGTGGCCCCGGGGATGGCGTAGTCGTCGCCCAGCCGGAACGGCATAACGACATCGCCGTCAAGCTCGCCGATCAGAAGCGGCGTCTCGACCCGCCAGTCGACATCGAGGATGCAGGACATGTGACCGGGCAGCGGCTTGTCATGGGGCGTCAGGCTGTCAGGCGGAAGCCGCGACACCGTTTCGTTCATCGGCACGAAACGGAACGGGGCTGTGGCAAGAACTGCGTCGGTTCCGGGATTCCACGGCGGTGCGCTGTTCGCTTTGCCCGGAGCTGCCACAGGGACCAGTTCAGGTTCATCCCTGCGCGGCAAACGTTCGGCTTCGATGCGGGCCTTGACCGCGGTCCAGAGCAGGTCCCCATCACCATCGAAACCCAGCACCTCGTACGCGTGATCCAGGACATCCTCCTTGAGATCATCCGTACGAGGCCCCGCTCTGCGGTTTCGGGCATAGGTGGTAAGGTCCGCAATCAGGTTTTCGGGCATGTCAGGCATCGCTCACCTCCCGGATATCGAACCATCCGAAGCCTTTGTTTCCGCCAAGTCCCAGTTGAATTCCGCCCCAATCCGGATCGCAGAGCTCTTCGCGGAAGTCATTGAAAATCTTCAGATCGGTTTCACAGCTGACTTCCGGTTCCTTGGGGCCGTGCCGATCGAACCGCAAATCGACCTGAAAATTTGCATTCAGCCATGCCTCGGTCGTGAAAAGGGCATTGTCGATCGGCTCGCCGCTGAACCGGTCCAGTCGCACCGAGGTAATCTTCTTCCGCTCCGGCTTGCCGGACCGCCTGATGGCATGGACGGCAAGCCGCCCGCGCCATCCGGGCGTTCCGAACAGGCGTTCGGTCGCGCCGGAGGGGCAGTCATCAGCGAGCCCCGCCGCGTACCAGTCGAACCTTGCCCGAAGTGCCCCGAGCAAGGTTGATCCGGTGAGGCGCGGTCCCTGACCGTCGAAGTCCTCTAGGGCTGTCATGACCCGGACTTTCTCTCCGTAGCCACCCGGACGCAGGTCCGACCGTTCCTCGCCGGCAATCAGGAACGGCCCCCTTGCAGTCAACGACAACCGGATCAGATCGGGTGCGTCTGGTGATGGTTGCCCGGCAAGACGGGATTGCCAGTCCTGCGTGAGGTCATTGCCGGATGGAAAGGCTTTTGCCTTCAGCGTCTCGGGGATCAATGCGACGCGCCCCTGTCCCTGCCGTGTCGAGCGACCGAAGGCTTCACCGCCGGCCGCTGCAAGACGGGCAAGCACTTGTGCCAGGGCGTCCGCAGCACCGGGCTCGGCATCCTTCAGAGAAATCCGCAAACGGAATTTCGTGCCCGGCCGAACATAGTCGCCGCCGAACAGATGGGCACGTTTCGCAACACCGGTTTCGGGATCCTTAGCTGTCCGGGTGTCGGTGCCCATCGACACATGCGGACGGTTTCTCTGGCAATCTGACGAGTTGCCGGCGATCCGCGCGGTCCAGAAGACCGCCTTCCCGGAACGTGCATCCTCGGCGGCAACGATACGCGTCGGCCCGAAAAGCACATCATTATCCCTGGAAAGCCTCCGCAAAACCCCCTTCAGGGTCGATCCCGGGATGCAGGGCGCGCCATCGAAATCGGTCGCAACCAAGGCCACATTCCTAGTGTCCGGCTCGCGGTCTTGTTCGTCTCGATCAGATCGTTCTTCTTCGCGAAAAGCTCCCGTACCGATTTGCAACGGCGTGAGCACAACAAGATCCGCCTCGATATCCACACGTTTTCCGATCATGCGGCGCCTCCTTCCATATCGAGCTCGATCGCGCCGAACCCGTTCTGGGGAAGGAAGGGACACTCATTGAAGTCGAAATCATAGCCGGTCTCGAGTTCATCGCGCTCGGCCCAGAACGCCACCGGCAGCCCCATTTCAAGGAACCCGGAGAGAGCCGCCACTCCGGCCGCCTCGTCCTGGGCTATCAGCTTGAACACGGATCCGGGCTTGCAGAGGACGAAAGGCTCGACGACTTCGGAGCCGAAGAACCGATGCCTGACAGCCTGGAAGCCGCCTCGAAGTTCCACCTGAGCGAAGAATTCGAGTTGTTCCGGATCGTTGAAAGCCGCGTCATGACGGTTTTCCGCGGAGCGGCATTCCTCTTCCGTCGCAATCCGAAGGGCGCCGTTGGAAGCCCTTTCCCAATATAGCTGCAAAGCCTCGGCGAAACACATCTCGGAAGACAGGTGGATCTCGCGCAGCATCAAGGCGGGCGTCTTCAGGACCACAGTGAAAACTCCGCCGTTCGAAGAGGGGACCGGAGCGGGGCTCGCGAGAGAGAATTCGATCGCTTCGGTCTGCGCGCGCGTCTTTCCGAGAAGGAAAAGGCCGGATCTGAAATGATCCAGACAGATTCGAAAGCCGTTCCTGACTTCGGGCCCCGCATTTGCCGACAAAGATACCTCGCCTCTCCAGACGACCGGTTCTCCGGATTCGATCACGGGAAGGACGGAACTCTCCGCAAAGAGCTTCCCATCAGCTGCGGCACCACTTTCTGAATTGATGGCGGTCCGTATCCGAAGGTCTCTCCGAAGGGACAAGGTCACGGGTTCCTGAGGCAGGTCCTCGTCCTTCCAGTCGACACGGAACCGAGGAACAGCCTTTTCTGTTGTCGGGTGCGGAGCCGATCCCATCGGCCAGCTGGAAAGGTATCTCTTGCCGGAAGCGCTTTGTTCGAAACGAACCGCATCCAGCCGGTTCGAGGAGCGCCCAAGCCCTCCACCAAACGGAAAAGCATGGGATACCCGCATCCGGGACAAGGCCTTTGCGACCGGACCATTCTGGATGTCTTCGCCGAACAATTCCATCTGCCGGGCCAGCGTGCCCTTGATAGCAGCGCCGGAAATCACCTCCGAGGATGCCAGAGTATTCGCATCGCGCCTGACGATATCGACCAGGAGCCGTCGATCGAGCCTGAATGCGGAGGACACACGCATTCCGTCAACCGGATCACCTTGCGTCAGACCGATCTTTTCGGCGGAACCTACAGATGGCTGAACAACCCGGCCGAATCCAACAGTCTTGAACCGCCCTACCGAGAGAACGAGATCAAGCGCGCGCTGCAGAGCGTCCCTATACTCGCCCGCATCCTCGTCCTCTCCCAGAAACATCGTGAGATTGCCCCGGAAATTTACGACCTCCCCAATTTTGGCGATCTGTTCCACCACGATGAGGTGGCCGTCGCGGGCCGCACCAGTCTCTTCGTCGATCGCAACCCGTGTGGACCGGAGGAGCTTTCCATCTTCAACGGCAATCAGATCCGAGAAAGATATCGCACCGGCAATCGGGTCGGTGTCAGTGCCTTCTGCACCAAACAAGCTTTCGGTTGTTGCGGGAATCTCGCACCCGTCGCTCTCCAAGGCAGCCCAGGCGTGACGAACGACGCCCCGGATATGCGAATCCGGAATGATCGCGCGACCATCGGCATTCCGGATTTGCGCAACATCCAATCCATAGGCGGAAGGCGTCGACCCGGCGATCAGGAAGGGTGCCTCAAGCCCCAATGCCAAGGGGAAGCGGTAGAACCCCGGAGCTGTCATGGGTCACTCTCCTCGGCCAGGGAGCATTGCAAGGGGTCGATGTAATCCCAGAGATCAGCCAATACCTTCATCCGAAGAGCAGTCGGCAAATCCGCACTGCCCGGGAGCTTTCGCTCGACGTCGTCCCGCGTCAGCTCGGAACCGGTCCTGTTCCTGAAGTCCCGCCAAATCAGATCAAGCGCCGTCCCATTGCCTGGCTCGGCCAGCTTAGCTGAGTCGACATCGCCCAGATCGTCGATCAGCTTGTGCAACTGCGATTTCGGAAAGCTGTTTTTCAGAGACAGAAAATCCCTGGTCCGTTCAGGAAACGTCCTGAGGGACATTCGAAACGCCCCGGCAAGGGCTGCATCGTCGACATGGTCTCCGGACGCGCCGCGATGAGCGGGCCCGCGAAGCGCCCCGAGGCCCGCCAGAGACCCGGAAACCTCTTCCGGCACGTCCTGGCTTTCGAAGACGTGGAAGGACAGGCAAGCCTCGGCATACCTGCCCTCATAGAACCGCTTCGCGTCCTTGCAGAGCGTTTCGGCCAGTGCCACGGCGCGCCGGAATGGTGACTTTGCCGGACAGATGACCAAACCAGCCCTATAGCTCAGCTCAACATCCTGCCTATGTCCGTCCTTATCCTTCCGATGTCCGGCCTCGTCCAGCCAACCTAGAATCCGCCCGGCCATATCCCAGGCCAACCATCCAGGCAGAACGACGCAGAAATCATCCCCGCCGGCTATCAGCGTCTCGACACGCAGATAGCGGTCCCCGGGATCGTCGGTTGCTTGCTGAAGCACATATGCGGGATCATCGGCGCGATCGAGAAAATGACCGATCATCTCATAGGTGGAATGCGCCAGAATTCTCCGCACGGCTTGATCGAAGTCCCTAAGCGCGGATTCATCTCTCTTCTTTCCGAACGAGTTTCCGTCGACATAGAGATAGGCAAGCTTGCCTCCGACCGCGGGCGGCAACCCTTCGGGCGGATCCGCGCGAATATCGTCGAAGCTGGTCGCAAACCGGACCTTTTTCCCGCCGACTTTCGGCTCCTCGAAAAGGCCACGGCCCACCAGATCCTCGAACTTCTCAGGTCTCATCATCACCGGATAAAGCGTCTGGCGCGCATCGCGTCCATAGATCCGGAGATCCGCAGAACGCTTCGAGGCCGCGATCCGCTTCAGGCGGCCTTTCTTCTCAAGAACGATCGCCTCGGGATAGCGGTCCTCATTCACCCAGAACGACGCGGCATCGGGATTGTCCAGGTCGATCTGGCGCTTGTCGTCGACCGGACAAAGCAACTGCTTGCGCCGGGCCGCGGGCGCTCCAAGCGCCTGTCCGGGCGCGCGCGGCACGTTCGGAGACCGCATCTGCCGTCTCCGGTTTCGCATCATCGCCATGTTGATCGCCAGGCGCTCTCCGTCAGCCTTCTCCAAGTCGCAAGGGATAGCGGCATGATCGACGACAAATGTCATGTGCTCGGAGGGAAGCTTGATGAAGCGAAGTTGCTTTGGCTCCGCCCCTTTCTTAGCTGCCTCAAGCTCCTTGCGGTCGACATAGGGCGGATCGTTGTCGCCCTGCCTATAAGGCGCCCGCAGCCAGCCCCGGATATCTGCGGCCAGCCCCTGGATCTCGGCCTCGGTTAGATTGTCGAACCGGAACACAGCCTGAGACGCCGCGCGGTAGATGATGTTGGCCTCCGCATCGAACCCGGAGACAGACTTTCCAAGATAATCCTCAAGCTCCCACCCGAACGCCTCGAGGCACAGCGACGACCCGCGAATTACCGACAGATCGTTGGTATTGAACACCGTATCGCCGAGATTGACGCCCTCGACCCGAAGCACCCAGTCACGTTTCTCCGGCACCCTACACCCCCTGCTCGATCCGGAACCGTCCTTGTCCGAATTGCACGCGCGACCCGGTGTGCAATTCCTCGGCCAGGGCGATGAACGGCGAGAACGGCGCCAGATCGCCCCTCAGATGCAACCGCCCCAGCGCACCTTCCATAGGTACGAGACGCCTTTGCCTGACCGCGCCGCGGGTCCAGTCCCGTACATCCACATCGGTCCAGACCCCTTCGACGGCCTTCGTCGCCTCCAGCAAGGCGGGGAAATCGGCATCGAGTTCGATCCCGCAATGCCGGGCCATTCCGTCGGCCCGATGGATCATTCCCCGCAAAACGGCCCCGGGCTCGATGTGGGGCCCATTCTCGCTGTTGCGCACCAGTAGCGGCGTCAGGAACCGCAACGACACCTGAGCCGTCAGCCCGGGATCGGCCAGTCCGATCGTTTCGGAATAGGTCCGCGCCTCCGGTTCGAGCCGGATCCAGCGCTTTCCGCTGAGCCCCCGCCGCAGGCCTCGGATCAGCGCATCACCCACCTCGCCCAGATAATCCCCGGCCCGGCCGACCAGCTTGATCGTTACCCGCAGCCCGTCGCCCTCTGTATCGGCCTCGATCACATAGGGGCTGGGCATGGGCTTGCCGGGCCGGATCTCCCCCTCGGGGAACCAGAGCTCGGCATAGGCACAAGGGGGCGAAAACGTGCAGGGAAGCCCGGCCCGCACGGCCGGGCTCGCGCTTTCGCGCAGAGCCTCGCCAAGGGCGCCGCGGATCTTGCCAATATGGGCAGGGTCGCGAACGAGCCCCGCCGCGCCGGGACAAAGCACCGTAACACGGGAAATGCCAAGCTCCGACAGGAACTCGACGATGGAAACCCTCGTACGCTCAGCATGCGCCGTATCGAACACGACGCCACCTCCAACATTCATCCCCACCCCTCAACTCAAACGAAGCAAAATGAAAAATTCACAAAAAGGCAGGAAGCCTGCCAAGTTCTGCAAAGACGCGTCATCGCGCAGAATGCAGCGCAAATAATTAATCTTAAGCCACTGAGACTCATCCGCTTCTCCGCGGGCGGGGTAGCCATCGAGGAGTATCCTCCTCGATGGCCGCAGTCAAACCGAAACCCATAGAAAAACGGCTTGCGCAGCAAGGCTGGACAAAATCCCAACGAGAAAACTCAAAATCAGACCCAAGGGTGGGGCGTATGCCTTAGTCTCTGATATTTGGTTTTCAAGCTGAGTTGAAAAGCAAAGAAGGACCTGAAGTCGCACCGCAAAGTGCGAACTCCAGAGTGCCTTGTGCTTAGGGTTACTTATTCGCGCTGCGCCACCTTCTGGTGGAGAAATCTCAACTCTCATCAGCTTGACCTTTCATTTTTGACACACGCTCACCTTAGCATGCTTCCGATTTCTTTCGAAAAAAACGAACACTGTTATTTCAATGCCTTCGATTATCACGCCAGCCAGTAGCCCTCTTGCGGCTCGAACGGAACCGCGTCGCCATAGACTCGGCTGCGGGACAGGCCGTCGGCGCCTATGGCATAGACTCGCAGGCTGTCGCCGCGGTCAAGATGGGCGGCAATGCGCTGTGCCAGGGCATCGGCGCGGGGGCGGGACATGCGCGCCTCGAAAACCGAATACTGAACGCGCGTTGCCGCAGCCTCGAGCAATCCGGCCACCTTGCGCCGTCTCTTTGATTGCGACACGTCATAGGTGAAGACCATCAGCATCTCGCCCCGCATCGCGACAACTCCGCCATTGATCGCAAGGATGAAACCAGCCTACGCTGGGCCTGCGATCCGGTCCAGACCGGCCGGAAAACCGGAATTCGGCTACGGATTTCCATGTAACGCCTTGCAGGAAATGGGAGAAATAGCCACGAAACAACCATGTTCAGATGAAGGCCTGGGCCAGATGGGCGGAATTTGGCATCGATTCCGGAAAGGCAGTGCTTTTTCCCTTTCAGGGCAAGTGGTTCTGGAGGGTAAGTCCGTGACCCATGTCCTCGAAGACGAGGATTGAGACCGGGGTTGCGACCCTCAGGATCACGACGCCGTTGGGTCCGTGACCCATGTCCTCGAAGACGAGGATTGAGACTCCTCCACACGCTCGATGTGAACGATCCGGCCGGGTCCGTGACCCATGTCCTCGAAGACGAGGATTGAGACCCAGATAGCGCGACATTCGCCGCCTTTATCGAGTCCGTGACCCATGTCCTCGAAGACGAGGATTGAGACCATTCCCGTCTAACAGGAGCGGATTGAATTGCTTCTGTCCGTGACACATGTCCTCGAAGACGAAGCAAATGCTCTGCTTCAGGGGGTTTGCAGGAAAGGCCGGAAGGGCATCCCCTCAGGGTCCCGCATATGGCGGGCGAGGGCCTGTGCCTCTTCGCGCATGATCCAGCGCCAGGTGCGGCGACGCCCGGAATGGGGGCTGGTCACAAGCCGCCCGACTGCCATCTCATAGCCGGAAATCAGCGCGCCGATGGCGTCGCGGCCCAGCCGGATGCCGCCCGGAAACGAGGTCATCATCCCGGTCCTCAGCCGGTTCTGGTTGAACAGCGTTACCGCCAGACCTTCGGTCAGGGCGGAGCGATAGCCTTCCATCAGGTCCCAGACACAGGCTGCGCTGCGATCGGCCGGGACATGCAGGACGCCAAAGCCCGGATGCAACCCGGCATGGGCAATGGCCGCGCGGATGTCCCGCTCCAGCATGGCGGTCAGCCAGTTGATCGCCGCGTTCAGCGGGTCGGTCGCGGGCCGCGTGCGGCGGAAGGGCTGCGGCGCGGCGGCGCACAGCCGCCCCAGGGCCGGCCAATAAATCGCCGCGCCTGAACCCTCATGTCCGCGCAGAGCGGCCGGGGTGTCCGCCCCGGGCAATTTGGAAATCACGCGCCCCAGCGCCGTGCAGGCAGCCGCAACCTCGGGGTCCTTGGGGACACGGTTCAGGACCCGCAGCTTGGTGCGCTGGTTGCGCAGCCGCGCCTCGACGATGGTCCGCGCCAGCGCGGCCGAGGCGACAGGGTCCAGCACCAGACGGGCCTGGGCCAGATGCAGATCGGCGCGTTCCGGCGGCCCCGCAGACAACCAGCCCTCGGTCTGGCCGCGGCCATCCAGAAAGGCAACGTCGATCCCCGTCGCCAGGGCCTGCCGCAAGGCTTCGGGCGCGAAATCGGCCCGGGCGCCGATCTCGATCCGGTCGACCCGCCCGGGGGCGATCCCCAACAGCTCGCGTCCCTCTTCGCCCGTGACGTTGAAGGACAGGTTCCGCAGCCCCAGCCGCCGCCCCGGCGTCACGAGGTAAAGCACCCGTTCCGCCCTGTCATATCCGGCCGCACTTTCCTCGGCTTCGGCCCTTGCGGCATCGGCGGCGCGGGCCTCCTCTGCACCCGCAAGGCGCATCGCCTCCAGCGGATCCTCATCCGGATCGCCCAGGGCACGCAGGGTGAGAGAGCGCACGAAGAGATGACCCAGAAATTCGAAGCCACGATCGAAATCGACAATCCGGGTTCCGTCGCCATGAAGCTCAAGCCCATGGGCCTCCAGCAGGTTTTCCGCGCGGGTCAGGGCCTTTGCCGCGGCCTCGCGGCTGCGGCAAAGCAGGACGAAATCGTCGGCAAAGCGCACCACCGCCACATCGCGCCGATCCAGCGCGTCGTCGAGCCGGTCGAGATAGAGGTTCGACAGAAGCGGCGACAAGGGCGAGCCCTGGGCCAGGCCGAGGCCGGGCGTTTCGAGGAACATGGCCGCGTGTTCCAGCCAGAGCGCGACCAGATCGACCAGCCTGTCCGCCCCGGCCCGGCCCGCCAATGTCTTTGCGAGGCTGCTCAGAACGGGCTCGTGGGGGATCCTTTCGAAACACCGGACGATATCCGCCTCGACCACATGGCAAAAGCCGCGCCGCCGCAACATGTCGATGCGCCGGACCGCCATCGCGACAGACCGCCCGCCATCACGCCCACGGTTGTCGATTTGCCGATGCGCCGCGACGCCAGCACCATGATGATGTCCGAGGTGGAATTCATCAGCGTGCGCTGCCAGTCGTCAGGCGGGCCACCGACAACCCGCTCAAGCAGGAGTTCGGGTTTTACCCGCTCATGTAGCGTGCGGAGGAAAAGGCCCAGATCATTCGACATTGAGCGGAATCCGCCGGTCTTGGACCACCTGCCGGAAGGTCTCGAACGCCTCCGGGTGCGCTTGGAACACCACCCACAGCACGTCCATCAGTTTCTGAACGTCGGGGTGTTCATTCAGGCCCAGCACGACGGTCGTCTTGTCGCGCAGGTTCGAATAGACCTTGAGCAGGTTCTCGTAGCTCTTGTTCTGGTCCCGGAGCAACTGCATCATCGGGGCCAGCACATCCATCAGGTTGTCGCCTTCGACCATATCGTTAAGGGTGCGGTAGAGACGCTTTTGTTCCTTGAGAATGCCCGCAATGCCACCTTCGATCTTGTCTTGGGCGGCGTTCACTTCCTGATCGAGCGCATCCGCGTCGAGCTTGTTCGCCTCGACGAGAACGATCTTCTCAACCTCTGGCGTAATGAACCGCTTGCGGAACCGGGTCAGGCTTTCCAGATCGACGCAGCACCTTTGCGCGATCTCCTTGAACTGACGGCGGCGCAGCACGCAGTCGATAACCACCTCCACCACATCAGAGCGGGCGCGGATGGTGGACCGGCGGCCATTGCCCGACTCCACGGGCAAGGCCTCTCTGATGCGGTCATAGTTCATGCCGCAGCCCGCAGGGTGCGACCGGCCAGTTCGACCATGTTAGGTTTCATCCGACCAATGACGCGGCGGGCGTCGGAGGCGTAGAGCGGATGCTCTGCCACGTCACGGATGAAGTCGGGTTCTTCCGCCGAGAAAAGGCAATCGAGAATGGCATTGCGGGCAAGGGTCACGTCGAACTCCCGCACCTTGGCATAGATGCCAGACAGGAACTCGCGGGCGCTCGCATCGGCGGCTTTGCGGAGATCATTCATCAGTCACGATCTCCAGCGTGGTCCTGGCCTTCTCGGCCTGCGCCTTGGCCTTGCGATAGAGCTGCGCGTCGCGCGCTTGCTGGCGGGTCAGGCGGATCGGTTCGGGCGACAGGTTGCGATGAATGTCCTTGGGCGCGTCGCCGCGTTCGAGCAGCGTTTTCAGTTGGCCCATTTCCTCGGCCTGCTGCTTCTCGCGTGCCTCGCGCTCCCGCTTTGCGTCCTTCACCTCGTCGAGCAGTTTTTCGGCGTTGCTTTTTAGACCACCGATGGAATCCTCGATCTGCTTGGACAGCGACTCCTGCATGGCTTCGAGCAGTTTGGGCGTTGCCCGCTCGATGAACTGCTCCATCAGGCGGTCGTCGGTATCGTCAGGCATGTGCATCTCCTTCACGTTCGCACAAAAGAAAAGGCAGACCCGAGAGCCTGCCCTTCCCTGAACGTGAAGATGTGCGCGACGCCCGGTCTAACGAAAACACGATAAGTGTCTGATAATATTAAATAAAGAGATGAAGCAGGTGCTGCGCTCAAAAGACCTGATTAAGTTCAGGCAGCATCGGCCAAGACGTAGGTGTGCTGGGCATTATCGCGCACGACCTCGCCTTTCTGCATGGCGATGGCGAGGACTTTGCGGACTATGCCAACGCCGCATTCGCCATCCGTTGCGATTATCAATTCCTTAAACCGGCGCGGCTCCGAGAGCAGCGGCAAGATAGCGGAACGCACGGCGCTATAACTCGGTGATACCCCGCGAGGAGGCCTGTCATGCTTCTTGCGCTTGAGTGCTTTCGGGCGAGGTGCGGGGGCCTGCTCCGCTTTCCACAGATTCCGGGCGATCTCGATGCCGCCGAAGGCATTGCGAGCATCCGCGCCGACGATCTCGCCGCCATCAAGGATGCGAAGGGCGTTCAGGCGAAGGGCGTCCGGGTCGATCCCGCTCGCATCGCACAAATCGCGACGGGACTCCGCCCACGCGCCGCGCTCACGGGTCAGGAAATAGAGCGCCTCCCGCCGCGCAAGCTGGGCATCGGCGCCTTCGGAAGCAGTTATCGCCTTGCCGAACAGATCAAGCACCGCCCTGGCTAGAACTGCCCGGTAGAGCGCCGGCGCCCCGTCTGGCCGGAACGCATGAACGCCGAAGTCAGGATCGAGCAGCACGTTTATTCATCCCGTGTGCCGATGATGGCTGTAATGTCACCGCCATCTTCTTCGATCATGTCCTTTTCATCCTCCCACGAGCGATCTGCGCGGACGATCTCGCCCTTTTGCAGGTTCTCGTGCAGTGTCGCGCGGCTGATGATTCCGGACAGATAGAGTTTCATCTGCTGTTCGATCATCTTCGGTTCCATGCTGCTTTCGATGAAGTCCCGCGACAGGGTGACTGAGGCCTCGTCAGGGTTTGCCCCAACCCACTCAGCAGCAAGGCGCAGAAGGCGGTTCAATCCAGCCTCGACCGACACGACAACACCATGCAGGAGCGCAAGCTCTGACCGGGTGCGCTGCGTCGCTGTGTCGATGGTCTCGTTCCGATTGACCGTGGAGGACAGCATCCGCGCGCCGAGGGAGATCATCGTTTCCGATTTCTCCTCCATGATCTCTTTCATCGCGGCGACCCCGGAGCCTGTGAATTCCAGCATCCCGACCTCCGTGCCTTCCGGCAGGGTCCAGACAGCGCCTGCGCCAATCTGATGCGGCACCTTATTCGCCGGGATCGACCCCGCGATCTGAGCTACTCCCCATCGGTTGGACAGTATCTGGCGTAATTTAAGCTACTCTTTGCACCTGCTGATCGGGTTTGTTGATATCATTTCTCTGCCAATAAACCAGCGCCGGTGGCTTGCCGCCGAGGGCTGAGTGAGGACGCTGGTGGTTGTAGAAGGTCATCCATTTCCGGATAGCCCCTTTCGTCTCTGATCCGGTCTCCCAGGCATGCAGGTAGACGCATTCGTATTTCAGGGTTCGCCACAGCCGCTCGATGAAGATGTTGTCGAGGAATCGGCCTTTCCCATCCATCGAGATGCGCACACCGGATCGGCGGAGCCGGTCGGTCCAGGCGAAGGACGTGAACTGGCTGCCCTGATCCGTGTTCATGATCTCGGGCGGGCCGAACTTGTGGATGGCCTCGCTCAGTGCTTCGACGCAGAAGTCGGCCTCCAGGGTGTTCGAGATCCGCCAGGATAGAACCTTGCGCGTGTGCCAGTCCATGATCGCTATGAGGTATAGGAACCCGCGGCGCATGGGCAGGTAGGTGATGTCCGAGCACCAGACCTGGTTCGGACGATCCACGTGCAGCCCTTTCAGAAGGTAAGGATAGGTCTTGTGTCCTTTCGCCGGCCTGCTCGTGTTGGGCTTCTGGTAAATCGGCATCAGCCCCATGAGGCGCATTAGCCGGCGTATTCGCTTCTCGTTCACGAGATGCCCGTCATTGCGCAGGTGCCAGGTCATCTGGCGGACACCGAAGAACGGCGTCTCCAGGAACTGCTCGTCGATCTGCCGCATCAGGCCGAGGTTCTGTGCGGTCTCTCCCTTCGGCTCGTAGTAATAGGACGAGCGCGCAATCGACAGCAGCCTGCACTGCTGACCGATGGACAGCTGAGGATGGTCAGGCTCGATCATACCGCGCCTCACTTCCCGCCCCAGGGCTTCAGCTTTCGTTCCAAAAAAGAGTTGGCCACCGCCAGCTCCCCGATCTTGGCGTGGAGCTCCTTCACCTGCTCCTCGTCGATCTCGGGTCTCTTGCGGCCGCCGCGCTCGAACACGCCGGACGCGCCTTCGAGCAGGGCGCGCTTCCATTGATGGATCATCGTCGGATGCACTCCGAACCGGCTCGCCAGCTCGGCCGCCGTCTCTTCACCCTTCAGGGCTTCCAGCGCGACCTTCGCCTTGAACTCAGGCGCGTGCTGCTTGCGTTTCGACATCTCTGATCTCCTTCTCGTCGAAGATCAGCAGACTGCAAATCGTAGCTTACGTCACTGTCCGAATTTCGGGGGGTAGCTCAGTTCGCCAAAAGCGAAAGCATCACGATTTCGGACTCGATCGAGCTCGGCTTGCTCCGTGTCCGGGAGGAAAAGCGCAACCGCGACAAGCGCGAAGCCTTTACCTTGCCGGAACTTCAGCAGATCTTCCGACATCCGATCTGGACTGGGTGTAAACGTATTAAACATGGCCAGTCTGGTCTGTGAGCCCCTTAGGCGGAAAGTACGGAATTCCCGCCAAGGTCAACTCTGCCGGCACTTGCCGGGCGCTTCACCAGCCACTCGGCCCACCAGGCCAGCGCGGTTAAGCCTTCCGCCGAGAAGGTTGTGAAGGACATCCGCCGACGCACCCGCAAACAGCATTCGGCGGAGGAAAAGATCCGCATCGTGCTTGAGGGGCTTCGCGGCGAGGAGAGCATAGCCGAGCTTTGCCGGCGCGAGGGGATTGCGACGAGCTTGTACTACAGTTGGTCCAAAGAGTTTCTCGAGGCCGGCAAGAAGCGGCTTGCTGGTGACACGGCGCGCCAGGCGAGCAGCCCGGAAGTGAAGGTCCTGCGGGCTGAGGCCAGCGCGCTGAAGGAGGCCTTGGCAGAGGCCACCCTTGAGAACCGGCTGCTCAAAAAAGTATGATCGGGGATGGAGGAGACCACGAATGAGGTACCCTGGACCCGAAAAGCTCGAGATTATCCGGCTCGTCGAGAGATCACATCTGCCCGCGGCGCGCACGCTGGAGATGTTCGGTATTCCGAAGACAACCTTCTATCGTTGGTACGACCGATACCGATCCCTTGGCGAGGCCGGTCTCGAGGATCGCCGACCCCATCCGGGTCGGGTCTGGAACCGCAGGCGGCCTAACCTCGAATAGTATGAGCCAGACCCTCCTGACCGGCAGAGCATTCCGGGTCCCAAATTATTTGATGACGGACAGCGGGTATGCTGGACCGACTTCGTGTCAAGCAGATCCCAGAAGGCCCGCCCGACACCGGAAGAATCCACGACGAGATAGGCCCGGCCCGCGATGGACGGGTCCATCATCAGGTTCCGGGTCACGATGGCGAGGTCTGCATATGACATGGCGGGCAGATGGTCCGACCATGATGAACGGGATATAGTCGAGCGGCTTAATAGATACACATACTATAAAGTGTCCACTTAACCTTCTTTCCATGCTATTTTGGGAAAGGAGGTTAAGTGGACAGATAATCGCACGCAGACTGAACCACGAGTGCGACCGGATTCTGGATGCGATCATTGATGGGAAGCTGACCTATGCCAAGGCCTGACGGACATCCGTCGGGCTCAGCGAACTCGACTGCATCGGGCGGCAGGGGAGGATCAGCCGCATGGACCCAGTTGGTTCACAGGATGAAGACCGCCGTCACGATTGGACGACGGCGCGCGCCTGGTCTCACTTGGCCAGCACGGGACTACATTCGGAGCTTTCAGATCGCGACCGCCGCACCGTACTCGGAGAAGGTGTGAACGAGGCAGACAACCCTTGAGCCGGACAGGCTGGTGGGCGACGGCACGCGCCTGGTCCCACCCAGCCAGCTCGGGCCTGCACCATGGCCTGTCGGCACGCGCGCGCCGGAACGCCCTCGAAGATGGCGCGACCGAAGCGGATATCTCGGCGCTGGAGGCCATGGTCTCGCTCCAGCGGCGCGACGTGCTGTCCTGCTGTCTTGGGCGGGCGTCACCGGGGATGCCGAATTCCAGGATGAACCGCGCTGATCACACGCGTCTCATGACGGGGCGCAGGTCAGGGGAGATGGGGCAGAGGGGACGGCTCGGGCAAGGCCGCAGATGCGTGCGGCCGCTTGCGCGGAAGTTACCCGAGGGGGACATCCCGGGGCGCAATGTCCGACTGTCTGAGAGAGTGGAGCGGGTAGCGGGAATCGAACCCGCACCAAGAGCTTGGAAGGCTCGTGTGATACCATTTCACCATACCCGCGAAAGGCCCAACGTAGGTATGTCACGTCTTCGCTCGGGTCAAGCCACTTGTTGGGAAGGCGCGGCCGGGGCCGGATCGGGGAGAGGTGAGGTTCGCTCGGCGGGGCGGGCTCCGGCGCAAGGCGCGGCCCCGGTCCCCGTCGGAGCGTCGCTCAGGCCTTGCGGGAGGCTTCGGTGGCGATCGCGCCGATCTCGCAACGGTAGATGCCCAGATCCTTCAGGTCGCGGTCCGAGAGGGCCGACAGTTCGCGGATGGTCTGACGCCGGATGCTGTAGCGGCGGCCGGCTTGACGGATGTCTTCGGCGAGGACGCTCAGCCGGGCGATGAAGGCCGCATTCGGCGCGGCGGCGTGGGTCAGCGTGGTCATGGTCTTGTCCTTTGTTCTATGGCGTCCGACATCTAAGGATTTGTACCATGGGCACAATCGCCGACCCGGTATTGCCGCCATGCACCTCCTGCAAGGGACGCAGGCCCCTGCCGACATTGACCTCGGGACTGCGTCATTGTGGCCATTCGGTCACTCTGCGCGGCCGATTGCACGAGGGTCGCGAGGTCGGACCTGCCGGACGGGGGGCGTGAACCGCAGCGGATCGTTCTGCCTCTCTTTCAAGGCAGTTGCCCCCGACCCGAGGATCGGACATCGCAGCCGTCTTGCCCGAGCTTCGCCATGCGGGAGGGAAGCCGGCCTCCGCCGGGAAGGCCGGGTTTTCTGAGGGCGGCTCCGGCGAAACGATGCTGCCGGGGGCGTGCGCTCAGTTTGGCGCAATCTCTACGGTAAGATGCGGAGAGCCATCCGATGTCTTGCGGGCGCTGCGGCCATCTTCGCCGATCGTGCCGCGAATGCGGTGGCGCCAGTTCGAAAAGCTGTCGAACCGAACGGTGTCGATCGGCTGATCCAGCGCGATCTCGACGTGGCGATGCTCTGCAGGCCCCGACAGGGCGACAATTTTACCGCTATAGGCCTGGCCCAGATAGTGGCCCGTCACCCTGCTGCCCAGGGTGAGCTCAGGCGGGGCGTTGCGCTGGCTGAGCCGGGCATGAAGCGTGTTCCAGTCCCGCGCCCCGTGCTGACGGGCGACAAGCTCGAGGGACTGGGCATGGCTGATCGCCGTGCCTCGGTCTTGCAAGGCCTGCCGGAGCGCCTTGGCCTGGGTTTTGATGGTCTCGAGAGATGGTTGTTTCATGCTGTTTCCTTGACAGGCAGGGGTGCCGGGACAGGGGCGAGAAGGTGGCCGCGAAGGACCAGCGTCAGGGCGAGGACAAGAAGCAGGGCATCCGCAACCGGAAAGGAAAGCCACAGGCCATCGATCCCCGACAGGAGATTGAGGACGACAAGAAGGACCGGTGTCAGCAGCCAGGGCTTGATCAGGGTCAGCGCCGCGGTCCGGAGCGGATGGCCCATCGCCTGGAAATGCAGGGCGACGACGAGAACCGGCCCGGTGATGGCGTAAAGTGCCGTCATCGGTCGCAGGATCGCGGCAACCGCCTCGACGACGCGTCGGTCCTCCGAGAACAGAGCGCCCAGCGGTTCCCCCGCGAAGGCTCCTGCCAGTGTCACGCCGAGGCACCAGAGGAACGCGCAGCCCATGGCCAGCCGCAGGGCCGCGCCGGCACGATCCATGCGACCGGCCCCTGCATTGTTGCCGGTGATGCTCTGGGTGGCCAGCGCGATCGCCATCTGCGGCAGGAAGGCCAGCCCGAGAAGGCGCGTCACCACGCCATAGGCGGCGATATGGACAGCATGATCCGCGGCGGTGGTGCCGATGAGCAGGATGACCATGCCGGCCACCAGGGCCATTCCGATGAGGTTCAGGCAAAGCGGGAGGCCGAGCGAGAGGATCTGCCCCCATCCCGACAGCCAGCCGTGACGCCAGAGGGTGCCAAGGGGCAAAAGATCCCGGTCGCGCGCCCGCAGAAGCAGCAGCATTGCCAGGCCGAGGCTCTGTGCCGCGACGGTGCCGAGGGCCGAGCCCGCGACGCCCAGCCCGAGAAGCACGATCGCGACATAGTTCGCGCCGATATTCAGCAGGTTCACGATCACCGAAAGCAGGGCGATCTGCCCGGCCCGGCCTTCATTGCGCATGGCATCGGCCTGAAGCCCCAGGCCGAACTGGATCGGGGCGCCGAGGATCAGGATCAGCAGATAGCTCTGCGCCGGCCCCGCCACCTCAGTATGTCCGGTGGCGAGCGCCGAGACCGTGGCTGGCCCGACTGCAAGAGCCAGGGCGATCAGGGCCGCGCAGATGGCGAGGGCCATGCCATGCGCGCCTGCAAAGACCGCGCCTGCCTCGGCGCGGTCGCCGGCCCCGAGATGACGGGCGAGCAGGCTCGACATGCCGCCGCCCGCCAGGCTGGTCAGGGCCGTCAGCAGCATGACGATAGGAAAGGCCAGGCTGACCGCGGCCAGAGCCTGGGGGCCGATGACGCGTCCGACGAAGATCCCGTCGGCGACGTTCAGCAGGCCCCCCATCGACATGACCACCGCCATTGGAAGGGCATTCGACAGGAACACCCCCCCGATCGGACGGGTCAGGAATGGGTTTTCACGTGTTTCAGGGGCGGGTCCGACGGACATCGCTCACTCCTCCGGAGAGGCATTTCGGATCGGGAGGGAGCCTGCATTGCCCACCTGCGAAATGCTTCGAGGGTGAGATGTCGTCTTTCGCTCCGGGCTTCACCGTGACTTGCGTCCGCAGGCGGCAGGTGCCCGGCACCTTGCGCGCTGCATTACTGGAAACACCCTGCGAAGGCAATATGAGAAACCGGAAGCCCGGGTTCGCTCCTGGCTTCGTGATACCCGCGAGCTGCAGAATGGCCCTCGGCTGGCAGCTTCGGGCCGATGGCGTCGAAGGATGCTGCGCGTTCTTGCCGCCGAAGCCTCTGATCCCTCTGGTCTGCGCAAGCGGGAGGGATCGTAATGCCCGGACCCTGACGCGCGCTTGCGCGCCTGACCCTGTCGGGCTGTCCCACGGCCGTCTTCGGGGCAGGGGAATAGGCTGCGGCCGGGCATGGGCGTCGTCGGTTTCGTCGCCAGGTCCGGGCCGAAAGCCGGGTGTAGATGCCGGGGCCGCGGGCTCTGGCCACGGTCCATGCGGCCGATCCTGGGGGCGGGATCATGGCCAGATGCCGGAGGCGTCTGTGCCTGTCCGGCCGGAGCCGCCCTTCCCTGGCGACGCCCAGATGGTCGTTTCCGGCAATAGACGATCCGCCCTGCGCGCCGCGGGCCGATAGAGCCGGGGCGGGAACATCCCGACTGGACGGCAGGGGGCCCATTTCCCTGTCAGGTGCTTTGCCCCGGCCCGGGAAACGAGCGGGCTTTTCTTCGCCGGGCACCCGTGGCACTGTCCGGCCATTCCAAAATCCCGGCCGATGGCGCCGAATGCCGTCATCCACGGGGACATGTTACAGGGGATGAAGGTATGGCGACAACGCGGGACGGGTTCGCGATGGGGCGGCGTGGGCTCTTGCTGGGCGGGGCCGGTGCGGCGGCCGGGCTGGGGCTTGGGCTCTGGCCGCGGCGCGGGCTGGCGGCCGAGCCGGTCAGCGTGGCGGGCATCTACACGGTGCCGGTCGAGCAGCAATGGGTGAGCCGGCTGCACAAGGCCGCCGATGCGGCACGGGCGGCGGGCGAGATCACCTATGCCTTCTCGGAAAACACCACCAATACCGACTATCCCCGCGTCATGCGCGAATATGCCGAACAGGGGGTCAAGCTCATCATGGGCGAGATCTTCGGCGTCGAACAGGAGGCGCGCGAAGTGGTTCTCGACTATCCCGAGACCGCCTTCCTGATGGGCTCGTCCTTCAAGCCCGACCCGGATTATCCCAACCTCGCCGTCTTCGACAACTATATCCAGGACGCCTCCTACCTGTCGGGCATCGTCGCGGGTGCGATGAGCAAGACCGGCAATATCGGCATGATCGGCGGCTTCCCGATCCCCGAGGTGAACCGGCTGATGCATGCCTTCATGGCGGGCGTGCGCGAGGTCAAACCCGACGCCACTTTCCAGGTCAGCTTCATCGGCTCCTGGTTCGATCCGCCCAAGGCCAAGGAAACCGCCTTCGCGATGATCGAGAACGGGGCCGACCTGCTTTATGCCGAACGCTTCGGCGTCTCGGATGCGGCGCAGGAAAAGGGCGTGCTGGCCATCGGCAATGTCATCGACACCCAGCCCGACTATCCCGATACCGTCGTCGCCTCGGCGATCTGGGACTTCGCGCCGACGCTCGCTGCCGCGCTGGGGAACGTCTCGGCGGGCAGCTTCAAGGCGGATGATTACGGCGTCTATTCTTTCATGAAGGAAGGCGGCTGTTCGCTGGCGCCGCTTGGCACTTTCGAGGGCAAGGTTCCGCAATCTGCGATGGAGCTGATCGCGCAGAAAGAGGCGGCGATCAAGGCAGGCGATTTCACCGTCGAGATCAACGACAAAGAGCCCAAGTCCTCCTGATGTCCGGCACCCGACCGGTTGTCCTGAAGCTCGAGGGGATCACCAAGAGCTTCGGGACGCTGAGAGCCAATGACAATATCGGCTTCGCTCTGCACAGGGGCGAGGTCCTCGCGCTTCTGGGCGAGAACGGCGCGGGCAAGACCACGCTGATGAACATCCTCTTCGGCCATTACACCGCCGATGCGGGCAGTGTCGAGGTGATGGGCAGGCCGCTGCCGCCCGGCCAGCCCGGGGCGGCTCTGGCTGCGGGCGTCGGCATGGTCCACCAGCATTTCACCCTCGCGGGCAATCTCACCGTGGCCGAGAATATCCTCCTGGGCACCCGGCCGCTCTGGCGGGCCGGGCTGGGGCGGTCTGCCGCGCGGGCGCGGATCGCGGCGCTGTCGCGCGATTTCGGCCTTGCGGTCCGTCCCGATGCGAAGGTGCGCGATCTTTCCGTGGGCGAGCGCCAGCGCGTCGAGATCCTGAAGGCGCTTTACCGCGAGGCGCGGGTGCTGATCCTCGACGAACCGACCGCCGTGCTGACCCCGCAGGAGACCGACGCGCTTCTGGCCACGCTCAGGAAGGCGGTGGCCCGGGGCCTGTCGGTGATCTTCATCTCGCACAAGCTGCACGAGGTGATGGCCGCGGCCGACCGGGTGATCGTGCTGCGTCATGGCCGTGTCGCGGGCGAGGTCGCCACCGCCGAGACCGACCGCCACCGCCTGGCCGAGATGATGGTGGGCGAAGAGGTGCGCCTGCCGCATCCCTCGACCGCCACCCCCGGGCCTGCGCTGATGTCGCTGAGGGACGTCACCTGCCATCCCGAGGGCAGCCGCTCGGGGCTGAACCGCGTCACGCTCGATCTTCGGGCGGGGCAGATCACCGGGCTTGCCGGCGTGTCGGGCAACGGGCAGGGGGCGCTGGCCGATCTGGTCTCGGGCATGACCGCGCCCGATCAGGGACGGCTCGAGGTCCATGGCGCCGAGGTCAGCGTCTGGTCGCCCCGCGCGGCGCTGGCCGCCGGGGTCGGCCGCATCCCCGAGGATCGCCACGCGACGGGTTCGATCGCCGATTTCTCCCTGACCGAGAATGCCGTTCTCGAGGATTACGCGCGCGCGCCCTACAGCCGGTATGGCTGGATGAACTGGCGCGCGGCGCGGACCCATGCCGAGAAGATCATCGCCGACTATGACGTGCGCTGTCCCGGGCCCGAGGCCCGGATCCGGCTGCTCTCGGGTGGCAACATGCAAAAGCTGATCCTGGGGCGCGCGCTGGAGGCGGGGCCAAGGATCATTCTGGCCAACCAGCCCGTGCGCGGGCTCGATATCGGGGCTCTGACCTACGTGCAGGAATGCCTGATCGCGGCGCGGGATGCGGGCGCCGCCATATTGCTGATTTCCGAGGATCTCGACGAGATCCTGGCGCTGTCCGACGTGATCCATGTCATGTCCGAGGGGCGGCTGTCGCCGGGCTTTGCGCGCGGCTCGAAGACACCCGCGGAACTGGGCGCCTGGATGGCGGGGCAGGGGTTCGACCATGCGGCTTGATCCGGTCCACAATCCGACGCTGGCCCGCCGTCTGGGGCTGCCCTTCGCGGCGCTGGCCTTCACCGTCGCGGTGGCCTCGGGGCTTGCGAAACTCGCAGGCGCCGACCCCTTCGCCACGCTGGGGCTGATCGTGAAGGGGGCTGCGGGCTCGAAATTCGCGCTGCTCGAGACCCTGAACCGGGCGACGCCGCTGATCTTCACCGGGCTGGCCGTCGCCGTGGCCTTCCGTGCCCGGCTCTGGAATATCGGGGCCGAGGCGCAGCTTTACGCGGGCGCGCTGATGACCGTGCTGGTCGGCACCCAGCTCGGCCTGCCGGGCGCGGTCGCGATCCCCATGATGGCGCTGGCCGCGATCCTTGCGGGCGCGCTGGTCCTGCTGGGGCCCGCGGTGCTGAAGCTCAGGCTCGGCGTCGACGAGGTGGTCACGACGCTTCTGCTGAACTTCATCATGCTGCTGGTCATCTCGATGCTGCTCGAAGGCCCGCTGAAGGACCCGATGGGCATGGGCTGGCCGAAATCGCCGCCCATTCCGCGCGATGCCCGCCTGCCGCGGCTGATCGAGGGGCTCAGGCTGCATTGGGGGTTCGGGCTGGCGCTGATCGCGGCGGTCTCGGTCTGGCTGATCCAGATCCGCACGACGCTGGGCTACGAGATCCGCGCGGTGGGGCTGAACCCGCAGGCCGCGCGCTTTGCGGGCATCCCGGTCAACCGGGTGATCGTCAAGACAGCGCTTCTGTCGGGCGGGCTGGCGGCGCTGGCTGGCTTCTCCGAGGTCGCGGGGCTCAAGGGCAACCTGACCCTGGATCTGAGCCCGGGCTTTGGCTACACCGGCATCGTCGTCGCCATGCTGGCGCTTCTGCACCCGCTGGGCGTCGTCGCCTCGGCCATCTTCGTGGCGGGCGTCTTCGTCGGCGCCAACAGCATGAGCCGCGCGGCCGACGTGCCCACCTATATCGCCGACATCTCGGTCGCGGTGGCGCTTCTGTCGATGGTGCTGGCGATCCTTCTGACGAAATTCCGCGTGGTGAGGGGCTGATGGAGATCCTCGACATCCTTCTGTCGGCCAGCTTCTGGGCGGCGGTGCTGCGCATCGCCTCGCCGCTGATCTTCGCCACCATGGGCGAGCTCATCTGCGAACGCGCGGGCGTTCTGAACCTCGGGATCGAGGGGATCATGGTCGCGGGCGCCTTCGCGGGCTGGATGGCGGTCTATGCGGGCCTCGGGCTCTGGCCGGGACTGCTGGTCGCGCTTCTGACCGGCATGGCCTTCGGCGCGTTGCACGGGCTTCTGACCGTGCCCTTCGGGCTGTCTCAGCACGTCGTGGGCCTCGGCATCACCATGCTGGCGACCTCCAGCGCCTATTATGCCTACCGCCTGTCGCTGCCCGAGGTCACCAGCCCGCCCCGGATCGAGCCGTTCCAGCCCCTGCATATCCCGGGCCTTTCCGATCTTCCCTTCTTCGGCGAGGCGCTCTTTTCCCAGACCGCGCTGACCTATCTGGCCTTCGCCACCGTCATCGTCGTGGCGCTGGTTCTGTACCGCACGCCGCTGGGCCTTGCCCTGCGCGCGGCGGGCGAGAATCCCTCGGCGGTCGAGGCGCAGGGCCTGTCGGTCGCCGCGATCCGCATCGGCGCGGTGATGGCGGGGTCGGGGCTGATGGCCGTGGGCGGGGCCTTCCTGACCATGTCGGCCTTTTCCTCCTTCTTCTTCGAGATGGTGAACGGGCGCGGCTGGATCTGCATCGCGCTTGTCGTCTTCGGCGCCTGGCGTCCGGGCAAGGCCTTGATCGGAGCGCTCTTGTTTGCGGCCTTCGACGCGCTACAGATCCGATTGCAGCAGACGCCGCTCGGCGCCGACATCCCCTACCAGGTCTTCCTGATGGTGCCCTATGCGCTGTCGATCCTGGCGCTGGTCCTGATGTCGCGCCGGGCCGAGGTGCCCGCCGCCCTGATGACGCCCTTTAACCGCGGAGAACGCTGACATGGCCGAGTTCGACCTTCTGATCACCGATGGAAACCTGCCCGACGGAGAGGTCGGCGATATCGGGATTTCGAAGGGCCGGATCGCGGCCATCGGCGATCTGTCGGGCTCGACCGCCGGGCGGGTGATCGACGCGGCGGGCGATCTGGTCTGCCCGCCCTTCGTCGATCCGCATTTCCACATGGACGCGACGCTGTCCTACGGCACGCCCCGGATCAACGCCTCGGGCACGCTGCTGGAGGGCATCGCGCTCTGGGGCGAGCTGAAAGAGATCGCGACCGTCGATCAGATGGTCGAGCGCGCGCTGGCCTATTGCGACTGGGCGGTAAGCCAGGGGCTGCTGGCGATCCGCAGCCATGTCGATACCTGCGATGACAGCCTCAAGGGCGTCGAGGCGATGCTGCATGTGCGCGAGGTCGTGAAACCCTATCTCGATCTGCAACTGGTGGCCTTCCCGCAGGATGGTTTCCTGCGCGATCCGACCGCCCGGGCCAACACCCTGCGCGCGCTCGACATGGGGGTCGATGTCGTCGGCGGCATCCCGCATTTCGAGCGCACGATGGAAGACGGCCGTGCCTCGGTCCGCGAGCTCTGCGAGATCGCCGCCGAGCGCGGGCTTCTGGTCGACCTGCATTGCGACGAGACCGACGATCCCCTCAGCCGCCATGTCGAGACGCTGGCCTATGAGGCCCGGAGGCTGGGGCTTCAGGGCCGGGTCAATGGCAGCCACCTGACCTCGATGCACTCGATGGACAATTACTATGTCTCGAAGCTTCTGCCGCTGATGGCCGAGGCCGGGCTTTCGGCTGTGCCGAACCCGCTGATCAACATCGTGATCCAGGGCCGCCATGACAGCTTCCCGAAACGGCGCGGCCTGACCCGGGTGAAGGAGCTGCAGGCCCATGGCATCACCGTCGGCTGGGGTCAGGACTGCGTGCGCGACCCGTGGTATCCCCTGGGCACCGCCGACATGCTGGACGTGGCCTTCATGGGGCTGCATGTGGCGCAGATGACCTCGCCCGCCGAGATGCGGCGCTGCTTCGACATGGTGACGACCGAAAGCGCGAAGATCCTGCATCTCGAGGGCTACGGGCTTCATGAAGGGGCCCAGGCCTCGCTGGTGATCCTCGATGCGGGCGATGCGATCGAGGCGATCCGGCTGCGGCCTGCCCGGCTGGCGGTGATCTCTAGGGGCAGGGTGGTGTCCGAGACGCCGCGGGCCGATGCGAGGCTCGACCTGCCTGGACGCCCGGCGGGCGTGCGCCGCCGCCACCACGCGAATTGATTTGCGCCGCGGCAGGAGGAAGCTATCCTCCGGCCGAAGGAGGACAGATGGCGCGGGACATCACCAGGGGCCTCGTCTCCGGCGAGGGCGAATTCTCGGATGCGGTCTGGGCCGATGTGCTGTCGGCGGTCGACCGGACCTATGTCGATCTCGTCGATTATCAGGAACAGCTCGAGGCCAAGAATGCCGAGCTCGAGACGATGCGCTCGTTTCTCGGCTCGATACTCGCCTCGGTTTCGGATGTGCTGATCGTGGTGGCCCGTGGCGGCCGGGTCGAGGATGTATCGGCCTCGACTGCGCTTCGCACCGGGGCCCCGCGCGAGGCGTTTGCCGGACGCCAGGTCACCGAGCTGTTTTCCGAAGCCGATCGCCCCGCGCTCGAGGCGGCGATGGCACGGGCCGGGCAGGGCCGCTGTCCGGTGATGATCGAGGCCGGGCTGATCGCGGCCGATGGCGCGACGCCGCTCGAACTGTCGCTGTCGCCCCGGATGGACGAGCGCGGCCGGGTCACCGGCCATGTGCTGACCGGCCGCCCGCTGGGCGAGCTGCGTCAGGCCTATGCCGAGCTGGCCGCCAGCCATGACGAGCTGAAGGCGGCTCAGGCGCTTCTGGTGCGCAACGAAAAGCTGGCCTCGCTGGGGCGGCTGCTGGCGGGCGTCGCGCATGAGCTGAACAACCCGATCAGCTTCGTCTATGCCAATGCCCATGCGCTGGAACGCTATGCCGGCAAGTTCGAGACCTATTTCGAGCAGGTGCAGGCGGGCGCCGACCGTGCCGAACTGGTGCGGCTGCGCGAGGAGCTGCGTCTGGACCGCGAGATCCGCAATCTGCGCGATGCGGTCGCGGGCGCGCGGGACGGGGCCGAGCGGGTGCGCGACATCGTCGAGGATCTGCGCCGGCTCTCTTCCGAGGGCTCGGGCGAGCGGGTGGCCTTCGATCTGGTCGAAACCGCGCGGGTCGCGGCAAGCTGGGTGATGCGCGGCTCGCGGGGCGATGTCGAGATCGCCTTTGAGGGCGCGGACAGGGTGATGGCGCTGGGGCGGCCCGGCCATGTCCAGCAGGTGGTGATGAACCTGGTGCAGAACGCGCGGGACGCCGCCGGGCCGGGCGGCCGGATGGAGCTCTGGTTCGGTGCCGAGGCCGAGGCGGCGGTCATGAAGGTCAGCGATGACGGGCCCGGCGTGCCCGATGCGGTCAGGACGCTGATCTTCGATCCGTTCTTCACGACCAAGGAGGTCGGGCAGGGAACCGGGCTCGGCCTTGCGATCAGCGCCAAGATCGCGGCCGAGCATGGTGGCCAGCTCCGGCTGTGCGCGGCCGAGAGAGGGGCCTGCTTCCGGCTCGACCTGCCGCTGGCCGGAGAGGGGGCATGAACGTGCTCTGGCTTCAGGCCGCCGGTTGCGGCGGTTGCACCATGTCGCTGCTCTGTGCCGAGGCGCCGACGCTGTTCGAGCTTTTCGAGGGCGCGGGCATCCGGTTCCTGTGGCACCCGTCGCTGTCCGAGGCGACCGGTGCCGAGGCGCGCGGGCTGCTCGAGGCCGCCGCCGCCGGGGATGTCCCGCTCGATGTGCTCTGCGTCGAGGGCGCCATCGCCCGCGGGCCCAAGGGGACCGGGCGGTTCCAGATGCTGTCGGGGACGGGGCGCTCGATGCTCGACTGGGTCGGGCGGCTGGTGCCGCAGGCGCGGCACGTGGTGGCGGTGGGGTCCTGCGCGGCCTTCGGCGGCGTCACCAGCGCGGGCGGGAACCCTTCGGATGCGGCCGGGCTGCAATATGAGGGCACCCATCCGGGCGGTATCCTGCCGGCCGGGTTCCGCGACCCGACCGGACTGCCGGTGATCAACGTGGCGGGCTGCCCGACGCATCCCGACTGGGTCACCGAAACGCTGATGCTGCTCGCCGCGGGCGCGATGGGGCCCGACGATCTCGACGCGCTGGCCCGGCCGCGCTTCTATGCCGAGCACCTGGTCCATCACGGCTGCCCCAGGAACGAGTTCTACGAATACAAGGCCTCGGCCACCGCGCTTTGCGAAATGGGCTGCATGATGGAGCATCTGGGCTGCGTCGGCACCCAGGCGGTGGGCGATTGCAACATCCGCCCCTGGAACGGGCAGGGAAGCTGCACCCGTGCGGGCTATCCCTGCATCTCCTGCACCGCGCCCGAATTCGAGGAACCGCGCCACGCCTTCACCGAGACCCCCAAGGTCGCGGGGATCCCGGTCGGTTTGCCTGCCGACATGCCCAAGGCCTGGTTCATGGCGCTGGCCTCGCTGTCGAAGGCCGCGACGCCCGAGCGGCTGGCGAAGAATGCCACCGCTGACCGGATCGAGGTGCTGCCGCGCCCGGGCAAGCCGCGCGGATGACCGGAACGCGCCTGATCGTCGGCCCCTTCAACCGTGTCGAGGGCGATCTCGAGGTTCATCTCGACATCGCCGAAGGACGGGTTCGCAGCGCCCGGGTCAATGCCCCGCTCTATCGCGGTTTCGAGCGGATGATGACCGGCCGTCCAGCCTCGGACGCGCTGACCATCACGCCCCGGATCTGCGGCATCTGTTCGATCAGCCAGTCGGCGGCGGCGGCGCGGGCGCTGGCCGATGCGGGCGGACATGAGCCCGCGCCCGCAGGCGCGGCGATGGCCGCTCTGATCCACGCGATCGAGAATGTCTCGGACCATCTGGTCCATTTCAACCTGTTCTTCATGCCCGATTTCGCCCGCCCCGCCTATGCCGGGCGGCCCTGGCATGCGCGCGCCGTCGCGCGCTTCACCGCCGAACGCGGCTCGGCGGCGCGGGCGGCCATCGCGGCGCGGGCCGAGCTCATGCATGTTCTCGGGCTGATGGCAGGGAAATGGCCGCATACTCTGGCCATCCAGCCCGGCGGCGTCACCCGCGCCCCGGGGCCGCGCGACAAGGTGCGGATCGTGGCGAGCCTCGCCGCCTTTCGCCGCTATCTCGAGGCAGAGCTGTTCGGGGCCCCGCTCGAGGATTTCGTGGCGCTGGACGCGCGTGCGGGGCTGATGGGCTGGGACCGGGGCGATGCGGGCCTGTTTCTGGAAATTGCCGCCGATCTCGGTCTCGACGCGCTGGGCCGGGGCTCGGGGCGATATCTCAGCTTCGGGGCCTATCCGCTGGCCGGGGGGCATGGCTTTGCACCGGGGCTCTGGAAGGACGGGCCCCTGCCGCTCGATCTGAGGGGGATGACCGAGGATCTCTCGCATGCCTGGATGCTGGGCGAGGCCGTGCATCCATCCGAGGGGCAGACCCTGCCCGACGAAGAGATGCGCGAGGCTGCCTATAGCTGGTGCAAGGCACCGCGCCTCGACGGGCTGGGCTACGAGACCGGCGCGCTCGCGCGGCAGGTGGTCGCCGGGCATCCGCTGGCGGTGGCGCTGGCAGGGGGCGGGGTGATGGCCCGCGTCATCGGGCGGCTGCTCGATCTTGCGCGCACGCAGATTTTCATGGAGGAACTCGCGCGCAAGATCGATCCTGCGGCGACGTTCATGACCCCCGCGCCCCGGCTCCGCGAGGGCTCGGGGGTCGGGCTGGTCGAGGCGGCGCGCGGCGCGCTGGGCCACTGGCTGCGGGTCGAGAACGGCCGGATCGCCTCTTATCAGATCGTGGCGCCCACGACCTGGAATTTCAGCCCGCGCGATGCCTCGGGCACGCCCGGCCCGCTGGAAGCCGCGCTTGAGGGGGTGCCGGTCGCGGATGGCGAGACGACGCCGCTTGCGGTTCAGCATGTGGTGCGCAGCTTCGATCCCTGCATGGTCTGCACGGTGCATTGAGATGGTGCCGGGCCGCGAGATCCGGGTGCGCGGCCAGGTGCAGGGCGTTGGCTTCCGGCCCTTCGTCTGGCAACTGGCGCAGGAATTCGGCCTGGTGGGCGAGGTCTTCAACGATGCCGAGGGAGTGCTGATCCGCGCGGCCGGGGGCGATCTCGTGGGCTTTCAGGCCGCGTTATCCGCCCGGGCGCCGGGCCTGTCGCGGATCGACGCGATCGAGGCGCAGGATCGCTGCTTTGATGCCCTCCCCGACGGCTTTGCCATCGCCGCCAGCCGGGGCGGGGGCGCCCAGACCCGCGTCACCCCCGATGCCGCCACCTGCCCGGACTGTCTGGCCGAGATCGCGGGCGGTGGCCGCAGGCAGGGCTATGCCTTCACCAACTGTACCCGTTGCGGGCCGCGTTTCACCATCCTGCGCGGGCTGCCCTACGACCGGGCGCAGACCACAATGGCGGCCTTCCCGATCTGCGCGTCCTGCCGCGCCGAATACGACGACCCGGCCGACCGCCGCTTTCATGCCCAGCCCATCGCCTGCCCCGATTGCGGCCCCCGGCTCTGGCTGGAACGGATGGCAGGCGTGGTTGCCGCGGGCGATCCGGTGGCTCTGGCGGCGGACCTGTTGCGGCAGGGGGGCATCCTTGCGGTGAAGGGGCTCGGCGGCTTTCATCTGGCCTGCGATGCGGGCAACCCGGCGACGCTCGACCGGCTGCGCCGCGCCAAGCGCCGTCCGGCCAAGCCCTTCGCGCTGATGCTGCGCGAGGCCGATCTGGCGGCAGTCTGCAGACCGTCGGCCGCCGATCTGGCGCGGCTGCGCGATCCGGCCGCCCCCATCGTTCTTGTGCCCGGCATCAGCACCGGCACCGGCGCCCTGCCCGGGGCGGTCGCGCCGGGAATGTCGCGGTTGGGCGTGATGCTGCCCTATACGCCGCTGCACCACCTGCTGCTTGCGGCCGTGGCGCGGCCTCTGGTGATGACCTCGGGCAATCTGTCGGGGGCGCCACAGGCGGTGGAAAATGACGAGGTCCGCGCGATGCTGGGCGGCCTTGCCGATGCCGTGCTGCTGCATGACCGCGAGATCGCGCGCAGGCTCGATGACAGCGTCGAGCGGGCCGAGCCGCCGATGGTCCTGCGCCGGGCGCGGGGGCGGGTGCCCGGAACCATGCCGCTGCCCGAGGGGTTCGAGCATGCGCCGCAGGTGCTGGCGCTGGGCGGGCAGATGAAATCGGCGATCTGCCTCGTGAAGGGTGGGCAGGCGCTGCTGTCGCATCATCTGGGCGATCTCGACGCGGCGGACAGCTGGGACGCCTTCCCGCGTGCCATCGCCGATTACCGCGCGCTGTTCGATCACCGTCCGGCGCTGGTCGCCTGCGATGCCCATCCGGGCTATCGCACGACGCAGCATGCCCGGAGCCTTGGCCTGCCTGTCATCGAGGTCCAGCATCACCACGCCCATCTGGCGGCCTGCCTGGCCGAGAATGGCTGGCCGCGCGCGGGCGGGCCGGTGGCTGGCATCGTGCTGGACGGCACCGGTTACGGCCCCGACGGGACGGTCTGGGGCGGAGAGCTCCTGCTGGGGGAGTATCGCGGCGTCGAGCGGGTCGGGCATCTGGCACCGGTGCCGCTGGTCGGGGGCGATGCCGCCGCGCGAGAGCCATGGCGCAATCTGCTGGTCCGGCTCGATGCGGCGGGGCTGGCCGGGCACGCCGACCGGTGGCTCGCCGACCGGCCGCGTGCCGCGCTGCGGGCGGCGGCGCGGGCGGGGCTGAACGCGCCCTTGTCCTCCTCGGCCGGCCGGCTCTTCGATGCGGTCGCCGCGGCGCTCGGGCTTTGCAGCGGGCGGCAAAGCTATGAGGGCGAGGCCGCGATGCGGCTGGAGTCCCTGGCCGAGGGCTGTCCGGCGGACCGGCCCTACCGCTTTGCCGGCCTCGATCCGGCTCCGGCGATCCGGGCCATGACAGGCGATATCGAGGCCGGACTGGCCCATTGTCTCATTTCGGCCCGGTTCCATGCCGGGCTTGCGCGTGCCTTCGCCGATCCTGCCCGCGCCCTGGTCGAGACCGGCCGCGCAAGGGCGGTTGCCCTGTCGGGAGGCTGTTTCCAGAACGCGCGGCTTCTGGCCGAGATGCTTGCGGCCTTGCAGGGGGTCAAGGTGCTGATCCATCGGGAAACTCCGGCGAATGACGGCGGGTTGGCGCTGGGGCAGGCCGTTATTGCCGCAGCCGGCGAATTGCCGCAGGCGGAAGGTTTTTTACCGGAATTCTGAAAAATCGGGAAGAAACTTTTCGCCAAATCCTCGGCAGAGGATAGGGCTAAGCTTGTTAAGTAAATGAAATAAAAAGAAATTAACACGATTTTAAGGATGCTGAGGAAAACCTTGCTCCGATAGGCGGAGATTTGCTCGCATGCACTGGCATACTGAGCCGCCGCTTCCGCCGGCGCCCGGGGTCATGGGATGGGAGGACCGACTTGGCTGAAATCGAAACCTTCTACGAGGTCATGCGTCGCCAGGGGATCACCCGGCGCAGCTTCATGAAATACTGTTCGCTGACAGCGGCGGCGCTTGGCCTCGGGCCCGCCTTCGTGCCGAAGATCGCCCATGCGATGGAAACCAAGCCGAGAACGCCCGTGATCTGGGTCCATGGCCTGGAATGCACCTGCTGCTCGGAAAGCTTCATCCGCTCGGCCCATCCGCTGGCCAAGGATGTCGTGCTGTCGATGATCTCGCTCGATTATGACGACACGCTGATGGCGGCGGCGGGCCATGCGGCCGAGGCCGCGCTGGAAGACACGATCGAGAAATACAAGGGCAACTACATCCTCGCGGTCGAGGGGAACCCGCCGCTGAACGAGGACGGGATGTATTGCATCATCGGCGGCAAGCCCTTCGTCGAGCAGCTGCGCCACGCGGCCGAACATGCCAAGGCGATCATCTCCTGGGGGGCCTGTGCCTCCTATGGCTGCGTGCAGGCGGCGGCGCCGAATCCGACCCGTGCGACCCCGGTGCACAAGGTCATCACCGACAAGCCGATCATCAAGGTGCCGGGCTGCCCGCCCATCGCCGAGGTCATGACCGGCGTGATCACCTACATGCTGACCTTCGACCGCATGCCCGATCTCGACCGCCAGGGGCGGCCGAAGATGTTCTATTCCCAGCGCATCCACGACAAGTGCTACCGTCGCCCGCATTTCGACGCGGGCCAGTTCGTCGAGACCTGGGACGACGAATATGCGCGCAAGGGCTATTGCCTCTACAAGATGGGCTGCAAGGGCCCGACCACCTACAATGCCTGCTCCACCGTGCGCTGGAACGAGGGCGTGAGCTTCCCGATCCAGTCGGGCCATGGCTGCATCGGTTGTTCCGAGGACGGGTTCTGGGACCAGGGCTCGTTCTACGACCGGCTCACCACGATCAAGCAGTTCGGGATCGAGGCCACGGCCGACCAGATCGGCTTTGCCGCGGCCGGCGCGGTCGGCGCGGGCATCGCCGCCCATATCGCCGCCTCGGCCCTGAAGCGGGCCCAGAAGAAGTCCCAGGACAGTACCCAGAAAGAAGAGGTGTAAGCCATGGTCGCCACTCCGAACGGCTTCGACCTCGACACGACCGGCCGCCGCATCGTCGTCGACCCGGTGACCCGGATCGAGGGCCACATGCGCTGCGAGGTGAATGTGGATGACGAGGGCATCATCCGCAACGCGGTCTCGACCGGAACCATGTGGCGCGGGCTCGAGGTGATCCTCAAGGGCCGCGATCCGCGCGATGCCTGGGCCTTCACCGAGCGCATCTGCGGCGTCTGCACCGGGACGCATGCGCTGACCAGCGTCCGCGCGGTCGAGGACGCGCTGGGGATCTCGATCCCGCAGAATGCCAACTCGATCCGCAACATCATGCAACTGAACCTGCAGATCCACGACCATATCGTCCATTTCTACCACCTGCATGCGCTGGATTGGGTGAACCCCGTGAACGCATTGCGGGCCGACCCGAAGGCCACATCCGAGCTGCAGCAGGCGGTCTCGCCCAGCCACCCGCTGTCTTCCCCGGGCTATTTCCGCGACGTGCAGAACCGGCTGAAGAAATTCGTCGAAAGCGGGCAGCTGGGGCTGTTCAAGAACGGCTACTGGGACAATCCGGCCTATCTGCTGCCGCCCGAGGCCGATCTGATGGCCACCACCCATTACCTCGAGGCGCTGGACCTGCAGAAGGAGGTGGTGAAGATCCACACCATCTTCGGCGGCAAGAACCCGCATCCGAACTGGCTGGTCGGCGGCGTGCCCTGTCCTATCAATATCGACGGCACCGGCGCGGTCGGCGCGATCAACATGGAGCGGCTGAACATGGTCAGCTCCATCATCGACCAGTGCATGACCTTCGTGAAGAACGTCTATATCCCGGATGTCGTCGCCATCGGCGGTTTCTACAAGAACTGGCTCTATGGCGGCGGGCTGTCGCGGCAGGCGGTGCTGGCCTATGGCGACATTCCCGAGAACCCCAACGATTTCTCGGCCGAGCAGTTGCACCTGCCGCGCGGGGCCATCGTCAACGGCAACATGAACGAAGTGCTCGATGTCGATCCGCGCGACCCCGAGCAGGTGCAGGAATTCGTCGACCATTCCTGGTATACCTACGGCACCCCCGGCAAGGGCCTGCATCCCTGGGATGGCGTGACCGAGCCGAAATTCGAGCTTGGGCCCAATGCCAAGGGGACCAGGACCAATATCCAGGAGCTCGACGAGGCCGCCAAGTACTCCTGGATCAAGGCGCCGCGCTGGAAGGGCCATGCGATGGAGGTGGGGCCGCTGGCGCGCTATGTCGTCGGCTATGCCCAGGGCCATGAGGAAATCAAGGGCCAGGTCGACGGGCTTCTGCGCACGATGGATCTGCCGGTCGATGCGCTGTTCTCGACGCTGGGGCGCACCGCGGCCCGCGCGCTCGAGGCCGATTATTGCGCGCGGCTGCAGAAGCATTTCTTCGACAAGCTGATCACGACCTGCCGCAACGGCGATACCGCGACCGCCAATGTCGAGAAATGGGAGCCGAAGACCTGGCCGAAGGAGGCCAAGGGCGTCGGCATGACCGAGGCGCCGCGCGGCGCGCTGGGCCACTGGATCAAGATCAAGGACGGGCGGATCGAGAATTATCAATGCGTCGTGCCCACCACCTGGAACGGCAGCCCGCGCGACACCGCCGGCAATATCGGCGCCTTCGAGGCCGCGCTGATGAACACCAGGATGGAGCGTCCGGACGAGCCGGTCGAGATCCTGCGCACGCTGCACAGCTTCGATCCGTGCCTGGCCTGCTCGACCCATGTGATGGCGCCGGACGGGCAGGAACTGACCCGGGTCAAGGTTCGCTGAGGGAGGAGACGAGGATGAGGAAATATCTGCTTGCCGGGGCCCTGGCTGCCCTGGCCGGGCCCGCGCTGGCCCATACCGGGCAGGGGGCTCCCTCGGGGCTGATGCACGGGATGCTGCATCCCGTGACCGGGGCCGACCATCTGCTGGCGATGCTGGCGGTGGGGCTCTGGTCCGGCCTTGCGCTGCGACGTCGGGTCTGGGCCGGGGCGGCTGCCTTCATGGGGGCGATGATCGCGGGGGCCGCCCTGTCCTGGGCGGGGATGCCGCTGCCGGGTGTCGAGGGCATGATCGCGGCCTCGGTCGCGGTGTTCGGCCTGCTCGCGCTTCTTGCCCGTCAGGACCAGCCGCGCTGGCTCACGGGCGGCGCCCTTGCGGCGATCGCGCTTTTCGGCATCTGCCACGGCCATGCCCATGCCTCCGAGGCGAGCGGGGCGGCGCTGGCCTATCTGGCTGGTTTCCTGCTGTCGACCGCGGCCCTGCACCTGATCGGCATCGCGCTTGCCCGCGGCCTGTCCGATCTGCGTGCGGCCCGGATGCTGCGGAGTGCGGCGGGCGGCACGCTGGTCGCCTCGGGCGCCTGGCTTCTGGCAGGGTGAGGGACCGGCCATGAGCACCAAGGACAGGACCGACATTCCGATCCATATCCCGAACCCCGAGGCGCCGACCCCGCTGGAGGCCGCGCGGCTGACAGGCGGCGCCCGTCCCGAGGATATCGAGAGCCTGCAACTGCGCACTGCCATCTATGTCTACGAGATGCCGGTCAGGATCTGGCACTGGGTCAACGCGCTGGCGATCACCGTTCTGATCGTGACGGGCTACCTGATCGGCTCGCCGCCGCCGACGATGGAGATTTCCGAGGCCACGAACCAGTTCGTCTTCGGCTATATCCGCTTTGCCCATTTCGCCGCCGGCATGATCCTGACGGTCGCCTTCCTGGGCCGGATCTACTTCGCCTTCGTCGGCAACCGGCATGCGCGCCAGCTGTTCTACATCCCGGTCTGGCGCAAGCGCTGGTGGAAGGAGATGATCTTCGAGGCGCGCTGGTATGCCTTTCTCGAGAAGGAGCCGAAGAAGTATATCGGCCACAACCCGCTGGCCCATTTCGCGATGTTCACCTTCATCACGCTGGGCATGACCTTCATGATCGTCACCGGCTTCGCGCTGTATGCCGAAGGGGCGGGGCAGGGCTCGTTCTTCGACGGCATGTTCGGCTGGGTGCTGGGGCTGGTCGGGAACTCCCAGCGGCTGCACACGCTGCACCATCTGGGCATGTGGGCGATCACGCTCTTCGCGATCTTCCACATCTATGCGGCGATCCGCGAAGATATCATGTCGCGTCAGTCGATGATCACCACCATGATTTCCGGCTGGCGGACCTTCAAGGACAACCGGGTGGAGTGAGGGGCCGCAAGATCCCGGGGCTTCGGGCGCTGCTGCGCCCGCGGCTTCGGGGAAAGGACGGGCGGGCGCGCCAGGTGGCAGGGCTCTGTCCCGCGACGGACCGGAGAGGCACGGACCCGTCAGGGCCTTTCCGCCGTATTTGAGAAACCTGTTTTCGCCGGCAGCGGGGCGCAGAACCGCCCCGCTGCCGGCGCCGGCCGAAGGAGGACCCAATGCCAGCCGCGACTGACCGCCTCACGCTGATCCTCGGGATCGGAAATGTCCTCTGGGCGGATGAGGGCTTCGGGCCCCGCTGCCTCGAGGCGCTGGCCGAGAGCCATGCCTTCGAGGCCGGGGTGCGGCTGCTCGATGGCGGCACCCAGGGGCTTTATCTGCTGCCCTTCCTCGAGGAGGCCGAGGATCTCCTGATCTTCGATGCGGTCGATTACGGATTGCCGCCGGGCACGCTCAAGATCGTCCGTGATGCCGATGTGCCTGCCTTCATGGGGGCCAAGAAGATGAGCCTGCACCAGACCGGCTTTCAGGATGTGCTGGCCACGGCTGCGCTGGTCGGCTGCCTGCCGTCGCGGATGACCCTGATCGGGTGCCAGCCCGCCGAGCTGGAGGATTACGGCGGCGGACTGACCCCGACGGTCGCCGCGCGTCTGCCCGAGGCCCTTTCCGAGGCGCTGGCCGAGCTGGCCCGCTGGGGTGTCGCGGCACGGCCGGGCCGCACCGCCTCGGCCGATCTGGCCGATCCCTCGATCCGGCGCGATGCCTATGAGGCCGGTCGCCCTGCGGCCGAGCTTGCCTGCCGCTCGGGTGACGAGCGCTTCTTTCCGGGTGCGGACGACACGGGGCGGGCCGGCTGATGTGCGTGGGCGAGCCGATGCGGCTGAGCGCGGTCGAGGGCATTGTCGGGCGGACCGAGGACGGGACGCTGATCGATGTGTCGCTGACCCCTGAAATCCGGCCCGGCGACTGGGTGCTGACCTTTCTCGGCGCCGCGCGCGAGCGGCTCGATCCCGACGAGGCGCGGAAGATCCTTGCCGCGCTCGAAGGGCTGCGCGCGGTGATGGCGGGCGGTTCGGCGGGCGATGCCTTTGCCGATCTCGAGACCCGCGAGCCGACCCTTCCCCCCCACCTGCAGGCCGCGCTTGCTGCCGGCGCTGCCCAGGGATGACCGTCATGACCCACCCGCTGATCGCCCGTCTCGAAACCGACCTCGGCTGGCCGCGGCTGTCCTCGATGGCCGAGCTCGAGGCCTTCACCGGCGCGCCGGGCGCCCATTGCCTGTTCGTGCCGGGCGATCCGGTGCGTAATCTCGAGACCGCCGATGCGGCCGTGATCCTGCCCGAGCTGCGACAGGTCTTTCAGGACGCCTTCGACTGCGCCATCGTCGATGATGCGATCGAGGCGGGGCTGCGCCAGGCGACCCGGGCGCTGAAGACGCCGGGGTTCGTCTTTTACCGCGAGGGGCGGCTGCTGGGCGATATCCAGAAGATCCGCGACTGGGACGATTACCTGACCCGCACCGCGCATATCCTGTCGCTGACCGAAGCCTGAGGAGGACCGCATGGTTTCGAATTTCCACCTGCCCCCGACCGGCTTCGGCCCGGGTTCGCAACCCGCCGACGACGACCTGGGCTACATGCAGATGCCTTCTGGCATGCGGACCTATGCCCCGCATCTGCCCGAGATCTCCGATGCCGATGCGGCGGGCCCCGCGCTGGCCCTGCTTGCGCAGCTCGCCGTCGCCTCCGACCGCGCCGCCGCGACGGGCGAGGGCGAAGCGTTCGAGCTGACCGGCCTGCCGCCGGAGGCCCGTCGCCTGCTGACCGAGACGCTGGGCCAGGGCGAGGTCTCGGTTCGCATTGGCGGCATCTCCCCGGTCGCGGCGCAGGAAAGCGTCTTTGCCGGGGTCTGGCGGGTGATGGGCGCGGGCGTCGACCGGATCGAGGTCGGTGCGGTGCCCGCCTGTGCCCGCCTCATTGCCGCGCCCGAAGCCGCGGCGCTGGGGCAGAACGCGCCGAAGGGGCCCGATGTCGTCAATGCCCCGGCGCTTCTGGTCGAGCTTCTCGATCACGCGCAGGCCTGGCGCAAGGGCGCGTCGCCGCATGTGGTCAATCTCACGCTGCTGCCGCATACCGAGGGCGATCTGCTCTGGCTCGACGCGGCGCTGGGCACGGGGGCGGTCACGATCCTGTCGCGCGGCTATGGCAATTGCCGGGTCTCGGCCACCGCCACGCCGAATGTCTGGCGGGTGCAGTTCTTCAACTCGATGGACAGCCTGATCCTCGACACCTTCGAGGTGACCGACATGCCCGAGGTGGTGCTGGCGGCCTCCGAGGATCTGACGGACAGTGCCGCGCGCCTCCGCGAAGTGCTGGAGGCGATCCGGTGAGCGCGGGTTTCGAAGGTTTCGAGGGCAGCTATGGCGGCCGTGCCGACCGGATCAGCCCGGCCGCGGTGATGGAATGCAAGATCTGCTGGACGGTCTACGACCCGGCCTTGGGTGATGAGTTCCGCCAGATCCTGCCCGGGACCCCCTTTGCCGCGCTGCCCGGGGACTGGACCTGCCCGACCTGCGACGCGCCGGCGGCGCAGTTCATGGTCCGGGACGATCCCGGCGCCGCGGATCGGGCTGCCTGGCTGGCCGGGCGCGTCGCCGCGCTCGAGGCCGAGTTCCGCGAGATCTGGCATGGCAAGATGCGCGACGTGCCGCTGGTCAACGGCTCGCTGCATGTCGAGGCGGTCGGGTTCGCGCTTTACAGGGGGCGCCCGCTGGGGGTGCTGGTGGCGCCCTGGTTCATGAACCTGTTCCTCCTGCCAGCCGAGGGTGAGGACTGGTCTGACCTGACGCCCGGGGCAAAGGAGGTGCTGGACTTCCCCTCCGGCAGCTACGAATTCATTCATAATGTCCGGCCCATGGTGGGCGGCTACAAGGCCTGTTCTCTGTTCTCGCCGATGACGGATTTTGCCAGCCAGCTTCAGGCCGTCGATGTCGCCCGTGCGGTGACGGTCGAGCTGTTCAAGGCCGAGAACCGCGAGGAGACCGACCGTGCCGCCGATATCCGCAGCACCCGCGAGGCCGAGCTTGCGGCGGCCGAACCGGCCTGCGGGGACGCGGCTGCGGATGAGGCGCCCGTCGCGCCGACCCGTCGCGCGGTGATTTCGGGCGGGCTGGCCCCGGAAGCGCCGGGGGAGTGACGGCGGCGCTTCATATCGCCCTGGGGGCAGCCGGTCCCCGGATCGTGCCGCCGGCCCCGGTCCCGGTCGAGGCGTTGCTTCTGAACCGAAGGCCCGAGGAGGCCGCAGCGCTTTTGCCGCGCCTCTTCGGTCTCTGCCGCGCCGCGCAATCGCTCGGCGCGCGCGCGGTGCTGGGCTTGCCGGTCCGGCCCGGCGACCGGGCCGCGCTGGCCGACGAGATCCTGCGCGAGCATCTGATGCGCTTCTTCGTGTTCTGGCCGAGGCGCCTGGGGCTTCCGCCCGCGCCGCTGCCGGCACAGGGGCGGATGGCCGAGGCCGTCTTCGGCCCGGCCGGCGGCTGCCCCGGGCCCGGGGCGCTGAGCGACTGGCTTGCTTCGGGGCTGGGGGTGGCCCCGGTTCTGGCCGGGATCGCCGCGCGCTTCGGGCCGGGCGAGGCGGTGGCCGATCTGCCGGAGTCGACCGCAGAGAGCCTCGCGGGCGGAGCGGCGCAGGAAAATTCGCCCTGGCTGCGCCACCGCGACAATCCGCTTCTGGCCGGGATCGAGGCACGGCTCGGGCGCGGTCCGCTCTGGCGCGCGGCGGCGCGGCTCGTCGATCTCGAGGCCTGTCTGACCGGCGCTCTGGCGCCCGGGGCCGAACTTCGGCCCGGCGGTACGGTCCTGGTGCCGACGGCCCGGGGCCTCTGCGCGCTCTCGGCCAGGGTCTGCGAGGGGCGGGTCTCATCCTTCCGCCGCTGGACGCCGACCGATCATCTCTTGGCCCCGGGGGGCGTGCTCGAGCGGTCGCTGGCCAGCCTGCCGCGGGCGCGGGGCGCGCTGGCGCCGCTTGTCGTCGACATTCTCGATCCCTGCCTGCCCGTTCAGTTCGAGGAAACCGCCGATGCATGAGATGTCGCTTTGCGAGGGTATTCGCGGGATCGTCGAGGATCAGGCCCGGGCGCATGGCTTTGCGACCGTTCGTGTACTCAGGCTGGAGATCGGACGCTTTGCCGGTGTCGAGAAACCGGCCCTGGAATTCGCCTTCGATGTGGTGATGCGGGGCAGCCCCGCCGAAGGCGCGCGGCTCGAGATGATCGACCTGCCGGGCCGGGCGATGTGTTACGATTGCGCGGTCGAGGTCGAGATCGACAACCGGCTCGACCCCTGTCCGCGCTGCGGCGGCGGCAAGCTGATGCCGGTCGCGGGCGACGAAATGCGGATCAAGGATATTGAGGTGGTGTGATGTGTACGGTTTGCGGCTGCGGCGACGCAACGGTGGAAGGGCAGGCAGAGGGGCATGCCCATACCCATGCCCATGGGCATGGGGGCCACCATCATCCCCACGATCACGCCCATGATCACCACCATCATGGCGAGCATGGCGATTTGCATTACGGCGAGGGCGCGGCCGGGGTCTCGGTGCCGGGCCTGTCGCAATCCCGGCTGATCGAGATCGAGACGGACATCCTGTCCAAGAACGACGCCATCGCCAGCGGCAATCGCCGCGTGCTGAGGGCGCTGGGGGCAGTTGCGGTCAATCTGGTCTCTTCGCCCGGCTCGGGCAAGACGACGCTTCTGTGCCGCACCATCGAGATGCTGGGCCAACGGCCGCTGGCGGTGATCGAAGGCGATCAGCAGACCTCGAACGATGCCGACCGCATCCGCGCCACCGGTGCGCGGGCGATCCAGGTCAATACCGGCAAGGGCTGTCATCTCGATGCCCATATGGTCGGCCATGCGATGGACCATCTCGAGCTGGCCCGCGGCGCGCTGCTCTTCATCGAGAATGTCGGCAATCTGGTCTGTCCGGCGGGGTTCGATCTGGGCGAGGATGCCAAGGTGGCGATCCTCTCGGTCACGGAAGGCGAGGACAAGCCGCTGAAATACCCCGACATGTTCACGGTTGCCCGGCTTGCGATCCTGAACAAGACCGATCTGGCGCCGCATTGCGATGTCGACCTCGATCTCTACGAGGCCAATCTCAGGCGGGTCAATCCGGGCATCGATATCCTGCGGGTCTCGGCCCGCACCGGCGAGGGCATGCAGGCCTGGCTCGACTGGCTCGATGCGTTATGCACCGGAAAGGCGGCCGGGGCCGCGGTCTGATGGCGCCTGCCAGCCCCCGCCCGGCGGTGCTGCTCGTCGATGACGAGCCGCATTCGCTGGCGGCGATGCGGATGGCGCTGGAGGACGAGTTCGAGGTGCTGACCGCGGCCGATGCCGCGGAGGCGCTGGCGATCCTCGAGGATGAATGGGTGCAGGTGATCTTCTGCGACCAGCGCATGCCCGGCCGCAGCGGCGTCGAATTCCTGACCGAGGTGCGCGAGCGCTGGCCCGAGACGCTTCGGCTGATCGTGACCGGCTATACCGACAGCGCGGCGATGGTAGCGGCGATCAACGAGGCGGGCATCCACCAGATCCTGACCAAGCCCTGGCATCCCGACCAGCTTCTGATCGCGGCCCGGAACGCGGCGCGGCTGTTCCGGCTGTCGCGCGAGAACGCGCGGATGGCGCTCGAGATGCGGCTTCTGGCCACCACGGCCGAATCGCGCGTCGAGAAGCGGCGAAAGGCGCTGCGCGAGGGCATGGGCTTCGAGACCGTGCTGCGCGCGGCGAATTCGCCGATGGGCGCGGTGGTGCAGATGGCGGGCCGCTTTGCCGGCTTCGATCTGCCGGTGGTGCTGACGGGCGAGCCCGGCACCGGCAAGGCGCAGCTGGCGCGCGCCATGCATTATGCCTCGCTCCGCTCGGACAAGCCGTTCTACGATCTCAACCTCGCCGGTCTGCCCGAGGATCTGGCCGCGATCGAGCTGATGGGCGCGAAGCGCGGCGTGCTGGCGGGGGGCGTCGCCCGGATCGGGCTGATGCAGAAGGCAGATCGGGGCACGCTCTATCTCGGCGGGATCGAGACCGCGCCGCCCGGGCTGCAGCTGACGCTTTTGCGGGTCCTGACCGAGGGCGCCTTCACGCCGGTCGGCGGGCAGGAGACCGTCGCGACCAATCTCAGGCTCATCTGCGGCGCGGGCACCGATCTGAAGGCGCAGGTGGCCGAGGGACGGTTCCGGGGCGATCTGTATTATGCGCTGGCGGCGGGCGAGATCGCGGTGCCGCCGCTCCGCGCCCGGCGCGGCGACATCGCGCTTCTGGCCCAGGCCAAGCTGGCCGAGCTGTCTCAGGCCCATGGCAAGCCGGTGCATGGGCTCGACGAGGCGGCGCTGGAATTCCTGGAAACCTACGACTGGCCCGGCAATCTGCGCGAGCTGAAGAACGAGATCGCGCGGATGCTGGTGATGGCCCGCGACGGCGTGTTGGGCGCCGACCTGATCTCGCGCCACATCCTGCAGGCGCCGCCCGGGGAGGAGGGCGCCGACTGCTCGGCCGAGGCCGTGCTGAGCGCAGAGGGCACGTTGAAGGACCGGGTCGAACTGATGGAGATGCGGATATTGCGCGAGACGCTGACCCGCCATCGCTGGAACAAGAGCCGCGCGGCCGCCGAACTGGGCCTGTCGCGGGTGGGGTTGCGGGCCAAGCTCGAGCGCTACGGGATCGCCGGTCCCGCAGGCCGGGTCGCCCGGGAAGAGGAGAACTGACATGTGTCTGGGAATTCCGGGCCGCATCGTGGCGGTGACCGATGAGCACCGCATGATGGCGCTGGCCGAGGTGTCGGGGGTGCGCCGCGAGGTGAATGTGGCCTGCATCCTCGAGGGGCCGATCGAGGATCTCCTGGGCGAATGGGCGCTCATCCATGTGGGCTTTGCCATGGCCCGGATCGACGCCGATGAGGCCGCGAAGACCCTTCAGGCGCTGCAGGATCTGGGCGAGGCGCAGGAGGCGGCCGAGGCCATGGCCGAGGGCGCGAAGGCGCTGGAGGGGCAGGGATGAAATACGCGACCGAATTCCGCGACCCGAAGGCCGCCCGTGCCGTTCTGGCCCGCATCGCCGGGCTGGCCGATCAGATCGGCGCGACGAAGGCAAGGCCGGTCCACATCATGGAGATCTGCGGCGGCCATACCCATGCGATCTTCCGCTACGGGCTCGACAAGCTGGTGCATGAGGGCATCGAGTTCATCCATGGCCCCGGCTGTCCGGTCTGCGTGCTGCCGATGTCGCGCGTCGACGAATGCGTCGAGATCGCCCGCCGCCCGGGTGTCATCTTCACCACTTTCGGCGATGCGATGCGGGTGCCGGGCACGAAGATGTCGCTGATGCAGGCCAAGGCCGCGGGGGCCGATATCCGCATGGTCTATTCGCCCCTCGACGCGCTGGAACTGGCGCGCCGCAACCCGGAGCGCAAGGTCGTCTTCTTCGGCCTCGGCTTCGAGACGACGACGCCCTCGACGGCGCTGTCGATCCAGCAGGCCGCGCGCGAGGGGCTGGAGAATTTCAGCGTCTTCTGTAACCACATCACCGTGCCCGAGCCGATCAGGGCACTGCTGGACGATCCCCATATGGTGCTCGACGGTTTCGTCGGACCGGGCCATGTCTCGATGGTGATCGGGATCCATCCTTACGATTTCATCGCGCGGGATTACGGCAAGCCCATCGTCGTCGCGGGCTTCGAGCCCCTGGATCTGCTGCAATCGGTGCTGATGGTGCTGATCCAGATCCGCGATGGCCGGGCCGAGGTGGAAAACCAGTATGCCCGCGTGGTGCCCGAGCATGGCAACCCGGTCAGCCTTGCCGCCATCGACGATGTCTATGAAAAGCGGCCCTCCTTCGAATGGCGGGGGCTGGGCGAGATCGACCGCTCCGGGTTGCGGATCCGGGCGAAATACCGCGCCTATGACGCCGAGGAGACATTCGGTATCGGCTATGCCGCGGGCCCGCGGGTCGTGGCCGAGCCCGAGGGCTGTGCCTGCGGACAGGTGATGACCGGCCGGATCAAGCCTACCGGCTGCGCGCAATTCGGAAGCGGCTGCACGCCCGAGATGCCGCTGGGCGCCTTGATGGTCAGCTCCGAAGGGGCCTGTGCGGCCTATTGGCAATATGGCGGCGCCCGCATCTCGGAGGCCGTGGAATGAATGTGCCGAACCGGGCGCGGCTGCGCGACACCCATGTGACGCTGTCCCATGGCGGCGGCGGGCGCGCGATGCGCGATCTGATCGACGAGGTTTTCGCCTCTGCCTTCCGGCCCGACGCGATGGAGGATCAGGCGCGGCTGTCCGATGCGGCGCTGGCCGAGCCGGGCGCGCGGCTCGCGATGACCACTGACGGTTTCGTGGTGACGCCGCTGGAGTTTCCCGGCGGCGATATCGGCAAGCTCGCGATCTGCGGCACGGTCAACGATCTGGCGGTGGGGGGCGCGCGGCCCTTGTGGCTGTCGGCGGCCTTCATCATCGAGGAGGGCACCGAGATTGCCCTGTTGCGCCGGATCGCGGCGACGATGGCGGCCGAGGCCGACGCTGCGGGGGTGCGGATCGTGACCGGCGACACCAAGGTCGTGGGGCGGGGCGCCGCCGACGGGGTGTTCGTCACGACGACCGGTGTGGGCGTGATCCCGCCCGGCCGCGATCTGGCGGCGACGCATATCCGTCCCGGGGACGTGGCCATCGTCAACGGTGTTCTCGGCGATCACGGTGCCACGATCCTGGCCGCGCGGGGCGATCTGGCGCTGTCGACCGATATCCGGTCTGATTGTCAGGCGCTGGGCCATCTGATGGAGGCGGTGATCGCGGCCGCCCCGGGGACCCGGGCCGCGCGCGATGCGACGCGGGGCGGGCTGGCCTCGGCGCTGAACGAGATGGCCGAGGCGGCGGGCGTGGGCGTCGGGATCGAGGAGGAGGCGCTGCCTTTGCGCGACGAGGTCAAGGGCATGTGCGAGATCCTGGGGCTCGATCCGCTTCACCTTGCGAATGAGGGCACGCTTGTCCTTTTCGTGCCCGAGGCCGAGGCCGGGGCGGCGCTTGCCGCGATGCGGGCCAGACCCGAAGGCTCAGGCGCCGCGATCATCGGCCGTGCCGTGGCCGCCCATCCGGGACAGGTGCGGATGAAGACGGCCTTCGGCGGCAGCCGCATCGTCGACATGCTGGTCGGCGAGCAGCTGCCACGGATCTGCTGACTGGGGATGTGGGGCGAGTGGAAGGCCCTCGTTGGGATCTGACGTGATGTCGGCACCTGGGGCCCGCGGGCAATACGTTCCCGGCTCTCTGTGAAAAGGCGTTGCGGAGGCGCAGGCGAGCAGGATTTGTCCTGAGGCGATTGCAAAGGGCAATATCCAGCTCGTCCCACAAGATGTGGTCCCCGTCGTCGGGATGATCTTGAGATGCGGAAGTGCTGTCTAGCAAGGGGCCGCCCGGCGCGATCTGCGCGCCTTGGCGGCGTTTATCCTCGATCTGAAGCGGCGCGATGCGCTTCATGCGGAAGAGTTCCACCGCCGGGCCGGTCTGTAGTCGGACCCGACCCGCGCAGGGTCTTTGCGGCGGTCTTGGGGCGCAGGATCAGCAGGGAGTTGCCGCAGGACGACCTGGATGGAATTTCTGGCCGCATTTCAAGGAAGAGATGAAGGTGCAGGGCATGGAAGCGCTCGAAATCAAGGCCGTATCATCGGCGCCTGCGCGGTTGGGATGATTGCTTTCCCTGTCGGCGTGGGAGGGGACAGTCTGCGGATCAGGCCCGAGAGAGCAGAAACCCCCTTGCGGAGATGGCGCCGAAGCCCGTGTCCTGGACACCTGTCGCCATGTGATTGGCAATCGTACCCCAATCCCCACGCAAGCCGCCTGCCTAACCCTGACGCGCCCGGGCGTCGGGCGCGCGGGGGCTTGCGGCTCTGGCCCGCGACCCGCCGCGGCAGAGGTCGAACAACACCCCTTCGGCGGTTTCCGCAAAGCCTGTGTCCCAGTCTCGGGCAAGGGTCTGAAGCGTGCGGAAGCAGGTCCTGAGGCCATGCGCGGCGCGTCTGCGGGGAGGCATGAGGGTTCTCCTGTTGGAATCTAATCCTTAGTGTTTTTATCAACTAATATCGCCCGCCGCGCAATCCCCTTTGTTTCTGACGCGCGCACTGGCCGTCGCGCATGAAAAAACCCGCCGGACGCTGGTCCGGCGGGTTTCGGAACCCGAGGCTCCCGGGCTGCGGTTACTCGCGGTTACCGAGGAATTGCAGCAGGAACATGAACAGGTTGATGAAGTCGAGATAGAGGCTCAGCGCGCCCATGATCGCCGACTTGCCCAGCCACTCGCTGTCCATCGCCTGGGCATGCTGAAGATAGTCGGTCTTGATCCGCTGGGTGTCATAGGCGGTCAGACCGGCGAAGATCAGGATGCCGAGGGCCGACACCGCGAACATGATCGCGGGCGAGGCCAGGAAGATGTTGACGATCGAGGCCACCACGAGGCCGATCACGCCCATGATCAGGAACGAGCCCCAGCCCGAGATGTCCTTCTTGGTGGTGTAGCCCCAGAGCGACAGCCCCGCGAAGGCGATCGCGGTCACGAGGAAGGTCTGGACGATCGAGATGCCGGTGAAGACCAGGAAGATCGAGCTGATCGACAGGCCCATCACCGCGGCGAAGGCATAGAACACCACCTGCGCGGTCGCGGCCGACATCCGGTTGATGCCCGCCGAGAAGCCGAAGACGAACAGCAGCGGCGCGAACATGATCAGCCATTTCAGCGGCGAGGCATAAAGCGCCTGGCCGAGCCCGGTCAGGTACTTGTCGGCGCCGATCTGCGCGACGGCGCCGGACGGATCGCTGGTCACCGCCAGCCCGGAAATCGCCCAGGCGGCAAGAGCGGTGATCAGCATGCCCACGGACATGGTGCCGTAGACCTTGTTCATATGGGCGCGAAGACCCTCGTCGATCTGCGCGGTGCGAACGCCCGCCGCTCCGGCGCGGATCGTGTTGTAGTCAGCCATTGGCAGCCTCCTCATTGGTCCAATACCAGCGGTCAAGCGCGAAAGCCCCGCCATTGCCGGGGTATATCGGCAGGGACGGGGCCCATTTCAAGCCTCCAAGAGGCAAAGGCGGGCCATTGATCGGCGGTTTCACACGAGTTTCAGCGCAGCCAGCTTTGCGGCACGTCCCAGGCCGAACGGCGGGCCTCGGCGCGCGCCTGTTCGGCGCTCAGGCCGATGTCGCGCAGCTGCCTGTCGTCGAGTTCGATCAATTGACGGCGCTGGCGCATGACACTGAGCCCAAGGAAAATTCTCTTCGCGAGGCCGGCCCGGCCGACGTCGCGGACCGCGCGGATATTCGTGCTGACTTGCGCCATGGGGAAACCCTTCAGTAACGCTGATGAGAAAACATCCTCTCATCATCCTGCTTGATGTTTGTGCCTCACTGTGTTCCATTCTTCAAACGAATGATTGTTATGTCTTGAATCAAGGATTGTGATGGAATGCGTAATCTCGACATGACCGCGCTGCGTTCCTTCGTTGCGGTCTCGGATGCCGGAGGCGTGACGCGGGCCGCGGGGTTTCTCAACCTCACGCAATCGGCGGTGTCGATGCAGATCAAGCGGCTTGAGGAGGCGCTCGATCAGCAATTGCTCGACCGCAGCGAGCGCAAGGTCAAGCTGACCGGCGCCGGCGAACAATTGCTGAGCTATGCCCGGCGCATCCTCAGTCTCAACGACGACGTCTATGCCCGGCTGACGGCGCAGGAATACGAGGGCGAGGTGGTGGTGGGGGTGCCCCATGACATCGTCTATCCAGCGATCCCGGTGGTGCTGAATCGCTTTGCCCGCGACTTTCCTAGGGTCAAGGTGCAGCTGATCTCGTCCTACACGATGCGGCTGCGCGAAATGTTCCGGCGCGGCGATGTCGACATCATCCTGACCACCGAGGACCGCTGCGGCAAGACCGGCGAGACGCTGACCGAACTGCCGCTGGTCTGGGTCGGTGCCATCGGCGGCAGCGCCTGGAAACAGCGCCCGCTGCGGCTGGCCTATGAACATACCTGCATCTTCCGCAAGGGCGTGCAGGCGGCGCTCGACCAGGCGGGCATTCCCTGGGTGATGACCGTCGACAGCGATTCGAGCCGGACGGTCGAGGCCAGCGTCAGTGCCGATCTCGCGGTCTATACCTCGGTCGACGGCGCGCTGCCGCCCTATGTCGAATGCATCCAGCATGGCGGCGCATTGCCGGATCTGATGACCACGCAGATCAACCTTTACGTCTCCGACCTTGCCGACGGGCCGGTGATCGGGGCGCTGGCCGAGTTGATCCGTCAGGCCTATCGCGCGCCCTGAGGCGTCCGTCAGTCCATCGCGATCACGACCTTGCCGGTTGCCTTGCGCTGGTGCAGCAGCTCCAGCCCCTCGGCCGCGCGATCGAGCGGAAGCACATGGCTGACATGGGGGTGAAGCCGGCCTTCGGCATGCCAGCGGAACAGCGTTGCCAGGCTGTCGGTCAGGATCCCGGGGCGGAAGCTGAGATAGCCGCCCCAGTAAAGCCCGATCACCGAGAGGTTCTTGACCAGCAGGTGGTTGGCCTTGATCTGCGGCACCTCGCCCGAGGCGAAGCCGATGGCCAGCAGGCGTCCGTCGGGGTTGCAGGCGCGCATCGCCGCGGCGAAAAGCGGGCCCCCGACCGGGTCGTAGACGACATCGGCGCCGCCGAGCGCCAGGACCGCCGCGCGCAGGTCGTCTCGGTCGCTGTCGATCAGGTGGTCGGCGCCCGCGGCGCGCGCGACCTCCAGCCGGTCGGCTCCGCGCGCGCAGGCGATCACGGTCGCGCCCATTGCCTTGCCGATCTCGACCGCGGTCAGCCCGACCCCGCCTGCGGCGCCAGTGACCAGCAGCGTCTCACCCGGCGCGAGCCGCGCCTTGTGCGAGAGGGCCACATGCGATGTGCCATAAGCGATCTGAAAGCCCGCGGCCTCGACGAAGCTCATGCCCTCGGGCAAAGGCAGGCAGCGTGCGGCGGGAAAGCAGCCGGCCTCGGCCAGTCCGCCCGCCCCGGCGAAGACCGCAACCCGGGTTCCGGCAAGCCCCGGGTCGACGCCCTCGCCCAGCGCCTCGACGGTTCCGGACAGTTCCATGCCCAGCGTTGCGGGCAGGGCCGGGCGTTCCTGGTAGCGGCCCTCGATGGTCAGCAGATCGGCGAAGTTGAGCCCGCAGGCGGCGATCCGCACCCGCACCTCGCCGGCGGCCGGGGCCGGGCAGGGCGCTTCGGTCAGGCGCGGCGGCTCGCCGATCCGCTCGAGTTGGAAAAGGCGCATCGACCCCTCGTGAAATGATGTAGACTGACAGGATCGGCAGCTTAACGGGAGGACGATGCCGAGACCAGAGATCCGAGACTTCGCAAATTGCGAAGTCTACCTGTCCAAAGGTTATGTGCAAAATGCAAAGCGGCCCTTCCAGATTCGCGACATGCAACCAATAGGCGAGCGTGACTCGCGGCACTTAACCAATTTCGTGCGTTGGTCGACCAAGTGGACAAATTTTAATTTCTTTACTTCTTATGTATTTGTTAGGTATGCGGTCGCCCCTTTGGGGAAGCTTGGCGGTTTGGCACAGAACTTGCTATATGTTCTGCGGTAGAGGAGTTCACCGATGAAACACCCCGTAGATGTCCATGTGGGCAAACGTATCCGCCACCGCCGCTGGATGGTGGGCATGACCCAGCAACAGCTTGCCGAGCGCGTGGGGATCAAGTTCCAGCAGATCCAGAAATACGAAACCGGCATGAACCGGGTCAGCGCCTCCCGCCTTTGGGATATCGCCGATGCGCTCGAAGTCCCGGTGAGCTTCTTCTTCGAAGGGCTCGATGGTCGCAGCGCCGAACAGTCGACGAGCGGCATGCCCGACGATCTGCTGTCGGACAAGGAGGCGCTGGAACTGGTGCGCTCCTACTATGCCATTCCCGAGAACCAGCGGCGGCGGCTCTTCGAACTGGCGCGCGTGTTGAGCGACGTGGCCTGAACCCGGTGCTTGACGGACGAGCTTTGCGAGGCTAGCGCCCGAGGCAGGCGCAGCCGCGCCCCGTCCGCAAGTTTACCGGAGGCCGGATGACCGATTTCGACGCCCAAATTCTGATCGAGACCGCCCATGCGCTGGCCGATGCCGCGCGTGATGCAACCTTGGCGTATTTCCGCGGTGCGACCCTCGGGGTCGAGAACAAGGCCGGGCAGGGGTTCGACCCGGTCACCCGTGGGGACCGGGCCTGCGAGGCCGCGATGCGTGCCATTCTCGCCGAACGCCGTCCCGAGGACGGTATCCTTGGCGAGGAGATGGACAATGTTCCGTCCCGGAGCGGATTGACCTGGGTGCTCGACCCGATTGACGGGACCCGTGCCTTCATGTGCGGCGCACCCACCTGGGGGGTTCTGATCGCGCTTGCCGATGCGACCGGCCCGATCCTGGGCGTGATCGACCAGCCCTATATCGGAGAACGTTTCCTCGGCGGTTTCGGCCGGGCCGAGTTCACCGGCCCGCATGGTGGTCGCGCGCTTGCCACAGCCGCGCCGCGGCCATTGTCCGAGGCCTCGGTCTTTTCGACCTTCCCCGAAGTCGGCAGCCCCGAGGAGGGCCGCGCCTTCGCCGCTCTGGCCGGTCAGGCACGGCTGGTGCGCTACGGGATGGATTGTTATGCCTATGCCTTGGTGGCGATGGGGCATGTCGATCTCGTGGTCGAGGCCGGGTTGCATCCCTATGATATCCAGGCTCCGATCGCGGTGATCGAGGCGGCGGGCGGTATCGTGACCGACTGGCAGGGCGGTCCGGCCCATGGCGGCGGCCGGGTGGTCGCGGCCGCCAATTCCCGCATTCATGCCGAGGCGCTGGCGATCCTGTCGGCGGCGGCCTGACCCATGGGGCATGCGCTGATCCGGGGCGCCGAACTGATCGTTACCATGGATGAGGATCGACGCGAGCTAGCCGGGGCCGACCTGCGGTTGCGGGATGGCTGCGTGGCCGAGATCGGCCACGGCCTCGCGCCCAAGGGGGCCGAGATCGTTCTGGCCGAGGGCTGCCTGGTCACGCCGGGGCTCGTCAATACCCATCATCACCTGTCGCAATGCCTGACCCGGGCGGTGCCGGGGGCGCAGGACGCGTTGCTGTTCGGCTGGCTGAGAACGCTTTACCCGATCTGGTCGCGCTTCGGTCCCGAGGAGTTCCGGGTTTCGGCGCTGGTCGGCCTGTCCGAACTGGCGCTGTCGGGCTGCACCATGAGTTCCGATCATCAGTATCTCTACCCGAACGGTGCACGGCTCGACGATACCATCGCCGCGGCGCGCGAGGTGGGGCTGCGCTTTCATGCCACCCGCGGTGCCATGAGCATCGGCGAGTCGAAGGGGGGCTTGCCGCCCGACGGGCTGGTCGAGGCCGAGCCGATGATCCTCGAGGATTGCATCCGGGTGATCGACGCCTTTCACGATCCCGATCCGGGCGCCATGATCCGGGTTGGCATCGCCCCCTGCTCGCCTTTCACGGTCAGCCCCGAGCTGATGCGCGACGCGGCGCTTCTGGCGCGGGACAAGGGGGTGCGCCTTCACACGCATCTCGCGGAAAACGATGAGGATATCGCTTATTCGCTGGAGCGGTTCGGCTGCCGCCCGGGGCAATATGCCGAGGATCTGGGATGGACCGGCGACGATGTCTGGCACGCGCATTGCGTGAAGCTCGATGCGCGGGAGATTTCACTTTTCGCACAATCGGGGACCGGGGTTGCGCATTGCCCCTGTTCCAATTGCCGGCTCGGCTCCGGTATCGCCCCGGTGCGGGCGATGCGCGATGCCGGGGTGCGGGTGGGGCTTGGCGTCGACGGCTCGGCCAGCAATGACGGCGGCAGCCTGATCGGTGAGGCGCGCCAGGCGATGCTGTTGCAGCGGGTGGTGCAGGGCGCCGATGCGATGAGCGCGCGCGAGGCGCTCGAGATTGCGACCCGGGGGGGCGCCGATGTGCTGGGGCGTCCCGATTGCGGCCGGCTGGCCCTGGGCAAGCGTGCGGATCTGGCGATCTGGGACATGTCGGGGATCGAGGCGGCCGGGCTCTGGGACCGGGCCGCGATCCTGCTGGCGGGGCCGAGCCGGGTGCGCGATCTCTTCGTCGAGGGGCGGCAGGTGGTGCGCGACGGCTGCATAATCACCCATGATCTCGGCAGGGCGGTCGCAGCACAGACCCGGATCGCGCGGCGTCTGGCCGGGCTTTAGCCCGGGCGGGCCGCATCCGGTCTTCGCGGGCCGCATCCGCGCTTGTTGGCTGCGACAGGCAATGGTTATGCTGCCGGGGAGGCAGCGGGAAGGGGTGCATGGAAGACGAGGTCATCGACAGGACGGAGCCCGAGGAAGAGGGCTACGGTCTCGACAACCGGACGGTGGCCGCGATCCGCCTGGCCGTGGCCGCGGGCGACCGGGCGCGCCTTGGCGAATTGCTCGAGCCGCTGCACCCGGCCGACATCGCCGACCTTCTCGAACAGGTCGACAGCGGGCACCGGCGCGAGATCCTGCTGCTGGGCTCGGGCTTCTTCGATGGCGAGGTCCTGTCCGAACTCGATGAAAGCCTGCGCGAGGAGGTCATCGCCTTCCTCCCGCGGGAGGTTCTGTCCGAGGCCGTCCGCGAGCTCGAATCCGACGACGTGGTCGATCTTCTCGAGGATCTCGACGCGCCGCAGCAGGCGGTCATCCTGAATGCGCTGGAGGATGCCGACCGGCTGGCCGTCGAGCAGGCGCTGACCTATCCGGAATATTCGGCCGGTCGTCTGATGCAGCGCAAGGTGGTGCGCGCGCCCGAACACTGGACCGTGGGCGAGACTATCGACCACCTGCGTGCCCAGAAGGATGTGCTGCCCGACCAGTTCTACCATGTGATCGTGGTCGATCCGGGCATCCGGCCGGTGGGCTATGTCACGCTCGGCAAGCTTCTGGCCTCGCGTCGCTCGGTCCGGCTGAGCGAGCTTTACGAGGAAAGCTTCCGGCCCATTCCCGCGACCCAGGAGGAATCCGAGGTCGCCTATGCCTTCAACCAGTATCACCTGATCTCGGCGCCGGTGGTCGACGATGCCGGGCGCCTGGTCGGGATCATCACCATCGACGATGCCATGGCGGTGCTCGACGAGGAACATGAGGAAGACATCCTGCGGCTGGCCGGGGTCGGCGACAGCAGCCTCAACGACCGGGTGATCGAGACCAGCCGCCAGCGTGTGCCCTGGCTGCTGGTCAATCTCTGCACCGCGATGGTGTCGGCGCTGGTGATCTCGCAATTCGAGGCCGCGATCACGCAGATTGTCGCGCTGGCCGTGCTGATGCCCGTGGTCGCCTCGATGGGCGGCAATGCCGGAACCCAGGCGCTGACCGTGGCGGTCCGCGCGCTGGCCACGAAGGACCTCACCGTCTCGAACGTCTGGCGCGTGGTCCGGCGCGAGGCGGCGGTGGGGGTCATCAACGGTTTGCTCTTCGCCCTGCTGATGGGGATCGTGGGGGTTGTCTGGTTCGGTTCGGGTGCGCTGGCGCTGGTGATCGCGGCGGCGATGATCATCAATCTCGGGGTTGCGGCACTGGCAGGCATTCTGGTGCCGGTGATGCTCGACCGTTTCGGGATCGACCCGGCGCTGGCCTCGGGGACCTTCGTGACAACGGTGACCGATGTCGTGGGCTTTTTCGCCTTTCTCGGCCTCGCCTCGATGGTGCTTTTGTGATCGCCGAGGCGAAGGCCACGCTGCGGAGCGAGGCACAGGCGCGGCGGGCCGCGGCGCATGATCCCGATCGCGGCGCGGCGGCGCTTTCGCGGCTCGAGACGGTTCTGACGCCGCATCGGGGCCGTCCGGCCGCGGGCTATCTGCCGATCCGGACCGAGCTCGATCCGCGCCCGGCAATGGCCGGTCTGGCTGCTGCGGGGCCGGTCGGCGTGCCGGTGATCGAGAGCAGGGGCCGGCCGCTCGGCTTTCGGCTCTGGGCACCTGACTGCGTCCTGGAGGCGGGGCCCTTCGGCGTGGCGGTTCCGGCAGGGGCGCGACCGATGGTCCCGGAGGTGCTGATCGTGCCGCTTCTGGCCTTCGACCGGCGCGGCATCCGGCTGGGCTATGGCGGCGGTTTCTACGACCGGACGCTTGCGATGCTGCGCGCCCGTGGGCCCGTTCTTGCGGTCGGTCTGGCCTATGCGGCACAGGAAATGTCCGATCTGCCGGCCGAGCCGACCGATCTGCCGCTGGATGCGATCGTTACCGAGACGGAAGTCATCCTGCCCTAAGAGGCTTGCGCGCGCCGCCGCTCCGTCCTAGGCGTGACGGTCATGAAATTGCTGTTTCTCGGAGATGTGATGGGCCGCTCTGGCCGGTCGGCCGTGGCCGACCGCCTTCCGGCTCTGCGCGAGGCCTGGGGCCTCGATTTCGTGGTGGTCAATGGCGAGAACGCCTCTTCGGGCGCGGGGCTCACACCCGCCCATGCCAGAGGTCTGCTCGAGGCCGGGGCCGATTGCGTGACGCTCGGCGATCATGCCTTCGACCAGAAGGACATGCTGGGCTTCATCGAGCAAGAGCCGCGTGTCCTGCGGCCGCTGAACTTCGCAAAGGGCGCGCCGGGCAAGGGCGCGCGGCTGTTCAATGCCAGGGGCGGGCGCAAGGTGCTGGTGGCTCAGATCCTGGGCCAGGTCTTCATGAAGCGGCCCTTCGACGACCCGTTCTCGGCCATCGAGACCGTTCTGAAGGCGCATCCTCTGGGCGGGCTTGCCCAGGCTGCGGTGGTCGATGTGCATTGCGAGGCGACCTCCGAGAAGATGGCGCTGGGCCATTATTGCGACGGCCGCGCCAGCCTTGTCGTCGGCACCCATACCCATGTGCCGACGGGCGACGCCCAGATCCTGCCCGACGGCACCGCCTATCTGACCGATGCCGGCATGTGCGGCGATTACAATTCGGTCATCGGCATGGACCGGGCCGAGCCGATGCGCCGTTTCGTTACCGGCATGTCCAAGGGCCGCTTCACCCCCGCCATGGGCGAGGCGACGCTGTCGGGCGTCTATGTCGAGACCGACGACCGCACCGGCCGTGCCACGCGCGTGCGCATGATCCGCCAGGGCGGACGGCTGGAGCAGGCCGCGCCGTGACCGCGGCCCCCCCGGGGGCCGGTCTTTCCAATGACGGCGCGCGGCCGGGAGGTGTGAACCGCCCCGGCCAGCCAGACCATTTTCGACCCGGCCGGGAGGCTTGCCGCGGCCCGGCCGGGCACAGATATTTGTCTCGAAGCCAGTGAAGGGTCGTCGATGATTCCGATTTCGCTCCCCCCCACCGGCATGGCGCTGCTGGCGCTGGCGGTCGTGGTCGCGATGTTCGTGGCCTTCGTGCGCGAGCGTTATCCGGCCGAGGTGATCGCGATCTGCGGCGCCGCGGTGATGCTGGTGCTGGGCATCCTGCCCTATGAGGACGCGTTGCGGGTCTTGTCGAACCCCGCGCCCTGGACCATCGCCGCGATGTTCCTGGTGATGGGGGCTCTGGTCAGGACCGGCGCACTTGACTGGGTGATCCATGCCGCCGAGCGCGGCGGCAGGCAAAAGCCCAGGCGGGCCATTGCCACGCTGATGGCCTTCGTGGTGATTTCATCCGCCTTCGTCTCGAATACGCCGGTCGTGGTGGTGATGCTGCCGGTCTTCGTGCAGCTCGCGCGCAGCCTCGGGGTCTCGACCTCGAAGCTTCTGATCCCGCTCAGCTATGCCGCGATCCTCGGCGGCACGCTGACGCTGATCGGCACCTCGACCAACCTGCTGGTCGACGGTGTCGCCCGGACCCAGGGGCTCGAGCCCTTCTCGATTTTCGAGGTCACGCCGCTGGCGGTGGTGCTGATCCTCTGGGGCATGATCTATCTGCGTCTCTTCGGGCCGCGGCTTCTGCCCGCCCGCGACAGCATGGCCGACCTGCTGTCGGACAAGTCGAAGATGAAGTTCTTCACCGAGGCGGTGATCCCGCCCGACAGCAACCTGATCGGCCGCGAGGTCACGGGGGTACAGCTTTTCAAGCGCGAGGGCGTCCGGCTGATCGACGTGATCCGGGGCGACGTCTCGCTCCGGCGCGATCTCAAGGGGGTGACGCTGCAGGTCGGCGACCGGGTGGTGCTGCGGACCCAGGTGACCGAACTGCTGTCGCTCCAGCGCAACAAGTCGCTCAGGAGGGTCGACCAGTTGTCGGCGGTCGAGACCTCTACGGTCGAGGTGCTGATCTCGCCCGGTTGCAAGATGATCGGGCAGACGCTTGGCTCGCTCCGGCTCCGGCGGAAATACGGGCTCTATGTGCTGGCTGCGCATCGCCGGAACCAGAATATCGGGCGCCAGCTCGACGATCTGGTGGTGCGTGTCGGCGACACGCTGCTGCTGGAGGGCGCGCCCGGCGACATCAAGCGGCTGGCCGCCGATATGGGGCTGGTCGATATCACCCATCCCTCGGGCCGCGCCTATCGCCGGACCCAGGCACCCATCGCCATAGGTGCGCTGGTGGCCATCGTGGCGCTGGCAGGGCTGGGCGTCGCACCGATCCTGCTGCTGGCGGTGGCGGCGGTGGCGCTGGTTCTGGCGACCCGCTGCATCGATGCCGAAGAGGCCTTCACCTTCGTAGAGGGGCGGCTGCTGGCGCTCATCTTCGCGATGCTGGCGGTCGGTGCGGCACTCGAGGCCTCGGGCGCGGTCAAGCTTATCGTCGACGGGCTCGCGCCCTATCTTGGCCAGCTTCCGCCCTTTTTCGTGGTCTGGGCGATGTATCTTCTGACCTCGGTTCTGACCGAACTGGTCTCGAACAATGCGGTCGCGGTCGTGGTGACGCCGATCGCGGTGGGGCTGGGCCATGCGCTGGGCGTCGATCCGCGGCCGCTGGTGGTTGCGGTGATGATCGCGGCCTCGGCCAGCTTCGCGACGCCGATCGGCTATCAGACCAACATGATGGTCTATGGCCCGGGCGGGTATCGCTTTACCGATTTCCTGCGGGTGGGCATTCCGCTGAATCTGACCATGGGGCTGCTGTCCTCGGCGCTGATCCCGCTTCTCTGGCCGCTATAGCCGGGGTGCGATCGGATCAGGGTGCGCCGAGGTGCAGTGCCAGCCAGATCGTGCCGCCAAGCCCCAGGGCCCAGCCATAGCCCGCCGTGACCCAGACCAGGATCAGGAGCACGAAGAAGGCGAGGAAACCCGACACCAGGAAGGCGCGGATATAGGGCTCGGCTGGGCGTATGGGACGGTCTGACATGGTCCCAGACTGCCACGAATCGGGCCGCGATGGGTAAACGCGGCTCAGCCCCGCTCAGCCCCGCGCGGCTGCCAGCGCCTTCGGCAACTCGTCGGCCAGAACCGCCAGCTGATCTTCCGGCCCCGAGGCGATCCGGATGCAGCGGTCGAGCGGCGCGACGCCCGGCATCCGCACGAAGACGTCGCGCTCGGTCAGCCCGGCCAGCACCCTCCGGGCGAAATCGCCGTCGCCGCCGCAATCGACCGTCACGAAATTGGTGGCGGAGGGCAGGGCGCTCAGCCCGTTGGCCTCGGCGATCCGTGCGATCATGGCGCGGCCCTCGGCGACCTGGGCCTTGACCTCGGTCAGCCAGGCGGTGTCGGCCAGCGAGGCCAGCGCCCCGGCCTGACTGATCCGGCACATGCCGAAATGGTTGCGGACCTTTTCGAAGGCCGCGATCAGCGGCGCCGCGGCGATGGCATAGCCCACCCGCGCCCCGGCCAGACCATGCGCCTTCGAGAAGGTCCGGAACCGGATCACCCGGGGATCTTCGGGGTCGATGGCGGGCGCGGTGCCCTCGGGGGCGAATTCGATATAGGCCTCGTCCAGCACCATCAGCGTGCCCTCGGGCACCGCCTCGATCATCTCCTGCACCTGCCCCGCTGGAAGCCAGGTGCCCATCGGGTTGTCGGGATTGGACAGATAGACCAGCTTGGCCTTCAGTTCGGCGGCCTTGCCGATCAGCGCCTCCGGGTCTTCGTGGTCGTCGCGATAGGGCACCTTGTGCAGCGCGCCGCCGAACCCCGCGACGTGGTAATTGAAGGTCGGATAGGCCCCCTCCGAGGTCACGACCGGATCGCCGGGCGCAATCAGCAGCCGCACCAGGTAGCCCAGAAGCCCGTCGATGCCCTCGCCGACCATGATGCAGTCTGGCGAGACCCCATGCGTCTCGGCCAGCGCCAGGCGCAGCTCGTGGTTCTGGGCGTCACCGTATTTCCAGGCCTCGCGCACCGCCGCCTGCATCGCGGCGACCGCCTTCGGCGAGGGGCCGAAGAGGCTTTCATTGGCGCCGAGCCGGGCCCGGAACGGGCGGCCACGGCTGCGCTCCAGCGTTTCGGGTCCGATAAAGGGCACGGTCGCGGGCAGGCTGTCGACGAGCGGGGTGAAACGGGGTCCTGTCATGGCCGGAGCAAACCCCAATTCGGCGCCGCCCGCAAGAGCCGCCGACGCGGCGGGGCTTGCCTCGACCTCGGTGCGCGCCTAGCGTCCGGCGGCAATCGACGACATCCGAGAAGGAGACCGGGGCCGATGACCGAACCGCAGATGCTGAGCACGCCCGAAGGCCGCCACCTGGCCTATCATCGGACCGAGGGGGCAGGGCCCGGCATCGTCTTTCTCGGCGGGTTCATGTCGGACATGGAAGGCACCAAGGCCACCCATCTCGAAGCCTGGGCCCGGGCGCAGGGGCGCGCTTTCCTGCGGTTCGACTATTCCGGCCATGGCCAGAGTTCGGGCCGCTTTGACGAGGGCGCCATCGGCGACTGGGCCGCCGATGCCCGTACGGCGCTCGGGGCACTCACCGAGGGACGCCAGGTGCTGGTGGGCTCGTCCATGGGCGGCTGGATCGCGCTTCTGCTGGCCCGCGCGCTGCCCGAGCGCGTGGCGGGCCTTGTCGGCATCGCTGCCGCGCCGGATTTCACCGAGGACAGCATGTGGGCCGGGTTCTCGGAGGCCCAGCGCGCCGAATTGACTGAAACCGGCCGGGTCGAGCTCCCCTCGGCCTATGCCGACAGCCCCTATGTCATCACCCGCCATCTGATCGAGGATGGCCGGCGGAACCTCGTGCTGCGCGCGCCGCTTGCCTTCGGCTTCCCGGTGCGGCTTCTGCAGGGCACGGCCGACGAGGATGTCGAGACTCGCGTCGCGCTCCGGCTGCTGGAGCGGATCGAGGCCCCGGATCTGCGGCTGACCCTCGTCAAGGGCGCCGATCACCGCTTCTCGAGCCCCGAGGCCCTTGCCCTGATCGAGCAGGCCATCCTCGAGATCGGCTGACGCTTCGGGCCCGAGAATCCGGCGTCGGGTCTTCTTCTTGGTTCAAATACCCATGCGCCGCAGGCGCCCGCGCCCTGTCGGGGCGCGGCTTCCGGTCAGACCGTTTTCAGATGGGCCCGCGCCGGTTGCGGATCGCCGGAATTGGCGTCGATGAAGTGCAGCACCAGCGGGCGGATGTTGTTGCGCCAGCTCTTGCCCGCGAAGATGCCGTAATGGCCCGCACCGGGTTCCAGATGGCTGGCCTTCTTGTTTTCAGGCAGCCCGGTCAGCAGATCGAGCGCGGCGATGCACTGGCCAGGCGCCGAGATATCGTCATTGGCGCCCTCGACGGTCTTGACCGCAACCTCGGTGATCGCGGCGATGTCGACCTTGCGACCGTTGACCGAAAACGCGTTCCGGGCGATCTCGCGCCGCTTGAAGACCCGGTCGACCGTCGTCAGGTAGAATTCCGAGGTCATGTCCATCACGGCGAGATATTCGTCATAGAAGCGGTTGTGCTTGTCATGATCGCCCGCATCGCCCTTGGCCGCGCGCAGGATCTGTTCCGAAAAGGCGCGGCTGTGCCGGTCCGAGTTCATCGACATGAACGAGGCCAGTTGCAGCATGCCCGGATAGACCAGCCGTCCGACGCCCGCATATTTGAACCCGACGCGCTGGATCACCAGCTGCTCGAGCTGGCCCATGGTCACCCGCCGGCCGAAATCGGTGACGTCGGTGGCGGCGGCATCGGGATCGATCGGCCCGCCGATCAGGGTCAGCGTGCGCGGCTGGGCGGCGGGGTCCTCCTCGGCCAGATAGGCGGTCGCGGCCAGCGCCAGCGGCGCGGGCTGGCAGACCGCGATGACATGGGTGTCGGGGCCCAGATGCTTGAGGAAGTCGACCAGATAGAGGGTGTAATCCTCGATGTCGAACTTGCCCTCCGAAACCGGGATGTCGCGGGCATTGTGCCAGTCGGTGATATAGACGTCGCAATCGGGCAGAAGGCTGGCCACGGTCGAGCGCAGCAGCGTGGCATAATGTCCCGACATCGGGGCCACCAGCATCACCCGGCGCCGCATCTGCGGCCGGCCATGTACCTTGAAATGGATGAGATCGCCGAAGGGCCGGGTCACGCATTTCTCGACCGAGACGATATGGTCGCGCCCGTCCGCGCCCACCACGGTGTTGATGTTCCAGTCGGGCTTTGCCACCATGCGGGCGAAGGTGCGTTCAGTGACTTCGCCCCAGGCGGCGATCATCTGGAAGAGGGGGGAGGGAACCATGGCGACAGCCGGATAGGACCCCAATGCGCGTGCGGTGGCGCCGAACCACTGGTTCGTGTTGCGCGCGGTCTCCATCAGGTCATAGGTCGTCATGAAATTCATTCGCCACTCCATCTGTGATGGTATATCGGGGGCCGGCCGCAACGGCCGGCTGCGCGCGTCTATGCTGCATCTGCGAAGGTTAAGGGGGAAACAACGTCGTGACAACAAAAGATGATGCGCCGGCCACCAATCTGGAGCGGCTGAACGAGAATCTGGTTAAGCTGGAAGAGCTGACGGAACGACTGGTTTCGGCGATGTCGAAGAAGCGGCGCATCGACCCGAACCTGCAGACGCCGGGGCATGATCTCTACATGAAGGCCGCGGCCGCCTACATGGCCGAGATGATGCAGAACCCCTCCAAGCTGATCGAGCATCAGGTGTCCTACTGGGGCAAGGCGCTCAAGCATTTCGTCGAGGCCCAAGAGGCGCTGGCCCGCGGCAAGCTGCAGGCGCCGACCGACAAGACGCCGAAGGATCCGCGCTTTTCCAATCCGCTCTGGCAGACCCATCCCTATTTCAACTACATAAAGCAGCAATACCTGATGAGCGCCGAGGCGATCTCGAGCGCGGTCAGGGATATCGACGGGCTCAATCCACGCGATGCAAGGCGGCTGGAATATTTCACCCAGCAGATCGTCGACCTGATGTCGCCCGCGAATTTCCTCGGCACCAACCCCGAGGCGCTCGAGCGTGCGGCCGCGACCGATGGCCAGTCGCTGGTCGACGGGCTCGAGAACCTGGTGCGCGACATCGAGGCCAATGACGGCGAGATCCTGGTCACGCTTGCTGATCGCGAGGCCTTTGCCGTCGGCCGCAACCTGGCTACCGCGCCGGGCAAGGTGGTGTTCCGCAACCGCATGCTCGAACTGATACAGTACGCGCCCGCGACCGAGACTGTTCACGCCACGCCCATCCTGATCTTCCCGCCCTGGATCAACAAGTTCTACATTCTCGACCTGACGCCGCAGAAATCCCTGATCCGCTGGCTCGTCGGGCAGGGCTACACGGTCTTCGTCGTGTCCTGGGTCAATCCAGATGCCAGCTATGCCGATGTCGGCCTCGGGCAATATGTCGAGGAAGGCTATCTGACCGCCATTGCCGAGGTGAAGGCGATCACCGGCGAAGACAAGATCAACGCGGTCGGCTACTGCATCGCGGGCACCACGCTGGCGCTGACGCTTGCGCTGATGCAGAAACGTGGCGACAGCTCGATCCGCTCTGCCACGTTCTTCACCACGCTGACCGACTTTTCCGATCAGGGCGAGGTCGGGGTCTTCCTCGACAATGATTTCGTCGACGGGATCGAGCGAGAGGTGATGCGGAAGGGGGTTCTCGACAGTTTCTTCATGTCGCGGACCTTCTCCTTCCTGCGCTCGAACGACCTGATCTACCGTCCGGCGATCCGCAATTACATGATGGGCGAAACCCCGCCCGCCTTCGATCTGCTCTACTGGAACGGAGATTCGACCAACCTCCCGGCGCGGATGGCGGTCGAATATCTGCGCGGGCTCTGCCAGGGGGACCGGTTTGCGACCGAGGGGTTCGAGATCTGCGGCGAGCGGGTGCATATCTCGGAGGTCCGCCTGCCGCTTTGCGCCGTGGCCTGCGAGACCGACCATATCGCGGCCTGGAGGTCGAGTTACGAAGGGGTGCGCAAGATGGGCTCGACCAGCAAGACCTTCATCTTGTCGCAATCGGGGCATATCGCGGGCATCGTCAATCCGCCCGAGCGCAGGAAATACGGCCATTACGTCAATGACGCGCCGATGAAGGACCTCGCCGCCGATGCCTGGCGCGAGGATGCCGCCTTCACCGAGGGATCTTGGTGGCCGCGCTGGGATGCCTGGCTGAAGCGTCGCTCGGGTCGGCAGGTTCCCGCCCGCGAGCCGGGGGCGGACGGCCACCCGCTGCTTGGAGATGCCCCCGGAACCTATGTCATGGGAAGTAAAGAGGACTGATATCAGGGGCTTGCCGTCAATGCTGCGCTGCAGCAAAATAATCTTGAAATGCTGCGCTGCAGCGTGTATATTCAGTCTCGGATCACAGCAGAGTTCGGGTGCAGTTTACCCGTAAGAGGAGAGAGACCCATGGCTGACGCACAAGACTTTACCAAGATGATGCAGGACATGATGTCGGCGTTCTCGATGGACCCGACCGCGATGCAGGACGCCTTCAGGACCCAGGCCGCCCTTGCCGAGAAGATGTCCAAGGTGGCGCTGGAAGCCGCCGAGAAATCGACCGAGATTTCCGCCAAATGGACCAAGGACACCCTGTCCAAGGTCGGCGAGGTGACCACGCTCAAGGACGAGCCCACCGATTACACCAAGGCCATGACCGACTTCGCGTCGACCTCGGCCGAGATGGCGGCCGAGAACATGGCGGCCTTCGCGGAAGTGGCGAAGAAGGTCCAGATGGAGACCGTCGAGCTGATGCTGGCTGCGGGCAAGGACTTCTCCGAGGATGCGACCTCGGCGATGAAAAAAGCCACCGCGACCGCGACCAAGACCGCCAAGAAGGCCACCACCGTCGCGTCGGAAAAGGCCTGACCGGACATTTTGTCCGGCAATCCTGAAGTCCTGTTGCCGGACCGGTTCGGGAAGGGCGGGTGCATCTGCACCCGCCCTTTCTTTTTGTTGCCGCTGCGCCTAAGCTTCCTGCCCTAAGCTTTCTGCGCTGCAATATCGGCGGCGAACCCAGCGGGGAGGAGTACAGTCCGTGACTGACGCGAAAGAGCCGCTTCTTATAAAGCGCTATGCCAGCCGGCGTCTCTACAATACGGAGACCAGCGATTACGTGACGCTGGAGGATATCGCCAAGGTGATCCGGACCGGCCGCGACGTGAAGATCGTCGATCTCAAAAGCGGTGACGACCTGACGCGCCAGTATCTGCTTCAGATCATCGCCGAGCACGAGAGCAAGGGCGAGAGCGTGCTGCCGATCAACGTGCTCACCGATCTCGTGCGCAGTTACACCACCTCGGCCCAGAGTGTCGTGCCGCAATTCCTTGCCGCAAGCTTCGAGATGCTGCGCGACAGCCAGTCGAAGATGATGGAGAATTTCGGCCGCATCAACCCGATGGCGATGCCGGGGCTGGGTGCGATGCAGGCACAGCAGGAAGCCTTCCTGAAAGCGATGACGGCCGGCTGGAGTGGCGGTGCGGCTCCCGGCACGGAAGGGGAGGGGGGCGAAGAGCGCGAACTGGAGCAGATCAAGCGCCAGCTCGCGGAACTGCAGCAGAAGCTCTCGAAGATGAACGGATAGGCTGCGGGCCGGGGCGCGCAGATACGGGGGGGCGTGGCGGGACGGCCGCGCGTGTCGCAGCGCCGGACCCTTCGGCAAGTCGGCCCCCAGCAAGTTGGCCTCAGCAATTCGGCCTCAGCAATTCGGCCTCAGCAATTCGGAATGTTGACGGCCAGCCCTCCCAGCGCGGTTTCCTTGTATTTCTCGTTCATGTCGCGACCGGTCTGGCGCATGGTCTCGATGCAGGCGTCCAGCGGCACGAAATGGTGCCCGTCTCCGCGCAGGGCCAGCGAGGCGGCCGAGACCGCCTTGATCGCGCCCAGGCCGTTGCGCTCGATGCAGGGCACCTGAACCAGCCCCTTCACCGGGTCGCAGGTCATGCCCAGATGGTGTTCCAGCGCGATCTCGGCCGCATTCTCGACCTGTTCGGGGCTGCCCCCCATCACCGCCGCCAAACCTGCCGCCGCCATCGCCGAGGCCGAGCCCACCTCGGCCTGACAGCCGCATTCCGCTCCCGAGATCGAGGCATTCTTCTTGATCAGCCCGCCGATCGCCGCGGCGGTCAGCAGGAAATCCCCGACCTTCGACGGCTGCGCGGCGGGCACATGGCTCAGCCAGTAGCGGATCGTGGCGGGGACCACCCCGGCCGCGCCGTTGGTCGGGGCCGTCACCACCTGCCCGCCTGCCGCGTTCTCTTCGTTCACGGCCATCGCATAGACGCTCATCCAGTCGTTGATCGTGTGCGGCGGCGTCAGGTTCATGCCGCGTTCGGCCTGCAGCGCTTTATGGATCGCATGGGCCCGCCTGCGGATGCCGAGGCCGCCGGGCAGCAGACCGTCGGTCGCGAGCCCCCGCTCGATGCAGTCCGACATGGCCGACCAGATCCGCGCCAGTCCGGTCTCGAGCGCCTCGGGCCCCATCCGCGCGATCTCATTGGCACGTTTCATGGCGGCGATCGACTTGCCCGAGGTCTCGGCCAGGGCCAGAAGTTCGGCCGCGCTGGCAAAGGGATAGGGCAGGGATGGCGCTGCGCCCCTGTCGGTATCGCCCGCGGCAAGCTCGGCCTCGGTCCGCACGAATCCGCCGCCGATCGAGTAATAGGTCTCGCGGGTCAGGATGTCGCCTTCCGCGTCGATGGCCGAGAGGGTCATGCCATTTGCATGGCCGGGCAGGGCGCGGTCGTGATCGAAGACGAGATCGGAGGCCGGATCGAAACGCAGCGGCGGCAGGCCTTTGGGGCGGACCTCGGCCTCGGCCCGGATCCGCGCCAGCGCATCCTCGGCGGCGTCGCGATCATAGCTTTCTGGGGTGAAACCGTCGAGCCCGAGGATCACCGCCCGGTCGGTGGCGTGCCCGATCCCGGTGAAGGCCAGAGAACCGTGCAGCGAGGCGCGCAGACCCACCGGATGGAAGGGTGAGCCCCGCAGCAGGTCGAGAAACCGCGCGGCCGCCAGCATCGGCCCCATCGTATGCGACGAGGAGGGGCCGATGCCGATCTTGAAGATGTCGAAAACGGACAGGTCCATGCGTGCCTCCCTTTCCAGCCAAGGTGGCCCGTGGCACCGACAAGTCCATTCCGAAAGCGACATTCGGCCGCCGCTCAGCGCAGGGCGGGGCGTCCCTGGCGCATTCTCAGGCCGTCGCGCAGATTGGCGCCCAGAAGCGTGAGATTGATCGCCCCCGCCGCCAGTTCGCTCAGTTGCACCACGACAAAGGCGGCGTCGAAATCCTGTGCCGCAGCCTTCTTGGCCAGGAACAGGGCCGAGGGCACGAGGATCAGCAGCCCGTTCAGCGCGACGAGCCGCATCCGCTGTGCCTTGCGGGCAACAAGAGGGCCGTGGCGGTCGCGCGCCAGCCGGGCCCCGCCCGCCCCGGCAACGATCAGCGCAGGCACCAGCAGGACAAGCCCGTAGGGGATCGCGGTCTTGACCGCCACGATCTGGGGCGTCGTTCCGAAAAGTTCGGCGCCAAGCGTCGACAGCCAGAACGAGGCGATCAGGGCAAGGCCAAGCGCGCCGGCTGCGGCATGCAGTCCGGGGAGGCGGGAGGTCTCGGTCGGGATCGGTGTCATGACGATTCTCCAAATGGATAGCCTGCTATTCAAAATGCCATTGTATAGCGAGCTATGCAATGGCAGAACAGCGCATGAGCTTTAACAAGGATGACTCGGCGGGATATCTCGCCAACCACATGGCGCGGCTCTTCGCGGCGGCGCTGACCCGGCGGATCGCGCCTCTGGGGCTGATGCCGGGGCAGTTCATGGTGCTGCTCGAGCTGTGGCGCGAAGACGGGCTGACCCAGCGCGATCTGGTCGAGCGGCTGGATGTGGAGCAGGCGACCATCGCCAATACCCTGAACCGGATGGAGCGCGACGGGCTGATCCTGCGCGAGCCTGACGCGGCCGACAGGCGGGCGCGCCGGGTGCGGCTGACCGAGCGGGCCCGCGCCCTGGAGGCGCCGGCCACCGAAGCCGCGACCGAGGTCAATGGCATCGCGCTGGCGCGGCTTGCGCCCGCGGATCGCGCCCGCTTCGCCGATCTGTTGCACGCGGTGATCGCGGCGCTCCGGGAGGGGCGGTAACCGACCGTCAAGGCTGTTGTGACAGATTTCTCTCCGGGGTCCGGTCGGCGCCGGAATGGACGGTCGTGGCCCCGACGATCCCTCTCTCGCTTTCCGGTCTTGCCTCCCTGTCGATGCCCGCTCCGGGCAATTCGGTCTCGCGGCTCTGACGCTTGGCGTCTATAACGGCCGGGACCGCACAAGGAGAGGCATCATGGCCGCAGAGCTTTCCCCCATCGAACTGGCCAAATATGTCGCCGGACGCCGCGCCGCCGATCTGATCGAGGACGGCATGCGCGTGGGCCTCGGCACCGGCTCGACCGCGGCCTGGCTGGTGAAAAGCCTGGGCGCGCGGGTGCGCAACGAGGGGCTCTCGATCACCGCCGTTCCGACCTCGGCCCGGACCGCGGCGCTGGCCCGCGAGGTCGGCATCGACGTGGTCAGCCTCGAGGATGCGCGCTGGCTCGATCTGACCATCGACGGCGCCGACGAATTCGACCCGGCCTTCAACCTGATCAAGGGTGGCGGCGGCGCGCATCTGCAGGAAAAGATCGTGGCGACGGCCTCGGACCGGATGGTGGTGATCGCCGACCCGGCCAAGGCCGTGGCCCAGCTCGGCGCGTTTCCGCTGCCGGTCGAGGTGATCGGTTTCGGCTGGTCGGCCAGCCGCAAGCTGATCGCCGAGGCGCTGGAGGGGCTCGATGTCCTCGGCCGCGAGATCACGCTCCGGATGGCGGGCGAGCTGCCGTTCCGCACCGATGAGGGCAATCTGGTGCTCGACCTGCATCTGGGCCGGATCGGCAATCCGCGCCAGCTGGCGCTGGTCCTGAACCAGATCCCGGGCGTGGTCGAGAACGGTCTGTTCATCGACATCTGCGACGCCGTGGTGATCGGAAATCCCGACGGCCGGGCCGAGCTGCGCGATGCCGAGGGCAGCGAGGAGGCCCGGGTCGATCTGCCCGAAAGCGACAATCTCTTCGCCGATCTCTGAGGGAGGGGACATGAGCTTCGATTACGATCTCTTCGTCATCGGCGGCGGCTCTGGCGGGGTGCGCGCGGCGCGTCTCGCGGCGGCCGAGGCCGGCGCCCGGGTCGGGCTGGCCGAGGAATACCGCATGGGCGGCACCTGCGTGATCCGGGGCTGCGTGCCGAAAAAGCTGATGGTCTATGCCTCGGCCTTTCCGCAATCGGTCGAGGATGCGCGGGCCTATGGCTGGCAGGTTCATGGCGGCGAGTTCGACTGGTCGCTGTTCAAGGCACGGCTCGATGACGAGCTGACCCGGCTCGAGGGCATCTATCGCGGCAATCTCGAGCGCGCGGGCGTCGAGATCTTCGACAGCCGCGCGGTGCTGGCCGATCCGCACAGGGTGCGGTTGGCCGATGGCACCGAGAAGACCGCGCGCCATATCCTGATCGCGACCGGCGGGCGGCCCTTCGTGCCCGAGTTTCCGGGCTCGGATCTGGCGATCACCTCGAATGACGTGTTCCTGTTCGAGCGCCTTCCGAAACGCATCCTGATCGTCGGCGGCGGCTATATCGCCTGCGAATTCGCCTGCATCCTCAACGGGCTCGGGGTCGAGGTCACGCAGTTCTACCGCGGCGCCCAGATCCTGCGGGGTTTCGATGACGAGGCGCGGGGCCATATTGCGGGGGCGATGTGCGCGCAGGGGGTCGATCTGCGCGTCGGCTGCAACGTGCAGCGCATCGACCGGGTCGAGGACGGGCTCTGGGTCAAGGCCACCGATGGCGGGGATGCGGTCTTCGATGCGGTGCTGTTTGCCACCGGGCGGCGGCCCAATACCGACGGGATGGGGCTCGAGCAGGCGGGCGTCGCGCTGAACCCCAATGGCGCGGTCTCGGTCGACGAATGGTCGCAAAGCTCGGTGCCCTCGGTCTATGCGGTGGGCGATGTCACCGACCGGATCGCGCTGACGCCTGTCGCGATCCGCGAGGGCGCGGCCTTCGTCGAGACCGTGTTCAAGGGCAATCCGACCCGTGCCGATCACGAGCTGGTGCCGGGCGCGGTCTTCACCCGCCCCGAATACGGCTCGGTCGGCATGACCGAGGAGGAGGCGCGCAGCCGCGGCCCGGTCGAGATCTATTCGACCGCCTTCCGGCCGATGCAGTCGGGCTTTGCCGGGCGGCCCGACCGGGTGATGATGAAGCTCGTCGTCGCGGCCGACAGCCGCAAGGTGGTGGGCTGCCATATCGTGGCCGATCAGGCGGGCGAAATGATCCAGCTGGCGGCGGTGGCGATCAAGATGGGCGCGACCAAGGAGGATTTCGACCGGACCGTGGCGGTGCATCCGACCATGGCCGAAGAGCTGGTGACGATGAAGGTCCCGGTTCGCACGGGTTGAATTCGGGCGCGCGGTGACCAGTTACAAAGCAGTCATCGCGAAAATGAGAACGAGATTGAGCAAGACAAGAGGTAAGACCCCATATGGCTGGAAATAGTGGCGGTCCCTGGGGGAGCGGAGGCTCTGGACAGGGTGGCGGAGGCAACCGGGGCGGCGGCGGTGGACGCGGCCCGGGCGACGAGCCGCCCCAGATTCCGGAAATCGACGAGCTGATGCGTCGCGGGCAGGAGCAGCTGCGCGTGCTGATGGGCGGTCGCGGCGGTCGTGGCGGCGGCCCGAAATTCACCCGGACCGGCGTGGCGCTGGCGGTGCTGGCGGCCGGCGTGGCCTGGGCCTGGGCCTCGTTTTACACGGTCAAGCCCGAGGAGCAGTCGGTCGAGCTTTTCCTGGGCCGCTATCTCGATACCGGCAATCCGGGCCTGAACTTCGCGCCCTGGCCGCTGGTCAGCGCCGAGGTGATCCCGGTCACCCGCGAGCAGACCGAGGACATGGGCGTGGGCCGGGCCGGCGTCGATGCCGGGCTGATGCTGACCGGCGACGAGAACATCGTCGATGTCGACTTCCAGGTGGTCTGGAACATCAACGATCCGGCCAAGTTCCTGTTCAACCTGCGCGATCCGCGTCAGACCATCCGCGCCGTGTCCGAATCGGCCATGCGCGAGATCATTGCCCAGTCGGAACTGGCGCCGATCCTGAACCGTGACCGCGGGCTGATCGCCTCGCGCCTCACGGATCTGATCCAGCAGACGCTCGACAGCTACGATTCCGGCATGAACGTGGTCCGGGTCAACTTTGACAAGGCCGACCCGCCCAAGGAGGTCATCGACAGCTTCCGCGAGGTGCAGGCCGCCGAACAGGAACGCGACCGGCTCGAGAAACAGGCCGATGCCTATGCCAACCGCGTCGTCGCCGGTGCGCGCGGCGAGGCGGCGCAGATCCTCGAAGAGGCCGAGGGCTACCGTGCCCGCGTCGTCAACGAGGCCGAGGGTGAAGCCAGTCGCTTCAGTGCGGTGCTGGACGAATATGCCAAGGCACCCGAGGTGACGCGCAAGCGGCTCTATCTGGAAACCATGGAAGAGGTGCTGGGCAAGGTCGACATGATCATGCTCGACAAGGACCTGACCGGGCCGGGCGGCGTGGTGCCCTACCTGCCGCTGAACGAATTGCGGCGCACCGATACCGGAGGGAGGAACTGATCCATGAAGAAGAGTGCACTCCTCATCCCTCTCGCCATTCTCGTCGGGGCCACGGCCCTGTCGTCGATGTTCATCGTCGACGAACGCGAACGCGCGCTCGTGCTGCAGTTCGGCCAGGTCAAGGCGGTGAAGTCCGAGCCGGGGCTGGCCTTCAAGATCCCGCTGATCCAGGAAGTCGTGAAATATGACGACCGTATCCTCAGCCGCGATATCGATCCGCTGGAGGTGACGCCGTCCGACGACCGCCGTCTGGTGGTCGACGCCTTCGCCCGCTACCGCATCGCCGATGTGGTCCAGTTCCGCCAGGCGGTCGGCGTGGGCGGCATCCGCGCCGCCGAGGACAGGCTCGACAGCGTGCTGCGCGCCAATACCCGCGAAGTGCTGGGCTCGGTCTCGTCCAACGACATTCTCAGCTCGGACCGGGCCGCGCTGATGATGCGGATCCGCAATGCCGCCGCTACAGAGGCAAGGGGGATCGGGCTCGAGATCGTCGATGTGCGGCTCAAGCGCACCGACCTGCCGGAGCAGAACCTCGAGGCCACCTTCGCGCGGATGCGGGCCGAACGCGAACGCGAGGCGGCCGACGAGATCGCGCGCGGGGACGAGGCGGCGCAGCGGATCCGGGCGCAATCCGACCGGACCGTGGTCGAGCTGGTCTCGGACGCGCGGCGCGAAGCCGAGATCATTCGCGGTCAGGCCGACGCCCAGCGCAACAGTGTGTTCGCGGAAGCCTTCGGTGCCGACAAGGAATTCTTCGAGTTCTACCGCTCGCTCAATGCCTACAAGGCGGCATTCGGCAAGGGGAATGCCTCGATGGTTCTCTCGCCCGACAGCGAGTTCTTCGAATATCTCGAGCGTGCCGACCGTCCTCTGGCGCCCGCGCCGTCGGCGCCGACCGGCCCCGCTGCGGCATCTGGCCCGGCTGCGGAGTGACGCGATGGAAAAGATCGTCCTGGGCCTTGGCATGGTCCTGGTGATCGAGGGGCTGGTGTTCGCACTGGCCCCTTCGCGTCTGGAGGAGGCGCTGGAGATCCTCCGCCGTATTCCGGCCGACACCCGGCGGCTGCTAGGTCTGGCCGCGATCGGCCTTGGCACGGCTCTCGTTTGGCTTGCCCAATCGCTTTGGGGCTGAAACAGTTGCGAACAGAGCCATTCACGTCCTGTTGAGGCGACCGGGCCCGTCCCCGTGTTGCACGGAGGGGCGGGCTGGCACCATAACTCACGGGAACCGGTCCCTTGCGCAAAGGGATGACGGCACAGCTTTCAGGAGGATATATCGGTGACATCGCAGGCCATCTCTCTTTCGGTCAGGGGCGCGTCGTCCTCGGAACGGTTGCGTCCGCTCTGGGCGCTGATGCTGGGCCTGGCGCTTCTCATGGCGCAGGCGAGCCTTGCCCTGGCCCGTGCCGCGCCCGAAAGCTTTGCCGATCTCGCCGAGAAGGTCAGCCCGGCCGTGGTCAACATCACCACCTCGACCACGGTCGAAGGCCGGACCGGTCCAAATCCGCTGCTGCCCGAAGGGTCGCCCTTCGAGGAATTCTTCCGCGATTTCATGAATCCCGACGGCAATCCGAACATGCCGCCGCGGCGCAGCCAGGCGCTGGGCTCGGGCTTCGTGATCTCGGAAGACGGCTATATCGTCACCAACAATCACGTCATCGAGAAGGCCGACGAGATCCAGGTCGAGCTGTTTGAGGGCGAGACGCTCGAAGCCGAGGTGGTCGGCACCGACCCCAATACCGACATCGCGCTTCTGAAGGTGAAAAGCGACAGGCCGCTGCCCTTCGTGCCCTTCGGCAAGAGCGAGATGATGCGGGTCGGCGACTGGGTGATGGCGATGGGCAACCCGCTGGGGCAGGGCTTTTCCGTCTCGGCCGGGATCATCTCGGCCCGCGGCCGGGCGCTCAGCGGCACCTATGACGACTTTCTTCAGACCGATGCCGCGATCAACAAGGGCAATTCGGGCGGGCCGCTCTTCAACATGGAGGGCGAGGTGGTCGGCGTGAATACCGCGATCCTGTCGCCCACCGGCGGCTCGATCGGCATCGGGTTCGCGATGTCCTCCGAAGTGGTGGCCAATGTCGTCTCGCAACTCAAGGAATTCGGCGAGACCCGGCGCGGCTGGCTTGGCGTGCGGATCCAGGACGTGACGCCCGACATGGCCGAGGCGCTGGGGCTCGGGCAGGCGCGCGGCGCGCTGGTGACCGATGTGCCCGAGGGCCCGGCGGCCGAGGCCGGCATGCAGTCGGGCGACGTGATTCTCTCCTTCGACGGCATCGATGTGGAGGACACCCACGGGCTGGTGCGGCAGGTCGGCAATGCCCCGGTCGGGAAGGCCGTGCGCGTGGTCGTGTTCCGCGAGGGCAAGACACAGACATTGCTGGTGACGCTCGGTCGTCGCGAGACGGCGGAAGGCGCCGGTTCGGGCGGCTCCTCCGACGGCTCCTCTGCCCCCGAGCCCGAGGCGGCCGAGATCCTCGGCATGACCCTGGTGCCGCTGACCGACGAGCTGCGCGATCAGCTTGGCGCCGGGAACCTGGCCGACGGGCTGGCGGTCAGCGATATCGACGAGGCCGGCGAGGCCTATTCCAAGGGCCTGCGGGCGGGCGATGTCATCACCGAGGCCGGACAGCGTCCGGTCGCCACCGCCGCCGATCTGCAGGAGCGGATCGAGGAAGCCCGCGATGCCGGCCGCAAGTCGCTTCTGCTTCTGGTCCGCCGTCAGGGCGAGCCCCGCTTCGTGGCGCTGTCGGTCGGGGAGTAGGCGGCTAGACCCGACCCTCGGGCACCACGCTCGGCTAAGGGCGAGAAATACGGCCGGAGCGGTGGCAAGCCGCGGCTCCGGCCTTATGCTTTTGAAGACGCGCTTATGTCTCCGCAGGGCACTCTCCCAGGGAGAGCGGCCTGCTTGCTGGCGGTCTCGCCTTGCGGAATGCCACCTGCTGCCTGGGCGCAGGAGCTACAGCCTTCGCGATCAACAGGCCGATGTTTCAGCGGCATTGCCGGACAGCGGGCGCTCAGCGATCGTCCCGGCGCTGCCGGAAATGCGTCAGGACATGCACCCGCAGCGCCGAGGCGAGCCCGACATCCATTCCGCGGCTGTCGTCGATCTCGGCGGCCAGCGCGTTGACCGCAATGCCCCGCTCGGCCGCGATGTCGCGGAGCGCGCGCCAGAATTCGTCTTCCAGCGAGACCGAGGTCCGGTGCCCCCGGAGCGTCAGCGAGCGCTTGACCGGCCGTCCGCTCATGCCTCGTCGTCCGGGGCCCGCCTGTGCCCGTCAAGGGCGTCTCGGGCGCGGGTGGCGTCAAGCTCCTCCCGCGCCTTCTGGCCCTTGCTCCGGCCGAAGCGGGCGGCATTCCCGTCGCCCTGCACCTTCTTCGCCGCCCGCTCGCGGGCCTTGCGTGCCTGACGCAGGTTGACGACGCCGCCCGTCATCAGTCTTTGGGGCCGATCATGTCTTCGGGCCGCACCACGCGGTCGAAGGTCTCGGCATCGACGAAGCCAAGCGCGATGGCCTCTTCGCGCAGCGTCGTGCCGTTCTTGTGCGCGGTCTTGGCGACCTTGGTGGCATTGTCATAGCCGATGGTCGGCGCCAGTGCCGTCACCAGCATCAGGCTTTCCTTCATCAGCTTCTCGATCCGCGCGGTGTTGGCCTTGGTGCCCGCCACCATGTTATCGGTGAAGCTCGACGCCGCGTCGCCCAGAAGCTGCATGGATTGCAGCACGTTATAGGACATCATCGGATTGTAGACATTCAGCTCGAAATGGCCCTGGCTGCCGGCAAAGCCCACGGCCGCGTCATTGCCCATGACATGGGCGCAGACCATGGTCAGGGCCTCGGCCTGGGTCGGGTTGACCTTGCCGGGCATGATCGACGAGCCGGGCTCGTTCTCGGGCAGGATCAGCTCGCCCAGCCCCGAGCGGGGCCCCGAGCCCAGCAGCCGCATGTCATTGGCGATCTTGAACAGCGAGGCCGCCACCGTCTTCAGCGCGCCCGAGAACATCACCATCGCATCATGCGCGGCCAGCGCCTCGAACTTGTTCTCGGCGGTGACGAAGGGCAGGCCGGTGATCTCGGCTATGCGGGCGGCGACCCGGCCGTCCCAACCCTTCCTGGTGTTCAACCCGGTGCCGACGGCGGTGCCGCCCTGGGCGAGCTCGTAGATGTCGGGCAGGGCGGACTTGACGCGGGCGATGCCCTTTTCCACCTGCTTGGCATAGCCCGAGAATTCCTGGCCCAACGTCAGCGGCGTCGCGTCCTGGGTATGGGTCCGTCCGATCTTGATGATATCGGCGAATTCGTCCGATTTGGCGGTCAGCGCCTCATGCAGCTTTTCCAGCCCCGGCAGCAGCACGTCGCGCGCCATCATGCCGATGGCCACATGCATCGCGGTGGGGAAGGTGTCGTTCGAGGACTGGCCCATGTTGCAGTGATCGTTCGGATGCACCGGGTCCTTCGAACCCTTCTCGCCGCCCAGCATCTCGATGGCGCGGTTCGAGATCACCTCATTGGCGTTCATGTTCGACTGGGTGCCCGAGCCGGTCTGCCACACGACCAGCGGGAAGTTGTCGTCGAACCGGCCGTCGATGACTTCCTGCGCCGCTGCAGCGATGGCCTCGCCCAGTTTCGGGTCCAGCCCGCCCTGGTCGATATTGACCAGCGCGCAGGCCTTCTTGATGACGCCGAGCGCGCGGATGATGGCCACCGGCTGGCGTTCCCAGCCGATCGGGAAATTCTGGATCGAGCGCTGGGTCTGGGCGCCCCAGTACTTGTCGGCGGGCACATCCAGCGGGCCGAAGCTGTCGGTCTCGGTGCGGGTCTCGGTCATCGCAATCCTCCGGTCGGGTTCGGCCCAGCTAATAGGCCGGGCCGTGCCTCGGAGCAATGCCCGTGCGAGCGGTCCGGGCGGACTACTTGCGGAACTTGTCGAGGCTCACGACCTGGGCGTCGCCGTTCCCGGCGCCGTCGTCATGCGGCTCGGCCTCGGGCTGGTCGGAGGCTTCGTCCTCCTCGTCTTCGTCCTCGTCGCTGTCCTGGGTTTCGAAGCGGAGCCCGAATTCGACAGACGGGTCGACGAAGGTGCGGATTGCGTCGAAGGGAATGAACAGCGGCTCGGGGCTTTCGCCGAAATTGAGCGTGACCGAAAAGCCGTCCTCGCCGACCGAGAGGTGATCGTACCAGTGCTGCAGCACCACGGTCATTTCCGAAGGATAGCGCTGGCGCAGCCAGTCCGCCAGCTGCGCCTCGGGATGGGTCGTATCGAAGGTGATGAAGAAGTGATGCTCGCCCGGCAATCCGTCGGCGGCAACATCCGACAGAACCGTGCGGATCAGACTCCGCATCGCGGCATGCATCAGATTGCCATACTCGATCCGGTCGGACATCGCGCTGATACCTCTAGGTTGTGTTGCGCCCAGCATAGGGGATTCGACGGTCAGGAAAAGGGGGCGATGCAACTGCATCGGTCGTCCGGCCCCAATTCCGGCCCAGTTCCCTGTGCGGCACGGACCGAAAGAGGCGCGGGTCACCCGATCTTCCGGTCGTCGTACCCGGGCTCGGTTGCATCCTTGGAAAGATGTCTGAAATGCCGGAAAAGACCAGCGAAATCTGGCCTCAGGATCTGTCGATTCCAGGCTCCCGGGATGTTTCAGGCCCCGCGGGGGGATCTGATCCATGGGCAACCTATACCGGCTTTCCGAGGCGAAAATGAAGATGGGGGGCTTGACGCCGTTCCTGCCCAAGAGCCACGGCCTCCCTTCGGGTCGATGACCGGCATGTGTGGCGAGGCATAATGTCATTCAATCGCAATGACCTGCTGTGTACGACGTGCCTGGCGAGCAGGGCCCCCTCAGGACATTCTGCAACCGGTGAACGCTCTGGAGCGAGAACGGTGTCCTTGTCCGGATCATGGCAGGGCCGGGGGCCGGGGGCGCCGAATACAAGACGATCATGATCGACGTGAGCAGGCCAATGCCCTGCATTCAAGCGCGCAAGTATCTGACAGCACATCCTGCGGCCCCGAGCGCGTCCGCCTTTCCTGGAATGGTATGGAAAGAAGGTTAAGTGGACCAATTGGCGCGCCTGGTCTTACCCGTTCAGCTCGGTTGCGAGGAAGCGTTCGAAGGCGTCGAGATTGACCGCCTCGAACTGGCCGAAGCCCTGCATCCAGATCGAGGCATCCCTCAGCGCGTCGGGTTCGAGCTTGCACCATTTCACCCGGCCGCGCTTTTCCTGGCTGATCAACCCGGCCCGGGTCAGGATCGCCAGATGCTTCGAGATCGCCGCCAGCGACATCTCGAAGGGATCGGCCACGTCGGTCACCGCCATGTCATCCTCGAGCAGCATCGCGAGGATCGCTCGCCGGGTCGGGTCGGCGAGGGCGGAAAAGACGATGTCGAGCCGGTCATCCATCGCCGCAGGATGCGCCTTTCCCGAAGCGATCGTCAACCGTCCGGTTGAATATGGCAAAGCTGTGCCAGGGCCGGGTTCTGCGCGGCAGCATCCGGCAAAAACACGTTTTTTCAATGACTTGAGCAAGACGCAATCCGCTTGACTCATTCCCCCCCTCTGACTAGCTTCGCCGCGACTGTCCGAGGGGGACGTTCGCATGGTTGACCCGGCCGAAAAGGAACGGCTCGCCCGGCTGGAAGCCCGGCTTGCCGAACTCAGGAAGGCCAAGGCCGCGCCCGCGCCCTCTCACATGGACTCGCATTACACCCAGGCACAGCTGGCCTGGCGCATGGTGATCGAACTGGTCTCCGGTCTGGGGATCGGCTTCGGCATCGGGTACGGGCTGGACTCCTGGTTGGAGACCATGCCGATTTTCCTGGTGCTGTTCATATTGTTGGGCCTCGCGGCCGGCATCCGGGTGATGCTGCGCACCGCGCAGGAGGTCCAGGGCCAACAGGCGGCGGCGGCCGCTGAGGACGAGAAGAGGGATTGAACGTGGCGAGCGAAGACGCGACCGGCGGAGTGAATATCGATACCATGCACCAGTTCATGGTGACGCCTCTCTTCGGCGATGGCGCCGTGCACTGGTATACGCCCACCAATGTGACGCTCTGGATGGGCATCGCCGTTCTCTGCACCGTGCTGCTTCTGGTGATGGGGACCCGGGGCCGCGCCATCGTGCCCTCGCGCATCCAGTCGGTGGCCGAGCTGGCCTATGGCTTCGTCTACAAGATGGTCGAGGACGTGTCGGGGCGCGAGGGGCTGAAATACTTCCCCTACATCATGTCGCTCTTCATCTTCATCGTCTTCGCCAACTTCCTCGGCCTGATCCCGGGCGCCTTCACCACCACCTCGCATCTCGCGGTCACCGCGACCATGGCGCTGGCGGTCTTCTTCGGCGTCACCATCCTCGGCTTCGTCAAGCATGGCGCGAGCTTCCTCAGCCTGTTCTGGATCACCGCCGCGCCGCTGGCGCTGCGCCCGATCCTGGCCATGATCGAGGTGATTTCCTACTTCGTGCGCCCCGTCAGCCACTCGATCCGGCTTATGGGCAACATGATGGCCGGCCACGCCGTGATGAAGGTGTTCGCGGGCTTCGCTGGTGTGCTCGGCGTCGGGGCCGTGTTCCCGGTCGTGGCGATCGGCGCCATCTATGCGCTCGAATTTCTGGTGGCCTTCATCCAGGCCTATGTCTTCGCGATCCTGACCTGCGTCTACCTGCGCGATGCGCTGCATCCGCATCACTGACGCCCGGTCCCGGATCACATCCTGAATCTGCCAATTCCAACGTAAGGAGAAATCGACATGGAAGGCGATATCGTTCAAATGGGTGCCTATATCGGTGCTGGTCTGGCCTGTACCGGCATGGGCGGCGCCTCCGTCGGCATCGGCCACGTCGTCGGCAACTACATCTCCGGCGCCCTGCGCAACCCCTCGGCGGCTGCCTCGCAAACCGCCACCATGTTCATCGGTATCGCGTTCGCCGAAGCGCTGGGGATCTTCTCGTTCCTCGTCGCGCTTCTGCTGATGTTCGCCGTCTGATCTCCGACTGAACCGATCCTTACGGCCGGGTGGGGCCTGACCACAGGCACCCACCCGGTGTGATCCGGGGTTCCAGGGGGACGACATGGCAACAGAACTAGAGGCCGCAGAATCTGCCGGGCACGCTGCCGACGCCGTCGGCATGCCTCAGCTCGACTTCTCGACCTATCCGAACCAGATCTTCTGGCTCGTCGTCACGCTGTTCGCGATCTATTTCGTGCTGTCGCGCATCGCGCTGCCGCGGATCGGTGCCGTTCTGGCCGAGCGCCAAGGCACGATCTCGAACGACATCGCCGTCGCCGAAGAACTGAAGCTGCAGGCCCAGGAGGCCGAGCGCGCCTATGAGAAGGCGCTGGCCGATGCGCGGGCCGAGGCGCAGCGGATCGTCGCCGAGGCCAAGGCCGAGATCAAGGCCGATCTCGACGCCGCCACCGCCAAGGCGGATGCGGAAATCGCGGCACGCTCGGCCGAGGCCGAGGCGCAGATCGCCGAGATCCGCGCCGGTGCGCTGGAAAGCGTGACCGAGGTCGCCAAGTCGACCGCTGTCGATGTGGTGGCCGCGATGGGCTTCAGGGCCGATGCGGGCACGATCGATGCCGCCGTCGACAGCAAGCTGAAAGGGTGAGACCGATGAAGAAACTCGCAGTCGCCCTGAGCTTCGTGGCGTCTCCGGCGCTGGCGGCGGAAGGCCCGTTCTTCTCGCTGAACAACGCCGAATTCGTCGTCACGATCAGCTTCATCGCCTTTCTCGCTCTGCTCGTCTACCTGCGGGTGCCGGGCAAGCTGATGGCGATGCTCGACAAGCGTGCGGCCGGCATCAAGGCCGATCTCGACGAGGCGCGGGCGCTGCGCGAAGAGGCGCAGACCGTTCTGGCCTCCTACGAGCGCAAGCAGAAGGAAGTCCAGGTCCAGGCAGAGCGGATCGTCGAGACCGCCAAGGCCGAGGCCGAGATGGCTGCCGCCAAGGCCAAGGAAGATCTCAAGGTCGCGATCGCGCGCCGTCTGGCCGCCGCCGACGATCAGATCGAATCGGCCAAGGCCGGCGCGGTCAAGGAAGTGCGCGACCGGGCGGTTGCCGTGGCTGTTTCCGCCGCGCGCGACGTGATCGTCAGCCAGATGACCGAGAAGACCAGTGACAAGCTCGTCCATGACGCCATCGGCGAGGTTCGCGGCAAGCTTCACCTGCACTGATCCGGAAGGCTGTCGGCGTCCCGCCGCAGCGCCTTTCCGAAGCCAGGACCCCGGCCTCGCGGCCGGGGTCCTGCTTTTTTGGCGACGGCCCGACAGGCCGAGGCGCGCCCGCTGTGCCGCAGCGGGGACCTGGCGTGATCCGCGCCCGATCTTCTGTTTTCCTGCGTTTCCCCGCGTCCCGGGCATCTCCTCGCCATAATTTCAGGGTCTGATGGGACTGCGTCGGGACGGTTCCCGATGCCGTCTCGCGATGGTGTTTCGCACCGCCGTTTCGCACCGCCGTTTCGCAGGGAGCCCCGTGATGATCGCCGCCCTCGTTCTTGCCCCGATCTGTCTTGCCTCGCTTGCCGGGATACTTGCCCTGACCTGTCTCGCTGCTGCGGCAGAGAGGGCGCGCCGGTCCGGTCGGGTCCTGCTTCCTGTCCCACTTGCCGTTCCGGTTCGGGTCCCGGCTTCCCACCGGGCGCCGGGCTCGTGGCGGCCGGTGAGCGGAGGGCGCAGAGCGGGGTAGGGCAGCGGCGCCCTGTCCGCGCGCCCGTTCCGACCCGCTGCCGCAAGCAAAGATGCCTGCTCCGCCCCGGAAATTCCCCTATCCCGATCGGCGTCCCGAGCCCGGCGACAGGTCCGCCCGCTGGACGGTCTCTGCGCGGCGGCAGATGCCGGGAGAGGGCAGAAACGCCTCGTCCGTCAGCCGGGCGCTGTTTCGACCGCGCACCTTCTCGGCGCTGCTGCTGGTGGGCGGGCTGGTTGCCTTGCTGGCGCTGACCGGGGTCGGGCCGGCCCGCCGTCTGCTGGAAAATCACAGTGCGGGCATACGTGCCGCGCAGCACGAGGCCGCCATCGAGGCGGTGATGGCCGAAGATCCGCTGCGGCAGCGCCGCCAGGATCTGACCGAGCGGGCGCGGCGCTATGCGGGCAATGCGGTCGAGGCGGGGTTCTTCCTTCGCACGCCCACTGCCGAGAAGCTGGCCTGCATCACCTTCCGGGGCGGCGACATGCATGCGCCCGAACCCTATCTGGTACGCATCGATCTCGACACCCTGGGCCGGATGCTGGCGGTGCGGGACGAGCTGGATTTCACCACCTACTGGGCGCTCTACAAGCGCTGCCGGACCCATGCCAACCTGGCCAACAGCGTGAACTGAGCGCGGTCGGCGCCTGTTCGGCCCGCGCTTCAGCCCCCGCTTCAGCCCTTGTTCAGCGCTTGCTCCAGCCGCTGGCGGGCGACGGCCTCGTTGCGCTCGACATCCTGATCGGCCCGGAGCGCCTCGACCACATAATCGAGATGGCGTTCGATCGCGGCGCGGGCGGCGGCGCCGTCGCGGGCCTGCAGGGCGGCATTGATGGCGCGGTGCTGGTCCAGCAGCATGCGTCGCGTGGTGCGCTGGCGGAACATGATCTGGCGATTGTAGAACACCCCTTCGCGCAGCAGCTCGAACATTGCCCGCATCACATGGGTCATCACCACGTTATGGCTGGCCTCGATGATCGAGAGGTGGAATTCGGCGTCGAGCCGCGCCTCTTCGGCCGGGCTGCGCCGGGCATGGGCGGCCTCCATCCGGGTGAAGAGCGTGTCGACGACGGCAAGGTCGGTATCCGAGCCGCTGCGCGCGGCGCGGTCGGCGGCCAGCCCCTCGAGATCGCGGCGGAAGGCGATATAGTCGAACAGCGCCTCGTCATGGGTGGCGAACAGCCGGACCAGCGCATCCGAGAAGGCCGCGCCCAGCATCTCGGCCACGAAGACGCCCGCGCCCGCGCGCCGGACCAGCAGTCCGCGCGCCTCGAGCGCCTCGATCGCCTCGCGCAGCGAGGGCCGCGACACGCCCAGCCGCTCGGACAGGTCGCGCTCGGCTGGCAGGCGTTCGCCGGGGCGCAGCACGCCGCGCAGGATCAGAAGCTCGATCTGGCGTATGACGGTGGCCGAGAGCTTCTCGGGCTGGACTTTCTGGAAGGGCATGGCGCGGCGCGGGTCTCCGTTGAACCGGGCGCAGGATATGGCGCGCCGAGCCGGGCGGCAATGGGCGCGCGAGCGGATCGCCACGCGCGCCCGGGGCCGTCTCCCGTTACGACATCGGGCGGATGACGATCTCGACCCGGCGGTTCTGGGCCCGGCCCTCGGGTGAGAGGTTCGAGGCGATGGGCTGTTCCTCGCCGCGGCCATAGGCGCGGATCCGGCTCGAATTGACGCCGGCGCCGGTCAGCACCGAGGCCACCGCGCTGGCGCGGCGGGTCGAGAGCTCTTGGTTGTAGCTGGCCGAGCCGGTATTGTCGGTATGCCCGATGACATCGACGGTGGTGCCGGGATAGTCGTTCAGGCTGTAGGCCAGGGTCTGCAGATCGGCCCGGAGCCCGGACTGGATCGAGGCGCTGTCGGTGGCGAACAGGATGTCCTGGGGCATGGTCACGACCAGCGCATTGCCGGTATTGACCACGCCGATCCGGTTGCTGTCGAAGCTTTGCCGCAGCTCGGCGGCCTGCTTGTCGAGATTGTTGCCGATGGCGGCCCCGGCGGCGGCGCCGACCGCAGCGCCGATCAGCGCGCTCTTGGCATCGTTGCCGCCCCGGTTCGAGGCGATCAGCCCGGTCACCGCACCGAGGCCCGCGCCGATTGCCGCGCCCTCCTTGGTGCGCTGCCGCGCGTCGCCGGTCTGGACGGAGGGATCTGTACAGGCGCCGAGCGCCAGCACGGCCGCGATGGTCAGAAGAAGGGGGTTGCTCGGTCGGATCATGACTGCCTCTTTGCTTGCGCCACGTTCGGGGGGGTGCCCGTTGAGCCCCGTTCGGGGGGCTTTGCGACGAATATAGTCGCATGGCGGCCGTCTTCGAGGGGGATCGTGAGCTGTCGGCAGCCTGCGGGCGGTAAAAGGCCGATCTGGCCGTGGCGCGGGAACGCCTGGGGCGGTGCTGGCCGCGAGTCGCTCAACCGGTCCGGGTGTCGGGCCCCAATTCGGCCTCGGTCCGGGCCGCCTCCCAGGCCAGAATCGCGCGCTTGACCGGGAGACCCCAGTGATAGCCGCCCAGCGCGCCGGTCTTGCGCAGCGCCCGGTGGCAGGGGATCAGATAGCCGATCGGGTTGCGCCCGACCGCGGTGCCGACGGCGCGCACCGCGCGCGGATGGCCGATGGCGCGGGCGATTTCCGAATAGGTCGTGACCTGGCCCGGCGGCACGCTCAGCAGCGCTTCCCAGACCTTGATCTGGAACGGGGCCCCGATCAGGTGAAGCCGCGCCTCGCCGCCCTGCCGCCTGAAGGCGGTTTCGCCATCCCGCCGCCCGGAGACGGCGTTGCCGTCTTTCCGTCCGGAGGAGGTCTTGTCATCTTGTCGCCCGAAGGCGGCTTCGGCCCAAGGGGCAAGCGCTGCCGGATCCTCGACGAAACTGGCCTGCGGCCAGCGCGAGGTCAGGTCGGCCAAGGCGGCGTCCGATCCGGTCTCGGCGGCGAAGCCGATGCCGCAGATCCCGCGCGCCGTGGCCATCACCAGGGCCGGGCCGAACGGGCTGTCGACCCAGCCCCAGCGGATCTCCAGCCCGGCGCCGCCCCTGGCATAGTCGCCCGGGCTCATCGCCTCCCAGCGCAGGAACATGTCATGCAGCCGTCCCGCGCCCGAAAGCCCCAGCGCATCGGCGGTCTCGAGCGTGGTGAAGCGCTCGCGCATCAGCGCCCTCGCATGGCCGAGCGTCAGATATTGCTGATAGCGCTTGGGCGAGACCCCGGCCCAGCGCGAGAAGACGCGCTGGAAATGCGCCGGGCTCATGTTCATCTCGGCCGCGAGGGTTTCCAGCGGCAGGCTCTCGCCGCCCGCGGCGTCGATCCGGTCGATGGCCCGGCGGATCACCGAGAAATGATAGGCCTGGTTCTGGTCCCGGTCGGTGTCCTTTGGCATCGCGCATCCTTTCCCGTCGCTCGGCCCAGAATAGGCGCGGCCGGGGACCGGCGCGACCCGGAACCTGCGCCAAAAGGCGGCCCCGCTCCGGCCTTGCCTCTGCCCCGTCGCGCGGGCATAGGAAGGCCGATGGCCCAGGCATTGCCCTATCATACGATCCACGAGATCTTTTCGCGCTTCCAAGCGGCCGAACCCGAGCCGAAGGGCGAGCTCGAACATGTCAACGCCTATACCCTGCTGGTCGCGGTGGCGCTGTCGGCGCAGGCGACCGATGCCGGCGTGAACCGGGCGACGCGGGCGCTGTTCGCCGAAGCCGACACGCCCGGGAAGATGCTGGCCTTGGGCGAGGAAGGGCTGATCGGGCACATCCGGACGATCGGGCTTTTTCGCAACAAGGCGAAGAACGTCATCAAACTGAGCCGGATCCTCGTCGAGGAGTATGGCGGCGAGGTGCCGTCCTCGCGCGCGGCGCTGCAGGCGCTGCCGGGGGTCGGGCGCAAGACCGCGAATGTGGTTCTGAACATGTGGTGGGGGCTGCCCGCCCAGGCGGTCGACACCCATATCTTCAGGGTCGGCAACCGCACCCTGATCGCGCCCGGCAAGACCGTCGAGGCGGTCGAGCGCGCCGTCGAGGACAATGTGCCTGCCGAGTTCCAGCGCCATGCGCATCACTGGCTGATCCTGCATGGCCGTTACCTGTGCAAGGCACGCAAGCCGATGTGCGGGACCTGCCCGATCCGGGATCTCTGCCCATACGAGGACAAGACCTTATGACCAAGACCTATCACGTCGTCGGCATCGGCAATGCGCTGGTCGACGTTCTGGCCCATGCCGAAGACGATTTCCTGGCCGCGCAGGGCGTCGAGAAGGGCATCATGCAGCTCATCGACACCGACCGCGCGGTCGAGCTTTACGGCCGGATCGGTCCGGCGCAGGAGATCTCGGGCGGCTCTGCCGCGAACACGATCGCGGGGATCGCGCATCTGGGCGGGCGCACCGCCTATGTCGGCAAGGTCAAGGACGACCAGCTGGGCGCGATCTTCGCCCATGACCTGCGTGCCCAGGGCGCCGATTTCGCCACACCGATGGCGCCAAGATCGGAGGCGGGCGAGACCGGGCGCTGCATCATTCTGGTCACGCCCGATGGCGAGCGGTCGATGAACACCTATCTGGGCCTGTCCGAGCGGCTGTCCGCGGCCGATATCGACGCGGCGCAGATCGCCGATGCCGAATGGATCTATCTCGAGGGCTACCGCTTCGACGGCGCCGAGAGCCATGCTGCCTTCGCCAGGGCCATCTCGGCCGCCAAGGCCGCGGGCGGCAGGGTGGCGCTGACCCTGTCGGATCCGTTCTGCGTGGAGCGCCATCGCGATGCCTTCCGCCGGATGATCCGCGAGGATGTGGATCTTCTGTTCGCGAACCGGGCCGAGATCCTGTCGATGTACCAGACCGAGGTCTTTGACGAGGCGCTGGCCCGGGCCGCGGCCGAGATCGGGATGGTGGCCTGCACCGACAGCGCCGATGGCGCGCATATCCTCTCGGGCGAGGGGCGCTGGCATGTGCCTGCCGTGGCCACCCGGGTGGTCGATGCGACCGGGGCGGGCGATCTTTTTGCCGGGGCGTTTCTCTGGGGGCTGACCCAGGGCCACGATCTGGAAAGCTGCGGCCGGATGGGCTGCGTGGCGGCAAGCGAGGTCATCAGCCATATCGGTGCGCGTGCCGAGACCGATCTGAGCGCGCTTTTCCGCAGCCACGGGTTGATCTGAGGGGCGGATCCGAGGGGCGGGGCTCTCCCGCCCCCGGCCCGCACGGGGCGCGCTGCGCGCGCTCCGCTTGTCCGGCCTTGGGCCGGGCCGCGCGCAGGCGCGCGGCGACGCCTCCGGCGGGGGGATTTCGACCAAGAAGAGTGGGCGCGGAGTGGGCGGCGTCGGGCAGGGGATCATGCCGGTGGCAATCCGGTCCGGGGCGTCGCAACAGGGCGTGCTTGGCGGGCAGGCGCTTTCGGTCTGGTGGCGGAGGGACCGAAATGCGCTGGTGCATGCGGGCGCGTGCCCCGCGCTACGTAGAGCCTGGCGATCCGGAGCGAGGCCGCCCGACGGTGCCGGTCCAGCCGGGGCGGGAGGACGGGGTGGCCTCGGGCGACGAGTGCGGATCGTCTTTGGGGCGAGGTGCCTGGCGCGACGGAGCAGGCCATCCTGTCGGCCGGGTTGTGCTCCATTACCTCCCTGCTGCCTTTTGCCGGTACCGGGACCACCAAGGCGTCTGGCCTGTCGAGCGGCCTGGAGACGAGCGCCGATCTGGGGCCGGCCGGAATGCGGGATGATTCGGCCAAGTGGCGCAGGGCCGTGCCGGTGTGAGACTTCGCCAATCCGGAAGGGCCTGCGCGCCTTTGTCAGACCGCTGAAAGATGTCTCGCGGCGCTCGTTGCCGCCAGATGCTTCGGCCCCCCTGTCGCGATGAACTTCCTGCAAGGCAACGAGAGAAGCTGGGAACGGGGTTCTGGCATCGTCTTCGTCTCATGACTTTATCAGCGGCCTGTCGTTTCGGCCCCGCAAGGCGTCAGGCGAGGCCCCGTGTTCGGTGACTTATCTTTCGAGAGAGGGTAGTGTCTGGAAAACGCGCTGAAGGCGAAAGCTGCGGTTGCGGGACCGCATGGTTGGGGGAACCGGGATGGCGACGATCGCCTATCTGTTGCTCTGTCGCGGGCGCTCTGCCAGCGCTCTCGCCCTTGCCGGGCGGCTGAGCGCGGCGGGCGATCTGGTGGCCCTGCATGTGGACCGGTGCGCGCGGTCAGCCGAGACCGCCGCGATCCGGAAGGCTTTCGCGGGCAATCCCTCGGTCGTCCTCGCGCGCTCTGTCCGCTGCGATCCGGGGGGCTGGTCCGCGATGCAGGCCGTCCTGAATGCCGCCCGGGCCGCGCTGGCCGCCTTTCCGCAGGCCACGCATCTTTACCTGCTCTCGGAGGATTGCCTGCCGATCAAGCCCGCCGCGCGGCTGCGCGCAGCACTTGAGGCCGAGGATTGCGATCATATCGAAAGCCTCGATGTCCAGGAAGCGGATGCGGGCGGGGGGGCGAAGCCGCCGGGGCCGATCCGCCGGCAGGAGGACGCCGCGCCCCGGCGCAGGGCAGGCCTTCGGGCGCTGGTCCGGAGGCCGGAGGCCGGGCGCGCGCCGCCCCGCGATCTGCGGATCATGACCGGAAGCCGGTGGTGGTGTCTGCGCAGGGCCACCGTCGAGGCGGTTCTGGCCCTCCTCGCCGCGCGGTCGGATCTGCGGCGCTTTTTCCGGGCCGGCGAATCGCCCGAAGCGACCTTGTTTCAGACCCTCGTCCGCCATCTGGTGCCCGGCGACGAGATCCGGTCGCGGGCGCCCACCTTTCAGATCGTTGCCGAGGATGGGCGGCCGGTGAGCTTCTACAACGATCACTTCGAGCTGCTGACGGTGCAGGAGGGGTTCTTTGCCCACAGGATCTCGGCCGGGGCGGCACAGCTTCGGGCGCGGTTGCTGGCGCTGCATGCGGCGCCGGGGCCGGGGCCCTCGGTCTCGGGCGGCGGTGCCGGGATATACCGCTTCCTGAGCGGACGCGGCCGGATCGGGCAGCGCTTCGGCGGCCGGGCCTGGGAGCGCGGGGTGTCCCTCGGGCCAGACCATGATCTGATGCTGGTTATCTGCGGGAAGCGGGCCGTCGCGCGACGTCTGGCCGGGCGGGTGCGCCGGATCCTCGGCATGCCCACGGTTGAATTCCCCTTCGACGACGCGGGTGCCGAGCTGCCCGATCTGGGGGGAATAGAGCGTGGCCTGGCCAAGCGCGGCCGTCATCGGGGCGCCTTTCTGCGGCTGGTCTTCGAGAGTTACGGCACCGACCGGCTGCTGCTTTTCCTCGACCCCTCCGATCTGGATGTGATGATCGATCTGCAGGGCGATGGCGCGCGCCTGCGGATGCTGGAAATCGCCTGTCCCTTCAGCCAGGCCGATCTTCTGGGCCATGCCCGCGAGATGGGGCTTTTGTCGCAGGGCAGCCCGCCGGGGCTGGCGGCGCTGGTGCTGCCGGTGCTTGGACAGCAGATCAAGGGGGATAGCGCGCGGCTGCGGGCTGCGGGTTTTCCTGCCCTTTACAGGCTGGAGCCGGGGCTGGCGCTGAGCGAGGCGGCGCTGGTGCTGGCGAAATTCCTCGAGATCCCCTATGACACGGCCCGCGGGATCGCCGATACGGCGACCTTCTTCGACGATTGAGGCCGGAACGGTCCCGGGAACCGGGGCCGGAGCGCGGCTGGTGAGTGAGGACCGACATGACTTACGCCTATGACGACCAGAATGTCTTTGCCCGGATCCTGCGCGGCGAAATTCCCAATGCCACGGTGCTGGAAACCGAGCACAGCCTTGCCTTCAACGACATCGCGCCGCAGGCGCCGGTCCATGTGCTGGTGATCCCGAAGGGGCCCTATGTCTGCTACGACCATTTCGCGGCCGAGGCCTCGGATGCCGAGATCGTCGATTTCACCCGCACCATCGCGAAGGTCTGCGAGATGAAGGAGCTGGCGGCCGATGGCTTCCGGATGATCTCGAATGCGGGTGCGCATGGCGTGCAGGAAGTGCCGCATCTGCATGTGCACATCCTCGGCGGGCGCGTGTTGGGCCGGATGCTGGAGAAGGCCTGAGGCAAGGCCCGGCCGTCTCGGACGATCCGGGGCGCCAGCTTTGACGGGGCGTCGGTCTCGGCATGCCGGAAGGCGTGGGCCTCGGCGGGCCAGACGGGACGGCCGATCCCCGAACGCAGGGGCATCGGTCGTGTGGCGCCCAGAGCCCGTGGCTTCGATGACCTCGATGGCTGGCGGTGTCGGGCGTCAGCATGTGATGCAGGCGCGGGGCTTTGGCCCGCCACGACGAGCGTGCGCGGAGCCGGGGGCGGGGCACTGGCGAAAGCGCGCCGCTCTTGCGCCGTAAGCCGCTGCCGGAACATCTGGAAGGGCCGTGCAGGCCATGGTCTCGGACGTGAGGGCGATCCGGTCCCGGGCTCTTCGGGAAAGGCAGGGACCCCGTGCAAGTCGGGAAAGGCGTGGCATGGCGGCAGGTCCCGGGCCTCGGCTGGCCCCGGTCGCCGGCGGCTCAGGCGGCGCGCCAGGTCCCGGGCGCGATCCCGTCCAGCGTCCAGTCGCCGACCCGGCAGCGGATCAGCCGCAGGGTGGGGTGGCCCACGGTGGCCGTCATGCGGCGGACCTGGCGGTTGCGGCCTTCGGAAATCGTCAGCTCGATCCAGCAATCGGGCACCGATTTGCGGTATCTGACCGGCGGCTCGCGCGGCCAGAGTCCCGGGGGCGCGTCGATCCGGCGGACGCGCGCGGGCCGCGTCGGGCCATCCTTGAGGGTGACGCCGCGGGCCAGCGCCTCGAGCGCGGTCTCCGGGGGAATGCCCTCGACCTGCGCCCAGTAGGTCTTTTCGGTCTTTGCCTTCGGGCTCGCGATGCGGGCCTGCAACCGCCCGTCATCGGTCAGGACCAGCAAGCCCTCGCTGTCGCGGTCGAGCCGCCCGGCCGGATAGACCCCGGGCAGGTCGATGAATTCGGCTAGCGTCCGGCGGTCGGGACGCGGCGCGCCCTCGTCGGTGAATTGCGACAGCACCCCCCAGGGCTTGTTGAACAGGATGACCCGGCTCACGCGGCGGTCTTGCTGGAGGTGAGCGCGACGAAGACGTCCTCGAGATTGGGTTCCTCGGTCGCGATGTCGCGGATCGAGATGCCCGCGCTCCGGACCGCCTCGATCACCGCGCCGGTGCCGATCTCGCTGCGGCGATAGGTGAAGCAGAGCGCGCCGTCGGGACGGCGGCAGCTTTCGACCGGGCCGGGCATCTCGGGCAGGGTCGCGACCTCGCCCTCGGGCTGGATCACCAGCGTCTTGGCATCCATCCGCCCAATCAGGGCCGAGGTCGAATCGCGCGCGATCAGTTCGCCATGGTTGATGATGGCGATCTCGCCGCACATCTCCTGCGCCTCTTCCAGATAATGCGTGGTCAGGATGATGGTGGTGCCCATTTCCTCGTTCAGCCGCCGAATATTGGCCCAGAGCATCTGGCGCAGCTCGATATCGACGCCCGCGGTGGGTTCGTCCAGAACCAGCACCTGCGGCCGGTGGACCAGCGCCTTGCCCAGCAGAAGCCGCCGCCGCATGCCGCCCGAGAGGTTCCGGGCATAGGCATCGGCCTTGTCCTCGAGCCCGATGGCCTTCAGCACCCGGTCGGTGATGCGCTGCGATTTCGGCACGCCATAGAGCCCAGCCTGCACCTCGAGCGCGGCGCGGGGCGTGAAGAACGGGTCGATGTTCAGCTCCTGCGGCATCACCCCGATCGAGGCGCGCGACTGGCGCGGGTTCACGTCCTGATCGAAGCCCCAGATGCTGACCCTGCCGCCGGTCTTCAACACCAGCCCCGCGAGGATGTTGATCAGCGTCGACTTGCCCGCGCCGTTCGGCCCCAGCAGCCCGAAGATCGAGCCCGCGGGGATGTCGAGGTCGATGCCCTTCAGCGCTTCCTTGGGCGGCTGGCTGCCGCTGGCGGCATAGGTCTTGGTCAGACCCTCGATCTCGATCGCATTCCCTGTCATTTCCTTGCCTCTGCCGCTTGCCCGTGCCGGTTCAATCGCTATCATGCCGTCCGACATAAGGCGACCCGGTCGCCCCGGCAACGAGCGGAGCGCAAACGCATGGCCCCTGACGCCCCCGGACAGGAAAAAGACACCACCCCTCCCGAAACCACGATCACTGCCGAGTGGCGGGTCTGCTGCGATGGCAGCGGACCGGGGCTCGGCCATCCGCGGGTCTGGCTCTCGATCCCGCGTGATCGGGGCTTCGTCGAATGCGGCTATTGTGACCGCAAGTTCGTGCATGAGAGCTTTGCCGACAAGCTGAAGACCTGACCGGCCGGTCGCGGCGCAGATGACCGTCACCCGCCGCGGGCTGGGCTGGCTGATCGGCGCAGCGGGCGTGACAGCGGCGGTTTCGGCCGGGCCCGGGCTCTGGCGCCGGGCCGTCCCGCCCGAGATCCGGACTGAACCGGTACCGGGCCTGCCAGGCTTTCGTCGCGTGCCAAGGCCCGGCCCCGCACTGTCGCCGCTGGTCGGGCTGGCGACCGGGGCCCCGCCGCCGTTGCCCGATGACCTCTGCGCCGCGCTTTTCGGTCCCGCTTCCGAGGGTCCGGGGCCAGACCTTTCCGGGCCCGACTTTCCGGGGCCCGATCTTCCCGGAACAGTGCCGGTCGCCTGTTTCACCGATATCCGCTGTCCCTGGTGCCGCCAGCTGACGCCGCTGCTGATCGCGCGCGCGGTGCGCAGACCGGCCGCGATCCGCATCGCCTGGCAGCCGCTGCCCTTGTTGGGCGAGGGGTCGGTGCTGGCCGCGCGGGCGACACTGGCGGCCGAGGCGCAGGGCGCCGCGCTCGACTGGCAGGCGCGGATGATGCGCGGTGTGCTGGTGCCGACCCTGCGCGGGATGCGCGAGATCGCGGCCGGGATGGGGCTCGACATGGCTGCCTTCGAGCGGGACATGGACCTTCCGCGCACCGAGGCACGGCTGGCAGCGGCACGGGCGTTGGCCGCGGCTTTCGGCTTTGTCGGCACGCCGGGTCTTGTCGTCGGTCGCGTGGCGATCCTTGGAGGGGTCGACGGGCCGATGCTGGACCGGCTGATCGCCGAGGCCCAAACCGCGCCCGCCCCTGCGTCCGCGCCCTTATCCGGCCCCGCCTGCGGCTGAGGGCGGGGCGTCCGGCACTGGCGAAGCCCTGCGCTTCATGGCAAGACCGCAGACAGGTCCGGCAGGCGGGCCAGCGACGGGGAGAACGACATGACTGAAGGTTTCGGCAAGGGCTGCCATCTGCATCTGATCGACGGCTCGGCCTTCATCTTCCGCGCCTTTCACGCGCTGCCGCCCCTGACGCGGAAATCCGACGGGCTGCCGATCGGGGCCGTCGCGGGCTTCTGCAACATGATCCACAAATATGTGCAGGACAATCGCGGCCCCGATGCGCCGACCCATGTCGCGGTGATCTTCGACAAGGGCAGCCACACCTTCCGCAACGATCTCTACGATCTCTACAAGGCCAACCGGGACGAGATGCCGGCCGATCTGCGCCCGCAGATCCCGCTGACCCGCGAGGCCACGCGCGCCTTCAACATCGCCTGCATCGAGAAGGAGAATTACGAGGCCGACGATATCATCGCGACCTTTGCGCGGCAGGCGGTCGAAAAGGGCGGGCGGGTGACCATCGTCAGTTCCGACAAGGACCTGATGCAGCTGGTCGGCAACGGGGTCGAGATGCTCGATGCGATGAAGAACAGGCGGATCGGCGTCGAGGAGGTCGAGGCCAAGTTCGGCGTCGGGCCCGACCGTGTCGTCGACGTGCAGGCGCTGGCGGGCGATTCCGTCGACAACATTCCCGGCGCGCCGGGGATCGGGATCAAGACCGCCGCCCAGCTGATCCAGGACTATGGCGATCTGGAAACGCTGCTGGACCGGGCCGAGGAGATCAAGCAGCCCAAGCGCCGCCAGACCCTGATCGAGAACCGCGCCCAGATCGAGCTGTCGAAGAAGCTGGTGACGCTCGATGCCGCGACGCCGCTCGACGAGACCCTGGATGATCTCGAGGTGAAGGCGCCCGATGCCGGGGCCCTGCTCGGGTTCCTGTCGCAGATGGAGTTCCGCACCCTGCTGAAGCGGGTCGCGGATGCGCTGGGCGCCGAGCCGCCCGCGCTACCCGAGACAAGCCCCACCTCCGCCGATCCCGCCGCGTCCGAGGCGCCGGCCGCGCTGCCTTTCGAGCCCGGGGCTTATGACTGCGTGCGCGACGCCGCCGCGCTTGAGGTCTGGATTGCGCGCGCCCATGCCCGGGGCTGGGTCGCGGTCGATACCGAGACCACCGGGCTTGATGAGATGCGGGTGGATCTCGTGGGCATCTCGCTGGCGGTCGAGCCGGGGCAGGCCTGCTATATCCCGCTGGGCCATCGCGAGGGGGAGGGCGATCTCTTCGGCTCGGCGGCGCTGGCCGGGGGGCAGATGCCGATGGACGAGGCGCTGGCCCTGCTCAAACCGCTCCTGGAAGATCCGGCGGTGATGAAGATCGGGCAGAACATGAAATACGATGCCAAGATCCTTGCCCGTCACGGCATCGCGGTGGCGCCGATCGACGACACGATGCTGATGTCCTATGCGATGCATGCGGGGCTGCATGGCCATTCTATGGATGCGCTGTCGGAACGCTATCTCGGGCACGAGCCGATCCCGATCAAGTCGCTGCTGGGCTCGGGCAAGTCGCAGATCACCTTCGACAAGGTGCCGGTCGCCGAGGCGGTGAAATACGCGGCCGAGGATGCCGATGTCACGCTGAGGCTCGCCCGGCTCTTCAAGCCGCAGCTGCACCGGGCCAGGGTCGCGACGGTCTACGAGACGCTCGAACGTCCGCTGGTGCCGGTGCTGGCCCAGATGGAGATGCATGGCATCAAGGTCGACCGCGAAACGCTGTCGAGGATGTCGAATGCCTTCGCCCAGAAGATGGCCGCGCTCGAGGCCGAGATCCACGAGCTGGCGGGCGAGAGCTTCAATGTGGGCAGCCCCAAGCAGCTGGGCGAGATCCTGTTCGACAAGATGAGCCTCTCGGGCGGCAAGAAGGGCAAGACCGGCGCCTATGGCACCGGCGCCGACGTGCTGGAGGATCTCGCGGCCGAGGGCCACGACCTGCCCGCACGGGTACTGGACTGGCGCCAGCTCTCGAAGCTGAAATCGACCTATACCGACGCGCTGCAGGACCATATCAACCCCGAGACGGGGCGCGTGCATACCTCTTACGTGATCACCGGGGCGGTGACGGGGCGCCTTGCCTCGACCGATCCGAACCTGCAGAACATTCCCGTGCGCTCCGAAGAGGGGCGCCGCATCCGCGAGGCTTTCGTGGCCGAGGAGGGCAAGGTTCTGCTGAGCCTCGACTATTCGCAGATCGAGCTTCGCATCCTGGCCCATGTGGCCGGGATCGAGGCCCTGAAACAGGCCTTCCGCGACGGTCAGGACATCCATGCCATGACCGCCTCCGAGATGTTCGATGTGCCGATGGCCGAGATGACGCCCGAGATCCGCCGCCGCGCCAAGGCAATCAATTTCGGGGTGATCTACGGGATTTCGGGCTTTGGCCTCGCGCGGAACCTGCGCATTCCGCGCAGCGAGGCGCAGGGCTTCATCGACCGCTATTTCGAGCGCTTCCCGGGCATCCGCGACTACATGGATGCGACCGTGGCCTTCGCGAAGGATCACGGCTACGTGCAGACCCTGTTCGGGCGGCGCATCCATACGCCTGAGATCGGTGCCAAGGGCCCGCAGGCGGGCTTTGCCAAGCGCGCCGCGATCAACGCGCCGATCCAGGGCACCGCGGCCGACATCATCCGCCGCGCGATGATCAGGATGCCCGAGGCGATTTCAGGGATGCCGGCGAAGATGCTGCTGCAGGTCCATGACGAACTGATCTTCGAGGTCGAGGCGGGCGCGGCGGACGAGGTGGCCGCGCGCGTGCGCGAGGTGATGGAGGGGGCAGCGCTTCCCGTGGTCGCGCTCGACGTGCCGCTGGTCGTCGATGCCGGACAGGGGCCGAACTGGGCCGCGGCGCATTGAACGCAATTCTTCTGCGAAGAATTGGAGCCCGGCCGGACCGGAGCGCGAGCAGGGCACCGCGCTGGGCGATATGAACCGGGAAGACGCGGTCTGGTCTTCTTCTTGGCCTAAATACCCATGGCGCGACGCCGGCCAGGGGGCCGCGGCCGGGTCAGCTCAGCTCGGCGGCAGGGATCGCGGGAAAGAATGCGCCCTGCGAGCGGAAGCCGAACCAGTCCTGCCCCTCATGGCGCCGGGTCTCGCCGATCTCGGCCAGACGGTAGAAGCTTTTCCGGTCGATCAGCGCCTCGAGACCGGCACGGACATGGAGATATGGCGTGGGCTCGCCGGTCTCGGGGTCGCGGCTGACGCGGATCTCGTGGTTCGGTCCGGCTGCGACGCGGTCGCCGACATTGGTGGTGAAAGTCAGGACGGGCTCGTCCGCGTCTTCGCCGCGCTCGAAATCGACGGCGACGAAGGGCGCGTCATCGACTGTGATGCCGACCTTCTCGACAGGGGTCACCAGATAGAACTTCCCGCCCTCGCGCTTGAGGATGGTCGAGAACAGCCGCACCAGCGGGGCCCGGCCGATCGGCGTGCCGAGATAGAACCAGGTGCCGTCGCGGGCGATCCGCATGTCGATATCGCCGCAGAAGGGCGGGTCCCACAGATGGACCGGCGGCAGCCCCTTGCCCGAGGCGGCGCGGGCGGCTTCGGCGAGGCTTTCGGTAACGGGTTTCACGATCATTTGTCCGGACCGGTTTTTTGCCATTTGTGGTAGGGGGGATATCTGCCGATAATACTCCATATAGGCGAACAGGAGAAAAGTCATGTCCGACGAGACCGAACTGGTGGCCGCGATCGAGACGCTGGGCGAGAAGCTCGCACAGGCCAAGGCCTCGATCACCCGGCGCTTCATCGGTCAGGAGCGGGTCGTCGATCTGACGCTTTCGGCACTGCTCTGCGGCGGGCATGCCCTGCTGATCGGGCTGCCGGGGCTTGGCAAGACCCGGCTGGTCGGCACGCTCTCGACGGTGATGGGGCTGAACGGCGCGCGGATCCAGTTCACGCCTGACCTGATGCCCGCCGACATTCTGGGCTCGGAGGTGCTGGAGACCGCGCCCGACGGCTCGCGCGCCTTCCGCTTCATCGAGGGGCCGATCTTCTGCCAGCTGCTTATGGCCGACGAGATCAACCGCGCCAGCCCGCGGACCCAGTCGGCGCTGTTGCAGGCGATGCAGGAGAAATCTGTGACCATCGCGGGCGAGGCGCATCCGCTGTCGCCGCCCTTCCATGTGCTCGCGACCCAGAACCCCATCGAGCAGGAAGGCACCTATCCGCTGCCCGAGGCCCAGCTCGACCGCTTTCTGGTGCGCATCGACGTGCCCTATCCCGACCGCAAGACCGAGCATGACATCCTTCTGGCCACCACCGGGGTCGCCGAGGACGAGGCCCATGCCGTCTTCACCGCCGACGAACTGATCGCCGCGCAGAAGATCGTGCGGCGGATGCCGGTCGGCGAGGGCGTGGTCGAGATGATCCTCGATCTGGTGCGCGCCTGCCGCCCGGCCGAGCCCGAGGCGCCGAAGATCGTGCGCGAGGCCGTGGCCTGGGGGCCGGGGCCGCGTGCCGCGCAGGCGCTGATGCTGACGGTCCGGGCGCAGGCCCTGCTGGAAGGCCGGCTCGCGCCCTCGGCCGAGGATGTGCTGAAGATGGCCGGGCCGGTGCTGATCCACCGCATGGCGCTGAGCTTTGCCGCTCGTGCCCGGGGCGAGGATCTGCCCCGGATCATCGAGGCCGTGGCGCGAGAGACCGTGCAGGTCGAGGCCGCGGCGTGATTGCCGCCGCCGCCCTCCGCGCCCGCGCCGAGGGGCTGGCCGGGGCATTGCCGCCACTTCTGGCCGAGGCCGAGCATCTGGCCCAGGCCGTGCTGCTCGGCGAGCATGGACGGCGGCGGGCGGGGTTCGGCGATGAATTCTGGCAATACCGCCCGACCCATTCCGGCGACGAGGCGCGGATGATCGACTGGCGCCGCTCGGCACGCTCGGATGCGCATTTCGTGCGCGAGAAGGAATGGCAGGCGGCGCAAAGCGTGCTGCTCTGGGTCGATGACGCGGCCTCGATGGGGTTTTCCGGCGCGAATGACCATCCGCCCAAGGTCGAGCGCGCCCGGGTGCTGGCGCTGGCGCTTGCGGTGCTTCTGACCCGCGGCGGCGAGCGGGTGGGGCTTCTTGGCTCCGACCTGCCGCCCCGGCGCGGTCCGCACCAGATCCTCCGGCTGACCGAGGCGCTGGGGCGGGCGCTGTCGACAAGCGATTACGGGTTGCCCGCGACCGGGGGCATGCCACCCCATTCGCGCGCGGTTTTCCTGTCGGATTTCCTCGGCGATCTCGCCCCGATCGAGACCGCGCTGACCGAGGCCGCCGACCGGGGCGTCAAGGGCGCGCTGTTGCAGGTACTCGACCCGGCCGAGGAGGCCTTCCCCTTCGACGGGCGCACCATCTTCGAGAGCATGGGCGGCGGCCTGCGCCATGAGACGCTGAAGGCGGGCGATCTGCGCGACCGCTATCTGGCGCGGCTGGCCGAGCGCAAGGCGCGGCTGGCCGATCTGGCGCGGGTGACGGGCTGGCATTATTCGGCGCATCACACCGGCGAGGGTGCGCAGGGCGCGCTGCTGTGGATCTACCGCGCGCTGGAGCGCAGGCGCTGATGGCGGGTCTCAGTGCCTTCGGCTTCACCGCGCCGCTCCTGCTCTGGGGACTGGTCCTGCTGCCGGCACTGTGGTTTCTGCTGCGCGCGGTGCCGCCCGCGCCGATCCGGCGGCGCTTTCCGGGCGTCGCCCTGCTGCTGGGGCTTGCCGATGACGAGGTCCAGACCGACCGCACGCCCTGGTGGCTTCTGCTCCTGCGCATGCTGGCGGCGGCGGCGCTGATCCTCGGCTTTGCCGGGCCGGTCCTGAACCCGCAGGAGCGCACGCCCGGGCAGGGCCCGCTGCTGGTCCTGCTGGATGGAAGCTGGGCCGATGCCCGCGACTGGCCACGCCGGATCGACAGGCTGGAGGCGGTTCTGGACGAGGCCGGGCGCGACGGGCGTCCGGTGGCGGTGGTGCTGGCGACCGATCTGCCGGGCAAGGGAGGCGGGGGGATGCCGTTCCAGGCCGCCGAGCTCTGGTCCGCGCGGCTGGCCGGGGTGCAACCGGCCGCCTGGCTGCCCGATCCTGAGGCGGTTGCGGCCTGGGCCGAAGGGCTCGAGGGGCGGTTCGACACGGTCTGGCTGTCGGGCGGGCTCGACTGGCCGGGGCGCACGGCGCTGCTCTCGGCGCTCGAAGACCATGGCCGGGTCTCGGTGCTGGAAAGCCCGCGCGCGCTGATGGCGCTGCGCCCGGCCGTTTTCAGCGACGGGGCCATCGCGCTGACCGCGCTGCGGTCCCGGCCCGGCCCCGGCACCGAGGCGGTGCTGACCGCGACCGGCCGCGATCCGGCCGGGGTCGAGCGGGTGCTGGCGCGCCTGCCGGTCGGTTTCGCCCCGGGCGAGACCGAGGCCAGGGCCGAGCTTGTGCTGCCGCCCGAATTGCGCAACCGGATCTCGCGCTTCGCCATCGAGGGGGTGCGCTCGGCCGGGGCGGTCAGCCTGAGCGATGACAGCCTGAGGCGCCGCGAGGTGGCGCTGATCGCGGGGCACGAGAACCGCGAGGGGCTGCAACTCCTGTCGCCGCTCCATTACCTGCAACAGGCGCTTGCCCCAACCGCCGATCTGATCGAGGGCACGCTGGGCGATGTAGTGCTGGCGCATCCCGATGTGATCGTGCTGGCGGATGTCGCGACGCTGTCGCCGGCCGAATCCGAGGCCCTGCAGGGATGGGTCGAGGCGGGTGGCATGCTGCTGCGCTTTGCCGGGCCGCGGCTTGCGGCCTCGGATGTCAGCCGCGCCGAGGAAGACCCCTTGATGCCGGTCCGGCTGCGCGCCGGCGGGCGCACCGTCGGCGGGGCGATGAGCTGGGGCGAGCCGAAGACGCTGCGCCCCTTCGGCGAGGCCTCGCCCTTCTTCGGGCTGCCTGTGCCGGACGATGTGCGGGTCAATGCGCAGGTGATGGCGCAACCCGACCCTTCGCTGGCCGGGCGTTCCATCGCGGCGCTGAGCGATGGCACGCCGCTTGTGACGCGCAAGAAGCTGGGGCAGGGCGAGGTGGTGCTGTTCCATGTCACCGCCAATGCCGAATGGTCGACCCTGCCGCTGTCGGGGCTGTTCGTGCAGATGCTGGAACGGCTTGCTGTCTCGACCCGGCCGGCCCGGCCCGATGCGGTCGAACTGGCGGGCACGACCTGGGTCCCGGAAACCGTGCTCGACGCCTTCGGTGCGCTGGGCGAGGCCGGAGCCCTGCCCGGCGTGGCGGGCGAGGCGCTGGCCGAGGCCCGGCCCGGACCCGGTCTGCCGCCCGGGCTTTACGCTGGCGAGGACCGGCGGCTTGCGGTGAACGTGATCGGCGCCGGGACCGTCCTGAGCCCCGCTGCCTGGCCCGCCCGGATTGCGGTCGAGGGCTTTGCGGTGGCGCGCGAGACGGTTCTGAAGGGCTGGGTTCTGGCGCTGGCCCTGGCGCTGCTGGCCGTCGACATCCTGGCCTCGCTCTGGCTGTCGGGGCGGCTGCGCGGTGCACGGGTGGCATCCCGGGCGGGCGGGGCGATGGTGCTGGCGCTGGCGCTGATGCTGCCGGGCGGGCTGCGCGCCGAGGAGGCGGTGCCGGATGACGCGCTGGCGCTGAAGGCCACGACCGAGGTGGTGCTGGCCCATGTCCGGACCGGCGACGCACAGGTCGACCGGGTCGCCGATGCCGGGCTCAGGGGGCTTTCGAGAAAGCTTGCAGAGCGGACCTCGATCGAGCCTGCCGCGCCCATTGCCGTCGATCTGGAAACCGATGAGCTGTCTTTCTTTCCCTTCCTCTACTGGCCGGTGACGGCAAATCAGCCGGTGCCTTCGCCCGACGCCTATGCCCGGCTCAACCGCTATCTGAGGACCGGCGGCATGATCCTGTTCGACACCCGCGATGCCGATGTGGCGGCCTATGGCGGCGGCTCGTCCGAGGGGCGGCGGCTGCAGCAACTGGCGCGCCCGCTCGACATTCCGCCGCTGGAGCCGATCCCCCCTGACCATGTGCTGACCCGCACCTTCTACCTGTTGCAGGACTTTCCCGGACGAAATGCCGGCCGTGAGGTCTGGGTCGAGGCCGCCCCCGCCGATGCCGAGCGGGTCGAGGGCATGCCGTTCCGCGATCTCAATGACGGGGTGACGCCGGTGGTGATCGGCGGCAATGACTGGGCCTCGGCCTGGGCCGTCGACGCGCAGGGCGTGGCGATGTTCCCGGTCGGGCGCGGCTATGCCGGAGACCGTCAGCGCGAGATCGCCTTCCGCTTCGGGATCAACCTCATCATGCATGTGCTGACCGGCAACTACAAATCCGACCAGGTCCATGTGCCCGCGCTGCTCGACAGGCTCGGCCAGTGACGGGCGAAGTGATCTTCGACCCGCTTCTGCCGCTGCCGCTGATCTGGGCGCTGGCGGTTCTGGCCGCGGGGATCGTGGCCTTCGCGCTCTGGCGCGGTCTGGCGGGCTGGTGGCTGAGGGGGCTTGCCGCGCTGGCGATCCTGGCGGCGCTGGCCAATCCCTCGCTGCAGACCGAGCTGCGCACGCCCTTGTCCGATATCGTGGTGCTGGTGGTCGATGAAAGCGCCTCGCAGCGGTTGTCGGACCGGCCCGAGCAGACCGCCCGCGCGGTCGAGCGGGTCCGGGCCGAGGTCGCGGCGCTGGACAATACCGAGCTGCGCATCGTCCGGCTTGGCGATGGCGCGGGCGACGAGGGCACGCTGCTGATGACGGCGCTGTCCGAGGCGCTAGCAGAGGTGCCGCGGGCGCGGCTGGCGGGCGCGATCCTGCTGACCGACGGCCAGCTCCACGATCTCGACCGCGCGCCTGCGCTGCCCGCGCCGCTCCATGCGCTGCTGACCGGGCGGGAAGAGGACTGGGACCGGCGGCTTCTGGTCGAGAACGCGCCCGCCTTCGCGATCCTCGGCGAAGAGGTCACCCTGACCCTGAAGATCGAGGATCAGGGCGCGGTGCCCAAGGCGATGGGCGACACGACCTTTGTCACGGTCTCGGTCGATGGCGGCACACCGCAAAGCTACCAGGTGCCGGTCGGGCAGGCGCTCGACGTGCCGGTGGTTCTCGATCATGCCGGGCAGAACGTCATCCAGTTCTCGGTCGCGGCCGAGGAGGGCGAGCTGACCGACCGCAACAATGCCGCCATCGTCCAGATCAACGGCGTGCGCGACCGGCTGCGGGTGCTGCTGGTCTCGGGCGAGCCGCATCCGGGCGAGCGCACCTGGCGCAACCTGCTGAAATCGGACAGTTCCGTCGATCTGGTGCATTTCACCATCCTGCGTCCGCCCGACAAGCATGACGGGGTGCCGGTCTCGGAACTGTCGCTGATCGCCTTTCCGACCCGCGAGCTGTTTCTCGACAAGATCGACGAGTTCGACCTGATCATCTTCGATCGCTACAAGCGGCGCGGCATCCTGCCCTCGATCTATTTCGACAATGTGCGCGATTACGTCGAGAAGGGCGGGGCGCTGCTGATCGCGGCCGGGCCCGATTTCGCCGGGGCCGAGTCGATCTACCGCTCGCCGCTGGCCGATATCCTGCCCGCCGAGCCGAGCGCGCGGGTGATCGAGCAGGGCTACCGCCCCGAGATCACCGGGCTTGGCCGGCGCCACCCGGTGACCGAGGGGCTGAAGGCCGAGGCGGGTGGCGCCTGGGGGCGCTGGTTCCGTCTGATCGACCTGCTGCCGAAGCGGGGCGAGGTCGTGATGAGCGGCATCGACGAGCGCCCGCTGCTGGTGCTCGACCGCGTCGGCGAGGGGCGCGTCGCGCTTCTGGCCTCCGACCATGCCTGGCTCTGGAGCCGGGGCTTCGAGGGCGGCGGGCCGCAGCTCGAGCTGCTTCGGCGGCTGGCGCATTGGATGATGAAGGAGCCCGAGCTGGAAGAGGAGGCGCTGAGTGCCACTGCCGAGGGCCAGGTGATGACGATCACCCGCCGCTCGCTGTCGGAAGAGCCCCGAAGCGTCGAGATCGCGCGGCCCGATGGCGGCACCGACCGGCTCGATCTGGTCGAGACCGCGCCGGGCCGGTTCGCGGCAACCTATGAAGGGCCCGAGATGGGGCTTTACCGGCTGACGGACGGCACGCTGGGGACGGTGATCGCGCTGGGCCCCGCGGCCCCGCGCGAATTCGAGCAGACCATCGCCGATGGCGCCCGGCTCGAGGCGCCGGTCTCGGCCACGCGCGGCGGGATCGTGGCGCTGTCGGAGGGGATGCCGGATCTGCGCCGGGTGCGCGAGGGGCGGACCGCCCATGGCCGGGGCTGGCTCGGGATCACCCCGCGCGAGGCCTATCTGACCAGCGACGTGACGATCAGGCCGCTGGCCCCTGCCTGGGCCTTCCTGCTGCTGGCGGGGCTGTTGAGCCTTGGTGCCTGGCTCCGCGAGGGACGGCGCTGATCCAGGCCTCGGGCAGTCTCCTCTTGCCAATGGCGCGGTCCGGTCATATTTTTTGACCAATTCGAGGGAGGAGTGCCGGACATGCAGATGCCCGTCCCCGACGCCCGGGTGATGGCGAAGAAGGATCATGTGCTGCGTCGCCTGATGGCGGTGCTGCCCGAGGGGGCGGTCATTCACGATCCGACCGAGACCCGTGCCTATGAATGCGATGCGCTGACCGCCTATCGCTGCCCGCCTCTGGCCGCCGTGCTGCCGGCCTCGACCGCCGAGGTCTCGGCCGTGCTGCGGATCTGCCATGAGGAAGGCGTGCCGGTGGTGCCGCGCGGTTCGGGCACGTCGCTTGCGGGGGGCGCGCTGCCCACAGCCGATTGCGTGATCCTGGGCGTGGCGAAGCTCAATGAGGTGCTCGAGGTCGATTACCCCAACCGCATGATCCGGGTGCAGGCGGGGCGCACCAACCTGTCGGTCAGTGCCGCGGTCGAGGGCGATGGCTGGTTCTATGCGCCCGATCCGTCCTCGCAGCTGGCCTGTGCCATCGCGGGCAATATCGCGATGAACTCGGGCGGCGCGCATTGCCTGAAATACGGGGTGACGACCAACAACCTGCTGGGCGTGACCATGGTCCTGATGGACGGCACCGTGGTCGAGATCGGCGGCGCCCATCTCGATGCGGCGGGCTATGACTGGCTGGGCGTGATCTGCGGCTCGGAGGGCCAGTTGGGCGTCGTGACCGAGGCCAGCCTAAGGATCCTGCCCAGGCCAGAGGGCGCGCGGCCGGTGCTGATGGGCTTCGGCTCGTCCGAGGTGGCGGGGGCCTGCGTCGCCGACATCATCCGGGCGGGCGTGCTGCCGGTCGCCATCGAGTTCATGGACCGGCCCTGCATCGAGGCGACCGAGGCCTTCGCGCAGGCGGGCTATCCCGATTGCGAGGCGCTTCTGATCGTCGAGGTCGAGGGCAGCCCGGCCGAGATCGACGAGCAGCTGGCGCTGATCCTGCGGATCGCGCGGGCGCATGACCCGGTCGAGCTGCGCGAAAGCGGTTCGGCCGAGGAAAGCGCGCGGATCTGGCTGGGGCGCAAGTCGGCCTTCGGGGCGATGGGGCAGCTGGGCGATTACATGTGTCTCGACGGCACCATCCCGGTTTCGGCCCTGCCCGAAGTGCTGCGCCGGATCGGCGAGCTGTCGGCCGAGGTCGGGCTGAGGGTCGCCAATGTCTTTCATGCCGGCGACGGCAACATGCATCCGCTGATCCTGTTCGATGCCAATGCCCCGGGCGATCTGGAGCGCTGCGAGGCGCTGGGCGCCGAGATCCTGAAGCTTTGCGTCGAGGCGGGCGGCTGTCTGACCGGCGAGCATGGCGTCGGCGTCGAGAAGCGCGACCTGATGGGGGTGCAATATGCGCCCGCGGATCTCGAGGCGCAGATGCGGGTAAAGGACGTGTTCGATCCGGGCTGGCTTCTGAACCCGGCCAAGGTGTTTCCGCTGCAGGCCAGTGCCGGGCGGCGCGCGGGGTGAAGGGGGCTGTCCGCCCCCCCTCTTGTCCTGACGGACAATTCACCCCCCGAGGGTATTTGGACCAGGAAGAATGATGAGACCTGAGACAGAGGCCGAGCTGGCCGGAATGGTGGCGGCGGCAGAGGCGCCGTTTCGGATCGAAGGCGGCGGCACGCGCGGCCCTGGTGGCGCGGGGGCGGGGCTGAGCCTTTCGGCGCTGTCGGGCGTCGTGCTCTACGAGCCGGGCGCGCTGACCCTGGTGGTGAAGGCGGGCACGGCTCTGGCCGATGTCGAGGCGGTGCTGGCGGCCGAGGGGCAGCGGCTGGCCTTCGAGCCGATGGATCATCGCAGGCTTCTGGGCCGCGCGGGCGTGCCGACCATCGGCGGGGTGGCGGCGGCGAATGTTTCGGGGCCGCGCCGGGTTCAGGCCGGGGCCTGCCGGGATGCGATGCTGGGGGTGCGTTTCGTCGACGGGCGCGGCGAGGTGGTCCGGAATGGCGGGCGGGTGATGAAGAACGTCACCGGCTACGATCTGGTCAAGCTGATGGCGGGCAGTCGCGGCACGCTGGGGGTTCTGACCGAGATCGCCTTCAAGGTTCTGCCGGTGCCCGAGGCTGCGGCGACGCTGGTTCTAGAGGGGCTGTCCGAGGAGGCGGCTGTCGCGGCGATGGCGGCTGCGCTGGGGGCGCCTTTCGACGTGTCGGGCGCGGCGCATCTGCCAGAGACGGGCGAGACGCTGATCCGCATCGAGGGTTTCGCAGCCTCGGTCGGGTATCGCGCCGGGCGGCTTTCGGAACTGCTGGGCCGGTTCGGGGCGGCGCGGATCGAGCGCGATCCGGAGGCCGGGGCGGCGCTCTGGCGCCGGGTGCGCGATGTCGAGGATTTCGCGGACCGGCCGGGCGATGTCTGGCGGATCTCGGTCCGGCCCTCGGACGGGCCGCGGGCGGCCCGCGCCGCCGGGGCCGGGGCTGCGGTCTATGACTGGGGCGGCGGGCTGGTCTGGGTTCTGGTGGAGGCGGGGCGCGACATCCGCCCGGATCTGGCCGGGATTGCGGGCCATGCGACGCGGGTCCGGGGGGCGGGGCCGCTCACCACTGCCGAGCCTGCGCCGCTGGCCGCGATGGCGGCGCGACTGAAGGCGGCCTTCGACCCGAAGAACATTCTCAATCCGGGGGCGATGGGCTGAACCGATGCAGACGAATTTCACCGAGGCGCAGCTGCAGGACCCGGCGCTTGCCCGGGCCAACGAGATCCTCAGGGCCTGCGTTCATTGCGGCTTCTGTACCGCGACCTGCCCGACCTATCAGATCCTCGGCGACGAGCTCGACAGTCCGCGCGGACGGATCTACCTGATCAAGGACATGCTCGAGAGCGGCCGGCCCGCCGATGAGAAGACCGTGCGTCATGTCGACCGCTGCCTGTCCTGCCTTGCCTGCATGACGACCTGCCCCTCGGGCGTGCATTACATGCATCTGGTCGATCAGGCCCGCGCCCATATCGAGGCGACCTACCGGCGGCCCTGGCGCGACCGGGCTTTGCGCTGGCTGGTGGCGAAGACGCTGCCCTTTCCGGGGCGGTTCCGGGTCGCGCTGCGGTTGGCGCGGCTGGGGCGGCCGTTCGCGCGGCTGATGCCCGATCCGCGGCTTCGGGCCATGCTGGAGATGGCGCCGCCCGATCTGCGTCCGCCGGGCGAGAGCGACCGGCCGCAGGTGTTTCCGGCCCGGGGCGCGCGACGGATGCGGGTCGCGCTTCTGACCGGTTGCGCGCAGAAGGCGCTCGATCCCGATATCAACGATGCGACGATCCGGGTGCTGACCCGGCACGGGGTCGAGGTGGTGGTGGCGCGCGGCATGGGCTGCTGCGGGGCGCTGACCCATCATATGGGCCGCGCCGGGGAGGCTCATGCCCAGGCGGCACAGGCGATCCGGGCCTGGTCGGCCGAGATCGCGGGCGAGGGGCTTGACGCCATCGTCGTCAATACCAGCGGCTGCGGCACCACGGTGAAGGATTACGGCCACATGTTCCGCAACGATCCGCTGGCCGGGCAGGCGGCGGCGGTGGCCGAACGCGCGGTGGACATTTCCGAACTGCTCGAGCGGCTGGATCTGCCGCCCGGCCGGGGCGGGCTGCGCGTGGCCTATCATGCGGCCTGCTCGCTGCAGCACGGGCAGAAGGTGAAGGACGCGCCGAAGACGGTGCTGCGCCGGGCGGGCTTCGAGGTGGTCGAGCCGGTCGATGCGCATCTGTGCTGCGGGTCGGCCGGCACCTACAATCTGCTTCAGCCCGGGATCGCGGGGCAGCTGAAGGCGCGCAAGGTCCGGACATTGGAAGCGAAGGCGCCGGATGTGATCGCGGCGGGCAATATCGGCTGCATCGCGCAGATCGGCTCGGGCACGGGTGTGCCGGTCCTGCATACGGTCGAGCTGGTCGACTGGGCGACCGGCGGGCCGCGGCCGCGGGCGCTGGGGGCGGGCTGAGCGTCATTCCCTGTCGGTGACGGCCCGGATGCCGTATCCCGCCCGGCGCATGCCGCAATATCGCCGTGCGCGGGTGCCAGGGCGGTGGCATGCATCCATGCCGCCTTTTCTTTCCGCGTCCTGATGCGCTTTTCCGCCGGGGCCTGCGCCTCTGTGGGGTGGTGCTGGCCGGGATGATCGCGGGGCTGGCGGCCTCGGCACCCGCTTGGGCCGCCGCGCCCGAGGCCGCGTTTGGGGGAACGGCCGGGACGGGCGCCGACCGGCCGCTGCAACCGCTTGTCACCGGCCAGCAGTCGCGGGGCTGGGAGGCGGTCGGGCGGCTCGAACTGGGCGGGGGCGGCTTCTGCACGGCCGCGCTGGTCGCGCCCGATCAGGTGCTGACCGCCGCGCATTGCCTCTTTGACGGGACAACCGGCCGTCGGCTGCCGCTGGCGGGGCTGGAATTCCGCGCGGGCTGGCGCAACGGCCGGGCCGAAGCCTTGCACCGCATCCGGCGCGGCGCGGTGCATCCCGGTTACATCCATGGCAAGGCGGCCTCGGTCGGCCGGGTGCGGCACGATCTGGCATTGCTGGAGCTGGACCGGGCGATCCGGCTGCCGGGGCTCGTGCCCTTCGGCATCGCACCCGGGCCGCGGCAGGGCGAGGCAGTGGCGGTGGTGTCCCATGCGCGCGAGCGCCCGGACATGGCCTCGCTGCAGGAGGGCTGCCATGTGTTGGCCGGGATCGATGGCGTGGTGATGCTGTCCTGCGCGGTCGGTTTCGGAGCCTCCGGCGCGCCGGTCTTCCGGATCGGGGACGGCCTGCCGCGCATCCTGTCGGTGGTCTCGGCCAGGGCCGCGTTCGGAACAGATGAGGTGGCGCTGGCTGCGGTCCCTCATGACGGGCTGAAGGGGCTGCGCGCAGGGCTGGCGGCGGATCGCCCCGTCGCGGCGCGCCGGGGGCGCCATGGCATGTCCCGGTTCGGCACGGGATTGGTGCCCGGCGCTGACGTCAGGCCTCTGCGGCCCTGATCCCGGCGCGATAGCGCAAGGGCAGGGGCAGGGGGCTTTCCGGCAGGGTGTTCCGGACGGCCACAGGCGCCGCCGTGAAGGTCTTGACACCGGCCCCGCCCGTTCCCAGCTAGAGATTGCGGACGCCTTCTGGGTCCGCGAAACCGGCCAGTCCCCTGTCGGGAGGGCCAGCAGACAGACGACATCGCTCAATGGAGGATGCACCATGCGTCACTATGATTTTGCCCCGCTTTACCGCGCCACCGTCGGCTTCGACCGGGTCGCGGACCTGATGGACCGGGTGATGGCCAGCGACATGGCCCAGCCGACCTACCCGCCCTACAATATCGAGAAGACCTCGGATCAGGGCTACCGGATCTCGGTCGCCGTGGCCGGCTTTGCCGCCGATGAACTGGCGGTCGAGGTCAAGGACGGCGCGCTGGTGATCGCCGCGCGCAAGGCGCCCGAGGAGACCGAGCGGACCTTCCTGCATCGCGGCATCGCGACCCGCGCCTTCGAGCGCCGCTTTGCGCTGGCCGATCATGTCCGCGTGACCGGCGCGACCCATGCCGACGGCATGCTGCATGTCGATCTGATGCGCGAGGTGCCCGAGGCGCTGAAACCCCGCCGGATCGAGATCTCGAGCGATGCGGCGCGCAGCATCGAGGCCCGCGAGACTGCCGCGCAGCCCGAGGGCGCGGCGGTCTGAGCCACCGCATACGGAACCGACGGTCATGGGCGCGCGGGACATCCCGCGCGCCCTTTCGTGCCAACCCCGCGCGCAGAGGCCGGGCCTTCCGGCAGGACGATGGCCCGCAAGCCCGATTGGCGCTGGTCATCTTTCATTCGAAGCATCTTCCGGTTTCCCGGCCCGTGCCGGCCGTGGCACGATGCCTGAGCGACGAAAATACGGGCATCACGCGGAGGATTTGCGAAGGGACCCCCTGCCTCGTTTCAAGAAGGCCCTGCACGCGACCTGGGTCTGGTATCTGGCGCAGTCGGCTTTCGTCAGGGCAATTCTTCTCGTTCCGATCGTCTGCGGCCTTCTGATGACATTCCTGATCGGAAATATGGGCCTTGCCCTGATGGGAACGGCAGTTGCCATAAATGCCTTTCTGGCGGGCTGGATCGGCGGCGCGATTGCCGTTGTGGTGAGCAAGGCGCTTCAGATCATCGCTAGGGATGGTCGTCACTCCCGTTGATCACCGGCTGATCATCGGCCGGGACGCGGGGGGCAGGGTGTCCCCTGCGCCCCTCCTCGTTGCTGGCCTCCCGAGGGGCGGGCCGCGCCGGTGTCTGCGGCAGCCCGTCCCGTCAGGCAAGGCGCGCCGGTCAGGCCAGCTCGGCGGCGCGGGCCTCGCGGATGCGGTCGGCATCCTTGCCGTGAAGCTCCTCGTAATGGTCGAAATGGCTCTCGAACCAGGCGGTGCCCTGGCTGAGACCGCCCAGCGCCTGGAACAGCTCTTCCCGGGCCGCGGCCGGAAGCAGCGCCCGGAACAGGTCCCAGCCGCGGGCGCGGCCATGGGCCTCGAAGCCCAGGACCTGGCCCTTGAGGCTGCTGACCAGCGCCACCAGCGCGCCGGAATGGAGGGCGGGCACATGGATCTCGACCCGCTCGATCGGCTGCAGCACGACCGTGCCGGCCTGCTCCAGCGCCTCGCGGATCCCGGCCTTGGCCGCGGTGCGGAAGGCATGGTCCGAGCTGTCGACCGCATGGGCCTTGCCGTCGAGCAGCGTCACCGCGACATCGACCACCGGAAAGCCGAGCGGCCCGCGCTCCATCGCCTCGCGCGCCCCGGCCTCGACCGCGGGAATGTAGTTGCGGGGCACGGTGCCGCCCTTGATGGTTTCGTCGAAGGCAAAGCCCGCGCCGCGCCCCTGCGGCCGGACCGCGAGCACCACATCGGCGAACTGCCCGGCACCGCCCGATTGCTTGCGGTGGCGGTAATGGGTCTCGACCGGCTTCGTCACGGTCTCGCGGTAGATCCCCGAAACCGGCTGCTCGACCGCCTCGATGCCGAAATCCTCGGCCAGCCTGGCCAGCACCCGGCGCAGATGGATCGGGCCCTGCAGATGCACAACCGCATGACCGGTCTCGCCATCCTGCGCGGTCTCCATCCCCGGATCGGTCGCCGCCATCCGGCCCAGGGCGGCCGAGAGGCGCGCATCGTCGCGTTCGTTCGCGGGCAGGAGCAGGCGCGGATAGCTCGGCGGCCGGCCCCGGGTCCAGCGCGGCAGCGGCAGGCTGGTTTCGGCGCCATAGGCCATGCCCGGGTCGAGATGGTCGGACTTGACCGCCACCGCCAGCGTGCCGGGGTCGAGCGGTTCGGCCACCGCCTTGCCGTCGATCCCGGTCAGGGTGCCGAGCGCGGCCCCGGCCAGCGGCTCGCCATGGCGGATGCCCCGGCCCAGCGCCCGGATCAGGGTCGATTTGCCGACATGCTTGCGGGTGTCGGAGGCGACGCCCAGGGCCAGCGGCGCCTCGATCCCGAGCCGGAGCCCGATCGCCTCGCGCCCCGGTGCCTCGTGGCGCAGCGCCTTCATCAGCCGGCTCAGCCCGTTGCCATGGCTTGCGGCGCCCAGATAGGCGGCCATGATCGCATTGTCGCGATGGGCCCCGGCGAGGATGGAGTATACCTCCTCCGAGGCGGGTGCGCGGTCCTCGATGAGCTGTTCCATCAGCCCGTCATCGAAATCGGCCAGATGCTCGAGCAACTCGCCCCGGGCCTCCTGCTCGCGGTCCTGGATCGCGGAGGGGATCTCGATCAGCTTCGAGCTTTGCCCCTCGCGATACTGGAAGGCGCGTTCCGAGACCAGATCGACCGAGCCCGTCACATGCCCCTCGGCATCCCGCATCGGCACCTGGCGCAGGACGATATGGTGGTTGGCATAGGCCTGCAGCGCGCCGACGATGTCGCGGATCCGGGCCTCGTCCTGGTCCATCTTGTTGATGAAGATGAAGCAGGGCACCTGGGACTTTTCGATCAGCCGCAGATAGGGCGCGGCCAGCACCGCCATGTCGGGGTCGGGGCCCACGCAGAGAATGGCGGCATCCGAGGCGGCCAGCGCCTCGCCGGCCTGGCCCAGATGGTCGGGCCCGCCCGCGATGTCGAACCCGGCCCAGGCCTCGCCCAGATAGGAGAACTGGCTGACGGTCAGGGCGTCGGTGAAGGCGGCCGTGACCGGTCGGCCCTCGAGCTCGCCCAGGGCCCCGAGCAAGGTCGTCTTGCCAGATTGCGTGGGGCCCAGGATGGTGAAGCAGCGCATGCGATGAAATCCTCCTGTCGGTGGCGTCGAACGGGTCGATCCGCCGCCCCGAGGAGGTCCTGCGCCCGGGTCCGGCATCGGCGGGGGCCGGTCCCGGAGGTCGGGTGCGGCCGCCTGTGGCGTCGGGCCGCCGTCCCGTCTGGGTCCGATGTTCCGCCGACAGGCGCTTCGGGGTCAAGGCGGAAATGACCGCAGGCGGGCCGGTTGTCCCGGTCCGCCTGCGCCGTTCTCTCATCTTTCGTCGGGGCTGCCGGTCCCGGGTCAGACCGACATGCAGATGTATTTCATCTCGAGATAGTCCTCGATGCCGTGTCGGCTGCCCTCGCGGCCGAGCCCCGATTGCTTGACGCCCCCGAAGGGCGCGACCTCGGTCGAGATCACACCGGTATTGACGCCGACGATGCCATATTCCAGCGCCTCGGCCACCTTGTAGACCCGCGACAGGTCGCGGGCGTAGAAATACGAGGCCAGCCCGAAGATGGTGTCATTGGCCATGGCGATGACGTCATCCTCGGTCTCGAAGCGGAACAGCGGCGCCAGCGGGCCGAAGGTCTCGTCGGTGGCGAACTGCATCTCGCGGGTGGCGCCGGTGACGATGGTGGGCTCGAAGAAGGTGCCGCCGCGCTGATGCGGCTTGCCGCCGAGGATGACCTTCGCGCCCTTGGCGGTGGCATCGGCCAGATGGGTCTCGACCTTCTCGCGCGCGGCCTCCGAGATCAGCGGGCCGAGATCGGTGCCCTCCTCCATGCCGTCGCCGACCCTGAGCTTGCCGACCGCCTCGACCAGCTTGGCGGCGAAGGCGTCATAGACGCCCGCCTGCACGTAGATCCGGTTGGCGCAGACGCAGGTCTGGCCGTTATTGCGGAACTTGCAGGCGATGGCGCCCAGCACGGCGGCGTCGAGATCGGCATCGTCGAACACGATGAAGGGGGCATTGCCGCCCAGCTCCATCGAGCATTTCTTGACCTGATCGGCGGCCTGGCGCAGCAGGATGCGGCCGACCCCGGTCGAGCCGGTGAAGGTGATCTTGCGCACCAGCGGATTCTCGCTGAATTCGAGGCCGATATCGGGCGATTTCGTCGAGGTGACGACCGAGAAAAGTCCTTTGGGCAGGCCCGCGCGCTCGGCCAGAACGGCCATGGCCAGCGCCGAAAGCGGGGTCTCGGCGGCGGGCTTGATGACGATGGCGCAGCCCGCGGCCAGCGCCGGCGCGGCCTTGCGGGTGATCATCGCATTGGGAAAGTTCCAGGGCGTGATCGCGGCCACGACGCCCACCGGCTGGCGGATCACGGTCAGGCGCTTGTCGGGCTGGTGGCCGGGAATGGTCTCGCCATAGATCCGCTTGGACTCTTCGGCGAACCATTCGACGAAGGAGGCGCCATAGGCGATCTCGCCCCGGGCCTCGGCCAGCGGCTTGCCCATCTCGGCGGTCAGGATCATGGCCAGATCGTCCTGCGCGGCCATCAAGAGATCGTACCATTTGCGCATGGTGTTGGCGCGCTCTTTCGCGGTCTTCGCGGCCCAGCGTTTCTGTGCGGCGGCCGCGGCCTCGATGGCGCGCGCGGTCTCGGCGCGGCCCATCTCGGGCACCTCGCAGAGGGTCTCGCCATCGGCCGGGTTGGTCACCGCGAAGGTCGCGCCGTCATCGGCACCGGCCCAGTCGCCGGCCAGATAGGCCCGGGTTTCCAGCAGGTCCGGGTCCTTGAGCAGGCTCTTGAGGTCGCGTGCAGGCATCGATACGTCTCCCTTGGATGGTCTGTGACCCGTATTTGGAGGCGCGACAAATGGTCATGCAAGCGGAAACTGTCGACTGGGACGATGCCTATGCAAACGCTCCCCACATTCCCGACTCGGAAACCTATCCGGCGCGGCTCACGGCGGCGGCCGAAGCGTTCCGGAAAGGCGTCCGGGCCGAGCTCGACCGCCCGTATGACGATCATCCCCGCCAGCGTTTCGATCTGTTCTTCCCGGAGACGAAGCCGAGGGGGCTGATGGTCTTCGTCCATGGCGGCTACTGGATGCGGTTCGACAAGTCCTTCTGGTCGCATATGGCCGAAGCGGCGCTGGCGCGGGGCTTTGCAGCGGCGCTGCCCTCCTACCGGCTGGCGCCCGAGGTCACGATCCCCGAGATCACCGCGGATATCCGCGCCGCGGTCGCGGCGGCCGCCGGCTGCGTGGAGACGGGGCCGCTGGTGCTGGCCGGGCATTCGGCGGGGGGCCATCTGATGGCGCGGATGCTCTGCCCCGATGCCGCGCTGCCCGGGAGGGTTGCCGACCGGATCGCCCGGGCGATGCCGATCTCGCTGCTTTCCGACCTGCGCCCGCTGCTCAGGACCAGGATGGCCGGCCCGCTCGGGCTCGATGCAGAGATCGCTGCGGCCGAAAGCCCGGCGCTGATGACGCCCTTGGCCGATGTGCCGGTCCATGTCTGGGTCGGCGGCGACGAGCGTCCGGTCTTTATCGATCAGGCGCGCTGGCTGGCCGAGGCCTGGACCGGCGCGGCGCTGACCGTGGATCCGGGGCATCATCATTTCAACGTGATCGACGGGCTTGCGCGTGCCGACAGCCCGCTTGCCACGGCGCTGTTCGACGGGCTTGAGATCTAGCATCCCCGCAAGGCTGTTCCTCCGCTGCGGGCGGGCAGCACCGGGCGCAGCGGTCCCGGCAATCGGGCATGTGTCGCTGGGGCGTTCCGGCCGGTGGGGCGGGCTTCCGCCGGAATTGGGCAAATGGGTTGCGGGCCTTCACGCTTTCGGAACGCGGAAACCTCCGCGGTCCGGGAGCGCCTTGTCAATGAGGGGAGGGCGCGGCCCGCGGTGAGACGACTGGCAGAAGGCAGGGCCTCGGTCTCGGGGGACAGGGCGTTCGCGCGGGGGCCGATCACGAGAATTCCTGCCGGCATCGATGTCTCTCGGGCGCCTGTCCGGCTGCGTTTCCGGCCGGCCCTCGCGGCGATGGTCTGATCGGGGCCTGATCGGGGGCGCGCCGGGCGGTGCCCATCCCATCGCCGAGACCGCCAGGGGCGCCGGATATCTGCGCGCATTCCGGTCCGGCCTGCGCGGCGCCGAGGCCCCAATCCGGGCCTGCGCTCTCTGCATTCACCGTGCCGGGCGGCAGCAGATCGGGAATTCCTCTCGGCGGAGCAAACGGCTCGGGTTTCCCTGCGCAGCGAGAAAACCCGCCTCGGGGTCATGGGGGCGATTGCCTCGCTTCGGCCCTCGGCGGCCCCAGGGTGAATGCAGGCAGCTCCCCCACCCGGGGCGTCTCAGGCGCCGAACCGGTCCTGCCAGCAGGGCTGCGGGTCGCCGGGAGCCGGGCGTGCCAGATAGACGCCGCGGGCGATGGCGCGGGCCAGGCAGATGGCGGCGGCATGGCCCAGCCTGAGCGCCTCGAACCCGTCCCCGGGCAGCGGCTTCGCCCCGGTCGCGGCGGCAAAGACCAGATCGCCGTCGAAGGGCGTATGGCTCGGCACCAGCGCGCGGGCCATGCCGTCATGGGCGGCAATGGCCATCCGCGTGGCCTGGGCCTGTGTCAGCGCCGCATCGGTCGCGACGATGGCGATGGTGGTCGACTGGCCGAGCTTGGCCTCGGGCCGCGGCTCGGCATAGGGGTCGTGGCGCCCCGGCCCAAGCCCGCCGAACTCGGCCCCGATCTCGAAGGGGGCGGCCCAGAATTCCGGCCCGCCCCCCATCACCGCCGAGCCCAGCGCATTGACCGCGACCAGCGCACCGACGGTGATGCCGCTCTCCAGCACCAGCGAGGCCGAGCCCAGCCCGCCCTTCAGATCGGCCGTGGTGGCGCCCAGCCCCGCGCCCGCACTGCCCAGCTCGATCTCTTCGGAGGCCGCGGCCAGCGCCGCCCGGCCAAGCGCGCGATAGGGCGCCTCGTCCCAGTCCTTGTCACCGCCATTGGCCAGATCGAACAGGATCGCACCCGGCACGATCGGGACCCGCTGCCCCGCGACCTCAAAGCCCCGGCCCATCGCGCGCAGCCCCTCGGTCACGCCCGCCGCGGCATCGAGCCCGAAGGCCGAGCCACCCGACAGAACCAGCGCATCGACCTCCTGCACCAGCCGGTCGGGCGCCAGCAGATCGGTCTCGCGGGTGCCGGGCGCGCCGCCCATCACATGCACCCCGGCCACGAAGGACGCCTCGCCCAGCAGAACCGTCACGCCGGTCTTCACCCGCGCATCCCCGGCCTGGCCGACCGTCAGCCCCGCCACATCGGTCACAAGGTTCCGTGGTCCCGGCCGCATCGCGCCCCTTTCGTCTTCTTCTTGGTAAAAATACCCATGACACGCGGCCCGAAGAAAGCCCGGCGTCAGGACGAAGCCTCTCCGTCGCCAAGGACGCGCCGAAGCAGCGCCCTGAGCGCTTCATCGACCCTGCCGCTGCCGGGCATTGTCAGCCGCCCGCTGGATTTCCACCCGGTCGAGACCGCCGCGCAGTGCCAGTAACCGGCCTCCTGTCGCACGAAGCGGTGTTTGAAGGGCAGCCGTTCGAGCCTGTGCACATCCCAGTTGAACCGGCCCGCAAGCCGTCCCGGCGCGACCGCATATTTGATCGGGCAGGCATGTTCTTCCTCGGGCAGGACAAAATGGTCGACATGGCGCAGCGGCGGCTGCGCCTCGGGGGCCGGCACCCGCCAGCGGCCACGGAAAGGCGCAAATCCGATGGGATGGGCCACGGCCATGTCGAAGACGCTGCGGCCTTCGGACCAGACCAGCTCGTCGATATCGGAATTCAGAACGGCCCGCGCGCCATAGAGATAGCGCAGCCGGGCAAGGTTCATCATGGCCGGTCGGAAGAACTTGGCCCGGTGCGGGTTCGACACGCCCCGGATCACCGGTCCGTAGGGCACGGGCGCCGAGACCACATGCGCGGCAAGCCCGGTCTCCTCGATGACGCGCGCGATATCGCCGGGCGCATAGGCATCCGATCCGTTGTCGATGAACAGAAAGGCCTCGGCCCCCTGCGTCTTGCGGTGAAACAGGGCATGGTCGCGGACCCATTGCAGGTCGTTGTTGCGCGAAATCGTCAGCAGAACATTGCGTCCGGCGAAGGGCTCGGGCCGGACCCGTCCGACGGCCGCTTCCACCACCCAGCCCTCGCCCTCGACGCGCAAACGCTCAGGCCTCGCGGGCGCGGGCAGCCGCCATATCTCGTGGCGCTGGAACCGGCGGCGGCGCAACCGCGCGGGGCGACCGTCCAGCAGGACCCTGGCCTGCGACAGCGGCCGGGCCAGATTGAGCAGGAGAGGCGCGATCACCGTCACCTCGCCGCGATCCTCGCGCCAGAACGCATCGTACCACAAGGTGGTGCGGTCATAATTGGCCTCGTAGCGCGCATCGCGGGCCTCCGGCGGGGCCATGTCGTCGCGCCGGAGCGGCGTTGCCGACAGCCCAGCCGGGTTCAGTTCCGTCACGGGGGCAGTTTCATCCATGGCGGGCAGCCACCGTCTTCAGAACCGAAAAACCGTACAAAGCCTGAAATCCTTTCTCGCGGCCGTGCCCCGACAGGCCGGTGCCGCCGAAGGGCAGCTCGACGCCGCCGCCGGCACCGTAATTGTTGAGATAGACCTGGCCCGCGCGCAGCTTGCGGGCCATCCGCATCTGCCGGGCGCCATCGCGGGTCCAGACCGCGGCGACCAGTCCGTAACCGGTGCCATTGGCAATGGCCACCGCCTCCTCCTCGTCGCCGAACGGGATCACCACCTGCACCGGGCCGAGGATCTCGGCCTGGGCCAGACGGTGCCCGGGCGGCACCCGGGTCAGCAGCCGCGGCGCCACGTAATAGCCGCCCGCGGGCGCATTGCCGATGATCCGGCCCTCGGCCGCGGTCTCGAGATCCTCGCCCTTCTTGAGGTAATCCAGCACGATCTCCTTCTGCCGGGACGAGATCAGCGGCCCGAGATTGAGATCCTCGAGTGCGGGCCCGACCCAGAGCCCGCGATAGGCTTCGGCCATGCGCCCGACCAGCTCGTCGTAAAGCCGCCGCTCGACCAGGATGCGCGACGCGGCCGAGCAGCTCTGGCCCGCATTCTGCAACCCGCCATTGACCAGGAAGGGCAGCGCCGCTTCGAGATCGGCATCGGCAAAGACGATCTGGGGCGACTTGCCGCCGAGCTCGAGCGTCACCGGCGCGACATGGCGCGCGGCCTCGGCCTGAACCTTGCGCCCGACCGAAAGCGAGCCCGTGAACGAGATGTGATCGACCCCGGGATGCGAGGCCAGCGCCGCACCCGCCTCCTCGCCAAGGCCCGGTACCACGTTCAGCGCGCCATCGGGCAGGCCCGCCTCCTCGGCCAGCTTGGCGAAGGCCAGCGCGGTCAGGCAGGCCTCTTCGGCGGGTTTCAGCACGCAGGCATTGCCCATCGCCAGCGCCGCGCCGACCGAGCGCCCGATGATCTGCATCGGGTAGTTCCAGGGAATGATGTGGCCCGTCACCCCATGCGGCTCGCGCAGGGTGTAGACGGTATAGCCCTCCATGTAGGGGATGGTCTCGCCCGTCACCTTGTCGGCGGCGCCGCCGTAGAATTCGAGATAGCGCGCCAGCGTCATCGCATCGGCGCGGGCCTGGGTCAGCGGCTTGCCGACATCGGTCGCCTCGATCCGCGCCAGCGTCTCGGCCCGGCCGCGCACGAACTGGCCGATCCGGGTCAGCACGCGCCCGCGCTCGGTCGCGGTCATCCGGCCCCAGGGGCCCTGGCGCGCCTCGTCGGCCGCGGTGACCGCAGCGTCGATATCGGCCACCTTGCCGCGCGCGATCGAGCCGATCGGCGCCCCGGTCGAGGGATTCTCGACGGCGAGGAAATCGCGGCTGGCAGGGGGCTGCCAGACCCCGCCGATGAAGCAGCGGTCGGTTTCGAACCAAAGCTCGCGCATATGTGTCTAATCCGGTTCCTTCAGCTTCGGAGCGGCGGCCAACAACGCCTTGGTATAGGCATGCGCCGGTTCATGCAGTACCTTTTCTGTCGCCCCTTCCTCTACGATCCTGCCGGCCTTCATCACAAGCACCCGTTCGGTGATCGACTTGACCACCGAGAGGTCGTGACTGATGAAAAGATAGGACAGGCCGAAACGCGCCCTGAGATCCGCCAGAAGGTCGAGGATCTGTGCCCTGACCTGAACGTCAAGCGCCGAGACCGCCTCGTCAAGCACGATCAGATCGGGCCGGGCGATCAGGGCCCGGGCGATGGCGATCCGTTGCCGCTGGCCGCCTGAGAATTCGTGGATGAAGCGCGTGCGGTCCGCCGGATCGAGTCCCACGGCGGTCAGCGCCTCGTCGATCCGGGCCGTGGCATCGGCGGGGCGGCCGGTCAGGTGGAACGGCTCGGCGATCAGCCGGGCGACGCTATGGCGCGGATTGAAGCTGCCATAGGGGTCCTGGAAGACCGCGTTCATCCTGCGCCGGATCTGCCTGGGCATCGGCGTCCCGGCCCGGATCGCGGTGCCGCCAAGCCGGATCTCGCCGCCCTGAAGCGGCTCGAGCCCCAGAACGGCGCGCGCGAGGGTCGATTTGCCGCATCCCGATTCGCCCACGAGGCCGAGGCTTTCCCCGCGCGCGATGGCGAAGCTGACGCGGTCGACCGCGCGCTGCGGCGGCGGTCGGCGCCACAGCCCGCGATGCGGGCCGGGATAGGTGCGGACCGCGCCCCTGACCTCGAGAAGCGGCGGACCGGGCAGTGGCGGGGCGCTCGAAGGTCTGTGCGTCGAGGCGGCGACAAGGGCGCGGGTATAGGGGTGGCTTGGGGCGGCAAGCACGGATGCGGCCGGACCCTCCTCGACGATCTCGCCCGCGCGCATCACCGCCAGACGGTCGGCAAATCCCGAGATCACCGCCAGATCATGGGTGATCAGCAAGAGTCCCATGCCGGTCTCGGCCACCAGCGCCTTCAGCAGATCGAGGATCCGCGCCTGGGTGGTGACATCGAGCGCGGTGGTCGGCTCGTCGGCGATCAGCAGTTGCGGGCGCAGGGCGATGGCCATGGCGATGCAGACCCGCTGGCGCTGCCCGCCCGAGAGCTCATGCGGAAAGCGGCCGGGCGGGAACCGCTCGGGCGGCAGCCCGACCCGGTGCAGGAGCCGCGCAGCCGCGCGCCGCGCCTCGGCCCGGCTTGCCTCGCCATGCACGATCAGCGTCTCGGCGACCTGATCTCCGATCGTCTTGACCGGGTTCAGCGCGGTCATCGGCTCCTGGAAGATCATCCCCAGATCGCGGCCGCGTATCCGGCACATCTGCCGTTCGGACAGATCCATCAGGTCGCGCCCGTCGAGACGGATCCGGCCCCCGGCCCGCGCGCCCTCGGGCAGAAGCCGCATCAGCGCAAGCGCGGTCATCGACTTGCCCGAGCCGCTTTCGCCCGCCAGTCCCAGGATCTCGCCCCGGCCGATCCCGAGCGAGACCTGCCGGAGCACCGGCAGCCCGTTGATGCGGAGGCTGAGCCCCTCGATCGCGATCACCGGGCGGCTCTCCTCAGCCGGGGATCGAGCGCGTCGCGCAGCCCGTCGCCCAGAAGGTTCAGCCCCAGAACGGTCAGAACGATGGCCAGCCCCGGCAGGATCGCGAGCCGGGGCGCGCTGTAGATCATGGTCTGCGCCTCGGCCAGCATCCGGCCCCAGCTGGGCGTCGGCGGCTGCGCCCCCAGCCCGACATAGGACAGCCCCGCCTCGGCGAGGATGCCGAGGCTGAACTGGATCGTCGCCTGCACGATCAGCAGATTGGCGATATTGGGCAGGACATGTTCGGTGCTTATCCGGGCGCGGCCCTTGCCCGACAGTTCGGCCGCGCGGATATAATCGAGCGTCCAGAGGCCGAGTGCGGCGCCGCGCGTGACCCGGGCGAAGACCGGGATGTTGAAGATGCCGATGGCCAGGATCGCGTTCAGCGCCGAGGGGCCGAGAATGGCGGTGATCAGGATCGCGATCACCAGCGCCGGGAAGGCGAAGATCAGGTCGTTCATGCGCATGACGATCTCGTCGAGCCAACCGCCGCGGGTTGCTGCCGCCATCAGCCCCAGCGGCACGCCCGCGGCCATGCCGATGCCGACCGCGACCAGCGCCACCGCGATCGAGCTGCGCGCGCCCACCATCAGCATCGACAGCATGTCCCGGCCCAGATGGTCGGTTCCCAGCGGATGGGCGTCACCGGGCGGGCGCAGCCGCTCGGCGATGTTCAGCGCGGCGACGTCATGGGGCACCCAGACAAGCGACAGCGCCGCCAGCGCCAGCACGCTGCCGCTGAGCAGGCCGCCCGCGATCAGGGCCGGACGCGCGCTCATCGGCGCCTCAGCCGCGGATCGACCGCGGCATAGGCCAGATCGACGAGGAAGGTGACGAGGATCACCGCGAAGACCAGCAGCATCACCACGCTTTCGACCACGATCAGGTCGCGCTGGGTGATGGCCTGGAAGATCAGCCGCCCGAGCCCGGGCAGGAAGAACACGTTCTCGATGATGATGGCCCCTGCCAGCAGAAAGGAGAATTGCAGCCCGAGGATGGTCAGGACCGGGATCAGCGCGTTGCGGAAGGCATGGCGGCGGAGCGCCTGGGCCCGGCTCAGGCCCTTGGCGCGGGCGCTGCGGATATAGTCCTGCCCCAGCGTCTCGATCAGCGCCGAGCGCATCACCCGCGCGAGGATCGCGGCCTGGGGCAGGGCCAGCGCCACCGCCGGAAGCGTCAGCGCCTTGATGCCGGGGCCAAGCCCCGCCTCCCAGCCCGGAAAGCCGCCCGCCGAGACCCAGCGCAGCTTGACCGCGAAGACCAGCACCAGAAGCATCGCGAACCAGAAATTCGGCACCGCGATGCCCAGCTGCGTCGCCGCCATGATCCCCAGATCTGCCGGCCGCCCGCGCCGTGCTGCGGCCCAGAGCCCCACCGGCAGCGCGATCGCCGTCGACAGCGCCAGCGCATAGGCCGCGAGCGGCAGCGAGACCGCGAGCCGCTCGGTCACCAGATCGGCGACCGGCACGCGATAGGTGTAGGACAGCCCCATGTCGCCGGTCGCGAGCCCCGAGACCCAGTCGAGATAGCGCGCCCAGAGCGTGCCCGAGAGCCCCAGCTCGTCGCGCAGCGCCGCCACCGTCTCGGGCGCGGCGTTCAGCCCCAGCATGTAGGCGGCCGGATCGCCCGGGATCACCTCGATGGCCGCAAAGATCGCGAGACTGGCGGCGACCAGGCTCAGCGACAGCGACAGGAGGCGGGTCAGGGCATATCGCAGCATGGCGCCGAAACTAGGCCAAGGGGCGGGGGGCGCGCCAGTGCAATCGCCGTCGCGATTGCCGGCGTGCCAGCTTGCCAGACCGGGCGGCGGCTGTATCCTCGCAACCGGGCGTCGCGCCGATGGCGTCGCGCGCGGGGGGCGTTTGGCGCCCCGTTGCCCGGCGCCTGCCGCCTGTTCTCCTGTACGCCGGGAAGATCCGATGCCCCGGCCGCGTGCCGGGACACCTGCCGAGGGAGCTTTCATGACCCGATCCGATCCCCGCCCCGCCTTCTGCCGTTTCCCCGGAGACGAGAAGGCGCCACTGCCATTTTCGGCCGAGGAATACGACACCCGCCTGATGGGGCTTCGGGCCGCGATGGACGCCACCGGCGCCGAGGTCGCGGTGCTGACCTCGATGCAGAACGTGGCCTATTATTCGGGCTTTCTCTATTGCAGCTTCGGCCGGCCCTATGCGCTGGTGGTGACCGCCTCGCAGTCGGTCCTGATCGGTGCGGGCATCGACGGGGGCCAGCCCTGGCGGCGTTGCCATGGCGAGGCGCTGAGCTATACCGACTGGGCGCGCGACAATTTCTGGCGTGCGGTCGCGCATGTCGCGGGGCAGGGGCGTTGCGTCGGGATCGAGGCCGATCACCTGACGCTGGCCCGGCGGGACGAGCTTGACACCTTCCTTGCGCCCGCGGGCACGGTCGATCTGGCGCCCGCGACCATGGAGCAGCGGATGCGCAAGAGCGCGGCCGAGCTCGACCTGATCCGGGCCGGGGCGGCGGTGGCAGATCTGGGCGGCCATGCCATCCGCGCGGCGGTGCGCGAGGGCGCGCGCGAGATCGACGTGGCGATGGCCGGGCGCGACGCGATGGAGCTGGAGATCGCGCGGCGTTTCCCCGAGGCCGAATATCGCGACACCTGGGTCTGGTTCCAGTCCGGGCCGAATACCGAGGGTGCCCATACCCCTCTGACCGGCCGCGTGCTGCAGCGCGGAGACCTGCTGTCGCTGAACGCCTTTCCGATGATTTCGGGCTATTATACCGCGCTCGAGCGGACCATGGTTCTGGGTGCGCCCGATCCGGCGATGCTGGCGCTGTGGGAGGCCAATCTGGCAGCCCATGAATATGGCATGTCGCTGCTGAAACCGGGCATCTCCTGTGCCGAGATCACCCATCGCCTCAATGATTTCCTCGCCGAGCGCGATCTGCTGCACTATCGCAGCTTCGGCTATGGCCACAGTTTCGGGATCCTGTCGCATTACTATGGCCGCGAGGCCGGGCTGGAGCTGCGCGAGGATATCGACACCGTGCTGGAACCCGGCATGGTGATCTCGATGGAGCCGATGCTGACCATTCCCCGGGGCCGTCCCGGCGCCGGTGGCTACCGCGAACACGACATCCTGATCGTCACCGGGGAGGGTGCGGAAAACATCACCGGCTATCCCTACGGGCCCGGGTTCAACGTGATCGACTGAGGGGCGGGCTCTCTGCGCGGTCGCTGCTGTCGCGACATGGGTATTTGGACCAAGAAGAAGCCAGCTGCGGTTTCTTCTTGGATCAAATACCCGAAAGCCCGCCTGCCCCGTCAGGGGCAGGCCAGAAGGCTTGCGCCGCAGGCGTTCCTCCGGATCAGTCGGTCCAGCGCACGGCGGTCAGGTCATTGGCCTGGGTCGGTGCGTTTTCCCAGAGCCCTTCGATCTTCGCATTGGCGACGCCGGTCTTGGCGAGCTGGAAGAGATAGATGTTGACGTAATCCTCGGCGATCATCCGTTGCGCCGCCTGCAGGATCTCCGAGCGCTCCTCGGGGGCGGTCGCGCCCGCAAGCCGGTCCATCAGGGCCGCGAAATCCGGTTTGCCATAGCCGAAATAGTAGTCGGGCCGGGCATAAATGCCGATATCCATCGGCTCGGTATGGCTGACGATGGTCAGGTCGAAATCGCGCCGCTTGAATACCTGGTCGAGCCATTGCGCCCATTCCAGGTTGGTGATCTCGGTCTCGATCCCGGCGGCGCGCAGTTCGGCGGCCACGATCTCGCCGCCGCGCCGGGCATAGCTGGGCGGCGGCAGCGCGAGGCGCAGGGTGAGGTCGGTCTGCCCGGCCTGGGCCAGCAGCGACCGGGCCATTTTCGGATCATGCCCCGACAGCGCGGTGAGGTCGACATAATCGGGATGATGCGGCGCGAAATGGGTGCCGATGGGCGTGCCATAGCCGAACATCGCGCCGTCGATGATGTCCTGCCGGTCGATGGCATGGGCAATTGCCTCGCGCACCCGGATGTCGTCAAGCGGCGCGCGGCGGTTGTTGAGCGCGAGGATGGTCTCGCCCTCGGTGGTGCCGACGATCACCCGGAACCGCGGATCGGCCTCGAATTGCGGCAGCGTCTCGGGGGCGGGAAAATTCGGGAAGGCGTCGACATCGCCCGCCATCATTGCCGCATAGGCCGCGTTCGGATCGGGGATGAACTTGAAGGTGGCGCGGGCCAGCGCCGGGGGCGGGCCCCAGTAATCGGGGTTGCGCACCAGCTCGACCCGGTCGCCATGGACCCAGCGCTCGAACCGGAACGGGCCGGTGCCGACCGGGGCGGTGGCCTCGGTCCCGGCGGTTTCGGGGGCGAGGATCACCGCATCGCCCCAGGCCATCTTGAAGGGAAACGCGCCGTCGGGCCGGGCAAGCGTGATCGTGACCGTCAGCGGATCGGGGGCGGCGACGCTTTCGATCCCGTCGAACAGGGCCTTCTGGGCATTGGTGCTCTCGGGGGCCCGGGCGCGGTCGAGGGTGAAGACCACGTCCGCGGCCTCCATCGCCGTGCCGTCGTGAAAGCGCACGCCCTCCCGCAGATGGAAGGTGTAGACGGTGGCGGCCTCGTTCGCTTCCCAGCTGGCGGCGAGGCCCGGCACCACGGTGCCGTCGGGGGCGAAGCGGGTGAGGCCCTCGAAGAGATTGGCATAGACCACCTCGTCGATGGCGGCGGCCGCGCCCGAGGTCGGGTCGAGATTGGGCGGCTCGAGCACCATGCCGATGGTGATCGTCTCCGGCGGCGCGGCCTGTGCCGGCCCGGCGATCAGATGCAGCGCGACGGGCAGCGCGAGGGCGAGGTTCAGGGCGGTCGTCCGAATGGGGCGCATCCTGCGGTCTCCTTTCCGTTCCGCCCCCATCTGAGGCCGTGCGGGGGGGCAAGGCAAGGCCCGGGCCGCGCCGCCGCGCTGGATTCTGCGCTGCAGCGCGCTATAAGGCCCGCCAAGGAAGGGTGAGGGAGGACAGGATGAGTGCAAGTGCGGAAAGCCGCCAGATGACGGTGGCCGGGGTCCGGGCGAGGAAAGGGGGCACGCCGCTGGTCTGCCTGACCGCCTATACCACGCCGATGGCCGAGGCGGTCGATGCCGCCTGCGATGTCGTTCTGGTGGGCGACAGTGTGGGCATGGTGCTGCATGGGCTGCCCTCGACGCTGGGCGTCACCATGGAGATGATGCTGATGCATGGCCGGGCGGTGGCGCGCGGGCTCTCACAGGCGCTGATGGTCGTCGACATGCCCTTCGGGAGCTATGAGGAAAGCCCCGAACAGGCCTTCCGCAACGCCGCGCGGCTGATGGCCGAGACCGGCTGCGGCGCGGTAAAGCTGGAAGGCGGGGCGGCGATGGCCGAGACGATAAGGTTCCTGACCGCGCGCGGCATTCCGGTGATGGCCCATGTCGGGCTGACGCCGCAGGGCGTGATGGGCTTCGGCGGCTACAAGGTGCAGGGCCGGGGCGCGGACGGCGCGCGGGTGCTGGCCGATGCGCAAGCGGTGGCCGAGGCGGGCGCCTTCGCGGTGGTGCTGGAAAAGGTGCCCGAGGCGCTGGCCGACCGGATCACGGAGGCCGTTCCGATCCCGACCATCGGCATCGGCGCCTCGGCGCGCTGCGACGGGCAGATCCTTGTCGTCGATGACATGCTGGGCGTCTTCACCGGCTTCCGGCCGAAATTCGTCAAGCGCTATGCCGAGCTGGGCGCGGCCGCCCGCGCGGCGGCCGAGGCTTATGCCGGGGAGGTCCGCGCCCGGCGTTTCCCCGGTCCCGAACATGTCTTTGCCGACAAGACCGGAGGTGCCGCATGAGCGCGCCGATCCTGCGCAGCCTTGAGACGCTGCGCGCAATTCGGGCCGAGTGGCGGGCCGGGGGCGCCCGCGTCGCGGTGGTGCCGACCATGGGCGCGCTGCATGACGGGCATCTGAGCCTCGCTGCCGCCGCGAAGGCTGCGGCCGACCGGGTGATCGTGACGATCTTCGTCAACCCGAGACAATTCAACGATCCGGGCGATCTGGCGCGCTATCCGCGTACCGAGGCGCGCGATGCCGAGAAGCTGGCGCCGCTCGGGGTCGATGCGATCTATGTGCCCGCGCCCGATCAGATCTATCCGCCGGGCTTTTCCAGCGCGGTTTCGGTCACGGGCGTCAGCGAGGGGCTTTGCGGCGCGCATCGGCCGGGCCATTTCGACGGCGTGGCGACGGTCGTGACCAAGCTGTTGCTGCAGACCGGCGCCGATTGCGCCTTTTTCGGCGAGAAGGATTATCAGCAGCTGATGGTGGTGCGGCGGCTGGTGCGCGATCTCGACATTCCGGTCGAGATCGTGGGCTGCCCCACGGTGCGCGAGCCCGACGGGCTGGCGCTGTCCTCGCGCAATGCGCTTCTGCCCGGGGATGTGCGGGCCACGGCGCCGGCGCTTTATCATGCGCTTGTCGAGGCGCGGCGGGCGCTCGAGGCCGGGACCGGGGCGGGGGCGGCGCTGGCAACGGCGCGGGGCGCGATCCTGGCGGCAGGCTTTGCCGAGGTCGAATATCTCGAATTGCGCGCGGCTGCCGATCTGGCGCCGCTCGAGGCCCCGGACGTGCCGGCCCGGCTGCTGGTGGCGGCACATCTGGGCGGGGTGCGGCTGATCGACAATATCCCCGTGGCGGCGCGCTGAGGCGCGCTCATCTGCCCAGCAGGTCGTGTAGCGTCAGCGCCATGACCTGCGCGGCCTCGACCATGTCGTTGATGCCGACCCATTCGTCGGGCTGATGCGCCAGATCGAGAATGCCCGGCCCATAGGCGATGCAGTTCCTGAGCCGCCCGATCCGGTCGATATGCTTCTGGTCATAGGTGCCGGGCGAGACCACGAAATCGGGCGCGCTGCCCAGCACCCGGCCGATCGCCTGCTCGACCGAGCGCACCACCGGGGCGTCGCGGTCGGTCATGCTGGGGCGGACCTCGAACAGCTCGCGGATCTCGTAGTCGAAGCCCGGACGGCGCGCCCGGACCCGCTCCATCAGCGCGCGGATCTCGCGCTTGACCTCCTCGGGATCCTCCTCGATCAGCACCCGCCGGTCGAGGGTGATGCGGCAGCGGTCGGGCACGCAGGGCGCGGGCAATCCGTCATAACCTTCCGCCTGCTCCGGCTCGCCGCCATGGACCGCGTTGATGTTGAGCGTGGCGGACCGGGCGCCCTCGGGCACGACCGGCATCGCCGTCTGCCGCCCGGCCAGCAGCGGAAACAGCGTGGCCTCCATCTCGGCCAGCACCGCGCCCATGTGGCGGACCGCGCAATCGCCCAGAAACGGCATCGAGCCATGGGCGATCCGGCCCTTGGTCTCGATCTCGGCCCACCAGACGCCGCGATGGCCAAGACAGATCCGGTTCTTGTTCAGCGGCTCGGGGATGATGACATGCTGGACCCGCTCGGGCGCGAACCAGCCGCGCTCGGCCAGCCAGGCGACGCCGCCGAAGCCGCCCGATTCCTCGTCGGCGGTGGCGCTGATCTCGACCGCGCCGCGATAGGCGGGGCAGGTGGCGACGAAGGTCTCGGCAGCCAGCACCGCCGAGGCGATGCCGCCCTTCATGTCGCAGGCGCCCCGGCCCCAGACCCGGCCGTCGCGGATCTCGCCGCCGAAGGGATCGACGGTCCAGCCATGGCCGACCTCGACCACGTCGTGATGGCCGTTGAAATGCACGCAGTCGCCCTCGCCCGCGCCCTCATGCCGCGCGATCATGTTCCAGCGTGGATGGGCATCGCTGTCGGCCGGTGCGCCGCGGGCCCGGACATAGCTGACCTCGAAGCCCTTCGTGGCCAGCCGCTCGCCGAGGAATTCGCAGATTTCGAGATAGTTGCGCCCGGGCGGGTTCAGCGTGGGGATGCGGATGAGATCGCGCGCCAGCGCCGCCACCTCGCCGCGCCCCGCCGCGACCGCCTGTTCAAGCCCATGTTCCACAGATCTGTCCATGACCCGAACCTAGCGCCATGCCCGGGCTGCGGCAATCGCGCCCGGAGGGCACGCGCGCTGCGCGGCTGTCGTGCAAATCGTATCGGGGGGTCCTATATTCATCCCCGGAACGGGGCGCGCCTGTCCCGCTGGAGGGAACAATGTTCGCATTCCTGCGTTTCGCACTTGCGGGGTTCGTGATCCTCACGGTGATCTATGTCGCCGTGTCGCTCTATTCCCGTGCGGTCAGACGCGGCAAGCTCGGACGGGAATGGGACGAGGAGGTCCGCATCGGCGACCGCCAGGCTTATGTCGAGGAGGGGTTGAGGCAATATGACCGCTCGCTCCGGCGCAAGCTGATCCTCGGGGTCTATGTCGTGCCGGCCATCGTCGTCGGCACGATCATCTATATCACGAATTACATGTGAGGCTCGAATGGCTTACGTCAAATGGACCATCGTCACCATCGTCGTCCTGGTGATCGCGGGCTTCCTGCACTACACGCTGCCCCAGCATGACGTGGTGCGGATCACCGCGACCAAGGAACGTCAGATCACTTTCGGCGAGAACCGGATCTTCTTCGCCAATAACGGCGCCGGGAACAGCGAAGGCGACAAAAGCCGCTTCGTCAATTTCATCGAGACGTTCAACCGCGACGGCAAGCCCGTCGTCTTCCGCAACGAGGATACCGGCTGGGGCTGGCCGCCCTATTTCAAGTTCGACACCTCGAACCTGCAGGCCAAGGCCAGCGACTTGATCTCGGACAAGGAAAACCCCGACTGGGTGGTCGTGACCCATTACGGCTGGCGCAACGAATATCTCTCGATCTATCCGAACGCGGTCGAACTGCGTCCGGTGGGCAGCCCGGATGAAAGCCCCATCCCGTGGTTCAACATCCTCTTCCTCGGCGCCCTGGCCGCGCTGGTGATCTGGATCTGGCAGCTGCTGGCCCGGTTCAAGGAAGACCGGATCGAGCCGATGCTGGACGAGATGGGCGAATCGCTCGAGTCGGTCGGCGACCGTGCCGAGGGCTTCTGGCGCCGGGTGTTCTCGCGCTGAGTGGCCGGGGGGCGCGGTCAGGCGCCCCAGCTCAGCCGGAGGGTCCGGAACCGTCCGGCGGCAATCCTGAACAGATCGCCCGCGCCTCCGGGGCCGCTCCAGGTTTCGGGGGTGCCGGTCTCTGAAAGCCAGAGTGCCTTTCCGGTCGTGGCCGCCCGTGCCGGCAGGTCTTCCGGCAGATCCGAGGCGCCGAAACACCAGAGCGCATCGAGATCGACCCTCGCGGCAAGCCCGGAGGCAAGGTCTGCGCGCGGCCCCGACACGATCCCCACCAGTCCCTTCGGCATCCCGGAGGCTTCGAGGGCTCCGATCAGAGCCCGGGCCTCGGTCCCGGCGCCCGCGCCGGGATGCACCAGCGCGCCATTGCCCGTTGCCAGAACCGGTCCCAGGATCGAGGCCAGCGGCAGCGCGGCCTCGGTTAAAGGTGCCGGGCAAGGCGCAGGGCAAGGCGCTGGGCAAAGCTCGGGGCAAAGCAGGGCGATCACGCCAAGCGGCCTGTGCCGGGTCAGGGTGGCGCTGCCCTGCGCTTCGGCCCAGGGGGCGTGGGCGGTCGCGGCCGTTCCGGCCGCGCGGGCCAGCCGGTCGGCCGGGCCTGCGGCGCGTTCCGCGATAAATTTGGCGGCGCGGGTCAGGATCGCGGCCCGTTCGGCGGCGCTGCGCCCGGCCCAGCCGGGCTGCATTTTGCGGGCTGCCGTCAATGCGGCCGATGGTGCAGGCGCGGGGCCTGTGGCGGCGGCTTCGGGCCGGGCCGGGGCAAGGCCCGCAGGCCTTTGCCACAGCTCCAGCGGATCGGGGGCGGGGTCGAGATCGGCGCCGTTGACAGAGACCGTCCCGGCCTCGAGTGCGGTTGCCATATCGAGCGCGGTTGCCAGCGTTTCGCTCCAGAGGCTCGCGGCCGGGGCAGGCGGGATGGCATTGGCCAGCCGGATGGCCTCTGCCGGGGTCCGGAAGCTCATCGACAGGAGCACCGGGCCGGGCAGGCCGGTCGTGACCTCGGGCATCGCGGGCGCGAGTCCGGTGATCAGGGCCGGGGCCATGAAGGCGCCGCTCTCGGGCAGGCGCGGCAGGGGCTGGATCGTGACGCCGCCGGTCTCGGCCAGCGCGGTGCTCAGCCGGTCGCGGAGCGCCGCATTGGGCAGCGGCCCCAGATCGGTGGCCGGATCGAGCGGGTCGCCGACGATCAGCCGTGCCATCCGTCCGGCCAGCTGGGCATGGAGCCGTTCGGCGACGGAGTCCTGCACCAGCAGCCAGTGACCGGCGGTTCCGGGCGGCGGATCGCCCAGCAGGCCCGCGATGGCGTCGGCGGCGGCATCGAGATCGGCATCCTCCAGCACCAGATGCAGGCAGGGTCCGCGCAATGTCGCGATGGGAGGCCGCGCCAGGTCGGACAAGGCCTCTGCGGCGCCAGGAAGAACGGAAAGCAGCCCGGCAGGCAGCCCGGCCGTTCCGGCGGCGTCGGCGAGGCAAAGCATGGCCAGGCGTCCATCGGCTGGTCCGGGCGCAAGGATCGCAGCATTTCCTGCGGCCAGCGCCGGGGCGATCCGCCCGAGCGAGGGGCCTGGCTCCAGCTCTGGCGCGACAAGCCCGAGCGGGGCAGAACCGGGCCGGTCGGCGGCGCCCGCCAGAAGGCTGTCGGCGGTTTGCCGGAGGGCTGCGAGGTCTCTGCTCAGCCAGCGACGACAGGCCCGGACCGGGCGCCCTGTCTCGAGCGCCAGAAGCTGTGCCAGACAGCCCTCCCGCGTCGCGATTTCCCCGGCCCAGTCCTGCAGATGCCGCGCCCGCACGGCGTCGGGCAGCGCGGCCCAGAGCGGCTGGGCCGCCGCCGCTGCCGCGCGCGCCTCGGCGAGATCGGCGGAGCTTGCATCGGCCAGACGGGCAAGCTCGGCGCCGCTCGCCGGAGAGCAGATCGTGGCGGTATCCCCGCCGGGGCGGAGCGATCCGGCGATCCAGGGCCCGAAACGGCCGTCATGCCGGCCGATCCAGGCGCGGGCCTCGGCATCGGGAGCGCGGCCTGGGCCGCGGTCGAGGGCGGTCGGCGCCATCGCCCTAACCCGCCGCATGCCGGCGCGGAGTGCTGCCCGCCCCGAAGGCGATCTCGTCCAGCCGCCGCTCGATCGCGCCCAGAAGCGAGGAGGCGCCGAAGCGGAAGAGCGCGGGTTCCTGCCAGCGCGGCCCGAGTTCCTCGCCCACCAGCCCCAGCCAGTCGAGCGCATCGCTGGCGGCCGAGATTCCGCCCGCAGGCTTGAGGCCCACGCTGACCCCCGTCGCCTCGCGATAGGCGCGGATCATCCGGCACATGGTCAGCCCGACCGGCAGGGTCGCGTTCACCGGCTCCTTGCCGGTCGAGGTCTTGATGAAATCGGCCCCCGCCATCATCGCCACCAGACTGGCGCGGGCGACATTGGTCAGCGTGCCCAGCTCGCCCGTCGCAAGGATCGCCTTCATGTGGGTGGGCCCGCAGGCGGCGCGAAAGGCCGCGATCTCGTCATAAAGCGCCTGCCAGTCGGCCAGAAGGACGTGGCGGCGCGAGATCACGATGTCGATCTCCGAGGCGCCGGCCGCCACGCTGGCCTCGATCTCGGCCAGCCGGGTGGAAAAGGGCGACAGCCCGGCGGGAAAGCCGGTCGAGACCGCCGCGATCGGCAGCCCCGAGCCCTCGAGCGCGGCGAGGGCAGGGGCGATCATCTCGTGATAGACGCAGATCGCGGCCGTCGTGACCGGCCCGGCGCCGAGCGCCGCGCGCAGATCGGCCCGAAGCGGGTTCCGGGCCTTGGCGCAGAGCTGGCGCACCCGGCCCGGCGTGTCGTCGCCCGATAGCGTCGTGAGGTCGATCAGCCCGACCGCCCGCAGAAGCCAGGCGGCCTCGGTGCCCGGATCGGCCGGCCGTCGCGCTGCCAGACCCGCGACATGGCGTTCGGCCGCCGGGCGGTTCACCCGGGTCGATGCGATCCAGCCGGTGTCGAGCGGCAGGCCGCCATTGCGGGCAGGCGCCAGCTGCGGAAGCGCAGGGCTGGCGGCCACGTCCGGTGTCCTCCTGGCCGGTGTCTTGTCCTCGTTGCGGGTCATGCGCGCGCTCCCTGCGGATCTCTGCTGCCCTTGGTGACATGCCGGGGGCAGGTGGTTCAAGCGCGCTCAGAGGGTCAGGAAATAGGGGTCGGAACTGTGCCAGTAATCCGAGAAGTCGGCGGCGCGGGCATGCGGCAGGCCGAGGCTCTGCATGGCGTAGAGATCGGCCGAGAGCAGCCCCGCCAGCCGGAACCCGGTCTGTGCCGCGCTGCGTGCCGGGCTGCCTTCCGAGAAGATCGCCTCGATCTGTGCCGAGGCATTGACGAGCGCGAAGATAAGCGCCAGCGGCGGCACATCGGGCCAGTCGAAGACGCTGTCGCGCGCGAAGGACCGCCAGCCTTCGGGCGATGCCAGAAGCGATTCGAGTGCGAACTCGGTCAGACTCTCGGAGGGATTTGCCTTCGATACGGTGGGGCTGGGCTCTGGCATGTTGTGAAACATCGAAATCATCCGGGTCACAAGGCTGGGCGAAGGGCCGGGCGCCCGCCAGCCCGGCTTACTGGTCAATTCAATCTGACTGGCTTCAATGCGGTGCGCGTCGGTGCCGCCTCCTACGGCCCTCCGGAAGGTCTTCAGGATAGGCGGGGGGGCAAAAGCGAACAAGCTTTTCGGGTGTGTTTTAGGCGGATCGCCGCGCGCCTGCTGGCCGGTTTCAGGCAGGATTCCGGCGGCGGGCGGCCGGGGCGCGATGTCGCAGCGGAGGCCGTCCGGCAATGGCGCCTTCGCTGCGATTTCGGGTATCCGGCGGAAAAGCCTGGCCTTCTCCGGATGGATCGGGGCGGCGCCGGGACATCCGGGGCGCGGGGCCTTGCAAATCCGGGCAATCCGCCTCATTTATTCAATAAATTGCATTTGTTTTGCCGTGACAGGTTCATCACGGGGGCGATCGCGGGGGCCGCCCGGGCCAAACGTCCGGGCCCAGTGTCCGGACCTCGTGCCCAGGGAAGACGGTGCCTGAAAGGAGATATGGCGATGTGGCGTCGACTCGCTTTGATTCTCGTGCTTCTGGCGGCCCTGCCCGCCGCGGCGGCCGAAACGGTTCTGGCGCCGGTGACGATCACCGAATGGAAGCCGGTCTATGGCGAGGTCGAGGCCCGCAACCGGGTGCCCGCGCGCAGCCGGATCGGCGGTACGGTGGTCTCTTTGACCGTGATCGAGGGCGATCCGGTCGAGGCCGGGCAGGAAATCGCGCGGATCGAGGATGACAAGCTCGTCTTCCAGATGCGCGCGCTCGACGCGACGCTGACGGCGCTGACCAAACAGCTCGAGACCGCGCGGCGCGATCTCGACCGGGGCAGGGCGCTCAGCGAACGCGGCGTCGTCACCCGGCAGCGGCTCGACCAGCTTGCGACCGAGGTGGCCGAGCTCGAGGGCCAGATCGACAGCACGGCCGCTCAGCGCCGGGTGATCGAGGAGCAGGTCGCCGAGGGGGCGGTGCTTTCGCCCGGCAGCGGGCTGGTGCTCTCGGTGCCCGTTTCGCCCGGCTCGGTGCTGGTGGCGGGCGACAGCCTGGCCGAGATCGGCGGCGGCGGGCTGTTCCTGCGCCTCGCGATCCCCGAACGCCATGCGCTGGCGTTGCGCCCGGGCGACCGGATCGCCGTCGGCATCGGGCGCGACGGCCAGAGCGGGCGGCTGGTCAAGATCTATCCGCAGATCGAGGGCGGCCGGGTGCTGGCCGATGTCGAGGTCGAGGGGCTCGACGGTCGCTTCGTCGGGCGCCGGGTGCCGGTCCGGCTGCCGGTCGGCACGCGGCAGGCGCTGCTGGTGCCGCCGGGGGCGGTGACGCATCGCGGCGGGCTCGATTTCGTCGCGGTGACGGGACCCGATGGTCCGGTAGAACGCGTGGTCGTGCCGGGCGAGCGCCTCACCCATGACGGCCGCGACCGGGTCGAGATCCTGACCGGGCTTGAAGCCGGCGACCGCGTGGTGAGCCCCGATGAGTGACGCGCCGCGCCCCGCCGCCCGCCGCCTCGGCCTGGCCGGATATCTTACCAGGGGCTTCATCCGCTCGCCTCTGACGCCGCTTCTGCTGCTGGCGGCGCTGGCGCTGGGGCTGATCGCGCTGATCGCCCTGCCGCGCGAGGAAGAGCCGCAGATCTCGGTGCCGCTGGTCGATATCCATGTTCGGGCCGACGGGCTTCGGGCCGTCGACGCGGTCAAGCTGGTGACAGAGCCGCTCGAGACCATCGTCAAGGGCATCGACGAGGTCGAGCATGTCTATTCGCAGACCTATGACGACCGGGCGATGGTGACCGTGCGCTTCAGGGTGGGGCTGAGCCAGGATACCGCGATCTTGCGCGTGCGCGACAAGATCCTGGCCAATATGGACCGCATCCCGGTCGGTATCCCCGAACCCCTGGTCGTGGGGCGCGGCATCAACGACGTGGCCATCGTCACGCTGACCTTCACGCCCACCTTCGGCCAGAGCGCGGTGACTGCTGCCGATCTGACCCGGATCGCCCGCGAGGCCGAGACCGAGCTGGTCCGGATCGAGGATGTCGGGTTGACCTATCTTGTCGGCGAAACCGAAGAGGCACTGCGCGTCGCCCCCGACCCGCAGAAGCTGGCGCTTTACGGGATCACGCTGCAGGAGCTGTCGCAGAAGGTGGCGGGGGCCAATGCCGCCGCCCCGGCGGGGCTGGTGCGCGATGGCGGCCAGCAGGTCGGGCTGGTGCTGGGCCGGACGCTGGCGAGCCCGGCCGAGATCGGCAATCTGGAACTGACCGCGCGCGACGGCCGCACCGTCTATCTGCGCGATCTGGCCGAGATCGGTTTTGTCTCGGATCTGGACGAACACCATGTGGCAAGCCTCGTCCGCGGCCCGGATGGCGAGATCGTGCGTCGGCCTGCGGTCACGCTGGCGCTGGCCAAGCGGGCGGGCGCCAATGCCGTGGTGGTCGGCGAACAGGTGCTGGCCCGGCTTGAGCAGATGAAGGGCGGGCTCATCCCCGATACGGTCGCGGTCGAGGTCACGCGCGATTACGGGCACACCGCGTCCGAGAAGGCCAACGAGCTTCTGTTCCATCTGGGGCTGGCGACGGTCTCGATCGTGGCTTTGGTGCTGTTTGCCATCGGCTGGCGCGAGGCGCTGGTGGTGGCCATCGTCATTCCGGTGACGATCCTGCTGACGCTCTTTGCCGCCCATGCCATGGGCTACACGCTGAACCGGGTGTCGCTGTTCGCGCTGATCTTCTCCATCGGCATCCTGGTCGACGACGCCATCGTGGTGATCGAGAACATCGCCCGGCACTGGGGGATGATGAAACCGGGCGACAGCCGGGTGCGGGCGGCGGTGGAGGCCGTGGCCGAGGTCGGCAACCCGACCATCGTCGCGACCCTGACCGTGGTGGTGGCGCTTTTGCCGATGCTGTTCGTCTCGGGGATGATGGGGCCTTACATGAGCCCGATCCCGGCCAATGCCTCGGCCGCGATGATCTTTTCCTTCTTCGTCGCGGTGACGATCACGCCCTGGCTGATGCTGAAGATCGCGGGCCGGGCGCCTCTGCATGCCGGGGGCGCGGGGGCGGGCCATCCGGGCGGGCGGCTGGGGCGGCTTTACGCCCATCTCGTGCGGCCGATCCTGTCGCGCAAATGGATCAGCCTCGTTTTCCTGCTGGGGGTGGCGACGGTTTCCTTCGGCTCGATGGCCGCGGTTTATACCAAGGACGTGACGGTCAAGCTGTTGCCCTTCGACAACAAGTCGGAACTGGCCATCGTCATCGACCTGCCCGAGGGTGCCTCGGTCGAGGCGACCGACGCGGTGGCGCAGGCGGCCGCGCGGGTGGCGCTGGCCATGCCCGAGGCGGTCTCGGCCCAGACCCATGCCGGCACCGCCGCGCCCTTCAACTTCAACGGGCTCGTCCGGCATTACTTCCTGCGTGAAAGCCCCGAGCAAGGCGATGTGCAGGTGAACCTCTCGCCCAAGGAGGCGCGCGACCGGACAAGCCATGCCATCGCGCTTGACCTGCGCCAACGGCTGGGGACGCTCGAGCTGCCCGCGGGCACCGTGCTGAAGGTGGTCGAGCCGCCGCCCGGCCCGCCCGTCATCGCCACGCTGCTGGCCGAGATCTACGGCCCCGATGGCGACACCCGCCGCGCGGTTGCGGCCCGGGTCCGGCAGGCCTTCGAGGACACGCCCTTCATCGTCGATGTCGATGACAGCTTCGGCACCCGCGCCCGTCGCATCCGGGCCGAGGCCGATCCCTCCGACCTGGCCTTCTTCGATGTCGCCGAGGCCGATGCGCTCGATACGCTCAGGATGCTGAACGGCGCCACCACGGTCGGCTATTCGCATCGCGGCGAGGGCCGGGCGCCGATCCCCATCGTGGTCGCGCGCGACAAGGCCGACCGGGTGCTGGACGAGCGCGCGCTGGCGACGCCGGTTCCGGCCAACGTGCTGCCCGGCGGGCGCGGCGTGGTCGAGTTGGGCGATGTGGTGCATCTGACCGGGGAAGCGGCCTCGTTCCCGATCTTCCGCCATAACGGGCGCTATGCCGAGATGGTGCAGGCCGATCTGGCGGGCGATTTCGAGGCACCGCTTTACGGCATGTTGGCGGTCGGGGACCGGCTTGCCCGGGTCGACTGGGCGGCGCTGGGCCTGCCTGCGCCCGAGATCCGCCTGCATGGCCAGCCGCTCTCCGAGGACCGGCCGGTCCTCTTGTGGGACGGCGAATGGGAGGTGACCTGGGTCACCTTCCGCGACATGGGCGCGGCCTTCGGGGTGGCGCTGGTCGGGATCTACATCCTCGTCGTGGCGCAGTTCGGCTCGTTCCGGCTGCCCTTGGTGGTGCTGACGCCGGTGCCGCTGACCTTTCCGGGCATCATGCTGGGGCACTGGCTGTTCCATGCGCCCTTCACCGCGACCTCGATGATCGGCTTCATCGCGCTGGCGGGGATCATCGTGCGGAACTCTATCCTGCTGGTCGATTTCATCCGCCATGCCGATCCCGAGGGCCGGATCACGGTCGAGACGCTGATCGAGGCCGGGGCGACACGGGTCAAGCCGATCCTGCTGACCGCACTCGCGGCGATGATCGGGGCGGCGGTGATCCTGGCGGACCCGATCTTTCAGGGGCTCGCGCTGTCGCTTTTGTTCGGGCTGGCCTCGTCGACCATGCTGACGGTGCTGGTGATCCCGGCGATCTACCGCATCTTCAGGACCTGAGCGGGGGGCTGTCCCGAGGGGGCGGCCCGACCCGCGCGGGCCAGCCTCGCCTCGCCGCTTTCCTCGCCGAAGCACATGTCGAAATCTGCGCAGTCGGTGCAGACCGGCACCGCGCAGAGAACGAAGCCCTCATCTTCGCAGATCAGCCGGTAGAAGAACCGCTTCCATTTCATGTTGGCGGTGTTCTTCGCGGCAAGCTGGCCGAAATGCCGGGTCAGCAGCGCCGAGAGTTCCTTCCGGTTCCGCAGCCCCAGGTCCTGCCAGAGATGGTCCGGCTCCATCGCGCGGCGGGCGATCATCGCGGCCAGCGGTCGGGCCAGCCGGGTCGCAGAGGAATGGGCCAGAAGCAGGCTCCGCACCGAGTCTTCCTCGACGCTGCGGGGGGCGGAGCTTCTGCCACTGCGAAATTCCGGCGGCGCGGCGGGAAAGAGGGAGCCGAGCAGCTCGGCCAGCGCCTGGGCCTCCAGTCCGCAATGCGCGGGCAGATCCCCGGGCGAGGCCGCTTCGGACAGGGCCAGCGCGAGGATCGAGGCGACGGCATGAAGATCGGCCGCGTCCGGACCGCGGCTGCGGGCCGTGCCGGCCATCAATCCTTCATAGGCGTCATCTGCTGTCATCGCGGGGCTCCTTGCGGAAGCCTCCGCCCGGGGCGTGCGCCGCGTCAACAGGTAGTCGCGGTTGCGCTCCGGTCCGTGCGCCTTTGCCGCTTTTCCGGGCAGGACTGCCGCCCGGGGCATCGCTGCGCGGATCGGGGCAGGGTGGGTCAGTCCGGCCCGAGCAGGTCGCGGATCACCGGCAGCTTTTCGGGCTTGCGCGAGAGCCCCCTGAGCAGTGCTGCCAGTTCGGGTTCGTCGACGCGCCGTGCCGCGGCCTTGGGCGCGAACCAGCGCCGCGTGCGCTGGTGGCGTTCTTTCCAGTTGCGTCTGAGCTTGCAGACCAGCATCGGGAACACCTCGACCCGGCAGCGCAGTACGCTGCCATCCTCGAGCCGCTTGTCATATTCGTAGCTGCCGATGCTGTGAGAGGAGATACGGCCCTCGGCGCCGGCCTCCTCCAGCGCCTCGATCCCGGCCGCGACCCAGGGCGGGCAGCCCTCCATCGTCCAGCCCTTGGGTACGACCCAGCGCCCGGTCCCGCGCGAGGTGACCATCAGCACGTCCGGACGGCCTTTCTTGTCGAGCCGCAATGGCAGGGCCGCGATCTGGCGGCCGAGCGGAAGCTGTCTTTCGATCGCCAAATCTGCGTCCAGTCCCTTTCCCGCGCCTGTCCGAACTGCGCCTGTCCGAACCGCGCCCATCTGAACCGCGTCTGTCCGACCCCGGCGATGCGGTCGCGTCCCTGATTGCTGCGGCCTGCACGGGCGCTGTCCCGTGCTTGTCCGGGGCCGCTGCCCGCCGGTGACAGGCCTGCCGGTGACAGGCTTGCCGGGGGTGCCTGGCCGTTTCGCGACATAGATGTGATCTTGACCCATGAGTGCAACAGGAAAGCGTCATGCGTCGCAGGACGGTCACCCCAAGGGCGGTCTTTGGCCGGATTGTCATGCAAAAGACTCGCGCCGCTGCAGCGGCAGGGGTTGTGAATGGGCCGTTTCGGTGACATTCAGCCGCCCGGGACAGACCGTCCGCGGGTGCCGCTCTCCTGCCAGACCTGCTGGTGGGCGGGCCTTCGGGAAACTGCCCGCTAAAGGATGGCCGAGCAAGGAAAGGCTTCCCTTGTCAGAGACCTACAAGGACCGCCAGTGGAAGACACTGGACAAGGACCTCAAGCGCCTGTCGCGGGTCGAAATCGCCGCGCAGACCGTGTCGCGCCCGCTTCTGGGCGTCGGGGTCTCGCTGGCTTTCATCGTGATCGCGGCGCTGGGCGCGGCGCTGGTGACCGGAAACACGCCCGGCATGCTGTTCGTCGTGGCTGCCGCCGCCTTCGGCGCCTACATGGCGCTGAATATCGGTGCCAATGATGTCGCCAACAACATGGGCCCGGCTGTGGGGGCCAATGCGCTGTCGATGGCCGGTGCCATCGCCATCGCGGCGATCTGCGAAAGCGCGGGAGCGCTCATCGCGGGCGGCGACGTGGTCTCGACCATCTCGAAAGGCATCATCGCGCCCGAGAGCGTGGCCGATTCCGGTACTTTCACCTGGGCGATGATGGCCGCTTTGCTGGCGGCCGCGGTCTGGGTCAATATCGCCACCTGGATCGGGGCCCCGGTCTCGACCACCCATTCGGTGGTGGGCGGCGTCCTGGGCGCGGGCGTGGCCGCGGTGGGTATCGCCGCGGTCAACTGGCCGACCATGGGCGCCATCGCCCTGAGCTGGGTGATCTCGCCGGTCCTGGGCGGGGTGATCGCGGCGGGCATGCTGGCCTTCATCAAGTGGCGGGTGATCTATCGCGACGACAAGATCGCCGCGGCAAGGACCTGGGTGCCGGTGCTGATCGGGGTGATGGCAGCCACCTTCGCCACCTATCTGGCGCTGAAGGGGCTCAAGCATCTTTTCGATGTCACCATCGGCCATGCCGTCGTGATCGGTCTTGTCGTCGGCATCGCCTCGGGGCTGGGCGCCGTGCCGCTGATCCGGCGCCAGTCGCGCGGGCTTGAAAACCGCAACCGTTCGCTCAAGCTGCTGTTCGCGGCGCCGCTGGTGATCTCGGCCGGGCTTCTGTCCTTTGCCCATGGCGCCAATGACGTGGCCAATGCGGTCGGGCCGCTGGCCGCCATCGTCCATGCCCAGCAGGCCGGAGAGATCTCGGGCGAGGTGGCGATCCCGGTCTGGGTCATGGTGATCGGCGCCTTCGGCATCTCGTTCGGACTGGTGCTGTTCGGACCCAAGCTCATTCGCATGGTCGGCAGCCAGATCACCAAGCTGAACCCGATGCGCGCCTATTGCGTGGCGCTGTCGGCGGCCATGACTGTGATCGTCGCCTCCTGGCTGGGCCTGCCGGTCAGCTCGACCCATATCGCGGTGGGCGGCGTGTTCGGCGTGGGCTTCTTCCGCGAATGGCATGCCGAGCGGCGCCTGCGCAAGGCGAACCTGACCAAGCCCGGCGCCAAGCGGCTCGGCCCCGAGGAGCGTCGCCGCCGCAAGCTGGTGCGCCGGTCGCATTTCATGACCGTCATCGCCGCCTGGGGGGTGACCGTTCCGGCGACGGCCGTGCTGTCGGGCGGGATGTTCCTGGCGATCTCGGCCCTGCAATAGGCAGGGCCGTCCGGCCGCTCAGGCGAAGCTGTCGCGATAGGTTTTGCGCAGCGCGGCCTTCTGAACCTTGCCCATGGCGTTGCGGGGCAGTGCCCCGATCAGCTCGAGCCGCTTCGGCCGCTTGAAGCCCGCAAGCCGCGTGGCAAGCGCCCCGGCAATGGCCGGGAGGTCGGGCGTTTCGCCCGGCGCGGGAACCAGCACTGCCAGCACCGCCTCGCCCAGATCTGGATGCGGCACACCGATCACCGCGCTTTCCAGCACGCCGGGCTGGGCGTCGAGCTCCTCCTCGATCTCTTTCGGGTAGACGTTGAGCCCGCCCGAGATGATCAGGTCCTTGGCCCGGCCGACGATCCGGACATAGCCCCTGGCATCCACCGTCCCGAGATCGCCGGTCAGGAAGAAGCCGTCCTCGCACAGCTCTTCGCGGGTCTTCTCGGGCATCTGCCAGTAGCCCTGAAAGACATTGGGTCCCCGCACCTCGATCTGGCCGATCTCGCCCTGCGGCAGCTCGGCCCGGGTGTCGGGATCGGCGATCCGAAGCTCGACGCCCGGCAGCGGCAGGCCGACGGTGCCCGCGATCCGCTCTCCGTCATAGGGGTTCGAGGTCGACATGTTGGTTTCCGTCATGCCGTAGCGTTCGAGGATGCGCTGTCCGGTGCGGGCCTCGAAGGCGCGGTGGGTCTCGGCCAGAAGCGGCGCGCTGCCCGAGACGAACAGCCGGATATGGGCGCAGAGCGCGCGGTCGAACCGCGGATCGCCCAGCAGCCGGGTATAGAAGGTTGGGACCCCCATCATGGCGGTGGCGCGCGGCAGGGCGGCGATCACCGCTTCGGTGTCGAATTTCGGCAGCAGGATCATCGCGCCGCCCGCCAGCAGCATGATGTTGGTCGCCACGAACAGGCCATGGGTGTGGAAGATCGGCAGTGCATGCAGGAGCACATCGGCCTCGGTAAAGCGCCAGGCCTCGGTCAGCACCTCGGCATTCGACAGCAGGTTTTGCTGGCTCAGCATCGCCCCTTTCGAACGCCCGGTGGTGCCCGAGGTGTAAAGCAGCGCGGCCAGATCGTCGGGCGCGCGCGCCACGGTGGGAAAGGTCTCGGATTTCGTCGCCGCGATCACCGCGAAGCTGCCGCTGCCATCGGCATTCAGCGTGGCGACGCGGGCGCCCGCGGCCTCGGCCCCCGGCACAAGTTCGCCCATCCGGCGGCCATCGCAGATGACCAGCCGGGCGCCGCTGTCGCCGATGAAATAGGCAAGCTCGGCCGGGGTATAAGCGGTGTTGAGCGGCAGGAAGATCACCCCCGCCTGCAGGCAGGCGGCATAAAGCGCCAGCGCCTCTGCCGATTTCTCGACCTGCACCGCCAGCCGGTCGCCGGGGCCGAGCCCGAAGGCGTTCAGGGCATGGGCATGGCGCGCGGCCAGCGCCAGAAAGGCCGCATGGGTCAGGCTGCGCCCGTCGGGCAGATGCAGGAAGGGCGTCTCGCGCCCAGCATGGCGGCCGAAGAGCCGGTCGTAAAGCGGGTTGATCAAGGTCTGCCTCCGCAGGTCTGGGTATTGCCCGGGCGCGCGCGCCACGCCGGAACCTGCTTCGATCCTGCGCGCGTCGGGGGGCCTGCGTAAACCCCGGCAAGCGGGACACCCTGCGTCACGGTGCCCGGCGACCGCTGCGATGCGGGGTCAGCTCTGGGGCCCGGCATGGGGCATGGCCTTCAGGTCCCGCTGCCGCCGGTCTGGCGTTCGGGATTGCCATCGGCCTCGGCCAGGATGTCGGCGGGAGAGGTCGGTTCGGTCTGGCTCCGGGGCGGCGGCGCCTCGTGCAGCAGGGTCTCGGCGAAGGCATGTTCCAGATCGGCCTGCAGCCGCCGGTTCAGCTCGATGTAATCGGCATTGTCCTCGAGCGGCACGCCGGGGCGCCAGACCTTGGCCAGGTCGCGCAGCGCGGTGCGGTCGAAGGTGACCAGTGTGCGTTCGGCATTCTCTGCCTCATAGGCGGACAGTCCCGAGCGTTCGAGCACCTGCCGCCCGCAGCGCAGCGCGCTGTCATAGACCTCGCGCACGGTCTCGTCGGCGCCGGCACGGTAAAGCTCGAAGACATGTTCGCGGTCGCGGGCGCGGGCGATGATGAACAGATCGGGCCGGATCCGCCGGGCATAGCGCACCAGCGTGGTCGCGGCCTGGGCATCGCCGATGCACACGACCAGCACCTCGGCGGTGTCGATGCCGGCCGAGGCCAGCAGAGCGGGCCGGGTCGCGTCGCCGTAATAGGCCTTGAAGCCCAGCTTGCGCACCCGCCGCACCGCCCGCAGATCGTCGTCGATGGCGGTGGTCTTGCCGCCGGTCAGCGCGATCATCCGGTTCACCGTCAGTCCGAACCGGTCGATCCCGGCGATGATGACGGGATGGATCTCGTCGATCTGATCCGCCGCGGGCCGGGCGCCGCCGCGTCTCTGCAGCACCTTCGCGATCACGTCATGCAGGATGAAGAGCGCGGGCGTGATCAGCATCGACAGCGCGATGACCAGGCTCGACATGGTGACGATCTCGGGCGGCATGATCCGCTGGGTCGAGGCAAAGCCCACCAGCACGAAGCCGAACTCGCCCGCCTGCGCGAGCCCCAACGTGAACAGCCAGCGGTTCGACCGATCGAGCCGGAATGCCATGGCAAGCCCGTAAAGCACGGCCACCTTGATCATCACGAGGCCCGTCACATAGACCGGCAACAGGATCGGCGCGGCCCAGAATACCGAGAAATCCATGCCCGCGCCGACGGTGATGAAGAACAGCCCCAGCAGCAGGCCCTTGAACGGCTCGATCGAGCTTTCCAGCTCGTGGCGGAATTCCGAATTGGCCAGCACCACGCCGGCAAGGAAGGTGCCCAGCGCGGGCGAGAGCCCCACCATCAGCATCAGCGAGGCGATGCCCGCCACGATCACCAGCGCCATTGCCGTGTTCAGCTCGCGCAGCCGCGCCGCCTGCACATAGCGGTAGAGCGGGCGCACCAGGTAATGGCCGGCCAGCACCGTGCCCGCGACTGCACCCAGCGTGACCAGCGTCACCCCCCAGGCCGGCAGGCTCCCGATCAGATGCATCGCGCCATGGCCGCCCTCGGCACCGGCCGCGCGGGTCTCGGGCGAGGCGAGGAAGGGCATGATCGCCAGCATCGGGATGACTGCGATGTCCTGCATCAGAAGCACCGAGAAGGCGCTGCGCCCGCCGGGGGTGTTCATCAGCTTCTTCTCGGTCAGGGTCTGCAGCACGATGGCGGTCGAGGACAGCGAGAAGATCATCCCCATCGCCAGCGCCGATTGCCAGGTCTGGCCGAAGGCCGTGGCGGCGGCGGTGACCAGCGCCACGGTGAGCAGCACCTGCAACCCGCCCATGCCGATCAGCTTGTCGCGCATCGCCCAGAGCGCGCGCGGATCGAGCTCGAGCCCGATCAGGAACAGCATCATCACCACGCCGATTTCCGAGACATGGCGCAGCGTCTCCATCTCGGCGCCGACAAGGCCCAGCACCGGGCCCAGCATCAGCCCGATCAGCAGATAGCCCAGCACCGAGCCCAGTCCCAGCCGCGTGGCCAGAGGCACCGCAAGCACGATGCACAGCAGGTAGAGCGTGGCGTTTAGCAGAAAGCCTTCCATGACCTGTCCTGGCGGGGGCGGCGCTGCCGCGTGGCCCTCGGGCCGGAGCGCGGCGGCGGTTGCGCGTCTTGGCGCAGCCTAACGATTGAGGCGAGTGCTGCAAGCACCCGTGGGCCCGCACCCCGAGGGGGCGTTGTCGCAGAAGCGGCTTTTTCCGGCCGCCCCGCCGCCGGGATCAGGGCGAGATCCGGGGCCCTCTCTCGGACAGGACCGGAGGGCATCCGGGCCGCGCCTTGCCCTTGCCAATCCGGTCGGTGGGATCTGATCTTCCGCGCCCCGCCAGGATCCTGTCGCCGGATGCGGGACGTTTCCTTCTGTCTTGCTCTGGCGGGCGCGGGCGCCCGCAGGAGACGGCCTGGAGATGGGGCCTTGCCGGCGATCGCGGCCCCGCCGGGTCTCGAGGCGGGCTTTCCCCCGATCTGAGGCCTCGGGCAAAGCCCCGATTCCGATCCCGGTCTGGCCGAGGGCGGGAGGTCCGGTCTCGTGCCGCCCTGACCGATCCCGCTGCAGGATCGTGCATCGCCGGTCTTTCGAGCGCGCCGGGCTCGAGATTGCCGAGGCCGCCTTCGTGCCGGTCAATGCCGATGGCATGCGACCCTCCCGATCCCCGTCCGATCCCCGTCGGATGCTCGTGGGCGGCCTCGCTGCGGTCGGGGTCCGGCCATATTTCTGGGCCGTGCCGCCGCGAGGACGTCATAGCGCTCGACGATGCCGCCCGGCTCCGGGCGATGTGCCAGAGGCTCGTCATGCGTTTAGGCGAAGACGCTCCCTCGCGCAGCTCGAACGGTCGGCTGCGCGGGAGCGAAGGCCTGCGGGTCTGCGAAGCCCATGCGCTTTGGCCGCGTCGATACGGGGGCGGCTTGAGCTGCCACGTCCATGGGCCGGGGATTGGGGGGGGCGCGATGTGCCGAACCTGCGTCTCTCTGCGGCAACCGCCTGCCTGCACGGGCTGGCCGAGGCGGCGGGGGTGGCGGCCGAAGACGCCCGGACATCGGTTTTCTGCTTAGCGGCGGGCCGCTTTTTCGTTTGAGGCATCGCCGATCTCTATCCGCCCGAGACGGTTCCGCCCGACGCGTTCCGGATCGCCGGACAGGCGGCCAGGGGCAGGCTCGACATGGCGCGCGATCAAACCGGTCGCCTGGCCAGCCGCGGCTCGTTCCGCTGCCTGACCTGCCCCGCCGCACGAACAAGGGGCGGCGAGAGGTGTGCGCCTTCGTTTCTCAGCCGGCGATGTCACCGATGCGGACAGGCGCAGAGTGGCAGCTCTTGCGCTGAAAAGCACATTCAGCGGATACTTCAGTTCAGGCAAGCACCAGAAGGCGCGTCAATCGCCCGGGGGCCCCTTCGCAGAGGGCCCGCTTCGTGCCCCGCAGAACCAAGGAGCAAGCAGGAAGTCTAAATCGGACGATGTGTCAGAAAAGCCAGACATAACAAACAAGGCGATGCGCATCGAACACCCATGGGAGGAAATTCGGGATGTCCGAGACTTGTGCCCACGTCGATGTCGTTCATTCCGCAATTGCGGCGGGCAACGCGGCCCGGTCGCCGATGGTGGCGTCCTGGAGCCGGTCAGCGCGCCTTTACGGGCTTGATCCCGCCAACAGGAAACCGCCGCATCGGCTGACCGAAGCCGAATTCGCCAATGTGCGCGAGCGGATGGAACCATGGATTCGCGCGGCCGGAGCCAGTCTCGATCAGCTTTTCAGCGCCGTCCGCGCCGCGGGCTGCTGCGTGCTTCTCGCCGACAGCGACGGCGTGCCGGTCGAGCGTCGTGGCGAGGCCGGCGACGATGCGACCTTCGAGGAATGGGGATTGTGGCCGGGTGCATTGTGGAGCGAAGCCACCGAAGGCACCAACGGCATCGGCACCTGCGCCATCGAGCGCCGCCCCGTCACCGTGCACCGCAACCAGCATTTCTTTGCCCGCAACGGAGCCCTCGGCTGCATGGCGGCGCCGATCCATGACCATAATGGCGAGCTTGCCGGCGTTCTCGACGTCTCGTCCTGTCGCACCGATCTTACCGAGACCTTCGGCGGGCTCATCGCCCTGAGCGTGCGCGAGGCGGCCCGGCGGATCGAGGCCGAAGCCTTCCGCCGCAGCTTTGCCCATGCGCGGATCCTGGCCCTCCCGGGGCTGGAGCACAATCCGGGGGCGCTCGTCGCCGTGGATGCCGACGACCTTGCCATCGGCGCCTCCCACAGCGCGCGGGTGACATTGGGCCTCAAGGGCGACCTCGCCAGGGCGCCGGTGCCGGCCTCCGATCTTCTGAGCATCCCCGGTGTCGAGAGCCTGGAGGACGCAGAGCGCGCCGTGCTGGCCCGCGCTCTCGCCCGTACCGGCGGCAATGTCTCGGCGGCGGCGCGCATCCTGGGCATCTCGCGGGCGACCTTCCACCGGAAACTCGGCCATCGCAAACCCGCTGCGAAACGGCCGGAGGCGGTGACACGAGATCCCGCGGCGTCCTGTCGCATTTCTGCGACAGATGCCCTCTCTCTCCGGCCGGACGGGGGCTGACAGATCTCCGGGCGCCATCGATCCTGTTGTCCGGGATGCGCCCGGGAGGAAACGCTTTTGCGTTGTCAGGGGCGCCCGCAAAGGGAGAACAGCCATGAATAAACTGGAACGGTCCTTCGACCAGACAAGGCCGCCTTTCGCCGCGCGTTACGACAATTACATCGGCGGCAAATGGGTGGCGCCGAAGTCGGGGCGCTATTTCGACAATGTCACCCCGATTACCGGCAAGACGCTGTGCGAGGTCGCGCGCTCCGAGGCGGCAGACATCGAGGCGGCCCTGGACGCGGCCCATGCGGCAAAGGACGCCTGGGGCAAGACCAATGTCGCCCAGAGGGCCTATATCCTCAATCGCATCGCCGACAGGATGGAGGAAAATCTCGATCTGCTTGCCACGGCCGAGACCTGGGATAACGGCAAGCCGATCCGGGAAACCAAGGCCGCGGACCTGCCGCTTGCGATCGATCACTTCCGCTATTTCGCCGGCTGCGTGCGGGCGCAGGAAGGCACGCTTTCCGAAATCGATCATGAAACGATCGCCTACCATTTCCACGAGCCGCTGGGGGTCGTCGGCCAGATCATCCCGTGGAATTTCCCGATCCTCATGGCGGTCTGGAAGCTCGCCCCGGCCCTTGCCGCGGGCAATTGCGTGGTGCTGAAGCCGGCCGAGCAGACGCCCGCCTCGATCATGGTGCTGATGGACATCATCGGCGACCTTCTGCCCGAGGGCGTCCTGAACGTGGTCAACGGCTTCGGGCTCGAGGCCGGCAAGCCCCTCGCGTCCTCGAAGCGCATCGCGAAGATCGCCTTCACCGGCGAGACCTCGACCGGTCGGCTGATCATGCAATATGCCAGCCAGAACCTCATTCCGGTGACGCTCGAGCTTGGCGGCAAGTCGCCGAACATCTTCTTCGACGACGTCTGCGCGGAAGATGACGATTTCTTCGACAAGGCCGTCGAAGGCTTCGTGATGTTCGCCCTCAACAATGGCGAGGTCTGCACCTGCCCGTCGCGCGCGCTGATCCAGGAGTCGATCTACGATCGCTTCATGGAGCGGGCCCTGGAGCGCGTGAAGGCGATCAAGCAGGGCCATCCACTCGACCCGGAGACGATGATCGGGGCGCAGGCCTCGAGCGAACAGCTCGAGAAGATCCTCTCCTATATCGATATCGGCCAGGAGGAAGGCGCCGAAATGCTGGTTGGCGGCGCGCGCAGCCATCTCGGCGGCGAGTTGGAAGGGGGCTATTTCGTCCAGCCGACCGTTTTCCACGGCAATAACAGGATGCGCATCTTCCAGGAGGAGATCTTCGGCCCCGTCGTGTCGGTGACGACCTTCAAGGACGAGGAAGAAGCGCTGCATATCGCCAATGACACGCTTTACGGCCTGGGCTCGGGCGTGTGGAGCCGCGACATGAACCGCTGCTACCATTTCGGCCGCAACATCCAGGCCGGACGCGTCTGGACCAATTGCTACCACGCCTATCCGGCCCATGCCGCGTTCGGGGGCTACAAGCAGTCCGGGATCGGGCGCGAGACCCATTCGATGATGCTCGACCACTACCAGCAGACGAAGAATCTGCTGGTCAGCTACAATCCCAAGAAGCTCGGCTTTTTCTGACCGGGACACCGACGCGGGCCCGGCCGGCCGGACGGTCGGCGGGCCCCTTTTCCAGATAGATCCAAGGGAGGAAGACAATGGCGAAGACCATGAAGGCCGCCGTCGTGCGTGAATTCGGCAAACCTCTGAGCCTGGATGAGGTGCCTGTTCCCGAGCCGGGGCCGGGACAGATCCAGGTCGCGATCCGGGCCTCGGGCATCTGCCATACCGATCTTCACGCGGCCGAGGGGGACTGGCCCGTCAAGCCGAAGCCGCCTTTCATTCCGGGTCATGAAGGCGTCGGCTATGTCTCCGCCGTCGGCGCGGGCGTCACCCGGGTCAAGGAGGGCGATCGGGTCGGCATCCCGTGGCTCTACACGGCCTGCGGGCATTGCGAGCATTGCGTGGGCGGCTGGGAGACCCTGTGCGAGTCGCAGCAGAATACCGGCTATTCGGTGAATGGCGGTTTCGCCGAATATGTCGTGGCCGACCCCAATTATGTCGGACATCTGCCGGACAATGTCGGCTTCACCGAAATCGCCCCGATCCTCTGTGCCGGGGTGACGGTCTACAAGGGCCTCAAGGTGACCGGTGCCCGGCCCGGCAACTGGGTCGTCATCTCCGGGATCGGCGGCCTCGGCCACCTGGCCGTGCAATATGCCAAGGCGATGGGCTTCAACGTCGCTGCCGTCGATGTCGACGATCACAAGCTGGAACTGGCCCGAAATCTCGGCGCCACGCTGACGGCCAATGCCGCCACGGAAGACGCGGCCGCCAAGATCAAGAAGGAGACCGATGGCGGGGCACATGGCGTTCTTGTCACGGCCGTCAGTCTCAAGGCCTTCGAGCAGGCCGAGAACATGGTCCGCCGCGGCGGCACGATCGCGATGAACGGCTTGCCGCCGGGCTCTTTCCCGATCTCGGTCTTCGACATGGTGCTGGCGGGGATCACCGTGCGGGGCTCGATCGTGGGAACCCGCCTCGATCTTCAGGAGGCACTGGATTTTGCCGGGCATGGCAAGGTCAAGTCGATCATCAACCCGGTGAAGCTGGAAGACGTCAACAGCGTCTTCGAGAAGATGCACAAGGGTCAGATCGACGGGCGGGCCGTGATCGAGATCGCCGGCTGAATTCGGCGAATGGCGGGGAGGGGCAAGACCGCCCCTCCTCTCTTCGGATCGTTTCCCCTCGGGGCAAAGCCGCCTTTGCGGCCTGTGGCCGCTCTTTTCCGGGCGCGTCAATGGGAGCTTATTCTCCCCGCCCCGGATGTCCGGAGCTCATTGGCGCGCTCGCATCGGTGGCTGGCCCTGAGCGACTGCCGGAGCGCCGGCTGGCATCGCGGTCGATCTTTTAACTGCGCACATGGTCTGGCTTCACGATCCGCATCCCCTCCTGAAGTGTCATGAGGCTTTCCACTTTCGTCGGATCCGCGCATGCTCCGGGGACAGTTTGATGATCTTTGCGGCAAAGGGGAGATCGCGCTCAATGTCTCGGACGAGTCTCATTTCAAGGGGCGATCTGCAAAGGCACCTCGCGGCGTCGGGGTCCACCTTCGCGCTTCTGGATGCGGCCCGTCTGCCCGGCCTGGTCGACCGGCTCGAGGGGCGCGGATACGAGCCGCTTTGCCTGTTCCAGGGGGCGGCGGCGGAAACTCTTGCCGATGCGGCCCCCTATCTGGTGCGGCTCGAAGGCGACAGCGATCTGCTGCGGCATTTTCTCGACGATGGCGACCTGTACTGGGCGATGTGGCGCAAGCGGCCCGGGATCCTGATCGAAACCGGAATGACGGCCGGGGCGCTCCGCAAGCATCTGCGCAGGTTCCTGCGTGTGAGCATAGACGGCACCGCCTTCTTCTTCCGGTTCTGGGAGCCCGCCGCCGCCGCCAGCTACTTTCAGGCGCTGACATCGCCCGCCCGGCGCGCGCCCTGGTTCTTTCCGCGCGAGACCGGACAGATCGAGGCCTTCCTGATCCCCGATCCGCGACGGGACGGTCTTAAGGTCGAGGATATGGGACCTGTATCGCGTGCGGACGTGCCAAGCCCGCGCCCGGCCTTCACCCTCGATGCCGCGGAGCTGGCGGCGATCCGCGGGGCCCGCGTCGAGGACGATCTGATCGAGATGGAACGGCTCATGGCCGAGACCTTTCCGGCCGAGACCGGCGCGCTGGCAATCGAGGACCTGCGGCGCGGCCTGCGCAGGTCGGTGGGGCGGGCACGGGAATTCGGGATCCGCCAGAAGCGGAATGCCTTTCGGCTTGCCGCCTGGGACCTTCACTGCGCCGGTCCCTTCGAGCGCACGGACCCGACCGGCGAGCTGCGGCGCATTCTGGAGATGCCCCATCCCGAAGCCGACAAGATGCGGCGCCTGACGGACCAGATCGGCCTGATTGAAGGCAAGGCCTGAGATCAGACGGCCAGCCCCGGGCGGTTCGGATACTCGATACGGACGTGATCCTCTTCGGGGGCATGGCCTAGCCGTTCCCCGCTCAGGGAAGCCCCTCCCTTCATCGAGACATGGCCGAAGTTTCGCAGCACGAAGGCCCGCTCCTGGCCGGTCAGGCTGCCGCTCCGGATCCTGGCCTCATAGGGTCCCAGGGCTTCGGGAATGCGGTAATCCTCGTTCTCGGTCGGCAGATCCAGGAGGGCGCCCTCGACATGATCTGCCGCGGCTTCGTGCATCATGTGAAGCGCGATGCGCGACAGGCCAAGCTGCACCCATGGGCGGTCGAGAAAGATCCTCTCGTCATAGGAAAACAGGTGGCGCCTGAAGGTCTCGAGCCCGTACCGCACGACCACGACGCTTTCCTCGATGGGCGAGAGGTCACGGACAACACCGCCTTCGGTTTCATCCGGGGAAATCCAGCCTTCGCGGACGAAGATCTGTCGCAGCTCGGCGAAATCGTCGGGCAATTCGGCACTGCGCGCCGCCTCGGCCTCTTCGCGTGAGGAGAACATCCTGCGCCGGGTGCTTTCCAGCGGGGCCAGATCACCCGGATCCCGGTAGCCGCCGCCCACGTCAGAATGGGCGCCGGGCAATTCGAAACTGTCCCCGCCGCCGGGCAGGTTCCGGTTCAGGCGGAAGTTCCTGCGATATTCGTCCCCTGCGGTGAGGTGATAGATGCGGTGGGTGACCTGATCGCTGCGAAGGTGGATGTTCAGCGGATCGTTGTCGTCATCCGTCGCCGTGCCGATCGCGGCCACCGTATCGAAGATGCCGACGAAACGCAGCTCGACCGTCAGCCCCCTGGGCAGCGTTTCCTCGTAATCCCCGATCCCCCATGGGTCATAGACCGCGCGACCGGCGCGAATGCTGTTGACGAAGTGCCGCGCGGCGGCGGCACCCCGGCTGAAGCCGAAGACGTCGATCACCACCTTCTCCAGCGCCGGCGGGCCGCCCATCCGGCCGATCTGCCGCAGCACCTGCCTGAAGCCTGAAAGTACTCGCGCCTCGACGCCACTTTTGCGTCCTTGCCCGAAGGCGTATCCGGTCATGTCGTCTTCTTCGCCGCGGTTCGATCCGGGGCCCTCGACATAGATCGACCAGAAGCTTCTTGCGGCCCCGCCGCAGGCATTTGGCTCGTCGTATTTCGTCCCGCGCTTGTAGAGATCGTAAAGCAGCGCCGGGTTCGAAAGCGCATTCCGATAGCTCCCATCGGCACGATTGGCCGCCAGCACGTTGAAACGATTGTTCAACGTGCCATCGAAGAAGACCCCGATTTCCAGTATCGTTTTCGGGCAGGATTGCACGAGATTGCCGGTCTCTCCGTCCGGAGCCCTTCCGGCGGCGGCGGAGGCTGCGGTGTCGATATCCATCAGCCCCATGTCATTCCCCTATGGGAGAGGGACATTTCGCGGCCTCAAGACCGGCGAGATAGTCCTGATGGCTGAACTTCATCACATAAGGCAGTTCGGGGAAGTAGCCCGTCTGCGCCTTCCAGTCCTTGTCCGCTGCGGGAACCCGCTCCCCGCAGACCGTGATGACATCCCGCCGATCGGACGGCGATCGCCCGACCCGGTCCGATCCGATCGTCAGTTCGCCATTGGGACCGAAGAGAACGGCCAGTTCATAGGCATCAAAGGCGATGGTCAGTTCGCGGATCGGGATCTCGACGCTGGCGCGCCAGGATTTTCCGGTGGGAAGCTCGACCCATTGCGCCGACAGGCTCCAGACCCCGTCCCGGTGCCTGTCCTGCGGAACGCTGAGCACATTCGTACCCGCCATGCGCGGCAGGCGGCGTTCCGCCTCGCTGGCCGCGATGAACGGCGAGACCGGCTTCAGGGGCTGTTCGATGGAAAAATGCGTGACGACGACCGGCGATGTGCTGTCACTGCCGAAGCCGAGCGTCAGGCTCTCTACGGCCTCGACCGCATTCGCCGGACAGAAGAAGATCAGGAGACTGGCACAAAATAGTCCGGAACCGGATGAAGGCACTGTCATTTCGAACCGTTTCCTTTCGGCTGTCCGGGGAGGCCGTCCCCGATGAACCTGATCTGAGGGGATGTGCGCGACCAGTCGACAAGACTTATCCGCATCTCGGTGTAGACCGCCTCCTGCCAGTCCTCGACCTCGGCCACCACGTAACGCTCGACCGGCGTTCCCCCGGCCGGGGGCGGCACAGGCGTCGTGCCGTAGATCATGCCCAGAGGCAACGGGCCGAGCCTTTCGACGAGGCGCGCGTGAACCATCTGCTGTTCGGGGTCGAAGGCCTCGATGAGCTCTGGCGGCATCCGGAGGACGTATTCGATGAATTGCTGATCCGGCGGCATGGTCTCCGACCCCGTCAGGTTCGGCATCTCGAGTGCGGCCAGTGTCGGCATGAGAAAACCGTAACCATGGCGTTCCGACCAGAGCACAAGCTCGCCGAGATCTCCGTAAGCGATGGCATGGGTGCTGCCACCCAGGTCGGGATCGGTCTCGAAGATGTGGGACATGAGCCCCGCGAGACGCGCCGGGTCTGCCAGATGCAGCCGCCCTCCGGCCAGAGACGCGAAACCGCGTGTGGTCCAGATCCGGATCAGGGCATTCGGCAGTCGGCCGGTCCATCGCCGTATCACGGCGTCCGGAATCGGTATGAAATCGTCGGGTGCAGGACCGAGAACCGCGTCTATCTCGGCATCAAAATCGGTTCCCGTCATGAAACACCCCTGAACCCATCAATGGCATTCGCTTAACATGGACATGAGCAGCGCTCAAAGCTCGGTTTGTGCTCGACTGAATTCAAAGGGGAAACAGGCGGAACGTCGCCATCCGCACCCCGCAAAGCGCAATCGCATTCGCAATTTCCGGCAGAAGGTCAATCTGAACAATGCGTTGTGAAATTTGGTATCTGCTTTGCTTTCCCATTTCGAGAAATCTGCTGCCGGAACAGTATTCAACCTCGGGACAGGATTCCGGACCAATAGATGACGGTGGTGATCCGAGCGAGGGCTGAGGGTAGGGGGGGCTCTTTCTTGACCCTATCCAGAAGATGACGACTGCGGCGAGCCGGATGGCAGAGAAGAAGGCCTCCGGGCAGCGGTCGTATCGTGTGGTGAGGCGGCGCCAGTCCTTGAGGCGACCGAACATGATTTCGATGCGGTTGCGCCGTTTGTAACGACGCCTGTCATATCAGACGATCTTCATTCGTCTCTTTCGATCCGGGATGCAGGTTCGTATGTCTTTGTCTTTCAAGGCTTCCTCGAACCAATCAGCCTTCGGCAGCTGCGCCGGAGGCGCCGCCGCGCCCTTGTCATCGCTCACCTGTCCGGCCGTCATGAAAAGCTGGACCGGCTGGCGTTTTTGTATCGCTGGCGGCGTGCACTCTGGTGGTCATGCTGCCTGTCCGGTGTCCCATCTGACGCTCTCGCCCCATTTTTGATCCGTAGGCCCGAGGTCGCAGGATTGGCTTTCAGAGACCTGCGCAGGCGTGTTTGAATGCAGGGCATTCGCCTGTTGACGTAGATCATGATCGTCTTGTGTTCGGCTTCTTCGGAGCCCGCGTCGTCATGATCCGGGCAAAGACACCATTGTCGCTCCAATGCTCCCAAAGGTTGTAGAGGGTTTTCGCATGGCTGTATTCTCGGGGCGCGCTGCACCACCGCAAGCCATTGAGATCGATTAATATTGTTGCGCTCGGTACATGCAAATCATCGACGCGAGGGGGCATGGCTCTTGGGCAGGAGCGGCGTCAGGCGTTCCATCTGGGCTTCGGAAAGCCAGGATAGGGTCGATCCCGCTCCCGCGGGGCCTGATTCCCCCAAGAGATTGAAATCAATAGCTCCTGCGCCTTCTGGATCCGGGAACTTCTTGTCTGGGCCTTGTGGCATGAGCACGCTTCCTTGCCCGTCGGCACCGCCTTCCTTTCGTTTTCTGGAACAGTTCTCGCCGCCCCCTCAGGCCCGCGTACCCGAAGGAGGTGAGCATGGAGAATGTATCGCATGGCCAGATCATCGGGATAGACAAGAGCCGCGACGGGCTGGATATCCATTGCCGCCGTCGGCTGGTCTTGCGCTATGTCCTGTTTATCTCGGCCTGCGCTCTGGCCGCGACCGTCATGTATGTGTTGCGAGGCCTGACTCTGGGCGCTGTCTGCATTCAGGGGATTCCCATCTGCCGTGAGGTCTTGTTCAAGATCGAAAACGGAAGCGCTCTTGAGCAGACGGAGGCCGACCGACGCGCAATGGGCGCGGATCAAGGGGGACCTGCCCGGACGAGATGGGCTGCCCGAGCGGTGCTGACAATCGGTTGTTTGTGGATGCATGGTTGTGGCTGGCGTGGACGGCCGCGTCTTGGCGCGATCTGTCATCCGCGTTCGGCAAGTTTAGGGCCGCACAGGCGCGGGTCGGCAGACCGGCGATGGTGGGGGGAGTGCCTTTTCAATGAGAGGGGAGCGGAACCCGACCTCGAATACATCCTCATCGACAGCACCATTTGGCAAGGCCCATGCGGGTATGACAGTCAGAAAGGGGGCTTCTGCTCACGGGAGCGGGTGTTCACGTGGCGGTCTGACGACCAGGTCCCATGCCGGAGCCGATCTGCCGGGGCTCCCGCCGCGGCTGATCCCGGCCGCCGGGCAGCGCGACGACTGCCTGCAGGCCATGGTGCTGATCTGCGGGGACGAGGGCGTTTGCCGCGTCATCGCCGATGCGGCCTGCGACGCAGGGGCTTTGGGCGGGAAGATCGAAGACGACCTTGGGGGCAAGGCCCAGATCCAGACCAGCCCGTCCCGCGCGATCGAGCCTCTCGTTGATGCCGACCTCCATGCTGAACGCCACAAAGCCGGGAACCCTTCTTGGTGGATCAAGCGCTTCCGCCGGACCGCCTTGCGATGCGCTCACCCCCCCCTTCAATCTTCATCGGGTTCGTCTTCGTCGTCTCCGCACTCGATTGGCTCAGGTGAAAGCGGACCGGGCCCGGGGGATATTTGCGGCCGGCCTGAAATGGCGGGCTTTTACGCCGCGGCTTTTCCATCCGACAACTCGTCCGAGTTGACAGCGTCCACCGTGCTTTGCAGGCTCCTTCGGCATGGTCTGACATGCCGGCCGGATTTCCGACGAGCGCGGGGAGGGCGTTCCCGGTCAGTCCGGCCCATATAAAGGGAGGAGCAAAAATGACGAAGGATATGGCGGGCGGGGGCCAGGGCTCCGGCGCGTATCGGTGGCTGCGTGGCATCCTGCACAAGGATAACATCGTCGCGCCCGCGGGCTTCAACAGGTGGCTGGTGCCGCCGGCATCCATCGCGATTCACCTCTGTATCGGCTCGGTCTACGCGTGGTCGGTCTTCAATCCGGCGCTGTCGCGGCAGCTGGGCGTGGTGGCGCCGGCGGCCGAGGACTGGTCGCTGGGCGCGGTGGTCTGGATCTTCTCGGTGGCCATCGTGTTCCTCGGGCTCTCGGCGGCTTTTGCGGGCAAGTGGCTTGAACAGGTGGGCCCGCGCATGGTGGGCGTGGTCGCGGCGCTTCTGTGGGGCGGCGGTTTCATCGTCGGTTCGCTGGGGATCGCGACACATCAGCTCTGGCTGCTCTATCTGGGCTATGGCGTGCTTGGCGGCTGCGGGCTGGGGCTGGGCTATGTCTCGCCGGTCTCGACGCTGATCCGCTGGTTCCCGGACCGGCGCGGCATGGCCACGGGCATGGCGATCATGGGGTTCGGCGGCGGCGCGATGATCGCGGCTCCGCTGAAGGGCTGGCTGCTCGATCTCTTCGAGCGGGCGCCCGCCTATCTGGGGCCGCGCGAGGCAGTGACGACAGTGACCGAAGGCGGCCGTCTCTTTGCCGAAACGGCCAGCGGACGGCTCGAGGTGGTGATCGCCTCGGCGGCGCAGGCGGCGGAACTGCCCGGCGGCGGCGAGGCCGGGGTCTATGTCGTCGGCACCGGCGATACCGGCGCGGCCGCGACCTTCCTCGTGCTGGGGCTGGCCTACCTTGTCGTGATGATCATCGCGGCCTTCAGCTACCGCGTCCCGCGCGACGGCTGGAAGCCTGCCGGATGGCAGCCGAAGCCCGCGGGCTCGGGCATGATCACCCAGAAGAACGTGCATATCGACCAGGCGCTGAAGACCCCGCAATTCTGGAAGCTCTGGGTGATGCTCTGCTTCAACGTGACGGCCGGGATCGGGGTGATCGGGGTCGCCAAGACGATGATGTCGGACATTTACGGCACCACGATGCCCTGGATCGTGAGCGGCGCCTTCGCCTCGACCTACGTGCTGATGATCTCGGTCTTCAACATGCTGGGAAGGTTCTTCTGGGCCTCGGCCTCGGACTATATCGGGCGCAAGCTCACCTATGCGACCTTCTTCCTGCTGGGCACGCTGCTGTACCTGTCGATCCCGTTCTTCGCGACGGCAGGGTCGGCGAACCCGTCGATCCTGTATCTTGCCGGGTTCTACATCGCCACGATGATCATCTTCTCGATGTATGGCGGAGGCTTTGCGACGATCCCCGCCTATCTGGCCGACATGTTCGGCACGATGCATGTGGGCGGCATCCACGGCCGGCTGCTGACGGCCTGGTCGACGGCGGGGGTGCTGGGACCGCTGGCGATCACCTCGCTCAGGCAGATGTCAGTGGGCAATGCCATCGAGGATCTGGCGGCGAAGGTCGACGCGGAGGCCTTCCGCGCGGCCTTCGGCGCGCCCATCGCGCAGTTGCAGGAGCTGGTGGAGGCCAAGACCGTGACCATCGCCAAGCTGATGGAGATCGCGCCGCCTGGCACCGTCGACCCGACGCCGGGGCTTTACAACACGACGATGTACTGCATGGCGGCGCTGCTGGTCGTGGCCTTCTTCGCCAATCTCGCGATCCGGCCTGTGCGCGCGCGCCATCACCACAACGAACCTGAACTGGCCGCAGTGCCCGTCGAGTAAATCCGTTCCTCCGGGGCGTGCTTACGCAGGCCCCGGAGCCCCCGCGCATACAACGCAAAAGCAGGAGGTCGGCACCGCATCGAGCAGACGATCCTGCACGGGGTTGTCTTTGCCGCGGGCGGTCGTTGCAATCCGTTCTGAAATGTCGGTCGGGGCCGAGCATCGCGCCCTATAGGCGCCCAAGAATGGCCCCTTGTCTGGTATGGCTTGCCGGGGACGTCGTGGCTTCCAGGCCGCGCCGCGGCCCGGGCAAGTTGAGCCGGCGCGAGACATTAAGCTCCGGCGCTCGTTACGGGTTGTGATGATGTCGCAGTGATGGCTGCAGGCGCAAGGTTGACTGGATGGCGCTCCGGCGCGGCCGGAACAAGCCTTCAGCCTTCACCGGTATGCTGGGTTTCAGTCGGCTGTCCTTTGTGTGGTTCGCCGACAACGAGCAGTGGGCGGCAACAGTCCGCCGGACTGTCACCTGCTTCCTCCTGACCGACGACTTCGCACGCAGGCCAGAGACTCTCAGCGGTCTGACACCCTAAGAATGGCCCCGCAAAGTCCGGACTTCAGAGCCAGGCAAATTCAGCGTCACCCCGATCTGCCAGGTGACGTGACTGAACATCTAGATTTCAGGCACGGCTTTGATGCCCGGCGCATAGACGGGAACGTCCTGCCGCCGCATTTCCTCGATCCCGTCGAGGGCAGCGTCTATGTCCGTGAAATCAAGATGCCGCAGCTGCCAGGGGGCAAAATCCCACCACCGGGCCTTCAGCAGGCGCGCCACCGTGCCCTCGTCGAACCGCGTTCCGATCGGGCGTGCGGGTACTCCGCCGACGATGCTGTAGGGGGCGACATCGCGGGTGACAACGGCTCCGGCCCCGATGACCGCGCCATGGCCGATGGTGACACCGGCGATGATCGTGACACCGTGGCCTATCCAGACATCGTTCCCGATGGTGGTTTTCCGGATCACCGCCTTGCGAACGGCCTGCTCGGCCTGCCGGGTCGGCGCATCGGCGTCGTATTCCTCCTTCCAGGGGAAATCGCTGCCGCTGTTGATGCGGAACCCGCGCTCGTACTGGAACGGGCTCGTCGACAGCCAATTCGTCGGATGGTTGAACTGGCCGATATTTACGGCGCGTGCGATGGAACAGTAGCGGCCGATCTTCGTCTGATAGACATGCCCGTCAACGGCATATGAAAAAGCGCCCAGAATTGACCGGCCATGGAACGAGGCGCCACTGGCCCGCGCGGGCGGCTCGAAAGACAGATTGCCCGGTGCAAGACGGAAGGCATTGGCGCCGATATCCAGGCCCGCGGACCCCATCCGCTTGTGCAGAATGTCCAAGGCCGCGGGCGCTGAAATTGTTGCGGGAGCAGGGACGGCGGCAAGATGGACATGCTTGCGGGCGAATTCTTCGAAAGCCGCGGTTTCCCGGTCCCAGGCGTCCAGGCGTGGCCCGAAACGGTCCTTCAGGGCGGCAAGGGTGGGGCGGTAGAGTTCCAGCAGGTGCTCGACATCACCCGGGCGCACCGGTTGCAACCCGTCTACGCCGGTATCGATCCGGTCTTCCAGATACTGGCGGTCTTTACCTTTATTCGACGGCTTAAGCGACAGATCCTGAAATCCGTCGGGATCGATATCAAGCGATTTGCACAGCGCATGGAGACCGGCCTCGGGATGCGCGGCGATCTCTTCCTCGAAAATGAGGGTGGCGATCGCGGCCGGATCGAACTCTTCTTCCCAGGCTTCCAGGTGCTTGTCGTAAAAACCGATATCCCCGATGCCCAGGCGCCCGACGGTGTCGCGCAGGTATTCATGGCCCTTGATCCGCCCCCGGGCCCCGTGGTGGCCATAGGCCGAAATCGCACGGGAAACCGGGTGGCGCAGCGACACGATCAGGCGCAGATCTCGCCCGAGAACGCGGGCAACGGATTTGGGGATCTCGGGGTTGTGGCCCAACGGAGGCTGGTCCTTGTAGTGCTGCGCCCTGGAACTCCAGAAATACCCCGGTGTCTTCTCGCCGACCCAAAGATGATGCTCTGTCGCGTCCCTGAAATTCTCAAGATACGCCGCCATACGCGACGGTGACTGGTAGCCAACCTTGTTGAAAAACAGAAGTTCGATACGCTTTGGCAGGAAAACCTTCTGATGTTTCCGGAGGACGTCGTAAATCCAGGTGGAGCCCGCCTTCTGCGCGCCGATGATCAGGAAATTCGGTTTGCGAATGCTCATGCGATGCTTTTCAGATGTTTGATATTGTCATCGGCCGGCTCCGGGCGGGCGGCGAGGCGGTCCATATCGCCCGGCCGGGCGATCGAGAGCAGCAGGTCATCGAATTCCTCAAGGGTAGAGGCCATTCCGTAACCGGCCATCGTTGCCGCGCGAATGCCCGCGCGGTCGATCGCGCCGGCCCTGATCTCGGCAACCATCTCGGTCAGCGCACGCGTCCATGACTCCGGCCTGGACCTGACCAGCCGCAATCCCGGTATCTGGCCATGAACCGATCGGTAGACAGGGATGTCCGAGGCCAGGACCGGCAATCCGAGGGCGCCGTAGTCGAGTGCCTTGAGATTCGATTTGAAGAGGTTGAACGGATCATCGGTCAGCGGCGCAAGGCCGAAATCGAACCTGCCCGAGATGCTCTTCAGCCAGGGCACGAAGCGGGCATAGCTCTTTTCGCTGTCCGGCACGGCGATCCGTTCGGCCCATGGGGGAAGCGCATCGCCCTGGATGCCGATGATCGAGACGCGAAAGCCGGGATCGGCCTCGACCAAAGCCTCCAGCGCCGGGGCGATCAGATTGAAATCCTCGCGATGCGTCGCCGTTCCCATATAGAGCGCGCGCACGGTGTCGTCCTGTTCCCGGGGCGGAATGCTGCCGCGCCATAGTTGCTCGCTGATCCGGTTCGGCAGCAGCAATGTCTGAGGGTTCCGTGCCATCAGCTTGCGCCGCAACGGTTCCGTTGATGTCGTGACCATGGCCGCAGAGTCGATCAGGGCCTCGAGTGCCGGCCGATAGGCGGCATATTTCCCCGTGGGATCCTTGTCGGAGGGAACCGCCAGCAGATCGTCGTCAATGTCGAGGATATGAGAGATGCCGGATCTGCGCATCTCGTTCAGGAGGGGCGCGACCATCGTCGCCGGAATGACGTCCCTTTGCAGGATTACGCCGTCAACGATCCCGTCGCGCAGATTGGCCAGAAGGCTATCCGGCGTCATCCGCACGAACACGCATTTGCGCCCGGCGCCGTTGGTCGTGCGCTGCCAGATACGGATTTCCGTGGATGCGTTGGCCCGGTCCTGTTCCGGCGTGGCGGGGCAGACGACGGCGATCACGGGACGGTCGAGATGTTGCCCCGACGCGTTGCGATAGACTTCCCGATAGGCCGCCGACATGACCTTGGTCGTACGCCCGACGCCATGTCCTTTTTGCCAGCGCATGATCGCCATATCCGCGCGACGCTGCTCTTCCTCGTCAAAGCCGATCTCCAGAAGGCGTTCGTAAAGCCTGGGAATGTCACCATGGGGAACAACCCATCCCGCCCCGCTGTTGCGCGTGCGCGTGGCGACCGTCGGAAAATCGAAGACGATCGCCGGCACCCCTGCCGACCAGAGCTCGGTCAGTGTATGGCAGTATGTCTCGTCCCAGATGGACAGCACCGCCCCGATATGGGGCCTGATGCTGGCGACGCGCCGCGAGAATTCGTTGCGCTTATAGGTTCCGTGCATGATCAGCCGCTGGTGATGGGCGAGTTCCTCCGGGTCGGAAATCTTGCCGAGGATATGGAACTCCAGAAGCCCGGCACTGTCATGCTCCAGCAGGGCCTTGATGACGTCTCTGCCCTTGGCGGTGCTGATATTGCCGGGGACCAGGATGCGGACCGGTTTGCCATGCCTAGGATGGTCCCTCAACTGCTCCATCTCGGTGAAGTTGCGGCCATGGGGGATGACGAAGAAGCGGTGAGGATCCAGCGGCAGGTGCCGCAATATGAGATCGCGCGCGCTCTCGGACGTGGTGACATAAGCATCGCAGTCCCGAAGGGCCTCGGCAAAGCGCTGTCGCCAGACATGAACCCATGTTCCCTTGAGCCGCGGCATGCTGTCCGGGGCCCACAGTTCGATTGCACAATCCCCGGAGGTTTTCGTGCAGGTGCCGCCGCAGAACACGTTGCGCTCGTCCATCAGCTTGACGGTTGGACAGAGCGTATAGAAGTCGTGGAAGGAGAAGACCACACGGCTGCCCCGCGCCCTGGCCAGCGCAGGCAGGGACAGGCTGTGCCAGGCCAGGTGGCGGATATGGACGACACGCGGATTGGCGATGTCCAGCCAGTCGTGCAAGACGGCGTCATATTCACCGGAACGATGGGTGAGCGGGTCGACCGGCTCTGCCAGCTCGTGCGACCGGACCACCGTCATCCTGGAACCGTCCAGTCGGCTGAGCGTCATCTTCCGGCTGTCACAATGCAACAGCCAGGGCGCCATCTCGTCCGAGACCTCTGCCATGAGGTCCATATTCGTCTGCGGCGTGCCGCCCGTTTGGGTGGCCACGACATACAGGATGACCGGAAGCCCGGCATCCGGGCGGCTGCAATCCGCGAGGGCCTGGGCGGCACGGTATCGCGCCATCATCAGGTCCGAACTGGCGCTGAAGACGCGAATGGCAAGCTTGTATTCAGGATAACGCTCGTCGACGATGCGTCGTCCGGCGGTCAGCAGATCGGTCTTCGTCTCGCCGAAACTTTTCGAACGATCGTGGAAAACATAGGTCCTGTCATCGATCAGATGCGTCCATCCCGCACGTCCGGCGCGCATGCAGAAATCATTCTCTTCCCCGTACCCACGCGGGAAAGCCTCGGCATCCAGCGGACCGATCTCGTCGATGCACGCGCGGTTGACGAACATGCAAAAGCCGTTGCCCGTGGGCACAGCCGGATAGATGCCAAGCGAGCGACGACGGAAGGCCCGGGCATAGGTGATTTCATCGACCCCGTCAGGCAGCTTGTTGTCATTGCCGATATTCGGTGCGGAAAAGGCCCCGGCTCTGTCGGACATGGCCGTGACGGTCGCAACGCGCGGTCGCGACCCTGCCGCGCGCAGCATGCCCTGAGCCCAGCCGGGAGTGACCCGCGCGTCACTGTTCAGCAGGATCGCATGCTTCTTGCCGATCTCTTCGAGGCCACGGTTTATCGTCCGGGTAAAGCCCAGGTTGGTCGCATTGTGCAGAACGCGGAAGCCGGGCAGGCCGGCGGCATCGGCAAGGATGTCGGCGATACGCGGATCGGGGGAGGCGTCGTCGATCAGCACCACTTCCAATTCCGGCGGGGTGTGCTCCACTAGCCGTCGGATGCAGGTTTCGACGTCCTCCGCGGCGTTGTAGATCGGCACGATGATCGCCGTTTCGGAGATTGAGACCTGTGTCGCCCCGACATTCAGCGGATAGCGTCTCGTGCTTCCCGTGGAGGTGACAGTCTTTGTCAATTCCTGTCCGTCCGGCAGAACGACCGTCACGCTGTGCGGGCCCGGTTCCAGTTCGGACAGGAACAGCTTCAGCTCGAAACCGCCCAGCCCCCTGGACTTGCCATGTCTTGCAAGGTCGCTCCGCGGACGGTTGTTCCGAATGCGGGTCAGGAACACTCCGTCGACAAGCACCTCGACCTCGAAGAGCCGGCCCCGATTGAGCGTATCGGAGGCCCATCCCCGCAGGCGGTCTTCCGTGAGGCTCTCCAGCCGACCCTCGCACTTTGCCACCGGGGCCGGTTTCGGATGGTCTGTCGGGGAAACCTCCCGGATGCTGGCGGGCTCGATCTGGAGCATCTGCGGCGTCACGAGCTTTTCCAGAAGGACCTTCCGCGTGGCGGCCAGCCTGACCTCCAGGCGCGCGCCTTCAACAGGCCGGTCCGCGGGCACAGGGCAAATGAAACCGAAACGGCCGCTGCCGATACCGGCGTCCTCGACATCCTGCCGATGCCTGTCGGCCGTTACTTCCGTGGCAATCGGCGCGCCATCCAGCATGACATCGATGCGGACCGGACTATCGCTGCCGGTGTTCTTGATCCAGCCTTCGAGTGTGCCGTCGAATATTCTGTCAATATTGCCGATCCATTTCTTGCCTCGCTCGCGCGAGTTCGACAGATGGCGTAGCTTTGAAATTGAGGCACTCATTATATCGCGAAATTCTGACACTGTAACCTGAGATCCCTTATGGCATTCGGGGTTAAGCGGATACGAGGCTGCCTCTGGTGGCGGAAATCCTAGCTCCCTTGGGGCCAGTCTCGTCGCATATTCGGAATGTATCTCTGTACACAAATTTATTCCTTGCACTCAAGACGTTGCGTCATTGAGACGCCATCCCCGGCCGTGTCGGCGCTGGCGGTATGGGCCTTGGCTGACCTGCTTCGATCCAGCTTGTGCCTGAGGCGATCTCCCCGGAGAGACCGATTTTCGGCCCCCGACGATTTTCATCCGGGCGCACGATGCCGGACAGCTTCGGCAGGTGCGCATCGGACGGGCAGCCAACGTGGCAAGGCTCTGCCCATGTTTTCGCGGTCCGAAGGGGGCGGGCCAGGCATAGGGCCAGCCGCAATACGAGCCCTCGTCAAATCATGGTCCGCGGATGGGGGCCGAGCTCTTTTGTTATCTCGCGGACTTGCATGGCCGTAACTGTCACCCAATAGGCAATTATCCGCCATGGCCGACATGATAAGCCATCTGCATGGGGCAGATCCCATGACACCGGCGGCGCGCTTGCTCTGAGTGACGATTTATAAGCCTACGGGGGAATCGGGACTGACATACCGGCGCTGCAGACCTGAAGGTCGGTGACCTGGCGGTGGAAGCCCCGTGCCATGAAAAGCTGGTCGGGCAGTTTCATGCAGTGCATCTTGGTTTCGACGCGGCTTCGGTGGTGGAAGCCGGGCTTGTTGTCCTTATCTGCGAGAGGGCTTCATTCATTCTTGGAACCCCGCTGGTTAGATGGGGCGCATGCCGAAGCCTGCCTCCCCCATGACCGCAGGATGAACTGGTCGGACGACAACGCCTTGCTGAACCGCTCAGGCCTGTCCGCCGCAACGCCTGAGCATGGAAACCCGACCGCCCCGCTGCGATCTCGCGTAACGAGATCCTGCAGGTGACGCGATGTCCGGGCCGAGCGCTCCGGGAGGAATGGGCCGGATCTCACATTCTAGGTCGCCTCGAAGCGCAGATAAACGGCCTCAGACTCTTTGCTGAGCGCATCATGTGACGCGCCCCCATCCGTCAGACTGCGGAAGTCCAGATCCCTATCATTTGCCGTTGTCGCTCGGACCAATGGCGCGACATGGCTCATTCATGAACCGCTGTTCGGCCCTGGGAAAGGCCCGAGAGCGAAACTGTCGCCTGAAGCAGGCGGGGAAATGGCGCCTCACCCTGTGCTTCGATGAACTCAGCAAGGCCGATGGGCAGCATCCTGAAAAGTCAGAACCTCGCGGCCTGAACCGGGCCGCCTGATGATGTCCCGAGAGATGGTGTAGCTCACCGCGGGCCTCGCGCTTTCAAGCGGGCCGAGCTGGTCAGTCGCTTTGCGCTGCAGGCAGGCTGACATTGAGATCATCGCAGACGGGGGCGAGCGTTTCCAGCGTCATGTATCTGGCGCGCTGGACGGTCCATTCCTCGGTCTGCTCCATGAGGATCGCGCCGACGAGGCGCCGGATCGATGCCTCGTTCGGAAAGATACCGACGACGTCCGTGCGTCGCTTGATCTCGCCGTTCAGCCGCTCGATCGGATTGGTGCTGTGCAGCTTGGTGCGATGCTGGGCCGGGAAGGTCATATAGGCCAGGACGTCCTCCTCGGCCGTGTCCATGAGCGTGGCCAGCTTGGGGAGCTTGCCGCGCATCTGGTCCGCCACGAGACGCCACTGGGCCTTCGCCGCCGCGTGGTCGGGCTGGGCAAAGGCCGTGGTGATGAATGCCGAGACCACCCGGCGGCTGTTCTTGCCGGCATGGGCGAGCGCATTGCGCTGGAAGTGGAGTGAGGCATGGTCGCCATTGGTTCGAGACCAATGCCGAACGCAGCGCTGCCAGGTCGTGGACAGGACCCGGGCGGTGGCGGCCTTGATGCCCTCATGCGCATCGCTGATCACAAGCTTCACGCCGCCGAGGCCACGGCGGACGAGGTCACGCAGGAACTCGGTCCAGAACGGCTCGGCCTTGGAGGCCCCGATCGCCATGCCCAGCACTTCGCGCCTGCCGTCGGTGTTGACGCCCACCGCGAGCGTGACCGCAACCGATACGATCCGCCCGCCCTGGCGCACCTTGAGATAGGTGGCATCGATCCAGAGGTAGGGCCATTCGCCCTCGATCGGCCGTGTCAGAAAGGCGTCCACACGCTCGTCGATCTCCTCGCACAGTCGGCTGGCCTGGCTCTTCGACACCCCGGTGCCACCCATGGCCTGCACCAGGTCGTCCATCGATCGCGTTGAGACGCCGTGGACATAGGCCTCCTGGATCACGGCCGTCAGGGCCTTCTCAACAGAGCGCCGCGGCTCGAGGAACGAGGGGAAATAGGAGCCGGTACGCAGGCGCGGGATGCGCAGTTCGACGCTGCCGGCCCGGGTTTGCCAGTCCCGATCGCGATACCCGTTGCGCTGCGCCAGGCGCTCACTGCTCTTCTCGCCATAGTCAGCACCGGTCTTGGCGCCGACCTCCAGCTCCGTAAGCCGCTCGGCAGCAAAGCCGATCATCTCGCGAAGAAGGTCGGCATCGGCGTTCGGGGCGGCGCTCGGACCGATGGCGCGCCTGCCCCTCACTCTCTACCAGCGCACGCAGGTCCATCATGGGTTTGGTCATCGGGGGCAGCCCACGGTTCAGGTTGGCTCAGCAACCCGACCCTACCGAGAAACCCGATGGCCGCCGAAAGCTACACCACGCCCTGGGACGTCACCGGCCGCCTTGCCCGGAGGGCCAAACTCTCAAAGGATGCCGTCGCATGGACAGGAAGAAGAACACGACGAGCCCGTATCCGGCCGAGTTCCGCGAACGGGCGGTACAGATGGTCGTCGACCCTCTCGACAGCTATGCGTCTTTGACAGGCGCGGTGCGCGACATCGCCGGCAAGCTGGGTTGCTCGCCAGACAGCCTGCGGGTCTTGTACAAGCAGGCTCGGCGTGACAGCGGCAAGGAAGCGGGCCCGACCAGTGCCGAGAAGGCCCGCATCAGGGAACTCGAGCGCGGGAACCGCGAGTTGCGGCAGGCGAACGAGATCCTGAAGAAGGCCAGCGCTTATTTTTCCCAGGCGGAGCTCGACCGCCCATTCCGCAAATGACTGGCTTCGTTGATGAATTCCGGGAGGAATTCGGGGTCGAGCCGATCTGCCGCGTGCTGCCGATCGCCTCGTCAACATACCATGCACGGAAGGCCGCCGCACGGGATCCATCGCGGGCATCGCCACGGATGCGGCGCGATGCCGGGTTTAAGGACAAGATCCGGAAGATCTGGTCTGACAACCGCAAACTCTACGGTGCGCGGAAAGTCTGGCATACCCTGAAGCGGGACAATGTCGCTGCGGCACGCTGCTCGGGCCCTGGAAGACGATGCAGGACGTCGAGCGGGAGGCAATTCACTGTGTGGATTGGTACAATAACGAGCGCCTCCTCGGATCGATCGGATACATCTCGCCGGTCGAGGCCGAACGGCGGTATCTTGATCGGATGCAGCCGATGGCTAAGGTCGCATGACGCCTTGAATGAAATGCCCTCCGGGCAAGTCGGCGCGGTTCACTATTACTACCAGCCGAAGGGTGAGACCGAGCAGAACCTCGGCCTGATGCGGCAGATTGACGGGCAGTTCCTGGAAACCCCGTTCTTCGGTGTCCGCCAGATGACCTGGCACCTGCGCAATGACGGGCACTTCGTGAACGAGATGCGGATACGCCGGCTGATGCGCCTCATGGGGTTGATGCCGATTTACCAGAAGCCCAACACAAGCAGGCCGGCGAAGGGGCACAAGACCTATCCCCATCTGCTGAGAGGCCTGCGCGTGGATCGCCCGAACCAGGTCTGGTGCTCGGACATCACCTATCTGCCGATGCGCCGCGGGTTCCTTTACCTCGTGGCGATCATGGACCGGCACACCCGCAAGGTTCTGTCCTGGCGGATCTCTAACACGCTGGAGGCTGACTTCGGCGTCGAAGCGTTGAACGAGGCCATCCACAAGTTCGGCCCGATGGCCGCGGCGCGCGCTGAGGCCCGCGCCCTGAGGTCAGCGCCCGGCGGCGGAGCCGCCCGCCGGGCGGTTGGGGGGTACGACTACGCTCCGGAGATGCGCAGGCGCCGGCCTTTGTCGCGGTGACGCGCATGCAGGTAGGCGGGCAGCAGCAGGCATGCCGGCGAGACCAGCACCATGATTTCGCGCAGCAATCGGGGGGCTTCCGAAAGCGAGAAGAATATCGCAGCATAGGCCAGCAGAACGTGAAAGGCAAAGACCTGCAGTGAATGCTGGCCAATGAAAACGAGCGGCCGGAACGATGCCAACGCGTGCAGGGCCCGGGCCGCGGCCTGCAAAAACGGGTTCCGGTCGGTTCTCCCCGCGATCAGCAGCCAGCTGACAACATAGAGATCGGCTAAGAAATTGAGCAGCCGCAACGCGGAGAAATGGTTGCGGTTATAGGAGAGTTCACCAAAGAAGCCGGTTTGAGGGAGGGCGTTGAAATAGCGCAGGCGAATGGCCGTAATGGCAAAGGTCGCGCTCAGGGCCAAGCAGATAAAAAAAATCGTTCGCGCGTCGTCGTGATGCAGGAAATCCGGCGACAGCCTTTCCTGTGCTAGAAGCATTCCGGCGACAAGGCCGCCGACATATAGGATCTGCCAGGCAAATCGATTGAAATAAAGCCCCAGATGGATGTTCCTTGCGTCAAGTCCCGTTGCCTCGCCGATGGCCTGAAGCAGATGCGTCGGCAGCCCGGTCTGGGCCAGCGCCCAGAGGGCGACGGATGTGGTCATGATCAGCGCATATCGTCCTTTCTGAAGCTGGATCAGGACGATCGGTGTCAGCGCGACAAAGATCGCATACATCGGCAGGATATCGAGATAGCGCGGCGCGGATATCAGCAGGAAACCGAAGGCGCTGAAAAGCAGCGGCGCCTCGCTCCAGCCCGGATCGAGATCTGATGGTCTGGTATAAAACAGGAGCACCCCTAGCGTGATCGCGGCCATCAGCAGTGCATGATAGATATAAATGGTTCTTGTCCGGGTTATGAGGCCTTGGAGCATGGCCGCGCGCGATTGCCGGATCAGCCGCTTGCCGTAGACGATGCCGATGACGAGCCCCGAGAGGAAGACGAAGCCCTGCGCGTCCTCGACCCAGCCCAGCCGGTGATGGTTCAGGGTCCCGACAAGGGTGTGACCGTCTCGCGAGAGATGCGCCATTGTCATCATTGCGAGAAAGAAACCTCTCAAGCCATCTATTGCTGAAATCCGCATGCGCAAATTCCCGATTTGGAAAGAATGGTTTATGGAAAGGAATCGTTAAATGTGCAGAGATTGTATCTTTGTGCGTGAAAAAGAAAAGGCGCCCGCTGGGGCGCCTTTTCCTGTCCGACTGGCGGCAGATTTGCCGGGTCGTCAGTTCTTCGACTTGTCGACCATCTTGCCCGCGGTGATCCAGGGCATCATGTCGCGCAGTTTCTCGCCGACCTGTTCGATCTGGTGGGCGTCGTTGTTGCGGCGGGTGGCCTTGAAGGAAGGCTGGCCGACGGCGCATTCCTGCATCCAGTTCCGCACGAAGACGCCGGACTGGATGTCGTTCAGAACCGCCTTCATCCGCGCCTTGGTCTCTTCATAAGGCAGAACCCGCGGACCCGACACGTATTCGCCGTATTCGGCGGTGTTCGAGATCGAGTAGTTCATGTTGGCGATGCCGCCTTCATAGATCAGGTCGACGATCAGCTTCACTTCGTGCAGGCATTCGAAATAGGCCATCTCGGGGGCGTAGCCCGCCTCGACCAGGGTTTCGAAGCCCATGCGGATCAGCTCGACCAGACCGCCGCACAGAACCGCCTGTTCGCCGAAGAGATCGGTCTCGCATTCTTCCTTGAAGCTGGTCTCGATGATGCCCGAGCGGCCGCCGCCGATGGCCGAGCAGTAGCTCAGGCCCAGTTCCAGCGCCTTGCCGGTGGCGTCATTGGCGACCGCCACGAGGCAGGGCACGCCGCCGCCCTTGACATATTCGCCGCGCACGGTGTGGCCGGGGCCTTTCGGTGCCATCATGATGACGTCGACACCGGGCTTCGGCTCGATCAGGCCGAAATGCACGTTCAGGCCATGGGCGAAGGCGATGGCGGCGCCTTCCTTCAGGTTGTCATGGACGTATTTCTTGTAGGTTTCGGCCTGCAGCTCGTCGGGCATGGTGAACATGATCAGGTCGCACCAGGCGGCGGCTTCGGCGATGCCCATGACCTGAAGGCCTTCGGCTTCGGCTTTCTTCGCCGAGGCCGAGCCTTCGCGCAGCGCGACGACGATGTTCTTGGCGCCCGAGTCGCGCAGGTTCAGCGCATGGGCATGGCCCTGGCTGCCATAGCCCAGGATCGCCACCTTCTTGTCCTTGATCAGGTTGATGTCGCAGTCACGGTCGTAATACACGCGCATCGCGGTGCTCCTTCTTGAGGGTCGGTTGATGCGAATTTAGGCGCATCCCGAACGGAACGGGTTTCATTCCTTTGATGGATCGGCGATATATGTGAAAATTCATTCGTCATATTGGTGTTATGTGAAGTGACCATTCCCCTGGACGATGCCGATCGCCGTCTGTTGCGCTACCTTCAGGCCGAGCCCTCCCTCTCGACTGCGGATCTGGCCGAGCGGGCCGGGCTGACGGCTGCGACCTGCTGGCGGCGGCTGGAAAAGCTGCGCGCGAAGGGCGTGCTGCGGGGGATCCGGGCGGTGATCGACTGGCGCGCGCTGGGCTATTCGGTCGAGGTGAGCCTGCGCTTCTCGCTCGACAAGACCGACCCGCGTGCCTTCGACGAATTCATCGCCGCGGCGCGCGAGGTGCCCGAGGTGCGCGAGATCCAGAGTTTTCTGGGCCGGGTCGATGTCCGGCTGAACATCCTGGCCCGTGACATGGCCCATTATCAGGACCTGTACCGCACCCGGATCCTGACCCTGCCGCATATCGCGGATATCGAGGCGCTGATGCATGTGGCCGATATCAAGCGCGCCGAGGCGCTGCCGCTGTGATCGAGCTGGACGAGAGCGACCGGAAGATCCTGCGCGCGCTGGCCGAAGATGCGACGCAAAGCGCGGGGGCGCTCGGGCGGCGCTTCGGGCTGAGCCAGCCCGCCTGCTGGCGGCGGATCCGGCGGCTGGAAGAGGCGGGCGTCATTGCCGGGCGGCGCGTCGATCTCGATGCCGAGGCGCTGGGCTTCTCGGTCAGCGTGTTTCTGGGGGTGAAGCTTGCCACCAAGGGCAGGGTCGGGCTCGAGCAGTTCGAGCGCGCGGTGACCGCGATCCCCGAGGTGCAGACGGTGCAGCATGTGCTGGGGCTGTTCGATTACCGCCTGAGGGTGGTCGCCCGCGACCTGCCCGATTTCGAGCGTGTGTTGCGGCGCCGGATCATGACCCTGCCCGGGGTCGGCAATGTCGAGGCCAATGTGATTCTCAGCGAGGAACGCTTGCCTGGGCCGCTGGGATAGGGCGCAGGCGCCGGATTTCCCTCCGACGCCCGGGCCTCTGGTGGGGGCTCAGCCCCGGACGCCCATCCCCAGCCGCATCAGCGTCTTGCGGATTGGTTTCAGGGCGTAAAGGCTGGCGACGCCCGCTGCGCGCAGGTCGCGGAGCGGCTGCGCCGATTGCATCGAGGCACGGTTCAACAGGTCGATGCCGGTGACGCGGGCCAGCACCTCGGGATGGCGGCGGCGGTGATAGAGATCGAGCATGGCCTTTTCGCCGATCCGGTTCGGCGCGGCGCGGCACAGATCGAGCAGGACGCGCAGATCCGCGAGGCTCATGTTCAGCCCCTGCGCGCCTATGGGGGGCACCACATGGGCGGCCTCGGCGATCAGCGCGCTGCGCTCGCCCGACATGCGATGCGCGATCTGGCTGATGATCGGCCAGACGCTACGGCGGGTTTCCAGCCTGAGGGGGCCGTAGATCGCGCCAGACCGCGCGGTCATCTCGGCATTGAACTCGGCCTCGGGCAGGGCGGCCAGGCGCAGCGCCTCGGGGCCGCGCTCCATCCAGACGATGGCCGAACAGGGCCGGCCGTCGCGGTCGGGCAGCGGCACCAGCGTGAACGGCCCGCCCGAGCGGTGGATCTCGGTCGAGACATTGCCATGGGGCTCGGGATGGGTGACGGCGAAGGCCAGCGCCTTCTGGCCATAGCGCATGGTGCGTACGCCGATCCCCAGCGCCTCGCGGACGGGCGAATTGCGGCCATCGGCGCCGATCAGCAGCCGGGCCGAGACCTTGGTGCCGTCGCTGAGATCGACCAGCGCCTCAGCGTCACGGGTCAGCACGGCGGCGGTGCCGGTGCCGGGGCGGAAGGTGACATTGGGCAGGTCTTCGAGCCGCTGCACCATCTCGCGCCGCAAGAGCCAGTTGGGCAGGTTCCAGCCGAAGGGCAGCTCGGAGACGTCCTTCGCGTTGAAGTTGCGGGTGACGCGGGGAGAGGGAATCTTGCCGCCGGCATCGACGATCCGCATCACCTGCAGGTCGGTGGCAAAGGGCGCGAGCCGGTCCCAGAGCCCGGCGGTCTTGAGCACCTGAAGCGAAGGCTGCAGGAAGGCGGTGGTGCGCAGGTCGGCACCCTCGGCGGTTTCTTCGGTGACCGGAGCCGCGGGGTCGACGCAGAGGACGGAATAGCCCTCGGAGCCGAACAATGCCGCAGCGGTCAGTCCGGCGACGCCGCCGCCGGAAATCAGGATATCGGTGGAAATGCGGGTCATGTCGGTGCCTCCTGACCCTCAGATAGCCCGGCGGCTTCCGGGGGCCAAGGGGCGGGGATCAGCCGCGGCTGATCCAGATCAGCATGCCGAGGCAGACCCAGGAGGCGACGACCGCGGGCAGGTAGAGCCCAAGCACGCCCCATTGCAGGATCGAGACGATCCAGAGGCAGCCGAACCCGCCCAGGAGATACCAGATATTGTCGGCATCGCCCTCGTTCACGTCCTTCAGGATCCAGCCGATCAACGGCACGGCATAGACGATGCGCAGCCAGCGCGGCGTTTCGGCGGCGGGCGCCTCTGACGTTTCCAAGGTCATGCTATTCTCCCTTTGCTGATCCCGATATGGGGGGTGAGGCATGGAACCCCACGCGGCATCCCGTCGCACACAACGGTGTCCGGGGCAAGGCCGACTAAAGGCGCCCGAGCTGTCCGAGAAAGGCCGTGAGGTCGCTCGTGTGATGGTGGATATGGGCCGCCGTCTCGGGCGTGGGGGCGACATGGATGGTGCGCATGCCCATCTCATGCGGCGCGGCGAGGTTGCGCGCATCGTCCTCGAAGATCGCGGCCTCGCCGGGGGTGATGCCGCCAAGCGCTGCGATGGTCTCGAAGGCCTCGCGCCGGGGCTTGGGGACATAGCCCGCATCCTCGACCCCGAAGACCGCATCGAAGATGCCGTCGAGCCCGCGCGCGGCCAGGACCCGTTCGGCATAAGGCGCCGAGCCGTTGGTATGGACGATCTTGCGGCCGGGCAGGGCCGCGATCCGGGCCCGCAGCTCGGGATCGGGCGAGAGCCGGTCAAGCGCGATGTCATGGACATGGGTCATGTAGGGGCCGGGCTCGACCCCGTGCAGGTCCATCAGTCCGGCCAGCGTGGTGCCGAAACGCGCCCAGTAGCTTTTCCGCAGCCGGTTGGCCTCGTCCTCGGGCACGCCGAGCGCCGACATCACATAGTCGGTCATGCGCCGCTCGATCAGCTCGAACAGCCGGGCTTCGGGCGGATAAAGCGTGTTGTCGAGGTCGAAGACCCAGCCGCCGAGGTTCGATAAATCTTTAACCATCATGCGCCCTTGGTAGGCCGCTGCGGCAATCGGCACAAGCGCCGGGGCTTGATTTGGCCCGCTTCGGAGTCCTATTGTCTACCATCGTATGCAGGAGCCAGCGACATGAAGGACGTGAGACCCGCGCAGAAGGATGCCTACGAGCTGATTCTCGAGGCCATTGACGTGGGGGTTTATCGTCCCGGGGACCGGCTTGTCGAGAGCGAGCTTGCCGAGCGTTTCGGCGTCTCGCGGACGCCGATCCGCGAGGCGCTGCAGCGCCTCGAGACGCAATCACTGCTCTCGCGCGACGGCCGCAGCCTGATCGTGGCCTCGCTGACCCATGACCAGATGGCCGAGCTTTACGTCGTGCGCGCCGAGCTCGAGGGGCTCGCGGCGCGGCTTGCGTCGCGGCATGCCACCGCCGAGGAGATCCGGGTGCTGCGCAGCATGGTCGAGGACGATTTCAAGCTACTGACCGACCCGGCGGCGCTGGCGCGGGCCAATCGGCGGTTCCACAAGCAGATCCATCTGGCGTCGCATAACCGCTATCTGGTGCAGCAGCTCGATCTGGTGCACCGCACCATGGCGCTGATGGCCACCACCTCGCTGGCCGTCGACGGGCGCGGCCGCGATGCCTTGTCGGAACATGACGCGCTTGTCTGCGCGATCGAGGCAGGCGATGGTGACGCCGCCTATGACGCGCTGAAACGCCATATCTCGATTGCCTTCGAGACCCGGTTGCGTCACGACGCCGACGCGATGCTGGCCGAGGGCTGATCGCCCGGCTCGGCGCGCCGGGCCGTGGCGACGGCTTTGCCTGTGGGACTTCTGTCGAACCTGAACCCGGCGGTTAGGTCTGGGCGCGCCAAAATCCCGTCTGCCCCGGTCCTGTCTGATCCAGCCCTGTCTGGCCCGATCTTGCCCGTCCCGGTCCCGGAGGCGGGCAGCGCCGCGTCCCGCTCTCCCAGGCCGTGGCGGGTCTTGTCCCAGTAGAACGGCCGCGTGGCCATTTCCCAGAGCGCCTTGTAAGAGCCAAGCGAGGCCAGCGGGAAATAGACATGCAGGCTTGGCAGCAGCGCGATGAGACCCGGCTTTCCGGCGCGCCAGAGCCCGACCGCGCCCACCGCCAGATTGATTGCCTCGCAGGCCAGGAACAGCTTGAAGGCCAGCCACAGACCGGCCGGGCCGAGGCTCGCGGCCAGCGGATGCGGCAGGCCCAGCGGCAGCAGCCAGAACGACCACAGCAGCGGGGCGAAGACGAACTGGGTCAGGCTGCCCAGAAACAGCACCTGCATGCCGAGACTGGCCCAGGGGCCGAGCTGGCGCAGAAGCAGGCCCGGGCGGCGGCTGTGGGTGGTCCAGGTCATGGCGTAGCCCTTGAGCCAGCGCGAGCGTTGCCGCACCCAGGGCCAGGCGCTGCAATTGGCCTCTTCCTCGGTGACGCTGTCGAGGAATTCGGTGCGGTAGCCGTGACGCGCGAGGCGGATGCCGAGATCGGCATCCTCGGTCACGTTATGCGCGTCCCAGCCCCCGAGCGCCTCGAGCGCGGGGCGACGGAAGAACAGCGTCGTGCCGCCCAGGGGCACCGGCAGGCCGATCCGCGCGAGCCCGGGCAGGACCACGCGGAACCAGGCCGCATATTCGGCGGCAAAGCAGCGGGCCAGCCAGTTGGCGCGGGCATTGTAGAAGTCGAGCACGCCCTGCAGGCAGGCGACCTCGGGGCCGCAGCTGTGGAAATGCGCGACCATGCGGCGTAGCTGGTCGGGGGCGGGGGCGTCCTCGGCATCGTAGATCCCGATGATCGAGCCGCGACAGAATTCCAGCGCATAGTTCAGGGCCCTTGGCTTGGTCTTGATCTGGCCCGGGGGCACGGTGAGGGCGCGCATCCAGGGCGGCAGCCGGGCGGCGTCGAGCATGGCACGGGTGTCCAGATCGTCGGCCTCGGTGACGAGGCAGATGTCGAGCAGCGCACGCGGATAGTCGAGCCGGGCAAGCCGGGCGATCAGTCGCGGTGCCAGTTCGGTTTCGCGGTGCAGCGGCACCAGTATCGAGACCGCGGGCAGCCGGGCGATGGTGGGGGGCGGATCGGACGGCCTGTGGCTGGCGCGGTGCAGCGCCCGGATCTGCGCCGCCGCGGCTGCAAGCTTGAGCCCCGATCCCAGCGCCATCCAGAGCATGGTCCAGAGCGTCAACAGCAGGAGGACGGCCAGCGGCGCCGTCAGCAGGGCGAGGCCGAGGCCCGAGAGACCCAGCACCAGCGCCGCGCGCGGGCCGGCATGATACCAGAACCGGCAGCTGTCCCAGTCATTGACCCGGGTTTCGGCGGCGCGCGCCAATGCCGGGCCGCGGCAGGCCGCCAGCGCCTCCTGCAGTTCGGCCTCGCGGCAGATCACCATCACCGCAGGCTGCAACCCGGCCGGCAGGTCGGCCCGCAGCTCCTCGAACCGCTCGGGCCGTGCCGAGGCGATCAGCGTGGCGCCCCCGACCCGGCGCCAGGGCAGCAGGCCGTCGCGCAGGCATCGGGCCGGACCGAGCAGGTCGATCAGCCGGGGATCGGGAGGATACGAGGCGAAATCGGCGCGGCCGGTCTCATGCAGCCGGCAGAGCGTGGCATCGATCTCGTCGGGCGGCACCAGCCCCTCGGCGATCAGCAGATCCGCCAGGCGGATTTCCATCCTCGCCCGTTCGCTCAGCGCCCGGCTCAGGGTCTCGGGCGAGAGCGCCCCCGAGGCCAGCAGCAACTCGCCCAGCCGCAGGTCGCTTGGGCGGCGGGGCGTGGCAAAGTCGGAGACATTGGCGCGACGGCTGCGTGCCGATGCGAGGGAAATGACCTGCGGCATGGGGCTCCCGTTTGACGAGAAACCCGGCCTTAATGACCCGTTAAGGTTAACTCAAGGTAAAGTGACGCTGGGCCAGGGTCATTTTTGCGCGTTTGGAAACAATTCGTGACCCGGTCGGGAGCGGTCAGGGCCGGGACGGGTCAAGGCAGGGACGGGCTAAGACCGGGTCGTCCTGTTCCCGGACGATCCGGCCCCCCGGATTTGGCTTCCCGGATTTGGCCCCGGAATACGGATCCGGGGCGCGCGGTCAGACGTCCTCGATCCGGATCGCGACCGGGTCGCCCACCACCACGCCGGTGGCGGCGAAGCCCTTCAGCGCCTGATCCAGGGCGTCGCGGGTGGTCTTGTGGGTCAGGAACAGCACCGGCGCGGTGGTCTCGCTGTGTCGGGTCTGGCGCATGCGATCGATCGAGACCCCGGCCTCGCCCAGCACCGCCGCCACCTTGGCCATGGCGCCGGGCTTGTCCTGCAACTCGATCCTCAGATAGTAGGGCGCCGCGACCGTGGCCCGGGCCGGGCGCGCCGCTTCGAGCCCCGCCGCGGGCTGCCCGAAGGTCGGCACCCGGAAGCCGCGGGCGATGTCGACGACATCCGACATCACCGCGCTGGCGGTCGGGCCTTCGCCCGCCCCCGCGCCGCGCAACACGATCTGGCCCACGGCGTCGCCTTCGAGCACGACCATGTTGGTCGCCCCCTCGAGCTGGCCGAGCGGCGAATTCGCCGGCACCAGGCAGGGCGACATCCGCTGTTCGAGCCCGCGCCCGGTGGTCTGCGCCACCCCCAGAAGCTTGATGCGAAAGCCCATATCGGCGGCGTTGCGGATATCGACGATCGAGATCCGCTCGATCCCCTCCAGCTCGACCGCGTCGAAATCGACCCGGGAGCCGAAGGCGATCGAGGTCAGAAGCGCCAGCTTGTGGCCGGCGTCGATACCGCCGACATCGAGCGTCGGATCGGCCTCGAGATAGCCCAGAGCCTGGGCCTCCTCGAAGACCGTTTCATAGGGCAGCCCCTCGCGTTCCATCCGGGTCAGGATATAATTGCAGGTGCCGTTCATGACGCCCATGATCCGGTCGATCCGGTTGCCGGCAAGCCCCTCGGTCAGGGCCTTGACCACCGGGATACCGCCCGCGACCGCGGCCTCGAAGCGGATCACCCGGCCGGCCGCCTCGGCGGTCTCGGCCAGCGCCTGGCCATGGATCGCCAGCATCGCCTTGTTCGCCGTCACCACATCCTTGCCCGCGGCCAGCGCGGTCTCGGTCGCGGCCTTGGCGGGGCCGTCCGAGCCGCCCATCAGTTCGACCAGGACATCGACATCGTCGCGGCGGGCCAACGCCACCGGATCGTCTTCCCAGGCATAGCCCGACAGATCGACGCCGCGATCCTTGCCGCGGCTGCGCGCGGAGACTGCCGTGACCACCACCGGCCGCCCGCTGCGCTGGGCCAGCAGATTCGCGCGCGACTGCACGATCTTGACGACGCCGGCGCCGACGGTGCCGAGCCCGGCAATGCCGAGGCGCAAGGGGGTGGTCATGTGGCAACTCCCGGGTCACTGTATCTTGGTTCGCGGGTTGTTAGCGCGAAGGCGCCGGGCTTGCAACGCGACTACGGTGCCGTCCCATACCACGGAAGGCACAGGCCGTGACGACGACGGGGACGATTGCGGGAACCTGCGTTCGGAAATCGCGGATCAGATATCGCGCTCGCGGAGCCGTGCTGCTCGGGCCCGGAGCCGCGCGGCACGGCTTTCCAGGCTGTCGGGCGACACGGAGCTGTCGCGCAGGGTGCGGGCGCTGGCCAGAAGCGGGTCGATCGGCACGATTTCGGGCACGAGCGTCGGGCCCGCCGCAGCGCGTTCGGCTGCGTCGATCTCGGGAAAGTCGGCGCAGGCAGCCAGCATCGGAAGAACCGCTGCGGCAAGGCAAAGGGGCAGGCGTGCCATCGGTTCCTCCGTTGACCCCGCGCAACATAAACGCGGCGGCCAGGCAACGGCAAGACGGTGTGGCAGGGCAAGGCGGCGTTTTGCGGGGGGGCGAAGGGGGACGCAGGGATTGAACTGAACGCATGTTCAGATATTCTGGCACGATGGCACGTACATCCGGTTCGCATTCCGAGATCACCGGCCCGCGGCTTCGGGCGGCGGCGCAGGCCTTGTTCGCGCGGCACGGCTATGCCGCGGTCTCGATGCGCCGGATCGCGGCCGAGGTCGGGGTGCAGGCCGGTGCGCTCTACAACTACATCCCCGACAAGCAGGGGCTCTTGTTCGAGCTGATGAAAAGCCATCTCGACGAGTTGCTTGCCGCCTGGGAGGCGCTGCCCAAGGGGCGTGGCCCGCGCGACGCGCTGGAGGCCTTCACCCGCTTTCACATCCGTTTCCATCTCGACCGGCCCGATGCGGTCTTCATCGCCTATATGGAGCTGCGCAATCTCGAGCCCGGGAATTTCCGCATCATCGAGGCGCTGCGGCGGCGCTACGAGACCGTGCTCGAGGATATCCTGCGCGAAGGCGGGGCGCGGGGCGTCTTCGAGGTGGCCGACAGCAAACATGCCGCCTTCGCGGTCATCGCCATGCTGACCGGCGTCACCACCTGGTATCGCGACGAGGGGCGGCTGAGCCGCGCCGAGGTCGAGGATCTTTACTGGAGCATGGTGAAAAAGGCGGTCTCGGCCTGACGGCAATGGGGCGCTCAACCGGAATGCAGGCCTTGAACACACGAATCCCGCCGAGGGGTCCCGGCGGGGTCCGCGCCAAAAACGGCCTGTGACGGTCCGCTTACTTCTGCGGTTCGCCGGTCACGATGCCGCGGATGAACTTGCTGACCGGGCTGTCGCCGGTGGATTTGCTGTTGCCGCCCTTGGCCGAGGGAAGCTCGGTGTCGAACATGGTCGACTTGTTGCTCAGCAGCGGCCATTTCATCATGTCGGAGATCGGAGTCGAGCCGGTGGTCAGTTCGACCTGCGACTTGCGGCCCGACAGCAGCGGCCACCGGAGCTGGCTCGAAAGCGGGGTCGGGTCGTCGGTCTTCAGCTCTGTTTTCGATTTGGACGAACTCAGGAGCGGCCAGTTCATCCGATTCGAGAACGGAGTCGGGTCGTCCAGGAGTTGCGCGGGCTTTTCCGAAGATTTGTCAGTCATGATCCACCTGTGTTGATCCTGTCCACCAAAATGAATTGGCTTCCCTACAAAGATGGCGACTTCGTCGCGTCGGACAAGGTGCTTTTTCGCCGCGTCTGGCGCGCCAAGGCTTGACGGGCCGTCCGGCGCCCAACATGTCCGCAGCCTACGCGCCCTTCCGCCGGATACAAGGGCGACCCGTGTTGGCCCCGAAGGCGGGGCGTCAGGCGGTTCGGGGCAAGAACAGGAGAAGGACGCAGGCATGTCGGACGAACTCGCCACGCTCAGGGTTTCGCAGATCCGCCGGGTCATCGGGCTGGGCGTGCTTGTCGCGCTGGCGGGGCTTCTGATCCAGATCGGGATGGTGCACCCGCCCGAGGGGATCGGCTACCGCGTCCTGCTGCTGGGGATGGGGGCGGGCGCACTGGCGCTGGCCGAGCTGATGCGGCGCGCGACCGCGCGGCGGCTGATCCTGACCGGGGCGGGTCTGTTCGACGATACCGGTCGCGAGATCGCCCGGATCGAACGGATCACCGGGCTCGATCGCGGCATGCTGGCCTTCAAGCCCTCGAACGGGTTCTCGCTGAGCCTGACAGAGCCGCTGCCCCGGGCCTGGGCGCCCGGGGTCTGGTGGCGCTTCGGGCGCCGGGTCGGCGTCGGCGGCGTGACCTCGGCGGGCGAGGCCAAGGCGATGGCAGAGATCCTGACCGCGCTGCTGCAGAGCCGCAGCGAACAGCGCTGAGGCGGCCATGACGGGACATCGGGCAAGGATCGGGTGCTGCCGGCGGTGGCGCTGCGGGGCGCGGAGGGCGGGGCCCGGCGCCGGCCCTCTGCGGCGGTCGTCGGGGCTGCGGGGCGGGGCGGCGGTGCAGGTCCGGACCATATGGACAGCGGCCCCGCGCGGCCGATATTGTTCGGCATGAGCTTGCCCCCCGGATTCCTCGACGAGTTGCGCACACGGACCTCCATCGCCCAGGTGGTGGGGCGCAAGGTCATGTGGGATGCGCGGAAGTCGAACCAGGGCAAGGGCGATCTCTGGGCGCCATGTCCGTTTCACCAGGAAAAGACCGCCAGCTTCCACGTCGACGACCGGCAGGGCTTTTATTACTGCTTCGGCTGCCACGCCAAGGGCGATGCCATCAAGTTCGTGCAGGACACCGAGAATGTCGGCTTCATGGAGGCGGTCGAGATCCTGGCCCGCGAAGCCGGGATGCCGATGCCCGCGCGCGATCCTGCCGACAAGGTCAGGGCCGACCGGCAGACCCGTCTGCTCGAAGTCATGGAGGTGGCGCAGCGCCATTACCGGATGCAGATGCAGACCGGGGCTGCGGCCGAGGCCCGGGCCTATCTGGCGCGGCGCGGGCTGTCGCCCGAGGCCCAGGCGCGCTGGGAAATCGGTTTCGCGGCGCCCGGCTGGCAGGGGCTCTGGGACCATCTGACCGGGTGCGGGCTGGATCCCGACCTGATTCTCGCCGCGGGGCTGGCGCGGGCCTCCGACAAGGGCCGCAAGCCCTATGACGTCTTTCGCAACCGGATCCTGTTTCCGATCCGCGACGGGCGCGGCCGGGTCATCGCCTTCGGCGGCCGGGCGATGGACCCGAACGACAATGCGAAATACCTGAACTCGCCCCAGACCGAGCTTTTCGACAAGGGCCATACCCTGTTCAACCTCGCCCGGGCGCGCGAGGCGGCGGGCAAGGGGCAGCCGCTGATCGTGGCCGAGGGTTACATGGATGTGATCGCGCTGTCCGAGGCGGGATTCGGCGCGGCGGTCGCGCCCCTGGGGACCGCCGTCACCGAACACCAGCTGCGGCTCTTGTGGCGCGTCCATCCCGAGCCGGTGATCGCGCTGGATGGCGACAGGGCCGGGATCGGGGCGGCGCGGCGGGTGATGGATCTGGCGCTGCCGCTGCTCGAGGCCGGGCAGGCGCTGCGCTTTGCGATCATGCCGCCCGGTCAGGACCCCGACGAGGTGATCCGTGCGGGCGGTGCGGGGGCGATGCGCAAGATCCTCGACGAGGCCCGGCCGATGGTCGCGATCCTGTGGGAACGCGCGATCGAGGACCGGGTCTTCGACAGCCCCGAGCGCCGCGCCGCGCTGGAGCGCGACCTGGCCGCCGCGGTCGAGAAGATCCGCGATCCGACATTGCGGCATCACTATGACGAAGAGCTCAAACGCCTGCGCTGGGAGTTGTTCCGTCCGGCCCGCGGTGGCGGCGGCGGGGCCGGGCGCAAAGGCGGCTGGACGCGCGAGCCGCGCCGCCGTCCGGTCTCCAGCACCAAAAGCTCGGAACTGGTGCAGGCGCTGCCGCGTTTCGAGGAAGAGTTGCGAGAGGCGGTCATTCTGGCCACGCTCATCATCCATCCGGGGCTGATCGCGCGCTTTGCGGGCGAGCTTGAGGCGCTGGTCTGCGCCACGCCCGACCATGCCGCGTTGCAGCAGGCATTGCTGGTTCTGCCGCCGCCGGAGGAGGGAATGCCTTTTCGCGAGGCGCTCGAGGCACGAGTTGGCCCCGGGCCTCTTGAAAAGCTGTTCTCGCTCAGCCATGTGCGCATAGCGCCGCCAGTTCATGATCCGGAGGATCACGAAAAGGCCGCTCTGTGCATCGCGCATGAAGTCGACCGCCTGATGCGCCTGCGCGGCGCGGAACGGGATATCGAGGAAGGCATGCGTGATCTCGAGGGGTTTGCCGACGAGGGGGTTACCTGGCGACTGAGCCAGGCCGCCAGGGCGCGACATGGCGCCGGACCGTCCCAGGAAGAGGACGCCGCCGACTTCGAGCTTGCCCCGAACGGGGCGCATGTGGACCGGGACGAACGCGATGCCTTTGCCGACCTTCTGGGCCGAATCGAATATGGCAAGGGCAGAACGTAACGCCGCAATGTGCCAGAAAGTTGAGATTTGATCAACGAATCAGGGGTACATAGGTGTTCTTTCCGCTGATTCGAGCTATTGAGTCGGTTCGACCCGGTGGACGAATCAGCCATCCTGCAAGGAGACCTCCATGGCCGCCAAGGACACGGACGACAGCAAAACTGACGAGCAGGACGCGGACCTCGCGCTCGACATGAGCCAGGCCGCAGTCAAGAAGATGATCGCCGAGGCCAAGGAGCGCGGCTACATCACCTATGACCAGCTCAATCAGGTGCTGCCGCCCGAACAGGTGTCCTCCGAGCAGATCGAGGACGTGATGTCGATGCTCTCCGAGATGGGCATCAACATCATCGAGGCCGAGGAAGGCGCCGAGGAAGGCGAAGAGAAATCCACCGAGGTGGTCACCACCTCGACCTCGCGCGAGGTGGCGGTCGCCACCACCACCACCGAGACGCTCGACCGCACCGATGACCCGGTGCGGATGTATCTGCGCGAGATGGGGTCGGTCGAACTTCTGTCGCGCGAGGGCGAGATCGCCATCGCCAAGCGCATCGAGGCCGGTCGCAACACGATGATTGCCGGGCTCTGCGAAAGCCCGCTGACCTTCCAGGCGATCACCATCTGGCGCGACGAGCTTCTGAACGAAGACATCCTGCTGCGCGACGTGATCGACCTCGACGCCACCTTCGGGCGCTCGCTCGAGGAGGATGACGGCGACGAGCCGGTCGTCGACGGGATCGGGGTCGAGGCCTCGAATGCCACCGGCAGCCGCAAGGAGGATGACGGCCCCGAACTCGACGCCGACGGCAACCCGATCCGCCGCGACGATGACGACGACGAGGAAGAGCAGGCCAATATGAGCCTCGCCGCCATGGAGGCGGCGCTGAAACCGCGCGTGCTGGAGAAGCTCGACCAGATCGCCGAGGACTATTCCAAGCTGTCCGAGATCCAGGACAAGCGGATCCAGGCCACGCTGAGCAAGACCCAGCGCTTTTCCGACCGTGACGAGGCCGAATACCAGAAGCTGCGGACCGAGATCGTGCTGCTGGTCAACGAGCTGCATCTGCACAACAACCGGATCGAGGCGCTGATCGACCAGCTTTACGGGATCAACCGCAAGATCATGGCGATCGACGGTGCGATCGTGAAGCTGGCCGACCAGGCCCGCATCAACCGGCGCGAATTCATCGACGAATATCGCGGCCACGAGCTCGACCCGAACTGGATGGAGCAAATGGCCCGCAAGGGCGGGCGCGGCTGGTCGGCCTTCACCGAACGCTCGGCCGCCAAGGTGGCCGAGCTGCGCGCCGAGATGGCGCAGGTGGGCCAGTATGTCGGCGTCGACATCCAGGAATTCCGCCGCATCGTGAGCCAGGTGCAGAAGGGCGAGAAGGAGGCCCGCCAGGCCAAGAAGGAAATGGTCGAGGCCAACCTGCGCCTGGTGATCTCGATCGCCAAGAAATACACCAACCGCGGGCTGCAGTTCCTCGACCTGATCCAGGAAGGCAATATCGGCCTGATGAAGGCGGTCGACAAGTTCGAGTACCGCCGGGGCTACAAGTTCTCGACCTATGCCACCTGGTGGATCCGGCAGGCGATCACCCGCTCGATCGCTGACCAGGCCCGCACCATCCGGATCCCGGTCCACATGATCGAGACCATCAACAAGCTGGTCCGGACCGGGCGCCAGATGCTGCATGAGATCGGCCGCGAGCCGACGCCCGAGGAGCTGGCCGAAAAGCTGCAGATGCCGCTCGAGAAGGTCCGCAAGGTGATGAAGATCGCCAAGGAGCCGATCTCGCTCGAGACGCCCATCGGCGATGAGGAAGACAGCCAGCTTGGCGATTTCATCGAGGACAAGAACGCGGTCCTGCCGCTCGATTCGGCCATTCAGGAGAACCTGAAGGAAACCACGACCCGGGTGCTGGCCTCGCTGACTCCGCGCGAGGAGCGCGTTCTCAGGATGCGCTTCGGCATCGGCATGAACACCGACCACACTCTCGAAGAGGTGGGTCAGCAGTTCAGCGTGACCCGCGAACGGATCCGCCAGATCGAGGCCAAGGCGCTGAGAAAGCTCAAGCATCCTAGCCGCTCGCGCAAATTGCGCAGCTTCCTCGACCAGTAGCGGAAGCCTCCGGGCGGGCGCGGCGATGGGATCGGAGGACATCCTTCCCGATTATGTCGCGCCCGGTCTGCGCACCGTCTTTTGCGGCATGGCCGCAGGGCCCCGCTCGGCAGAGCTGGGCCTTTACTATGCGGGGCATGGCAACAGGTTCTGGCCGGTTCTGTTTCGCGCCGGGCTGGTCCCGGAACCGCTGACGGTCGGCTCCGAGGCGCGGCTGCTGGCGCTGGGGATCGGGCTGACCGATCTGGCCAAGGGCGCCTGGGGCGTGGATGCGGCGGTTCCGGCCGTCGCGCATGACCCCGACCGGCTGGCCCGTTTCGTCGAGACCTGGCGGCCGCGCAGCCTTGCCTTCAACGGCAAGCGCGCGGCGCAGGTCTTTCTGGGGCGCAAGCGGGTCGGGTACGGCGCGCAGGAGGTCCGGGGCCTGCCGGTCTGGGTGTTGCCGTCGACCTCGGGGGCGGCGGCGCGCTATTGGGACGAATCCGTCTGGCGGGCCTTCGGGACGGCCCTGCGCCTGAGCGGCTGAGCGCCCGCCTGCCTTCTGTCCGCCCGCCTGCCGCCCGGCGGCAGTGAGGCGCCGACGAGGAGGGGCCTCTGTCAGGGGCCTTGCCGCGCGCTGGGTGGCGTTCTATCGAAAGGAGAACCGGGCGCATTCCTGTCCCGCGGCCCGGACGGAGACCGAGACCCATGCGCCTTTCGATTTGCCTTGCCGCCCTCGCCGCCACCGCCAGCCTTGCAGCCTGCGTTCCGGGCGATACCCGCCCGCATCCGATCCTGACCGACCGTGGCAACCGGGTCCAGCCGACCGGGAAGCCGGGCGAGTTCGAGGTGTTGTCGCAGCCGGGCGATGCCGGGCCGCAACTGTGGTGCGCGGCGGGCGAATACGCCGAAAGCCAGACCGATGCCCGCCCGTCCGACCGGATCTATCTGGTGCATCCGCGCGGCCCCAGTGCCAGCCATCCCGGCCGCAAGAGCGCGATCTTCACGGTCCGGCCCGATGCCGAGCTGCTGGCCCAGGCCCGCGATCTGCCCGATCAGATCGTGCTCGGCGTCAGCAAGCCCGGCTCGAACTGGGCGCGGATCCATGCCCAGCAGGTGTGCCGTCCGCTTTTCAGCCTGCCCGACTGACCCTTTTCACGGCCTTGTGAAGTCGGGCCGATTCCAGCGGCCAATGCGGATTTCCGGTTGTTCGCGCCGCGCCTTCTGAGCGCTGTGACAATTGGTGCCCCGGACAGTGCGACAGGTTTGACCTAAGTCAATCCGGATTGTCCCACATCCGGGTATCGACCAGCCATGACAACCGCACCCCAATCCCCACGCCTGCCCGGCGGCTCCGGAGGGTTTTCCCTCCTGCCGCCGCTGCCGCTGTTTCTTCTGCAGCCGGTCCTCAAGCGCATCGTCACCAAGATCGCTGCCGACAATCCCGACATGTTCGACCGGCTGGGCCATCACCGCCACGCCTATTTCCTGGTCGACCCTGTCGACATGCCGTTCATGCTGTATCTGCGGCCCGATCCCGAGGCGCTCGACTTCAAGGCGCTCAACCGGCGCCGTGTCCTGCCGCCGCATTGCGCGCGGATCTCGGGTAAGTTCCTCGATCTGCTGACGCTGATGGATACCGAGCAGGACGGCGACGCGCTGTTCTTCTCGCGCGATCTGATCGTGACCGGGGATACCGAGGCCGTGGTCTGCCTCAGGAACGCGCTCGACGACGTGGAAGAACCGATTGCCGAAAGCGTGGCCGACATGTTCGGCGCGCCGGGCCGGGGGGCGCTGAACATGCTGCGCCGGGCGGCTGAGAATGCCCAGAAACGGAAAGGGTCGCACTCATGATCAAACCCGAACTAGTTTGCCCGGCGGGGACGCCCGCCGCCTTACGCTCGGCCGTCGATGCCGGGGCCGATTCGGTCTATTGCGGCTATCAGAACGCCACGAATGCGCGGAACTTCGTGGGGCTGAACTTCACCCCCGAAGAGATGGAGAAATCCATCAAATACGCCCATGACGGCGGCACCAAGGTGCTGATCACGCTGAACACCTTCCCGCCCGCGGGCAATGTGCAGCTGTGGAAGGATGCGGCCGACCTGTCGGCCAAGCTGGGGGCCGATGCCTGCATCGTGGCCGATATCGCGGTCGCGGATTACATCAAGAAAAACCACCCGCAGCTGCGCATCCACCTGTCGGTGCAGGCGGCGGCCTCGTCCCCCGAGGCGATCCGGTATTACGTGCAGGAACTGGGCGTGAAGCGGATCGTGCTGCCCCGGATCATGACCGTGTCCGAGATCAAGGGCCTGGTCGAGGAGATCCCCTGCGAGGTCGAGACCTTCATCTTCGGCAACCATGGCCTGATGGTCGAGGGCCGCTGCTCGCTGACCAATTACGTCACCGGCCAGTCGACCAACATGGATGGCGCCTGCTCGCCCGCCTCCTGCGTGAAATACGAACGCGCCGAGGATGGCAGCATGTCGACGATCCTGGGCGATTACATGATCGACCGCTTCAAGCCGGACGAGACCGCTGGCTATCCGACGATCTGCAAGGGCCGCTACAAATGCGACGTCCGCGATGACGGCTATTATGCCTTCGAAGAGCCGGTCAGCCTGAACGCCTCGACCATGCTGCCCGATCTGATCAATGCGGGCGTGCATGCCTTCAAGATCGAGGGCCGCCAACGGAGCCGCGCCTATGTCAAGAAGGTGGTCGCCGCCTTCCGCGAGGCCGTCGATTCGATCATGGCCGGGCAGGAGCCCAAGCTGGCCGACCTGGTGGCGCTGACCGAGGGTCAGAAACACACCGAGGGCGCGCTCAAGACCAAGAAATGGAGGTAAGCCCGATGGCTGCCGAACTGACGCTGGGTCCGAACCTGTTCCACTGGCCCGCCGAGATGAAACTCGATTTCTACAACCGGATCGCCGATGAAAGCCCGGTCTCGACCGTCTATCTGGGCGAGGTGATCTGCTCCAAGCGCACGCCGTTCTTCGACGACCACCACATGGACAAGGTTGCCGAGCGGCTGGAACGCGCGGGCAAGAAGGTGGTGTTCTCCTCCTTCTCGGAAGTGGTGATCAAGCGCGAACGCAACCTGCTGCGGCAATGGGCCGAGCAGGAGGGCCGCGATCTCGAGGTCAACAACACTGCGGCGCTGCTGTATCTCAAGAACAAGCCGCACCGGATCGGGGCGCTGCTGAACGTCTATAACGAAGACACGATGGCCTATCTGCACGAGCAGGGCGCCAACCATTTCGCGCTTCTGCCCGAGCTGCCGCGCAAGGCGGTTGCCGAGCTGGGCAAGAAGGCGGGCGAACTGGGCGTCGGGGTCGAGGTGCAGGTTTTCGGCCGGGCCTCGCTGGCGCTCTCGGCCCGCTGCTACCATGCCCGCGCGCATGCCCGCACCAAGGACAACTGCCAGTTCGTCTGCGGCGAGGATTGCGACGGCATGATCCTGAACACCATGGACGAGAAGCCGTTCCTGGTGGTCAACGGGATCCAGACACTGAGCTACGGCTATCTCGATCTCCTGCCCGATATCGCCGACATGAAGGCGCTGGGCGTGACCCATTTCCGGGTAATGCCGCATTCCTGCGACATGATCGCGGTCACGCGGCTGTTCGACGACGTGCTGGCCGAGCGGATCGGGGTCGAGGAAGGCGAGGCGAAGCTGCGCGAACTGGGCATCGAGGCGCCCTTCGTGAACGGCTTCTACCATGGCAAGGCCGGGCATGACTGGACGGCCCGCGCGGCGGCCGAACTGGCCTGATCCGGTGTGCCGGGGCAGGGCGTCGACCGCGCGCCCCGACCCCTTTGGCTTCCGCGCCCCCTTCGGGGCGCGGTCGCGGCCCTTCCCCATTCCTCAGCTCCGCAATGCCCGCGCGCGCCAGGTTCCGCCGGGCGTGTCCCGGATGGTGCCCGTTTCCGCGTGCCCTTGCCCCGGGACCGGCGAGGCAAGGCCGGATCTGCTCCGGGCGGTCGGTCCCGGGCTGGCTGCCAAACGCGCACCCGGGCCGAGGCGGCTGCCGGAATGCGGGGCGCAGGCAGGTCTTTCACACCTTTTGACGCTGCGTCAGGCGCTGCCTTCCGGACCCGGTTATGCGACCGATCACCTTATGCTCCCTGCCCGACGAAGCGGGCAGGCGGGAAAACGAGAAACTAGCAGGGAAAGAAGTATATGACAGATTTTCTCACCGCCGTCAGCTCATTCGTCTGGGGGCCGCCGGTTCTGGTGCTGCTGCTGGGCACCGGGCTTTACCTCTGCATCGGGTTGCGCTTCCTGCCGCAGCGCAAGCTGGGCCACGGCATCCGGATGATGCTGGAAGGCCGCAAGAAGGGCGAGGGCCATGAAGGCGAGATCACGCCGTTCCAGGCGCTGACCACGGCGCTGTCGGCGACCATCGGCACCGGCAACATCGCGGGCGTTGCCACTGCGATCTTCCTCGGCGGGCCGGGCGCGGTGTTCTGGATGTGGCTGACTGCCCTGGTCGGCATGGCCACCAAATATGCCGAGGCCGTGCTGGCGGTGCATTACCGCGAGGTCGACGCCAAGGGCCGCTATGTCGGCGGACCGATGTATTACATCAAGAACGGGCTCGGCCCGCGCTTCGCCTGGCTGGCCTGGCTGTTCGCGCTGTTCGCCACCATCGCCGCCTTCGGGATCGGCAACACGGTGCAGGCCAACTCTGTCGCCGATGCGGTCGAGACCACCTTCGGGGTGCCCCATCTGTGGACCGGGATCGCGCTGGCCGCGCTGACCTTTGTCGTGATCGTGGGCGGGGTCAAGCGGATCGGCGCCGTTGCCGAATGGCTGGTCCCGCTGATGGCGGTGCTTTACATCATCGGTGCGCTGACGATCCTTGCGATCAACTACCAGCAGGTCCCCGGCGCCATCGCGCTGATCTTCGACAGCGCCTTCAACGGGGCTGCGGCGACCGGCGGCTTCGCGGGCGCGGCGGTGATGGCGGCGATCCGCTTCGGCGTGGCGCGCGGCATCTTCTCGAACGAGGCCGGTCTGGGTTCGGCGCCGATCGCGCATGCCGCGGCGCTGACCGACGATCCGGTGCGCCAGGGCAATGTGGCGATGCTGGGCACCTTCATCGACACCATCCTGGTCTGCTCGATGACCGCGCTGGTGATCATCACCACCGGGGTCTGGAGCAGCGGCCAGACCGGGGCGGCACTTTCGGCGCTCGCCTTCAATACCGGCATGCCGGGCGGCGATCTGATTGTCAGCTTCGGGCTGATCGTCTTCGCTTTCACCACGATCCTGGGCTGGAGCTATTACGGTGAACGCTCGGCCGAATACCTGTTCGGCCCCAGGGTGATCCTGCCGTTCCGGCTGCTTTGGGTGGCGGGCATCCTCATCGGGGCTGTCGCCAATCTGGGCGTGATCTGGATCGTGGCCGACATCATGAACGCGCTGATGGCGATCCCCAACCTGATCGCGCTGATCGCGCTCAGCGGCACCGTCTTCGCGGTGTCCCGTGCCTATTGGCGCAAACAGGCCGAGTGATCCTCGGTCTCTCGTGGCAGGACGAAATCCTGCCACGAGATCCTTTCCGAGACCCTTCCGGGCCCGGTTCCAGATCGGGTTCCAGATCCGGTTCCAGATCCGGAGGGGGGGCGGCGGATCGCCGACAACCGCCCGTTAAGGTGCCCTGACGTAAACAGGGCCCATGTCGGTCCAGGATTCCCAGCTTTCCGAAACGCTCGCGCTCGACACGCCGCAGCTGTCGACCCTGCGCGGCGCCTTCCTGATCGCTGCCCATAACGGTATCGTCCTCAGCCCCGACGAACTGCCCGATCTCGGGACCGGCGATCTCGCCCCCGGGCTGATGGCGCTGTTTGCGGCCAAGGGGCTGCGCTGCCGGCTGATCGACAGGGCCGGATGGCGGCTCGCCTCGCGGCTGGGGCAGGGGTTTCCGGTGCTGGCAGAGGTCGAACAGGGCCGCTGGATCGTGCTGGTCCATGCCGGACTTGTCGAAAAGGTCCGCAGCGCGGCGGTGCTCGACCCGCGACACGAGGCCGAGGGGGTGCACAGCCTGCCCTGGGAGGACTTCGCCCGGCGCTGGACCGGACGGCTGATCCTGATCGGGCGCACCAGCGCCACCGCCGCCGAGAGCCGGGCCTTCGGGCTGCGCTGGTTCCTGCCCGCGCTCCGGCGCGAACGCGGGCTTTTCGCGGGGGTCGCGGTGGCGGTTGTCACCGGCAATCTGATCGCCTTCTCGCTGCCCTTGCTGCTGCAGGTGATGATCGACCGGGTGATCGCGCATCAGGCCTGGTACACGCTGATGTCGGTGACCGCGGTCTATGTCGTTCTGGTGCTGTTCGATGCGGGCTTCGGCTATATCCGCCAGCGCCTCAGCCAGATCGCGGGTGGCCGCATCGATGCCGATATCGGGTCGCAAAGCGTGGCCCATCTGCTGCGCCTGCCGATGACCGTGTTCGAGACCACGCCCGCGGGGGTTCTGACCCGCAACATCCAGCAGACCGACAAGATCCGCCACTTCCTGACCGGGCGGCTCCTGCAGACCCTGCTCGACGCCGCGCTTCTGCCGCTTCTGCTGACCACGCTGGCGCTTCTTTCGGGTACGCTGACGCTGATCATCACGCTTTACGCCATCGTCATCGCGGGCTGCATCGGGCTGATGCTGCCGATCCTGCAGGCGCGGCTGAATGCGCTTTACGGGGTCGAGGCCGAGCGTCAGGCGCTTCTGGTCGAGACGCTGCACAACATGCGCGCGGTCAAGTCGCTGGCGGTCGAACCCGCGCGCCAGCGCCTGTGGGAAGACAGCCTGGCCCAGTCGGTGCGCAAGCAATGGGATCTGGGCCGTGTCTCGGCCTTGACCGGCACGCTGACCGGGCTTCTCGAGCGGATGATGCAGGTCACCGTGGTCGCGGTCGGCGTCGGGCTCGCGCTCCAGGGCACGCTCACGGTCGGCACGCTGGTTGCGATCCTGCTGCTGTCGGGCCGGGTCTCGGGGCCTTTGGTGCAGATCGTCGGGCTGATTAACGAATGGCAGGAGGCTGCCTTGTCGGTGAGGATGCTGCGCAAGATCATGGATCATCCGCCCGAGCGGCAGGATGACGGCAAGCTGGCACAGCCGATGCTGTCGGGCATGCTCGAGTTGCGCGAGGTCGGCTTTGCCTATCCCGGCGCCGCGACCCCGGCGCTCGACCGGGTCAGCTTCGCGGTCGCGCCGGGGCAGGTGGTGGGCATCGTCGGGCGCTCGGGCTCGGGCAAGACCACGCTGACCCGGCTGATTCAGGGGATCGAGACGCCCCAGCAGGGGCTGATCCTGTTCGACGGCATCGATATCCGCAACATCGCGCTGGCCGCGCTGCGTCGTCAGGTCGGCATCGTGCTTCAGGACAACCTGCTGTTTCGGGGGACTGTCCGCGACAATATCGCGGTCGCGGTCCCGGGCGCCCCGCTCGAGGCGGTGCTGCGTGCGGCGACGATGGCGGGCGCCGACGAGTTCATCCGCCGCCTGCCCAAGGGCTTCGACACCATGGTCGAGGAAGGCGGCGCCAACCTCTCGGGCGGTCAGCGCCAGCGCATTGCCATTGCCCGTGCCCTCCTGGCCGATCCGCGGATCCTCATCCTCGACGAGGCGACCTCGGCGCTCGACCCCGAATCCGAGGCGCTGGTCAATCGCAACCTCGCCGCCATTGCCCATGGGCGCACCATGATCGTGGTCTCGCACCGACTGTCCTCGCTGGTCCGGGCCGACCAGATCCTGGTGCTCGATCAGGGCCGACTGCTCGACATGGCCCCGCATGAGACGCTGCTGACGCGCTGCGAGACCTATGCGGCGCTCTGGCGCCAGCAGACCGAGCATATCGCATGAGGGCTCGCCGATGAACCCTGTCGCGCGGGACGCGCTGCCCTTCCAGCCGCCGCTGGTGCAGGTGCGAAACGCGCCCTTGCCCTGGCTCCTGCGGCTCTGGCCGTTCGGCTCGGCCGCCCTTCTGGTCGCCCTGGTGACGCTCGCGGCCTTCGTGCCGATCGATGTCGTGGTCACCGCCGAAGGACGCATCGTGACCGACGACCCGCCGGTGGTGCTGAAGCCGCTGGGCTCGGCGGTGCTCGACCGGCTGCTGGTTCGTCCGGGCGACGCGGTCGAGGCGGGCCAGCTGGTGGCCCGGCTCGATGCACGCGATCCCGAGACCGATGTTGCCGTGCTGGCGGCCGAACGCGCGGCGCTCGAGGCTGAAATCGCCCGGATCGAGGCCGAGCTTGGCAATCTTGCGGTGACGGGCGAGGGCGAGGAATTCGCCCTTCAGGCCCGCATCCAGCGCGAGCGCGCCGTCGCCGAGGCCGCCAGGCGCGATCAGCTGGTCTCGGCGCTTGCCCAGATCGACAGCGGGATCGAGACCGCGCTGGAAAGCGTGTCCGCGCTGGCCGAGGCGGTCGCGACCGCGCGCGAGATCGAGACCATGCACGAGACCCTTCTGGCCCGCCAGAGCGGCACACGTCTTGCCGTCAACCAGGCCCGGCTTCTCCGGCTCGACGCCGAGACCGACAGCCGCGAGAACATGGCCCGGCTGATGTCGCTGCGTCAGGAGCGCGAGACCGCCGCCGCCCGGCTGGCCGCCTTCGACAGCGACCTGCGCCAGAGCCGTCTTGAGGATCTGGCGGGGCTGCGCCCGCGGCTGTCGGTGATCGAGCGGCAGCTGTCGCAGGCGACCGACCGCACCCGGCTATACGATCTGCGGGCGCCGCAGGCCGGGGTGGTGCTGTCGGTGGCCGGGGGCGGGCCGGGCTCGCTGATGACCATCGCCGATCCGGTGGTGGTGATCGCGCCCACCGGTGGCGCGATGCATGCCGAGATCGGTCTGCTGTCGCGCGATGTGGGGCTGGTGCATCCCGGAGATCCGGCGCGGATCAAGGTCGATGCCTTTCCCTGGCGCCGCCACGGCCTGATCGCCGGCCGGCTGAGCGATGTGGCGCCGAGTTCCAGCCTGCCGACCGAGGGCGGCCCGGCGCGCCATGTCGCGCGCCTGGCCTTCGATGACGATGCGGCGCTGCCCGAGGGGCTGATGCCGGGGATGACGCTGACCAGCGACATCGCCACCGGTCACCGCACCCTTCTGACCTATTTCCTCGATCCGGTTCTCAACGGGTTGAGCGAAAGCCTGCGAGAACCCCGATCCTGATCCCCGACTCACCCCCCGATCCTGAAACCGGAGCCCGTTCATGGAAAGCCTGACCCTCGCCACAGATGACGCGACAGCCTCTCTCAAGACCGTTCTGCATGTGGGCTGCGGCATGGCCGATCCCGGCAAGCTGCCGGCTGATGCCTTTCCGGCCGCGGGCTGGCGCGAACTGCGGCTCGATATCGACCCCACGGTGATGCCGGATATCGTGGCCAGCATCACCGATATGCAGGTGCTCTCGGAGGGCGCGGTCGATGCCGTCTGGTCGTCGCACAATCTCGAGCATCTCAGGGCCCATGAAGTGCCGCTGGCGCTGTCCGAGTTCTTCCGCGTGCTGCGCCCCGGCGGGTTCGTGCTGCTGACGATGCCCGATCTGCAGCGGGTGGCGGCGCTGGTGGCGCAGGGGCTCCTGGAAGAGCCGGCCTATATCTCGGCGGCCGGCCCGATCGCGCCGATCGACATCCTTTACGGCTACCGGCCCTCGATCGAGGGCGGCAATGATTTCATGGCGCACCGGACCGGCTTTACCGTCGGCTCGCTCAGCGCCCATCTGGAACGGACCGGCTTCGTCGATGTGCAGGTCGAGTCGGATGGCCGTTTCGCGCTCTGGGCCCGGGCCGTCCGTCCGGCCTGAGCCAGCCTGTCCCGACCGGAGGCTTCGGTCGGGCAGCACCCCGGGCGGGTCCGCTGCGCCGGGGCGCTTCGTGCCAGGTTGTTTGGGGCCAGTGTGTTTGATGTCGGGCGCCGCCAGGGCCGCAAGTGTCGGCCGGGACGGATCAGGGCCGTTTTAGCACCGAGACGATGGCAGCTTCGAAACGGCGGGCGAAGGCGGCACCATCCCCGAGCGTCGCGCGCCAGCGCGCGGCGAGGGCCGGGCCCCGCAGGTCGGGACGACGGTCGGGATCGGTGGCCATCGCCACGGCACGGCGGACGTAGTCCTCAAGGTCGGCGGCGATGCAGTCGGTCAGCCCGACTGCCGTGAGCAGGCTTGCCCCCATCCGTGCCGAAAAGCTGCGCCCGGCCAGGGTCAGCACGGGCAGGCCCATCCGCAGCGCGTCCGAGGCTATGGTGCCTGCATTGTATGGTGTGGTGTCGAGGAAGAGATCGCCGAGCGCCAGCCGCGCCCGGTAGCGTGCGGGGTCGACCCGGGGCGCGAAGATCAGCCGGTCGAGGGCTAGGCCCGCCGCCTGCCAGCGCTCTGACAGCGCGGCAACGCTTTCGAGCGTGTCGTCGATCAGCCAGAACAGCGCCTCGGGCGCGGCGGCTGCGATCCTGCACCAGGCGGCGAAGACCGGCGCGGTGATCTTGTAGTGATGCGAGACGCAGACGAAGACGAAGCGGTCTTCGGGCAGACCCTCCTCGGCGCGACTGACCTCGGGCAGGTCCGGCGGGCGGCCGTCATTGGCCTGATAGCAACCCTCGATCCGCAGCGGCGCGGGCGCGTAGCTGGCGGTCTCGGCCTCGGGCACGGTGATCGCGTCGCAAAGCAGCCAGTCAAGCTCGGGCAGCGGTACCGAGCCGATATAGCCCAGATAGGTCGCCTGCACCGGCGCCGGCTTCCAGCGCAGGATCCCGGGGCGGCCGCCGCTGGTCAGCCCGTTGAGGTCGATCAGGATGTCGATCTCGTCGGTGCGGATGCGCCGTGCGGCCTCTTCGTCGCCGAGCGCCCCGATCGAAACGTGGTGGTCCAGCGCGGCGAGGATGCGGGCGCGCACGTCGCTGCCGTCTTCGGGCGAGTCGCAATATCCGAAGATCTCGAACCGGTCGCGGTCATGGCATTCGAGCAGTTCGGCGATCAGGTAGCTCATGGCATGGCGGCAGAAATCGGAGGAGAGATAGCCAAGCCGGATCCGGTCATGGCGATAGCCAGCGGCGGGCGCAAGGCGCTCTCCCGGATCGGGAACGTTCCGCGCGATCCAGTCGGCGGCGACGCGGCGCTGCATCCCGGGATCGTCATGAAGCGCGAGCGTGGCCAGCGGGCCGCACCAGAGCTCGGCCTCGGCGGTGCAGAGCCCGGGCACCCGAAGGTCTGTCACCGGCCAGGCCGCCATTTTCTGCCGCGTATGCACCAGATGCTGGATCACGTCGGGCTGATGCGGGTCGATCAGCAGCGAGGCGCGCAGTTCTTCTGCCGAAGCGTCGAGCCGCTTGTCGAGTTCCAGCATCCGCCCGAGTTGCTTGTGCAGTGCCACCCGGCCCTCGGCGGGCGGCAGCGCCTGGCGCAGGAAGGCGATGGCGGCGGCGCGGTCGCCAAGCGCCTCGGCGGCCTGGCCCGCGGCCAGCGCGGCCTGCCAGAGGTCGGGCTTGATCCGGTGGGCCCGGGCGGCGGCCTCATAGGCTCCGGCCAGATCGCCGGTGGCGTTGAGCAGGACCGAGAGGTTGAACCAGGCGGCCCATGCGTCCGGACGGGCGCCGTTGAACTCGAGCCAGATCCGGTAGAGCGCAACTGACGTGTCGGGGGTACGGGCGGCGAGATCGACAATGGCCGCGGCATCGCCGCAGGCCGCAGCCCGGCGGGTCAGGGCGTCGAGATCCGGCAGCAGGTCTCTGGTGGCCCGGCTGCCGGAAAGGAACCCGGCGGGCGGGGTCGGGCCGCCAGTGGAGGGGAGGACGGCGGACGGGAAGACGGACTGGGACATCTCGGTCATCGGGATTCTCCTCGGTTCAAGGAAAACTCGCGCCTGCCGGTTAAGACGGGATTGCCGGGCCCAATGAAAAATCGCTGCGATGTTTAGGAAGAGTTCCGAGGCCATCGGCCTGCGTTTAGCCGCTTGTTTACCGATCGTGGGTCAGGGTGTCGCAGAAGCGAAGTCAGCACGACTTCGACTGTCTGGCAGATGCGCGCGAGAAGGCGCGACGTCTCCCCCCGAATCGGACCCGGAGCCAAATGTCGACCCTAAGCAACCTGTCTACCGCGCAGATCGCGGCGTTGACCACTGCCACCATTGCGTCCCTGACCAGCAGCGATATCGCCAGTATCAGTTCGGCACAGATGGGGGCGATGAGCACGGCACAGATCGGCGCGCTGACCACGGGCGCGATCCGCGGCATCGGTTCGGTGCAGGCCTCGGGGCTGAGCACGGCGCAAATGGCCAATTTCTCGACGGACCAGATCAGGCAGCTCTCGTCCCTGGCGATCAGGGGACTCACGACCGACAATATCGTCGCGCTGACCACCGCCCAGGCGGCCGAGCTGTCGTCGCGCCAGGTCTCTGCGCTCAGTTCGACGCAGGTTGCGGCGATGCAGACGGCCGATCTGGTCACGCTCTCGACGGTGGCGATGCGCGGGCTCGGCAGCACCCAGGTGGCGGGCCTGTCCACCGCCCAGGTGGCGGCCCTGACCACGGCGCAGACCGCGGTGATGAGCAGTGTGACGCTGTCCGGCCTGTCCTCGACCCAGGTTGCGGCGCTGAGCACGGCGCAGGTCGGCGCGCTGAGCTCGCTGGCGATCAGGGGGCTCAGCTCGACCCAGACCGCGGGGCTGACCACGGCGCAGATGGCCGGGCTCTCGACCGATCAGATCCGGGCTTTGGGCAGTTCAGCCATGGCCGGGCTCTCTACCGCGAATATCGTGGCGCTCTCGACCGCGCAGGCGGCCGAGATATCCTCGACGCAGGTCGCCTCGCTGAGTTCGACCCAGATCGCGGCGATGCAGACGGCCGATCTGGTCACGCTTTCGACGGTGGCGATTCGCGGGCTCGGCAGCACCCAGGTGGCGGGCCTGTCCACCGCCCAGGTGGCGGCCCTGACCACAGCGCAGGCCGCGGTGATGAGCAGTCAGACGCTGTCGGGCCTGTCCTCGACCCAGATGGCGGCGCTGACCACGGCGCAGGTCGACGCGCTCGGCTCGATCGCGATCCGGGGGCTGACCTCGACCCAGACCGCGGGGCTGACCACGGCGCAGCTTGCCCGGCTCTCGACCGATCAGATCCGGTCGCTGGGCAGTTCGGCCATGGCCGGGCTCTCGACCGCCAATATCGTGGCCTTCTCGACGGCGCAGGCGGCCGAGCTGTCCTCGACACAGATCGCGGCACTGAGTTCGGCCCAGGTCGCGGCGCTGCAGACGGCCGATCTGGTAACGGTCTCGACCGCCAGCATGCGCGGTTTCGGCGGCGACCAGATCGAGGGGCTGTCGACCGCGCAGGTCGCGGCCTTCACCACCGCCCAGACCGCGGCGATGAGCAGCACCCTTCTGGGCGAGCTGTCCTCGACCCAGATGGCGGCGCTGACCACGGCGCAGGTCGACGCGCTTGGCTCGATCGCGATCCGGGGGCTGACCTCGACCCAGACCGCGGGGCTGACCACGGCGCAGCTTGCCCGGCTCTCGACCGATCAGATCCGGGCTTTGGGCAGTTCGGCGATGGCGGGCCTCGGGACCGCGAATATCGTGGCCTTCTCGACCGCGCAGGCCGCCCAGCTGTCCTCGACCCAGATCGCGGCGCTGAGTTCGACCCAGGTCGCGGCGATGCAGACCGCCGATCTGGTCCAGCTCTCGACACTTGCGGTCAAGGGGCTGGGGGCTGAACAGGTCGGCGGACTGACCACGGCGCAGGTTGCGGCGCTGACCACGGCGCAGGCTGCCGTGCTGAGCGATACGGCGCTGGGCGGGCTCTCCTCGACCCAGATGGCCGCGATGACGACGGCGCAGATCGGCGCGCTGAGCTCGCGCGCGATCCGCGGGCTCGGCGCGACTCAGACTGCGGGGCTGACCACGGCGCAGCTGGCCAAGCTATCGACCGACCAGATCAAGGGGCTCGGCGTCTCGGCCATCGAGGGGCTCGGCACGGCGAATATCGTCGCGATCTCGACGGCGCAGGCAGCCGAACTCTCATCCTTGCAGATCCGGGCGCTGAGCTCGACCCAGATGGCGGCGATGGAAACCGCCGATCTCGTTCGGCTGTCCACGGCCGCGATCCGCGGGTTCAGCGGCGACCAGATCGATGGGCTGACCACGGCCCAGGTGGCGGCGATCACCACGGCCCAGACCGCGGTTCTGAGCAGCGCGATGCTGGGCGAGCTGTCCTCGAGCCAGATGGCGGCGCTGACCACGGCGCAGGTCGGTGCGCTGAGCACCCTGGCGATGAAGGGGTTGGGCGCGACCCAGACTGCGGGGCTGACCACGGCGCAGCTGGCCAAGCTCTCGACCGACCAGATCCGGGTGCTGGGCAGTTCTGCGATCTCGGGTCTCGGGACGGCGAATATTGTCGCGATCTCGACCGCGCAGGCGGCCGAGCTGTCCTCGACCCAGGTCGGCGCGCTGAGTTCGACCCAGGTCGCGGCCATGGAAACCGCCGATCTGGTCCGGCTCGACACCTCGGCGATGCGCGGCCTCGGGGTCGATCAGGTGGCCGGGCTCACCACCGCACAGGTCGCGGCCCTGACCACGACACAGGCTTCGGTGATGTCCGACATCACCCTGTCGGGTCTCTCTTCGGCTCAGATGGGGGCGATGACCACAGCGCAGGTCGCAGCGCTGAGCACCCGGTCGCTGCGTGGGTTGACCGCGACCCAGACCGCGGGGCTGACCACGGCGCAGATGGCCGGGCTCTCGACCGACCAGATCAGGTCGCTGGGCGGTTCGGCCATGTCCGGGTTGGCGACGGCCAGCATTGTCGCGCTCACCACGGCGCAGGCGGGCGAACTCTCTTCGATCCAGATCGCCGGGCTGGGCTCGGCCCAGATCGCGGCAATGGAGACTGCCGATCTGGTTCGGCTCGACACCTCGGCGCTTCGCGGTTTCGGGGCCGATCAGGTGGCCGGGCTGACGACCGCGCAGATGGCGGCGATCACGACGACGCAGACCGCGGCTCTTGGCAGCACGGTTCTGGGCAACATCTCTTCGACGCAGCTGGCGGCGATGACCACGGCCCAGATCGGCGCCCTGGGCACGCGGGCGATCCAGGGACTCGGCGCGACCCAGACCGCGGGGCTGACCACGGCGCAACTGGCCAAGCTCTCGACCGACCAGATCAAGGGGCTCGGCGCGTCCGCCATCGAGGGGCTGGGGACGGCCAATATCGTGGCCTTGTCGACGGCGCAGGCGGCCGAGCTTTCTTCGGTGCAGGTCCGGGCGCTGAGCTCGACACAGATGGCGGCGATGGAGACGGCCGATCTGGTCCGGCTCGACACCTCGGCGATCCGCGGGCTGACCTCCGAAGGCGTCTCGGGCCTCACCTCGGCGCAGGCGGCGGCGCTGACCACCGCACAGGTTACCACGCTCAGCACGCTGCAGATCGGCAATATCTCGACCTCCAGCATCAGCGGCTTCGGCACCGCTTCGATCCAGGCCTTCACGACCCGGCAGATGGGCGGGTTCAACTCGCAGCAGATCGCGGCGCTGACAACCACCCAGGTCGCGGCCATGCAGACCGAGGATATCGCCGCGCTGTCCGATGCCCAGACCGAGGCCTTTACCTCGACCCAGCTCGCGGCGATGTCGACGGCGCAGCTGAACGCGCTGTTCCTCTAGCCCGCCGGTCCGCGATCCGCGCAAGGACCGGCTTCGATTCGCGCTGTTCCGACCGATGTCCCTTCGGGGGCATCGGCTTTTAGGCCCGGTCCTCTTGAGGCGGCTCCGCCCCGATACCGGCCAACAGAAACCTCTCTTCTGCGGCTGGCGGCCATGCCGGGCCGTTCGGAGGCCGCGACGGCCGGACGGCCTTGCCCGCCTTCGGAGCCCGCTCGCCCCTGATATTGCGGGCCTGCAATCCATGCAAAGCGCTTTCTTCCGGCCGTGCCGGTGCGGCAAGATGCGGGCCTGCCTTTCGAGCTCAAGGCGCCTATCGGAGGCGCGCGGTTCGAGCGCCGCAGCCTCGTCCCGCCGTCCTTCCTCAGACGTCTGCGCGGGCATGTCCGCAACATAATGGGCGCAGTCCGGTGGAAATTGCCCAAATCTCAGGATAATCCCGACTCGGGGCGGTGGGATGCCGCACAAGGATCGGGAGGAGACACAGATGACGGACAGCGCATCTGAGCCGGAAGCGAGCGTCCTGTCGCGGATCGAGGGGATGCGCGACAAATCCCCTGCAGCGCGGCACAGGGCGGTTGCCGAGGCGGCCGGACTTGCACCGGACGCGCTCGAGGCGCTGTCGGATCGTCCTGCGCTTTCGGTGTCGCGGGCCGACGGGATGATCGAGAATGTCATCGGCACGTTCGAGCTGCCGCTGGGCGTCGCCACCAATTTCGTTGTCAACGGGCGCGACTATCTGGTGCCGATGGCGGTCGAGGAACCCTCGGTCGTGGCGGCCGCGTCCTACATGGCCAAGCTTGCCCGCGCGGGCGGCGGTTTCACGGCCAGTTCGACCGCGCCGATCATGCGGGCCCAGATCCAGATCCTGGGGATCGGCGATCCCTGCGGGGCGCGTGCCCGGCTTCTGACGCATCGGGACGAACTGATCGCACTGGCCAATCGTCGCGACAGCATGCTGGTCGCGCTGGGCGGCGGCTGCCAGGATATCGAGGTCGAGGTCTTCGCGAACTCGCCGATCGGGCCGATGACGGTGCTGCATCTGCTGGTGGATGTGCGCGACTCGATGGGGGCCAATGCCGTCAATTCGATGGCCGAGCGGCTGGCGCCCCGGGTCGAGGAGATCTCGGGCGGGCAGGTGCGGCTGCGCATCCTGTCGAACCTGGCCGACCGGCGGGTGGTCACGGCCAGCGTACGGGTGCCGGCCGAGGCGCTGGCCACGACGGCCCATGACGGGGCCGAGGTCGCGCGGCGGATCGTCGAGGCCTGCGCGCTGGCGCTGATCGACCCTTACCGCGCCGCGACCCATAACAAGGGCATCATGAACGGGATCGACCCGGTCGTCGTGGCCACCGGCAATGACTGGCGCGCGATCGAGGCGGGGGCGCATGCCTATGCCGCGCGCTCGGGGCGCTACACCTCGCTGAGCACCTGGGAAATCGGCACCGGTGATGCGCTGGTCGGCACGCTGGAAATCCCGATGGCGCTGGGCATTGTCGGGGGCGCCACGCGCACCCATCCTGCGGCGCAGGCGGCGCTGAAACTGATGGGGATTGCTTCGGCCCGGGAACTGGCCGAGGTCACGGCCGCGGTCGGGCTGGCGCAGAACATGGCGGCGTTGCGGGCGCTGGCGACCGAGGGTATCCAGCGCGGTCACATGGCGCTTCATGCCCGCAATATCGCGATCACCGCCGGGGCGACGGGCGGTGAGGTCGACCGGGTGGCGAAAGCCATGGTCGCTGCGGGCAATGTCAGTGTCGCCCATGCCAGGCTGGTGCTTAAAGGTGCCTGAACTGTTGAAAACCGGAGACAGATCCATGACGAACACGACCCGACGCAGGATGGTGCAGCTCGGCGCCGCGGCCCTGGCCGCCCCCGCCTTCCTCCGGACCGGTGCGGCCCGGGCCGATGGCGTCACCAGATGGCGGATGCAGGCGCTCTGGGGCGGCGGCACCACGCCGATGCGCTATGAAGAGAAATTCTGCGCCCGGATCGCCGAACTGACCGGCGGCGCCTTCGAGATCACCCCCTTCTCGGGCGGCCAGATCGTGCCCTCGGCCCAGGCCTTCGATGCGGTCCGGGGCGGCGCCTTCGAGCTGATGAAGACCTTCGACGGCTATACCGCGGGCAGGATCCCGGCGCATGGCTTCTCGTCGACCGTGCCCTTCGGTTTCCCCGAGGCCGACCAGTACGAGGCCTGGTTCTACGAACGCGGCGGGCTGGAGCTGGCGCGCGAAAGCTATGCCCCTGCGGGCCTGACCTATATCGCGCCGACCGTCTATGGCGAGGAGCCGATCCATTCGCGGGTCGAGATCCGCAGGATCGACGACATGAACGGGCTCAAGGGCCGTTTCGTCGGGCTGGCCTCGGCGGTGATGGCGCGCTTCGGCGTCTCGGTCTCGCCGCTGCCAACCTCCGAGGTCTATTCGGCGCTCGACAAGGGGCTGATCGACATCGCCGATCGCGGCGACATCAAGGCCAATTACGAAGAGGGCCTGCATGAGGTCGCGCCCTTCCTGATCCTGCCCGGGGTGCATCAGCCCACGACCGCCACCTCCTATGTCGCCAATACCCGCGCCTATGAGGCGCTCGACGACCAGAAGAAGGCGGCGCTGGCGGTGGCCGCGCGCGAGATCTCGGGCATGCTGCGCCAGAACATCATCGTCTCGAACGGCGAATACCTGGCCAGGTTCGAGGAGGCGGGCGTCGAGATCCTGACCCTCGATCCCGGGGATGTCCTCGAGGCGCGCGGCCGCGCCATCGAATACTGGGCCGAGGCCGCGACCGACGATCTGTCGCGGCGGATGATGGACTCGCAGATCGCGCTGATGAAAGAGCTGCGCCTGCTCTAGACCCGACCCGGCGCCCGGGGCCTCATGCGGGGCCCGGCGCCGCCCTTGCGGAGCCTCCGATGACGACACTGGCCCGGTTCATCACCGCCCTCAACCGGGGCCTTTTCGGCCTTGCGAAATGGCTGGTCTACGCCATCGTGGCTCTGATGCTCTGGGAGGTGGTGCAGCGCTATTTCCTGTCGCATCCGACCTCCTGGGCGCCCGAGCTTGCGACGCTGGTCTTCGGGCCGTTCTTCCTGCTGGGCGGGCCCTTCATGCTGCATACCGGCGGCCATGTCGCGGTCGATCTGCTGTCGTCGCGGGCGACAGGCCGGCTGGCGCGGGGGCTGCATCTCGCGGGGCTGGCGCTGGCGGCGGCCTTCGGGCTGATCCTTCTGTGGTTCAGCCTGCCGCTGGTGCTGCAATCCATCAGCTATGGCGAAACCAGCTATTCGGCCTGGAACCCGGTGGTGTGGCCCGCCAAGGCCTTCCTGCCGCTTGGCGCGGGGCTGCTGGTCCTGCAGGCGCTGGCCGATGCCATCCTGGCCTTCGCCGCGGAGGATGACGCGTGATCGAAAGCTCGCTTGTCCTCGTCTTCATGTTCACCGCGCTCGTGGCCTTCATGCTGAGCGGCGCGGGGCTGGCCTTCGTGCTGGGCGCCATCGCCTTCATCTCGACCATCCTGTTATGGGGGCCCTCGGCGCTGATCGTCGCGGTGCTGAACACCTTCGAGACGATGACCTCGGAGGCGCTGATGGCGATCCCGCTTTACGTGCTGATGGCCTCGATCCTCGAGAAATCGGGTATCATCGAGGCGCTGTACGAGGCGATGGAAACCTGGTTCTCGCGGCTCAATGGCGGGCTTGCGGTCGGCACCATCGCGATCTGCACCATCCTGGCCGCGATGACCGGCGTGGTCGGCGCGGCGGTGGCGGCGATGGGGATCCTGGCGCTGCCCTCGATGCTGGCGCGGGGCTATCACCCGCCGCTGGCCTTGGGCGCGATCTGCGCGGGCGGTACGCTGGGCATCCTGATCCCGCCCTCGGTGGTGACGATCGTCTTTGCCATCACCGCCCAGATGTCGATCGGCCAGATGTTCGCCGCGGGCATCGTGCCGGGGCTGATCCTGGCGGGCAGCTATTCGGCCTATGTGCTGATCCGGACCTGGCTCAATCCCGCGTTGGCGCCGAGGCCCGCCGACGCGCCGCATCTGCCGCTGGGCAGGAAGCTGGCCAAGCTGAAAAGCCTCGTGCTGCCCGGCTTCGTGGTGCTGGGGGTCCTGGGCTCGATCTATGCCGGGCTCGCGACACCCACCGAGGCCGCGGCGGTGGGGGTGCTCGGTGCCGCCCTGTCGGCGCTGGTCACGCGCAGGCTCAGCCTGCCGATGCTGTCGGAGGCGGCCGGAGACACGCTTCGGGTGACCGCGATGATCCTCTGGATCACCATCGGTGCCCGGGCCTTCGTGTCGGTCTTTGCCGCCACCGGCGGGGCAGACTCGCTTCTGGGCTTCGTCGAGGGGCTCGAGACCTCGCGCTGGGTCGTGCTGGGCGCGATGGTGCTGGTCCTGATCTTCCTCGGGCTGTTTCTCGACGAGATCGGCACCATCCTTCTCTGCGTTCCGGTCTTCCTGCCCATCGTCAAGGCGCTGGGCTTCGATCCGCTCTGGTTCGGCGTGCTGTTCATGATCACGGCGCAGATGGCCTATATCACGCCGCCCTTCGGCTATACGCTCTTCTACCTCAAGGGGGTGCTGCCGCCGGGGCTGGGCATCGGTCAGGTCTATCGCGGCATCGTGCCCTTCTTCCTGATCCAGCTTGGCGTGCTGCTCCTGTTTGTCGTGTTCCCGGATCTGGTGACCTGGCTGCCCGAAACCCTGCTGCCGAGCCTCAAATGAGCCCGGCTGCGCCCGCGCCTGCCGCCCCGGATCCGGGTGCGACCCGACGTCCGCAACAGGCGGTTTTCGCTTGGCTTTGGACGGTCTGCGGCGTTAAAGGGCGGCGACGCCGCGACGACCGCCCCGGCCGTTCCGGACCGGGCAGGCTTGATGCCGGTGTCGCGGAGTTTCGCTTGGCACACGGATATCCCATGCATCTCTGTCGGGCGCGCCCGCCCCGGACCGGCAAGGGCGCGGCCCGATGAGCGCCGAGCCTGTGCCCGCGACGCTGCCCGAGGATGCCTCGCGCGCCCATGCGCCGGGCAAGATCATCCTGTCGGGCGAGCATGCCGTCGTCTATGGCGCGCCTGCGCTGGCCGTTGCGGTCGCGATCTATACCGAGGTCTGGTTCCGTCCGATCCATCCCAGCGACGGGCTGAAGACCGTGTTCGCCCAGGTCTCGCAGGGCGCGTTCTATCCGCTTTCCGCGCTCGGTCATTTCAAGCAATCGCTCGATCACCGCTTCGAGGCCTTCCTGCGCGGCGAGATGAAGGTGCAGCAGATCCTGCAGCGGCCCGACGATCTGATCGTCTACACGCTGATGTCGCTGGCGCAGCGGCTGCCGATGCCCGGCAAGAGCCCGGGCCATTGCCTGCCGGTGCCGGGCCAGCTCGGCGGCACCAGCGCGCTGCCGCTGGGCGCGGGCATGGGCTCGTCGGCCTCGATCATCGCGGCGACGATGGTGCTGTACGAAACCCTGCTCGACCGGCTCCACAGCACCGAGGAGCGCTTCGAATGGGTCCGCTTCTGCGAGCGGCTCCAGCATGGCAAGGGCGGGGCCATCGACGCGGCCGCCGTGACCCAAGGCGGCGCGGTCCGGGTGCAGGGCGACAATCGCTTCACCCCCGCCATCCCGTCCGGTCACGGGCTCTGGCATGGCGATGGCTGGTACTGGGTGCTGCATGGCAAGCCCGCCAGCTCGACCGGCGAATGCGTGGCCGCCGTGCGCGAGGCCCATGGCGGCGATCAGGCGCTGTGGCAGGGCTTCGAGGCCTGTACCGACGCTTTCCAGGCCGCGCTCGAGGCCGACAGCTCGCCGCTTTACAGTCTGCGCGAGAATCACCGCCTGCTGAGCCGTATCGGCGTCGTGCCCGAGGCCGCGGCGCGTTTCATAAGCGAGGTCGAGCTTGCGGGGGGCGCGGCCAAGATCTGCGGCGCGGGCTCGATCCGGGGCGAACATGGCGGCGTGATCCTCGTCCATCAGCCCGAAGCGCCGAAGATGGAGCGTCTGATGGAAGGCCATCCCGAGCTGCGCTGGGCGCCCCTGCAGGTCGCGCCCACCGGGGCTGCCTTCGGAGCGCCGCAATGAAGGTGTCCGCCCCCGGCTCGATCATGATCACCGGCGAACATGCGGTGGTCTATGGCCATCCCGCCATCGTCGCCGCCATCGAGCAGCGTATCGAGATCGAGGTGAGCCCGCTGCCGCAACGCTGGCTCGAGATCGTCTCGGAAATCGCCGAGCCGGCCACGGTCGATCTCGACCGGATCGCGGTCGAGGGGCCCTATCGCTTCGTGCTGGCCGCGGCCGCGCGCTTTGCCGGGCGTCTGTCCTCTGGCGCGCGGCTCGAGATCCGCTCCGAGATCGACCCGACGCTGGGGCTCGGGTCTTCGGCCGCCGTGACGGTGGCGGCCCTTGGCGCCTTCGCCCGGCTGAGCGGCGCGCCCACAGAGGGGCTTCATACCGACGCGCTGGCGATCGTGCGGCAGATCCAGGGACGGGGCAGCGGGGCCGATCTGGCGGCAAGCCTCAGGGGCGGCATGAATGCCTATCGGCTTGGGGCCGACATGCTGACCGGCGCGCCGCCCGAGACCGCCCGCGCATGGATCGACCGGCTGCCTTTGCCGCCCGCGCTCGGCCTGCGCTATGCGGGCTACAAGACGCCCACGGCCGAGGTGCTGGCCCGGATCGCCGGGGCGATGGCGGGCCGCGAGGCCGAATTCGCCGCGCTTTACGACCGGATGGGGGCCTGTGCCGCGGCGGCGATCGCAGCGGCACAGGCGCAGGACTGGACGGCATTCGGCGCAGCGCTAACCCGCTATCAAGGCCAGATGATCAAGCTTGGGGTCTCTGACGGGACGCTGTCGCGGATCATCGCCGACGCAGAGACCACGCCGGGCCTGCTGGCGGCCAAGATCTCGGGCTCGGGGCTGGGCGATTGCGTGCTGGCGCTGGGCGCGCGGCCCGAGGGCTTCACGCCGGTCGCGGTGGCAGAAGAGGGACTTGTGATAGATGACTGACCGCGCCCGCGCGATCTTCGACGCCGTTCTTCCGGCGCGCCTGCCCGAGCCCGTGGCATTCTCGGCCGCGGCTCCCAGCAATATCGCGCTGTCGAAATACTGGGGCAAGCGCGATGCCAGGCTGAACCTGCCGCTGAACAGTTCGCTGTCGATCTCGCTGGCCGAGTGGGGCACGACGACCCGGGTCGGCCCGGCCTATGACGGTACTGACGCGGTCTGGCTGAATGGCGCGCGGCTTGGCCCCGAGACCGGCTTTACCCGCAAGGTGGTGGCCTTTGCCGACCGGTTCCGGCGCGGCCAGACCCTGCCGCTGCATGTCGTGACCGAGAACACCATCCCGACCGCGGCGGGGCTGGCCTCGTCGGCCTCGGGCTTTGCCGCGCTGACCCGGGCGCTTGCGGGCAGCTTCGGGCTGGATCTGGCCGAGGACAGGCTCAGCATGCTGGCGCGGTTCGGCTCGGGCTCGGCCACGCGCTCGCTCTGGCACGGCTTCGTGCGCTGGGAGCGGGGCGCGCGCGCGGACGGCAGCGACAGTTTCGCCCGGCCGCTGCCCGAGATCTGGCCCGAGTTCCGCATTGCCATCATCCGGGTCGATACCGGCCCAAAAAGCCGCTCCTCTCGCGACGGCATGGGCCATACGGTCGCGACGAGCCCGCTTTTCGGGCAATGGCCCGCGCAGGCCGAGGCCGATTGCACCGCCATCGAGGCCGCGATCCGCGACCGCGACTTCCCCCGGCTCGGCGCGCTGGCCGAGGCCAATGCGCTGGCCATGCATGCCACCATGATCGCCGCGCGCCCGGCGCTGTGCTATCTCAAGCCGGAAAGCTGGCAGGTTCTGGGTCGGCTCCGGGCCGCCCGCCAGGACGGGCTCGAGGCCTATGCCACGATGGATGCGGGGGCCAATGTCAAGCTGATCTTCCTTGAGGACAGCACGCCCCGCATCGCCGAGCTTTTCCCCGAGGCGGTCATCGTCGAGCCCTTCGGCGCGGCCGCGACTGTCTGACGGCCGCTTCCCGAGCCCGAAGAGCCTGCAAATCCGCCCCCATCGCCTGTGCATCGCAGCCATGTCGCGTGCGAGCGCGGGTAGCTCCGGTCGGAGCCTCGCGATGGCTTCGGCGAGGTCGTGGCGATGGTATCGTCGCCCTATGGCTGCGTACGGAATACAGGTCTTACCGAGCTAATCATGGCTCGCCGCGCCGGGGTCGTGCGGGGCAGGGAGGCGTTTTCTTCATCGCTCCGGTTGCTGCCCCGGCTTCGGCGCGGCTTGTGGCGCCCAGGGGGAAGCAAGACCAGGCTCTCCTGACAGCCCCGGCCCTGAGGCCGGAGCGCCCGGAGAGACGACTGTTGGCGCTCAGCCCAGGACGCGGCGCGCGATGACCTGCGCCTGGATCTCGGCGGCGCCCTCGAAGATGTTCAGGATGCGCGCGTCGCAAAGGATGCGGCTGATCGTGTATTCCAGCGCGAAGCCGTTGCCGCCATGGATCTGCAAGCCGTTATCGGCCGCCGCCCAGGCAACGCGGGCGCCCAGCAGCTTGGCCATGCCGGCCTCGAGATCGCAGCGCCTGTCATGGTCCTTTTCCCACGCCGCGAAATAGGTGAGCTGGCGCGCCACCATGATCTCGACCGCCATCATGGCGAGCTTGTCGGCGACCCGCGGGAAGGCGATCAGCGGCTTGCCGAACTGCTTGCGGTCCTCGGCATAGCGCATCGAGACATCGAGCGCGGATTGCGCCACGCCGATGGCGCGCGCCGCGGTCTGGATCCGGGCCGATTCGAAGGTCTGCATCAGCTGCTTGAAGCCCTGGCCCTCGACCCCGCCCAGAAGGTTCTCGGCCGGTACCTCGAAGCGGTCGAAGCCCAGCTCGTATTCCTTCATGCCGCGATAGCCCAGCACCTCGATCTCGCCGCCGGTCATGCCGGCGGAGGGGAAGGGGTCGTCCTCGGTGCCGGGCGTCTTCTCGGCCAGGAACATCGAGAGGCCCTTGTAATCGGTCGTCTCGGGATCGGTCCGCGCCAGCAGCGTCATCACATGGGCGCGCGCGGCATGGGTGATCCAGGTCTTGTTGCCGGTCACCTCGTAGGTCTCGCCCGCCTTGACCGCCCGGGTCCGGAGCGCGCCGAGATCCGAGCCGGTATTGGGTTCGGTGAAGACCGCCGTGGGCAGGATCTCGCCCGAGGCGATCTTCGGCAGCCAGTGGGCCTTCTGCTCGTCGGTGCCGCCGCAGAGGATCAGCTCGGCCGCGATTTCCGACCGGGTGCCAAGGGACCCCACGCCGATATATCCGCGCGAGAGTTCCTCGGAGACGACGCACATCGAGGCCTTGGACAGCCCGAAGCCGCCGAATTCCTCGGGGATGGTCAGCCCGAACACGCCCAGCTCGGCCATCTCCTCGATGATCTCCATCGGGATCAGCGTGTCATTCAGGTGCCAGTCATGGGCATTGGGCTCGACCCGGTCGAGGGCGAAGCGGCGGAACTGCTCGCGGATCATCTCGAGCTCGTCATCGAGCCCGGTCGCGCCCAGCGTGACATTGGCGACCTGCTCGCGCATCAGCGCCACCAAGCGGGCGCGGGCGGCGGGCGTGTTGCCGCCCCGGATCAGCGCGCTCACCGCGTCGGAATGGAAGGCGTGATGGGCCTCGGACGAGACGCCAAGCTCGGGCAGGCGGACGATCTCGCCCTGGCTCATCGGGATGCCGCCCGCGATCTGGGCCAGGTATTCGCCGAAGGCGATCTGCAGGATCAGCTGCTCGATCTCGCCGAATTTGCCCTGTTCGGTCAGCCGGTCGGCCCAGCCTCGCATCTGGCGCAGCGCCCGGGCATAGGTGGCAAGCCAGGCCAGCCCGTGGGCGGCATGCTGTTCGGCCTCGACAAGGCGGCCCGAGACGCGGCCCTCCTCGGTCACGCGGGCGGCGAGCGCGGTGCGCGCGGCCTCGGTCACCGCGTCGACGGGGCCGAGCGCGGCCTCGGTCAGCGTCAGAAGATCGGCGAGCAGCGCCTGTTCGGCGGGCCTGTCCTGACCGTCATGGGGCATGAATCGTCTCCTTCCTTCGGGCTTGCCGTGACATAGGGCTTTCGCATTTGCAGCGCAACAAAAATTCAATTGAGGCGATGATATTGAAGGATAATGATCGCGCTGTTTTTGCGGCTGCGGCAAGAGCCGGTCCGGTATATAGCCGGAGCGGGAGGCGGAGATGATATTTGGTATAGATATATATCTGTTTGTCGCGGCCGTCGGGGTTGCGCTTGTCGCAGGGGTCGTCAAGGGCGCTGTCGGCTTCGCCCTGCCGATGATCCTGATTTCGGGCCTGTCGAGCTTTCTGCCGGCCGAGCTGGCGCTGGCCGGGCTGGTGCTGGCGACGCTGCTGACCAATCTGGCCCAGGCGTTCCGGCAGGGGGCGGCGGCGGCCTGGGAATCGATCACGCGCTACCGGTTGCTGATCGGCTGCGTGGTGCTGGCGATCTGTCTCAGCGCGCCGCTGGTTCCGGTCCTCTCGGACCGCGTGCTCTATCTGCTGATCGGGGGTCCGATCACGATCTTCACCCTCTCGCAGCTGGCGGGGCGGCAGCTGATCCTGCCCGCCCGCCACCGGGGCAGGGCCGAGATCGCGATGGGGCTGACCGGCGGATTCTTCGGCGGGATCTCGGGGGTCTGGGGGCCGCCGGTGATCGCCTATCTGCTGTCCTTCAACACCGAGAAGACAGAGATGATCCGGGTGCAGGGGGTGGTGTTCCTGATCGGCTCGGCGATGCTTTTGTTCGCGCATCTGGGCTCGGGCGTGCTGAACGCGCAAAGCCTGCCCTTCTCGGCCGCGCTGGTGCTGCCTGCCGCGCTCGGCATGTGGGCCGGGCTGCGGCTGCAGGACCGGCTCGACCCGACCCGGTTCCGCCGCGCCACGCTTCTGGTGCTGGCGGTGGCCGGGCTGAACCTGATCCGGAAGGCCGTGATGGGCTGAGGCCCGAACCCGGGGCCGTGGCAGCCCGGGGCGGCTCGGGGTTCAGCGGGCGTTGATCCGCTCGATATAGGCGCGCAGTTCCTCGGCCTCCTGGCGGGAATGCTGAAGCCCGTCCATCGCCGCGTTCAGTTCGGCCTCGGTCTGGTTCAGCTGGTTGGTCAGCTCGGCCTCGCGCTGTTCGAGATAGCCCACCGCCTGATCGCGCGCCTCCTCGGCCTCGTGCAGGGCATGGGCCATGCGGTCGAGTTCGCCCATGTCGGCGGTGGTCGTGCGGCCGAGCCGCTGCACCAGCCAGCAGGCGACCCAGCCCAGGGCGAAGGCCACGAACAGCATGACGCTGGTGACCAGAATGAATTCAGTCCTGTCCATCGGTCGGGTCCTCTTCGCCGGCTTCGGCCGGTGTGTCCTCGTCTGTGGCGGCCGGGGTGGCTTCGCCGCTCTCGTCATCCGCTTCGACGTCATCCGCTCTGACGTCATCCTCTGCGGCAGCTTCCTGCCCGGCATCGCCGGTCCCGGCGTCGCTCGCCTCGCTGTCCTCCGCCTCTTCGGTGGCGTCTTCCGTCGAGGCGCCGTCGTCGATCAGGTGGAACTCGATCCGCCGGTTGGCCTCGCGCCCCTCTTCGGTATCGTTGGTGGCGACAGGGTCGACCTCGCCATAGCCCCTGGCGGTCAGGTTGCCGACCAGCACGCGCCGGGCCATCAGCGCATCGACCACGGCATCGGCGCGGGACTGGCTGAGCCGCAGGTTCATCTCGTCGCGGCCCTGGCTGTCGGTATAGCCCGCGATCTCCATCTTCGCGCGCGGACAGTCGCGCAGGATGTCTGCGATTTCATCGACCACCCGCAGAGAGGTGCCGTCGATGGTGGCCGAGCCGGGGTCGAAGGTGATCTTTCGCTTGGCAAGCGCCGCGTCGATCCGTGCCACGCAGACAGCCGGGTCGGTCTGGCCGGCGCCCTCGGTCTCTGCCGGGGCGCGATAGGTGATGTTGATGTCGAAATTCTGTGCATTGCCCAGGCGGTCGGAGAGGATCTGCGCGATCCGCGCCCGGGCGGTCTTGTCCTCGGTCAGACCGCTGATCTGCACGAAATCGGGCTGGACGATGGCCGAGCCGTTGCGCAGCTGCGCCAGCGCCTCGAGCCCGGCCAGCATCCTGACCGGCCAGCCCTCGGGCAAGGCGGGGTCGAGCCGCAGCGCGGAATGCACCTGCCGGCTGCCGAAGCGCGACCGCGCATAGCTTTCGGTCGCATCGCGCACCATGCCGTCGGTGGCGCGGCCGCGAAGCTGCACCAGGCCCTCGGGGCTCAGCGTGGCGATGAATTCGGCGGGTCCGGCCGTGGCCTCGGCCTTGAGCGGTGCCGGCAGGACCGCATGAAGCTTGAACGCCTCGGGCAGGTCGTTCTTCAGCGTGGCGCTCACCCGGTCGAAGAGCGCAGGCGTGGTGCCAGCGGCGGCGACGAGGGTCACGTCGGTGTCCGAGAAGGTGAGACTGCCCCCGCCGAGCTCCGCGAGCGCCGAGATGCCGCGGGCGGCGGCCTGCCCCCAATCGGCCGAGGGGGCGCCGAGCCCGAGGGTGCAGCTGGTGTCCTCGGGCGCGCCGGCTTCGCGTGCGGCGGCCATGATCAGCGCCGCGGCGGCTTCGGTATCGGCGGCGCAGGCATCGAAGCGGGCGCCCTCGTCGTCCATCAGGAAGCGCAGGGTGAAGGGGGCGATGATCGGGCGGGGTGCCGAGATCTCGAGCACGAGCTCGAGCCCCTTCGGCGCGGTGCGGCGCAGCTCGCCTTCGAGCCTGGCCTTGTCCTCGGCGCTGTTCGAGATCGCGGTGACGGCCACGCGCGTGGCGGTGATCGAGACCTTCGAGCGTTTCAGCCGCTCGAGTGCGGTCAGCCCGAACCCGAGCGCGCCATTCCAGCCATCGGGCGCCGGGTCCTCGGCGACATCCATCATGTCGGTCACTGGCAGTCGCCCGGCGATCCGCGACAGCTCGTTGGCCAGCGCCTCGGTGCGCGAGCTTTGCGGGATCAGCCCGATCACCGAGATCCCTGTATCGTTGCGCAGCAATTCGATCGAGAAGCGCGGGCCGTCCACCGGGTTCGGGGCGGCAATCTCGATCTCGTCGATCAGATGGGTGCTGTCGACCACGCTGCCGGCGGCCGCGAGGGCGTGGAACCGCGCGGCCTCGTCGGGAGCGGTGCCCGAGAGTCGCATCAGCATGCCGTCGGTGCGGGCGCTGGCCCAGTCGATGCCGCGCGCCTGCAGGGCCTCCCGGGTTGCCTGCCGGGCCTGGCTTTCGATGCTCTCCACCGCAAGCAGCGCGGCGCCGAGGCAGACGAGTGCTGCCAGCGCGAAGACGCCGGGAACGATCAGCTTGTGAAGAAGGCGTCGCATCGGCCTGTCCTGGCTTGGTGTGTCATCGGGGCCCTTTCGTGATCGTCATTGGGGCGGTGGGGCTCAGGCCAGGATCGCGAGGCCGAAGCAAAGCACCGGGATCAGCCCGGCATCGCGGTTGCTGCGGAACAGGGACAGGCAGCGGTCATTGTCGTCGGTATCGAGTTGCGAGAGCTGCCAGGCCATGTGGAAGGCAAAGCCCAGCGCGCCGGCAAGCCCCAGGAAGGCGGCCGCACCGCCCGCGGGGCGCAGCAGCGCCAGCAGCGCCGCCAGCACCATCAGAGCGGTCGCGCCCAGAAGCAGCTGTCGCAGGCGGTAAGGCGTGTCTTCGCCAAAGAGACGCGCGGTCGACTTGATCCCGATCAGCGCGTCGTCCTCCTTGTCCTGGTGGGCATAGATGGTGTCGTAGAACACGGTCCAGGCGATGCCCGCGAGATACATCAGGACCGGGGCGAGGGTCAGGCTGCCGGTATGGGCGACCCAGGCCAGCATCGCGCCCCAGTTGAAGGCGAGGCCAAGGAAGATCTGCGGCCACCACGTGAAGCGCTTGGCAAAGGGATAGATCGCGACCAGCGCCAGCGAGCCCACGCCCATCAGGATCGCGTTCATGTTGAAGGTGATCAGGATCAGGAAGGCGGCCAGCGACTGCACCACCATCCAGAACACCGCCTGCGCGACCGTGACCTGTCCCGAGGGGATCGGCCGCGAGCGGGTGCGCGCGACCTCGCCATCGAAGTTGCGGTCGGTGATGTCGTTCCAGGTGCAGCCCGCGCCGCGCATCAGGAAGGCGCCGATGCCGCAGCCCAGCACGATCCACAGATCGAACCAGCGGAACCCGGTCGAGGCCGCGGCCAGGGTCACGCCCCAGAGGCAGGGCAGATAGAGAAGCCAGGTGCCGACCGGCCGGTCGGCGCGGGACAGACGCAGATAGGGGCGGGTCCAGGCCGGGGCGAGGCGGTCGACCCAGTTGCCCTGAACGGCATCGGCGACCTGGCCAACGGTCTGACGGTGGGCCGTGCTGCGGGCCTCTGGCGTTTCGGCGATGTCGGACATAACAATGACCCCCATGAGCGATGTTCGGTCTGCAAGAATCCGGCTCTATGTAGAGCAGCCCTTGGGGGAAGGGCAAACCGTTCCTCTGACCGGCGACCAGGCGCATTACCTGTTTGCCGTGATGCGACTGGTTCCGGGCGATCCGGTGCTGGTTTTCGACGGTAAATCAGGGGAATGGCTGGCCGATGTGGCCGAGGCGAAGAAGCGTGCGGGGGTGCTGATCTGTCGCAGCCGGACCCGTCCGCTGCAGCTTCCGCCCGATCTCTGGCTGTGCTTCGCGCCGATCAAGAAAACGCGAACGGATTTCATCGTCGAGAAGGCGGCCGAGCTGGGCGCGGCCCGGATCTGCCCGGTGCAGACCGATTTCACCAATTCCGAGCGCATCCGCCGCGACCGGCTGCAGGCCCATGCGATCGAGGCTGCCGAGCAATGCGGCGGCACCTTCGTGCCCGAGGTGGCCGAGTTGCAGAAGCTCTCGGCGCTGCTCGATGGCTGGGATGACAGCCGCCACCTGATGTTCTGCGACGAGGCGCTGGTGGGGGCTGGGCAGGTGCTGGGCGCGGCGGCGAAGGGCCCCTGGGCGATCCTGATCGGGCCCGAAGGCGGGTTTTCCGACTCCGAACGCGCCCGGCTGCGGGCGTTGCCCTTCGCCCATCCAGTCAGTCTGGGGCCGCGCGTTCTGCGCGCCGATACCGCCGCCGTGGCCGCGCTGACGGTCTGGCAGCAGGCGCTGGGGGACTGGGGGTGAGCTTCCTGCGGCCCGAGGCGGTCGCGGCGCTGTCCCGCTGGCGCGAGCTGATCGCTTCGGGCGCGGTGGCGCTGGCCGGACTGTGGATCTTCGGGCTGGGCGGGTATCTCTTCCAGGCGCTGGGCCTGCTGGCGCTGGGGCTGGGCCTCGCGCTCGGCTTCGTCGCGTTCCGCCGCGCCCGGTTCCGCATTCCGGGCGACGGCCCCGGCCTCGTGCGGGTCGATGAGGGGCAGATTACCTATCTGGCACCCCATGGCGGCGGCTTCGTCGCGCTGAGCGAGATCCGCGCCATCGAGATGGTCTTCGACGAGACCGGCGCGCGGGGCTGGCGGCTGACCCAGACCCGCTTTCCGGCGGTCACGATCCCGGCCTCGGCGCAGGGCGCCGAAGCGCTGTTTGACGTCTTCATGGCGCTGCCCTGCGCCAATCCGCGCACCATTCTCTCGGCGCTCGACCGTTCCGCGGAAGATGGGCCGGTGACGGTCTGGTCGAGGATCGACCGCCCGGCCTTGACTTGAGCCCCTCCGCATCGCAGGTCTTGGCCGGAAAACGAGCGAACAAATGGAGGCCGCTGGCCCATGTCCATTCCCCAGTCAGGCGGCGGCCCGATCGAATCCCATGCGCAGCTTGCCGAGTACCTGGCCTCGGGCTGCAAGCCAAAGCCCGATTGGCGGATCGGCACCGAGCACGAGAAATTCGGCTATTGCAAGGATGCGCTGAAGCCCATTCCCTATGACGGGCCGCGCTCGGTCAAGGCGGTGATGGAGGGGCTTCGCGACCGCCATGGCTGGGCGCCGGTGATGGAGGGCGAGAACCTCATCGGGCTGCAGAAGGACGGCGCCAATGTCAGCCTCGAGCCGGGCGGCCAGCTGGAACTGTCGGGCGCGCCGCTCGAGACCATCCACCAGACCTGCGACGAGGTCACCGAGCATCTGCGCGAGGTGAAGGGCGTGGCCGACGAGATCGGCGTCGGCTTCATCGGCCTCGGCGCCGCCCCGATCTGGAGCCATGAGGACATGCCGATGATGCCCAAGGGGCGTTACCGGCTGATGACCGATTACATGGACCGGGTCGGGACCATGGGCAAGACGATGATGTACCGGACCTGCACGGTCCAGGTGAATCTCGATTTCGGCTCCGAGGCCGACATGGTGCAGAAGCTGCGGGTGGCGCTGGCGCTGCAACCCGTCGCGACCGCGCTGTTCGCCAATTCGCCCTTCCTCGACGGCAAGCCCAATGGCATGAAATCCTGGCGCAGCCGGGTCTGGCGCGATCTCGACGCGGCGCGTACCGGCATGCTGCCCTTCGTCTTCGAGGACGGGTTCGGCTTCGAGCGCTATGTCGACTATGCCCTCGATGTGCCGATGTATTTCGTCTATCGCGACGGCCGCTATATCGACGCTCTGGGCCAGTCCTTCCGCGATTTCATGGCTGGCCGTCTGCCCGCGCTGCCGGGCGAGGTGCCGACGCTGTCGGACTGGGCCGATCACCTGACGACGATCTTCCCCGAGGCGCGGATGAAGAAATTCATCGAGATGCGCGGCGCCGATGGCGGGCCGTGGCGCAGGCTTTGCGCGCTTCCCGCGCTTTGGGTCGGGCTGACCTACGATCAGGGCGCGCTCGATGCCGCCTGGGATCTGGTCAAGGACTGGGATGCCGAGACCCGCGAGGCCTGGCGCGTCGCCGCCGCCACCGACGGGCTCGATGCCGAGGTGAATGGCGTGAAGATGCTGGGCCTTGCCCGGCAGGTGATCGATATCGCCCGCGGCGGGCTCAAGGCCCGCGCCCGGCCCGGGCTGGGCGGCATGGTCCAGGACGAGCGCCATTTCCTGCATGCGCTGGAGGACAGCGTCGAGACCGGCAAGACCCCGGCCGACGAGCTGCTCGACCATTACCATGGCGACTGGAACGGCGATCTGAGCCGGATCTACGCGGATTTCAGCTACTGACAGGGACCGGCATCGCGGCCCGCTCCTGCGCCTCTCCGCCTCTCCGCCCCTCTGACCGGGGCGGGGCGGCCGTGTTGTGCCAGCCCGTCCCCGGCCGGGTTGCAAGAAGGGCTTTGCATTTCGATTTCCGGTAGTTGATAAAAACACTCGGAAATGAGCTGCAACAGGAGGGGGCCGCCTTGGGGATCGAAGCAACGCAGCGCACGCGCGGGCATGTGGCCGGAAATGCCGAAGACGCCATGGCGGCGCTGCGCGCGCGGGCCATGGAATGGGAGCTGGCGGTGTCCGAAACCGCCCAGGGCGTGATCCTAGATCTTCGGGGCTCTCGGGTGGTTATGCGGCCGATCGGGCCGGAGACAGAGACCGGGACAGAGACTGGGGCGGGGACGGGGCTCGGCATCGAGATCACCGCGCCTGACGACCGCTATCTGCGTGCGGCGCAGGACAGCGTGACCGAAGCGCTGGCCGAATGCGGTCTCGAGATCGGCTGGGACGATGTGGCGGCGGGGGCCCTGGCCCCGGGCCTTTCCATCGGTGTGGCGATATCCTGCCGCCAGAGCGCGCCGGGCTTTCTGAGGCTGCGGGTCGGGCTGGCCGATGCGAGCCGCTTCGCTTCGACCGGTCTGCATTTCCGGCTTCTGATCCCGCCCCGGGACCGGGAGCCGCTCTGGCCGCGGATCGGCGCGACGGCGCGGGTCGACTGGCCCAAGGGGGCCGATGCGCTGCACCGGGCCGTCTATACCGTTGCCGATCTGGGGGCGGACTGGATCGATATCGACATCTTCGACCATCCCGGCAGTCCGACCTGCGACTGGGCGCGCGGCATCGTTCCGGGGGCGCCGGTCGGGATCATGGGACCGGGCGGCGGCTGGTTGCCCGAGGGCGATCCGCTGCTGCTTTTCGGCGACGAGACCGCGTTGCCTGCGATCCTGCGGATCCTGCGGCTGTCCGAAGCCCCCGCGCAGGCCTGGGTCACGGCTTCGCCCGGGGATCTGGCGGCGCTGGGGGCCGACCGGCGGGTGACGCGCATCGGCGATCTTCTGGAGGCGCTCGATGCGGCCGATCCGGGGCCGGGCGGCTTCGTCTGGTTCGCCGCCCGCGACGAGATCGCACGCGAGGCGCGGCGCCGGCTGACCGCACGCGGATTGCCGCGCGAGCGGTTCCTGGCCGTCGCCTATTGGCGCTGAGCAGTCGGCGCTTCGGCAGACCTTCCGCTCGCGGGAAGTTCAGATCGCGTGGGGCCGGTTGCCTTGAAGGGCGGCGGGCCGGTCCATAGCTCTGCCTGGATCACGCGAAAGGGAGAGGCGCCATGAATATCGAACGGCTGCTGCAGGAGGCGCTGGGCTCGGGGCAGGCCCCGAGACAGGATCGGGGGCAGGGCGGGTCGACGCTGCCGGGCGGGCTTGCGGGCGGTGCGGCCGCAGGCGGGCTGGTGGCCCTGCTTCTGGGCAGCAAGAAGGCCCGCAAGCTGGGCGGCAAGGCCCTGACCTATGGCGGCATGGCCGCGGTCGGCGGGCTCGCTTACAAGGCCTGGCGCGACTGGCAGCAGAACCGCCCCTCGGGCACCGAGGCCGATCCGCTGCATCTGCCGCCGCCGCCCGCCGAGAGCGGCTTCGACATGGCACAGGAGCGCGACAGCGCCGGGCAGGATTTCCGGCTGGCGGTGCTGCGCGCGATGATCCTCGCGGCGAAATCCGACGGCCATATCGACGGCGAGGAACATCGCCGCATCCGCGACCGGATCGAGGCGCTGGGCCTCGGGGCCGAGGAAAAGGCCGCGCTGTTCGACAGTTTCGCCGCCCCCGCCGATCCGGCAGACGCCGCGCGCCCGGCGCGGACCGATGCCCAGCGGGCCGAGCTGTACCTGGCCTCGGCCCTGGCGGTCGATCCCGACACGCCCGACGAGCGGCGCTATCTCGACGATCTGGCCCGCCATCTGGCACTGCCCGAGGGCCTGCGCGGGCATCTCGACCTCGAGGCCGGAGCGGCGCGCCGTCAGGCCGGGGAGTGATCGCCCGTCCGGGCGTCATCGCGACGTTGTCGGGGCGGGACAAAAGACCGCAGGTTTAACTTTTCCTTCCGCAGGCTAGGTCTGGCCAAAGCCATTTGGGAGGAATGGATATGCTTTCGGTTGTGGCAAGGCCGCTGGTGCGCGTGTTCGAGCGCTACCTGCCGGACCCCTATGTTTTCGTGATCATCCTGACCATCGTCGTGATGGCGGCCGCGGTGCTGTTCGAGGGGCGCTCGCCGGTTGCGGTGATCGAGATGTGGGGCGACGGCTTCTGGACGTTGCTGTCCTTCTCGATGCAGATGCTGCTGGTGCTGGTGACGGGCTACATGATGGCCTCGACGCCTGCGGTACGGGGCATTCTGAACCGGATCGCCGACACCGCTCGCGCCCCGGCCCGCGCGATCCTCTTGGTGACGCTGGTCTCGCTGCTGGCGAGCTGGATCAACTGGGGCTTCGGTCTGGTGGTGGGGGCGCTGCTGGCCAAGGCCGTCGCCCGCCGCGTCGCGGTCGATTACCGGCTGCTGGTCGCCTCGGCCTATTCGGGCTTTCTGGTCTGGCATGGCGGTCTTGCGGGCTCGATCCCGCTGGCGATCGCGACGCCCGGCCACACCTTCGAGGACCAGATCGGGATCATCGGCACCTCCGAGACCATTTTCGCGGGGTTCAACCTGATCATCGTCGCGGCGCTTTTCATTGCCGTGCCTCTGGTCAACTGGCTGATGCTGCCCAAATCCGGCCATGAGATGGTCGTCGATCCGGCAAAGCTCGAAGAGCCCGAATTCGGCGGCGGGCCGACCCACCGGCCCTCGGACCGGATCGAGAATTCGCCGATCCTGTCCTGGATCATCGGCGGCGCGGGGCTGGCCTGGCTGGTGATCGACTTTCTCGGCGGCGGCGGGCTGACGCTGAACTCGATCAACTTCCTGTTCCTCTTCGTCGCGATCATTCTGCACGGCACGCCGCGGCGGTTGCTCGATGCGCTGGCCGAAGGGGTCAAGAGCGGCGCGGGCATCGTGATCCAGTTCCCGTTCTATTCCGGCATCATGGCGATCATGGCGGGGTCGGGGCTGGCGGTCTCGATCTCGGACGGGCTGACCTCGTTTGCCAGCGCCGAGAGCCTGCCCTTCTGGGGCTTCATCAGCGCGGGCATCGTCAATTTCTTCGTGCCCTCGGGCGGCGGACAATGGGTGGTGCAGGCGCCGGTGATGCTGCCCGCGGCCGAGGCGCTGGGCGTCGATCAGGCGCGCATTGCGATGGCGGTGGCCTGGGGCGATGCCTGGACCAACATGGTGCAGCCGTTCTGGGCCCTGCCGATCCTCGCCATCGCCGGGCTGAACGCCAAGGACATCATGGGCTTCTGCGTGGTTCAGCTGGTCGTGAGCGGGGTCATCATCGCGCTGGGTCTGAGCTTCCTGTAGCAGGCAGGCCGCCGGCATCGGAGGGGAAGACAAGGCGGACCCGCAGGCCCGGGGCGTTGTCCTCGAGCGTCAGCTCGGCGCCATGCAGGCCCGCAATGGCCGCGACAAGAGACAGGCCCAGCCCGTGGCCCGGCGTGGTGCGGCTGCGCTCCAGCCGGTAGAGGCGGCGCAGGACCTTGCCGCGCTCGGCCTCTGGCACGCCGGGGCCGTCATCGGCCACGATCAGTCCGGGCGGATCGGCGCTGACGGCAATGTCGATCCGGCTGCCCTGGGGCGTGTGGCGCAGCGCGTTCTCGATCAGATTGGCCAGCGCCTGGGCGATGAGGCTGGGCTCGCCCCGCACGGTCGGGCCGGTCCCGGGGCAGGCGAGGCTCAGGCAGTGGCCCGCATCCTCGACCGAGGGCTGGTACAGCTCGACCACCTGCCGGACGGTGAGCCCGAGATCGAATGGCTGGACCCGGGCCGAGGCCTGACCGCCCTCGATCTGGGCGATCTCCAGCATGGCGCGGAAGACCGAGACCGCGCGGTCGACCTCGGCGCTGGCGCGGTCGGCCAGCTCGGCGGGCTCGCTCTCGTCGGGCAGCCTTGCGCGCAGATCCTGGATCAGCACCGAGATCCGCTGCAGCGGTGTGCGCAGGTCATGGGCGATGTCGGCGGTGACCTGGCGCAGCGCCTCGGTTGCGGCTTCCTGGCGCGCGGCCAGCCGGTTCACCCCGGCGCCGATCCGTGACAGGTCGTCGGCCGGGACCGGGTCGGGCGGCAGCCGGGCGCTGAGATCGCCCGCCGAAAGCCGGTCGAGCGTGTCCTCGATGCCATCCACGCGGCGCGCGGTGCGCCGGGCGATCAGCACGCCGACGCCCAGCGAGATCAGGACGGTGGGCCCGAGGCTGAAGGCCAGCAGCGACAGGAAGGTGCGGCGCAGCTCGGCGATCGGGGCGAGGCTCTCGGCCACGATCAGCAGTCCCCCGGCCAGCGGCCGGACCTCGTGCAGATAGCCCGCAGCCCCCAGCGGCTGCTCGTCCGGCACGAGCCGGATGTCGTCGCCCTGGCGCATGGCCCGGGCATTGCCGACCTGCCGCCCGCCGGCCGCCAGAAACACCGTGACCTTCTTGGCCGGGTCGGTCGCCCGCGCCCGCGCCTGGACGATGGCCGACAGCGCGGCCGGGGTGGCGCTGATCTCGAAGCTGGCCAGATCCCCGGCCAGATCTGCCCGGATCGCGCGCACCAGATCGGCGCGCAGCGTCAGATACGCGCCGCCCAGCGACAGCAGGTTCGCCAGTGCCACCACCGCGACCAGCGCCAGCGCCTGCCGGACCGGGGTCGAGCGCAGCAGATGCGTGAGCGAGACCGCGATGCCGGCCATCTCAGTCGCCGATCCGGTAGCCCGCGCCGCGCACGGTGGCGATCAGTTCCCTGTCGAAGGGCTTGTCGACCTTGGCGCGGAGCCGGCTGATATGGGTCTCGACCACATTGGTCTGCGGGTCGAAATTGATGTCCCAGACCGATTCCAGCAGCATGGTGCGGGTCTGCACCCGGCCCTTGTGGCGCAGCAGATGCTCCAGAAGCGCGAATTCGCGCGGCAGAAGCTCGATCTTGCGGCCCGCCCGAGTGACGCTGCGGCGCACCAGATCCATCTCGAGATCGGCCGCCTTCAGCACGGTCTCGGTCTCCTGCATCGGCGGGCGGCGGCCCAGCGCCTCGATCCGGGCCGAGAGCTCGCCGAAGACGAAGGGCTTGACCAGATAGTCGTCGCCGCCCGCCCGGAGCCCGTCGATGCGGTCGTCGACCCCGCTCATCGAGGTCAGGAAGATCGCGGGCGTGGTGACATGGGCAGCACGCAGCGCGCGCACCAGCGACAGCCCGTCCAGCTCGGGCAGCATCCGGTCGACCACCATCACGTCATAGGCCGTGGCCAGCGCCCGGGTCAGCGCGTCGCGGCCATTGTCGAGACAATCGACCGAATGGCCTTCCTCGCCGAGCCCCCGGGCGATGAACTGGGCAGTGGTTGGATCGTCCTCGACGACGAGCAGTTTCATGGCGAACGGCCTCCGGACCCCGATCCTTGACGCGACTGTGCTTCACTATGGCGCCGCGCGGGGGGCGTTCAACCGTCCCGAGGCCCGGGTTTCGGCGCTGTCACCGGCACGTGAGAGCGATTGCAGGAATGTAATCCTTGCGGGGATGCGGCCGCAATCCGGGGCCGCCATCTTGGTCCCGTAGCCGGCGTGAGGCCGGGAAAGATGCCCCCAGTTCAGGAGACCAGGGAAATGTCGAACAAAGCCAAGCGCAATGCCGTCTCGGCCGTGGCGCTCGCCGCGCTCCTCGGGGCGACGGCGGGGATCGGCCTCGATCATGCGGTGCCGGCGGCCAATGCCGCCGCGGCGCCTGCGGGCGGATATGTCGATCTGGTGTCGCGGGTCGCGCCCGCCGTCGTGACGATCGAGGTCGAGAAGGCCGCACCCCAGGCGCAGATGCAGAACTTCCAGTTCCCCGACGACTTCCCCTTCGAGGAATTCGCCCGACGCTTCGGCATGCCAATGCCGGGCTATCCGCAGGGGCCGCATGGCCAGGCGCCGCGGCTGAAGGGCGTCGGCACCGGTTTCATCATCTCGCAGGATGGCAAGGTGGTGACCAATGCCCATGTGGTCGACGGCGCCGACAGCGTGACCGTGACGCTGGCCGACGGCCGCAGCTTCGGCGGCAAGGTGCTGGGCGCCGACACGGCGACCGACATCGCGCTGATCGAGATCGACGGCCAGAACCTGCCCCATGTCGATTTCGGCGCCTCGGACGCGCTGAAGGTCGGCCAGCCGGTGGTGGCGATGGGCAATCCCTTCGGGCTTGGCCAGACCGTCACCAGCGGCATCGTCTCGGCTCTGGGCCGCGACATCAATTCGGGGCCCTTCGACAATTTCATCCAGACCGATGCGGCCATCAACAAGGGCAATTCGGGCGGGCCGCTCTTCAATGAGGAGGGCGATGTCGTCGGCATCAATACCGCGATCCTGTCGCCCACCGGCGGCTCGGTCGGGATCGGCTTCGCCGTGCCCTCGGACATGGCCAAATCGGTCGTGGCCGATCTCGAGAAGGGCGGCCAGGTCGATCGCGGTTTCCTCGGCGTGCAGATCGGCGGGGTCAGCGAGGAAGTGGCCGCGGCGCTGGGCTTCGACAGCCCGCGCGGCACCATGATCGTCGATGTGACCGCCGACAGCCCGGCTGCCAGGGCGGGGCTGAAGAAGGGCGATATCGTGCTGGCGGTGGATGGCCAGAAGGTGAGCGGGCCGCGCGATCTGACCCGCTTCATCGCCTCCGACGCGCCCGGCACCGAGGTGTCGCTGAACCTGTTGCGCGCGGGCAAGTCGATGGATGTCTCCGTCACCCTCGGCAACCGCGCGGATCGGCCGGCCTGAGGGCCGACCGCGACAGGCGGCCGGGCGCCAGACCCTCCGGTGCCCGGCTGCCTGAGGCCGAAGCTCTCCCCGTCCGGGCAAGTCCCGCGCCCGGGCCGGGGAGGGCCCAGGGCCCTGACAACTGGCGTTCCGGCCTTCGGGCCGGTGCGACAGGGCCGGACCCGGTCCTTGCCCCCGGGGCCGGCAGGATACTCCCAAGCCCCGGCCGGACACCGGGGCCGACCTTGCCCCGCCCTCAAACCCCCGGGGGCGGGGCCTTTTCATGTCCGGTTGCGGCCCGGGGCAGGCCCGCCTCTTGCGAGGCTCACTCTTCCTTCATCGAGCCGGTCCTGACGAAGCGCGCATGCCAGGACAGCGCCTCGTCCATGAGATGCGGCGCATGCTTGCCGAAGGAGCCCTCCATCGCGCGTTTGTAATAGTCTCGCAACGCGGGGCGGTAGTCGGGATGGGCGCAGTTCTCGATGATCTGGGCGGCGCGCTGCCGGGGCGCCAGGCCGCGCAGATCGGCCAGCCCCTGTTCGGTAACGATGATCTGCACGTCCTGGGCGATGTGGTCGATATGGGCGGCCTTGGGCACGATGGCCGAGATCTTGCCATTCTTCGCGGTCGACGGCGTCATGAAGATCGAGACATAGGCATTGCGGGCGAAATCGCCCGAGCCCCCGATGCCGTTCTGGATTCGCGAGCCCATGATATGGGTCGAGTTCACCGCGCCGTAGATATCGGCCTCGATCAGCCCGTTCATCGCGATGCAGCCCAGCCGGCGCACCAGCTCGGGGTGGTTCGAGATTTCCTGCGGCCGCAGGATCAGCTTGTCGCGGAAGCGGTAAGCGCGGTCGTTGAACCATTCGGCGGCGCTCGGGCTCAGCGACAGCGCGGTGGCCGAGGCGCTGCGCAGCTTGCCCGCGTCAAGCAGTTCCAGCATGCCGTCCTGGATCACCTCGGTATAGGCAGTCATCTGCTCGAAGGGCGAGTTCATCAGCCCGGTCAGCACCGCGTTCGCGACATTGCCGACGCCCGATTGCAGCGGCAGCAGATGTTGCGGCAGGCGGCCCTTGGCGACCTCGTGCAGGAAGAAGTCCAGCAGGTGCCCGGCAATGGCCTGGGCCACCTCGTCGGGCGCCTTGAAGGGGGCGTTGCGGTCCGGCGCGTCGGTCTCGACGATGGCCGCGATCTTCTTCGGGTCGCAGCGGAAATAGGGCTGGCCGATGCGGTCGTTCGGGCTCGAGAGCGGGATCGGGCGGCGATGGGGCGGCAGGGCGGTGCCGTAATAGATGTCATGCATGCCCCGCAGCGCCTCGCTTTGCCAGCGATTGACTTCGAGGATCACCTGATCGGCCTGGTCGAGCCAGGTCTTGTTGTTGCCGATCGAAGAGGACGGGATCAGCTGGCCGTCGGAGGTGATGCCCGAGATCTCGACGATGGCGGTGTCGAGCTTGCCCAGGAACCCCTGCCAGGCCATCGGCGCGACCTGGCTCAGATGCATGTCGAAATAGTTCATCTCGCCCGCGTTGATCTTCTCGCGCGCGATCGGGTCCGAGTTGTAGGGCAGGCGGAATTCGATGCCGCCGGCCTTGGCCAGCGCGCCGTCGAGCTCGGGGCCCGTCGAGGCGCCGGTCCAGACCTTGACCTGGAACGGATTGCCCGCGGCATGTTCTGCCTCGATCCGGGCGGCCAGCGCCATCGGCACCGACTTGGGATAGCCCGACCCGGTGAAGCCGCTCATCCCGATGGTCGAGCCGGGCGCGATCAGGGCCGCGGCGTCCTCGGCGCTCATCACGCGGCTGCGCAGCGTCGGATCGGCTATTCGGGACGCAATGGGTTGGGCGACGGTCATGGGATCCTCCTCCTCGTGCTTCCCATGCGGACCATCCGGTCCGGAGCGGGGAAGTGCCGGTGTCTCGGTGGGTATTCCGGCCCTGGGCGGTCGGGAAGATCCCACGGTTCCGATCTTCTTGGACAGACTGCCGCGCCGGACAGCAAGGGGCAACGAAGGCATGGCTGCCATGCGCTCAGCGCAAATGGGTCATTTCAGATATGTGATTTGCGGCATTTGCCCGGTTTCCCTGCCCGGATGTCTTCGGGTGCGATTGTTAGCCTTTCAGGTGAATGTCCTTTTCAGAGATTCCGCCGGACGCGGACTGACCGGCGTTTTCATGCGCATCGGCTGGCGCCTTTTGCCGCAGGCCAGTCGCCCGGCCCGGCCCGCCGCTGCCGCGAGACCGGGCCCAGGGAGGCGGCCGGATGCCGGGGCGAGGCGATCTCCGGCGCGTCATTTCCCGGTTTCGGAAAGATGATTCGGGGCGATTCAGGCAGGGAAGGAGGGGGGCAGAGAGCCGTCCTGGGCGCCATCCCGGCCCCGGGGGTCAGGCCCCGGGCCGGGCGTCCGGCGCGGGCGGGCGGATGCGGAACACGACGCAATAAAGCGCGGGGGCGAAAAGCAGCGTGATGCCGGTTCCGGCGATGATCCCGCCCATCATGGCAAAGGCCATCGGGCCCCAGAACACCTCGCGCGCGATCGGGATCAGTGCGAGGCTTGCCGCGGCCGCGGTCAGCAGGATCGGCCGCGCGCGGCTGTCGGAGGCCTCGTAGACCGCGTCCCAGGGGCTGCGCCCGGCGCGGCTCAGGACGCTGACCTCGTGGATCAGGATCACCGAGTTGCGGATCAGGATGCCGACCAGCGCCAGCACCCCCAGCAAGGCGACGAAGCCGAGCGGCGCGCCCGAGGGCAGCAGCGCCGCGACCACGCCGATCAGACCCAGCGGAGCCACCGCCAGAACGATGAACAGCAGCCGGAAGCTCTGCATCTGGATCATCACCAGCGTCAGGATGCAGAGCACCATCACCGGCACGACCTGCAGGATCGGCGCCTGGCTCTCGGCGCTCGATTCGGCCGAGCCGCCAAGCGCGATCCGGTAATCGGCGGGCAGTCCGGAGGCGAACTCGGCGATGACCGGGGCGAGATCCGCCGCCACGGTCGCGGGCTGCTCGCTTCCCCGGATCGCGGCGCCCACGGTGATGGTGGGCACCCGGTCGCGCTGGTGGATCTCGGGCTGTTCGGTGGTCCATTCGAGCCGCGCGATGGACAGAAGCGGGATCGGTGTGCCGGCGGCGTTCCCGAATTGCAGCGTCTCCAGCGCGGCCACGGTCGATCGGTCGGCGGCCACCCCCCGCGCCAGCACGTTGACCAGCTTCCGGCCGTCGCGGAACTCGGTCACGCCGGAGCCGTCGAACAGCCCGTAAAGCGTCTGCGCCACGTCGGACTGGGTCAGGCCAAGCTGCCGCAGCCGCGCCTGGTCCAGCACGACGCGGACCACGCGGGCGGGCTCGGACCAGTCGAGGCTGATCGAGGTCAGGCGCGGGTCGCGGTCGAGCAGGGCGGCAAGATCGCGGGCGCGGTCGCGCAGCGGCGCGATCTCGGGGCCCGACAGCCGGTATTGCACGGGTTTGCCGACCGGTGGGCCGAGCTCGATCAGCCGGGTATAGAAAACGGCCTCGGGATGGGCGCGGTCATAGGCGGCGATCTTCTCGCGCAGCCGGTCGCGGGCGGCGAGATCGGGGGTCATGATCGCGAGCTGGCCGATATTCTCGCTGGGCGTGGGCTGGTCCAGCGTCAGCACGAAGCGCGGCACGCCGCGGCCGATATAGGCGGTGATGAAGCTGGCTTCGGGCTGCTTGCCGAGCCAGTCCTCGAAGGCTGCGATCGCGGCATCGGTCGCGGCGAAGGCCCCGTTCTGGCGCAAGCTCACCTCGACCACGATCTCGGGCCGCTCCGATGTGGGAAAGAACTGCCGCTCGACATGGCCGAGGCCGAAGACCGCGCCCGCGAACAGAAGGGCCGTGAGCCCGAGGGTGAGCCAGCGCAAGTGCATCGCCCGAAGCAGCAGCCGGCGGAAGCCCCGCCGGAGCGGCCCCGGCCCCTTATGGGCATGGCGCAGCTTCTTGGGCAGGAAGGTGGTGCCCAGGATCGGGGCGAACAGCACGGCCACGACCCAGCTCAGAAGCAGCGATATCGCGATCACGTAGAACAGCGAGCGGGTATATTCGCCCGCCTGGCTGGAATTGAAGGCAATCGGGATGAAGCCCGCGGCGGTGACGAGCGTGCCTGTCAGCATCGGAAAGGCGATCGAGGTCCAGGCATAGGAGGCCGCCTTGTGCAGGCTTTCGCCGATCTCGAGCCGCGAGATCATGGTCTCGATGGCGATCATCGCGTCGTCGACCAGAAGCCCGAGCGCGATGATGAGCGCGCCGAGCGATACCCTTTGCAGCGTGATCCCCATCACGTCGAGCAGCACGAAGGTCATGGCCAGCACCAGCGGGATCGACAGCGTCACCACCATCCCCGCCCTGAACCCCAGCGAGATGAAGCTGACCGCCAGCACGATCAGCACGGCCTCGGCAAGCGCCCGGGTGAAATGGCCGACCGACTCCTCGACCACCTTCGGCTGATCGGCGACCCTGTGCAGCTCGATGCCGACCGGCAGGCGCTGGGCCACCCGGTCCATCAGCGCCTCGAGCTCGGCGCCGAATTTCAGGATGTTGCCGCCCTCGCGCATGCCGACCAGAAGCGCGATGCCCTCATGCCCGTTATAGCGGAACAGCTCGGCCGGCGGATCCTCGTAGCCCGGGGTCACATCGGCGACATCCGAGAGCGAATAGAACACGTCGCCGGTCCGCAGCGGCGTGGCGGCCAGGTCCTCGGCCGAGGCATATTGCCCGGTCACCCGGATCAGGATGCGCTCGCCCGCGGTGCGGATCGTGCCCGAGGGGACGATGGCATTTTCCTGGGCGAGCGTTTCCAGCACCGCCTCGCGGTCGAGCCCCAGCGCGGCAAGCCGGCGGTTGGAGAACTCGATATGGATCTCGGGGGCGCGGACCCCCACCAGCTCGACCTTTCCGGCCTGATCGAGCCGCAGGATCTCGGCCTTGACGTCCTCGACCCGGTCCTCGATCTCGCGCGGCGTGAAGCCGTCGCCGACGAAGGCGTAGATGCTGCCGAACACGTCGCCGAAATCGTCATCGAAGGAGAAACCCGCGAATTCCGAGGGAAACTCGCTCCGGATGTCCGACATCATGTTGCGGACCCGAAGCCAGGTGGCGTCGACCGCCTCGGCCCGGGTATCGTCGCGCAGCTCGACATAGACGACCGAGCGGCCCGGATAGGTGACCGAGCGGGTGAACTTGAGCTGGTCGATCTCCTGCAGCTTCTTCTCGATGCGGTCGGTGACCTGGGTCACGGTCTCTTCGGCGGTGGCGCCGGGCAGGGCGGCCGAGACCACCATGACCTTGATCGCGAAGGAGGGATCCTCCTCGCGGCCCATCGACAGATAGGCGAGCAGGCCCGCGACGAGCGAGACGATCATCAGGAACCAGACCAGCGAACGATGCCCGAGCGCCCAGTCCGAGAGGTTGAAGCGCCGGGTCATGGCGTCACCATCGGGCCGACGGTCTGCCCCTCGCCGAGGCAGGCCGCGCCCTTGACCACGATCTCGTCCCCGACCGAAAGCCCGCGGGTGATCTCGATCCGGTCGGCCAGCCGGCGGCCGGTCTCGACCGGCACCCGCACGACGCGGCGGTCCTCCGGCAGGATGCGCCAGACGGCGGGCGCCTCGGCGGTTCCTGCCAGCGCGGTGAGCGGCAGCGTCATCACCGGCAGATCGAGCCGGGCGAGGGTTGCCGAGACGAGGCTGCCGATGCGGAAATCTTCGGCCCCTTCGGTGATCGTGAGGCGCAGGCGGCGGGTGCGGATGTTGTCCCCTAGCACCGGCTCGACCAGGCGCAGGCGGGCAGGGCGCTTGGTGGCGTCCTCGGCATGGATGACGACATCGAACCGGGCGTCGGGCGGCAGGACCTGCAGAAATTCGCCCGGCACATCGATCACCGCCTCGCGGCCCCTGAGATCGGCCAGCGTCAGGATCGGGGTCCCGGCGGCGACCACCGTTCCCGCCTCGACGGCGGTCGACAGCACGATACCATCATTCGGGGCACGCAGCGTGCCATGTCCCAGTGCCTCGCGGGCGCGGGCCAGATCGGCCCTCGCGGCCTCGGCCCGGGCCTCGGCGCTTTCCCTGGAGGCCTGCGCCTTCTCGAGCTGGGCCATCGGAGCGATGCCGCGTTCGGCAAGGATGCGCACACGCTCGTGGCTTTGCCTTGCATAGGCGGCCTCGGCCTCGGCCGAGCTCAGCGCCGCGCGGGCGGAGGCCACGTCTTCCTGCAGGTCGACCCGGTCCAGGCTGGCCAGGATATCCCCTTCGGAGACGCGGTCGCCGGGATCGACCGCAACCCGGGCGACCCGGCCAATGGTCTGGAAGGCCAGATCGGCGCTGTGGGCCGCGGCCACGATGCCGGCAAAGGCGCGCTGGCGGGTGGGATCGGCGCTGACCGTTTCCGAGACGACGGGACGGATCTCGGCCGCGCGCCCGTTGCAGGCGTGGCTGTCGGCGGAGGCTGTCAGCGGCAGAAGCGCGAGCACAAGTGCGAGAAGGCGGCTCATTTCGTGGCCTCCAGCGGCTGGACCTCTCGTCCGGGGAAGAGGTATTGCGAGCCTGCGCCCACGACCGCCGCGCCCTCGGACAGGCCGCCGACGATGCGGATGCCGCTGTCCGAATAGCCGTCGATCTTGACCGGAGCCAGCCGGACCCGGTTGTCCTTTGCATCGACCGTCCAGACGGCGGGGCCGTCCGCAGTGGCGGTCAGGGCGGTCCATGGCACCACCAGCGCGGTCGGGCGGCCGAGTGTCACGACGCCCACGACCGGCTGGCCGATCGAAAAGCGCCCGGCTGCCTCGCCCTCGATCCGGACCTTGGCCTGGACGGTGCCATTGCCGCTGACCACCGGCGCCAGTTCCGTCACGGCGGCATCGCAGCCCCGGCCGCCATCCAGCGGCGACAGGCGCACGTCGCTGCCGAGAAAGGCGTCGAGTTCGGGAATGTCGGGAACCTGGAAGACCGCGTCGCGCGGGCCGCGATTGGCCAGCGTCACCACCGCCTGGCCCGCCGGCACGACCTGGCCCGGCTCGGCCGAGCGGCGGATGACGATAGCGGGCTCGATCGCCCGCAGCACGGTATCCTCGGCCGCGCGCCGGGCCACCGCGCGCCGGGCCGTGGCCTGGTCGCGCTCGGAGCGCGCCGACAGGAAGGCCTGCACCGCGGCATCGAGATCGGATTGCGTGCCGTTGCCCTCGTCAAGCAGGTTTGCTGCGCGGTCGCGGGCCTGGCGTGCCTGCACGAGGGCGGCCTCGGCCGCCTGCAGCGCCGCTTCGGCGGATCTCAGCCGCGCCCCGGCCTCGGTGGCGTCGACCCGCGCAATCACGTCGTCGCGTTCAAGCGCATCGCCGGTTTCGACCGCGACCTCGATGATGCGGCCGCCGTCCCGGAACGAGGCCGGGTAGTCGTCGACCGCCTCGATGGTCCCGGTCAGGGTATAGGTGATCTCGGAGGGCCGGGGATCGATCCGGAGAATTTCGACAGAAAGCGGCTCGTCCGCCCCGGCCGGGGCCGAGGCAAACAGCAGGGGCAGTACGCCCAGGATGCGGATCCCTCGCAGGCTGGCGATCAACATGCACTCCGATGCTCAAGGGGCGGATCGTGCCTCCCGATCAGAGGCATACCTTTCCCATGGTTGCAAATCTGTCAATACGCGCCTGTCCCGGCCGCGCCGGGGCATCGGATCAGGCGCCGCTCCGGATCCTGGCATCGCCGGTCGCGGCGCGTCTGAGCGCGAAGACCAGGGCGCAGACCACCATCACGCCCGCGGCCAGCAGGAAGGGGGCGCCTGGCAGGTGCAGCGGCGCGTCGGGGCGGCTGAACAGGAAGAAGGTCTGGGTCATCACCAGCGGCGAGGCGATCATCGCCACCGAACGCAGCGAACTGACCATGCCCTGCAACTCGCCCTGCTGGTTGTCCTCGGCGGCCTTCGACATCATGCCCAGAAGCGCGGGCGTCACCACCGCGCCCAGCGCGATCATCGGTGTCAGCACCAGAACGGCGGTGCCGTTGCCGATCAGGCCGATGGCGATGAAGGCCACGAAATTGTAGCAAAGCCCATACCAGACCGCGATCCGCTCGCCCATCACCCGCAGCACGACGCGGATCAGCCCGCCCTGCACGATGGCGACCCCGATCCCGAACATCGCCAGCGAAATGCCGACGGTGCCCGTGCTCCAGCCAAAGCGGTACTGGGTGAAATAGGCCCAGATCGCCGGATAGATGAACATCGCGAATTCATAGAGGAAGAACAGCAGCAGAAGCGGCCGGATGCCGGGCAGACGGCCGATGGCGCGGAACGCGCCCAAGGGGTTCGCGCGGCGCCACTCGAACGGGCGGCGGATGCGGTCGGTGACGGTCTCGGGCAGAACGAGCGCGCCGAAGATCAGGTTCAGCGTGGCAAGGCCCGCGGCGGCCCAGAACGGCGCGCGCGGGCCCAGCTCGCCCAGGAACCCGCCGATGAGTGGCCCGATCACGAAGCCGATCCCGAAAGAGGCGCCGACCATGCCGAAGCGGGCGGCCTTCTCCTCGGGTTTCGAGATATCGGCCAGAAAGGCGCTGGCGGTGGCCTGGGTCGAGGCGGTGACGCCGCCGACGACGCGTGCGGCCAGCAACAGCCAGATCGAGCCCGCCAGCGCCATGACCACATAGTCGAGCGCCATCGTCGCCAGCGAGATCAGCAGAACCGGGCGGCGGCCGAACCGGTCCGAGAGGCTGCCGACGGTCGGGCCGCAGAGAAACTGCATGACCGCGAAGACGGTGGACAGGATCCCGCCCCAGACCGCCGCCTGGCCGAGGCCCGTGCCGCCGTCGATGTCGCGGATCAAATCCGGCATCACCGGCAGGATCAGCCCGATCCCGATGGCGTCGAGCACCAGCGTCACCAGGATGAAGACGATCGGAAGACGGGTCGGGGGCTGGGGCATGGCGGGCCTTCCGCGGGACAGAACGCCCTTCGCATAGACCGGTCGCGGGTCCGGTTCAAACCCCCTTCGCGGGGGCAGGAGGCAGGCCGAGGATCGCGCGGGCCTCAATGGGGCTTGCCACCGGGCGCTCGTGGCGCGCGCAAATCTCGGCCGCGCGCCGCACCAGTGCGGCATTCGAGGGCGCCAATCTGTCGCGGTCGAGCCGGACATTGTCCTCGAGCCCGGTGCGGGTATGGCCGCCCAGCGCGATCGACCACTCATTGACCTCGATCTGATGGCGCCCGATCCCCGCGCCGCACCATTCGGCATCGGGGGCGATCCGCTTCAGCGTCTCGACATAGAATTCGAAGCTCGGCCGGTCGGCGGGCATCGCGTTTTTCACGCCCATGACGAACTGAACGTAAAGCGGCGCCTTCAGGCGGCCGTCCCGGCTCATCTTCACCGCCTGGAAGATATGGCTCAGATCGAAGGCCTCGATTTCGGGCTTCACATCGTATTTCTGCATTTCCGAGGCCAGCCAATCGATCAGATCGGGCGGATTCCCGTAGACCCGGGTCGGAAAATTGTTCGATCCGACCGCAAGCGAGGCCATCTCGGGGCGCAGCGGCAGCATCCCGCCCCGGGCCGCGCCCGCGCCCGAGCGGCCGCCGGTCGAGAATTGCACGATCATGCCGGGGCAATACCGGCGTATCCCCTCCATCAGGCGGGCGAATGCCTCGGGGTCCGAGCTTGGGCTCTGGTCGTCGTTGCGGACATGACAATGCGCAATGGCGGCGCCCGCCTCGAAGCAGTCCTGCAGGCTCTCGATCTGCTCGGCGATGCTGATCGGCACTGCCGGATTGTCTTCCTTGCGGGCGACAGAGCCGGTGATGGCGGCGCAGATGATGCAGGGCTTGGTCATGGTGTGTCGGCGCCTTTGAGCAGAAGCGCGGCCAGCGCCTCGGGCTGGGCAAGAAACGGCGAATGCGAGCAGTCGAGCGTGTCGACGCGATCGGCGGGCCAGTCCGCTGTCATCGTGGCCTGGTATTCGGGCGGAATGGCGCGGTCCTGCAGACAGCGGATATAGCGTTTTGGAACAGAGGCATAACGCGCGCTCAGGGCAATCGGCGTGGCTTGGGGCAGGATCGGCTGAGGCCCGAGCCGGGCCTTGGCATCGGCCACAGCCTCGTCGGAGCAATCGTGAAAGAGCGTCTCGCGAACCTTCTCGGGATCGAAGCTGAAGGAAACCCGGTCCTCGGATTTGACTATGGTGTCGAGCAGCGGCTGACGTGGCGCGGCGCGGCGCATGTCGACGAGCGACAGGCCCGTAACCGGAGCATAGGCGCAGACATAGACCAGAGACCGGATCTTCCCGGGCGCCTTCTCGGCCGCGGCCGAGATCGGGAAACCCGCCATCGAATGGCCGACGAGGATGACCGGCGCGTCGATCGCGTCGAGGATCGCGTCGGCGTAGAGATCGAGTGTGACATCGGCAAGCGGCGTCCGGTCGGCCCCGTGCGAGGGCAGGTCGATGGCCCGCGCCTCGGCCCCGGCCCTGTGGAGCGCCGTCAGCACGTCGCGCCAGCACCAGGCGCCATGGCAGGACCCATGGATCAGCAGAAAGCGGGGCATGCGGGGACCTCGGAGATCGGAAAAGTTCGAATATGAAAATTCATTGTCTCTATTTGCTGCCTTATAACGGTCTTGTCCAAGGGGGGGGGTCGAAAAAGGAATGTCTGCTCCCTCCGGGTCAGCCGTCGAGATGGCCGATATCGCGCAAGAAGGTGGTCAGAACCGCAGCATAGTCCTCGGGCCGGTCGATGCAGGGAAGATGGCCCGCGCCGCGGATCAGGTGGAACCGCGCGCCCTTGATCAGATCGGCGGTCTCGCGCACCAGATCGGGCGGGGTAGAGCCGTCCTCGCTGCCGGCAAGGACAAGGGTCGGCAGGGTGAGGCTGGCGGTGGGCGTGTAGAAATCGGTGCCCGAGATCGCAGCGCAGCAGCCCAGATAGCCCTCGACCGGCTGCCGGTTCAGCATGTTCTGCCAGAGCGCGCAGTCAGGGTTTTGACGATAGCGGCGTGAGAACCAGCGCGTCAGCGTGGCCTCGGACAGGGCCGCGATGCCGCCCTTGCGCACCGTCTCGATGCGGTCCTGCCAGGTCGCAGGGGTGCCGATCTTGGCGGCGGTGTTCGACAGCACCATGGCCCGGACCAGATCGAGTCGCTTGACCGCCAGCCCCTGCGCGACCATCCCGCCGATGGACAGGCCGACGAAGACGCAGTCGCGCACCGCCAGAGCCTCGAGCAACCGTTCGGCATCGCGGATCAGCGCGCCCATGGAATAGGGGCCGGGCGGGCAGGAGGACAGGCCATGGCCGCGCATGTCGTAGCGGATGGCGCGCAGCCCCGTGGGCAGGCGCTCGATCACGCCATCCCAGATCCGCAGATCGCAGCCAAGTGCATTGGCAAAGACGACGGGCGCGCCGTCCGGCGGGCCATCCTCGCGATAATGCAGGGCCACATCGTCCAGCTCGGCGATCTTCATGCGGTGCCTCCTCATCGGGACCGGGGCGCAGGATGGCCGACCGGCTCGGGAGCGTCAATCGGTGCGACGCGGGAGAAGGCCATCCCCGGGACCATGGTCCGAACCGATCCGGGCGGAGGGCGTTTCGGGCCGGGCGTGGCCGACGATGTGGCTGCAACAGATGTCGAAATGGCTCGTGACACCGATCCGCCTGGAGCCGTCGGGGTCGAAATGACGCGTCGACGCCCGGTCGCGTTCGGAGCCGCGCGCCGGCATGTTGCAGAGCTGCGGGGGGCGAAGACCCGCTGAAGGCCCGGGATGTTGGAAAACGTCCGGTCCAGTTGGCCTTCCGCCCCGCCCTGTCTTGGAGCAGTCTCGGCCAAAATCTCTGTTAAAAAAGAAAAATAGGCCAGTTTCTGGATGATCGACGGCTGGATCCAGAATGTTGCAATGGTGCAAGGCGTCAGGTCGCGTTCCCATGGCGGTCAAGGGCCATGCGGAAGGTCTCGTCCGAGACATTGCCGCCTGTGGCAATGGCGATGACGGCTTCGCCAGCGACCGCACCGGGATGGTACAGCGCGGCCGCCAGCGCCACCGCGCCGCCGGGTTCGAGCACGATCTTCAGCCAGTGGAAGGCGGCGGCCATGGCGCGCAGCGCCTCGTCCTCGGTCACAGCGACCCCCGGGCCGCAAAGTCGGGCCATGACCGGGAAGGTCAGCGCACCGGGGGCGGGGGTCTGGATTGCGTCGCAAAGCGAGCCCGCGCGGCGGGTATTGGTCTCGATCCGGCCCGAGACCAGCGAACGGGCGACATCGTCGAAGCCCTCGGGTTCGACCGGGCGGACCCGGAACCCCGGTGCCCGCGCCTCAAGCGCGAGCGCCACGCCCGAGGTCAGCCCGCCACCACCGCAGGGCACCAGCACCTCGGCCGCCGCGATCCCCTCATCGGCGGCCTGCGCCGCGATCTCGAGCCCGCAGGTGCCCTGGCCCGCGATCACCTGCGGCTCGTCGAAGGGGCGCACCAGCGTCAGGCCGCGGGCCTCGGCCAGTTCGGCGCCGATGGCATCGCGGTCACCGGTGGCGCGGTCATAGGTCACGACCTCGGCGCCGAGCGCGCGGGTATTGGCGATCTTGGGGGCGGGGGCGTCCGAGGGCATGACGATCACCGCGGGCGCGCCCGTCATCCGCGCGGCCAGTGCCACGCCCTGGGCATGGTTGCCCGAGGAATAGGCGATCACGCCGCGGGCACGGGCCTCGGGCGTCAGCGCGGACAGGGCCGACCAGCCGCCGCGGAACTTGAAGCTGCCGGTATGCTGCAGGCATTCGGCCTTCACCAGAACGCGCCGGCCGGCGATCTCGTCGAGAAAGGGCGAGGACAGCAGCGGCGTCATCCGCGCCTTGCCGGCGAGGCGGGCGGCGGCGGCCTTGATGAGGTCCATGGTCATGCGATACGCTCCAGCAGGGTCGCGATGGCCGCCACCGCGGCGGGTTCGTCGAGAAAGGGTGTATGCCCGCGATCGGGGATTTCCGCAAATATCATGTCGGGGCGCCGACGGCGCATCTCGGCCGCTGTTTGGGGCGAGAGAATGTCGGAATGCACGCCGCGGATCAGCGCCAGCGGCAGCCCTTCGAGGGCATCGAACAGCGGCCAGAGATCGGGCAGGGCATCGGCTGCCGACTGTTCCATCACCGCATGGCGCAGCGCCGGATCGTAGCGCAGGGCGAGCCCCTCGGGGGTGGCGTCCCAGAGCCTGCGCGCATGGGCGCGCCACTGGTCGCGGCCGACGCCGGGGAAGCGGTCGTTCATCTTCAGGGCCAGCTGCGAGGCAGCCTCGTCATAATCGGCATAGCCGGGCGGCAGGCCCAGATAGGACATGATATGGGCCATGCCGCGGGGCTCGACCAGCGGGCCGATATCATTCAGGCAGACCCCGGCCAGCCGCTCCTTGTGGCTGGCGGCCAGCATCATCGCGATCAGCCCGCCGCGCGAGGTGCCGAGGATCGCCACGCGGTCCAGCCCGAGATGATCGAGAAGGTTCAGCGCGTCGCGGCTTTCGCGGATCAGGTTGTAATTCATGAAGTCGGGGTCGTGGTCCGAGCCGCCACGGCCGCGGGTGTCGAGCCGGATCACCCGGGCGCGAGCGACGAAGGCGTCGAGCACCGGCTCGAAATCGTCCATGTTGCGGGTGAGCCCGGCCAGACAGAGAAGCGGCGTCCCCTGGCCCTGGTCGTCATAGGCGAGCATCCGTCCGTCATCGGCGGCAAAGCGGGTCATGACAGGGCCTCCGCAAGGGGCGGGATCGCGGCGCATCCGGCAAGACGGGCATGGCCGGGCCCGGCGGCGGCCGGGACCTCGGAACGCATGGCAGGGGCATCGAAGATACAGGTGGTGATCGGCATGGCATCCTCCCTCGAGAGGCGAGATTGGCACAAGGGCGGGAAGGGGGGAAGGCTACGCCATGCCGCTGCCGCGCGACGGCGCTGCGACGGAAATGCGGCTGTGGCGGGAGGTTGAGCGTACTGGCTCAACGGCCTTTTCTGCTGTGCTTCGGCGGGGTGGGGGCGCGACCGAGGCGCCGAAAACGGCGACGGGCGGGGACCGGACGCGGGAGGGGGCAGCGTGATCGGGAAGCCCCATGCGGGGCCCGGAGCGGGCCGGATCGACGGGGCCTTCGGGGTGGCCTTGGCGGCGATGCGGCGGGTGCGGTCTTGACGGTGCAGCCTTGACGGGGCGCGGCCGGACGATGCGGAAGCGGTCCGAAAAAAAGGAAATGAGAGCAAAACCCTGCCTGGCTCAGGGTTTACATCGCTGAGCTGTCGATTACCCTTGTTACACGTCCGGAGTACCCGCGCGCGGCGCGTGGCCTCCGCAAACTCACCCGCCTCAGCGAAAGGAACCGCGCATGACCCAGGTCAAACCGGGCGACAAGGTTCGTATTCATTACACCGGCACGTTGGCCGACGGCTCGACCTTCGACAGCTCGCAAGGTCGCGATCCGCTTGAATTCACCGTGGGGTCCGGGCAGATCATCCCCGGCCTCGACGCCGCCCTGCCGGGCATGTCCGAAGGCGACACCAAGACCGTCGAGGTCCCCTGCGCCGATGCCTATGGCACGCATAATCCCGACGCGACCCAGGCGATCCCGCGCGATCAGGTGCCCGACAATGTTCCGCTGGAAGTGGGCACGCGGCTCAACGTGCAGACCTCCGAGGGCCAGGTGCTGCCGGTCACGGTGTCCGATGTCACCGAAGAGGTCGTGCTGCTCGATGGCAATCACCCGCTGGCGGGCAAAGACCTGACCTTCGAGATCGAGCTGGTCTCGATCGGCTGAGCGGCGCAGCCGGGCCGCCGGTCCCCAGAAAACACCGACCCGGGCCATAGCCCGGGTCGGTGAAGCCAAGCCCTGGAAGCGGGCTCAGATATTCAGGCTCAGATATTCTCGAAGCGCGGCATGCCGAGGACGTGATAGCCGCCATCGACGGTGATGATCTCGCCGGTGGTGCAGGCCCCCATATCCGAGGCCAGATAGACCGCGGTGCCGCCGATCGCTTCGAGCGTGGCGTTATGGCCAAGCGGGGCGTTCATCTCGGTATGGCGGAAGGTCTTGCGCCCGCCCGCGATGGCCGCACCTGCCAGCGTCTTCATCGGCCCGGGCGAGATCGCGTTGACCCGGATGCCCTCGGGGCCGAGATCGGAGGCCAGATAGCGCACGGTCGATTCCAGCGCCGCCTTGGCCACGCCCATGACGTTGTAGAAGGGTGTCACCCGGTTCGAGCCCTGATAGGTCAGGGTCAGGATGGTGCCGCCATCGGGCATCAGCGGCTGCGCCCGGCGCGCCACCTCGATCAGCGAATAACACGAGATCGTCAGCGAGTTGCGGAAGTTCTCGCGCGAGGTGTTGATGAAACGCCCGGTCAGCTCGGTCTTGTCGGAATAGGCGATGGCATGGACGAGGAAGTCGAGCCCGCCCCATTCCTGCTCGATCCGGCCGAAGGCCGCGTCGAGAGAGTCGTCGTCGGTCACGTCGACATCGACCATGAGGCTCGACCCCACGCTTTCGGCCAGCGGCTGGACGCGGCGGCCGAAATTCTCGCCCTGATACGAGAATGCAAGCTCTGCTCCCTCGGCGGCCATCGCCTTCGCGATGCCCCAGGCTATCGACCGGTCATTGGCGACGCCCATGACGAGGCCCCGCTTTCCTTTCATCAACTCAGGCATCGCTGGTCATCCGTGATATTTGCTCATCAGCAGGGTGGCGTTGGTTCCGCCGAACCCGAAACTGTTCGACAGCACGCTGTCGATCTCGACGCCCTCGCGCAGCTCGGTCACGATCTCGCCCGGCCGGATCTCGGGATCGAGCTCGGTGACATTGGCCGAGGCGGCGATGAAACCCTTCCGCATCATGATCAGCGCGTAGATCGCCTCATGCACACCGGTCGCGCCGAGGCTGTGGCCGGTCAGCGACTTGGTCGAGGCGATCGGCGGCATGGCCTCCTCGCCGAAGACATTGCGCACGCCCTTCACCTCGATCACGTCGCCCGCCACCGTCGATGTGCCATGGGCGTTGATGTAATCGACCCTGCGGCCCTCGGGCAGCGTCGCGAGCGCGAGCTTCATCGAACGCTCGCCGCCCTCGCCCGAGGGGGCGACCATGTCATAGCCGTCGGAGGTGGCGCCATAGCCGGTCACCTCGGCATAGATCGTGGCGCCGCGGGCCCTGGCATGTTCCAGTTCCTCGAGCACCACGACCCCGCCGCCGCCGGCGATCACGAAGCCGTCGCGGGTCGCGTCGAAGGGGCGCGAGGCGGTTTCGGGGTTGTCGTTGTATTTCGAGGACATCGCGTTCATCGCGTCGAACAGGCAGGACAGCGTCCAGTCGACCTCCTCGCCGCCGCCGGCGAAGATCACGTCCTGCTTGCCCATCTGGATCAGTTCCGCCGCGTTGCCGATGCAATGCGCCGAGGTCGAGCAGGCCGAGGTGATCGAGTAGTTCACGCCCTTGATCCGGAACGGTGTCGCGAGACAGGCCGAGTTGGTCGAGGACATGCAGCGCGTGACCATGAACGGGCCCATCCGCTTGGGGCTGCCCTTTTCCTTGACGGTCTTGTGCGCGACGAAGAAATTCGCGGTCGACGGTCCGCCCGAGCCCATGATCAGCCCGGTGCGCGGGTTCGATACCTCGTCCGGCTCGAGCCCGGCATCGGCGATGGCCTGTTCCATGGCGAGGAAGTTATAGGCTGCGCCCGCGCCCATGAAGCGCAGCTGACGCTTGTCGATCGAGGCTTCCAGATCGATCTGGGGAATGCCCGCAACCTGGCTGCGGAAGCCGTTCTCGGCATAGACGGGTTCGAATCGGATGCCGGAGCGGCCGGCGCGCAGGGATGCCTCGACTTCGGCCGTGGAATTGCCGATGGGCGAGATGATGCCCATGCCCGTGACGACGACGCGGCGCATGGCGGTCTCCTTTCCTGGGATGGATCAGCTTTCAGAGAGAGCGACCTTCATGTCTTTCACATGATAGATCGTTTCGCCATCGGCCTCGACCCTGCCATCGGCCACACCCATGGTCAGGCGGCGGGTCTGCACGGCCTTGGTGAAATCGACGAAGTAGCGGATCATCTTGCGGTCGGGGCGGACCATGCCGGTCAGCTTGACCTCGCCCACGCCCAGCGCATAGCCGCGGCCCTTCCAGCCGCGCCAGCCGAGGTTGAAGCCGGTCAGCTGCCACAGACCGTCGAGGCCGAGGCAGCCGGGCATGATCGGGTTGCCCGGGAAATGGCAGGCGAAGAACCATTGATCCGGGTGGATGTCGAACTCGGCCACGACATGCCCCTTGCCATTGGGGCCGCCATCGGCGCTGATCTCGGTGATGCGATCCATCATCAGCATGGGCGGTTCCGGCAGCTGCGCATTGCCGGGGCCGAACAGTTCGCCCCGCGCGCATTTCAGGAGCTCGTCCTTGCCGAAGCTCGTCGGAAAATCGGTCATACGGGACCCGTCCCCCCTTGGGTTGTCCTGTTTCGCGTTGCGCCCCCTCTAGCACCGCGCCTCGCAAAGTGGCAATAGCGCCCCTATGCCGCGCCAAAGCGTCGCTGCAGATCAGAATCATTTGAATTACAGGCTCTGACTTCCCATATATCGCCCATGGCACAGTTGAACGAGAACCCCAACCATCCCGACGCGATCGAGCGGAGCGGCCGCTGGCTTTCCAAGGCCGGTCTGCGCCCCACGCGTCAGCGGGTGAGCCTCGCCGCCCTGTTGATCGGCGATGGCAACAACCGCCATGTGACAGCGGAAACGCTTTATGCCGCGTCCTGCGCGACGGGCGAGAAAGTGTCGCTGGCGACGGTCTATAACACGCTTCGGGCCTTCTGCGATGCAGGCCTGATGCAGGAAGTCATGGTCGACGGCACGAAAAGCTATTTCGATACCCGGGTCGACGACCATCCGCATTTCTTCTGGGAAGACGAGCACCGGCTGAGCGATGCGCCTTCGGGTTCGCTCGAGATCGCCCGGCTTCCCGAGGCGCCCGAGGGGGCCGAGATTTCGAAGATCGACGTCGTGATCCGGTTGCGCCGGGTCTGACGGCTGCCGAAGGCGGCAGGAGCGAAAGAATGACAGCGGGCCCGGGAAGCTGTCTTCCCCGGGCCCGCTGTGCTTGTGGCTCCATCCCCGGCCTTGTGCTCGCGGGGCCGAGGCGGCCCATGCGGAAGGGGTCTCTGGGCGCGCGCTAGAACCAGCCTCCGGGTTCCATCAGGCCCAGATCCATCAGTTGCTGCGACTCCCAGCGGAACTCTTCGGACATCGGCCAGCGGAAATCGGCGATCTGCAGACGTGAGGCGGGGTTGGTGCGGAGCGCCTTGGCTGCGCGGAACGAACAAATCGCGGCGGTCAGCGTGTGGTGCCGGTCGCTGGCACAGGTGTTCATCTCGGGATCGGACATGAGATACCCGTCATCCAGTGCGAGCCCCCGCCGCGCCCGGAACAGCCCGATCCGGTCGATTCGCCTCCGATGCGCGGGGATATGTTCCTCGAAACGCCAGCGCAGCCCGCCGAAGATATCGTATTGCCGCTCCAGCGGCCGTCCGGTCGCGGGGTCGGTGCGGGGCCGGGCGAAATAGCCGGCGCGGTCGAGCAGCGCGCTGTCGCGCGAGACGCCGCCGGGATGGCGCCCGAGATCGTCTGCGTAGAGATCGACCACATGGGTCGGCATCGCCGCGCGCCCCTCGGCGGCGTGGAAGTCCAGCATCTCGCCGATGCTGCGGTTCTCGCAGAACGGAAAGAACAGGTATTCGGCATTGTAGCAGTAATGCAGCCAGATCCCGGGCGCCGCGGCCGATACGGCGCTGACCGCGCGGGGCAGGGCGCCCTCGGCCCTGGTGTCAAAAGGCACGCGGTGCACCCTTTCCTCCGAGGCGGACGAGAGCCTCAGCCCCGGAGGCGTGAAGAGGACGAGCGCGCCGAATCCCAGCGCGTCGAGGTGGTCGATCGTGTTTTCGACCTCGACCTCGTCCTCGACGAAGATCAGCCCGACCGGCTGCGGGCCGAGCAGCTTGCCCGCGCGCGCCAGAAAATCGGCCAGCCCCGTATAGTGCCCTGCCATGCCGGACCTCCTGTCCTTCCAGCCGAAGGGTCGGGCAGGGAGCGCTCATATGCAAGCGGGATGCAGGCGTTGCGGCCCGGGGCCGGTTTCGTGTAGGACAGCGCGCAACCGACCCCGCTGACCGGCCCGCTGCCCGGAAGGACGCGCGCATGACCTCCTCCACTGCCCCGACCCGCAAGCTCTTCATCAAGACCTATGGCTGTCAGATGAACGTCTATGACAGCGAACGCATGGCCGAGGCGCTGGCCCCGTCGGGCTACGAGATCTCCGACAGCGCCGAGGGTGCCGACCTGATCCTGCTCAATACCTGCCATATCCGCGAGAAGGCGGCCGAGAAGGTCTATTCCGAGCTCGGGCGTCTGAAGGCGCTGAAGGCGGAGAACCCGGATCTGAGGATCGGGGTTGCCGGCTGCGTCGCCCAGGCCGAGGGCGAGGAGATCCTGCGCCGTCAGCCGCTGGTCGATCTGGTGGTGGGGCCGCAAAGCTATCACCGCCTGCCCGAGCTCGAGGCGCGGGCACGGCAGGGAGCGAAGGCGCTCGACACCGATTTCCCCGAAGAGGACAAGTTCGACCGGCTGGGCGGGCGCCCGAGGGCGCAGCGTGGCCCGACCGCCTTTCTGACCGTGCAGGAAGGCTGCGACAAGTTCTGCGCCTTCTGCGTGGTGCCCTATACCCGTGGCGCCGAGGTCTCACGCCCGGCGGAAAAGGTGCTGGCAGAGGCGCGCGATCTGGTCGAGCGCGGCGTGCGCGAGATCACGCTTCTGGGCCAGAACGTCAATGCCTATCACGGGGCCAGCGCCGGGGCGGGGACGGGCGGCGACTCGGGGCTGGCGCGGCTGATCCGCGAGCTGGCCGCGATCGACGGGCTCGAGCGGATCCGCTACACCACCTCGCACCCCAATGACATGGAGGAAGACCTGATCGCCGCCCATGGCGAGGTGCCCGAACTGATGCCCTATCTGCATCTGCCGGTGCAGTCGGGCTCGGACCGGGTGCTGAAGGCGATGAACCGCAAGCATACCGCCGAGAGCTATCTGCGTCTGGTCGAACGCATCCGCGCGGCCCGGCCCGATATCCTGATGTCGGGCGATTTCATCGTCGGCTTCCCGGGCGAGACCGAGGCCGATTTCGAGGACACGCTGGCGTTGGTGCGAGAGGTCGGCTACGGCCAGTGCTATTCCTTCAAGTATTCGCCCCGTCCCGGCACGCCCGCAGCCGAGCGCCCCCATGTCGCGGAAGAGGTCAAGGCCGAGCGTCTGGCGCGGTTGCAGGCGCTTCTGGCCGCGCAGCAGGACGCCGCGCTGCAGGCGATGGTCGGCAGAAGCGTCGGTGTGCTGTTCGAGAAGGCGGGACGGATGCCGGGCCAGATCGTCGGCAAGTCCGACCATCTTCAGGCGGTCCATGTCGAGGCGCCGGAAACGCTGCTGGGCCGCATCGCCCGGGTCGACATCACCTCTGTCGCGCCGAATTCGCTGGCCGGGCGCCTGTCGGCCGGGTGAGCCTTTCGCGGTGGCGGGACACCGGCCGCGCGGGGCCGGTGCCGCTGTCTTCCGTTTCCGATGCCCTGAAGGCTGTCTCCGGTGCGGGCTCAGACCAGCCAGGTGGTCGGATTGTCGATCGGACGGCGGCTGTTGAACCGCAAAAGGCCCTTGATGGAGCGCACCAGATACCAGATCCCGCAGGCGATCAGCACGATGAGGCCGATGCCGACGATGGTCAGGATGAGGCCGACGAATGAAAGCAGCAGGCCGATCCAGAAAGTCCGGATCAGATAGGTGTAGTGGCCCTTGTGCCAGTCCGGGGCCTCGCCGCGCTTGAGATAGGAGAGGATGAGCCCCGCCAGCGTCAGGACCGGGAAGATCACGCCGAAGATGTAAAGCGCATAGGCGATCAGCGGCATCTTGTCTTCGGACAGGATTTCGGTGGGCTGTTGGGGATCGGGATTGGGTGTCATGCGGATCTTGTCCTTTGCTGGGCTCGAGACGAAAGAGGCGCGGCGCCGGGGGCCGGGGGCTGCCTTCGCCTCCCGCGGGTGCGGGGCGGCGGCGGTCACCCGGGCCGGAGCCGCACGGGTATCGGGTGGACGCGGCGGTCTGCCGCGTCCGTCCCCGTCCTAGCAGTCCGGTTTCGGGGCCGAAACGCGACGGGAGGCATGACGGCGGATGCCCGCCGAAATCCCGCGCCGGCGGAGACGGGCCCGGTTCTCGGGATGCCTCCTGGCTGGTCGGAAGGGCCGCGGGGCTGTGCTCTGCGATCACGATATCCGGGGTTTATGTATCAACTGGGTGAAACATGGCAGCTATCGCTTGCGCTGCGACCGGGGCATTGGCACCATATCTGCGCAACCTAGACCGACGGAGTCTTTATTGGGCATCAGCGCTCTGACCCCCCCGCCGCAGACCGAGGACCTCCATGAGACGTTTCTCGAGTTTCCGGACAATCGCCTTCTGATCGACCTGTGCGGCGAATTCGACCGCAATCTGGCCCAGATAGAGCATAAGCTTGGCGTACATATCCTGAGGCGAGGCAATCGTCTGGCGGTTGTCGGCGAGGCCGGCTCGCGCGGACGGGCGGAGGAGGTTCTGCAACAGCTTTATGCCCGGCTTGAAACCGGTCAGACGGTCGAGGCGGGCGATATCGAGGGCGCAATCCGGCTTGGCGACACGACCGGCGCCGATACGGGGGCGCGGGCGGGCGATCAGCTTGAGATGTTCAAGGGCGGGCGCGTCGAGATCCATACCCGCAAGAAGGTGGTCGAACCGCGCACCGAGGCCCAGAAGGCCTATGTCCGGGCGTTGCAGGAGAACGAACTCTGCTTCGGGATCGGTCCGGCCGGGACCGGCAAGACCTATATCGCGGTGGCGATGGCGGTGAACATGTTCATCGGCGGCCATGTCGACCGCATCATCCTCAGTCGTCCCGCCGTCGAGGCGGGCGAGCGGCTGGGCTTTCTGCCCGGCGACATGAAGGAGAAGGTCGACCCCTACATGCAACCGCTTTACGACGCGTTGCACGATTTCCTGCCGGGGCGGCAGCTGGCCAAGCTGATCGAGGAGAAGCGGATCGAGATCGCGCCCCTGGCCTTCATGCGCGGCCGGACGCTGGCCAATGCCTTCGTGGTGCTCGACGAGGCGCAGAACGCCACCACCATGCAGATGAAGATGTTCCTGACCCGTCTGGGCGAGCGCAGCCGCATGGTGATCACCGGCGACCGGTCCCAGGTCGATCTGCCGCGCGGGGTCTCGAGCGGGCTGGCCGATGCCGAGCGCCTGCTGAAGCCGATCGAGAACATCTCGTTCAGCTATTTCACCGCCAGGGATGTGGTGCGTCATCCGCTGGTGGCCCGGATCATCGAGGCCTATGACGCCGACGACGCCTGAGCTGCGCTGCCGGGGCCCGGGCCGGGGGCGTGGCTGGGGCCGTCGGAAGGCTCTGTCGCGCGGCGCGGTTTCGCGCTAGATCCCGCGGCCATGGATATCGAGATTCTCTTCGAGGACGACCGCTGGGCCGAGGCCGGGCTGGAGAGGCTGGCCGAGACCGCCTGTCGCGAGACGCTGACCCATCTGGGGCTCGATCCCGACGCGCATGAGATCAGCCTTCTGGCCTGCGACGATATGCGCATCGCCGGGCTCAATGAGACCTTCCGCGGCAAGGCCGCGCCGACCAATGTGCTGTCCTGGCCGACCGAGGATCTGGCCGCCGAGGCGGATGGCGATGCGCCGCTGCCGCCCGAGCCCGAAATCGAGGGCGCGCCCGTGGAACTGGGCGATATCGCCATCGCCTGGGAGACCTGCCTGCGAGAGGCGCGCGAGCAGGGCAAGCCGTTTAACGATCACGTAACCCATCTGATGGTACATGGCTGCCTGCATCTGTTGGGATATGACCATGTCCGGTCGCGGGACGCCGCCCTTATGGAAGGGATCGAGGTGGAAATACTTGCCAAGCTAGGTCTCGCTGACCCATATGATTGAGACGGGTCAAAGTGCCCGGGAATTTCGGTAAGGATTGATGGGCGACGATACGGACGGGTCGTCTAGGGCCGCGCAGGGCGCGCTAGACACCGACAATCTGGACAGCCGGGGCCTTCTGGGCCGGCTGGTAGCGGCGATCCTGCCTGCAGGCGCCGAGCATTCCGAAGAGGGCGGGGACCACGCTTTGGGCAACGGGATCGCGCGGCCGGCGCTGACGCATGGCATCGGCAATCTCGCGAAGATGCGGGTCGAGGATGTTGCGGTTCCGAAGGCCGAGATCGACGCGGTGCCGCTCGACATCTCGATGGATGATCTGGTGCAGGTCTTCCGCGAATCCGGGCTGACCCGGCTGCCGGTCTATGACGGTACGCTGGATTCGCCCGTGGGCATGGTCCATCTCAAGGATTTCGCGCTGCGCCACGGCTTCAACGGCAAGGACACCCCCTTCGTGCTGAAGGACATGATCCGCCCGCTGCTTTACGCGCCGCCCTCGATGCCGATCGGCGTGCTGTTGCAGAAGATGCAGAGCCAGCGGATGCACATGGCGCTGGTGATCGACGAGTATGGCGGGGTCGACGGCCTGGTGACCATCGAGGATCTGATCGAGCAGGTCGTCGGCGAGATCGAGGACGAGCATGACATCGACGAGGGCACGCTCTGGACCGTCGAGAAGCCCGGGGTCTATCTGGTGCAGGCCCGCGCGCCGCTCGGCGCCTTCGAGGACGAGATCGGCATGCGCCTGCTCGATGCCGAGGAAGAGGAAGAGGTCGATTCGCTCGGCGGGCTGATCTTCATGATGATCGGCCGGGTGCCCGCGCGCGGCGAGGTGATCCGCCATGCCTCGGGCGCCGAGTTCGAGGTGGTCGATGCCGATCCGCGCCGGATCAAGCGGCTGCGGGTGCGTCTGCCTGCGGCGACCGCCGCCGCAGCCTCTGCCTGATCCGAATGCGGTCCGTTCCGTTCCGCCGGGGTCTGGACCGGCCCGTCTGGGTGGCTTTCGGGCTGGGGCTGGGGATCGCGCTGGGCCAGGCGCCCTGGTCGCTCTGGCCGCTGTCGCTTTGCGCGCTGGCCGCGCTGATCTGGCTGGTGGTCCGGGCGGAAACGCCCGGCCGTGCGGCGCGGACCGCCTGGGCGAGCGGCGCGGGTCATTTCGCGCTGGCACTGTCCTGGATCGTCGATCCCTTCCTTGTCGATATCCGCCATGACGGCTGGATGGCGCCCTTTGCGCTGATCTTGATGGCCGGGGGGCTCGCGCTGTTCTGGGGCGCGGCCGGGGCCTTTGCCGGATGGGCGGGGCGGGGGCCGCAGGGCCGGGCGCTGGCCTTCGTTCTGGCGCTGTCCGCGGCAGAACTGGCGCGCGGCTATGTGCTGACCGGCTTTCCCTGGGCGCTGCCTGGACATGTCTGGATCGGGGCGCCGCAGATGCAGCTGGCCGCGCTGACCGGGCAATACGGGCTGACCCTTGTCACGCTTTTCATCGCGGCCCTGCCGGTCCTGCTGCCGGTCGGGCCGGGCCGGAGCTGCGGCGCAGGGCTTGCCGTCGCGGCGGTGACGGGGCTCGGGCTCTGGGGCGCGGCGCGCGAGGCGGCGCCGGTGCCGGCTGAGGCCGATCCGCCGCAGGTGCGGCTCATCCAGCCCAATGCGGCGCAGCATCTGAAATGGCGGCGCGACATGATCCCGGTCTTCTGGGAGCGCCAGCTTGCCTATACCGCCGAGCCGGGCGACCCGCCGCCCGATCTGATCGTCTGGCCCGAAACCTCGGTGCCCTACTGGCTCGAGACCGCCGGGGACGCCCTGAGAGAGATCGCGCGGGCCTCGGATGGCGTTCCGGTCGCGGCCGGTATCCAGCGCAGCGATGGGCCGCTGGCCCATAACAGCCTGGCGGTGATCGGCGCGGGCGGGCGGCTTCGGGGGCTTTACGACAAGCATCACCTGGTGCCGTTCGGCGAATATATCCCCGGGGCGGCGCTGCTCGGCCGGTTCGGGCTCCGGGGGCTCGCGGCGACAGATGTCTATGGCTATGCGCCGGGGCCGGGGCCGCGGTTGCTCGATCTCGGGCCGCGTCTCGGACAGGCCTTGCCGCTGATCTGCTACGAGGCGGTGTTTCCGCAGGATCTGCGGGGAACCGCGCGGCCGCGCTGGATCCTGCAGGTCACGAACGACGCATGGTTCGGCACCCGGACCGGCCCCTATCAGCATCTGGCGCTGGCGCGGCTGAGGGCGGTCGAGACCGGGCTGCCCTTCCTGCGCGCGGCCAATACCGGGGTCTCGGCGGTGATCGATGCCCGCGGCCGGGTGCTGGCCAGCCTGCCGCTGGGCCGGCAGGGCCAGATCACCGCGCCGCTGCCCCCGGCGCTGGCCGGAACGCCCTATGCGCGCATCGGCGACTGGCCGGTCTTTCTGTTGCTTTGTCTGGGTGTGGCCGCTTTCGTCGCAACCCGCGCCCTGAAATAGACATTGATTCCTGACAGGTGGCGGCGTAAGCCCGACCGGTCGAACCGTCACAACGGCTTCCTGGCGTGGCGGGGATAGCATCAACGGAGCGCCTTTCCATGACACGTCAAAACTACGTCTTCACCTCCGAATCCGTTTCGGAAGGACACCCCGACAAGGTCTGCGACCGCATTTCCGACGCGGTTCTGGATGCCTTCCTCGCCGAGGAACCCAATGCCCGCGTCGCCTGCGAAACCTTCGCGACCTCGTCGCTGGTGGTGATCGGCGGTGAGGTCGGTCTTACGAACAAGGACCGCCTGAAGCAGCTGATGGGCTCGATCGGCGAAATCGCCCGCGAATGCATTCGCGATATCGGCTATGAGCAGGACAAGTTTCACTGGAACACCTGCCATGTGATGAACTTCCTGCACGAGCAATCCGCCCATATCGCCCAGGGCGTGGACAAGGATGGCGCCGGCGATCAGGGTATCATGTTCGGCTATGCGACCGACGAGACGCCCGAGCTGATGCCTGCCCCGATCCAGTACGCCCATGCGATCCTGCGCCGTCTGACCGAGGCGCGGAAATCGGGTGCCGAGCCGACGCTGAGGCCCGATGCCAAGTCGCAGCTGAGCGTGCGCTACGAGCATGGCCGCCCGGTCGCGGTCGACTCGATCGTGCTCTCGACCCAGCATGCGAGCGCGGACCAGACCTCGGACGATATCCGTGCCATCGTCGAGCCCTATATCCGCGAGGTCCTGCCCGAGGGCTGGCTGCATGAGGGGACCGAATGGTGGGTCAACCCCACCGGCACCTTCGTGATCGGCGGTCCCGACGGCGATGCCGGGCTGACCGGCCGCAAGATCATCGTCGACACCTATGGCGGTGCGGCGCCCCATGGCGGCGGCGCCTTCTCGGGCAAGGACCCGACCAAGGTCGACCGCTCGGCCGCCTATGCCGCGCGCTATCTGGCCAAGAACGTGGTGGCGGCGGGGCTGGCCTCGAAATGCACGCTGCAGCTGTCCTATGCCATCGGCGTTGCCAAGCCGCTGTCGATCTATGTCGATGCCCATGGCACCGGCAAGGTGCCGGAGGCCGAGATCGAGAAGGCCGTGGGGCAGGCGATGGATCTGACCCCGCGCGGCATCCGCGAGCATCTGGGGCTGAACCGTCCGATCTATGCCCGGACGGCGGCCTATGGCCATTTCGGCAGGCCGCCCGAGGAGGATGGTGGTTTCTCCTGGGAACGCACCGATCTGGCCGAGGCGCTGAAGAAGGCGTTCTGAGACAGGCATTGCGGTGCCGGGTTGTGTGGGGGCGTGCGCCGAAAGGTGCGCGCCCTTTTTCCGTTGTCGGGGATGCGCTCGGCGCTTGACCGCGGGGCGGACGCGGCCTAAGGCGCGGCCGATGAGCGACGAGACCCGCAAGAGCCCCGACAAGTCCTCCCTGCCCGAAGGCGGGGCGCCTGCGCGCGCCTGGCGGAATTTCTATGGCCGCCGCCATGGCAAGACGCTCCGGCCGAGCCAGAAGGACTATCTCGACAGCGACCTGGCGGCGCTGGCGCCGGGGGCGGTGGGCTGGGACGAAAACCCGGACCGCGCGCCGCTGGATCTTCAGGCGCGCTTCGGCGGTCGCGAGGTCTGGCTGGAGGTGGGCTTTGGCGGCGGCGAGCACATGGTGCATCAGGCCGCGACCCATCCCGGGGCCGCGATCATCGGCTGCGAGCCCTTCATCAACGGCGTTGCCATGCTGCTGGGCAGGATCCGCGCGGCCGGGGTCGACAATCTGGCGGTGCATCCGGGCGATGTGCGCGATCTCTTCGACGTGCTGCCCGAGGCCAGCATCTCGCGCGCCTTCCTGCTGTATCCCGATCCCTGGCCGAAGGCGCGCCATCACCGGCGGCGCTTCGTCACGCCGGAATTCCTCGCGCCGCTGGCGCGGGTGCTCAAGCCCGGCAGCCCGTTCCGGGTGGCGACGGATATTCCCGATTATGTGCGCCAGACCCTGATCGAGGTGCCGAAGGCCGGGTTCGACTGGCTGGCCGAGGGGCCCGCGGACTGGCGGACGCCCTGGGATGACTGGATCTCGACCCGTTACGAGCAGAAGGCGCTGCGCGAGGGGCGGGTGCCGCATTATCTGACCTTCCGCCGGCGCTGAGCCGTTGCGCATCTGCCCCGGGTGCCGTGCGCGGGGGCAAGGGCGTATCAGGGTATTTGGACCAGGAAGAAGCCCGCATGCGATCCGCGCGGGCGCTGCCGGCAGGGGCCGGTGCACCTGTCCGCCGGGCGCGGAAAGGGGGCGCCATGACCGGGATCCGGATCACCAATTGCCACATCCACACTTTCACCGCTGCCCATGCGCCGCTTTACTATCCGGCGCCGCCGGTCGCCGCGCTCCGGGCCTTTCCCGGGCTCTTGCGCGGCTTGCGCGGGGCGGCGCGGCTGTTGCCCTGGGAAGCGGCCTATGAGGTGCTGCTGCGGCTCGAGCATTTTCGCGAAACGGGCTGCCGCGACAGCCAGCGCGCGGTGTTCCTGGAGGCGGTGCGGCACTATCCCGCCAGCGCGCGTTTCGTGGTCTTGCCGATGGATCTGGCCTGTAGCGGCTACGGGCCGGTGCCGGTCGGGATCGAGGCGCAGCATCGCGAGCTTTACGAGCTGAGCCGCGACCCGGAGCTCGGCCATCGCGTCATCCCTTTCGCCACCCTCGATCCCGACCGGCCGGGGGCGGTGGCCGAGCTTCGGCGCTGTCTCGACGATTACGGCTTTCGCGGCGTCAAGATCTATCCCCGGCTCGGCTACGCGCCGAGCCACGAGATCCTGATGCGCGAGGTCTATCCGCTTTGTGTCGAGCGCGGGCTGCCTGTGGTTTCGCATTGCTCGCGCGGCGGGGTCCGGAACAGGCGCTGGAGCCGGGCGCGGGCCGATGCGGTGACCGATCCGGCGGCGCATGTGCCGGTGTTGCGGGCCTTTCCCGGGCTCCGGCTGTGTCTTGCGCATTTCGGCGGCGACCACGACTGGCTGTCCTATCTGAGCGACGGCCTCGACCCGCTCGATCCAGAGGCGCGGCGGCGGAACTGGGCGCTCTCGATTGCCGACATGATCGAGAGCGGGGCCTATCCCAATCTCTTCACCGACATTTCCTATACGCTGTTCCGGTTCGGCGACTGCATGCCGCTGCTGAAGCTGTTTCTGGAACGCGAGCGGCTGGCCTCGCGCATCCTGTTCGGCTCGGATTTCTACATGACCCGGCAGGAGGATCTGTCGGAGAAGGCGGTCGCGATCCGGTTGCGGGCGGCTTTGGGCGAGGCGGCCTTCCGCCGGATCGCCGAGACCAATCCCGCGATCTGGCTGGGCGAGACGCAAGGCAGGGCGTAAGCCGGGTCCGAGACTGGACGGCTCCGTCGCCATTGGGTAAGCCCCGGGGGACCAGTCCGAGGAGCTTCCCCGCATGTCCGCTCATGGCGACCCGATCCCGATGACCGCCCGCCGTTCCGGCCCGCTGACGGGCGAGGCCGTCGTCCCAGGCGACAAGTCAATCAGCCACCGCGCGCTGATCCTCGGCGCGCTGGCGGTGGGCGAGACCCGGATCTCGGGGCTGCTCGAGGGCCAGGACGTGCTGGATACCGCCAGGGCGATGCGCGCCTTCGGGGCAGAGGTCACCCATGACGGGCCCGGGGCCTGGACCGTGCAGGGGGTGGGCGTCGGCGGCTTTGCCGAGCCCGCCGACGTGATCGATTGCGGCAATTCCGGCACCGGGGTGCGGCTGATCATGGGGGCGATGGCGACCTCGCCCGTGACCGCGACCTTCACCGGCGACGCCTCGCTTCGGAAGCGTCCGATGGGGCGGGTGACCGAGCCCCTGGCGCTGTTCGGCGCGCGCGCCTTCGGGCGGCAGGGCGGGCGGCTGCCGATGACGCTGATCGGCGCGGCCGAGCCGGTGCCGGTGCGCTATGTCGTGCCGGTGCCGTCTGCGCAGGTCAAGTCGGCGGTGCTGCTGGCCGGGCTGAATGCGCCGGGCGAGACTGTCGTGATCGAGCGCGAGGAGACGCGCGATCATACCGAGCGGATGCTGGCGGGTTTCGGCGCGACGCTCAGGCTCGAGCAGGTGTCGGAGGGCCGGGCCATCGTTCTGACCGGCCAGCCCGAGCTTCGCCCCCAGACCATCGCGGTGCCGCGCGACCCGAGTTCGGCGGCCTTCCCGGTGGCGGCGGGGCTGATCGTCGAGGGCTCGGACGTGCTGGTGCCGGGGATCGGGCTGAACCCGACCCGGGCGGGGCTTTTCTCCACGCTGCGCGAGATGGGCGCCGATCTGACCTACGAGAACGAACGCGAGGAGGGCGGCGAGCCGGTGGCCGATCTGCGTGCCCGGTTCTCGCCCGCGATGACCGGGATCGAGGTGCCGCCCGGCCGCGCGCCCTCGATGATCGACGAATACCCGATCCTTGCCGTGGTCGCGGCCTTTGCCGAGGGCGCGACGGTGATGCGTGGTATCGGAGAGTTGCGGGTCAAGGAATGCGACCGGATCGCGGCCATGGTGGCGGGCCTCCGGGCCTGCGGCGCCGAGGTCGAAGAGGGCGAGGACTGGATGATCGTGCATGGCCGCGGCCCGGGCAGCCTGCCGGGGGGCGCGACCTGCGCCACCCATCTCGACCACCGGATCGCGATGTCCTTCCTTTGCGCGGGGCTTGCGGCTGAAAAACCGGTCTCGGTCGATGATGCCGGGCCGATCGCGACCTCCTTTCCGATCTTCGAGGGCCTCATGGCGGCTCTCGGCGCCGGGTTCGCGCGGGGACCCGAATGAGCGTCACGGGAAGTTGCCTTTGCGGCAGGGTCCGCTACCGGATCGACGGGCCGCTCAGCCCGGTTGTCGCCTGCCATTGCAGCCAGTGCCGCAAGACCAGCGGCCACCATGCCGCCGCCACGACGGTTCTGCGCGACGATCTCGTCATCGAGGGCGAGCAGTGCTGGTTCGTCTCTTCGACCGGGACGCGGCGGGGCTTCTGCCCGGTCTGCGGCTCGAACATGTTCTGGGATGGCGGGCGCGATTATCTGGCGGTGTTTGCGGGCACGCTTGACGGCGATCCGGGGATCCGGATGGCGGCGCATATCTTCTGTGCCGAAAAGGGTGCCTATTACGAGATCACGGACGGGCTGCCGCAGGCGCCGGGGCTGCCGGAGGATGTTGCATGAGCTTTACGGTCGCCATTGACGGGCCCGCGGCGGCGGGCAAGGGCACGATCAGCCGCGCGGTCGCGGCGCATTTCGGCTTTGCCCATCTGGATACCGGACTTCTGTACCGGGCGGTGGGAGCGCGGATGCTGGACGGGCTCGATCCTGTCGAGGCGGCGCGGACGCTCAGGCGCGAGGTTCTCGAGCGCGGCGATCTGCGCGCGCCCGAGGTGGCCCAGGCCGCCAGCAAGGTCGCGGCGATCCCCGAGGTCCGTGCGGCGCTGGTCGATTTCCAGCGTGCCTTCGCGGCGCGGGCGGGCGGCGCGGTGCTGGACGGGCGCGACATCGGCACGGTGATCTGCCCCGACGCGCCCGCGAAGCTGTTCGTCACCGCCTCGGACGAGGTGCGGGCCGAGCGGCGGTTCCTCGAGCTGCGCCAGAAGGGCGTCGAGACCAGCCTCGAGGAGGTGCTGGCCGAGATGCGCGAGCGCGATGCCCGTGACAGCGCCCGCGCCACGGCGCCGCTGCGCCCGGCCGAGGATGCCGTCATTCTCGACACCTCGCGGCTCGGCATAGACGAGGCGGTCGGCGCTGCCATCGAGACGATCCGGACCTGCCATCCGGCCTGAACGACGCCGGGCCCTGGCGATGACGGGCTCTGGCGATGCCGGACCGATGTGGCCCAAAGGCCTCAGATCCGCCGGGGGACCGTCTCGGGGGCTTGCCGATTCGCGGGGGCGCTGGCATGCATGCCGCGTTCGAAACACGCAGGATCGGGGAGGCGTGACATGACCATCAGCTATCGCGCATCCGATTGGCGTTTCGGCAGCTATCGGGTCGGCATCCATCCTCTCGGTTCGGACGCATCCAGGCCGCCCGCATCGTGGCGATGATCCGGCTGGCCTGATCGCTCGAGTCTGACAGGCCGGGCCGCTGCCATAGCGGCCAAAACCAGACCAGCCACAGTCCTGACCCTGGCCGCGCGCGCCGCCCGCGGCCTCCGGGACGTTCCTTATCTCAGCATCAGGGCATGGACGCTCCCGCATGGCGGGCGCGCCATGAAGCAAAGCATGACCATCCTTATTGACCGGCGGGCGGGCCGGATCGAACCGCCAATATCCCTCGCGGTCGTCATCGAGCAGCATGGCGCCTGCCGCGTGCTGTTCGCGGCGATCGCCGCCATGTTCAGTGGGCGCGGACGGCCGGCGGGCGTGGCCCGGCTGGGCGAGCTCGACAACCATCTCCGGCGCGATATCGGCCTGCCGCCGCTGCCCGAGCCGTGGTCCGGGCTCCCGCCCTGGATGTGAGCGTCGCATTCCGGGCGCCGGGCACGCGCCACCTGCACCGACCCGCCCGGAATGCCCCGCCCGGAATGCCCCCGCCCGGAACGACCTTGCAGGAATGCCGGGGGCAGGGTCTGCCCCCCTTGCGGGGCGGCCCGAAACACTATAATTAGCGCGGGTCGAAAAGGCGAAAATGCCGGTGACGAAGGCGAGCAGGGGTCGGATATGTTCTCCGGCCCTCTTTGTTATACGGAATGGCGCCCGCACTGACCAATCCAAGACCGGCGGAGACAACCGCCCGGCCAGAAAACAGTTCGTAAAGGAAACCTGAGACCACATGGCTCAAAGCGCATCCATGGAGGACTTCGAAGCCCTCCTCAACGAAAGCTTCGAAATCGACACGCCGTCCGAAGGCAGCGTTGTCCGCGGCAAGATCATCGCCATCGAGGCGGGTCAGGCCATCATCGATGTCGGCTACAAGATGGAAGGCCGCGTCGATCTGAAGGAATTCTCCAATCCGGGCGAGGCCCCCGAAGTCACCGTCGGTGACGAGGTCGAGGTCTACCTGGATCGTGTCGAAAACGCCCGGGGCGAAGCCGTCATCAGCCGTGACAAGGCCCGCCGCGAAGAGGCCTGGGACCGTCTGGAAAAAGCCTATGCCGAAGACCAGCGCGTCGAAGGCGCCATCTTCGGTCGCGTCAAGGGCGGCTTCACCGTCGATCTGGGCGGTGCCGTCGCGTTCCTGCCCGGCAGCCAGGTCGATGTGCGCCCGGTGCGCGATGCCGGCCCGCTGATGGGCCTGAAACAGCCCTTCCAGATCCTCAAGATGGATCGTCGCCGCGGCAATATCGTGGTCTCGCGCCGCGCCATCCTCGAAGAGTCCCGCGCCGAACAGCGCGCCGAGATCATCGGCAAGCTCAACGAGGGCGATGCGGTCGACGGTGTGGTCAAGAACATCACCGAATACGGCGCCTTCGTGGATCTGGGCGGTGTCGACGGCCTGCTGCACGTCACCGACATGGCCTGGCGCCGTGTCAACCATCCGTCGGAAATCCTGTCGATCGGCGAGACCGTCAAGGTTCAGGTCATCAAGATCAACAAGGAAACCCATCGTATCAGCCTCGGCATGAAACAGCTGCAGGCCGATCCGTGGGATACCGTCGAAGCCAAGTTCCCGCTGGGCACCGTCCACAAGGGCCGCGTGACCAACATCACCGATTACGGCGCCTTCGTCGAGCTGGAGCCGGGTGTCGAGGGGCTGGTTCACGTCTCGGAAATGTCCTGGACCAAGAAGAACGTGCATCCCGGCAAGATCGTCTCGACCAGCCAGGAAGTCGACATCATGGTGCTGGAGATCGACACCGCCAAGCGCCGCGTGTCGCTGGGCCTGAAACAGACCATGCGCAACCCGTGGGAAGTCTTCTCGGAAACCCATCCGGTCGGCACCGAGGTCGAAGGCGAAGTCAAGAACATCACCGAATTCGGTCTGTTCATCGGTCTCGACAACGACATCGACGGCATGGTGCACCTCTCCGACCTCAGCTGGGACCAGCGTGGCGAAGAGGCGATCCAGGACTACCGCAAGGGCGATGTGGTCAAGGCCGTCGTCACCGAGGTCGACACCGACAAGGAGCGGATCTCGCTCTCGGTCAAGGCGCTCGAAGGCGACCCCTTTGCCGAAGCCGTGGGCGGCGTGAAGCGCGGCTCGATCATCACCGTCGCGGTCACCGCGATCGAGGATGGCGGCATCGAGGTGGAATACGAAGGCATGAAATCCTTCATCCGCCGCTCGGATCTGTCGCGTGACCGCTCCGAACAGCGCCCCGAGCGCTTCCAGGTGGGCGACCATGTCGACGTCCGCGTGACCAATATCGACACCAAGACCCGCCGTCTGGGCCTGTCGATCAAGGCGCGCGAGATCGCCGAAGAGAAGGAAGCCGTGGAACAGTATGGCAGCTCGGATTCGGGTGCCTCGCTGGGCGACATCCTGGGCGCCGCGCTGAAAGGCGACGACCGCTAAGCCGGTCTCTCCAACCGATCGGGACCGGCCCTGCAGGCTTTGCGGGGCCGGTTCTTTTTTGCGAATCGACACGGGTGAGTCGCGCGCCTGCCCGGCCGGCACATCCCTTTCCCCAAAGTCAATTCAGGAATGCTCGTCCCACGGTTGCGGCTCTGGGGCGATTCAAGCGCTTTCACGCGTCTTTTCAATGGGTTTCTGTTTCGCAGGCACCGGTTTCACGGCTATAGTCCCAAAGCCTCAGCCGGGCATAATCGGCGATGGCCTAGAACAGGGACAGATATCAGATGATCCGTTCGGAATTGATCCAGAAAATTGCAGAAGAGAACCCGCATCTTTACCAGCGGGACGTCGAGCGAATTGTGAATACCATCTTTGAAGAGGTTATCTCGGCCATGGCGCGGGGAGACAGGGTGGAGCTTCGCGGTTTCGGTGCGTTCTCGGTCAAGAAGCGTGACTCGCGGACAGGGCGAAATCCGCGCACCGGCGAGTCTGTGCAGGTTGACGAGAAATGCGTGCCTTTCTTCAAGACCGGCAAGCTGCTACGTGATCGGCTTAACGACAAATAACAATCGAGTCTCCGCGATGCGCCTGATACGCTATCTGTTTCTCGCCCTGCTCGCCATCTGCCTCGTGGTCGTGGCAACCGCCAATCTCGATCCGGTCTCGGTGAGACTGCTGCCAGAGGATATGGCGACCTATTCCGGTTTCCAGGTCACGGCCGAGGTTCCGCTTTACGCGGTCGGCTTCGGCGGCATGCTTCTGGGCCTGCTGGTAGGGTTCTTCTGGGAATGGCTGCGCGAAAGCAAGCATCGCTCCGTGGCCTCGCGCCAGCGGCGCGAAGCGGCACGGATGCAGCGCGAGCTTGACCGGCTGAAGGCCGACAAGCGGCGCAAGGATGGCCATGACGAGGTTCTGGCCCTGATCGAACAGGACGGGAGCGCCCGGTAGGGGCGGGCCGATGTCGGACGCGATCCGGGTCAAGATCTGCGGGCTCACCTCGCCCGCCGCGGTGTCGGCGGCGGCGCGGCTGGGTGCGTCCTATCTGGGCTTCGTCTTCTTCCCGGGCTCTCCGCGCAACATCGACCCCGAGACGGCGCGCGGACTTGCCCTGGCGGTACCTCCCGGTCTTGCCAAGGTGGCCTTGACGGTCGATGCCGACGATGCCGCGCTCGAGGCACTGCTTGATCGCGTCCCGATCGATATGCTGCAATTGCACGGGCGGGAAAGCCCCGCCCGAGTGGCCGAGATCCGCGCCCGGTTCGGGCTGCCGGTGATGAAGGCGGTCGGTGTCGCGACCGAGGCCGATCTGCCTGTCCTGACCGATTACGCCCGGGTCGCCGACCAGATCCTTGTCGATGCCAGGCCGCCGAAGGGGGCGGCGCTTCCGGGCGGCAACGGGCTGGCCTTCGACTGGCGGCTGATCGCCGGGCGGCGCTGGCCGGTTCCGTGGATGCTGGCGGGCGGGCTCACGCCTGTCAATCTGGCCGAGGCCATCGCGCTGACCGGCGCGCGCCAGGTCGATGTGTCCTCGGGCGTCGAGACGTCGCCCGGGGTCAAGGACGAGGCCCTGATGGGCCGGTTCATCGCCGCTGCGGGCGGCAGGGAGGGACCATGAGAGGATTTCTGGGACTGATCGCGCTTCTGGCCATTTCCGGGCTGGCGCTGGCCTTCACCAAACCGACCGAGGCAGCCTTCGAGGCGGCCCTGCAACAGCGTCTGCTCGACCGGATCGACAGCGCCGATCCCGAGGCCGAGGACAATCCGGCGAGCGCCGTGCTTTTGGCGACCTGCAAGCTCGGCCGCGCCCAGTGCGCCGAGCTTATCGGCTCGATGATCTCGCTCGACTATGCCGACAAGGTGGTTTTCTCGCAGGCCGATGTGTCGCTGGGCGGGCGCAGCTACGGGGTCTGTTACGGGGTCGCGACGCAGATCTTCTGCCGCGAAACCGCAAACCCGCGCTGACCCCTTGCCGCGGGCCTTCCGCGCCAGTAGGCAAGAGCGACTGACCCGCGCGGGAGGCTTCCATGCCCGATGACATCCTGAATTCCTTCAAGACTGGCCCTGACGAGAATGGCCGGTTCGGCATCTTCGGCGGCCGCTTCGTCTCCGAGACGCTGATGCCGCTGATCCTCGAACTCGAGGCGCAATACGAGCACGCCAAGACCGATGACAGCTTCTGGGCCGAGATGGACTTCCTGTGGAAGCATTATGTCGGCCGCCCCTCGCCCTTGTACCTGGCCGAACGCCTGACCGAGCGGCTGGGCGGGGCCAGGGTCTATTTCAAGCGCGACGAGCTGAACCATACCGGCGCGCACAAGATCAACAACGTGCTGGGCCAGATCATCCTGGCGCGCCGCATGGGCAAGACACGGATCATCGCCGAGACGGGGGCGGGCCAGCATGGCGTCGCGACCGCCACGGTCTGCGCCAAGTTCGGTCTGAAATGCGTGGTCTACATGGGCGCCACCGATGTCGAGCGGCAAAAGCCCAACGTCTTCCGCATGCGCCTGCTGGGCGCCGAGGTGGTGCCCGTCACCTCGGGCCGGGGCACGCTGAAGGACGCGATGAACGACGCGCTGCGCGACTGGGTGACCAATGTGCGCGACACCTTCTACTGCATCGGTACGGTCGCCGGGCCGCATCCCTATCCGGCCATGGTGCGCGACTTCCAGTCGATCATCGGCACCGAGGCCAAGGCCCAGATGCTCGAGGCCGAGGGCCGTCTGCCCGACACGCTGGTCGCGGCCATCGGCGGCGGCTCGAATGCGATGGGGCTGTTCTACCCCTTCCTCGACGACAAGGAGGTGCGCCTCATCGGGGTCGAGGCCGGCGGCCATGGCGTCGACGAGAAGATGGAGCATTGCGCCTCTCTGACCGGCGGGCGTCCGGGCGTGCTGCATGGCAACCGCACCTATCTTCTGCAGGACGGGGACGGGCAGATCCTCGAGGGCCATTCGATCTCGGCCGGGCTCGACTATCCCGGCATCGGGCCGGAACATGCCTGGCTGCATGATACGGGCCGGGCCGACTATGTCTCGATCACCGACCGCGAGGCGCTGGCCGCGTTCCAGCTCTGCTGCGAGACCGAGGGCATCATCCCCGCGCTCGAGCCTAGTCATGCGCTGGCCCATGTGGTGAAGATCGCGCCCGATCTTCCGGCCGATCACCTGATCTGCATGAACATGTGCGGCCGGGGCGACAAGGACATCTTTGCCGTGGCCCGGCATCTCGGCTTCGATATGGGCGAGGGCTGAGCCTCAGTCCTCGTCGGAATGGAGCCGCAGGACCTCCAGCGGCACCACCTCCAGCGCATCGAGATGCGTGGCCTGAAGCCTGACCCTGGGCGCGCAGCCTTCGTCATGGGCCTGCAGGAACCGCTCGGCACAGAGGCACCAGCTGTCGCCCGGTTTCAGCCCGACGAAACCGAACTCGGGGCGCGGGGTCGTCAGGTCGTTGCCGACATATTTGGAATAGGCCAGGAATTCGGCCGTCATCACCGCGCAGACCGTATGGCGCCCGGTATCTTCGGGGCAGGTGTCGCAGTGACCGTTGCGGAAAAAGCCGGTCATGGGCGCCGTAGAACAGGGGGCAAGCGGCCCGCCGAATACGTTCACCGAAGGCGTCGTTGCGTCGGTCATGGTCCCTCTCTTCTGCCGATGCGTCCTAGCGGAACCGGTCGGCGAGCCTTTGCAGCGGCGTGCGGCTGTCCTCCGCTGCCGCCTCGGCCTTGTCCGGGCGCGGCGCGGCAGGGGTTTTCTGGGCTGCCTGTGCGGCCCCGGGGGGCATCGTCCCGTTCCGGGACGGAGCCACCCGGCGCGCCACCGCGTTCAGAAACCGAGCGCCCTCGCCCTGTGCCAGATCGGCGGCGCCCTCCGAGAGGCCGCGCAGCAGATCGTCCAGCCAGTCGCGGTCGGCCTTGGCAAAATCCGACAGCACATAGCCCGACACCCGGTCCTTGTGGCCCGGATGGCCGATGCCCAGCCGCACCCTCTCGTAATCCGGCCCCAGATGCTGGTGGATCGAGCGCAGCCCGTTATGGCCCGCATGCCCGCCGCCCGATTTCAGCCGACACTTGCCCGGGGCGAGGTCCAGCTCGTCATGAAAGACCGTCACATCGGCGGGGGTGAGCTTGTAGAACTGCACCGCCGCCTGAACCGCGTCGCCCGAAAGGTTCATGTAGGTTTCTGGCTTCAGCAGGATCACCTTCTCCGGGCCCAGCCGCCCCTCGGCGGTCTGCCCCTTGAACTTGGCCCGCCAGGGCGGGAAGTGGTGGTCTTCGGCAATCCGCTCGACCGCCATGAAGCCGATATTGTGCCGGTTGCCCGCATATTGCGCGCCCGGATTCCCGAGGCCCACGAAGAGACGCATTCGTGATCTCCTGCCGCTTGCTCTTTGCCCCTTGATGCCCTGAGCTGCGGCAAAAGGCCAGAACCGGCCTGATCCGGACCAGAGGAGGCGACCCATGTATCTGACGATGAACCGTTTCAAGGTGAAACCTGGCGCCGAGGAGGCGTTCGAGGCGGTCTGGAAGACCCGCGACAGCCATCTGACATCGGTGCCGGGGTTCGTCGGTTTTCATCTTCTGAAGGGGCCCGCAACCGAGACCAGCCGGCTTTATGCCTCGCATACCTTCTGGGAGAGCGAGGCGGCCTTCACCGCCTGGACCCGCTCCGAGGCGTTCCGCGCCGCGCATAAGGGGGCGAAGGGGCCCTCCGACATGTATCTGGAGCCGCCCGAGCTGGAGGTTTTCGAATCGGTCCAGTCGCTGGACTGAGCCGCCGTAGCGGCCCGGAACAATGCCGGAACGGGAGGACCCGTCCAGGTGCTCTTTCGTGAATAGCCCATGGCCAGCAATGGCTTGACCCTGCGTTGCCGCGGGCCGGGCCCGACCGTGCGTTGCGTTGTCCGGGGGATGGAAACCCTTTGGAAAGGCCCGGCTGCCACCCTCTCCGGCATGTCTCCGAAGCGGGACAGATCCAAACGGCGAGGCATGGCCCCATGCGTATTCCGCTCCTGTCTTCATTTCCGACGCCACTCGGGCTGGCGGTCCTGCTGATTTTGGGGCTCGCTCTTGCGAACGGTCCGGCCCGGGCCGGCTCGGCGGCGCCTGCGGTCGATCCGCGACTGGCCGAGGCGGTGGCAGGCGAATGGGAGGACGCGCCCGCCGATCTGTCCGACGAGGTTGCGACGGCGCGGCTGAAGGTCGGCATTCTCTGCACGTCCTGGGCACGCGATCTGATCGCGCAGCACTGGCGCAGGCTCGATCGCCTGGTGGGGCCGGGCACCTGGTCGTCCGACCGGCAGACGCTCTGGCTGCAACTCGGCTGGGTCGAGGCCTTCGAACGGCGCTATCTGCGTCCGCGGATCGATGCCGACAGCCAGGAGGCCCTGGCGGCGGCCTGGTGGCCCGACGGGGTCTCGACGCCCGCTGGCAGCGCCGGAGCGACCGAGATGCGCCGGCTCTGCATGCGGCTGCCGGGGGTCTTCGGGTCGATCGACCCCGATCTGCTGGGGCGTGAGGATGCGAGGATGCGCTGAGCGCGCATGAAAACGGGGCCCGCCGGGCCCCGTTCGGATCTGTCGAAAGGCAGAGCGATTATTCTTCGCCCGCTTCCGTTTCGTCTTCTTCGTTGTCCGCCGAGCGCAGGCCGGACGGCGCCGAGATGTTGGCGATCACGAAGTCGCGGCTGGTGATGGTCGGCGTGGTGCCTTCGGGCAGCGCGATGTCCGAGATGTGGACGATGTCGCCGATGTTCAGCGTCGAGACGTCGACCGTCAGTTTTTCCGGGATGTCGCCGGCGGTGACCACCAGTTCGACCTCGGGACGGACGACCGTCAGGACGCCGCCGCGCTTGAGGCCCGGGGATTTCTCTTCGCCAACGAACTCGACCGGGATGAAGAGGTTGATCCGCGAGGTGCGGCGCAGCCGCATCAGGTCGACATGGGTCGGCAGGTCCTTGACCACGTCGCGCTGCACGCTGCGGCAGATCACCCGCACGTCTTCCTGGCCGTCGACCTTCAGGTTGAACAGCGTCGAGAGGAAACGGCCCGCCTTCAGGCGCTTCAGCAGCTCGTTGTACTTGAGGTTGATCGGAAGCGGCTCGGCGCCGCCGCCATAGACGATACCGGGGACGAGGTTCTCACGGCGTGCTTGACGAGCGGCCCCCTTGCCTGTCCCCGTCCGTACCGTGGCGTTAAGATCAGGGATCTCACCAGCCATTGGTCTGTTCTCCTAAGGTTATGGGCATCCTCCAAGGGTGTATGCCCGATGAAGCCGTGCCCATAGCCGAGCGGCGGCCGGTTGGGAAGGGCAAAAATGAGCCGCTCAGGCCCAGTTCAGGCCCAGTTCAGACCCACTCGCCCTCGAAATCCTTCGGGACCAGCAGGATGTCGCGGTCGAGACCGTCGATGCTCTTGCGACCGCAAAGCGCCATGGTGGTGTCGAGCTCCTTGTGGATCACCTCGAGCGCCCGGGTCACGCCTGTCTCGCCCATCGCCCCGAGGCCATAGATGAAGGCGCGCCCGATATAGGTGCCCTTGGCCCCCAGCGCGACGGCCTTCAGCACGTCCTGCCCCGAGCGGATGCCGCCATCGACATGCACCTCGATCTGGTCGCCGACCGCGCGCAGGATCGAGGGCAGGGCGCGGATCGAGCTCAGCGCGCCGTCGAGCTGGCGCCCGCCATGGTTCGACACGATGATCGCATCGGCCCCGACATCGAGCGCTCGGCGCGCATCCTCGGCATCGAGAATGCCCTTCAGGATCAGCTTGCCGCCCCAGTCCTCCTTCAGCTTCTTCACCTGCGACCAGTCTAGCCGCGGATCGAAATTGCCGGCGGTCCATTCGACCAGCGACGAGGCGTCGGTCACGCCCTTGGCGTGCCCGATGATGTTGCCGAAGAAGCGGCGTTTCGTCTGCAGCATCTCGAGCCCCCAGCCCCATTTGGTGGCCAGGTTGGCCATGGTCGGGATCGTCATCTTGGGCGGGGCGGACAGGCCGTTCTTGAGGTCCTTGTGGCGCTGGCCGAGGATCTGCAGATCGAGCGTCAGCACCAGGGCCGAGCAGTTGGCATCCTTCGCGCGCTGGAACAGGCTCGCGAGATAGTCCTGGTCGCGCATCACGTAAAGCTGGAACCAGAACGGCTGTCGGGTATGGGCCGCGACATCCTCGATGGAACAGATCGACATGGTCGAGAGCGTGAAGGGCACGCCGAATTTCTCGGCGGCCCGGGCGGCCTTGATCTCGCCATCGGCCGCCTGCATGCCGGTCATGCCGACCGGCGCCAGCGCCACCGGCATCGCCACGTCCTGTCCGATCATCTGCGTCGCGGTCGAGCGGCCCTCCATGTCGACCGCGACCCGCTGCCGGAGCCGGATCTTGCCGAAATCCGAGCAATTGTCGTGGAAGGTCTGTTCGGTCCAGCTGCCCGTCTCGCAATAGTCGTAGAACATCTTGGGCACGCGGCGCCGGTAGATCCGGTGCAGGTCTTCGATCGAGGTGATGACGGGCATGGTTTTCTCTCGCTTTGGTAAGACGGCATTACCAATCGCCGGAGCGCGTCGCAACGGCCATTGCCGGGGCCACGGCGGCGGCGCCCGCCATCCGCCGCCGGTCAGGCCGGGGCGCGGCGGGCGTCGATCAGGCGGTTGACCAGATGGGTGAAGACCGCCGCGCCGAGGATCGGGATCACCAGGTTCACCAGCGGCAGGCTCAGCGGCACTGCCATCAGCAGACCGGCGAGGAAGATCGTGGCGCCATGGCGGCGGCGCAGATCGCGCGCCCCCTGACGCCCGAGCCGGCGCATCGCCGCCATCTGGAAATATTCCCGCCCGAGCAGGAAGCCGTTCACCGCCCAGAACAGGAAGGGCGCGAACGGTCCGACGAAGAAATACAGGACCAGCGCCACCAGGTTGACCCCAAGCAGAACGCCGAGAAAGCCCAGGCTGTCGCGGATCTGGTCAAGAATCGGGATCGGGGTCGCGGGCGGCAGGTCGGGATAATGGCGCATCTCGACCGCCTCGGCGACGTCGTCGAGGAAGATGCCGGTAAAGGCCGAGGCCACCGGCACCATCAGAAAGACCGACATCACGATCATCAGCAGGAAGGACGCGCCCGACAGGATGTTGTCGACCCAGGTGATCTCGCCGATCCAGGGCAGGGTCAGGCTGTCGGGCACGAGCCAGCCGATCAGGAAGAAGATCACGGCATAGATCGCGGCCAGCAGCAGGACCGACAGCCCGATGCCAAGCAGCAGCACCCGGCGGAAGGCCCGGTCGCCGATCTGGCCCAGCGTCTTGAGAAAGGCGGTGAGGATCATTCCGACACCCATTCGGTGATCGCGGCGATATCGGGGCGCGGCCGGTCGGGCGGCGCCACGGTCTGGGTGCCGAGATGGATGATGCCCGCGATGGTCTCGGCCGCGCCGAGCCCCAGCGCCTCGGGCAGCACGGTGCGCTCATGCGCAGGCCAGCCGGTCAGCCAGTTGGCGCCCCAGCCCGCGGCTTCGGCGGCGTTCAGAAGCCCGAGGCAGACCGCGCCCGCCGACAGCAGCTGTTCGATTTCGGGCACCTTGGGCGAGGCTTTCGGCGAGGCCACCACCACGACGGCAAGCGGGCTCTGGGCATAGGCCGAGGCCGCCTTCTCGATCGCCTCGGGCGGCAGGCCGAGCGCCTGTCCGAGCCCCTGACCGCGCGCGCGGACAAGCGTAGCCAGTCGCCTCAGAGCGGGCGTTTCCAGAACGATGAAGCGCCAGGGCTCCAGCTTGCCGTGATCGGGGCTGCGGGCGGCGGCGGTCAGGATCCGGGTCAGCATCTCGCGATCCGGTGCCGGTCCGGCCAGCGTCTTGGCGGGCCGCGAGCGGCGGGTCAGCAGGAAATCGAGCACCTCGGGGCGGGGGTCGGGCATGGGCCAGCTCCTTCTTTGGCGGTCTTTATGTCGGCGGTGCGGGCAGGTGGGTCAAGTGGGGAGCAAGTCCGGCTTGACGGGCGCGGGAGGTCGCGGCAGCAAGGCGGCATGACCGATCTCAGCCATCTTGCGGTGCCCGGCACCGAAATCGCGGTGCGGGTGACGCCCAAGGCCTCGCGCGCCCGCATCGTCGCCGAGGAGGGCCAGATCCGGGTCTATGTCACCGTGGTGCCCGAGGACGGCAAGGCCAATGCGGCGGTGACGAAGCTCTTGTCGAAGGCGGTGGGCGTGCCGAAATCGCGGCTCGAGCTGGTGCGCGGACAGACCGCGCGCGACAAGCTGTTCCGCGTTCTCTAGCCTGGTTCTCCAGCCTGCCCCGGGCCGTGAGCGGGCTCTGGCGAGACCCGGCGTTGCCGGGAACCCGGCACTCAAGATGTAGTGCGCAAATTGGCCCCTACCCAAATCCTAGAGGCTCCCCTATAGTGCCTGTGGATAAGTTTACGTTGTGCCCGAGAGAGAGCTCATGCGCTGCCCGTTCTGCGGAAACATCGACACCCAGGTGAAGGATTCCCGGCCCGCCGAGGATCATGTCGCGATCCGGCGCCGCCGTTTCTGCCCGGCCTGTAGCGGGCGCTTCACCACCTATGAGCGCGTGCAGCTGCGCGATCTCGTGGTCATCAAGTCCAGCGGCCGCCGCGAGGATTTCGACCGAGACAAGCTGGAACGCTCGATCCGCATCGCGCTGCAGAAACGCCCGGTCGACCCGGATCGTGTCGATCAGATGGTGTCGGGCATCGTCCGGCGGCTTGAAAGCATGGGCGAGACCGACATCGTCTCGAAGGTGATCGGCGAGATCGTGATGGAGGCGCTGGCCCGGATCGACACCGTGGCCTATGTGCGCTTCGCCAGCGTCTACAAGAATTTCCAGGAAGCGGGCGATTTCGACAAGTTCGTGAGCGAACTGAGGCCATCGGCCGCACCGGACGCGTGAGCGCCGGGGCCGATGCCCGGTTCATGGCGCTTGCGCTCGCGCTTGGCGCGCGCGGCAAGGGGCGGACATGGCCGAACCCGGCGGTCGGTTGCGTGCTGGTGCGCGAGGGACGGATCGTCGGACGCGGCTGGACCGCGCCGGGCGGACGGCCCCATGCCGAGCCGCAGGCGCTGGCCCAGGCCGGCGCCCGGGCCCGGGGTGCCACTGCCTATGTCACGCTCGAGCCCTGTTCCCATCACGGCAAGACCCCGCCCTGCGCCGAGGCGCTGATCGCGGCGGGCGTCGGGCGGGTCGTGACCGCGCTCGAGGATCCTGATCCGCGGGTCGCGGGGCGCGGCCATGCGCTGTTGCGCGCGGCGGGCATCGCGGTCGAGACCGGGGTTCTGGCCGAGGCCGCGACGCGAGATCACCGCGGCTTCCTGCTCAGCCGCAATGCCGGGCGGCCGATGGTCACGCTCAAGCTTGCCACCTCCTTCGATGGCCGGATCGCCACCGCCTCGGGCGAAAGCCGCTGGATCACCGGGCCCGAGGCGCGCCGCCATGTCCATGCGCTGCGCGCGTCCCATGATGCGGTGATGGTGGGCGGTGGTACGGCGCGGGCCGACGACCCGGTGCTGACCGTGCGCGGGCTCGGCATCGCGCATCGCCCGGTCCGGGTGATCTGCGCCTCGGGGCTCGATCTGCCCGAAACCGGCGCGCTGGCCGCCAGCGTCGCCGAGGCCCCGCTCTGGCTGTGTCACGGGGCGGGGGCCGATCCGGCGCGCCGCTCTGCCTGGCAGGGGCGGGGCGCCCGGCTGATCGAGGTCGCGACCGGTGCCGGAGGGCGGCTCGATCCGGCCGCGCTGCTGGCCGCACTTGGTGCGGCAGGGCTGACCCGGGTGTTCTGCGAGGGCGGTGGCAGTCTCGCCGCGGCGCTGCTCGGGGCGGGGCTCGTCGACGAGCTGATCGGGTTTACCGCCGGGCTTGCGCTGGGCGCCGAGGGGCGGGCGGCGATCGGTCCGCTGGAGCTTGCGCATCTGGCCGAGGCACCGCGTTTTGCGTTGGCCGGGACCCGCCCGCTCGGTCCCGATCTTCTTCATGTCTGGACCCGGGACTGAGCGCGGCCCGTTGCGGCCGTGAACCGCCCCGGAAGACGCGCAGGCCCCGTGTTGGGCACCGTGTCGGCCCCGTCAGCGGCCTCAGTTGACCGAGGCCGAGACGTTGCGGGCGGCGCCTGCGGTTCCGGTGATGACGCTCAGCAGCTTGACCCAGCGGACATAGGGCGCTTCGGTGACATAGACGGTGTCGCCGTCGCGGATCGCGAAATCGCGGGCGAGAAACAGCCCCGTGGGTTCGGTCAGGTTCAGCACATAGGCGATGCGCTGTTCCCCGGTCAGGTCGTCGCGGCCCAGCACCTGGCGCGCGATCTCCTCGGGTTCGTTGCGCAGAACGAAGATCCCTGTCGGGTCGGCCAGGGCCGAACTGAGGCCGCCGACCTGTGCCAGCGCCTCGACCGCCGACATGCTCTGGGTGATGAAACGCACGTTGCTCTGCCGCCCCGTCGCCCCCAGGGCGGTAAAGTCGCGGGTGTCCTCCTCGACGAGGATGCGGTCGCCATTGCGCAGCGCGATGTCGAGTTTCGGATCGGCATAGAGGTCCTCGAACCAGATCTGGCCGCGGGACTTGCCCCGGATCACGGTGATCTGGGCGATCTCGGGCGGGATCACGAGGCCGCCGGCGGTGGCCAGCATGCCCGAGAGCGTCCGGCTCGGCCGTTCGATCGGGAAGACGCCCTGCTTGCCGACGCCGCCCGACACCGAGACCGTGGCGCCATCGCCTGCCAGACGCGTCACCATCACCTGCGGGTCCGGGGTCTGGACATCGAGCTTTTCGGTGATCTTCTTGCGCAGCCCCTCGGGCGTGCTGCCCGCGGCCAGGATGCGTCCGGCATAGGGGATGAAGATATGGCCGGTGCTGTCGACCTGCAGCTGGGTCAGCGTCGCGGCATTGCTTTCACTTGGCGCCAGCAGCCCGTCATCGACATTCTCGAACACGGTCAGGCCCAGCGTGTCGCCCGCGCGGATCGTGTCCGATCCGATCGGGGCGGCATTCAGGAAGGCGGGAGGAAATCCGCTGGCGGGCACCACGGCGGTCGCCCGGGTCACGCGGTCATTGACCGCGACGACGAAGGCATCGCCGTCGCGCAGGCTCGATCCGTCGAAGATTTCGGGCTTGCTCGGCCCCGGGCGGGGCAGGCCGCAGGCGGCGGTGGCGGCGAGCAATCCGAAGAGAACGAGGATCCGTGCCCCGCGGGCGAGTAGCGTCGTCACGTAGCTGTCCCTTGTCCCTGCATGCGGCGATTCACTCGCGCTTTCCGGCGCAGGCTAGACAAAGCCGCCAGGAAAGACCAGACGGGCGAGCCTCTTGCGCGGCGGATCGCCTGCAAGGTGTTGTCGCAGTGCCGCGGCCGTGGCCTGCCGCCGTTGCGCGCCCTTCTTCGCCGACGAGGGGGCAGGCTGGCGGGCGCGGGCCGGGTTCGGCGCTTATCGGGGCCCCGGGACATCCGGCAAGCCGGGGCCGGCATCGCCCGGGCGGGCCGCTGTCGCTTCGGAGGCCGGGTGCCGGATCCGGGGCCTGCCGTCCGGGCGTGTCCGGGGCGGAAGGCTGGCTACTCGTGCATGGGGCCGGGCGCTGCCGCGCCGCCTCCACGCCGCGTGCCGCTTGCTCCGCGTGGCCGCAGGCGATAGGTCGGAACCGAACCCGTGCTGCAAGGAGCCCGACCATGTTCACCGGCATCATCACCGATATCGGAACCGTTCGCGCGCTGACCATGAAGGGCGATCTGACCGCCCGTATCGACTGCGCCTATGCCGCCGACAGCATCGATATCGGAGCCTCGATCGCCTGCAATGGCGTCTGCCTGACCGTGACCGATCGCGGCCCTGCAGGGGAGGGCGCCTGGTTTGCGGTCTCGATCTCGGCCGAGACCGTTTCGAAGACCAATATCGGCGGTTGGGCCGAGGGGACGCGGATCAATCTCGAACGCGCGCTCAGGGTGGGCGATGAGCTTGGCGGCCATATCGTCTCGGGCCATGTCGACGGGGTGGCCGAGCTGGTGGCCATGGCCGGGGAGGGCGACAGCACCCGGATGAGCTTCGAGGCGCCCGAGGCGCTGGCGCGGTTCATCGCGCCCAAGGGGTCTGTCGCGCTGAACGGGATCTCGCTGACGGTGAACGAGGTCGAGGGCCTTCGCTTCGGGATAAACGTCATCCCGCATACCAGCGAGGCCACCACGCTGGGGCTGGCGCAGGTCGGTGACCGGATCAATCTCGAGATCGATACCATGGCGCGCTATGTCGCGCGGCTCAGGGAATGTGACGCGGCCTGAACCCGGCGCGGCTGTCGGCTGGCCCTCGGGCCCGGGCCGGGCATCGCCGGGCGCGGGGGGGCTGAACAGAGGCGCTCGCGAACCGTGGCGTGCCGCCGGATCCGTTTCTCATCGACAGATGCGCGGCCCGGGACGGTGTTCGAGACGGTGTTCGAACTGGCCCCGAGGCGGTCGCCGCATGGGCCTCCACCGGCGCGCCCCGGGAAGGGACCGGGCGGCAACCGACGGCGCCGCGTTCCACTGGCCCGGTCGTCTGGCCCGGCCTTCTGTCGCGGCTTTCTGGCCCGGTTCGGCGGTGGGGCGGGGCCCCTGCCGGTCATCTCCGGGGCATTCGGGACGTTCGGGGTGTCCGGGACGCGCTGCGTTTTCGGGCGAACCGGCACTGCGGGTTCTTTCCAATCTGTCCCGACCGCGCTAATAGGCGGGCTTCGGAACAGGTGGACGACATGCACGATATCGGCGAGCCAAATTACCAGGACGCGATCTCCTCGATCGAGGAGATCATTGAGGATGCGCGTAACGGGCGCATGTTCATCCTTGTCGACCACGAGGATCGCGAGAACGAGGGCGATCTGGTGATCCCGGCCCAGATGGCCACGCCGGAGGCGATCAATTTCATGGCCACCCATGGCCGGGGCCTGATCTGCCTGACGCTGACAGGCGAGCGGGTCGATGCGCTGGGCCTGCCGCTGATGGCCTCGCAGAACTCCTCGCGCCACGAGACCGCCTTCACCACCTCGATCGAGGCGCGCGAGGGCGTGACCACCGGCATCTCCGCCCATGACCGGGCCCGGACCGTGGCTGTCGCCATCGACGCGGGCAAGGGCGCAGCCGATATCGCGACGCCGGGCCATGTCTTTCCGCTGCGCGCCCGCGATGGCGGCGTGCTGGTCCGCGCGGGCCATACCGAGGCCGCCGTAGATGTGTCGCGCCTGGCCGGTTTGAATCCCGCGGGCGTGATCTGCGAGATCATGAACGAGGACGGCACCATGGCGCGACTGCCCGATCTGGTGGCCTTCGCCCAGCGTCACAACCTGAAGATCGGCACCATCTCGGACCTGATCGCCTATCGCCGCCGCCACGACAATCTTGTGAACGAGCGCGAGGTGCGCCATGTCACCTCGGCCTATGGCGGCGACTGGGAGATGCGGGTCTTCACCGACGAGACCCAGGGCGCCGAACATGTGGTGCTGGTCAAGGGCGACATCACCACCGAGGCGCCGGTGCTGGTGCGGATGCATGCGCTCGATCCGCTGCAGGACGTGCTGGGGCTCGGGCCGCATCCGGCGGGCGAGCTTGCCACCGCGATGGAGATGATCGCCGCCGAGGGCCGAGGCGTCGTCGTGCTGCTGCGCGACACCACGATGAAGCTCGTGCTCGATGGCGCGGCGTCGCCGCAGACCCTGCGCCAATACGGGCTGGGCGCCCAGATCCTGGCCGCGCTCGGCCTGCACCGGCTGGTGCTTCTGACCAATTCGCCGCTGCCCCGGGTGGTGGGGCTCGAGGCTTACGGGCTCTCGATCGAGGGGACCCGCAGCATCGCCAGGGAGGGCTGAGCCATGGCCGAACAGGATCCGCATCACGCGCTGGCGCTGCCCGCCTTCGACCGGCCGACGAAACTGCTGGTCGTGGTCGCGCCGTTCTACCGCGACATTGCCGACATGCTGATCGCCGGGGCGGTCGCGACGCTCGAGGCCGCGGGGGCCGCGCATGAGCTGGTCGAGATGCCCGGCGCGCTCGAGATCCCCAGCGCCATCGCGCTGGCGCACCGGCTGTCGAATTATGACGGCTATGTCGCGCTGGGCTGCGTGATCCGGGGCGAGACCACCCATTACGAGACCGTCTGCAATGACAGCTCGCGCGGGCTGACGCTGCTGGGGCTGCAGGGCGCGCTGATCGGCAATGGCATCCTGACGGTCGAGAACCGCGAACAGGCGCTGCGCCGGGCCGATCCGGCGGATATGGACAAGGGCGGCGGCGCGGCCGCTGCGGCGCTGCATCTGATCGCGCTGGCCCGGCGCTGGAGCGGCGAGACCAAGGGCGTCGGCTTCCGTCCCTCGGGCGGGATCCAGATCGCCGAGGGGAGCGACCGCGCATGACCGGGGCCCGCAAACCCAACCGCAACCAGATGCGGTCCGCTGCCCGGCTTTACGCGGTGCAGGCGCTGTTCCAGATGGAGCAGTCCAGCCAGAATGTCGACACCGTGCGGCGCGAATTCGAGACCTGGCGCTTCGGCGTCGGCTATGAAGAGGGCGAAGAGCTTGCCGAGGGCGATGTCGATCTCTTTCGCGCGACGCTGGAGGGCGCAGTGAACTGGCAGGCGAAGATCGACCAGATGACCGACCGCGCGCTGGTGGCGAAATGGCCGATCGCCCGGATCGACCCGACGCTCCGGGCGCTGTTCCGGGCTGCCGGGGCCGAGCTTGTCGCGGCGAAGGCGCCGCCGAAGGTGGTGATCACCGAATATGTCGATGTCGCCAAGGCCTTCTTTCCCGAGGGGCGCGAGCCCAAATTCGTGAACGCCGTGCTCGACCACATGGCCCGCGAGGCGCGGCCCGAGGCGTTCTGAGCCCGGGTCCGGCCCGGCCCTTTCTCCCCGGGACCCTTTCTCCGGGGCCCTTTGCCTGAGGCGGGCCCCGTTGCGTCGTTTCCGGCTTCAGCCTTGTGTTCTGTCTATCTTTCGATTGTTCAGGCGCGCCCTCGGAAGAGGCGCGGGGACGTTTCGTCCGGGACAGGGTTTCGGTAACGCTCTCTTAACCCTTCCGGCCTCATGATGACGTTACGGAAGCCAGCGGCTGGACGCTGCGCCGGGGCGGGATGACCGACGACGCTTCAAGTTTCCTCTTGGAATCCTTCCGGGAATGGCTACCTATTTGGAGCAAGGAACGGAGACAGCGATGCCAAAGCTCGTGACCCTATACATCCGTCAGGCCGCCACAGGGTTCGCCTTGTCGGGGGTGTTCGTCGGCCTTCTCATGTATTTCGACGTCGCCAATCTGTGGCACCTCGTGACCAGTGTCTCGGGGGGCTGGCTCGCGGCTCTGCTGCTTTTCCTGTTCAATGGCGTGGTCTTCGCCGGCGTGCAGTTCGGCATCGCGGTGATGGCGATGGCCCGGGACGACGGTCCCGACAGCGGCCGTCGCCGGTCCGGGCCGGTGCACGGCCTCGCCGATGTTCTGGTGCCGATCCCGGTGCCGGTCAAGGATGAACGCCGGATGCGGCGCTGACGCGCCGCTCCTTTCGTTTCTGATGCATTTTCCCTGGCGGTCCTTCGGGCCGCCATTTTTCATGCCATGTCGCCGGCCCCTGCCTGCCCGGAGGCAGGCCGTCAACGACCCTGGCCTGCCCTGGGGGCAGGCCATCTATGGGCCGGGCGGAAGGGGAACGGGCGGGACCACCGCAAACGTGGAGGCATTTTAATTCCCGAGGACCTGTTACTACAGGTGGGCGCCAGGTAACCGGACCAGGATCCGGACAGAGCCAGCTCCCTCGGATTTGCTTAAGGCCACCGGAATTCGGCCTCTGCACGGGAAGGGCAGACCCCGCCTCGGCCAGAGATAGGATGCCGGGAGGCCGACGGCAAGCCTTGTCGAGAGACGGCGGCTCGATCATTGTCACGACCATGCCCGATCCGGTTTCCCAACCGCTTTCCGCGCCGCTCGCTCCGGGCCAGCTTCTGGCCCGCGGCGTCTGCCGCCATCTGCGCGATCTCGGTCTTGCCTGCGTCGAGGAATTCGTGCCCGCACCGGGACTTCGGGTCGATGTGATGGCTCTGGGGCCGAAGGGCGAGATCTGGGTGGTCGAGTGCAAGTCGAGCCGTGCGGATTTCACCTCGGACCATAAATGGAGCGGATATCTCGACTGGTGCGACCGTTTCTTCTGGGCGGTCGGGCCGGATTTTCCCGCCGACCTTCTGCCGTCCGATACCGGGCTGATCGTCGCGGACGGCTATGGCGCCGAGGTCCTGCGCGAGGCGCCCGAGCGGCGTCTGGCGCCGTCGCGCCGAAAGGTGCTGACGTGCAGCTTCGCACGCCACGCCGCCTTGCGGCTGCAGGCGCTGCGCGATCCGGGGCCGGGACTCAGCCCTTCGGCTTGGCGCCCTTGCCCTTCTTCTTCTCGGTGATCGTTCGGGCCTGGGCCGCGGCGGCGCGCAGCTCCTCGGCGATGTCCTCGGCTTCTTCGGGGTCGAAATCCATCGGGATCTCGAGCCCCTCGCCCTCGATATAGATCCGCACCATGCCAAGGCTGGTCGGCCCGATCTGCAGATTGGCGGCGAAGTCGCTTTGCTTGTCGATGCCCATGGCACTTTTCCCTCGGGATGTTCAGGGGGTCGGGGTAGCGCTTTGCCCCGGCTCTGGCAAGAGCGGGGCGAGGGCGGACCGGTACGGATCTCTGCGGCGCGATGGTCGGTTTCGGTCGAGAACGGGTCTTGCAATCGTGGCGAGGGGGCGCTAAATCGCCCAAACAGTGCCGCCTTAGCTCAGTTGGTTAGAGCACCAGATTGTGGATCTGGGGGTCCCCCGTTCGAGCCGGGGAGGCGGTACCATTCTCCCCCTTTCACATGATATCCCTGACCGCCCCGATGGAGCCCAGCCGCAGCGCCAGCGGCATGGGGCCTGCTGCCATACGTTTCCCGGATCTGGCCGGGAGGCGCGCCAATCGCTGCCGGGAAGGCCGTATGGCGGGGCGGGTCCTCTGGCGGCAGTCGCGGCCCCCGGGGGACTGCAGGCCCGCGAGGCCGGGCCCATGGGCAATGAGCCGCTCCGAATCAGGGGGGATCTGCGCCACGGGCGGTCCGCCGGACCCATCCCGGGGGCAGGGCAGGGGACGGCATGCGTGGTTCTCCATGCCAGAGGCGCTGGCGGTGCGTGACTCGGGCGCCGCAGCCGCAGGCTGCTTTCGACATGCCTTCCGATACCGCAGGTTGCGACGGCCGCCGCGCGGGCGTCGATCCCCAACAGACTGAATTTAAATATTTAAATCTCCGGTTTCGCGGCGGAGGGCAGGCATGCTGCAGGGCAGCGGCGATTTTTCTTGACCCGTAAAATGCGGGCGACATACTTCGCACATAAGAAGAAAACTTCCTGCACAGGAAGTTAGGGTGCGGACTTCCGGAGGTTGGTCTGCGCGTCGGGGAGGAAATGCATGGCCGTACGCCAGGCTGACAATGTTCTGCGCTTTTTCGAATATTTCGCGGCCTCGCAGAGGCCGACCACGCTGACCGAACTGTCCGAGACGCTGAAACTGCCGCTGTCGAGCACCAGCAACCTCGTCTCGACCCTGCGGGAGCGCGGGTTCCTGTTCGAGGTCCGCAAGCGCGGCGGGTTCTATCCGACCCGCCGCATGTACGATCTGACCCAGTCGATCCTCGAGGGCGATCCGGTCCTCGGCCTCGTGCGCGAACACATGGAAGCGCTGCGCGAAGAGACCGGCGAGACGATCCTTCTGGCTGCGCGCGAAGGCGACCGCGTGATCTATCTCGAGGCGCTCGAATCCCGAAAGGGTGTCCGCTACTCGGCGCGGGCCGGGGAAACCCGGCCGATCTATGCCATCTCCTCGGGCAAGGCGATTCTCGGCTCTCTCGATGACGCGGCACTGCGGCGCGAGCTCGACGGCCTCGACTATTCCGAGGCGGCCGAGGCCTCGATCACCGACCGGGAGGCGCTGTTCGGCGATATCGTCGCGGGGCGTGCGCGCGGCTGGTTCCTGAACGCAAGCGAGTTCACGCCCGAGGTGTCGGCCGTGGGCATGCTGCTCGATATCGCCGATCAGAAATACGGGCTGTCGGTCGCGGGGCCGAATTACCGGATGCAGGACCGCCATGAGGAGATCGCGGCGGCCCTCGGGCGCGTCGTTGCGGCCATCAGGAGCCAGATCCACGAGACCGGAGTCGGCCGATGATCCGCAAGGCCATGTCCTTCGTCGATCACGCCTTCACCGCCGTCGCGGCCTTTGCGCTGGCGGGCATGACGCTTCTGATCGTCGCCGATGTCGCGCTGCGCTACGGCGCCGGGATGCCGATCTTCTTCGCGCATGATCTGGTCGTGCTCTACCTGACGCCCGCGGTGTTCTTCTTCGGTTTCGGGCCGACCTACTGGCGCGCCGAGCATCTGGCCGTCGATCTTCTGACCCTCAGGCTGCCGTCCCGGCTGCGGGAACTGACCCATGTCCTGTCCAGCGCGATCGGGCTCTGGCTCTTCGGCCTGCTGACCTGGGCCTCCTGGGAGCGCGCGGCGGGGAGTTTCGCCAATGACGAGGTCATCGCCAGCATCGTGCCCTGGCCGGCATGGGCGAGCTATGCGCTTGTGCCGCTGGGCTCGGCCGCGATGGTCCTGGTCTGCGCGGCGCGCATTCTGATCTCGCTCGGCAATGCCTTCGGCCGCGTCAGCGGGGAGGCGGCGCAATGACCTCGCTTCTTGTCGTGATCGGCCTGCTCGGCCTGCTGCTCCTGGGCGTCCCGGTCGGCTTTGCGCTGGCCTTCACCGGCCTCGTGGGGCTGATGACCATCGTTGGCTTCGACAGCGCGCTGTCGGTCCTGTCGACAACGCCGCTTTCGACAACGAACGGGTTCGAGCTGATCGCGGTGCCGCTTTTCATCCTGATGGCCGAATTCGTGATCGTCAGCGGCATCGCCGACAGGATGTTCAAGGCGATCACCATCTGGGTCGGCCGCTTGCCGGGCGGGCTGGCCGTGGCCACGGCCCTTGCCGGGGCCGGGTTCGGGGCGATTTCGGGCTCGTCCACCGCGGCGGCGGCGGCGCTGTCCTCGACCTCGATCCCGGCGATGCGCCGGGCCGGATATGACGTGAAATTCGCCTCTGGCGTGGTCGCGGTCTCGGGCACGCTGGCCATGCTGATCCCGCCATCGATCGCGCTGGTTCTCTACGGCATCATCGTCGAGGTGAATATCGCGTCGCTGCTGATCGGAGGGGTGATCCCGGGCATCATCGTGACGCTGGCGATCATCGCGACGATCTATGTGCTGATGGCGCGCGATCCCTCGATCGCGCCGGTCGCGCGGTCCTGGCCGATGCGCGAGAAGGTCCGGGCGCTGCGCGCCATCGGGCCGATGCTTCTGCTTCTGCTCTGCGTGACGGGCTCGATCTATCTCGGCATCGCGACGCCGACCGAAGCCGCCGGGCTCGGGGCCTTCGGCGCCTTCCTGATCGCCGCGGCCTTCCGCACCCTCACCCTGAAGACGACCTGGGGCGCCCTGGCCCGGGCCGTCCGCGCGACCTGCATGATCTTCATGATCATCATCGGGGCGCATATCTTCGGCTATGTCCTCACGCTGGGCCAGATCACGCCCCAGTTCGTGGACTGGATCACCGGCCTCGATGTGTCGCCCTATGTGGTGATGGCCGGGATCATCGCCTTCTACCTGGTCATGGGATGTTTCATGGACCAGATGGCGATCCTGATCCTGACCGTTCCGGTGATGGTCCCCGCCATCACCAGCCTCGGCTTCGACCCGGTCTGGTTCGGCGTGCTGGTCGTGGTCGCGGCCGAGGTCGGGATGATCACCCCGCCGCTGGGCATGAACATCTTCGTGGTGTCCCGCTATACCGAGCGCCCGCTCTCCGAGATCTTTCGCGGCGTCGCGCCGCATGTGGTCTCGCATATCATCGTTCTGGCGTTGCTTGTCGCGTTTCCGCAGCTGGTCCTGTGGCTGCCCGGCACGACGCAGTAATCCAAGGGAGGAGCCCCCATGTCGACCGCGAAGAACGCCATCGACCCCAGCAGGTATTTCATGACCGAGGCCAGGGCCGCGTCCTATGCGCCGCGCGGCCATAGCGGGACGGTGAACCGGCGCCTTGTCTCGCCCGAAACCGGCGCCACGCAGATCGAGGTCCTGATCGGCCGGATCGAGCCGGGCGAGGGCGCGAGCCCGCATTTCCATCCCGGCATCGACCAGTTCTGCTGGATGCTGGAGGGCCGGGCACGGGTCGAGATCGGAGGCCTCACCCGCGAGATCGGTCCCGAGGAAAGCTGCTTTTTCCCCGCCGACATGCCGCACAGCTTCACCGCGATCGGTGAGACGCCGGTCAAGGTCCTGATCTGCTACGGCCCGCCTTACGGAGAAGGCGCCCGCGTCGAGTGCTGAGCGCCCGCCGCCCCCCAAACCAATGGTCCATCGGAGGAGAACGACCATGAAATCCACCATCAGCATCCTGTCGGTCTGCGCCGCGCTGGCATCCGCCGCGCCGCTCGCCGCGCAGGAGGTCACGCTCAAGATCGCCGACAGCCTGCCGGCCGATCACATCATCACCAGGAACACCACCGACGTGTTCACGGCGCGGCTCAAGGAAGAGTTCGGCGACCGGATCGAGATCGAGCATTACCCTGCGCAGCAGCTGGCCAAGGCCAAGGACATCCTGTCGATCACCCAGGCCGGCATTGCCGATATCGGCTATATCGTGCCCTCTTACGTCTCCGAGAAGATGCCGCTTGGCGGGGTGGTGGAGCTGCCCGGCGAGATCGCCTCCTCCTGCGAGGGAACGCTGGCCTTCGCCGAGCTGATCCAGCCCGGAGGCAAGCTCGACACGCTCGAATTTCAGCCCAACGGGGTGCGCGTGCTCTACAATGTGGCACTCTCGCCCTATCAGGCGATCTTCTCGAAACGGGCGGATGTGACCTCGCTCGAAGGGTTCAAGGGCATGAAGATGCGCTCGAATCCCGGCGCGATGGAGCTGTCGCTTCAGTCCGCGGGCGCGACCGCCGTGCGCATGACCCCGCCCGAGATCTTCGATGCGATGACCAAGGGAACGGTGGACGGGGCGCTGTTGCCCTTCACCTCGACCTTCTCCTATGGGCTCGACCAGATCGTAGGTTCGGCGACGCAGAACGCGAACTTCGGATCGGTCGGCATCACCTATGCGATCTCGCAGCGCAAATGGGACAGCCTGCCCGCCGACATCCAGGAGGCCATGACCCGGATCGGCCGGGAAGTGACCGAGAGCGCCTGCAAGGCCTTCGACACCGCCGAGGCAGAGCTCAAGGACAAGCTGTCCGAAGAGGGCGTGACGGTCTTCGCGCTCGACGAGGAGGAGGCGGCCAGGCTGCGCGCCGATTTCGCCAGCGTCGCCGATGACTGGGCCGCGGCCCTCGACAGGCGCGGCAAGAAGGGAAGCGAGATCCTCGCCGATTTCCGGGCCGAGGTCGACGCCCTCCGCAATAGCGGCAACTGAAGCCAGACACGGGGCGGCCGCCGCGAAGGCCGCCCCGCAACGAAAGGAGAGGCGGGTGCTTGATCTGTTGAAGGATGTACGGGTCGTCGAGCTGACGACGATCGTGCTCGGGCCGATGGCGGGCCAGATGCTGGGCGATTTCGGCGCGGATGTCGTCAAGGTCGAGGCGCCGAACGGAGATCTTGCGCGCTATGTCGATCCGCGCTCGCCGGCCGGCGTCAGCTCGATGTTCGCCAACAACAACCGCAACAAGAAGAGCATCGCCCTGGACCTGAAGACCGGGGAAGGCCGCGAGATCCTTCTGAAGCTGATCGACGGGGCGGATGTCTTCCTGCACAACATGCGGCTGCAGGCGGTCGAGCGTCTGGGCCTTGGGCCGGCAGAGCTGATGGCGCGCAATCCGCGGCTGATCTACTGCTCTGCCATCGGGTTCGGCAGCGAAGGCCCCTATGCGGCCCGGCCCGCCTATGACGACGTGATCCAGGCCGCCTCGGGCATTGCCAGCCTGCCGACCTATACCGGCAACGACCCGTCCTATGTGCCGGGCGTGATTGCCGACAAGATCGCGGCGCTCTATGCGGCCAGCGCGATTTCCGCCGCGCTGGTCGGGCGCGCCCGGACGGGCAGGGGCTGCGAGATCGAGGTGCCGATGTTCGAGGTCATGACCTCCTTCGTGATGGCCGAGCATATGGCCGCTGCAAGTTTCGACGAGGCCGCGCCCGCCGGGTATCAGCGGCTTCTGAACCGCCACCGCCGCCCCTTTCCCACCAGCGACGGCTGGATCGCCGTGCTGCCCTATACCGAACGGCATTGGCGCCGTACCTTCGAGGAGCTTGGCCGCCGCGATGTCGTGGTCCGGCCCTGGTTCGCCGATGCCACCGAGCGTTCGCAGCATGTCGGCGAGATGTACGAGATCCTGGGCCAGGAGATGCCGAAGCGCCCGACCGAGGCCTGGATCGCGACCTTCGAGCGTCTCGATGTGCCGCATTCGCGCGTCAGCGGGCTCGACGATCTGCTGAAGGATCCGCATTTGCAGGCGGTCGGTTTCTTCGCGCCGACCGACGATCTGGACAGTCGGGTGCGCTCGGTGCCGCAACCGGTGCGTTTCCGCGCGCAGCCCTCGGCGCCGGACCGCCGCGCCCCCGAGCTTGGCGAGGACGGGCCGGCGCTGCTGTCAGAGCTTGGCTTCGGGGCCGAGGCCATCCGGGCGCTCGAGGAACGCGGCGTGCTCGGACGACGGGCAGGATCGGACAGGGAGGAGGCGTGACATGGCCGGACGCTGGCTGGAAGAGTTTCGGGCGGGAGAGGTCATTCATCATGCCATCACGCGCACGGTGACCGAGGCCGACAATGTGGGGTTCTCGGTCCAGACGATGAACCCGCAGCCCTTGCATATCGACCGTCATTTCGCCGAGGCGTCGGAATGGGGGCAGCCGCTGGTGAATTCGCTCCTGACGCTCGGCATCATGATCGGGATCTCCGTCCACGAGACCACGCTTGGCACGACGCTGGGCAATCTCGGCATGACCGATGTGATCTTCCCGGCGCCGGTCTTTCATGGCGACACGCTTCGGGTCGAGACCGAGGTGATCTCGGCGCGCCCGTCGCGCTCGCGGCCCGGGCAGGGGGTGGTGGTCTTCGAGCATCGCGCCCGCAAGCAGGACGGAACGCTGGTCGCGCAATGCCGCCGCTCGGCGCTGATGATGTCCGGTCTCGACAGGGAGGCGGTGTGATGCGGTCCTGGCTTTTCGTTCCCGGAAACCGGCCCGACAGGATGGTCAAGGCGCGCGGCCTGTCGGCGGATGTGCTGATCCTCGATCTCGAAGATTCGGTCGCCGCCCCCGAGAAGGCCGCCGCGCGCGCCTGCGTGCTTGAGGCGCTTTGCGCGCCGCGCGGGCCGAACCGCCTCTGGGTGCGGGTGAACCCGCTGCATTCGTCCGATTTCGACGCGGATCTCGATACCGCGCTTAAGGGCGGTGCGGACGGGATCGTGCTGCCGAAGGCCGAAAGCGGCGAGTCGGTCCGGGCGCTGGGCGCGGCCTGCGCGGCGCGGGGGCGGACCTGCCCGCCGGTGCTGGCCATCGCGACCGAGACGGCACGAGCGATCTTCGGACTCGGCAGCTATGCCGGTCTCTCTCCGGACCTCGCCGGGCTGACCTGGGGCGCCGAGGATCTGTCGGCGGTGCTGGGAAGCGCCAGATCGCGCGGGGGGGACGGGGCGCTGACAGGCCCCTATGCCCTGGCGCGGAACCTGACCCTGTTCGGCGCGGTGGCCGCAGAGGTTCAGCCCATCGACACGGTCTGGACCGATATTCGCGATCTGGCGGGGCTTGAACAGGAGTGTCTGGCGGCCGTTCGTGACGGGTTTACCGGGAAGATGGCGATCCATCCGGCGCAGGTTCCCATCATCAACCGTTGTTTCCGGCCCTCCGATGAAGAGATCGCGGTGGCGCGCCGGATCGTTGAGGCCTTCGCGGCCGATCCGGCGGCCGGTGTGGTGGCCATTGACGGCGAGATGATCGACATGCCGCATCTCAAGAGATCGCGGCTGATCTTGCAACGCGCGGGAGAGCAGGCATGACCAAAGCGGCGATACGTCTCGGGCGGGGGTTCTACTGGCAGGACATGACGGTCGGCGACCGGTACCAGACCTATGGCAGGACGGTGACGCCGTCCGACATCTCGGCCTTCGTCAATCTGGCTGGCATGATAGAGGTGCTTTTCACCAATGCCGAATATCGCCGCAGCGAGGCCGCGATCAAGGGCAACCCGTCGCCGGGCGCGCTGGTCTTCGCGCTGGCCGAGGGGCTGGCGCTGAATGCGACGGCACAGGAAACCGGGCTGGCCTTTCTCGGCACGACCATGACCATCAAGGGCCCGGTTCTCGAAGGCGACACGATCGATGTCGAGATCGAGGTTCTCGAGGCCCGTCAGGAAAGCAAGGGCACCCGCGGGCTGGTGAAGACCAGGAATACCGTGCGGAACCAGCGCGGTGAGACCGTCATGATCTACGAACCCCTGCGGCTGATGCAGGGGCGCTAAGCCGCTCCGCGCCGGGTGCCGGGCGCCTCGGGCCTCCGGCGGAATGCCCCCCCGTAGGCCGGATGGGGCCATCGCCGCGCGCCTGTCCTGCTTTGCCCCCGAGGCCCGCGCCGCTCTGGTCTTTCTCTGTAGCAAGGACGCGTTTCATGGCTGGCAGAGTCCCGCTCTGTCAGGCGCAAGGCCGGCCCGGCCCTTGCCCAGTCGCCGCGTCATGTCTGGCGGGACGCTCTGCCTGAACGCGGATGCGACGGGCCTTGCGCGCCCCCGGCGTTCTGGGGCAAGGCCTCCGCCCGTCCGGTGCTCTCGACCAGGCGTTTGATGAATTCGCTGGCCGCCGGGGTCAGCAGCTTGTCGCGCAGGTTGATCACCCGGATCCCGCGTCGGAACGGGCGCAGCGCCATGGGAACCTCCTTCAGGCGGCCATCGGCCAGCTCCTGCGCCACCACGAAGCGCGACAGGACCGATATCCCGAGCCCGTGCAGCACGCCCTGCTTGATCGCCTCGGTCGAGGAGATATGCATGACCCGCCCCAGGCTGCTCTCGTCGCCCTGGAGCCGGTCGAGCAGGAAGCTGCGCGAGGCGGATGGCGGCGGCTTCATCAGGAACACGTCCTGCGCCAGGTCGGCGCTGGTGGCGGCCCTGACCGTCGCGAGCGGATGCGCGGGCGGGACGACCAGAACCATCTCGTCATTGCAGACATGGCGACATTGATAGCGCCGTTCGTCGAGCGCGATATGGTCCGAGAGGATCAGGAATTCGAGCTTGGCGGTATCGAGATCGGCCAGCAGCTGCGTCGAGCTTGCAATCTCGAGTTCGAATTCCAGCTCGGGCGCGCCCTGACGATAGCATCCGAGAAAGGCCGGCATCAGGTAGATCCCGGTGAAATTCGATGCCCCGAAGCGGATCGTGCCGACAAGCGGGTCGTCCATCTGGCGCAGGTGCTCGCTGGCATCCTGAAGTGCCGCCACGGCCTTGCGCGCATAGCCGAGAAACAGGATGCCGTTCGCGGTCAGATGCATGCGCTTGCCGATCCGGTCGAACAGGGTCGTATCGAGGCTTTGCTCGAGCCCGCGGATGCGGGCGCTGACGGCGGGCTGGGTGCAGTTCATCCGCGCGGCGGTCTCGGTCACGTTCAGGCAGTCCGAAAGCTCCAGAAAGGTCTCGAGCTGGGCGATGTTCATCGCGATCCTCCCGCATGGAATATAAAGATTTTCTATAAATATCCGAAAAACTATAAATTAGACAGATCTCTCATTCGCGAAGAAACTGCACGGACCGTTTCCGGCCCCGATTTGCCCTTTCCGGTATTCACCAAGGGGGGGCGGCGTCGGAAGCCCCGGACGAACGGGCCGCGCGCAGTCGTTTCCGAACTGCGCCGACCCGGCAAATGAGGAGGACCCCCCTTGCCCGAGACCCGAACCGAGACTGCCGCCGGCCCTTCCCAAAGGGGGCCGGGTAAGGACAGGAAGGACACGCTGCTGCGCCGCTACGGCATCTTTCTGGCCGCAACCGTCTTTCTGCTGCTGTATCTGATGCCGAACCCGGCGGGGCTTGCGCCCGAGGGACAAAAGGCGCTTGCGGTCTTCTGCGGAGCGCTGACGCTCTGGGTCGCGGGCACGATCCCGATCTACCTGACCTCGATGATCGCCATCATCGCCCTCGCGCTGACCGGCACCGTCGGAGAGAAGACCGCTTTCGGCACGCTCGGCTTCAACGTCATCTGGCTGATGGTCGCGGCCTTCGTCCTGACCTCGGCCATGGTCAAGTCGGACCTCGCCCGCCGCTTCGCGCTCTGGATGGTCACCCGCTTCGGCGGCACGCCGACGCGGACGCTGGCGATCCTCGTGCTGATCAACTTCGTGATCGTCTTCTTCATCCCCTCGACCACCGCGCGCGCCAGCCTGATGGTGCCGATCTGCATCATCCTGCTCGAGATCTACCGGGCGGTTCCCGGCAAGAGCAATTTCGGCAGGCTGATGATGCTGCTGGGGGTTCAGGCCGATGCGCTCGCGACCTCTGGCGTGATGACCGGTACCGCCGCCAACATGATCGCGGTGCAGTTCATCTACGATCAGGCCGGCGGCGAGATCGGCTACATGGACTGGCTGCTGGCCGGCATGCCGATGGCGATGATGTCGATGTTTCTCACCTTCCTCGTCGGGCTGCGCCTGTTTCGCTTCAGCGACGAGATCGATTTCGGCCATGGCATGTCGAAGCTCGAGGAACAGCATCGCAGCCTCGGCCCGATCTCGCTGGCCGAGAAGAAGGCCATGGCGATCTTCGCCCTCACCGTGACGCTCTGGGCGACGGCGGATTACCAGGAGCTCTGGTTCAACGGCTTTTCCATCTCGATCTACGTGACTGCGGTGATCGCGGCCGTGCTGTGCCTGATGCCGCGGATCGGCCTGCTGGAATGGAAGGAGGCCAATATCAAATGGGACCTGATGATCTTCGCCGCGGGCGCCTATGCGGCGGGGAACGCGCTGGAATCGACCGGCGGGGCGGAATGGATGATCGGCGGTCTGGTGCGCGGTCTCGGGATCGAGAACATGAGCACGGCCGCGGTCTATGTCGTGGTGATCTTCCTCAGCATGTTCAGCCACATGGTCTTCACCTCGAAGACGGTGCGCACGACCATCCTGATCCCCTCGATCATCGCGCTGGCCCAGACCCTCGGGCTGAACCCGGTGACGCTCGCGCTGGCGGCCTCGTTCACCCTGACCTACACGATCACCCTGCCGCCGCATTCCAAGGTCAACACGCTCTATTTCGCGACCGGGTATTTCAGCGTTCTCGACCAGCTGAAATACGGGATCGTCACCTGCCTGATCGGCGGCACGGTGATCTCTGTCTCGGTGTTCACCTGGTTCAAGCTGCTCGGCTACGGCCTGTGACGGCCTGCCGATGCGCGATCTGACCTGACAGCAAGAAAGACACCATCATGAGACTGATCCTCCTGCGCCACGGGGAAACCCTCTGGAACACCGAGAAGCGCCTGCAGGGGCACGACAATTCGCCCCTCTCGCCGCGCGGCATCGAGCAGGCCCGCGCCATCGTCCCGCGACTGCGCTCGCTGGCGCCGGCGCGGGTCGTGACCTCGGATCTCGGGCGGGTGCGGCAGACGGCCGAGATCGTCGGCCATGCCGATGCCCCCTCCGACGAACGGCTGCGCGAGCTAGACATGGGCGAGTGGACGGGGCTGCGCAAGGACGCGCTGATCGCGGAGAAGCCCGATCTCTACAGGGCCTGGCGCGCGGGCAGCTACACCCCCGCCGGGGGCGAGGCCTGGGACGATTTCGTCGCGCGGATCACCTCGACCCTGACCCACTGGCTCTATGCCGGTCAGGGCGATCTGCTGGCCATCGTCCATAGCGGTGTCGTGCGCGTCGCCTGTTTCGGGTTTCTCGGGCTCAAGCCGGCACATTTGCTGCCGGTGACGCCGGGGAATCTGGCGATCTTCGATTTCGAGGATGTCCGGGGGGCGGCGCCGCCGCGTCTCGAGGCCTACAACCTTGGCGAATTCGCACCCGATACCGACGTCGCCGATTAGGTCCCGGGCACGGTCGCCCCGCCGGATGATGCTTGCGACCTGCCCGGCGGGCGGACCCCGTCTCCGGGCCTGTTGCCCGGCCGTCAGCACCTGCCGTCGTCCGGTCTTTCCCGGTCGCGATGCAAATCACATGTCTGATCGAGCCTGACGCCGGTATCGGCTTGCGTAGGCCTGCCCGCCGCTTTCCCGTCAGAAGATCCGGTCGGGCAGGGGCGGGCGCGGAGCCCTCCCGCAGTGTCGGGCGCAGCCGCCGGCGCGAAGGGGCGCGGCTCCATCCCGTCGGCGCAATGGATCCGGACCCCGCGCGGGGGGACACGGGGCGGCCGGGCAGGGGGGCATGCGCCGGGCCAGTTGCGCGGGGGCTTGCCATCGGGGGGCCCGGACATGCTAGGCTCGGCGCCGGATATCCGAATGACAGAAGGCCGGCCCGTGAAAAGACGTACCTTTGCCGTGATCGGTCTTGGCACTTTCGGCAGTACCGTGGCAAGCGAGCTTGCGCGGTTCGGCAACCCGGTGATGGGCATTGATCTCGACGAGAAGATCGTCGGCCGCTATGCTGACGTGCTGTCCGAGGCCGTGATCGCCGACGGCCGCGACGAGCTTGCCCTGCGCGAGGCCGGGGTCGGCAATTACGATGTCGCGCTGGTGGCCATCGGCGAGGATCTCGAGGCCAATATCCTCTGCTCGATGAACGTCAAGATGCTGGGCGTGAAGACGATCTGGGTGAAGGCATTGTCCAAGACCCATCACCGGATCCTGTCGAAGATCGGCGCCGACCGGATCGTGCTGCCCGAACACGAGGTCGGCCAGCATATCGCGCAGATGCTGCACAACCCGCTGGTGCGCGATTATGTCAGCCTCGGCAACGGGTTCCACGTGGTCGATCTGACCGTGCCGGAGCCGCTGGAGGGGCGGGCGGTCGGCGATGTCAAGCTGCTCTCGGGCTACGATCTGCGGGCGCTGGGGGCGATGCGCGAGGGCGAGTTCCTGCCCTGCGAAGGCGGCGAGCTGCGGCTGAAGACCGGCGACAAGCTTCTGGTTCTGGGTCGCCGTGCTGATCTGCGCCGCTTCGGCGACGACCTGCTGGACGAGGCCTGAGCTGGTGGCGCCGCTCGCCGCGCTGCGCAGCGGCCGTTTCCTGCCGCCGCCCTTGGCATTGATGCTGACCTATGCCGCGCTGATCGCGGCGGGCACGGTCCTGCTGAAACTGCCACTGGCCCGGACCGTGGCGATGAGCTGGTCGGACCTGGCCTTCACCGCGACCTCGGCCGTGACCGTGACTGGGCTTGCGGTCCGCGATACCGGATCGGACTTCACCCTGTTCGGCCAGGCCGTGATCCTGGTGCTGATCCAGCTGGGCGGGCTCGGGCTCATGACCTTCGCGGTCCTGATCCTGACCATGCTGGGCCTGCCGGTCGGCATCACCCATCGGCAATATCTGCGCGAGGACCTGAACCAGACCTCGATGAGCGGTCTGATCCGGCTGACGAAGACGATCCTGCGTTTCGTTCTGGTCTGCGAGGCGGTCGGCGCGGCTTTGCTGGCCGTGGTCTTCGTGCCCGAATTCGGCTGGGGTGCAGGGCTCTGGGCGAGTGTCTTTCACGCGGTCTCGGCCTTCAACAATGCGGGTTTCGCGCTTTATCCCGACAGCCTGTCGGCCTGGGTCGGGCATCCGGTGGTCAACCTGACGGTGCCCGCGCTGCTGATCCTCGGCGGGCTCGGCTTCACCGTGATTGCCGATATGCAGCGCCGGACCGGCTGGCGCGGCTATACCGTCCATACCAAGCTGATGCTGGTCGGCACGCTCGCGCTTCTGGTCTGGTCGACCGCGACCTTCGCCGTGCTCGAATGGCACAATCCCGCGACGCTGGGCCAGTTCGACCGGGTTTCGACCCGGCTCTGGGCCAGCTGGTTCCAGGCCGCAACCACCCGGACCGCGGGCTTCAACACCGTCGATATCGGCGGTCTGACCCAGGCCACGACCCTGATCTTCATGACCCTGATGCTGGTCGGCGCCGGGTCGACCTCGACCGGCGGCGGCATCAAGGTCACGACCTTCATCGTGCTGCTGCTCGCGACCTACAGCTTCTTCCGCCGCCATACCGCGATCGACGTCTTCGGACGGCGTCTCGGGGCCGAGCAGATCATGAAGGTGCTGGCCTTGTCGATGGTCAGCATGCTGACCGTTCTGGTCGCGCTGTTCGTGCTGATGCTGTTTCACGAGGGCGACTTCCTCGACATCGCCTTCGAGACGGTCTCGGCTTTCGGGACGGTGGGGCTGAGCCGTGGCATCACCGGCGATCTCGACACGGGCGGCCGCGCGGTTCTGATGCTGGTGATGTTTCTTGGCCGGGTCGGTCCGCTGACGCTGGGTTTCCTGCTGGCGGTTCGTCGTCCGCGCCGCGTCTCCTACCCGGCCGGAACGGTCTATCTGGGCTAGCGACTAGCGCGAACAAACGCCAAAGGCCGTGGTGCCCGTCATGCCCGGCCTCTCGCCCTGACGTCATCGAGCCGATGGGACTGGTGCCGGTATTCCGGTCGCGACATGCCAGGAAGGTCGTCAGACGAAATCCCGTTCCCTGCGCTCCGCCGGGGCACCCCGACAAAGGGCATGGTCCGCCCTCCTGTTGTCGGCACGACCCGGCCGGAGACGACCGATGCGCCGGCGCGCCGCGGCGGGGGGCTCCGAGGCGCCTGCCGATTTGCCGGTCCTTCCTCTGCCGCGTCCGATCAGCCTATTCCGCCCGTGAAACCGCGCCTGCCTGCGGCAGGTCCTGGTCTCGGTTCGATACGGCCGCCGACGGGCGCCACTCCGCTATGATCGGTGCGCCAGGAAGGGGGGCGAGAGGGCCAGGCCCCGGGCCGGGGCGGAGGATGGAGGCCTTCACGAAGAACCGGGGCCGGGGTCGCGCAGGATGATGTCTGGCCACGTCCTCTGTTGTCATCGAGGGGCTGTGACGAGGTCTTGCCGTCGCTCTCCGGCCGCCTTTCGGTCGGGAGGCGCCGCTGCAGGTCTGGGCTGCGCGCAAGATCTACAGGTGAAGCAAGGGGCTTCGGCAGCTGAAAACGAAGATCCGGGCGAGCCGCCGTCGCTCGGCAAGTCTGACCGTTCCGCCCAAGCAAGCCCGGTCTGGCGAGGGGCGGCCGCAATGCCGCCTGATCCTGACTCGGGCCGCAGCAGCGCCCCCGGCCCCTTTCACGAGTCGCCCCGCTCGCGCCGTGGCGATGTCCCGACGCTCTCTGTCCAAAGCCGGGCCGGGAGGTCAGGCGATCTCCGGTCCGGGCATGTCCGAAAGGGGATAAGGCCCCGATACCGCAAATAGCGGTGGTGAACACGGGGCCTGTCGTGCCATGGGCGGACGCGGGATGCGCGCAGGCCCGGTCACGGCAATCCGCCCGATGATAAGGCCAGCTCCCGAGCGGCTCATCTCCGCGCCGTGCCCCCATTCACCGGGACAGGAGGCCTAGCAGGCCGCTGAAAAAGTCTCAGCCTGAGCAGCTCGGTAACTGAATGCCGCGCTTTCGGATTCTCACGTCGCGCTGAAGGATCTTCATTGTGTTGGGGGGCAACGAAGTCGACGAGGATCGCGGCTTCAAAATGTTTTTCGGCAGCCTGCTAAAAATCCTGCCATCCCGCGTCGTTGACGGCGCGTTTCGGCGGCTCGAACTCTGCGGCGGCGGGCGGTGCTGCCGCCGGTCTGGCGGTTGCCGTGCGGGGACGGACGGAGACGGCGGAAGCGGGCCCTTTCAGGCGGAACCGGGCGACCAGGGTCTGCAGATTGCCCGCCTCCTGCTTCATGGTCACCGCGGCGGCATTCGCCTCCTCGACCATGGCCGCGTTCTGCTGGGTCACCTTGTCGAGCTCGTTCACCCCGACATTGATCTCGCCCAACCCGACCGATTGCTCCTGCGCGCCGGTCGCGATGTCGGCGATCAGCGCGGCGATATTGCCCACCCGTTCGACGATGTCGGTCAGTGCCTCGCCGGTGCGGTTGACCAGCCCGACGCCGGTCTCGACCTGATCGGAACTGGTCGAGATCAGGGTCTTGATCTCCTTGGCGGCCTCGGAGGAGCGCTGGGCCAGTGCCCGCACCTCGGAGGCCACGACGGCAAAGCCGCGCCCGGCCTCGCCGGCGCGGGCCGCCTCGACGCCCGCATTCAACGCCAGCAGGTTGGTCTGGAACGCGATATCGTCGATCACGCCGATGATCTGGTTGATCCCGTCCGAGGATTTCTTGATCTCGGCCATCGCCCCGATGGCCTCCTTGACCACGAGGCCAGACTGCTCGGCATTGCCGCGCGCCTCGCGCACGACATCCTCGACCTTCGCCGCGCCATCGGCCGCCGCGCGGACGCTGGCCGTCATCTCGTCCATCGCGGCCGCGGTCTGCTCCAGCGTCGCGGCCTGGTTCTCGGTGCGGCGCGACAAGTCGTCCGAGGCGCCCGAGATTTCCTCGGCGCGGGTGGTGATCTCTGTCGCGTTCTCCACGATCTCGCCCATCAGCGCGTTCAGCGTCTCGACCGTTGCGTTGAAATCCTGGCGGAGCTGTTCGTAGTCCTCGGCAAACCTGGTATCGATGGTGCTGGTCAGATCGCCCTCCGACAGGGACCGCAGCCCCGAGGCCAGATCGGCGACCACCCGCTCCTGTTCGCGACGAAGCTGCTCCTGCCCCTTCTCCAGTTCGGTCTTCTCGAGCAGTCCCGCGCGCAGGGCCTCGACCGCGCCTGCCATGGCGCCGATCTCGTCGCGGCGTTCGCGACCGGGCACGGGTTTGGCATAATTTCCTGCGGCCAGCTCATCGACCGACACCAGCATCCGGGCCAGCGGGCGCCGGACCATCGCCATCGAGGCGAGATAGAGCGCGCCCAGCGCCATTGCCAGGATCAGGGCGCCGCCGGTCATCGTCCGGATGAATTCCGCCCGGACCGGCGCCGAGAAGACCTCGGCGGGGACATCGACGAGCACGGCCCAGGTGGTGTTCATCCCCGGTGCCTCGAACGGATAGACGAGGCGGGTGGCGCCGTCGGGAAGGTCGGAAATCACGCGCATCCGGCCATCCGAGAGCGTGGCCGAGATCAGCTCGGCCCCGGTTTCGTCATAGGGCTGGTTCAGGTCGGCCGGATCGGGACTGGCCAGCCAGTTGCCGCTGTGGCTCACCAGCATGGCCCTGCCGCCTTCGAAGGTGGTGATGCCGTTCAGCCTGGCGACCAGATCGCCGAGACCGATATCGACGCCCGCGATGCCGACGATCTGTCCCTTGACGCGGATCGGCTGGGCGACGCTGGTCATCAGGAAGCCGCCCTCGCTCATATAGGGTTCGGTGATGCTGGGCTTGCCGGTCGATATGGGCCGCGAATACCACTCGTCGCCGGTGCTGACGGTGAATGTGTCATAGCTCAGCCCGGCCGTGTCGGATTTGTGCCACCAGGGGGCGAAGATGCCCTCGGGGTTCAGGCCGCCTTCGCCCGAAAGCAGCGCGTTGGTGGGGCCGCCCGGAATGCCGGCCATCCAGGCCCCGAAGATGTTGTCATACTGGCCGGGCACGCCCCCGATCATTGCGATGATGTCGGATCGCGTTGCATGGCCGGTATCGATATAGCTTGCGAGCGTGCCGCTCAGGGCGCTGCCGGCCGAGGTTGCCTCTGTGATCTGGCCGGCGACCTTCTCGACGACCAGACTTGCCTTTTGGGAGGCCAGTTCCATCACGTCGCGGTTCACCCGCTGAGAGGATTGCCAGCCGCTATAGACCGAATGCCCTAGAATGATCGCCGAGACAGCCACGCCCGTGACAAACAGGAGCTTGCCCGAAACCGTCCCAAACAGATGTGCCACCTTGCCGCCTCCGTACTGCATCCCGTGGGTCTTTGCGCTGTTTGTCTGAACAAGCGGTGAAAGGCGGCGGCGCGACTGCCTAAAACTGGAAGAAACCCGGGGTGCGGGGCTAGACTGGCGGCCCGACTTGGGCGGTGGCCTGGTCCTCTTGTCCGGTGCGGGCGCGCTGGCCGAGGCCGTAGAGCAGCAGAAAGCCCGCGCTGCAGGCCAGCGCCGCGTCGAGAAGGACGACATGGTTCGCCGGGCCGGCAAGGGGCAGCGGATCGAGCAGGGCCGGGCGCCAGATCAGCAGGGCCGGCCCCAGCAGCAAGGCCTGGACGGTCCGGGGCAGACGGGCGACCAGCGCCAGGGCAAGGGCATAGACGGCGAAATCATAGCCCTTGTGGGCCGAAACGAAGGCGCCGGCGAGGCAGACTCCGGCCAGCAGCGGGATGCCCTGGTCGCATTGCGCCGGCAGCTGCCGCGCCAGCGCCGCTCCCGCCGCAGCTGAGAGGACAAGCGCTGCCGCCAGTAACGCAGCCCTGCGCGGATGATCCCGGCCCCAGTCGAGCAGCCCGGGCAGGCCATAAAGCAGTTCGGCCCTCGAAAGCTTGCTGGCCGCGCTTTGGGCATGCACCTCCAGCGCCTGCAGATAGTCCGAAAAGATCTGCGGATCGGCGAGGATCAGCGCGGCCGCGCCGAGCAGGGCGAGACCGGCCAGAAGCCCCTTGGCGGCGGCCAGCCGACCCGGTGGCATCAGAATCGCGACAGCAAACCAGATCAGCGAAAGATGCGGTTTCAGCGAGCAGAGCAGCGCCCCCGGCAGGAAGAGCGCGGCGCGGCTGTCGCGCAGGCCGAGATGGACAAGGCAGATCCCCAGCGCGACCAGCACGCTGGGCTGGCCCACATAAAGCGCCCCGGTGGTCCCGCCGATCGAGACGCCCAGCGTCACCCAGCCTGCGCGCAGAAGCCGGGCCGGGCCCTCCACCTCGGTGACCCGCGCGACCTGCCACAGGGCCAGCGCAAAAAGCGGAACGCTCGCGGCCCCCAGGATGCTCCAGTACAGCCTGGCCCCGGTCTCGGGCAGCAGTCCCATCGGAAAGGAAACCAGGAAGATGGTGGGTGGAAAGACGAAGGGCGCCATATAGGCCCGATCCAGGCTGTCGGCCCAGCAGGCGGTGAAATTGCCGATGTCATAGGGCGACATCCCCCAGAAAAGGCACTCGGTTCCCGCGATCAGCCAGGCCGTGTCCAGTTGCCGCGACGGCCCGTCCGCGACGGCGGCCTTCCAGATCGTGACGCCGCAGCCGAGCATCACCAGGAAAATGGGAAGATATGTGAAAAGAATCCGCCGGTAGCGGGACGGAAAGGCGTTTTCTGACGACATAATATGTCCGGAAAGAGCTAATCTGAAGAGAATGGTGAAAACGCTGCAAGGATGCACAATGCGGCATGCGCGATCAAGTTGCGAAAGCAACGGGGGCTGGCGCGTGGCGGTTTGTCACCAGGGCCGGCCGCCGTTCCGTTTCGGCGCCTGTGTTGCATGGAGCTGAAGGCAATATGTGTCAGGCGCGCCTCGGCGACGTGGCACTCGGGTCTCATCGGTTCCGCTTGGGGGGCACGAGGTCGTCCGGCGAAACGACGCCCCGGTATCCCATGCCGAGAAACCGACAGCTTGGAGCGTCCCGCGATGCCGGGCCCTGTTGTCTTGCGAAACAGGCCGGCGCCTTGCCCCTGCATGTCGATATGGCCGCGGGTTCGGGCGCTGAAAAGACAGGGGCAATGCCGGTTTCCCTCGGGCCGGAATGGCCTTCCGCTGGCGCCGACATCCGTCACGTCCGGTCAGGCGATCTCGGATCCGGTTTCCGGAAGGCGATGCGCGGGGGCGCGGCTGGCGATGCGGCGCGCGTTGAAAGAGGGCATAGATGCGGCCGGGCGCATTGCGTGTATGATGACCGCCGTTGCCGGCATAATGGGGCCGGGACGCGCGGGCATCTCGCGGGTTGAAAGGGTCTGATCGAGGGTGTCCGGTCGTTTGACGCAGGCTTTCGCATCCGGCGGCGAGCCGCCGGGCGGTGACACCGTGGGATACGATCTGTGAGGCGGTGGCCCGCAGGGGCAGCTTGCGGAGATCAGCTGTGGAAAGGCGACGGGTCGTAGCGGGCTGCGGCGAGGTACAGCCCGTCGGGCGGACAGACCGGGCCGCAGGCGGCGCGGTCTCGGGCCTCGAGGGCGGCCTTGACGTCCTCCGGCGCCCAGGCACCGGCGCCGACCCGTTCCAGCGTGCCGACGAAGCTGCGCACCTGATTGTGCAGGAAGCTGCGGGCGCGGACATGGAAGCGGAACTCGCGCCCGCCGGGATAATCGACCTCCTCGATCTCGAGCGCGTCGAGCGTCTTGACCGGCGAGGCAGCCTGACACAGCGAGGCGCGGAAGGTGGTGAAATCGTGCCGGCCCAGAAGATGCCGGGCGGCCTCCTGCATCGGGGCAAGCGCCAGCGGATGGTTCACCCGCCAGAGGCGGCCCCGGTCATGCACCAAGGGCGCCCGGCGCGAGACCAGCCGGAACAGATAGCGCCTTTCCTGCGCCGAGAACCGGGCATGGAACCCGTCGGGCACGGCGGCGCAGGCGACCACCGCGACCGGATGCGGTTTCAGATGGTGGTTCAGCGCCTCCGACAGGCGGAACGGGTCCCAGTCCTTCGCCAGGTCGCAATGAGCGACCTGACCCAGCGCATGCACGCCCGCATCGGTGCGCCCGGCCGCCGCGATCGAGGGCACATCCCGTTCCAGCCGCGCCAGCGCCGCCTCGACCGCGCCCTGCACCGAGGGGCGGTCGGCCTGGCGTTGCCAGCCGGAAAACGGCCTGCCGTCATATTCGAGTTTCAACGCATAGCGGGGCATGGCGCCCCGGTTACCGCGACAATCCTTCCTTGGCAATCGGGCCGCTTGGGGGCTGGCAGCGGCGGCGCGGCGTGATTAACTGTCACCCGGACTTCGACAGGAGCGTCCGGACCTCGAAAGGAGCGATCTTGCGCATCGGCGATCTGGCGGATGGAGTGACACGCGGCGTCGAAGGTATCGCCGCCTCGGTCTCCGAGACCTTCATGGAACCCGTGCTGCGGCTGGGCGTGACCGGCCTGTCGCGTGCGGGCAAGACCGTGTTCATCACCTCGCTAGTGGCGAACCTGCTCGACCGGGGGCGGATGCCGCAGCTGCGCGCCGCCGCTTCGGGGGCGATTGTCTCGGCCTATCTCAGGCCGCAGCCCGACAATACCGTGCCGCGTTTCGACTACGAGACGCATCTGGCGGCGATGACCGGCTCGGAGCCGCGCTGGCCCGATTCGACCCGCGCCGTCTCGGAATTGCGGCTGTCCTTGAAGGTGCGGCCCGGCGGGTTTGGCAGCATCTTCGGGGCGGTGACCGGCCCGCGCACGATCCATGTCGATATCGTCGATTATCCCGGCGAATGGCTGCTCGATCTGGCGTTGATGGACAAGGATTATGCCGAATGGGCGGCCGAGACGCTGGGTCGGCTCGACCAGCGACCGGGCTCGGAGGATTTTCTGGCGGCGCTGGCCGGGATCGATTCGGGCGCGCCCTTCGAGGAGGCGACGGCACAGATGCTGGCCGCGCGCTTCACCGAGGCGCTGAACATCGCGCGCGAGGCGGGCTTTTCCGACTGCACCCCGGGACGGTTCCTGTTGCCGGGCGAGATGGCGGGCTCGCCCGTCCTGACCTTCGCGCCCCTGCCGGTACCGGGCGGCAGCACGCCCCGCGGCAGTCTCTGGCGCGAGATGGAGCGCCGCTACGAGGCCTACAAGCGCGAGGTGGTCAAACCCTTCTTCCGCGATCATTTCTCGAGGATCGACCGGCAGGTGGTGCTGGTCGATGCGCTGGGCGCCATCCATGCCGGGCCGCGCGCGGTCGAGGATCTGCGCCGCGCGATGACCGAGATCCTCGGCGCGTTCCGGCCCGGCCGCAATGCCTGGCTCACCCGCTTCCTGACCGGCCGGCGGGTCGAGAAGATCCTGTTTGCCGCGACCAAGGCCGACCATCTGCACCATTCCCAGCATGCGCGGCTGACCTCGGTCATGCAGGCCCTGATGAAGGAGGCGCGGCGGCGGGCCGATTTCGCGGGCGCCGAGACCGCGGCGATGGCCATTGCCGCGCTTCGGGCGACGGTCGAGGAAACCCGCGAGCAGCGCGGCGAAAGCTATGACTGCGTGCGCGGCACGCTGATGTCGACGGGGCGGCAGGCCGCGCTTTACCCGGGCGAGCTGCCCGAGGATCCGGCGCTGTTGCTGGCACCGGCGCGCGAGGGGGCCGAAGACTGGCTCGACGGCGATTACCAGGTCATGCATTTCGCCCCGGCCCGGCTGACGATGAAACCGGGCGAGGGGCCGCCGCATATCCGGCTCGACAAGGCCGCCGAATTCCTGCTGGGAGATCGCCTGAGATGACCCGCCGTCCCGTCGTGTTCGACCTCGAGGACGAGGAAAGGGCCTTTGCGCGGCCTGCCCGCAAATCCGCACCCGATCCGTTTTCCGATCCGCAGGAGGAGGCGCCGCCGCGCGGCCCGGCCGATGCACCGCCGGTGCCCGATGACGAGGACGAGCTGCCGCCCGAGGGCCGGGCGATGAAGACCGTGGCGCTGCTGGCATCGCGGCGTCCGTCGCGGCTGGCCCGGTTCTTCTGGACCTCCTTCGTGACGCTTCTTGGCTTCGTGATCTCTGTCGCGGCCTGGAATTTCGTGATCGGGCTGTTCCAGCGCAACGAGATCCTCGGCACGGTGGCGCTGGCGCTGGTCGGGCTGGTGGTGCTGGCGGTGCTGTTGATTTCGCTGCGCGAGATGGCGGCCTTTGCCCGGCTTCGGCGGCTCGACACGCTGCATCGCGAGGCCGAGGCCGCGATCGGGGCCAATGACATCAGGGCGGCGCGGGCGCTGGTCGACAGGCTGAGCGCGTTCTACCGGTCGCGCGAGGATACCCGCTGGGGCCGGGCCCGTCTGGCCGAGAAGCGCGACGAGATCTTCGATGCCGACGGGCTGATGGGGCTGGCCGAGCGCGAGCTTCTGGCGCCGCTTGATGCCGTGGCGACCCGCGAGGTCGAGGCGGCGGCGCGGCAGGTGGCGGCGATCACCGCCATCGTGCCGCTGGCGCTGGCCGATCTGCTGACCGCGCTGACCGCGAATCTCCGGATGATCCGCCGCATCGCCGAGATCTATGGCGGGCGCGGCGGGCTTTTGGGTTCGATCCGGCTGGCGCGCGCGGTGATGACCCATCTCGTGGCCACGGGCGCGGTCGCGGTGGGCGATGACATGATCGGCTCGATCGCCGGCGGGGGCATGCTGGCCAAGGTCTCGCGCCGTTTCGGCGAGGGCGTGGTCAATGGCGCGCTGACCGCCCGGGTCGGCGTCGCCGCGATGGAGGTCTGCCGCCCGCTGCCCTTCCGCGAGGCCCGGCGGCCCTCGGTCGGTGCGCTGGTCAAGCGGGCGCTGACAGGCGTCTTCTCGCGCGCCGATGGCTGAGCGGCCGGGGCGGGCTAACCCCTGTTTGTCTGAGGGGGGCAACTTAAGGTAGAGTTATGGCGGACCCGGCGGCTGGCAGGGCGATCCGCGAGAGCCTGCCATGACCCATGCCGTTCCGGCCGCCCTGCTGGGGGCTGCCCTTTTTCTGGCCGCAGAGGGCGCGGCTGCCTCCACCGTCTACGGGATCGATTTCCCCGGCGGAGACATGTCCTTTGCCGACAGGGTGGTCCGCTTCACGCCGGGTTTCGGCTTCGGGGGCGGCGTGGCGCCCTGCACCGAGGCCTCGCTCGCCCTTGGCGTGGCGCAGGCAGCGCCCGACCGTTATCTCGGCGAATGCAACGGCTATGTCTCGCTGGGCGAGGGCGGCGAGCTGGTCCTGGGCTTTGCCGACAATGTCCTCATGCCCTCGGGCGATGCCGCACCCGATCCGCAGATCTTCGCGGGCGGCGGTCATGACGAGCATTTCATGGCCTGGATCGGGACCGGAACCGTGGAAAGCGGCGCGAGCTGGCTTCCGCTGACCGGGCCCGGGTGCGCCGTGCTGCTCGGCGGCTCGCTTGGTTTCGACATCGACAGCCTGGACGGGCTCGCGCCCGAGATGCGCTTCTCGCTGGTCGCGATCTACGACATGCCGCGCTATTGCAACCGCAGGACGGGGCTCATGGAATACAGCGTCGGCGAAGCCTGCCGGACGGATAGCCGGCATCTGCCCTATGACGGCCCCTGGGCCGGGGTCGACACCTACGGGCTGGGCGCGATCAGCACGGTTCCGGCGCCGGTGCCCTTGCCCGCGGCGGGCCTGATGCTGGCCGCGGCCCTGGGCGGGCTGGCTGCGCTCCGGCGCCGCAACAAAGGGTAACGGCGCTTTACCTCGGCCCGGGGCCTGTCTATAGAACCGGCATGCCTTGTCCTGTCTGGCCGATCCGTCGAATTACGGGCCCGGCGCTCTGATCCAGAGCGACCGGGCAAAGGCGCTTGACCCGTCGCGCCGAACTTTCCAGACATCATCAAGACCGTAATCCGGATCGCATTCCGAGGATTCCTGCCATGTGTGCCGATACACCCGACTATAAAGACACCCTTTTCCTGCCCGAAACCGACTTCCCGATGCGCGCGGGCCTGCCCGCCCGCGAGCCCGACTGGCTGGAGCGGTGGGCCCGGATCGGCATCTATGACCGGCTGCGCGAGAAGGAGGGCCGGGCGCCCTTCACGCTTCATGACGGTCCGCCCTATGCCAACGGGCATCTGCATATCGGCCACGCGCTGAACAAGATCCTCAAGGACTTCATCGTCCGCAGCCAGCAGATGATGGGCCGGGATGCCCGCTATGTGCCGGGCTGGGACTGCCACGGCCTGCCGATCGAGTGGAAGATCGAGGAACAGTACCGCGCCAAGGGGCTCGACAAGGACAAGGTCGATGTCGTCGATTTCCGCCAGGAATGCCGCCGCTTCGCCGAGGGCTGGGTCGAGGTCCAGCGCGAGGAGTTCAAGCGCCTCGGCGTCACCGGCAACTGGGCCGATCCCTATCTGACCATGGATTTCCATGCCGAGGCGGTGATCGCCGAGGAATTCATGAAATTCCTGATGAACGGCACGCTTTACCAGGGCTCGAAACCCGTCATGTGGTCGCCGGTCGAGAAGACCGCTCTGGCCGAGGCCGAGGTCGAATATCGCGACCATCAAAGCCACACGATCTGGGTGAAGTTTCCGGTCGTCAACTTCGGGCCTGGGGCCGACGAGTTCTCTATCGGCGAGAAACCTGCTTCGGTCGTGATCTGGACCACGACGCCCTGGACGATCCCACAGAATCGCGCGGTCTGCTTCAACCCGGACCTGAACTATGCACTTTATGAAGTGAAAGAGGCCGCAGAGGATAACTGGGCAAAGCCTGGAGACCGGTTCTTCGTGGCCGAAGCACTCGCTGAAAGTGTCTTCTCCTCCGCTCGCGTCGATAGATACGAACTGGTCACAGGCGTTGGAGCCGGTGCCTTGAATGCGCTGACGCTCGCGCATCCCTTCCGCGGCATCGAGGGCGGTGCGGGCGAATGGGATTACGACGTGCCCATGCTGCCCGGCGATCACGTCACCGAGGATGCGGGCACGGGCTTTGTCCATACCGCGCCCAGCCATGGCGATGACGACTACCAGATCGGCCTGAAATTCGGCCTGCCGATGACCTATAACGTGCTGGAGGACGGCTCCTACCGCGCCGATCTGCCGCTGTTCGGCGGCGCGGTCATCATCCGGCCCGACGGCAAGGAGGGCGACGCGAACCGCCGCGTCATCGACAAGCTGGTCGAGGCGGGCGCGCTGATCGCGCGCGGGCGGCTCAAGCACAGCTATCCGCATAGCTGGCGCTCGAAGGCGCCGCTGATCTACCGCAACACGCCGCAATGGTTCGCCTCCATCGATCACAAGCTCGACGACGGCATGGACACCTATGGCGACACGATCCGGGGCCGCGCGCTGGCCTCGATCGACCAGCTGGTGAAATGGACGCCGCAATCGGGCCGCAACCGCATCCATTCGATGATCGAGTCGCGCCCCGACTGGGTGCTGTCGCGCCAGCGCGCCTGGGGCGTGCCGCTGACCTGCTTCGTCAGGACCGGGGCGAAACCGGACGACCCCGATTTCCTCTTGAGGGACCCGGCCGTCAACGCGCGCATCACCGCCGCCTTCGAGGCCGACGGGGCCGATGCCTGGTACATGCCGGGCGCCAAGGAACGCTTCCTCGGCAAGGATCACGACCCCGAGGCCTATACACAGGTCTTCGACGTGCTCGACGTGTGGTTCGATTCTGGCTCGACCCATGCCTTCGTGCTGCGCGACCGCGCCGACGGCACCGAGGACGGCATTGCCGATCTCTATCTCGAAGGCACCGACCAGCACCGGGGCTGGTTCCATTCCTCGATGCTGCAGGCCTGCGGCACGCTGGGCCGCGCACCCTATCGCGGCGTGCTGACCCATGGCTTCACGCTGGACGAGAAGGGCAACAAGATGTCCAAGTCGCTCGGCAACACCATCCTGCCCGAGGAGGTCGTCAGGCAATATGGCGCCGATATCCTCAGGCTCTGGGTGGCGCAGACCGACTATACCAATGACCAGCGGATCGGCCCCGAGATCCTGAAGGGCGTGGCCGACAGCTACCGGCGGCTCCGGAACACCATGCGCTTCATGCTGGGCAACCTGGCGGGCTTCTCCGAGGCCGAGACGGTCGCGCCCGCCGAGATGCCGGAGCTGGAGCGCTGGGTGCTGCACCGGCTGGCCGAGCTCGATGAAAAGGTCCGCGCGGGCTATGACGCCTATGACTTCCAGGGCGTGTTCCAGGCGCTGTTCAACTTCTGCACCGTGGATCTGTCGGCCTTCTATTTCGACATCCGCAAGGACGCGCTTTACTGCGATGCGGCCGACTCGCCCACCCGGCGGGCGGCGCGGACGGTGCTCGACATCCTGTTCCACCGGCTGACGACCTGGCTTGCGCCGATCCTCGTCTTCACCATGGAGGATGTGTGGCTCTCGCGCTTCCCCGAGGATGAGGGCTCGGTCCATCTGCAGGACATTCCCGACACGCCCGCCGACTGGCGCGACGAGGCGCTGGCGGCGAAATGGGCCGATATCCGTCAGGTGCGCCGCGTGGTGACCGCCGCGCTCGAGCTGCAGCGCAAGGACAAGGTGATCGGCGCCAGCCTCGAGGCCGCGCCGGTGGTGCATGTGCGCGATGCCGAGGTGCTGAAAGCGCTGAAATCGGTCGATTTCGCCGATATCTGCATCACCTCGGCGGTGCAGCTCAGCGGCGATCCGCGCCCGCAAGAGGCGTTCCGGCTGCCAGATATCGATGGCGTCGGCGTGGTCTTCGAGAAGGCCGATGGCGAGAAATGCGGCCGCTGCTGGAAGATCCTGCCCGATGTGGGCCAGCACGCGCATCCGCAGACCTGCGGGCGCTGCAGCGCGGCCTTGGACTGAGACGATGGGGGCCGGGTCGATCCGGCCCCCTTCTTCCTTGTGCTGGATCAGGCAGCGGCCCCCGAGAACAGCGCCTGGGCGTTCTGGAAGGTGGCGATGCCGGTCTGGAGCGCGAGCTGGTCCTTGAAGACCGAAGGATCGAACGAGCTGTCGGTCCGGAATTCGCCCTGAAGCTGGCCGGTGGCGGAGCCCGTCGGCATCTGCCCGTTGGCCGGGTCGTCCGGCCGGAGCGTCGCCGGTCCGTCATGGCTGCCCGAAACCGCCCGGCTGTCCGGATCGGGATAATCGGCGATCTGGCTCATGGCGCGGTCTTGGGACAAGGAACCACCGGTCCCGCTCGGATCGCTCGGGGAGGCGGCCTGTTGCCAGGGCTCCGCGGCGTCGGCTGCGATCTCCATCATGCTTTTCACGAGGTTCTCGGTCGCGTTTGACGTCCCGGCGCCGTCTTCGCGCCCCCCGGGATCCGACAGGGTCAGGAAGCCCTCGTCCTGTCCCTCGGTCTTTGGTCTTGCATCCCGGTCGATCAGGTCGGTCAGGCCGGCCGTCGCGACATCGGCATAGGACAGGCCGGCAGGCTTGTCCTTCTCGGGCTGGCCCGGGATGTCCCGGGCGGAGTGTGCCGGACCGGATGGGGACGTCCCCGGCGGGCGCCCTTCGATATTCAGCGCCTTGCGGGCGGCGGCGAAGCCCCAGGCGGAAAAATCGCCTGCATTTGCTACGGTCATGGTCTCTCCTTCTGAGCAGACAGGTGGAGCCCCATGCTCGGAAAAAGTCCTTGGCCAAAGCTGAACGGGACCGTTGCGGCAACCTCGCTTGACGCGGGTATTTCCAGAGGATTTTTCAGGATTTGAAAGTATTGGGGCGAAGGTGCCCGGGCGTACAGGGCGCTTTCGGGCTAGGGCCCCGGCATCCCCGGGGGGCGGCGTGTCAGGGGCAAAACACCGGCGCCCTCCGACCCCCGGCCGTCAAGCCAGGGGGGAGGAAGGGGGTGTCAAGGGGTAGGGCGCAGCCCGGGTCAGGCGGCGCTTTCCGTCAGCATCCGTTGCATCGCAGTGTACAGCGCTTCGGCCTGGGTCGTGGCCTGATCCGCCGAAGAGCCGGTATCGCTCAGGCTCGAGATGACGCCCTGCATGATCGATTCGGTCTGGCTGGGCGGCGGCGGGGCCGGCGGCGCATCATTGGCAACCTCGTTCCGCAGGTTCAGCGCGGCCGATGCGCCGGTCTCGCGGGTGGTTTCCGAGGTGTCGTCGGAGCGTGCCAGCGACATCGTGGAGGTCGCGGCATCCTTGCTGTCTTGCGCCTCGAGGCGGTCGAGACGCTTTTCTTCGGCGCGCTGCGAGGTCGTGTCGGCGACCTCCGGGGGCGGAGACGCCGGCGGAGGGCTTTGCCGCGCAGCGCCAAGCCCGGTAAGTGCCGAGCTGGTCATCGAGATATTCATGGCGGTCCTTTCCAGCAGTCGCAATGGGCCGGCGCCGTGTCGGGGGATGTCGGGGGACACGATCCGGGCCCTGCCATTGAACAGCGGAAAGGTGGATCAAATTGGACATGATCGGGGCATCTATGTGCCGATGCGCCGATACGTGCCGGGCTCCGGTCCGCGGATGCCCGCCGCTCAGGCCTTGGGATGGGCGGCCTCGTATATCTCCATCAGCCGGGCCGTATCGACCGCGGTATAGGCCTGCGTCGTCGACAGCGAGGCATGGCCCAGAAGCTCCTGGATGGTGCGGAGATCGCCGCCCGCCGCCAGCAGATGCGTGGCAAAGCTGTGACGCAGCGCATGCGGCGTGGCCGAGGCGGGCAGACCCAGCCGGGTGCGCGCGCCTTCCATCGCCCGGGCCACCAGCCGCGGGTTCAGCGCCCCGCCGCGGGCGCCGCGGAACAGGGGCGCCTCGGGGGTCTTCTCGAACGGGCAGAGCCCGAGATAGGCCTCGACCGCCTGGCGCGCCACCGGCAGCACCGGCACCAGCCGCTCCTTGCCGCCCTTGCCGCGGATCCGCAGCACCTCGGGCAGCGGCGCATCGCGCCCCCTCAGCCCCAGCGCCTCGGAAATCCGGAGCCCCGAGCCATAAAGCAGCGTCGCGACCGCCGCGTCGCGCGCCGCGATCCAGGGTGCGGCCGGGGTCGTGCCGAGATCGGCGATCACCTCGCGGGCGGCCTCCTCGGCCAGCGGGCGGGGCAACTTGCGGGTGAATTTCGGCGCGCGGACCGACAGCACCGCGGTCGGCTCGAAGCCCTCGCGCCTGCCGAACCAGCGGAAGAACCCCTTCACCGCCGACAGCGCCCGCGCCAGCGAGCGCGGCCCGAGCCCGCGGCCGCGCTCATGCGCCATCCAGGCCCGCAGATCGCGCAGCCCGACCTGTTTCAGCCGGGCCGGACCGGCGGGCGCGCCGTCATATTCGGCGAGAAAGCCCAGAAATCCGCGCAGATCGGTGGCATAGGCCCGGATCGTGGCTTCGGAGGCGCCGTCCAGGGCGCGCTCTTCGGCCAGCCAGGCCTCGAGCGCGTCGCGCAGCGCCGGGCTGAGCGCGAGGCTCACGCCAGCCAGCGCCGCAGCACCCGCTCGACGGTGCCGGCGAAGAAATCCATCAGGTCGGTGCCCTGATTGGGGGTGAATTGCTGCGGATCGGCCGAGCCCAGCGCCAGCAACGCGGGCCGCCGCTCCGGCCCCAGATCGAGCGTCAGCAGCGCCTCGGAGCGCAACGCGCCCGCCTCGGAGCCGTAGACCTGTTCGCAATGCGTGCCAGTGCGGCGCAGCACCACCCGGCGGGGCGGCCGGCTGGTGCCGTTGCCGGCATAGCTGCGGGCAAAGCCCGGGCCCATCATCCGCAATGCCTCGCCGGGCACGGCCGGCGCCGCCCCGGCCTGGTCGCCGTCGGTCTCAAGGACCAGCCGCACGCAATCGACGCGCAGGGTCGCGGCCAGATCGTCGTCGAGAAGCCCCAGCAGGGTCTCGAAATCGGGCGCCTCCAGAAGCCGCAGCACGGCGCGGTGGATCTGGTTGGTGCCCGCGAGATTCTCGTAGGCCGCGGCGATGACCGAGCGGTGGGTCTCTTCGAGCTGGTCGAGCCGCGCCTCGAGCCGGTCCATCGCGATGCCGCGCAGATCGACGATGTTGGCGCCCATCATCTTGTCATTGGCCGCGACCAGGGCGCGCATCACGTCCGGGTCGTCGAGGATCACCGTGGGTTCGTTGATGATCCTCGCGCGAAGATCGTCCGCTATCGCGGCATTGCTGCTCATGTTTCCTGCCTCATGGGGTCGTGTTTTGAGGCAGGATACACCAGGCTCAGAGGATTTTCTGCCCCGTTTTTTGCCAGTCGGCCATGAAGGCGGCGAGACCCTTGTCGGTCAGCGGATGCGCGGCCATCTGCTTGAGCACCGAGGGCGGCGCGGTCACGACATCGGCGCCGATCTTGGCGGCCTCGCTGATATGGTTGACCGAGCGGATCGAGGCGGCGAGGATCTCGGTCCTGAAATCGTAGTTGTTGTAGATCGTGCGGATATCGGCGATCAGGTCCAGACCGTCGAGGTTGATGTCGTCGAGACGCCCGATGAAGGGCGAGATGAAGGTGGCACCGGCCTTGGCGGCAAGGATCGCCTGCGCGGCGGAGAAACACAGCGTGACATTGACCATGTGCCCTTCGCCGGAAAGCGTCTTGCAGGCCTTCAGCCCGTCCCATGTCAGCGGCACCTTGACCGCGATGTTGGGCGCGATCTTCGCGAGCTTGCGGCCTTCCTCGATCATCGCGGCGGCCTCGGTCGCCACCACCTCGGCCGAGACCGGGCCCGCGACCAGATCGCAGATCTCCTTCGTGACCTCTAGGATGTCGCGGCCCGATTTCAGGATCAGCGACGGGTTGGTGGTCACGCCATCCACGATCCCGAGATCGTGGAGTTCGCGGATCGCCTCGATATCGGCGGTATCGACGAAGAATTTCATGGAAGAAGCCTCCCCGGGCCTTGCTGCAATCTGTCGCGCCGGTGATAGCCGATGCCGGGCCGGGCCGAAACCCCGCCCGGCACACGGGCTGAACCTCCGATCGGGCGGGGCGGCGCGATGAGGGAGGACTTTCCCGAGGGCGCGCGGGTGGGCGTGCTGACCGCGCAGCCGCTGGGCCGGGTGCTCGACTATCTGGCGCCCGAGGGCGGCTGCGGGCCTGGCGATTATGTCGAGGTGCCGCTGGGCCCGCGCCGGGTGATGGGCGTCGTGTGGGGGCCGGGCGAGGGCAGCTTCGATGCCGCCAAGCTGCGCCGGGTCGGCCGGGTTCTCGATGCCGTCCCGATGCGGGACGAGATGCGGGCCTTCCTGACCCGGGCGGCGGATTACACGCTGACGCCCTTGCCGCTGATGCTGCGGCTTGCGACCCGGACGCCGGGGCTGGGCGAGGCGCCGGGGGCGCTGCGCGTCTATCGCCGGGGCGAGGGCCAGCCCGAGCGGATGACCGTCCCGCGCGAGCGGGTGCTGGAGGTGCTCGAGGCCTCCGGCGGGCTCTCTTTCACCCTGTCCGAGCTGGCGACCGAGGCCGGGGTCTCGCCCGGCGTGATCAAGGGGCTCCTGCCCTCGGGCGCGGTGCTGGAAGAGGATCTGCCGCGCGACCGGCCCTATCCCGGGCTCGACCCGACGCGGCCCGGCAAGGCGCTGGCGGGCGATCAGGCCCTGGCCGCGCAGGCGCTTCGTGACGGCGTCGCCTCGGGGGGTTATGGCACGACGCTGCTGAAGGGGGTGACCGGCTCGGGCAAGACCGAGGTCTATCTCGAGGCCGTCGCCGCCTGCCTGCGGCAGGGCCGTCAGGCGCTGGTGCTTCTGCCCGAGATCGCGCTGACCGCCGAGTTCCTGACCCGGGTCGAGGCCCGTTTCGGCGCGCGCCCCGCCGAATGGCATTCGGGCGTGACCTCGGTCGAGCGGCGCAGGCTCTGGCGGATGGCGGGCGAGGGCGGGGTGCAGCTTGTGGTGGGCGCGCGCTCGGCGCTTTTCCTGCCGTTTCAGGATCTTGGCCTGATCGTCGTCGATGAGGAGCATGACAGTTCCTACAAGCAGGAGGAGGGCGTTCTGTACAATGCCCGCGACATGGCGGTGCTGCGGGCCTCGCTTTGTTCGGCGCAGGTGGTGCTGGCCTCGGCCACGCCGTCGCTGGAAAGCTGGGCCAATGCCGATGCCGGGAAATATGCCCGGCTCGACCTGTCCTCGCGCTTCGGCACCGCGACCCTGCCCGAGATGAAGACCATCGACATGCGCGCCGAGGATACGGGCCCCGGGCGCTGGATCTCGCCCGCGCTCGAGGCCGAGGTGCGGGCGCGGCTGGGGGCCTCGCGGCAGTCGCTTCTGTTCCTGAACCGGCGGGGCTATGCGCCGCTGACGGTCTGCCGCGCCTGCGGCCACATGATCGGCTGCGAGCATTGCGATGCGCGGATGGTCGAGCACCGCTTTCAGCGGCTGCTGGTCTGCCATCAATGCGGCGAGAGCCGTCCGATCCCCGAAGCCTGCCCGTCCTGCGGGGTCGAGGGCAAGCTGGCGCCGGTCGGACCGGGGGTCGAGCGGCTGGCCGAAGAGGCGGTGGCGCTTTTCCCCGAGGCGCGGGTCGCGGTGCTGTCCTCGGACCTGTTCGGCTCGGCCCGAGCGCTCAAGGCCCAGATCGAGGCCATCGCGGGGGGCGAGGCCGATATCGTCATCGGCACCCAGCTGGTGGCCAAGGGCCACAACTTTCCGCTGCTGACGCTGGTCGGCGTGATCGATGCCGATCTGGGCCTGCAGGGGTCTGACCTGCGCGCGGCCGAGCGCACCTTCCAGCTGATGCGCCAGGTCGCGGGGCGGGCCGGGCGGGGGGCCGAGCGGGGGCTGGCGCTTTTGCAGACCTATCAGCCCGATCATCCGGTGATCCGGGCGATCCTGACCGGCGACGAGGAGGGCTTCTGGCGTGCCGAGGCCGAGGCGCGCCGCGCGGCGGGCGTGCCGCCCTATGGACGGATGGCGGGGATCATCCTCTCGGCGCCCGAGGCGAAACCCGCCTTCGATCTGGGCATCTGGCTTGCCCGCAATGACGGCGCGCTTCGCCGGGTGGGGGCGCAGGTCTTCGGCCCGGCGCCCGCGCCGGTCGCGCGCATCCGCGGGCGCCACCGGGTCCGGCTTCTGGTCAAGGCGCCGAAGGGCGCGCCGCTGCAGGCCGCCATCTCCGACTGGATCGCGCCGGTCAAGCTGCCGCCGAACCTGCGGCTCGCGGTCGATATCGACCCGCAAAGCTTCATGTAAGGCCCAGACATGTAAGGTTCAGACGGGTCGGGCTCAGACTGGCCGCGCGGCGCCGGTCGGCCGGTCGAGCAGGTAATCGGTCGCCATCGCGCCGATCCACATGCTGAACAGCGCCAGCCAGGCGGTGCCCGCGAAGATCGAGCTGCCGGTCACGCCCGCCCCGATCGAGCAGCCGCCTGCCAGCATGCCGCCGAACCCCATCAGCGCCGCCCCGATCATCGCCTTGCGCATGTTGACCTCGGATTCGAAGCCCTGCAGCCGCAGATCGCCCCCGATCCAGGCGGCGGCGAAGGCGCCGAGGAAGACGCCCGGCACCAGCCCGATGTCGAATTGCAGAAGCGCCGGGCGTTCGAGAAAGAACATCAGCATGTTGGCCGAGGGGCCGGTGAAGGTCAGGCTTTGCACCTGGACCGGGTCGAAGGCCACCTGCGACAGCCCGAAGGTCAGCACCCAGCCGACCGCGACGGCAAAGCCCACCCCCGCCCCGAAGACCAGCCTGCCACGCGAGATCCGGTTGCGCCGTGCCAGATACAGCGCCAGCACCGCGATCATGAGGCCAAGTCCCAGCCCGCTTTCGCGCGGCAGCCCCAGCTCGCGCAGCAGATCGCTGTTGCGCCCGCCCGCGGTCACCCAGAGCGCCGCGATCCGGTCGCGCAAGGGCGCCAGCCAGCCATGCAGGCTCATCTGTCCGACGACGGCAAAGATCAGCCCCGAGACGACCGAGCGCAGGTTGCCGGTCGCGGCCAGCACCAGCAGCCGCCCGGCACAGCCCCGCGCCAGCACCATGCCGATGCCGAAGAGCAGCCCCCCCGCGATGGCCCCCGACCACGAGCCCGGCACCGCCATGATCCGCGCATCCTCCGAGCGCATCAGCCCCGACAGCTCGGCCGCCTGCACCCAGACCAGCGCGGTCGAGAAGCACAGGAGCCAGACCGACAGCCGCGCGCCCAATTGGCCGCGCGCGACCTCGACCGTCGCCGCGCGCAGGCAGAAGGCCGAGCGTTGCGCGGCGACCCCGAAGATCGCGCCGGCGATCAGGCCGAACAGCGCGGCCGTCGGCCCCTCGCCGAACCGCTCCACCAGCTGGACCATATCCATGCGCTTCTCCTCTCTCCCTCCGGCGCTTGTCTGCGTGGGTCCGGCCTGTCCCGCCTTGATCTGGGTCAGGGCAGGCGACGGCGGGAATCGTCTCGCCAAGCCGGGATTTCGCGGATAATGGAACGTCATGGCCCTGCATTTTCGTCCTGTCCGCCTTGCTGACGCCGGAACCCTGCCGTTCTGGCGCCGCCCGGTTTCGCTTCTGTTCGTGATGGCCTTTGCCATGCCGGTGGGCTTCGCCACCTGGTCGGCGCTTCTGAACAATTTCGTCATCGAGGCCGCGGGCTTCACCGGGGTCGAGATCGGCTGGCTGCATACCGTGCGCGAGGTGCCGGGCTTTCTGGCGATCGGGGTGATCGCGCTGATCATGTTCATGCGCGAGCAGGTGCTGGGGTTGGTCGCGCTTCTGCTTCTGGGGGCGGCGACGGCCGTGACCGCCTGGTTTCCCTCGCTCGGCGGCATCCTCACCATCACCATGCTCAGCTCGATCGGGTTCCACTATTACGAGACGGTGAACCAGTCGCTGCAGCTGCAATGGATCGAGAAGGACCGGGCGCCGCAAACGCTGGGCTGGCTGATGGCGGCGGGCTCGGCCGCCTCGCTTCTGGCCTATGGGCTGCTGGTCGTCACCTGGAAGACCTTCGATCTGTCCTACAATTTCGTCTATCTCGCCTCGGGCGGGTTCACCGCCGCGGCCGCGCTGTTCTGCCTGCTGGCCTATCCGCAATTCGAGGCGCCGAACCCGCAGCTCAAGCGGCTGGTGCTGCGCCGCCGCTACTGGCTTTACTACCTTCTGCAATTCATGTCGGGCGCGCGGCGGCAGATCTTCACCGTCTTCGCGGCCTTCATGATGGTCGAGCGGTTCGGCTTCGAGGTGCATGAGGTCACGGCGCTTTTCCTCATCAACTTCCTGGCCAACATGCTCTTCGCGCCGCTGCTGGGGAAGGCGGTCGCACGCTGGGGCGAGCGGCGGGCGCTGGCCTTCGAATATGTCGGGCTGATCTGCGTCTTCCTCGCCTATGGCGGGATCTACTACCTGGGCTGGGGCGTGGTGCTGGCCGCCACGCTTTACGTGATCGACCACATGTTCTTCGCGCTGGCCTTCGCGCTCAAGACCTATTTCCAGAAGATCGCCGATCCGGGCGACATCGCCCCCACCGCCGCCGTGGCCTTCACCATCAATCACATCGCGGCGGTCTTCCTGCCCGCGGCGCTGGGCTATCTCTGGGTCACCTCGCCGGGCGGAGTGTTCCTGCTGGCGGCGGGCATGGCGGCGACCTCGCTGGCGCTGGCGCTGATGATCCCGCGCCATCCCGCGCCCGGCAACGAGACCGTGTTCTCGCGGCTGATGCCCGCCCCGGCCGAATAGGCCCCGCGGCCCAGAAGGGCTCCGGGGCAGTGCGATCTCTCTGGAGGGGCAGGGCCGTCGGGGCCCGGGCACGGGGGCAGAAGAACCGGGCTTCAGGCCATGGCGCGGCGCTGGCGCCGGACGTCAGAGCCGGAGAGAGGCGTCTCTCCGGCCCGATCCGCCCGCCGCTGTCCTAGGCGGCGGGCTTTTGCATGCACAGCGTCGTCCAGTCGCCGATCTGCTCGGAGCCCTGCAGGCCCAGGCCGCAGGCGGCATAGGCCGCGGCCACATCTTCGGCCTGTTCGTTCAATAGCCCCGACAGGATCGCGATGCCGCCGGGCGCCAGTCGCGCGGCGATTTCGGGGGCCAGCTCGATCAGCGGCGCCTTCAGGATATTGGCGAAGATCAGACCGAACGGCGCCTCGGCCGCCAGCGCGGGATGATCGAACCCGGTCGCCTCGAGGCAGCGAATGCGTTCGGACAGCCCGTTGGCCGCGACATTGGCCTCGGCCACCTCGACGGCCACCGGATCGATGTCTGAGGCAAGGACCGGCACCTGCCACAGATGCGCCGCCGCCATCGCCAGAACCGCCGTGCCGCAGCCGATATCGGCCACCGCGCGCGGCGCGAAGCCCGCCTCGGCCAGCCGGTCGACGGCGCAGAGGCAGCCCAGCGTGGTGCCGTGATGCCCGGTGCCGAAGGCCATCGAGGCCTCGATCAGAAGCGGCACCGGCCCCTCGGGGACGCGGTCGGCATCGTGGCTGCCATACAGGAAGAACCGCCCGGCCTCTACGGGGGCGAGATCGCGCCGGACCTTGGCCACCCAGTCGGTCTCGGGCACCTCGGACACCATGAAGGGGCGTGCGCCGTGAAGCGCCGCCAGGAGCGCCAGCCCGGCCTCGTCGGGCGGCTCGGTGAAGAAGGCGCCAAGTTCCCACAGCCCCGAGCCATCCTCGATCTCGAAGACGCCCACGCCCATGGGCTCGGGATCGAGCCGCTCCTCGATGGCCTCGGCCAGCGCCTCGGCGGCCTCCTGGGCGGTCAGCGTGGTCAGCGCGGAATAGGTGGGCATCGGGGCGGCCTTTCGGGTGGTCGGAAAACAGGACCCAGCGCCTAGGCCGCGCCGACGGTCTGGTCAAGCGCCGCGATCGCCGCCTCGACCAGCGCCTCGGGCGGTTCGGAGGCGTCGAGCCGGATCACCGGACAGGGCAGCTCTCCGAGCCAGAGCTCGTGCTTGCGCCGGGTGCGCCCGGTGAAGTCGGGGAAATCGTAGCCAATCGCATAATCCATGAAGGCCTGATGAGCCTCTGCCCTGGGCCCGCCCGGCAGGATCGCATCGCCATAGCGCAGATGCTCGCGCCGCCTGAGCCGCGCCAGCCGCCGCGCGGGCGGCAGGGCCAGGAAAACGACATGGGTGAAACGGGGGGCAAGCCGGTCGCCCCAACCCAGCATGGACCCCGCCAGGATCCAGTCGGGACGCGGCAGGAACACGTCCTGCATCAGGGCCAGCCGCTCCTCGGGCGGGCGTTTGCGGGTGAAAGGCGGATCGGAGGGATGCCAGTAGAAATCGTCCGTGTCGAAACATTGCGAGGCCAGCCGGATGGCCAGCCCCCGCGCCAGCGTCGAACAGCCCGCGCCGCTGGCGCCGGTGATGTGAATGCGTAGCCCCATGGTCTTTGCCGATGGCCCCTCGGATCAGGCGTCCTTCCCCCCGGGACAAGTTACCCCGGTGCCGCCGAGCCCGCAATAACCGCCCGGATTCTTGGCAAGGTATTGCTGGTGATAGGCTTCGGCATAAAAGAAGGGCGGTGCGGCCCGGATCTCGGTGGTGATCGCGCGGTAGCCCGCCGCCCGCAGCCGCTCCTGATAGGTGGCGAGACTGGCCTCGGCGGCGGCCCTTTGCGCCTCGGTCAGGGTGAAGATCGCCGAGCGGTACTGGGTGCCCCGGTCATTGCCCTGGCGCATGCCCTGGGTCGGGTCATGGCCCTCCCAGAAGGCGGCCAGAAGCCGCCCGAGCGAAATCTCTGCCGGGTCATGGACGACGCGCACCACCTCGGCATGACCGGTGCGCCCGGTGCAGATCTCCTCATAGGTCGGGTTCGGGGTGAAGCCCCCGGCATAGCCCGCTGCGGTCATCCAGACCCCCGGCAGCTTCCAGAACAGCCGCTCGACGCCCCAGAAACAGCCCATGCCGAAGACGATCTCCTGCATTCCCTCGGGAACCGGGGCCTTGAGCGGGCGCCCGAAGACGTAATGGGTCTCGGCGGTCGCGATCGGCTCGGCTCGGCCTTTCAGCGCCTCGTCTTCGCGGACCATCTCTGTCTTGCGTCCCGTCAGGGAAAACATGCGCCACCTCCATCGCTTGAGTTGACGATGCATATAGGTGCCCCGCGCGGCCCGCCCATGCCCGGCATCTGGAATTGATCGAATTCCGGCCCGGACTGTCCCGGGCCGCGGGGGCGCTGTGCCCGAACGGGCCGCGGGGGAGCGTCCGGTGCACAGGCCGGGACGACGGCATTGGACGACGGCCTCGGCCGAGAAACGGGTGGGCCGGTCCGGCCTTGCCAAAGGTCAGGGCTGCTCGCCCGGCTTGGCGCGTGGCCGCGCCGGCACATCGGGACGGTCAGGCTCGGCGCGCTCAGATCCCGGTTGCGCGCAGGCCGCGGCCAGCTTGGAAGGGCGGACGATCCGCCCGTGCCGAAGGCGCGGCCGAAAATCCGTCTGTCCGGACCCGGTCCCGCGCTGTGCCGCGGCCGGGCCTGGCTGCGACCATCGGTCCCGAGGCAGGGCGCCGCCGGATAGCGCCCGGGACTGGCGCCCGGTCGCGATCGGGCGCCGAAGCGGTGCCGCGATCCGGCCCGGGCTGACGGTTCAATCTGGCGCAGGTCGGCACGCGGCGGGGAATGGGCCTCCCCGGGCGCTGATGCCGGGAGGGAAAAGGCGCAGGATCTCGCCCGAGCCCCGCACGGTTGCGGCCTCTCCTCCCGAGCCATGTCGTCCCGGAGCGGTCGCCCCATGACCGATGCGCAAGAACCCATCCGCGATACCGGGCTGCGGTGGGCGCATGGGCGTGCAGAGGTGCCGTTCAACCGGTCGGGGCCCTGACAGCCGTCGCGACGGGGGCGGGAACATGCGGCACAGGATCGGCGAGCCGCGCCCGCGCCGCAACGCTCCATGCCGGGCTTGTGACGACAGGAGATGTCGTCGGAAGCGCCCGCTCAGGGTGCAGGGTGCAGGGTGCAGAGTGCAAGGGGAGGCGGCATGCCCGGCCCCGGGGCGCTGCCCGCGCCCCGCTTTGCGCGGCCGGGAAATGTCGGCTGCTTCTCGATGTGTCGCTGGATGTATTGCACCAGGCCTGCGGTCGGAGGGGCTTTCCCTGCCCGCACCGGAGACCGCGACCCCTTCTGCGAGAAACTCGTGATGAAGACGCTGAAGATCACCGGGATCAAGGCCGGGCCATCTCTTTTAGCTCCTGCCCGGAGAGATCGGTTGGGTGGGACGTGCAGGGTAACGCTGCGTCATCTTGTGGCGCGTGGCTTTTTCCTTTTGAACAGTTCCGGTTTTCAGAGAACATTTTTCCGGCCCTTTCGATTGCGGACGAAGGACGGCGCCTGCATCGGCAGAATTGAAGCCGGGGCCGGTTGCCGTTTCCCGTTCTTTTTCGGGGGTTCGGTAATTTTTGCCAAATTGAAGCTGACATTTTTAAATCGAAGGTTGAAACCAGATGCGCATTGCAATTGCCGATCTGAATAATTTTTCCCGTTATCCAACGCTTTCGGTCGGCCAGATCGCCGCCATCCTGCGCCGGGCAGGGCATGAGGTCGAGGTGATCTCTCCCTTTGCGGTGGGGGTCGGCAGCTACCGGCGTGTGACGCGGCCGCATGCGCTGGGCTATTACGAATCGGTCCTGCGCCATGCCACGGCGGTCAGCGGAGCCCGGGCGGTGCGCGAGCTGCGCCGGAAGGTCGCCGCTGCCCGCAGTCCCGCCCGCGCCCGCAGCCAGGCCGCGACCCTGGCCGAGGTGCAGGGCGCGCTCGGGCGCGCCACCGATCTTCTGCTGATCTCGGCCTACAGCATGTATCGCGAGGTGTGCGGGGCGATTGCCGCCGAGGCGGCGCGCCGAGGCGTGCCGGTGGTCGTCGGCGGGCCGATGTTCGGCATGCCCGAGATTGCGGCGCACTGGCTCGAGCTGCCGGGGATCTCCGGCGTCTTCGCCGGCGAGGCCGAGGGCCATCTGCTGGATCTCGTCGACAGCGTCATGGGAGGCGGTCACCCGGTGCCCGGGCTGGCCACGCCCGGGCGGCCCGAGCTTGTCCCGGCGGCGCCCTTCGCCGATTTTGACGCGCTGCCCTTTCCCGACTATGCCGACTTTCCCTGGGACCGCTATCCCAACCGGATCGTGCCGATGATGACCGGCCGGGGCTGCGGCTGGGGGGGGTGCACCTTCTGCAGCGATGTGCGGACGAGCGCGGGCCGCACCTTCCGCAGCCGCTCATTTCCGAATGTGCGCGACGAGATGGCCTGGCAAAGCCGCCGCCACCGGACCGGGATCTTCACCTTTCTCGACCTCAAGCTGAATTCGGACCTCGCGGTCTGGCACGGGCTGATCGACGAGGCCCAGAGCGTGGCGCCGGGCTGCGAATGGACGGCCTCGGTCCATGTTCAGGCCAATGGCGGGAACGGGCTGGAGCCGGACGTGCTGAAGGCGGCGCGCCGTGCCGGGCTGTCGCGCATCACCACCGGGCTCGAATCCGCGGCGCAGGGGGTGCTGAACGCGATGGGGCGGGGCACCAATGCCGAGGCGCTGTCGCGCTTCGTGCGCCAGGCTTCCGAGGCCGGGATCAGCGTGCGGATGACCTCGATCCTGGGCTATCCGGGGGAGACCGCCGAGGATGTGCGGCTGACGGCCCGGTTCCTGGCCGAGCACCGGCCCTATATCGACCGCGTCGTGGTCAACCGGCTGGCCATTGTCGGCGACACGCCGCTGGGTCAGGCGATCCGGCGCAATCCGGCGCGCTATCCGCAGATCGGCGCGCTGGCGCAGAATCTCGAGACCGGGCTGATGGACCACGAAAACGCGACCTTCCGCAGCCCCGGGCATCTCTCTGCCGCGATGCGGATGCTGCGCGAGGTGCACAGGATCAACCGCAAGCCGCTGAAGGGCGCGTCTCTGACCTTCGAAGGGGTGATGTAGCCCGTCTGGCCCTGCGCCGCGCGGCCATCGGAGGGGCGAGAGCCGGTCTGTCGCCCCTCAATCGGCGGGTCAGTCGGCGGGCAGCGGCGCGCTGGGGGCCTCGGGGCGCGCGGCCGCGTCCTCGGGGCCGGTCGTCAGCATCCCGTTGGTCCAGGTGCCCGAGCGGATCTCGCCATCCGAGTATTTCATCACGCCCTTGCCCTCGTAGCGGCCCTCCGCGAACATGCCTTCATAGACGTCGCCATTGGCATAGGTGGCGCGGCCCTTGCCGTCGAACTTGCCCGCCTTCCAGCCGCCGGTATAGCTGAACCCGTCGGGCATGGTGATGGTGCCCTGACCTTCGCGCTGGCCCTTGACGAAGCCGCCCGAATAGACCGAACCGTCGGCATAGGTCGCGGTGCCCTCGCCATGGCGAAGCCCGCCCTTCCAGTCGCCGGTATAGCTGTAACCGCCGGCATGGGTCATCGTGCCCTTGCCGTTATAGGCGGCGTCCTTGAACTGGCCTTCATAGACCAGCCCGTCGGGGAAGGTCGCGCGGCCCGCTCCGCCGATCACGCCGCCGGTCCATTCGCCCTCATAAGTCGAGCCGTCGGCATAGGTGACCTTGCCCGAGCCATCGGGCATGTCGGCGCGGAACTGGCCCTCGTAGACCGCGCCGTCGGGATAGGTGAGCCGGCCCTCGCCCTCGATCCGGCCCGCGACCCAGTCGCCCTCGTAGCGGTAGCCGTCGGCGCCGATCAGCGTGCCCTTGCCGTGGCGCTTGTCGTTGCGGTACTCGCCCTCGTAGACATCGCCATTGGCGAAGGTGACCTTGCCGCTGCCATGCCGCTCGCCATTGACGAACTGGCCCTCGTAGATGTCGCCATTGGGCTGGGTCAGGGTGCCGAGACCGTTCATCTCGCCATCCTTCCACATGCCGGCATAGCTCAGCCCCTCGGGCGTGGTCAGCGTACCCTTGCCCGAGCGCTGGTTCTGGGACATCTCGCCCTGATAGACGCGCCCGCCCGGATAGGTGATCCTGCCCTTGCCGTCCTTGACGCCGTTGACCCAGCTGCCCTCGTAGACATAGCCGTTTGGGCTGGTCATCTTGCCGATGCCGTGATGGACCGCATTGCGGAATTCGCCCTCGTAGCGCACCCCGTTGGCATAGACCGCGACCCCGGTGCCGGTGATCTTGCCATCCTGCCAGTCGCCCTCGTAGGTGCCGCCATCGGCGAAGGTGATCTTGCCGGTGCCGTCGGGCTTGCCATCGGTGAACCCGCCCTCGTAGACCGAGCCGTTGACCAGCCGCGCGACGCCCTTGCCCTCGATCCGGCCATCGACCCACTGGCCCGAATATTCATAGCCGTTGGGCAGCCGGTAGGTGCCGGTGCCGTCCTGCTTGCCGTTCTTGAAGGTGCCTTCGTAGATCCCGCCATTGTCATATTGCCGGGTCACGACATTGCCGTCGTCCTGGGCGAGTGCAGCCCCGCCCGCCGCCAGCGCCGCAACCAGAGCCAGACGCGCCGTCATCCTGCCTGTTTTCTGCACCAAAGCCCCCATCGCCCTGACTTGCCGCGGTTCTTTTTGAAAGCGCGGAAACCCTAGTGGAGCCTCGGCGGGCTTACAACGGTTTTCGCCACCGGACGGCTTTCACTTGCCTGTCAGTCTGCTAAGAGGCGGGGCAGGATGCGACGAGGAATGCCATGGCCGACGACCGGTTCCGCCTCACCCTTGCCCAGCTCGACCCGACGGTCGGGGCGCTGGAGGACAATGCCGCCAAGGCGCGTGCCGCCTGGGCGGCGGGGCGCGATGCGGGGGCCGACATGGTGGCGCTGCCCGAGATGTTCCTGAGCGGCTACCAGCTGCAGGACCTGGCGCTGCGGCCCGCCTTCCTGGTCGATGTCGCGGCCCGGCTCGAGGCGCTGGCCCGGGACTGCGCCGATGGCCCGGCGCTCGGGATCGGGGCGCCGGTTGTCGAGGACGGATGCCATCACAACGCCTATTTCGTGCTGCACCGGGGCCGGGTGCTGGCACGGGTCTGCAAGCATCACCTGCCCAATGACGAGGTGTTCGACGAGAAGCGGGTCTTCGACGGTGGCCCGATCGACGGGCCGGTGCGGGTCGGCCCGCTCCGGATCGGGATGCCGGTCTGCGAGGATGCCTGGTACGAGGACGTGGCCGAGGCGCTGGCCGAGACCGGGGCCGAGATCCTCCTGGTGCCGAACGGCTCGCCCTATCACCGCGGCAAGCACGATACCCGCATGACCATCATGGTCTCGCGCGTGGTCGAGACCGGGCTGCCGCTGGTCTATCTCAATCTGGTCGGCGGGCAGGACGATCAGGTCTTCGACGGCGGGTCGTTCGTGCTCAATCCGGGCGGCGCGCTCGCGCTGCAGATGCCGGTGCTGGAAGAGGGCCTTGCCCATGTCGATTTCCGCCGCACGCCCGAAGGCTGGCGTGCCGATCCGGGCGCGCGCGCGGTCCTGCCCGATGCTTGGGAGCAGGACTACCGGGTGATGGTGACGGCGCTGCAGGCCTATGTCGCGAAATCGGGCTTCTCGAAGGTGGTGCTGGGGCTGTCGGGCGGCGTCGACTCGGCCTTGGTGGCGGCGATCGCGGCAGACGCGCTGGGGCCGGAGAACGTGCATTGCGTGATGCTGCCTTCGGACTTCACCTCGGCCGGGTCGCTCGAGGATGCGGCGGCGGTGGCCAGGGCGCTTGGCTGCCGGCTCGACGAGGTGCCGATTTCGGGGCCGCAGGCGGCCGCGACCGAGGCCCTGGCGCCGCTTTTCGCGGGGACCGAGACGGGCGTCACCGAGGAGAACCTGCAGTCGCGGTTGCGCGGGCTTCTCCTGATGGCGATCTCGAACAAGTTCGGCGAGATGCTCCTGACCACCGGCAACAAGTCGGAAGTGGCCGTGGGCTATGCCACGATCTATGGCGACATGGCGGGCGGCTACAATCCGATCAAGGATCTCTACAAGACCCGAGTCTTCGAGATCTGCCGCTGGCGCAATGCCCATCACCGGCCCTGGATGAAAGGCCCCGCAGGCGAGGTGATCCCGTCCCGGGTGATCGAGAAACCGCCCTCGGCGGAACTTCGCGCGGACCAGAAGGACGAGGACAGCCTGCCGCCCTATCCGGTGCTCGACCGGATCCTCGAGGGGCTGGTCGATGACGCGCGTCCGGTCGCGGATCTGGTGGCCGAGGGGTTTGATCGGGACATGGTGAAACGCGTCGAACATCTGATCTATATCAGCGAATACAAGCGCTTCCAGTCGGCGCCCGGGGCCCGGCTGACACAGCGGGCGTTCTGGCTCGACCGCCGCTATCCGATCGTCAACCGCTGGCGCGACCCGTCCTGAGCGGGGCGGCGATTTTTCGGCGAAAAATCGGGTCCGGCCGCACCGTGCCGCGCCGCTGACCGGTCCGGGCGACTGGACCGCGCCGGTCCGGGCCATATCTCAGGCAGAGCCGAAACCCGAACGAGGTATCTGCCATGACCAAACCCAAACTCGCCGTCATTTTCTATTCGACCTACGGAACCAATCACCAGATCGCCGAAGCCGCAGCCGGGGCCGCCACCGAGGCCGGCGCCGAGGTCCGCCTTCGGCGCGTGGCCGAGACTGCGCCCGAGGATGTCGTGAAGGGCCAGCCAGACTGGGCCGCGCAGCTCGAGAAGATGGCCGACATCCCGGTCGCCACGCCCGAGGACATGGCCTGGGCCGATGGCTATTTCTTCTCGGCGCCGACCCGGTTCGGGGTCGTGGCCAGCCAGATGCGGGCGTTCATCGACACGCTGGGCGCGGTCTGGCAGGACGGCAAGCTTGCCGGCAAACCCGTGACCGCCACCACCAGCGCGATGAATGTGCATGGCGGACAGGAAGCCACGCTGCTCACGCTTTATCCGACCTTCATGCATTGGGGCTCGATCCTGGTGCCGCCGGGCTATACCGATCAGACGATCTTCGAGGCCGGCGGCAATCCCTATGGCTATTCCGCCAAGGCCGGGGAGTTCGACGACAAGGGCAGGGCGGCCGTCGCCCATCAGGCCCGGCTCCTGGTCGAGATCGCCGCAAAGCTGATCGCCTGACGACAGCCGGGCGGGGGGGCAGGAGGGGCCCCCCCTCCTGCCTCAGAGTTCCGTCACCGCGCAGCGTTCGAGAAGCGCCTCGGTATCCTCGCGGGTGCAGAGCGCGGTGGCATCCGTCATCACCGCCGCGCTGGCCGCCGCCGCGCCCCATTGCAGCGCCCGGGCGAGGCCCTCATCCCGCGCCAGCGCCAGCACGAAGGCGCCGACGAAACTGTCGCCCGCCCCCACCAGCGAACGCACCGGCACCCTGGCCGCCGCCACATGCAGCCTGAGCCCCTCGGCGGCCAGCACATTGCCCTCGGCGCCCCGCGCGATCACCACCACCTGGGCCACGCCCCGCGCCACCAGCTCGGAGGCGAAATCGACGCTGTCCTTGCGGTCGGGCAAGGCGCGCCCGGCCAGTTCCTCGGCCTCGAGCCCGTCCATCCTGAGCACATAGGGCACCGCGTCGCGAGCCTCGGCCAGCCGGGTCAGCGCGGGCCCCGAGGTATCGGCGATGACGCGCGCGCCGCGCGTCCCGATCTTGGCACAGACCCGTTCGGTGAGATCCTCGGGCAGTCCGCGCGGCAGGCTGCCCGAGACCACCACATAGCCCGCCTCGGGCACCGCCGTCGTCACCGCGGCCAGCGTGGCCTTCAGCCCGGCCTCGTTCCAGATCGGTCCCGGCAGCACGAAGCGGAACTGCTCTCCGGTGGCGCTGTCGGTGACTGCAAGGCTCATCCGGGTCTCGCCCGGCGCCACCAGCGGAATGAGCCGGATACCCTCATGTTCCAGCAGCGCGCGCAGTTTGTCGCCGTTATGGCCGCCCAGCGCCACCAGCGCGAGGCTTTCGCCGCCCAGCAGCCGGATCGCGCGCGAGACATTGATGCCGCCCCCGCCCGGATCGGTCACCGGCGGGGCGCAGCGCAGCTTGTCGCCGGGCACGACATGGGCAACCGACGTGGACAGGTCCACGGTCGGATTGAGCGTGACGGTCAGGATATCGTGCATGAGTGGGGGGTCCTTGGCATTCGCGGGGCGACACTGCCACTCCGGCCGCCCGAGGCCAAGCCCGTTTCCGCCCGACAGCGATGATCGGGCGGAATGCGCCGGGACGGCTGGCATCCTTGCCCCGGCGTCGCTGATTATTCGAGCATCATCTGATAGCTGGCAGGCAGATAGCGATAGCCGGTCTCCTGTTTCTCGACATAGCCCAGGGCCGGGAACGGCATGTGATAGCCGATGAAGGGCATCCGCTCGGCCGCCAGCATGTCGAGCAGCCGCCGCCGCGTGGCTGCCGCCGCTTCCTTGTCGCGGTCATAGAGCACCTCCCAGTCGGGATGGGCCAGCGACCAGATATAGTGATTGGCGAAATCGGCGCCGAGCAGCAGTGCCTTGCCATCGCTCTCCAGTTGGTAGGCCATGTGCCCGGGCGTATGGCCGAAGGCCGCTACCGCAGTCACGCCCGGTGCGGCCTCGTCGCCATCGTCGAGAAAGCGCGTCTTTTCGGCCAGCGGGCGCATCTTCGTCTCGAAGCTCTCGTCGCCCGACATGTCCCAGGCATCGAACTCGACCGCGCCGGTGACATAGCGGGCGTTGGAAAAGGTCTCGGTCCCGTTCTCCATCAGCCCGCCGATATGGTCGCCATGCATATGGGTGATGATGACGGTGTCGATCTGGTCGGGGGTATAGCCCGCGGCCTCGAGTGCGGCGACGGTGCCCCGGGGCGCAAGACCGGTATCGAACAGGATCAGCTCGGCCCCGGTATTGACCACGGTCGGGGTGAAGAAGAACTGTGCCTTGTCGGCCGGGATCATCGCCGCCTCGGAGACGGCGGCGAATCGTTCGGGCGCGACATTCAGCCCGAAGATCGTCTGCGGGTCGGGTACGGTGCGACTGCCCGCAAGGATCGTCGTCACCTCGAAGCTGCCCAGGGTGAAGCGGTTGAAGGGCGGCCGGGCCGGGCCCATCATCGGCGCGGCGGCCCGGGCCGGACGGACGGCGGCGGCCAGCGGCAAGGCGGCCCCGGCCAGAAGCGCGTGGCGGCGGGTCATCTTGGTCATGGCGGGTCTCCCTCTGCTGCCCCGGCCAGGGGCCGGATCTTCCCCGCGCGGAAGGATAGCGGCGATCCGCGGGCCTGCCATTTCACGAGGGCGCGAGGCGGGACCTTTCCCCGGACCGTCCCATGGGCCGGTCCGTCAGGCGGGCCGGGGAGGGGGGAAGTGGCACCTCATTCCCACCAGCGGTCGATCGAGGCGATGTCCTCGTCGGACCAGCCGAAATGATGCGCGATCTCGTGGATCAGCACATGGGTCACCAGGTCGGCCAGGGTGACCTCCTCGCGCTCGACCCATTCATCCAGCAGCGCCCGGCGGAACAGCCAGACCGTATCGGGCCGCTCGGGCTGGTCCATCACCGATTTCTCGGTCAGCGGGATGCCGTCGTAAAGCCCGGTCAGCTCGAACGGGTTCTCCATCCCGAGATCGTCCAGCATCTCGTCAGGGGCCAGATCCTCGACCCGGATCGCGACCTCGGAGGCCGGGCCGCGGAACGGCTCGGGCAGGGCGGCGCGGGCGGCTGCCGCGAGATCGGCGATGTCGTCGAGCGAGGGCGGAAGGCCATGGCGGTTCGGGTCGGTCATGGGCCCGATATGGACAAAACCGCGCCGTTGTGGAAGAGCGGGCGCGCAAGGAGAATACCCATGACGACCGTCACCCGTTTCGCTCCGTCGCCCACCGGATACCTGCATGTGGGCAATCTGCGCACCGCGCTGTTCAACTACCTGATCGCCCGCAAGGCCGGCGGGACCTTCATCCTGCGCCTCGACGACACCGATCCGGAACGCTCCAAGCAGGAATATGCCGACGGGATCCGGGAAGACCTGGAATGGCTGGGTCTGACCTGGGATCGCGAAGAGCGGCAATCGGCCCGGCTCGACCGCTATGCCGAGGTTGCCGCCGAGCTGCGCGCCTCGGGCAGGCTCTACGAATGTTTCGAGACCCCGACCGAGCTGGACCTGAAGCGCAAGAAGCAGCTCAACATGGGCAAGCCGCCGGTCTATGACCGCGCCGCGCTCGAGCTGTCCGGGGACGAGAAGGCCGCGCTTCGGGCCGGGCGCCCCGGGCATTGGCGCTTCCTGCTCGACCGTGAGCGGATCGAGTGGACCGACGGCATTCTCGGCGACATCTCGATCGACGCGGCCAGCGTGTCGGACCCGGTGCTGATCCGGGGCGACGGGCAGGTGCTGTATACCTTCGCCTCGGTGGTCGACGATGTCGACATGGGCGTGAGCTATATCGTGCGCGGCTCGGATCACGTCACCAATACCGCGACCCAGATCCAGATCATCGGGGCGGTCGGCGGCACGGTGCCGCGCTTTGCCCACCATTCGCTGCTGACCGGGCCCCAGGGCGAGGCGCTGTCCAAGCGGCTGGGGCATCTGTCGCTGCGCGATCTGCGCAAGCAGGGGGTCGAACCGATGGCGCTCCTGTCGCTGATGGCGCGGCTCGGCTCGTCGCAGCCGGTCGAGCTCATCGAGAGCCTCGACGAGCTGATCGAGAGCTTCGATATCGGCACGTTCGGCGCGGCGCCGACCAAGTTCGACGAACAAGACCTATTCCCGTTGACCGCCCGGCATCTGCACGGGCTGCCCTTCGGCGCGGTCAGGGACGAGATCGCGGCGCTGGGCGTGCCGGACGATCAGGCCGAGAGGTTCTGGCTGGCGGTGCACGAGAACATCGTCACCCGCCACGATCTGGCGGGCTGGTGGGCGCTTTGCCGAGATGGCGCGGACCCGCTGGTGGAGGACGAGGACCGCGATTTCGTCGCCGAGGCGCTGACGATGCTGCCCGAGCCGCCCTATGACGAGAACAGCTGGTCGACCTGGACCCAGGCGGTGAAGGAAAAGACCGGCCGCAAGGGCCGCAAGCTGTTCATGCCGCTGCGCAAGGCCGTCACCGGCCGCGAGCGCGGCCCGGAACTGGGCGACCTGCTGCCCTTGTTCCAGAAGAAGCCGGGCTGAGCCCCGGACCTCTGCGCCATCCTGCCGGGCGGCGGCCCTCCGCCTTGCCGCCCGGCTCTCCCCCTCAGCCGCTCTTCCTGCCCTTTCCGGGCCTTCCGGGAGGCGCAGGCCCGGCTGAGGGGCATGTGCATGCGATGGGCCGGCACGGGGCGCGCGGTGACGTCATCCGGTGACGTCATCCGGCGGGCGCAGGTCCCTTCGGCCCTCCGGAAGAAACCACCTGCTCCGGCCGGCCGGTCCCGCCCGTCGCGGTCCCTTCACAGACAGGTTCAAGGGGCAGGGGCCCGCGCGGGACTGTGCAAGCCCTTGCCCGTTCTTCGCCCATGATCTAGATCAAGTGCCAACCGTCCACGGGAGAATCCGGCCGCAAGGCCGGTGCCGAAGGAGCAACCGCCCCGGTAAACTCTCAGGCCGCAGGACCGCGGACGGGCACAGACTCTGGAGAGAGGCGCGCAAGGCGTCCGCCGAAGGGATAGCGATCTCAGGCAAAAGGGACAGAGGGGGCATCGGAAGGGACGTCCATCGGGGGCGTCCGCGATGCCGCGATGCATGCACGCATCCGGCCAGGGGAACGGGTTGCCATGTCGGGCTTGCAGCGCACTGCGCTTTACGATCTGCATCTGGAACTGGGCGCGAAGATGGTGCCTTTCGCGGGCTACGAGATGCCCGTGCAATACGGCCTCGGCGTGATGAAGGAACACCTGCATTGCCGGGCGCGTGCGGGGCTGTTCGATGTCAGCCATATGGGCCAGGTCAGCCTGCGCCCGAAATCGGGCGTCGTCGAGCATGCGGCCATCGCGCTGGAACATCTGGTGCCGGTGGATCTGGTCGGGCTGAAGCTCGGCCGTCAGCGCTATGCGATGTTCACCAACGAGGCCGGCGGCATTCTGGACGACCTGATGGTGGCGCGGCGCTGCGACGATCTGTTCGTCGTGCTCAACGCCGCCTGCAAGACGGCGGACATCGCCCATCTGCACGCCTCCATCGGCTGCGATTGCGACATCGTCGAACTGACCGACCGCGCGCTTCTGGCGCTGCAGGGGCCCGAGGCCGAGGCGGTGCTGGAAACCCTGGCGCCCGGCGTTTCCGACATGCGCTTCATGGATGTGGCGATCATCGACACGGCTGACGGCCCGCTCTGGGTGTCGCGCTCGGGCTATACCGGCGAGGACGGGTTCGAGATCTCGGTGCCGGTCGAGCGCGCCGAGGCGCTGGCCCGGCAGCTTCTGGCCCATGAGGCGGTCGAGCCGATCGGGCTTGGCGCCCGCGACAGCCTGCGGCTCGAGGCCGGGCTCTGCCTCTACGGCCATGACATCGACACCGAAACCACGCCGGTCGAGGCCGATTTGGCCTGGGCGATCCAGAAGGCCCGCCGTACCGGCGGCGCGCGCGAGGGCGGTTTTCCGGGGGCTGAGCGCATCCTTGGCGAGCTCGCCACCGGCGCGGCGCGCCAGCGGGTGGGGCTCTGCCCCGAAGGCCGCGCGCCGATGCGCGAGGGCACGCCGCTTTTCGCGACCGAGACCGGTGGCGATCCTGTCGGCACGGTGACCTCGGGCGGGTTCGGCCCGTCGGTCGGGGCGCCGGTCTCCATGGGCTACGTGCCCGTCGATCTTGCCCTGGAAGGGGCCAAACTCTGGGGCGAGGTGCGCGGCAAACGCCTGCCGGCCGAAATCGTGCGCCTGCCGTTCCGCCCGTCGACCTACAAGCGCTGAGGGACAATAGCGATGAAATTCACCGAACAGCACGAATGGCTCCGCGTCGAGGACGATCTCGTCGTCGTGGGCATCACCGATCATGCCGCCGAACAGCTTGGCGACGTGGTCTTCGTCGATCTGCCCGAAGAGGGCACGACGGTCTCGAAGGATGACGAGGTCGTGGTGATCGAAAGCGTCAAGGCCGCTTCCGACATCCTTGCGCCCCTGGATGGCGAGATCGTCGAGGTCAACCAGGCGCTGACCGACGCGCCCGCCAAGGTCAACGAGGACCCGACCGGCGATGGCTGGTTCTTCAAGATGAAGATCGCGGATCTCTCGGAGCTCGACGCGTTCATGGACGAAGCCGCCTACCGCGCCTTCATCGACTGATTTCGGGACAGCCATGACCTATACCCCCAGCACCTACCTGCCCTACGATTTCGCGAACCGCCGCCATATCGGCCCCTCTCCGGAGGAGATGACCGACATGCTGGAGGTGCTGGGGCTTGACAGCCTCGAGGCCCTGATCGCCGAAACCGTGCCCGACAGCATCCTGCAAGCCGAGCCGCTCGATTTCGGCAAGCCCAAATCCGAACGCGAGATGCTGTGGTCGATGCGCCAGATCGCCCAGAAGAACAGCGCCTTCACCACGTTGATCGGGCAGGGCTATTACGGCACCGTCACCCCGCCCGCGATCCAGCGCAACATCCTGGAAAACCCGGCCTGGTACACCGCCTACACGCCCTATCAGCCGGAAATCAGCCAGGGTCGGCTCGAGGCGCTGCTGAACTACCAGACGATGGTGTCGGACCTCACCGGCCTTGAAATCGCCAATGCCTCGCTTCTGGACGAGGCCACCGCCTGCGCCGAGGCCATGACCATGGCCCAGCGGGTGGCGAAATCGAAGGCGGGCGCGATCTTCGTCGACCGCGACTGCCATCCGCAGAACATCGCGGTGATCCGGACCCGGGCCGAGCCGCTGGGCATCGAGGTGATCGTCGGCGATCCCTTCACCGATCTCGAGCCCGAAAAGGTCTTTGCCGGCATCTTCCAGTATCCCGGCACCTATGGCCATATCCATGACTTCACCGGCCCGATCGCCGATCTGCACGCGGCCCAGGCGCTGGGCATCGTCGTGGCCGATCCGATGGCGCTTGTCGTGCTGAAGGAGCCGGGCGCGATGGGGGCCGACATTGCCGTGGGCTCGACCCAGCGCTTCGGCGTGCCGATGGGCTTTGGCGGCCCCCATGCCGCCTACATGGCCTGCCGCGGCGCCTACAAGCGCGCCATGCCCGGCCGGATCGTCGGCGTCTCGGTCGATGCGCGCGGCAACAAGGCCTACCGCCTGGCGCTCCAGACCCGCGAGCAGCATATCCGCCGCGAGAAGGCGACATCGAATGTCTGCACCGCCCAGGCTCTGCTTGCGGTGATGGCGGGCTTCTATGCCGTCTTCCACGGGCCCAAGGGGCTCAAGGCCATCGCCCAGCGCATCCACCGCAAGGCCGTGCGCACCGCTCGCGGGCTGCAGGAGGCGGGGTTCACCGTCGAACCGGCCGAATTCTTCGACACCTTCACCGTCGAAGTCGGCCCGATGCAGGGCGTGATCTACAACGCGGCGCTGGCCGAGAAGATCAACCTGCGCCGGATCGGCACCACCAGGCTTGGCATCGCGCTGGACGAGACCACCCGGCCCGCATCCATCGAGGCGCTCTGGCGCGCCTTCGGGATCACGCGCAAGGACAAGGGCGGCGACGGCGAGTACCGCTTCCCCGCGGGCCTGATCCGCGAGAGCGAGTTCCTGACCCATCCGGTCTTCCAGATGAACCGGGCCGAGACCGAGATGATGCGCTACATGCGCCGTCTGGCCGACCGCGATCTGGCGCTCGACCGGGCGATGATCCCTCTGGGGTCCTGCACCATGAAGCTGAATGCCGCGGTCGAGATGATGCCGATCACCTGGCCGGAATTTGCCAATGTCCACCCGCTGGTGCCGGCCGATCAGGTCCGGGGCTATACCGAGATGCTGGAGGATCTGTCCGACAAGCTGTGCCGGATCACCGGCTATGACGCGATGTCGTTCCAGCCCAATTCGGGGGCCTCGGGCGAATATGCCGGGCTCTTGACCATCGCCGCCTATCACCGCGCACAGGGTGAGGGGCACCGGCATATCTGCCTGATCCCGACCTCGGCCCATGGCACCAACCCGGCTTCGGCGCAGATGGCGGGGATGAAGGTCGTCGCGGTCAAATCGGCAGAGAACGGCGATATCGACCTCGAGGATTTCCGCGCCAAGGCCGAGGCCGCGGGCGGCGATCTGGCGGCCTGCATGATCACCTATCCCTCGACCCATGGCGTCTTCGAGGAGACCGTACGCGAGGTCTGCGAGATCACCCATGCCCATGGCGGCCAGGTCTATCTGGACGGGGCCAACCTGAACGCGCTGGTCGGGCTCGTCCGGCCGGGCGAGATCGGCTCGGATGTCAGCCACCTCAATCTGCACAAGACCTTCTGCATCCCGCATGGCGGCGGCGGCCCGGGCATGGGCCCGATCGGGGTCAAGGCGCATCTGGCGCCCTTCCTGCCCTCGGATCCGGTGACGGGCGAGGCGGGCGCGGTCAGCGCGGCGATGAACGGCTCTGCCTCGATCCTGCCGATCAGCTATGCCTATGTGCTGCTGATGGGCGGCGCGGGGCTGACCCAGGCAACCAAGGCCGCGATCCTGAACGCCAATTACATCGCCAAGCGGCTCGAGGGCGCCTATGACGTGCTGTTCAAGGGCCGCAACGGCCGGGTCGCGCATGAGTGCATCATCGATACCCGCGATTTCGTGGACACGGCCGGGGTCACGGTCGACGACATCGCCAAGCGGCTGATCGATTGCGGCTTCCATGCGCCGACCATGAGCTGGCCGGTGGCGGGCACGCTGATGATCGAGCCGACCGAGTCGGAAACCAAGGCCGAGCTCGACCGCTTCATCACCGCGATGCTGGCGATCCGCGACGAGATCCGCGAGATCGCCGAGGGCCGGATCGAGAAGGGCAACAACCCGCTCAAGAAGGCGCCGCATACGGTCGAGGATCTGGTCGCCGACTGGGACCGCCCCTATTCGCGCGAGCAGGGTTGCTTCCCGCCCGGCGCGTTCCGGGTCGACAAGTACTGGCCGCCGGTCGGGCGCGTCGACAATGCCTATGGCGACCGCAACCTGATCTGCACCTGCCCGCCGGTCGAAGAGGTGGCCGACGCCGCCGAATAGGCCCGCTCGGGTCATGAAAACGGCCCCGGCTTCTGTCCGGGGCCGTTTTCATGAGCAGCACCTGATGGTTCGGCCCGTTTGGTCAGAAGCCTGGCCTTCTGGCGGGCGCTCTGTGCCGAACCGGCCTTCCGGCGCGACGCGGGCGTCAGACATGCGGACCGAAGTGGACCCTGGCACTCACTTGGCCAACGTCCGCTTCTTGCGCCTCAGAGTTTGTTGATCGAGTTTCCGCCATCCGCGATCATTGCGCTCCCGGTCACGAAAGACGCATGATCGGACAGAAGGAAGAGAGCCGCCCGCGCGATCTCAGACGGTTCAGCCATGCGCTTAAGCGCATGGAAGCCTCGCACGACCTCGTGAAAACCAGTATCTTCTCCTGCCATCGGTGTCATAGTTCCCCCTGGCAAAAGCGCGTTGACACGAATGTTCTCAGCCCCGTGTTCCGCTGCGAGAACCTGGGTCAAACCAATCAGTCCCGCTTTTGCCGCGGCGTAGGCTCCCATGCCGGGCAGACCGATCGTGTGCCCTACGAAGGAGGACGTGAAGACAATCGAGCCACCGCCGCGTTTGCGCATGGCCGGTATCTGGTATTTGGCAGCGTGGAATCCGCTGTTGAGATTCACCGCCATCACCTTGTGCCAGTTGCTTTCATCCATGTCGGGGATCGGACCCATTTCTCCGGTCACGCCAGCATTGTTGAACGAACCATCAAGACCACCGAATCTCGTTTCTGCGCGTCGAACCAGCTCTTTCGCGTATCCGCTCTCCTCGACGTCCCCCGCCACATAGTCGGCTTCGCCACCATCGGCCAAAATCTCGTTGGTAATTTCGTCGAGCCGTTCGGCACGACGCGCCCCGAGGACCAGTCTGGCGCCCTCCGCCGCGAAAATCTTCGCCGCTGCTGCCCCGATGCCACTGCTTGCGCCAGTAATGATGATAGTCTTTCCCGCCAGAAGCATTCCCGTCTCCGTTTGCTGAAGTGTCGGAAGGTTCCTAATCAAATGGCGCCGTTCGACCGACCCGTTTCTTGCGCAAACACACCCTGTCGAGGGGCCTAAGCGATCATGCGTTTAGGTCGCAGCATCGGTGACACTGGGCTCGGCGTTGTCGTTCTCCGCTTTCCGGCTGAACGGCTGCGCCGGGCGCGCCCGTGAGGGGCAGACATTTCTGAGGGCAAAGCCAGTTCCGGCCCCGCGCCGAGATTTCACCGCCCTGCTTCCAGACGATATTTTTCCTCCGGGAGGCCGGTCTTCGAACCCCGCGCCAGCTCGCTTGCGCCTAGATCTCGGCCAGACGACGGAGCGCGGCCTTGTCCTCCTCGATGACCAGCGCGGCCTCGGCATGGGCCAGCGCCCGCCGGGTCATCGCCTCGGCGGCCCGGGCGAGGCCCGGATCGTCGCCCTGGCGCAGCGTGTTCAGCGCATGGATCAGCCGGCGGGCCACCTCGCGCATCGGCGCGCCGTCGCGGGCGATGGCGGCGAAGGCATCCTCGACCAGGTCTTCGGCCCGCAGCGCCGGGGCATGGAGCTTCGGGTAGCGGATCTCGTCGCCCGGGGGGGGGCATTCGGCCAGCAGCCGTTCCAGCCGCCCGAGGACGTCTATGGCGGTGCCGGGGTCGTTCAGCCCCGGCGAAAGCGCCCGCGAGGCGATTTCCGACAGCACGATCAGCGCGAAACGGACATCCTGCTCGAAGCTGCGGATCGGTTTGATCTCGAAGGCGGCCGACACCCGCGCGGTGTCGAGCGCGCCCGGCGGATGGATATGGGCCAGCGCCCGCCCGGCGACGAGAAAGCAGCCGGGCACGGCCGTGATCCAGATCTGGGCCCCGGCCTTCTCGGCCTGCTCGGACAGCGCCGCCATGTCGACAAGCTGCACATAGCCGCCCTGGGGCGCGGGCACGGGCTCGGCGCCGTCGGGTGGGGGCGCGCCATCGGGCAGGGGGGTGGCCAGCAGGCTCGGGGCGGCACGGGCAACGGCAAGGGTTTCGCGGGCGCGGGTGGCGGCCTGGGCAATGGTCTCGTCCATGCTGCCCAGCCGCGACAGATGGTCGATCCAGCGCAGGATCGCCACCACGACCAGCACCACCACCAGCACGGTGAAGGCAAACAGCACGAAGGCGGAGGCGCCGGTATAGGCACCGGCCCGGAACAGGATGATCGAGACCAGCGCGAAGATGAAGGCGCCGATGAAGGTCGCCAGCACGGTCTGGGTCGTGGTGTCCTCCAGAAGCAGCCGGTGCGAGCGCGGCGTCACCTGCGACGAGGCCTGGCGATGCGTCGTGACCATGATCGACAGCGAGAAGGTCGTGACCGCCAGCATCGACGAGGCCAGCACGTCGAGTACCGGCATCACGGCGTCCTTGCCCAGCCGGTCGGCCAGCTCTTGCGGAATGACCGGCCCCAGCAGCGCCGCCGCCCCCGCCGCGACGATCCCGAGCACCGCGATCAGGCTGGTGCGCACCCAGAGCCGACGCGACAGGCGCAGAACCTGCCAGAGCCGAAGCGATCTCATCCCTGGGTCTCCCGCTGCCGCTGCATCCGTTCGATCCTAGCCCGTGGCGCGGAGGGGTAAAGCCGGTTGCGGCCCAGAGGCGCGGGAGGCCTCTCGCCCGGACGGGCGGATTCGTTCCGGTGCCTGCGCAATACGGAACGCCGTGGCTGGCCCCCGGGGTCGATGCGCCGCAACCGACAGGCCCTCTCTTTCTGCCCGCGGGCTGATTGGGGCTGGCCTCGGAATAGGGGCCGGGGCGTTGGGGCGTACGCATGGGCTCGGGGCGGGCAGAAAGGACGATCGGCCACGTCCGGTCGGTATCCGGGAAGGCTGCTGGCAGGCCTGCCGGATGAGGCCGTGGCAGGTCCCAGGGATCTCGGATCGTACCTTCTGCAGCCCCCGGAGCGACAGGAGGGCGGACCGCGTCGCCGCCTGTCTGCGAGGGGGCGAGTTTCCGCTTGGTCGGTCCCGGCGCGGCCGCTGCTGAAGATTGCGAAATTTCTGCATCATCATATGGGGCAGACCGCTTGACATCCCCCGCGCCATACTGCAAATGACCGCTCACCGGGGCCGTAGCTCAGTTGGGAGAGCGCGTCGTTCGCAATGACGAGGTCAGGGGTTCGATCCCCCTCGGCTCCACCAAGTACCCTTGTGAAAATGAAGAATAGCTGTGCGCTTTGAACGCATAAGCGTGCCGAATGCTTTTCAGCATGTTTGATGACACAAAGCGGCCGGTCTGGTGGGTTTTCCCGTGAACCTGTCGTCTTCGGGTGCCGAGCTGCGATCCATGGATTTTTGCCCGTCATCAGGTGTGATCCGCACGACACGGAGGTCCCGTCGCATCGAAGGATAGGGCAGGTCCGCCCTTGGGGTATTTTGTCCCGTATCACGCAGGACGACGACGATGGCCGGCAAACCAGAGAAGCCCTAAATCACCCTCATGAATCTGTGGCAGTTCCACGTGCTGCGAGCTCGGGGAGTGAAGATTGCCGACGTGGTTCGGCAGATCGGCGTGGGCGCCCCGCTCGAAGAAGGGGCGATAGGGTGCGCCGTGTTTGACCACGGCGTGTACGGTGCGCGCCATCTTTGCCGCGATTGCGGTGTAGGCTTCACGGCGAAGACGGCCTCGGGAAAGTAGAGCGGCAGGTAATGCGTCGGAATGCGGTGCCAGAGCTCGGTCTTCGAACGCGAGACGATCTCATGCGTCTTCGACAGCTCCTGAATGTCGGCGATCCCGACGACCAGGGGATCATGAAAGAACTGCACGGCGCCGTTCTCCAGCATGTGCAGGATGACCTGGGCGTCCTTCGGGTCGTTCTTGTCCCAGCTGTCGTGCAGGGCCTCGCGCGTTCGAGCCAGGCCGACAGAAGAGACGAGCTTCAACTCGAATCCGGCCTGGCCGGGATGATGTGCCAGAGGCCGGTGATCGGTGCCGGTGGCCTCAGACCCGAGCAGCAGTACTCAACGCGTCTACTCAACCTTCTTTCCATGCCATTCTGGAGAAGCAGGTCTCCGCCAGTGATAGGGCACCGGTCCCGATCCACCAGATGAGGGGAGTGAACGCCCAGGCAGGAGGGTGGGGACAGTGTGGAATGAGATATGAGCGACCAAGGAATCTCGATTTTGGCCTTGTTTCTCCTGTCCCGGATCTCTAAACGAGGCGGCGGAGACGTGGCCGAGTGGTCGAAGGCGCTCCCCTGCTAAGGGAGTAGGCGGGAAACCGTCTCGTGGGTTCGAATCCCATCGTCTCCGCCATAAAACTCAATCAAAGCAAAAAGATACAGCGGGGCCGGCGCCGTTGATCTAGGCTCTTGTTTCTCCCTAGATTCCCAGAACATCGCAGGAACTCACACGGTATTCTGGCAAAGAAATGGCAAGGTGGAATCAACCAAGTTAGAGGGAAGGAAAGGGCTCGCGATCAGGCTTGCCGCACCTGTCCGCCGAAGGACGGCACTGGCTACCGCCTCACGCGCTCGCACTTCGGCCCAGATCCAGGTGGGGTCTATGCGATCCGCGTGAACTGAGCCGACCCGCAGCCCCGGCAGCCCCGCAGAAGCAGAATATCACCATCTGCATCTGGTGCCCGGGCAGACGTCCAAGATCGGGTCGCAGGCGTAGATTTCCACACCGTGATTAAACACATCTGTTGACTTAAACAGATGTGTTGACTATGTTATATCCATGAACAGCAAAGAACTCGAAAAGCTCCTGCGCTCCAAAGGCTGCACCTTCGAAACCCACAAAGGGGGCAGCGGCCACAAGACTGTTCGATTGGGCGACAGGAAAAGCCAGATCCCGATGCACGGGGCCCGCAAGGAACTCGGTACGGGGTTGGTGAACAAGATACTCAAGGATCTCGGCCTCAAGTGAGGCCGGGATCTCCCGAAGGAGGCGATCCCCTGATGCTGGCCTATCCCGTAGACCTGACCCCTGACGACAACGGTACCTTTTTGGTGACCTGCCCGGATCTGCCGGAGGTGACCAGCTTCGGCGAAACCGAAGTCGAAGCCCTGAGCATGGCCAAAGGAGCGATCTCCGAAGCGCTGGCATCACGCCTATCGGGTTTCGAGGACATCCCGCGGCCGAGCGACGGCCCGCGCCTCGTGGCGGTTCCGCTGCAGCTCCAGATCAAGGTCCTGCTGTTCTGGGCCCTGTCAGATGCGGACAAGACCCGCGCCGATCTGGTCCGGGATCTCGGCTGGCATCGGCCCCAGGTAGATCGGCTGTTCGATCCGAACCATGCTACCCGGCTGGAGCAATACGATGCGGCGTTCGCTGCGTTGGGACAGGCTCCCGGGTTCGCGTTGGAAGCTGCGGCTTGAGGCGCAGAATGTGATAGCGCAACAACGCCGGGTCCGGTCCACTGCGCCGCTAGGGCATCATCTCCTGCCTCAGCGCGCACACCGCGCAGATGGCCGCCGTCTGGTTGGCATCTGCCGATAGCCGACGTTGAGCGCCTCAAGCCCGAGCAGCCAAAAAAATACGGAAGCGGTCATTCGTGGAAAGCCACGTGAGCACAGGTGAACCAATTTCCGATATCGGCTCTGTAGGTTCTGGAAGCTGTCCCTGATCGCTTTCCTGACAGTGTCCACTCCAGCACCTTCCATTGCTTTGCAGCATTCTGCAAATCGGCATGATACTGCCAATAGCCAAGCGTCCCTGAAGGTAAGGGGATGCCTGGGGTTGCCATGACGCGCGGGGACTTACTACCTTCGCGGCAATTCAAGAGGGTGTTTCATGAGAGGCTTTTTCAATCAGGAGCTCCGGATTGGCCGGATTTCCTCCGCCCTAGGCGAGGGCGCCTTGGCGCTCTGCCACTTCGAGAGCGCTGACCAACTGAACGTATTTTCCGCGTCACGCTCCGGCGACCGGATGCGCCACGCAGCCGCCGGGACGGCCTTGTATGCTGGCCTACGCAGTCGCAGCGGGCCTTCTGGCATGGACCTTTTAAAATGACGGCCGATTTCTGGATGGACCTTTCCGGAGGTAAACCGGGTGGACAGATGTCCTCGGACGGCCTGTCGGCCCTTCACATCGAGACTCTCACGAATTTCAGGCCGCTCGACAGCCAGTTCGGAAAATGGCCGACAAGGACGGTTCCCGAGGACCTGATGCCGCATCTGTTCCCGGCTGGGGATGACGGCGATAGCGTCCTTGCGTTGATAGATGCGGCCCGGATGCCGATGCTTCCCGAGGTTCTGGAAGCGTCGGGTCTGGACCATAGATGCCTTTTCAAGGGGGACGCACGCGACGAATGGGGAGACGCCGCGCCATGGCTCGTCCGTCTGGAACAGGAGTCCGACCTGACCCGGAAGCTGTTCACCGGGGGAAAGTCTGCCGGCCAATATTGGAACAATGCCGCAGCGATCTTCATCAGGAGCAGTCGGTCGCTGGACATGATCTGGTCCCATCTCCGGAAGTTCACAAAATTTCAGGACGCGGGAGGAAGGTGGATCTTTTTCCGCTTCTGGGCGCCGCCTTATCTGGCGCGCTATCTGAAGGGCCATGACGAAGCCGCGACACCGTTCCTGGAAAACTTCCTTCTGGACATGACCTTCATACTGCCCGAACCGGTAAGGGGGATGGTGTCGATCGCCCACGTGTCGCATCCGGACCTGCGCCGGGACATTCGGACGGGAAACTCTCCGGGCAGATGGCCCGGTTTCCGGCGCGACATTGCACGCATCCGCCTTGACCTGTTCGTCGAGAAACTCGACCGGAAACTGACAAAGGTCATACCTTCCACGACCAGCGTGTCCGAAGACAGGAGGCTGACCAGTCTTCACCGCATGGCAAGATCGGCAATCTCTCTGGGATTGCGCGAGGAGCGCGCGGTCGAAAGATATTGCCTGAGTAGGCTCATGCTCGGCTTTCCGCCGGAACAGGACCGGCGATTCGACGGCATCCTTCAAGGCTCTGCACATGATCTCGACAGGTCCAGGGATATGCTTGCCCTCGCGATCTCGATCGGGAAGGAGGCGTAAGTGACGACGGTAAACTGCGACGACCCGCTGGCGCGATGCGAGATGGGGAACCTGTTTCGGGTAAACTCGCCGTCCGGTGGCCTGCTGATGGAAGGCGTCGTCAATGGCGAAGCTACCGGCATTCTGCCAAGCGGCGAGCGCATGATCCTGCCCAATACGCTTACGGGCACGACAAACAGACTCGACGTCATCCTGAATGGCACCACGTATCCTGTCTGCTCGAGGCTTCAGGAGTTCACCTATTCACGCCCGCAGGATCTGGGGGTTCTGCTCAGCGAGATCGACGAGAACGCCAAAGCGGGAGGGCAAAGGCCTGAACAGGAAATTCTGGTGCTTCAGGCCCCGCCTTCGCTGTCTTTGGACGAGGGCGAAATAGATGTCGATACCGCGCCGGATGACGTCTTGCTGGCGATTGCAAGGGCAATTCTCGTCACCCTGGAGATTATTGACGAAATCTCGGGCGCGCAGGACCTTTACGAAAGCTCCGGACATGACATCGACCTGAGAATGACCGGAACGGACGGTGCGCCCGCAATTGCCGAAGTGGTCGCTGCCGTACGGAGCATGAACGGACGGAGGGCGATCAGGGCGCTTGTCGACGGAGGCAAGGGCGCGCTGCGCGTCGCGCGCGACAGTTCGGGGGCCCTCGTGATCGTCGCCCGGATGAAGCCGGGTATCGGCCGACAGCTGATGACGGGGGTCGTTGCGGCGATGACGCGCTCGCGGTTGGCACAGGTCGTCACCGCCACCCGCGGAAATCTGAGAACTGCGGCCGTACCCTCTGCAGAAGGTGCGGCAAGCAAACTTCCCGTCGTCGGCTGGTTCATCGTCGGCACGATCGATTTCGTCGAGTGGTACGGCAATCCGCAATCCCGAGGAGACTGGAGCCTGTTGCTGAGCACCCTGACCGTCGACGGTATCGCGTTGGGGATCTCGGCCATCGCAGCGGAAGCGGTCATTTCGGCGGTCGCAATCGCTTTCGGTGGCGCTGCCGCGCTGACCCTCGGGACGGCCGCGATTGTCGTCGCGGCCGGCATCGGTACCGGACTGGCCGTCGGAATGGTGCTGACCTGGATCGCCAACCGATGGGATCTGGGGACCAAATGCGACCAGCTCTACACCGCCATCGGGAACGGGCTGGAGGCGATCGCACAGGGTGCCGTCGAGGTGACGGGAGATTTCGCCGACTATCTGATGCTCAAGTATGACTCCGCCCGGCAATGGGCCGGCGACACGGCGGCTGAAGCAGGCCGACAGATGGAGCGCGCGGCGGACTGGACTGCGAAAAAGGCCGGAGAAGCCGCCGACTGGGCATCCGAAGCCGCGCAGGATACTGCCGACTGGGCCTCCGAGAGCGCGCATGATGTGGCCGACTGGGCGGTGGAAACTGCCGAAGGGGTAGAGGATTGGGCGAATGAAACGGCGGACGATATACGGGAAGGCTGGAATGTCCTGCAAAACAGGGCAGCGAAAGCGGTTCCCGAAGGATGGTTCTGATGTCGGTGCTGCGTAATCTCTGGTCGGTGCGCCTGGTACTGGGATCTGCACCGGAATGCTGGGACGGAAAACTGCGCAGCGCGGCTCTTCTGGGCGCGGTCCTGTTCGGGGTTTTCTACTTTGCCGCGCTGCTTCAACTCAACGACCCGCTCGCCCTGTTCCGGCCCGAGGCCGTTTCCTGGCGCGCCTGGGTCAGTTGGGCCGCGATCTGTCTGCCCGCTACGATTTTCCTTTCCAGCTGGCTGCTTGTCGTCTTGCGTCGCGCTGTCGGCTACATCGTCTTTTCCGTCTCGATGATCTATCTCGGCCCCATGGTAACCGCAGTCGCGATTTCGCTGGTGGCCTTCGAGACGATGCGGATGGCACTGGGAACGGCGGCCTTGATCTGCATCTCGCTGGCCTCCCTTTCGCTTGCGGTCTGGAATGCCAGACATGATCGCATGGTGGTCCTGGCGCAGGAACGAATAGGAACCGCGGAAGGTGTGCCGTATTTGCGGCCGGTCTCTTTGGCCGCCGAACCGGTCGACCTGCTGCCGCCGCCCAATCTTGCCGTCACCTTTCTGGAATACGGCATGGTCGTCCTGATTCTGGTCTTCGGCCCCGGCTTCTGGATCGCCGCGATCACCGACGACCTGTCCGAGCAAGGGCTGGCCTCGTCGCTGATCTGGTTCGTGATGGTCGCGCTCTTCCTTGCCTCGCGGCGATCAGTTGCGCGAACCCTGCTGTTGGCCAGGGCAATGGCGCTTAACACGCCTGCGGTCGGCTGAGCTACTCCCCATCGGTTGGACAGTATCTGGCGTAATTTAAGCTACTCTTTGCACCTGCTGATCGGGTTTGTTGATATCATTTCTCTGCCAATAAACCAGCGCCGGTGGCTTGCCGCCGAGGGCTGAGTGAGGACGCTGGTGGTTGTAGAAGGTCATCCATTTCCGGATAGCCCCTTTCGTCTCTGATCCGGTCTCCCAGGCATGCAGGTAGACGCATTCGTATTTCAGGGTTCGCCACAGCCGCTCGATGAAGATGTTGTCGAGGAATCGGCCTTTCCCATCCATCGAGATGCGCACACCGGATCGGCGGAGCCGGTCGGTCCAGGCGAAGGACGTGAACTGGCTGCCCTGATCCGTGTTCATGATCTCGGGCGGGCCGAACTTGTGGATGGCCTCGCTCAGTGCTTCGACGCAGAAGTCGGCCTCCAGGGTGTTCGAGATCCGCCAGGATAGAACCTTGCGCGTGTGCCAGTCCATGATCGCTATGAGGTATAGGAACCCGCGGCGCATGGGCAGGTAGGTGATGTCCGAGCACCAGACCTGGTTCGGACGATCCACGTGCAGCCCTTTCAGAAGGTAAGGATAGGTCTTGTGTCCTTTCGCCGGCCTGCTCGTGTTGGGCTTCTGGTAAATCGGCATCAGCCCCATGAGGCGCATTAGCCGGCGTATTCGCTTCTCGTTCACGAGATGCCCGTCATTGCGCAGGTGCCAGGTCATCTGGCGGACACCGAAGAACGGCGTCTCCAGGAACTGCTCGTCGATCTGCCGCATCAGGCCGAGGTTCTGTGCGGTCTCTCCCTTCGGCTCGTAGTAATAGGACGAGCGCGCAATCGACAGCAGCCTGCACTGCTGACCGATGGACAGCTGAGGATGGTCAGGCTCGATCATACCGCGCCTCACTTCCCGCCCCAGGGCTTCAGCTTTCGTTCCAAAAAAGAGTTGGCCACCGCCAGCTCCCCGATCTTGGCGTGGAGCTCCTTCACCTGCTCCTCGTCGATCTCGGGTCTCTTGCGGCCACCGCGCTCGAACACGCCGGACGCGCCTTCGAGCAGGGCGCGCTTCCATTGATGGATCATCGTCGGATGCACTCCGAACCGGCTCGCCAGCTCGGCCGCCGTCTCTTCACCCTTCAGGGCTTCCAGCGCGACCTTCGCCTTGAACTCAGGCGCGTGCTGCTTGCGTTTCGACATCTCTGATCTCCTTCTCGTCGAAGATCAGCAGACTGCAAATCGTAGCTTACGTCACTGTCCGAATTTCGGGGGGTAGCTCAGACATCATCGTTTCCGGCTTGGATGTCCAGATGGGGTCAAGGACCGCTTCTATGTCGTCTTGGTGTATCTCGGAAACGGCCAGGTTGCCCAGCGTTGGGAAGGAGTATGTTTCGAGCGTCCGAATCCGCTGCGCGATATGCTTGCCGTTGTTGGCGTTGTCCTTGAACTTCCTTTCGTGAACTTGCCGGGCAAGCTCCTCGAATGTCGTTGCCTTATCTCAACCCTCATTCTGTCCCACATTTTCTGCGGGAGGATTGGGGCCAGATGTTGATGAGAACCTGTCAAAAACCAGTAAATGTGGGCTGTTTTGGTGCCCACCCCGGAAGAAACCGGGAAATCTGGCGGAGGGGACGGGACCGGGATCCAACGTTCTCCAGGTCTGTCGGGCTGGCTGCGATTCAGATTTTATCCAGAAATTCCATTTTTGGACAAAGGCTTAACCGAAATCCTCCTTGAAGCGGTCCATCTGATGCATCCGCTCGTGAAGGATTGTGACGATGCCGATGTCGCCATTTGACAGCCGTCGCCAGTACACGAAATGCCGCTCGTAGCGGAAGAAGTACCCTTTCACGCCGAACTCGGCCGGTACGGGTCTCGACATGACACCGCGTGTGTCGATCTGCTCGAAGGCGGCGAACAGACCGGTGATGTAGGTTTCGGCCTGTGCCTCGCCCCACCGGTCGCGGGTGTATCGGTAGATCTCGTCGAGGCGGATCGAAGCCGCCTCCTGGATCCGGATTGCCATGCGGTCAGGTCCGGTTCCGAGCGATCACATCGGCGGCGGTCAGCGGCTTGTAGGTGTCCTCGGGCGCAGCGAAGGCTCGGTTCAGTTCGGCCCTCAATCGGTCGAAAGCCTCGTGCTCCGCGCGCTCCTTGTCGCGACGGATCAGGTCCCGGATGTATTCGCTGACGTTCTCGTAGGCGCCGTCTTCGCCGACATTGGTTGCGACGAACTCGCTCAGGGCGCCGCTGACGCGGACGGTCATGGTGGTGGTGCGAGGCATGACGCTCTCCCTTCTCGGTACGTATTCAAGATAACCAAAAACGAACACGAGACAAGGGAGCGCTTTCCACGCCCCGCCTTCACCTGTCAGCGCTCCCGGTTCTCGGCATCATCCAGGATCAACCGGTCCGACAGCGCAAGCAGCGCGGTCAGAACGGCATCCGAATGACGCGCGAGCGACACGAGGTGCTCGCCGCTCGGTCCCCGCTCGCCTGCGAACCAGTATTTCACGGTCCGCTCGCTGGCGCCGGTCCACCGCATGGCGGACTTGATCGCCCGGTGGGTCGATCCGAGCTCCGCTTGCAATGCCATGGCCATGGCGGCGCGATAGTTAGCCGGAACGTCCTCGGGGTGCACAACTGTGCCCATCTTCGGCACAACTGTGCCCATCTTCACGCGCATCTTCATGTTTCTCTCCGTTAAATCTTTGGAGAGCCATGAAAACGGCAGAATCCATTTGTTCCCGCGGTGGTCTTGTTCGGCCGCCTGTGGGAACCGACCATTCACTTGAAGGTGGCCGATATGAACTGCGAAACGGGACCGCAGATTATCAAGCGCGTGGACGGCCGCGCGCCGCAGGCGATCCGCCAATGCGCCGGGCATGGAAAGGGATTGCCCTTTTTCGGAAACGACTTTCAGGCGCTCGCATGCTCGAATGATCGCGGCAGCATGCGCAACGGTCCGGACCGTCCCGACCGGATTGCTGCGACGTGAACCGGCGCCGGGCAGATGCAAGGGCGTGAGGCAAGCAGGGAGACTGGCGCCAGCCCATCAGAGCCCGACGTGCCCGCTGTCGCCTACGTCCGGATGTCGACAGACCACCAGAAGTATTCCACCGAGAACCAGCTGGACGTCATTCGGAACTACGCCGCTGCGCGGGGCTTGCAGATCCTGCGCGTGTTCGAGGATTCCGGGCGATCCGGGCTGCGGCTCGACGGCCGCGAGGCGTTGCAGAACCTCATGGCCGAGGTTCAATCCGGCAACGCCGACTTCAAGGCCATCCTCGTCTACGACGTCAGCCGTTGGGGCCGGTTTCAGGATGCCGACGAAGGCGCCTATCATGAGCACGTCTGCTCACGCGCCGGCATCCGGGTCCACTACTGCGGCGAGCAGTTCGAGAACGACGGCAGCATCGGCTCGAACCTCCTGAAGACCGTGAAACGCGTGATGGCCGGCGAGTACAGCCGCGAGTTGTCGGTGAAGGTCTTCGCCGGGCAATGCCGCCTCGTGGAGCTGGGCTATCGCCAGGGCGGCGCGGCAGGATACGGGTTGCGGCGGGTGCTGATCGACGAGCATGGCAATCCGAAGGGCGAGCTGTCGCGCGGCGAGCAGAAGAGCCTCCAGACCGACCGCGTGATCCTGGTCCCCGGACCGGAGGAGGAACAGCGGGTCGTCCAGCGCATGTACAAGATGTTCGTTAACGAGGGGCGCACGGAGCGCGAGATTGCGGATGTCTTGAACGCCGAAGGACACTGGACCGATCTCGACCGGCCGTGGACCCGGGCAACGGTGCATCAGGTGCTGACCAACGAAAAATACATCGGGAACAATGTCTTCGCGAAGGTGTCGTTCAAGCTGAAGCAGCGCCGCGTGGTGAACCCGCGCGAAATGTGGATCCGCGCGGAGGGCGCCTATCCCGCCATCGTCGATCAGGCGCTCTTCATGCGTGCGCGAGAGATCGTGGATGCCCGCAGCCGCCATTTCTCGGACGAGGAACTGCTCGACGCGCTGCGCGCGATCCTCCAGCGACAGGGCATGCTGTCGGGCCTGATTATCGACGAGGAGGACGACCTGCCATCCTCCAGCGCCTATCGCAGCCGCTTCGGCAGTCTCCTGCGCGCCTACCGGCTGATCGGCTACGAGCCGGATCGCGACTACAGTTACATCGAGGTGAACCGGGCGCTGCGGCAGGCGCATCTGCAGGTCGTGGCCGAAATCATCGCCGGCATCACCCGGCACGGCGGGTCGGCCGTACAGGACCCAGACACCGACCTGGTGCGCGTCAACGACGAGTTCACTGTGTCCATCGTTCTGGCCCGCTGCACCGCGACGGGGGCAGGGTCGCTGCGCTGGCGCATCCGCCTCGACACTGGCCTGGTGCCGGACATCACCATCGCCGTGCGCATGGACGAGGTGAACGAGGCGCCGCGCGACTATTACGTGCTTCCCAGCATCGACATGACCTTCAGTAAACTGAAACTCGCCGAGCAGAACGGGCTCGCGCTCGATGCTTACCGGTTCGATACGCTCGATTTCTTCTACGCGCTCGCTTCGCGGGCCAGGAACCCGGAGGTGGCGTGATGCCCGAAGACATGGAGCCGACCAGCCAGAAGCAGGTGATGCTGATCCCGACCGACAGGATCCGGGTCCTCAATCCCCGCGTCCGCAACCGTCGCACTTTCGAGGCGATGGTCGACAACATCGCCCGCATCGGCCTGAAGCGGCCGATCACCGTGGCGCCGCGTGCGGGGACCGACCCGCAGGACTACGACCTCGTCTGCGGACAGGGCCGCCTCGAGGCCTTCATCGAGCTCAAGCAGGGCCTCATCCCCGCCATCGTGATCGAGGCCAAGGAAAGCGATTGCCTCGTGATGAGCCTCGTGGAGAACTGCGCGCGCCGGCAGCACAACCCCATCGACCTGATGCGCGAGATCGGTGCGCTCCGCCAGCGCGGCTATAACGACCGCCAGATCGGGGAGAAAATCGGGGTCTCGACCGAATATGTGAACATGATCGCCGGCCTGTTGGAGAAGGGCGAAGAACGCCTGGTCTCGGCCGTGGAGACCGGGGTTCTTCCGCTGAACCTGGCTATCCAGATATCCAAGACGGACGCGAAGGGCGCGCAGAAGGCGCTGATGGACGCCTACACGCAGAACAAGCTGCGGGGACGGAAGCTGGCTCTCGTTCGCCGCCTGATCCAGCAGCGCGAACTGCGCGGTCCGCAACTCCACAGCAATCCGCTCGGGCGCAAGCCTCCAAAACGTGCCCTAACAAGCGAGGGGCTTGTCCGGGCGTATCAGCAGGAAGCCACGCGCCAGAAGCTTCTGATCAAGAAGGCCGAGCTCACCCAGAGCCGGCTGATGTTCGTGCGCGAGGCCTTCCGAAAGCTCTGCGCGGATGCGCATTTCATGACCCTGCTCAGGGCGGAGGGCCTCGAGACGATGCCCGCCGATCTCGCGCGGTCCGTGGCTGACGGAGCACCGGCATGAAGCGCGACGCACGTGACACCCCGAAGAGCGTCACGCTCGGGTTCGAGGACGACTGCGTGACCCTTCCCCTTAGACGCGATCCTGCCGCTCCGCGCCCTCGGCAAGTCCGCGAAATCGAGCCGTAAGTACCGGCAGATCGTGGCCTCTATCGCCCAGATCGGGATCGTCGAGCCGCCCGTTGTCGTCCGAAACCCCGACAAGTCCGCGACCTGGTTGCTGCTGGACGGCCACCTGCGGATCGAGGCGTTGAAGGACGCGGGCGAGAGCGAAGTGGAATGTCTCGTTTCCACGGACGACGAGGCTTTCACCTACAATCGGCAGGTCAGCCGCCTCGCGCCGATCCAGGAACACAAGATGATCCGCAAGGCGATCGAGCGCGGCGTGCCTGAAGAGAAGATCGCGCTCGCCCTCGACCTCAACATGAGCAGCATCCGGCGCAAGGCGCGCCTTCTGGACGGCATCTGCGAAGAAGCCGTCGCGATCCTGAAAGACAAGCCGTGCACGAACGCCGTGTTCGATGCGCTGCGCAAGATGAAGACCATGCGCCAGATCGAGGCGGCCGAGCTTCTGCTCAACGTGAACAACTATTCCGTCGCCTACGTGAATGCGATCCTGGCAGGAACGCCGCAGGCCCAACTGGTCGAGTGTCCTCCAAGCCGAAGAAGGTCAAGGGCATCACGCCCGAGGCGATGGCGCGCATGGAACAGGAACTGGCCCGGCTGCAGGAGGGGATCGCCTCGATCCAGGACACCTACGGCCAGGATCACCTGCACCTGACCGTGATCAAGGGCTATGTCGGTAAGTTGCTCGGGAACGCCCGGGTCGTGCGCTACCTGGCGCAGAACCATCCCGAGTTCCTCGGCGAGTTCCAGACCATCACCGAGATCGCGCCGGCCGAGGCCGCCGACGCCGGGTAGCCGTTCGCGGCGAATGAAGGGGACCCGGACCCGATAAGCGCGGGGACCGCAGGAGACGCCGGACTGTGGGCCGGATCGAGCGCGGCGGTGGGGATGGCGGCGAACCCGCTCGGAGCCCACCAGGCTGGCTTGAGTTTTCGCCGGCCGCGCGGTCGCGCAGGCGGCCGCGTTCCATTCGGGGCGTGTCGGAGACGGGGCCACTTCGGCACGCCCACTTGGCCCATTGCAAAACATGGTGAATCCGCGTCGACTTACCACGAAACTTCGTCAGGGATTGATCTCCTCAAACCGACGGCACTCGGTCAGGAGACTGACCGCCGTTTCAAGCCGATCAGGTGTGGGCTGGGGCGGATTTCCCATAGTTGTCGTGCCGGGGGTCAATGTCCAACCGCCTTCATCCATAATGATGCGCAGACGCATGATCTGCTTCCCACGGGTTCTTGCATCGGCAAGGCCCCTCCCGACCGACCAATAGGCATGTTGAGCCATGATCCAGTTCTCGATCACCCGAATAAGAAATTCCCCTGGAGCCAGATGTTTCCAGGAATCGGCGTCTTTTCGAGCGCGCGCCAACGGGAGCCTGTCTGAGCTTTCAAACTGATGCGCCTCTCTCGGTGCCTCGGCTAAGCTGAATACCAAGCCGTGAATAAGAGCCGCAACAAGTTGCGTAGGATCACGTGGTCGTCTTTGCAGTTCAGTCTGGATGTCTCGCAGGAGTGTTACCGGGTTTCCGGCAAGCCCGGTCCCGGGCACCCAACTTACTGCTGATTTTGGGAGGTCAGAACCTGCGCTGAGCTCATCGAGGAACGAACGCGCAATCTGTCGCGTTGTCATCGGCCCTTTCACCAACGTGCCGACCGTCCAGAAAAACAAACCTTCGAGAGTGAGGCGAAACAGCTGTCTGACCTGGAGTTCTCGCCATTGCGTCGATATCTCCGGACGAAGCGCCGCCTCGCGCCAAGACGCCGGCAGGTCCGCCATCCGAGTGCGCAATGCGTCAGCAGTCGGCGCGGCCTCCGCCAGGTCCTTATGTGCGGCTATAATCAGGGCAATTCCCTTGCGGCGGACGCTCGACGCGCGAGCGCCACCCAAACGAGCAAACGCGACCTCTCGTGTCCACTTAACCTTCTTTCCATGCTATTTTGGGAACGGAGGACCCCGCCATGGATGGAACACCGAAAGCGACGAAACCCAAGGCTCGTGACGCGAAGACCAAGATCGCGCAAACCCGCATGAGCGTTCTGGAACTGGCGAAAGAACTCGGCAACGTGGCCGAGGCCTGTCGCAAGCGCGGCATGGACCGCACCAGCTTCTACGAGTGGAAACGTCGGTTTCAGACCCACGGCTTCGAGGGGCTGAAGGACCTGCCGCCGATCCACAAGACCCACCCGCAAACGACCCCGCCGGAGACGGTCGAGCGGATCAAGGCGCTGGCGCTCGAACATCCGGCCTATGGCTGCAACCGCTTCGAGGCGATGCTGGCGCTCGAGGGCGTGCGGGTCTCCTCGATCACCATCCAGAAGATCCTGAACGGTCGCCAGCGTGGCGCCACCGGTTCGAGCCCGCTGGCGACGGCCTGGGCACGCGCTACGACCGCTGGCTGGCGCTCGAGGAAGCCCATGCGGGCCAGACCATCGAGATCACTGCCGAACAAGCCGCCTTCCTCGAGAAGCAGAACCCGTGCTTCCGGGAAAGACACGTGGAATCAGGCACTCCCGGCGAGCTGCTCTCGGCCGACACCTTCTTCGTCGGCTCGTTGAAGGGGATCGGCAAGGTCTATCTGCACGCGGTCGTCGATACCTTCGGCAGCTACGCCCTCGGCTTCCTGCACGTTTCCAAGCAGCCCGAGGCGGCGGTCGCGGTCCTGCACAACGACGTCCTGCCCTTCTACCGCGCCCTGGACCTGCCGGTGAAAGCGGTGCTGACCGAGCGAGCCATTGAAGGCGCCATTGGTTCGAGCCCAATGGCGAGCGGCCGCGAATTCTGCGGCACCGAGCGTCACCCCTACGAGCTCTATCTCGACCTCAACGCAATAGAGCATCGCCGCACCAAGGTCCGCACGCCGAAGACCAACGGCTTCGTCGAGCGGTTCAATGGCACGGTGCTGGAGGAGTTCTTCCGCGTGAAGATGCGCGAGACCTTCCACGAGACTGTCGAGGCCCTCCAGGCCGATCTCAACGCCTGGCTCGTCCACTACAACACCGAGCGCCCGCATCTGGGTTACCGAAACATGGGGCGACGTCCCATCGAAACCGTAATGTCATTCGTTAGCCACGAAGGTTAAGTGGACAGTCCTGGTCCTGAGGGATCCGGTCGGGCAAGTCCGGCAGGACGGGACTGTCGCCTTCCCGGCCGGGTGTGAACTGGACGGCGCGGATGTCTGACACGGCCCCACCGGGGTCACGGTCCCTCTTCACCCAGGGAACTTGATCCCGGTGCTGTCCACCAGCAGGTTCAGCGGCCCGTCGGCGCGGCGATATGGGATTTGCAGCTGCAGGGTCTTCTACCTCCGGGATGGCGTCGAGCAGTCCGGAACCGGTCGATCAAGCCCGGCCAGGCGCAGGAGGCTCGCGACCATCCCGGCGGTCTGCCTGAGCGGCAGCTTGAACAGCACCTTGATCGACAGGCAGAACTGGATTGTGCCGCATCCGGGAAGACCGGCGGGCGTCCTGCACGGCCCTCATGCGGCGCGTGCCACGCCATCTCCTTGTCCAGCCAGACCATCAGAGACCCGCGCTTGCGGAGCGCAGCCCTCGCCATCGGGCTCGAACCGGATTCCCCGGAATCTTATTCGGCCTCCATTCCGAGAATTCCGATCGACACCGCTGCCCGAGCGGTTCACGAGCGTCGAACCGAGTTTCCGCCAGCGATGATCGTGTTGATCAATTCGGCGACGGCCCGGTGGTTTTCCATTTCGAGTTCGGTGCCAACGGCATTCTCGTGGGCCGCCGCGGCATCGCGAAGAACCTCCACGATCTCGTGCTCCGGCAGCAACCCGCGATCGTTCATGGCAAGCAGGAGCGCCTCGCAGATTGACAGGGCGGCCTGGCCTGCATGTTCGCTCGCGGTCGACATCTGGCGTCCCTTCCTTGGCATCGTGATCCCCGTGGAACACGAGTTTCAGATACATCCGTACTTCTCGCAGGAAATTGCCTATGCTGGGCTGATCCAGAGCAGTGTCCGGGCCGATTTCCGCTATTCGGTCACGACACGACGCGAGGCCCCGTGACATCAGTTGAACACAGCCCCCTGACCCGCAAGCTTTCGGCCTTTGTCGCCTTGTCTGATGTCGAGCTGGCCATACTTGAAAGTCTGCATCAGCGTCGCCGCTTCTTTGTTCCGGGACGCGACATGGTGCATCAGGGGCAAGTCGATCAAGCCGCGTATATCCTCTCAGACGGTTGGGTCTGTTCCTACAAGCTTCAACCTGACGGAACGCGCCAGATCGTCGATTTCCAGGTGCCGGGGGATTTTCTGGGATTGCGCAGCGTCCTGCTGCGCACGTCGGACCACAGCTTCGAACCCATCGTCAACATCGAGGCCGCCGAAGTGCTGGCGAGCGACCTTCTCGATGCCTTCGCGCGGACGCCGCGCCTTGCGACCGCCATCCTCTGGGCGGCGTCAAGGGACGAGGCGATGGTGGTGGAACATCTCGTCGGGATCGGCCGGCGCGATGCGGAGGCCCGCATGGCGCATTTCCTGCTGGAGCTGGGATCGAGGCTTGCGCTGGTCGGCATCGGCAGCAGGGAAGGTTTCGACTGCCCGCTGACGCAGTTCCACCTCGCCGATACGCTGGGGCTGAGCGCGGTTCATGTGAACCGCGTCCTGCGGCAGCTCCGCGAGAGCGGACTGGTCACCTTTCGGGACGGCCGCGTGACGTTTCACGACCATGGCGGGCTGGTGGAACTTGCCGAGTTCGATCCGGCATATCTGGACCAGACCGGGCCGCTCCTGAAGTGAGAGGGGCCGCCCTCCTTTGCTCGGCAGGCGGCCCCGTGTTCACGTCAGACGCCGGAGGTTACGCGAGGGCGTTGGTCGCCGCATCGAGTTCCTTGTCGGTCTCGGCTTCGTTCTTTGCCGTATGTGCCTTCTCGGCTGCATGGTAAGGCCTCATCGCCGTATCCTTCTTGGATCCGGCAGGGGCGTTCACGCAGGCGGCCTTCACGGATTTCATCTTGTCGGCGGTCTTGATCTGTTCGGGTGCCATTGGAATTATCCTTTCTGGACTATCCGAGAATAAGAAGCGTGCCGACATGCCGATCTTTTGGGGAACGATACGCCCACACGCTTCTCGGGTACTCGGAAAAATGCACCACCAAGTATTCGGCGGGCAGGTCTAACCTAAAGGCGTCTGCGCGACACCGCACTTACGCAGATTAGTCCCGGCGCCTGCGGCAGGTCGTATGCCTCTGCGCTTCTCAAGTCACAACAGTTTGCTGGTGGGAAATCCTCAGCCATCTTTCGTCATCGTTGAGGTAGGTAGAGGCACAGAGGGCCTTGTAGATCGGCACATCGGCCTTCTCCGACGAGACGCGATAGGTGAGAATGGCGATGTCATGACACCGCATTACGCGCCGTTCGGCCATGACGACGGAGCGCCAGCCAGTCCTTTCACGAAGGTGGGTCCAGATCTGGTCACCCTGGAGGATGCCGGGCGGATAGGGGAAGACCATGACGGCGTTGGTCGCAGTCGTTGCCCGCGCGTTGTCGGCGCCACTGGTCCAGAAGTGCTCCTCCATGTCCCACAGAACGCTCTGTTCGCGCGGCGATAGCGTGCCGGACTTGTGTGCGGCATGGGGCGGTGTCCTTGCGGTCGCGGTTGAGACGGTCATTCGCCTGCCCCCGACCCGCCAATCATGAACATCTGAAACAGAGCAAAGACGATCGCCAGCACCACCCAGATCGCTCCGCTTGTTCCCGGGCGGCCGCCGGCCACTGTGGAGGCAGCGTGCTGCAGGGCACCTGACGTCGGTCCTTCGGGGAGCAGCTGGCTCAGGTCTCGTGCGATCCTGCCGTGATCGCTGGCGAGCGCAGGAACGTCCCGAAAACGAGCAAGCAGTGTCCCCAATCGCGCCCGCGCGGCGTCGCGCCCCAGCGTGACCAGTTCAGCTGTTTCCTTCCATGGATCGAGGCCAAGTCGCGCAAGCGCGGAGAGCACGGTCACGGCAAAGCCGTTCCGGTCCTCGCCGACGGATGCATGGAGAAACCGATCGAACTCGGGCGGGTGCGGGTCGAGAACATTGGGGGCGGCCATCGCCAATCCTTTCAAGAGTTGCAGGAACGCAGATCATCCCTGTTTCCCAAAGGATACGCGCAGGTCGGTCACGCCGCCCTTGCACAGGTCAGTGCTGGCGACTGCCCCCCCCCCAAGGGAAGGCCGCAACGGGTTTTGCGCCCAAGGCTAACATGCGTCAGCGCCGGTCGGACGATCCCGAGGTACAAGGCACGCTATCGTTCGAATGGTCCGTCCCGCACTCCAAGGGGCCGTCACCCGTGGTGAGCGACGGATCTGCCAACATCGCGGAGACCAGAGATGAACATGCGGTCGACCAGATCGACGGTGACATTTTCGAACCCGTTCACGTTGCCGGGACACCCGGGAGATTTGCCCGCGGGCGACTACGAGGTTCTTGTCGAAGAGGAGCTTCTCCAGGGGCTCAGCTTGGAGGCGTATCGCCGGACGGCGACCTACCTGAAGGTGCGCGGAAGGGGCGGTCATGCGGGACGTACAGAGTTACGGGCGATTTCCGACAGCGACCTGAAAGAGGCGCTGAGCCGGGATCAGACCGCGACCGAGGCCAAGAAGGGCTACAGCGATGCGGCGCTTTCCCCGCAGGAGGACAGAACATGAATACTCCCGAATGGCTCAAACCCGGCATTTATGGCGCGCTGATCGGCGCGGTCTGCGTCGGTGTCGTCGGATTCACGTGGGGCGGCTGGGTGACCGGCGGAACCGCAAACGAGAGGGCGATGGCGATGTCCGAAGACGATGTCGTCGCTTCCATGGTGCCGGTTTGCCTCGACATGGCGCGGTCGGATCCGGCGCGGGCGGAAAAGATGGCAACGATCAAGGTGGCCTCGACCTATCAGCGGCGCGACGCGCTCATGACGGCCGGCTGGGCGACAATGCCGGGAACCGATGCCCCCAACCGAGACATTGCGGAAGCCTGCCTGAAGGAACTGGATCTGTGAGGGCAGGGCGCAGGACGTTCCCCGCGCATGTCGATTTGGGCCGATAGCTTCGTGACCAAGGGCCGCAATCATGAATAGAGCGCATCAAGCGGGAGCGGCAGCGGTCGACAGGGCGGTGCCCCTGAAGGAAGACGACGGGGCAGGGCGTGGCGAAAGGCTGTTTGCCCTGGGTCTGTTCCACTTCATCGAGCGTCTGTTGCTGGTTGTGATCGTGGCCATGACCCTCCTCGCCGTCGCCGTCGCCGTCGCCGTCGCCGTCGCCGTCGCCGTCGCCTTCGAAATCGTGGCCATCTATCGCCTTGGCACAATCCTGCTGGCCGATATTCTGCTGATGTTTCTCTATCTTGAAGTGATCGGAATGGTTGCGGTGTATTACGCCAAACGCAATTCCGTTTTCGTGTATCCAATTTTTATTGCGATCACTGCGGTCGGACGGCTGGTCGTCCTGCAGGGCAAGGAAATGGCCCCGGAAAACATACTGATCGAGGCGGCCGCCATTCTCCTCCTGTCATTGTCCGCGCTCGTAATCATCTGGGCGATCGGCAAGCAGGCAGCATGATTACGCCCAGGCAAGGTCCTGCGCAGTTCCTTTGGGTAGGCTCTGGTTTTGGTAATGAACACCTATTCTCCAATGAAGGCTGACGGCCATAGTCATGGCCGAGGCACCTTAATGACACTTGGACTGCCAAGGCCGGCTTCTTTCCGCTTCCGAGCAAGACACGCCCACTTTATTTCCGTTCCCTTAACCTGCGTCAGCACCCGATGTCCGCCTGACTGGTAGGTGGATGGCAAGACCTGGATCGCGATGAGGCGAGAGCTGGCCCGCCGACGCCCGAGTACTCGACATCCAGCGTCGCATCACGCAGCGTGAAGGACGATACGCCATGACATCAGTGGAATATCTTACCAAGACGGCAGCAGAGACGACCGATCTCGAACGGCGCGTGCTGGCCCATGAACGGATTCTGCAGGCTCTGATCGCCTACATGGCCCGTACCGAGCCGCGTTTCGCCGACCACCTGCGAGAACGGTTCGTAGAGCCGATGAAATTGACGCAGCGCGAACACGACCACCGTGGGACCGACGAGTACGCGGAAGAATTCATTCGCGCCGTGATGCTTCTCGGAGAGGCGCGCACGCTTGACGCGAAGGAGCCGGAAATGACCAACGTGAAAACCGTGCCGCCGAAAAGCAGAGGAGCAAAGGATTCTTCCATGAACCGGCCGGCGCAGAGCGGTGGGGTTCAGGTACGCGAAAGAAACGGCATCTGGGAGGTGCAAGTCGATGGCAAGTTTCGCGGCGACTACCATCAGAAGGAAAATGCCCTTGCGGCTGCGGCCTTGCTCAAGCTGTCCCTCCGATGACCGGCAGCACCCGCCCGACAGTCCCGACGGACTTCTCGATCCATGTGACCGAGAACGAAGGCATGCCAACGAGATCGAATTCCAGGGTCTCCCCGCTACCGGCCGCGCCCACTCGACGGCTGACAGGAACGCTCACGCTTGGCCTATCGAGGGCTCATGAGGCAACCGGCGGACTCTGGTCCGCCAGGGAGCAAGTTGCGATGAGAAATCCCTTGGCGAGGCTGATCGCGAGGACGGCCGTCATGGCCGGTGTGATCGCCTCCTTCGCCTTCCCCGTGCTTGCGCAGGATGGCACCGGCCCAATGCCGGAGAACGCCCATCCGCGCAGCTATGGCGGCGGATGGGTGTGCGACCTCGGTTACCGGGTAGAGGCCGCTGAATGCCTGGCTCTCAACATCCCCGAGCATGCCTATCCAACCGGGCGCTCCTACGGGACGGGGTGGGAGTGCGACCGTGGGTATGAAGAGGTAAACGGGATATCCTGCAATCGCATCCCGGTGCCCGCCAATGCCTTCCTCCGGTCTTCCGGTTACGATTGGCAATGCGAACGCGGGTTCCGGCAGGAGGACGAGACATGCGTGCCCATCGTTCTTCCCGAGCATGCCTACCTGACGGACGATCACTCGGGGGCCGGATGGACCTGTGATCGTGGCTATGAGGCTGTTGCAGGGACATGTTCGCCGATTGCCGTGCCAGAGAACGCTTATCTGACCAACGCAGACTACGGCGCCGCCTGGGCTTGTGAGAGAGGCTTCGTCAAGATCGACAACCGATGCGACGCCGTTGTCGTGCCATCGAATGCCTATCTGGACGAGGCATCCTATGGACTGGGATGGAGCTGCGAGCGCGGATACGAGCTGCTGAATGGCGCCTGCGTCGCCATCGATCTGCCAGAGAACGCCTATCTCGACCGATCCGGCAACCGGTGGAGCTGCAATCGAGGCTTCCGGCTCTCTGACGGGATGTGCATCCTTGGACGGTAATGCGGATGTTTCTCGTCGTGGCGCGTCTGGCATGCGCGTCAGTATCGGGTGCCGGCTGCGATACAGCTTCCCGCAACCGACGCCGCTGATTGCGATGCTGAACGTTCACTACTCGCGCTTCGGCGATCTGGAGCGTGCCGACTATCTCGTGACCTCGCCGAGCGTGCCGCTTGAAAGTTACCGTGACGGTTTCGGCAACTGGTGCACGCGTCTCGTGGCTCCGGCGGGCGACTTCTGCCTGTCGACGGATGGCATCTTTCGCGACACGGGCCAGCCTGATCCCTCCATTGCCGGTGCGCGGCAGCACGCGGTTCAGGATCTTCCTTTCGAGGCGCTCGTGTTTCTTCAGGGCAGCCGGTATTGCGACACCGACCTTCTGTCGGAGGAGGCGTGGCGCCTTTTCGAGGCCGCGGATCCCGGATGGTCACGCGTCCAGGCGATCTGCGATTTCGTGCATGGACATGTCCGCTTCGACTATATGCAGGCGAAGGCGACGCGTACCGCATCGCAGACCCTCGCCGAGCGACAGGGCGTATGCCGCGACTTTGCCCATCTCGCCATCGCGCTGTGTCGTTGCATGAACATTCCGGCCCGCTACTGTACCGGATATCTGAGCGACATCGGTGAACCTCTGCCTCATCCGCCAGGGGATTTTGCCGCGTGGATGGAGGTATTCCTTGACGGAGAATGGCACATGTTCGACCCGCGGAACAACAAGCCGAGGTTTGCGAGAATCCTGATCGCGCGCGGTCGCGATGCCGCGGATGTCCCTTTGACCCAGACATTCGGCCAGAACACTTTGGTGGAATTCAACGTCTGGACGGATGAATTGACCTGACTGACCTTGGCTTTCTTTTAGATGCGCCATCGTAAATCGGGTCGGCAATCCCCATATGGTTAGTACTGGTGCCAGGCATCCCGGTCCGACATGGACGAGGAGTTGGCGTCGGCCAATCAAAGGATCGATGACATGTCCTTCAAGGATCTGACCGCAAGGGCTGCGGCCGCGTTAAAGCCGAAGCCGGCGAAGACAGCGACGCCCCCCGCCAAGGAGACCGAGCCCAAGGCCGCTGGCAAGGAAGCAGCCGCGAAGTCCAAGACATCTTGAGACCGACACAGGTTACGCGCCTCATTCCAGTGAGGGGCGCGGACCATCCACAGCAACAAGGGAAGGGAACGCGCCGATGGAAGATCTGACGTGCAAGACCATTGCGGTTTTTTCCCGGCCCTTCACCGTTCCGGGCTTTGACGAGACGCTCCCGGCGGGAGAGTATGAGATCGAAACCGAGATGGCTTCGCCCCCTGATCAACGGGATCCCGCAACCTGGAAGGCCTCCGTCCTGGTGAAACTTCATCCCCGGATATCTCATCCGGGACTTGCGCGGACTCTGACCGTTTCCCTTGCCGACCTCGATCAAGCACGCGCCAGGGACAAGCTGACGAGAAGGGAGTTGGCCGACTTCTTCCTTGAAGAAATGCTGGCTGATCCGATGGTACAGCTATTGATGAAGGCCGACGGGGTTTCCGAGGCACATCTGCGACATCGCTATTCCGGGTCTGGGACGTCTGATCCGAACCTGGGCGCGCCGTCTTCGAAGACGACCGCCAGAAGAGCGCGGGACGAAGAGTCGATCCGGGCCGCCGAAAACGAAGGCATGCCTGCGCGACCGGACACGCCGCCGCCCTTGCGCACCGGTCTGGCCGCGGAGCAAACGTGATGGCGGACAAGGCCATTGCCGAAGCTGCTGTTCCGGACATCAAGACCGCGAAGGCTTTGGGCGATGTCGCGCAAGAACGCCGATGCCTGCGATGCGAAACGTCGTTCTGGAGCGAAGGCTTCGGAGAACGGATTTGCCGGCGCTGCAAGGGGTTGAATGCCTGGCGGAACGCCGTGGCCGCTGGCCCGGGCGCATCTCGCCGCCGTTGATCCCCACAGACGCGCGCCGTCTTCCTCGAACCGTACTGGAACACAATTGTGGCCTGTCTGGACATCGTTCACACCACAACCTACCGATACCGTAACGCGGTCTCTCTCGGACCGCACAGGTTGATGGTGCGTCCTCGAGAAACGCGGGAACTGCGACTACTTGCGCATGTCCTCTCCATTTCTCCGACGGCAACGGTAACCTGGGCGCATGATGTGGCCGGCAACGCCGTCGCCACCGCCGTCTTTGACGGCCTGACAGATCATCTGGTGATCGAGAGCCGCGCCACCGTGGAACTCACCGCGCCAGCGTGGCCGGTCTTTGCCATTGCTGCCTCGGCCGCCCAGTATCCCTTTGTCTACGCCGCAGATGAGTGGACGGATCTGGGGGCATTGACAGTACCACAATACTGCGACCCAGACGGGCGGCTTTCCCGATGGGTCGAGGACTTTGTCATGGCGCGTCCGACCGACACCCTGTCTCTGCTGAAGGACATCAGCAACGGTGTGTTCACCCAGATTTCCTACCAGAGCCGTGACACTGAAGGCACCCAGTCACCGATCGAGACGCTCGACCGGCGGTGGGGCTCGTGCCGTGATCTTGCGGTCCTGCTCGCCGAAGCCGCGCGCACGCTCGGACTCGGTTCCCGCATCGTATCCGGCTATCTGTCCGATGCGGAAGAATGCCTCCTTGGGTCTGCGGGTTCCGGGTCCACCCATGCCTGGGTCGAGATATTCGTCCCGGGTGCCGGATGGATTGCCTTCGATCCCACGAACCGGAGCTTCGGGTCCCGGAACCTGATACCACTTGCCGTGGCTCGAAACATCGCACAGGTCACCCCGGTGGCAGGCAACTTTATCGGAACGAACGTCGATTTGCTCTCGATGGAGGTACTCGTAAGAGTGGAGAGTGCTCCCGCTCAAGACAACTCGCTCCTGGCCCCGAGAGGCGGGGCGGACATCGCGCTTGTCTGATGGCGCTTCGGTGGGGCAGGCTTGCGGCTTCTGGTTTAAGCATTTTAATAACAATGCCTTAATGGCTGGATAAGGTTCGGCATCGGGCCCATTTCCTTCGCCACTTTCCCCACCGAAGGCGCTCTCCCGATCCGGCCGAGGCCGGATTTTTCCGTTGTTTTCGAGGGTTGTAGGGGAGGAGGCGGAGCGCCGCCCCCAGGGCCAGGTGACGCGATGATCCTCCCCAAGGTTAAGGGGATGCGCAGGTAGAATTTTCTCGGCAAGATGAACGAGGAGCTTCTGATGAAGAAGAGCCGTTTCTCCGCGATGTGTCCGGCTTTTCCCTTGCCTTCTCCTGCTCGAGAGCGTTGACGAGTTCGATGGCCGAGAAGAAGCGCACCTTCCGGCGACGATGCTCGATGGCATGGATGCCGGGCGCGGTTGCAACGTGGGTCTTCCCGGTAGCGATTGCGCTCGAAGCTTATCAGTCAGGTCGGTGACATGCGCTTGCTCTGCTCGACAAAGCCGTCGAAGGCGGGTGACAACTGCATGAGCGCCGCTTGCTCCGAGCCCCAGGCATCCGCGAGGGTGGCATGGGGGATTTCGCGCCAGAACTCCATGCAGCGCCGTTCCAGTCATGCGTTCAGCGCACCAAGGTCGGCGACGTTCGGCATCGATTGCCACAAGCGCGGTTGGTCGTCCTGGACGTTCTTTTCGACCTGACCCTTTTCCCAGCCTGCCGCTGGAGTGCAGAACTCCGGCTCGAACACGTAGTGGTTTATACCATAGCCGGGAAGCGCATGTTCACCTGGCGTTCTTTTCCGCGGCCAACCCGGTCAGACCAGCTTCACAGATCATGTCGAAACGCATCTGCCGAAAACTGGCGGATCTATGGTGTCCGCAAGGTCCGGAGGCAGAACATGCAGTCTTGAGCGTCCCAGGAAGCTTGATGCGGTCCGGTCCGGACACGTCCTTGCGACGACTGGATATTGGCGGCTTCCTGAAAACAATGGGCCCTGAAACGCACTCGCCGCGCCGTCTGGGGCGATGCCATTGAAGGCCTCTCTTCGCCGGATCGTGCCAGGTCGCCAGACTCTCCGGCCGGGTCGTTCTCCGATGTCGCGCGATGCAGTCCCGGCCGGATATGTCGGTCCTCCCAGGCGCCCAACAGCATCTTCGGGGGCTATCGCGCGCGGGCCGGTCGACGTCGCCATGCCATCTCTCGGCCAGGACCGCCCGGCAGCACGGCCGGTGCGGGGATGCAGCGCAAGGGTGCCGTGCGGACCGGCTGGCTCGGTACAGTGCGGGGCGGGGCGCGCCGGGGCGGTTGCCGCGTTCGTCACGGATCTGCGGCATCGTCACGGCTTGCGCTTCGGCCGTTGGATGCCGATGGGAGGGGCGCTTTGCGCCTTGTTCCGCTCATCCGGCGCGCGGGTCGGCTGGAGGCTTTGTCGCGAGGCGATTCCTGTGCTTATCTGCCAGAGGTTCGTCCGGCGCTGGCCTCCCCTCGCCCGCAGGACAGGCCGGGGCGTAACCTGGGTGCGCCTCGTTTGTTGGACGAGTGGCCGTGACGTTTCTTCCCCTAGCTGCCCCGGATCGCAAGCCATGACACACCGTTCCCCGAACGGCGGCGCCGTGGTGCCCCCATGCCATGAAGCGGTGCTCGAAGCGGTTGCCGCGATCCGCGCCGCCGGGGTGCTGGGGCGCAGTCCTCGCCGTGCCAGACTGCTGGAATACCTCGTCGACCGCGAGCTTTCCGGTCATGGCGACGAAATCAAGCCGCATGCCATCGCGGTCGAGGTCTTCGATCGCGACCCGGGGGCCGAGCCCGGCCGCGCAGGTCTCGTGCGGAGCGAGATCGGCCGGCTGCGCGAGGCGCTGGCCCGGTTCTACGCCCTGGCCGATCCCGAACTGCCGGTGATCGAAATTCCCAAAGGCAGCTGCCGTCCGACCCTGCGCCCCGGACCCGGCGAGGCGGGGCCGCCGCCATCGCCCGGGCTGTGGCGGGGGGTGCTTCTTGCGGGGCTCGTGCTGCTGCTGATCCTGCCGGTTCTCTGGCGGGCGCATCTCCGGCACGACCGGGACGAGATCATCGCGGCCGCCGCGCGGCCCATCGAAGAGGCGCCCTATCGCGTGTTGCGGGTGGCGGTGCTGCCGATGCGGGCCGAGGGACAACTGAGCGGGCTGGAGGATCTTGCCTTCGGCCTCGGGGCCGAGATCGCAACCGATCTCGCCGCTCGTTCCTGGATCGCGGTCAGTGCCCCGTCCGATGCGGAGCGGGCGGCGGAAACCGCCGATTATCTGCTCAGGGGGCGCCTGATGTGGCGCAGCGACGCCCTGCTGGCCCAGTTCGAGCTGATTTCCTTTCCCCAGCGGCGCACGGTCTGGACCACGTTCCAGCGTGTCGGCGACAGCGCCGAGGCGGTGCAGGCGGCCCGGCGTGACGCTGTCGGCCAGATCCTCCGGCGGCTCGGCGCGGCGCATCACAGGGCGCCCGAACAGGCCTCGCCGCCCGCGTCCGGCTATGGCGGTGTCGGTTTGCCGGAACTCTCCTGCCTGATGGGGATTCACCGCTATCTGGTCAGGCCCGGGGGCCCGGCCCATGCCGAACTGGGAGCATGCCTCGGCCGGCTCGTCGACCGCCATCCGGGGCTTGGCGAGGCCTGGGCGGCGCTGGCGCTCGTGCATCTCGACGAGGCGCGGTTCGGGCGCAATCTGAGGCCTGGTCCCGACGCGGTTGCCGCGGCCTGGTCCGATGCGGCGGGGGCCAGCGCGCAGGCGATGCGGCTTGCGCCGCGCGGTCTGATGACGCTGCAGGCGGCGGCGATGCTCGCGATCGAGGGGCCGGCGCACGATCCGGAAAGCTTCCGCAGCCATGCGGCGCGGCTGCTCGAGCTGTATCCGCACCACCCGCCGAGCCTTGCGCTGATCGGCTCGCGCATCGCCGCCTTCGAGGGGCGCTGGACAGAGGGGCTGGCGCTGGTGGCGCAGGCGCTGCGGCTCGAGCCGGATCCGCCGGGCTGGTTTCATGTCGCGCCGGCCTTCCATGCGCTGATGGGGGCGGATGCGGTCGCGGCCCGGGAGGCGGTGCGTCCGCTCGATCCGTCGGGCTCGCCGGTCGAGCGGCTGCTGGTCGGTCTTGCGGCGGCCCGCGACCCGGTCGCGCCGCCCGAGCCGGTGACGGGGCTTGTCGCATGGACCGAGCCGGGGCGGCTCGCAGGGGTGGCCGAGCTTGGTGCCGGGGCGGCGGCCTTCGTCCGGAGCCGCGGCTACGCGCCCGCCCTCGAGGCCGAGATCCTGCGCCAGATCGCGGTTGCGGGGCCGATCGCGCCCTGAGCCCTGAGCCGTAAAGCCCCGGGCTTTACGCCCTGAGTCCTGTGGGCCAGAGCGCGACCGATGCGCCGACACATGTCGGCGTCGTCCGTGAGCCCCGTCCCTGGTGAGGCAAGGAGGCTGCATGCCGCGTTCCAGCGGCGCTGCGGCGCATTGAACTCGGCAATTGTTTGCCTATTAATCTCCCGCTATGGCAGAGTCCTGCGTATCCGGTGTATGGCAAGCACCGGAAACCTGCCTGTGGTTCGGTCGGAGGAATTGCCGCCATTGGCAGATGCTCCAGTTTCTGCGCAAGCATCGGGTTCTTCCGGCATGTTTCTGCCATGCTGCACGTGCAGGGTGCATCGGGTCGGGACAAATGGAGGGCCAGGTGGCAATCAAGAATGACGAGCCTTGGTTAAGGGGTCCATCAATGTTTCCAGACAGTTCGAGTTCTTCGGTGGGTATCGGAGAGACCGGTCCCTCCCGTCGTCGCCTGCTGGCGGCTCTGGCCGGCTCTGCAGCGGTGGCGGCGCTGGGCCTGCCTCGCCATGCTGCGGCGCAGGATACGGCGGCCGAAGCCGAGCCGTCTGCACCGGCACCCGAGGTCGTGGCTGAACCGGCGCCCGAACCGGTTCCGTTCTCCTTCGACGTGCTGAGCGACCGGATGCAGGCGCTCTCGAAAGATGCTTACAAGCCCGTGGCCCTGCCGGGCGGGCCGCTGTCCGGGCTCGATTACGATGCCTATCGCGCGATCCGCTTCCGGCCCGATCATTCGCGCTGGGCCGATGAGGGCGGGTTCTTCCGTCTGCAGGCCTTCCATCCGGGCTGGCTCTACAAGGAGCCGGTCGAGATCTACGAGCTGGTCGAGGGCATCGCCGAGCCGATGCATTTCTCGGCCGCCGATTTCGAGTATGACGGCAAGGCCGCCGAGCTGATCCCGCCCGATTTCGAGATGCCGGGTGTCGCGGGCTTCCGCCTGCATGCGCCCTTCAACCGCGCCGATACCTTCGACGAGGTCGTCGTCTTCCAAGGCGCAAGCTATTTCCGGGCGCTCGGGCAGGGCAATGTCTACGGGCTCAGCGCCCGTGGTCTTGCGGTCAACACCGCCTCGGGCAAGACCGAGGAATTCCCGCGCTTCAGTGCCTTCTGGCTGGAACGTCCGGCGCCCGGCGCGACGTCGATGACGATCTATGCCGCGCTGGACAGCAAGTCGCTGACCGGCGCCTACCGCTTCATCGTCACGCCGGGAGCGACCACGGTGATGGACGTGACCGCGCGACTGTTCCTGCGCGAGGATGTCGATCAGCTGGGCATCGCGCCGCTGACCTCGATGTTCCTGCTGGGCGATAACGACCGCGGTGATTTCGACGATTTCCGCCATCGGGTGCATGACAGCGAGATGCTGATCATGAATACCCGCGAAGGCGAGACCTTCGTGCGACCCTTGAAAAACCCGCCGCGGCTTGCCAGCTCCTATCTCGGGGCGCAGGACCCGGTCAGCTTCGGTCTGATCCAGCGCAACCGGAGCTTCGACGACTATCTCGATGCGGGGGCGCATTACGAACGCCGTCCCTCGCTGATCGTCGAGCCGGTCGGCAATTGGGGACGCGGCACGGTGCGGCTGGTGGAGATCCCGTCCGATCTGGAGGCCAACGACAATATCGTCGCCTTCTGGGTGCCCGAGCAACGGGCGCGCAAGGGCGACGCGATGGAATACGATTACCGTCTGCACTGGGGCACCAATCCCCCCGGTGCAGTCGGGACGCGCGCCCATGTGGTGCGCACGCTGGTCGGGCGGGGCGGTGTAGCCGGCGCCGCCGGTAGCCCTGGACTGCGAAAATTCGTGGTCGATTTCGAAGGCGGCACTCTCGGGGAACTTCCGGCCGACGCGGACGTTACTGCCGAGGTGTACGCAAGCACGGGCCGAATGGAGAAACCCGTGTTCAGCCGTATCCCGGATACGAAGACATGGCGCCTTGTCGTCGACATAACCGCCGATACCGGCGCTCTGGTCGAACTCAAGGCCGAAATAACGGGGTACGGGCAAAACCTGACCGAAACCTGGCTCTACCAATGGATCAACGAATGAGTGCAGATACCACCTTCGATGCGCAGAACGCGATTGCGGTAGAAGGCCCTCACTGGGCTCCTCCGGTCGCTCCGATGGACATGCCCCAGCAGGTGCTGGAGGCGCGGCTTGAGCTGCGTCTGCCGATCTGGCTGGCCCGCCTGCTGCGACCCCTGCAACTGGGCTGACGGCAAGCCAGATGTCCCGCATCCTTGCGTCCGGTTTCCGGACCCGCCTGCTGCGCGGGCTGGCGATCGGCTTTTCCCTCGCCGCGGCCTCCGTGGCCGCGTCCCTTCTGGCCGAGGCCTCTGCACAGGATGGCGTCGATCCCTGGGACTTGGCCCGGACCACACTGATCTTCATCACCACGGCCTGGCTGGCCTGGGGCGCGGCCGGGGCCTTTATCGGTCTTCTCGGCCATCTGCGCCGGACCCCCGAGCCGCAGCTGAAGCTGCCGCATCAGCCGACCGTGGTGCTGGTGCCGATCTGCAACGAGGATCCGCTGACAACCTTTGCCCGGATCGCGGCCATGGACGGCTCGATCCAGGCGGCCGGCCTGCGCTGCGACATCGCGGTGCTGTCCGATACCCGCGACCCGGAAAATGCGGTGCGCGAGCGCGACGCCTTCGCGCGGCTTCTGGCCGAGACAGGCGGGGCAGGGCGCATCTTCTACCGTCGCCGCACCGACAATCGCGGCCGCAAGGCGGGCAATATCGAGGATTTCATCCAGAGCTCGGGCGGCGCCTACGAATTCGCCCTGATCCTCGATGCCGACAGCCTGATGGAGGGCGTGACCATCCGCCGGATGATCGCGCGGATGCAGGCCGACCCGAGGCTCGGGCTGTTGCAGACCCTGCCCAAGATCATCGGCGCGGGCTCGCTGTTCGGCCGCGCGATGCAGTTCTCGGCAAGCTTCCATTCGCCGGTCTTCGCGCGGGGCCTGGCGCGGCTGCAGGGCAATACCGGCCCGTTCTGGGGCCATAACGCCATGGTGCGGGTGCGCGCTTTCGCCGAAAGCTGCGGCCTGCCCGCGCTGCAGGGCAAGCCGCCCTTCGGCGGTCATATCCTCAGCCATGACTATGTCGAGGCGGCGCTTCTGGCGCGGGCCGGCTGGCGCGTGAAACTCGACGAGACCATTGAGGGCTCGTTCGAGGAGGGCCCCGACAACATCCTCGCCTATGCCAAGCGCGATCGCCGCTGGTGCCAGGGCAACCTTCAGCACATGCGCCTTTTGCTGGCGCCGGGGCTTGCCGGCTGGAGCCGCTTCGTCTTCCTGCAGGGCATCTTCGCCTATCTGGTGTCGCTGCTCTGGGGGGCCTTCCTGATCGCCTCGCTGCTGGCCACCGTCTTCGCGCCCGCGCCCGATTATTTCCCCGAACCCTATCAGCTTTTCCCGGTCTTCCCGTCGGACCGCACGAAAGAGATCATCACTCTTCTGATCGGCATCTGCGGGCTGCTTCTGCTGCCCAAGCTGTCGATCCTCATCGGTGCGGTGCTGTCGCGGCGGGCGAAGGGCTTCGGCGGCGGCAAGCGGGCCGCAGCTTCGGTCCTGACCGAGATCCTGCTGACCTCGCTGCTTGCGCCGCTGATGCTGATGTATCAGTCGCGCGCGGTGCTGCAGGTGCTGTCGGGGCGCGATGGCGGCTGGCCCGCGAACCAGCGCGGCGAGGGCAAGCTGAGCTTGTTGCAGGGGCTGCGCGCCGGGCTCTGGATCACCCTGACCGGGGCGGCGGCGCTGGCGATTGTCACCCGGATCGCACCCGACCTGACGATCTGGCTGCTGCCCGTCTGCCTGCCGATGCTGATCGCACCGCTGCTGATCGCCTGGACCTCGCGGCCGCTGACCCACAGCCTGTTCGCCGTTCCGCAGGAAGCCGATGCCGCCCCCGTCATCCGGGCCTATCGCGATCTGGTCCGGCGCTGGATGGCGGAAGATGCCAGCAAGGAGGCGGTCGATGTCGCGGCCTGAGCCCGTATCCGTTCCCGTCAAGCGTCCGCGCGATCCCCGGATCGACGCGTTCCGCGGCCTCGCACTGGTGATGATCTTCATCGACCATGTGCCCGGCAATCCCTATGAACACTGGACGATCCGCAATTTCGGCTTTTCCGATGCGGCCGAGGCCTTCTTCGTGATGTCGGGTATCGCCGCCGGGCTGGCCTATTCCGGTCGCTTCGCCGCGCCGCAGATCCGGCTGAACGGGCTCTGGGCCGCGATCCGTCCGATCTGGGGGCGGTCCTGGACGCTTTACATCGTCCATGTGCTGCTGAGCGCCTGGGCCATCGCGATCTTCGCCTGGGGGGCGATGGCGCTGGGCGTGCCCGAGCTGCTGACCAAGATCAACCTCCGGCAGGTGTTCGAGAATACCGCCGAGGCGCTGATCGGCATTCCGCTCCTGACCCACCAGTTCGGCTATGTGAACATCCTGCCTGCCTATTCGGTGCTGCTGCTCTTCGCCCCGCTGGCGATCTTCATCGGGATGCGGGCGCCGCGGCTGATGGTCTCGGTCGCGATCGCGATCTGGTTCGTCGCCGGGATGTGGCGGCTCGATCTGCCGAACTATCCCAATCCGGGCGGCTGGTTCTTCAACCCGCTCTCTTGGCAGATCATCTTCGTGCTGGGGCTTCTGACCGGCATCCATATGCGCCGGGGCGAGCGCTTCGTTGCGCGGCGGCGCTGGCTGTTCTGGTTGGCCGTGGCCTTTCTCGGGGGCGTCTTCCTCTGGGCGCAGATCCCCGCGCTGGGCCAGCAGATGAACGCACTGATGCGGCAGGCAGGCCAGGCGGGGCTGCCGTTCCACCTGGTAGGCTTCGACAAGACCTATGTCTCGCTGCCGCGGATGCTGCATGTGCTGGCGCTGTTTTATGTTCTGTCCTGCCTGCCTGCGGTCGTCCGGCTCGCGGGCAGCCGGGTGGCGGCGCCGCTGCGGCTGATGGGCCGGCACGGGCTTCTGGTCTTCTCCTTCGGCACTGCGGTCTCGCTGCTGTTCCAGGTGCTGATGGCGGGCTATCCCGATCTGGCGCTGCTGCCCTGGCTGCTGCCGCCGCTGGGCGTGGCCGCGATGCTGGTCGCGGCGATGCTGGCCCAGGCCGCCCGGCGCGAGCCTCGCCGCGTGCCGCTGCCCGTGGCCCAGCCCGTGACCGATCCGGTGCCCGAGCCGCTGACCGACCCGGTGACGGCGCCTGCCGGTCCGCTACCCGAGGCGGCGGCGGTCGCGGCGGCCGTTCCCTGTCCGGACTGCTCTGCCGATCCGCTTCCGGCGACGGTGCTGCCCTCCGGGGGGCGGGCGCCGGGGTTGCAACCGGCCGAATAGAAGACCGCCCCCGGGCCGCCCTGCGAGGGCAGAGCGTTTGGCCCCGCCCGGGGGGCTGTTCTTCCCGGTCCGGCGATTTGCCCGTGACCCCGGCGCTCCGGTTCCGGGCGTGGCCCTGGACCCGAGGCTGGTATGCGTATTGCCGGCGGCGTCGGCCCGGGGTCCGGCAGAGGCCGGAGTGAACCGCTCAGCCGCCCAGAGCGCCTGGCAGCCAAAGCACCAGCGCCGGAAAGGCCAGCAAGAGGCCCACGCGGAAAAGCTCTGCCAGGAAGAAGGGCAGCACGCCCCGGAAGGTCTCGGCCATCGGCACGTCGCGGGCGAGCGACGAGATCACGAAGACATTCATGCCGACGGGCGGGGTGATCAGACCCAGCTCGACCACGATCAGCGCGAGGATGCCGAACCAGATCTTCAGATCCTCGGTGCCCATGCCGAAGCCCGCGCCCTCGGCCATCTGGTAAAGCCCGCCATTGACCTCGACCAGCACCGGCCAGAAGAACGGGATCACCAGCAGGATCATCGACAGGCTGTCCATCAGGCAACCCAGCACGATCAGCGTGGCCAGCAGCAGCACCAGCACCGCGAGCGGGGCAAGCCCCGCGCCAGCGATCCATTCCGCGCCTGCTTGCGGCAGGCCCGCGCGGGACAAGAAGATCTTCATCAGTTCGGCGCCCAGCAGGATCAGGTAGATCATGCCCGAGGTCGCGGCGGTCTCGAGCACCGAGGCGCGGAGCGCGCCAAGGCCGAGCCGTCCGCGGAGCGTGCCATAGGCCCAGACCAGCGCGACACCCACGGCCGCCCCCGGCGTGGGGTTGTAAAGCCCCAGATAGATGCCGCCCAGCACCAGCGCGAAGATGCCCAGCACCGGCAGCACGCCAAGGGTCGCGGCGCGGAACTCGGCCCGCCCGGCCGGGGCATGGGCGGGACCGGCGCCGGGGCGGAGCGCGACATAGCCCGCGATGGTCAGAAGGAACAGCAGGACCGCCAGCGCGCCCGGCACGAGGGCTGCCATGAACATGGTGACGACATTGGCCTCGACCAGGACCGCATAGAGGATCAGTACCACCGAGGGCGGGATCAGGATGCCGAGCGTGCCTCCGGCGGCCAGCGTGCCGGTGGCCAGCGCGCCCGAATAGTTCTGGCGGCGCAGCTCGGGCAGGGCGACCTTGCCCATGGTCGAGGCGGTGGCGAGCGACGAGCCGCAGACCGCGCCGAAACCCGCGCAGGCGGCGATGGCGGCCATCGCGGTGCCGCCCCGCATCCAGCCAAGCCAGGCCGCCCCGGCCCGGAACAGCGCGGCCGACAGTCCGGCCCGCCCGGCAAGCGTCCCCATCAGCACGAAGAGCGGCACGACCGTCAGGTCGTAGATCGAGAACTTGCCCCAGGCCAGCGTCTTCAGCTGGTTCAGCAAAAGCGCCGGGCCGTTCAGCGCGGCGATGCCCGCGCCGCCCACGAGGATCATCGCATAGGCGATGGGCATCCGCCCCGCGATCAAGAGGACCAGCGCGCCAAGCCCGGTCAGGCCCAGCATCATCGGGTCAGGCATGCCCCCTCCCGCGCGCGGCGGCGGCATCTTCGGTCAGCGTCGCCACCGCCGCCAGCGCCAGCAGCGCGAGCGAGGCCAGCACCGGCAGGAAACAGGGCCAGAGCGGGATCTGCAGGATCGCGGTGGTGTAGCCATAGGCCTGCTGATCGCCGAGCCCGAGGCTCATGCGCCAGAGCAGGACCCCGGCCACGGCCAGGGCGGCCAGCGATCCGGCAAGGCTCATCCGCGCGGCCCAGATCCGCGAGGCGCCCATGGTGAAGACATCGGCGGTGACATTGGCGCGGGTCAGCTGGCACCAGGGCAGGAAGGCGAAGACGGCGATGGCGGTGCCGATCTCGGTCAGCTCGAAATCGCCCGGGACCGGATGGCCGAGCAGCCCGCCGAGGATCGAGATCACGTTGAGCGCGACCACGCTCGCCAGCACCAGCCCGCCGAGGATCGCCCAGAACGCGACCGCAGCGGCCAGCGCGCGCCGCAGACTCATCGGCTGGCATGGGCCGCGATCGCGGCGCGGGCGCGGGCGACCAGACCCGCGCCGTCGATGCCACGACGGTCGGCATCCTCGATCCAGCGCGCGACCACGGGCTCGAGCGCGGTCCGGAAGGTTTCGGTTTCCTCGGGGCTCAGAACCTGATGGGCCTTGCCCGCGGCGGTGGTGATCGCGACCCCGGTCTCTTCGGTGCCGCGCCAGATCCGGCCGAGCTCGGCCAGCCATTCGGGGCCCGAGGCCTCGCGGAACGCGGTCCGGATCTCGGGCGGCAGGCTGTCCCAGCGCGCCTTGTTCATCGAAAGCTGGAAGGTGGTGGTGCCGAAGCGGGTATTGCGGTCGCCCTCGATCAGCCGGTCGGTCTGGTCCTGCAGCTTCAGCGCGGGCACGATCTCGAAGGGCACCAGCGCACCGTCGACCACGCCCTTCTGCAGCGCCTGCGGCAGCTCGGGCACCGGCATCGCCACCGGCACCGCGCCCAGCGCCTCGAGCACCCAGGCCCCCGTGCGCGACGGGATCCGCATCTTGCGGCCGGCCAGATCCGCCGGGGCGTGCATCTCGGGGCCGCGCAGCGCGATGCCGTTGCCGGCATGGACATGCAGGAACATCACCTCGAGGCCCTTGTAATCGGGTTTGAGGTCGGTCTCGAACAGATCGGCCAGCGCCAGATTGGCCGCCCCCGGATCGTTCACATAGACATTCGGCAGCTCCATCACCTCGGTCCGGGGAAACAGGCCCGGCGTGTAGCCGTTCACGACCCAGATAAGGTCGACCACCCCGTCGCGGGCCTGGGTCACCAGTTCGGGCGGGCGTCCGCCCAGCGTCATCGAGGGGTAGATCTCGATCCTGACCCTGCCGCCCGAGCGTGCCTCGACCGCGCGGGCCCAGGGCTCGAGCGTCTCGGTCTGGGTGGGCGAGGTCGCAGGCAGGAAATGGTGCAGCTTGAAGGTATAGTCCTGCGCCAGTGCCGCGCCCGCGGTCCAGATCGCGGCCGTTGCCGCGGTAACTGCGCCGAGCAGCCTTGCGATCGGTGTTCCGGCCAGCCGTCCTGCTCTGCGTTCCGCTGCCATTCCGTTCTCCCCCCGTCTGCGGCCGCGCGCCGCCGATTGTCCCGGGCCTACACCGGGAAGGGGAAACCGGTCAACGTTGTGGGCAGGGAGAGGAGGGGGAAGCCCTTGCCGGCTCCGGCCCGCCGCGCGGATACGGAGCGTTGACAGCTCTTTGACGCAAGGCTGCGAAGATCGAACGGTCGGGGCGACATGACGGCATCGTGAGGCCATGTGATCCCGCCTTTGAAACAGGACCGCTCGGCGATGCGTTGTCCCCATGCCGAGCAGAAAGGCAGAAAAGGAGATCCGGATGAGCCGCAAGAGCGACAACGAGCAGAGCGCGCGCCGCGCGCCGAAGCCCGCGAATGACCGGGGCATGCCAAGCGCGCCGACCACCTGGCGCTTTACCGACTGGGCCATGATCTGAACCGAAAAAACCCCGCGGCAGGTGCCGCGAGGTCGGGTATTTCAAAGCTGTGACGCGGTCGGGCTGGGCGCTATCGGAGCGCCGCCAGCCCGTCTGGCCTCAGATCTCGGCCAGTTTGGTCGCCGATTCACGGCCGTCACGGCCGGCTTCGATTTCGAACGACACTTTTTGACCGTCTTGCAGGCCGGCCAGGCCCGAACGTTCGACGGCAGAGATGTGCACGAACACGTCTTTCTTGCCGCCGTCGGGGGCGATGAAGCCGAAGCCTTTGGTGCTGTTGAACCATTTCACGGTGCCGGTAGCCATCCCGTGTGTCTCCTCAAGTAGTGCCGCTCGCGGAAGTGCAGCGGCTTGGCTCGTCAGATATCGATCGATGAACTGACAGCCGCGTAAGGGAAGACAGTGGTCGATAGAGATAACGTCGCGAACCGCTCTATGCGGCTTTTCCCGAGTCGCTGCAAGAAAAATTCGCGGCTTGGCGGGGGGCGGGACGGCCTGTCGCAGTGGCGGCCCGCAGCAAGGGCCGGGCCTGCGGTTGCCCGACATTGCCCGCGAACCGGACGGGACCGGCAGGCGCCGGGACGGAACGCGGAGAAAACCGCGCCGGTGCCGCCTGTTATTCTGGCCATCGCTTCCTAATTAAAGGACATTGCGGCCGGATGATCCGGCAAGACGCGCGAACGGGAAGGTGCATGGCACGGCAAATAGGTCTCTCCGTCCTGCTTCTGGCTGGCACGCTTGCGCTTTGGGTTTTCTTCGTTCCGGGGGCACGACCCTGGCTCGACCGGATCGGTGTCGGTGCCCTGCTGGGGCTGGCGCCTTCCGCACCCGAGGCGGGGACGGGCCCCTCGGGGCCGCGTGCCGGGCCTGTGGCCGTCACCGTCGAGGAGGTCGCGGAAGGTCGTATCCGGGACCGGGTGGCCGCCATCGGCGACGGCCGCGCGCTGCGCTCGGTCATGCTGCGTTCGAAGGTCACGGGCGAGGTGGTCGCGATCGGTATCCGCGACGGCGATCGGGTGGCGGCGGGCGATCTGATCGTGCAGCTCGACGACGAGGCCGAGCGTATCGCGGTCGACCGCGCGCAACTGGTTCTGGAGGATGCCCGCGACGAGGCCCAGAGGGTGAGGCGCCTGGAAACCACCGGGGCCGTCACCGAGGTCCGGCGCCGCGAGGCCGATCTGGCGCTTAGAACGGCCGAGCTGGAGCTGCGCCAGGCCGAATTCGATCTGTCCGAACGCACCGTTCGCGCGCCCTTTGCGGGCTGGGCGGGGGTGCTCGACATCGCTGTCGGCGACCGGGTCTCGAGTCAGGACGCGCTGGCCAGCATCGTCGACCGCAGCCGCATCCTGATCGACTTTCACGTCCCCGAGCGGGTGGTCGGAGAGGTCAGGGAGGGGCTGGCCCTGAGCGCGCGGCCGCTGGGCATGCCGGGCCGGGTGCTGGAGGGGCGCGTCCATGCCGTCGACAATGCCGTCGACCCGGCCAGCCGCACGCTGCGGGTGCAGGGCGAGCTGGACAATGCCGACGATCTTCTGCGCGGCGGCATGTCCTTCGAGGTGGTGCTGAATTTCGAGGGCGAACCGCTGCCCATGGTCGATCCGCTGGCGGTGCAATGGTCGAGTTCGGGCGCCTATGTCTGGGCGCTGCGCGATGGCCGCGCGGCGCGGGTGCCGGTGGCGATCCGTCAGCGCAATGCCGACAGCGTGCTGGTCGAGGCCGATCTGGCGGTCGGCGAGCCGGTGGTGGTCGAGGGGCTGCAGACGCTGCGCGAGGGCGCCGAACTGCGCGTCGCCGGGCCGCAGGCGGGGCGGGCCCTGCCGCGTCCGGCGCGCGACGCGGGCTAGGGAGGGGGCCATGCTGCAGGAAGCGCTCCGCGAGGCCGAATCCGGCGGTACGTCGCTTTTCGTAAGGCGTCCGGTCCTGGCCCTCGTGCTCAGCGCGCTGATCGTGCTGGCCGGGCTGGCGGCCCTGTTCGGGGTCGAGATCCGCGAGCTTCCCAATGTCGACCGCCCGGTCGTCACCGTCACCACCGAGTTCACCGGGGCCGCGCCCGAGACCATCGATCAGGAGATCACCAGCCGGATCGAGGGCGCGGTCGGCCGGGTCTCGGGCATCCGCTCGATCGAGTCGAATTCGCGCTTCGGCCGCAGCCGGGTGACGCTGGAATTCGCCGAGGATGTCGATATCGACGTCGCCGCGACCGATACCCGCGATGCGGTTGCCCGGATCCAGCGCGAGCTGCCCGACGAGGCCGAGGATCCGCGCGTGGTCAAGGCCGATGCCGATGCCCAGCCGGTGATGCGGGTCGCGGTGACCTCGTCCCGGCGCTCGGCCGAGGCGCTGACCGAGATCGTCGAGGACCGGATCGAGGATCGGCTGGTCTCGTTGCCGGGCGTGGCCGATGTGCAGGTCTATGGCGACCGGGCGCCGATCTTCCGGGTCGATGTCGATCAGGCGCGGCTGGCCAGCCGCGGGCTGACGCTGGCCGACTTGGCAGAGGCGCTGTCCGATGCGGGCTTCAACGCTGCGGCGGGTGATCTCGAGGGCGGGCGGCAGAGCCTCAGCGTGCGCACCACCGCCATGGTCGTCTCGGCCGAGGCCTTCGAGGATCTGCGCATCGCCCCCAATGTCTTCCTGCGCGACGTGGCGCGGGTCGATCTGGGCCCCGAGCCCAACACTTCGGTCCTGCGCGCCAATGGCCGGACCGGGATAGGCATGGGCGTGATCCGGCAGGCGGGCAGCAACACGCTGGACATCTCGCGCGAGGTGCGCCGGACCGTGGCCGAGCTCGACCAGAGCCTGCCCGACGACATCTCGATCTTCGTCACCTCGGATGACGCGGTCTTCATCAAGGGCGCCATCGCCGAGGTGCTGAAGACGCTGGGGCTTGCCGTTGCCATCGTGGTTCTGGTGATCTTCTTGTTCCTGCGCGATCTGCGCGCGACGCTGATCCCGGCGCTGACCATGCCGGTCTCGCTGATCGGCACACTGGCCGCGATCTATCTGGCGGGCTTCTCGGTCAATATCCTGACGCTTTTGGCGCTGGTGCTGGCCACCGGCATGGTGGTCGACGATGCCATCGTGGTGCTGGAGAACATCGTCCGCCGCCGGGCCGAGGGCATGGGGCCGCGCGCGGCCGCCGTGCTTGGAGCCAAGCAGGTCTTCTTTGCGGTCGTCACCACCACCGCGACGTTGGCCGCGGTCTTCGTGCCGCTCTCGTTCCTGCCGGGGCAGGCGGGGGGCTTGTTCCGCGAATTCGGCTTTACCCTCGCGATTGCGGTCGGGATCTCTTCGGTCGTGGCGCTGACGCTTTGCCCGGTGCTGGCCAGCCGCATGCTGGCGCGCGCGCCCGGCACCGGGACCGGCGCCATGGCCCGGCTCGGCGCGGCGCTGGCCGGGTTCTACCGCCGGAGTCTTGCCGGCGCGCTGGCGCTGCCCGTTGTGGTGGTGACGGCGGCGCTCCTGTTCGCCGCGACCGCCCTGCTTGTGGCGGGGGGCGTGCGGCAGGAACTGACGCCGCAGGAGGACCGCTCGGTCGCGCTTCTGAGCATCCGGGCGCCGCAGGGCGTGTCGCTCGACTATACCCAGTCCAAGATGGCCGAGATCGAGGACGCCATCGCGCCGCTGCGCGAGGCGGGCGAGATCGTCAACCTCTTCTCGATCGCGGGCTCGGGCGGTTCGGACAGTCGCGGCTTCATGGTCTTCACCCTCGCCCCCTGGGAGGCGCGCGACCGCAGCCAGAACGAGATCGTGACCGATATCAACACCCGGTTGCAAGACGTGATCGGGGTGCGCGCCTTCGCGATCCAGCCCAATTCGCTGGGCATTCGCGGCGCGGGCAGCGGCATCAGCGTGGCCCTGACCGGCGAAAGCTATGACCGGCTGGCCGAGACCGCCCAGGCGCTGGTCGAACGGATCCGGGATGACGGCGCCTTCGGCGAGGTGCGGCTCGATTTCGAGCGTACCCAGCCCGAGCTGTTCGTCGAGGTCGACCGCACCCGCGCCGCCGATCTGGGGATCGACATCTCGGGTCTGGGCGATGCATTGAGGGCCTTCCTGAACGGGCGCAGCGTCGTGTCGGTCTTCGTCGGCGACCAGAATTACGACGTGCAGCTTGTCTCGTCGGCCGAGCCGGTCGATGACCCGGGCGATCTCGAGAACATCTTCGTGAAAAGCGCGGGCGGGCGGATGGTGCCGATCTCGACCTTCGTGCGGCTCGAGGAACGCCCCGTCGCGCCCGATCTCGACCGGCTGGATCAAAGCCGCGCGGTCTCGATCTCGGCCGATCTGGGGCCGGGGCAGTCGCTGGGCGGCGCCTATGAGCGGATCGTCCAGCTGTCGGACGGGCTTCTGTCCGAGGATAACCGCATCCTGCCCAAGGGCGCCGCGGCCACCATGGGCGAGACCAATTCCGGGCTGTTGCTGATCTTCGGCTTCGCCATCGCGGTGGTGTTTCTGGTGCTGGCTGCGCAGTTCGAAAGTTTCATCTCGGCCATCGTGGTGATGGCGACGGTGCCGCTGGGGCTGGCCTGCGCGATCTTCGCGCTGCTCGTGACCGGGCAAAGCCTCAATGTCTACAGCCAGATCGGGCTGGTGATGCTGGTCGGCATCATGGCCAAGAACGGCATCCTGATCGTCGAATTCGCCAATCAGTTGCGCGACGGGGGCGCGACGGTGCGCGACGCCATCTTCGACGCGGCGACGATCCGTTTGCGCCCGGTGATGATGACCATGGTCTCGACCGTGCTGGGCGGCGTGCCGCTGATCCTGTCCTCGGGGGCGGGGGCAGAGGCCCGCGAGGCGCTGGGCTGGGTCATCGTCGGCGGGCTGGGACTGGCCACGCTCTCGACGCTTTACCTGACGCCGGTCGCCTATCTGCTGCTGGCGCGGTTCTCGCCGCCCCGGGCCGAAGAAAAGCAGCGTCTCGTGCGCGAACTGGAGGAGGCACTGGCAGGATGAGAGTGCGGGCAGGGTCCTGGTCCCGAAAACATGAGGCCCGGGCGGGGGTAGACGCCCGGGCCGTGTCAGCGGCGGGAGGCGCCGGTGAGGGAGCCGGCCAGAGGGGGGGCTTCGAACCTCGCCGATCCGCTGTCATCCATGGTGGAACGCGTCAGAACGCCGCGGGTTCCGGTGGCTGTGCGACATTGTCTCCGGGTCCGGCCCGGATCCGGCGGAGCTGCGGGGCCCGTTGGGGCCGGGCATCGGGCGCATCGGGCCGACGCTTCCCGTCGTCCCCTGGCCATGGTCTTTCCGGCGGTGCCCGTGCTGGCCGCCGGAGCTGCCGATGATGGGCGGTTGGGGCGAATTCGCGGCCGCCTATGCGGCGTTCCTGCTGTCGCATGCGCTGCCGGTCCGGCCCGGGGTGCAGGCCCGGCTGAGGCGCTGGCTGGGGCGGCGGGGCTATCTGGCGGCCTATGTTGCGGTGTCGCTGGCGGCCTTGGGCTGGCTGATCGTGGCCTCGGGCCGGGCGCCCTTCATTCCGCTCTGGGCGCCTCTGCCCTGGCAGCTCGGGCTGCCGGTTCTGGTCATGCCCTTCGTCTGCCTGCTGATCGCGGCGACGCTTGGCGCCCCCAATCCGCTGAGCTTCGGCGGCGCGGGGAATGCGCGCTTCGACCCCGAGCGGCCGGGCATCGTCGGGCTGACGCGGCATCCGCTGCCGGTGGCGCTGACGCTCTGGGCGCTGGCCCATGCCCTGGCCAATCCCGATCTGGCGCATCTGCTGATGTTCGGCGGCTTTGCGGTCTTCGCGATGACGGGCAGCCGGGCCATCGACCGGCGCAACCGCCGCCTGATGGGGGCGGAGTGGGACCGGCTTGCCGCCCGCACCGCTACCCTGCCTTTCGCGGCACTTCTGAGCGGGCGCTGGCGCCCCTCGGGGCCGCCGCCGCTTTGGCGGATTGCCCTGGGCCTTGCGCTCTGGGCAGGGCTTCTTGCCGCCCATCGACCGGTGATCGGGGTCGCGCCATTTCCGTTCTGACCCGCGTCGTCCGGTCTCTGCCGGACGACGCATCGATCACGGCCTAGGGCGCGGGAGCCGATGGCGTCATCACTGTGCTGATAGGAAATCCCCTGGAGCGGGCGATGAGATTCGAACTCACGACCCTTACCTTGGCAAGGTAATGCTCTACCCCTGAGCTACGCCCGCATCCATTGGGTAGGCGGGATGTATAAACTCTGGCCGGGGGCTGCAAGTGGAAAAATAGCCTCTCGCCTGCGGCGAGATTGCCGACAGGACGGATCGCGCGCCAGGACGCGCCTCCGGCCAGAGGCCGGTTCCAGTCATCGGTGCTGTTCGAGAAAAATTGGAGCGGGCGATGAGATTCGAACTCACGACCCTTACCTTGGCAAGGTAATGCTCTACCCCTGAGCTACGCCCGCATCCATTGGGTAGGCGGGATGTATAAATTCCGGCCGGGGGCTGCAAGTGGAAAAAGCGGCCCGGGACGGAAAAATTGCTTTCGGGGATTTGGAAGGCCTGTGGGCAGATCCCGGGTACGGATAAGGTCGTGCGGGATCTGCGCAGGCAGGGGCTGTCCGCGCGCCCCCAGGTGGCCGGTCGCGCGGGGCTAGAGCCGGAAGGTCTCCGACCTGAGGCGGCGCAGGCGATCCATGATCTTGAGCTTGCCCATCGCGTTCGGCTGTTCCGGCTTCTTCCAGGACTTGCGTTTGGGTTTTACATGCACCTTGCGGATCACTCCGGTCGGGTCGATCGTGCTTTCTAGGCTAGGCGCCTGCAGGAAGAGGCCGGGTTCGGAGAACAGGAGATGCTCCTGGCTTCGGTTCCTGAAATCATCGGCAACTGTCCTGATCGGGGTCTCGGCCGCAACGGTGCGCCGCGCGGCTTCGCGCGAGATGACATAGGCATGAGCAAGCCAGATATTGTGATCCTTCCCGGCATCGCGCACGATCCAGCGGTGCCGGAAGCCGACGCCGCATCCGGCCAGAACGCGGTTGACGTTCCTGGGGCGCCGTCGCCGCTTGACGCCGAGATGCAGGATGAAGGATGCGCCCTGTCGGCCATGTTCGGCAACGGGCTTGAGGAGGTCCGGCAGCACGTCAAATGCCCGCGGGTCGGCGGGGCGGGCATCATCCTCGAAGATCAGGGCGAGAGGATGGTCCGAATTCGCGAGCCATTCCAGGACGCGCCTGTGGGACAGCGCGCACCCGATTTCGCTGGGAAGGGGCCTGCGCCCGATCGACTTGGCAAAGTAGTCCATATCCGCGATACCGGCCAGCTCGGCCTCATCGGCCTTGCGCAGATCCGATGCCGGCCAATAGCCCCCGACCAGGTCCGGGGGAAAGCCCGCCTGCCTGAGATCGGCGCGGCGCGCGGTCGCGTCGTCGAGCGAGATCAGCGCGACAGGGATGATATCGGTCTGGGGGCTGTCGCGCGCGGCTTCCGCGTCCCGCCAGCTGGCGAGACGCGGCCGGTTCTTGGTCTTTGTCATTCGAACTCTATCAAGAGGTCCTTGGCATCGATCTGCTGGCCCGGCGCGACATGGACGGCCTTGATCCTGCCGTCGCGTTCCGCGTGCAGGCCGGTTTCCATCTTCATCGCCTCGATGGTCAGCAGCAGATCGCCCTCCTTGACCTCCTGCCCGGCGGCCACGGCGACGGTCGCCACCGCCCCCGGCATCGGCGCGCCGACATGGGCCGGGTTGCCGAGCTCGGCCTTGGGACGGCGGGCGACGCTGGCCTTGGCCCTGCGGTTCGGCACCCGGATCACCCTGGGCTGGCCGTTCAGCTCGAAGAAGACCCGCGCCTCGCCATCCTCGGCGGTCTCGCCCACCGCCTGCAGCCGGATCACAAGGGTCTTGCCGGGGTCGATCTCGGCCTCGATCTCCTCGCCCGGCTCCATCCCGTAGAAGAAGGTGCGGGTCGGCAGGGTGCGGACGGGCCCGTATTGCAGGTGCCGCGTGGCATAATCGGTGAAGACCTTGGGATACATCAGATAGCCGTTCAGGTCCTCGTTGTCGAAGGTCAGATCCTCGAACTGGGCCTCGATCTCGGCGCGGATCATGCCGATATCGGCCGCGGGCACATGCTTGCCGGGCCGGTCGGTGAAGGGTTCCTCGCCCTTGAGCACCTTCCGGCGGATCGCGTCGGGGAAGCCGCCCGGGGGCTGGCCGAGATTGCCGCGCATCATGTCGATCACGGAATCGGGGAAGGCCACGTCATGCGACGGGTCCTCGACCTCGGCACGGGTCAGGCCCTGGCTGACCATCATCAGCGCCATGTCGCCCACCACCTTCGAGGAGGGCGTCACCTTCACGATGTCGCCGAACATCTGGTTCACCTCGGCATAGGTCTCGGCGACCTCGTGCCAGCGCTCCTCAAGCCCGAGGCTGCGGGCCTGGGCCTTGAGATTGGTGAACTGCCCGCCGGGCATCTCGTGCAGGTAGACCTCGGAGGCGGGCGCGGACAGGCCCGATTCGAAGGCCGCATATTGCTGGCGCACGGCCTCCCAATAGGCCGAGATCTCGCGCACCGCGCCCATGTCGATGCCGGTCTCGCGGGGGGTGTTGCGCAGCGCCTCGACGATCGAGCCGAGGCAGGGCTGCGAGGTGCCGCCCGAGAAGGCGTCCATGGCGGCATCGACCGCATCGACGCCGGCCTCGGCCGCGGCAAGGATCGTGGCGGCCGAGATGCCCGAGGTGTCATGGGTGTGGAAATGGATCGGCAGCCCGACCTCGTCCTTCAGCGCCTTGATCAGCACCGTCGCCGAGGCGGGTTTCAGGAGCCCGGCCATGTCCTTGAGCCCCAGGATATGGGCGCCCGCGGCCTTCAGCTCACGGCCCATGGCGACGTAATATTGCAGGTCGTATTTGGCCCGGGCCGGGTCGAGGATGTCGCCGGTATAGCAGATCGTGCCTTCGCAGAGCTTGCCGGTCTCGAGCACCGCATCCATCGCGACGCGCATGTTCTCGACCCAGTTCAGGCTGTCGAAGACGCGGAAGACGTCGACCCCGGTCTCGGCGGCCTGCTTGACGAAGCCCTGCACGACATTGTCGGGATAGATTGTGTAGCCGACGCCATTGGCGCCCCTCAGCAGCATCTGCGTCATCACGTTCGGCATCGCCGCGCGCAGGTCGCGCAGCCGCTGCCATGGGCATTCCTGCAAAAACCGGTAGGCCACGTCGAAGGTCGCGCCGCCCCAGCATTCGACGCTGAAGAGCTGCGGCAGGTTATGGGCATAGGCGGGCGCCACGCGGATCATGTCGATCGAGCGCATCCGGGTGGCCAGCAGCGACTGGTGGCCGTCGCGCATCGTGGTGTCGGTCAGCAGCAGCTGTTTCTGCGCCGCCATCCATTCGGCCAGCCCCTCGGGGCCCGACTGTTCCAGGATCTGGCGCGTGCCGGGCGCGTAGCTTTCGCGCCGGGCAAGCGGCGGGCGCGGGTCGCGCGCCTCGGCCGGGGGCTTGGCCCGGCCCGTCGTCTCGGGATGCCCGTTGACGGTGATGTCGGCGATATAGGTCAGGATGCGGGTCGCCCGGTCGCGCCGTTTCTCGAAGCTGAACAGCTCGGGCGTCTCGTCGATGAAGCGGGTCGAATATTCGTTGTTCAGGAAGGTCGGGTGCTTCAGCAGGTTCTCGACGAAGGCGATGTTGGTCGAGACACCCCGGATGCGGAATTCGCGCAGCGCCCGGTCCATCCGGGCGATGGCGGCCTCGGGCGTCGGTGCCCAGGCGGTGACCTTCTCCAGCAGCGAGTCGTAATAGCGGGTGATGACCGCGCCCGAATAGGCGGTGCCGCCATCCAGCCGGATGCCCATGCCGGTCGCGCCGCGATAGGCGGTGATGCGGCCATAGTCGGGGATGAAGTTGTTCAGCGGGTCTTCGGTCGTGATCCGGCATTGCAGGGCATGGCCGCTCAGATCGACATCATACTGGCTGGCCACGCCGGTCGCCTCGACCAGGCTTTTCCCTTCGGCGATCAGGATCTGGGCGCGGACGATGTCGATGCCGGTCACCTCTTCGGTGACGGTATGCTCGACCTGGACGCGGGGATTGACCTCGATGAAGTAGAAATTGCCCGTCTCCATGTCCATCAGGAACTCGACGGTACCGGCGCATTCGTAATTCACCGCCTCGGCGATCTTCTTGCCGAGATTGCACAGATGCTCGCGCTGGGCGGCCGACAGATAGGGGGCGGGGGCGCGCTCGACGACCTTCTGGTTGCGGCGCTGGACCGAGCAGTCGCGCTCCCACAGATGGTAGATCGTGCCATGCTTGTCGCCGAGGATCTGCACCTCGACATGGCGGGCGCGGGTGATCATCTTTTCAAGATAGCCCTCGCCATTGCCGAAGGCGGCCTCGGCCTCGCGCCGGCCCTCACGGACCTTCTCGGCCAGTTCCTCGGGGCCGTGGATCGGTCGCATGCCGCGCCCGCCGCCGCCCCAGGAGGCCTTGAGCATCAGCGGATAGCCGATCTCCTCGGCCTGGCTGGCGATGGCCTCCATGTCGTCGCCCAGCACCTCGGTCGCGGGAATGACCGGTACGCCGGCCGCGATCGCGACCTTGCGGGCGCTGGCCTTGTCGCCGAGCGCGCGCATGGTCTCGGCCTTCGGACCGATGAAGGCGATGCCCTCGGCGGCGCAGGCCTCGACGAAGGCGGGGTTTTCCGACAGAAGCCCGTAGCCCGGATGGATCGCGTCGGCGCCCGACATCTTGGCGACGCGGATGATTTCCTCGATCGAGAGATAGGCCTGGACCGGGCCCAGCCCCTCGCCGATCTTGTAGGCCTCGTCGGCCTTGAACCGGTGCAATCCCAGCTTGTCTTCTTCGGCATAGACCGCGACGGTGCGCTTGCCCAGCTCGTTGGCGGCGCGCATCACGCGGATGGCGATCTCGCCTCGGTTGGCGACGAGAACCTTGTTGAAGTCGGTCAAGTTGGGGCCTCCCTGGGGTCGTTTCGGGCCGTGACATCGGATCGCGGCTGATTTCTGTCGGTATAAAGCTGCGTTGCGGCGAAGCAAGTGTGAACGGGGCTGTAGACCATGATGGGACCGGTCGCTTGACCTCCGGGGCGGGCAGGGTATCGGTTCCGCATGCCCAGCGAAGTCGAACTTACCGCGATCCTCTGTGCGCTCGTCCTCGGGGGCGAGACCGAGACCCGCCACGGCTATGTCGTCGCGGGCGAGGCGCGCCATGTCCGGGTCGATTGCGAGACCCCGACCCATGTGATCGAGGTCGGGCTCGACGGGCGCCGCTCCGCCTACGATTCGCGGCATCAGTCGCTGTTCGCGGCGCATCTGACCGGCAAGCTGCCGATGATCGTGATGATCGACACCGATGGCCGCGAGGAACCGGCCGAATTCCAGGTTCGCACGGTGGCAGGGATGGCGGGGGTCAGCTACCTGGCGCTCGATGCCGGTTTCCTGCTGCGCTGGCAGCGAGAGCGGCCTGGGCGCAAGGGCTCGGACCTGCCGGTCCTTCGCGACGGCGCCACTTCAGGACATTGACAGCGGGGTGACGGTGAGGACGCGGCCGTCGCGGGTGGTCTGACAGCGCCAGGTGCCGTCGCGTCCGGCCATCTCCATGTCGATCCAGAACCCGGCGGCGGTGCGGCCGCTGCCGATCCGGAAGATGCCCGCTTCGGGCTGATGGAAGCGGGCGGCCATCTCGGCGGTGCAGGCGGGGGCCGAAGCCTCGGGCGGCTGTGGCAGCATTTCGGGGGTGATGACCTTCGGAACGCCGTTTTCCGGCCGTTCCGGCGTGCCGCAGGCTGCCAGAGCGGCCAGTGCCAAGCCTGACAGAAGGATGCGGTATCGACTCATTCGCTTTTTTACCCCTGTTTGTTCCGACTATTCGCCTTATGCGCGAAATTGCAACGACGGCGGCAAAAAATGCCCGAAAACGGGAACGGAATGGGAACACTTCTTTAACTCATCGCCGGGCCGCGCTAGATTGGTCGCCATGTGCCCGATCGACGACTCCGACGCTTTCGAAACCGCCGCTGAGGCGCCCCTTTCCGTTCGTGCCTCCGTTCGCGGCATGGCCGCGCGCGCGGCGCCCTATCTCGACGGGCTGAACCCGGCGCAGCGCCAGGCGGTCGAGACTCTGGACGGCCCGGTCCTGATGCTGGCGGGCGCGGGCACCGGCAAGACCCGGGCGCTGACCGCGCGGATCGCGCATCTGCTCTGCACCGGCGCGGCCCGGCCGAACGAGATCCTGGCGGTGACCTTCACCAACAAGGCCGCGCGCGAGATGAAGGAGCGGGTCGGGCGGCTGATGGGCGAGACCGTCGAGGGCATGCCCTGGCTCGGCACCTTCCACGCGATCTGCGTCCGGCTGCTGCGCCGCCATGCCGAGCTGGTGGGGCTCAAGTCGAATTTCACCATCCTCGATACCGACGACCAGATCCGGCTGCTGAAACAGGTGATCGCGGCCGCGAATATCGACGAGAAACGCTGGCCCGCGCGGCAGCTGGCCGGGCTGATCGACCACTGGAAGAACCGCGCCTGGACGCCCGAGACCGTGCCGGCCTCGGAAAGCTCGGGCTTCGATGGCCGGGGCGTCAGGCTCTATGCCGCCTATCAGGACCGTCTGAAGACCCTGAACGCGGCCGATTTCGGCGATCTGCTGCTGCATGTGGTGACCATATTCCAGGCCCATCCCGACCTTCTGGAGCAGTACCGGCGCTGGTTCCGCTATATCATGGTCGACGAATACCAGGACACCAACGTGGCGCAGTATCTGTGGCTGCGGCTTCTGGCGGGCGGGCACAGGAACATCTGCTGCGTCGGCGACGACGATCAGTCGATCTATGGCTGGCGCGGCGCCGAGGTCGGCAACATCCTGCGCTTCGAGAAGGATTTTCCCGGCGCCGCGGTGATCCGGCTGGAACAGAATTACCGCTCGACCCCGCATATCCTCGCCGCCGCCTCGGGGCTGATCGCGGCCAACAAGGGGCGGCTTGGCAAGACGCTCTGGACCGAGGCCGAGGCGGGCGAGAAGGTCCGGCTGATCGGCCACTGGGACGGCGAGGAAGAGGCCCGCTGGATCGGCGAGGAGGCCGAGACGCTGCAGGGCGGCAGCCGCGGGATGCGGCCCTTCTCGCTGGATGACATGGCGATTCTCGTGCGCGCCAGCCACCAGATGCGCGCCTTCGAGGATCGTTTCCTGACCATCGGTCTGCCGTACCGGGTGATCGGCGGGCCGCGTTTCTACGAGCGGATGGAGATCCGCGATGCGATGGCCTATTTCCGCCTCGCCGTCAGCCCTGCCGACGATCTGGCCTTCGAGCGGATCGTGAATACCCCCAAGCGGGGGCTTGGCGACAAGGCGCAGCAGAAGATCCAGGCCGCGGCGCGGGCCGAGGGTGTGCCGCTGGTCGAGGGCGCGCGGATGCTGCTGGAGAGCGGCGGGCTGGGCGGCAAGGGCGGGACCGAGCTGTGCAGGCTGATCGCGCGACTGGAAGATTGGCACTTTCTGGTCGCCAATAAAGGCTCTGAAGATGCTTTGAAGCCAGTGCGGGACGAGATCTCGGATCTTGCCAGTCTCGACTTCAGTGATCTTCCGGACGAAGAGAGGGAAGTCTTCGAACGGCGGCGGAAGTCGCAGATTGCGCTCTTGGAACGGAGGGCGGAGATCTTGCAAGGAAATCAAGTTTTTCTGGCCGAAGATATTCTTGACGAGTCGGGCTACACGGCGATGTGGCAGGCCGACAAGACGCCCGAGGCGCCGGGGCGGCTGGAGAACCTCAAGGAACTGGTCAAGGCGCTGGAGGAATTCGACAATCTTCAGGGCTTTCTCGAACATGTCGCGCTGATCATGGACAATGACAGCGAGGCGGCCGGGGCCAAGATCTCGGTGATGACGCTGCATGCCGCCAAGGGGCTGGAATTTCCGGTCGTGTTCCTGCCGGGCTGGGAGGACGGGCTTTTCCCAAGCCAGCGCGCAATGGACGAGACCGGGCTGAAGGGGCTCGAGGAGGAACGGCGGCTCGGCTATGTCGGGCTGACCCGGGCCGAAGAGCTTTGCACCGTGTCCTTCGCCGCCAATCGCCGGGTCTACGGGAAATGGCAGTCGCAACTGCCCTCGCGCTTCATCGACGAGCTTCCCGCCGCCCATGTCGAGGTGCTGACGCCTCCCGGACTGTATGGCGGGGGCTATGGCGCGGCGGCGCCGCAGGTGGCGGTCTCGGATATCGAGGCGCGGGCCTCGCGCGCCGATGTCTATAATTCGCCGGGCTGGCAGCGGCTGCAAAGCCGCACCGCCGGCCGGTCGGGCTCCACGCCGTCGTACGGCGCCCGTGGCATCATGATCGATGCCGAGGCGTTGCCGGCCTTCGAGCTCGGTGCGCGTGTGTTCCACCAGAAATTCGGCTATGGCACGGTGACCGGGATCGAGGGCGACAAGCTCGACATCGCCTTCGACAAGGCCGGGGCCAAGAAGGTCGTGGCCCGGTTCGTGGTGGCGGCCGCCAGTGCCGGCGATGTTCCCTTCTAGAGGCCGGGCCGTTCAGGCGCGGCCTTTCCCCGATAAAGCCCCTTCCGGAATCTGACGACAGGCGCTTTGCGTCGGTCGTGGCATTGCGCCATGCGGCTGCAAGGCGCCGCCCGGCTGGCGTCTGCCTGCGGATCTGTCTTCGGGGCTGTTCGGGAAAAGAGAAACGGCGACGCCAGGGAGGAGGGGGCGCCGCCGTTCTGCACAACGGCAGTGTCAGGGAGGAGGAGACATACTGCCGTATCCGGTGGGGCCGAAGCCCCGTATGAAAAGTGCGGCGGCACCTGGGAGGAGGTAGGTGCCGCCGCGAGATGAGGAAACCCAGGGAGGAGGAGGGGTTTCCTTTCTCTGGGCGGTGGGTTGCCGGTCGATGCCGTTGCGTCCCGTCCGCGCCGTTGGTCCTATAAATACCCTTTTGCTGCAGTTGCACAATGGCTCGCGGCCGAATTGCTGCCATGCGGAAACTGCATAAGTCATTCTGACATAGTTTTGGGCGGGTTCTGCCCGGATGGCGCGGGAATGGGCGGGGAAGAAACGACTCTTGCCCTTTTGGGGCATACGGCCAAGTAAGAGGACAGGTCTCGCGCGAAACGGAGTCTCTGATGCCTCTTTCCAATGATGTGATTTTAGCCGAACTGTCCCGAATCGCAGTGCCGGGCGGCGGCGATCTGGTCTCGCGCGATCTGGTCCGCGCGCTCTCTGTTGAGGGTGATACGGTGCGCTTCGTGATCGAGGCCGAGACCGCCGAGGCGGCCCGGGCGATGGAGCCGGCGCGGGCGGCTGCCCAGGCCGCGGTCGAGGCGATTGCGGGCGTTGCGCGGGCCTCGATCGTGCTGACGGCGCATGGCGGGGCGGGGGCGGCGCAGAAATCGGCGCCGCAACCGGGGCCGCAGGCGGGGGCGCAGCCGGGCCCCCGGATCGGCCGCCACCCCACCCCCGATGACGGGCCACGCAATCCGTCGGGGGTCGACCGCATCCTGGCTGTGGCCTCGGGCAAGGGCGGCGTCGGCAAGTCGACGGTGGCCAGCAATCTCGCGGTGGCGCTGGCCCGTCAGGGGCGCCGGGTCGGGCTGCTCGATGCCGATATCTACGGTCCGTCTCTGCCCAGGATGATGGGCGCCACCCGTCGCCCCGCCTCGCCCGACGGCAAGATCATCGAGCCGGTCTCGGCGCATGGCGTGACGATGATGTCGATCGGCCTGCTGCTGAAGGAAGACGAGGCGGTGGTCTGGCGCGGTCCGATGCTGATGGGCGCGCTTCAGCAATTGTTGGGCCAGGTCAACTGGGGGCGGCTCGACGTGCTGGTGGTCGATCTGCCGCCGGGCACGGGCGACATCCAGTTGACGCTGTGCCAGCGGACGAAACTGACCGGGGCCCTGGTGGTCTCGACACCTCAGGATGTGGCGCTGCTGGATGCGCGCAAGGCGCTCGACATGTTCGCCAAGCTCCAGACCCCGGTGCTCGGGCTGATCGAGAACATGTCCACCTATATCTGCCCCAATTGCGGGCATGAGGCGCATATCTTCGGCCATGGCGGGGTCGAGGCCGAGGCGCAGAAGCTGGGGGTGCCCTTCCTCGGCGCGCTGCCACTGGCGCTCGAGGTACGCGAGGCGGGCGATGCCGGGCGTCCGGTGGCGCTGGGCGAGGGGGCCATCGCCGAGGCCTATGCGCAGATCGCTGTCCGGCTGATCGGCGGCGGCATGGCCTGAGCCGCGGAACGGGCAGGGGTGGTCCTGGCCCCGCGCTCACGGGAATTCATGGTCAAATTTGGGTCGGAGGCTCCGGATCGGTGATTCGGGGCCTTTTTCTTGCCGGTTCCGGCGGCACCTGTTCACGCGCATTCGGCGAGATCATCCTTTCCGAGAAATTTTTTATCAGATGCACTCAAAGAGTGCATTATGTCTGATATCTACGATATGTGGGGTTTTTATAAAATTTGAGCACAAATTGAGGTGCCTGCATCCCAATCCGGTATCGATTTCCGGGTGGATTCCCGCCTCGACGGCGTGATCTCTTCAACACATTCCCGCCAAATTCAGTTGATCTCCATGAATTCCCATGTCATAAGGATCCTACAAGGGCGATGGCGGACGATACGGATCAAGGGGCGCATAAAGAGACCCCGGAAAAACCAAAACGGTTTCATACAGGCACCCGCCACAGCCCCCATACGAGATCCGGCGCGCGAGCGAGCAAACATCCCCCAGGTGGTGCGCGCAGCCGGGCAACCCGGAACGGGACGAGGGCGGCGGATTGGGCAGTGGCAGCAGCTCAGTCCGCCGTTTTCGTCGGAGCGGTCTCAGAACCGGTCATTGGCGAAGACGGTGAGGGTAAAGGAGCGTCGGGCAGGTGGCGCGCAGGTTCAGAGGCGAAAGCCAGCACAAGGTGGATGCCAAGGGCAGGGTCTCGATCCCGGCCCTGTTTCGCCGTGTGCTCGAGGCTTGCGACCCGGACTGGACCGAGGGGCTCCGCCCGCAACTGGTCATCGTCTATGGCGATCACCGCCGCAAATATCTGGAATGCTATACCATCGAGGCCATCGACGAGGTCGATGAGAAGATCGCGGCGCTGCCGCGCGGCTCGATGCAGCGGCGGATGCTGGAACGGATGTTCCACGGCCAGTCGCATCCGACCGAGGTCGACAATGACGGCCGGCTGACCCTGCCGCAGAAGCTGCGCGACAAGATCGGGCTCGAGGGCGAGGCCTTTTTCATCGCCTCGGGCGATACCTTCCAGATCTGGAAACCCGAGACCTACGAGACCGAGGAGCTGGCCAAGACCGAGGCCTGGCTCGACGAACTTCCCGACGATGTCGATCCGCTGAGCTTCCTCGACGGGGCCGTGGCGGGCGTCGGTCACGCCGGGGACGGCTAGGCCATGGCTGCTGCGGACCGTTCCGCCCCTGCCGACCCGCCGCATATCCCGGTCCTGCTGCGCCCCCTGCTTGGGGCGGTGGCGCCGGTCTCGGGGCTGTGGCTCGACGGCACCTTCGGCGCGGGCGGCTACAGTCGCGGGCTGCTGGAAGCCGGGGCCGACCGGGTGATCGGGGTCGACCGCGACCCCAGCGTCGCCGATCTGGCCGCCTCCTGGGCTGCGGACTGGGGTGAGCGGCTGCGGCTGGTCGAGGGGGTCTTTTCCGAGCTCGACCTCCATGCCGATGCCCCGCTCGACGGGGTGGTGCTGGATCTCGGCGTTTCCTCGATGCAGCTCGATCAGGCCGAGCGCGGGTTTTCCTTTGCCAAGGACGGTCCGCTCGACATGCGTATGGGCGCCGGGGGCCTGTCGGCCGCCGATCTGGTCGCCACCGCCTCCGAGACCGCCCTGGCCGACATCCTGTTTCACTATGGCGAGGAACGCGCCTCGCGCCGGATCGCCCGGGCCATCGTCAAGGCCCGGGCGGTTGCGCCTATCGTGACCACGGCGCAACTGGCCGAGGTGGTGGCGCGCTGCCTGCCGCCCCACCGGCCGGGCCAGACACATCCGGCGACCCGGAGCTTCCAGGCGATCCGGATCGCGGTGAACGATGAGCTTGGCGAGCTGGTCCGTGGGCTGGAAGCCGCCGAGCGGGCGCTGAAACCCGGCGGAAAGCTGGCCGTCGTCACCTTCCATTCCCTTGAAGACCGCATCGTCAAGCGGTATCTGCAGGCGCGCTCGGGGCAGGGCGCGGGCGGCAGCCGCTATGCGCCCGAGACCAGGCCCGAGCCCGCGCGTTTCGATCTTGTCACCCGCCGCGCGGTGGCGCCCGATCCGGTCGAGCTCGAGGCCAATCCGCGCGCGCGCTCGGCCAAGCTGAGGGTGGCGATCCGTACCGACAGGCCGGCGGGGGCGGCCGATCGCAGCCAGCTCGGTCTGCCGAAGATCATGGAGGAGTAGATGCGCAGCCTCGTCTATGTTCTGACGGCGATGGCGGTGATGGCGCTGGCCTTCTGGGCCTATCGCGAGAATTACCGGACCCAGGCGGCGCTCGACAATGTCGAGCGTCTGAACCGTGCCATCGGGTCGCTGCGCGAGCAACTGGCCATGCAGAATGCCGAATGGGCCTATCTGAACCGGCCCGAGCGGCTGCGCGAGCTGGCGGCGCTGAATTACGACCGGCTCGGGCTCGGGCCGCTCGCGCCCGAGCAGTTCGGCCAGATCGATCAGGTCTCCTATCCTGAGATGGTTTTGCCCGATATCGTGCTGCCCGACGAGCTGTTCCAGGAGATCATGGCCGAGGCCGACCGCCCGGCCCAGACTGCCGCACCAACCCTGCCCGTCGAGGAGGCCGCCGCGGCCTCGGCCGTGCCCGAGGCGCTCAATGCCGGGGATGCGGAGGAGGGGCGATGATCCGGACACCGCTGCGCCCGCTGGCGCGCATTCTGGAAGCCCGCGCCAGGGGCGAGAATCCCGATGCCATCGAGCGCGAGAACAAGCGCCTGCGCCACGAGAAGATGCGCGACCAGGCCCGAGTCCGGGCCGAGGGGCGCCTGCTGGTGCTGGGGGTGGTGTTCTGCGCGGCCTTCGCGGTGGTCGGCGTGCGGATGGGGATTCTGGCGGGATCGGTTCCCTCCGAGCCGCGCGCCACCGCCCCGGGCGCCTCGATCGTGGCCCAGCGCGCCGATATCGTCGATCGCAACGGCAATATCCTTGCCACCAATCTCGCCACCCATTCGCTTTATGCCCAGCCGCCGCTGATGATCGATCCGAAGGCGGTGGCGCGCGAACTGGCCGCGATCTTCCCCGATCTCGACGAGGCGCGGATGGTGAAGGATTTCACCGGCAACCGCAAATTCGTCTGGATCAAGAAGAAGCTCAGCCCCGAGCAGATGCAGCTCGTGCATGACATCGGCGATCCGGGCCTGTCCTTCGGTCCGCGCGAGATGCGGCTCTATCCCAACGGGGCGCTGGCTGCGCATATCCTCGGAGGCGCCGGCTTCGGCCGCGAGGGCGTGCAGTCGGCCGAGGTGATCGGCGTGGCCGGGGTCGAGCGCTATTTCGACGAATATCTGCGCGATCCGGCCAATGGCGGCCAGCCGCTCCGGCTGTCGATCGACCTGACGGTGCAGGCTGCGGTCGAGCGGGTTCTGGCGGGCGGCATGAAGCTTATGAGCGCCAAGGGTGCGGCCGCGATCCTGATGGATGTGCATAGCGGCGAGATCCTGTCGATGGTCTCGCTGCCCGATTTCGATCCGAACGAGCGTCCGCGCCAGCTGGTCAAGGGCGATCCCTCCGACAGCCCGCTTTTCAACCGCGCGGTGCAGGGGGTCTACGAGCTTGGCTCGACCTTCAAGCCCCTGACCGTGTCGCAGGCGCTGGACGAGGGCATCGTCAACCCGAATACCATGATCGACACCAAGGGGCCGCTGGTCTGGGGGCGGTTCCGGATCAACGACTTCCACAATTACGGTTCGAGCCTGTCGGTGACCACGGTGCTGGTGAAAAGCTCGAATATCGGCACCGCCCGGATCGCACAGCGGATCGGCGGCGAGCGTCAGCGGGCGTTCCTCACCCGTCTCGGGCTGCTGGACCCCTCGCCGGTCGAACTGGTCGAGGCGGCCGGGACCAGGCCGCTCTTGCCCGCGAACTGGAGCGAGCTGTCGACGATGACGATTTCCTACGGGCACGGGGTGTCGACCAGCCCGCTCAATCTGGCGGCGGCCTATTCGACCATCGCAAATGGCGGTCTTCTGGTCCGGCCGACGCTTCTGGCGGGCGGCGACAAGCCGGGCGAGCGGGTGATTTCCGAGGAAACCTCGCGCCAGATCCGCAAGATGCTGCGCGAGGTGGTGGTGCATGGCACGGCCTCCTTCGGCGAGGTGCCGGGCTATCGGGTGGGGGGCAAGACCGGTACTGCCGACAAGCCCAAGCCCACCGGCGGCTATTACGACAAGAAGGTGATCGCGACCTTTGCCAGCATGTTCCCGGCCGAGGCGCCGCAATATGTGCTGATCGTCACCCTCGACGAGCCGCAGGACACCACCGGTCCCAAACCGCGCCGCACCGCGGGCTGGACCGCGGTGCCGGTCGCCGCCGAAATCATCCGGCGCGCCGCGCCGCTTCTGGGGCTCCGGCCCGAGATTGAACAGGCGCCGGGCTTCGGCGTAACACTGACCGCGAACTGAGGGGCGCGGAGATCATGACAATCCGGACCGAAACGACGCTCGGCGATCTGGGGCTCACCGCCCAGGGCGGGCGAAACGTGCATATCACGGGGCTGTCGGTCGACAGCCGCGACACGAAACCGGGCCATCTCTTTGCGGCGATGCCGGGCACGCGGGCGCATGGAGCCGAATTCGTGCCCTTCGCGCTGCGGATGGGGGCGGCCGCCGTGCTGACCGACCGCGCCGGTGCGCGGATCGCCGCCGAGGCGCTGGCGGGCAGCGATGCCGCGCTGGTGGTGGCCGAGGATCCGCGTCAGGCGCTGGCCTGCGCGGCGGCGCTGTTCTACGGCGCCCAGCCCGCGACCATGGTCGCGGTCACCGGCACCGCGGGCAAGACCTCGGTTGCAAGCTTCACCCGGCAGATCTGGGCCGGGCTCGGACGTGCCTCCTGCAATCTCGGCACGATGGGAGTGCAGGGGGCCTATCAGGCGCCGCTCTCGCATACCACGCCCGAGCCGATCATGCTGCACCGGCTGCTGGCCGAGATGGCAGGCGTGGGCGTCACCCATGCCGCGATGGAAGCCTCCAGCCACGGGCTTGAACAGCGTCGGCTGGACGGGGTCGCGTTGAAGGCTGCGGCCTTCACCAATTTCAGCCAGGACCATCTCGATTACCACGCAGGCTTCGATGAGTATTTCGCGGCCAAGGCGGGGCTCTTCGACCGGGTGCTGCCCGAGGACGGGACCGCAGTGATCAATATCGACGATGCGCGCGGCGCGCAGATGCTGGGGCATGCCCGGGCGCGCGGCCAGACCATCCTGACAGTCGGCCGCGCCGAAGAGGCGGATCTGCGCATTCTGGCGCAGCGCTATGACGCCACCGGCCAGGATCTGCGCTTTGCCTGGGAGGGCGTGGCGCAGCAGGTCCGGCTCGATCTGATCGGGGGCTTCCAGGCCGAGAACGTGCTGGCCGCCGCCGGGCTGGCCATCGCCGCGGGCGAGGCGCCGCGGCAGGTCTTCGCGGCCCTGCCCGAGCTTGCCACCGTGCGCGGCCGGATGGAGCTGGCTGCGACCCGCGCCAATGGCGCTACCGTCTTCGTCGATTATTCGCACAAGCCGGGCGCGCTGGCGGCGGCCATTGCCTCGCTCAGGCCTCATGTGATGGGCCGGATCGTGGTCGTCTTCGGCGCGGGCGGGGATCGCGACCGGGGCAAGCGGCCGCTGATGGGGCAGGTGGCCTGCAAACAGGCCGATGTCGTGATCGTGACGGATGACAACCCCAGATCCGAAGAGCCGGCGACGATCCGGGCGGAGATCCTGCAAGGCTGCGCCGAGGCGATCGAGGTCGGCGACCGTGCCGAGGCGATCCTGCGCGGGGTCGATACGCTCGAGCCGGGCGACGCGCTCCTGATCGCAGGGAAGGGCCACGAGACCGGCCAGATCGTCGGCGACGCGGTTTATCCCTTCGACGATGCCGAACAGGCCAGCGTCGCGGTCGCGGCGCTTGACGGGCGGCTGGCATGAGCGCGCTCTGGACGGCGGCCGAGGCGGCCCGGGCGACCGGCGGGCGCGTCACCCGGGACTGGTCGGTCACCGGCGTCAGCATCGACACCCGCAGCCTCAAGCCGGGCGATCTGTTCGTGGCGCTGAAGGACCAGCGCGACGGGCATGATTTCGTCGCCGATGCGCTGGCGCGGGGGGCGGGGGCTGCGCTGGTCTCGCGGCTGCCCGAGGGGGTCGACGAAGGCGCACCGCTGCTGATCGTGGACGACGTGCTGGCGGCGCTGGGCGCGCTGGGGCAGGCCGGGCGGGCGCGCAGCAGGGCCCGGGTGGTCGCGGTCACGGGATCTGTCGGCAAGACCTCGACCAAGGAGATGCTGCGCGCGGTTCTGGCCGGACAGGGGCGGGTCCATGCCGCCGAGGCCAGTTTCAACAACCATTGGGGCGTGCCGCTGACGCTGGCGCGGATGCCGCGCGATGCCCAGTTCGCCGTGCTCGAGATCGGCATGAACCATCCCGGCGAAATCGCGCCGCTGGCGCGGCTGGCGCGGCCGCATGTGGCGCTGATCACCACCATCGCGCCCGCGCATCTGGAGGCCTTCGACGGGCTTGCGGGCATCGCCGCCGAGAAGGCCGCGATCTTCGAGGGGTTGGAGCCGGGCGGCATCGCGGTTTATCCGGGCGATCTGGACACCAGCCCTGTGCTGGCGGCGGGCGCCGCCGCCCATGCCGCGGCCGAGACCCGTTTCGGCGCCGCCGAGGGCTGCGAGTTCCGCCTGATGCGGGCCGACCTGCATGCCGAGTCGACCGTGGTGCAGGCCGAGGCGCGCGGGCATGAGCTTCTGTTCAAGATCCACGCCGCCGGGCGCCATTTCGCGACCAATGCGCTGGGCGTGCTGGCGGTGACCGAGGCGCTGGGGATCGATCTTGTGGTCGCGGCCTGCGATCTGGGCCAGTGGCGCCCGCCCGGCGGGCGCGGCGCGCGGCTGAGGATCCCGCTCGATCCGGTCGAGGAGAGCCTGTCGGTCGAGGTCATCGACGACGCCTTCAACGCCAACCCCGCCTCGATGGCCGCCGCTCTCGAGGTTCTGGCCGCGGCCCGGCCGACCGACGGGCTCGGGCGGGTGGCGCGCGGGCGGCGGATCGCGATCCTGGGCGACATGCTGGAGCTTGGCCCCGAGGAACAGGCGATGCATGCGGGCCTGGCCGATCTGGCGGCTATGGCGCGCGTCGATCTGGTGCATTGCGTCGGGCCGCGGATGCGCGCCCTTTATTTTGCGCTGCCGCTCTCGCAGAGAGGGCAGTGGTTCGACGAAGCCGATCCCCTGGCCGCCAAGGTCCATTCGCTGGTCGATGCCGGCGATGTGGTGCTGGTCAAGGGATCGAAAGGCAGCCGCGTGTCGGTCGTGGTCGACGCGCTGAAAAGGCTGGGGCAAGGCGGCTCCGGCTCCGACGAGGATCTTTCGTAATGCTCTACTGGCTTGCCGACCTGTCCGATGGCGGTGGCGTCTTCAACCTGTTCCGCTACATCACCTTCCGGGCAGGATGCGCGTTCTTCACCGCGCTCGTCTTCGGCTTCCTGTTCGGACGGCCGCTGATCAACCTCTTGCGCAAGCGGCAGAGGAACGGCCAGCCGATCCGCGCGGACGGCCCCGAGGGCCATATCGTCTCGAAGGCGGGCACCCCCACCATGGGCGGGGTGCTGATCCTGGGCGGGCTGATCGTCTCGACCCTGCTCTGGGGCCGGCTCGACAACCCCTATATCTGGATGCTGCTGTTCGTGACCCTGTCCTTCGGCGCCATCGGCTTTGCCGACGACTATGCCAAGGTCTCGAAGAACAACACCAAGGGCGTGCCCGGTTTCGTCCGCTTCGGGCTGGGCCTGCTGATCGCGGCGATTGCCGGATACTGGGCGTCCTGGGCGCATCCCGATGATCTGAGCCACAATCTGGCGCTGCCGGTCTTCAAGGACACGCTGCTCCATCTGGGGATGTTCTTCATCCCCTTCGCGATGCTGGTGATCGTGGGCTCGGCCAATGCCGTCAACCTGACCGACGGGCTCGACGGGCTGGCGATCATGCCGGTGATGATCGCGGCGGGCACGCTGGGCGTCATCGCCTATGCGGTCGGCCGAGTCGACTTCACCGATTATCTAGAGGTCCATTACGTCCCCGGAACCGCCGAGATCCTGATTTTCTGCGCAGGCTTGATCGGCGCGGGGCTTGGCTTCCTGTGGTATAACGCCCCACCCGCCGCCGTCTTCATGGGCGATACCGGGTCTCTGGCGCTGGGCGGCGCGCTGGGCGCGATCGCCGTCGCGACCAAGCACGAGATCGTTTTGGCCATAGTAGGCGGGCTTTTCGTGGTCGAGGCGCTGTCGGTGATCATCCAGGTCGCCTATTTCAAGGCCACTCGCAAGCGGGTCTTCCTGATGGCCCCGATCCATCACCACTTCGAGAAGAAGGGCTGGGCCGAGCCCCAGATCGTGATACGATTCTGGATCATCAGCCTGATCCTTGCGCTGATCGGTCTGGCAACCCTCAAGGTCCGCTGAGTGGTCGGGCCGGGGTGGCCGAGGAGATAGAGAGATGCAGATGAACCCGGTCGAAGACACCTACAGCTATCTTTCGCCAGCCGCCCGGCTCGGCACCCCGTCCCTGCACGCGGTCACGCCCGACGTGAAGCTCAAATCCTGGAACGGCGTACCGCCCTATGCGGTCTGGGCGGGCCTTGGCTACCTGCTGGTTCTGGCGGTGATCTTCTCCGATCAGATCGTGCCCTATTGCGAGGCGAATTTCGCCCAGCCGCAGAACTGCGCGCCGATCTTCGGCAAGATCATCCCGATCTTCGTGGCGGGCATCATCCTGGCCCCGGCGCTTGCGGGCGCGGTGCAGCGCATGGGCGGCAACAAGGCCACCAGTCTGGTCTTCTCCTTTGCCGTGGCGGTGGTCCCGCCGGTGATGCTGGGCTGGTCCTACCTGCTGGGCTGAGCCGCAGAGACCCTGCGCGCGCCCTGAAATGCGTCCGCCTGTCCCCGACGATGGCAAGGGGGCGGGCCGCCCGTCCTTGCAGCGACCGGTCCGGCCCGTCTGCCGTGTCTTGCACCCGGCCCGTGCCGGGGGCATCGTCGCGCCGCTGAAAGCGAAAGGACAGGGCATGATTCCGGTGCGTGGTGTAGAGGGTCAGAAGCTGGCCGTTCTGGGGCTGGGCCGGTCGGGGCTGTCGGCGGCGCGGGCACTGCGCGCGGGCGGGGCCGAGGTTCTGGTCTGGGACGACAACGAGGCGGCGCGCGCTGCGGCCGGGGCCGAGGGCTTTGCCGTGGCCGATCCGACCCGCACGGGCGGTTTCGAGGGCGTGAGCGCGCTGATTGTGAGCCCCGGCATCCCGCATCTCTACCCCGGCCCGAACCGCGTGATCGCCGCCGCCTGGGCTGCGGGCGTGCCGGTCGACAACGATATCGGGCTGTTCTTCCGCTCGCTCGCGACCCCGGACTGGGACAGTTTCGACGCCCCCCCCAAGGTGATCGCGGTGACCGGCTCGAACGGCAAGTCGACGACCTCGGCGCTGATCCATCACCTGCTGGAAAGCTGCGGCCGCCCCAGCCAGCTGGCCGGCAATATCGGCCGCGGCGTACTGGATATCGATCCGCCGGGCGAGGGGGCGGTGGTGGTGCTGGAGCTGTCCTCTTACCAGACCGATCTGGCGCGGGCGCTGACCCCCGATATCGCGGTCTTCACCAATCTCTCGCCCGACCATCTTGACCGGCATGGCGGCCTTGGCGGCTATTTCGCGGCCAAGCGCCGGCTTTTCGCCGAGGGCGGGCCGGATCGCGCGATTATCGGCGTCGACGAGTCCGAGGGGATGTTCCTCGCCAACCAGCTGGCCGAGGGCGCGGCCGACGACCGGGTGATCCGGATCTCGTCGGGCCAGAAACTGACCGGGCCGGGCTGGATGGTCTTCGCCCGCAAGGGGTTCCTGACCGAATGGCGCAAGGGACGGCAGGTGGCCAGCATCGATCTGCGTGCCATCGCCGGACTGCCGGGGGCGCATAACCACCAGAATGCCTGTGCCTCCTATGCCGCGGCGCGTTGTCTGGGGATCGGACCGAAACAGATCGAGGAGGCCCTGGGCTCCTTCGCGGGGCTGCCCCATCGCAGCCAGCTGGTGGCCGAGGCGGGCGGCGTGCGCTTCGTCAATGACAGCAAGGCCACAAATGCGGCCAGTGCGGCGATGGCGCTGGCGGCCTTCCCGAAGATCCGCTGGATCTGCGGCGGGCTCGAGAAGGAGGGCGGTCTGGCGCCGCTTCTGCCCCATCTCGGCCATGTCGAGAAGGCCTATGTGATCGGGCGCGAGGCGGCGGGTTTCGCGCTGCATCTCAAGGACATCCCGCATGAGGTCTGCACCACGATGGAGGCCGCGGTCGCCCGCGCCGCCGACGAGGCGCAGCCGGGCGAGGTGGTGCTTCTGGCGCCCGCCGCGGCCAGCTTCGATCAGTATGACAGCTTCGAGCGCCGCGGCGAGGATTTCATGGCCCGGGTGCAGGCGCGGCTCGGCGCCTGAGCCAATCTATAGTCCCAGCGCGTCCGAGGTCTCGCGCAGCATCCGCGCACTGGCCGTCAGCGCCGCGACCTCTTCGGTATCGAGCGTCGGCATCAGGGTCGAACGGATGCCCTGCGCGCCGACCACGCGCGGCAGCGACAGCGCCACATTGCGCACCCCCGTCACCTCTGGGGTGACCAGCGACAGCGACATCACCGCGCCCTCGTCGCGGCCGATGGCCTCGACGATCCGGGCAAGCCCCGCGCCGATGCCGTAATTCGTGGCGCCCTTGCCCTCGATGATCCGGTAGGCCGCGCGCCTGACGCCGTCATCGATCCGGGCGCGGACATCGGCGGTGATCGCCGAGCCAAGCTGGGCCGCGACCGAGTTCAGCGGTTCCGAGCCGACCCGCGCGCCCGACCAGCCCAGCACCTCGCTGTCGCCATGCTCGCCCAGCACATAGCCATGGATCGATTGCGGCGCGATGCCCAGGTGATGCGCGACGAGGCTGCGGAACCGGGCGGTGTCGAGGATCGTGCCCGAGCCGAAGACCCGCCCCGGGGCGAGCCCGGCGAGCTTCGCCGTCACATGCGTCATCACATCGACCGGATTGGTCGCGACCAGGAGGATCGGGTCGGGGACTGCGCGCAGCACCGCCCTGATCACGTCCTCGAAGACCGCCGCATTGCGTTCGAGCAGCGCAAGACGGCTTTCGCCGGGCTTCTGGCCCACACCCGCCGCCAGGATCACCACATCGGCCCCCGCAAGCGCCTCGTAGCCGCCCGCCTCGACCGCAACCGCCGCGGTGAAGGGCGCCGCATGGGCGATGTCCTGGGCCTGGGCAAGTGCCAGGGCCTCGCTGCGGTCGACCAGTACGATCCGGCTGGCGGCCCCGGTCAGTGCCAGCGCATAGCCCGCTGCCGAGCCCACCATGCCCGCGCCCACGATTCCTACCTTCATCCGTCGCTCCTGTCTGACAGAGATACAACTTGGACGCGTTCTGGACGGCCGGGGCGCCCGGTGCAACGCTTTCTTAACAACCCTTTGTTCTTCGTGATGAAAATACCCGATTCCGTGGGGCCGTGCCGACCCTTTGGTTCACGGTTTCGTGTGGCGTGTAGAAAAAAACGACTCGCTCCGGATTTTCTATTGAACCGACTCAGCACCGGCCCTATGTGGCCGCCTTACAGACGCCAACGCACGCGCCTCTGGCCCTCATGGTCACGTAGCGACGGTAACGTCTCCCTTGGAACTGAGCGGTCATATATGGCCGGGTCTATTGGAGATGACCATGTACGCTACGCAAGCCGATTTCGTCGGCGGCACCGATATGCTGTCGCCTTCCCGCGTCGAAACCTTCATCCGCGCCAACAGCTTCGAGCGTCCGACGCTGGTGCTTGACACCGACCGTGTCGCCGACCGCTTCCACGCTCTGCGCGCGGGCCTCGGTCAGGCGGCCATCCATTACGCGGTCAAGGCCAACCCCGCCCGCGAGATCGTCGAACGTCTGGTCGGCCTCGGCTGCCATTTCGACGCCGCCTCGCGTGGCGAGATCGAGCTGTGCCTCGGGCTCGGTGCCGCGCCGCATCAGATCTCCTTCGGCAACACCGTCAAGCGCGTCGCCGATATCGACTTCGCGCATCGCGCGGGCATCACGCTTTTCGCCGCCGATGCCGAGGAAGAGCTGGACAAGATCGCCGAGCACGCCCCGGGCGCCGAGGTCTATATCCGCGTCCTTGTCACTGCCACCGAGGCCGACTGGCCGCTCAGCCGCAAGTTCGGCTGCGCCCCCTCGAAGGTCGCGCCGCTGATGGCGCGGGCGGTCGCGCTGGGCCTGCGTCCGGCCGGACTGTCCTTCCATGTCGGCAGCCAGACCCGTCGCGCCGAGATGTGGGTGCCGGTGCTGAACGAGGTGGCCGAGATCTGGCATGCCGCGCGTGCCGAGGGCTACGATCTGGACCTTCTGAACATCGGCGGTGGCTTCCCGGCCTACTACGGCGAAGAGGTGCAGCCGCCCGCGCTTTACGCGGCCGAGGTGATGCGGCTGGTGAGCGAGCGTTTCGGCGCGGTGCAGCGCGTGATGGCCGAGCCGGGCCGCGGCATGGTGGCCGAGGCGGGCGCCATCGCGGCCGAGGTGATGCTGGTCTCGCAGAAATCCGACGACGATACCTATCGCTGGGTCTATCTGGATATCGGCAAGTTCTCGGGGCTCGCCGAAACTATGGACGAGGCGATCCGCTACCAGTTCGCGACCGATCGCGATCACGAGCCCACCGCGCCCTGCATCCTGGCCGGTCCGTCCTGCGACAGCGCCGACGTGCTTTACGAAAAGCGTCCGGTGCAACTGCCGGTGGGGCTGCGCTCGGGCGACAAGGTCATCATCCGCAATTGCGGGGCCTATACCTCGACCTATTCCTCTGTCGGCTTCAACGGCTTCCCGCCTCTGGACGTCGTCGTCATCTGATCCGACAGCGCGATCACCGGGCCGCCTGCCGCCTCGGCATCGGCCCGGTCATGGGTGACCAGCAGGACCGGCAGGCCACGCTCCCGCGCACGGGCAAAGACCAGCGCACGGATCTGGTCCCGGAGTGCCGCGTCGAGCCGTGAGAAGGGCTCGTCCAGCAACAGGGCCTGCGGCTCGGCGAGTAGCATCCGCATCAACGCGACCCGTGCCTTCTGCCCGCCCGAGAGCGTGGCCGGATCGCGGCTGGCAAATCCGGCCATGCCGATCTCGTCCAGGGCGGCCTCGATCCGCGCGCCGCGGGCCTTGCGGCCGCGAAGCGCCCGGGGCAGGGCGAAGGCGAGATTGCCGCCGACGCTGAGATGGGGAAACAGCAGCTCGTCCTGATAGAGGATGCCGATCCGCCGGTCTTCGGGCGGCAGCCTCGTCACCTCGCGCCCGTTCAGCACCACGCGGCCGGTCATGGTGAAGGCCGGGGGCAACGTGCCGATCACCGCCGCCAGCAGCGTCGACTTGCCCGAGCCCGAGGGGCCCATCACGCTGAGAACCTCGCCGGGGGCGACATCGGCCTCGACCGCGATCAGCGGCACGGGCCCCCGGGCGATGGTGATATTCTCAAGCCGCAGCCCCGTCATCCGGCCCCTCGCATCCCGCGGCGGTGGCGGTAGATCAGCCGGGGGGCTGCCAGCGCAAGCGCGAAGGGGGCTGCGACAAGGACGGTCTGGACCAGCACGGTCACGCCGATGATCCGCCGGTCGCCGCCTGCGGCCAGTGCCACCGCCTCGGTCGTGAGGGTCCTGATCCGCCCGCCGCCGGGCAGCAGCGTCGGCAGATATTGCCCGACCGAGACCGCGAAACCCACCGCTGCGGCGGTCAGGACCGGCGCCAGCAGCATCGGCAGCCGCACCATCCGGAAGATGCGTCCGGGCCCTGCGCCAAGGGCCGCGGCCACGGTGGCATGGCGCGGGTCCCAGGCCCGCCAGGGCGCAGAGAGCGCGAGAAAGACATAGGGCAGCACGAAGACCAGATGGGCCAGCACCACCGTGCCGCGCCCGGTTCCCGCGCCGAGGCTCAGCGCAAGGGTCTGAAGCCCCGGCAGGAAAGCCACCTGCGGCACCAGCAGCGGCAGGTACAGAAGCCAGAGGCTGCGACTGCCGGGGGCAAGCCCGAAGCGATGCTCTGCCTCGAGGCAGGCCAGCGTCAGGGCCAGCGCCAGGGCGGTGGCCAGACCGGCCAGCAGCAGCGTCTCGCGCGCGGGCGCGATCAGGGCCGGGCCGTGGCGCGCCCAGCTTCGCAGCCCGATGCCGTCGGGCAGGGCGTCGGGAAAGCCCCAGAAGCCCGCGACCGACCAGAGCGCGAGTCCGGCGAGCCCGAGGATCACCGCCGCCGCCGCCAGCGCCGCAAGTCCCAGACCGGCGGCGCGCAGCACCGGCTCTGCCAGCCGGCGCGCGCCGCCCTCGGCCCAGCGGCGTCCGAGCCGGGCCGCCGCCAGCTCGCCCAGTCGCCAGAGCCCCAGCGCCGCGAGGACCAGCCCCAGTTGCAGCACCGCGCCCGCGGCGGCCTGGAATCTGAGGCTCAGGTCGGGATCGGACATCCAGCGCACCACCTGCACCGACAGCGGCGGCGGCGTCGAGGGGCCAAGCACGATCGCCACATCGACCGCCGACATCGAATAGGCCAGCACCGCATAGACCGGCAGCCGGATCTGGGCATAGACCGCCGGGAAGACCGCCTTGAGCCAGCCGGTCGTCCGCCCGTATCCCAGCGCCCGGGCGATGGTCAGCCGCCGGGCGGGTGAGGCCTGCGGCAGGGCGGCCAGCGTCATCAGAAGCAGGAACGGGATCTCCTTTGCTGCGAGCCCGGCGATCATCGCAATCCCCAGCGGGTCCTGCAGGATCAGGAGATCGGGCGGGCGCTGCCAGCCGGTGGCCCAGGGCGACAGTGCGCGCAGGATCCAGCCCGAGGGCGCGATCAGGAAGGCCAGCCCCAGCGCGGCGGCCACATGCGGCACCGCCAGAAGCGGCGAGAGCAGCCGCTCGAGCAGGGCCATCGCCCGCGTGCCAGACCATCCGGCGGCAAACAGTGTGACCGTGCCAAGCGCGATCAGCGTCGCGGCCAGGCCGGTGCCGACCGACAGCCCGATTGCGCGCGGCAGGCCCGGCCAGGCGGCCAGGGCGCGGGCAGGTTCGAGGCTGAGCGCGTGTCCTCCCAGCGCCGGCAAGACCCCCAGCGCCGGGGCCAGCGTCCCGGCGAGCCCGGCCAGGACCGGCCCCAGCATCAGGACAAGCGTCAGCGCGGGCGCGGCGCGCAGCGGGCGCATGGGGCTCAGGGTGCCACGCCGTAGCGCGCGATCCAGTCGGCCTCGAGCCGGGTCGCCCAGGAGGGATGCGGCTCGGGCAAAGCGGGGCCAAGCTCGGCGGGCGAGAGTGTGGCGATGCCAAGATCGAGCGCCTCGAACCGGGCGCGGTCCCCGGGGGCAAGCTTGTCCATCGCCAGCACCGTGCCATAGCCCAGAATGTCGGGGTCCTGGGCCTGGGCCTGCGCCTCGGGCGACAGAAGGAAATTCGCCAGCACCATCGCGCCCGCCCTGGCCGAAGCGTTGTAGGGGATGGCGACGAAGCTGGCATTGCCGATGGTGCCGCCCTCCAGAACGAAGGTCCGGACCGTGTCGGGCAGTTGCCCATTGGAAATGGCGGTCGAGGCCTCGCCCGGGCTGAACGAGATCGCAAGGTCGATCTCGCCATCGGCCATCAGTTGCAGCTGTTGCGGGCCGGATTGCGGATAGGCCCGGCCCTGCCGCCACAGATGCGGGGTCAGTTCGTCGAGAAAGGCCCAGAGCGGCGCGGTGACGGCGGCGTAATCGGCCTCGTCGGTGGGCTTTTGCAGAACCGACGGGGCGGGGGCCAGTTCGTACAGCGCCTGCTTGAGGAAGGTCGTGCCGAGAAAATCGGGCGGCTGCGGATAGGTGAAGCGGCCCGGATGGGCGCGGGCCCAGTCCAGAAGCGCGGGCATGGTCTTCGGCGGTTCGGCCAGCCGGGCGGTGTCGTGATAGAACACCACCTGCGCCATCGCCCAGGGCGCCTCGAAGCCCTCGGTCGGGACGGTGAAATCGGCGGTCACGGCGGGCTTGCCCTCGGTATCGACATAGCGCCAGTTGGGCAGATCCCAGGCCCAGGGGCCGTAAAGGAGCCCGGCCTCCTTCATCGCCGCGAAATTGGGGCCGTTGATCCAGATCAGGTCGATGGCGCCGCCGGTGTCCTTGCCGGCGGTCTTTTCGGCCAGCACCCGGCTGACCGCGTCGGCGGTATCGGCCAGCTTCACATGTTCGACCGTCACGCCGTAGCGGTCCCCGACCTCGTTTGCGGCCCAGCGGATGAAGTCGTTCGTCGCTGCGGCCCCGCCCCAGGCGTTCCAGTAGACGGTCTGCCCCTCGGCCTCGGCCAGCAGGGCGGGCCAGTCGGCCGGATCGGAGGCGAGGTCGGAGGAGGGGGCAGGGGAAGCCAGCAGGCCCAGCGTGACGGCAAGGGGGGCGAAGCGGCGCATGCGGGGTCTCCTGAAGAAGGGCCGGGGCGTTGCGGATGTCCCGGCCGGTTATGGCTGACGGGGCGGACGCCGCCAAGACGCGCATTTCCGGGGCGCCCGTATCGACCGGTCCTCCGGATGATGTGGGCGACCGTCATCTGTCAGGGTAAGCGGACAGCGATGCATGACAAGGGCAGAGAGCGAGAGAGGCGGGCGGAGCGGTGCGCGGCCGCGCACGTTTTACCGGAGGGCCAATCAGGGGGTTTTCCCCAACTTGCGCCAAAGGCCGAATTGCGCGAGAATAATTCAAGAAAAGGAACTGTCGGCCGGGGTGCAGTCGTTCTTTCTGGGTTATTCGGTCGAGTTTCGTGCGTTGTTTTGCACAGCTTCGACCGACGGTTCCTTTTCTATATGCCCCCTTTTTACGATGCGCCCGGAGGTCCCTTTTCGCAGGGGGCCGTTTCGTGGTGGCATCAATCTTTTCGGCGGGGGCGCCCGGCCCGTGCTTTGAACGCAAGCGGTGCCATGTCTGATCCCTGCCGATTGTGCGACGCGCAGGGGGCGCGCCCGGCCCCTCGTTTCCCGGGACCGCAGGGCGGGCCACAGGCGGAGGCGCGGCGCTTTGGGTTTACATCTCAAATGCATAACGCGTTTTTCGGGCAAGGCGGTTGCCAGCCGAAGTACATGGGGGCCGCCGGAGCGGGGGCCTCAAACGGGCCCGGGAGGCGTAATCGCAAAGGAACAGGCGCCGGCGTCCGAGGCCGAAAATGAAATAACTTCAGGACAGGCGTGAGATCGCAAAAGCGGGGCGGCAGATGCCGCAACCGCATCGGGTTCCGCTTTTGCAGGCTGATGAAATCAAAGCGGGTCGCGGCCCGATATGACCGCGACCCGAAGCTCTTTTCGCGGCGCTGACGCTTGCCGCAACCTTTCCCTGCTGGCCAAAAGGCCCGACCGGCGGACGAAGGCGGCCGTCACGGGCCCCGCCGGGTCAGGCGGCAATTGCCTCCTGCTGGCAATCTTCTTCGACCAGGGCTGCATGCAATGCCCGGATCGCGGGCTCCATGTCCTCGCGCGGGACCACGAACTGGGCATCGACATCGCGCGTGGTCTGCTGCACGGCAACCGGCTCGATCCCGGCCGCATCGAGCGCCGCGAGACCGCGGGCCAGCACCTTCAGCCCCTTCAGGTCGCGCCCGATCGCCGCCACCACCGCGAGATTGCGCGCGGTCAGCGTGGCGCCCGGGAACTTGGCCTCGAGATCGCGCTCGACCCGGCGCACCAGCTTCAGCGGCGCGTCGAGATAATGGGTGATGGTGTTGGCATTGGAGGTCTTGGCGACGATCCGCACCTTGTGCCGGGTCAGCACGTCGAGGATGGCGCTGTCGTACCCCTTCACGCCGACCATGTCCTGTTCGAACAGTTCGAGCGCATAGACCCCGAGCCCGGTCACCATCTCGACCCGCGGCGCCTCGCCCTCGGCATCGTCGATCAGCGTGCCCGGATCCTCTGGCTCGAAGGCGTTGGTCACACGCAACGGAATGCCCGCCTGCCGGAGCATCTTGGCGGCCTTCGGATGAACTGCCTCCATGCCCATGTTCGACAGCTGGTCGGCCACGTCGTAATTGGTATGGCCCATCTTCACCACCGCCTCGGCGCCGACCAGTTTCGGATCGGCCGAGGAGAGGTGGAACTCCTTGTGGATGATCGCCTCGCCGGCGCCGGTGAGGGCAGCGATCCGGGCGAAGGTCACCTCGGAATAGCCGCGGTCGAATTCGGCCATCAGCCCCTCGGAGCATTGCGCATAGCCGGTCACGATCGGCATCTCGTGGAAGATGTCGACATCGCGCAGGCCCTCGATGATGCGTTCCTCGAGGGTGCATTCGGTCTCGTCGCGCCAGCCCGACAGATCGACGAAGCGCGCATCGATCCCCCGGCGGCGCAAAAGCGCTGCGGTCACGAAAGCCGACTGCGCCTCGCCCAGCCCCGACAGCAGCTCGCGGATCAGCCCCATGTGATGGGCCAGCCGGAAATGGCCGTAGGAACAGAGCCGCTGCAGGTCGATCAGGCAGGACCGCGCGCCCTCGATCCGCTCGCGCACGAAATCGTCGGCGGCGGCGATGTCGGCGGGATGGTCGAGGACCCGGCCATGGGCCTCGCGCATCGCGCCCGCGACGCGGTTCAGCGCGTCCGACCAGGCATGATCATTGTCGGCATTGGAAAACAGCCCGTAGACCCCGGGCTCTCCGGTCTTCTTCTGTTCGAGCAGCAGGTCGGTGATGCCGCCGAAGGCCGAGACCACGAAGATGCGGCCGTATTCCGGGGCCTCGCGGCCGCGGGTGAAAAGCGTGTCCACAAGCTCGTGGACGCGCGCCATGGAGGTGCCGCCGATCTTCTCGACGGTATGCTGTCGCTTGGTCACTGTCGTTGCGCCCGCCGGGTTGCCCCGGGGCGTCCTGTCATTGGGGCAGGTCTCGGGCCGACCCGCGGGCTGGCCCGGGGCCAGCCAGGGGCCGGTCCTGCGGGTTCAGTCGGCAAGCTCTTCCACGGGGGCATAGGAGCCATCCTCGCGGTGAACCTCGGTGCCGGTGACCGGCGGGTTGAAGCAGCAGGCCATCACCAGCTCCTCTTCGGCACGGAGCGTGTGGTGGTCGTGCTGGTCGAGCGCGTACATCACGCCCGGGCGGATCTGATAGGTCTCGCCCGAGGCCAGATCGGTGATCGAGCCCTTGCCCGAGATGCAGTAGACGCTTTCGAAATGGTGCTTATAGTGGAACGTGTGTTCCGAACCGGCCTGCAGCACCGTGATGTGGAAGGAAAAGCCCATCCCATCATCGGCCAGCAGCATCCTGACCGAGGTCCAGCGCGCATCCGAGACCGCGCGGTCGGTATCCTTGAGTTTGTGAAAATCGCGAATAATCATTGTCTTACTCCGCTGCCATGGCGAAAGGGACGCAGGCCTCCACGGCCGCGTCGAGAATATCGAGCCCCTTGCGAAACTGCTCCATCGGGATGGTCAGCGGCGCCAGCACCTTGACCACCTCGTCATGCGCGCCCGAGGTCTCGATGATCAGGCCGCGCCGGAAGCATTCGGCGCAGATCCGTCCGGCGAGGGCGCCGTCGCCCAGGTCGATGCCGCGCATCATGCCGCGGCCCTTGAGCGTCGCGCCCCCGACCCGGTTGCCGATCTGGCTCAGCCGCTCTTCGAGCACCTGCGATTTCAGCGCGACTTCGTTGCGCAGGTCGTCATCGGCCCAGAATTTCTCCAGCGCGATGCGGGCGGTCACGAAGGCATGGGTATTGCCGCGGAAGGTGCCGTTATGCTCGGCCGGCTTCCAGATGTCGTGTTCGGGCCGGATCAGCGTGCAGGCGAAGGGCAGCCCGAAGCCAGACAGCGACTTGGCCAGCGTCACCATGTCGGGGTCGATGCCCATATGGTCGAAGCTGAAGAAGCTGCCGGTGCGGCCGATCCCGGCCTGGATGTCGTCGACGATGAAGAGCGCGCCGTGTTTCTTCGCCAGCCGCTCCAGCCCCTGGGCCCATTCGCAGGAGGCGGCATTCAGCCCGCCTTCGCCCTGCACCAGCTCGACGATGAAGGCGGCGGGGGCGTCGATGCCCGAGGAGGGGTTCGACAACATCGCGTCGAGATGCTCGAGCGTGTCGAGATCGCCCATCGAATTCTCGAACGGCATATGGGTCACGTCGGGCAGCGGAACGCCCGCGCCGCCGCGCTTGCCGGAATTCCCGGTCAGCGCCAGCGCGCCCAGCGTCATGCCGTGAAAGCCGTTGGTGAAGGCGATCACATTGCGCCGTCCGGTGACCTTGCGCGCGAGTTTCAGCGCCGCCTCGACCGCATTGGTCCCGGTCGGGCCGGTCATCATCACCCGATGCTCCATGCCGCGGGGATGCAGGATGTGGTGCTCGAAGGCGGTCAGGAAGGCGGCCTTCTCCTCGGTGTGAAGATCGAGCGCATGGGCGAGGCCGTTCTGCTCGAGATGCGCGATCAGCGCGGCCTTCATGTCGGGATCGTTATGGCCGTAATTCAGCGACGAACAGCCCGCCAGGAAGTCGATATAGGTATTGCCATCGGCATCGGTCAGCGTCGCGCCCTCTGCGCGGGCAAAGCTGACGGGGAAGTTGCGGCAATAGGACCGGACCTCCGATTCGCGTCGGTCGTAAATGGTGGGTTCGGCAATGGTGGTTTCGGCTGTCTCGACAGTCGACATGGGAACGTCCTCGGATTTCTGAAAAAGGAAAAGGTGAAAGACGGAACGCGTTAGCTTACGCGGCCCGGGACAGCGCCTCGGCCAGACGGATCGTCACCATGTGCTCGGTGGCGTGGCGACCGTCGAAATGCTCGCTCCTGGTGAAATGGGGCGTATCCTCGATCCGGGCGCCGAGCCTGCGGGCAAAGCCGCGGAACAGCCCCCAGGACGCGTCGTTGTCGCGGGTGATGGTGGTCTGCAGCCGCATCACGCCGTCGCAGGCCTCGCGTTCCAGCAGCTCGAACAGCATCCGCCGCCCGAGGCCGCGACCGCGCGCCTTGTCCGACACGGCGACCTGCCAGACGAACAGGGTCTCGGGGGCGTCCGGAAGCCTGTAGGCCGAGATCCAGCCCACCGCTTCGCCGTCCATTTCCGCCAGGATGCAGGTGTCGGCGAAGTGGTCGCACTGGATCAGATTGCAGTACATCGAATTCTCGTCGAGCGGCTTGCAGGCGCGGACCAGAGCCCAGACCGCGGCCCCATCCTCGCCGGTTGGCGGTCGGAATGTGATGGGCGCCTCGGCGCGCCGGGGGCTGGACTGGATCGTGAGTGCCATGGTTCTGCTGTCCTCCTTGTGGCTCGGGTCTTTCAATATAGTTAGTCTTGCGAAATTTCAATATGCCGATGCAAAAGGCACAAAATTTGGTATAAAGCCGCCTAAATGAGCTAAGAAGTGCGGATCATCTAGGCGGAAAACAACCCCGAATTGTGCGATCTGCTTCGGGGCAGTTTGTCTTGCGAAGCTCATTGCCCTTGCGCCCGTCCGCGATTGATGAAAATCGTTCTCCGTCAGTGTGCTGCCGGAAGATGGAGGTGGTATGAAACGGTCCGAACTGAGCCTTGTCGCGTTGCGGCGGATCCTGAGGGCAACCGAGCTTTACGGCCGGGAATTGGCGCGTGCCGCGGGGCTGACCGCGGTACAGATTCGCGTGTTGCAGATCGTGGCCGAGACCGGGCAGAGCACGCCGAAGACCATCGCCACCCGGATGGGGGTGTCGCAGGCGACGATGACCACGCTGATCGACCGGCTGGTCGCCAAGGGGCTTGTCGACCGGCGGCGCTCGGAAACCGACCGGCGGCAGATGATCATCGCCATCACCGGGCTTGGCCGCGAGTCGATCGACCGCGCCCCCGATCCGCTGCATGATCGCTACGTGATCGCCTTCGAGAGGCTGCCGGACTGGGAACAGGCGATGCTGGTGGCCGCGCTCGAGCGGGTCGCGTCGCTGCTCGATGCGGGCAATCTCGATGCGGCGCCGGTTCTCGATCTGGGCGATATCCGGAAGACACTGCCCGAATAACAGGCACAGCGAACACGGCGCGCGGGCCGGCTTGGTCCTGCGTCGCGATGTTGCGGTGCCGCCCGATCTTCCGCCGAACCCCGTCCTTGCCGCGTTGGTGCCGCGTGCCCTGCGCTTTGCATCGCGGTCGGGGCGGGCGTCGCGGCCCGGGGGGGCGGAGAAAGGAAAAGCGGCTATGGCCCTTGCAGGGAGTCTGGTGCGAAACTAAGACTCTTCCGACACGCGGGCTGACAGGCCGGACCCGTCAGCATCCAACGGCCGAATGTACCCAGAGGCAGGCGACTATGACCGACATGATCGAGCATTACATGAACAACCTGGTGCCCATGGTGGTCGAGCAGACCTCGCGCGGCGAACGGGCCTATGACATCTTCTCGCGCCTGCTGAAGGAGCGGATCATCTTCATCACCGGCCCGATCCATGACGGCATGTCGAGCCTGATCGTGGCCCAGCTCCTGCATCTCGAGGCCGAGAACCCGTCCAAAGAGATCTCCATGTATATCAACAGCCCGGGAGGCGTTGTGACCTCGGGGCTCTCGATCTACGACACCATGCAGTACATCAAGCCCAAGGTCTCGACCCTGGTGGTGGGGCAGGCGGCCTCGATGGGCTCGCTGCTCCTGACCGCGGGCGCGCCGGGAATGCGCTTCTCGCTGCCCAACAGCCGGATCATGGTGCACCAGCCCTCGGGCGGCTTCCAGGGCCAGGCGACGGACATCATGATCCATGCCCAGGAGACCCAGAAGCTGAAGGACCGGCTGAACCAGATCTACGTGAAGCATACCGGTCAGGATCTTCAGAGCGTGATCGACGCGCTCGAGCGCGACAACTTCATGGATGCCGAGACGGCGAAGGACTGGGGCCTGATCGACGAGATCGTCGAAAGCCGCAGCGCCCTCGAAGAGAAGAAGTAACCGCCGCCACCCCGGGGCGGGGCCGGACCGGCCCTGCGCCAGGGTGAGGAATTTGACATTGTGCCCCGCTCCGCCTTGCCCTACCCTGATCGGAAGGCCGAGGTGACCGGGGAAGGCGAGGCGTTCCTGCCCGGTGCAGGACCGCACAGACCACGACCGCAGAGGACCGACATGGCGACGAATTCCGGCAGCGACTCGAAGAACACGCTTTACTGCTCGTTCTGCGGCAAGAGCCAGCATGAAGTGCGCAAGCTTATCGCCGGGCCGACCGTTTTCATCTGCGACGAATGCGTCGAGCTGTGCATGGACATCATCCGCGAGGAGACCAAGTCCTCGGGGCTGAAGTCGACCGATGGCGTGCCCACCCCCCGCGACATCTGCGAGGTGCTGGACGATTACGTGATCGGCCAGATGCATGCCAAGCGGGTGCTGTCCGTCGCTGTGCACAACCATTACAAGCGGCTCAATCATGGCGCCAAATCCGCCGATATCGAGCTGGCGAAATCGAACATCCTGCTGATCGGCCCGACCGGCTGCGGCAAGACCCTTCTGGCGCAGACACTTGCGCGCATTCTCGACGTGCCCTTCACCATGGCGGATGCGACCACGCTGACCGAGGCGGGCTATGTCGGCGAGGATGTCGAGAACATCATTCTCAAGCTGCTTCAGGCGTCCGAATACAATGTCGAGCGCGCGCAGCGCGGCATCGTCTATATCGACGAGGTCGACAAGATCACCCGCAAGTCCGACAATCCCTCGATCACCCGCGACGTGTCGGGCGAGGGCGTGCAGCAGGCGCTTCTGAAGATCATGGAGGGCACTGTCGCCTCGGTGCCGCCGCAGGGCGGGCGCAAGCATCCGCAACAGGAATTCCTGCAGGTCGACACCACCAATATCCTCTTCATCTGCGGCGGTGCCTTCGCTGGCCTCGAGAAGATCATCTCGCAGCGCGGCAAGGGCTCGGCCATCGGTTTCGGCGCCGATGTGAAGGATAACGATTCGCGCGGAATCGGCGAAGTGTTCACCGAACTCGAACCCGAGGATCTGCTGAAATTCGGCCTGATCCCCGAATTCGTCGGCCGTCTGCCGGTGATCGCCACCCTGACCGATCTGGACGAGTCCGCGCTGGTGCAGATCCTGACCGCGCCGAAGAACGCGCTGGTCAAGCAGTATCAGCGGCTGTTCGAGCTGGAAGATACCCAGCTGACCTTCACCGAGGATGCGCTGTCCGCCATCGCCAAGCGCGCCATCGCGCGCAAGACCGGTGCGCGCGGTCTGCGGTCGATCATGGAGGATATCCTGCTCGACACCATGTTCGATCTGCCGGGCATGGATGCGGTGCAGGAGGTCGTGGTCAACGAGGAAGCGGTCAATGCCGATGCCGCGCCCCTGATGATCTATGCTGACAGCAAGAAGGAAGGAAAGACCGCGGGCTGAGGTATGGCGCGCCGTCTGATCTCGACCGGATCGCCCTTCGAGGCGAAGATCGGCTATTCCCGCGCCGTCATCGCCGATGGCTGGGTCTTCGTGGCCGGCACGACCGGCTATGACTATGCCACCATGACCATGCCCGACGCGGTCGAGACCCAATGCGCCAATGCGCTGGCCACGATCGCGTCTGCGCTGGCCGCGGCAGGGGCCTCGCTCGACGATGTCGTCCGGGTCCGCTACATCCTGCCCGACCGGGCCGACTGGCCCGCCTGCTGGCCTGTCGTCTCCGAGGCCTTTGCCCGGGCCCGGCCCGCGGCCACGATGATCACGGCCGGGCTGATGGAGCCCGAGATGAAGATCGAGATCGAGGTCACCGCCCGACTTCCCGCCTGAGCCCTGACGGTTTCCCATTCCCCGCCTTTCACGGCTTCGTGATGCGTCGTGCCCCGGGCGACGGCATCCGGATCAGCGGTCGCTGCGTATTTCCCTTGCGTTAACCATGACAAGGGAGGGAAATCATGGACCGTCTGAGCCTGCTCCTGACCCCGATGAGCGGGGCCGTGATCACCGGGGCGATTGTGATCGTCATGTTCTCGCTGGGCTTCTACAGCTGGACCGCCATCGCCATCGGCGTCGGGATCGGCTGCATTCTGGCCTGGCCCGCAGCCTATGTCGTCTCGCGCCGGATCAAGGAGGCCGATCCGCGCTGGTCGGTTCGCTCAAGGAAGGAACGCCTGCGGGGCGGCCTGCCGGAGGTCTGAGCCTGTTTCCGCCCCCCGGCGGTGCTTGCAAGAGGCATCTCGGGGGCGGCCTTCGGGTCGCGGTGCCCGGGCTAGGACGTGCCTTGCGCGGCTTCGGGATGGCTTGCCAGGAAAGAGTGTAGCACCGCGTAAAGCTCGGCTGCGCGGCTAGTATCGTCGCGATGGAGGGCGGCGCGGATATCCTCGCAGATCATAGCCTGGACCCGTTGCGGGCCGTGATGCAGATGCATCAGGTAATCGCCCAGAAGCGATGCATCGGCCTCGGGCAGGTTCTCATGTTCGGCAATGGCCGAGATCTCGTCGCGCGAAAGATCGGTCATGTCTTCGATATCGTCGAGTGAGATCATCTGCTTCGCGCTCCCCCGCCCGGCAATCACCGCCGCTGCCGCGTCGCCGATGGGCCAGCCTAGCATGGGCCCCGGCAGGCCGGTTTGATCCGCATCAAGGCACGCTTCCCCAACGTCAGGCACGGAGGCGCGCGTGCCATGCCCGGTTCTGTGCCTTTGTCACCGCCGGGGCACGCGCCCATGCCCTATCACCTGTCCGAAGATCACCAAAGACAGGGAGATAGGCCATGACCCTCGCAAAGGCTTTCCTCAGAGTCCCGAGAATGGCGGCGCTCGGGCTGACGCTGACGCTGGCACTGGCGGCCGCTCCGGCGGCGGCGAAGGATGTGCGCCGGCTTGTCACGGTGCTGACCGATGCCGCGCCGCAAACCCAGCTGATGGCGATGGTACTGACGCTGCAGGCGCTTGAGCGCGGGGTCGAGACCGAGATCCTGCTCTGCGGTCCGGCGGGCGATATCGCGCTTACGGCGCCACCCGAGACGGCGCTGGCGCCCCAGCCTCCGGCCGGTCTGAACCCGCAGGCCGCGCTGCGGACCGCGATCGGCAAGGGTGCGCGGGTCGGGGTCTGCGCGATCTACCTGCCCGGGCGCGGCGCCGGGCCCGAGGCGCTGATCGAGGGGGTGGGCGTCGCCCGTCCCGGTGCCATGGCCCGCGATCTTCTCGACCGCCGCGCCCGGGTCTGGTCGTTCTGAGCTGCGGTGCCGGGACCCCGGGATGCTTCGCCAGGCCGCACTCCCGGGCGCATGGAAATCCTCTAGCCTGACGGGCATGAGCCTTGCCGCGGTGACGCAGACGGGCGCCGGCATGCCGATGCCCGTCGCTGTCGCCCCGGCCAGAGGCCGTCTACCGGCCGCCGGTCCCCGGGCGGTCGCTTCGGGAAACGGATCATCGGAGGTCGTCGATGTCGGTTACGGGTTATTCACGGATGCAGATCCGTCTGCATTGGGCGGTGTTCGGTCTTGTCGTGCTGCAATTCCTGTTCGCAGAGGGCATCGGGCAGGCCTTCGGGCGCTACATGGAGACGGGCGAGAAGGGCGTCACCATTCTGGTTGCGCTGCATATTCTGATCGGGCTGGCGATTCTGGTGCTGGCCTTCTGGCGGCTGGGACTGCGCTTTCTGCATGGCGTGCCCGCGCCCGATCCAGGCCATACGCCCGCCCAGGTGATGCTGGCCCGGGTGATCCATGGCGCGCTTTACGTGCTGATGGTGGCGCTGCCAGCGACCGGCATGCTGGCCTGGTGGCTGGGCTCGGAGCTGGCGGCGGGGCTGCATGCCGGGTTCCGGGTGATCCTGGTGCTGCTTCTGTTGCTGCATGTGGCGGCCGCGCTGATGGGGCAATACATCAAGAAGGACGGCACGCTGACGCGGATCCTCAGGCCCGAGGGCTAGGCGGCATCTCGAGGAAGGCCCGCACCGCCGCTTCGAATTCCCGCGGCTTGTCGGCATGCAGCCAGTGGCCGGCACCGGGGATCCTGGCGAAGCGGGCCGCGGGGAACAGCGCCTTGATCCGGTCCCGGTCCCCGGGGCCGACATAATCGGACAAGGCCCCCGTCAGCATCAGCGTCGGGCCGTCGAACCGGCCTTCGACAGTGTCGGGCCAGCCGGTGATATGGGGCATCTCGGCTTCGAGCGTGTCGAGATTGAGCCGCCAGCGCGGCGGCTCGGCGCGCAGATCCAGCGATTGCAGCAGGAAGGCCCGGGTCGACGGGTCCCCGATAGCGGCCGCCAGCGCCCGGTCGGCCTCGCTGCGCCGCGAGATGGCCGAGAGGTCGAGCCCGCGCATGGCCTGGATCAGCCCGGTCTGGCTGTGGCCATAGGCGACCGGCGCGATATCGGCCACGATCAGCCGTCCGACCGTCTCGGGCCGGGTCAGCGCCAGCATCATCGCGGCCTTGCCGCCCATCGAATGGCCGATGACATCGGCCCGCCCGCCTTCGGCCGCGATCACCTCGGCCAGGTCGGCGGCAAGTTCGGGATAGCGATGGGTGGCGGTCCAGGGGCTGTCGGCATGGTTGCGCATGTCGACCGCGACGATCCGGCGGCTGTTGGACAGGCGGCGTGCGATGGCCCCCCAGTTGCGGGCCGAGCCGAACAGGCCATGAACGATCAGGATGGGCGGGACGGCGCTGCGGTCGCCGTGGATCTGTGTCGCGAGCATGGGGCAGAGATACTCCCGGGCGGCGGCCGGGGCCAGAGTGCGCGGGCCTTTTCCAGAAAGGAAAAGGGGCAGCCGGGGCTGCCCCTTCCGGTCCGGGTCCTGTTATGCGCTCAGAGCGCGGGATAGATCGGGAAGCGGGCGCAGAGCGCCTCGACCTCGGCCTTGACCCGGGTCTCGACCTCCGAGTTGCCCTCTTCGCCATTGGCGGCCAGACCGTCCACGACCTCGGTGATCCAGCGGCCGATCTGGGCGAATTCCTCTTCGCCGAAGCCGCGGGTCGTCCCGGCGGGGCTGCCCAGACGGATGCCGCTGGTGATCGTGGGCTTCTCGCTGTCGAAGGGGATGCCGTTCTTGTTGCAGGTGATATGGGCCCGTCCCAGCGCCTTTTCGGTGGCGTTGCCCTTCACGTCTTTGGGTCGCAGATCGACCAGCAGCACATGGCTGTCGGTGCCGCCGGTGACGAGGTTCAGCCCGCCCTCGACCAGTGCCGCGCCCAGCGCCTTGGCATTCTTGATGACCTGTTCCTGATAGGTCCTGAAGTCGGGGCGCAGCGCCTCGCCGAAGGCCACGGCCTTGCCTGCGATCACATGCATCAGCGGACCGCCCTGGATGCCCGGGAAGATGGCCGAGTTGAACTTCTTGGCCAGCGCCTCGTCATTGGTCAGGATCATGCCGCCGCGCGGACCGCGCAGGGTCTTGTGGGTGGTCGTCGTTGCGACATGCGCATGCGGGAAGGGCGAGGAGTAGAGCCCGGCCGCCACCAGTCCCGCGAAATGGGCCATGTCGACCATCAGCCAGGCGCCGACCATGTCGGCGATCTCGCGGAAGCGCTTGAAGTCGAGGATGCGCGGAATGGCCGAACCGCCCGCGACGATCAGCTTGGGCTGATGCTCTTTCGCCAGCGCCTCGATCTGGTCGTAATCGACCTCGAGATCGCTTTCGCGCACGCCGTACTGGACCGCGTTGAACCATTTGCCCGACTGGTTCGGGGCGGCGCCATGGGTCAGGTGGCCGCCCGCGTCGAGGCTCATGCCGAGGATGGTGTCGCCGGGTTTCAAAAGCGCGGTGAAGACGCCCTGGTTGGCCTGGCTGCCCGAATTGGGCTGCACATTGGCAAAGGCCACGTCGAACAGCTTGCAGGCCCGCTCGATCGCCAGGTTCTCGGCGATGTCGACGAACTGGCAGCCGCCGTAATAGCGCCGGCCCGGATAGCCTTCGGCATATTTGTTGGTCATCACCGAGCCCTGTGCCTCCATCACGGCGCGGCTGACGATGTTCTCGGAGGCAATCAGCTCGATCTCGTCGCGCTGGCGGCCAAGCTCCAGACCGATGGCACGGGCGATCTCGGGATCACGGGTGGCAAGGTCATCGGCGAAAAAGCCGCTGTCTTGGTGATGGGCGTTCATGTTGGGTCTCCTCGGGACAGCCAGAGCCGGATGCCGTGGGTTCTATCGGAAGGCCGGGCATTGAAAAAGCCCGATCTGGCCCGGTTCGGCCGCTCCCGCGGGTCGGATGCGGGCCTTGTGTTTCCGATCGGCGCGCGCGAAGACTTGGCCGGAAACGCGAGGGAACAGGACATGGCCGGACCGACGAGGATTGCCTTTCTGGCAAGCGAGACCGCAAGCGCCGAAGGGGCGCTCGGCCGGCTGACGGCGCGCTACGGACAATGCAGGCCGGAACAGGCCGAGGTGATCGTGGCGCTGGGCGGCGACGGGTTCATGCTGCAGACGCTGCATGCCACCCAGGGGTTCGGTCTGCCGGTCTATGGCATGAATTGCGGCACCATCGGTTTCCTGATGAACGAATATCACGAGGACCGGCTGGACGACCGGCTGGCGGCGGCGGAGGAAGAGATCATCAACCCGCTGCGGCTGAAGGCGACGCGGCCGGACGGGACCGTGGTCGAGGCGCTGGCGATCAACGAGGTCAGCCTTCTGCGCGCCGGACCGCAGGCGGCCAAGCTCCGGATCTCGGTCGATGGCAAGGTCCGGCTCGAAGAGCTTGTCTGCGACGGGGCGCTGGTGGCGACGCCGGCGGGCTCGACCGCCTATAATTATTCCGCCCATGGTCCGATCCTGCCGATCGGGTCGGATGTTCTGGCGCTGACCGCGGTCGCGCCCTTCCGGCCGCGGCGCTGGCGGGGGGCGCTGCTGCCCAAGCGGGCGACGGTGACGATCGAGGCGCTCGAGCCGCGCAAGCGGCCGGTGATGACAGAGGGCGACAGTCGCGGGGCAGGGGTGGTCAGCAAGGTCGAGATCCGCTCGGAAGCGACGATACGGCACCGCATCCTGTTCGATCCGGGCCACGGGCTCGAGGAACGGCTGTTGCGCGAGCAGTTCCTCTGAAGCCTTTCGCCTGAAACCCGCTAGCTGGTGGATGCCCGTGAAGGGCCCGATAGGCTTCACCCTTTTCAGCAGGATGGATCCTGTCGGCACCATTGCCATCGCCGCGTCCGACAGGGGCCCGGAAGCGCATTGTGGAAGGTCCGAGCGGGCGGGCCTCGGCCGCCTGGCCGGGATGTCGCCCGGGACCGGAGCAAGCCGGGCGCGTCGGATCGGACTGACAGGCCATGCCCGAGCGGCAGTCCGGCAGTCCAGGGGCGAGCGCCCGGACCCGGCAGGCAGGCTGCTCGTCCGGCCGTCATCGCGAAACCGGTCGCTCAGGCCCCTGACATCCCGCGTTTCGAACCGGGCGATGCGTTTGCTGAAGCGGAAGGGGGAAGGTTCAGTCCGCATCCATCGCCAGGTTGCCGAGCGGTCCCGGCTTCACCGGCAAGACACGTCGCTGCGCGTCACCGAACGCTTCCGCGCCCGCATGCGGCATCAGCCTGCGGACCGGATAACGTGGCGCCTCTCCGCCATGGTCGCCCGGCCCGAAGGCGTCGTGTCCCTGGATGGCAAGGACAACAAGGAAACGATCCGGGGATCGTTTTCCGGTCACGCTCACCGCCGAGCTTCCGGCTTAGCGCTGCGCTCGGGCTTGCAATCGGCTCATGTTGCCACTCTGACACGGCGCGCGGTCATGGCACCGCCATGACGAAGCTCGGCCATGGGGTTCCATTTCGACGAATGGACCGCATCCTCAAACCATGGGATCAAACACCCGGGTGCGGTCTGCGGCTGTTCGTTCCGCTCCCTGCCTCGGGGCCGACCTGAGACGGGCCCGCGCCGGGTCCCCCGGTGGCGGTGCAGGCGGAGCGTCAATGCGTGGTGTGAAGATCCGCTTTGGTGCCATCGGTATGGGTGTCCTGCTGCTTGCGCGCCCAGGCTTCGCGCTTGCGATAGAGGGTCGAGGGGGACACGTCGAGCACGCGTGCCGCGCGCGGCAACGAGCCGCCTTCGCGGGCGATGGTGCCCTCGATCACCACTTGCTCGATTTCGGCCAGCGTCCGTCCGATCAGATCCTCGATCTGGATCGGTTCGGCATCGCCGTCCATGGCCCGGGACATGCCCCGTCCCGAGGCGGTGATCCGGTCATGTTCCTGCTGCAGCGCGATCGGCAGCATCTCCAGCGTGATTTCCGGCCCCTGGTTCAGCACCACCGCATGGCGCAGCACGTTCAGCAACTGGCGCACATTTCCGGGCCAGGGCAGGCGTCGGAACAGCTGCGCGACCTCGGGCGCCAGCCGGTCGAAGCTGCGCTCTTCCTCGGCCGAGAGCTTCTCGAGCGCCGATTGCGCGATCTCGACCACATCCTCGCCGCGCTCGCGCAGCGGCGGCAGATGGATCGGCACCACATGCAGCCGGTAATACAGATCCTCGCGGAACCGGCCCAGCCGGACCTCTTCCAGCGGATCGCGATTGGTGGCGCAGACGATCCGGACATTGACCTTGCGCGGATGCGAGGCACCGATGGGCTGAACCGTCGAGGTCTGCAGGAAGCGCAGGAGCTTGGTCTGAAGCCCCATGTCCATTTCGCAGATCTCGTCGAGGAAGAGCGTGCCGCCATCGGCCACCGCCGCGGCCCCCGGCTTGTCGGCCAGCGCCCCTGTGAAGGCGCCCTTGAGATGACCGAAGACCTCGGATTCCAGAAGATCGCGCGGGATCGCGGCGCAGTTCAGCGGCACGAAGGGCCCGTCGGCACGGGCCGATGCGGCATGCACCGCCTGCGCGCAGATCTCCTTGCCGGTGCCGCTTTCGCCGGTGATGAAGACGGTGGCTTTCGAGCGGCCGACCGAGGCGATCCGGTCATAGACCGCGACCATCTGGGGCGAGCTGCCGACGAAGCCCGAGGGCGGCTCGAACGTGGTCCGGGTCGGCGCCGGGGCAGGCGGCGGGTCGGCCGCCCTCCGCTCGGCCAGCGCGGTCTCGACCGCATGCAGGAAGCGCTGTTCGTTGAAGGGCTTGAGCAGGAATTCATAGGCCCCCGCGCGCATCGCCTCGACCGCGCGGTTGATCGAGCCATTGGCGGTGACCACGATCACCCGGGTCTCGGGGACGAGCGCCAGGAATTCCTGCAACAGTTCCTGCCCGGGACGGTCGGGCAGCATCAGGTCGAGCAGAACGACCTGCGGTCGCAGCTCGCGGAAGGCGGCCAGTCCCTCTGCGGCGGTCGAGGCCGACACCACCTTGTAGCCGGCATTGCGCAGCACCGTCTCGTAGATCATCTGAAGCGAGGGCGTGTCCTCGATCAAAAGAAGCGGGGGGACGGTCATGCGCCTGCCTTGCTGTAACGGGTGGCGAATTCGGCCTCGAGCGCGGTGCAGAGCTCTTCGATATGCGCGACGATCTGCGGACCGAGCTGTCCGACCTCGGTGTTGTCCTGCCTGCGGGCGGCGGAGTTCAGATGTTCCGCAAGCGCCTGCAACGTGCCATTGCCCACCGCGCCGGCCAGCGAGATCAGCACATGGGCCTGCGACAGCAGCATCGTCCGGTTGCCACGTTCGAGTGCCTCGACCAGGCCGGCGCGCACGGCCTCGAGATCGTCATGCATCCGGGTCAGAAGCTCGCGCCCGTCTTCCGGTCCGGCCAGCGCCAGCAGCCGGTCGAGATGCAGCGCGTCGAAGGGTACGGGGCGCTCGGAGACGTGGGCGCAGTTGCAGGGCCGCCGGTTCAGCACCCCCATGATCGCCTCGCCGAAGGCGTCGAGGCTCATGATCGGCTTGGCCAGAATGCCGTCGGCGCCGGCGGCATAGATCTGGTCCCGGTTGGCGGCAAGCACGAAGGCCGTCACCGCCAGCACGGCCGTTCCCGGACTGTCGCCCTCGGACGTCCGCAGCCGCCGGATCACGTCGATGCCCGACAGGCGCGGCATCTCGATGTCGATCAGGGCCAGGTCGAAACGACGCGCCGCCAGGATCTCGGCTGCGGCCTGACCGTCCTTGACCATGGTGCAGCGTGCCCCCAGCGTTTCCAGCATCTGCCGCATCAGCAACTGGTTGGTCGGGTTGTCCTCGGCCAGAAGCACGTCGCAGCAGGACAGGTCGGGCAGGTCGCGCAGATCGCCCCGCGTCTGCACGCCCGGCGCCCAGGCCGAGCGCGGCAGGATCACCGAGACCTCGGCGCCGCCCTCGGCAAGATTGACCAGCTGGAGCTGGCCGCGCACCCGCCGGGCCAGGTCGCGCACGATATGCAGGCCCAGACCGCTGCCCGGCTGGCTGCTTTCGGCCGGGCGCCCGGCGAATTCGAACAGCCGGGCCATGGCCTCCTCGGAAAAGCCCGGTCCGGTGTCGCGCACCCTGAAGCAGAGCGATTCCCGCGGGCCCATATGGGTCTTCAGCCGCACCGTACCGGCGGCGGAGTATTTCATCGCATTGCTGATGAGATTCGAGAGAATCCGTTCGAGCGCTGCCGGATCGGTGCCGATGATGCCGGGCAGGTCGGTATGGATATCGAGCGCGAAAGCCAGGCCGTGTTCCTCGGCATGGGCCTGCCAGCGCCCGGCGATGCGCTCGAGGAAGGGCAGCAGCGCGGTATGGATCGGCGCCTCGAGCTGGTCGATCTCGTCGCCGGTGATCAACGCCAGGGTCTCGTCGGTCAGGCGCGCCAGCTGTTCGGCGGCGCTTTGGACCCGTTTGAGCTGAAGCCTGGAATCAGGGTCGAGGGGCCCCAGCTCGGCCAGTGACAACCCGCCGAGAATATCTGCGATCGCCGAGCGCATGTCATGACCCAGCATCGCCGCGCGCTTTTGCGCGCCACGCCCGGTCTCGGACAGATCCGCGCGAAAGCCGCGGTCCGCCAAGCCTAGACCCCTGTCGCCAGGGGGGGTGCGTTCCGGCATCGGCAACATTGCTGCACTCGCATGAGTTGCATTTCTATCTTATTATCCCGCATGAGACCGCATACCAACCTGTCTATTGGTTGGTTTACGCGGTATCGCGGAAAAAACCTGCAGTAATGGTAAAAAATACGAGAGCCGACGCAAGGTTGTCCATGCGCCGGCCCCGGTTTTCGGTTTTTTTTCCGCTCAGGGGCCCGATGCGGGGCCCCTGAGGCAGGGGGATGCGGGGGCTCAGGCCGCCTGCGGATAGCCCAGCCGCTTTACCGCATCGGCGATCTCGTCGAGGATCGCGGGGTCGTCGATGGTCGCGGGCATCTTGAAATCCATCCCGTCGGCGATCTTGGACATGGTGCCGCGCAGGATCTTGCCCGACCGGGTCTTGGGCAGGCGGTCGACGATGCAGGCCAGCTTGAAGGCAGCGACCGGGCCGATCTGGTTGCGCACCAGCGTGACGCATTCGCGGAGGATCTCGCCGTGATCGCGGCTGCAGCCCGCATTGAGGCAGAGAAAGCCCATCGGCAACTGCCCCTTCAGCTCGTCGGCCACGCCGATCACCGCGCATTCGGCGACGTCGGGATGGCTGGCCAGCACCTCTTCCATCGCGCCGGTCGAGAGCCGGTGCCCGGCGACGTTGATGACGTCATCGGTCCGCGCCATGATGTAGAGATAGCCGTCCTCGTCCTTGTAGCCCGCATCGCCCGTCTCGTAATAGCCGGGGAAATGGGTCAGGTAGGATTTCTCGAACCGCTCATGCGCGTTCCACAGCGTGGGCAGCGTGCCCGGAGGCAGCGGCAGCTTGACCGCGATGGCGCCCAAGGTGCCCGGGCCGACCTCATGACCGCCCTCGTCGAGGATGTGGATGTCATAGCCCGGCATCGGCACCGAGGGCGAGCCGACCTTCACCGGCAGCTTCTCGATCCCCAGCGGGTTGCCCGCGATGGCCCAGCCGGTTTCGGTCTGCCACCAATGGTCGATCACCGGCACGCCCAGCATCCGCTGCGCCCATTTGATGGTGTCCGGATCGGCGCGCTCGCCCGCGAGATACAGCGCCTTCAGCCCGGTCAGGTCGTATTTGTTGAGGAATTCGCCGTTCGGATCCTCGCGCTTGATGGCGCGGAAGGCGGTTGGCGCGGTGAAGAAGCTTTTCACCTTGTGTTCCGAGATCACCCGCCAGAACACGCCGGCATCGGGGGTGCCCACGGGCTTGCCCTCGAAGACGATGGTGGTGTTGCCGTGGATCAGCGGGGCATAGCAGATATAGCTGTGGCCCACGACCCAGCCCACATCCGAGGCGGCCCAGAACACGTCGCCGGGATCGAGGTTGTAGATGTTCTTCATCGTCCAGTTCAGCGCCACCAGATGGCCGCCGGTCGGACGGACCACGCCCTTGGGCTGGCCGGTGGTGCCCGAGGTATACAGGATATAGGCGGGGTGGTTGCCCTCGACCGGCACGCATTCGGCTGGCCGCACGCCGTACTGGAAACCGTGCCAGTTCACGTCGCGGCCCTCGGTCAGCTGCGCCACTTCCTGTTCGCGCTGGTAGATCACGCAGAATTCGGGCTTGTGCTTGGCCTGCTCGATGGCGCCGTCCAGCAGGGGCTTGTAGTGGACCAGGCGGCCCGGCTCGATCCCGCAGGAGGCGGCCATGATGCATTTCGGCTTGGCATCGTCGATCCGCACCGCCAGCTCATGCGCGGCAAAGCCGCCGAACACCACCGAATGCACCGCACCCAGCCGCGCGCAGGCCAGCATCGCCTCCAGCGCCTCGACGATCATCGGCATGTAGATGATGACCCGGTCGCCCTTGGTCACGCCCTTGTCGCGCAGAGCCCCCGCCAGCGTCGCCACGCGGTTGCGCAGTTCCACATAGGTGATCTCGCGCTTGGTATGGGTGATCGGGCTGTCATAGATGATCGCGACCTGCTCGCCGCGGCCCTGCTCGACATGGCGGTCGACCGCGTTCCAGCAGGTGTTCACCATGCCGTCGCTGAACCATTCGTAATTCGGGGCATTCTCGTCGAACAGCGCCTTGGAGGGCTTTTCCACCCAGTCGATCGCCTCCGCGGCTTCCATCCAGAAGCCGTCGGGGTCCGTTTTCCAGTGCTCGTAGACCTCGGCATATGACATGACTTTCCTTCCCTCCGCGTAGCTGGCGCAATTCTGTTACGCACCGACTTTGAGTTGCGCAAGATAGAAACTCTTCCATCTGCGAATGTTAGCGCAATCGCCTGCCAGGCGCGCTGAATCGTCGCGATTCCGGGCGGGCTTGCATCGGTCGCGGCGGCACCGCAGATTGTCCTCGAAACGGAGGATCCGATGCCGCTACTGACCGCTGCCCGCGCGGTGCGCGAAAACGCCTATGCCCCCTATTCGCGCTTCAGGGTCGGGGCGGCACTGCTGGGGGCGGACGGGCGGATCCATGTCGGCTGCAATGTCGAGAATGTGGCCTATCCCCAGGGCACCTGCGCCGAGGCCGGCGCGATTGCCGCCATGGTGGCCGCGGGCTGTCGCGAGATCCGCGAGGTCGTGGTCATCGCCGACAGTCCCGATCCGGTGCCGCCCTGCGGCGGCTGCCGCCAGAAACTGGCCGAATTCGCCGCGCCCGGGGTTCCGGTGACGCTGGCCACCACCGGCGGCGCCACCAGGCATGTCACCATGGCCGAGCTCTTGCCCGGCGCCTTCACGCCCGCGCATATGGGCCGCTGAGATGGATGCCCGCAGCATCATCGCGCGGGTCCGCGATGACGAAACCCTGACCGAAGAGCAGCTGCGCTGGTTCGCCGACGGCCTCGCTTCCGGCGCGGTCACCGATGCCCAGGCCGGGGCCTTCGCCATGGCGGTGCTCCTGAACGGGCTGACCGACCCCGAGCGGGTCGGGCTGACGCGGGCGATGCGCGACAGCGGCAAGGTGCTCGACTGGGACCTGCCGGGCCCGGTGCTCGACAAGCATTCCACCGGCGGTATCGGCGATTGCGTCTCGCTGGTGCTGGCGCCCGCGCTGGCGGCCTGCGGGGCGTTCGTGCCGATGATCTCGGGGCGGGGGCTCGGTCATACCGGCGGCACGCTCGACAAGCTCGAATCGATTCCCGGCTATCGCGGCGAGGTCCCGGTCGCCGCGCTGAAATCGGTGACCGCCCAGGTCGGTTGCGCCATCGTCGGCGCCTCGGAGGATATCGCCCCCGCCGACCGCAGGCTTTACGCGGTCCGCGATGTCTCGGGCACGGTCGAGAGCATCGACCTGATCACCGCCTCGATCCTGTCGAAGAAGCTGGCCGCCGGGCTCGAGGCGCTGGTGCTCGACGTCAAGGTCGGCTCGGGGGCCTTCATGAAGGACATGGAAGAGGCCGAGGATCTTGCCCGCGCGCTGGTCGCGACCGCCCAGGGGGCGGGCTGCATGACGGCCGCGCTGATCACCGACATGTCCCAGCCGCTGGTGGGCGCGGCGGGCAATGCGCTCGAGGTGATCGAGGTGATGGAGACCCTGACCGGGACCGGCGTCACGCCCGCGCTCTGGGATCTGACCTGCGCGCTTGGCGGCGAGGTGCTGGCGCTGGGTGGGTTGGCCGCGGATGCCGCCGATGGCGCGCAGCGTATCGGCCGGGCGATCGAGACGGGCGATGCGGTGCTCAAATTCGGCGAGATGGTCGCCGAGCTCGGCGGCCCGGCCGATTTCATCGAGCGCTGGCCCGACCGGCTGCCGGCCGCGCCCGTCCTCTACGAGGTCACGGCCGCCGATGCCGGCATCGTTCAGGAAATCGACGGCGCGGCGCTGGGGCGTGCGGTGGTGGCGCTTGGCGGCGGGCGGCGGCGCGAGGGCGACCGGATCAATCCGGCGGTGGGGCTGGCCGAGATGGCGGCGCTGGGCGACCGGATCGCGCCGGGCGAGCCGCTGGCCATCGTCCATGCCGCCAGCGAGGCCGATGCCGAGGCGGTTCAGGCCGGGGTGCGCGCGGCGTTCCGGATGGGCGACGAGATGCCCGATATCCCGCCTCTGGTGCATCAGAGGGTCCTGCGATGACGCGGGCCTTCCTGGTGGTGATGGATTCGGTCGGCTGCGGCGGCGCGCCCGATGCGGCGGAGTTCTTCAATGACGGTCTGCCCGATACCGGCGCCAATACGCTTGTCCATATCGCACGGGCCTGTGCCGAAGGCCGCGCCGAGACCGGCCGGTCCGGCCCGCTGAAATTGCACAATCTCGACACGTTGGGCCTTGGCGCCGCGATCCGTCTGGCCTCTGGCGAGGCTGCGCCGGGGCTTGGCGCCCGGCCGCAGGGGCTCTGGGGCGCGGCGACCGAGCTGTCGCGCGGCAAGGACACGCCCTCGGGCCACTGGGAACTGGCCGGGGTGCCGCTGCCCTGGGACTGGAGCTATTTCCCGCGCGAGATCCCTGCCTTTCCCGAGGATCTTCTGGCCGAGATCCGCCGGCTTGCGGGCACCGGGGGTACGCTCGGCAATTGCCACGCCTCGGGCACCGAGATCCTCGAGCGGCTCGGCGCCGAGCATATGCGGACGGGCTGGCCGATTCTCTATACCTCCTCCGACAGCGTCTTGCAGATCGCGGCCCATGAGGAACGCTTCGGGCGCGACCGGCTGCTGGCGCTCTGCGCGGCGATCGCCCCCCGGCTCCATGCGATGCGGATCGGCCGGGTCATCGCGCGCCCCTTCATCGGCAGCGCCGCGGCGGGCTTCACCCGGACTGCCCACCGCCACGATTATGCAATGGCCCCGCCGGCCCCCACGTTGTGCGACTGGGTGCAGGCCGAAGGGCGGCGGGTGCAGGCCATCGGCAAGATCGGAGACATCTTCTCGATGCGGGGCATCGACGAGGTCCGGACCGGTCCCGATGCCGAGTTGATGGAGCATTGGGCCGATCTGATGGACACGGCCCCCGAGGGCAGCCTGACCTTCGCCAATTTCGTCGAATTCGACAGCCTCTACGGCCACCGCCGCGATGTTGCGGGCTATGCCCGGGCGCTGGAGTGGTTCGATGCCGCCCTGCCGCGCATCCTCGGGCGGATGCGGCCCGGCGATCTCGTGCTGGTCACCGCCGATCACGGCAATGACCCGACCTGGCGCGGCACCGACCATACCCGCGAGCGGGTGCCGGTGATCGGCGCGGGTCGCGGCACGCGCGCGCTGGGCCTGCGCGCCTTCGCCGATACCGCCGCCAGCATCGCCGCCCATCTGGGCGTTTCCCCCCAAGGCCCCGGACGGAGTTTCCTGTGACCGAGTTGCCCAAGATCGAATTGCACCACCACCTGGAGGGCGCGGCGCCGCCGGCCCTGATCCGCGATATGGCCCGGGCGCGAAACCTGGACATTTCCCGCATTTTCGATGCCGGGGGCGGCTATGTCACCGGCGATTTCCTTCAGTTTCTCGACATCTACGAGGCCGCGTCCTCGGCGCTGAGGACGCCCGAGGATTATGCCCGGCTGACGGCGGCCGTGCTCGAGGAGACGGCGGCCGAGGGGGTGATCTATCTCGAGACCTTCCTCGCGCCCGATTTCTGCGGCGGCTGCGATCTCTCGGCCTGGGTCGAACATCTCGAGGCGATCCGCGAGGCGGCCGGACGGGCCGAGGGCCAGGGTATCCTGCTGCGCGCCAATGTGACCTGCATCCGCCATTTCGGCCCCGAGCGGGCGCGCGAGGCCGCGCTTTGCGCTGCCGAGACCGCGGGCGATTTCGTCGTCGGCTTCGGCATGGCGGGCGACGAGCGCCGCGGGCGGGCGCGCGATTTTGCCTATGCCTTCGACATGGCCCGCGAGGCCGGGCTGGGGCTGACCGTGCATGCCGGCGAATGGTGCGGTCCGGCCTCGGTGCGCGAGGCGCTGGCCGGTCTCAGGGTCGACCGCATCGGCCATGGCGTGCGCGCCATCGAGGATCCGGGTCTCGTCGATCATCTGGTCGAGGCGGGCACGGTGCTGGAAATCTGTCCCGGGTCCAACGTGGCGCTGGGGCTTTACCCCTCGCTGGCCGCGCATCCGGTCGAGCGGCTCAGGCGCGCGGGCGTCAAGCTGACCGTCTCGACCGACGATCCGCCCTTCTTCCACACCTCGATGCGGCGCGAATATGCCCGGCTGGCCGAGGTCTTCGGCTGGGAAGACAGCGATTTTGCCGCGATGAACCGGGTGGCGCTCGACGCCGCCTTCTGCGATGCGGAGACCCGCGCAAAGCTAAAGACACGCCTGGAGGCCGCCGATGTATGACCATCTGACCGTCGTTACCCACCCGCTGGTGCAACACAAGCTGACGCTGATGCGGGACAAGGCCACATCGACCGCCGGGTTCCGGCAGCTTCTGCGCGAGATCAGCCAGCTTCTGGCCTATGAAATCACCCGCGAGCTGGAAATGACCACGCGGCGGATCGAGACCCCGCTTCGCGAGATGGACGCGCCGGTTCTGGCGGGCAAGAAGATGGCGCTGATCTCGATCCTGCGGGCGGGCAACGGGTTGCTGGACGGGGTGCTGGAACTGGTGCCCTCGGCGCGGGTGGGCTTCGTGGGTCTCTACCGCGACGAAGAGACCCTGCAGCCGGTGCAGTATTACTTCAAGGTGCCGCAGGATCTGAAGGACCGGCTGGTGATCGTGGTCGACCCGATGCTGGCCACCGGCAATTCCTCGGCCGCGGCGGTCGATCTGCTGAAGCAGGCCGGGGCCAATGACATCCGCTTCATGTGCCTTCTGGCCGCCCCCGAAGGGGTTGCCCGGATGAAGGAGGCCCATCCCGATGTGCCGATCGTGACCGCCTCGCTCGACGAGCGGCTGGACGAGCAGGGCTATATCATGCCCGGGCTCGGCGATGCCGGCGACAGGATGTTCGGAACGCGGTAGCGGAGTTCCGGCTTTACTCCTTCCGGAGGCGGTGGCACCATTCCCTGCAAACGGGTGAGATCGACATGGGCTTTCCGAGATATTGTCAGGCCGCGACCGTCGCGCTTGCGCTTTGCGCGGGCGGCAACGGTGCGCTTCGTGCCGAACCGGTCACTGCCGGGGTGGCGCCGTTGCAGGTGCCCCCTGGCTATCGCGAGGTCTGGGAAGACGATCGCCTCAATCCGCTGCGCGGGCCGCGCACCGAATGGGGCGATGCCCAGATGCGGAGCGTCTGGACAGAGCAGGTTCCGCAGCGCCTTGTCGATCCGGGCCGGAGGAAGGCGGTATCGGCCGTGACGCCGTTGGCTGGCGCTTCCGCTTCGGGCCGTCGCTATATCCAGGTCGGGGCCTTTACCGAATCCGATGCGGCCGCCGAGGCCGTCGCCGATCTGCGCCGCCTGGGCCTGCCCGCGCGGCAGGGGCGGGTGATGGCCGATGGCGCGCTGGTGACCATCATCTTCGCCGGGCCCTTCGGCGATCGCGACAGCATGGGCCGGGCCCGCGGTGCGCTGATCGGGGCGGGCTACGCGCCGGTCGCGACCGGCCGCTGAGGCCCTCTCCGCCCGAGGGGCGCCGACCGGGCTGCCCGCGGTCGAGATCCGGCCCCCGGGCCACCGTGGCCTGCGGCGCGATGCGCTGTCAGAGCGGGCGGAAGCGGCGAGGCATTATCCGTACGGGATGGGTGCCGGGCGCGCGGCGTACGTGAGAGCTTTCCCTTGAGCCATTCGTTGCGGAACCGGGCGTCGCGGCTTTCGCTGCATCCGGTCTTCCCGGATCGCCCGGCCCGAAACAGGCGGGGTTCCTGCTTCTGGCCGTCCTCCGCGCGCGGATTTTGGTGCGAAGGGGGCGTGCCATTCCCGGGCTTTGTGACCGCGGGTGGCCGCCGCCGCTGCAAGCGATCCGGCCGGGCATCGAGCGGATCGCCTGACGGTGCGTCCGGACCTTTCGCGCCTCCCCGCCGGGCGATAGCGCGAAAGGCCTGCGGTCAGGTCTCTGCTCCATAATGCCGCTGCACGGCCTCCGGACGCGAGGGGCAGGCCGCCTCTCGGCGCGGACTGTCTTCTCTCGCCTGCGCTATCGCGGGATCATGCGGCCTGCGTTGGTCCTCGAAGGCCCTGCCGCGCGATGCCAGACCGTAATGCCGGATCCGGCGCAGCCTTCGGACGATGTCTTCCGCCGTCTGGCCATCGGCCGATCTGCCCGCTGGCGGGAACAGTCCATCCCGGCGGGCATTCCGGATCATTCCGGCCCATTCCGGCGCGGCCCGGGCGGGGCTCACCCGCCGCAGATCGCCTGCAGCCGCAGCCAGTCGCCATCCGAAATCGGCGGATCGGTCTCGCGTCCGCGCAGCGGGTCGCCCTCGATCAGGCCGCGCTGGCTTTCGCCGGTGACATCGAGGGCCAGCGCATAGGGGGTCGAGGGCAGGCCCGCCTCGCGGAACCGGGCCAGCAACTCTGCCTCGGGCAGGGGGGCCTCGGGGGCGATCAGCACCTCGCGGGCATAGGCCGACAGCGCCGCCTCGGGCAGGGTGCCGGTCGTCAGCAGCCGGAAGGTCGCCAGCGGCCCGGCCGCGCGCAGGAGGTCTCCCAGCGGGTCGGAGCGGGTGGCGCGCAGATCCTCGGCCAGGATGAAGCCCGCCACGGCGGCGACGTCCTCGTGATCCTCGACCAGCGCCCGGTTCAGGAGGATCAGCCCGCCGGGCAGATGCAGCGCCCTGGGCAACCCGCCCGGCAGGACCCGCACCCGCTTGCCGCTGCCGGGCAGGAGCCGCTCGCTCAGCCGGTCGAGCGCGCGCTGCCCGCCCGCCCGCTCGCAGGGCGTTCCGGCGGCGCGGGCCATGTGGCCCAGCACCGCGCGGCCGATCTCGGCGCGGATCTCGGGCGGTGCGACCGCCACGGTCTGGCGCACCAGCGCACCCGGCAGCCAGAACAGCGCCAGCGCGGCGATGCCCGCGACCGTGGCCGCGACGATCCAGATCCGCAGCCGCCCCGGGCGCGGCCGGGTGCGGCCGATGGCCTTGCGCACGGTCTCGAGCGCATCGACCATCAGCTCATCCTCGATCTCGAGCGTTTCGTCGCTGTCGGCGCCGGGGGAATACAGCGCGGGGCTCTGGCCCGGGTTCAGCCGTTCGAGCGCGGCCAGCGACCAGTGGGTCAGCACCCGTTCGGCACTGTCCGAGACCACCAGCGAGGCGTTGCCGAAGGACAGGATCACATCGCGCCGCTGGGCTTCGGGGCTTTCGCGCCAGAGGCCCGGGCTTTCGAGGCGTTGGAATTTCTTGAGCGCCGTCATGGGCGACCGGTCTGGCCTTCTGCTTGCGCGGGGTTTGCGGCCGGACGATAGCCCACCCGGCCGCGGCCCACAATGTCACAACGGCAAGCTGCGGCGCAGAGGCGCCTGCGGGCCTAAAGCGCCCTGGCGACCTTTCTCAGCTCGAATTTCTGGATCTTGCCGGTCGAGGTCTTGGGCAGGTCCTGGAACACCACGCGCTTGGGCGTCTTGAAGCCCGCGAGCCGCTCGCGGGCGAAGGCGATCAGCGTGTCGGCATCGACCTTGTGGCCGTCCTTGAGTTCGACGAAGGCGCAGGGCACTTCGCCCCATTTCTCGTCGGGCTTGGCCACCACCGCGCATAGCAGCACGTCGGGATGGTGCATCAACACGCCCTCGATCTCGACCGAGCTGACATTCTCTCCGCCCGAGATGATGATATCCTTGGCCCGGTCGGCGATCTCGAAATAGCCGTCCTCGTGCTGATGGGCCAGATCGCCCGAATGGAACCAGCCGCCCTTGAAGCTCTCGCGTGTGGCGCGGGGGTTCTTGAGATAGCCCTTCATCACGCCATTGCCGCGGAACATGATCTCGCCCTGATGCTGTCCGTCCATCGGCACCTGTTCGAGGCTCTTGGGATCGAGCACGGTCACCTCTTCCATGAAGGGCATGGCCACGCCCTGACGGGCCTTCAGCCGGGCCCGTTCCTCGGTCGGGAGCGCGTCCCACTCCTCGGCCCGCCAGGTGCATTCGGTCGCCGGGCCATAGGTTTCGGTCAGCCCGTAGACATGGGTGATGTTGAAGCCCAGGGGCTCGATCGCGGCGAGCGTCGCGGCGGCGGGCGGGGCGCCCGCGGTGAAGACCTCGACCGAATGGTCGAACGCGCGCCGCTCCTCGTCCTTCGCGTTGACGATCATGTTCATCACGATCGGGGCGCCGCCGAAATGGGTCACGCCCTCGTCGGCGATGGCATCGTAGATGGCGCGGGCGGTGATGTCGCGGCAACAGACGACAGTGCCGCCAAGCGCCGCGATCATCCAGGTGTGGCACCAGCCGTTGCAGTGAAACAGCGGCACGATGGTCAGGTAGGTCGGGTGCATCACCAGACGCCAGCTCACGATCTGGCCCATCGCGTTCAGATAGGCGCCGCGATGGTGATAGACCACGCCCTTGGGCCGCCCGGTGGTGCCCGAGGTGTAGTTCAGCGCAAGGCTTTCCCATTCGTCCTCGGGCATGATCCAGTCGAAATCCGGATCGGCCCCGGCCAGGACGTCCTCGTATTCCGGGAAATCGCCGAAATCATGCACGCCCTCGGGATCGTCGCCGACCTCGATGATCACCGGCCGCTCGCCCTCGAGATCCTCCAGCGCATCGGCCGCGAGCGGCAGGAATTGCGGGTCGACCAGCAGCACCTTCGCCCCGCCATGGTCGAGGATGTAGCTGACGGTATTGGCGTCGAGCCGGATGTTGATGGTGTTGAGCACCGCCCCGCAGGCGGGCACGGCCCAGGTCGCCTCGGCCTGGGCGGGCACGTTGGGCAACAGCGTCGCCACCACGTCGCCGGGCTTCACCCCCATCGCCGCCAGTGCCGAGGCCAGACGCGTGATCCGGTCATGATATTGCCGGTAGCTGTAGCGCCGCTTGCCATAGACCAGCGCGGTCCGGTCGGGAAAGATCCGCACCGCCCGCTTGAGAAAAGACAATGGGGTCAGCGGCACATAATTCGCTGCACATTTCTCCAGACCGGTTTCATCAGACAGCCATCCCATGGCCCACCTCCCTCGCTCGATACGCGCTCCCGGTCCGATCTTGGCCAGAGCATCCGCCGGAGGGAAGGGGGCTCGTCCCCTCGGTGGACCTCGACCGCGCTTTTTTGCCGGCTGTCGCGCAGCGGGAGGGACGCACCCTTGCCGCAATGCCGACCTTGTCGCGTCCAAATGGGGTCTGGTTTCTGGCCTAGAACAGGTCGCGCCGCGTCTTCGGCCTGACGCGGCCTTGAACGCGCCGCGCCGCCGGGCAGGGTCCTGATCCGGCGACCGCCCGGAACTGGGAGGCAATCGCGATGGTCTTCAGTATCAGCCTTCTCGGTGCACGCCCCGTCGGTGAGATGGCGGAGGCTGCCGGGAACGGCGTCGGAACGCCGCTGCCGGTCGGTCTCGTCCGCGGCTTCACTCTGGGAACGCGGGTCGCGACCGGGGCGGGGTGCCGTGCGGTCGAGCTTCTGGAACCGGGCGATTGCGTGTTGACCGTCGAGCGGGGGGCGCAACCGGTCCGCCGGATCGAGCGGGGCTATCTCTGGCAGGGGCCGTCGGCCTGTCCGCCGCCGCTCTGGCCGCTCGAGGTGCCCGCCGGCACGCTTGGCAACAGGCGCAGGCTGACATTGCTGCCCGAACAGAGGGTGTTGATCGGATCCGCCCTCGCTGCGAAGATCCATGGCACCCCCTTCGCGCTGCTGCCCGCGCGCCTGCTCGATGGCGTGATGGGCATCCGGCGGGTGGCGCCTCCTGCGGGGGAGGCGGTCGGGGTCGTCTCGATTGCCTTCGATGCGCCCGGGACCGTTCGCGTCAATGGGGCGGCACTGGTGCAGTGTCCCTCGTGGCAGGCGGAGGGCGCCGGGGCGGCAGACCGCCCCGAGGATCCTCGTCCGGGGGCGCCCCGTTGCGGCATCACGCCCGGGCTGGAGGAGGCCCGGCGGATCGTGGCAGCGCTGGAAGGCGCGCATGCCGGGGCGGCGATCCCGCCCCGGCTGCCCATGGTTCGGACCGTTCCGCTGCTCGACGCGCTGCTCCGTCACGCGGCCTGAGCGTCGGGGGCGAAGCGGGCGTAGAAGGTCTCGCCCTTGTCGGCCATCTCTTCCAGAAGGGCGGGCGGCGCGAAGCGCTTGCCATGCCGCGCGGCCAGATCCTCGCACAGCGAGGCGGCCCGGCCCAGCCCGATCATGTCGAGCCAGGACAGAGGCCCGCCCGACCAGGGCGCAAAGCCCCAGCCGAGGATCGCGCCGACATCGCCTTCGCGGATGTCCATCAACACGCCCTCCTCCAGCGCCCGCACCGCTTCCAGCACCTGTGCGAAGAGCAACCGGTGCTGCACCTCGTGCAGGTCCGGCTGATCCGCCGCGGGCGGGAACTTGGCGGCAAGCCCGTCCCAGAGCCCGGTCCGCTTGCCCGCATCGTCATAGGCATAGAAACCTGCCCTGGCCTTCCGACCCACGCGTCCCTCATCGGCCAGCCAGAAGATCACCTCGTCCACGGCGCCATCGGGATAATCCTCGCCCATCGCGGCCTTCGTGGCCTTGGCGATCTTCACGCCCAGATCGATCGAGGTCTCGTCCACGAGTTGCAGCGGCCCCAGCGGCATGCCCACCAGTTTCGCCGCATTCTCGATCAGCGCGGGCGCGACGCCCTCGGCCACCATCCGGATGCCCTCGTTGATATAGGGAATGATGCAGCGATTGGCGTAGAAGAAGCGTGCATCATTGACCACGATGGGGGTCTTGCGGATCTGGCGCACGAAATCGAGCGCCTTGGCCACGGCCCGGTCGCCCGTGGCCTTGCCCTTGATGATCTCGACCAGCAGCATCTTCTCGACCGGGCTGAAGAAGTGGATGCCGATGAAGTCATCGGGCCGGTCCGCGGCCCTGGCCAGATCGGTGATCGGCAGCGTCGAGGTGTTGGTCGCAATAATGCAATTCTCGTCCACCACGGCTTGCACCTTCTTTGTCACCTCGGCCTTGATGCCCGGGTCCTCGAACACCGCCTCGACGATCAGATCGGCGCCTTTCAGCGCGTCATAATCGGTGGTTGCGGTGATGCGGTTCAGGATCTCGGCCTTCTTCCCGGGGCTGGCCTTGCCGCGCTTGATGCCCTTGTCCATGTAGGATTCGGTATAGGCGCGGCCACGGTCGGCGGCCTCCTGGCTCTGGTCGACCAGCACCACCTCGATCCCGGCCTGGGCCGAGACCAGCGCGATGCCCGCGCCCATCATGCCCGCGCCGAGGATGCCGAGCTTTTTCACCGACTGGTCGGGTACGCCCCCGGGCCGCACCGCGCCCTTTTCCAGCGCCTCCTTGTTGATGAAGAGCGAGCGGATCATTGCCGAGGAAGACGGGTTCATCAGCACATGGGTGAACCAGCGCGCCTCGATCTTCAGCGCGGTGTCGAAGGGCACCAGCGCGCCCTCGTAGACGGCCGACAGCAGCGCCCTGGCGGCCGGGTAGACCCCCTTGGTCTTGCCATGCACCATGGCCGAGGCGCCGAGGAAGGTCATGAACCCCGCCGGGTGATAGGGCGCACCGCCCGGCATCTTGTAGCCCCTCTCGTCCCAGGGCTTGACGATGTTCGGTTCGGACAAGACCCAGGCGCGGGCGGCCGCCACCGGGTCCTCGGCCACCTCGTCGATCAGCCCCGCGGCTTTCGCCTTCTTCGGGTCGGACAGCTTGCCTTCCAGCAGGAAGGACGAGGCCCCCATGGCGCCCAGCTTGCGCACCAGCCGCGTGGTGCCGCCGCCGCCCGGGAAGATGCCGACCATGATCTCGGGCAGGCCGATCTTGGCCTTGGGATTGTCGGCGGCGAAGATCCGGTGACAGGCCAGCGGCAGTTCCAGCCCGATCCCGAGTGCTGTGCCGGGCAGGGCGGCGGCAATCGGCTTGCCGCCCTTGTTCCTGTCATCCATCCCCGCGCGCTCGATCTTCCGCAAGAGACCGTGCAGCCGCATGGTGCCGTCGAAAAGCCCGCGCGCCGGATCGTCGCCCGCCTCCTGTTTCATCCGGGCGATGATATTCAGGTCCATCCCGCCCGCGAAATCCTTCTTGCCCGAGGTGATGACCACGCCCGTCACGGCATCGTCCGCAAGCGCGCTGTCGATATGGGCGTTCAGCTCCTCGATGCCGGTCAGGCTGAGCACGTTCATGCTTTTGCCGGGCACGTCCCAGGTGATGGTCGCGATGCCGTCCGTGTCGGTCTTGTAATGAAATTCGGCCATTCTCGCCTCCCTCAGACCCGTTCGATGATGGTTGCGGCGCCCATGCCGGAGGCCACGCAAAGCGTGGCAAGCCCGGTGCCCTTGCCGCTGCGCTCGAGCTCGTCCAGCAGCGTGCCGAGGATGATCGACCCCGTCGCGCCCAGCGGATGCCCCAGCGCGATGGCCCCGCCGCAGGGATTGACCACGGCCGGGTCGACATCGAAGGCCTGCATGAAGCGCAGCACCACGGCCGCGAAGGCCTCGTTCACCTCGAAGAGATCGATGTCGGAAATCTGCATGCCGGCATCCTTCAGGATCTTCTCGGTCGCGGGCACGGGGCCGGTCAGCATGATGGTCGGATCGGTGCCGATCTTGCAGGTCGCCCTGATGCGGGCCCGGGGCTTCAGCCCATGCGCCTTGCCGAATTCGGCATCGCCGATCAGGATGCCGGCCGCGCCGTCGACGATGCCCGACGAGTTGCCCGCATGGTGGACATGTTCGATCCGTTCAAGATGCGGGTATTTCATCAGCGCCAGCTGATCGAAGCCCGGCATCATCTCGCCCATCTCCCTGAACGAGGGTTTCAGCGCGCCCAGCGTCTGCATGTCGGTGCCCGGGCGCATGTATTCGTCGCGCCCGAGGATGGTCAGCCCGTTCACGTCCTTCACCGGCACGATCGAGCGGGCAAAGCGGTCCTCCTCCCAGGAGGTCGCCGCGCGCTTCTGGCTCTCGACCGCCAGCCCGTCGACATCGTCGCGCGAAAAGCCGTATTCGGTCGCGATGATGTCGGCCGAGATGCCTTGCGGCACGAAATAGGTCTTCATGGCAAGGCTGGGATCGACCGCGATTGCGGCGCCGTCGCTGCCCATGGCGACCCGGCCCATCATCTCGACCCCGCCCGCGATATAAGCCCGGCCCGCGCCGGCCTTCACCTGGTTGGCGGCGAGGTTCACGGCCTCGAGCCCGCTGGCGCAGAAGCGGTTGATCGAAAGCCCCGGGATCGATTCATCGAGCCCCGAGGCCAGCACCGCGCTGCGCGCAAGGCAGCCGCCCTGTTCGCCGACCTGGGTCGCATTGCCCCAGATCACGTCCTCGAGGGCGTGGCCCTCCAGCCCGTTGCGGTCCTTCAGTGCGTCGAGAACCACGGCCGACAGCCGGAGCGAGGTCACCTCGTGCAGGCTGCCATCCTTGCGGCCCTTGCCGCGCGGGGTCCGGACGGCGTCGTAGATGAAAGCGTCTGTCATATGTCCTCCTCGTCAAACTTTCAGGCCCGGTCGGCGGGCGAGCCGGGCATCATGTCATAGGGGTGCTTCCAGCCGGGCAGGGCCTCGATCCGGCCAAGCCAGGCGTCGATGGCGGGAAAGACCTTGCGATCGAAGCCGAAGGGTTCGGGGTAGAACAGATAGCCGCAGCAGGCGAAATCGGCGATGGTGGGGCCGTCGCCCACCAGCCAGCCGCGGTCCTCCAAGACCCGCTCGAGCGTCTGCAACGCGGCCTTCACCCGGCCCGACAGCCAGCGGATCGCCTCTTGCGGTCGTTTTTCTTCTGGCAGGAAGTTCATCATGAAGCGCAGGCTGCCGGCCTGGCCCGACATTTTGTGATTGTCCCAGAACATCCAGCGCAGCACCTCGCGCTTCTCGGCGGCATCGCGCCCGCCGAACCGGCCGCTTTGTTCGGCGGCCCAAAGCTGCATGGTGCCTGATTGCGAGAAGGTCTCGCCACCGGCGACCATGACCGGCACCTCGCCCATCGGGTTCAGGGCCAGAAAATCGGGGCGCCGCGCGGCGCCATTGAAGAAATCGACATAGACCGGCTCCCAGTCGAGCCCGCTGAGGGTCAGGGTCAGCGCCGCCTTGTAGGCATTGCCGCTTTCGCCGAAGCAATAGAGCTTGATCGTCATTCCAGGCCTTTCCTGTTTCTGCCGGTTTCGCGTCGTTTCGCCATGTCGACCGGTCGCTCCGTGCTGCCATGGGTATTTGTGCCAGGAAGAAGGCCCGGACTTCGGTCCCGGAAACCCCGCATTAACGTTACCGCGCGCAGGATCGGAGCGCGGTACAGGCTGGGGAGCCGATGACCGCCCAGGGAGAAGGCCCTCCGTTCCGCGCCTCCACCCCGGGATCGCCCGGGGGCGCCGTCGGGATGGAGGGCTGTCCCCACCTGTCTTCTTCCTGGCAAAAATACCCATGGCGCGACATTCGCCGTCCGGGAGGGTCGTCCGGGGCGGCGCAGGGCGCACCGACAGGGGCGCAAGCAGGGGCGCAGGCGTTTCGGCATGTCTTTCCGGTCCGATGAGGCGGAGGCGGGCGGCCCTGAGGCCGCACCGATCAGAAATTCGCCGCGTCGAGGGCCATGACCGGCTCTGCGCCGCTCCGGATACGCGCGAGGTGTAGGGACGTGGCGGGTAATTGCCGGGCCATGTAATAGCGCCCGGTCACGAGTTTCGCCTCGTGGAAGGCGGCATTGCCTTCCTTTGCCGCCAGCGCAGCCCGCGAGGCCACCGCCATTTTCGACCACATCAGCCCGAGGCAGACATGGCCGAAGAGATGCATGAAGTCGTAGCTTCCGGCGAGCGCGTTTGCCGGGGCCTTCATGCCTTCCGCCATGAAATAGGTCGCGGCCGCCTGCAGATCCTTCGAGGCGGATTTCAGCGGGTCGAGGAAGCCTTCCTTCAGCGCGGCATCGGCATCATGTTCCGCGATGAAGGCCTTGACCATATCGAAGAAGGCCATCACCGCCTTGCCGCCATTCAGCCCGAGCTTGCGGCCGACCAGATCGAGCGACTGCACCCCGTTGGTGCCTTCGTAGATCATGGCGATGCGGGCATCGCGCACGAATTGCTCGGCGCCCGCGGCGCGGGTGAAGCCGGTGCCGCCATAGGTCTGTTGCGCCAGTACCGTGGTCTCGAAGCCCTTGTCGGTCAGGAAGCCCTTGATGACCGGGGTCAGGAGCGAGATCATCGCCTCGGCCTCCGGATCCTGCATCCGGTGGGCGCGGTCGATCATCTGCGCGCCCCAGAAGGTCAGTGCCCGGGCGCCCTCGACGAAGCTTTTCTGATCCATCAGGTTGCGGCGCACATCCGGGTGGACGAGGATCGGGTCGGCCGGGCCGTCCGGATTGGCGGCATCGCCCAGCGCCCGGCCCTGAAGCCGTTCCTGCGCGAAGGCCAGCGCGTTCTGATAGGCGACCGCCCCTTGCGCATAGCCCTGAAGGCCCACGCCCAGCCGGGCCTCGTTCATCATCGTGAACATGGCGCGCATGCCCTTGTGTTCCTCGCCGACGAGGAAGCCGGTCGCCCCGTCGTAATTCATCACGCAGGTGGCATTGGCATGGATGCCCATCTTCTGTTCCAGCCCGCCGCAGGCCACGCCGTTGCGCCGGCCCGGCGCGCCGTTCTCGTCGGGCAGGAATTTCGGCACGATGAAGAGCGAGATGCCCTTGATGCCCTCGGGACCGCCGGGGATCCGCGCCAGCACCAGATGGACGATGTTCTCGGTCAGATCGTGCTCGCCCGCCGAGATCCAGATCTTGGTGCCGGTGATGGCGTAGCTGCCGTCCTCCTGCGGCTCGGCGCGGGTCCGGATCAGGCCGAGATCGGTGCCGCATTGCGGCTCGGTCAGGTTCATCGTGCCCGACCAGGTGCCCGCGACCATCCTGGGCACATAGGTGGCCTTCTGCTCGTCCGAGCCATGGGCGAGGATCGCCGACATCGCGCCGTGGCTCAGCCCCTGATACATGTTCAGCGCCATATTGGCCGAGACGAACATCTCGCCCACCGCCGAATTGATCAGATAGGGCATGTTCTGCCCGCCGACCTCTTCGGGCATGTCGAGCCCGATCCAGCCGCCCGCGCAGATCTGGTCATAGGCGGCCTTGAAGCCCTCGGGCGTGCGCACCACGCCGTTCTCCAGCTGGCAGCCCTCGGCGTCTCCACTCGCATTCAGCGGCGCCAGGACCTCGGCGGCAAGCTTCCCGGCCTCGCCCAGGATCGCCCCGGTGAAGTCGCGGTCGAGCTCGGCATAACCGGGAATGTCGGACGCGCCGATCTTCAGCACGTCATGCAGCAGATACTGCATATCCTCGGTCGGTGGGGTGTAGATCGGCATGCGCTCCTCCCTTGAACGTCATCCCAACCGCATCTGTCACTCGGCGGCGGGTTTCCTTTTTCCCAAATGCTCCAGCCTGGCCTCTCCCCAGGCAAGCTGGCGTCTCAGTTCCGAAATGGCATCGTCCAGTTCGATACGTTGCCGCTCCATCGCCGCCAGCCTTTCGCGGGCCAGCTCGCAGGTGCGGCGGAACTGGGTCTCCTGTCCGTCGTCAAGATCGTAAAGATCCAGCATCTGCCGGATTTCCTCGAGGCTGAAGCCGAAGCGCTTGCCGCGCAGAATCAGTTTTAGCCTCGCGCGGTCGCGCCGGCCGTAAAGCCGCCGCTGGCCCTCACGCAGGGGAGAGATCAACTCTTTGGACTCGTAGAACCGCAGGGTACGCGCGGTTACCTCGAAAGCATCGCACATCTGGCGAATGGTCATCAACTCGTCGGTCATTGGTCGTCCGGATACGTCACACAGACCTTTGTCCTGCGCGTTTTTGCGACAGGTTTCAAGGCTTGTTTACGTTTACGTAAACGTAACGCCGCGTCGCGAGTTGTCTAGGGGATGAACGGTCTCATCCTGCCGCTTATGCCCGGCCGGTGGCGGCGGCGTCTCTCAGGGTCTGCAGCTCTTCGATCGAGGCTTCGAGCTGGACAAGCTGATCGCGCAGCACCTTGAGCTGGCGGTCGGCCATCTCGACCAGCGCCACCATCTGCGCCTCGCTGCCCTGTTCGTCATAGATCAGCAGCCATTGCCGGATTTCCTCGAGGCTGAAGCCGAAACGGCGGGCCCGGAGGATCAGCGTCATGCGCGCCACTTCGCGCGGGCCGTAAAAACGCGACCGTCCGTTTTTTGTCGGGCTCAGAAGCTCGATATATTCGTAATAACGCAATGTGCGGGGCGTCACATCGAACCTGGCACACATCTCTTTGAAATTCAGACGATCATCCGACATTGCCTCAAATCTACCAGCTATTTCCGTGCTAATAGCTAAGGCATTTCTGGGGCGCGGATCAATTCGGTTATATGCCTCATCCGGCTTGTTTTTTTGCCTTTTGCTCCGGTGGATATCCTGCCGTAGCGTCAACATGTGCGCAGGGTTCCGAAAACCGGAACACCCGTTCCGCTCGGTCCGAGCCAGATCCCACCCGACCGGTTCTGGCCAGCCCCTGCCTATGCCGGCACAGAGCGCGGGCGCTCCGCATCCGGACAGGAGAGCGCCCGGTTCGCCACCGGGGCGGGCATCGCTGCGGGGCCATTGATTTTCGGCTTGCAGGGACCGGGGGCAGCCCCAATAACCGGAGCAGAGGGAGACCAGCATGAGCGATCTGAAAACCGATGTCGCGCGCCGCTTCATCGAGGCCATTCCGCATTCCCATGCGCTGTCGATGCAGGTCGACGCGCTGGGCGACGGCCGGGCCGAATTGTCGATGCCCTACGATTCGCGCCTGGTCGGAGATCCGCATGGCGGCGTGATTTCCGGCGGCGCGGTTTCGGCTCTGCTCGACACCTGCGGCGGCACCGCCGTGATCAGCCATCCCGAGGGGCCGGGCCAGACCGCGACGATCTCGCTCCGGATCGACTACATGCGCGCCGCGACCCCGGGCCAGCGACTGGTGGCGCGGGCCGAATGCTATCACGTGACCCGCTCGGTCGCCTTCGTGCGCGCAACCGCGACCGATGACGACCGCGACCATCCGGTGGCGACCGCGACCGGGACCTTCACCGCCGACGGGGGCGCCGCATGAGCCGCCGTCCCCCCGAACCCGTCCAGATCGTCAAGCAACGGCGCGATGCGGCGCTGGCGGCGCTGGTCGAGGGCCTGCCCTATGCGCGCTTCCTCGGGATCTCCTTCGACCGCCGCGGCGACGAGCTGACCGGGGTGATGGCGTTTCACGAGGCGCTGATCGGCAATCCGGCGCTGCCTGCGCTTCATGGCGGCGCGACGGCGGCCTTTCTCGAGCTGACGGCCATTGTCGGTCTGTCCTGGGCGATGATCTGGGACGATCTGGAAAGCGGCAGGCTGGAGGCCGCGACGCTGACCCCCGAGACCCTGCCGCGCCTGCCCAAGACCATCGATTTCACGGTCGATTACCTGCGTCCGGGCCTGCCGCGCGATGCCTATGCCCGGGCCCGTGTCAACCGCTCGGGACGGCGCTATGCCAGCGTCCATGTCGAGGCCTGGCAGGACAACCGCGCCCGGCTTTTCGCCCAGGCGACAGGCCATTTCCTGATGCCCACCTGACATGACCGAGGCCGTTGTCCGCCCTGACATGACGCCGCCGCCGCGGCTCGGTCATCGCCGGGTCCTGGCCATCGCGCTGCCGATCGTGCTGTCGAATGTCACCGTGCCGATCCTGGGCGCGGTCGATACCGGCGTCGTCGGCCAGATCGGCGAGGCCGCCCCCATCGGCGCGGTCGGGATCGGCGCGGTGGTGCTGGCCGCGCTGTACTGGATGTTCGGCTTTCTGCGGATGGGCACGACCGGGCTGACCGCACAGGCGCTGGGCGCGGGCGACCGGGCCGAGGTGGCGGCGATGCTGACCCGGGTCCTGATGATCGCGGCCGCGGCCGGGCTGGGCCTGATCGTGCTGCAGGGGCCGCTTTTCGCCGCGGCGCTGGGCCTTGCGCCCGCCAGTGCCGAGGTCGAGGGCCTGGCCAGCCAGTACATGGCGGTCCGGATCTGGTCGGCGCCTGCGACCATCGCGCTTTACGGGCTGACCGGCTGGCTGATCGGGCAGGAGCGGACCGGCTCGGTGCTGGCGATCCAGCTCTGGATGAACGGGCTCAATGTCGCGCTCGATCTGGGCTTCGTTCTGGTGCTGGGCTGGGGCGTGCCGGGGGTGGCCGCAGCCACGGTGATTGCGGAATGGTCGGGGCTGGCGCTTGGGGTCTGGCTGTGCCGTGCGGCGTTTCGCGATGCCGCCTGGCGCACCTGGGCGCGGGTCCTCGACCCGGTGCGGCTTCGGCATATCGCCGGGGTCAATACCGACATCCTGATCCGGTCGCTGCTGTTGCAGGGGATCATGCTGTCCTTCCTGTTTCTCGGCGCGGGGTTCGGCGACGTGCCGCTGGCGGCCAATCAGGTGCTGCTGCAATTCCTCGAGATCACCGCCTATGCGCTTGACGGTTTCGCCTTTGCCGCCGAGGCGCTGGTCGGTCAGGCGATGGGCGCGCGCTCGGTCGCGGCGCTCCGGCGCGGGGCGCTGCTGACCAGCGGCTGGGGGCTTCTGGCCGTCATCGGGCTGGCTGGGGCCTTTGCCCTTGGTGGCGGGGCCATCGTCGACCGGATGACGACCGCGCCCGAGGTGCGGGCCGAGGCGCGGGTGTTCCTGCCCTATATGGTGGCCGCCCCGGTCGCGGGGATTGCGGCCTGGATGCTCGACGGTATCTTCATCGGCGCCACCCGCACGGCCGACATGCGCAACATGATGGCCCTCTCGGCCGCGATCTACGCCCTCGCCGTGGCGCTCCTGGTGCCGGTCTTCGGCAATCACGGGCTCTGGCTTGCGCTTTTGGTGGCCTTCGTGGCGCGCGGCGTGACGCTCGGGCTGCGCTATCCCGCGCTCGAGGCGGCGGCGCGAGGCGGGCAGGTCGGCTAGGGATTTCGCCTTTTCCCCTTGCCATGTCCGGCGGTCTTGAAAGGGGGCAGGTCCGGCCTGCAGTCACCTGAGCCCGTCTAGGGCGGAGACGGGATGAAGGCAGCCCATGCCCCCTGCGCGGGCTTTCTCGCAACGCATATTTCCTGCCGGACCTGTGCGGCCCTCTGGAAGAAATTCCCGAGCCCGTGCCGCTTTGCATGAAGGCGGGGATCGCACCTTGGCGTGGCTGCGCGTGGGGGATTGGCCGGTCTCCGGGCCTTGGTGCCGGGATCGCGCGCGATCAGCTTGCGCAGATGTCCGGTGTCATGGGCGGCACCCGCGATCGCGTGGCCGCCCCTTGCAAGCCCATGATCAGCGCCGCGGTCTGCGGATGATCCCACGCAGTCTCCGGTCGCTGAAGCAAGGCGCCCCGGCCTTGCGACGGCATCGGCATTGGCCTGAGTTTTCGTCGTCGACCGCCGCGCGGGCGACCGATGCCTAAAGGCTGAGCTGCCCTTCTGGCCGGGTCCATCGCCCTGGACCTTGCAGATCGTGCTGTCGATCAGATCATGTCCGGCGTCGGGATCCTCGGATAAACGGCTGGAAAGACCGTCGCTGACCCCGGAGATCGCCTGTCTTCGGAACCGTGCCTGGTCCGCTCTCCCCTTGCCGAACTCCGCCGGACGATCCCGTCTGAGAGCTGCCCTGCGCGCCAGCCAAGATACGGCATCCTCGAACGACCGGTCGTCGATGCGGAGCGGCCGGGAAGGCCTTCCCGTGCCGGAAGCTGGCCCTGGATCTGCGCCCATTGCACCTCCGCCAAGGCGCGTCTGCCCGGGATCGTCTTGGGTTTCGGTTCTGGAACAGAGCTCGGCCGGCTCCGGGGTGACTCTGACGGCGTGCGTGGTCGTGGCGCTGCCATGACGAACTTGTCCCATACGGCTTCCTTCCAAGCTTGAGAAAGGATCACACCATCAAACCGTGGGATCAAACACCTAGAGGATCTCGTCCTCGTCGAAAAGCTGCCCGGCCGCGACCTCGCTGGCCCAGGCGTCGATCCGGTCCTCGGCGCGGTCGGCGGGGGCGATCGCGGCCAGATGAAAGACCGCATTGCCCTCGTTCACCACCGGCAGGATGGCGCGGCCGACGATGATGCCCGGCTCGGTAGCGCGGATCTCGGCCTCGATCTCGCCGAACGGGTCCGAGACCACCGCAAGCAGATCGCCCGCCGCGACCACGTCGCCTTCCGAGCGGTAGGTACGCAAAAGCCCGCCCTGTGGCGCGCGCAGCCAGTGCGACACCCGGCAGTCGAGCGGCGCGCGCCGCGCCTTCGGTACGCCCTTGGCGGGGATCATGCCGCGGTCGAACATCACCCGCAGCACGCCCGAAAGCCCGGCCCGGACCGCGACCTCGTCGAAGCGCAGCCCTTCGCCGCCCTCGTATAGCAGCATCTGGACGCCCATCCGCGCCGCGGTCTCGCGCAGCGAGCCCGGCCGTGCCCCGGAGCTCAGCACCACCGGGGCCGCGAAGACCCGGGCCAGCCGGGCCAGCTCGGGCGCGTCCGGAACCACGCGGATCTGGGGCAGGTTGGTGCGATGCACTGCCGCTGAATGCAGGTCGATGCCGATCTGGCAGCGCCCGACCACCTCCTCGACCAGAAGATGCGCCAGCCGCGCGGCCATCGAGCCGCCCGACGAGCCGGGAAAGCAGCGGTTCAGGTCGCGCCGGTCGGGCAGGTAGCGCGACAGGTTGAGAAAGCCGAAGGCATTGACGATGGGAATGGCGATCAGCGTGCCGCGCAGCGCGCCGAGCGCGGGCAGGCTCAGAAGCCGGCGCACGATCTCGACCCCGATCACCTCGTCGCCATGCACGCCCGCGGTCACGAACATCGCGGGGCCCGGGCGGCGACCATGAACGACATGGGCCGAGAGCGTGACCGGGGTGTGGTCGGACAGCACCGAGACCGGCAGATCCACGGTGCGGCGACTGCCGGGCGGAACGGTTTCCGAGCCGAGCGTGAAGCCCGCCCGCGCCGTCATCTGGTTTCTGTCGGAAAGAAGGTCATGGGCGCAAGGTAGCGCCTTGCCGGGGCCGCTCGCAAGAGCCCCGCGGATTGACAGCGGCCGGCCGGGACCCCATTGATGGGGGGCGTTCTGGTGCTCCCGCGAGGGAGTGAAAAGGGAAGCCGGTGCAAATCCGGCGCTGCCCCCGCAACTGTCAGCGGCGAGCCACCGCCCCGAACCGCCACCGGAACCGGCATCGCCCGGGCCGGGAAGGCGGGCGGACCGGCCGAGACCCGCAAGCCAGGAGACCTGCCAGCGCGCCGAACCGCCCCACGGGTGGCGTGTCCGGTCGTCCGGGCTGGGCGCCATTGCCGGGGCAAGCGGCCGCGATCTGCCTTCGCTTCGCGGGCGGGTGCGGCCTTCATCCCGCCGCTGACCGGCCCGGGGCGGGTCCGTCCGCGGCCGCCGACCGGAAGGAGTTGCGCCATGCAACCCAAGGACCTGACCGATAACGAGGCCTTCAAGGGCTTCACCAACAGCGCCTGTCCGTTCCTGCCCTGCCACAAGGGCGTGGCACGCGAGTTCAACTGCCTGTTCTGCTACTGTCCGCTGATCGCCTATGAATGCCCCGGACCCTATCAGACCTATACCGATGCCAACGGGCTGACCCGGAAGGACTGCTCGGCCTGCACGCTGCCGCATGACGGCTATCTGCAATCCTGGAACTTCATCCAGCGCTGGCTGGAATATCCGCAGCCCTGGTCGGGCCGGCCGCAGACCGACCCGCCGGTCCGCCGCCCGCGCCCGCCGCAGCCGACCGGCGCGGACGAGATCCACCGGCTTCGCCGCGAGGATGGCGCGGCAAAGGACGATTCGGCAAAAGACGACGGGGTAAAAGACGGCGGGGACTAAAGGCGCCGACCGCAGGCTGCGACACCGAAGGTGGGGCGCGTCAGGCCGGGGCGGGAGGGACCGCCAGCACATCGGCCGTGGCGCTGCGCAGCACCTGACGGGCGACGCTGCCCAGAACCATGGTTTCGAACGCGCCGCGGCTCTGGGTGCCGACAACGATCAGATCGGCCTCGGCCTCGGTCGCGGCGGCGAGGATCTCGGAGGCCGCGCTGCCGCTCCGGTGGCGCACCAGTTCGATCATCGGACCCTGCGGCAGCTCGCGCAGGAACTCGGTCAGGGCGCGGGCCGCCTCGGCCCCGGCCTCGCGCAGATGCGCCTCCCGGTCGTCCTCGCGGGTGGCGTGGATCCGCATCATCGCCGCTTCGGTCGCGTCGAAGACATGCAGCACCGAACTGCGCAGCCGATGGCCGAAGCCCAGCCCGTCCAGGCGCCGGAACGCGCCCTGCGAGCCTTCCGACAGGTCGGTCGCCAGCAGCGCATGGCGATAGGGGCCGACCGGCGGCGCATTGGCCATCAGCACCGGGCAGGCGGCGGCGCGGATCGTGCGCTCGGCCGTGGTGCCGATGAAGACATCGCGCAGGATCTGGCGCCGGTGCGGCCCGATCACCAGCAGGTCGGCCCCAAGCTGGCGCACGGCCTCGATCAGCCCGGCAAAGGGATCGGCCAGCACCACATGCGCCGCGCAGTCGAGCCCGTCATGCTCGCGCAGCGTCGCCGCCTGCTGTTGCAGAAGCCCGGCCGCGGCCTCGCGCTCGGCCTCGACGATCCTGACAGGCTGATCGTCATCGACCACATGCACCAGCCGCAGCGCGGCGCCGGTCTGGCGGGCCAGCAGCGTGGCGCGGCGCAGCGCGCGGTCGGACCGTTCCGAGAAATCGGTGCCCACCAGTATGGTTTTCATGCCTGCCTCCCTCCCTTCGGGCAGCCCCCCGCCGCCTGCTGCCGATAGCGCTGCGTCAAATCTGATCGGGGGCGTTCATCTTTCCGCAGAAGTACTTATGTGAGCCCAGATCATTTTGAAAGGCACGCCCCCGACGATGACCCTCTTGCCGCACCGGACCCCGCATCCCGACATGACCATTCCTGTCGCCTTCATCGCCACGGGCCCGGATCGGACCCTTCCGGAACGGAGGGTATCGTGATGGAGACGTTGCTGCATTCGCAGTTCGGCGAGATCGCGACGCTTCTGGTGCTGGCGGCGGCCATCGGGTTCGCGGGGCTGCTGCTGCGCCAGCCGCTGATCGTGAGCTTCATCGCCGTCGGGCTGGTCGCGGGGCCCTCGGCGCTCGACATCGTGCGTTCGTCGGACCAGATCGACCTTCTGTCGCAGCTCGGGATCGCGGTGCTGCTGTTCCTCGTGGGCATCAAGCTCGACGTCAAGCTGATCCGCTCGCTCGGGGCGGTGTCGCTTCTGACCGGGCTGGGGCAGGTGGCCTTCACCTCGGTCTTCGGCTACCTGATCGGGCTGGGGCTGGGGCTTGGCCATGTCACCAGCCTTTACGTCGCCGTGGCGCTGACCTTCTCCTCGACCATCATCATCGTCAAGCTGCTCTCGGACAAGCGCGAGATCGACGCGCTGCATGGCCAGATCGCGCTTGGCTTCCTGATCGTGCAGGATCTGGTGGTGGTGCTGGCGATGATCGTGCTGTCGGCCATCGGGATCGGGTCGGCCGAGGGCGGCGGGCATGGCGGCGGCAACGTGCTGTCGGTTCTGGGCTTCGGTCTGGCGATGGTGGGCGCCGTGGTCCTTTTCGTGCGCTATGTCGCCGATCCGCTCTCCGAGCGGCTGGCCCGCGCGCCCGAGCTGCTGGTGATCTTCGCCATCGCCCTGGCCGCGATCTTCGCCGCGGTCGCCGATTTCGTCGGGCTCGGCAAGGAGGTCGGCGGGCTGCTGGCGGGGGTGTCGCTGGCCTCGACCCCCTATCGCGAGACCATCGCCGCCCGGCTGGCGCCGCTGCGCGACTTCCTGCTGCTGTTCTTCTTCATCGCGCTGGGGGCCGCGCTCGATCTGTCGCTTCTGGGGGCGCATGTGCCCGGGGCGATCCTGTTCTCGCTGTTCGTGCTGATCGGCAACCCGCTGATCGTGCTCGCGATCATGGGGGCGATGGGCTATCGCAAGCGCACCGGCTTCCTGGCCGGGCTGACCGTGGCCCAGATCAGCGAGTTCTCCCTGATCTTCGTCGCCATGGGGGTCTCGCTCGGCCATGTCGCGCCCGACGCGCTGGGGCTTGTCACCATGGTCGGGCTCGTGACCATCGCGGCCTCGACCTACATGATCACCTATTCGCACCGGCTTTACGATCTCTGCGAACCGGTTCTGGGCCTCTTCGAGCGCCGCGGCACCCCGCGCGAACCGGAGACCGAGGCCACAAGCTGCAGGCGGCGGGCCGGGGTCCTGATCTTCGGGCTTGGCCGGTTCGGCACCGCCATCGGGCTGAGACTTCAGAAGCGCGGCATCGACGTCCTGGGCATCGACTTCAACCCGCAGGCGGTTCGCCGGGCCCGCGAACTTGGCATCGAGGCCTGCTATGGCGATGCCAGCGACCCGGAATTCGTGGCCGAACTGCCGCTGGCCGAGGCCGCCTGGGTGGTGTCGAGCGTGCCGATCCTGCCCAAGGGGCTGACCGAGGAAGACACCCGCCGCACCCTGATCCAGCTTGCGCGCGGCGCGGGCTTCCGGGGCCGCATCGCGGTGGCCTCGCATAGCGCGGCCGATACCCGCGATCTGATGGGGGCGGGCGCCGATCTGGTGCTCGAGCCGTTCCAGGACGCGGCCGACCGCGCCGTCGAGCTGCTGTCGGGTGCGCCCGAGACAGAGCGCACCGCGATCCCGGGGATCGACAGCGAGGCGCCGCAGCCCGCCTGACCCGCGGCCGCCCTTCCGGGGGCGGCCGACCGTATCGCGGCCGCAGAAGGCGGCTGCCAGACCGGCTCGACAAGGGAGACCCCCATGCCAGACCGTTCCGACCGTCCCTTCCACGCGCTGAGCGCCGACGAGACCCTGGCCGGGCTGTCGGCCGTGCCGGGCGGACTTGCGCCCGACGAGGCCGCCCGGAGGCTGGCCACCCATGGCCCCAACCGTCTGCCCGACCCGCCCGGGCGCAATGCGCTTCTGCGCTTCCTCGCGCAGTTCCACAACGTGCTGATCTATGTGCTGATCGCCGCCGCCGGGGTGACGGCCGCGCTGCAGCACTGGGTCGATACCGGGGTGATCCTGGCGGTGGTGCTGGTCAATGCGGTGATCGGTTTCGTGCAGGAGGGCCGGGCCGAGCAGGCGATGGCCGCGATCCGCGACATGCTGGCGCCGCGCTCGGCGGTGCTCAGGGGCGGGCGCCGGGTGACGGTCGATGCGGCCGATCTGGTGCCGGGCGATGTGGTGCTGATCGAGGCCGGCGACCGGGTGCCGGCCGATCTGCGGCTGATCGAGGCGCGCGGGCTGCGCGTCGAGGAGGCGATCCTGACCGGCGAATCCGTTCCGGTCGAGAAGGCGGTGGCCGCCGTCGCGCCCGAGGCGGCGCTGGCCGACCGGCTGCCGATGCTGTTCAGCGGCACCCTGGCTGCGGCGGGCACCGGGCGCGGCGTCGTGGTGGCGACCGGTCCCGCCACCCAGATCGGGCGGATCAGCGGCATGCTGGCCTCGGTCGAGACGCTGACGACGCCGCTGGTCCGGCAGATGGATCTGTTCGCGCGCTGGCTCACGGTCTTCATCCTGCTGGTCGCGGGCAGCCTGCTGGCCTACGGCTTCCATGTCGGCCACATGTCCTTCGGCGAGCTGTTCATGGCGGTGGTCGGGCTGTCGGTCGCGGCCATCCCCGAGGGGCTTCCGGCGGTGCTGACGATCACGCTGGCGGTTGGGGTTCAGGCGATGGCGCGGCGTAATGCCATCGTCCGCCGGCTGCCCGCGATCGAGACGCTGGGCTCGGTCTCGGTGATCTGCTCGGACAAGACCGGCACGCTGACGCGCAACGAGATGATGGCTGCGCGGCTGGCGCTGGGCGAGGCCGATCTGGCCGTCGCGGGCGAGGGCTATGCGCCCGTGGGAGAGTTGCGTCCTGTCTATGTTGCGGCCGATGTCTCGTCCGGGGCTGAGCCAGGGGCCGAGGCTGGGGCCGGGGGCAGGGAAGGGGGCAGGACAGCCGCCGATCCCGGCCTGCTGGCGGCGCTGGCAAGATGTGCCGCGCTTTGCAATGACGCGGTTCTGCATGAGGGCGGCCATAATAACGGTGGCCTGCAGGAGGCGGGCGGCCTCTGGCGGGTCGAGGGCGACCCGATGGAGGGCGCGCTGCTGGCGCTGGCGGGCAAGATCGGGACGCCCGTCGGCGACCGGACCCGCCGCGACGCCATTCCCTTCGATGCCGCGCATCGCTACATGGCGGTGCTGGTCGACGATCCCGCGGGCGGGGCGGAACTTCTGGTCAAGGGCGCGCCCGAGGCGGTGCTGGCGCTTTGCACCGACCGGATGGCGCCGGGTGGCGGCACCGCTCCTTTCGCGCCCGGGGAGTGGCACCGCAAGGTCGAGGAGCTGGCCGAAGACGGGCTGCGGGTGCTGGCGCTGGCGCGCCGCGCGATGCCCGCCGGGCAGGAGGGGCTGTCGCAGGACGATCTCGACGGGCGGCTCAGCCTGATCGGGCTGGTGGGGCTGATCGACCCGCCCCGGCCCGAGGCCATCGCGGCCGTGGCCGACTGCCATTCGGCGGGGATCCGGGTCAAGATGATCACCGGCGATCACGGCGCGACCGCGCGCGCCATCGCCGCCGAGATCGGGCTGAAGAATACCGACCGGGTGCTGACCGGGGCCGATGTCGAGGCGATGGACGATGCCGAGCTGGCCGCGGCCGCGACCGGCACCGACATCTTCGCCCGCACCTCTCCGGCGCATAAGCTGCGGCTGGTGAGCGCGCTGCAGGCGCGGGGGCTGACGGTGGCGATGACCGGCGACGGGGTGAATGACGCGCCCGCGCTCAAGCGCGCCGATGCCGGCATCGCCATGGGCCGGAAGGGCAGCGCCGCTGCCCGCGAGGCGGCCGAACTGGTGCTGGCCGACGACAATTTCGCCTCGATCGCGGCGGCGGTGCGCGAGGGCCGCACGGTCTATGACAACATCAAGAAGGTGATCAGCTGGACCCTGCCCACCAATGCGGGCGAGGCCCTGACCATCATCGTGGCGCTGTTCGCGGGCATGGCGCTGCCGATCACGGCGGTGCAGATCCTCTGGGTCAATCTCATCACCGCGGTCACGCTGGGCCTTGCGCTGGCCTTCGAGCCCTCCGAGCCCGGCACCATGCGCCGTCCGCCCCGCGCCCGGACCGAGCCGCTTCTTACCGGTGGGCTGATCTGGCATATCCTGCTGGTCTCGGGGCTCTTCGTGCTCGCGGTCTTCGGCATCTTCGCCTATGCGCTCGAGCGTGGCCACGATCCGGTGCTGGCCCAGACCATGGCGATGAACACGCTGGTCGTGCTCGAGATCTTCCACCTGTTCTTCATCCGCAACATCCATGGCACCTCGCTGACCTGGGCCGGTGTGCGGGGCACCCGCGTCGTCTGGGCCTGCGTGCTGACGGTGACGGGGGCGCAGCTTGCGGTGACCTATCTGCCGGTCCTGCAGCCGGTCTTCGGCACAAGGCCGGTGCCGCTCGGGGACGGGCTGCTGATCCTCTGCGTCGGCGCGGTCTTCTTCGCGCTGATCGAGACCGAGAAGCAGATGCGGCTGGCCTTCCGCCGGGCTCTGCCCGAGCGCTGAGAGGCGCGGAGGCGCTGCCGGTCCGGATCCATCTGTCGGGCCTGCGGCGTCCGGGCTTTCGGGGGCGGGTCGTTCGGCCACCGCCGCCACGCCTCGGGAAAGCCGGTGGCCTGTCCCGGATCGGCTCCCGACCGGGGTGGCCTTCCGGGGCTCCGCTCGCCGAGGCCCCTTCGGGCATAACGAGAACGCAGGCAGGGCCTTGAAGGCCGGAACCGGCGGGGTGGGGCAGAGCCGTCCTCGGGTGCGGCCGGTCAATCCGGTCAACCGCTCAGCCCATCAGCCCGGGGAACGTCCCGATTCCCGCGTCGCGAGCCTCTGTCTGGCGATGCCGCGCGACGGCGGATGTCTGTGCCTGCTTTGATGAGGGCGGCACCGGTCCTCCGGTCCCTCTGCGGAAACCCGCCTTGACTGGGGCGCAGATTCCGTCCCCTGTCTGCGTCTGCGTCTGCGTCTGCGTCTGCGTCTGCGTCTGCGTCCGTATCCGGGGACAGGCCCCGCCGCCGCCTTTCCAGCGCCATCGCCGGGCTGTCGCGGAGGGCCAGAGCCCCCGTGCATTCCCTCGACCGGGCAGCTAGCTTGAGGCCTGTCCGACGTGCCGGGATCAAGACGCGCCGGGATCAAAAGGAGACATGTCATGCGCCTGTTCGCGCTTCTTTCGCTTTTCTGCCCGGCCGTCGCGCTGGCCGGGCCGGTGCAGATCGAGGGCCCTGCGGGTCCGCTCGAGGCCGAGGCCCTGGCGGTGGCGGGCGCGCGGGCGGCGGTGGTGATCGTGCCGGGCTCGGGGCCGGTCGATCGCGATGGCAACGCCCCGGCGCTGGGACTGCGCTCGGACAGCTACCGGCTTCTGGCCGAGGCGCTGCAGGCAGCGGGCGTCGCCTCGCTCCGGATCGACAAGCGCGGCTTCGGTGGCAGCGCGGGCGCCATCGCCGACCCGAATGACGTGACCATTGCCGCCTATGCCGGGGATCTGCGCCGCTGGGTGGCGCGCGCGGCCGGGCTTGCGCCCTGCGTCTGGATCGCGGGCCATTCCGAGGGCGGGCTGGTCGCTCTGGTGGCGGCCGGGGAGCCGCCCGAGGCGCTGTGCGGGCTGATCCTGATGGCGACGCCCGGCCGCCCGGTCGGGCAGTTGATGGTCGAGCAGATGCGGGCGCTTCCGGGCAATGCGCCGCTGATGCCCGAGATCGAGGCCATGGTCGCGACGCTGGAGGCGGGTGGCCGCCGCGATCCCGAGACCTTGCCGCCGCCGCTGCGGCAGCTGTTCGCGGCCGGGCTGCAGGACTACATGGCCGATCTCTTCGTCTATGATCCGGCGGCGCTGGCAGAGGGCTGGCGCGGCCCTGCGCTGATCCTTCAGGGCGGGGCCGACATGCAGGTGCGGCCGGAGGATGCAGACCGGCTGGCGGCGGCGATGCCGCAGGCGCGGCGGGTCGACCTGCCGGGCGTCACCCATATGCTGAAGGCCGATCTGCCGGGTCGGCCCTACGTCACCTATACCGAGCCCACGCTACCGCTGGCCCCGGGCGTCGTTGCGGCGATCCTGGAGGCGGTCGAAGGGACCGCCGAAGGGCGGTAACGGCGCGGTCAGAAGTCGAGCGAGTTGCGTTCGCGATAGCCCTGCAGGAAGCTTGCCAGCCGCTGATCGGTCGGGTGCTGGAATATCTCGCGCGGGGCGCCGGCGGCAACCAGTTCGCCGCGCTCCATGAACACCACGCGGTCGGCCACATGGGCGGCAAAGCCCATCTCATGGGTGACGACGACCATGGTCATGCCCTCGGCGGCAAGCTGCTTCATCACCGCCAGAACCTCGCCCACAAGCTCGGGGTCGAGCGCGCTGGTCGGCTCGTCGAACAGCATGATCCGGGGCTCCATGGCGATGGCGCGGGCGATGGCCACGCGCTGCTGCTGGCCGCCCGACAGCCGGCTGGGATGGTTGCCCTCCTTGTCGGCGAGCCCGACCTTGGCCAGCGCCTCCCGCGCGCGTTCGGTCGCCTCGGCATGTTTCAGCCCGCGCACCCGCTCGAGCCCCTCGGCCACGTTCTGCAGCGCGGTCATGTGCGGCCAGAGGTTGAACTGCTGGAACACCATGCCGATGTCGCGCCGCATCTCGCGCAGCCGCCGCCCGGACATCCGCTTGCCGCCGGGGGTCTCGTAGCCGATCAGCCGGTCGTCGATGCGCACCTCGCCGCTGTCATATTCCTCGAGGAAGTTGATGCAGCGCAGCAGCGTCGACTTGCCCGATCCGGACGGCCCGATCAGGCAGGTCACCTTGCCGGGCGGAATGTCGAGCGTGATGTCCTTCAGCGCATGGAAATCGCCATAGAACTTGTTGACCGCGCGCAGATGCGCCGAAGCAGGGGTGGTGGCGGTGGGCTCGGGGGACATCGATCAGCTTTCTTCGAGAAGATAGTGGGTGAAGCGGCGTTCGAGGCGGCGGCCAAAGCGCGAGATGACCTCGACGAAGCCCCAGAAGAACAGGGCGAGGATCAGGATCGGCAGGACGAATTCGAAGGTCTCGCTCATCATGGTCTGGGTCTGGAACATGATCTCGGGCACGGTGATCATCGACAGGATGACGGTCTCCTTGGTCAGGATGATCGCGAAATTCACCAGTGCCGGCAGGGCCGAGACCATCATCACCGGCAGCATGATGCGCCAGACGATGGTGCGTCCGGGCAGGCCGATGGCGCGGGCGGCCTCGATCTGGCCCCTGGGCACGGCATCGAAGCCCGCGCGCAGGATCTCGGTGAAATAGGCCGCGCCGTAAAGCGACAGCCCAAGCACGCCCGCCGGCAGCGCGTCGAGCCTCAGCCCGATCAGCGGCCCGCCATAGTAAAGCACGAAAAGCTGGACGAGGAAGGGCGTGCCGCGGATGAATTCGACATAGGCCCGGATCGGCCAGCCGACCCAGATCCGGGGCCCGAAGCGGCGGGCCATTTCCAGCAGGAAGCCCAGCACGAGCCCGCCCGCGGTGCCCAGCACCCAGGTCAGAAGCGTCAGCCCGAAGCCGGTCAGAAGGTCGGGGCCATAGCGGTGCAGCATCTCCAGCATCAGACCGTCAGCCTCCGTTCCAGCAGCCGCCCGGCGGCGGCGATCACCAGGTTGATCGCGAGATAGAGCAAGGCGGCGGCCAGGTAGATCTCGAGATAGCGATAGGTCGAGGAGGCGATCGACTGGCTCATCCGGGTGATCTCGACGATGCCGACGACGGTCACCAGCGAGCTGGCCTTCACCAGCAGGATCAGCTCGTTGACGATGGCGGGCAGGCCGATCTTGAGCGCCTGCGGCAGCAAGACCCGGACCCAGAGATTGCCCGGGCTCATGCCGATGGCGAGCGCGGCCTCGGCCTGGCCCTTCGGAATGGCGTTGATCGAGCCGCGCAGCACCTCGGCCAGATAGGCCGCGGCGCAGAGCCCGACGGTCAGGACGGCGGCGGCCAGCGGCGGCACGTTGATGCCGATGACCGGCAGCAGGTAATAGGCGACCAGCAGCTGGATCAGCAGCGGCACGCCCCGGAAGAAGCTGACGTAAAGCCCGGCCACACGGCGCAGCGCCCTGCGTTTGGACAATGCCGCCGTGCAGAGGATCGCGCCGAGGATCAGCCCCTGCAGGCAGCCAAGGACCGAGATCAGCAGCGTGTAGCGCGCGGCGCCCAGAAGCACCGGCAGGTTCTCGATGATGGTCTGAAAGGAAAACACGGGCGGACCGCTCCCTGGCTGGTGGGCGGGCCGGCACCTGTCCGGCCCGCATGATGCCTGTGGAAAAGGCGCGAGCGCTCAGAGCTCGGGCATTTCCTGCGGAAGCTCGGTCGCGGTGCCGAACCATTTCTCCTGCAGCGCGGCCATCCGTCCGTCATCCTGGATCTTGATCAGCGCCTCGTTGATCGCGGCGACCAGCGTGTCGCCCTCGCCCTTGCGCGCGACCCAGGCGAAATAGGTGGGCTTGCCGAAGGGCGGCTTGACGACCGCGAATTGCTCGGGCCGGCTCTTGGCGAGATAGTCGAGAAGCGGCGCCGAGCCCGCCACCGCGTCGAGACGGCGGGTCATCAGATCGGCATAGGCCTCGTCGGGCGTGCCGTATTCCTTGATCTTGATGCCGCCGATCTTCTCGGCATAGGCCTCGAGCTGGGCCTGCTGGGCGGTGCCCTTCTGCACGCCCACAGTCTTGCCCTTGGCGTCTTCGGGCGTTTCCATGTTGCCGCCGGTGCGCTGCACGAAGGCCACGGTCGAATCCGAGATCGGCAGGGTGAAGGCATAGCGTTCGGCGCGCTCGGCGGTCATCGTCACCGGGGCCAGAACGAAATCGAACTTGTTGACCTCGAGACCGGGCAGGATCGAGGTCCAGGGCAGGTCCTGATATTCGGGGGTGACGCCCAGCTCCTTGGCGATCTCGTCGAAGAGGTCGCGGTCGAAGCCGACATATTCGCCCTTCTCCAGCATGTCGAACGGCGCGTAATGCATCTCGGTGGCGGCCACGATCTTGCCGGCGGCCCGGATGTCGGACAGCTGGTCGGCCAGCGCGCCGGAGGCGCTCAGCGCCAGGGCGCTGAGCCCGAAAAGCGCGGATTTCATCGAAAGACGAAGCGTCATGGTTCTCTCCTGTTGGCGGGGCCGGTCGTGTTGGCCGGCGCCCCGCCCCGGAAGGCGCCGGAAGTCTCGGGCCGGGCGCCGTGTATCCGGCGTCCCGGCAGGGTCATGGCCGGGTCATGGCACAAGTCGCAGGCAGACCGCCAGCACCGGCGCATCCCCGACCGTTCCACCCAGGTCCCGCCCCGGATCGGACATGAGCGCCTCGCCGGGTGCAAGGGCAAAACCGCCGACGGCGACCGGGTTTTGCCGCGCGAGCAGCACCCGCGTGTCGCGCGGGGCCGGTTCGCCTGCCGAAAGGGCATGGACCGCATGAACGGCCCGGCCGCGTCGTGTCATGACGTTGAAGTCGAGGATCGCGCCCGCGTCCAGCCGGGCCGTCACCGGGGCTTCGCCGGGGAAGGAGAGGGGGGCCGAGTCTTCGCCCAGCTTGACCTCTCCCGCGCCGAAATCGAGGCGCATGCCCCGGCCCTCCAGCACCGTCAGGGTGCGGTCGATGCCGGGAAAGGCCGAGAACGGTCCGTCAGAGGCGACCTCGGCCAGGCTCATCCGCCACAGCATGTCCTGAAAGCCCGCGCCTTCGGGGAAGGCCGCCAGTTCCCAGGTCAGCCCGCCCCCGTTCTTCCAGGGCGTCGGCGTCAGATCGCTGCGGCGGATCTGCCTCATTTCAGGATGCCCGGAAGGGTCAGCCCGTGCTCGCGCGCGCAGTCGAGCGCGATCTCGTAGCCCGCATCGGCATGGCGCATGACGCCGGTCGCCGGGTCGTTCCAGAGCACGCGTTCAAGCCTGCGGTCGGCCTCTTCCGTGCCATCGCAGCAGATCACCATGCCCGCATGCTGGCTGAACCCCATGCCGACGCCGCCGCCATGATGCAGCGACACCCAGGTCGCGCCCGAGGCGGTATTGAGCAGCGCGTTCAGGAGCGGCCAGTCGCTGACCGCGTCCGAGCCGTCCTTCATCGCCTCGGTCTCGCGGTTGGGCGAGGCGACCGAGCCGCTGTCCAGATGGTCGCGGCCGATCACGACCGGCGCCTTCAGCTCGCCGTTGCGCACCATCTCGTTGATCGCGAGCCCCGCCCGGTGGCGTTCGCCAAGCCCGATCCACATGATCCGCGCGGGCAGGCCCTGGAAGGCGATCCGCTCGCGCGCCATGTCGAGCCAGCGATGCAGCCCGGTATTTTCCGGGAACAGCTCCTTCATCTTGGCGTCGGTCTTGTAGATGTCCTCGGGATCGCCCGACAGCGCCGCCCAGCGGAACGGCCCCACGCCGCGGCAGAAGAGCGGGCGGATATAGGCCGGCACGAAGCCCGGGAAGGCGAAGGCATCCTCGAGCCCCTCTTCCAGCGCCATCTGGCGGATGTTGTTGCCGTAATCGAGGGTCGGGATGCCCGCGTTCCAGAATCCCACCATCGCGGCGACATGCTCCTTCATGCTGGCCCGCGCGGCCTTGGCGACGCCCTTCGGGTCGCTCTCCTGCCTGGCGCGCCACTCGGCCACGGTCCAGCCCTTGGGCAGATAGCCGTGGAACGGGTCATGGGCCGAGGTCTGGTCGGTGACGATGTCGGGTCGGCCGTTCGGCAGCGGCTCGCCCGCCTGCATCCGGCGCAGGATCTCGGGGAAGACATCGGCGGCATTGCCGATCAGCGCGACCGACTTGGCCTCGCCCGCTTCGGTCCAGCGCCCGATCATCGCCAGCGCCTCGTCAAGGCTGTGGGTCTTCTCGTCGCAATAGCGGGTGCGGATGCGGAAATCGGCATGATCTTCGTCGCATTCGACCGCCAGACAACAGGCCCCCGCCATCACCGCGGCCAGAGGCTGCGCGCCGCCCATGCCGCCAAGACCGCCGGTCAGGATCCATTTGCCCTTGAGATCGCCGTCATAATGCTGGCGCCCGGCCTCGGCGAAGGTCTCGTAGGTGCCCTGCACGATGCCCTGCGCGCCGATATAGATCCAGGACCCGGCCGTCATCTGGCCGTACATCGCCAGCCCCTTGCGGTCGAGCTCGTTGAAATGCTCCCAGGTGGCCCAGTGCGGCACGAGGTTCGAGTTGGCGATCAGCACGCGCGGGGCGTCGCGATGGGTGCGGAAGACGCCCACGGGCTTGCCCGACTGCACCAGCATGGTCTGATCGTCCTCGAGCGATTTCAGGGTCTCGACCATCAGGTCGAAATCCTGCCAGGTGCGCGCGGCGCGGCCGATGCCGCCATAGACCACCAGCTCATGCGGGTTCTCGGCCACGTCGGGATGCAGGTTGTTCATCAGCATCCGCATCGGGGCCTCGGTCTGCCAGCTCTTCGCGGTGATCTCGGGCCCCGTCGGCGGGAAGATGTCGCGGGTGTTGTGGCGCGGATTGGTCATGGATCGGGTCCTTTCGGAAGCTCAGGCCAGAAGACGGCCGGCAATGATGTTGCGCTGAATTTCGGACGAGCCCTCGTAGATGCGCATGATGCGCAGGTCGCGGGCATGACGTTCGAGCGGGAAATCGTGGGTGAAGCCATAGCCGCCATGGATCTGGAGCGCGGTATCGGCGATCCGGCCGGCGGCCTCGGAGGCGTAGAGCTTGGCCTTCGAGGCGGCGGTGGTGAAGCGCAGCCCCGCCTGCCGCTGCCGGGCGGCCTCGTGGCCCAGAAGCTCGGCCGCCGACAGCTCGGTCGCCATGTCGGCCAGCATCCACTGGATGCCCTGCCGGCTGGCGAGCGGCTCGCCGCCGATGATGCGGGTCTTCGCCCAGTCGCGGGCCTCGGCGAGGGCCGCGCGGGCGATGCCGACGGCCATGGCCGCGACCTCGGTCCGGCCGTTGTCGAGCACCTTCATCGCGGTCTTGAAGCCCGAGCCCTCGGGGCCGACGCGGTTGGCATCGGGCACGGTCACGTCGAGATCGAGTTCCCAGACATGGCCGCCCTTCAGCCCCATGGTCTGCTCGACCCGGCCGGGCACCAGTCCGGGCGTGCCCTTCTCGACCACGAAGGCCGAGATGCCGCGATGGCCCGCCTCGGGGTCGGTCACGCAGAAGACGACGACGAAATCGGCAACGCCGCCATTCGAGATGAAGCATTTCCGGCCCTTGATATGCCAGCTCTCGCCGTCCCGCGTGGCGCGGGTGCGCATGTCGGCCGGGTCCGAGCCGGCATTGGGTTCGGTCAGCCCGAAGGCGCCCAGCATCCGGCCCTCGGCCGCCGCCGGAAGGAAGCGCGCGCGGATCGCGTCATCGCCGCCCAGCAGCAGGCTGTCGGTCGCGAGGTAATGCGCGGTCAGCGCCGAGACCGTCGAGCCGCAGCCGCCCGCGACCGCCGCGACCGCCTCGAACAGGGCATGGGCCGAGATGTCGGCACCGCCCCAGCGCTCGGGCAGGTTCGCGCCCATCATTCCGGTCTCGGCCAGCGCCGCCAACTGGGCATGGACGAAGGTGCCCGTGCGGTCGGTCTCGCCCGCCTGCGGGGTCAGCACCTCGGCGGCAAACCTCTCCAGCATGTCGAGGAACTGGCATTCCTCGGCGCTCAGCAGATGGTCGAACTCACGCATCCTCATACTCCCTGACAATTCCGGCGGCCACGAGCCCCGCGATCTGGTCCCGATCGAGCCCGAGCCCTTCCAGCACCGCGCGGGTGCCGCTGCCCAGTGCGGGCGCGCCGGTCCCGGCCAGCGGCGCCTGCCCGTCGAAGCGGACCGGCTGGCCCACCACCGGGGCCTTGCCCAGCCGGGGATGGGGCAGCTCGCTCACCAGCCCGCGCGCCGCGGCATGATCCGAGCCGAGCTGATCGGCCAGCGTCAGGATCGGCGCGGCAGGCACCTTGGCGGCCGACAGCGCCGCGACCGCTTCGGCGGCGGGGCGGGGGCCGGTCCAGGCCTCGATCATGGCGCGGATCTCGGGCTCATGCGCGGTGCGCAGTTCGTCGGTGGCAAAGCGCGGATCCTCGGCCGCTTCGGGCCGGCCGATCGCGGCACAGAGCCCCGCGAACTGGCGCGGGCTCAGCACGGCGATGACGACATGGCCGTCCGCGGTACGGAAGGCGCCGAAGGGGGTCGAGAACGGATGGCGGTTGCCGACGCGGGGCACCGGGGCATTGGCGTAAAGATGCAGCGCGTGGCTCGTCGGCAGCATCGCCACCAGACAATCGAGCATCGCGACATCGAGCGTCGCGCCCTTGCCGCTGCGGCCCCGGCCGACCAGCGCCGCGAGGATCGCGATGACGGCGTAAAGCCCGGCCGCGACATCGCCCAGCGCCTCGCCCACCTTCAGGGGCGCGCCGCCTTCCTCGCCGGTCGCGGCCATCCATCCCGACATCGCCTGCACGACGATGTCATAGGCGGGCAGGTCCGCCGCGGGCCCCGATTGCCCGAAACCCGAAATCGCGCAATGGACGAGGCCGGGATTGTCGCGGCGCAGATCCTCGGCGCCGAGGCCCAGCCTTGCGGCGACGCCGGGGCGGAAATTCTCGACCACCACGTCGCAACCGGCGGCAAGCCGGCGCGCCAGGGCCTGCCCCTCGGGCGCCTTGAGGTCCAGAACGACCGAGTGCTTGCCGCGATTGCTCAGCGAGAACAGCGCGGATTCGCCGTCGCGGAACGGGCCGATATGGCGGTATTCGTCTCCCCGGGGCGGCTCGATCTTGATCACCTCGGCGCCCAGATCGGCAAGGATCGCGGTCGCGAAGGGGCCCGCAAGGACCCGGGTCAGATCGAGGATGCGGAGGCCTTCCAGCGGCTTCACAGGGCCAGCTCCGGCGCCAGCGCCTCGATCCGGGCAAGGAGCTTGGCCAGGTGCGGGCGCAGCCGCGCCGCCTTGTCGGGGTCGAGCGCGAAGGGCGCGGCCTCGGCGGTCAGATGGGTCGATTGCGCCAGTTCCATCTGGATCGCGTGCACCCCGGTCTCGGGCCGCCCGTAATGGCGCGTGGTCCAGCCGCCCTTGAAACGGCCGTTCTGCACATGGGTATAGCCCTCGGCCGCAGCGCAGACGCCTGCGGCGGCCTCGGAGATCTCGGGCGCGCAGGTCGTGCCATTGGCGGTGCCGATGTTGAAATCGGGCAGGGTACCCTCGAACAGATAGGGAATGACCGAGCGGATCGAGTGGCAGTCATAGAGGATCGCGACGCCATGGCGGGCGCGGACGCGGTCGATCTCGGCCGCAAGGGCGGCGTGGTAGGGGGCGTGGAACTCGGCCAGCCGCCGGACGGTCTCGGCCGCGTCGGGGGCGGTTTCCCAGATCGGTTCGCCGTCGAAATCGGTCAGCGGCACCAGACCGGTGGTGTTCTGCCCGGGATAGAGGCTTTCATCCTCGGGCGGGCGGTTGGCGTCGATCACGTAGCGGTGGAAGGTGGCGCGCACCGTGGTCGCCCCGGGCAGGAGCCCGTCGTAAAGCTCATGCACATGCCAGTCGGTATCGGTCAGCTCGCGCCCCCGGTCATTCAGCCGGGCAAGGATATCCGAAGGCACATGGGTGCCGGTATGGGGCAGTCCGAGGATGACGGGGCTGTCGCCCCGGGTCACGTCGACGGGGCTCATGCGGGCATCTCCAGTCCTGCGGCGGCGACGAGGCTGCCGGTTTCGATCAGCGCCTGCGCCCGGGCAAGGTCGGGGGCGAGGTAGCGGTCCGCCCCCATCGTCGCGACCTCGGCGCGGATCGCAGCCAGCGCGCGTTTCAGCGGCTCGGAGGTCGTCAGTGGCGCGCGGAACTCGATGCCCTGGCCCGCGCAAAGCGCCTCGACGCCAAGGATCACGGCAAGGTTGCGGGTCATGCCGCCCAGACGGCGCGCGGCATGGGCGGCCATGCTGACATGGTCTTCCTGATTGGCGCTGGTGGGCGTGCTGTCGACCGAGCAGGGCGCGGCCAGATGCTTGTTCTCGCTCATCAGCGCGGCGGTGGTGACCTCGGCGATCATCAGCCCGCTGTTCAGCCCGGGTTCGGGCGTCAGGAAGGGCGGCAGGCCGAAGCTGAGCGCGGGGTCGACCATCAGCGCGACGCGGCGCTGGGCAATGGCGCCGATCTCGGCCACGGCAAGCGCGATCTGGTCGGCGGCGAAGGCCACGGGTTCGGCGTGAAAATTGCCGCCCGAGACGATCGAGCCGTCCGACAGCACCAGCGGGTTGTCGGTCACCGCATTGGCCTCGGTCTCAAGCGTCTGCCCGGCAAAACGCAGCAGATCGAGCGCCGCGCCCGTCACCTGCGGCTGGCAGCGGATGCAGTAGGGGTCCTGCACCCGGGCATCGTCCTCGCGGTGGCTTTCGCGGATCTCGCTGCCCTTCAGGAGCCCCCGCATCGCGGCGGCGACGTCGATCTGGCCGCGATGGCCGCGCAGGGTGTGGATCTCGGCGCGGGTCGGCGCGGTCGAGCCCATGATGGCATCGGTCGACATCGCGCCGGTGACGATGGCGGCGCGCAGGCACGCCATGGCGCGGAACCAGCCGGTCAGGGCCAGCGCGGTCGAGACCTGGGTGCCATTGATGAGCGCGAGCCCCTCCTTGGCGCCGAGCGTGACGGGGCTCAGCCCCGCGCGGGCCAGGGCCTCGGCCCCGGGCAGGGTCTCGCCCTGATAGATGGCCTCGCCCGCGCCGATCATGACGGCGGCCATATGCGCCAGCGGCGCCAGGTCGCCCGAGGCGCCGACCGAGCCCTGTTCCGGGATCGCGGGGGTCACGCCCGCCTCGAGCATCGCCTCGATCAGCGCGACGATCTCGGGCCGGACGCCCGAGGCGCCGCGCCCGAGGCTCAGGAGTTTCAGCGCCATCACCAGCCGCGCGGTCGCGATGTCGAGAGGCGCGCCGACGCCGCAGCAATGCGACAGGATCAGGTTGCGCTGCAGCGTGGCGGTATCCTCTGGGGGAATGCGGACCGAGGCGAGCTTGCCGAAGCCGGTATTGACCCCGTAGACCGCCTGCCCGCCACCCGCTGCGGCGGCGATGCGCGCGGCCGAGGCGGCGATGGCGGGGCGGGTGTCCTCGGCAAGCCGGGCGGGGCGTGCGTCGCGCCAGAGCGTTTCCAGTTGGGCGAGCGTGGTCTCGCCCGGTATCAGCGTCAGCATTTGCATCCCTCGAAATAACGGGCGTGAAGCGGGTTGAAGCCGATCCGGTAGGTCAGTTCGGCCGGTTCGGCGATGTCCCAGACGGCAAGATCGGCGCGCAGGCCCGGCGCCAGCCGGCCGCAATCGGTCAGCCCCAGCGCCCGGGCGCCGTTCGCCGTGACGCCGCGCAGGCATTCGTCCGGGGTCAGCCGGAACAGCGTCGCGGCCATGTTCATGCTCAGCAGAAGCGAGGTCAGCGGCGAGGTGCCCGGGTTGCAATCGGTCGCCAGCGCCATCGCGGTGCCTGCCTCGCGGAAGGCGGCGACGGGCGGCATCTGCGTCTCGCGGAGCGTATAGAAGGCGCCGGGCAGCAGCACCGCGACCGCGCCCGCCCGGGCCAGCGCCGCGGCATCGGCGGCATCGGCATGTTCGACATGATCTGCCGAGAGCCCGCCGCGTTCGGCCACCAGCAGGCTGCCGCCCAGATGCGAGAGCTGCTCGGCATGAAGCTTGACCGGCAGGCCCAGCTCGGCCGCGACGTCGAAGATCCTGGCCATCTGGGCAGGAGAGAAGGCGATGCCCTCGCAGAAGCCGTCGACCGCATCGACCAGCCCCTCGTCATGGGCGACCCGCAGCCCCCCGATCACGATCTCGTCGATATAGGCCTCGGCACGGTCCTTGTATTCGGGCGGCAGGGCATGGGCGGCGAGCCAGCTGGTCACGATCCGGACCGGGCGTTCGCGGCCCAGCCGCCGCGCCGCGCGCAGCATCTTCAGCTCGTCCTCGACGGTCAGCCCGTAGCCCGACTTGACCTCGACCGTGCCCGCGCCCTCGGCCAGCAGGCAATCCAGCCGGGGCAGGGCGGAGGCCACAAGTTCATCCTCGGAGGCCGCGCGGGTCGCGGTGACGGTGGAAAGGATGCCTCCGCCTGCCCGCGCAATCTCTTCATAGCCGGCGCCTTCCAGCCGCATCTCGAATTCGCGGGCGCGGCTGCCGCCATAGACGAGATGTGTATGGCAATCGACCAGCGCGGGCGTGAGCAGACGGCCGCCCAGATCCTCGATCGGGCCGCCCTCGGGGGCCGGGCCCTCGCCAAGCGCCGCGATGCGGCCGCCCTCGATCCTGAGCCAGCCCCGCTCGATCCGCCTCGGCGCGTTCTGGCCGAGTGGCAGGATGGTCGCATTGGCAAGGGTGAGATCTGTCATGTTATCGGCTCCTCCTTGATTCGAGATTATATGTCTGCACATAATAATCAAGTCAAACTCGGAGGGTCAGGCGATGCAGAGGGTCTGGGCGCGGCATGCGCTTGTGATGAATTCCTGGGTGGAGAACGTGGAAATCGCCGTGGAAAGCGGCGGCAAGATCGCGGAATTGCGGGAAAACGTGCCTTGTCCGCCCGGAGCGACGGTCGTCGGGACGCTTTTGCCGGCGCCTGCGAACCTGCACAGCCATGCCTTTCAGCGGGCGATGGCGGGGCTCACCGAATCCCGCGGTCCCGATCCGCGCGACAGTTTCTGGACCTGGCGGCGGCTCATGTACCGCTTTCTCGACCGGCTCGGTCCCGAGGATGTCGAGGCCATCGCCGCCTTCGTGCAGATGGAGATGCTGGAGGCGGGCTATGCCACCAATGTCGAGTTCCACTACCTGCATCATGGCCCGGGCGGCGCGCCCTATGCCGATCCGGCCGAGATGTCGGGCCGGATCGCGGCGGCGGCGACGGTCTCGGGCATCGGCCTGACGCTGCTGCCGGTGCTTTACACCTATGGCGGGCTCGACCGCCGACCGCTGGTCGCGGGGCAGGACCGCTTCGGCAACGATCCCGACCGGTTCGCGCGGCTTTTCGAGGGCGCGGCGGCCCATGTCGCGGGCCTGGCCCCCGATTGCCGGATGGGCGTCGCGCCGCATTCCCTGCGCGCGGTCGATGCCGCGGGGCTGGCGGCGGCCCTGGCCCTGGCGCCCGACGGGCCGATCCATATCCATATCGCCGAGCAGCAGGCCGAGGTCGACGAGGTGCTGGCCGCGACCGGCCGGCGTCCGGTCGAATGGCTGCTGGAGAATGCGCCTGTCGATGCCCGCTGGTGCCCGATCCACGCGACCCAGATGGAGCCTGCCGAGACTCTGGCGCTGGCCGCGACCGGTGCGGTCGCGGGGCTTTGCCCGATCACCGAATCGAGCCTCGGCGATGGCATCTTCGACGGCGTGCGCTGGGTCGCGGCGGGCGGGCGCTTCGGCGTGGGCTCGGACAGCAATATCCGGATCTCGCTGAGCGAGGAGCTGCGCACGCTCGACTATTCGCAGCGGCTGCGCGACCGCACCCGCGCGGCGCTGGCCTCCGAAGACCGCTCGACCGGGCGGGTGCTGTTCCAGGGCGCGGCCGAGGGCGGGGCGCAGGCGGCCGGGCGCGCCAGCGGCGGGCTTGCGGTGGGCAACTGGGCCGATCTGGTGGCGCTGGGCGACATGGGGGCCGACGGCATCGGGCGGCAGGGCGATCTGCTGCTCGACACCTGGATCTTCGCGGGCGACGACCGCGCCGTCAGCGATGTCTGGGCCGCCGGGCGCCATGTGGTGCAGGGCGGGCGGCATGTCCGGCGCGACGAGATCGTGGCGAGCTACGGCGCCGCGATGCGACGTCTTCGCGACGGTCTGTAGCCATGGCCGGGGACCGGGCGATGACATGGCAGTCGATCCGCGACACGATCATGTTGCGGATCCGCGACCGGACCTATCCGCCGGGGGGCTTCATCCCGAACGAGGCCGATATCGCGGCCGAATTCGGCTGTGCCCGGGCGACGGTGAACCGGGCGCTGCGCGATCTGGCCGAGGCGGGGTTCCTCGACCGGCGCCGCAAGGCCGGGACCCGGGTGCTCGAGGCGCCGCAGCGCAAGGCGACGCTGGATATTCCGCAGATCCGGCGCGAGGTCGAGGCGCGCGGGCATGTCTATGGCTACCGCCTGCTGACACGTGCAACCGGGCCCGCGCCCGAGACGGTGCGCGCCCGGCTGAAGCTGCCTGAGGCGGAAGAGACGCTTTACATAGAAAGCCTGCATCTCGCGGATGGCGCCCCCCATATGTTCGAACGCCGCTGGGTCGTGCTGCGGACCGTTCCCGGTATCGCCGGTGCCGATCTGGCGGCGGTCAGCGCCAATGAATGGCTGGTGCGCGAGGCGCCCTATACCCATGGCGGGATGGCGTGCCATGCCGAACCGGCCGGGCAGGCCGCGGCCGCCGCGCTGGGCTGTGAGCCCGCCGACCCGGTGCTGGTGATGGAGCGGCAGACCTGGCTTTATGAGGCGCCGATCACCTATACGCGCGAGCATTTCGCGCAAAGCTACCGGCTCTGTCTCGGGCTCTAGGGCGGGCCCGGGCAAGGGGGCTCAGACCACCAGGACCGGGCAATCGGCCAGCCCCGTCACCTTGTGCGAGACGCTGCCCAGCAGGTAGTTCTCGACCGAGCCGAGCCCGCGGCTGCCGATCACGATCAGGTCGTTCTCGTGCTCGCGGGCGAAGCGGATGATGGTGCGGGCGGGCGGCCCGGCCTTGATGAAGGCACGCGCGCTCTCGGCGCCGGCCTCGCGTGCCAGCCTCTTGGCATATTCCGCCACCTCGCGGGCATAGCCGCGCATCGCGTCGTCAAGTGGCCCCGGCTCGTCCTTGCGGACCATCGAGAGCGAGGCCTCGAGCATCGAATGGTGCCGGAACACGGTCAGCACCGAAAGCTGGGCGTCGCAGAGCCTTGCCAGCTCGACCGCCTGGCGCAGCGCGCGCTCGGCGCCGGCCGAGCCATCATAGGGAACGAGGATCGACTTGAACAAACAGGTCTCCTTTCCGCCGTCACCCGGCCTCGCCGGCGAAGGCGAGGTCGCGGAGGAAAAGCGCAATCTGAGGGAAGAAGATCAGCGCCACCGAGACGCCGAGCAGGATGAGGATGAAGGGCGGCGTGCCCCGGATCACCTCCATGTAGGGACGTTTGAAGACGGCGATGGCGGTGAAGATATCGCAGCCGAAGGGCGGCGTGGCCGAGCCGATGGCGACCTGCAGCGTGATCAGCGTGCCGACCAGCACCGGGTCGAGCCCGACATCCGACACGACCGGCGCGAAGATCGGCACCAGGATCAGGATCACCACGATCGGGTCGACGAACATGCACCCGATGAAGAAGGCCACCGAGATCGCGAACAGCACCCCGATCTGGCCCATCTGGTCGATACCGACCGCCGAGAGGATGGCCTGCGGGATCTGGGCGAAGGAAATCACCCAGGAGAAGGCCGCGCCCGCCGCCACCAGGATGAAGACGACCCCGGTGATGAGCCCGGTCGACTTGGCGGTGCGGTAGATGTCGCGAAGGCCCATCTCGCGGAAGACGAGGGTCTCGAGGATCAGCGCGTAGAGCACGCAGGCCGCGGCCGCCTCGGTCGGGCTGAAGATGCCGCCATAGATGCCGCCGATGATGATCACCGGAAACCCGAGCGGCCAGAGCGCGGCGCGGACCGCGCGCAGACGCTCGCCCCAGCTGACGCGGGGCTCGGTCGGAACCCCGTTCCTGACAGCATAGGCCCAGGAATAGATCGCGAACAGCACGAGGATCAGCAGCCCCGGCCCGATGCCCGCGATGAAGAGCTCGGCAATCGAGGTGTTCGAGACCACGCCATAGATGATCATCCCGATCGAGGGCGGGATCAGGAAGGCGATGTCCGAGGCATTGACGATGAGGGCCAGGATGAAGCTGTCGCCATAGCCCGCCTTCTGCATCCGGGGGCGCAGCGGGCCGCCGATGGCCACCACGGTGGCCTGGGTCGAGCCCGAGACCGCGCCGAACATGGTGCAGGCGGCGGCGGTCGAGATCGCGAGCCCGCCCTTGAGGTGGCCGACAAAGGCCATCACCATGTCGATCAGCCGTCCCGCGCTTTGGCCCCGCGTCATGATATCGGCGGCGAAGATGAACATCGGCACCGCGATCAGCGAGGCGGGACGGATGCCCGCCATCATCTGCTGGATCATGGTCTCAAGCTGGCCGAGACCGCCGAATAGCGTCACGAAGCCCACCAGCGCCCCCGCGATCAGCGGGATCATCATCGGAAAGCCCAGCAGAAGCAGCACGATCATGATCGAGAAGATTGCAGCTGCCATGGTTCAGACCTCCGTCTCGTCGTCGTCATAGCCTTCCAGAACCGCCGTCGACAGGTAGACGTCGCGCGAGATGGCGTTCTTCACCGCCGTCAGAAGGTATTGCATGCCGGTCATGAAGAGGCCGATGGGAACGATCACCAGCGTCGTCCAGACCGGGATCTGCAGGGCGGGCAGGACCCGGCCGCGCCCGGCCTGGGTCAGAAGATAGGCGACCGCGAACCAGCACAGTCCGAACATCAGGACGGCCGTGGTCAGCGCGATCACGATCATCAGGATTTTGCGCGCGCGGACCGGAAGGGCGTCGTAGATGGCCGACATCCGGATATGGCGGCCCTGGCGCGCGGCATAGCTGATGCCCGCGAAGGTGATCACCACGATCAGGACGCGGTTGAGTTCCTCGGTAAAGAAAAGGCTCGACTGGAACAGATAACGCCCGACCACATTGGCGACCGTGTTCAGTGCCATCAGCAGCACGCCGGTGGCCAGCAGCACGGACTCGACCATGGCGATGGCGGTGTCGATCGTCCCGAGTGCCCCGGGAAGCGTCGAGACATAGGCGACCTCGTCGGGATCGTCGGCGGCGGTCGTGTCGGTCTGGGACTGGGTCTGTGACTGGTCGTCTGACCGGGACTGGGGCCGGGATTGGGAACCGGCCCGGGACGGGTCGTGCGGGCGGGGTCGGAGAGATTGGTCCGAGTTCAAAGGCAGTTTCCTTACGTTCCTCCCGCCGGGCGGGGGTCGGTGCGGGTCGGGAAAGGGGCGGGTCGCGAAATGGACGGGTCGGGAAAGACGTGGTGCGGGAAGCAGGCGGGGACGACGAGAGGCGGGCCGGACCGGGCCGCATGCAGCTTCGTGCAGCGCCCCCCGGTCCGGCCCTGTCGGATCAGCTCGGGCTGGCGTCCTGGGCTGCCTTGAGATCCTCTTTCATCTGATCGAGGATCCGCTTGCCGCTCTCGCCCGTCATCTCGAGGAACCTCGCCTCGACCTCGCCGGCCGCGTCCTTGAAGGGCTGGCGTTCCTCTTCGGAGAGGGTGGTGAAGGTCATCGAGGGCTTGGCTTCCTTGATCTTCTCGACCGAGGCCTCGGTCAGACCCTTCTGATAGTCGATGATATGGGCGAAGGCCGCCTGGGCCGCCGCGCGGATCGCCGTCTTGTCCTCGTCGGGCAGCCCGTCGAAGAAGTCCTTGTTGGCCATCACCGCGGTGGTGAAGTTGTTATGCCCGATTCGGGTCACGTAATCGGTGACCTCGTACATCTTCGTCGACTCGACGTAGAACATCGGGTTTTCCTGGCCCTGGATGATATTGGTCTGCAGCGCGCCATAGACCTCGCCCCAGGGCAGCGGCGTCGGCGTCGCGCCGAAGGCCTTGTAGCTTTCCACCAGAAGCGGGTTGGTCATGGTGCGGATCTTGACCTCGTCCAGATCGGCAGGCGTCCTGAACGGCTCCTTGGTGGTGATCGCCACCTCGCCCTCGGGGAACATGGTCAGAAGCTCCAGCCCCTGATCGGCGTAAAGCGCGGGGAACATCTCGTTGATGGCCTTCGAATTCTCGAAGAAGCTGGCCAGCGTCCCGGTCTCCTGCGGCAGCAGGTAGGGCACGAAGAAGACCTGCGCCTCGGGAATCAGCGAGCCGGTGAAGCCCGGCGACTGGTCGACGAATTGCAGGATGCCGTCCTGAGCCTGTTCCATGATGTCGGCGGATTCGCCGAGCGTGCCATAGGGAAAGAGCTGGATCTCGTGGTCGGTATTGGCCTCGATCTCTTCCTTGAATTTCTGTGCGTAGATCCCCTGGACCTCGTCCATCGCCTCCTCGAAGGCATAGCGCCATGTGTCGGCATGGGCCATGCCCGCGCCAAGCGCGAAGGCGGCGGCCGACAAGGCCAGGATGCGGGTGCTGAATGTCATAAACTGTCTCCTCTGGTTGCTTGCGCACGAGCCGGACGGCCCGAACCTTCGGGGCGGTCGGTGAACCGGAAGAGCAGTGCCGCGCGAGACGCGACCGGAACCGGCGCTGTGGCCGTCACCCCCCCCGAAACGCGCCTGGCCCGGGACCGGAGGCAATCCCCCCGCTCCGGGCCTCCGGAAAAATGCGTTTCCCTGCGAGGCGCCCCCGAATGTGGGGCTGTCCGCAGGGCGTTTTCCGCAATTCGGCGCGCCACCTGTCCAGCCTCAACGCGGGGTGCGGAGGAGCGGTTCCGAAAAAATCGAGAAAATGTGAGACGCTGCCTGCGGGCAGATCAGGGCGGCGCGCCGGTCCGGGTCTCCGGCAGGGGGCCGCGCCGCGGGGCGGGCAGGGTGGCGGCCAGTATCGCCTCGGCGCCTGCGCGGGCATCGGCGACGGGGTCCTCGGCATGGCCCAGATGCGCAGCGAGGGCGGCACCGTCCTTCAGCATCAGGAGCGCCCGGCTCAGCCGGCCCGGATCGGGCGCGCCGGCCTCGGCCGCCACGCCTTCGACTTGCCGGGCGAGGCGGCGCTTGTGCCCGGAGGCCATGCGATGGATCGGATGCGCCGGATCGGGATATTCGGCCGCCGCACGCAGAAAGAGGCAGGACCGGAACCCCGGCTCGGCCACCCACTCGCCGAGGGCGTCGTAAAGCGCCATCAGCCGGGCCCAGGGCGGCCCGGCGGCCTCCATCCGGCTGTGCAGCCAGGCCCGGACGCGCTCGTCGCGCCGCTGCATCGTGGCCAGGATCAGGTCGTCCTTGCTGCGGAAATGCCGGAACATCGTGGTTTTCGAGATCCCGGTCTCGTCCGAGAGACGGTCCAGCCCGGTGGCGTGGAAGCCGTCGCGATAGAAGATGTCGAGTGCCTTTCGCACCAGTTCGTCGCGCTTGTCAGAACGCATGTCGGCTCCTTTCGGCGGCCGCTTGTGGCGGCGGTCCCCGAACCGAACGGGCAGAGCGCACCGTCGATCCCGCGTGACGTGGCATCGCACGCAGATGTGAAAATGACGCCGGGTTCTGCGGATCGTCCCGGCCCGGGATGGCGGCCGCGCGCCCGGCCTGCCCGGCGGGCATGCAGGGCATATAGAGGCCGTCGTCCCGCGGCAGCAGCGTATGGCGTCGGAACGCGATGATGGCCGCCTCCTCCGCCTCCGTCAGGGGCGTCGAACGTGGCTCCTTCGGCCCCGTCTCAAGATCCTTGACCGTCGCTCGCTTGCGCCACTTCGCAACCGTTTTGGGGTTCGTCGGGAAAACGATTCACTGGATCGTTTTTCGATCCTCCTCACTCCCGAGATCCCGGCTCAGCTGCGCGAGCGAAGCTTGCGATCGCTGTATTGCGGCTCTGATAGCGTGCGTGGTCGTGGCGCTCCCGCGACGAACCTGGCCCATAATGCTTCCTTCCATTCCTGAGAAAGGATCACACCATCAAACCGTGGGATCAAACACCTAGTGCGGGCCTCTCGCGCCCGCAGGAAGTGCTGAAATCGGCACAGCCGAAGGCGGCCGAGAACCGCTTCGACGACATCGGGGACAAGACGGGCCGGGGTCCGCTGCGGCATCCGGCGGGGCATCCGGGGCCCGGCATCCGTCAAAAGACCCGGACCGGTGCGTGGCTTGGAACGCCGCGGCGAAGGGCGTCTTGTCCGCGCTCAGTTTCCGCGCACATCTGCAGCGGGCAGCCTCCGTGCCGCAGCGCGCGGACAGGTGCGGCGACGGGCGCGGGTGACGCCCACCATGCGGCGGTCGATCCCGATCTCGGTGACCGGCCCATCTCGGTGAGCGGCCCGAAGGAGCTCGGGCTCGCCGAAAGCCGGGGGACACCCAGGCCTTTCCGGGACAAGCTCAACAGGGTCTCCGTCATCGAGGTGGAGACGGCGACCGATCCCATCCCTGGCCGCCGCTTGCCCCCGGCGACAACCGCCTGGCCTCCGCCAGGCCGCCGTCAGGCCGGACCGGCGGTGCGCGCAGCGCCGGGCGCGGCCCGCTCCAGAACGCCCTCGGCCCAGCGATGGGCGGAGGCGCCGAAACAGTCATGGATCGAGTCGACCGCGATCACGCTGCCGAGCGCGGCCCGGCCAAGCAGGCACAGCCCGGCCTGTACCTGCCCGCTTGCGTCGATGACCTGTGCGTCGGGCCGGGTTCTGACGCCCAGGCCCTCGCCCATGGCCGCGACCCGTCCGGCATCGCGCAGCCCGGCCAGGACGGGCTCTTCCAGCCGCTCTAGCGCGGGCGAGGGCAGCACCGCGTCAACCATGACCGGGACCCGGGCGCTGTCATCCTCCTCGAGCAGTTGCCAGCCCTCGGGCGTCAGCAGGATGTCGGGGTCGTCGACCGTTCTCAGATCGACGATCCCGGCCTCGATCAGGATCAGGAGCTCCTCGGCCGTTTCGGCGGGCGGGCCGTAGGAATAGCGCTTGAGCCCCTCGTCGAAACCGATCAGCGCCGCGACCGTCCCGGGGCTGGTGGCGCCGGGATTGACGCCCCGCCGCAGCGCGTTCTGCCAGTGCCGCCAGATCTGCCCGATGGCATAGCCCGCCGATGGCGGCAGGCTGCCCCGCGCCATAGCAAGCCCGTCGCGCAGCAGCCCGGTCGCGTTGCGGGTCTCTTGCGAGGCGGCGGAGGCGCGTTCTGCCGCAAGCCATGCCGCGACCCCGCCCGTGGCGCCGCCCGTTGCAGCCAGCACCCGGCGGGCAGCGGGTTCGAGTGCGGCCGAGATGGCCTCGAGCGCGGCCTCGGGCGCGGCGCCCAGCGCGCGGTCCAGTGCGGCTTCGAAGGCGCGGCTCTCCGGGGGCAGGGGCGCGAAACGGGCGTCGATCCCGGCGCTGGCAGGCTTGGGCCAGGGCGGCAGGCCGTTCAGCGAGAAGGGCAGAAGCCGCGCGGGCTCGCGGCCCGAGGGCCGATAGCGTCCGTCCTCGAACCGGCCGCCGAGACCCAGCGTCAGCAGCCGCACCGCATCGAGGGTCGAGAGCCCCAGCCCCCGGATCGCGACCGAGGCGCCGGCCCAGTCTTCGGCGGCCTTCAGCAGCCGGTCGGCCGGATAGGCGGGCAACAGCGTCGCCGCCGTCCGCCGGGCATGGTCCTGCCAGCGTGCAAGCTGCGGGTCGGGCGCGCTGCGGGGTTGGCCGGGGGCCAGCAGCACCTCGTCATAGGGGCCGAAGCGCCCGGCCTCGCTTTCGAGATACCAGCCGGATCCGCTCCGCTCCAGCCCGAGGATCGCGGTCTCGTGCCGGCTGAGCGCGACCTGCCTGGGCAGGGTCGCTGCCAGCGTCCGGAACCTTGCCGCCAGATAGGCGCCAAGTTCGGCCCGCGCGGGAAAGCGTTCGTTGTCGGGCGGCGATGACAGCCAGCTCTCGAAAGAGGAAACCCGCGCCGGTGCCGGGCCGGGCGGGGCGATCCGGACTGCCCGGATCGGGATGTTCAGAAGCATCAGCGGGCTTTGGCACGGGTCGAAATTGGGCCCGGCGCCGGGCCAGGGGCCGGGCTCGAAGATGTCGAGCGTGACGGCATGGCGCTCCTGCGGCAGCCGGGCCGCCAGTGCCGCGATCAGGGCCTCGAGCGCGCCAAGACCGCGCGGACCCATTCCCGCGATGGCAAGCCTGAGCGGGCGTGGCTGGGCCGAACTGGGGGAAGCGATGGCGGGGCGGTTTCCGGCGCGGTCGGTTGGCTGGGGCATGGGGGCTCAATGCCTGAAGAGGGGTGTTCGGTTCCCTCATGGCCGGAAGGGCGGGTTCGGCCATCACGTTCCCGTGATCCGCGCAACATCCGAGCGCTCGGCGCGTTTGATCCCCGCAAAGCCTGCGCTTTGCATGGCCCGACAAAAGACAGGACAGGAGGCCCGGCAGGAACGCGCGGTGGCCATCCAGACGCCTGCGGGCAGACTAAGAGGACGAGCGCAGAGGACAAGTTCAGACCGGGCCAGTCCGCCAAACGATACAGAACCGATACCGATCCAGAACCGACGATCCAGAACTGACAGGGACATACGTGAACCGATTTTTCTCCCGCCTGCTTCCGCTTCTTCTTGCCGCCTTGTTCCTGTCACCGCTGCCAGCCCTGGCACAGGGCGCGCCCGCCACGCCGGAGGCGCCCGGCGCAGAGGCCCGGGCGCTGATCGACATCCTGCGGGATGACAGCGCCCGCGAAGCGCTGATTGCCGAACTGGAACAGGCCGCCGGGCGCGGGTCGGCGGATCAGGAGGAAGCTGCGGCACCGCCATCCGGGGCGGCCGCGCCGGGCATCGGGCGCCAGGTCGCCGAGGCCACATCGGCCGCCGTCGAGGATATCGCGGCGCGGCTCGCGGCCGGATGGGCCGCGCTCGGCCGGGCCGGGCAGGCCTTCGACGGGCTGGATGGCGGGACCTTCGAGGCCTTCGTGGCCGCGATGCGCAACCTGCTGGCGATTGTCGTGGCGACGGTTCTGGTGCAATTCGCATTGCGCCTTGCCGTCAGGCCGCTGCACCGGAGGCTGGGGCGGAAGGCGGACGGACAGGGGCCGCTGCGCAGGCTGGTCTCGGCGGGCCTCGCGGCGCTGCTCGATCTCGGCGCGCTGCTTCTGGCCTGGGCGTCGGGCTATGCGCTTACGGCGGCCGCTATCGGCAGCGCGGGCACGGTCGGGTTGACCCAGTCGCTCTATCTCAATGCCTTCCTCGTCGTCGGGGTGGTGCGTCTGGCCTTCGCCATCCTGTTCGCGCCGGGGGCGCCGCCCTTGCGGCTCCTGCCGGTCTCGGATGCGGGCGCGAAACGGACCGTGGCGCTGGGCATGACGATCGCGGGACTTCTGGCCTATGGCCATCTGCTGGCGGTGCCGGTGGTGGCGCGCGATGTCTCGGCACTGGCCGCGGCAAGCCTGGGCGTGCTGATCACCGTGCTGGCGCTGCTGTCGCTCGGGGCCTTCGCGATCCTCTATCGCAGGCCGGTCGCGCATTGGATGTTGACCCGGCTGGCCCCGCCGCTTCCCTCTGCCGCCGAAACGGAAGAGAGCCCGGAGGTCTGGTCCGCGCCGCCGCCCGAAGCCCAGACCGAAGCCCAGACCGATACCCAGGCAATCGCCCAGACCAACGCCCGGACCAACGCCCAGTCCGAGCCCGGTACGGCCCCGGGCGCCGGGGCTGGCAGTGTGCCGCGCCGTCATGGGCGGCTGGCGCTCGCCCTTGCGCAGAACTGGCACTGGGCGGCGCTGGCCTATCTGGCGGTTCTGGCTGCGATCGTGCTGACCGGCCCCGCCGGCGTGGTGCTGGCGGCGCTGGCGGGCTCGGCCAGGCTTCTGGCGGCGCTGCTCCTGGCGGGGGTCGTCTCGGCCGCGCTGGCCCGGGCCGCGGCGCATGGCGTGCAGCTTCCGGAGCGGCTCAGCGACCGGCTGCCGCTGCTCGAGCCGCGTCTGAACCGCGTGATCCCGGTGGCCATGGTGGCGCTGCGTTACCTGATCGTGCTGGCGGTGGCCCTTTTTGCGCTGGATACGCTCGGGGTTCTGGCGGTCCGGTCTTGGATGGAAAGCCAGTTCGGGCTGCGGATGACGGCGGCGCTGAGCGCGGTCCTGCTCATCCTCGCGGTGGCCTACGGGCTCTGGCTCGCGATGACCTCCTGGGTCGATTACCGGCTGGCCCCGGCGTCCGGCCGGAGCGCGACGCCGCGCGAGGCGACGCTGCTGTCGCTGTTGCGCAATGCGCTGACGATCGTGATCGCGGTGCTGGCGGCGATGTTCTGCCTGTCCGAGATCGGGCTCGATATCGGCCCGCTTCTGGCTTCGGCCGGGGTGCTGGGGCTGGCCATCGGCTTCGGCGCGCAGAAGCTCGTGCAGGATGTCATCACCGGCGTCTTCATCCAGCTCGAGAACGCCATGAATGTCGGCGATGTGGTCAGCCTCGGCGGCACCACCGGCACGGTCGAGAAGCTCACGATCCGCTCGGTCAGCCTGCGCGACGTGAGCGGAACCTATCACATCATCCCGTTCTCCTCGGTCGACATGGTCTCGAACCTGACCCGCGATTTCTCGTATTACGTCTGCGACATGGGCGTGGCCTATCGCGAGGATGTCGACGAGGTGAAGACCGCGATGGAGGATGCCTTCGCCGAGCTCGGACGCGATCCCGAGGCGCGGGCCGCGATCCGGGGCGATCTGGAATGGTTCGGGCTGAACAGCTTCGGCGACAGTGCCGTGGTCGTCCGGGCGCGCATCCGGACCCTGCCGGGCAAGCAATGGGGCATCGGGCGGGCCTATAACGGCATTCTCAAGCGGCTCTTCGACGAGCGCAATATCGAGATCCCCTTCCCGCATCAGACCATCACCTTCGCCGAGGCCAAGGATGGCCGCACCCAGCCGGTGCGGGTCATCAACGGCGCGGCGCAGGAGGCAGAGTAGGCCCGGGGGCTCCTCCAGCGGGCATCGGCGACAGGAGAGACGATGCGGCGGTATCATTGCCCGTCCTGCGGGGCGGAGATCTGGTTTCACAACACCGCCTGTCTGAGCTGCGGGACCGGGCTGGCATTTCTGACCGGGCGGGGCTTCGGTCCGCTCGGCACCGGCGGGACATCCGCCTGCGCCAATCGTGCGGTCATCGGCTGCAACTGGGCGGCGACAGGGCCCGGCGGATTGTGCCTGTCCTGCGCGCAGAGCACGGTGATCCCGGATCTGTCGGTGCCGGGCAATGGCCGGCGCTGGGCCCGGATCGAGCGCGACAAGCGGGCGCTGATCCGCATGCTCGATGCGCTGGGGCTGCCGCTTCACGACGCGGCCGGGGCACCCGCCCCGGTCTTCGAGCTGCGCGGCGATCCGATCGGCCCGGCGCCGGGGCCGAAGGTGATCACCGGCCATGCCCATGGCACGATCACGCTCAACATCGCCGAGGCCGACGATGCCGAGCGCGAGCGCATCCGCGCCGAGATGGGCGAGCCCTATCGCACGCTCGCGGGCCATCTTCGCCACGAGGTGGCGCATCACTACTGGGACGTCCTGGTGGCCTCCGATCCGGGCGCGCTCGACCGGCTCCGCCCGATCTTCGGCGACGAGCGGGCCGATTACGGGGCGGCGCTGGAGCGGCATTACCGCGAGGGCCCGCCGCCGGGCTGGGAGGCGACCCATGTCACCGCCTATGCCACCTCTCATCCCTGGGAGGATTTCGCCGATACCTGGGCGCATCTTTTCAACATCCTCGACAGCATGGAGACGGCGCTGGCCTATGAGCTTCTGCATGATGACGGTCTGCAGGGGCTGGAGATCGCGGCCCTGGCCGCGCTGCCGGTCGGGCGGCTGGCCGAGCGCTGGATCGCGCTTTCGGTCGCGCTGAACGCGGTCAACGAGGCGATGGGGCATGGCAGTTTCAACCCCTTTGTCCTGAGACCGGCGGTCCTGGAAAAGCTCGAGGCGGTCCGGCGGCTTCTGCCGGTCGCGAACTGAGCCCGAGACCCGAGCCGGAGACCCGAAGCCGGAAACCGAGGCGCGGAACTGAGGCGGGTTTCGGGCGTTTCCGAGGAGACCAGTCCCCGGCTCGGGTCATCCGCCATTGCGGGCGACAGGGTCGCAGCGAGGAGAGAGTTCCGTGCGCAGCCCCTTCACGACAGGCCCTGTCTCGACCGGCCCCCGCCTTCTGATCGGTTTCGGCGCGGTATTGCTGGTGCTGGGGATGGGCGCGGCGGCGGTGATGTATTTCGGGCTGGTCCCGGTCTCGGCCCGTCCGCCGCATACCGCCGTGACGGCGGCGGTGCTGCATGACACGTTTCGCGCCTCGGTTGCGCGCCGCGCGCGCGAGCTCGGCACCGCGCCGGGCACGGTCCCGGACCTGGAAGATCCGGGGCTGATCGCGCTCGGGGCCCGGCATTACGGGCAGGTCTGTTCGTCCTGTCATGGCGGTCCCGGCCTCGGGCAGAGCCCGGTGGCTCTGTCGATGCGGCCGCGTCCGCAAAGCCTGCCCGCCGTCGTCGACAGCTTCTCGGCCCCGGAACTCTATGTGATCCTGCGCGACGGGGTCCGGTTCACGGCGATGCCGAGCTGGCCCTCGGACGGCAATTTCAACGAGATCTGGGCGGTCGTCGCCTTCCTGCGGCAGTTGCCGGAGATGACGCCCGAGGCGTATCGCGCGGCGACGGTGACGGATGTCGCGGGAACGGATGCGCCGGCCATGGCCTGGACCCGTCGGGGGCCGCAGAGGCCGCTGAAGCTGCATGACGCGGCGGATTCGGCAGATGCGGCGGGACCGATCGAGGAATATCTCTATTCCGTGCCCTCCACCGGCTGGCGCCCGATCGGGCTTCAAGACGTGCCGGTGGCCTATTGCGCGGCCTGTCACGGCACCGACGGCACCGGTGCGCCGACCGGGGGGCAGGCGCCCAACCTCTCTCTGCTCGATGCCGACACCATTGCCGCGCGGTTGCGGGCCTATGCCGACGGCACGCGGGAAAGCGGGATGATGGCGACGGTGGCCAGCAGCCTTTCCGGGCCGCAGATCGAGGCGGTGGCCGCCTATTACGCCGATCTGCCCGACCGCACAGCCGGCGCGCCGGCGGATCGGGGCGATCCCGAGCTGGGCGCGGTTCTGGTGCAGCAGGGCGATTTCGCCCGGGCTCTGCCGGCCTGCGGCGCCTGCCATGGCGCCGATGCGGGGGCGTCGGGGCTCGATGTGCCACGGCTGGCCGGGCAGGGGGCGGGGTTCCTGAAACGCCGTCTCGACGGTTTCGCCGCCGGAGACGGCCCCGATGCGCAGGGATGGAACCCGATGCCCGCCATCGCCCGGGCGCTCAGCCAGCAGGAACGCGCGGCCGTTGCGGCCTATCTGGCCGGCCTTCCGGTCGACGATCCGCTGATCCCGGCCCGGCCGCCGGCTTCGCCTGCCGAGGGCCCGGACAAGGAGATCGTGGACCTGCTGCTAAATTGCTCGGCCTGCCACGATCCGGGGCCCGCGCTTGGCGCCGACCGCGATCTCTCGCCCAACCTGACGCTGCAATCCGCGGCCTATCTCGACCATCAGATGGCACTGTTCGATGCCGGGCGGCGGCCGGTCGGAACGATGCAGCAGGCGGCCCACGAGATGACCTCGGATCAGATCGGGCGGCTGTCGGCAGTGCTTGGCGCCGCGCCGGTGGCGCAATCGGGGCTGGATCCCGAGCGCGCGCAGCGCCCCGATTTCGAACTGGCCGAGGCCGGGACGCTGGCCGAGGAGGGCGATCCGGCGCGGGGGCTGCCATCCTGTCTCTCCTGTCACGGCGCCCGGCCCACCGCCGCGGTCGGGCTGATCCCGCGCCTCGACGGCCAGCGCGCGCGCTATATCGAGGGACGTCTGGACTATTTCGCCGAGACGGCCGCGCCCGAGGTTCTGGCTCCGATGACCGAGATCGCCGCGCGGCTGACCGGGGATGAGCGCGCGGCCCTGGCCGACTGGTTCGCGGCCCGCCCGCCCTTGACCAAATGAGACCGGTCCAGCCCTGATCACTTGCCCTTGATGGACCGCCCTTGATGGAGCGCGCCTGACCCCCGGCGCGGGCCGGAATGAGGCGGGCGGGGGCCGAAACGGCCGGGAGATGCCTTGAGGGGGGCTGAAAAACGCCGTCTGCCCTTGCCGGGATAGCGGCTGCGCCCTACCCATCAGGAACCCCCCGGTTCCGAACGCCCCGCCCGTGAAAGCCCCGCCCGTGACAGCCCCATCCGTGCCCGACCGCCCCTCCGCTCTCGCCCCGTTCCGCAAGGCCACCTACCGCAACCTCTGGCTCGCCTCGAACATCTCGAATTTCGGCGGGCTGGTGCAGACCGTGGGCGCGGGCTGGATGATGACCGAGCTGACCCATTCGCCGGTCATGGTGGCGCTGGTCCAGGCCTCGAACACGCTGCCGATCATGCTGTTTTCGCTGATCGCGGGGGCGCTGGCCGACAGTTTCGACCGGCGCCGCATCATGCTGACGGCACAGATCTTCATGCTGGCGGTCTCGGCGGTGCTGGCGGCGGCGGCCTTCCAGGGTGCGCTGACGCCCTGGCTGCTGCTGGCCTTCACCTTCCTGATCGGCCTCGGCAGGGCGCTTTACAACCCGTCCTGGCAGGCTTCCGTCGGCGATATCGTGCCGCGCTCGGACCTGCCGGCCGCGGTCGCGCTGAACAGCATGGGCTTCAACCTGATGCGCAGCGTCGGTCCGGCGGTGGGCGGGCTGATCGTGGCGGCGGGAGGGGCGGCGGCGGCCTTCGCGGTCAATGCGCTGAGCTACCTGCCGCTCTGGCTGTCGCTGTTCCTGTGGCGCCCGGCGCTGCCCGAGCGCCGCTTGCCGCGCGAGGCGCTGGGCCCGGCGATCTCGGCCGGGCTGCGCTATGTCTCGATGTCGCCGGTGCTGCTGCGGGTGCTGTTCCGCGGCTTCCTGTTCGGGCTTGCCGCGGTCGCCTTGCTGGCATTGCTGCCCATCGTCGCGCATGAGCTGCTGGGGGAGGGGGCCTTCGGCTACGGCGTCCTTCTGGGCTGTTTCGGGACCGGCGCCATCGGCGGCGCGATTGCCAGCGCGCGCCTGCGCGAGCGCTTCGCGAACGAGGCCATCGTGCGCGGCGGCTTCCTGGGCTTTGCGGCGGCGCTGACCGGGCTGTCCTTCTCGCACGAGCTCTGGATCTCGGGGCTGCTGCTTCTGCCCGCGGGGGCGTCCTGGGTGCTGTCCCTGTTCAATGTCTCGGTGCAGCTCTCGACCCCGCGCTGGGTGGTGGGCCGGGCGCTGGCGCTTTACCAGACCTGCACCTTCGGCGGCATGGCGGCGGGCAGCTTTCTCTGGGGGCAGGTCGCGGCGGGGGCGGGACTGGCCGAGGCGCTCTGGGCGGCCGCTGCGGTGCTGGTCTTCGGGGCGGTGGTCGGGCTGAGGCTGCCGCTGCCGAATTTCGGCAATGACGATCTGGCGCCGCTGAACCGCTTCGTCGAGCCCCGGCTCGGTGTCGATCTCCGGGCGCGGTCGGGGCCGATCGCGGTCACGGTCGAATATGACATCGCGCCGGGCGACGTCGACGCCTTCCTTGCCGCGATGACCGAACGGCGCCGGATCCGGATCCGCGACGGCGCGCGGCAATGGGTGCTCCTGCGCGATCTCGAGCGTCCGACGGTCTGGGCCGAGAGCTACCATGTCGCGACCTGGGCCGAATATCTGCGCCATCAGGAACGCCGCACCATGGCGGATGCCGAGGTCAGCGACAGGCTGCTGGCCCTGCATCGCGGGGCGGGCAGGCCAAGGGTGCGCCGCATGATCGAGCGCCAGACGGTGCCGCGCCGCGACGAACTGCCGCTGAAGCCGGTCGATATCTCCTGAGATCCGCATCGCGGCCGGGCTGTGCTGGGCTGTGGCGGGCGGTGCTGGCGCGCCCGGGGCCGGCCGATCCCCTAAGGTGACGTGGCGCCGAGCTTGCCCCTGTCTGTCCCGCATGCGACACAACCCCGATGAGCGAAAGACGGCCGCTGCCGCTCGTGCTCCCCGTGTGCTGGTCAATGCCGACGGGGCAGACGGGCCGAGGCCGCGCGAAGGTGATCCCGATGAGCGACAGACAGATCTTTCCCGACCTTTCCGACAGCCTTTCCCCGCGCGGGCCGCGCCGCGCCCTGTTCGGGTCCGCGCTTCTTGCGCTGAGCCTGGCCGTCGTCGCGGCCCCGGTCCCGGCCCATGCCGATGGCGGGTTCGCGGGGCTGTGGCACAGGCTTGTCGGCCCGGCCGAGCCCCGCGGCATTGCAAGTTCGAACGGGCGGCTGGAGGCCCAGAGCGTCGATGTCGCCACCAAATATGCCGGCCGCGTCGCGGCGGTCGAGGTCGCGGAGGGCGCGACGGTCGAGGCGGGGGCGGTGATCGCCCGGATCGACGATCGCGATACCCGGGCGCAGCTTCTGGGCGCGCGGGCGGCGGTCCTGCGCGCCAAGGCCGCCCGCGAGCTGGCCGAGGCCAGCGTGATGCAGGCGCAAAGCGCGCTGGACGTGGCGCGGACCAATCGTGCACGGGTCGAGCGGCTGCATGCCGATGGCCATGCCAGCGACAGCGCCTATGACGATGCCAGAAATGCCTTCACCTCGGCCGAGGCCTCGCTGGCGATGGCCCGGGCCCAGGTCAGCGATGCCGAGGCGCTGATGGCCTCGAGCTCGGCCGAGGTCGACCGGCTGGAAATCGCGCTTGACGATCTGACGATCCGGGCGCCGATCCGCGGACGGGTGCTGTACCGGCTGCACGAGCCCGGCGAGGTGCTGGCGGCGGGCACGCCGGTCGTCACCCTGCTCGACCTGACCGATGTCTACATGAACATCTATCTGCCCGCGACGACGGTGGGGCTGATCTCGGCCAATGACGAGGCGCGGCTGATCCTCGATCCGATCCCGCAATATGTGGTGCCGGCGCGGGTGACCTTCATCTCGCCCGAAAGCCAGTTCACCCCGAAGAGCGTCGAGACCATGGCCGAGCGCGAGGATCTGGTCTTCCGCGTCAAGCTGACGATCCCGCGCAACCTGCTCGAGCGCTTCGAGGATCAGGTCAAGACCGGCGTCCGTGGCCGTGGCTTCGTGCGCACCGCGCCCGCGACGCCCTGGCCGGCCGATCTTCAGGTCCAGCTTCCGGACTAGGTCATGGCACCGGTTCCGGAGCATTCTCCCGAGGCGGGTGGCATCGCCGCCGAGATCGTCGGGCTGACCCACCGCTATGGCGGCAAGGCGGCGCTTTCGGACATCGGTCTTGCCGTGCCGGCCGGCTGCATGACCGGGCTGATCGGCCCTGACGGTGTCGGCAAGTCGACGCTGCTGGGGCTGGTCGCGGGCGTCCGGCGGCTGCAGGAGGGCCAGCTGCGCGTGCTTGGCCGCGACATGTCGGACCCGGCCGCCCGGCGCGCGCTTGCGCCCCGCATCGCCTATATGCCGCAAGGGCTGGGGCGAAACCTCTATCCGACGCTTTCGGTACGCGAGAACCTCGAATTCTTCGGGCGGCTCTTCGGGCAGGGCGCGGCCGAACGCGGGCGCAGGATCGGGATGCTGCTGGAGGCGACCGGGCTTGCGCCCTTTCCGGACCGGCCCGCGGGCAAGCTGTCGGGGGGGATGAAGCAGAAGCTCGGCCTGTGTTCGGCGCTGATCCACGACCCCGACCTGCTGCTTCTCGACGAGCCGACGACCGGGGTCGACCCGCTTTCGCGGCGCCAGTTCTGGGAGCTGATCGATCATATCCGGGCCGAGATGCCGGGCATGAGCGTGCTGGTCGCCACCGCCTATATGGAAGAGGCGGACCGTTTCGACTGGCTTGCGGCGATGAATGCGGGCCGGGTGCTGGCCTCGGGAAGCCCGGCCGAGCTGAAGGCGCGGGCGGGGGCTGCCACGCTGGAAGAGGCCTTCGTGCAACTGCTGCCGGACCGGTCCGGGGCGCCGCCGCTGGTGGCGCGCCCGCTTGGGCAGGGCAGCGGACGTGTCGCCATCGCGGCCCGCCACCTGACCCGGCGCTTCGGCGATTTCACGGCCGTCGACGATGTCAGTTTCACCATCCCCGAGGGCGAGATCTTCGGCTTTCTCGGCTCGAATGGCTGCGGCAAGTCGACCACGATGAAGATGCTGACCGGGCTGCTCGATCCGAGCGAGGGCGAGGCCGAGCTGTTCGGCCGGAAACTGCGCGCCTCCGATATCGAAAGCCGGATGCGGATCGGCTACATGTCGCAGGGGTTCTCGCTGTATTCCGAGCTGACGGTGCGCCAGAACCTCGAGCTGCATGCCGATCTCTACCATCTGCCGAAAGAACGGCGCGGTCCCCGTGTCGACGAGGTTCTGGCCGAGTTCGAGCTCGGCGCGCTGGCCGACCGCCTGCCCTGGGATCTGCCGCTGGGCCAGCGCCAGCGCCTGCAGCTGGCGGTGGCCACGCTGCATGCGCCGCAGGTGCTGATCCTCGACGAGCCGACCTCGGGCGTCGATCCGGTGGCGCGCGACGCCTTCTGGCGCACGCTTCTGTCCTTGTCGCGCGACAAGGGCGTCACGATCTTCATCTCGACCCATTTCATGAACGAGGCCGAGCGCTGCGACCGGATCTCGCTGATGCATGCGGGCCGGGTGCTCGATGTCGGCACCCCCGCCGAGATCGTCGCCCGGCGCGGCGCAGCCTCGCTGGAAGAGGCCTTCATTTCCTGCCTCGAGGCCGAACTGGCGCCCGGTCAGGCCGCCCCGGCCGCCCCGGCGGTCCCGGTTGCGGCGCCGCAGGCGCAAACCGTGCCGCGCTTCGGCGGCATGACCCGGCTCTGGGCCTATTGCTGGCGCGAGACGCTCGAGCTGATGCGCGACCCGATCCGGGTCTTCTTCGCCCTGGCGGGTCCCGCGATCCTGCTGTTGACGATGGGCTACGGCATTTCCTTCGATGTCGACCGGCTGAGCTTTGCCGTCCGCGATCAGGATCACAGCCCGGAAAGCCGCGAGCTGGTCGAGCAGTTCACCTCGATCCGGCAATTCGCCGAAACCGCGCCGCTGGGCGGTACGTCCGATCTGGGCGACCGGATGGTGCGTGGCGACCTGACGGTCGCGCTGGAAATCCCAGACGGCTATGGCCGCGATCTCAGGCGCGGCGATGTGCCGGAGGTCTCGCTCTGGATCGACGGGGCGATGCCGTTCCGGGCCGAGACCGCGCGCAGCTATGCGCTGGGGCTGATGTCGGATTATGCCACCCGCCGCGCGGAGGGCCAGGCAGCCAAGGTCGGCATCGAGAGCCGCTTCCTGTTCAACCAGTCCTTCAAGAGCGCGCATGCCATGGTGCCCTCGATGATGATGGTGATCCTGATGCTGATCCCGGCGATCATGTCGGCGATCAGCGTGGTGCGCGAGAAGGAGACCGGCACCATCGCCAATTTCCGCTCCACCCCGGTCACCCGGTTCGAATTCCTGCTGGGCAAGCAGCTTCCCTATCTGGCGATCGCCTGGGCGAGCTTCTGGATGCTCTATGCGATCGGACGCACGGTTTTCGGCGTGCCCTTCACCGGCAGCCTGGCGGCGCTGGCCGGGCTGTCCTTCCTCTATGTCTTCGCGACAACGGGGTTCGGCCAGCTGGTCTCGTCCTTCACCCGCAGCCAGGTCGCGGCGGTCTTCGCGACGGCGGTGCTGTCGATCATCCCGGCGGTGAACTTCTCGGGGCTGATCCTGCCGGTCGCCTCGCTCGATATGCCCGGGCGGCTTGTCGGGCAGGGCTTTCCCAGCGCCTGGTATCAGGCGGTGACCAGCGGCACCTTCCTCAAGGGTCTCGGCTGGGCCGATGTGGCGCCGAATGCCGCCGTGCTGGCGGGGTTCTGCCTGATCTATCTGACCCTCGCGATCCTCGGGCTGCGGAAACAGGAGGCCTGAGCCGATGCGAAGCCTGCTCAACACGCTGCGCCTGACGCTGAAGGAGCTGAGCGCGATCCGCCGCGACCGGGTAATGGTGGTGCTGATCCTCTATGTCTTCACCGTCGCGACCTGGATGGTCGCCAATGCGGCCTCGACCGAGATCCGCGATCTGGCGGTCGCGGTGGTCGACGAAGACCGCAGCCCGCTGTCGCATCGGCTGACCGACGCGATCCGGCCGCCGCTGTTCAGCGAGGCGCCGGTGCTGTCGCCCGAGGCGGCGGCCCGGGCCCAGCTGAAGGGGCGCTATGTCCTGGTGCTCTCGATCCCGCCCGATTTCGAGCGCGACCTGCTGTCGGGCCATGCCCCGAAACTGATGCTGCTGGTCGATGCCACCGCCATGGCCCAGGCCGGCAACGGCGCGGCCTTCCTGCAGCAATTGCTGGCGGCCGAGCTGCAGGACTATGCCGATCCGGGCGGGGACGGGACGGCCCCGGTCGATGTGGTGTTCCGCAACCGCTTCAATCCGAACCTGACCGCGACCTGGTTCACCTCGGTGATGCAGCTGATGAACAACGTCACCATCCTGACCCTGATCCTGTCGGGGGCGGCGATGATCCGCGAGCGCGAGCAGGGCACCATCGAACATGTGCTGGTGATGCCGGTCCGCCCGCACGAGATCGTGCTGTCGAAGATCCTGGCCTCGGGGCTCGTCATCCTGCTGGCCTCGGTCGCGAGCCTGGTGACGGTGATCCACTGGGGGCTTGGCGTGCCGCTGACCAATTCGCTCGGGCTCTATGCGCTGGGGGCGGCGGTCTATGTGGTCGCCGTCGGCAGCATCGGGCTGTTGCTGGCCACCTTCACCCGCAACATGGGCCAGTTCGGGCTGCTGGTGATCCCGGTCATCGTGGTGATGCTGCTGCTGTCGGGCGGGGTGACGCCGCTTGAATCCATGCCGGTCTGGATGCAGGCGGTGGTCCGGGCGGTCAGCCCCGCGCCGCATTTCGTCGCCTTCGCGCAATCGGTCCTCTATCGCGATGCGGGGGTCGCGCAGGTGGCGGGCGAGCTCTTGTGGATGGCGGCGATGGCGGCGCTGGCGCTGAGCGTGGTCTTGGTGCGGTTCCGCAAGGTGCTGTCGGGCTGAGCCGGAACCGCGCCGCCTTGCCCGGCGCCTCGTGCCCATGCCGCGATGAGGTTGGCCTGTCGGCGGAATGGGCATGGGCGCTTCCCTGCCGGATCAGCCTTCCTGGGGGCAACCGGGCTCGCGACGGCGCCGCCTTCGAGAGCGCCGCGCCGGGGATGGGCCCGCCCCGCCGCGATGCCGGGCTGCGGGTGGGATCTCCCGCGCCCCGCGCCGCCGGCGATGGTCCGCGCTCCGAACCGGATGCCTGTCCGCGCGCCCCGGAACGGGCGCGGCCGTCGCTTCACCGGGACGCTCGCCCGAGGGCCTGACAGAGGGCTTTCCGGGGCCGTCCGGGTCGTCTCGCAAGGCGTATCCGGACAGGGAATGGCCGACAAGGGCGCGGGCCTTGCCAGCCAATCCCGAAGGCCGGGTGCCGGGGCCGGGGCAGCGGCGGCTATTCGACGGTGACCGATTTCGCGAGATTGCGCGGCTGGTCGACATCGGTGCCCTTGGCGACGGCGGTGTGATAGGCCAGAAGCTGCACCGGCAGCGCATAGAGCATCGGCGCGAAGAGATCGGGCGCCTCGGGCAGGACCAGCGTTTCCCAGACGCCGCTCCCGGCTTCGGCCGCGCCGCGGGCATCGGTGATCAGCAGAACCGGGCCGCCACGCGCCATCACCTCCTGCATGTTCGAGACGGTCTTGTCGAACAGCCGGTCATAGGGCGCCATCACGATCACCGGCACGGTCTTCTCGACAAGCGCGATCGGGCCGTGCTTGAGTTCGCCACTGGCATAGCCTTCGGCATGGATATAGCTGATTTCCTTAAGCTTCAGCGCGCCTTCCAGCGCCAACGGGTACATCGCGCCACGGCCGAGGAACAGCACGTCGGTGGCTTCGGCCAGGCGCGCGGCCAGACGCCGGATCGGCTCGTGCAGCGCAAGTGCCGCGTTGAACCGCCCCGGCATCGCCCTCAGCGCGGCGAGATGCAGGGCCAGATCCGCCGGGGCGAGCCGCCCGCGCTGCCGCGCGGCCTCGAGCGCCAGCAGCGCCAGCACGGCCAGCTGGCAGGTGAAGGCCTTGGTCGAGGCGACGCCGATTTCGGCGCCCGCAAGGATCGGCAGCGCCAGGTCGCTTTCGCGCGCGATCGAGCTTTCGGCGACATTCACCACCGAAACGATCCGGTCGGCCCGGTTCTTGCAGTAGCGCAGCGCGGCCAGCGTGTCGGCGGTTTCGCCCGACTGGCTGACGAAGATCGCCAGCGTGCCCTCGGGAATGGGCGGTTCGCGGTAGCGGAATTCCGAGGCCACATCTACATCGACCGGCAGCCCGGCCAGCCGCTCGACCCAGTACTTGGCGGTGAGGCAGGCCAGATAGGCGGTGCCGCAGGCGACCATGGTGATCCGGGTGACGCCCGAGAAGTCGATGCCGCCGCCGGGCAGGGCGATCTCGGTGCCCTCCTCGCCCAGATAATGGCGCAGCGCATCGCCCAGCACCGCGGGCTGTTCGGCGATCTCCTTGGCCATGAAATGCTTGTAGCCGCCCTTCTCGACCCGGGTGGCGTCGATCTCGATGGTGCGGATCTCGCGCGGGACCAGATCGCCCGTGGCGTCGAAGATCTCGACGCCCGCGCGGGTGACGACGGCGCGGTCGCCCTCTTCGAGATAGGTGATCCGGTTGGTCAGCGGGGCCAGCGCGATGGCATCCGAGCCCACGAACATCTCACCTTCGCCATGACCCACCGCCAGCGGCGAGCCCTTGCGGGCGGCGATCATCAGATCGTCCTCGCCCTCGAACAGGAACAAGAGCGCGAAGGCGCCTTCCAGCCGGTCGATGGCGCGGGCCGCGGCCTCGCGCGGCGTGAGCCCCTCGTCGAGATAGGTCTGGGCCAGATGCGCCACCGTCTCGGTATCGGTATCGCTTTCGAAGCCGATGCCGCGGGCGCCGAGCTCGTCGCGGAGCGCGCGGAAATTCTCTATGATGCCGTTATGGACCACCGCGACCCGGCCCGCGCGCTGGGGATGGGCATTGGCGAGGGTGGGCGCGCCATGGGTGGCCCAGCGGGTATGGCCGATCCCGGCCTTGCCGGGCAGGGGCTCGTGGACCAGAAGGTCCGAGAGGTTGACAAGCTTGCCCACCGCCCGGCGGCGGTCGAGCCGCCCGGCATTGACGGTGGCGATCCCGGCGCTGTCATAGCCCCGGTATTCGAGCCGCCCCAGTGCCGCCACCAGCAGCGGCGCGGCCTCGTGATCTCCCAGAACGCCGACGATTCCGCACATGCGATTTGCTCCGTATGAGGCGGGATATCCCGCCTTCTGTCCCTATCGTTTTGCTTTTTCGGCCCGAAGGCGGTCCATCAGCCGCCGCGCGAGCCCCGGCTTGACTTGCTGGCGCGCGCGGCCGAGTGCCAGCGCGTCCTCGGGCACGTCCGAGGTGATGACAGAGCCCGAGGCGGTCATGGCATGGGCGCCGATCCGCACCGGCGCCACCAGCATCGTGTCCGAGCCGATGAAGGCATGGGCGCCGATCTCGGTGCGGTGCTTGAAGACGCCGTCGTAATTGCAGGTGACGGTGCCCGCGCCGATATTGGCCTGCTCGCCGATGGTGGCGTCGCCGATATAGGTCAGGTGGTTGACCTTGGCGCCCTCGGCCACCTGCGCATTCTTGATCTCGACGAAATTGCCGACCCGCACATCCTCGGCAAGTTCCGCGCCGGGGCGCAGGCGGGCGAAGGGCCCGACCACGGCGCCGCGGCTGACATGACAGCCCTCGAGATGCGAAAAGGCCCGGATCCGGGCACCGGATTCGACGGTGACATCAGGGCCGAAGATCACGTTGGGCTCGATCACCGCATCGCGGCCGATCACGGTGTCGAAGGCGAAGAAGACGGTTTCGGGCGCTGTCAGCGTCACGCCGTTCTCCAGCGCCTCGGTGCGGGCGCGGGCCTGGAAGGCGGCTTCGGCCGCAGCCAGATCGGCGCGCGAATTGACGCCCAGCGTCTCGGCCTCGTCGCAGATCACGACACCGGCCGACAGCCCGCGCGTGCGGGCCAGCCCGACCACGTCGGTCAGGTAGTATTCGCCCGCCGCATTGTCGTTCGACAGCGCGCCGATCAGCTCGAACAGGGTCGCGCAATCGCCCGCGATCACGCCCGAATTGCACAGGGTCAGGGCGCGTTCGGCCTCGGTCGCGTCCTTGTATTCGACGATCCGGTCGAGCGTCTCGCCGGCCATCACCAGCCGCCCGTAGCGCTTGGGGTCGGCGGCATGAAAGCCCAGTACCACCACCGCATGATCGGCGCGCGCCGCCATCATCGCCTCGAGCGTCTCTGGCCGGATGAAGGGGGTGTCGCCGTAAAGCACGATCGCGTCGCCCGAAAACCCGTCCAGCGCGGGGCGCGCCTGGGCCACGGCATGGCCGGTGCCAAGCTGCTCGGTCTGCTCGACGACGGCGACCTCGGGGTCGATGTCGAGTGCCGCGACGCGCACCGCCTCGGCCTGATGTCCGGTCACGACGACGGTCAGGGCCGGGTCGAGCGCGCGGCCGGCCGCCATCGCATGGGCCAGAAGCGGCGCTCCGGCGACCTCGTGCAGCACCTTGGCACGGTCGGACATCATCCGGCTGCCCTGGCCGGCGGCCAGGAGGATCAGGGCGGTGGGCATGGGGGTATCTGCTCTTTCCTTTTTCTCGTCCCCCTTTTATCGCGGTTCCTGCGGTTCGCAACCGGCGGCCGGTTCACTTGGCATTTCGCTCTGTTACAGAGGCACGGACGGGAAAGAGAGGCACGCATGAGGACGGTAATCTTCGATCTGGACGGAACGCTGGCCGATACCAGCCGCGATCTGATCGACGCGGCCAATGCCTGCTTCGAGGCGCTGGGGCAGGGCGCTTTGCTCGATGCCGAGGCCGATGCGACGACCGCCTTCCTGGGCGGCCGGGCGATGCTTCAGCTCGGCTTCGAACGGCTGGGGCTGATCGGCGAAGACGCGCCGGTGGCCGAACAGTATCCGTTGTTCTTCGATCATTACGCGGCCGGGCTCGACCGCCATACCCGGCTTTATCCCGGCGCCGTCGAGGCGGTCGAGCGACTGCGCGAGGCGGGCATCGGGGTCGGGATCTGCACCAACAAGCCCACGGCGCTGGCCGAAGAGCTGATGACCCGGCTCGGCGTGCGCGGGCTGTTTGCCTCGCTGGTCGGTGCCGATACGCTGCCGGTGCGCAAGCCCGACCCGGCGCCTTATGCGCTGGCGGTCGAGCAGGCGGGCGGGCAGGTCGGCTGCTCGCTTCTGGTCGGCGATACCTTCACCGACCGCGCAACCGCGCGCGCCGCGGGCGTGCCCTGCGTGCTGGTCAGCTTCGGTCCGGCGGCGGACGAGATGCCCGGGCTGGAACCCGATGCCCTGATGGCCGATTATGCCGAGCTCGACGGCCTCGTCGCGAAGCTTCTGCCCGCGGCCTGAGCCATGGGGCGGCGCTTTTCCCGCAGCTTCACCCAGCAGGAGCCGCTCTCCGAGGCGGCGATCGAGGCGGCGGTCGCGGTGCTCCGGCACGGGCGGCTGCATCGCTACAATCTTGCCGGGGACGAGGCGGGCGAGGTGGCGCTGCTCGAAGAGGAGTTCGCGGCCTTCACCGGGGCGCGTTTCGCGCTGGCGGTGGCCTCGGGCGGCTATGCTCTGGCCACCGCGCTTCGCGCCCTGCAGGTCGGCCCCGGCGAGCCGGTCCTGACCAATGCCTTTACGCTGGCACCGGTGCCGGGCGCGATTGCCAGCCTCGGCGCGCGGCCGGTGCTGGTCGAGGTCACGCCCGATCTGGTGATCGATCTCGGCCATCTCGAGGCCCGGATCGCCGGAACCGGGGCGCGGGTGCTGCTGCTGTCGCATATGCGCGGCCATATCTGCGACATGGACCGGCTGATGGCGATCTGCGACGGCGCGGGGGTCGCGGTGATCGAGGATTGCGCCCATACGATGGGGGCCGCCTGGAACGGGGTGCCGTCGGGGCGGCATGGCGCGATGGCCTGCTATTCGACCCAGACCTACAAGCATCTCAATTCGGGCGAGGGGGGCTTGCTGATCTCGGACGATCCCGGATTGATGGCCCGGGCGGTGCTGCTCTCGGGGTCCTACATGATGTATCCGCGCCACCGCGCAGCCCCGGCGCCCGAGCATTTCGAGGGGCTCCTGGCCGAGGTGCCGAATGTCTCGGGGCGGATGGATGCGCTGCGTGCCGCGATCCTGCGGCCGCAACTGGCCGGGCTGCCGGACCGTGTCGCGCGCTGGGAGGCGCTTTACCGCGCGCTCGAGGCGGGGCTTCGCGCCACGCCGGGGATCGCGCTGATCGCGCGGCCCGCCTGCGAGCGTTTCGTCGGCTCGTCCTTCCAGTTCCGGCTGCCCGGCTGGCAACCCGGGCGCATCGCGGCCTTCCTGACCCGCGCCGCCGCGCGCGGGGTTGAACTGAAATGGTTCGGCGCCGAGCAGCCGCAGGGCTTCACCTCGCGCTATGTCCATTGGGGCTATGCCGCGCCCGAGCCTTTGCCCCAGACCGACCGGGTGCTGGCCGGGCTGATCGATCTGCGGCTGCCGCTGACCTTTTCGCCCGCCGATTGCCGCGAGATCGCGGCGATCCTCGTTGAGGAACTCGCCGCGGATCGGGCCTAGGCGTCCCTGCTGCCGGCCCCGGTGACAGGCGGTCGGGCCCCGGCCCGTCCGGCCCGGGCGCGCCTGCGTTGTCCGCCTCTCGGGCAGGGGCTTCGCATCCTTCTTCCAAAAGCCCGGGCGCGCAGCGCAGGCCCGGGGCTTCGCTGCAAGGATGATGTCGGAAAGGGCATCATCCGGTCTGCGCAATTGCATTGACGGGCTCTTTTTGCAGGAATATCATTTCCATATGGAAACCAATAATATCGATCCTCTCGAAAGCGCGCTGTCCTTGTTGCAGTGCGAGCTGGTTGCCCGACGCAATCGGTTCACACCCGAGACGGTGACCTGGGCCCAGTATGACGTTCTGGATGTCCTGCGCATCGAGGGGGCCCTGCGCCCGTCGGTCCTCAGCGACCGGCTTGGTGTCGCGCGTCCGCAGCTTTCGAAGGCATTGCGGGTGCTCAAGGATCTGGGGCTCGTGGATCAGGTCCCCGATGATGAGGACCGGCGTGTCCAGGCGACCATGCTCAGCGCAGAGGGCAGGGCCTTCATGGACCGCGCGGCCCTGCAGCGGCATGACGCCGCGCAGCGGGTGGCCTCGGTGATGACGCCGGGGGAACAGGCGATCTTCGCCGAGCTTTGCCGCAAGGCGGTCAGCGGGTTGCAGGCAGAGGTCTGCGCGGATGACTGACAGGCCGATGCGCATCCTGCGCGCACGCACGAACAATCTCCGGAATGTCTCGCTCGACATCCCCAAGGGCCGGATCGTGGTCTTTACCGGCGTTTCCGGTTCGGGGAAATCCTCGCTTCTGTTCGACACCATCGCCGCTGAATCCCAGCGCCAGCTGGCCGAGACCTATCCGAGCTTCGTGCGCAACCGGCTTCCGCATCATGGCCAGCCGGATGCGGACCGGCTAGAGAACCTGCCCGCCTCGATCATTGTCGATCAGCATCGTCTGGGCGGGAATCGTCGATCCACGGTCGGGACCGCAACCGAGATATATGCCCTGCTGCGGCTGCTCTTTTCCCGCATCGGCACGCCGCATGTGGGGGAATCCAGTCTGTTTTCCTTCAATAACCCCGACGGGATGTGCTCGCGATGTCAGGGGCTGGGAACGGTGCGCAGGATCGATCAGGCCGCCTTGTTCGACCGCGTCCGCTCGCTGGACGAGGGCGCGATCCTGTTCCCGGGGTTCGAACCGGGGGCGTGGCGCTGGAAACGCTATGCCCTGTCCGGCTTCTTCGATACCTCGAAGCCGCTTTCCGCCTATGGCGAGGCGGAATGGAGGCGCCTGACCGTCGAGGAGGGCACGCCGGTCACCGATCCGAAGCCGGGCTGGCCGAAAAGCACGGTTTACGAGGGCGTTCTGCCGCGCCTCCGGCGTTCGTTCCTCGACCGCGACGAGGCGGATCTGTCAGAGGCCGAGCGCGACGCCCTGAGCCGCATCACCCTCAGCGGGCCCTGCGAAGCCTGCGGCGGCGGCCGTCTCAATCCGGACGTGCTGTCCTGCCGGATCGCGGGGCGCAATATCGCGGATTGCGCGGCGATGGAGGCCAGCGAACTGCTGGAGTTCATTCGCGGGATCGATGTGCCGGAAATGCGTCCGGTTTTGTCCGCGCTGACCGAGAAGCTCGAGAGCATGATCGAGATCGGTCTCGACTATCTCAGTCTGGATCGCGGCACGTCCGGGCTCTCGGGCGGCGAGTCGCAGCGGATCAGGATGATCCGCCATCTCGGCAGCAGCCTTTCGGATATCGCCTATATCCTTGACGAGCCGAGCGTCGGGCTTCACGCCCGGGACGTGCATCATCTCGGCCAGTTGCTGCTTCGCCTTCGGGAAAAGGGCAACAGCGTCCTGCTGGTCGAGCATGACCCCGATCTGATCGCCATCGCCGATCACGTGGTCGATATGGGCCCCGGCGCCGGGACATCCGGCGGAACCATTGTCTATCAGGGGACGGTGGCCGGCCTGCGGCAGGCGGAGACCCCGACCGGCTGCGGCTTTCGAAAGTCTCATGACCTCAACCCGACGCCCCGCAGGCCAACCGGCTGGATCGGCCTGCGCAACCGGTCGATGTTCAACCTGCAGGATCTTTCCGTCGATATTCCCCTGGGCGTGATGACGGTGATCGCGGGGGTTGCGGGGTCCGGGAAATCCACGCTTGCCAGTCGCATATTGCCGGGGTGCCGTGCCGATGTCGTCGTCATCGACCAGGCCGAGCTTCGCGGCTCGTCCCGCTCCACGCCTGCCAGCTATCTCGGCATCATGGACGATATCCGTCGGGAATTCGCCCGGTCGAGCGGAAAGCCCGTCGGGCTGTTCAGCACCAACGCGGCCGGTGGCTGTCCCGTCTGCAAGGGGCGCGGGACGGTCAGGACCGATCTGGCCTTTCTCGATGCGGTCGAGGCGCCATGCGAGGCCTGCGCCGGCTCGGGCTATGGCGTCGAAGCCCGGTCCATTCGGGTCGCGGGACATTCCATCGACCGGGTCATGGGGCTGCGCGCCCCGCAAGCCCGGGCCCTGTTTCGCAGTCACCGGGCGATCACGGAGGCGCTCGCGCGGCTGGAGCAGGTGGGGCTGGCCTATATGCAGATCGGGCAGCGCCTGTCGACCTTGTCGGGCGGCGAGCGGCAGAGGCTGAAACTGGCCGCCGAACTCGGGCGCGCTGGCCGTATCTACGTCATCGACGAGCCGACCTCCGGTCTTCACATGGCCGATGTCGAGCGTCTGATAAAGCTGTTCAGGACCCTCACCGAGCGGGGAATGACGCTGATCGTCGTCGAGCATAATCTCGACATGATCGCGGCTGCGGACCATGTCATCGAGATGGGCCCCGGTGCGGGTCGGCGCGGAGGTCGCATCATCTATCAGGGCGCCCCCGCCGGGCTGATCTCGGACAGCCTGTCGGTGACCGGGCCCTATCTGGCCAGGGCCTTCGGATGCCGTCCAGCGGCGGCCGCTCCCTCGGGGAGATAGCAGCCGATCGCGGCGACGCGCCCGTCGGCCTATGACATGGCGGATCGCCCCTGTGACCTGATCCTCTCCGAAGGAGGCTTTCGAACCCGATGGCGGGCGAAGGCATTGAGCAAGAGAGGCGGTCGGTTTCGTAAGCCGTGGGGCCTGATCGACGCTGGATCTATCCGGCTTGACGGCCCGGACTTTAAAGAACGCGTCGCGTGGCCCCGGGGGCATGGCGTGGGCGTCAAGGCCAGAGGATCGGCCATGTCCCATTGGTCCCGGCAGAATGGGCGAGGAGGCTCTGGCGCCGGACTGCGAAGCTGCAGGCCGTGTGCTGCCCCACGGACGGCATCCGCGATCTGAAGCAAGCCTTGCCTTCCGGCGGGAAGGCCGGTGGCGCGGGCGGGCAGGGCCAGCAACAGGCGTCGGCCGCGTGGGCATGTCAGCGGTCGAGGTGGTCGAGCGGGCGTCGGTCGCGGCCTCTTCGGCGCAGCACCGGAGCAGGGGGCATCTGCCCTTGTTGCCCCTATCGCGGCCGGCGGGGGCCGTCGTCCCGGGGGTCGGCGACATCCCCCCGGGCGGTCGGGGGCCGGGAGCGTCCTTCGGGCAGGATGGGCTCTGCCCGTAGCCGCCTCGGCGGCCCGCTCGATCCGGGCAGGATGGGCCGTCCGCGACGACCCTTTCGGTCATCATTGGAACGCCGGATCTCCCGGCACTCCGACACCCCGTGGATGCCGGGGGTCGGCGCCGCATCCGGGTTCCCGCGCATCTGCAGGACCGCCGTTCGGGCGAGCGCCTCCGGGGTCCGTTGCGGTTTCACTGTCAGCGCCGATCAGCCGGGGAAATCTGTTTCGTTGCACCGCGCCTTTACCCCCCGCGTCCTGTGCGCGAGGGCAATGAAAACTTCAGGGACAGGGCATTTGAAAGGAGACGGCATTCCGGTCTCGACCCTCCGCAGAACCGACCGGCATCCGAATGACGGCGTCGATCCGGGTGTCTGCTTGCCTGATGCGGTATCTTCCAGCTGGACGGCGCCACGAACGCGCGCGTCCCGCCCGGAGGATCGGGGCGGCTGGACGCGCCAGGCTGCAGCAAATCCCGGGTTTCAGAATGCCTGCGGAGGGCAAGGCTCAGGGCCTGCCGTCCTCCGCCTCCCCGGTGGGCGTCGGGTCGTTGTAGTCATCGGGGTTGAACTCTTCCGGATCGAAAGCCTCGTCTTCCTGGCCGATTCCGGTCACGTAGGATGTCCCCGTCTCTTCATCGAACACCAGGCCATAGGTGGCACGGCCGTCCGATTTGAACCGGAGGTATTCGTGGAAGCCGGCATAGAGGAAAGCCAGCACGAACGGGGTCAGGATCAGGGCGGTGAGCATATGAGCGTCGATGGATGGCTCCTTTCAGGGCTGATCCGCAGGATGGGCTTTGTGACGGCGATATAGCACCAATCCGGGGAAGATTCGAATCGTCCTCGCTGAAGACGATCCGGGGCTCCCGTCGGTTCGGGCGCAGCAGGCGTTGCACCGGCCCGCCGAGCCCTCTTCCGAAGGTCCGGCATGGCGCAAGGTTGCCCGTGGGATCGGGGGATATCGGCTGGCCTTCGGCCCGGGGGCTTCGCAACATCCCTCGAATGGCGATCTGCCCCTCCCGCTCCGATTTCGGCCCTGCATCAATCGGCCCCGGTCGCCTCGGCCCTCTGTAGAAAAGATATGTCCGACTGTCCCGCAAGCATGCGGCCCTCTGTGCGACCCGTGGGACGGCCCTCGGTGCCGGACCGGGCCGCGATCCGGGCCCGCGCGCGAGGGGGCGATTGCGCGCCTTCCGCCCGGAGGGCATCTGTCCTGCAGCACTGCCGTGAGATCCGAATTCTCCGGCGAGAGTCCGGTGCCGTCGCGGGCATGGATCGGCGCCCTGCGGCCTTGTCCTGCCCGCTCTTTCAAACCGGATGCGCTCGGATCGGAAGCCTGGCCCCCTGACGCGAGCGCGGCTGCGATGCCCCCCACCGCGCGATCCTTGCGCCTCGCAGCCCTGTCGACCAGCGAAGGGGGGCTTTCCGGCGGGAGGGCAGCGCCGCCGAGACGGTGCGCTGCGAGAGCCTGCGCGCCACCCGGCTCTCCGGCGCCTGCTTGCCCGGGGATCATCTGTCCGCCACGGAAGGCCGCCGGATGGCAAGCGCGGCAAGCATGGCGCAGGCGAGGAGGAGAAGATCCAGCCTCTGCCCCCAGCCGGCGATTGCGAGGCCCAGCCCGAGGAGCGTGTAGTAGAGCAGGCTCAGGATCGCGCCCGCGGTGCCGAGCCTGTCGGCGTAGTTCCGCAAGGCCTCTGCAAGGATGTTCGGGATTGCAATGGCATAGGCCAGGGCGACGATGGCCGTCCCGATCAGGAAGGCCGGGCCGGATGCCAGCAGGGTCACCAGCAGCGCACCGAGTGTCAGCAGAAGGACGCCATATCCGACGATCTGTCCGGGGCTTTTGCCGCGCCGCAGCAGACGTGAATTCGCATATGCGCCCAGCAGCGAGGCCGCCGCCAGCACAAGGCCGCTTTGCCCGAATTCCAGCCAGCGGTTTTCCAGGCGCTCGAACAGGAAGGGGCCGAGCTGATAATATCCGAAGATGGCGAGGTTGAAGGCCGCGATCAACACCGCATTGCGCCAGATTTGGCCGTCCCGCGACATGTCCCGCACTGTCGGCAGAAACCGCTGCGGCGGAATTTCGGCAGGCCGCGTTTCGGGCCAGAAGGCAAGGCTCAGGGCGAACAGGGCAATCGCAAGCAGGCCAAGCCCGGCGAACAGGCCCCGGTGACCGGCATGGGAGGAGATCGCCTGCCCGAGGAGCATGCCGATGGCCGGGCTGACCGCGAGGGCAAGGCCCAGCAGGGCGAAGACGCGGGAGAGCTCGGTGCCGCGATAGCTGTCGCGCAGCGAGGTCTGCGTGACGATCGAGCCGACCGCCGCGCCGAAGGCCGAGAGGAGCCGTGCGATCAGGAGGTGCGGAAACGCCGTCGCGATCAGGGCCCAACCCGCGCCGAGGGCATAAAGCGCAAGGCCTGCAAGCAATGCGGGACGGCGGCCGATGATGTCGCAGAGCCGTCCCCAGCCGACCACGCCGAGGGCGAAGGCGACAAACCACAAGGACAGGGTCTGCGCGGCCTCTTCGGGCGTGGCGCGATAGGCCGAAGCGATCAGCGGCAGGGCGGGGCTGTAGATGGTCTCGACGATCTGAGGGAAGCTCAAAAGGAGCATTACAAGCGCGAGGGGCGGATGGCGGAACATGGCGGAACCCGGATTCTGTTACGTTCCGCGTGCTCTATCGCGGTGCCATTTCGCCGGTTACAAACATAATGTCAAAATACATCTGAAATCCGACATAGGGGGAAGCGCCGTGGCATGGCTGGCACCGTCGGACCCGTTCGATGTCGACCGACTGGCCCGGCCGGTCGTCGGCATCGCCTCGCGCATGGTTCAGCACGATTCCGGTTGGCACAGCCATGCGCGTGGCCAGCTGCTTTTCGCCCATGCAGGATCGATCCGGATCAGGCTGCCTGACGCGACCTCGATCCTGCCACCGATCCGGATGGCATGGATCCCGCCCGGAACGCCGCATCGCGTCACCATCCGCAGCGAGGTTGAATACCGTTCCATCTATCTCGACGGGACCCGTGTCGCCGTGCCCTTTGCCGGGACGGCGATCGTCGCGATGACCCCGCTGTTGCGCGAGGTGTTCGAGCGCATGAGCCTGCAGCCCTTCGACACGGACTGGTCTGCGGGAGCGGCGCGGAATTTGCTGGCGGTCTGTCTGGATGAGCTTGCCACGGCGCGGCATGAACCCATGCTGCTGCCGGTGCCATCCGATCCGCGTCTGGCCCGGCTCGATCTCGACGAGCTTCCGCCGGGGCTGGAGGTCCTGTCGGGCCGCATCGCCGTCACCGCGCGGACGATCTCGCGCATCTTCCGCCGCGAGACGGGCATGAGCTATCAGGCATGGCGGCAAAGCTGGCGGCTCCTGCGGGCGGTGGACCTGCTTGCCTCGGGGCTTGGCGTGACGCGGGTGGCATCGGAACTGGGCTTCTCGAGCGACAGCGCCTTCATCGCATTCTTCCGGCAGATGACGGGCGAGACGCCCAGGCGCTATATCGACAAGGAGGGATGATGGGGATTGCACGAGGGGCGACGACCGAGGGGAAGGTGCGAAATCGCGGCCGCGCGACAAAACGGGACAGGCGTCGTGGCGAAGGGCCTGTCTGGTGTCGCGGTTGGCGCCGGTCTCCCGTTGGTGGCGCTTTCCCCTGACCGGCGGAAGACCCGGCCCGCGCCGAGGGTCTCACCGGATCGCGGGTTTGATGCGGGGTGGCGTTTCGTCCCGGTTAAATCAATGTCCTATGGATCTTGGCGGATGAGGTGGGATTCGAACCCACGGAACCTTTCGGTTCGCTGGTTTTCAAGACCAGTGCCTTCGACCGCTCGGCCACTCATCCTTATGTCGCTGTCGCATTTTGGGCCTGACCCAAGGGGAGGTGGCCGCCGGTCCGGACAGTGCAGGTCAGACTTACCCGCTCGGCCCCGGGGCGACAACTGCCTTCTCTATCCACAAGGGGCGTTGGGGGAATCGCGGCGCGGGGACGGGAATGGGGACGGGAAAAGCGATGGGGAGGCGGCTTTTCTTGCAGGCGCTCCGGGGCTATGCTTTCAGACATCGTCCCGAGGCGCGGGCCGGTCGGCCCGGCACCCCGGGCGCGAAGACGACGCAGCATGGTGAACCTGCGCGAAAGAGGGGCAAGGCATGCAAGCATATCGGATGGCGCCTGTGGCGGTCCTTCCGGGCGCTGCGGGCGGTTTGGCCGCCTGCCAGATGGGCGCCGGTACCGGGTTTTTCAGGACAGGCGGCCCCCGTGCCGCGCCTGCCCATCCTGCGTCGGCCCGTGCTGCGCCTGTCCGGGTCGAGCCTGCCATTGCCGCGGCAGCGGAAGACGAGAAGGTCGAGGCGCCGGAGATCTTCCATGTCGAGAAGGCCGGGCTCCGCGGTGCGCCTCCCGATGCGGCCGTTCCCGGAGGCGTTCCGATCCGCAATTCCGGAACCGGCCGGTCGGCTGCGGGGACGCTGCTCCGACGCGAAGGCGACCCCCGGGGGCGGCGGCTGCGGGTGTCCTTGAAAGCCGCGGCGCAGATCGGGCTGCCGGAAGGGACGCCGTCCGGGATCGCCGTCTCCGCGCTCCGGCGCGCGCCTGCGCGGCAGGCTGCGGACCGGAGGGCAGAGGCCCCGGGCGCGGAAGCGGTCAAGGGCGGTTTCGTGCATCTGGCCACCCCCGAGAGCGCCGATGGGGCGGCGGCGAGGGGCGTGCGGTTCGGCAAGGCCGGGCTCTCGGCCGAAATCCGCGCGCCGGATCCGGGAGGGCGGCGGCTCTGGCGCGTCGTCGCCGGTCCCGCTAAGACCGGAGCCGACCGGACGGCGCTGATCGGGGCGGTGCGCGGGCCGGGCCGTGACGATGCCTGTGCCGTCAACCGCTGAGCCGTCCCTGCGACGCCGGACCCAATGCGAGAGGTGACCATGCGACCGACCTTCCTGTCCGCCCTTGCCGGGGCCCTTTCCCTGCTGGCGCTTGCCGCTCCGGCCCAGGCCAGTTTCGAGACCCGGGCGGGCGCTGCCTATGTCGTCGACCAGTCGACCGGCACCGTGCTGCTGTCGAAGAATGCCGATCAGCCGGTGCCGCCGGCCTCGATGTCCAAGCTGATGACGCTGAACATGCTGTTCGAGGCGCTGCGCGACGGCCGGGTGACGCTCGAGACCCAGTTCTCGGTCTCGTCCAGGGCGATGGCGATGGGCGGCTCGACGATGTTTCTCAACGAGCGCGACCGGCCGACCGTCGAGGACCTGATCCAGGGCATCATCGTGCAGTCGGGCAACGATGCCTGCGTGGTGGTGGCCGAGGGGCTGGCGGGCACCGAAGAGGCCTTCGCCCGGCTGATGACCGAGCGCGCCCATGTGCTGGGCATGACCAATTCGACCTTCGCCAATGCCAGCGGCTGGCCGCATCCCAACCAGCGCATGAGCATGCATGATCTGGGCGTTCTGGCGATGCGGCTGATTGACGAGTTTCCCGAATATTACGGTTTCTTCGGCGAGCAGGAATACGACTATGACGGCCGCGCGCCGCAGAACCGCTTCAACCGCAACCCGCTTCTGAAGCTCGGGATCGGCGCCGACGGGCTGAAGACCGGCCATACCGAGGAGGCGGGCTATGGGCTCGTCGGTTCGGCGCTGCAGAACGGGCGGCGGGTCACCTTCGTGGTCTCGGGGCTGGACAGTTCCGAGCAGCGCGCCGAGGAAGGCGAGCGGATCATCAACTGGGCGTTCCGCCAGTTCGTCCAGCGCGACGTTCTGCGCCGGGGCGAACGGCTGGCCGAGACCGATGTCTGGATGGGCGAGATCGAGAAGGTCGGCCTTGTCGCCCGCGACGATCTGGAAGTGCTGCTGCCCGCCGTCGTGCGCGACACGGTCGAGGCCGAGGTGCATTACCACGATCCGGTGCTGGCGCCGATCGTGGCTGGCCAGGAGCTGGGCGAACTGGTGATCCAGCGTCCCGACATGGAGCCCCTGAGGGTGCCGCTGGTGGCCGAGCGCGACGTGGCGCGGGGAGGCTTCGTGCCGCGGCTGCGGACCGCGACCGAGGTGATCCTGCGCTGGGCCGAAGAGAAGGCCGCCGATCTCTGAAATGGGCAGGGGCGCGCAGTTCATCAGTTTCGAGGGTATCGACGGCTCGGGCAAATCGACCCAGGCGCGCCGGCTTGCCGAGCGGTTGCGCGGCCAGGGCCGCGAGGTCGTGCTGACGCGCGAGCCCGGCGGCAGTCCGGGGGCCGAGCAGATCCGGCGGCTGGTGCTCGAGGGCGACCCCGACCGCTGGTCGCCCGAGACCGAGCTTCTTCTGTTCACGGCGGCCCGGCGCGACCATCTGGAAAGGACGGTCCGTCCAGCGCTCGATCGCGGCGCGGTGGTGATCTGCGACCGCTTCGCCGATTCCACCCGGATCTATCAGGGCATCACCCGGGGAGACCTGCGGGCCATGGTGGACCGGCTGCACGATCTGATGATCGGCTGCGAGCCCGACCTGACCTTCCTTCTCGACATGCCCCCCGAGACCGGGCTTGCGCGCGCCAGGGGGCGCAACGGGCATGAGGAGCGGTTCGAGGATTTCGGCGAGGCGTTGCAGGCCCGCAGCCGCCAGGGCTTTCTGGACCTTGCCGCCGAGTTTCCCGGCCGCTGCCGCGTGATCGCGGCCGACCGCGCGCCCGAAGAGGTCGCCCGCGACATCGCCCGGCTGACGGACGAGGCGCTGGCATGAGCGATGCCGAGCTTCCCGAACCCGACCGGATCGAGGGCGCGCCGCATCCGCGCGACACGCTCCGCCTGATCGGACAGGAGGCCGCCGAGGCCGCGTTCCTCGAGGCCTTCGCGGGCGGGCGGATGCATCACGGCTGGCTGATCACCGGGCCGCGCGGGGTGGGCAAGGCGACGCTGGCCTGGTCGGTCGCGCGCTTTCTGCTGACCCGGCCCGCAGCGGCAGAGGGGGCGGGGCTTTTCGGGGCCGCGCCCGCGCCCGACAGTCTTGCGGTTCCGGCCGATCACCCGGTCGCGCGGCGGATGGCGGCGCAATCCGAGCCCGGGCTTTTCGTGCTCAGGCGGGGGCCCAACGACAAGGGCAACGCGCTGTCGGCCGAGATCCGGGTCGACGATGTGCGGCGGCTGAAATCCTTCTTCGCGCTGTCCTCGGCCGAGGGCGGACGGCGGGTGGTGATCGTCGATTCCGCCGACGAGATGAATGTGAGCGCGGCCAATGCGCTGCTGAAACTCCTGGAGGAGCCGCCCGCGAATGCGACGCTGCTGCTGGTCAGCCATTCGCCCGCGCGGCTTCTGCCGACGATCCGCTCGCGCTGCCGCGAGCTCCGGCTGGGGCCGCTCGGGCCTGCCGAGATGGCAGAGGCGCTGGCGCAGGCGGGGCAGGATGACAGCCATGGCGCCGCGCTGGCCGAACTGTCGGGCGGCTCGGTCGGCGAGGCGATCCGGCTGGCCCGGCAGGACGGTCTTGCGCTTTATGCCGATCTGGTGGCGCTTCTGGCCGGGCATCCCCGGCTCGACCGGATGCGGCTTCTGAAATTTGCCGAAAGCACGGCGGGGAGGGGCGCGGAAGGGCGTTTCGATCTGGTGCTGAGGCTGATCGAACTGGTGCTGACCCGGCTGGCCCGGACCGGTGCAACCGGCACCCCGCCGCCCGAGGCCGCGGCAGGCGAGGCCGCGCTTCTGACCCGGCTGGCCCCCGATGCCCATGCGGCGCGGGTCTGGGCCGAAGCCGCGCAGGAACTGACTGCGCGCGCCCGCCAGGGCCGGGCGGTGAACCTTGACCCGGCTTCCCTCATCCTCGATACGGTTCTCAGACTGGACGAGACCGCCGGCCGACTGGCCGCCTGAGGCGAGATGAGCGACACCGAGACCCCCCAGATTACCGACAGCCACTGTCACCTCGACTTCCCCGACTTCGCGAATGAACTGGACCAGGTGGTGGCCCGGGCCGAGGCCGCTGGCGTCACCCGCATGGTGACGATCTGCACCCGCCTGCGGCAGGAGCCGCAGGTGCGCGAGATCGCCGAGCGCTATGCGCCCGTCTTCTACGCCGCCGGCACCCATCCGATGAGCGCGGCCGAAGAGCCGATGGCCACGCTCGACGAGCTGCTGGCGCTGACGACGCATCCGAAATTCGTGGGCATCGGCGAGACCGGGCTTGACTATCACTACAGCGCCGACTCGGCCGAGGTGCAGAAGCAGAGCCTGCGTATCCATATCGCCGCCGCGCGCGACAGCGGGCTGCCCCTGATCATCCATTCCCGCGCAGCCGATGACGACATGGCGGAGATTCTGGCCGGGGAATATAGCAACGGCGCCTATGGCTGCGTGATGCATTGTTTCAGCTCGTCGCCCGAACTGGCCCGTGCCGCGCTCGATCTCGGATTCTACCTGTCGATGTCGGGTATCGCCACCTTCCCGAAATCGAAGGAGATCCGCGAGATCTTCGCCGCAGCCCCCCTTGATCGGATCCTGGTCGAGACCGACGCTCCCTATCTGGCGCCGCCGCCCCATCGGGGCAAGCGCAACGAGCCCGCCTTCGCCGCCCATACCGCGCGGGTCGGGGCCGAGGTCTTCGGTCTCGAGCCTGCCGAATTCGCGGCCCGGACCCAGGCCAATTTCGACCGGCTCTTCGCGAAGGCCGCCGGCTGGCGGGCCGCGGCGTGAGCGCCGAGCTGCGCTTCACCATCCTGGGCTGCGGCTCGTCGGGCGGTGTGCCGCGGCTGGGCGGGCATTGGGGCGCCTGCGACCCCGACAATCCGAAGAACCGCCGCCAGCGCTGCTCGATGCTGATCGAGCGCGAGACCGCGGCGGGCGTGACCCGGGTGCTGATCGACACCTCGCCCGATCTGCGCGCGCAGCTGCTGCAGGCGGGCGTGGGCGAGATCGACGCGGTGGTCTATACCCATGCCCATGCCGATCATGTCCATGGCATCGACGATCTGCGCCAGATTGTCTTCAACATGCGCCGGCGGCTGCCGGTCTGGGCCGACGGGCCGACCCAGGAGGCGCTGATCTCGCGCTTCGGCTATGCCTTCATCCAGCCCGAGGGCTCGCCCTATCCGCCGATCCTCGATCTGCACCCGATCGACGGGCCGGTGACCGTGATGGGGGCAGGGGGGCCGGTCACGCTGATGCCGTTCCGCGCCCGTCACGGTGCCATCGACGCGCTGGGCTTCCGGATCGGGGGGCTGGCCTATCTGCCCGACGTGGCCGAGCTTTACGAGGAAAGCTGGCCGCTGCTCGAGGGGCTCGAGATCCTGGTGCTGGATGCGCTGCGCTATGCGCCACATCCGACCCATCTGAACCTCGAGGCCGCGCTTGGCTATATCGAGCGCGCCGCGCCGCGCCGCGCGGTGCTGACCAACATGCATATCGATCTCGACTATGACCGGCTCGAGGCAGAGACCCCCGACAGCGTGACCCCGGCCTATGACGGCATGGTTCTGCGCCTGGCCGATTGATGGAAGCGCTGATCGAGGTCATCCTTCCGGTCTTCCTGGTGCTCGGTTTCGGTTATGTCGCGGTCTGGCGCGGGCTGTTTTCCGATTCCGGCGTCGACGGACTGATGAAGTTCACCCAGCATTTCGCCATTCCCTGCCTGTTGTTCCGCGCGGTCTCGACGCTGGATCTGGGGCAGAATTTCGACTGGCGGTTGCTTCTGAGCTTTTATACCGGGGCGCTGTCGGGCTTTGCCGCGGGGCTTCTGGGCGCGCGGTTCATGTTCCGGCGGACCTGGGAGGACAGCGTCGCGATCGGCTTCATCGGGCTGTTCTCGAATTCGGTCCTGCTGGGCATCCCGATCACCGAGCGCGCCTTCGGTGTCGAGGCGCTGACCCCCAACTATGCCATCATCGCGGTGCATTCGCCGATTTGCTACGGCGTCGGGCTGACCGCGATGGAGATCGTGCGCAATCGCGGCGCGGGGCTGGTGCGGACCTCGGGCGCGATCTTCCGGGCGATGTTCCGCAACGCGCTGGTGATCGGCATCGCGCTGGGGCTGGCGGTCAACCTGGGCGGCATCCCGGTGCCGCTGGTGGTTCAGAATGCGGTCGATCTGATGGTGAAGGCGGCGCTGCCCGCCGCGCTGTTCGGGCTGGGTGGGGTGTTGGCGCGCTACCGCCCCGAGGGCGATCTGCGCACGGTTCTGTTCGCCTGCGCCGTGTCTCTGGTGCTGCATCCGGCGGTGGTCTGGGGCATGGGCACGATGCTGGGCCTGTCCACCGGACAGTTCCGCTCGGCGGTGCTGACGGCGGCGATGGCGCCGGGGGTCAATGCCTATATCTTTGCCAACATGTATGGCGCGGCGCGGCGGGTCGCGGCCTCGGCGGTGCTGTTCGCGACGCTGGGCTCGATCCTGACGGTCTGGGTCTGGCTGGCCCTGATGCCCTGAGCGGACGGGCGCGCGCCCGGAACGCTGCTGCGGCCCGCGGTCACGACGGGTGCGGCCAGGCCCGGATGGTGCGTATCGCGCGCTCGACTTCGCCCCGGTAAAGGCCGCCCGGCCCGCCGCAGGCGAGGGGCTGACCGAGCCGGCCTTCGAGATAGGGCAGGACACCCTCGCCCCGGGCATCGAGCGCATGGGGCCGGGCGCCGTACCGGAGCAGGCAGTCGACCATGGCATGATCGGCCGCCGCGATCTGCAACGGCAGACGGCCGGGCGTGAACCAGGGCTCGGAGCGGTGGTCGAAGGGGCGGTCGGGATCGGCCCCGAGCGCCAGCAATGCCTCCAGCACCGGCGGCGTGCCTTCCAGCACGGCGCGATGCAGCGGGGTCCAGCGATAGGCCTCGGTCTCGGCCTCGAGCGCGGCCCCGGCCTCGACCAGCAGCCGGGCGAGCCTGGCCGTGATCTCGGGCGGTTCCCAGGGGCGGGGATAGACGCCAAGCGCATGGAGCGGGGCGTTTCCGCCCGCAGCGCCCGCATTCGGGTCGGCCCCGGCGGCGATCAGCTGCCGCAGGACCGCGGGCGAGCGGCGCTCGACCGACAGCGCCCGGCCAAGCGCGGTCTCGCCGCGACTGCCGTAGCGGGCATTGGGATCGGCATCGCGCAAGGCCGCGCCGAGCCCTGCGAGATCGCCTGTGGCGATGGCGTCGAACAGCGCCCGGGCGGGGCCGGGCAGGAGTTCATGCCGTGCCTCGGGGGTGCGCAGCGCGGCCAGCAGGACCGCGTTCTGACGCCGCAGCGCCGCCGAGAGGGTCTGCAGGCGCCCGCTGTCGCCGCAGCGTTCGGCTGCCGCATGGGCGTCCCGGAGCCGGGCATTCAGATCCCGGAAGGCCGGAGTTGCGGTGAGCCGGCATCTTTCCGCGGCAATCTCGCGAAGGAGCCCGGGCCGCAGCCCGTCCTCGGCCACGGCCCTGTTCCGCAAGGCGTCGGAAATCGCCTCGAAGCTGTCGATATCCGCCTTCGTTGCCGCCTCGGCGAGCCTGTCGAGGGAAGGTCGAGTGCCCGAAACCATTTCCACACACCGGATACAAAGGGGCACTCAGCCCGAACGCGCCCGCGATGATCGTGGAATGGGGCGCTTCCCTGAACGGACAACACGAGGTCCGGGCGCTTCCTGCCCGCTCATGTCAGGCCATGTCAGCCCAGGTCAGACCGTGTCACACCCGTGTCACACTTGGGCAAGCAGACCTTTCTGGCTGGCGAGATCCTTCATCCGCTTCTGCAGCTTCTCGAAGGCGCGAACCTCGATCTGCCGGATCCGCTCGCGGCTGACATTGTAGACCGCGGACAGATCTTCCAGCGTCACCGGCTGTTCCTTCAGCCGGCGCTGCATCAGGATGTCCTTCTCGCGGTCGTTCAGCACATCCATCGCCTCGGTCAGAAGCGCACGGCGGCTGTCAAGCTCGTCCTTCTCGGCATAGGCATCGGCCTGGTTGGCATCCTCGTCCTCGAGCCAGTCCTGCCATTCGGTCGTGGTGTCGCCATCGCTGCCGACCATCGCATTCAGCGAGGCGTCGCCCCCCGAAAGGCGCCGGTTCATGGAGATGACCTCGTCCTCGGTGACGTTCAGGTCATGGGCGATGCGCTGCACGTTCTCGGGCCTCAGGTCGCCGTCTTCCAGCGCGCCGATCCGGGCCTTGGCCTTGCGCAGGTTGAAGAACAGCTTCTTCTGGGCCGAGGTGGTGCCAAGCTTCACAAGGCTCCAGGACCGCAGGATGTATTCCTGGATCGCGGCGCGGATCCACCACATCGCATAGGTCGCGAGCCGGAAGCCCTTTTCCGGATCGAACCGCTTGACCGCCTGCATCAGCCCGACATTGGCCTCCGAGATCACCTCGGCCTGGGGCAGGCCGTAGCCGCGATAGCCCATCGCGATCTTGGCCGCGAGCCGCAGATGCGAGGTCACCAGCCGGTGCGCGGCCTCGGTGTCGTGATGGTCGACCCAGCTCTTGGCCAGCATGTATTCTTCTTCCGGCTCCAGCAGGGGGAATTTGCGGATCTCCTGCAGGTACCGGTTCAGCCCCTGTTCCGGGGACGGGGCGGGAAGGTTGGCATAGTTGCTCATTCTGGTCCCTGTTGCTCCTGCATCTTTCCTAGGCAGGTAATGATCGAACCCACCGGTTCAACTCCCGCCTCTCTGCATAATGACACGGACAATGTGCGGAATTCCGTCGAAAAAGGGTCAATGCTACATCCGCTCACGCATCTGTGCAGAAAACGGATCGTCGCCGTCTCAACGTTCGAGGCTCCGGACCAGTTCCTGCATGTCGGCGGGCAGCGGGGCGGCAAAGCGCAGGGTCTCGCCGGTCTCTGGATGCACGAAGCCCAGCGTCGCGGCATGGAGCGCCTGCCGCGGGAAAGCGGCGGCAGCGGCCGCCGCCTCGCGTCCCAGGGCCTTTTCCGAAAGCCGCCGCCGCCCGCCATAGACCGGATCGCCGATCAGCCCGTGCCCGGCATGGGCCATATGGACCCGGATCTGGTGGGTGCGTCCGGTTTCCAGCCAGCAGGAGACCAGCGCCGCCGCCGGGGGCGTGCCGAAGGGGGTGATCACCCGGACCCGGGTCACCGCATGACGCCCGCCCGCAGCCAGCACCGCCTGGCGCTGCCGGTCGGTGCGGTGACGCCCGATCCGGGTGGCGATCCGCAGCACCCCGCCGGGCTCGAAGCTGGTCCCGGCGATGCCCCTCAGGCGCGGGTCCGAGGCGTCGGGCAGGCCATGGACGAGGGCGCTGTATTGCCGCTCGACGGTATGGGCCGCGAATTGCGCGGCGAGGGCGGCATGGGCCTTGTCGGTCTTGGCCGCGACCAGAAGGCCGCTGGTCTCCTTGTCGATCCGGTGCACGATGCCCGGCCGCCGCTCGCCGCCGATGCCCGCGAGGCTTGCGCCGCAATGGGCCAGTAGCGCGTTGACCAGCGTGCCCGAGGGGCTGCCCGGCGCCGGATGGACCACAAGCCCCGCAGGCTTGTCGATCACGATCAGCGCGTCGTCCTCGTAGACCACGCTCAGCGGGATGTCCTCGGCAAGGGTCTCGGTCTCGACGGGCTCGGCCAGCTCGATCTCGAGCTGCTCGCCCTCGGCCACCTTCGCCCGGGCATCGGTCAGCGCCATGCCGTTTCGCCGGACCGCGCCCGCGGCGATCAGCTTGGCCAGGCGCGAGCGGGTCAGCCCGGCCTGCTCTGGCACATCGCGGGCAAGCGCCTTATCAAGGCGGCCGGGCGGGGCCGGGCCGATGATGACGGCGAGGCGACGAGACGAGGAGAGCGGCGTGGACATGGATGACAAACCCGAACCGGAGGCGCTGCCCCCCGATCTCAAATTGCTGCGGATGCTCGTCACCCTGTTGATGGTGACGATGATTGGCGGCTTTCTAGTGATCGTCGCGCTCTTTGTCATCCGGATGCCGGGGCAGGAGGAGACATTGCCGCTGCCTTCGGCGCTGACGCTGCCCGAGGGGGTCGAGGCCGAGGCGGTGACGCGCGGTCGCGACTGGGTGGCGATCGTCACCCGCGATGACCGCATCCTGATCTACGATGCCACGAGCGGTGCGCTGCGCCAGACCGTCGAGATCCGTCGCTGAGCCGGTCCGGGCGCGGCGGCAGTGGCTATTTCACCCGCTTCCAGCGTCCACCATCGCGGCAGATGCCGATGACGCAGCCCGAGACCGAAAGGACATCGCCCTCGAGCGCCATCTTGCCATTGTAGGTCTTGTCGCGGTCGGGGGCCCAGACCTTGCCCTTGCCGTAGCGCCCCCCGCCCTGGGGTTTCATGTCCCAGAGGATCTGCCGACCGATCTTGCCGCTTTCGACCTGGCGGCCCTCGCGGTCATAGGCGCGGACCAGCGTGCCGCAAATGGCGTCTCCGCAGGGGGCGATCCGGATATGGCCGAAATGGCCGCTATCGTCGAGCGGCGTCTGCCAGACCCCTTCGACCGGGTCGGCATGGGCGGCGGTGGCGGCCAGTGTCAGGGCCGCGAGCGGAATTGCGATACGCATCGTGCTCCTCCCAAAGCATATGAGGGGAATCTGGCAGGTCGGCAGCGATCCGGCAAGGGGCATGGCCTGCGCGTCCCGCGTCGCGTCCCGTTGCAATCTGCGGGCGTTCCTGCCACAGAGCCTTGGCTCTGAACCGGAAAAGGACGCTGCCTATGATCCTCTATCCCGCCATCGATCTGAAGGACGGTCGCTGTGTGCGGCTGCTCAGGGGCGACATGGACAAGGCCACGGTCTTCGGCGAGGATCCGGCCGCGCAGGCGCTGGCCTTCCAGAAGGCGGGCTGCGACTGGCTGCATCTGGTCGATCTGAACGGCGCCTTCGCTGGCGCGCCCGTCAATGCCGATGCGGTCGAGGCGATCCTTGCTGCGATCGAGGTTCCGGCCCAGCTCGGCGGCGGTATCCGCGACATGGCGACGATCGAGATGTGGCTGGGCAAGGGGCTTGCCCGGGTGATCCTCGGGACGGTGGCAGTCGAGAACCCGGACCTGGTGCGTAAGGCCGCGCGGACGTTTCCGGGCCGGATCGCGGTCGGCATCGACGCCCGCAAGGGCCGGGTGGCGACCAAGGGCTGGGCCGAGGAAACCGACGTGACGGCGACGGATCTGGCGAAATCCTTCGAGGATGCCGGGGTCTCGGCCATCATCTATACCGATATAGACCGCGACGGCGCCATGGCGGGCCCGAACCTGGCCGCGACCGAGGCGCTGGCGCGCGCGGTCTCGATCCCGGTGATCGCCTCGGGCGGCGTCTCGTCACTGGCCGATCTCAGGGCGCTTCAGGCGACGGGGGTCATCTCGGGGGCGATTTCGGGACGCGCGCTTTACGACGGCGCCATCGACCTTGCCGAAGCGCTGGCCGCGCTGAAGGGCTGAGGCAAGGGGGGCGCTGCCCCCCGTCCTTCGGACTCCCCCCGGGGTATTTCGGCCAGGAAGAAGACGGCGCTGTTTCTTCTTGGCGAAAATACCCCCGGGGTGCGGGGCAGAGCCCCGCCGGGGACGCTTTCCACCGGAGCGGCGGCGGGGTATGAGGGCGCGAAAGGAGCCGCCATGCTGAAGATCCGTATCATCCCCTGTCTCGACGTGGCCGAGGGGCGCGTGGTCAAGGGGGTCAATTTCGTCAATCTCGTCGATGCGGGCGATCCCGTCGAGGCTGCCAAGGCCTATGACGCGGCCGGGGCGGACGAGCTCTGCTTTCTCGACATTCACGCCACCCACGAGAATCGCGGCACCATGTTCGATGTCGTGCGCCGGACGGCCGAGCAGTGCTTCATGCCGCTGACCGTGGGCGGCGGGGTGCGGACGGCCGAGGATGTACGCGCGCTGCTGCTGGCGGGCGCCGACAAGGTCAGCTTCAACTCGGCGGCGGTTGCCGACCCGGATGTGGTGCATCAGGCGGCCGACCAGTTCGGCAGCCAGTGCATCGTGGTCGCCATCGACGCCAAGACCGTGGGCCCCGGCAAGTGGGAGATCTTCACCCATGGCGGGCGCAAGCCCACCGGCATCGACGCGGTCGATTTCGCAAGGACGGTGGTCGCCAAGGGCGCGGGCGAGATCCTTCTGACCAGCATGGACCGGGACGGCACGCGCGCCGGCTTCAACCTGCCGCTGACCCGCGCGATTTCCGATGCGGTCGATGTGCCGGTGATCGCCTCGGGCGGGGTCGGCACGCTCGATCACCTGGTCGAGGGCGTCACCGAAGGTGGGGCCAGTGCGGTTCTGGCCGCCTCGATCTTCCATTTCGGCGAATTCACCATCGGCGAGGCCAAGGCCCATATGGCCGCCGCCGGCATCCCCGTGAGGCTGACATGAGCGCATCCGATCTCGAGGCGCTGGCGCGTCTTGCCGCCACTGTCGAGGCGCGCAAGGGCGCCGATCCGGATACCTCCTGGACCGCGAAGCTGTTCTCGAAAGGCCCCGAGAAATGTGCCGAGAAATTCGGCGAGGAGGCGGTCGAGGCGATCATCGAGGCGGTCAGGGGCGATCGCGTCCGGCTGACCGCCGAGGCGGCCGATGTGGTCTATCACCTGCTGGTGATGCTCGCTGCCCGCGACGTGAGCCTGGCCGATGTCGCGGCCGAGCTTGCCCGGCGCGAGGGGGTCAGCGGGATCGCCGAGAAGGCGGCACGCTGAGGGGGCGCGAAGGGCTGGCCGCGACCGCACGCCGCTCTTGTCTGTGGCAGCCGACGGTGCCACTTTCCGGCGCATGGACAAGGACAGCAAACAGCCTTCGACAGGGCGGATCGCCTGGGGCGTGGGCATCGCGGTGACGCTGGTCACCCTTCTCATGACCGACTGGGGCTATCTGACCGCAGGGCCGGTCCATACCGTGACCTCGATCGCGGCGGCGGTCTTCTTCGGGTTTCTGGCCGCGCAGACCGCGATCTTCGCGGTCGAGTTCCGCGAGAAGCGGCGCCGCCAGAAGGACTGAGCCAAGCAGCCTGAGGACGGGACCGGGCTGCGCGGGGCTCAGACCCCGCTCTTCTTCCGCTCGGCCTTCGAATAATTGCTGAAATGTCCTTCCTTCCGGGCGAGGCTTCGCGCGCCTTTCAGCAGTTTCGCGCTGCCGCCCGGGGTCGCCACGCGCGACAGCAGGCGCCTGAGATCGGGACTGCCGCAGTCGGGGCAGGCCGGGGCGCTGTCGTCGCTGAGGCTGCGCAGAAGCTCGAACTCGGCCTCGCAGGCGGTGCAGCGGTAATTGTAGATCGGCATCGTCAGGTCCTTTTGCGCGGGCATCGGGTCCATCTTGGCGGCTTCGTGGCCCGGGTCAATCCGCCCCGATGCCGCGCGCCCCGCCTCCCCGGATCTTCCCTCGGCCCCGTTTTCAACCCTGCGCGGCGCAGAGATCGGAGGCCTGCGCCTCGGCGGCCGCCAGCGCGTCGGCAGGGGGCAGCGCCACCATCAGCCCGCGGCGGCCGCCATTCAGCACGATCTCGGGCACGTTCAGCGCGCTGACCTCGAAGGCCACCGGCGCGCGGCGTTTCTGGCCGAAGGGGCTGATGCCGCCGGTATGAAAGCCGGTCAGGCGTTCGGCCTTGTCGGGTGGCATCATCTGCGCCGATTTGGCGCCGAAGGCCGCCGCCACCTTCTTCATCGACAGCGTGCGGTCCGAAGGGATCACCGCACAGGCGGGCTTGCCGTCGATCTCGACCATGAGGGTCTTGAGCACCCGGCCGGGATCGGTTCCGATGGCTTCGGCCGCGTGCAGCCCGATCCGGTCCTGACCGGCGACATAGTCGTATTCGAGCGTGCGAAAGCCGACGCCCGCGCGTTTCAGCGCCTGGGTCGCGGGGGTGGCGGTGCTCACGCTTGCGCCCCGATACCGGCAAAGACCTCGCCCAGTGCGGCCTCCAGCTTCGTGAACATCTCGTCCATCTGGGCCTTGGTCAGGATGAAGGGCGGACAGAGCACGATGGACTGGCCCAGCGGGCGGCAGATCAGCCCGTGATCGGTGCAGGTATTGGCGATCCGCTCGCTGACCGAAAGGGTCGAGGGGAAGGGCGTCCGGGTCGGCTTGTCGGCGACGGCTTCGAGCGCGCCCATCAGGCCCTTGCCGCGGAACTCGCCGATATTGGGGTTCTCGGCCAGGCGTTTCATGCCGTCTTCGAACAGCGGCGTCAGGCGGCGGACATTCTCCAGCAGGCCCTCGTTCAGGATCACGTCGATGGCCTTCAGCGCGATGGCGCAGCCGACCGGATGGCCCGAGGCGGTGAAGCCATGGGGGAATTCCTCGACGGCCTCGGATGCCCTGTGCAGCCGGTCGGCCAGATCGGGGCCGAGGATCACCGCGCCCATCGGGAAATAGCCCGCCGTCAGCGCCTTCGACGAGATGATGGCATCGGGGACGAAGTCGTAGGTCTCGCAGCCCCAGACATGGCCGGTGCGCCCGAAGCCGCAGATCACCTCATCCGAGATAAGCGGGATGCCGTGTCTCTTCAGGACCGGCTGGATCGCCTGGAAATAGCCCGCGGAGGGCGGGATCACGCCACCCGCGCCCATGACCGGTTCGGCGAAGAACCCTGCGATGGTCTCGGCGCCCTCGCGCGCGATGACCTCTTCCAGCTCTGCGGCCATGCGGGCGGTGAACTGGGCCTCGGTCTCGCCGGGCTGGCCCTCGCGCCAGTAATGCGGGCAGGTCAGGTGGATGAAATCGGGCAGCGGCAGGCCGAAGAGCTCGTTATAGGGCTTGCCGGTCATCGAGGCCGAGACCGCTGTGACCCCGTGATAGGCGTTCTTGCGGGTCAGGATCTTGCGGCGCCGGGGCTGGTCTTCGGCCCGGGCGAGGAACCACAGCATCTTGACCAGCGTGTCATTCGCCTCGGAGCCCGAATTGGTGTAGAAGACCCGGCCGCGATCATAGGGCGAGACCTCGATCAGCTTCTCGCTCAGCATCACGGTCTGGTCGGACATCCGTCCGAAAAAGGCGTGATAGCCCGGGAAGCGGTCATATTGCGCCTTGGCGGCCTCGGCGAGCCCGGGATGATCGAAGCCCGCGACCATGTTCCAGAGCCCCGAATTGCCATCCAGATAGCGGCGGCCATGGGTGTCGATGACATAGGGCCCTTCGCCATGGGTGATGACCACCGTGCCGCGTGCCTTGATCGAGGGCAGGTCGGTAAAGCCGTAGAAGCTGGACGATTCGGCGCGGGATTCCCAGCTGGCAGGGGCGGTATCGGGCATGTCGGGCTCCTTCGGAGATATGGCCGGGGCAGGCTAGCGCCGCCCTGAGGCGGGTGCAATCGGGCAGGTGGCACAGGTCCCGGGCTCGGACCCCGGGGGCAGGCACTGGGCATGGGCCCTGGGCATGGGCCACGGGCATCAGCGCGGCATGCGCACCGGGCGCAGGACCCGGCACGGGCCGAGGCAATGGTGCGCGGGCGACGGGGTCAGCGCAGGCCGGTGCGGGCGATCCGGGTGGCCAGCTCGCCGAGGGCGACGCCCCGGGCGGCGGCGATCTCGGCGGGACCGGCAGGGGCCGCGATCGGGGTCGAGATCGCGAAGGGTGCCGCGCGGTTCCGCCCGCCGGCATCGGGCGCCACGAAGAATTGCCCGGTCAGGCGGTAGGTGCCATCGGGTTCTGCCAGCATGTCTGCCACCCGGACCTCGAGCGTCGCCTGGGCGCGGTCGAAGAAGGGCCAGGGCTCGGCCGCGACCTGGGCGCCGGTCATCTGCGCCAGCAGGCGGGCCAGATCCTGGGTGATGGCGCGTGTGGGATCGTCAGCCCAGAGCACATCCGAGGACGAACTCAGCGCGCCGCTGGCGCTGCGGCTGTAGATCTCCTCCGAGGCGGCATAGGTCGGCAGCGACACGTCGCGGATTGCGATGCTGCGCCAGGCGATGGGCAGGCGCGGCCCGGCGACGGCCGTCTCGGGCACGGTATAGCGCTCGGGGCTGCCATTGCAGGCCGACAGCGCGAGGGCAAGCGGGACGAGGGCGGCAGGAAGCAGGAGTTGTTTCATGTCAGCGTCCGAACAGGATCGAGTTGGGGTTACGTTCCAGGGCCCGCGACAGCGCGGCCACGGCCTGGGCGGCGCGCTGGATCTCGCGCAGCGCGCTGTCGATCTCGCGGCCCATCCCGCGCGAGGCGTCATAGCCCTCGATGGTGCTCGAGGCCTGGCCCAGCACGCGCTGGGCCCGCTCCAGCAACTCGGGCAGGTCGCGCGCGGCGGCCGAGATGTCATCGGCGGCCGAGCGCGCCGAGGCGAGGGTGGCATTGGCATTGCCGACGATCCCGCCCTCGCGCAGCTCGGCCAGCATCGCGGCCAGTTCGCGCAGCGCGGCCGAGAGGTCGGTGGGCAGGTTGCGGGCCTGATCGGTGTCGATCAGCCGGTCGGTGCTGTCGAGCAGCGCCGAGATCCGTTGCGCCAGCTCGTCCAGCGGCAATGTCGCGGCCTGATCGGCCACCGCATTCAGCCGCGCGACCAGGTCAGGCAGCCCGGCCGCGGCGGTATCGATGGTCTCCGCGGCGCTGGCAGCGGCGTCGAGCGCGGTGGTGAGGCGGTTGGCGGCATCGGCCTCGGCCAGCTGGCGCGCCAGCGTCTCGATGGCCGCGACCGTGCCGTCGATCCGGCCGGGCAGGGCCTGCATCTCCTCCGAGCCGACAATGCCGCGGGCCTCGCCGAGAAGGGCGCGGACCTCGCCCGGCACGGCGCGGATCTCGTCGCTGCCGGCCAGCGTGCTGACGCTGTTCAGCGCGTCGATGGCGCTTTGCATCAGGTCCTCGATGGGCAGGTCGTTGATACGGTTGTAAAGTCCTTCAGCGGTCGCCGAGACGTTGGAAATGTCGCTTGCCGTGGTCGGGATCACCGGGTTCGGATCTGCGTCGCGCTCTATCTCGGCCGGTGCTCTCGCGGCGGTTTCGATCAGTTCGACCTTGAGCCTGGCGGTCAGGATCGAGGCGCTCGCGAGCCGCGCCCGCAGCCCCTCGCGCACCCGTCCGGCGAGATAGTCGAGCGCGTCCTCGGCGCTTGCAGGCGCCTTGAGCCCGAGCCGGGCGGGCTGGATGGCCAGCGTCGCCGCCAGCCGCACCCGGTCGTCGCCGAAGCGCTTCGCATCGACAATGCCGTTCAGGGCGGTGACGCGGCCGATCCGCAGACCGCCCAGCGTGACCGGCGCATCCACCGCCAGCCCTTCGACATTCTCCGCGAAATAGGCGGTCAGAGTCAGCGCGGCGCCCTCGTCGAGGGCGAAGACGCTGGCGCGCGCGGTCGATTCGTCGGGATAGACCTCGAAGCGGGTGTCGGGCTCGACCCGCTGGCCGCCCGAGACCACGCTCTGGAAGGTGACCCCGCCCGAGACCAGCGCCGCCACCGACGAGAAATCGACCCGCGCGCCGCCGGGGCCGAGCGAGAAGGAAAAGCCCGAACTGTCCCAGAACCGGGTCGAGCTCGAGATCAGCCGGTCATGCGGGGCGAAGACGATGGCATCGGCCTCGACGGTCGAGCCGTCCTGGCTGACCTCGGCCTTGCCGATCCGGCCGACCTCGATGCCGCGATAGAGGATCGGGGCCTCCTCGGTCAGCCCGGCATCGCTGGCGGCCCGCAGCCGGAGCTGCAGGCCGGGGCGGCCCTCGCGGTTGAGCGGGGCCGCGTTCTTGCCGCGATGGCGTTCCACGAAGCCGTCGGGCGTGTCATCCCAGATGCCCTGGATGAACACCCCCGACAGAACGGTCGACAGCCCGGTCACGCCGCGGGCGCTGACCTCGGGCTGGACCACCCAGAAGGCGGCGCCGTCATCGACATAGGGCGCGACTGCCTTGTCGAGCCGCACCGAGACCAGTACCTCGTCGAGATTGTCGGTGAAGCCCACCTTCTCGACGAGGCCCACGGTCACGTCGCGGTAATGCAGCGCGGTCTCGCCCGCCTTGATGCCCGAGGCATTCTCGAAGGTCAGTTCCAGCAGCGGCCCGCGGTCGACATAGCTGTGCCAGGCCACGCCCAGCGCGATGGCCAGCGCCGCGGCCGGGATCACCCAGACGATGGAGATGCGCTCGAGCAGGCCGCGGCCTGCCGGTTGCACCGGGGTTTCGGGGGGCAGATCGGTCATGCCATATGGCTCCGCGGGGCAGGAGGAGGATCGGTCTTGTCCCAGAGCAGGCGGCTGTCGAAGCTTTGTGCCGACAGCATGGTCGCGATGACCGAGACGGCGAAGAAGAGGCTTGCGGGGCCGGGGCTTATCGAGACCACGGCGCCGAGCTGGACCAGCGAGGACAGGATGGCGACGACGAAGACGTCGATCATCGACCAGCGGCCGATATACTCGACCACCTCGTAAAGCTGCTGGCGCCGGACCCGGCTGAGCCGGCTGCCGCGGGTGATGCCGAGCGCGAGCCCGGCCACCGCGAGGAACTTGCCGATCGGGATCAGGACCGAGGCGGTGAGGATCACGGCCGCGATGCCCCAGCTGCCGTGACGGGCAATCTCGACCGCGCCGCCGATGATGGTGTTGTCCTGGGTGTCGCCCAGGGTCCGGGTCTCGAGCATCGGGTAGATGTTGGCGGGCACATAGGCGATCAGCCCGAAGCACCACCAGGCCCAGACCCGCTGCAGCGAAAGCGGTGCGCGCGGGCTCAGCTTCTGGCCGCAGCGCGCGCAATGCGGGGTCTCCGCCGGCCAGATCCGGGTGCAGCGGGTGCAGGCCACCAGGCCCATGTCGCGCGCGGTTCTCACCTGTCCAGAGACCTCCATACCGAATATCTGCACATGAAGGTGTCCTGTACCACGATCAGGATGACAAGGGCCGAGAACATCCAGAAGGCGGGGCCGAAGGCGACCTGGGCGAGATCCAAGATCTTGACCAGCGCGACCGCGCAGCCGATGGCGAATACCTCGGCCATCGACCAGGGGCGCAGGCTCTCGGACAGCCGGAAGGCCACGCGGGCATGCCGGGCGGGCGGGCGGTCGAGCACGATGGGCGTGAGCACGTAGAGGATCAGAAGCGCCCGCAGCACCGGCACGAAGACGATAAGTGCGGCCACGGCCAGCGTCAGCACCAGCAGCATCGGGCGCCCGGCGAAGGCCAGCGCCGCGTCGAGGACCGAGGTCGCGTTGCTCATGCCGCCCGCCTCGACCTTTAGAAAGGGCGTCAGGGTCGCGGCGCAGATCAGCACCACCACCGTCAGGGCAACCGCGATCAGCCGCTGCCCGGCCTGGCGCTGCGGCGCGATCAGCACGGTATGGCAGCGCGCGCAGACCGCGCGGGCCCGGGGCGCGGGCTGAACCGCACGGTAGACCGCGTCGCATTTCGGGCAGGCGATCAGCCCGGAAAGGTCAGTCTCGGTGGGGAAGGGCTCGGTGGGTGAGGGGACGGTCATATGGATCTATCGGGCCTTGGCAGCGCAGCCCTCAGCATAGACCTCTGTCGGCCCTATTCCAGAGCCAACCGGCCCGCGGCGGGCCACCGCGATCCCGACCTCTGCATTGCGGTGGCCGAATTGTGGCGGGCCCACCGGCAAGCCGCGCGGCCTTCCGGCCCTGGCGACGGTCACTTATGGCGCATTTCGAAGACGGTTCCTGCCTGTCTGCCATCACCGTTTCGCAATGCAGAACGTAATGTCCTTCGAATTCCTGAATGAAGCACCCCTTTCGCCGCATTTTCTGCACGCGCCGGGGCTAGCCTTGCCGGCAAAGCGAGGGGGCGCTTCCGTCGAAGGGATGCGAGAGGACCGGCAATGCCCGGAAAATCCTTGTTTTTCCTTGCCGCCTCGCTTTTGTCCCTGACAGGTCCGGCACTGGCCCGGAAAGCCGGCATCGGGGCCTGGGAGAACAGCCGGTACACCACGATCCGCTGGATCGAGGAGCAGCCCGCCCTGGAGTGGTATTACACATGGCGGACCGATCAGCTCTGGACCGCGATGCCGGTCCCCCGCAGCGTCGAATTCGTGCCGATGATCCATTCCGAACGCGACCTCGCGGCGGAGATCCGCCCGGATCTGCCGGTGCGCGCGCTCCTGACCTTCAACGAACCCGACGGCCATGGCGCCCATCAAGGCGGGTTGAGCGTCGCGCGCGCGCTCGCGCTGTGGCCGCAGGTCGAGGCCAGGGGGCGGGGGCTCCGGATCGGCAGTCCTGCCACCACCCGGGCCGGAACGCTCGGCCCCGGCTCTTGGCCGCGCCGGTTCATGACCGAGGCCGGGCGGCGCGGCTTCCGGATCGACTTCATGGCGGTGCATTACTATTCGACCGACGGCGATGTGGCGGCCTTCCGGCGCTGGCTGCAGGCGGTCCATCGCGCCTATCGCCGCCCGATCTGGGTGACCGAATTCGCGCTGGGGGACTGGGATCGCCCGGGCGAGGGCAGCTATGCCGCCAGCGCAGCCTTTCTCGAAGGCGCGGCCCGGATGATGGAAGGGCTGCCTTTCGTCGAGCGGCATGCCTGGTTCGCGACCAATCCCTATCCGTGGCAGGGTGTGGTGCCGAAGATCACTCTTGTCGACGATCGCCTGCGCCCCACGTCGGCGGGGCAGACCTTCCGCCGCCTGCTCTCCGAGCTGGGCGGGCGCGAGATCGGCTGCACCGACTGATCCGCCTTGCCCCGATCCGGGGTCCGGCCCGGGGGGCATTGTTTCCGATGCGGCTCTGCGCGGGCCTCTGTCCGGCCATGTTCCGATTTCCGGGGCCTGACCGCAGGCTTCCGGCAAGAGCGCGGGGCAGGCGGCGGAGTTTTGCCGGGGCGCCGAGTAAAAATGCGGCATCGGCTGAAACCTTTTGCGACCGGGCTCCGTTATGCTGCAGGTGCATTCAGTATTTCAGGAGTTTCACATGATCCCTTCGCCCGTGCGGACCGCCATCTTTCCCGTCGCAGGGCTCGGAACCCGCTTTCTGCCCGCGACCAAGGCGACGCCGAAGGAACTGCTTCCTGTCATCGATACCCCGCTGATCCAGTTCGCCATCGACGAGGCACGCGCGGCCGGGGTCGAACGCATGGTCTTCGTCAGCCATCCGTCGAAAACCGCCATCGAACGTCATGTGCGCGCCGATGCCGATCTGATCGAGACGCTGCGCGCCCGCGGCAAGGCGCGGATTGCCGCCGAGCTCGAGGCGGCGGCGCTGGACGAGGACGAGCACGAAGTCGAATTCGTCATGCAGCACGAGCAGCGCGGGCTGGGTCATGCCGTGCTTTGCGCCAGGGCGCATGTGCTGCCGGGGCCGGTAGCGGTGCTGCTGCCCGACGACCTGATCCTGTCCGAGCCGGGATGCCTTGCGCAAATGGTCGAGGCCTATGGCCGCGCCGGGGCCGGGCATATGGTCGCCGCGATGGATGTGACGTCCGAGACGGTTTCGCGCTATGGCGTGCTCGATCCGACCGCGCAGGAGGGCCGGATCACCCGGGCGCGCGGCATGGTCGAGAAGCCCGCCGCCGCCGAGGCGCCGTCGCTGAAGGCGGTGGTCGGGCGCTACATTCTCGATGCGGCGATCTTCGATGCCCTCGCCAGCCAGGGACCGGGCGCCAATGACGAGATCCAGCTGACCGATGCGATTGCCCGGGATGCGGCGCGGCTGGGGCTTGCGGGCTTTGGTTTCGACGGGGTGCGCTATGATTGCGGGTCCAAGGCGGGGATGCTGGACGCAACCCTGGCGCTGGCAAGCCGCGATCCCGATTGCGCCGAGGTGCTGGCGCGCTGGAGCGATGACAGCCCGGCCGCGATCGCGGCGGAATAAGCCTAAGCCGCCCATAAACCGCCTGCGACCGACGAAAAAAGGTCCCCCCGGCAGGGAGGGGTGGCCTGATGATGCGATGACCGCTCACCCCGGTACAGATGCCATTGGGGCGGGTGCAGCAGCAGGGCCGCAGACGGATCTGGAGTGAACCGGGCAGGAAGACGCTTCGATGGGGCCTTTCCCGGCGAATGCGCCCGGCCTTTTCGCTTGTCTTCGCGGTGCTGGTCCGGGGAGTGTGCAGGTTCGGTGGATCTGGCCGAAGCGCCCGCGCGCCCCCGGGCATTGTTGTCGACCGGCCAATTCGCCGGCCGAAGCACCCGGGTTCGCGGCTGCTCATGCCATCCGTCCGAGCGCAGGACTGCGTGATGTGGCTCCGACGGATGAGCTCGGCAACAACGCCGTTGCGATGGGTCGGCCATTCGGGGCCTCGGCCGGAGCTTGGCGGCTGCGGCCGAAACCCGATCCGGGGGAAAGATTTTCAGGGCTTTTGCAGCCGGGCCCGGGGGCGCGGCGTCGGAGGATTGCGCCGCGCCTCATGCACGGCCCGTTCTGGTCAGGCGCTGACGCCCAGCGCGGCCAGCATCTCGGTCGAGGCATGGGCGACGGTCAGCTCGCCTTCGGCCACCTTCGCGCCGAGATCGGCCATCCGCGCCCGCATCGCCGGGTCGCGGTCGAGCCGGGCGAGCAGACCGCGGCGGACTTCTTCCGCGAACCAGTAGCGGGCCTGGGCGGCGCGGCGGGCCGTGAAATGGCCGTTCTCGCGGCGCCAGTCGGCAAGGGTCTGCATGTCCTCCCAGGCCTCGCGAAGCCCGCGTTCCTCGACCGCCGAGACGGCGACCGCCTTGGGGAACCCCTCGGGGTCCTGGGGGCGGCGGCGCAACAGGTGCAGCGCGCCCGCGTAATCGGCCCGGGTGCGTTCGGCGGCGGGCTTCAGATCGCCATCGGCCTTGTTGACGAGGATCAGGTCGGCCATCTCCATGATGCCGCGCTTGACCCCCTGCAGCTCGTCGCCGCCCGCAGGCGCCATCAGCAGCACGAACAGATCGGTCATCTCGGCCACCATGGTCTCGGACTGGCCGACTCCCACGGTCTCGATCAGCACGATGCCGAAGCCCGCCGCCTCGCAAAGCGCCACCGCCTCGCGAGTGCGGCGCGCGACGCCGCCCAGAGCCGACTGGCTGGGCGAGGGGCGGATGAAGGCGTTCGGGTCGCGCGACAGCCGCTCCATCCGGGTCTTGTCGCCGAGGATCGAGCCGCCCGAGCGGGCCGACGACGGGTCGACCGCCAGCACCGCGACCTTGTGGCCCTCGGCTGTCAGCATCCTGCCGAAGCTTTCGATCAGGGTCGACTTGCCCACGCCCGGCGTGCCCGACAACCCGATCCGGAGCGCCTGTCCGGGGGCGTCGGTCAAAAGGCCCAGCAGCTCCTGGGCCTGGGCGCGGTGATCCTCGCGACCGCTTTCGATCAGGGTGATCGCCCGGGCGAGGGCACGGCGTTCGCCGGATTTGAGGCGGTGGGCAAGCTCGGCTGGGGTCATCGGCGGCTCCGGATCTTCGGGGGCGGCTCCTGTCTTGCCCTGCCGGGGCCGGGCTGTCCAGCCCTCCGTCCGGGGCATCGTTCGGGCCGTGGTCCGGGCCGTCGTCCCGCCAGGCGGCGCGCTCTGGCCGTGCGGGCCTGGATGACGCATAAGACGGCCATGACCAAGCTGCCCATCGACGCCGTCCTGCCCGAGCTGACCGCCGCCCTTTCCCGCGCGGGCCGGGCCGTGCTGCAGGCGCCGCCCGGGGCGGGCAAGACCACGCGGGTGCCGCTGGCGATGCTGGAGGCCGGGCTGACGGCGGAGCGGATCGTGATGCTCGAGCCGCGGCGCCTTGCCGCGCGGGCCGCGGCCGAGCGGATGGCCGAGGCCCTGGGCGAGCCGGTCGGCCAGACCGTCGGCTACCGCATCCGGGGCGAGGCGAAGGTGGGCCGCGCCACCCGCATCGAGGTCGTGACCGAGGGCATCCTGACGCGGATGATCCAGTCCGACCCGGGGCTCGAGGGCATCGGCGCGGTGATCTTCGATGAATTCCACGAACGCTCGCTGAATGCCGATCTGGGGCTGGCGCTGGCCTGGGAGGTCCGGGGGGCGCTGCGCGAGGACCTGATCCTCCTGGTGATGTCGGCGACGCTGGATGCCGCGCCGGTGGCGGCGCTGATGGCGGATGCGCCCGTCGTGAGCTCCGGGGGGCGCAGCTTTCCGGTCGAGACGCGCTGGTTGCCGCGCCCGCTGCCAAAGGGCAGGCGCCTGCCCGAGGCCACCGCCGATCTGGTGCTAGAGGCCGTGGCCGGAACCGAAGGGGGCGTGCTGGTCTTCCTGCCGGGCGAGGGCGAGATCCGGCGCTGTGCCGCGGCACTCGAGGGGCGGCTGCCCGAGGGCTGTCACATCCGGCCGCTTTACGGCGCGCTGCCCTTCGCCGAGCAGCGTGCCGCGATCCTGCCCGCGCGCGAGGGCCGCAAGGTGGTGCTGGCCACCTCGATTGCCGAGACCTCGCTGACCATCGAGGATGTGCGGGTGGTGGTCGATGCGGGCCGCGCCCGCCGGTCGCGCTTCGATCCGAATTCCGGCATGGCGCGGCTGGTGACCGAGCGCGTCACCCGCGCCGAGGCCGAGCAGCGCCGCGGCCGGGCCGGGCGGGTGGCCGAGGGCGTCTGCTACCGGCTCTGGACCAGGGGCGAGGAGGGCGCCCTTGCTGCCTATCCCCCGCCCGAGATCGAGGCGGGCGACCTTGCGGGGCTGGCTTTGGACCTCGCGGCCTGGGGGGCGTCGGGACCTGGCGATCTGGCCTTCCTGACCCCGCCCAATCCGGGGGGCTTCGCCGAGGCGCGGGCGCTTCTGGCCGGGCTCGGGGCGCTTGACGCCCTGGGCCGGATCACCGGCCATGGCCGCGCGCTGGCGGCGCTGCCCCTGCATCCGCGGCTCGGGCATATGCTGCTTTCGGCAGGGCGGCAGGCCGCGCCTCTGGCCGCGCTTCTGTCCGAACGCGACCCCTTGCGCGGGGCGGGCGCCGATCTGGCGCTGCGGCTGCGCTGCCTGAGCGGGCCGAACGCCCCGAGCCCGGTGCCGCCCGACCGGGGCGCGCTTGCCCGGATCCGGGCCGAGGCGAAGCGGCTGGCCGCGCGCGCTCCCGAGGCCCCGCGTCCGATGAGCCCGGGCGAGATGGCGGCGCTCGCCTATCCCGACCGGATCGGCCTGCGCCGCAAGGGGGACGAGCCGCGCTATGTGCTGTCCGGCGGCAAGGGCGCGGTTCTCGGGGCCTCGGATCCGCTGGCCGGACAACGGCTGATCGTGGCGCTCGATCTCGATGGCGATGCCCGCGAGGCGAAGGTGCGGCTTGCCGCGCCGCTCTCCGAAGCGGACCTGCGCGCGGTCCATGGCGCGGCCATCGGCTGGCAGGATGTCTGCGAATGGTCGCGGCGCGAGGCCCGCGTGGCGATGCGGCGGCAGGAACGCTTCGGCGCGCTGGTGCTCGATGACCGCAACTGGCCCGATCCCCCGCCCGAGACGGTGGCGCGTGCCATGCTCGATGGCGTCCGCGCGCTGGGCCTGCCCTGGAGCGATGCGGCACGCCGCTTCCGGGCGCGGGTCGAGCTTCTGCGCGCCGAGGGCGCGGAGCTGCCCGATTTCTCCGATGCGGGACTGATGGCCGGGCTCGAGGACTGGCTGTTGCCGCATTTGGGCGGGGTCCGGACAGCAGAGGATCTCAAGCGCTTCGACCTGCTGCCGGCGCTGAGCGCCCGGCTCGACTGGGAGACCCGGCAGAGCGTCGACCGCCTCGCGCCGTCCAGCTTCGAGACCCCTCTCGGGCGGAAGATCCCCATCGACTATGACGGCGAGGCGCCGGCGATCGCGCTGCGCCTGCAGGAGCTCTTCGGCGTGACCGAACACCCGAGGGTGGGGCCGAACCGGCTGCCGCTCCGGATCACGCTGCTCTCACCGGCCGGACGTCCGGTCCAGGTGACCATGGACCTGCCGGGCTTCTGGGCGACGAGCTATGCCGATGTGCGCAAGGATATGCGGGGACGCTACCCGCGCCATCCCTGGCCCGAGGATCCGACCGCCGCCGACCCGACGCTCCGCGCCAAGCGTCGGAGCTGACCGCGTGCGGCCCTGCCGGCCGCTGCGACAAAGGCCCGGCTCCGGCCCGACGGCTATCGTCCCGGTCATCGCTCCGGATTCCGCGCCTGCCCTTCTTCCTGGTGCCAATACCCCCGCCGGAGGCGCCGCGCGCATCTTGCGCGCGGCCCGGCCCAACCCCGGCCAAGCCGGGCAAAGCCCGGTGCGGGTCCGGGGGCGGGAGCGCCCCCAGTGCCTTCGCTGCGGCCCCGGAGGCCTGAGATCCGGATGGCTGAGACCCGGATGCCGAACCCTCAGACGCCGAGGCAATGGCGCATGATCGCCTTTTGCGCATGGAGCCGGTTCTCGGCCTCGTCGAAGACCACCGAATTCGGCCCGTCCATCACCGCGTTGGTCGCCTCCTCGTCGCGATGCGCGGGCAGGCAATGCATGAACAGCGCGTCGGGCTTCGCCGCCGCCATCAGCCGCTCGTTCACCTGATAGGGGCGCAGCTGGTTGTGGCGCCGCTCGCGCGCCGATTGCGGATCGTGCATCGACACCCAGGTATCGGTAACCACCAGATCGGCCCCCTCGACGGCCTTGAGCGGATCGCGCTCGATGACGATCTTCGCGCCCTTCGCCCGCGCCGCCTCGACGAAGACCGGTTCGGGGTCCAGCGTCTGCGGGCCGGTGAAGGTCAGATCGAAGCCGAACTGCCCGGCGGCCTGGATGAAGGAGGCGCAGACATTGTTTCCATCGCCCGACCAGACCACCTTGCGCCCGGCAATCGGGCCGCGATGCTCCTCGAAGGTCAGCAGATCGGCCATGATCTGGCAGGGATGGGTGCGGTTGGTCAGACCGTTGATCACCGGCACCGTGGCATGATCCGCCATCTCCTGCAGCGTCGCCTCCTCGAAGGTCCGGATCATGATCAGATCGACATAGCGCGACAGCACCCGGGCGGTGTCGGCGATGGTCTCGCCATGGCCCAGCTGCATGTCCTTGCCCGACAGCACCATGCTCTGCCCGCCCATCTGCCGCACGCCGACATCGAAGCTGATCCGGGTCCGGGTCGAGGGCTTCTCGAAGATCAGCGCCACCATCCGCCCGTCAAGCGGGCGCCCGTCATCGGGCGTGGCCTTCGTGCGCCCCTGCCGGGCCTGCTTCATCTCATGCGCGCAATCGAGGATCGCCCGCAGATCGGACGGGGCGGTGCTGTCGATGTCGAGAAAATGGGTCATGCCCGGGCCTCCTTTGCGGCAACGGCCGTCGCGGCCGCATCGAGCCGGGCCACGGCCTCGGCAATCTCTTCGTCGGAAATCGTCAGCGGCGGCAGGATGCGGACCACATTATCCCCCGCCGGAACCGTCAGCAGATGCTGGTCATAGCCCGCCTGCACCACGTCGGTATTGGCCGCGCGGCATTTCAGCCCCAGCATCAGCCCGGAGCCGCGCACCGCCTCGAACACCTCGGGATGGCTCGCCACCAGCCCTTCCAGCCGTTGCCGCAGGAGCCCGGCCTTGCGGTTCACCTCGTCGAGGAAGCCGGGATCGGAAATGATGTCGAGCACGGTCTTGCCGACGGCGCAGGCCAGCGGGTTGCCGCCATAGGTCGAGCCATGGCTGCCCGCGGTCATGCCCGAGGCCGCGGCCTCGGTCGCCAGCACCGCGCCCAGCGGGAAGCCGCCGCCGATGCCCTTGGCGATCATCATGATGTCGGGCGCGGCGCCCGCCCATTCATGGGCGAAGAGCTTGCCGGTCCGGCCCATGCCGCATTGCACCTCGTCATAGATCAGAAGCGCGCCGGTCTCGTCGCAGAGATCGCGCAGCCCCTTCAGGCAGGGATCGGGCAGCGGCCTGAGGCCGCCCTCGCCCTGCACGGGTTCGACCATGACCGCGGCCACGGTGTCGTCGATGGCGTTCTGCAGAACCGAGCCATGGGCGCCGAAGGGCAGGTGGATGAAGCCCGGCAGAAGCGGTCCGAATCCCTTGGTCATCTTCTCGGTGCCCACCGCCGCGATCGCGGCCGAGGAGCGGCCGTGGAACGCGCCCGAGAAGGTGACGATATTCACCCGGTCGGGCTGGCCCTTCTCGTACCAGTATTTCCGGGCCATCTTGACCGCGAGTTCGCAGGCCTCGGTGCCGGAATTGGTGAAGAAGACGGTATCGGCGAAGGTCTTCTCGACCAGCGCGTCGGCCAGCGCCTCCTGTTCGGGGATGTGATAGAGGTTCGACAGGTGCCAGATCCGGTTCGCCTGGGCGGTCAGTGCCGCCACCAGCGCCGGATGGGCATGGCCGAGCGCGTTGACCGCGATCCCGGCGCCGAGATCCAGGTATCGGGTGCCGTCGGTCGCGACAAGCCAGGAGCCTTCGCCGGTCTCGAAGCTGAGCGGCGCGCGGTTATAGATCGGCAGGACGGACGGAACCATCTGGGAAATCCTTCGGAAAAGAGGCCTTATGGGTGCCTCGGGCGACAGAACGTGTCAATTGTCTTCGGAAAGGTGCCAGGGCACGGAGGGGAAGGGTCGGGATGTCGCGTGGGCGCAAGCGGAGGCGGCCGGCTCAGAGACGGCGGCGGCGTCGGCGCAGGGAGATATGAACGCAACGGGTCATGACCTGGGCCTTTAGCGGGAAACGCCGGGCCTGTCCAGACGCTCTGTCGCCGCATCTGTCCGGGCGCCCCGGCCGGGCTTTACGGTCTCTGTATCGGGATCGGCAAGAGGCCTCCGGAGGCGGGCATCCGGGCGGCCGGGCCGTCCTGCCTGCGGCGGGCGCGGCGCCATGCCGGATTGCGGGGGCGGGCGCCGCCTGCCGGGGGCCGCACGCGCCTGTCCTGTCCGCTCGCAAAGGATCGACATGCGCACAGACCGATGGTCAGGGGCGCAGCCCAGGCGCTATGGCCACCGGCCTCGGGAAGGCGCCGGTCTGACAGATTTCGCTGACGGGATGTGCCGGCAGGAGGGGAGGACTGCCAGTTTGCCGCATGATGCGGGCGCGCAGGGGACGGGCAAGGGGGCCAGAGCGCAGCGATCCTCAGGATCGCAGAGAATGACCCGGCGGAGGGGCGTGCGAGCGCCATGCCCGTCGCTTCGGTGCGGCCCTCGCGAAGGAAAGCCGGGGCATGAGAGCGCAGCCGAAGGCATGGAGCCAGGTGCCGGACAAGGGCATGGAACGGTCCCCCGGCGGACTGCGGCGCGCCTTTACTGGGCCGGATTTCACGCTCCCGACTTCTCGCCCCCAACTTCTCGCCACCGTGGCAGCTTTCCGGCCGGGTGCTGTTCATAGCGCGCGGCGGCGGCATGTCACCTGCCGGATATGGTCTCGGGCGGGCTGGTCGGGCCTGCCCGGCGCTTTGCGGCGTTTGGGGCAAGGGCAGATGCGCACCGGTCTCGACCGTCGGACCGGTCCTTCTGTGCTGCAGGCGGCAGGCCGGGGCAGATGGGCGATGGACAAATGCGGCCGGCGCCTGCCTTAATCGAACCGGACCATGACCGGACCATGACCGGACCAGAACGGAAAAGGAGCCCGCAATGCCCCCGGATCTGCCTCCGGATCTGCCCCTCGGCGCGCCGCTTCCCGGCTGGAGGCCACCGCCCCGCCCCGGCCGCGACAGCCTTGCCGGGCGCTATTGCCGGGTCGAGCCTCTGAGACGCGACCATGCGGCCGAGCTCCATGCCGCCCATCTGCTCGATGCCTCGATCTGGACCTATCTGCCCTATGGCCCGTTCCCGGACGAAGCGGCGCTGGCCGACTGGATCGCGTGGGACGCCTCGGGCCCGGATCCGCTGTTCTTCGCGGTGCGCGAAGCGGTCTCGGGCCGGGCGCTGGGCGTGCTCAGCTATCTCAGGATCGCGCCCGGGGCCGGCTCGATCGAGATCGGCCATGTGAATTTCTCGGCGCCGCTGCAACGGTGCCCGGCCGCGACCGAGGCGGTGACGCTCCTGATCGGGCAGGCCTTCGCGCTGGGCTACCGGCGGCTCGAATGGAAATGCGACGCGCTGAACCGGGCCTCGCGCCGGGCGGCCGAACGCTACGGGCTGAGCCATGAGGGCGTCTTCCGTCAGGCCGCGGTGGTGAAGGGGCGCAACCGCGATACCGCCGGGTTCGCCGCCATCGATGCCGAGTGGCCGGCGCTGAAGGCGGCCTACGAGACCTGGCTCGACCCGGCCAATTTCGATGCCGGGGGGCGGCAGATCGTCCCGCTGTCAGAGCTGACCCGCCCGATTCTCGCGGCCCGCGACCCCGCGCTTGCCTCCGGTCCCGAGGCGGGTCTTGCGTCGCGGGACGGCAGACCGGATAACCCGGGCGAACATCATCAGGAGGATCAGGGATGATCGGCCGTCTCAACCATGTCGCCATCGCCGTGCCGGATCTGCAAGCCGCCGCGGCGCAATATGCCGAAACGCTGGGGGCCAGGGTCGGTGCGCCGCAGGACGAACCCGATCACGGCGTGACCGTGGTCTTCATCGAGCTGCCCAATACCAAGATCGAGCTGCTTTCCCCGCTGGGCGAGGCGAGCCCGATCAAGGGGTTTCTCGACAAGAACCCCTCGGGTGGCATTCACCATATCTGCTACGAGGTCGAGGATATCCTCGCCGCCCGCGACCGGCTGAAGGCGCAGGGCGCGCGGGTGCTTGGCTCGGGCGAGCCGAAGATCGGAGCCCATGGCAAGCCGGTGCTGTTCCTGCATCCCAAGGATTTCAACGGCACGCTTATCGAGCTGGAACAGGTCTGAGCCTAGGGGAAGAGGCCCGGCGCTTAGGCCGGGGCCTCAGCCGGTCTTGCGGCCGATCTTCGGCTCGGTTCCGGTCAGAAGGCGGCGGATGTTGGCGTGGTGGCGGATGAAGATCAGCACCGCCAGCACCGCCCCCAGCAGCACGGTTTCGCTCCGGCCCAGAAAGATCGCCCAGACCGGCGCCAGCGCGGCCGCAGCCAGTGCCGAGAGCGAGGAATAGCGGAAGGCGGCCGCAAAGGCCGCCCAGGTGGCACAGGCGGCAAGCCCGACCGGCCAGGCCAGCGCCAGGAGGGTGCCGAGGAAGGTCGCGACCCCCTTGCCGCCCCGAAAGCCCAGATAGACCGGGAAGAGATGGCCCAGAAAGGCCGCGCCGCCCGCGATCTGGGCTGCATCTTCGCCCGCCAGCGCCCGCGCGATCAGCACCGCGATGCCGCCCTTGCCCGCATCGAGCACCAGCGTCAGGAAGGCCGCCAGCCTGTTGCCGGTGCGCAGCACATTGGTCGCGCCGATATTGCCCGAGCCGATCTTTCTCAGGTCGCCCAGCCCGAAGAGCCGCGCCATGACGATGCCGAAGGGCACCGCCCCCAGCAGGTAGCCGCAGAGCCCGAAAAGCGCCAGCAGCAGGAGGGGGGTGTCGATCATCGGCATCGGGTCAGTCTCCGCCGTGGACGCAGGTTCCGGCGACCCAGGTGCCGAGCACGCGGCCTTCCATCCGGGCGCCGTCGAACGGCGTGTTCTTCGATTTCGATTTCAGCGCGAAGCGGTCCAGCACAAAGGGTGCATCGGGATCGAACAGCACCAGATCGGCCGGGGCTCCCGCCGTCAGCCGCCCGGTCGGCAGGCCGAGCCGCGCCGAGGGGTTCAGCGCCAGCGCGCGCCAGAGCTGGGGCAGGGTGATCGCCCCGGCATGATAAAGCCGCATCGCCGCGGGCAGGATGGTTTCCAGCCCGACCGCGCCCGAGGCGGCCTCTTCATAGGGAAGACGCTTGGATTCCTCGTCCTGCGGCGTGTGCATGGACGAGATCACGTCGATCAGCCCCGAGGCCACGGCCTCGACCAGCGCGACCCGGTCGGTCTCGGCCCTAAGCGGCGGCTTGACCTTGAAGAAGGTGCGGTAATCGCCGACGTCGAATTCGTTCAGCGTCAGGTGATGGATCGAGACGCCCGCCGTCACGTCGCGGCCATTGGCCTTGGCGCGGTCCAGCGCGGGCAGGGCGCGGGCGGTGGTGATCTGGTCGGCATGGTAGCGCACGCCGGTCAGCTCGACGAGGCCCATGTCGCGGTCGAAGCCCATGCGCTCGGCCAGGGCGGGCACCGAGGGCAGCCCGCGCAGCGAGGCGAACTTGCCCGAGGTCGCGGCGGCGCCCGCCGACAGGCCCGGATCCTGCGGATGCGCCATCACCAGTGCGCCCAGCGAGCGGGCATAGCTCATCGCCCGGCTCAGCACCTTGCTGTCGGTGACGACATGGTCGCCATCGGTGAAGGCCACGGCGCCGGCATCGAGCAGGAAGCCGATCTCGACCATCTCGCGGCCCTCGCGGCCCTTGGTCAGCGCGGCCATCGGCTTGATCCGGACCGGCGAGACCTCGCGCGCACGTCGGCTGACGAATTCCAGCACCTCGGGGGTGTCGATGGCGGGCAGGGTATCGGGGCGGATGACCATGGTGGTCACGCCGCCCGCCGCCGCCGCCAGCCCGGCCGAGCGGAAGCTTTCCTTGTGGCGTTCGCCCGGCTCGCAGACCTTGACGCCGATATCGACGATGCCCGGGGCGAGACAGGCGCCCTTGCAGTCGATGACCCGGTCGCAATCGGGGGCCGCGTCATGGCCCTTGTCGAGGATCGTGCCGCCGCCCGAAAGCAGCCAGCCCACGCGGTCTGTCCCCGCCTCGGGGTCGATCAGGCGGGCATTGGAAAAGACGGTTCTCATGCCTCCGGCCCTCCCGTGGCCAGCCTCGCCGTGTCGATCCGGGCCTTCACGCCCGCCGGATCTGCGAGAAACTTGATCAGATGCTTGTCGCCGCCCAGCGTGACGACCTGCGTCGCCGCGCCGATGATGCGGACCCTGTCGATGCTCGAGAGCCGCACCCGCCGCCCGCCGGGCCCCAGCAGGGCGCGGTCGGTCAGCACCCAGCGCGCGCCGAGCTCTTCGCTCATCAGGAAGGCGCCCCGGATCGCGATCGCCAGCACCGCCGCGACGATCCCGGCCCAGGGGTAGGGGTTGCCGGTCGCGGCCAGCAGGACGGTCGCGCCGATCCCGGCCAGCACGGCGATGATCGCATGGGCCTTGATATAGGCTCCCCGGTCGGCCCGGAACGTCACCCTGACGGCTTCGCCCTCTTCCAGCGGAGCCTCGGTCCTGGGATCAAACATGGGTGGGCTCCCCGGCCGCCCGGGCCGCGCGCTGGTTCCGTGCCAGCAGGTCCATGCAGGCCATCCGGACCGCGACCCCCATCTCGACCTGATCCTGGATCACCGAGCGGTTGATGTCGTCGGCCAGCGTGCCGTCGATCTCGACGCCGCGGTTCATCGGCCCCGGATGCATGACGATGGCATCTTCCTTCGCATAGGCCAGCTTCTCGGCATCGAGCCCGAAGCGGTGGTAATACTCGCGTTCCGAGGGGATGAAGCCGCCATCCATGCGCTCTTTCTGCAGCCTGAGCATCATCACCACATCGGCGCCCTCGAGGCCCTCTTTCATGTCGTCATAGATCTCGACACCCATATCGGCCGCGCCCGAGGGAATGAGCGTCGGCGGCCCGATCAGCCGCACCCGGTTCTCCATCTTGCCCAGGAGCAGCATGTTCGACCGCGCGACCCGGCTATGGGCGATGTCGCCGCAGATCGCGACCGTCAGGCGCTGGATCCGGCCCTTGGCGCGGCGGATCGTCAGCGCGTCGAGCAGCGCCTGGGTCGGATGCTCGTGCCGGCCGTCGCCGGCATTGATCACCGCGCAATTGACCTTCTGGGCCAGCAGATCGACCGCGCCCGAATGCGGATGGCGCACCACCAGCAGATCGGGATGCATCGCGTTCAGGGTCAGCGCCGTGTCGATCAGCGTCTCGCCCTTTTTGATCGAACTGGCCTGCATCGCCATGTTCATCACATCGGCGCCGAGGCGCTTTCCGGCGATCTCGAAGCTCGACTGGGTCCGGGTCGAGGCCTCGAAGAACATGTTGATCTGGGTGAGCCCCGCCAGCACATCGGCATGTTTGGTGGCGCCGCGGCTGAGATCGACATAGCTTTCCGCCAGGTCGAGGATGATGCGGATGTCCCAGGGGCTGAGATGCTCGATGCCAAGCAGGTGACGCGCGCGAAATTCCATGGAGCCTCCGACCTGATTGGCCCGCTTATAGAAACGGGGGGCGGCAGGGGCAAGGGAGGCATTGCCGAGGCCTCTGCGGCAGCATAGCCTAGGCGCCATGGACCCCGCACTGACCCCGCATGAGGCGCTGGCGCTTCTGGCCTGGCAGGTCGATCTCGGCGCGACCGAGGCGATCTGCGACGCCCCGGTGAACCGTTACGAGGCGCCGCGCCCTGCTCCGGCGGCGGCTCCGGCAGCGGCGCGTCCTGTCGCGTCCGCGCCCCGGCCGCCCGCCCGGCCCGCGCCGGTCGATCCGGTGGCGGTGGCGCGCGCGGCGGCTGACGCGGCCACCGATCGCGAGGGGCTGGCGGCGGCGATGGCGGCCTATGAGCTCTGCGAGCTGAAGAAGGGCGCGCGGAACCTCGTCTTTTCCGATGGCAACCCGAAGGCGCGAGTGATGGTGATCGGCGAGGCGCCGGGCCGCGAGGAAGACCTGCAGGGCAAGCCCTTCGTCGGCCGCGCCGGGCATCTGCTCGATCAGATGTTCGGGCATATCGGGCTGGGGCGGAACGATCCGGCGGCCGAGCGCGCGCTCTACATCACCAATGTCCTGCCCTGGCGGCCGCCGCAGAACCGCGACCCCGAAGCCGGCGAGGTCGCGATGATGCTGCCCTTCCTCGAGCGCCATGTGGCGCTTGTCGATCCCGACATCCTGGTCCTGATGGGCAACCATTCCTGCGGTGCGCTTCTGGGCCGGAAGGGCATCACCCGGCTGCGCGGCCACTGGGTCCAGGCGCTGGGCCGGCCTGCGTTGCCGATGTTCCACCCGGCCTATCTGCTGCGCACCCAGCTGGCCAAGCGCGATGCCTGGCACGATCTTCTGATGCTGCAGACGCGGTTGAGGGGGGGCTGATGGGGCCGGTCGATCTTCTGACGCTCGCGGCCTTCGTGCCGGCGGCACTGGCGCTCAACCTGACGCCCGGGGCCGACATGATGTTCTGTCTGGGGCAGGGGCTGCGGGGCGGTCCGCGCGCGGCGCTGGCGGCCGATCTCGGCATCGCGCTGGGCGGTTTCGTCCATGTCACGCTGGCCGGGCTCGGTCTTGGCGCGGTGGTTGCGGCGGTGCCGGGCGCTTTCGAGGCGATCCGCTGGGCGGGCGTCGCCTATCTGCTCTGGCTGGCCTGGCGGTCGGTCCGGCATGGCGCGCTGGCCCCGGATCTGCCCGCCGTCTCTCCGCGTCGGGCCTTCCGCGAGGGGCTGACGGTCAATCTGACCAATCCCAAGGTGATCCTCTTCGTGCTGGCCTTCCTGCCGCAATTCGTGGTGGTCGAGCGCGGCGCGGTGCTGGCGCAATTCCTGATCCTCGGGGCCGTGCTGTCGCTTGGCGGGCTGCTGGTCAATGGCGCGGTCGGGCTTTTCGCCGGGCAGGCGCGGCGGCTTCTGGGGGGCTCGCGCGCGGTACAGCGCGGTCTCGGCCTCGTTTCGGCGACAATCTTCACGGCGCTGGCGGTGCGGCTGGCGCTTCTGCAAAAGGGATGACCATGGCAGGCATCGACGAGAGCAAGGCCTTTGTGCCGGTCCGGATCGCGGTTCTCACCGTCTCGGATACCCGCAGCCTTGACGAGGACCGCTCGGGCCGGACGCTGGCCGACCGGATCGCGGCGGCAGGCCATATCCTCGCCGACCGCAGGATCCTGAAGGACGAGCGTGCCGAGATCGCGGCCCAGCTTCGCGCCTGGTGCGCCGATCCCGAAATCGACGTGGTGATCTCGACCGGGGGCACCGGGCTGACCGGGCGCGATGTCACCGTCGAGGCCCATCGCGATGTCTACGAGAAGGAGATCGAGGCCTTCGGGACGCTGTTCACGCTGGTCTCCTTCGGCAAGATCGGCACCTCGGCGGTCCAGAGCCGCGCCACGGGCGGCGTCGCCCAGGGCACCTATCTGTTCGCGCTGCCCGGCAGTACCGGCGCCTGCAAGGACGCCTGGGACGAGATCCTGGTGCATCAGCTCGACTATCGCCACCCGCCCTGCAATTTCGTCGAGATCTTTCCGCGACTCGACGAACACCGGCGACGGAAATAGGTGTACCCGACGTAGGGAATGCGCACCCCGTCGCGAATGTCCCGGCGGAACTGACGCCGGGCGCCGCGACCTCGGGTGCCGCGACCTGTGGCCTTGCGATCCGATGCGACGGGAAAGGACGGTTCGATGCGTTTCCTCCGCCGCAGCCTCACGGGGCTGTTCCTGCTGGCCGTGACGCTTGGGCTTCTGGCCTATGCGGCGGGGACGCTGCGTTCGGCCATCGAGACGCGTCTGGCCGACCGGCCCAAGGCGCCGCCCACGGCCGAGCGGGTCTTCTCGGTCAATGTCGTCCCGCTGCGCCCCCGGACCGTGACGCCCGAGCTGACCGCCTTCGGCGAGATCCGCTCGCGCCGCAGCCTCGAGCTGCGGGCCGAGGCCAGCGGCCGGGTGGTCTATCTGCATCCCGCTTTCGAGGAGGGCGGGCGGGTCGCGGCGGGCGATCTGCTGCTTCGGGTCGATCCGGCCGATGCGACCTCGGCCCGGGATCTGGCGCGGGCCGATCTGAGCCAGGCCGAGGCCGATCTGGGCGACGCCAGGCGGCGTCTCGATCTGGCCCATGACGAGCTGGCCGCGACCGAGCTGCAGGCCGAATTTCGGCAAAAGGCGCTGGGGCGCCAGAAGGACCTGCGCGGGCGCGGGGTCGGCACCGATGCCGCGGTCGAAGAGGCCGAGCTGACCGCCGCCGCCGCCGATCAGGCGGTGGTGTCCCGGCGCCAGGCCCTGGCTCAGGCCGAGATCGGGCTCGAGACCGCCACGACCGGGCTGGCCCGTGCCCGGATCGCGCTGGCCGATGCCGAGCGCGCGCTGGTCGATACCGAGCTTTCCGCGGCCTTTTCCGGCACGCTGATCGATGTGAGCCTGGTCGAGGGCGGGCTGGTCGGAGCCAATGAACGGGTGGCCGATCTGATCGATGTCTCGGCGCTCGAGGCCGGCGTGCGGGTCTCGACCGCCGAGTTCAGCCGCCTGCTCGACGACAGGGGCGCGTTGCGGCCGCTGCCGGTGACGGTGACGGTGACGCTCGATGTCTACGGGGCCAACCTGACCGCGCGGGGGGTGCTGTCGCGCGAAAGCGGGGCGGTGCCAGATGGCCAGGTCGGGCGGCTGGTCTATGCCCGGCTGGACGACGCCCCGGGCTTTCGGCCGGGCGATTTCGTGACCCTCCGGGTCGAGGAGCCCGCGCTCGGGGATGTCATGGTCCTGCCTGCGGGCGCGCTTGACGCGGCGGGCGAGATCCTGGTGCTGGATGCCGGGGACCGGCTGGAGGCGGTGCCGGTGACGCTGTTGCGCCGCGAGGGCGACCGGGTGATCATCCGCGCGCCGGAGCTTGAGGGGCGCGAGGCTGTGGCCGAGCGCTCGCCGCTTCTGGGTGCGGGGATCAGGGTGCGCCCGCTGCGCCCCGGCGCCGCCGCCGAACCTGAGGACAGGACAGAGGCGACGGTCGCGCTCAGCCCCGAACGCCGCGCCGCGCTGATCGCCTTCGTCGAGACCAGCCCGGCCCTGCCGCAAGAGGCCCGCGCCCGGATCCGCGCCCAGCTCGACCAGCCGCTTGTGCCCGCGCAACTGGTCGAACGGCTCGAAACCCGGATGGGGGGCTAGGCCGGTGCCGGGGCGGGTCGCGAGCGCCGCGGGCGGGCTTCTGTCCTATTTCACCCGCCACCGGACGGCGGCGAACCTGCTGTTGCTGCTGCTGATCGTGGCCGGCCTCTTTGCCGCGCCGCGGATGCGGGCTCAGTTCTTTCCCGACGTGATCGTCGAGACGGTCTCGGTCTCGGTGGTCTGGGAGGGCGCGGGGCCCGAAGAGGTCGATGCCGGGATCGTGCAGCTCCTGGAACCGGAACTCCGCGCGGTCGAAGGGGTGGAGGAGACCACCTCGCAATCGCTCGAGGGGCGCGCGACCATCACCCTCGATTTCGAACCCGGCTGGGACATGGCCCGCGCCACCAATGACGTGCAGGCCGCGGTCGATGCCGAGACCGACCTGCCTGCCGAGACCGAGGAACCCGAGGTGACGCGCGGCGCCTGGCGCGACCGGGTGACCGATGTGGTGATCACCGGCCCGGTCGCGGTGGACCAGCTCGGGCGGCTCGCTGACGAGCTGGTCGACCGGCTGTTCGCGGCGGGCATCACCCGCAGCACGATCCGCGGCCTCGCCGCGCCCGAGACGCTGGTCGAGGTGCCCTCGATCGAGCTCATGCGCCATGACATCACCATGGCCGAGATCGCGGCCGTTTTGGCCGCCGAGGCCGAGACCGCGCCCGCGGGCGATGTCTCGGGCGGCAATACGAGGGTCCGGACCGGGATCGAGAAGCGCAGTGCGGCCAGCATCGCCGGCATCGTCCTGCGCTCCTATCCGGACGGCTCCAAGCTGACCGTGGGCGATCTGGCCGAGATCCGGGTCGAGGGCGCCGACCGCGAACGGGCCTATTTCGTCGGCCCCCACCCGGCGATCGCGCTTCGGATCGACCGCTCGGACCGGGGCGATGCCATCGAGATGGAGGCCGGGGTGCGGGCCGTCGTGGCCGGGATGACGCCGTCGCTGCCCGCGGGCGTGCATATCGATCTGATCCAGACCCAGGCCGATTACATCGCCGGGCGGCTCGACATCCTGCTTGGCAACGGGCTGATGGGGCTCGGGCTGGTGCTGGGGCTTCTGTTCCTCTTTCTCAATGCGCGCACCGCCTTCTGGGTGGCGGCGGGCATTCCGGTCGCGATGCTGGCCACCGCCGCGCTGATGTTCGCGGCCGGGATCACCATCAACATGATCTCGCTCTTCGCGCTGATCATCACCCTCGGGATCGTGGTCGACGATGCCATCGTGGTGGGCGAGCATGCCGATTTCCGCGCCCGCCATCTGGGCGAGCCGCCGGTCCTGGCCGCCGAGAATGCCGCCCGCCGGATGGCCGCGCCGGTCTTCTCGGCGACACTGACCACCATCATCGCCTTCTATGCGCTGGTGGTGATCGGCGGGCGCATGGGGCATCTGATCGCCGATATTCCCTTCACCGTGATCGCGGTGCTGACCGCTTCGCTGCTGGAATGTTTCCTGATCCTGCCCAATCACATGGTCCATGCGCTGACGCATTCGGCGAAGGAGCATTGGTACGACTGGCCGTCGCGCCAGTTCAACCGGGGTTTCCTGTGGTTCCGCGAGGGCCCGTTCCGGCGGCTGATGCGGCTGGTGATCCGGGGCCGCTATCCGGTGATGGCGGGCTGCCTGCTGCTGCTGGCGCTGCAGGTGGCGGCGGTGATCCGGGGCGACGTGCCCTGGCGCTTCTTCAACGCCCCCGAAGAGCGCTCGGTCAGCGGCAATTTCATGATGCTCTCGGGCGCCGGGCGCGCCGATACCGCCGCGATGATGGCCGAGCTGCAGCGCGCGGCCGGGGCGGTCGGCGCGCGCTATGCGGCCCGATACGGCACCGATCCGGTGACCTATGCGCTGGCCGAGATCGGCGGCAATGCCGGGCGCGGGCTGGCCGGGGCCGAGATCAAGGACCCGGATCTCTTGGGCGCGATCTCGCTCGAGCTGATCGATGCCGATGCCCGGCCCTATTCCTCCTTCGACTTCGTGCGCGCGCTTCAGGACGAGGTGCGGCCCCATCCCAAGGTGGAAAGCCTCAGCTTTCGCAGCTGGCGGGCCGGGCCGGGGGGCGATGCGCTCGATGTCCAGTTCTTCGGCGCCGAGGCGCGGGTACTGAAGGCCGCGGCCGAGCGGCTGAAGATCGAACTCGCACGTTTTGGCGAGGTCTCGGCGCTGGAGGACAGCCTGGCCTATGACAAGGAAGAGGCGGTGCTGGAGCTGACCGCCCAGGGCGCGGCGCTGGGGGTCACCATCGAGGATCTGGGCCGGGTGCTGCGGCACCGCATCAACGGGATCGAGGCCGCGACCTATCCCGAGGGCCCGCGCTCGGCCACGATCCGGGTCGAGCTGCCCGAGGCCGAACTGACCGCCGATTTCCTCGACCGGATGCAGGTGCGCAGCCCCGATGGCATCTACCTGCCGCTGGCCGATCTGGTGACGGTCGAGCGCCGCACCGGCTTTTCCTCGGTCCGGCGCGAAAACGGGCTGCGGGTGGTCACGGTCACCGGCGATCTGTCCGAGGACGACCCGGCGCGTGCCGCCGCGATCTCGGCCGAGCTGAAAGAGGCGATCCTGCCCGGGATCGAGCGCGATCTGGGCGTGTCCTGGCGGCTGGGCGGGCTGTCGGAACAGGAACGCGACGTTCTTGCCGATGCGCGGCTGGGCTTCGGGCTGTGCCTCGTCGGGATCTATCTGGTGCTGGCCTGGGTCTTCTCGAGCTGGAGCCGGCCGCTGGCGGTGATGGCGATCGTTCCCTTCGGGCTGGTCGGGGCGATCTGGGGGCATGCGCATTGGGATGTGCCGCTGTCGATGTTCTCGGTGGTCGGGCTGATCGGGATGACCGGCATCATCATCAACGATTCCATCGTGCTGGTCGGGACGGTCGATGAATATGCCAAGAGGCGGGCGCTGGTGCCGGCCATCGTCGATGCCGCGGCCGACCGGCTGCGGCCGGTGCTGCTGACGACGCTGACCACGGTGCTAGGGCTCGCGCCGCTGCTGTTCGAGACCTCGCAGCAGGCGCAGTTCCTCAAGCCGACGGTGATCACGCTGGTCTACGGGCTCGGTTTCGGGGTCGGGCTGGTGCTTCTGGTGGTGCCGTCGCTGCTGGCGATCGGGCAGGATGTCGGGCTGTCGCTGCGGGCGCTGCGCCGCGCGCTGGGGCCTCGCGGGCGTCGGGCGCTGCCGGTGCTTGCCGCCATGGCGCTGGCGCTGGCCCTGGTCTTCGCCGCGACGCTTCTGCCGGTTCTGGCGACCGGAAGGCTGCCCGGGGGACTGCTGGCCATATTGCCGCCGCTCGGGAGGGTGTCGCCCGCGGCGGCTGCCCTGATCCTGTTTCTTGCCGGGAGCGGGCTGGCAGCACTGGCGGTCGCGGTGCTGGCCCGGTCCTTGCGGCGGCCCGGCGCGACGGATCTCTAGCTGTCTGATCCCGGGGGGTGATGCCGCGATCCAGTCGGGGGAGGGAGGCCCCCATGGGACAAGCTCGTCGCGGCTTCGCGCCGCGTCGTACCTGCCCCCTGATCGCTCTCTGAACCTGCCCGGATCTCGTCAGCCGGCCTGCACCCGAACGGCTGATGAGATGCGGGCATGGCGGAACATGACATATGGCCCATGAACGACGGCCACGAGATGACCCATGATCGACGGGCGTCTCTGCCAGACAGGTCGGGCGAGAGGGGGAGGGATGAGGAAACTGTCCGGGGGAGGCTTCGCCTGACAAGGGAACAGGGCGCTTTCGGCTCTGACCGGGGCGGCGGGGCGCCCGATGACGCTCTGCATGTCGGGCGGACGGGCGCGCGGTGGCGGGGGCGTCTGCGCCTCCGAGCCATCTGCCAGGCGCTGATCGGGGTCTGGCAGGCCGGGATCATCCCGCGGGCTGGCTGAGGGAAAGCTCGAAGGACGGGAAGAGACGGGCCTGCATTCCCTGCAGGAGGGGCACGGGGCGGCGGTGCGGCAGGACAAGCGGCGGTAGAGATGGCGCGACCGCATCGCGCCTCATGTCTGGCCGGTTGAAGGGGTGGCGCTGCGTTGGCGCCCGGTCTGAGCGCTGCCCGGAGCCCTTTCTCGGCCATTCGGCGCCTGGGAGGGGCCGACCGCACCCGCCAACGGGGGAAACGGCCGGGCAGGGGGAGCTTCCGGGCGGCGCGCGGCGATCAGCGCGCGGCGTCGCAGCCCCGGATGTCGATGGCGCGGTCCCGGCCCAGCAGCGTGATCCGGATGGCCGAGCGGTCCAGCGCGAAGGGGGTGCCATCGGCCGGAACCATGTCCGAACGCGCGACCAGCGTTCCGCCCTCGCGCGCGATCTCGCTCTGGGCCACCCAGATCGTCGGGTCGGGCAGCTCGAATACGGCCGCTTCGCTGCCGCCGAGCGGGGGGACCTCGATCCGTGCGGTCAGCCGCAGCCCGTCGGAAATCGGTGCGATCTCGCAGGTGACCTGCCCGACCCGGGCGGTGCGGGCGTCGAGCGGCCGGCTGGCCAGAGCGGCGCGGATCGGCTCGGCCCGGCTTGCATCAGGCAGCCGCCGGTCGAGCCGAAGCTCCATCGGCATGCAGATATCCTGGCAGACCCCCAGGTCGATCCGGGCGCGCAGCTCCATCGGCCGTCCCGGATCGGCGGGGGTCAGCTCGATCGGCAGCACCACGTCCTCGACATAACCGATGCTGCGTATCCCGTTCGACGAGAAGATCCGCGGCCGGGGCCAGTGCAGTTTCACCGCCGCCAGATTGGACGAGCCGCGCCAGTCGAAGCTGGGCGGGATGCCGGCATCGCCGGGCGCGCGCCAATAGGTCTTCCAGCCCGGGGCCAGGCGCAGATGCAGCCCGGCCATGTAGGTGCCGCGCTCGGTCTGCCAGCCCGGCAGGATCTCTGCCTGCAGAACGCCGTCCTGCCGCGAGGCGGTTTCGGCGGCGACCGGGGCCGGGGCGGCGGTCGCGCAAAGGGCCGCGAGCATCAGCGCGACGGCCCGGGAAGCGAAAAGGTATCTTGCCATGGCGCAGAAGATAGGCGCTTCGCGCCCGGCGCGGAATCACAAAGCGGCGAGAGCCCGCCGGAATTCGTTTCCGTTGCCCTTGCGTCCGCGCGGATGGGGGCACATGCTGGGCAAGACAGGCGAATGGAAAGGACCCGATGCAGCTTGGAGGAAAGCTCCTGATCGCGATGCCCGGCATGGGCGACCCGCGCTTCGAGCGAAGCGTGGTCTATCTCTGCGCCCATTCCGACGAGGGCGCGATGGGGCTCATCGTCAACAAGCCGCTCAGCGAAATATCGTTTTCCGACCTGCTCGATCAGCTCGAGATCGACCGCAGCCCCGGGGCGCAGGATATCCGCGTGCATTTCGGCGGACCGGTCGAGCATGCACGGGGGTTCGTGCTGCATTCGGGCGATTACCGGACGAAGCGCGATACCACGCTGCGGGTCGATTCCGATTTCGGCATGACCGCCACGCTCGATATTCTCGAGGCCATCGCCCAGGGCGACGGGCCCTCCGAATCCCTGCTGGCGCTGGGCTATGCCGGCTGGGGGCCGGGGCAGCTCGAGGGCGAGATCCTCCAGAATGGCTGGCTGACCTGCGATGCCAGGCCCGGGCTGGTCTTCGGCGGCGCAGATGCCCAGAAATGGGAACGCGCGCTGCGGGCCATGGGCGTCGACCCGCTGGTGCTGTCTTCCGCCGCCGGGCGGGCCTGAACCGCCGGGCGCGCGGGCTTTCACTTTCGGCTTTCACGCGCGCTGCGGGTCAGGCCGCGCCCGGTCGCGGTGCGGCGGCGCGGCGCAGCCGGTCATTGATCGCACGGCCAAGCCCGCGCTCGGGGATGGGCGCGACGGCGATGACCCCGGACGGGGCGACCCGGGCGTCGAGCAGGCGCAGCGCGTGGAACAGCGCGGCCGCGGCCTCGACCAGATCGCCCGAGGGCGACAGGTTCAGCGCCGCGCCCGCGCAATCGGGGCCGAAGCCCAGCCAGAGGCCCTGTTCGGGCGCGGTCGTGGCGTTCAGAACGACGCGTGCGCCCGGCGCGTAATGCGAGCCGAGCTGGCCCGGCGCGCTGATCCCGGCGCTCTCCTCCCGGGGTGCAGGCGGCCGGCCGAGGCAGGCCTCTATCGCCTCGATGGGCAGACCGCCCGGTCTGAGCAGAACAGGGACCGCATCGTCATCGGCAGACAGGCCCAGGATCGTCGATTCCACGCCGACCGGACAGGCGCCGCCCTCGACCACTGCCGCGATCCGCTGTCCGAGACCCTCGATCACGTGATCGGACCGGGTCGGGCTGACTGCCCCCGAGACATTGGCCGAGGGCGCGGCGACCGGTCCGCCGAAAGCTGACAGAACGCCCTGCGCGACCGGATGGTCGGGCACCCGGAGCGCCACCGTGGGCAGCCCCGCGCTGACCAGGGGCGACAGCCCCGCTTCGGGCCGGAGCGGCAGCACCAGCGTCAGCGCACCGGGCCAGAACGCCTCGGCCAGCCGCAGCGCGCTGTCGGAAAAGACCGCAAGCCGGCGGGCTGCCGCGAGGTCGGGCAGATGCACGATCAGCGGATTGAAGCGGGGCCGTCCCTTGGCCTCGAAGATCTGCGCCACCGCGCGGTCGTTGCGGGCATCGGCGCCGAGCCCGTAGACGGTTTCCGTGGGCAGCGCGACCAGTTGCCCGTCGGCCAGCAGGGTCGCGGCCCGGGCCAGCCCCTGCGAATCGGGTCTCAGCAATTCGGCGCTCATCTGCGGTTCCCTTACGTTGCGTTTGCGCTTGATGGGACGAGGCGTTCGGTTACCTTCTGCCCAGGAAACAGGCGGTCAGATACAGCCGCGAAGCGATCCCGGCAAGCGGCGACAAAGGAGACAGCCATGGCATACCGAGCCCCGGTGGAGGAAATCCGGTTCATTCTCGAGCATGTGGCGGGCCTTCCCGATGTCGTGGCGACCGAGCGTTTCGCCGAAGCCACGGACGATGTCACCGCCGCGATCCTCGACGGCGCGGGGCGGCTCTGCGACGAGGTGCTGGCGCCGCTGCAACGGCCCGGGGACCTGCACCCGGCGCGGCTGGAAAACGGCGTGGTCCGGACCTCGCCCGGTTATGCCGAGGGGTATCGCGCCATCGCCGAGGGCGGCTGGGTGGCGCTGTCGGCACCGGCCGAGCATGGCGGGATGGGGCTGCCGACGGCCCTGTCGACGGCGGTCAACGACATGATGAGCGGCGCCTGCCTGTCCTTGCAGCTGAACCCGCTGCTGACCCAGGGCCAGATCGAGGCGCTGTGCCACCATGCCAGCGACGAGATCCAGGCGCTGTATTTGCCGAAGCTGATCGCGGGGGAGTGGTCGGGCACGATGAACCTGACCGAGGCGCAGGCCGGCTCGGATGTCGGCGCGCTGAAGACCCGGGCGGTGCCCAATGACGACGGCACCTATGCGGTCACCGGCCAGAAGGTCTACATCACCTGGGGCGATGCGGATTTCATGGAGAACGTGATCCATCTGGTGCTGGCGCGGCTGCCCGACGCGCCCGAGGGCACGCGGGGGATCAGCCTGTTTCTGGTGCCGCGCAATCTGCCCGATGCCGAGGGACGTCCCGGACCCGCCAATGGCGTGAAGGTCATCAGCCTCGAGCACAAGCTGGGCCTGCATGGCAGCCCGACCGCGCTGATGGATTTCGACGGCGCCACCGGCTGGATGGTGGGCGCGCCCAACAAGGGCATGGCGGGGATGTTCACGATGATGAACAATGCCCGGCTCGGGGTCGGCGCCCAGGGCGTGGGTGTGGCCGAGGCCGCGTTCCAGCAGGCGCTGGCATATGCGGGCGAGCGCCGGCAGGGGCCGACGCCCTTGGGGGACGGGCCGATCATCGGTCATGCCGATGTGCGCCGGATGCTGGCCGGGATGAAGGCCGAGATCTTCGCGGCCCGGGCCATCGCGCTGTCCTGCGCGGTGGCGGCCGACATGGCTGCGGCCACCGGCGAGCCCGACTGGGCCGCGCGCGCGGCCTTCCTGACCCCGATCGCCAAGACCTGGGGCACCGAGGTCGGCATGGAGGTCGCCCAGCAGGGTGTGCAGGTCCATGGCGGCATGGGCTTCATCGAGGAAACCGGCGCCGCGCAATATCTGCGCGATGTGCGGGTGACGGCGATCTACGAGGGCACCAACGGCATCCAGGCGATGGATCTGGTCGGGCGCAAGCTCGGCGATGGCGGCGAGGCCGCCTGGCGCCTGCTGGAAGAGGTCGAGCAGACCGCCGAAGCCGCGCGCGAGGCCTTCCCCGATCTCGCGCGCGAGCTCTGGACCGCGGCCGAGGCGCTGCGCGATGCGACCGAATGGATGCTGAGCCAGGAGATGACCGACCGCTTTGCCGGGGCGGTGCCCTTCCTGCGCGGCTGGGCCCGGGTTCTGGGCGCGCATCTGCACCTGTCGGCGGCGCTGGCCGAGGGCGGCGAGGGGCCGCGCAGCGTGCTGGCGCGGGTCTTCATCCGCCGGATGCTGCCCGAACATGGCTCGGCGCTGGCGGCGGCCCGCGCGGGTGCAGGCGATCTTTACGCCTTGTCCGACGCGGCGCTCTCGGCGTGAGGGACGGCCGCTTCGCGCCGGTCCGGACCCCGTTCGAGACCCCGCCCGGCGAGGGCGAGGCGGTCGAGATCGCCGAGGGCGTGCTCTGGATGCGGCTGCCGCTGCCCTCGCCGCTGAAGCATGTCAATGTCTTCGCGCTGGATGACGGAGAGGGCTGGACGCTGGTCGATACCGGGCTGTCGACTGGCCGCAGCCGCGCGATCTGGGCCGCGCTCCTGGCCGGGCCGCTTGGCGGGCGCCCGGTCGGGCGGGTGATCCTGACCCATCACCACCCCGACCATGTCGGGCTTGCGGGCTGGTTCCAGTCCGAGGCCGGGGCCGAGCTCTGGACCAGCCGCACCGCCTGGCTGTTCGCGCGGATGCTGACGCTTGACGAACAGGCACGGCCGCGGCCCGAGACGCTTGAATTCTACCGTGGCGCCGGGATGGATCCCGCACTACTGGCCGAGCGCGCGGCCGAACGGCCGTTCAACTTCGCCGATGTGGTGGCGCCGATGCCGCTTGGCTTCCGGGCGCTGGCCGAGGGCGACCGGATCAGCGCGGGCGGGCGCGACTGGGATGTGCGGCTGGGCGAGGGGCATGCGCCCGACCATGTCACGCTCTGGAGCCGCGACGACAGCCTGGTGATCGGCGGCGATCAGCTTCTGCCCTCGATCTCGCCCAATCTCGGGGTCTATGCCACCGAACCCCTGAACGATCCGGTCGCGGGCTGGCTGGAAAGCTGTACCCGGCTTGCCGCCCATGCCCGCGAGGATCATCTGGTCCTGCCGGGCCACAAGCTGCCCTTCACCGGCCTGCCGACCCGGCTGGTGCAACTGATCGAGAACCATCACGGCGCGCTGGCGCGGCTGCTCGAGGCGCTGGCCGGGGAGCGCACCGCCTGCGACTGTTTCGGCGTGCTCTACCGGCGCGAGATCGGCGCGGCCGAATACGGGCTCGCGCTGGCCGAGGCGGTCGGGCATCTCAATCACCTCTACCTGACCGGCCGCGCGACCCGGCGGCGACGGTCGGACGGGGCCTGGCTTTACCGCCGGAGCGGGGCGGCCTGAGCCCCTCTGGTGCAGGCGGGCGTGGGCGGAATGCCACGCCGGGATGCCGGAATGCCCTGTTGCCCCGGCTTCGAGGTGACAGCCGCGCGCCGCTCGACTAGGGTGCCGGGCAGCGGACAGGCAGGGGACTTCGCGGGCATGGCAGCTTCTTCTACCGGTGCATTGCACCTGTCGGGAAGACGAGCCGCGCGCCATTCCCGTCCTGTCCTTCCCTCATCTGCCGCGCGCCCGGGCCCGCTCCGGGACGAGCCGCTCATCCCCGGTTTTTGCCAATGTTCCGTTTTCTGATTGCCTGCCTGCTTCCGCTGTTCCTGCTTGGCTGCGGCGCCCAGTCCGTCTGGGCCCCCGACGCGGATGTCGCCCGCGCCGCCTATCGCGACAAGGCCCCGCCCTCGATCACGCTTTACACCATGGTCAACAACCGCTCGGGCGCGGGGGCGCATTCCGCGCTGATGATCAATGCCAGCCAGCGGGTCATGTTCGATCCGGCCGGAAGCTGGTGGCACCGCATGGCGCCCGAGCGCAATGACGTGATCTATGGCATGACGCCGACGATGCTGGACTTCTACATCGATTACCATGCCCGCGAGACCTATCATGTCGTCGAGCAGACCGTGCAGGTCACGCCCGAACTGGCCGAGCAGGCGCTGCGTATCGTCGAGGGCTATGGCGCGGTGCCCAAGGCGATGTGCGCCCGCTCGACGAGCAACGTGCTGAACCAGCTGCCGGGCTTCGAGAGCATCCCGCATACGCTGCGGCCGAATGCGGTGATGACGGCCTTCGGCAAGCTGCCCGGGGTCACCACCCGCAAGATCTACGATGACGATCCGGACGAACATGAAGAACTTTTGCGCGAACAGCAGCGCGCCCGGTTCGACAAGCTGGTAGAGGGGATCGTCGAGGGCCGCTGAGGCCCGGAGCCCGGGACTGGCGCGGGGCTGTTTGCCCGCGCCGCCCGGTCCGGCCCGGAAATCTCAGCCCAGCAGGAACAGCAGCCCGTAAAGCGTGGCGGCGCCCGCGCCGATTGCGGCGATCACCGATTTCCGCCACCAGCCGACCGCGACGGTGACGATGGCCGCCGTCAGCCGGGCCGGATCCGGGTCGCCGCCGGTCGCCTGTGGCCAGGCCACGGCAGGGGCGACCAGCGCGGGCAGCACTGCCACCGGCGTGTAGCGCAGATGCCGCAGCAGCCAGTCCGGCAACTGCCGCCCGCCCATCGCGCCGAGGAAGGAGAACCGCAACAGGAAGGTGCCGACCCCGAGTATGACGATGATCGCCCAGGTCTCTGCCATGCTCCAGTCCATCTAGCGCGCTCCCATCCGGCGTTCGGTCTCGGCCCCGACCGCCATGCCCGCGCCTGCCGCGATCATGAGCCCCAGATTGTAGGGCAGCCCGGCGAAGACCAGCGACAGCAGGACCGAGCTGCCTGCGGCCGCGACATGGGCGGGCGTGCGCAGCGCCGGGGCGACCATCGCGAGGAAGGTGATCGGCAGCGCGAAATCCAGCGCGAATTCCGGCGGGATGCTGCGCCCGACCAGGGCTCCGACCAGGGTCATGCCGTACCAGGTGGGCAGCAGCGGGGTGACCGCACCGGCATAGAAGGCCATCCGCTCGGCCACGCCCATTTCGGGGCGGGCCTCGAAGCGGGCATGCGCGACGGCATAGGTCTGATCGAACAGCGCATAGGCCACAAGGGCGCGCTGCCAGAGCGGCGCGGGCCCGAGATAGGGCGTCAGCGAGGCCGAATACATCGCCATCCGCATGTTCACCGCCAGCGCGGTCAGGATGACGACGGCTGCAGGGGCGTTCTCGGCCATGAGCTGGACCGCCGAGAACTGTGCCGCGCCCGCGACCACCACCACCGAAAAGCCCATCACCTCGGGCAGGGCAAATCCGGCCTCGGTCGCCACCACGCCGAACAGCAGTGCGAAGGGCACGATCACCAGAAGGAAGGGCGCGCTTTGGGTCAGGCCGGTCAGATAGGCGGATTTCCGGGTGGAGACGGGCATGGCGGGGGACTAGTCTTGGGGCTGGTCCGTCAGGCGTAAGGGGCTGATGGAAAGGATGCAATCGCAAAACCGGAGGTGGAATGCGGATCTTCGGAACGATATTGGCGGGCGGGCAGGGGCGTCGGTTGGGCGGCGTCGACAAGGCGCTTCTCCGGCTTGGCGACGAGACCCTGCTGGCCCGCGCGGTCACCCGGCTCGGGCCGCAGGTCGAGATGCTGGCGCTGAGCGCGAACGGTCCCGAGGCGGCCTATCGCGCCGCCGGGCTGGGGCGGGAGGATGCCGTTCTGCCCGACCCGCCGCCCGGCGATCAGGGGCCGCTGGCGGGCGTTCTGGCCGGGCTTGACTGGGCCCGGGCGGGCGGGGCCGACTGGCTGGTGACGGCGGCCGTCGACACGCCCTTTGTGCCCTGCGATCTGGTGCCCCGGCTGCTTCTGGCGGCCGAAACCGCCGGAACCGGGATGGCGATTGCGGCCAGCGGCGGGCGGCGGCATCCGACGGCGGCGCTCTGGCCGGTGGGGCTTCGGGAGGCGCTGGCCGCCGAGCTCGCGGGCGGGCTTCGCAGGCTTGGCGCCTTCGGTGCGGCGCGTGGCGCAGCCCTGGCCGAGTTTCCGGTCGGTCCCGGCCCCGATCCGTTCTTCAACATCAACACGGCCGGGGATCTTGCCGCGGCCGGGGCGGCGCTGGGATGAGCGCGCCCGACACCGTCATCATGGCAGACTGGTCGGCCCGCTCGGGCCATTCTCCGGCCCGGCCCACGGCCGATGCGATCTGGATCGCGGTCGCGCGCCGGGACGCGACGACCTTGACGGCCTATTTCCGCAGCCGTGCCGGCGCCGAGGCGGCGCTGGCCGATCTTCTGGACGAGGAATGCCGCGCCGGCCGGCGGGTCTTGCTGGGGGGCGATTTCGCCTTCGGCTACCCGGCGGGCCTTGCCGGGGCGCTGACCGGCACGGCTTCGGCGCGGGCTGTCTGGGCCTGGCTTGAAGACGGCCCGGACAATCGCAACAGCCGTTCGAACTGGCCGATGCGATCAACGCGGCCCTGCCCGGAGGCGGGCCGTTCTGGGGCTGCCCGGCGGCCCGGGCGGCAAGGCTTGGCTCTCTGAGCGCCACGCGCCCGGAAGGGACCGTCTTCGCGCCGCATCGGCGGGTCGAGCGGATGCTGCGTGCGCGCGGCGGCCCCGGACAGGCGGTCAAGAGCGTCTGGCAGCTTTATGGCGCGGGGGCTGTCGGCTCGCAGGTTCTGGTCGGGCTGCCGATGCTGCACCGGCTGGCCGGGCGGTTCGGGGCCGCTCTGTCGGTCTGGCCCTTCGAGCCGGTGGAGGCGCCGGTCACCCTGGCCGAGATCTATCCGGCGATGATCGGCCCGGAGGTGGCCGGGGCGCTGGCGGCGCGGCCCGGACAGATCCTTGACGAGGTCCAGATGCGGCTGATGGCCGAAGCGGTGCTGGCGGCTGAGGAAGAGGGCGAGCTTGATGCGCTGCTGGCCGCGCCCTGCGTGCCGGAGCTGGCCGAGGAGGCCTGGATCCTCGGGGCGGTCGCGCCCGGGCGGCTGCGCACCCTGGCCGGGCTCAGCCGAACATGCCGGTGACGCGGCCGAGCAGCATGAAGGCGCGGGCGGTGCGGGTTTCGGCCAGATCGGTCAGGTTCTGATCGCTGGCGACGGCCTCGAACTCGACCAGCACCCGGTCGAACTGGCGCAGGAAGTGATGCGCCACGTCGCGGAAGATCGGGTCCTGCTTCATCCGCGCGGCGGTCAGCGCAAGACATGAGCGGTCGCGCACGCCACCCAGCGCCGAGACCGGCAACCCGCGTTCGCCCTGGGCGAAGCGACGCCAGATCTCGGGACGGGCACGGTCGGGCTGCAGGTCGTCCATGTAGATCCCCTCCTCGCTGAGAAGGGTCAGGATGTCCTGGGCCGAACGCACCAGCTTGGCTGCGATTCGGTCGTCGAGTGCGCGGCGCAGCGCCCGGAACCCGGCCCGGTCCGAGGCGTTCTCGGGGAAGTTCAGCGCTCGCACGAATTCCTCGGTGGTCAGCGGCGGAACCTCTTCGGGAATGCCGTCGAGCGCGAGTTTCGGTTGCGGGTCGGAGGCGACCCTGGCCGGACGGGGAGGGGCAGGGGGAGGAGCGGGCGGCTGGCCCCCGGCCCGGACCGGGACCGGCGCCTCGGCGGTTTCGGCGGCGCGGTCGCGCCGGGTGGCGAATGTGGCGATCGCGTCCTGGGTTTCGCGCTGGGCGCGGGCCAGATCCTCGATTCGCTTCTCCATCGAGGGGCGGTTGTCCAGGCCCGGGCCCTGCTGTTGCTGCAGATAGGCCAGCCGCAGCGCATCAGCCGCGGCCTGCAGCCGGACGGCTTCCTCGCGCAGCATCCGCGCGGTGCGCGCGCCCTGGGCCAGGACCCAGATCAGCCCGACCGGCAGCGTCACCGCCAGGACCGCGACGACGGTGCCGAACGCGCCGCCCTCCGCGGCGCTGTCGGACCCGGCCAGAATCGCGAGCGACAGGCCGAGCCAGGTCAGGCTCAGCAGCCCGGCGACGAGCTCGATCCGGGACAGCCCGCCGCGGCGGCCTGCCGCGAGGAGCCCGGTATCGAACGGCTTCTTGGTATCGCTTTCCGCCATGCCAGCGGTCCCGTCGGAGTTGATGTCAGATATAGCGGATGCTGAGCACCTCGTAGCTGCGCTCGCCTCCGGGCGTGCGCACCTCGACGCTGTCGCCTTCTTCCTTGCCGATCAGCGCGCGGGCCAGCGGCGACTTGATGTTGAGCAGGCCCTTCTCGATATCGGCCTCGGCCTCACCGACGATCTGATAGGTCTTCTCTTCGTCGGTATCCTCGTCGACAAGCGTCACCGTGGCGCCGAACTTGATCGGACCCGAGAGCTTGGCCGGGTCGATCACCTCGGCGCGCGACAGAAGCGCCTCGATTTCCTTGATGCGGCCCTCGATGAAGCTCTGCTTTTCGCGGGCGGCATGGTATTCGGCGTTTTCCGACAGGTCGCCATGTTCGCGTGCTTCGGCGATCGCCCGGATCACGGCGGGACGCTCGACGCTTTTCAGCGTCTTGAGTTCTTCGTCGAGCGCGGTGCAGCCCGCGCGGGTCATGGGTATCTTTTCCATAGGACTCTTCGGACAGTTTACATGATTACATGACAGACGGCGGGCCGCAGGGGGCCCGCCGTCTTGTGGGGGTCGCTTTACCCTGACCGGAGAGGGGAGGCAATTGCAAGAGGCGAAAGCTTTGTCCCCGCGCCGGGCCCGGGTCAGGCCCGCGCCGTCGCCGAGCTGTCCCTGCGCCGTTCCCGGGACGGGATCCGGGCGAAACGGGACCCGACCCGCGACAGGGGGTTCGCACAGACTATTCGTTTTCATATGCCGCGCTGCCGCGAAATGATCTTGCCGAACAATTGATTTGACCGTGCTGCTGAGTTAACGGTTTGCCGACAGACTCCAGCCAGGGCGGCCGGGCGCCGGCCGAGAAGGGTATTCGCATGGCCGAGATCGAACGGGAATCGATGGAATACGATGTGGTGATCGTGGGAGCGGGGCCCTCGGGGCTTTCGGCGGCGATCCGCCTGAAGGAACTCGATCCCGATCTGTCGGTCGTCGTGCTCGAGAAGGGCTCGGAGGTCGGCGCGCATATCCTTTCGGGGGCCGTGCTCGACCCGATCGGGCTGAAGGCGCTGTTTCCCGACTGGGAAGACCGCGGCGCGCCGGTTTCGGTGCCGGTCAAGGAGGACAATTTCGTCTTTCTCGGCAAGAGCGGCAATCTGCGTTTCCCCAACTGGCTGATGCCGCCTCTGATGTCGAACCACGGCAAGTACATCGTCTCGATGGGCAATGTCTGCCGCTGGCTGGCCGAGCAGGCCGAGGCGCTGGGGGTCGAGATCTTCCCCGGCATGGCCTGCTCGGAACTGGTCTGGGGCGAGGACGGTGCCGTCAAGGGTGTGGTCGCGGGCGAATTCGGGCGTCAGGCCGATGGCACGCCGGGTCCCAATTACGAGCCGGGGATGGAGCTGCACGGCAAGTATGTCTTCATTGCCGAGGGCGTGCGCGGCTCGCTCGCCAAGCAGATCATCGCGAAATACGACCTGTCCAGGGACCGCGACCCGCAGAAATACGGGCTCGGCATGAAGGAGGTCTGGGAGATCGATCCCAAGAAGCACCGGCTCGGGACGGTCACCCATACCATGGGCTGGCCGCTCAACGGCAATGGCGGCGGCGGGTCGTTCATCTATCATGCCGAGAACAACCAGATCTATATCGGCTTCGTGGTGCACCTGAACTACAGGAACCCGCACCTGTCTCCCTATATGGAGTTCCAGCGCTTCAAGCATCACCCGATGGTGGCCGGGCTTCTGGAAGGCGGCAAGCGGGTGGCCTATGGCGCGCGGGCGATCTCGGAGGGCGGCTATCAGTCGATCCCGCGGGCGGCCTTCCCGGGCGGCGTGCTTCTGGGCTGTTCGGCCGGGCTCGTGAACGTGCCGCGGATCAAGGGCAACCACAATGCGATGATGTCGGGGATCGAGGCTGCCAAGGCCGCGGTCGCGGCGATCAAGGCGGGGCGCGCGGGCGACGTGCTTGGCGATTATGACGAGGCGCTCCATGCGGGCGACATCGCCAGGGACCTGAAGAAGGTGCGCAACGTCAAGCCGCTCTGGTCGAGATATGGCGGCTTCCTTGCCACCATTCTGGGCGGTTTCGACATGTGGGTCGCGCATCTGACCGGCTGGAACCCTCTCGGGACCATACATCACGAGAAGACCGATGCCGCCGCCACCGGCAAGGCGGCCGACTTCCCGAAGATCCACTATCCCAAGCCCGATGGCAGGATCAGCTTCGACCGGCTGACCAATGTGGCCTTCTCCTTCACCAATCACGAGGAAAGCCAGCCCTGTCATTTGCGGCTGACCGATCCCGAGATCCCGGTCCGGGTCAACCTGCCCGAATTCGCAGAGCCCGCGCAGCGCTATTGCCCGGCCGGGGTCTATGAGGTGGTCGACGAGGGCGGGGATCCGCGTTTCGTCATCAATTTCCAGAACTGCGTGCATTGCAAGACCTGCGATATCAAGGACCCGAGCCAGAACATCACCTGGGTCACGCCGCAGGGGGGCGACGGGCCGAACTATCCCAATATGTGAGCCCGTCATGTGAAGGCCGTCGCGGCCCCGGCAAGCGGGGAGGGGCCTGCGACGGGGCGGTTTCAGGCGGCATGGACAAGGCCGCATTGTCACATCCGCGCGACGGCAGGTCCTATTGCGTGCCGCGCGTCCGCCGGTCCATTGCCTTGGACCCTTCGCGGCTCTACCCTGCCCGGAAAACGAACAGGAGAGCATTCTTGGCCAATTCGCTGCCGCGCCTCGCCGCCCTGGCTGCATTGGGGCTTGCCGCTTTGATACCGGCTGCACCCGTCCGTGCCGAACAGGGCGTCTCGGGGGCCTATCTGGCTGCGCGCCAGGCAAGCTTTCTCAGCGACTACCGCGCTGCGGCAGTCTATTTCACCGAGGCTCTCGCCGCCGATCCCGCCAATCCGCGGCTTCTGGAAAACGCGATGACCGCCTTTGTCGGGGTCGGCGAGGTCGGGAAGGCGGTGCCGATCGCCCGCCGGATCGCGACGCAGGGCAATCCCGATCAGCTTGCCAGTCTGGTCCTGATGGCCGAGCAGATACGGCAGGGGCAATATGACCAGGTGCTGGCCGATTACGAGGCCGGGCGCCGCACCGCGCCGCTTGTCGACGGGCTGATCCGGGCCTGGGCGCTGTTCGGTGCGGGAAAGATGAGCGATGCGCTCGAGGCCTTCGATGCCGCCTCGGCGCAGACCGGGCTCAGGCCCTTCGGGCTGTATCACAAGGCGCTGGCTCTGGCGGCTGTCGGCGATTTCGAGGGCGCCGACCGGATCTTCTCGGGAGATGCCGAGGGGCCGCTGCGCGCCACGCGGCGCGGTGTGCTGGCCCATGTCGAGGTGCTGAGCCAGCTCGAACGCAACGATGACGCCATCGAACTGATCGACGCGGTCTTCGGCAGCGAGGTCGATCCGGGCGTGGCCGGGATCCGCGCCCGGCTGGCCGCGGGCGAGGCTCTGCCCTTCGATGCCATCGACGGGGCGGCGGGCGGCGCGGCCGAGGTGTTCTTCACCGTCGCCAGAGCGCTGAACGGCGATGCGCTGGACGCCTATACCCTGCTTTACGCCCGTCTGGCCCAGTTCCTGGCGCCGCGAAATGCCGATGCGATCCTGCTGGCTGCGGGGCTGCTCGAGGCCCAGGACCGCTACGAGCTGGCGACCGAGGCCTACGCGGCCGTACCGGCCGACGATCCGGCCTTCTATGCCGCCGAGCTTGGCCGGGCCGAGGCGATGCGCCATGCCGGCGATCCCGAGGGCGCCATCGAGACCCTGCGCGGCCTGGCCGGGACCTATCCCGATATCGCCATCGTCCAGGTGACGCTGGGCGATGCGCTGCGCGGTCAGGAGCGCTTTGCCGAGGCGCTCAAGGCCTATGACGCGGCCATCGCGCTGTTCGACGAGACGTCGCGCGGCCAGTGGATCGTCTATTACGCCCGCGGCATCTCCTATGAGCGGCTCGGCCGCTGGCCCGAGGCCGAGGCCGATTTGCGCAAGACGCTGGAACTCGAGCCCGACCAGCCGCAGGTGCTGAATTATCTGGGCTATTCCTATCTCGAGATGAACACCAATCTCGACGAGGCGATGTCGATGATCGAGCGCGCCGTCGCGGCCCGGCCCGATGACGGCTATATCACCGACAGTCTGGGCTGGGGGCTCTACCGGCTCGGCCGCTATGACGAGGCGGTGCCGCATATGGAGCGCGCGGCCGCGCTGATGCCGGTCGATCCCGTCATCAACGACCATCTGGGCGATGTCTACTGGGCGGTGGGCCGCAAGGTCGAGGCGCGGTTCCAGTGGCACCGGGCGCTGTCCTTCGGACCCGAAGAGGCCGATGCCGAGCGTATCCGCAAGAAGCTGGAGGTCGGGCTCGACAAGGTGCTGCAGGAAGAAGGAGCGCCGCCGCTCCGGGCTGCCAATGACGGTTGAGGCCTTCGCGCCGGCCAAGATCAACCTGACCCTGCATGTCACCGGACAGCGGGAGGACGGCTATCATCTGCTCGACAGTCTGGTGGTCTTCGCGGATATCGGCGACCGGCTGGTGCTGGAGACGGCCGAGGATCTCAGCCTGTCGGTCACCGGCCCGCGCGCCGGGGGCGTGCCGGTCGACGGGCGCAATCTGGTGCTGAAGGCCGCGGCGCTGTTCGGGCCGGGGCAGGGGGCCAGGATCCGGCTCGACAAGCGGCTGCCGGCCGCGGCGGGCATCGGCGGCGGCTCCTCGGACGCGGCGGCGGCCCTTCGCGGGCTGGCGGCGCTTTGGGGGCGCGATCTTCCCGGACCCGGGGCGGTGCTGTCGCTGGGCGCCGATGTGCCGGTCTGCCTCGCGCCGGGGCCTGTGCGGATGCGCGGTGTCGGCGAAGAGATCCTGCCCGCGCCCGCCTTGCCCGAATTGGGTATCCTGCTGGTCAATCCCGGCATCGAGGTGCCGACGCCCATCGTCTTCAAGGGGCTCGTCCGCAAGGACAATGCGCCGATGCCCGCGCTTCCGGGCTGGGCCTCGGCCGCCGATCTGGCGGACTGGCTCGCGGGCCAGCGCAACGATCTCGAACCGCCCGCGCGGGCTGCGGCGCCGGTGATCGGCGAGGTTCTCTCTGCCATTGCCGCGAGCCCCGGCTGCCTTCTGGCGCGGATGTCGGGGTCAGGGGCGACCTGTTTCGGGATCTATGCCGACCGCGCCGCCGCCGGGTGCGCCGCCGCCCTGCTGCACGAGACCCGGCCCGACTGGTGGGCCGAGGCCGGGGCGTCCTATACGCTTTAGCGGCGGCTCTTCCACGCGCCTTTCGGCGCGGGCGGGCGCTGTGCTCCGCCACGGAACGGAGCGGGGCCGGATAGGAGCCGCGGTCGCTGCATGGCCAGTCGGCCGGCCATGCGGGCCCCGGCCGCCATGTGCTGCGGTCGGCCGATGGACGAGAGCGCAGGCGTGAACATTCGCGACTTCAGACCCGACGACTGTGCCCGGCTTGCGTCGGTCTTTCACGAGGCGGTTCATGCCGTGGGCAGCCGGGACTATGGCCCGGACCAGGGGAAGGCCTGGAGCCCCGCGCCGGTCCCTGCGGAACGTTCCTGGCCCGCATCTCTGACGGGCGGTCGGTTTTCGTTGCCGTGACAGCCAATGACGACCCGGTCGCCTTCATGGAGCTGGAGGCAGATGGCCATATCGATTGCTTCTATTGCCGTCCCGACCATGTCGGCCGTGGTGTCGGGAAGGCGCTTTATAAGAGACTTGAAACGGCTGCGCGGGCGATGGGCCTGTCCCGTCTCCATGTCGAGGCCAGCGAAGCCGCCCGCCGTTTTTTCCTGGGACAGGGCTTCGCTCTCGTGACGCGGCGCGAGTTCGAGCGCCACAATGTCATGATCCACAATTATCTCATGGAAAATAGCTTGGGCTCAGGGCGCGTGGCAGCCCCATTGGGCCGACAGGTCTGACAGGCACGGACAGGTTTTGCCGGGCGCATCCCGTTCCGCCAAAAGGCTGCATGAGGGGGTCGCAGGGGGTGCCGCATGCGCCCCGCCGGCCGAAGGCTATGCGGAGATCACAGCCGCGCGTCACGCCGTCCATTTCCGGCCTCTTCAGGCTGTGCACTCCTGGCACCTCTATTCCTCGGGCGTTACGTCCGCCCAACGGTTCGCCCAGGTCTCCAGGTTGATGAACTGCTGGGCGAGCTCATGCCCCTTGGGCGTGAGACCATACCCGTCGGCCTCTCGCGTCACAAATCCGAGTCCGCGAAGCTCGCCGATCCGTTTATTGACCATCGTCGGAGAGATATCGTCGCATCGTCTCTGCAATTCGCGAAATGTGGCGGGCCCCTGCGTCAATTCCCAGAGTATCCGAAGCGTCCAGCGTTTTCCCAACAAATCGAGCAGCACCATGATCGGGCGACCAGTGGTTGACCCGCGGCTCGGTTTTCCTGGTGTCTTCATGCCGATCTTACCCTTGGCGCTACAGGTTTGGTAGCATACGCCATTCGCTACATAATTTATAGCTAAGGCGAGATGGACGTCCAACCTTGCAAGGCATCTGCGCTGCGGAAAGGCCCGATTTGGGACGCTTCAACATCGAGAAGGTCACGGCTGCACGGCCCTCCGTTTTCCTGGAAGACGCGAATTGGGCCGATGCATATGAATTTTGTTACCTTACGGAAAAACTGAATGCTTTGGACGTGGCCAGGGCGATGTTCGGACAGAGCCCGCCGTCATAGGTCCGCTTTCTGATCGCAACCAGAAACAGGATCGTTGGCTTGTTCGGGATCAAGCCGGAGCAAATCGCGATCGGCGAGACACAGGAAGGCGGGTTCCCGGTCATCTTCCATTCGGAGGACGTTGTCGTCTGCGGGTTTGACGACTGGCATCTGAACTTCCGGATAGTGATCCGAGTCCATGAAAGGGATGCGGGTCGCGCTGTGCGGCTGACCACGCTTGTACGTCGCAACAACGGCTTCGGATATTGCTACATTTTTCTGATCTCTCCCGTACATAAGCTGATCGTGCGACGGCTGTTGCGGAACTTGTCGTCCAGACCGGCGCAACAGAGGTAGGCCTTGTCTCGTGGAGGAGACCTTTCTGTTGGCCTCCCTGATGCAGGACCTGGATCGACCATCCGCTCAGGGCTGGCACCGTCCGAATGTACTCGCAGCGAAGCTGTCGCCCGGCGAGGGGAAATCAGGGCTTGAAGCGCAGTTCCATGCGCCGGCAGGTTTGCGATGCGCGGACAAGCTCTGCCGGTCGCAGCCGGTCAGCCGGGCTTTCAGCCAGGGAATGGAGCCGATGAGGAGGGGCGCGCCCCGAACGCGGAAGGGCTCGATGCGCCAGGCGTGGCGGAAAGCTCCAAATGAAAATGGCGCAGGCAGGGGGTACGGGGGCCGCGCGCCGGTCCGATCATGCGTGGCAGAGGCCGCTCAGTTGATCCGGGCCACCACGTAATCGGCCAGATCCGACAGCATGTCGCGGATCTCGTGCTCGGGCAGAAGGCTCAGAGCCTCCTTGGCGCGCGCGGCCCAGGCCAGCGCCTCCTGCCGGGTCGCCTCGATGGCGCCGTGCTTTGCCATCAGCCCCAGCGCATGCTCCAGATCGCCGTCGCGCTGATCGCCCTTCTCGATGGTGCGCACCCAGAAGGCGCGTTCTTCGGCATCGGCCGCGGCGATGGTCTTGATGATCGGCAGGGTCAGCTTCCGCTCGCGGAAATCGTCGCCGATATTCTTGCCGGTCGAGGCCGCGTCGCCCGCCACGTCCAGAAGATCGTCGACGATCTGGAAGCCCACCCCCAGTGCATCGCCATAGGTATGCAGCGCCTTGACCTGTTCCTCGGGCATGCCCGCGATCACGCCGCCGACCTCGGTCGCGGCGGCGAAAAGCGCGGCGGTCTTGCCGCGCACCACCTTCAGGTAGATCTCTTCGGTGGTGCCGAGATCCTGCGCCGCGGTAAGCTGCAGCACCTCGCCCTCGGCGATCACCGCGGCCGCGTTCGACAGGATGTCGAGCACCCGCATGTTGCCGGGCGCCACCATCAGCTGGAAGGAACGGGCAAAGAGGTAGTCGCCGACCAGAACCGAGGACTTGTTGTCCCAGAGCAGGTTCGCCGTCGGCCGGCCGCGGCGCTGGCCGCTTTCATCGACCACGTCGTCATGCAGAAGCGTCGCGGTATGGATGAACTCGACCGTGCCCGCCAGATAGATGTGATAGGGGCCGTCATAGCCGCACATCCGCGCCGAGGCGATGGTCAGCATCGGCCGCAGCCGCTTGCCGCCCGCGCCGACCAGATGCGCCGCGACCTCGTCGATCCGGGGCGCATATTCCGAGGTCATCCGCTCGCGGATCAGCCGGTCGACGGCCGCCATCTCTTCGGTCAGAAGCGCAGCCAGGCGTTCATGCGGTTTGGTTGCGGCGGTGTCCAGGCCCATGGCTGCCTCGTCTCTTGCTCGACAACGGGGCGCCACTGCCCTTAATTCGTTGCCATGAAAGAACTCGTTCGCACCAACGACCCGACAGTGATTGCCTATGCCTCGGCGCTTCTTCAGGGCGAGGAGATAGACTGCTTTCATATGGATGTCCACATGAGCGTGCTGGAGGGCTCGCTAGGCGTTTTGCCGCGTCGGATCATGGTCGCCGACCGCGATCTGTTTCGCGCCCGCGCCGTGTTGCGCGACAATGGCATCCCCTGCGGCGATGAGGGCTGAGCCGATGACGGCGTTGCGCCGGGACGGGTTCCTGGGCGGGCGGCTGGCGCTCTGGCAGCCGGTCGAGGGCTATCGCGCCGGGATCGACGCGGTCCTGCTGGCTGCGGCCACCCGTGCCCGGGCGGGGCAGAGCGTCCTTGAACTGGGCTGCGGCGCCGGCGTAGCGAGCCTGTGCCTGGCCGCGCGGGTGCCGGGGCTGGCGCTGACCGGGGTGGAACTGCAACCGGCCTATGCGGCGCTTGCCGGGCGCAACGCCGCCGAGACGGGGCTGCCGCTGGAGGTCGTCACCGCCGATCTGAGCGCCTTGCCGCCCGGGGTGAAGGCCAGAAGCTACGATCACCTGATCATGAACCCACCCTATTTCCGGCGTGATTGCGGCAGTGCGGCGCCCGATCCGGGCCGCGAGACCGCGATGGGCGAGGCGACGCCGCTGGCCGATTGGGTCGCGGTTGCGGCGCGGCGGCTCCGGCCCGGCGGCCGCCTGACCGCGATCCAGCGTACAGAGCGTCTTCCCGAGCTGCTTTGCGCGGCCGCGAGCGCCCTGGGCGCGATCGAGATCTTGCCGCTGGCGCCAAGGCCCGGCCGCGCGGCCAAGCTGGTTCTGCTTGCGGGCCGGAAAGGGCGGCAGGGACCGTTCCGGCTGCATCCTCCGCTCGTCTTGCATGCGGGGATTGCGCATCTCGAGGATGGCGACAGCTATACGGCGGAAGTGACGGACATTCTGCGCAACGGCAAGGCATTGTCCTGGCCTGGATGACGTCGCCGGTTATGCACGAACTGTTTTTTTTCAAGGAGGTGACACGACTCGGGATTCGTGCTGGACTGAAAATGTTTCATGACAGCTAGAGAGGAGCATCGGCCATGACTCTGAGTTCGCATCTGCAGGAACTCCGCAGGAAACACAAAGCTCTCTCGGATGAGGTCGAACGGGCCCAGCAGACCCCGGCCGCCGACACCATTCAGGTCGCCGAACTCAAGAAGCAGAAACTCAAGCTGAAGGAACAGATCGAACGCCTGTCTCAGGCCTGATCGGCCGCCCGACGGCTGGCGCGCGCGGCCAGGGCCGCGCCGCCGGTGATCAGCAGGGCCGCCGAGAAAAGCGTGGGTGTCGGGGACGCGACGCCGGCGCCGACAAGGACCAGCGTGGACAAGAGCGGAGCGGCATAGCTGGCCACGCCCAGAAGCTGGATATCTCCGCGCTTGACCCCGATATCCCAGACATAGAAGGCAAGCCCGACCGGCCCGAGACCAAGCGCCGCGATGCTGAGCCAGTTTTGGGCCCTGTCGGGCCAGACGGTTTCCTCGAATGCCAGGTGCAGCGGCCATGACAGTGCCGCCGTCGCCAGGCAGAAGATGGCGACGCTGGCGGTCGGGACGGTGCCAAGTCGGCGCGACAGCACCGAATAGCTCGACCAGGTCAGCGCGCACAGCAATGCAAGCCCATAGCCGGGCAGCGCTGCGGCCTCGAATCCGGTCACGGCACCCCGCGCCACGATCAGCGCGGCCCCCGCAAAGGCGGCAAGCGCGCCCAGAACATGGCTCGGACGCAGCCGCTCGCCGGGCAGAAGCCCCGACATCAGCACGATAAGCAAGGGCCAGAGATAGGCGATGAGCCCGGCCTCGGCCGCAGGTGCCAGCCGCAGCGCCGAGAAGTAAAGCGCGTGATAGCCGAAAAGCCCTGCCGTGCCGAAGGCATAGACCTTCCAGGAAATCCGCCGCAAGAGCGCCGCTTCGCCCCGGGCGAGCACCCAGATCAGTCCGAGTGTACCGCCGATGGCAAAGCAGAGCGCGTTGAGCTGCAGCGGCGGCACCGGGGCAGACCCGACGGTGAAAAGCGCAAGCAGCGCCCAGAGCAGGACGGCGACGAATCCGGTGGCGGTGGCGCGGCGGCGGGTCATGCAACGAGGCTTATCCGGGCCGGGGTGCGCTGACCAGTCTGCGGAAACCCTTTCGGACGTTGCGTCATGGGTATTTCCGCCAAGAAGAAGGCAGGCCGGGTTTTCTTCTTGGGACAAATACCCGGCGCGCAGCGCGCCCGCGACAGCGGGCCCTGCAACGGCAAGGGGCGGCCCGTCAGGAGCCGCCCCGGATCGTGAAACCAAGTATCGGGCTCAGGCGAAGAATTGCGCGCCGTTGGCCGAGATGGTCGAGCCGTTGATGAAGGTCGCGTCATCGGAGGCGAGGAAGGCCACGCAGCGTGCGATTTCCTCGGGCTCGCCCAGCCGGCCCGTGGGGATCTGCGAGATGATCGCCTCGCGCACCTTTTCGGGCACCGCCATCACCATCTCGGTTGCGATATAGCCCGGGCAGATCGCGTTGGCGGTGATGCCGAACCGCGCGCCTTCCTGGGCCAGCGACTTGACGATGCCGAGATCGCCCGCCTTGGTTGCAGCATAGTTCACCTGACCGAACTGCCCCTTCTGGCCGTTGATCGAGCTGATCACGATGACGCGGCCGAACTTACGCTCGCGCATGCCGGGCCAGATCGGGTGAACGGTGTTGAAGACGCCGGTCAGGTTGGTGTCGATCACCTCCTGCCATTGCGTGGGCGTCATCTTGTGGAAGGGGGCGTCGCGGGTGATGCCGGCATTGGCGACGACCACGTCGATCGGCCCCAGATCCGCTTCGACCTTCGCCAGGCCCGCTTTCGAGGCCTCGTAATCGGCGACCGACCATTTATAGGTCGAAATGCCGGTCTCGTCGGTGAATTTCTTCGCCGCCTCGTCATTGCCGCCATAGGTGGCTGCCACGGTATAACCCGCTGCTTTCAGGGCCTTGCTGATGGCTTCGCCGATGCCGCGCGTGCCGCCGGTGACCAGTGCAACTCGTGCCATGTTTCCTCCAGATAGAAATGCGTTTCTGACAATCTCGTTACGCAATTGGGATAAGGCGCGCAAGAATATTGCGCGCCCATTGTCGTTTCGCCGCGATCAGGCGCGTTCCAGGCACATGGCAACGCCCATGCCGCCGCCGATGCAAAGGGTGGCAAGGCCCTTCTTGGCGTCCCGGCGCTTCATCTCGAAGAGCAGGGTGTTGAGGATGCGCGCGCCCGAGGCGCCGATCGGGTGGCCGATGGCGATCGCGCCGCCGTTCACGTTGACGATGGCCGGATCCCAACCCATGTCCTTGTTGACGGCGCAGGCCTGGGCGGCGAAGGCCTCGTTGGCTTCGACGAGGTCGAGATCCCCGACCTTCCAGCCGGCCTTTTCCAGCGCCTTGCGCGAGGCCGGGATCGGGCCCGTACCCATGATCGACGGATCGAGCCCGGCGGTGGCGTAGGAGGCGATCCGCGCCAGCGGCTCGAGCCCGCGCCTCTCGGCCTCGTCAGCCGACATCAAGAGCACACCCGCGGCGCCGTCATTGATGCCGCTCGCATTGCCCGCGGTGACCGAGCCGTCCTTGGCGAAGGCCGGACGCAGCTTCTGCATCGATTCGAGCGTGGCGCCGTGGCGGATATATTCGTCGGCTTCGACGATGGTGTCGCCCTTGCGGCCCTTGACCGTCACCGGCACGATCTCGTCGGCGAACTTGCCGTCTTTCTGCGCCGCTTCGGCCTTGTTCTGGCTCGCCAGGGCGAATTCGTCCTGCATCTCGCGGCTGATCTGCCATTGTTCCGCCACGTTCTCGGCGGTCTGGCCCATGTGATAGCCGTTGAAGGCATCCCAGAGCCCGTCCCGGATCATCGAGTCGATGAACTTGACGTCGCCCATCTTGTGACCCGCGCGCAGATGCGCGACATGGGGGCTGAGCGTCATGTTCTCCTGCCCGCCGGCGGCGATGATGGCAGCGTCGCCCAGCTGGATATGCTGCGCGGCCAGCGCGACCGAGCGCAGGCCCGAACCACAGACCTGGTTGATCGACCAGGCGGCGGATTCGACCGGGAAGCCGGCATTGATATGGGCCTGACGGGCCGGGTTCTGACCCTGACCCGCTGTCAGCACCTGGCCGAGAATGGTCTCCGAGATGTCGGCTTTGTCGATGCCCGCGCGCGCGACGAGCGCTTCGAGCATCGTCCGGCCGAGTTCATGAGCCGGAACGGTCGCGAATGCGCCGTTGAAGCTGCCGACCGCGGTCCGGGCGGCGGAAACGATGACGACATTGGTCATGGATAGGTCCTTCTCCCCTGAATGCCTGACGGGGCGACTATAGGGGATGGAGATACGGACTTGCACCCCCGCCGACGCGCGGAATGCCGCGGACAGGCGGGTTTCGGCGTGGCGCCGCGCCGCAGCATCAGCGGCGGGCCGACAGCGTAGATCCGCGCCTCAGGCGGTACGCCGTTCGGCCTGCGCGCGCCATGGCGGGATCAGGGTCGGCGCGCCGAAGGCATAGCCCTGCATGCAGTCGATGCCGGCGGCGGCGAGCCAGGCGGCATCGCGCGCGGTTTCGACATTCTCGGCCACGGTGAACATGTCGAAATGCCGGGCGATGGCGATGAGCGCCGAGGTCAGCACCTGGTTGTCGGGATCGTCGGCGATACCGCAGATGAACTGGCCGTCGATCTTGAGGATGTCGAAATAGAAGTCGCGCAGGTAGCGGATCGCGGTATAGCCGGTCCCGAAATCGTCCAGCGCGAAGGCGATGCCCTTGGCCTGCAGCTCGCGCATGAAAAGGATGACGAGATCGGGTGTCGCCATGGCCGAGCTTTCGGTGATTTCCAGGATCAGCCGTTCGGCCAGGGTGGGGTCGGCCTCGATGCCGCGGCTGAGGGTCCGGGTCCAGGGCGGATAACCGATCGAGCGGGCCGACATGTTGATCGCCAGTCTGAGATCGGGGCAGTCGCGCAGCGCGGCCAGCCCCATCTCGAGCGCGAGACAGTCGATTCGCCGGCCGAGTTCGGTGGCTTCGACCGTCTCGATGAATTCCGCCGCCGGGATGGTCCGGCCGCTGCGGTCGAGGATGCGGATCAGCCCCTCATAGAACGCAATCTTGCCATTTTCCATGTTCTGGACGACCGGCTGGAAGGCCAGCACCACATCGCGCCTCTCAAGCGCATCCCGGACCATCTCAAGGACGTTCCGGTCGCGGTCGGACTGTGCTGCGGCAGGCGGATCGCCTGCTTCGTCGGTGGTGGCGACGTCTTTGTCGTGACTGTCGTCGGGCATTCCAGTCCTCCGCTTCGCTCCTGGATGTGATGGCGCAAGAGCGGTTAAGGACAGGTGAAGGTTCGCTTTTGGTTCCAATTTGAGCTAAGCTGGAACTCAAGAGCCAAGGTGCGACAAAAAAAGGGAAACTTTATGGCCGAGCGGTGTAGTTGGTGCGGCAGCGAGCCGATTTACGTGACGTATCATGACACGGAATGGGGCGTTCCCGAATACGACTCGCGCGCGCTGTTCGAGAAGCTGATTCTCGACGGTTTCCAGGCCGGGCTGTCCTGGCTGACCATCCTGCGCAAGCGCGAGGGGTTCCGCGCCGCTTTCGCGGGCTTCGATCCGGAGGCGATCGCGGGCTGGGGCGAGGCCGATGTGGCGCGGCTGCTGGCCGATCCGGGGATCGTGCGGCATCGCGGCAAGATCGAGGCGACCATCGGCAATGCCCGGGCCTGGTGCGAGATCGAGGCGCGCGAGGGGTTTACGGACTATCTGTGGCGCTTCGTCGATGGCGCGCCCTTGCAGAACAGCTTTGCCAGCATGGCCGAGGTGCCGGTGCAGACGCCGCGCTCGCAGGCGATGTCGAAGGCGCTGAAGGCGGACGGGTTCAAGTTCTGCGGCCCGACCATCGCCTATGCCTTCATGCAGGCGGTGGGCATGGTCAACGACCATATGGTTAGCTGCCCGCGCCATGCCGAGGTGGCCGCACTGGGATGAGCGTTCACGACCCCTCGATCAGGCGTCCCAGCAGCGCCTTCGTCCCGGGGCTGTTCCAGTCGGCCTCGCCCATCAGGCGGCCGATCTCGCGGCCCTCGGGGTCGAGGATCACAGTCACCGGCAGGCCGATGATTCCCATCTGCCGCGCAAGCCCGGACGAGCGGTCGCGCCATTTCGGCAGATGGGCGATCTGCTTGTCTTCGAAAAACCGGTCGATGGCCTGCGGCGGGTTGCGTCCGGTGGCCACGGTGACGACGGCGAACCGTTCGCCGCCCATGCTCGCGGCGAGGCTGTCGAGCGTCGGCATCTCGGCCAGGCAGGGCGGGCACCAGGTGCCCCAGAAATTCAGCACCACCCAGCGGCCGCGATATTCGCCGAGGCTGCGCTCGGCATCGGTCTCGTCCAGCAGCACGGCCTCGGGCAGGGCCTGCGGTTCGCTGTGGAGCACCAGTTTCTTCATGCTGCCCTCGCGCATCGCCTCGAGCGTGGCGAGGTCGGCGGCAGGAGCCGCGTTTGCACAGAGCCCGAGGGCGATGTAGAGGACGAGCGACCTTAAGATCATGTTTCCCTCCGAAGGGGGCCAGCCGATGACAAAAGACCAGACCCAGAACCGTTCCAACGCCATGTGGGGCGGGCGTTTCGCTGCCGGGCCGGACGCGATCATGGAGGCGATAAATGCCTCGATCTCGTTCGACAAGCGCCTTGCGCCTCAGGATATCGCGGGCTCGCGCGCTCATGCCGCCATGCTGGCGGAAACCGGTATCCTCACCGTTACGGATGCCGAGACGATCCGGGAAGGCCTGCTCACGGTCTTGTCAGAGATCGAGGGCGGCAGCTTCGCCTTTTCGACGGCGCTTGAAGACATCCACATGAATGTCGAGGCGCGGCTGAAGGAGATCGTCGGCGAACCTGCCGGGCGGCTGCATACCGCGCGCTCGCGCAACGACCAGGTCGCGACCGATTTCCGGCTTTGGGTGCGCGACCAGGCCGACGCGGCGATCGACGGGATCGGGCGGCTGATCCGGGCGCTTCTGGCCCAGGCCGAGGCGGGGGCGGACTGGGTGATGCCGGGCTTCACCCATCTGCAGACCGCCCAGCCGGTGACCTGGGGCCATCACATGATGGCCTATGTCGAGATGTTCTCCCGCGATATGTCGCGCTTCACCGATGCGCGCGAGCGGATGAATGAAAGCCCGCTGGGGGCCGCGGCGCTGGCCGGCACCTCCTTCCCCATCGACCGGCACATGACCGCAAAGGCGCTGGGCTTTGCCCGGCCGATGGCCAATTCGCTCGATGCGGTCTCGGACCGTGACTTCGCGCTGGAATTCCTCGGCCACGCCTCGATCTGCGCGATGCATCTGTCGCGCTTCGCCGAAGAGCTGGTGATCTGGTCCTCGGCGCAGTTCCGTTTCGTTGCATTGTCGGACCGGTTCTCGACCGGTTCCTCGATCATGCCGCAGAAGAAGAACCCCGATGCGGCCGAGCTGATCCGGGCCAAGATCGGCCGGATCTTCGGCGCCAATGTCGCGCTGATGACGGTGATGAAGGGGCTGCCCTTGGCCTATTCCAAGGACATGCAGGAGGACAAGGAACAGGTCTTCGATGCGGCCGACAACCTGATGCTGGCGCTCGCTGCGATGGAGGGCATGGTGCGCGACATGACCGCGAACCGGCCCGCGCTGGAGGCGGCTGCCGCCAGCGGCTTCTCGACCGCGACCGATCTTGCGGACTGGCTGGTGCGGGAGCTGGGCCTGCCCTTCCGCGAGGCCCATCACGTCACCGGCACGCTGGTCGCCATGGCCGAGAAGAAGGGCTGCGATCTGCCCGATCTCTCGCTCGCCGACATGCAGTCGGTGCATGAGGGCATCCGCGAGGACGTGTTCGGTGTGCTGGGCGTGCATAATTCGGTGGCGAGCCGGATGAGCTATGGCGGCACCGCGCCCGATCAGGTCCGGGCCCAGATCGCCCGCTGGAAGGAGCGGCTGGGATGAGACGCGGCGCGACATTCGCCGCGGGCCTTGCGCTTCTGGCGCTGTCGGCCTGCGCCCGGCCGCATGGCGGGGTCGCGGTGTCGAACCAGGGCGATGTCAGCGGCGCGGTCTCGGCCGGCCCTGTCGCGGTCGGGGCCGGGCCGAATGGGGCCCGGGCCTCGGCCCGGGTCGTGGACACCGGCACCACGGCTGTTAGGGTGGGCACCGATGGCGCCTCGGTCGGGCTTCGCCCGCGCGGCGCCCCGGTGCGGGTGATCCTTGGTAGGGGAGGACTGGGACTTGGCTTCTGATCGGATCTTGCGGCGGGGCGGCCTTGCGGCCTGTGCCCTGACGCTTTTGGTTGCGCTGGGCGGTTGCGGTATCGAGGGCAAGCCCGAACGGCCCCAGCCAGCGCCTTCGGAACCGGGCCTGTCGGTCAGCGGAACCGCCGAAATGGGCGTCGTCAGGGGCAACCGGCCATGAAATACCTGCGCTATCTCTTCCTTGCCCTTGCGATCTGGGGGGCGATCCACCCGATGTTCTATTTCATGCGCTGGATCATCGCCAATGACTGGGACTGGGGCGGGATGATCGACGCCTGGTATGTCAATGACAGCGCGACCGGCCTGACCTGGGATCTGACCATCAGCGCCATCGCGCTGACGCTCTGGATCCTGATCGACAGCGCCCGGCGCCGCGACGCGCTGGGGCTGGTCTGCATCCCCCTGACCTTCGGCATCGGCCTGTCCTGCGCCCTGCCGCTTTACATCTTCCTGCGCTCGCGGCCCTCGCAGGCCGTCTGAGCCCCTCCGGAGACCCGAATGGACCATTTCCTGTACCGGGACGGTGCGCTTCATGCCGAGGACGTGCCGCTGAGCGAGATCGCGGCCGCTGTCGGCACGCCCTTCTACTGCTATTCCGTGGCCACGCTGACCCGGCATTTCCGTCTCTTCGACGAGGCTCTGGCGGGCACCGACCATCTGGTCTGCTACGCGATGAAGGCCAATTCGAACCTCGCGGTGCTCAAGCTGATGGGCGATCTCGGTGCGGGCATCGACGTCGTGTCGGGGGGCGAGTACCGCAAGGCGCGCGCGGCGGGCGTGCCGGGCGAGAGAATCGTCTTTTCCGGCGTCGGCAAGACCCGCGAGGAGATGCGCCTTGCGCTCGAGGGCGGCATCCGCCAGTTCAACGTCGAATCCGAGCCCGAGATGGCGGCGCTCGACGAGGTCGCGCGCGCGATGGGGCTGGTCGCGCCCATCGCCGTCCGGGTGAACCCCGATGTCGACGCGAAGACCCATGAGAAGATCGCGACCGGCAAGTCCGAGAACAAGTTCGGCATTCCCATCGCCCGCGCCCGCGAGGTCTATGCCCGTGCCGCCGCGATGCCGGGGCTCGATGTGCTGGGCATCGACGTCCATATCGGCAGCCAGCTGACCGAGCTTGACCCCTTCGAGCTGGCCTATGGCAAGGTCGCAGAGCTGACGAAGCTGCTGCGCGCCGACGGCCACGACATCCGCCGGCTCGATCTGGGCGGGGGGCTCGGCATTCCCTATGAGCGCTCGAATGCCGCGCCGCCGCTGCCGGTCGAATACGGCGCCATGGTCAGGCGCGTGCTGGGCGATCTCGATGTCGAGATCGAGATCGAGCCCGGGCGGCTCATCGCCGGGAATGCGGGCGTTCTGGTCAGCCGGGTGATCTATGTGAAAGAGGGCGAGGGGCGGACCTTCCTGATCCTCGATGCGGCGATGAACGATCTGGTCCGGCCCTCGATGTATGGCGCCTGGCACGACATCGTGCCGCTGAACGAACCCGCCGCCGGGATCGGTTATGCCCCCCATGATGTCGTCGGCCCGGTCTGCGAGACCGGCGACACCTTCGCCAAGGCGCGCGATCTGCCGCCGATGGCCGAGGGCGATCTGGTCGCCTTCCGCTCGGCCGGGGCCTACGGCGCGGTGATGGCGTCGGAATACAACACCCGGCCCCTGGTGCCCGAGGTGCTGGTCAGCGGAGATCACTTCGCCGTCATTCGCCAGCGGCCCTCCTTTGACGAGATCATAAACCGCGATACCATCCCGGAATGGTTGTGACCCGGCACCCCGCCCGGGTCCGCCGCCGGATGGGAGCATGACCGACAGCACGCCGCGCCCCGACGACACGCTCGCCGAGCTTCGCTGGCCGCTGCGCCTGACCTGGGCGGGCCTTCTGGCCGAGCGTCTGTGCCGGGCCTTCTGGCCGCTGGCGAGCCTCGTGCTGATGGTGGTGGCGGCGCTGGCCTTCGGCGCCCATGACCTGCTGTCCCAGGCCGCGGCTGTCGCGATTGGCGGGGCGCTGCTGGCGGCTCTACTGGGCGCTCTGGCCTACGGGCTGCGCGGCTTCCGCCGCCCCGGACGGGCCGAGGCGCTCGACCGGCTCGACCGAAGCCTGCCCGGTCGGCCGATCTCGGCACTTTCCGACATCCAGGCCATCGGCGCGGGCGATCCGGCCTCCGAGGCGGTCTGGCGCGCCCATGTCACCCGCATGTCGGCGCGGGCGCGGGCCGCGCGCGCGGTGGCCCCCGATCTGCGCCTGTCCTCGCGCGATCCCTATGGGCTGCGCCATGTCGCGCTGATCGCTTTCGCCGTCGCGCTGATCTTCGGGTCCTTCCTGCGCGTGGCGAGCGTGGCCGATCTGGGCAGGGGCGGCCCGGCGCTGGCCTCGGGCCCGAGCTGGGAGGGCTGGATCGAGCCTCCGGCCTATACCGCAAGGCCCGCGATCTATCTCAACGACATTGCCGAGACCCGGCTGGCTGTGCCGCAGGGCAGCCGCGTCACGTTGCGGCTCTACGGGAAGGTCGGGGCGCTGGACGTGACAGAGACGGTCTCGGGCCGGGAACCCGGCGCCGAGGGCGAGGCCGCGGTGCCCGCCGGGACCGATGCCATGGCCCAGAGCTTCGAGGTGATCCGCGATGGGCAGGTCGGGATCGACGGCAATGGCGGGCGGTCCTGGCAGATCGTTCTCAGCCCCGATATCCGGCCCGAGGTGCGGCTGACCGGCGAGATGGAGGTGACGGCCGATGGTGAGATGCGGCAGCCCTTCTCGGCCAGCGACGATTACGGCGTGACGGCGGGCGAGGCCAGGATCACGCTCGATCCGGACCGGGTCTCCCGTCGCTATGGCCTTGCCGCCGAGCCCGATCCGCGCGCGCCGCTGGTGCTTGACCTGCCGATGCCGATTTCGGGCGACCGGCGGCAATTCACGGAAACCCTTGTCGAGAACCTGTCGCAACATCCCTGGGCCGGGTTGCCGGTGCGGGTGGAGCTGGCCGTCGAGGATGCGCTGGGCCAGCGCGGGGTCTCGGCGCCTGCCGAGATGGTTCTGCCGGGCCGGCGCTTTTTCGACCCGCTCGCCCGTGCCATCGTCGAACAGCGCCAGGCGCTGCTCTGGGCGCGCTCGAACGCGCCCGAGGTGGCGCAGATCCTGCGCGCCATCAGTTACCGGCCCGAGCAGATCTTCCGCAGCGAACGCGCCTATCTGCAATTGCGGGTCGCGATCCGCAGGCTCGAGAGAGCGGCCGCCGCGCTGCCGCCCGAAGCCCAGACCGAGCTGGCCGGGGCGCTGTGGGATATCGCGGTCCTGATCGAGGATGGCGATCTTTCGGATGCTGCCGAGCGGCTGCGCCGGGCGCAGGAGCGGCTGGCCGAGGCGATGCGGAACGGGGCCAGCGATGCCGAGATCGCCCAGCTCATGGACGAACTGCGCGAGGCGACGCGGGATTACATGCGCCAGCTTGCCGAACAGCAGCAGGAGAACGGTCAGCAGCAGGCGCAGAATGGCGAGACGCAGGAGATCACCGGCGATCAGCTTCAACAGATGCTCGACCGGTTGCAGCAGCTGATGGAAGAGGGCCGTATGGCGGAGGCCCAGCAGCTTCTGCAGATGCTCCAGCAGATGATGGAGAACATGCAGGTCACCCAGGGCCCGGGCGGGGACAATCCGGGCCAGCAGGCGATGGAAGGGCTGGCCGAGACGCTTCGCGACCAGCAGGGTCTGTCCGACGATGCCTTCCGCGACCTGCAGGAACAGTTCAACCCCGGCCAGCAAGGGCAGGGCGAGGGCGGACAGGGCCAGCGCGGAGAGGGCCAGCGCGAACAGGACGGGGCCGGTGACGGGGCCGGTCCGGGCCAGGGCGATCGGGGCGGGCAGCAGGGCCTGGCCGAGCGTCAGGAGGCGCTGCGCCGCGAGCTGGAGCGTCAGCGGCAGAACCTGCCCGGGCTTGGCGCCTCGCCCCAGAGCGAGGGCACGCGCGAGGCGCTGGATCGGGCAGGCCGCGCGATGGACAAGGCCGAGCGGTCGCTGCGCGACGATGACCTGGCCGGGGCGCTCAACGATCAGGCCGAGGCGATGGAGGCGCTGCGCGAGGGCATGCGCAATCTGGGCGAGGCGCTGGCGCAGAACCGCCAGCGCGACGGAACGGACGGACAGGGCATGGGCCGGGCCGATGCGGGCGGCGAGCGCCGCGATCCGCTGGGACGGGCGCCGGGCTCGACCGGGCAGCTCGGAACAGAGGACAGCCTGCTGCAGGGCGAGGATGTCTACCGTCGGGCCCGCGATCTGCTGGACGAGATCCGCCGCCGCTCGGGCGAGCAGAACCGCCCCGATCTCGAGCTCGATTATCTAAGGCGCCTGCTCGAGCGGTTCTGATCGCATCACCCGCGCGTCGCGCAGCTGTGCTAGACTTCCCCCGGGTCATCGGCCGCAGGGGGAGGCGGGCATGAAGATCGTCGACTGGAATCTCGAATGGATGAACAGGTGGTTTTCCGGCAATGCCCGGCCGCGCTGGGGCTCGGGCGAGCTTTCGCCCGACGAGGCGCGGACTTGCGCCCGGAAGGCTGCCGCCGTGATCGACGCGCTGGCACCCGACCTGCTCTGTCTGCAGGAAGGCCCCAGCGCCGAGGCCGAGATGGCGCTGTTTCTCGAAGAGTTTCTGTCCGACGCTGACGGGCCGCGCTATGAGGCGCTGATCGGGTCGGACGGGGGCGCGCAGAAGCTTTACGTGCTGCGCCGCCGCGACGGGCTGGTGCGCGCCATCGAGCGCGCGACCGATGTGGCGACGCGGGCGCTGAGCGAGCCCTGGGCGGCCGATGTCAATGGCGACATGCTGCTGGAGGGCTACGAGTTCACCCGGCTGCCGCTGGTGGTCGATATCGACCCGGTGGGCGGCGCGCCGGTCCGGGTCGTGGTGCTGCATACCAAGTCGAAATATGTCCATGGCGGCGCGGCGCTCTGGCGCGATCCGGCGCGGCGGCAGGAATTCGTGGTGGCGGCATTGCTGGCCCGGCGGCGCATTTCGGCCGAGGGCTTCCGACTGCGCGCCTATCTCGATGCCCTGGTCGCCGAGGATCCGGAGGTGCGGATCCTCGTCACCGGCGACTGGAATGACGGGCCCGGGACGGATTTCTTCGAGCGCAGCTATCTCACGCATAACGTGGCCGATATCGTGCTGGGCTCGACCTTCATGCCGGGGCTGATCTTTCACCACCCGCTGCTGGCCCATGTGCCGCCCGCGGCACTCTTCACCGCGCGGTTCGACGACTTCGTCGACGAGGTGCCCGACCGGCCCTTGCTGCTGGATCATTTCGCGATCTCGCCCGGGCTTGTGCCCCGGGTGCGCGCGGCCGGGATCGCGCATGACGCCTATGAGGCAGAACTGGACGGGACGGGCACCGCCCGGACCCAGCGGCCGAGCGATCACCGGCCGATCTGGGTCGAGCTGGGCAAGCCGCTCTCGGGCTAGGGCCCGCCTGTCAGGGATCCCGGCAAGGCCCCCGGCAAGGAAAAGGCCCGGGCGGAGGGCCCGGGCCGGCATGATGGATCGTCCGGGCGTCGCCTCAGATCGCGGTCTTCATCGCCTCTTCGAGATAGATCTCGCGCAGCCGGCGCGAGACCGGGCCCGGCAGGCCGTCGCCGAGGCTGACCCCGTCGATCGACACCACAGGCATCACGAAGGCCGAAGCCGAGGTGAAGAAGGCTTCGTCGGCCTGCTTGGCTTCCTCGATGGTGAAGGCGCGTTCCTCGATTACCATCTGTGCCTCGGCTGCGAATTTCAGCACCGCGGCGCGGGTGATGCCGGGCAGGATCTCGGTGCCGAGCTGGCGGGTGATGATCTTGCCGTTCTTCACGATATAGGCGTTGTTCGAGCTGCCCTCGGTGACGAAGCCGTCCTCGACCATCCAGGCATCGTCGGCCCCGGCCTTCTCGGCGGCCATCTTCGCCATCGACGCGTACAGAAGCTGCACCGTCTTGATGTCGCGCCGCGCCCAGCGCAGGTCGTCGATCGAGATCACCTTGATGCCGGTCTCGGCGGTCTTGCTTTCGACGATCTGTTTCGACTGGGTGAACATCACGAGGCTCGGCGCGACCTTTTCCGGATCGGGGAAGTGGAAGTCGCGGTCGTCGGGCGCGCCCCGGGTGATCTGCATGTAGACCATGCCCTGATCGACGCCGTTCCGCACGATCAGCTCGCGGTGGATCTCCAGCAGCTCGTCCATGTCGACGGGCGACCGCAGCTCTAGCTCGGCCAGCGAGCGCTGCAGCCGCGCGGCATGGGCATGGAAGTCGAGAAGCTTGCCGTCGACCACGCTCGCGACCTCATAGACGCCATCGGCGAACAGAAAGCCGCGGTCGAAGATCGAGACGCGGGCTTCGGTCTCGGGCAGGTAGTCGCCGTTCACATAGACGGTTCGGGTCATCGCGGGGTCCTTTTTCCAGGGAGGCGGGTGCGGCGCAGGGCGCCGCGACCCGGCAATCGGGGCCTATCCCCAGAGCGCGGCGGCGGGGGCATGCACGCCCGCCTCGTCGAAGCAGAGGGGCTCGGGGCGGTCTTCGGCCAGAAGCAGCGGCCCGTCAAGATCCGTCACCGCCGCGCCCTGCGCCAGCAGCACCGCGGGCGCCATGGCGAGGCTCGAGCCGACCATGCAGCCGACCATGAGGCCATAGCCCTCGGCCAGGGCCTGCTGCTTCAGCGCCAGCGCCTCGGTCAGCCCGCCGGTCTTGTCGAGCTTGATGTTCACCAGATCGTACTTGCCCTTCAGGGCGGGCAGGCTGGCGCGATCATGGCAGCTTTCATCGGCGCAGACCGGCAGCGGCCGCGCGATCTCGGCCAGCATGTCGTCCTGACCGGCGGGCAGGGGCTGTTCGACCAGCGCCACGCCCAGCCGCACCAGATGCGGTGCGAGATCGGCATAGACCTCGGCGGTCCAGCCCTCGTTCGCATCGACGATGATCCTGGCCTTCGGCGCGCCCGCGCGCACCGCTTCCAGCCGGGGCATGTCGGCATCGGTGCCGAGCTTGATCTTCAGAAGCGGCCGGTGGGCATTCCTGGCCGCCGCCGCGCGCATGTTCCCGGGGGTGTCGAGCGACAGCGTGAAGGCGGTGATCTCGGGGCCCGGCGCGGGCAGGCCCGCCAGATCCCAGACCCGGGCGCGGGCCTGCTTGGCCTCGAGATCCCAGAGTGCGCAATCGACGGCATTGCGCGCGGCCCCGGGCGGCAGCAGCTCCTGCAGCCTGCCGCGGGTCAGCGAGGGCGGCAGGGCCTCGATCTGGGCGGTGACGCTGTCGAGCGTCTCGCCATAGCGGGCATAGGGCACGCATTCGCCCCAGCCGGTGGCGCCGCCCGAGGTGACGCGCACGGTCAGCACGCGCGCCTCGGTGCGCGAGCCGCGCGAGATGGTGAAGGCCTCCTTCAGGCGGAAGCTCTCGGGGGTGAGGGAAATCTGCATGCCTCCGCCTCAGATCGCGTCGAGCGCATCGACGAGACGGCCCGCACCCTGCCGGAACGGGTCGACCGTCGGCAGCCCCATGCGTTTCTCGATGCCTTCGAGGCAGCTCAGCGCCTCGTCCTCGCCCATGGCGGCAGTGTTCACAGAGACGCCGACCACCTCGGCCCCGGGATTGGCGACGCGGGCAAGACCCAGCGCGGTGTCGCGCAGTGCTTCGAGGCTCGGCAGCTGGTAATCCGGCAGGCCGCGCATATGGGTCCGGGTCGGTTCGTGGCTGAGGATCAGCGCATCGGGCTGGCCGCCATGGATCAGCGCCATGGTCACGCCGGAATAGGAGACGTGGAACAGGCTGCCCTGACCCTCGATCATGTCCCAGTGATCGTCATCATTGTCGGGCGTCAGCCATTCGATGGCCCCGGCCATGAAATCGGCTATCACGGCGTCGAGCGGCACGCCCTCGCCGGTGATCAGGATGCCGGTCTGGCCGGTGGCGCGGAAGGAGGATTTCAGCCCGCGCGCCTTCATCTCGCGGTCCATCGCCAGCGCGGTGTACATCTTGCCGACCGAGCAGTCGGTGCCGACCGCGAGGCAGCGCTTGCCCGAGCGTTTCTTGCCGTTGGCGATCGGGTAGGCGACGGTCGGGATGCGCACATCATGCAGGGTGCGGCCGGTGGCCTCGGCGACGCCGGCAAGGTCGGGCTCGTTGCGGAGCAGGTTATGCAGCCCCGACGCGAGATCGAAGCCCTCTTCGAGAGCCGCGACCAGGACCTTCTTCCAGGCGGGCGAGATCACGCCGCCACGGTTGGCGACGCCGACGACCAGCGTCTTGGCCCCCCTGGCCTTCGCTTCGGCGAGGTCGAGATCGGGGAGTTTCAGGTCGGCCTTGCAGCCTTCCATCCGGTACTGGCCGACGGCATTTTCCGGGCGCCAGTCACGGATGCCCTGGGCCACCTTGGCCGCCAGAGAGTCGGGGGCGTCGCCGAGAAAGAGAAGATAGGGGGTTTCGATCATCGTGGCGTTTCCTTGATTGCTTGCGCGAAAATATCACCGGGACGTAGCAAAAATTGCCGATATATCGCGCGTTATGGGCAATCTTGCGAAGATTATCCGGTGAATTGCCGAAGGTGTCGACGAATGTTGCGCTGCGGTGCCATCGGGGACGCCGGGCGTGCTGCGGCGCAGCGAAATGGCTTGCGCAATATAACGCAACATTCTATCAGTTTTTAAGAATGATACGACATATCCTTGCCGAAGGGGTACGACCATGAGCTTTCGCATCCAGCCCACGCCCGTCTCGCGTCCGAATCGCTGCCAGTTGTTCGGCCCGGGCTCGCGCCCTGCGATCTTCGAGAAGATGGCGGCCAGTGCGGCGGACGTGATCAATCTCGATCTCGAGGATTCGGTCGCGCCCGACGACAAGTCTAGCGCGCGGTCCAATGTGATCCAGGCCATCGGCGATATCGACTGGGGCAACAAGACGCTGAGCGTGCGGATCAACGGGCTCGACACGCCCTACTGGTATCGCGACGTGGTGGAGCTGCTGGAACAGGCCTCCGACCGGCTCGACCTGATCATGATCCCGAAAGTGGGTTGCGGTGCCGATCTCTATGCGGTCGATGCGCTGGTGACGGCGGTCGAGCGCGCGACGGGGCGGAGCAAGCCGCTGGGCTTCGAGGTGATCATCGAATCGGCTGCCGGCATTGCCCATGTCGAGGAGATCGCGGCGGCCAGCCCGCGGCTGCAGGCGATGAGCCTCGGCGCGGCCGATTTCGCGGCCTCGATGGGGATGCAGACCACCGGGATCGGCGGCACCCAGGAGAATTACTACATGATCCGCGAGGGCGCGAAATACTGGTCGGATCCGTGGCACTGGGCCCAGACCGCGATCGTCGCGGCCTGCCGGACCCATGGCGTGCTGCCGGTCGACGGCCCGTTCGGCGATTTCTCGGACGAGGAAGGGTTCCGTGCCCAGGCGCTGCGTTCGGCGACGCTGGGCATGGTCGGCAAATGGGCGATCCATCCCAGGCAGGTGGCGCTGGCCAACGAGGTCTTCACGCCCTCCGAGGCGGCGGTGGGCGAGGCGCGCGAGATCCTCGCGGCCATGGAGAAGGCCAAGGCCGAAGGGGCGGGCGCGACCGTCTACAAGGGCCGGCTGGTCGATATCGCCTCGATCAAGCAGGCCGAGGTGATCGTGCGCCAGGCCGAGATGATCGCAGCGGGCTGAGGCCGCGGGCAGGGGAGGCCGGTTTCGGACCGCCGGAGGATGCGCGGCGGATGTCTCCTGAAGGCCCGGCCGCGCCCGTCGCGGGACCTGCCGCGCGCCGATCCGGTTTCGCGGCGCTGAGGCGCCACGAGCCGCCGGGGGCTCTACCCCCCCGGCCCCCCCCAGCCCCCGGGACGCCCGGCCGTCGGACTCCCGTCGGCTCCCCGTCTGCCGGAGCCCGCGACCCGCGGTGCTGGCAATCCGGGCAGAGCGTGCGATAGTGCGGGTCATGGACAATCTCGATCTTCTGCTGGCGCTTGGAGCCTTCGCGCTTGTGGCCTCGATCACACCGGGGCCGAACAACCTGATGCTGATGGCTTCGGGCGCCAATTTCGGGCTGCGCCGGACCCTTCCGCATATCCTGGGCGTGGCGCTGGGCTTCGTCGCCATGGTCGTGCTGGTCGGGTTGGGCGCGATGCGCGCCTTCGAGGCCTGGCCGATGCTGCGCGTGCTGCTGACCTGGCTGGGCGCCGCCTATCTGGTCTGGCTGGCCTGGAAGATCGCCCGGGCCGCGCCGCCAGAACCCGGCGCGGCGCCGGGGCGGCCGATGACCTTCCTGCAGGCGGCGGCCTTCCAATGGGTCAATCCCAAGGGCTGGACCATGGCGCTGGCGGCGCTGACGCTTTACGCGCCGGGGCAAAAGCCGTCGGCGGTGCTGCTGGTCGCGGGGGCCTTCGCAGCGGCAAGCGTGCCCGCGACGGGGCTCTGGACCATTCTCGGCACCCGCATCCGGCGGCTGCTGAGCCGACCCGCCCGGCTGCGCCTGTTCAACCGGGCGATGGCGCTCCTGCTGCTGGCCTCGCTGGTGCCGGTTTTCCTGCCTTGACGCTGCAAGACAGAGGGCGGTGGGAGCGTGTTCCGGATTTGCCGCCGGATTTGGAATAACGTCCGGATCTGGCCGGGGCCTTGAGTGCTCTGTTCCGCCCGGCCGAGATGTGCTCGGTCTTCCTCCCTAACCGCCTCGTCCGGCCCCGGCCCCCCGTGCCCTTTCCGGCGGGCGTGCTATGGTTCGCCCCGAGATCAGAGCGGCCGCCCGCGCGGCGGCCCGGTACCGAAGAAAGGGGTATGGTCATGGCAGATGACGGCATTCGCAAAACCAGCGGACGGGGGCGGCGTTTCGACAGCGTGCTCGACACCATCGGCGACACGCCCGCGATCCGCATCAACAATCTCGGCCCGAACCATGTCACGCTTTACGTCAAGGCCGAGTTCTTCAACCCCGGCGCCTCGGTCAAGGACCGGCTGGCGCTGAACATCATCGAGGCGGCCGAGCGCTCGGGCGCGCTGAAACCCGGGCAGACCGTGGTCGAGGCGACCTCGGGCAATACCGGCATCGGGCTGGCGCTGGTCTGCGCGCAGAAGGGCTATCCGCTGGTCATCACCATGGCCGAGAGCTTCTCGGTCGAGCGCCGCCGCCTGATGCGGATGCTGGGCGCCAAGGTGGTGCTGACGCCGAAGGCCGACAAGGCGATGGGGATGTATCGCAAGGCTCAGGAGCTGGCCGAGAAGAACGGCTGGTTCCTCGCCCATCAGTTCGAGACCGGGGCCAATGCCGATATTCACGAGGCCACCACCGCCCGCGAGATCCTTGCCGATTTCGAGGGCGAGCGGCTTGACTATGTCGTGTCGGGCTACGGCACCGGCGGGACGGTGACCGGCATCGCCCGGGCGCTGCGCCGAGAACGCCCCGAGACCAGGATCATCCTCAGCGAACCGGCCGATGCCGCGCTGATCGCCTCGGGCCGGGCGCAGAAGCGCAATGCCGAAGGCGAGGCGGATGAAAGCCACCCGGCCTTCCATCCGCATCCGATCCAGGGCTGGACACCGGATTTCATTCCGCTGGTCCTGCAGGAGGCGATCGACAAGGGCTTCTATGACGAGCTCATTCCGGTCGAGGGACCCGAGGCGCTGAAACAGGCGCGGGCGCTGGCCGCGAAGGAGGGCATCCTGACCGGGGTTTCGGGCGGGGCGACCGTCGCGGTGGCGCTTCAGGTGGCCGAGACCGCCGAGCCGGGCTCGGTCATCCTCGCGATGCTGCCCGATACCGGCGAGCGCTATCTCTCGACCCCGCTTTTCGAGGCGGTGGAGGCCGAGATGAATGACGAGGAAAAGGCGATCGCGGCCTCGACGCCGGGCTTCCAGATCGGCTGATTGGTGGAGCCAGCCCCGCCCTGTTCCCGGGGCGGGACCGGCCGAGGCGGGGGCGTCGCCGTGAAGACCGTGCGTCTTCGCGCCTGCGCGCCCCGGGAACCGGTCCTCGCATCGGGAATCGCGCGGGAGAGCCCTGCCCGGGCCTCCCGGACCGGCGCGAAACGGGACCCGTTCCCCCTTGCCGGGGCCGGCGATCGTCAGGGCGGCCCGAGGCGAAGTGCAGGGGCAAAGGCGCGGCCACTTTGTCATGGCGATGCGGTTCCGCGCCCGGGCGGCCTGCGTTCCGGGCGCGGTTTTCCGGTCTGGTGGCGGAGGTCCGACACTGCCCGTCGCTGATGCCACCGCGAACGGTTGCATATCGCGATCCGGCCCGTGTGCCGGCCCGTGCCCCGGCCTGCGCTCAGGACCGCCTGCCGGGATGCCGCCGGGGCAGCCGCGTCATCGTCGTCGCGCGGCGGCGTTGCAAATCGGCGCGGCGGGCGTCATATACCCCGCCAGCATCAAGGAGCCGCGTCGATGAACTATCTCGAATTCGAAAAGCCCCTGGCAGAGATCGAAGGCAAGGCCGAGGAGCTTCGGGCGATGGCCCGCGCCAATTCCGAGATGGACGTGGCGCAGGAGGCCTCGGCGCTCGATCGCAAGGCCGCCGACATGCTGAAAGAGCTTTACAAGAACCTGACCCCCTGGCGGAAATGCCAAGTCGCGCGCCATCCCGACCGGCCGCATTGCAAGGACTACATCGAGGCGCTGTTCCGCGAATACACGCCGCTGGCGGGCGACCGCAACTTCGCCGAGGACAATGCGGTGATGGGCGGGCTTGCGCGGTTCAACGACCAGCCGGTGGTGGTGATCGGCCATGAGAAGGGGTTCGATACCAAGACCCGGCTCGAGCGCAATTTCGGCATGGCCCGGCCCGAGGGCTATCGCAAGGCGGTGCGGCTGATGGACATGGCCGACCGGTTCGGGCTGCCGGTCATCACCCTTGTCGACACCCCCGGCGCCTATCCGGGCAAGGGCGCCGAGCAGCGCGGCCAGTCCGAGGCCATTGCGCGTTCGACCGAGAAATGCCTGCAGATCGGCGTGCCGCTGATCTCGATCGTGATCGGCGAGGGCGGCTCTGGCGGGGCGGTGGCCTTCGCAACGGCCAACAAGGTCGCGATGCTGGAGCATTCGGTCTATTCGGTGATCTCGCCCGAGGGCTGCGCCTCGATCCTGTGGAAGGATGCCGAGAAGATGCGCGAGGCGGCCGAGGCGCTGCGTCTGACGGCGCAGGATCTGCTCAAGCTCGGGGTGATCGACCGGATCATCCCCGAACCCATCGGCGGGGCCCAGCGCGCCCGCGAGGAGACCATCGACCGGGTCGGGCGCAACCTTGCCACCATGCTGGGCGAGCTGCTCGGCAAGGAGCCCGCTGCGCTTGTCGCCGAGCGGCGCCGGAAATTCCTCGAGATCGGCTCGAAGGGGCTGGCTGCCTGAGCAGCTTGCCTCTTCGCGCCTGACCGGGGGGCTGGCCCGGGAGGGATCCCCGGCGACGGTATCGCCGGCGTTGTCCTTTGCGGGTCTCAGCCCCTGGTCGTGAAGCCCGCCTCGGCCATCAGCCTATCCGAGGCGGTCTCGACCCTCTCTTCAAGCTCTGCCATGAAGACGTCGATCGGCTGTGCGGGCGCGATCGGCGGCAGGTATTCCAGCACCGCGAGCCCGGGTTTGCGATAGATCCCGGTGCGGGGCCAGAACACGCCCACATTGGTGGCGGCGGGGATGCAGCGCTGGCCGATCTGCTGGTAAAGCACGCCCGCGCCGATCTTGTAGGGGCGCGACACGCCCGGCGCGACGCGGGTGCCCTGCGGGTAGATGATCAGCTGCCCCGGCGCCTGCCGGCCCTCGGCCACCTGTTTTCTCATCGCAGCGATGGCCTGGCCGCGCTTGCCGCGGTCGACCGGCACGCAGCCGATCCGCAGCGCGTACCAGCCCAGGACCGGCGCCCAGGTCAGGGATTTCTTCATGATGAAGCGGGGCCGGGGCAGCGAGCCCACCAGAAGGATGATGTCGAAGAAGGACTGGTGCTTGGCGGCGATCAGCACCTCGCCCTCGGGCGGGGTGCCGCGCACCTCGGATTTCAGGCCGACCATCCAGCGCGCGGTCCAGCGCACCCAGTGGCAATAATGCCGAGCCGCCAATGTGGCGCCGCGCGGCGAGGCCAGCGCCAGCGGCAGGTAGAGCAGCCCGATGACCGGCATCGCCAGATACATCTGGCCGACGAAGACCAGCGAGCGCAGATATTGCAGGGGAGAGCGCATCGGTCAGGTGATCCTTCTGAGCATTCGCATCGCGGTCCAGCGGGTGGCGGCAAAGCCGATGGCTCCGGCCGGCACCGGCAAGAGCAGCGGCACGATCCATTGGGGGCCGGAAAACCCAAGCCCGGTCAGAAATCCGTCGGGTCCGTCGCCGGGCAGAAGGGCGACGGCGCCCATCCCGGCAAGGGTTCCGAGCGCGGCGCCTTCCAGCGTCCGCCGGGTAAAGCGGCGCACGAAGGCCCGGGCGATGAAGATGTCGCGGGCGCCGACCAGGCGCAGCACGCCGATCAGCTGGGCATTGGCGGCCAGCGCCGCATTGGCGGCCAGCGCGATCATCGCCGCCATGCTGGCCCCGATCAAAAGGGCCGCGGTCCAGCCCAGCAGCCGGAGCCGTCCGGCCGCGCGCACCAGCGGCTGGCGCCAGCGGGTGTGATCGTCGAGGGCCGCCCCCGGCGCCTCGGCCGCAAGCCTGAGCCGCAGCGCCTCGGCATCTATGCCCGCGCGGGTCTCGGTCACCTCGATCAGCCGGGGCAGGGGCAGCGTCTCGACCGGCAGGTCGGGGCCGAACCAGGGCTCCAGCAAGTGCCGCTGTTCGATGTCGCTCATGGCCCGGGCCGAGGCGATGCCGGGGGTCGTGCGCAGGATCTCGAGCACCGCGTCGGTCTGGGTGCCCATCTGCCCGGGCGGGGCCGAGATCCGCACCGTCGCGGTCCGCGCCAGCGCGTCTGCCCAGCGGTCGGCCAGCCGCCCCGAGGCCATGCTCAGCGCCAGCGCGAAGACCGCGAGAAAGGTCATGGTGGCGGCAGTGAACAGCGTGAGACGGGCGGTGAAGCCGGTTGGCGGCACGACCCGGCTGGCTTCGGGCTCCGAGCTCAGAGCCGAGGCCAGCAGCACGACGCGCCGCCTCAGGGCCGCCAGCAGCGGCCTCACAGATCCGCCCCCGCGAGCTGCAGCCGCCGGTCCTTGATGCGCAGCACGCGCGCCGCGACCTGGGTCTTGGCGGCCCGGATCAGGTTCAGGTCATGGGTCGCGATCAGGATCGTCTTGCCCATCCGGTTCAGCTCGATCAACAGTTGCAGGATACGCAGCGACATCTCCCAGTCGACATTGCCGGTGGGTTCGTCGGCCAGGATCACGTCGGGCGACAGGATCACCGCCCGGGCCAGCGCCGCGCGCTGGCGCTCGCCGCCCGAAAGCTGCGGCGGCAGCGCCCCGGCCTGCGCCTTCAGCCCGACCCAGTTCATGAGTTCCGCGAGGTTGCGCTCTTCGGCCGCGATATCGCGCCCCGAGGCCAGCAGCGGCAGGGTGATATTCTCGGCGAGCGGCAGGTGGTCGAGGAAGCGGCAATCCTGATGCACCACGCCGATCCGTCGCCGCATCCGCGCGACCCCGTCGCGGTCGAGCCCCGCGAGATCGGCGCCGAACAGGCGCATCGTGCCATGGCTGGGATGCAGTTCGGCATAGCAGATCTTGAGGAACGTGGTCTTGCCCGCCCCCGAGGGGCCGGTCAGGAAATGAAACGAGGCCGGCGCCAGCCTCAGCGACATGTCGCACAGAAGCTCGCTGCCGCCATAGCTGTGCGAGACGTTTTCGAGCTCGATCAAGGTCCGCTCCGTCGGCCGGGGTCCGGGTCCGTTCGCCCATGGTATTGCCCACGTCCGCGCGGGTTGCAATCGCACCGACCGCAAAGGCTTTGAATTTCCGCAGCCGGTGATACAACATGGCGCGGATATGGCAGGCAGGTCCGGCGGGCCGATACGCCCCGGGGGGTAGAGCGGAATGCGATTGACGTGCCCGAAATGCGGCGCCCAATACGAGGTGGACGAGGCGGTGATCCCGGACGAGGGGCGTGACGTCCAGTGTTCGAACTGTAACCACATATGGTTCCAGGACCCGGCCGGTGCCGCGCCGCAGGACCCGCTGGCGGGCTTCGCGGTGCCGCGCGCGCCGGTGCCGCCGGAGACCGCGTCGGATGGCGCCGGTGCGGTGCCCCCGACCGGGCAGGGCACAGATGCGCCGCCGCGCCGCGGGCTCGACGAGGACGTGCTGAACATCCTGCGCGAGGAGGCCGAGCGCGAGCAGCGCGCCCGCGAGGAAGAGGCGACCGCAGAGACCTTTTCGGAACAGGCCGATCTGGGGCTTGTCAGCCCGCCGCGTTCGGGTCGGGGCAGTGCCCCCGAGGCAGCGCCGTCGCCGCAGTCCGAACCGGAGGCCGACCCGGAGGCCGCCCCGGCCGAGCCGTTGCCGGCCCGGCGGCGCGACCTGCTGCCCGATATCGAGAAGATCACCTCGACGCTTTCGGCCAGCACCGATCGCGGCGCCGAAAGCATCCCGCCCGCGGCCGCATCCCGCAGTGGTTGGGGCGGTGCCTTCGTGGCGGGCTTCCTTGTCGCGGTTCTGGTCGCGGCGGCAGCACTTTCTGCCTATCTCAAGGCGCCGGCCATTGCCGGGCTGAGCCCCGCGCTCGAGGGCCAGGTCGAGGCCTATGTCGAGACGGTCGATGCGGCCCGGGCCTGGCTGGCCGGGCTGGTCCCGGACGATCTGCTCGACCGGGGGCCGGGCCGCTAGCCCGCTTGTCCTTCAGCCGCGGTGATTGGCCCGGCCCTGGCGGGGCTGACATGCCTGCGCGCGACCGCAGCGATGATGAGCTCATGCGGTTTCCCCGCGTCCTGGGGCCGCTTCGCGAAGACGTTCATTCCGGGGGGGCGAGTCCGGGCCAAGAGCGCGGCCTGGAACGGGACCGGCTTCGGATGACGCCTGCCTTCAGCAATGGTGGGCTTTCCGCGCCGCGCTTCGCGGTCCCGGGCGATGGGGCAGGGCTGGTCAAAGGTGCCTCAGACGGCTTCGGGGCGGGGCTGTTCCGCGAGCGGCTAGTAGTACCGGCCCGACGTCGGGGTGAGCCGCTCAGGTGAATGCCTTGGCAGGCCTGCGCGTGGCAGGGGCGTGATGAGGGCGTCGGGTGTCGTCGCCAGTGATCCGCTCACCGATAAGGCGCATCGCAGGCCGGATGCTTCAGGCGCGGTGTCGATGCAGGCTCTGCGCCGCCAGCGTCCGGGTGAAGCGCCGAGACCGTAGGCTGCACTTTCTTTGGTCCGTTCCGCGGTCCTGATGGCCGCTTTCCGGCGTGCGGGAGGGGGAAGAGAGATGGTCCGGGTGCGCTGGCAGGGATGGGCGGGCCCGAAGTCCCAGAGGGCATGCCCGGTCCCGTCACCGCGCCCGGGCAGGGCTGGTGACGGGACAGGGGGCAGGGCCGAGATGCTTGAGGATCAGGCCGCATCGGCCATGGCCCGGGCCCCGGCGACATCCGGTGTGATATGGGTGGCGTCTGGCAGCCCGGCGGCCCTGAGCATCTGCAGATGCCGGGGGCGTGCCCCTGCCAGAGAGACCGCCATGCCCTGCTCGAGCGCCTTTCGGGCGAAGCCGGTCAGGCTGTGTGCGCCGGTCATGTCCAGAAGCGGGACATCCGCCATGTCGAGGATCAGATGGCGCGGCCGGGCTGCGATCCGGTCGAGCACATTCTCGATCACCGGGGCCGAGCCGAAGAAATAGGCGCCCGTCAGCCTCAGCACCACGGTCTGCCGGTTGGGGCCGCGATCCTCGGGCCGGCTTTCGGTATCGCTCTCGTCCAGCATCGCGTCGACCCCGCTCATCTGGGCCAGCCGGTGCAGGAAGACCAGCGCACCCAGCGCGAGCCCGGTCACGATGGCCTCGGTCAGATCGCGCAGCACCGTCATCGCGAGCGTTGCCAGCAGTACCACGACCTCGGCCCGGGCGGTGCGTGCGAGCGTCCGGATCGCGCGGATGTCGATCATGTGGAGCGAGACCGAGACCAGCACGCCGGCCAGTGCTGCCAGCGGAATTGCCGAGGCGAGCGGTGCCAGCAGCAGCACCATGCCGAGAAGCGCCAGCGAATGGATCATGCCCGCGACCGGGCCATGGGCGCCAGCCCGCACATTGGTGGCGGTCCGGGCGATGGTGCCGGTGACGCAGAAGCCGCCGAAACAGGCCGAGGCCATGTTGGCCGCCCCCTGTCCGATCAGCTCGGCATTCGAGCGGTGGCGCCGCCCGGTCATCGAATCCGCCACCACCGCCGAAAGCAGCGACTCGATGGCGCCCAGAAGGGTGAAGGCCAGCGCGTCGGGAAGGACGGCGCGGATCTTCTCGAGCCCCAGCGGCGGCAGATGCGGCGCGGGCAGGCTGGAGGCGATGCCGCCATAGGCGCTGCCGATGGTGGGCACCGGCAGCCTGAACAGCCAGACCGTCAGCCCGGCCAGCGCGATTGCCATCAGCATGCCCGGAAAGCGCGGCGCATGGCGGCGCTGCACCAGGATGAAGCCGAAGGTGCCGATGCCCATCGCCAGATCGATCGGGCCGAGCGTCGGCAGCGCGGCCCAGAGCGCAGGGATCTTCTCGAGGAAGGGGCCGGGTTCGGGGCCGTCGAGGGTCAGCCCCAGAAACGGCCGCATCTGGCTGGCGAGGATGATGACGCCGATCCCGGCGGTGAAGCCCACCGTGACGGGGTAGGGGATGAACTTGACGAAGCTGCCCAGGCGAAGCGCCCCGGCCGCGGCCAGGAAGAGGCCCGAGAGGAAGGTCGCGAGCGCCAGTCCGTCCAGTCCGTGGCGCTGGACGGTGGCCATGACCAGCACGATGAAGGCGCCGGCCGGGCCGCCGATCTGGTACCGGCTGCCGCCGAGCGCCGAGACCAGAAAGCCGCCGATGATGGCGGTGATCAGCCCGCGATCCGGCGGCACGCCCGAGGCGATGGCAATGGCCAGCGACAATGGCAGCGCCACCACCGCCACGGTCAGCCCGGCCACCAGATCGGCGCGGAAGGCGCGCAGCCCGTAACCCTCGGCCATGACAGTCAGAAGTTTGGGAGTGAATTGCAGTATCGGTCCGCTGGCCGGGATCATCGGGGGCTCCGTTCGTCCGGGGCGCGCGGCGACAGACATGCTCCCGCGCCCGGAGGCGCGCGGGCGGTGCCGCGCTGTCATGAGTCGCGGCGCAGTCTACTCCAGAACCCGGGGGCGGATGCGACCGCTTTCTTGCGGCCCGTCCGCAGACCTTCCCGGTACCACTGCTCAGGTCAGCTCAGGCACGGCCGGCGCCGAAAGGGCTCAGTCCTTGCGCGGGCCGACATTGGCGGCGAAGGCGCTGTCGAAGGCCGCCTTCTGTTCGGGGCTCGCCCCGGTCTGATGCAGGGCCTTCCAGTCCGCATAGGGCATGCCGTAGAAGGTCTCGCGCGCCTCGGCCTCGGTCATCGCGACCCCGCGTTCGGCGGCGGCCTCGGCCATCCAGCGCGACAGACAGTTGCGGCAGAACCCGGCCAGGGTCATCAGGTCGATGTTCTGGACCTCGGGCCGGTCCTCCATCAGGTGGCGCCTGAGCCGCCGGAAGGCGGCGGCCTCGATCTCGGTGCGGGTGGTGTCGTCCATGTCGGGTCTCCTTCCGGGAGGGGAGGGGCGGGCCGCGCTCAGGCGCCGGTCTCGGCCAGCGCGGCCTCGAGGATCGGGGCAAGCCGCGCGCCCCAGGCGACCTGGTCGGCGGGCGCGGCGATCACGTCATTGCGGAGTTCGATCAGCACGTTCGGCCGGCCGAAGGCCTCGGCATGGCGGTCGACGGAATCGCCCGGCAGATGCCCGCCATAGGGCTCGTTCTCGCCGACGCAGAGACCGCCCAGATCGTCCTCGGCGCGCAGCCGCGCGATCAGCGGCCGCGCCAGCCGGTCGTCGGCGCCATGCAGGATGCCGATCTGCCAGGGCCGGGGCGGGCGGCCCTTCAACTGCGGCGTGAAGCTGTGAATCGCGAGCAGGACGGTGTCGGAGCGCCGCGCTGCCAGCCGCGCGACCTCGCCGTGATAGGGGCGCCAGAAGGTCCGGATGCGGCGGTCGAGCTCGGCCTCGCCGATGGCGCGGTTGGCGGGGATTACGGTGCCGTCATAGAGCCGCATCACCAGCGTCGGATCGTCCTCGCCCCGGTTCGGGTCGATCACCAGCCGCGAGAAGCGGCTGAGCACCAGGGTCGCGTCGAGCCGCTCGGCCAGCGCGCGGGCCACGCCCGCGGCCCCCGGATCCCAGGCGATGTGGCGGGCCATGTCGGCCGGAGACAGGCCGAGGCTGCCGCCATTCACGCAGGACGGCACGATGTTGGTGGCGTGATCGCAGGTCACCAGCCAGCGCCCGCCGCGCGTCTCGCCGACCGTCTCGAAGGGCTGCTCGGTCATCATCCTGTCACCTTTTCAAGCCACATCCCTGTCTGCGGCCGTTCCCGCAGGCGCCGGTTGTCTTGACGCTGAGTTCGGCCTAGAAGGTGGGATTGTACACCGGCGCATACTGCGCATGGATCACCTGAAGACAGATAGGTCAGTATGAGACGTCTACGCAACCTCAAGATCGTGGCCACGCTGGGCCCGTCCTCGACCGACTACGCGACCATCCGGGCGCTTTTCGAGGCCGGAGCGGATGTGTTCCGGCTGAACATGAGCCATGGCTCCCATGAGGAGATCGCGCAGCGTCACGCGACCATTCGCCAGATCGAGGCCGATACCGGCCGCCCGATCGCGATCCTGGCCGACCTGCAGGGGCCCAAGCTGCGCTGCGGCCAGTTCGCCAATGGCGCGGCCGAGCTCGAGGACGGGCAGACCTTCCGCTTCGATCTCGACCCGACCCCGGGCGAGGCGCATCGGGTGCAGCTGCCGCACAAGGAGATCTTCGACGCGCTCGAACCCGGCGCCACGCTGCTTGTCAATGACGGCAAGCTGCGGCTGCGGGTGAAGGAGCACGGTCCCGATTTCGCCGAATGCGAGGTGATCGTGGGCGGCACCATCTCGAACCGCAAGGGCGTGAACGTGCCCGATGTGGTGCTGCCGCTGGCGGCGCTGTCCGAGAAGGACCGCGAGGATCTGAATTTCGCGCTCGATCTCGGTGTCGACTGGGTCGCGCTGAGCTTCGTGCAGCGCCCCGAGGACGTGATCGAGGCGCGCGAGATCGTGGGCACGCGGGCCGCGATCCTGTCGAAGATCGAGAAGCCCGCCGCGGTGAAGGCCTTCGACGAGATCCTCGAGGTCTCGGACGGGATCATGGTCGCGCGCGGCGATCTGGGGGTCGAATTGCCGGTCCAGAGCGTGCCGCCGATCCAGAAGCGGCTGGTGCGGTCCTGCCGGGCCGCCGCCAAGCCGGTGATCGTGGCGACGCAGATGCTCGAATCGATGATCGAAAGCCCGATGCCGACCCGGGCCGAGGTCTCGGACGTGGCCTCGGCGATCTACGAGGGGGCCGATGCGGTGATGCTGTCGGCCGAATCCGCTGCCGGGCGCTATCCGGTCGAGGCGGTGAAGATGATGGACAATGTCGCGGTCGAGGTCGAAAGCGACCCGACCTACCGCTCGGTGATCGAGGCCAGCCGCCAGGCCGAGCGCTCGAGCGTCGCGGACGGCATCGTCTCGGCCGCACGCGAGATCGCCGAGACCACCGACATCAAGGCGATCTGCTGTTTCACCGAATCGGGCACGACCGCGCTCAAGACCTCGCGCGAGCGGCCGCGGGTGCCGATCCTGGCGCTGACGCCGTTTCCGGCGACGGGTCGGCGGCTGTGCCTGAGCTGGGGAATCAACTGCTATTACAACGAGAAGGTCGAGCGCTTCAAAATGGCCGTGGTCAGCGCTGCCCGTGCGGCGCGGGAGGGCGGCTATGGCGGGGGCGATGACAAGATCATCGTGGTCGCGGGGCTGCCCTTCAATCTGCCCGGCTCGACCAATATCCTGCGCGTCGCGCCCTGCGAAGAGCGGCTGATCTTCAATCTCGAGCCCGAATAAGGCTCTGCCCGGGCCCGCCTGACGCGTCGGAGAACGATTTCTCCTTGCATGCGGGGCCCGGGCTTTCTATATGCTCGCCACTCACCTGGGGCGACCGGCCGTTGTGGCATGCCGAGTCGCACCTTCACCGCCCGAAAGGAGACGGAAATGCCCAAGATGAAAACCAAGTCGAGCGCCAAGAAGCGCTTCAAGGTCACGGCCACCGGCCGGGTCAAGGCGGGTCAGGCCGGCAAGCGCCACGGCATGATCAAGCGGACCACCAAGTTCATCCGCGACGCGCGCGGGACGACGATGCTCTCGGCTCCGGACGAGAAGCTCGCCAAGTCCTACATGCCCTATTCGCGCTAACGGAGGCCTGATCCATGTCCCGAGTCAAAGGCGGCACCACCACCCATGCCCGTCACAAGAAGGTCATCAAGGCTGCGAAAGGCTATTACGGCCGCCGCGGCAATGCCTTCCGCACCGCGACCCAAGCCGTCGACAAGGCCAACCAGTACGCGACCCGCGACCGCAAGCAGCGCAAGCGGAATTTCCGCGCGCTCTGGATCCAGCGGATCAACGCGGCCGTGCGTGCCCATGACGAAACGCTGACCTATTCGCGCTTCATCAACGCTCTGGCCGTTGCCGGGATCGAGGTCGACCGCAAGGTCCTGGCCGATCTCGCCGTGAACGAGCCCGAAGCTTTCGGTGCGATCGTCGAGAAGGCCAAGGCCGCGCTGGCCTGAGCCTGACGCGACCTGTCGGTTCCGCCCCCGTCCGGCTTAGCCGGGCGGGGGTTTTCATGTCAGCCGGGCCGACCGCGCCGGGATGGATCGCGGGGCGCGGCTGCGATAGGACATCGGCATGAGCATCACCCTGCGGCAGCTTTCCTATTTTATCGCCCTCGCCGAGCATCGCCATTTCGGCCGTGCCGCCGAGACGGTGCATGTCAGCCAGCCCGCGCTCTCGGTGCAGATCCGCGAGCTCGAGGCCGGGCTTGGCGTGCAACTGGTCGAGCGCCAGCCGCGCGGGGTGGTGCTGACGCCTGCCGGACACAATCTTCTGCGCCATGCCCGCCGGGTGATGCAGGAGGTGAGCGCGCTGAAGGATGCCGCGCGCTGGCAGCGCGGGCTGGCCGGACGGCTGAGCCTCGGGCTCATTCCGACGGTGGCGCCCTATCTGCTGCCGGTCGCGCTGCCGCTGATCCGGGCCGACAACCTGTCATTGGAGATAGGGGTGCGCGAGGCGCGGACCGACCTGTTGCTGGCAGATCTCGACGAGGGGCGTCTCGATGCGGTGCTGCTGGCGCTGCCGACCGGGCGGGATGACCTGGTCGAGGCGCCGCTGTTCGAGGACCGCTTCCTGCTGGCGGGTTCGGCGCGGCAGATCGCGGCGCTGGGGGCGGATCTCGGCGGGCTGCGGCCCGATGCGCTTGACCCGGACCGGCTGCTCTTGCTGGATGAGGGGCATTGCCTGGCCGATCAGGCGCTCGAGGTCTGCGGCATGAAGCGCGAGGAGACCCGGGTCGATCTGGGGGCCTCGTCGCTGGCGACGCTGTGCGGACTGGCGGCCGAGGGGTTCGGGCTGACCTTCCTGCCCGAGATCGCGCTGCGCACTGAACGGGCGGCAAGTCCTTCGCTCGCGGTCCACCGCTTCGCCTCGCCCGAACCGGCGCGGCAGCTGGGGCTGGTCCGGCGCCGGATCTCGCGCGAGGATGGCTGGTTCGCGGCCCTGGCCGCGATCCTGGCCGAGGCCGGGGAACGTCTGACCCGGACCGCCCAAGACGGCTGAGCGGCGCCTCGGCGGCCGCGGTTGCCTTCGGACCGGCAAGCGCATAAGAGAGGGCGATCCGTCCCGCCAGGGAGACCTCCGTTGCGCGACCTCAAGAACCCCGCCGAACGCCACCCCGAAAAGGCCCGCCGTCCCGATACGGCACAGCCCAAGAAACCGACCTGGATCCGCGTGCGCGCGCCCGGCGGCGAGGGCTATCGCGACACCCACCGCGTGATCCGCGAGCATGGGCTGGCGACGGTCTGCGAAGAGGCCGGATGCCCCAATGTGGGCGAGTGCTGGTCGCAGGGCCATGCGACAATGATGATCATGGGCGAGATCTGCACCCGCGGCTGCAGCTTCTGCAACGTGGCAACCGGACGCCCCGATGCGCTTGACATCTTCGAGCCGGGCCGGGTCGCCGATGCGGTCCAGAAACTCGGGCTGAAGCATGTCGTCATCACCTCGGTCGATCGCGACGATCTGGAGGATGGCGGGGCCGAGCATTTCGCCCAGACCATCCGCGCGGTGCGCCATCGTGCGCCCGAAACCACCATCGAGGTGCTGACGCCCGATTTCCTGAAATGCGGGCCCGGCGCGCTCGAGACCGTGGTCGCGGCGCGGCCGGACGTGTTCAACCACAATCTCGAGACGGTGCCGGGGCTTTACCCGGAAGTCCGTCCGGGCGCGCGCTATTTCCATTCGCTCCGGCTGCTGCAGCGGGTGAAGGAGATCGACCCGTCGATGTTCACCAAGTCTGGGATCATGGTCGGGCTTGGCGAGGAGCGTCAGGCCGTGCTTCAGGTGATGGACGATCTGCGCGCAGCCGATGTCGATTTCCTGACCATCGGGCAGTATCTGCAGCCGACGCCCAAGCATCACGCGGTGGCGCGTTTCGTGACGCCCGAGGAATTCGCAGCCTATGAGAAGGCGGCCTATGGCAAGGGCTTCCTGATGGTGTCGGCCACGCCGCTGACGCGTTCCAGTTATCACGCAGGCGAGGATTTCGCCCGCCTGCGCGTCGCCCGCGAGGCACGGCTCGCGCAGGCCTAGGTGTTTGATCCCACGGTTTGATGGTGTGATCCTTTCTCAGGAATGGAAGGAAGCATTATGGGTCAGGTTCGTCACGGGAGCGCCACGACCACGCACGCTATCAGAGCCGCAATACAGCGATCGCAAGCTTCGCTCGCGCAGCTGAGCCGGGATCTCGGGAGTGAGGAGGATCGAAAAACGATCCAGTGAATCGTTTTCCCGACGAACCCCAAAACGGTTGCGAAGTGGCGCAAACGCCAGACGGTCGATGATCTCAGGACAGGTCCAAAGGAGCCACGTTCGACGGTCCTCACGGAGGCGGAGGAGGCGGCCATCGTCGCGTTCCGACGCCATACGCTGCTGCCGCTGGACGACTGCCTCCATGCCCTGCAGCCGTCCATCCCGCATCTGACACGCTCGGCGCTGCATCGGTGCCTTCAGCGATGAGCCATTGTGCGCCACCGGTTCAAGCACGATGGCGAATGCATCTCTCGACTACCCGCCGTGTCGGGCGACAAGCCGAAGCGGTCGAAGTTCAAGCGCGATCCTATCGGCCCTCGCCAGCGGGTCTCGAACCGATGGCGATCACGCAGGCTCGATCCACATCGACATCGCCGAGGAGCAGACCGCTGAAGGAAAGCTCTTCCTGTTCGTCGGCATCGACCGCACGAGCAAGTTTGCCGTGACCCAGCTCGTCGAGAAGGCGGACAGGAAGACGGCCCGGGAGTTCCTGAAACACATGCTCGAAGCGGTGCCCTATCAGGTCCACTCCGTCCTCACCGATCGAGCCATCGGAACGCCATCGGTCCGAGTGACAATGGCGAGGGGCATTCGGTTCGCAGAGCAGCCTCGGAACCGGAAGACCGCGTATTCACGGCCGATGCGCTTTGACATGATCTGCGAGGCAAACGGGATCGAGCACCGGCTGACCAAACCCAACCATCCCTGGAGTTTGTCGGGAAAACAGTCCGGGGGACTGTTTTCCCGACAAACGGACAGGTCGAGCGGATGAACCGCACGATCAAGGAGGGTGAAGCGGATCAGGAGAGGCGCCAGTGGCGCGTCTCCCCGCTGAACGTCAAGCGTTTCCAATACGATAGCCATGATCAGCTGCGAACGCACCTCTTGGACTTCATAGCAGCATATAACTTCTCGCGCCGGCTCAAGACGCTCAGCGCGTCTCACACCTTACGAATACGCCTGCAAGGTCTGGACTTCAGAGCCGGACAGATTCATCCTGAACCCGATTCACCAAATGCCGGTACTGAACACATAGGGCGCGAAAATTCGGCGAATTTTCGTATGACTCGCGCCGCCCGTCGTCTGCGTTCTGCATCCGAGCGGAGCCGGGCCACGCGGCCGAACGGTCGCAAGACAGAGGCGATGTCGATCCGTCGGTGGGCCGCTGTCGGCTCAATCTGGCATGAGTGCGAAGATCATGGGTGTCGTCGCCTGCCGGGCGATTGCGGTCCGGGCGACGACCCTTCAGGCCTGAGACAGAGAGAAGGGGCCCGGCTCCGGATCCTGGGATCGACCGGCCAGGTCCGGTTCATCCGCGGGCGCGTCCTTCCCTCTGCATCCGGGACCCGTTCAGAACGGAATTTCGTCGTCGAAATCGCCCGCGGACGGTTGCTGCCCGCCGTAATCGCCGCCCCGGCCGCCGCCCTGGTCGTAACCGCCGCCACCGCTGCCGCCGCCATAATCGCCGCCCCGGCCACCGCCGCCGCCGCCGTCACGGCCATCGAGCATGGTCAGCTCGCTCCGGTAAGGGCGCAGGGCGACCTCGGTGCTGTAGCGGTCCTGGCCCGACTGGTCCTGCCATTTGCGGGTTTCGAGCTGGCCCTCGACATAGATCTTCGAGCCCTTGCGCAGATATTGCTCGGCGACCCGCACCAGCGGCTCGGAATAGATCGCGACCGTGTGCCATTCGGTCCGTTCCCGCCGCTCGCCGGTGTTGCGGTCCTTCCAGGTCTCGGATGTGGCGATCCGCAGATTGCAGACCTTGCCGCCCGAGGGAAAGCTGCGCACCTCGGGGTCCCGTCCGAGATTGCCGATCAGAATGACCTTGTTCACCGAACCTGCCATGCGTGCCCTCTTTCGAATCTTCCAGTTCCATAGAGCCCCCGTTTATACCACGCCGTCCGGGGGGGCGACGGCGAATTCCGCCCCTTGTGGACGTGGTTTTCCGGGGCAGGCCCGGTCCGGTTCCTTGAGGAAGCGACGGGCTGGCCAGACTGCGCCGCCTTGCCTATACTCCCGCGGCGAAAAGACCACCCGGCACGGGGGAGGGACAAGACGGTGAAGCGACAGCTTGCAGCGATCGCGCTGGCCGCGCTGGCGGTGTCGGGTGCGCATCCGGAACCGGTGCTGGCGGATGCATCGGTATCCTCGAAATCCCGCCTCGCGCTGTTCAGGTCGCAGACCCGGGTGCTCGACGGCCGCGCAGCCCAGCAATATTCAAATTCGGTGCGGCTGCAGCCCGACAGGGTGCACACGCCTGCGCAGGGCATGCTGCTCTATTCCGGGCGTTACCGGGGCGAATTCGTCGATGTGGCCCGCGAGGCCGCGCGCAAGCACGGTGTGCCGGAGGATCTGTTCCTGCGGCTGGTGCAGCAGGAGTCGGGCTGGAATACGCGCGCGGTGTCTCACAAGGGGGCGATCGGCCTGGCGCAGCTGATGCCGGAGACCGCACGCAGGCTTGGTGTCGACCCGACCGACCCGCGGCAGAATCTCGAGGGCGGTGCGCGCTATCTGCGGCGGCAATTCGACCGTTTCCGGTCCTGGCGGCTTGCGCTTGCCGCCTATAATGCCGGGCCCGAAGCGGTGCAACGCCATGGCGGCGTCCCGCCTTATGACGAGACCCGGACCTATGTCCGGCGGATCTGGGGCAGCTGAGCGGACCGGATGGCGGGCCGCTAGTCGTGGTCGAAGGCGATCCGGTAGACCCCTTCGGGCAAATCGAGTGCCGCGCCGATTTCATGCAGCTGTGCCAGTGACAGCGTGATCTTCTGCACCCTCTCTGTCCGCGGGTCGAGCTGTTCGACCGTGACGCAATCCTCGAAGGCCGTGATCGTCACATCCTCCTGAAGAGGCCCCGGCCCCTCATCGACCAGGGTGATGACAGTGGCGTCGAATTCGTGCTCGATACTGAACATCCTGGCAGGCTAGCCGCCCCGGGCGGGCTTGTGAAGCGCTGTCGGTCGGTCGGGCGGACGGATTTGACACGCATCAAGGCGCGGGAGCCGGTGCCGCAGTCTAGTGCGCTCAATTCGAACACGACAGGAGACATCCGATGTCGGGCCAAACCAAATACGACGAACACGCGCATCTGCTCGAGAAGATGGCAGAGGTGCTGGGCGTGGATCTCGACGAAGAGACCATGGCTGGCCGCTGGACCCCCGAAGACATGCAGGACAGCGTGTCCCGCTGCCTGGGCTGTACCGATCCCGGGCAATGCAGGGGCTGGCTAGGGACCCATGACGCCGGGGCCGACGCGACGCCGGACTATTGCCGCAACAAGGATCTGCTGGAGGCGATGCGGGCGCGGCTCGTGTCCGCCTGAGCGCGATGGAAGATCAGGGCAGGCTCTCGAAGCATTTCTGGCTGACCCAGGGCATGGCACGCACCCTCGGGGTCAACCTCAATGACGCCCTCCGCTCCGGGCAGCTGGGTCGGGGAGAATATTCCGAACTCGTCGCCGCCTGCTGTCATTGCGGGCGGGCCGAGGCCTGCATGGGCTGGATGGGCCATCAGGCCGCCGGGGCCAGATGCCCGCCCGAATGGTGTGCGGTCGGCGGGCCGCTGAAGGCGCTGCAGGAACCGGCCTGAGGACGTATCGGGTCTCAGCCTGTCTCGGTATCGAGCCAGGCCGTGGCACCGGGCGTGGTGGCGAGCTCTTCCCAGTGGATCACCGGCAGATCGTAGGGATGCAGCTCCTCGATCAGCGCGACGAGTGCCGGCCCCTGGGCCGCACGGGTCTTGAAGCTCAGCTGCACTTCGGCCTCTTCCTCGATCCGGCCCTGCCAGTGGAACAGGCTGATCACGCCCGGCAGGATATTGGCACAGGCCGCAAGGCGCCGCCCGAGCGCCGCGCGCGCGATGGCCCGGGCGGTGTCGGTATCGGGGCATGTGGTGGTGACATGGATCATGCGGGCCTCCTCTGGCTGTTTGTGGCTTTGGGCGCAGGAGCCTTCAGGGCCGCAGGGCGCGGCGCGATCCTAGCTCGGTTTTTCCATGATGAAGAGATAGCCGCTGGAAATCGTCCAGAGCCCCAGTGTCGCTACCAAAAGCACAAGCCGCAATACGAGAATCACCAGGTTGGGGTTGTCGGGAATGACTTCGGCGACATTCCAGCCCATCGCGTTCTGCTCTTGCAGGATCTTATCGACCTTACCGCGTGTGCTGCCGAAAAGAAGCCCGAGCAAACCGCCGGCAAAGCTGACCCTGACAACTGAATTTACTTTCTGCATGGTGTCCCCCCCTCGAAGAACTCTGAGGCGCCACCATAGGTCCGCCCGCGAATTCCGCAGCGGGCAAGACGCCGCATGACGCGTCGTCCCGACCCCGCCGCCACCATCGGCTCAGCCTTCGAGCCGCCCCCAGAGATCGTACTCGCCCGCCTCGTCGACCTCGACGGTCACGATATCGCCCGGGGCGAGGCCTTCGGCACCCGCGTCGATGAAAAGACAGCCGTCGATCTCGGGCGCGTCGGCCTTGGTGCGGCAGCTGGCGATGCCCTCGGCGTCGGTTTCGTCGACGATGACCTCGATTCGCTGACCGACCTTCGCGGCCAGCTTGGCCTCGGAAATCGACTGGGCCTTTGCCATGAAGCGGTTCCAGCGGTCCTGCTTGACCTCGGCGGGCACATGATCGGGCAGGTCGTTCGCGGTCGCGCCCGCCACATTCTCGTATTGGAAGCAGCCGACACGGTCGAGCTGCGCCTCGTCGAGCCAGTCGAGCAGGGTCTGGAACTCGGCCTCGGTCTCGCCGGGATAGCCGACGATGAAGGTCGAGCGCAGCGCCAGATCGGGACAGACCGCCCGCCAGGCGGCGATCTCGTCCAGCGTCTTCGCGGCCGCCGCGGGTCGGGCCATGCGTTTCAGCGTGTCGGGATGGGCGTGCTGGAACGGGATGTCGAGATAGGGCAGGATCAGCCCCTCGGCCATCAGCGGGATCAGTTCGCGCACATGCGGGTAGGGATAGACGTAGTGCAGCCGGACCCAGATCCCGAGCGTTCCCAGATCGCGGGCGAGGTCGGTGATATGGGCCCGGTGGCCCTTCTGGGTCGCGTGCCTGAGATCCACCCCGTAGGCCGAGGTGTCCTGGCTGATGACCAGAAGCTCCTTCACCCCGGCCTCGGCCAGCTTCTCGGCCTCGCGCAGGACCGCATGGGCCGGGCGCGAGGCAAGCCTGCCGCGCATGTCGGGAATGATGCAGAAGCGGCAATGGTGATTGCAGCCTTCGGAAATCTTCAGATAGCTGTAATGGCGCGGCGTCAGGCTGACGCCCGAGGCGGGCAGAAGGTCGATGAACGGGTCGGGCGCGGGCGGCACCGCGCCATGGACGGCGTCCAGCACCTGTTCGTATTGATGCGGGCCCGTGACCGCCAGCACCGTCGGATGGGCACCGGTGATATAGCCAGGTTCGGCGCCGAGGCAGCCGGTGACGATCACCCGGCCGTTTTCCTTCAGGGCCTCGCCGATGGCCTCGAGGCTTTCGGCCTTGGCGCTGTCGAGAAAGCCGCAGGTATTCACGATCACCGCGTCGGCGCCTGCGTAATCGGGCGAGATCGCGTAGCCCTCGGCCCGGAGCCGTGTGAGAATCCGTTCGCTGTCGACCAGTGCCTTGGGGCAGCCCAGGCTGACCATGCCGATGGTCGGCTGGCCCGGGCGGGCAGGGTCGGCGATCCGGGCGCGGGGGGCCAGGTCGGGGCGGAGGTCGGGGGGGTTCGGCGATCTGGGATCGGACATGATTGCGTGCCTATACGCCAGCGCGCGCGGTCTGGAAAGATCTTGCCGATGTCCCCGCGCCTCGTGTCTGCGCCTTTTCACGGCGCCTTGTTGCGGGCGGGCGGGGGGCCTAGGTTTGCCGAAACGAAATCATGTTCGAGCGAGGGTCCGATGCGCTGGATGATCCGGGGACTTCTGGGAGTGGTGGTTCTGGTCGGGCTTGGGGGCGCCCTGGTGCTGCTGATGCCGACCGACAGGGTGGCGCGGCTGGCGGCCGACCAGGTCGAGAAGGCGACCGGCCGCGTGCTGACCATCTCGGGCGGGGTGCGGCCGTCGCTCTGGCCCGAGATCGGCGTCGAGACCGGGGCGGTGAGCCTCGCCAATGCCGACTGGTCCGAGCAGGGTCCGATGCTGACGGCCGAGGGGCTGGCGGTGGGCATCGACCTTGCCCGGCTGCTCCGCGGCCAGATTGCGGTGCGCGAGGTTGCGGTGATCGCGCCGCATATCCTGCTGGAACGCCGGGCCGACGGGCGCGGCAACTGGGAGTTCGACCGGCCCGAAAGCGCGGCCGCGCCCGGGGCGGCAGCGGAGCCGCGCTCAGAGACACAGGGGCAGGGGGCACTTGCGGGGATCACGCTCGACCGTGGAGAGATCGCCGATGGTGCGCTTGTCTATCTCGACCATGCCAGCGGTGCCCGGACCGAGCTTTCGGATGTCGCGGCGGAACTGACGGCGCCCGACCGCGACGGCCCGGCCGATCTCAAGTTCAAGGCCCTGCTGAACGGGCGGGAGGTCAGCCTGTCGGCCCGGATCGCCCGGGCTGCGGCGCTGATCGACGGAGAGCAGGCGCGGGTGACACTCGATGCGGCGCTGGGGCGGGCAAGCCTTGCCTTTGACGGGCCGGTGGGGCTGGCGCCGCTCTCGGCCGATGGCAAGCTCTTTGCCGATGTCTCGGATCTGCGCGCGATCTTCGCGGCCGCCGGGGCCACGCCGCCCCAGCTGCCCTCGGGCGTCGGTCAGCGACTGGTGCTGGAGGGGCATGCCGCGCTGACGCCCGACGGTGCGATCCGGCTCGAGCGGGCGAGCTTCCGGCAGGATGGCAACACGATCTCGGGCGATGCCGAATTCGTCCCCGGGGCACGGCCCCATCTCGAGGCCAGGCTCTCGGCCGGAACGCTTGATCTGTCGCCCTTCGTTGCGAGCGGCAGCGGTGGCGGTGCGGATAAGAAGGGGGGCGCCGGCTCGGCCTCGAATGCGCCTCCGGCGGGCTGGTCGACAGCCCCGATCGATACCGACTGGATGGGGGCGCTCGATGCCGAGATCGGCCTCGATGCCGAGGGGCTGGACCTCGGCAAGGTGCGACTGGGGCGCCTGCGCCTCGATGCGCGGCTGGAAGATGCGCGGCTTTCAGGCGATCTGCACGAATTGCAGGCCTATGCGGGCAATGTGACCGGCAGTTTTGACGTGGATGGCCGCAAGGGGCTGTCGCTGGGCGCCGATCTCGACATCGCGGGCGTGGCGGCCGAGGCGCTGCTGCGCGACATGGCCGGTTTCGACCGTCTCCAGACCTCGGCCGATCTGCAGCTTTCCCTGCAGGCCTCGGGCCGGTCGGTCGCGGCCCTGATGGGCTCGCTGTCGGGCGGCGGCACGTTCGGCTTCGGCCGCGGCGAGTTCCGCGGGCTCGATCTCGCGGGCATGCTGATCAATCTCGACCCGTCCTATATAGGGGCTGGGGCCAAGACGATCTTCGACTCGATTTCGGCAAGCTTCACGCTCGACCGGGGCGTGCTTTCGAATTCGGACCTCCGGCTCGTGGCGCCCCTTCTCTCTGCCGGGGGGCGTGGCCGCGTCGATCTTGCGGCGCGCGATCTCGACTACACGCTGGTTCCGACCGCTTTGCCGGGCTCGGGCAATGGCGGGATCAGCGTGCCGCTTCGGATCACCGGCCCCTGGGCGGCGCCGCGCGTGAGGCTAGATGCCGGGGCCATGGCCGAGGAGCGGCTGAAGCAGGAGCGCGAGATGATGGAGCAGAAAGCGCGCGATCGGGCGGCCGAAGAACTTGGGGTGAAGGCCGATGAGGGCGAAAGCCTCGAGGGCGCGGCCAAGCGGCGGCTTGAGGAAGAGGCCGCGAAAGGGCTGAGAAAGCTGTTCGGAGATTGACAGGGGCCCCGGGCCGCGGCGCCCCCGGGGGACCGGGGGCGTCGAGGGGGGCGGGCGCTCAGCGCTTGCGGTCGCGCCGGGCGCTCATCGGCTGGAAGGCGACGCCGACATGGGCCTCGCAATAGGGTTTGCCCTGTTGAACCGGCAGGCCGCAGAACCAGAAATCGTCGGTTGCGGGGTCGCCGATCGGCCATTTGCAGGTGCGCTCGGTCAGTTCCATAAGCGTCAACCGCTTGGCGGTCTTCTCGACCTCGCGCACCGAGGCCAGGGCTTCGGGGCTGATCTCGTTGGCGGAGGGCTGCGGCGGCAGCGGCTGGCCTGCGGGCACGATGGCCTTGCGGGTCGCGGCCGGCGGCGGGGCCGCGTCCTGCGGTTCCTGCGCGGCGGCCGGCCGGCTTTCGGGCGTGGCCGGGCTCGGGGTGGCCGGGGCCGCCGGCGCCGCGGCCGGGGCGGCCTCTGGTTTCGGCGCGGGCTTTTCCTTGGCGACCGGTGCGGCGGCGGGTGCCGGGCGTGCCGGAGCGGCGCCCGCGCGGTTCGACAGCCCCAGCCGATGCACCTTGCCGATGACCGCGTTGCGGGTCACACCACCCAGTTCCTTGGCGATCTGGCTCGCCGACTGGCCCTCGGCCCACATGCGTTTCAGCGTTTCGACACGTTCATCCGTCCAGGACATGACATTCCCTTGGCTCGCGGCGGCTTTCCGGCCCGGGGTCGCGCCCCGGGACCTGCCGCCTTGGAGAAATCCGACAAGGCCCTATTCTAATCCGGGCCGGTTCGGGGATACAAGCGGAACGCGGATGAAGGAGACAGGACGTATGAACGCAACCGGGATGGGGGTGCGCCGCTTCGGACACATCAACTGGCTGGGGCTTTACACGCTGAGCGCGCGGGAAATTCAGCGGTTCCTGGCGGTCTGGAGCCAGACTCTGGCCGCGCCGCTGGCGACGGCGGCACTGTTCCTGGGGGTCTTCTCGCTGGCGATCGGGCCGTCGCGGGGCGATGTGATGGGGGTGCCCTTCGTGCATTTCCTGGCGCCGGGCATCCTGATGATGACGGTGATCCAGAACGCCTTCGCCAACACCTCCTCCTCGATCCTGATTTCCAAGGTGCAGGGCAATATCGTCGACACGCTGATGCCGCCGCTGTCGCCGGTCGAGCTGCTGGCGGGCTATACTGCGGGGGGCGTGGCGCGCGGGCTGCTGGTCGCCGTCGCGGTCGGGTTCCTTATGCTGACGGTGCTTGGGATGGGGGTCGCGCATCCGGTCTGGGCGCTGGTCTTCGTGCTGCTGGGCTCGGCCTTCCTCTCGGCGCTGGGGATCATGGCGGCGATCCTCGCCAACAAGTTCGACCAGATGGCGGCGATCACGAATTTCATCATCACCCCGCTGAGCTTCCTGTCGGGGACCTTCTACTCGATCGAGCGGCTGCCGCTGGGAATGCAGATCGCGACCCATGTGAACCCCGTCTTCTACCTGATCGACGGGGTGCGCTACGGCATCATCGGCCGGTCCGACAGCTCGCCCTGGCTCGGGCTCGGGGTCTGCACATTGGCCACGGCGCTGGTCATGGCGCTGTGCTGGCGCTGGTTCAGAACCGGGTACCGGCTGAAGGCCTGAGCCGCCCGAAGGCGACCAGGGCCTTCGGCTGGGCGGGCCCGGCTCAGGCGCTGTGCGCGCCCTCGGCAAGGGTTTTCACATAGGCCAGGATCTCGGTCACCGGTTTCTTTTCCTCGACCAGCTTGACGATGGCCGACCCGACAACGGCACCATCCGCGACCGCCGCCATCGCGCGGGCGCTTTCGGGGCTGCGGATGCCGAAGCCCACGATCACCGGAAGATCGGTCTGCGCCTTGATCCGGGCGATCTCGGGGCCGACATCCGTGGCCTCGGCCGCCGCCGCCCCGGTGATGCCGGTGATCGAGACGTAATAGACGAAGCCGCCGGTATTCTTGAGCACCTTGGGCAGGCGCCTGTCATCGGTCGTGGGCGTGGCGAGCCGGATGAAGTTAAGCCCCGCGGCCCGGGCGGGCAGGCAGAGTTCGCTATCCTCCTCGGGCGGCAGGTCGACCACGATCAGCCCGTCGATGCCTGCCTCCTTCGCCTCGGCGAGAAAGCGCTCGACCCCGCGCGAATGGATCGGGTTGAAATAGCCCATCATCACGATCGGCGTGCTGTCATCCCCGGCGCGGAAGGCACGGGCAAGCTCTAGGGTCTTCTGCAGCGTCTGGCCCCCGTCGAGCGCGCGCTGGCCGGCCAGCTGGATCGTCGGGCCGTCGGCCATCGGGTCGGTGAAGGGCAGGCCCAGCTCGATGATGTCGACGCCCGCAGAGGGCAGGCCCTTCACGATTTCCAGCGATGTGGCGTAATCGGGGTCGCCCGCCATCACGTAGGCCACGAAGGCCTTGCGGTTCTCCGCCTTAAGCGCGGCGAATTTGGCGTCGATGCGGGTCATGGGCGTCCTCCGGCTGGTTCCGAAGCGGTTTGGGCCAGGACAGGACGAAAATCAATGGGCGGTTTGGTCGTTGCCGGGACCCGGGCGCTGCCAGCAGGGGCCGACCGCAGGGCCGGCGGCAATTCTTCGTCGAAGAATTGTGCCCCCCGCAGATTCCCGCGCGGCGTCCATGCCGCTTGACGCGCGGGGGCCCGGCCCCCTACATGCGGCCGGACCAAAGCCAGGAGAGACGCGATCATGGGCTTCAAGACCGGCATCGTCGGCCTGCCGAATGTGGGCAAATCGACGCTTTTCAATGCGCTGACCCGCACGGCTGCAGCGCAGGCGGCGAATTTCCCGTTCTGCACCATCGAGCCGAATGTGGGCGAGGTCGCCGTCCCCGACCCGCGCCTCGACCGGCTTGCCGCAATTGCGGGCTCGAAGCAGATCATTCCGACCCGCATGACCTTCGTCGATATCGCGGGGCTGGTGAAGGGCGCCTCGAAGGGCGAGGGGCTGGGCAACCAGTTCCTGGCAAATATCCGCGAATGCGATGCCATCGCCCATGTGCTGCGTTGCTTCGAGGATGGCGATGTCACCCATGTCGAGGGCCGGGTCGATCCGGTCGCCGATGCCGAGGTGATCGAGACCGAGCTGATGATCGCCGACATGGAATCGATCGAGAAGCGCCTGCAGGGCCTGGTGCGCAAGGTGCGCGGTGGCGACAAGGAGGCGGTCCAGCAGGAGCGTCTGCTGAAGCTCGCGCTCGAGGCGCTGAATGCGGGGCGTCCCGCCCGCAGTCTCGAAATCGCCGAGGATGATGCGAAGGCCTGGGGCATGCTGCAGCTTCTGACCTCGAAACCCGTGCTTTACGTCTGCAACGTCTCCGAGGAGGAGGCCGCGACCGGCAACGCGCTCTCGAAGGCCGTGGCCGAGATGGCCGAGGCCCAGGGCGCGGCCAGCGTCGTGATCTCGGCCAAGATCGAGGAGGAGATCAGCCAGCTCGACCCCGAGGAGGCCGAGGTCTTCCTCGGGGAGCTGGGGCTCGAGGAGGCCGGGCTCGACCGTCTGATCAAGGCGGGCTACGGGCTTCTGGGGCTCGAGACCTATTTCACCGTGGGGCCGAAGGAGGCGCGGGCCTGGACCATTCCGGTGGGCACCTCGGCACCGAAGGCCGCAGGCGTCATCCATGGCGATTTCGAGCGTGGCTTCATCCGCGCCGAGACCATTGCCTTTGACGATTACATCACCTGCGGCGGCGAGCAGGGGGCCAGGGATGCGGGCAGGATGCGCGCCGAGGGCAAGGGCTATGTCGTGCAGGACGGCGACGTGATGCATTTCCTGTTCAACGCCTGAGACCTCTGACGCCCGAACTTCGTGTCGACCGGGCTTCCCGCCCGGCCCGGGACCGTCTAGACAGGCGGGGTCGAGGCCCCGGAGCATGCCATGAAGACGATCTACATCCTGAACGGCCCCAACCTGAACCTGCTCGGCCAGCGCGAGCCCGAGATCTACGGCCATGAGACGCTGGCCGATGTCGAGGCGTCCTGCGCCCGGATCGCCGCCGGGGCCGGGCATGCGATCCGCTTCCTGCAGTCGAACCATGAGGGTGCTCTGGTCGACTGGATCCACGAGGCCCGCCAGTCGGCCGCGGCCATCGTCATCAATCCGGCCGCCTTCACCCATACATCGGTTGCGCTGCTCGATGCGCTCAATGCCTTCGACGGACCGGTGATCGAGGTCCATATCTCGAATGTCCACCGCCGCGAGCCGTTCCGGCACCGCTCGTATGTCTCGCTCCGCGCCGATGGCGTGATCGCGGGCTGCGGCGTCGAGGGCTACGAGCTTGCGCTGCGCCGGGTCGCCTCGCTGCTGGGCTGATCCGGACGCAGGATCACCGCGCCGCCGGCGCTGCCGACCCTTGCCTTCCGCCCGGACGCGGCCTGACGACGCGTGCGGTCGGAGAGTGGTTTTCTCCGCCCCAGTTCCCGCTATGTGAGGACCATGGACATCGTACTTCTCACCACGATCGTGGCCTGCCTTTTTCTTGTCATCGGCGCGGCCGAACCACTGGCTGCGCGCCTGCGCATGCCCTATGCGGTGATCCTCGCGACGCTCGGCATCCTGGTCGGCGGCGGCGCCATCTTCCTGCTGCGGACCGACCTCACGGATGCGCTCAATCCGGTCGCCAACGCGATCACGAGCCTGCCGATCCGCTCGAACGTCTTTCTCTATGTCTTCCTGCCGACGCTGCTGTTTCAGGCCACGCTTGGCATGAATCTCCGGCGGATACTCGACGACTGGGTGCCGATCCTCGTTCTGGCCGTGGTCGCGGTGGTGGTTGCCACGCTGTCGGTCGGCTATGCGCTTGCCTTCGCCTCGGCCCTGCCGATCGCGGTCTGTCTTCTCATCGGCTCCATTGTCTCGACCACCGACCCCTCGGCCGTGGTCAGCATTTTCCGCTCGATCTCGGCGCCGCGCCGACTGGCGCGGATCATCGAGGGCGAGAGCCTTCTGAACGACGCCGCCGCCATCGCGCTGTTCGGGCTGTTCATGGGTTTCGTGATGCTCGGTGTGCCCGACCCGACGCTGTCGGATGCGCTGACGCAGATTCCGGTGCTTGTCGCGGGCGGCGTGCTCGTGGGCTGGGTCGCGACGCGGGTCGGGCTCTGGATCATGGTGCTGTTCGCCCGGTTCGAACTGGCGCAGATTTCGGTGTCGGTGGCGCTGCCCTACCTGGCCTATATCTGTGCCGAGCGCATCGTCGGGGCCTCGGGCGTGATCGCGGTGGTGACGCTGGGACTGACGCTGAACCTGACCGGACCGGGCCGGCTGACGCCGGTTGCGATGACCAAGCTCCGCGAGGTCTGGGACTTGCTTGCGCATTGGGCCGGGGCGCTCATCTTCGTTTTGGCGGCGCTGCTGATCCCGCGGCTTCTCGAAGAGCTGCGGCTGGAAGATCTCAAGCTTGTGGCGGTCGTGGTCGGCGCGGCGATCGCGGCACGGGTGGTGATCCTGTTCGGGCTGATGCCGCTGCTGTCGGCGCTGAAGCTTTCGCCCATGGTCGAGCGGCCCTATCGCGTGGCGATCCTCTGGGGCGGGCTGCGCGGGGCGGTGACGCTGGCGCTGGCGCTGGCCGTGACCGAAAGCCTGCGCGTGCCGGGCGAGGCCAAGCGGGTGGTCGGCATCCTTGCCACCGGCTTCACCCTCTTCACCCTGATCGTGCAGGGCACCACGCTGCGCTGGGTCATCGGGCGGCTGGGGCTCGACCGGCTCTCGCCGCTCGATCAGGCGCTTTCGAACCAGGTGGTGGCGGTCTCGCTGCAGACCGTGCGCGAGGATGTGGCGCGCACCACCGAGAACTACAATCTGAGCCATGACATCGTCCGCTCGGAGGCCAAGCGCTTCGGCGAAAGGCTCGACGAGGCGGTGAAGGCGGCCGAGGCCGAGGCGCCGATCCTCGACCGCGACCGGGTCACGCTGGGGCTGATCGCGCTGGCGGGCGCCGAGCGCGACGCCATCCTCGACCGCATCCGCGACCGGACCATATCGACCGGGCTGACCGAACGGCTCCTGTCGAATGCCGACCGGTTGATCGAGGGCGCGCGTTCGGACGGGCGCACCGGCTATGTGCGTGCCTCGAAGGTCGGTACCGGCTATGGCCGCACCTTCCGGCTGGCGGTGGTGTTGAACAACCGGCTGGGGCTTGTTGCGCCGCTGGCCAGGATGACGGCGGACCGGTTCGAGATGCTGCTGTCGCAGCGGCTTATCCTGCGCGATCTCGACGGTTTCATCGATGGCCGCATCCGGCGGATTCACGGCCGCCGGGTGGCCGACCTGCTGCACGAGCTTCTGGCCCGTCGCAGCGAGGCAGTCGAGACCGCGCTGGACGGGCTGAGGTTGCAATATCCGGGCTATGCCGAAGAGCTTGAACGCCGCTTCATCCGCCGCACCGCGCTGCGGCTTGAAGAACGCGAATATCTCGCGATGCGCGAGGACGGGCTGATCGGGGCCGAACTGCATACCGTGCTGACCCAGGATATCGGCCGTCGCCGGGCCGAGGCCGAAGAGCGGCCGCCGCTCGACCTTGCGGTTGGCAAGGCAGATCTGGTGCGCCGCTTTCCGCTTTTTGCCGATCTCGACGAGACCGCGCTTCGACGGTTGGCACGCTCGCTGGTGACCCGGCATGTGAACCCGGGCGAGGTGATCTTCCGCAAGGACATGCCCGCCAAGAGCGTGTTCTTCATCGCCACCGGCGCGGTCGAGATGGAAACGGCGGGCCAGACCGTGCGGCTGGGGCGGGGCGAAATGTTCGGGCAGATGTCGATGCTGCTGCAAAAGCCCCGGCGCGCCGAGGCACGTGCGATCGCGCCCTCGACGCTTCTGCTGCTGGACGAATTGCGATTCCGCAAGCTCTTGTCGCGCAGTCCGACGATCCGCGCGGCCGTGCGTGACAGCGCCGAACGGCGGGGCATCTCGCCCGACACGATCCTGCCGGGCGAGGCCCGTGCGGGCTGAGGGGCGCTTGTTGGCCGGAGGACCCGAAGCGGCGACGGCGGGTGCGAGCTGGGAGCCGGGCGATGGCCGCGCGCTGTGTCTTCCGCGCGCCGGGGCGGATATGCAAGGATATGCCCCGAGATGCGGCACAGCGGCTTGACCGCAGGGTGACGCAACGCCTGCTGGCGCCACCAACGCGCCATCGTGCCGTGGCGAGCGGGGCGACGACACCGCGTTCTCAAGGACGGTCTCGCCCGTTGCCGGCGGCATGGCCAGGGCCGGGGAAGTCGTCTGCTGTTTACTCCGGGCATCCGGTCTTCGGCTTGTTGGATCCGCTCGCCCCTGTTGCGCCGCGTCTGGAGGGCGATGCGGCTTTCAGGTCTTGCGGCTGGCAAAAGAGCTGTGGCGCGCGATGGCTTTGCCGGTGGGGCAGAGGCCCTGCGGGTACAGCAACGGAAGCCGTCCTGCTGGCCCGATGTTCTCAAGCAAGGAGGCGGACGCTGTCCGGGGTCTCTGCTTTCCGAAGAGAGGCCCCTGCGGAAGGCAGAAGCAGGGAAGCGGCACGGGCCGCATTCTGTTGGCTATAACGCGGTGGGGAAGACGCGCGATCCTTCGGGGGCGGTGTCAGTTCAGGGTTTTGCAGCAGCGGAAGCCGAGGTGATAGTTTTCATGGCTGGCGGGGCTCATGACGCGGGTGCCGTGCCAGAACGGCGCCCGCCAGCGGCACCAGTCGGGATGCGCGCGATATCTGTCCCAGATGAACCAGGATCCCTTCATTTCCGTCACCCCGAGCCCGGTGCTGCCGGCACTGGCCATCTGGTCCGGAGCGAGCGGCAGATTCATGTGCTCGGCCGCATTTCCGTTGATGTCATAGACCTGAAGCGGACTTTTGCAGTTGGCGAAGCTGCCCGTCGGATATGTGTTCGACCCGCAATTGCCGAATCCGCCGCCCGGACAGGACGGGCTTTTCACGCTGTTCTGGGCACAGATCCCGCTGCGAAAGGCGGGGCCGTAGCTCCAGCTGGCGCTGCCCTGATATTTCGCGTTATGGGCCGCGCGCATCCGGCCGACGGCGCCCGAGGCGAACTGGCCGCGGGCAAGGTCGAAGCGGTAATCGGGCGGCTCCAGAGCCCCTGCGCAGGCGCCTTCCCATTCATGCGCATCGCAAAGCCGCTTGCCCTCGGCAGCGCAGATCTCGGCAGCTTCCTTCGCCTTCACCCAGACCACCGGATAGCTGCAGGGGATATCGGGATATTCGAACTGGTCGATACAGGCTTTCGCCTCCTCGGGCCGTTCGCTGCGCGGATCGTATAGCGGGGCCATGTAGCGGGCACCGCAGATCTTCTCGAACCGCTTGTCGGCGTAATGGGCCAGCGCATTGCCGCCGACACGGGCATTGCAGTCCTCCCGGCTCAGAGCGTGACGCGTGATCGCGGGATTGCCCTGTCCGATAACGGCCGAGCGGGCGAAGATCGCTTCGATCCGGGCAATCGCGGCGGTGCTGACGCCACGGGCGGATTGCATCTCGCGAAACATCTGGGCATTGGCCTGGGGCAGGGTCTGCGTCATCGCCGGGGTGGCGATCAAGGCGGCGCAGAGCGCCAGAAGGCCCAGCGAGCGTGTCATCTCAGAGGCTCCTTGCGCATCAGGTAGAAGAAGTCGCGGTTGTCGGGAAAGCCGATGAAACGCGGGATCGGACGGCCATCGCGGCTTTGCTCGTCGATCCGGCTCATGCCGGCGACCAGATGGCGCGTATCGAGACCGCCTGCCTTGTCGGGGGTGTAAAGCGCCATGTAGGTATGCTCGATCGCATTCATGTCGAGCAGCATCGCATAGTCGCATCCATAGGCCTGGAAGGTGCGCGCCATGGCCGATGGCGTGGCGGTCGAGAACCAGCCATAGATCAGGAAGTTGCGTCCCGCGGCTGTCTTCATGCAGGCACCGGCGCGCAGCGTCCTGAGATCGGCATTGGCCGAGCCCGACCAGTTGCCCGCCCCCCATTGCCGGACCAGCGGGCCGACGATGCCCCGGCCGGTCGCGGCATCGCGCTCGATGATCGGCACGCCGTTTTGACGGGCAAAGCGGATCTGCGGCAGCAGCGCGTCGTCGTCCTCGGTCCAGGTCTTCATCCCGATTGTGCCGTCATCGAGCACATAAAGGGTCGACAGGTCGGGTTGCAGGCTGCTGAGGACCGTCCCGTGCACGACGAAGCCGTAATGGTGGCCGTTATTGAACCTGGCCATCGGACCGAAGCGAAAGGCGCCGTGGTCGCGCTTGAACCCGCCGGTGAAAGTGGCGGCGACACGGCGGGCCTCTTCGGGATTGATCATTCCGACCGTCGCCAGAGGCCGCGCGGTGTCGAAGCCGTCCGGGCCGGGCAGCGATCGGTTCCGGCCGGGACCGGAAGGGCGCGACGACCAGTCGAGCCGGGGATGTTCGGTGCCGGTCTCGTAGCCGATATCGAAATCGGTCATGTCGAAGGCGACGAGATAGACATCGGCGCGGCCCTCGATGCCGTCGAGCCAGTTGGCCTCGCCCCGGCGGGCAAGGATATCGGGCGCGATCATGCGCGGCTGAAGCGCGGAGGCATAGATGCCGGGGGCGCCCCGGACGGCATACCATGCCCCCATCTCCATGCGTTCGGGCGTGGCGCCGACGAGTTCGAAGGTCATCGTCGTATACATGACCGGGAAATCGCGCAGCGCGGCCCGGCCCAGCAGGCGGTCGACCGCGCCGGGATCGGCGCCCTGGAGCACCCGGCCGCTGGCCAGATAGCGGTCCTTGTAGAGCGTATCCTTGACGAGACCGACGAGGCTTTCGCCGAACCAGAGATTGTCGCGCAGGAACTCGGCCGTGCGTTCGAGGTTCGTGCGCGATCCCGAGACCGGGTTGCGCAGATAGAGATGCGTGTTGCAAAGCGGTGCGAAGGGCAGACCCGAGGCGCGGGCATCGGAAAGCTCCGGCGTTGCAACGGCCCAGGGGCGGCATTTGATCTGTGCCTGTCCTTCCGTCAGCAGGAGGGCCGGTGCCGGATCGTCGCTGAGCGAAAGATCTTGCGTGAGCGGTGCCGGGTTTTCCAGGTGATAGGCCTCGCGCCGTTGGCCGGGGCGGTCGATTTCCAGCAGGAACCAGGCATTGGCATTGGGATTGAGCGAGGTAAGCGTGAGCCGGGTGCCGTCGCGCGACAATGCGCTTTGCGAGGTCCGGAGCCCCTGCAATTCGATCACCGATTTCGGACGCAGGGCGCGGGCATCGGCATTCTGGAGCGCGAGCCGGACCGCGCCCGGATGCGGGATGGTCTGGCCGGGCAGGGAGGCGGGCGGCACAACCAGACAGGCCGCGCAGGCGAGGGCGCGGAAGCTCTGAGAGGTGATCTGAATAAACGCGGTCATGATATCGTCTTAGGCAACCGCCATAAAGAAATAGTATTCGCAGATCCGGAATGTCGCGGAACCGGAGATCTTTCCCTTCGCAACGTAACCATGGGGTCGCAAGCCCGACAAGGGGCTTTGGCAGCTCTGCCGTCGTTTCGATTTGCTTTTCCGGGGATTGCGATCTTCAGGTCGCGTAATGACTGCGGAACCAGGAGACGAATCCGGCCACGCCCTCGCGCATCGGGGTTTGCGGACGATAGCCGGTCAGGCGCTGCAGCAGCGATGCATCCGCCCAGGTCGCGGGCACGTCGCCGGGTTGCATATCCATATAGTTGCGGATTGCCTTGACCCCGAGTTCGGCTTCAAGGGCATCGATGAAGTCGAGCAGGCGAACCTTTTCGGAATTACCGATATTCACGACCCGAAATGGTGCGACCGGGCTCAGGCTGTCGCCTTCCGGAACCTTGCCGTCGGCAGGGCGCTCGGGGATCGCATCCATCAGCAGGCGAATGCCGTGCACCAGGTCGGTGACATAGGTGAAGTCGCGATACATGTCGCCGTGATTGTAGATGTCGATCGGTTCGCCCTTCACGATCCGGCTGGCGAACTTGATCGGCGCCATGTCGGGGCGTCCCCAGGGGCCGTAGACGGTGAAGAAGCGGAACATCGTGGTCGGCAGATCGTGCAGATGGGCATAGGCATGGCCCATCGCCTCTGTGGCTTTCTTCGTTGCCGCATAGATCGTCAGCGGCAGGTCGGCCTTCTCGGTTTCGATGAAGGGCATGTCCGTATTGGCGCCATAGACCGAGGAGGTGGAGGCCATCATCAGGTGGCGGATTTGGTGCCGCCGCGCCGCCTCCATCAGATTGAACGTGCCGACGATGTTCGAGTCGATATAGGCGCGGGGGTTTTCGAGGCTGTAGCGGACACCGGCCTGGGCCGCGAGATGCACGATGATGTCGGGTTTGAAGGCATCGACCGCTGCCGCGAGGGCGGGCTCGTCCTCGAGCATGGCTTCGGTCATCGTGAAGCCCGCGCGGCCCTCCAGCAGGGCCAGGCGCTGCCGCTTGAGCGAGATGTCGTAATAGTCGGTCATGCCGTCGAAGCCATGCACGGTCATGCCTTCGGAGAGCAGAACATCGGCGAGGTGGAAACCGATGAAGCCGGCAGTGCCGGTGATAAAGACGCGGGTCATGCGATGCCTTCCCGGAACGAGCGCGATGCCGCTTGTCTAAAGCGCGCCGCCCGGAAGGGAAAGACCGGGCAATCAGTTGCGAAAAGGCAATTCGTTGAAAGACAGGGGGGGCTTGGGTCGTGAGGCCCCGGGATGCGCGCCCGTCAGAGATGCGCGCCCCCGGGGATAGGGATCATGCGATTGCAAAATCCTCGAGGCTGGCGCCTTTCGACAGAGCTTCTTCGAGCCAGCGCGGACGACGCCCGCGGCCGCTCCAGGTTTCGGTGGGATTCTCGGGGTTGCGGTATTTCGCGACCGGCTTCACACGGCGCGACTTCTTGCCGAGGATATCATCGAGCGAGAAGCCCATTTCTTTCGCGGTCGCCTCGAGAACGGCCCGTGCCTTTGCCTTCTCGCGTTCTTGGAATGACGCGATTGCGGCATCGACATCCTTGCGGAGGTCTTTCAGCTCCTTCAGGGTCAGCGTTTCCAGGTCTTTTGCCATTTTGATTGTCCTTGGGTCGAGTGGAGGTCTTCTGATAGTCATCTACAATGGCGCGACTTTGTACCGTTAGAATGCTTTTGCCAAGGGCGAAAGCGGGCATTTTTACATCTTTTAATCCGGACAGGTCATTCGTCTCGTTTAAAAGGCGTGTTTTCCGGTTCCGGGTTTATTGTTCCGGGGCGAAGGGCGATCTTCGATGGATTAACGGCAGCAAAAGTTCCGTTATATGGAACGATTTTCACATCGGCGCGCCATCTGGTTGGAGCGCTAAATCCCTTTGCGGTCTTGCCTGATGGCAGCACTTCTCGCCAAAGTTGCGATGAATATTGGCCGGATTTCGCCAATATTAATTGGTGTGCAGTGCATTGTCTGGAATCTTGGGGTGTTTGGTCAGCCGAACGGCGCTTGCGCCCGCCGGGTGCAGGTGTTTCCGGAGAACGGAACAATCCGGGCGGAGAGAGAGTCAGATGACGCCGCGGCTGCGCGCCATGGAGGTCGCCTGGGATGTGGTCGCGGCGCCGAGCTTGCGCTTGGCATTGGCCAGCCGGGCCTTGACCGCGCTCATAGAGATGTCGAGTTCCGCAGAGATTTCCTTGAGCCGCATCCCGTCGGCCTGAAGCCGAAGCGCTTCGGCTTCGGCATGGGTGAGGCCCGTCCGGTCGGAGCCTGCACGATGCAGACGAGTGACAATCTGAAGCAGTTCGGCCATTTCCGATTCGGCATAGGGGCGATCGGACCGGGCAAAGGTGCCGTAGCTGCGCCGACCGGATTCGCCCGGCCGCATCACCGAAACCACCGCGCCATGGATCAATCCGAAACTTGCGGCCTGTCCGAAGACATCTGCATGGTCGTCGAAGGCGAGGGCCGCCCAGGAGATGACGCCCGTACGCGCGTAGACCCAGCGGAAGACGGGATCCTGCACGATCAACCCGTTACGGGCATAATGGTCGGTCCAGTCGCCCGGCAGCCGGTTGATTTCCTGGGCAGGATAGGTGAAGCCCAGCCGAAGTCCGACATAAAACCCCGCGGGTGCGAGGGCAGCAAGGCGATCGGTCAGTTTCTTTCGAAGATCCATCGGGCGATAACGTCTTGTGATGAAGGTCTTGAACGGGGTGGCGCTTTGGTATCAGCAACAGGCGCAGAATACCATGTATGTTTCCGGGTTGCGGCGGGTGGTTCATGAACAGGGTAAACAAGGTCGCCGAGCTTCTGGATCTGTTGCAGCGAACCTGCGATACGGGATTCGTGGTGGCGCTTCATGTCCGGTTCACCCGTCCGCTTGTGCTTTACCGGACCTATCCGCAATCCTGGTGCAATCACTACGATCTGAACGGACTGGTGATGCTCGACCCCGCGGTGCGCTGGAGCTTTTGCAATACGGGCGCCATCCAGTGGGACGATCCGTCCCTGGAAGATCCGGGCGGGGTGGTCGAGGCCGCGCGCGCACATGGGGTGGCCAATTGCGTATCCGTCTCTGTCGGTTCGGAGACCTTGCGCAGCCTGGCCGGGTTCTCGCGCTCGTCCGGACGCTTTGATGCGGCCGAGATGGCCCGGCTGACGGATCTGGTCGAAACGCTGCACCTGGTGCTCGAGGGCGTCTCCGAAGACGAGCAGGCGCCAGAGCTGCGCGCGCTGCGCGCGCTGTCCACATCGGTGCTGTAAGGGGCGCCATTCGGCCGTCCGGTCAAGCGGATGCCACGGCTTTGTCATCGCTGCCGGCTATGCTGCAGGTGCAAAGGGATTCGAGCTGCGTTATGCTGCGGGTGCAAAGTCATGAGCCGCTGTGGTTTGGGGAGTACGCATGTTTTCACTTGAGGGCCAGACGGCGCTTATCGTCGGGATCGCGAATGACAAGTCCATCGCCTGGGGGGCGGCACGCGCGCTCAGGGCGCAGGGGGCCAGACTTGCGATCACCTATCTGAATGAAAAGGCGGAAGCTTTCGTGCGGCCTCTGGCCGAGGAGGTCGGCGCCGAGATCTTCATGCCGCTCGATGTGCGCGACGAGGCCCAGATGGATGCGCTCTTCGCCGAGATCGGGGCGCGTTGGGGGCGGCTCGATACGGTCCTGCATTCGATTGCCTTCTGCCCGCGCGACGATCTGCATGGCCGTGTCGTCGACTGCTCGGCCGAGGGGTTCGGGCTGGCGATGGATGTCTCGGTCCATTCCTTCCTGAGAATGATCCGCAGAGCGGAGCCGCTGATGCCCGATGGCGGGACCTGCATGACCGTGTCCTTCGCGGGCGCGACGCGGGTGGTCGAACATTACAATGTGATGGGACCAGTCAAGGCCGCGCTGGAATCGACGGTGCGTTATGCGGCGGCGGAGCTGGGGCCGAAAGGGATCTCGGTGCATGCGCTCTCGCCCGGGCCGCTGGCGACGCGCGCGGCCTCGGGGATCGCGGAATTCGACGAATTGCTCGATGCCGCGGCCGAACGCGCGCCGATCCATCATCTGGCCACGATCGAGGATGTCGGGGCCTATTGCGCATTTCTCGCCAGCCGTGAAGCCAGGAACGTGACGGGAGGCATTCACGCCATAGATGGCGGTTACTCGATCATCGGCTGAAGGGGACGACCATGGACATGCATCCGGACCGCAGGTCTGCCGATGATCCGACCGAGGTGATGCGGGCCCTGATCGGGGGCTCGGGGGGGCTGGCACAGGACCGGCTTTCGCTGATGACGGCCCTGGCGGGCGCAGCGCTTGAGAACGCAGACCTGCTGCGCGAGGTCGCGGGGCGTCACGGCAACAGGATGCTCGACACCCATTCGACGCGGATAGGCGAGCTGCTGGCCCAGATGCGTCGGCTGATGGGGGCGGCGCGGAGTTCCGGCAAGGAGATGACGCCGGGACGGCTTGCTGCGGAGTATCGCGACTATCTGCGCGATGCGGGCGAGCGCTGGCTGCTGACGATGGATGCGTTGCGCGAAAGGGGGGACATCTTTCGCGAGCATGAAGCCGAAGGCTGTCCGCCGGTGCTGGCCTATCGCTACGAGGTGGTGATCGACGGGACGGGTCTGCCGCATCCCTGCAACTACCAGCTTCTGCGCATCGTGCCGCCCGAGGGGGTCGAGCTTCGCGCGGAGAAGCGGCCCTATGTGATCATCGACCCGCGGGCCGGGCATGGTGGCGGGATCGGCGGCTTCAAGCCAGACAGCGAGGTGGGGGTGGCCTTCAAGGGAGGCCATCCGGTCTATTTCGTGGCCTTCGGGCGCGATCCGGTGCCGGGGCAGACGCTGGCCGATGTCTGCCGTGCCGAGGCGGAATTCGTGCGCGAGGTGACACGGCGGCATCCGGCGGCGGCCAAGCCGGTGGTGATGGGCAATTGTCAGGGCGGATGGGCGACGCTGCTGCTGGCCGCGACCAATCCCGACCTGACCGGGCCCATCGTCCTGAACGGTGCGCCGGTCGCGACCTGGTCGGGACAGGTCGGCCGGCATCCGATGCGCTACAATGCCGGGATCCTCGGCGGCGCGGTGCAGCCGATGCTGTGGTCGGATCTGGGCGGCGGCCGCTTCGACGGCGCCAATCTGGTGATGAATTTCGAGCTCCTGAACCCGAGCCGAAACTACTTCCGCAAATATTACGACATGTTCCGCGATATCGACCAGCCCGGCGCACGCCAGCGCTTTCTCGATTTCGAGCGCTGGTGGGGGGGCTTCTTCACGCTGAACGAGGCCGAGATCCGCTGGGTCGTCGAGCAGCTTTTCGTCGGCAACCGGCTGACCAGGAACACCGCCATGCTGGAGCCGGGCTGGCCGGTCGACATCAAGGCGATCCGGGCGCCGATCATCGTCTTCGCCAGCCAGGGCGACAACATCACGCCGCCGCAACAGGCGCTGAACTGGATTCTCGACGCCTATGCCGGGGTCGAGGACATCCGTATCCGCGGCCAGCGGATCGTCTATATTGTGCATGAGGAAGTGGGCCATCTGGGGATCTTCGTCTCGTCGAAAATCGCCCGGAAGGAGCATACCGAGGTGTCGTCGACGCTGAGGACCATCGAGGCGCTGGCGCCGGGGCTCTACGAGATGCGGATCGATGCCGCCGAAGGCCGCGGGCAGGACCGCAGCTTCCTTGTCAGCTTTGCCGAACGCAGCTTTGCCGATCTCGAGCGGATCGCAGGCGGACGCGAGGAAGAGGCGGCCTTTGCGGCGGTCTCGCGGATGAGCAACATGCAATCCGAATTCTACGATACCGCTGTCCGGCCCCTGGTCCGGGCCTCGGTCAGCCCGGAGGCCGCCGAGACGACGCGGCGGCTGCATCCCTTGCGGGTGCAACGGACGGCGATGTCCTCGGTCAATCCCTGGCTCGCGCCGGTCACCGCCGCCGCCGGGCGGCTGCGCGAGGAGCGGCATCCGGCGGCGATCGACAATCCGTTCCTCTGGGCCGAGCGCTTTGCCGCTGACATGACGGAACAGTGGATCGACTTCGGGCGCGACATGCGGGATGCTTGGGTCGAGATGAGCTTCTTCGCGATGTGGAATTCGCCCTGGGCCCGGGCCTTCGGCGCCCCCGAGACAGTGCGGCGGTCCCGGAAATCGACCGCCGAATTGCGCGCGATGCCGATCGTGCAGACGGTATTGTCGCATGTCGAGCAGGGCGGCTTCGTCGAGGCGGTGATCCGGATGCTGATCCTGCTGGCCGAAAGCCGCGGTTCGGTCCGGCGCGACCGGCTGGAACGCTCGGCGCGGGTGCTCAACAAGGACGAGCCTTTCGCCTCGCTGACGGCGGAGTGCCGCGCCCGGATCCTGCATGAGCAAACCCTGATCGCGACCTATGACCCCGAGGGCGCGATCGAGACACTGCCCTGTCTTCTGCGCGATCGGCAGGAACGCGAGCTTGCCGCGCGCGTCGTGCAATATGTGCCGGGGCCGATCGCGGAGATGGCCCCGCATACGCTGGAGTTGTTGCAGCGGTTCCGCGCGGTTCTGGAACTGCCGCCGCTTGCCGAGGATGTCGTCGAGGACCCGCTGGCCGCGCATGGGGCCTTTTCCAACGGGGCCGGAGCCATCGAGCTCGCCGGCGCCCGAGGCCGGCCCGGGGAGCCGCCGAAGACCGTTTCAGAAGGAAAGACTGCCGAATGAAGATCACCGAAAACCGCACCTTCGACGAAATCGCGGTGGGCGACAGTGCCGAAATCGTCCGGGTCTGCTCCGAAGACGATTTCTATATCTTCGCCAGCGCCTCGGGCAATTACAACCCGATGCATCTGGCGCAGTTCGATGGCGACGGCGACGGCGTGGACGAAGCGCTCGCGCCCGCGATATGGGAGGCGTCCCTGATCTCGGCGGTTCTTGGCAACCTGCTGCCCGGTCCCGGAACGCTCTATCGCAGCCAGAGCCTTGTCTTTCACGAGCGTGCCCAGGCCGGAGACGAGCTTCTGACCCGGGTGACAGTCGTCGAGAAGCGTCCGCCGAACCGGATCGTGCTCGAGACCCGGGTCGAGCGCTGTTCGGATGGGGCGCTGGTGCTGGACGGCGAGGCCGAGGTCAAGGCCCCGCCGAAGAAGCTCGTGTTCAACGATCTGGAAATCCCGGGACTGGTGATCCAGCGCCACCGGCATTTCGACGCGCTGATCGAACGGGCCGAACCGCTGGCGCCGCTGCCGACGGCGGTGGTCTGCCCCGAGGAGCCGCGTGCGTTGGGCGGGGCGCTTCTGGGCGCGCGTCACACGATCATCGCGCCGATCCTCGTCGGCGATCCGGCGAAAATCTCGGCGGCGGCGGCCGAAATCGGCGCCTCGCTTGACGGGATCGAGATCGTCGAGGCGGCCGATCCCGTGACGGCTGCCCATCTTGCGGTCGATCTGGTGGCGGGCGGCCGGGCGGCGGCGCTGATGAAGGGGCATCTGCACACCGATGTGCTGCTGAGGGCGGCGCTTCGCAAGGAGAACGGGCTGCGCGCCGGACGGCGCTTCACCCATGTCTTCGTGATGGATGTGCCGGGGGTGCCGCATCCGCTGATGGTGACCGATGCCGCGATCAACATCGCCCCCGATCTGCGCACCAAGGTCGATATCGTGCAGAATGCGATCGACCTTGCGATTTCGATCGGGATCGAGGTGCCGAAAGTGGGCGTGCTGTCGGCTGTCGAGACGGTGAATCCCGATATTCCCTCCTCGCTCGATGCCGCGCTCTTGTCGAAGATGGCCGAGCGCGGCCAGATCCGGGGCGGCATGGTCGACGGGCCGCTGGCGATGGACAACGCGATCGATCTGACGGCGGCGCGCACCAAGGGCATCACCTCGCAGGTGGCGGGCCGGGCGGAGGTTCTGGTTGTGCCGAACCTCGATGCGGGCAACATGCTCGCCAAGCAACTGGCCTATATCAGCCATGCCGAAGGGGCGGGCGTCGTGATGGGGGCGAAGGTGCCTATCATACTCAATTCACGGTCGGATGACGACAAGGCGCGGCTGGCCTCCTGTGCGGTGGCGACGCTGCACAATGCCCGGCTGAACGGTCTGTTCCCGGCCCGGCGGGCGGCGGAGTAGGATCATGTCGCATGTTCTGACCCTCAATGCGGGCTCTTCCTCGCTGAAATTCGGCTTTTTCCGTCTGAACGGCGCGGCCGACGATCCGGACCCGCGCATCGTCGGCTCGATCGAGCGGATCGGTCCCGGCGAGCGTGCCCGCCTCAAGGCCAAGCGCCAGGACGGGGTGGTACTGGTTGACCGCGAATTCGGCCGCAACCATGTGCCCGATCACGAGACGGCCCTGGCCCGGGCCGTCGAATTCCTGAAGGAACAGCGTCCGCAGGCCGAGCTTGATGCCGTCGGGCACCGGGTGGTGCATGGCGGACCCGATTACGACATGCCGGTCGAGCTGACGGGCGAGGTGATGACGCGGCTTGCGCAGTTCGAGCCGCTGGCTCCGCTGCATCAGCCGCATAATCTGGCGGGTGTGCGCGCGGCGCTGAAGCTGTTCCCCGAGGCGATGCAGCTGGCCTGTTTCGACACCGCCTTTCATCGCAACCACCCCTGGGTCAACGACACCTTCGCCATTCCGCGCAAGTATTACGAACAGGGCGTGCGGCGCTACGGGTTCCATGGGCTGAGCTATCAGTACATCTCCGAGACCCTGCGCGAGACCGCGCCGCATCTTCATATGGGCCGTACCGTGGTCGCCCATCTGGGCAACGGCGCCTCGATGTGCGGGCTGATGGGCGGGCAGTCCCGGGCCTCGACCATGGGGTTCTCGGCGCTGGACGGGTTGCCGATGGGCTCGCGCTGCGGCCAGCTCGACCCGGGCGTGCTGCTGTACATGCTGAGAAACGAGGGCATGACGCCGGCCGAGATCGAGGACGAGCTTTATCGCAAGTCGGGGCTTCTGGGCCTGTCGGGGCTGTCGAATGACATGCGCACGCTCGAGGCTGCCGGGACCGAGGAGGCGCGCCAGGCGATCGACTATTTCGTGTTCCGGATCCGCCGCGAGCTTGGCGGGCTGGTCGCGGCCCTGGGCGGGATCAGCACCATGGTGTTCTGCGGTGGTATCGGCGAGAATTCGTCCCTGATCCGCGACAAGGTCTGCGCCGGCATGGGATGGATCGGAATGGAGCTGGACGAGGGGCGGAACATGCGCAACGAACGGATCATCTCGACCGATTTCAGCCGGGTGCGCATTCTGGTCATTCCGACCGACGAGGAGATCGTGATCGCGCGGGCCGCGCGTGACATGCTGGCGCGGCGTGCGGAAGCCGCTGCATGAAACGGGCCCTGAAACCGGCCGAGGCCGCAGAGATGATCCCGGAGGGGGCGGTCCTGCTGATCGGCGGCTTCATGGGGGTCGGCGCGCCGCATCGGCTGATCGATGCGCTGGTCGCGCGTGGCGTGGGCGGGTTCACCGTCATTGCCAACGATACCGCGCGGCCGGGTCAGGATATCGGCAAGCTGATCGACGCCCGGCTGGTGGCGAAATGCATCGTCAGCCATATCGGCCTCAATCCCGAGACCCAGCGCCAGATGATCGCCGGCGATCTCGAGGTCGAGCTGGTGCCGCAGGGCACGCTGGTCGAGCGCATCCGCGCGGGCGGTGTCGGGCTTGGCGGCGTGCTGACGGAGACCGGGCTTGGAACCGTCGTCGCCGAGGGCAAGCAGACGGTCGAGGTCGATGGCAGGACCTATCTGCTGGAAAAGCCGATCCGGGGCGATTTCGCGCTGATCGGGGCGCGGCAATGCGATTATGTCGGTAATCTCGAATACACGCTGACTGCGCATAACTTCAATCCGGTGATGGCGATGGCCGCCGACACGGTGATTGCCGAGCCGCATCACGTCATGCCCGTGGGGATGATCCCGCCCGACGCGGTCAAGACGCCGGGGGTGCTGGTCGACCACATTCTGGAAAGGCTGGTCTGATGGACGCCAAGGAAGTGATCGCCCGCCGCGTGGCGCAGGAGGTGCGCGAGGGGATGCTGGTCAATCTGGGGATCGGTCTGCCCTCGACGGTGGCGAATTACGTGCCCGACGGCATGCATGTGTTCTTTCAGGCCGAGAACGGGGTGATCGGGCTGGGCCAGCGGCCGCCGGACGGGATGGAGGATCGCGACCTGACCGATGCGGGCGGCGGCTTCGTGACGGCGGTGCCGGGGGCTGCCTCGATCGACAGCGCGATGAGTTTCGGTCTGATCCGCGGCGGGCATCTGGACATGACCGTGCTGGGCGGCTTGCAGGTGGACGAAAAGGGCCATCTGGCCAACTGGATGGTGCCGGGCAAGATGGTGCCGGGGATGGGCGGCGCGATGGATCTGGTCACGGGGGCGCGCCGGGTGATCGTGGCGATGGTCCATAGCGCGAAGGGCGTGCCGAAGATCGTGCCGGAATGCACGCTGCCTCTGACTGCGACGCGCCGGGTCAGCCTGGTCGTGACCGAGATGGCGGTGATCGAGCCCGGCGATGCGGGTCTTGTTCTGCGCGAGCGGGGGCCGGGCGTGACGGTCGATGACATCCTTGCGGCGACCTCTGCCGCGTTGATCGTGCCGGAGGATGTCGCGGAAATGGCGCTGGACTGAGCGGTGTTTCCGCGGCGGGGCGCCTGACCGGGACTGTTGAATTAACTCATTGTTAATAATAAACATCTTGACTTTGCGCGCGGTCTGGAATATACCTTCAGGAAAGCTGGAAGACGTGGGATTGGCGGCACGGGGACACCCCCGGGGGCCGCTTTTTCTTTGTCTTCTCACTGCAATAGGCAGGTCAATCAGGCAGACGCGATGACAGACGATCTCTCACCTGCAGCGGGCGACGCGGCAGCGTGGGCGGTGCTAGAGGAAGCCGAAGAACATTACAGGCGCATGATCCGTGCCCTGAATGACCTGATCGAAGAAATCCAGGCCGGCAATTCCGAGCGCGCCCGCATGCTGCGGGGGGCGCTGAACGATCTCGGAAAAGCGGCCCAGACTGCGTTTGATGAACGACAGCGGGTGGAAAGGCGGCTTAATGCGGAATCCGGTTCCGACGGAGGAATCCAGGCACTCGACCTTGATCAGGCGCGCCTTGAAGTCAGGCGCCGACTGGATCGCCTGCGCTCCGCCCGAGACGCAGACAGCGTTTCTGGAGGGGATGGATGAAGCGGTGCTGCTGGCGCTGCCCTACCTTTTCGAATTCTGGGCCTTGCCGCATCAGCTTGCTCCCGAGGGCGACTGGCGGTCCTGGGTGATCATGGGTGGGCGCGGCTCGGGCAAGACCCGGGCCGGTTCGGAATGGATTCGCGCGCAGGTCGAGGGGGCGCGGCCGCTGGATGAGGGCCGGGCGCGCCGGGTGGCGCTGGTCGGCGAGACGATCGACGAGGCGCGCGAGGTCATGGTGTTTGGCGAAAGCGGCATTCTGGCCTGTTCGCCGCCCGACCGGCGGCCGAACTGGGAGGCGACGCGGCGCCGACTGGTCTGGCCGAATGGCGCGGTGGCGCAGGTCTTCTCGGCGCATGATCCGGACTCGCTTCGTGGGCCGCAATTCGATGCCGCCTGGTCGGACGAGCTGGCAAAATGGAAACGGGCCGAGGAAACCTGGGACATGCTTCAGTTCGGGCTGAGGCTGGGCGAGGCACCGCAGCAATGCGTGACGACGACGCCGCGCAATGTACCGGTGCTTAAATCCATCCTGTCGAACCCGAAGACGGTCGTCACCCATGCGCCGACCGAGGCCAACCGCGCCAATCTTGCGGCCTCGTTTCTGGAGGCGGTGCGGACGCGCTATTCCGGCACCCGGCTCGGGCGGCAGGAGCTGGACGGCATTCTGCTGGAAGAGGCCGAAAGCGCGCTCTGGACGCTTGCCCGGCTGGAGGCGCTGCGGGTCGATGAGGCCCCGGAGCTCGACCGGATCGTGGTGGCGGTCGATCCGCCGGTGTCGAGCCATGCCGGCTCGGATGAATGCGGCATCGTCGTGGCCGGGGTCCGGATGCAGGGGCCGCCCCAGAGCTGGAGCGCTTACGTGCTGGAGGATGCGAGCGTGGCGGGCGCCGCGCCCACAGTCTGGGCAAAGATCGCGCTTGAGGCCATGGAACGCCATTCGGCTGATCGCCTGGTCGCCGAGGTCAATCAGGGCGGGGATCTGGTCGAGACCATGATCCGGCAGCTCGACGCGATGGTGCCGTTCCGCGCGGTTCGGGCGACGCGAAGCAAGATCGTCCGGGCCGAGCCCGTGGCGGCGCTCTACGAACAGGGGCGTGTCAGGCATCTCAGGGGGTTGCAGCTGCTCGAGGAGCAGATGTGTCACATGACGTCGCATGGCTATGAGGGCCGTGGCAGCCCGGACCGGGTCGATGCCCTGGTCTGGGCGATCAACGATCTGATGATCGCGCCTGCCGCGCAGTGGCGCCGGCCGCGCGTGCGGGGCCTTTAGACCGACAGAACAGCCCGCAGGGCGACACGGAACGGCCGGGATCGGCCCGTCCCCGGGGGATGACCCGGGCGGCGGGCCTTTTCTTTCCGTCCAGCCGCCGGCGGAGCCGACCGAAAACGGAGGATGACTGGCGATGAAATTCAACCTGTTCCGCCGAGCGACGGAAACACTGCCCGAGACCAAGGCCTCGGCCACGGGGCCTGTGATCGCCTGGGCAGGAGCGGGCCGCGCGGCCTGGACGCCGCGCGATACGGGCTCGCTCATCCGGGCGGGGTTCAATGCCAATCCCGTCGGCTTTCGCGCGGTCAAGCTGATCGCGGAATCCGCGGCGGCCTTGCCGTTGATCTGCCAGGACGAGGACAGGCGGTACGAAACGCATCCGGTGATGGAGCTGCTCAGGCGGCCCAATCCGGCGCAAGGCCGCGCCGAGCTGATGGAGGCGCTTTACGGCCAGCTCCTGCTTTCGGGGAACGGCTATCTCGAGGCGGTGGGCGGCGAGACTGGGCTGCCTTTCGAACTGCATGTGCTGCGCTCGGACCGGATGCGGCTGGTGCCGGGGACAGACGGATGGCCCGTTGCCTATGACTACATGGTCGGCGCGCGCAAGCATCGTTTCGACATGACCGGGCCGGTGCCGCCGATCTGCCATATCAAGAATTTCCATCCGCAGGACGACCATTACGGCCTGTCGCCGATGCAGGCCGCCGCGACCGCGGTCGATGTGCACAATGCCGCCTCGCGCTGGTCGAAGGCGCTGCTGGACAATGCAGCCCGGCCCTCGGGCGCAATCATCTATAATGGCTCGGACGGCCAGTCGATGCTGAGCGAAGAGCAATATGCGCGGCTGCAGGACGAGATGCTGTCCTATCACCAGGGGGCGGCGAATGCCGGACGGCCGATGCTGCTGGAAGGCGGCCTCGACTGGAAGCCGATGGGCTTCTCGCCCTCGGACATGGAGTTTCAGAAGACCAAGGAGGCTGCGGCTCGCGAGATCGCCACGGCCTTCGGTGTGCCGCCCATGCTTCTGGGAATTCCGGGCGAGGCGACCTATGCCAATTACCAGGAGGCCAACCGCGCTTTCTATCGGCTGACGGTGGTGCCCCTGGTGGCGAAGGTCACCGGAGCCCTGGCCGAGTTTCTTGCCCATTTCGGCTCTTCGGCGGTGTCTCTCAAACCCGATCTCGACCAGGTGCCGGCGCTGGCCGCCGAGCGGGATACGCAATGGAAGAGAATCTCAGAAGCCGAGTTCCTGACAGAAGACGAGAAGCGCGCGCTGCTCGGGTTGCCGAGGCGCCCGGAAGGGGGGCGAGGGTGACCCAGCCAAGATCGGGGTCGCGGTTTCTCTACGCCCCCTTCGATGCGACGCATATCCGGATCGAGGCCAGCGAGCGGGTGATGGAAGAGCGCTGGAGCGCACTCGAATACCGGCTGAAACGCATTGAGGAGATGCTGGACCAGATCGAAAAGCGCGTATGGCTGACAGTTTACGGGATCGTCGCGGTGATCCTTGCCGAAGGCATCGCCTCGATCCTGGCCGCCATCTCCGTCCCATAGCAGCGAAGAGGACAGACCAGATGAAGGAGTACGACGTTGGCAGCGCGCTCGAGCACAAGTTCTGCAAGAACGATGCCCTGCCGCTGGCGCTGAAGGAGGGCGCGGTGATCGAGGGCTATGCCTCGGTCTTCGGGGCCACCGATTTCGGAGGCGACATCGTTCAGAGCGGTGCCTATGGGGCCTCGTTGCAGCAGATGGCGGCCGAGGGACGGCGGGTGAAAATGCTCTGGCAGCATGATCCGTCGGAGCCGATCGGGGTCTGGGACGAGGTTCGCGAGGATGCGCGCGGGCTTTACGTCAAGGGCCGGATCCTGACCGATGTGACCCGCGGCCGCGAGGCGGCGGCGCTGGTCGCGGCCGGGGCGATCGACGGGCTGTCGATCGGCTACCGCACCAGGCGTGCGAGCAAGGATGCAAGCGGGCACAGGTTGCTTGCCGAGCTGGAGCTTTGGGAAGTGTCGCTGGTGACCTTCCCGATGCTTGCCGATGCGCGGGTCGGCACCAAGACGGAAGAAAGTGCCGAGGCGCTCTTGCGCGATCTGGCGGATGCCTTTGCGGGCGCCCGTCATGTGCTGGCCGAGGGGTAACGCCCCGGTGCCGGCAAGACCGTTCCCAGACAGGACAAGCGATATGACCGAGACCGAAGTCAAGACCGGGCGGGGGCGTGGCCCAGCTATGGAAATACGTGAGGCACTGGAAGATTTCATAAAAGATTTCAGCAGCTTCCAGTCCGAAATCAAATCAAGACTCAAACAACAGGAAGAGCGACTGACCATGTTCGACCGGAAATCGCAAGTTACCGCGGGGCGCCCCGTTCTGTCCCGTTCCGCCGAGATCGAAGTGCCTCACAAGAAAGCCTTCGGCGCCTATCTGAGAACCGGCGACGATGACGCTCTGCGCGGGATCGAAGTCGAGGCCAAGGCGATGTCGACTGCGGTGGCCGGCGATGGCGGCTATCTGATCGATCCCGAAACCGCCAGCAGCATCCAATCGGTCCTGACCTCCACGGCGTCGATCCGCTCGATCTCGCAGATGGTCACGGTGGAGGCCAGTTCCTATGACGTGCTGGTCGATCATTCGGATACCGGGTCGGGCTGGTCGAGCGAGACCGGCAGCCAGGTCGAGACCTCGACGCCGCAGATCGAGCGGGTGACGATCCCGCTGCACGAATTGTCGGCGATGCCCAAGATCAGCCAGCGGCTGCTGGATGACAGCGCCTTCGACATCGAGGGCTGGCTGGCGGGACGGATTGCCGACAAGTTCGCCCGGGCCGAGGCAGCCGCCTTCATCTCGGGCGATGGTATCGACAAGCCGCGGGGCTTTCTCGACCATCCCAAGGTTGCCGAGGCCTCCTGGTCCTGGGGCAGTCTCGGCTATGTCGCGACCGGTGCCGATGGCGATTTCGACGTGGCCGCGCCCTCGGATGCGATCCTCGATCTGGTCTACTCGCTGGGCGCGGTCTATCGCGCCAACGCGACATTCGTGATGAATTCGAAGACCGCCGGGGCCGTTCGCAAGATGAAGGATGCCGACGGGCGGTTCCTGTGGTCGGACGGGCTGGCCGCGGCCGAGCCCGCGCGGTTGCTGGGTTATCCGGTGCTGATCGCCGAGGACATGCCCGACATCGCGGCGGATGCGACGGCCATCGCCTTCGGCGATTTCCAGGCCGGTTATGCCGTGGCCGAGCGGCCCGATCTGCGGGTGCTGCGCGATCCGTTCTCGGCCAAGCCGCATGTGCTGTTCTACGCCACCAAGCGCGTCGGCGGTGATGTCAGCGACTTTGCCGCCATCAAGGTGCTGAAATTCTCGGTGTCGTGATCGCAGGCGATCCGGCACCGCATCCACACCGGTCCCCGGTCTCGGGGCGGTGAGGCGCGCGCAGCCCCGCAAGGCCCTGTCCGGTCGGTCCCTCCGGCAGGGCGGGACGGGGCAGCGCGCGTCGTCCTTGCAGCAAGGCAAAGCGGAGAAACCACAAGATGATGCTGATCGAGCAGACGACGGTGCCCGGAGCGGCGCTTCCGCTTGCGCAGTTCAAGGCGCAGCTGCGTCTGGGGACGGGATTTGCCGGAGAGGAAAACCATGACGCCTATCTCGAGACGCTGCTCCGGGCCGCCATCGCGGCGGTCGAGGCGCGGACCGGAAAGGCCCTGATCGCCCGCAGTTTCAGCTATGAGCTGCATTGCTGGCGCCAGAGCGACCGGCAGGGCTTGCCGGTTGCCCCGGTGCGGGCCGTGACCGAAATCCGGGTCGTTGACCGAAATGGCAGCGCAGTTGCGGTTCCGCCCGCCCGCTACCGGCTGGTGACCGACACCCATGCGCCGCAGCTGCGGGGGACGGGGGGCACGATGCCCGGCATTCCCTTCGAGGGCCGCGTGCGGATCGACTTCGAGGCGGGGTTCGGCCCGGACTGGGAGGCGGTGCCCGAGGATCTGGGCCATGCGGTGCTGTTGCTGGCCGCGCATTACTACGAAAACCGGGTCGAGCAGCCGACTGGCAAAGGCGCGATGCCGTTCGGTGTCGTGGCGCTTACCGATCGCTGGCGGCCGTTGCGTCTGACGGCGGGAGGTCCGCGATGAGCCGGATACCGATGCTGAACCGGCAGCTGGTTCTCGAGGTGCCGGTCCATGTCGCCGATGGCGCGGGCGGCTTTTCCGAAACCTGGGTGCCGCGCGGCACGCTTTGGGCCGAGATGAGCCCGCGCATGGCGGGCGAGCGGGGCGGCGAGGAACTGGCCTTGTCGCGGGTGCTTTACCGAGTCGTGGTCCGGGGCGCTCCGCCCGGTGCGCCTTCCCGGCCCGCGGCCGGGCAGAGGTTCCGCGAAGGCGCGCGCGTCTTTCACATCCATGCGGTGACCGAGCATGACGCGCGCGGCCTCTATCTGGCCTGCTACGCGGAAGAGGAGATCGCAGCATGAGCTATGGCATGGCGGCGGCGCTGCAGGCCGCGATCTTCGGGCGGATTTCGGGGCATGCCGCCATTACCGCCATCGTCGGGGATGCGATCTTCGACGCGATGCCTGCGGGGCGTCTTCCGCCGATCTATGTGAGCCTCGGGCCGGAAGAGGTCCGCGACGCGTCCGACAAGGGCGCGGACGGGGCTCTGCACCGCGTGACGATCTCGGTTGTCAGCGAGGAGAGCGGGTTCGCCCGGGCCAAGGCTGCCGCCGGAGCCATCTCGGACGCCCTGACCGCGGCGCCGCTCGCGCTCGCCCGGGGGCGGGTGGTCGGGCTCTGGTTCGACCGCGCCCGTGCCCGGCGCGTCGGCGCGAAGGATCAGCGTCGCATCGACCTGCGGTTCTCCGTCCGGGTCGAGGACGATTGAATTACACATGTGGAGTACGCGAAATGACGGCGCAGAACGGCAAGGATCTTCTCATCAAGGTCGACCTCTCCGGTTCGGGAGACTTCTCGACCTTCGCGGGGCTGCGGGCCTCGCGCATCAGCTTCAATGCCGAGCCGGTCGACGTGACCAGCCTGGAAAGCCAGGGGGGCTGGCGTGAATTGCTGGCCGGTGCGGGGGTCAAGACCGCCACGATCAGCGGTTCGGGCGTCTTCAAGGATGCCGAGACCGACGCCCATGCCCGGCAGGTCTTCTTCGACGGCCTCATGCCTCTTTTCCAGCTGGTGATCCCGGATTTCGGGGTCGTCGAAGGGCGGTTTCAGGTCAGCAGCCTGGAATATGCCGGCAGCCATAATGGCGAGGCCACCTATGAAATGACGCTCGCCTCGGCCGGTGTCCTCAGCTTTACGGCGATGTGACCATGCCAAATCCCCATGCAGGAGAAGTAGCGCTGATGGTCGATGGAGAGCGTCAGGTTCTCAAGCTTACGCTCGGCGCATTGGCCGAACTGGAGGCGGCGCTGGGCGCCGATACGCTGCTTGCGCTGATCGAGCGCTACGAGGAGGGGCATTTCGCGACCCGCGACGTGATCGCACTTTTGCTTGCCGGGTTGCGCGGCGGCGGCTGGAAGGGAACGACCTCCGATCTGGCCGAGGCAGATATCGGGGGCGGCCCGATCGCCGCCGCTCAGGCTGCCGCGCAGCTTCTGGCGCGGGCCTTCACCCTGCCCGAGGCGAAACAGGATGGGCTTTGACTGGGGCGCGCTGATGCGCGCGGGCATCCGGGGGCTCGGATTGAGGCCGTCCGAGTTCTGGGGGCTTACGCCTGCCGAGCTGATGCTGATGCTGGGGGCCGATGGCGGGCCTGCCCCCATGAGCCGGGTGCGGCTGGAGGAACTGGCCCGCGCCTTTCCGGACAAAACGAGGGACGAAGGATAGGCCATGGCGGAGGCTGAGGACATCGAGACATTCGAGGCGCAACTGGAGGCGTTGGAGACGACCCTGGGGGAGGCGAGCGGGACCGCGGCGGCCTTCGAGCTGGGACTTCTGCGGATGCGGGACACGCTGACGCTGACCAATCGCGAGGTGGGGTCGCTGTCGAATGCCATCGGGCGCGGCCTGAGGGGGGCTTTCGACGGGGTGGTCTTTGATGGGATGAAACTCTCGGACGCGCTGAAATCGGTCGCCAATTCGGTGGCCAACGCGACCTATGCCGCAGCCGTGAAGCCGGTGCAGGGGCAGCTGAGCGGGTTGATTGCGAGCGGGATCGAGGGGCTGATGGGCGCCGCCTTGCCCTTTGCCAGGGGGGCGAGCTTCTCGCAGGGGCGAGTCGTTCCCTTTGCCTCCGGGGGCGTCGTGGCGCAGGCAACGTATTTTCCGATGCGGGGCGCGACCGGGCTGATGGGCGAGGCCGGGCCCGAGGCGATCCTGCCGCTGTCGCGCGGCGCCGATGGCCGCCTTGGCGTGCGGTCGGACAGCGGCGGCCCGGCGCGGCCGATCCAGATCGTCATGAACATCAACACGCCGGACGTGCAGGGGTTTGCGCGCAGTCAGAGCCAGATCGCGGCCGATATGAGTCGCCTGCTCTCGCGCGCCCAGCGCAACAGGTGAGGGAGGAAACCGCCTATGGCATTTCACGAAGTCCGTTTCCCGGCCAATCTCAGCTTCGGCTCGGTGGGGGGGCCCGAGCGCCGGACCGAGATCGTCACCCTCGCCAACGGCTTCGAGGAGCGCAACACCCCCTGGGAGCATGCCCGGCGACGCTATGATGCCGGGGTCGCAATGAGTTCGCTCGACGATGTCGAGCAGCTGATCGCCTTCTTCGAGGCGCGGCGCGGCCAGCTTTACGGGTTCCGCTGGAAGGACTGGTCGGATTACAAGTCCTGCCGCCCCTCGGCCGATGTCGCACCGGGCGATCAGGTGGTCGGTTCGGGCGATGGCGCCACGGTCCGGTTCCAGCTTCGGAAGACCTATGCCTCGGGCGGGCAGTCCTATGTGCGACCGATCGCAAAGCCGGTCGCGGGCACGGTTCGGCTGGCCCTGGACGGGATCGAGCTGTTCGCGCCGGCCGATTACATGATCGACCTCGCCTCCGGTCTGGTGACGCTGGCCGAGGCGCCGCCTGTGGGAGCGGTCGTTACCGCAGGGTTCGAATTCGATGTGCCGGTGCGCTTCGATACCGATCGGATCCAAAGCTCGGTCGAGAGCTTCCGGGCGGGAGAGGTGCCCTCGGTTCCTGTCGTGGAGCTGCGGATCTGATGGCGCTGTCGGGGACATTTCTGGCGCATCTGGAAAGCGGTGCGACAACGCTTGCTCGGGCCTGGGCGCTGGTCCGGCGGGACGGCGTCGTGCTGGGATTCACCGATCACGACCGCGATCTTGTCTTTGGCGGGATCACCTTCCGCGCCGATACCGGCATGACGGCGCGGGCGCTGAGCCAGACCACCGGGCTTTCCGTCGACAATTCGGCTGCGGTCTCGGCGCTGAGTTCGGAGGCGATCACCGAGGAGGATATCTCGGCCGGACGCTATGACGGCGCGGGGTTGCGGATCTGGTTGGTGAACTGGCGCGAGCCCGAACAGCACGCGCTGATCTTCACCGGGACGCTGGGCGAGATGACCCGGACGGCCGGGGCCTTCGAGGCCGAGCTGCGCGGTCTGGCCGAGGGGCTGAACCAGCCGCAGGGGCAGATCTATCAGGCGCCCTGCGGTGCGGTTCTGGGCGATGGAGCCTGCCGTTTCGACACCGGACAGGAGGGCTTTTCGACCGTCCTGGCCGCGGTGTCGGTGACCGGACGCCGGGCGTTCCGTTTCGAGGGGCTGTCCGGCTTTGCGGCGCATTGGTTCGAGCAGGGCCGGCTTGAGGTGGTGTCGGGCCCCGCGGCCGGGCTTGCGGGTGCGATCAAGGGCGATCGCGAGGAGAATGGGCTTCGGGTGATCGAGCTCTGGTCCGAGATCCGGGGCCCGATCGGCGCGGGGGACACTCTGCGGTTGATCGCGGGCTGCGACCGGCGGGCCGAGACCTGCCGCAGCAAGTTCGACAATTTCCTGAATTTCAGAGGGTTTCCGGATATCCCGGGCGAGGATTGGCTGATGAGCTATCCGACCCGTGCCGGTGTGAACGACGGGGGAAGTCTGAAGTCATGATCAGTATGGGAGAGCGGGCCGCCGCCGAGGCGCGGCGCTGGATCGGAACGCCGTATCGGCATCAGGGCACGGTGCGGGGCGCCGGGGCCGATTGTCTGGGGCTGTTGCGCGGCGTCTGGCGCGCGCTTTACGGCGGCGAGCCGGAAGAGGTGCCGCCCTATACGCCGGACTGGTCCGAGCCTCAGGGCGAGGAGGTCCTGTGGCGGGCGGCCAGGCGGCATCTTCTCGTCCGACCTCTGGAGGAGGCCGCCGAGGGCGATGTCATCCTGTTCCGGATGCGCGACGACACGGTGGCCAAGCATCTAGGCCTGCAGGGGCGGGTGTTCGAGATGCCCAGCTTCATTCACGCCTATTCCGGCCGCGGCGTCGTCGAAAGCTCGCTTTCCGCGCCCTGGGCGCGGCGGATCGTGGCCCGGTTCGCCTTCCCGGAAAGGATCTGATCCATGGCGACAATCGTATTGTCGGCGGCCGGCGCAGCGGCCGGTTCGGCGCTGGGCGGCTCGGTGCTGGGGCTGTCGAGCGCGGTCCTTGGCCGGGCGGTCGGTGCGACGCTGGGGCGGGTGATCGATCAGCAGTTGCTGGGCAGCGGATCGCAGGCGGTCGAGACCGGCAAGGTCGAGCGGTTTCGCCTGACCGGGGCAAGCGAGGGGGCGGCGCTGGGGCGGCTCTGGGGGCGGGCGCGGGTCGCGGGGCAGGTGATCTGGGCCTCGCGCTTTCGCGAGACGGTCAGCACGCGTGGTGGCGGCAAGGGGGCGCCCAGCAAGCCCAAGGTCAAGGAATACAGCTATTCGGTGAGCCTGGGCATCGCGCTTTGCGAAGGTCGGATCGCCCGGGTCGGCCGGATCTGGGCGGACGGGACCGAGATCGAGCCGCAATCGCTGACGATGCGGGTTTATGACGGGGCGGAGGACCAGCTGCCCGATGCCTTGATCGAGGCGGTCGAAGGAGAGGGGCGTGCTCCGGCCTATCGCGGGACGGCCTATGTCGTGATCGAGGACATGGAGCTGGCCCGGTTCGGCAACCGGGTGCCGCAGCTGACCTTCGAGGTGGTGCGCCGCGCCGCCGGTGCGGTTGACGATCTGCCCGGGCTGGTGCGGGGCATGGCTCTGATCCCGGGCACGGGCGAATACGCATTGGCGACGACGCCGGTTCATTTCTCCTACGGGCCCGGGCAGGCCGCTTCGGTCAATGTCAACACCCCCAGCGGCAAGACCGACATTGCGACATCTCTCGACATGCTGCAGGGCGAATTGCCGAATGTCGACTCGGTTTCTCTGGTGGTGAGCTGGTTTGCCTCGGATCTGCGGGCGCCGGTGGCGCGGCCCAGGCCCAAGGTCGAGCAGACTGAATTCGACGGCCGGCCGATGCCCTGGCGGGTCGCGGGGCTGAGCCGGAGCATGGCCGAAGTCGTGCCTCATGTCGACGGCAAGCCGGTCTATGGCGGTACGCCGGCCGATGCCAGTGTCGTCGAAGCGATCCGGGCGTTGCGTCAGCGCGGGCAGGAGGCGGTCTTCTACCCGTTCATTCTGATGGACCAGCTTGCGGGCAACTCCCTGATCGATCCCTATACCGGGGCGGCGGGGCAGCCGCCCTTGCCCTGGCGCGGTCGCATCACGCTGAATTTCGCGCCGAGCCACGCCTTCACGACCGATGGCAGCCGGTTTGCCGAGGATGAGGTGGCGCTGTTCTTCGGGACCGCGCGGCGGGAGGATTTCGCGGTTTCCGGACAGGACATCCTGTATTCGGGACCGGAGGAGTGGAGCTATCGCCGCTTCATCCTGCATTACGCCCATCTGTGTGCTCTGGCGGGCGGGGTCTCTGCCTTTTGCATCGGCTCGGAGCTGCGCGGGCTGACGACGATCCGGGGCGCGGAGGGGCGGTTTCCGGCGGTGGACGCGCTGCGCGCGCTGGCGGCGGATGTGCGCGAGATCGTCGGCCCGTCCTGCAAGATCGGCTATGCGGCCGACTGGAGCGAATATTTCGGTTTTCATCCCGAAGACGGGACAGGCGATGTGCTGTTCCATCTCGATCCGCTCTGGGCCGATCCTGCGATCGATTTCGTCGGGATCGACAATTACATGCCGCTGTCGGACTGGCGCGATGGCGATGAGCATGCCGATGCCGGTTGGGGAACGATCTACGATCAGGACTATCTGCGCTCGAATATCGAGGGCGGAGAAGGATTCGACTGGTATTACGCCTCGCAGGCGGCGCGCGATGCGCAGATCCGCAGCCCGATCTCCGATGGGGCTTATGGCGAGCCCTGGGTCTGGCGCTACAAGGATCTCCGGAGCTGGTGGCAGAATGCCCATCACGACCGGATCGACGGGGTGCGCAGCGCGGAGCCGACCGCCTGGGTGCCGCAATCGAAGCCGATCTGGTTCACCGAGCTCGGCTGCCCGGCCGTCGACAAGGGCACCAATGCGCCCAACCTCTTCAGCGATCCGAAATCTTCGGAGAACGCGTTGCCGCCCTATTCGACCGGCGCACGCGACGACCTGATCCAGCATCAGTATCTGCGGGCGATGCTGGGCTATTGGGCCGATCCCGCGATCAATCCGGTCTCGGCGCTTTACGGAGCGCCGATGGTCGACATGTCCCGCGCCCATGTCTGGGCATGGGATGCCCGGCCCTATCCGCAGTTTCCGGGCAATCATGCGCTCTGGTCGGATGGCGCCAATTACGGCCGGGGCCACTGGCTGAATGGGCGCGCCTCGGCTCAGTCGCTGGATGCGGTGATCCGCGAGATCTGCACCGGGGCGGGCGTTGCCGATCCGGATGTCTCTGGTGTCTATGGTCTGGTGCGGGGCTATGTCATCGGCGATCTCGCCGGGGCGCGGGCGGCGCTGCAGCCCTTGATGCTGGCCTATGGCATCGAGGCGGCCGAACGCGACGGGCGGATCACCTTCTTCAACCGCGACGGCCGGGAGGGTGTGGTCATCGATGCCGCCGATCTGGCCCGGACCGGCGAGCTGGCGGGCGATATCGAACACAGCCGGACGCCCGATGCGGAAACTGCCGGGCGGGTGCGGTTGTCCTTCATCGAGGCCGAGGGCGCCTATGAGACCCGTGCCGCGGAGGCGATCTTTCCAGACGAGCCCAGCCGGACGGTCTCGGCCAGCGAGTTGCCGCTGGTGCTGACCGGTGCCGAGGGGCAGGCCATCGTCGAACGCTGGCTTGCCGAATCGCGTGTCGCACGCGACCGGGTGCAGCTGGCGTTGCCGTTGTCATCGCTGTCGGTGGGGGCGGGCGATGTCATGCATCTGTCCTCCGGCGATTACCGGATCGACCGGGTCGATCTCGGGGAGGCGCGCCGGATCGAGGCGGTGCGGGTCGAGCGCGGGCTGTATCTGCCGCCCCGCATAGAGGATCGGGGCGTGGTCCAGGCCGCTTTCGCAGCACCGGTGCCGGTCCATGCCCTGTTCATGGATCTGCCGCTTCTGACCGGAGACGAGGTGCCGCATGCGCCCTATCTGGCGGCAGCTGCGGTGCCCTGGCCCGGAAGCGTCGATCTTTACGCGGCGGTCGAGGATGCGGGGTATAGCCTGAACACCACGCTGGAGCGCCCGGCCGTGATCGGGGTTGCCGAGACCCCGCTTCATGCGGCGGCGCCGGGACGTTGGGACCGGGGACCCGCCTTGCGGGTGAAAATTGCCTCGGGAACCCTGTCCTCGGTCGGGGAGGCCGAGCTGCTGGCGGGCGCAAATCTGGCGGCCATAGGAACGGGCGATGCCGCGGGTTGGGAGCTGTTCCAGTTTGCCGAAGCAGAGCTCGTCGCGCCCGGGACCTACGAGTTGCGGCGGCGGCTCAGGGGGCAGGCGGGAACCGAGGCCGACATGCCGGAGCTCTGGCCGATCGGCAGCACGGTCGTCCTGATCGATGCGCGCCTGTCGCAGATCGCGCTGCCTGCCTCGGCCCGGGGGCTTGCGCGGCATTACCGTTTCGGGCCGGGGACGCAGGCCTATGACGACCCGAGCTACAGCCATGCAAAGCTGGCTTTCGACGGGATCGGGCTTCGACCCTATGCGCCTTGCCATCTCGGGGCACGGAGACAGTCGGGGGGCGATCTGACGCTGAGCTGGATGCGCCGCACGCGGCTCGACGGCGACAGCTGGGCATCGGTCGAGGTGCCGCTTGGCGAGGCGCGCGAGCTTTATGTGCTGCGGGTCATTACCCTTGCCGGGGACGAATTGCGGGCCGAGTCCGTGACCGTGCCCGGCTGGACCTACACGGCGGCCATGCAGGCGGCGGACGGGGCCGTCGTCCCCTTCGCCGTCGAGGTTGCACAACTGTCCGATCAGTTCGGACCCGGACCTTATCGGAGGATCGAGATCGATGGCTAACACCGCGAATCTGTCCCTGCCGCTGCTGCAGGCAGCACAGGCGCAGAAGCATGTCACCGTGAACGAGGCGTTGATCCGCCTCGATGCGGTGGTCCAGCTTCGGTTGCAGAGCCTGACAGTGGTTGCGCCGCCGCCGGGGGCGGCCGACGGGCTGGCCTGGGGCGTCCCGGCCGGAGCGGCGGGCGAGTGGGAAGGGCAGGACGGTCGGATCGCGCTCCGGGACAATGGCGGCTGGGTCTTCCTGGCGCCCCTGACCGGCTGGCGCGCCTTCGTGGTGGATGCGGGCGCCGATATGCGCTGGACCGGCGGGGGCTGGGACGCGGTCGGCGGCGCCCTCGCGCCTTCGGGGGCAGGCATCGCCTTTCGGGTGCTTGAATTCGACCATCCGGTGGTGGCGGGCGGGGCGCAGAATACAGCGGTTGTCATTCCGTCGCATGCAACCGTGTTCGGTGTGACCGGACGGGTGATCGAGGAGATCACCGGCACGCTGAGCAGCTGGCGGCTCGGGGCGGACGGATCTGACAACCGCTTCGGCTCGGGGCTGGGGCTTGGCCTCAATTCCTATGTGCTGGGCGTGCTTGGCAGGCCCCTCACCGGTTATGCGCCGATGCCGCTGAGGCTGAGCCCGGATGGGGGCAGCTTTGCCGGTGGTCTGGTGCGTCTTGCGGTCCATTACACCGAGCTTTCCCTTCCGGCCAGTGTCTGAGGTCGCGGATGCGCCCTGTTCTTCATGGCGATGCGGTGGCGGCGGCACGGGCGCTTTACCGCCTGCCCGCAGCCGAACGCGGACGGATGATCGGGGCGCTGCTGATGCAGGCCGAGGCGGCAGATGCCTATCGCAAGCGGTTCGGACGGGGGCATCCCGATTGGGGAAACGGATCGCTGATGGCGTTGGCCGAGAATTGGGAGCTGCCGCCGGAGCCATCCCTGGACGACGCTGAATACTGCCGCTGTCTGGCGCAGGTTTTCTGTGCGCTGGCGGCCTGGCGTGACGGCAAGCGGGGGGCGGTTTCGTCGCGATGCTGATCCGTCGCTGGCGCGCGAGCGGAAGGATGGGGAGGGCTGCGCCATGCCGCCGCGGCACGAGGACACTCACGTCTTTGCGCGCGACGGGCTTGATCTTGGAAGGCGGGGCGGTTCTGCTGTAAGCTGGGGCGGAAACGAAGAGGAACGTTCATGCCCGAGATCAAGCCGCGCCTCGCCGAACTCGACCCGGTCTGGAAGCGGATCTGCGCCGAGGCCGAGGAGGCTGTGAGCGCCGAACCGTTACTGGGCGGGCTCATGCATTCCAGCCTTTTGCATCATGCGGGCTTCGAGGATGCGCTGGCCTACCGATTCGCGATGAAGCTGTCTTCGGGCGAGATGTCCGAGCAGCTTCTGCGGGAGATCGCCGATCAGGCCTATGCCGACGAGCCGGCGCTGGGCCGGGCCGCGCGGATCGATCTGACCGCGGTTCATGACCGCGATCCGGCCTGTCATCGCTACATTCAGCCCATCCTGTTCTTCAAGGGCTATCAGGCGCTGCAGGCCTACCGGGTCGGACACTGGCTCTGGCGGCAGGGCCGTCACGATATGGCCTATCTGGTGCAGATGCGGGTTTCGGAGGCCTTCGGCGTCGATATTCACCCGGCCGCCCGGATGGGGCAGGGGATCATGATCGACCATGCCCATTCCATCGTGATCGGGGAAACCGCCATTGTCGGCGACAATGTCTCGATGCTGCATTCGGTCACGCTGGGCGGGACCGGCAAGGACGATGGCGACCGCCATCCGAAGATCGGCGATGGCGTCCTCATCGGGGCGGGGGCCAAGGTCCTTGGCAATATCCATGTCGGTCATTGCTCCCGGATCGCGGCGGGGTCGGTCGTGCTGTCGGATGTGCCGCCCTGTTCGACCGTGGCGGGGGTGCCCGCGAAGATCGTCGGCGAGGCGGGCTGCGATCAGCCCTCGGTCATGATGGATCACCGGCTGGGCGGTTGCGACGGGGATTGAACCCGACCTTCGGACAGGAAAAAGGCCCGGCGGTTCTGCCGGGCCTTTTCTTTCCGGTATCGGCGGGGGCCGCTCAGGCCAGCATGGCCAGCGGGTTTTCGAGATTGTCCCGGATCGCCTGCAGCAGCTCTGCACCGAGCGCGCCGTCGATCACCCGGTGATCGACGCTGAGCGTGACCGACATCACGGTCGCGACCTCGATCTCTCCGGCATCGTTGACGACGGGCTTCTTCACACCCGCGCCGATGGCAAGGATGGCACCATGCGGCGGGTTGATCACCGCATCGAAATTATCGATGCCGTACATTCCGAGATTGGAGATCGCGAAGCTTCCGCCCTGATATTCCTGCGGCGCGAGCTTGCGGTCGCGGGCGCGGGTGGCCAGATCCTTCATTTCCTTCGACAGCTGGCTGAGGGATTTCGTTTCGGCATCCTTCAGAACCGGCGTGAAAAGCCCGCCCTCGATCGCCACTGCGACGGCCACATCCGACGGCCTGAGCTGCAGGATGCGGTCGCCGGCCCAAACCGCATTGGCCTTGGGCACCTGCTGGAGCGCAAGCGCGCAGGCCTTGATGATGAAGTCGTTGACGGAGAGCTTGACGCCCCGGGCGCCGAGCTGGTCGTTCAGCGTCTTGCGGAAGTCGAGCAGGGCGTCGAGCCGGATGTCTCGGCGCAGGTAGAAATGCGGAATTGTCTGCTTGGCCTCGGTCAGGCGCGCGGCGATGGTCTTGCGCATCCCGTCGAGCGTGACGACCTCGTGCTCGCGGGTCTCGTAGATCTTCGCGACGGCATCGGCCGAGGCGCCTGCGGGCATCGTGGCAGCCGCGCTGGCCTCCGGGGCGGCCGCGGCCTGAGATGCCCTGGGTTGGGCGCCGGCCTTCTCGACATCGGCGCGGACGATCCGGCCGCGCGGGCCCGAGCCTTCGATGGCAGTCAGGTCGAGCCCTTTCTCGGCCGCGATCCGGCGCGCAAGCGGTGAGGCGAAGACGCGTTCGCCATGGTCGTTGCTGGGGGCAGGCGGGGCGGCGGCCGGCGCGGAGCCCCCTTCGGGGGCCGCCTTGCCGCCCGCGTCGGCCCGTGGGGCCTCCGGGGAGGGTGCCGACGCGGGCGCCTTCGCGGCGCTGTCGATGTCGTCGGCGCTTTCGCCTTCCTCGAGCAGGACGGCAATGGGAGTGTTGACCTTGACCCCTTCGGTGCCGGCCTCGATCAGGATCTTTCCGACCGTGCCTTCATCGACGGCTTCGAATTCCATCGTCGCCTTGTCGGTCTCGATCTCGGCCAGAAGGTCGCCCGCCGAGACGGTATCGCCCTCCTTGACCAGCCATTTTGCCAGCGTGCCTTCCTCCATCGTCGGAGAGAGGGCGGGCATCAGGATTTCCGTTGCCATGTCTGTCTCTCCTCAGCGATAGGTTACGGCGCGGGCGGCTTCGACGACCTCTTTCGTGGTCACCAGCGCCAGCTTTTCCAGGTTTGCCGCATAGGGCATGGGCACGTCCTTGCCGGTGCAGTTGATGACAGGCGCGTCGAGCCAGTCGAAGGCCTCCTGCATCAGCACGGCCGAGATGTGGTTGCCGATCGAGCAGACCGGGAAGCCTTCCTCGACGGTGACGCAGCGATTGGTCTTCTTCACGCTTTCGATCACGGTCGCGGTGTCGAGCGGGCGCAATGTGCGCAGGTCGATCACCTCGGCCTCGATCCCCTCCTTGGCCAGTACATCTGCGGCCTCGAGCGTATGGGTCATGCCGATGCCGAAGCTCACCAGCGTCACGTCCTTGCCCTCGCGCCAGATCCGGGCCTTGCCGAAGGGGATCGTGAAATCATCCAGGACCGGGACATCGAAGCTGCGCCCATAGAGGATCTCGTTCTCGAGGAAGATCACCGGGTTCGGATCGCGGATCGCGGTCTTGAGCAGACCCTTGGCATCGGCGGCCGAATAGGGCTGGACCACCTTGAGGCCGGGGATATGCGCGTACCAGGCGGCATAGTCCTGGCTGTGCTGGGCGGCAACGCGGGCGGCGGCACCGTTGGGGCCGCGGAAGACGATGGGACAGCCCATCTGGCCGCCCGACATGTAAAGCGTCTTGGCGGCCGAGTTGATGATCTGGTCCATCGCCTGCATCGCGAAGTTGAAGGTCATGAACTCGACGATGGGGCGCAGCCCGCCGAAGCCGGCGCCGACGCCGAGACCGGCAAAGCCGTGTTCGGTGATCGGGGTGTCGATCACCCGCTTCGAGCCGAACTCGTCCAACAGGCCCTGGCTGATCTTGTAGGCGCCCTGATATTCGGCGACTTCCTCGCCCATCAGGAAGACATCCCCGTCCCGGCGCATCTCTTCGGCCATGGCGTCGCGCAGCGCCTCGCGCACGGTGGTCGATTTCATCTTCGTGCCCGAAGGGATCTCGGGCTCTGCCGCCGGGGCTTTCGGCGCGGCCGGGGCGGAGGGAGCGGCGGGCGCGGAGCCTCCGTCGGAGGCCGCCTTGCCCGCCGCGTCGGCCGCAGGCGCGGCCTCCTGCGCGGCCTTCGCGGCCGCGTCGGCATCTTCGCCCTCCTCGATCAGCACGGCGATGGGGGTATTGACCTTCACCCCCTCGGTGCCCGCCGCGATCAGGATCTTGCCCATGATCCCTTCATCGACGGCCTCGAATTCCATCGTCGCCTTGTCGGTCTCGATCTCGGCGAGGATGTCCCCCGCCGAGACGGTATCGCCTTCCTTGACCAGCCATTTCGCCAGCGTGCCTTCCTCCATCGTCGGAGAGAGGGCGGGCATCAGGATTTCCGTTGCCATGTCTGTCTCTCCTCCTCAGGCGTTCTGCGGCGCCGTTTCGGCATAGATGTCGGTATAAAGCTCGTCGAGCGGGGGCTCCGGGCTTTCCTTGGCGAATTCGGCGGCCTCGTTGACCACAGCCTTGATTTCCTTGTCGATTTCCTTGAGCTCGTCCTCGGTCGCGTGCTTGCCCTGCAGGATCAGCTCGCGCACATTCTCGATCGCGTCGCGCTCTTCGCGGACCTTCTGGACCTCCTCGCGCGAGCGGTACTTGGCCGGGTCCGACATCGAATGGCCGCGGTAGCGATAGGTCATGACCTCGAGGATATAGGGGCCCTTGCCGGCGCGGCAGTGGGCCACCGCCTTCTCGCCCGCAGCTTTGACAGCGAGCACATCCATGCCGTCGACGGATTCGCCCGCAATGCCGTAGGCTGCGCCGCGTTCCCAGAAATCCGGGCTTTTGGTCGAGCGCTTGACCGAAGTGCCCATCGCATATTGGTTGTTCTCGATCACGAAGATCACCGGCAGGTCCCAGAGCTGCGCCATGTTGTAGGTCTCGGCGACCTGGCCCTGGTTCGCGGCGCCGTCGCCGAAATAGGTGAAGGTCACCCGGCCATTGCCCTTGTACTTGTCCGAGAAGGCCAGGCCTGCGCCGATCGGCACCTGGGCGCCGACGATCCCGTGGCCGCCATAGAAATGGCGCTCCTTCGAGAACATGTGCATCGACCCGCCCTTGCCCTTTGAATAGCCGTCCTGGCGACCGGTCAGCTCGGCCATCACGCCTTTCGGGTCCATCCCGCAGGCCAGCATATGGCCATGGTCGCGGTACGAGGTCACGCGCTTGTCGCCCTCTTCGGCCGCGGCCTCGAGCCCGACGACGACGGCCTCCTGACCGATATAGAGGTGGCAGAACCCTCCGATCAGTCCCATGCCGTAAAGCTGCCCCGCCTTTTCCTCGAAACGCCGGATCAACAGCATTTCGCGGTAATAGGTCAGAAGCTCTTCCTTGGAGATGTTCGGTTTTGCGGGCGGTTTTCGCGGTGCCATCTGGCGGCGCCTCCCATGTATGGAAGATGGTTTAACGTTAAACCAAAATATATCAGAGCGGTTCTAGAAATGCGAGGGCTTTTTCCCGGCCGGCTGCGGACTGGCGGACACAGAGAGGATCAGGGGGGGGGCTCAGCGGACGACGATTTCGTCGGCACGGATCAGGCCCAGCACGCTGCGGGCGCGCTCGTCGAGCAGGTCGAGGTCGAGATAGCCATCGGACAGCCGGCGCGTCTTGTTCGACACGGCCTCGAGCTCGGCTTCGAGCTCGGCCTTGCGCGCCTCGAGCCTGGCGGCGTCCGCTTCGATCTGAATGCGGCGGAACAACCCGTAATCCCCCTGCACGGCGGCGAAGGTGAAATACATCGCCAGCGAGAAGCTCACACCGATATAGACAAGCGCCCCCCAGGCGGGGCGCAGACGCGTCGTGGCCATGACCCTGCCCCTGCTGGCCGCGCCCCATGCGCGGCTCGCGGCAGTCTAGGGCAACCGATTCGTGTTGGAAATCGAAATCTCGAAACGCACTGGTCACAAAAACAGGGCCCGCGGCAACGGGGCTGCGCATGGCGCACGGCAGAGACACGATAATGCGCGCGCGCCACGGACCGATCCGGTGCGCGCATGCAGGTTCAGGCGTTCAGCTCAGTCTTCCAGTGCCGCGACGCCGGGCAGGGTCTTGCCTTCCATCCATTCGAGGAAGGCGCCGCCCGCGGTCGAGATGTAGCTGAACTTTTCCGCCGCGCCCGCGCCGTTCAGCGCCGCGACGGTATCGCCCCCGCCCGCGACAGAGACCAGTTGTCCGGCCTCGGTCAGCTCGGCGGCCTTCCTCGCGGCGGCATTGGTGGCGGCATCGAACGGGTCGATCTCGAAGGCGCCGAGCGGGCCGTTCCAGATCAGCGTCTTGCACTTGGCGAAGACCTCCTCGATCAGCTCGACCGATTGCGGCCCGGCATCGAGGATCATCGCATCCGAAGGGCAGGCATCGGCCGGAACGGTCTCGTTCACCGCGCCGGCGCGGAATTCGCGCGCCACCACGACATCGACCGGCAGCACGATCTGACAGCCCGCCGTGTCGGCCTTGTCCTTGATGTCGCGCGCGGTGCCGGTCATGTCATGCTCGCAGAGCGATTTGCCGACATTGATGTCCTGGGCGGCAAGGAAGGTATTGGCCATGCCGCCGCCGATCACCAGGTAATCGACCTTGCTGACGAGATTGCCCAGCAGATCGAGCTTGGTCGAGACCTTGGCGCCCCCGACCACCGCGACCAGCGGGCGGGCCGGATTGCCGAGCGCGCCTTCGAGCGCGGTCAGTTCGGCCTCCATCAGACGGCCCGCACAGGAGGGCAGCAGCTTGGCGATGCCCTCGGTCGAGGCATGGGCCCGGTGCGCGGCCGAGAAGGCGTCGTTCACGTAGATGTCACCGAGCGCGGCCATGGCGGCGGCCAGCGCCGGGTCGTTCTTCTCTTCGCCCTCGTGGAAACGGGTGTTTTCCAGCAGCAGGATATCGCCTTCGCTGAGCGCGGCGACGGCCTGTTTCGCGGGCAGGCCGATGCAGTCATCGGCAAAGATCACGCCGCGGCCGAACGCCTCTTCCAGCGCGGGCAGGGTGATCTTGAGGCTCATCTCGGGCACGACCTTGCCCTTGGGGCGACCGAAATGCGCCAGCAGCACCGGTTTGCCGCCCGCCTCGAGGATATCCTCCACCGTCGGCTTGATCCGTTCGATCCGGGTCGCGTCGGTCACCCGGCCATCCTCGACCGGTACGTTAATGTCCACACGCACCAGGACCACCTTGCCGGCAAGGTCCATGTCGTCGAGGGTTTTCCAAGCCATGCATTGTACTCCCGAAGGGCTCACGTTGGCGTTAATTCGCCCGAAGTGTCGGAAAGGTCAATGGTCGGTCCCATTCGCGCCCCTTTTCATCGCCTTTCCGCCGCACTAGTGTCTCGGCCCGACAGAGATCCTAGGAGGAACCGGCCATGGCCGAGATCAAGGACCCCGAGAACACCATCATCATGGAGCTGAAGGGGGGCCACGTCACCATCGCGCTTCTGCCCGAGGTCGCCCCCAAGCATGTCGAGCGCATGAAGACGCTCGCCCGGGCCGGAGCCTATGACAATGTGGTGTTTCATCGCGTGATCGAGGGCTTCATGGCCCAGACCGGCGATGTGGAACACGGCAATGCCGAGAAGGACTACAACCCCCGCCGTGCCGGGACCGGCGGCTCCGATCTGCCCGACCTGCCGGCCGAATTCTCCAAGCTGCCGCATGATCGCGGCACCCTCGGCGCGGCGCGCTCCGCGAATCCGAACTCGGCCAATTCGCAGTTCTTCATCAACTTCGCCGACAACCATTTCCTCAACGGCCAGTACACCGTCTATGGCCGCGTGATCGAGGGCATGGAACATGTCGACGCCATTGTCCGGGGCGAGCCGCCGGCCGATCCCGACCGCATGATCCGCGTCAAGGTGGCGGCCGATGCCTAAGCTGCTTGTCGCGTTGCTCTGCACGCTGGCGGGGCCGGCGCTGGCGACCGGGCTCGATATCGAGATCGCGGGCGAGGGCGCGAATGGCACCGTTCATGTCGAGCTGATGGAGGATGTGGCCCCCGGTCATGTCCAGCGCATCACCGAGTTGGCCCGCGAGGGCGCCTATGACGATGTCGTCTTTCACCGGGTGATCGACGGCTTCATGGCCCAGACCGGCGATGTCGAATTCGGCAAGTTCGGCATGGACATGCGCCGCGCCGGCACCGGTGGCTCGGACCGTCCCGATCTCAAGGCCGAATTCTCGGACAAGAGCTTCGATCGCGGCGTGGTCGGCATGGCGCGTTCGGCCAGTCCCGACTCGGCCAATTCGCAGTTCTTCATCATGTTCGCCCCGGCGCCGCATCTGAACGGCCAGTACACGGTCGTCGGTCGCGTGACCGAGGGCATGGACGTGGTCGATGCGATCAAGCGCGGCTCGGGCCGGAACGGCGAGGTGATGGGCCAGCCCGACCGCATGGTCAAGGTCAGCGTCACCGACTGAGGCGCAGTGCCAGGAGATGAAATCGGGCGGGGCCATCTGGCCTCGCCCGATTTCATGCCCCGAGGGGCGTTCAGGGGGCTGAAGACGAAGGCGCCGCGCGGGTTTCCCGGCGCGGCGCGTCCTTTCGCTTTGCCGCTGGGCTCAGCCGTCCAGCCGCACCAGGGCGTGGCGCTTCTTGCCCGCCGACAGCTTAATCGGCTCGGCCAGCATCGCGGCATCGACCATCAGCCCGGCATCGGTCAACGGCGCATCGTTCAGCCGCGCACCGCCTTCGGAAATCAGCCGCTTGGCCTCCTTGCCCGATTTGGCAAGCCCGGCCCGGGTGATGAGCTGCACCACCGAGATGCCGTCGGCCAATTCGCCGGCGCTCAGGGCGACGGTCGGCAGATCTTCGCCCGTCCCGCCTTTCTCGAACACCTCGCGTGCGGTGGCTTCGGCGGCCTCGGCCGCGGCGCGGCCATGGGCCAGCGCCGTGACCTCGTTGGCGAGCACGATCTTGGCATCGTTGATTTCCGATCCCGCCAACGCGCCCAGACGGTCGCATTCCTCGACGGGCAGCTCGGTATAGAGCTTGAGGAACCGGCCGACATCGGCATCGGTGGTGTTGCGCCAGAACTGCCAGAATTCGTAGGGGCTCAGCATGTCGCCGTTCAGCCAGATCGCGCCCGATTGGCTCTTGCCCATCTTGCGGCCATCCGAGGTGGTCAGAAGCGGCGAGGTCAGCCCGTAGACATCGTTCTCGAGAATGCGGCGGGTCAGGTCGATGCCGTTGACGATATTGCCCCACTGATCCGAGCCGCCCATCTGCAGCCGGCAGCCATAGCGCCGGTTCAGTTCGAGGAAGTCATAGGCCTGCAGGATCATGTAGTTGAATTCGAGAAAGCTCAGCGACTGTTCGCGGTCGAGCCGCGACTTCACGGATTCGAAGCTCAGCATCCGGTTGACCGAGAAATGCCGCCCGATATCGCGCAGGAAGTCCAGATAGTTGAGCCCGTCCAGCCATTCGGCATTGTTCAGCATCAGGGCGCCGGTCGGGCCATCGCCATAGTCGAGATATTTGGCGAAGACGTCTTTCAGCCCGGCGATATTGGCGTCGATCTTCTCGGGCGTCAGCAGCGGGCGTTCATCCGAGCGGAACGAGGGATCGCCCACCTTGGTGGTGCCGCCGCCCATCAGCGTGATCGGCCGGTGGCCGGTCTTCTGCAGCCAGCGCAGCATCATGATGTTGAGCAGATGCCCGACATGCAGCGACGCCGCAGTGGCGTCATAGCCGATATAGGTCGTGACCACCCCCGTCGACAGAGCCTCGTCCAGGCCCTGATAATCGGTGCAGTCGGCCAGAAAGCCGCGCTCGATCATCACGCGCAGGAAGTCCGATTTCGGGTGGTAGGTCATTGCCTCTTGTCCCTTGGGTTCACGTTCCGCCGTGATATATCGGCGGCAGGCAGTGAGGGAAAGACCATGATGCAGATCGGTCCGGTGCGGGCGCTGGGAACCATGTCGGGCACCTCGCTCGACGGGGTCGACGCGGCGGTCGTGACGACTGATGGCGATGCGATCCTCGGTTTCGGCGACACCGCCTACCGGCCCTACGCCGAGGCCGAGCGCAGGGTGATCGCGGCGGCGCTGGGGCGCTGGCCCGGCGATTCCGGCGTGGCCGAGGCTGCGGGCGTGGTCGAGGCCGCCCATGTCGAAGCTTTGGCGGGCTTCGGTGGTGTCGATCTGGCGGGCTTTCACGGCCAGACGCTCGCCCACGATCCCGACGGGGTGCAGGGGCAGGGCGCGCGCACCCATCAGGCGGGCGATGGCGCAGCGCTGGCGCAGCGGCTGGGGTTGCCGGTGGTCTGGGATTTCCGCAGCAGGGATGTGGCCGAAGGCGGGCAGGGCGCGCCGCTGGCCCCGGTCTTTCACTTCGCCTGCGCGCGCTGGGCCGGGCTGACAGAGCCGGTCGCCTTCCTGAACCTCGGCGGTGTGGGCAATCTGACCTGGCTCGACCCGCGCAAGCCGGACCCGGGCGCGCCCGGCGCGCTCCTGGCCTTCGACACCGGCCCGGCCAATGCGCCGCTGAACGATCTGCTTGGCGCCCGGCTGGGTCTGCCCTTCGACAGGGACGGCGCGCTGGCCGGCGCGGGGCAGCCCGACGAGGCTGTGCTGCAGGCCTTCCTGGCCCATCCCTATTTCGACCGCCTGCCGCCCAAGTCGCTCGACCGCGACGATTTCGCGGGGCTTCAGGCGCGGGTGGCGGATCTGCCCGATGCGGATGCCGCCGCGACCCTGACGGCGGCGGCGGCCGTTTCCGTGGCGATGGCGCTGGATCACTGCCCGTCGCGGCCCGCGCGCCTTCTGGTGACGGGGGGCGGGCGGCGGAACCCGGTGCTGATGGCGATGCTGGCCGGGCGCACGGGCATCTCGGCAGTGCCGGTCGAAGAGCTGGGGCTTGATGGCGACATGCTGGAGGCGCAGGCCTTCGCCTATCTGGCGGTCCGGGTGGCGCGCGGGCTTCCGACCTCGTTTCCCTCGACGACCGGCGTTTCCGCGCCGGTCTGGGGCGGGCGGATCTCGCAGCCCTGAGGAGGTTCAGGCCCGAGGGATGTCGAACCCCTGCGGCGCCATCTCGAATCCCTCGAAGCGAAAGCCCGGGCTGACCGTGCAGCTTACCAGCGTCCAGGCGCCGAGCGGCCGCGCGGCCTGCCAATGTCCTGCGGGCACCACTGCCTGCGGCCGCGCGCCTGCCGCGAGATCGGGCCCGAGCACAAGATCCCGGGCAGGGCCTGCGGCGGTCTCGGCAAGGTTCAGCTCAAGCGGATCGCCGGCGTGATACAGCCATATCTCGTCGGCATCGACCCGGTGCCAGTGGCTGCGCTGGCCCTCGGTCAGCAGGTAATAGATGGCGGTGCCTGAGGGCCGGTCGCCAGGCCCGGCCGGGGCAATCCAGGTTTCGCGGTACCAGCCGCCCTCGGGATGGGGCGTCAGGCCGAGGGTTGCGATGATCTCTTCGGCAGTCATGGGCCGAGCCTACCCCCGCGCCCGGCTTGCGGAAAGCGGTTTTGCGGCCCGGAGCGGTGGCGGCGCCCCGAGATGGGCCCTCTGGGGAAAGGGCCCTGCAGAAAGCGCCCCGAGAAGGCGCAACGCGATGCATCCAGGGGGTTCGGCCATCCCTTGCCGGAGCGGCGGGGTAAGGACGCGAGAGCCGATGAAACCCGGCGCGAAAGGTGATATGGAACGTCCCGTCACGACACGGGAAAACGCGCGGAACCGTCTCCGCAAGCTGCATTTTCGGGAACGGCGATCCAGGACCGGATCGGCGGCGTTTTCCTGTTGTCGCCATGCAAGGGGATTCAGAGGACAAGCATGATCAAGGAAGATGACGCGCCCACTCAGCGCGAGACATTGTCGAGCGACGATATTGTGTCGCGAATACTGGGGTTTACCCTGTTCTGCATGGGGTTTTCCCGTGCACCTGCCGACCAGGTCGCGCGCGGTCGCGGTTGGCTTGACGATGAAGGGCAACCCACTGCCGACGGCAAGGCCTTGATCGACGCCCTGATGAGCCGCGATTCGGCATATGGCGTCTATAAGATGGTATACTGATGTAGACAGTGCCCTGCAAGCCCGTTCTGCGACCGCAGGTCGCGGGGCGGCAGGAAAAAGGCGCGTGCCCCGAAGGGCCGCGCCTTTGCCGTTTCTATTGCCGTTTTCGGGGGCCGCGAGGCTCAGCCGCGCAGGATCGAGCTCCCGGCATATTCCGCGGTCTCGCCCAGCATCTCCTCGATGCGGATCAACTGGTTGTATTTCGCCAGCCGGTCCGAGCGCGACAGCGAGCCGGTCTTGATCTGGCCGCAATTGGTGGCGACCGCCAGATCGGCAATGGTCGCGTCCTCGGTCTCGCCCGAGCGGTGCGACATCACGTTGGTGTAGCGGGCGCGATGGGCCATATCGACGGCGTTGAGCGTCTCGGTCAGCGAGCCGATCTGGTTGACCTTGACCAGCATCGAGTTGGCGACCCCGGCCTTGATGCCATCCGCGAGCCGTTTCGGGTTGGTCACGAAGAGATCGTCGCCCACCAGCTGCACCTTGCCGCCCAGCGCGTCGGTCAGCAGCTTCCAGCCGTCCCAGTCATCCTCGGCGCAGCCATCCTCGATCGAGATGATCGGGTAGTCGGCACAAAGCTTGGCCAGGTAGTCCACATTCTCGGCGGCGCTCAGGCTGAGGCCCTCGCCCTTCATCTCGTATTTGCCATTCTCGAAATATTCGGTCGAGGCGCAGTCGAGCGCGAGATGGATGTCGTCGCCCGGCTTGTAGCCTGCCTTCTCGATGCTCTTCAGGATGAAGTCGAGCGCGTCGCGGGTCGAGCTGAGCGCGGGCGCGAAGCCGCCCTCGTCGCCGATGGCGGTGTTGTGCCCGGCGGCGGCCAGTTCCTTCTTGAGGGTGTGGAAGACTTCCGAGCCCATGCGCACGGCGTCGCGGATCGTCTCCGCGCTGACCGGCATGATCATGAATTCCTGGATGTCGATCGGGTTGTCGGCATGCTCGCCGCCATTGATGATGTTCATCATCGGCACCGGCAGCACGCGTGCCGAGGTGCCGCCGACATAGCGGTAAAGCGGCTGGGCGGTGAAATCGGCGGCGGCCTTGGCGACGGCCAGCGACACGCCGAGAATGGCATTGGCGCCGAGGCGGCCCTTGTTCTCGGTGCCGTCGAGCTCGATCATGGTGCCGTCGATGGCGACCTGCTCGGTCGCGTCGAAACCCACCAGCGCCTCGGCGATCTCGCCGTTCACGGCGGCGACGGCGTCCAGCACCCCCTTGCCCATGTAGCGCGCCTTGTCGCCATCGCGGCGTTCGACGGCCTCATGGGCGCCGGTCGAGGCGCCCGAGGGCACGGCGGCGCGGCCCATGGTGCCGTCCTCGAGGATCACGTCGACCTCGACGGTGGGGTTGCCGCGGCTGTCGAGGATCTCGCGGCCGATGATGTCGATGATGGTGCTCATGGGGGGGCAGTCCCTTTCTAATGCACGATGAAAACTCGGGCCGAGTTCTAGCGTCCGGCGCGGCGGAGGGAAAGGGCGCGTTCGCGCCAGAGGGTATAGAGCCCCGAGGCGATGATCACGGCCGCCCCGATCAGGGTCATGGTGTCGGGGCGCTCGCCGAAGGCCGCCATGGCGATGACGAGGGCGAAGATCAGCCGGGTATAGCGGAACGGCGTCACCACCGCGACATCGCCGACCCGCATGCCCTCGACGATGGCGTAATAGCCCGCGACCCCCATCACCAGGGCGCCGAACAGCGAGATGGCATCGCCGCGGTCGATCGCCACCGGCCCCTGCCCGAGCGCCATCATCACCAGCCCCACGGGCACCAGCATGAAAAAGCCATAGGCCGAAAGCTGGAGCGAGCCCACATTGCGCGGCGTGGCCCGGGTCGCGAGATCGCGCAGCGCCAGCCCGAAGACCGCGATCACGGCGAAGATCGAGGCCGGCTCGAAACCGTCAAGCCCCGGGCGCACGACGATGAGAACGCCGAGAAAACCGACCGAGATCGCGGTCCAGCGCCGCCAGCCGACCTGTGCCCCCATGAACAGCGCGGCCCCCAGCGTGACCGCCAGCGGGGTGGCCTGCAGGATCGCCGAGGCCGAGGCCAGCGGCGTCAGCGCGATGGCGGTGACATAGCAGAGCGTGCCGACGATCTCGCCGGAGTTGCGCAACAGGACCGGGCGGCTCAGGAGCGCCCGCGACCAGAGCCGCTGGCCGCGCCGGAGCGCCATCAGGGTGAAGATGGTTCCGCCGCCCAGGCCCAGAAGCGTGAGGATCTGCCCGATCGGCAGCGTCACGGCCACCTTCTTGACGAACATGTCCTCAAGGGCAAACGCGGCCATCGCCGCGACCATCAGCATGATGCCGCGCATGTTGTCCATTTTCAGGCGTCCTCAGGAAAGGGTGTCGGCTCCGATTATCGGGCCGGGGCGTGAGAGGGAAGTGAAATCGCCGTGTGTGCGCGCCGCCGGGCGCGGGCCGGGCTCACAGCCAGCGCAGCAGGCGGAACAGAGCCAGCAGCCCCAGCGCCAGGACGACATTGGCCGCCGAGAGCAGCGCGAAGGCCCAGGGGTTGGCGGTGCCCGGCATGCCCGCGACATTCACCCCGAACAGCCCGGTCAGGAAGCCGAGCGGCAGGAAGATCGCCGCCACCACCGACAGCACATAGCCGTTGCGCGCCATCAGCATGCCGCGCCGGCCTTCCAGATGGTCATGCAGCGCGATCAGCCGCGCCGTCACCGCATCGAGTTCCTCGACCGTGCGGGCGGCCCGGTTCGCGCTTTCGCCCAGAAGGATGCGCGCCTCGGCATCGATCAGCCCGTTCGGGTTGTCCGACAGGCGACCCAGCGCCTCGCGCTGTGGTCCGGCATGGCGGCGCAGCCGGATCGCCCTGCGTCGGAGCGGCGCCAGGCCGATGGCCTCGTCCTCCTCCTCGCGCTCGAGGATCGCCTCTTCCAGCGCGTCGGTCAGGTCCTCGAGCTCGACCGAGACCGCCTCCAGCCGGTCGGTCAGCCCCTCGGCGATCTCGGCGAGAAAGGCGCCGGGGCTTGGCGGCGCGGAGCCGGTCTCGGCCGCGCGGCGCAGATCGTCGAGCGCGAAGACCTTGCTGCGGCGCACGCTGACCACCAGCCCGGCGCCGATCCAGAGCCGAAGCGAGACCATGTCCTCGGGTTCGGCGCCGGGATTGAGGTTGACGCCCCGCAGGTTGACGATGAGCCCGCCTTCGAGCGGGGTGCAGCGCGGCCGGGTCTCGGTCTGGACCATCGCGGCGGCCGCCACCGCGGGCAGATGCGCCTCGGTCCAGTCGGCCAGCGCCGGGTCGCTCAGCGCGAAATGCAGCCAGCGCCAGGCCGCGCCCGGGCCGGGCGTGGCGGCGGGCCAGGGCTCGTCGACGGGGCGGGCGGTGCCGTCGGGGCCGATGTCGAAGGCGGCCAGCGGATGTGCGGCGGGGGCGCTCATTGCTGGATCAGTTCGGGTTCGCGGCTGAAGCGGCGGGCCAGCCTGCCCACGGTCAGCCCCTGCACGAGGATCGAGAACACCACGATGACATAGGTCGCGGTCAGGATCAGCGGGGTCCAGTCGCTTTCGGGCAGGCTCAGCGCCAGCGCGACCGAGATGCCGCCCTTGAGTCCGCCCCAGGTCATGATCGGGATGGTGCCCCGGGCAAGGCCCTGACGGCGTCCGATCAGCAGGACCGGCACCGCGACCGAGATCAGCCGGGCCAGCAATGCCAGGGCGATGGCGGCGGCCAGCGTCGCGATGCCGTCAAGCGCGAAGGCGACGGCGAAGACCTCGATGCCGATCAGCAGGAACAGCACCGCGTTGAGGATCTCGTCGATCATCTTCCAGAACGCATCGACATATTTGCGGGTCTCCTCGGACATGCCGTATTTCATGCCGACATGGCCGATCATGAGGCCCGCCACCACCGCCATGATCGGGGCCGAGACCCCGGCCGCGACCGCAAGCTCGTAGCCGCCGAAGGCCAGCGCCAGCGTGATCAGCACCTCGAGCGCGTAATCGTCGATCCGGCGCATGACGCGGAAGGTCAGCCAGCCCAGAACCCCGCCCAGAACCGCGCCGCCCACCGCCTCGCGCAGAAACAGCATCGCGGCGGCGGCGGCCGCGCTGTCACCCGGCGCCGCGCCATGGCCGCCATGGGCCGAGGGGAAGGCCAGCCCCAGAAGGATCAGGAAGACCACATAGGCCACGCCGTCATTGAACAGGCTCTCGCCCGCGATGGTGGTCTCCAGAGAGCGGCTCAGTCGTGCCTGGCGCAGCACGCCCAGCACCGCGACCGGGTCGGTCGGCGAGACGATGGCGCCGAACAGCATGGCCAGCAAAAGCGGCATTCCGGTCAGCCACGAGAAACCGATCCCCACCACCGCAACCGAAAGCCCCACCCCGATGGTGGCCATGATGAAGACCCCCAGCGCCTGGGCGCGCAGATCCTCGATCTTCACATGCAGCGCCCCTGCAAAGAGCAGAAGCCCCAGCATGCCTTCCAGCAGCGTGTCCGAGAAGTCGATTTCCTGCACCAGGGCAGAGAGCCGCGTGCCGAGCCCCAGCCCGGGCAGCAGCGCATCGAGCGCCATTGCCGAGAGCGAGACGATCAGCGCCACCAGCAGGATGCCGATGGCCTGGGGTAGACGAAGGAGCGTGTAGTTTATGGTGCCGAAAAGCGCGGCCAAAACGATCAGAAGCGAGGCGATCTGCAAGAGCGACATGTCTTTGTCCGGAAATCGGGAAGGGGAGTCGAAAATATCGGATTGTCGACATGGCTAGCCCGAACTCCGGACCGGGCAAAGTGGAATATCCGGCGGCCCGCTGCGGCGGGCGCGCGGATCAGGGCCCGGATCAGGGCCCAGAACAGGGATCGGATCAGGTGCCGCAGAAGGTCTGCAGGACTTCTTGGTGAGGGGCGGGCGGGGCGCGCAGATCCTCTGCCCCGGGCCGGGTCTCGAAGGGGCGTTCCAGGACCTCTTGCAGGCGCCGGAACGGGGCGAGATCGCCCTCGGCCGCGGCCGAGATCGCAGCCTCGATCCGGTGGTTGCGCGGAATGAAGGCCGGGTTCGCGGCGCGCATCCTGGCCTCGGCCTCTGGCTGCGTCGCCGCCTCGCGGCCGAGCCGGGCCGTCCAGTCCCGGGCCCAGTCCCCGAAGCCTGCGCGGTCGCGGAAGCCCGCTCCGGCACGGCCCTCGGCCAGATCGCGGAAGGTGTTGGTGAAATCGGCCCGCTCGGCGGCCATCAGGTCCAGGAGCCCGTGGATCAGTTCGGCATCCCCGGGCTCGGCACCGGCCAGCCCGATTTTCGGGCGGAAGACCTCGAGCCAGGCCGCCTTGAAGAGGTCGGGAAAGCCGTGCATCGCGGCGGTCGCCTGCTCGATCGCGCGGTCGCGGTCCGGGTCGATCAGCGGCAGCAGCGCGCTGGCCAGCTGCGCCAGGTTCCAGGCGGCGATATCGGCCTGGCGGTCATAGGCATAGCGGCCATAGGCGTCGATCGAGCTGAAGACCTGGTCGGGGCGGTAGGCATCCATGAAAGCGCAGGGGCCGTAATCGATGGTCTCGCCCGCGACCGAGGTATTGTCGGTGTTCATCACGCCATGGATGAAGCCCGTGCCCATCCATTGCGCGACCAGCCGTGCCTGCGCGGCCAGCACTGCCTGCAGCATGTCGAGCACGGTTTCCGTTCCGGGGTAGTGGCGGGCCATCACATGGCGGGTCAGCGCCTCCAGTGCGTCGTTGTCCTGGCGCGCGGCGAAATACTGGAAGGTGCCGACGCGGATATGGCTTGCCGCGACCCGGGTCAGCACCGCGCCGGGGCGCACGGTCTCGCGGATCACCCTCTCGCCGGTCTCGACCGCGGCCAGTGCCCGGGTGGTCGGGATGCCCTGCGCATGCATCGCCTCGGAGACCAGATATTCGCGCAGTACCGGGCCGAGCCAGGCCCGGCCGTCCCCCATCCGCGAATAGGGGGTGCGGCCCGCGCCCTTGAGCTGGATGTCATGGCGGGTGCCGTCGGGGGCCAGGACCTCGCCCAGCAGGATCGCCCGGCCATCGCCCAGCCGGGGCACGAAGCCGCCGAACTGATGCCCGGCATAGACCTGCGCCAGCGGATCGGCGCCCTCGGGCAGCCGGTTGCCCGCCAGCATCTGGACGCCGTCCTCCGAGGCCAGCGCCCCGGGGTCGAGGCCGAGCGCCTCTGCCAGTGAACTGTTCAGCGCGATCAGACGCGGAGCGCGCACCGGTTCGGGCGCCTGGCGGCTGTAGAACCGCTCGGGAAGGCGGGCGTAGGAATTGTCGAAGCGGATCGAAAGGGTCATGCCGCCGAGATAGGCCGCATGCCGTGGCTTTCCAGCCGGGCAATGGCTACGAAAAGGCCCCCGGGTGAGTGCCGGGGGCCTTCTGCATGGAAGCGTCGGAACAGGACGGCTCGCGCCGGTTCTCAGCTTTTCTTCTTGCGACGCAGCGCGGCCAGGCCGCCGAGCCCGCCCAGCAGCATCAGGCCCGCCGCCGGCACCGGCACCGGCGCGACGGTGATCGAGGCCAGCTTGTAGGAGTCCGTCCAGCCATCGGCGCCGAAGCTGATCGAGGTGCCGGTCAGCCCGCTCAGCGGGTAGGGGTTCGGCCCCGAGCGCTCTTCGGGAGAGACCAGCACGCCGTCGACGAACAGGTCGAAGCTGTCGGCCATGCTCCAGTACGAGAACAGGACCTGCGAGAAGTCGACGGTCTGGCTGAACGACAGGGTCAGCAGGTCGTTGCCGAGGAAGCCGTCGATCTCGGAGCTGTCGAGGAACCCGCCGACACCGAGCCCGGCACTGCTCTGAGAGACAGAGCGGTCGCAGGACAGCGAGGTCGAGCAATCCGTCACCAGGATCGTGTCCGGGTTCGGAAAGTCGCGGTAGACGCCGGCATAGGCGCTCACCGTGACCCCGTCGACGGTCAGCTGGTTGTTCGCATCGAGCGATGCTGAGGTGAAGTCGAACGTGGCGGCTGATGCCGAGCCGCCAATAAGCATGACCGCGGCTGCCGCGGCACAAGACGTCTTGAACACTGGTATTTTCCCCGTTTCTTCAAAATCTGAAGCGCCTGTGGAATAATGCAGGCGATATGCTCATAGCATTCAGGGGCTCTTCGAGCAACAAATCTGGCTTGTTTTCGAAGGAAACGGGGCGTTACTTTGACGATTCACGTTTTGCGTGCAAATGCTTGGGTTTTGTTGCCTTTTTGTGTGTCGCGTTAAAGTTGATATCCGGAATTCCACGGAATTCTTCGCAATGCCGTGGAAATTGTTTCCGATTTTTGCGAAGTCTTTGTTACAGGCTTCAAAAATCATTCCCTGATCGCAATTGACGGCTCCGATCCGGGGCTCATAGCCGGCCAAGCCGCTCTGTCAGCAGCGCGAAGAAGCCATCGGCATCGAGATCGCCCATGAAAGTGGCATTCGGCGCGCGGTCCGATACCCGCCACCAGTCTGCCACGGTCATTCCGCGGGTAAAGCGGCCCTCGGTCTCTATCTCGACATTGACATGGCGGCCGCGGAACAGCCCGGGCCTGATCAGATGGGCGATGACGCAGGGGTCGTGCAGCGGCGCGCCCTCCGAGCCGTATTTCTCGCGGTCATAGCGTTCGAAGAAATCGGTCATCGCGGCAACGGCCTGGCCGACCGCCGTGTCGAGCGCGCGGAACGCGTCGTTGCGGGGCTTGGTGACCAGCGCCTTGTGGGTCACATCCAGCGGCATGACGGTCAGCGGCACGCCCGAGGCGAAGACGATGGCCGCGGCTTCGGGATCGACGAAGATGTTGAACTCGGCCGCGGGGGTGATGTTGCCGACCTCGAAATAGGCGCCGCCCATCAGCACGATCTCGCGGATCTTCGGGCCGATCTCGGGGGCCTCGCGCAGCGCCGTCGCGATATTGGTCAGTGGCCCCAGCGGGCAGAGCGTGATCTCGCCTTCGGGGGCGGCGCGCAGGGTCTCGATCAGGAAGGCGACGGCATGCGCGTCTTGCAGCGGCATGGTCGGCTCGGGCAGGGTGGGGCCGTCGAGCCCGGTTCTGCCATGCACATGCTCGGCGGTGACGAGCTGTCCTGCCAGCGGCCGGTCGCAGCCCGCGAAGACCGGGATGTCGCGCCGTCCGGCCAGTTCGCAGACCATGCGCGCATTCTTCTGGGTCAGCGCCAGCGGCACATTGCCGGCGACGGCGGTCAGGCCCAGCACCTCGATCTCGGGGCTGGCCAGCGCCAGCAGGATGGCTACGGCGTCGTCCTGGCCGGGATCTGTGTCGATGATGATCTTGCGGGGCATGCGAGGTCTCCGGGAAGCTGGCCCTGCAACGTGGCGCGGGCGCGCCGGTATGTCCAGCGCGCCCGCCTTTCGGGGCGGCGGCCCCGTCCCGCGGGGGCCGCCGCCCGAAACCGGTTCAGCCGTCGAAATCGACTTCCTCGACCAGCCTGAGCGCCGCCGCACGGTCGCGCGACAGGGCGATCAGGTTCACGTCATCGGCGGTGAAGCTGCCCCAGCTTTTCACCAGATCCGACGGCTCGGTGCCCGGCACGACCGGGTATTCGTAATTGACCTCGGCATAGATCTCCTGGGCATGCTCGGAGGTGAGGTACTCCATGAATTTCAGCGCCTCCTCGCGGTTCGGCGCGGCCTTGGTCATGGCAATGCCCGAGATGTTCACATGGGTGCCGCCGGTCTCGAAGGTCGGGAACAGCACGTTGACCGACTGCGCCCAGGCCTCCTGTTCGGGGTCCTTCAGCATCTGGCCCATGTAATAGGTGTTGCCGAGCGAGATATCGCATTCGCCGGCCCAGATCGCCTTGACCTGCGCGCGGTCGTTGCCCTGGGGCTTGCGCGCGAGGTTGGCCTTGACGCCTTCGAGCCAGGTCTTTGCGGCCTCTTCGCCATGGTGGTGGATCATCGCCGCAACCAGCGCCAGCGTATAGGCATGGGTGCCCGAGCGGGTGCAGATCCGGCCCTTCCATTTCGGATTGGCCAGGTCCTCATAGGTGGTGATTTCCGAGGGATCGACGCGGTCCTTGGCGGCATAGACGATCCGGGCGCGGGTGGTGACCCCGAACCAGTGATTGTCGGCATCGCGGAAGGCCGCCGGGATCTTCTCGGTCAGAACGGCGCTGTCGACGGCCTGGGTCACGCCCGCATCGACCGCCTCGGCCAGCCGCGCGACATCGACCGTCAGGATGATATCGGCCGGGCTGCGCATGCCCTCGGCCTGAAGCCGCTCGACCATGCCCTTGTTGAGAAAGGCGATATTGGTGGCGATTCCGGTATCCTCGGTGAAGGCGTCGAGGATCGGCTGGATCAGTTCGGGCTGGCGATAGGAATAGATATTCACATCGGCCTGGGCAGTCGGGGCCAGCGTGGCCGCAGCGGCGGTGGCCACAAGGGCAGTGCGCAAGGTCATGGGGTCTCCTGTCCGGTCTGGTGCATTCCGGTCAGGGTTAAATCCGACAATTTTTGTCGGGTCAAGGTGGCGAGGGGGGAGCCCGCTCACATCCGCTTGATCCGGCGTGATCCGCGGTCGTTCCGGCCGTAGGCCCTTCATTTGCGCCACTGGCAAGGTCATTGCGAGGGGCGGCGCTCTGGTCGTTGGAATGCGGGCGCGACCTTCAGCCCGGCCTATGGCGCCGCCCATTTCGCTCTGCCGGTGCAGCTTGTCGGGATCCGGTCCGCTTTCTCTGCGCCAGACCCATTGCCCCAAGTCCGCTCAGCAGAAGCCAGACACCGGCGGGAAGAGGAACCGCGGAAGGAGGCGTAATGACCACGCTCCCCTCAAGCCCCTGCACCATGGCAAGATCGTAGCCCGGCGAACCGCCGCCCGTCCCCAGCCCTTCGATTCTGATCGCGGTCACCGGGTCGGCAAAGCCAATCGATGCAAGATCAAGCGTTTCGGTTCCTCCTGTTCCGACTGTCCCAAGGAAGGTGAACCCGATACCGTCAGAGGATACATACACATTGGCGTCCTCATCCGAGTTTCGGTCAACCTCGCTCACGAATATATCATCTCCCGTGCCGTCGAAGACGTAGCCACTTGAAAAGCCGACTGTGATGAAGGTTCCGGTCGGCAATGACACGAACGTGCTCAGATCGCCGTCAAGAGCGTTCGAGGTATCCGAGAGCAGGACCGGATAGCCGCCGCCAGCGGTATCACCGCCGTAGGGGCCGAGGAGAGGGCCCGTCCCGGAGTCAAAGAAATCCAATTCAGTATCGGCTGTAAGTGTCGCCGCGCTTGCGCTCGTCGCCAGAACAGTTGCCAGGACCGTGGTTGAGGCGAGTTTTCCAAATGTCATCATGTCTGTTCTCCGATTTTTTCGGAAGGCATGAGTGAGCGTAATTTACAGACCGTGGCGCCAATCCGGTCTTTCTGGCGAAAATGGAACTTGTACAAGCCTAAGTGTGTGGGAAATGTATGCCTGAGTCAACCTGAAGTAGATTTGAGCCTTTTCACGCAAAGATACGGCCCGTGCCGCGCCGGGGCTGTGTGTCGCCCTCCTGAGGCCGGTTTTCCCGGGCCCAGGGGCGGTTCAGCGACCGGCCTTTTCCTCGGCCTTCACCGCGTTCCAAAGCGCGTCCATCTCGGCCAGGTCCGACTCCTGCGGTCGCTTGCCCATGGCCGCCAGCCGCGCCTCGACCCCGGCGAAGCGGCGGGTGAATTTCGCATTGGCGGCGCGCAGGGCCTCTTCGGGCTCGATCTTCAGGTGGCGGGCGAGATTGGCCACGACGAACAAGAGATCGCCGAATTCCTCGAAAACCTCGGCCTCGGTCAGGGTCTCGCGGGCCTCCACCAGCTCCTGAGCCTCCTCGACGATCTTGTCGACGACCTGCGCCGTCTCGGGCCAGTCGAAGCCGACCCGGGCCGCGCGTTTCTGCAGCTTGACCGCCCGGGTCAGCGCGGGCAGCGCCAGCGCCACGTCGTCGAGCACGCCTTTCGCCTGTTTGCCCGCCCGCTCGGCCGCCTTGATCGTCTCCCAGTCGCGGGTCTGCTGCTCGGCCGATTTCCCGCGATCCTCGCTGCCGAAGACATGCGGATGCCGCGCCACCATCTTGTCCGAGACCCGGTCCGCCACCGACTGGAAGTCGAACAGCCCCGCCTCGGCCGCCATCTGCGCGTGATAGACCGATTGCAGCAGCAGATCGCCCAGCTCGCCTTCCAGCTCGTCCCAGGCCTCGCGCTCGATGGCATCGGCGACCTCATAGGCCTCTTCGATCGTATAGGGCGCGATCGAGCGGAAATCCTGTTCGATATCCCAAGGGCAACCGGTCGCAGGGTCGCGCAGGCGCCGCATGATTTCCAGAAGGCGCGGCAGGCCGCCCTTGGGGTCATGGATCAAGCGGTCGGAATCCTCGGTCATCTGGGCCTCGCAATCTGGCATCGGCAGGAGTTGGACTAAGACAGGCCGGGGTGTAAAGCCGGGGCTGGAGAAAGGGAACCCGCGCGCTATCCTGCGCGGGGCGCGCAGGAGGGTCCGGCCATGGCACTGGAAGACGCGAAATCCGAGGTCGATGCGGCGATCACCCGCAAGGGGCATCGCGGGCTTGCCTACGAGAACGCCTTCGCGGGGGTGACCTCGTTCCTGCGCCGCAGCCTGACCAAGGATCTTGCGGGCGTCGATCTGGCCATCACCGGCATTCCCTTTGATCAGGCGGTGACGAACCGGCCCGGCACCCGTTTCGGGCCGCGCGCGATCCGCGAGGCCAGCACGCTGCAGGCCTTCGACCGGCCCTTCGGCTGGGGCTACAACCCGTTCGAGGTCTTCGACATCGTCGATTATGGTGACATGGCCTTCGATTATGCCAGCGTGGCCGAGTTCCCGGCCCGGGCCGAGGCCCATGTCGCGGGCATCCTGGATGCGGGGGCCGCCTGTATCGCGCTGGGCGGCGATCACTCGGTGTCCTTGCCGCTGCTGCGCGCCCACGCGGCCAAACACGGACCGCTCGCGCTGGTGCAGTTCGATGCCCATACCGACACCTGGGCCGATGACGACATGGCCCGGATCGACCATGGCACCATGTTCGGCAAGGCCGTGAAGGCCGGGCTGATCGATCCGGCGCGCTCGGTCCAGATCGGCATCCGCACCGACAATCCCGACACGATGGGGATCACCGTTCTGGATGCACCTTTCGTGCATGACCATGGCCCCGCCGCCATCGCGGCCCGGGTGCGCGAGATCGTGGGCGAGGCCCCGGCCTATCTCAGCTTCGATATCGACGCGCTCGACCCGGCCTTCGCGCCGGGCACCGGCACCCCGGTCTGGGGCGGGCTGAGCAGCGCGCAGGCGGCGGCGATCCTGCGGGGTCTGCGCGGGCTGAGCATGGTAGGGGGCGATGTGGTCGAGGTCTCGCCGCCCTATGATCCGACCGGCGTCACCGCCATTGCCGGGGCGCATGTCGCGGTCGAGCTGATCTGCCTCTGGGGCTGGACCCGCCGCTTCGATACCGGAGAGGAGGCATGAAGATCCTTGCCCTGATCCTGCTGCTGGCCGGGCTTGCCGTTCTGGGCGGCGCGGTCTGGTTCCGCACCGTGCCCGACGATCCGGCGGTCTGGCATGTCGATCCGCTGACCGCGACGAAGCCCGCGACGCCCAATGCCGCGCTTGTCCGGCCCGAGGGCGGCGACCGCGTGGCGCCGGTCTATGTCCTCACGCCCGAGGCGCTGGCCGAGGCCTTTGATGCCATGGCGCTGGCCCAGCCGCGCACCTTGCGCATCGCGGGCACACCCGGCGATCTCTTCATGACCTATGTCCAGCGCTCGGCGCTCTGGGGTTTCCCCGACTATATCTCGGTCCGCATTCTGCCCGAGGAGGGCGGGGCCAGCTGGGCCGCCTTTTCGCGCTCGCGCTACGGCCATTCCGATCTTGGCGTGAACGCCAGACGGCTGACCGCCTGGCAGGCCGCGCTCGAGGCCCGGCTGGCCCGGCCAGCCTCTTGACCGTCCCCCGGCTTTCGCGCGACAGAGCGCCATGGTCCCGCTAGACAAACTTGAACAGATCTCGCGCCGCTTCGGCTATCTCGAAGCCCGGCTTGCCGAAGGCGCAGGGGGCGATTTCGCGCAGCTCGGCCGCGAATATGCCGAGCTGAAACCCGTGGTCGCCGAGATCGAGGCATATCGCGGGCTGCTGTCGGATATCGACACCGCCGAGGCGATGCTGAAAGACCCCGAGATGCGCGCGCTGGCCGAGGAAGAGCTGCCCGACTTGCGCGCGCGCCTGCCGGAACTGGAACAGGCGCTTCGGATCGCGCTTCTGCCCAGGGACGCGGCTGATGCCCGCCCCGCCATCGTCGAGATCCGCCCCGGCACCGGCGGCGAGGAGGCGGCGCTGTTTGCGGGCGATCTGCTGCGGATGTATCAGCGCTATGCCGAGGCGAAGGGCTGGCGCTTCGAGATCCTCGAGGAAAACCAGACCGAGCTTGGCGGGATCAAGGAGGTCACCGCCAATGTGCAGGGCGAGGGCGTCTTCGCGCGCCTCAAATACGAATCCGGCGTGCACCGCGTCCAGCGCGTGCCAGCCACGGAATCGGGTGGCCGCATCCACACCTCGGCCGCGACCGTCGCCGTGCTGCCCGAGGCGCAGGACGTCGATATCGACATTCCGGCCGGGGACATCCGGATCGACACGATGCGCGCCTCGGGCGCGGGCGGGCAGCATGTGAACACCACCGATTCGGCGGTGCGCATCACCCACCTGCCGACGGGCATAGTCGTCACCTCCTCGGAAAAATCGCAGCACCAGAACCGGGCCATCGCCATGGCGGTGCTGCGGGCGCGGCTTTTCGATCTGGAGCGTCAGAAAGCCGCAGATGAACGCGCCGCTACCCGCAAGGCCCAGGTCGGCTCGGGCGACCGCTCGGAACGCATCCGCACCTACAACTTCCCGCAGGGGCGGATGACCGACCACCGCATCAACCTCACGCTTTACCGGCTCGAGCAGATCCTCGCGGGCGATCTCGATGAAGTGATCGACGCGCTGATCGCCGACGATCAGGCGACGATGCTGGCCGAGATGGAGGGATGAGCGCCGCCACCGGCGCCGTCCTGCTGACCGCGGCCATCGCCCGGCTGCGCGCGGCCGCCATCCCCGATCCCCAGCGCGATGCCCGGCGGCTTCTGGCCCATGCGCTGGAGATCGCCCCGGGGCGGCTGACCCTCGTTCTGCCCGAGCCGGTTCCGGCCGCGGCCCGGGCCCGGTTCGAGGCCGCGCTGCTCCGCCGCGAGGCGCATGAGCCGGTCTCGCATATCGTCGGGCTCCGCGCCTTCTGGGGCCGCGATTTCCGCGTCACCCGCGATGTACTCGACCCCCGCCCGGAAACCGAGATTCTGATCGAGGCAGCACTTTCCGCCCCGTTTTCCAATATGTTGGACCTTGGCACCGGCTCGGGCTGCATCCTGCTGACGCTGCTGTCCGAACGCCCCGGGGCCTTTGGGCTCGGCACCGACATCTCGGCCGCGGCTCTGGCCGTGGCGCGCGGGAATGCCGGGCGGCTGGGCGTGGCGGGCGCGCGGTTCCTGCTGTCGGACTGGTATCAGGTGGTCGAGGGCCGCTTCGATCTCATCGTCTCGAACCCGCCCTATATCGCCGAAGCCGAGATGTCGGGCCTTGCTCCCGAGCTTGCTCATGAGCCGCGCGGGGCGCTGACCGATGGCGGCGACGGGCTCTCGGCCTATCGCGCCATTGCTGCCGGCGCGCGCGCGCGGCTTGCGCCGGGCGGGCGGCTTCTGGTCGAGATCGGCCCGACCCAGGCGCAGGCGGTGTCGGGCATCTTTGCGGCGGCCGGTCTTGAAATCCTGGCGGTGCGGCCCGATCTGGATGGCAGACACCGGGTTGTCGAGACCCGCGTTGCGGCATCGGGGACGTGACGTCAAAATGTTGCGTGCCGCGCGCGGCCCTCGTCAAATGGCCGCAATTGGTGTATTTACCTCTTGCCAGCGTCCTCGGCCCGTGTTTACTCAAGAGAGCGTTGGCTGAGCGCCGTGAAGGCGCCGCTCGCGCTAGACAAGCCAAAAAAGGTCGACAGGGGTTCATTTTTGAACCGCGCAATAAGACGCGTGGCCCTGTCCAGAGATACCACCACTAGGCTGGAAACTAGAACACGCATGAGACCGTCCAAGTCACGTTCGCGCTCCAAGTCGAACCGTTCGCGCTCGATGGGCAATATTGTCAATCGGGTCTTCGACAGTTCGGGCCCCGAGGGGAAAGTGCGCGGTACGCCGCAACAGATCATCGAGAAATACAACCAGCTCGCGCGCGATGCCCAGCTGGCCAATGACCGGGTCGCCGCCGAGAATTTTCAGCAGCATGCCGAGCATTACGCACGCCTGCTGGGCGAGGCCCAGCGCGAGCAGGAGGCCCGGCGCGAGCAGCAGGAAGCCCAACAGCCCCGCAACCGCGACCGGGACGAGCAACCTCAGACCAACACGAATACCGATGAGGGCGAGCAGCCGGTGAGCCAGCCAAGCTCCGGTTCCAGTTCCAGTGGTGGTGCCGATGTCATCGACATGGCCGGCGATGACGGACGGGAAAGCACCCTGGTCGAAACCCCCGAGGAAAAACCGACGCCGAAACCGCGTCGTCCCCGCAAGCCGCGCGCGGTCAAGCCGAAAGGCGAGGCGGCCGATGCCGAGCCGGGCAGCGACGGCGAGGGGAAATCGGGCGACGGCAAACCGGACGAAGCCAAATCGCGCGCGCGCAAGCGGGACGGCAATGACGCTTCCGCCGAAGCCCCGGAGCCCTCGGACTCCCAACGCGAGGCCCCTGCGGCAGAGTGACTGCAGCAGGGTGACCGCGCCAGAGTGATGGCGGGACAAGACTGATCGGCGGCGCGCCCTGCGCCGCCTTTTTCATGCCGGTTTCCGGCCTAAGACCGGGCCTTCGCCAGCGCCCTTGCCAGCGCGCAAAAGCCCTCGAGCGGGATCTGCTCGGCACGCTCGGTCGGGGCGATGCCTGCCTGGCGCAACAGATCCTCGATATCCGGCGCAAGACCCTTGAGGCTCGACCGCAGCATCTTGCGCCTTTGCCCGAAGGCGGCGGCGACCACACGTTCCAGCACCGCCGGATCGGCCTCGAAACGCGGGCGGGGCAGGGCGGTCAGATGCACCACGGCCGAGGAAACCTTGGGCGGCGGCGTGAAGGCCTCGGGCGGCAGCCGCAGCGCGATCCGCGCCTCCGCCCGCCATTGCGCCAGGAGGGCAAGCCGTCCATAGGCCTTGCTGCCCGGCTCGGCCACGATCCGTTCCGCCACTTCCTTCTGGAACATGAGCGTCAGGCTCGACCAGAAAGGCGGCCAGACCGCGGGGGTCAGCCAGCGCACCAGAAGCTCGGTTCCGACATTATAGGGCAGGTTCGCGACGATCTTCACCGGCGCCACCAGATGGGCCAGCGGATCGATGGCCAGCGCATCTCCATTCACCACCTCCAGACGTCCCGGATAAGCCGCGGCGATCTCGGCCAGCGCGGCCAGACAGCGCGCATCCTTCTCCACCGCCAGCACGCGCCGCGCGCCCTCGGCCAGCAAGCCCCGGGTCAGCCCGCCGGGGCCGGGGCCCACCTCCAGCACATCGGTCTCGCGCAGATCTCCGGCCACCCGCGCGATCTTCGCGGTCAGGTTCAGATCCAGCAGGAAATTCTGTCCCAGCGCCTTCTTGGCCGACAGCTCATGCGCCGAGATCACCTCGCGCAGCGGCGGCAATCCGTCGATCGTGCTCATGCCCGCGCCCTTTCTTCTTCTTGGCGAAAATACCCGCCGGGGGTCCGGGGGTGGCAAACCCCCGGCATCGGTCGCATGGCCTAGCGCCGTCCCGCCGCGCGTGTCAGCGCCATCTCGCGCGCCAGCTTCAGCGCAGCGATCAGGCTCGACGGATCGGCCCGGCCGGTGCCCGCGATGTCGAAGGCGGTGCCGTGATCGGGCGATGTCCGGATGAAGGGCAGGCCCAGCGTCACGTTCACACCTCCCGCGAAATCAAGCGTCTTGATCGGGATCAGCGCCTGATCGTGATACATTGCCACCGCAACGTCATAGCGCGCCCGCGCCTCCGGGTGAAACATCGTGTCGGCCGAGAGCGGTCCCTCGATCCGCATCCCCTCGGCCCGGAGCCGCTCCAGCACCGGAGCGATCAGCGAGATTTCCTCGCCGCCCATCGCGCCGCCCTCTCCGGCATGGGGGTTGATACCTGCGACCGCCAGGCGCGGGCTCTCGATCCCGAAATCGCGGATCAGCGCGGTCTGCGTGATCCTCAGGCTCTGGTCCAGCAGATCGGCGTTCAGCGCCCGCGGCACCTCGCTCAGAGGGATATGGATGGTCACCGGCACCACCTTCAGCGCGGGCGCCGCCAGCATCATCACCACCCGCCGGACCCCGGCCAGATGGGCCAGATATTCGGTATGGCCGGGATGCGGAAAGCCTGCCCCGTCCTGCAGCGCCTTCTTGTGGATCGGCGCGGTGCAAAGAGCGGCCGCCTTGCCCTCCTGCACCAGCGCCACGCCGCGGGCGATGGCCTCGATCACGCCCGCCGCATTGGCCGGGTCGGGGCGGCCCGGAACGGCCGGGGCGGGGAAAGGCAGGCGCAGCACCGGCAGCGCGGTCGCGGCCACATGCATCGCCTCGGCGGGCGCATGGATCTCGGCATGCGGCGTTCCCTCGGGCAGGTGCCGGGGATCGCCGATCCAGAAGAAGGGCAGCCGCGCGCCAAGGCTCTGCCAGGCGCGGGCCGCGATCTCGGGGCCGATCCCGGCCGGCTCGCCGCAGCTCAGCGCGATGGGCAGGTCGGTCATGGCTCGCGGATGATGGCGTCGGCCTTCAGTTCGGCGAGATAGCTGTCGGCAAAGCCGGCCAGACGCTGACCGAACAGTTGCCGCCGCACCGCTTCGCGGTCGATGCCGCCCCGGTCTGCCAGATCCGGGGTCCGGCCGCAGAGCATCAGCACCGACGCCGCCGCAGGCGAGCTGAGCCCGTAGGACACTTCGTTCTCGTCGAGCTTGGCAAGCTCCTGCGCCAGGTCCGGGGGCAGGTCGGCCACCGGCCGGGTCTCGCGCAGCAGCCGTTCGGGCGGCAGTCCGCGGGCCACGCCGTAAAGATCGTCGCAGGTATCGGCCCGCATCCGCACCTTCATCGCCTCGGCCAGCGTGCCGCCGGGGATGGTGAAGATCGCATAATCGACGGCAATGGCCTTCTGGCCCTGGGCCTTGCCCTCGCGCACAGAGCGCAGCTGGAACAGCACGATGGCATTGTCCATCTCGACCGGTTCCGAGACCTTGCCCGGTCCCAGTGCCAGGACCTGACCGGCGATCGAGGGCGGCAGTTTCGACAGCGGCATCCAGCCCATGCGGCCGCCCTGATCGCGCGAGCGCGACACCGAATACTTGCGCGCCGCAGCGGCAAAGGCGTCGGCACTGTTGATCGAGCCGCTCAGCTGGCGCGCCAGCGCCAACGCATCGCGCCGGTAATCCGGGGTATCGGCGCGCAGCACGATCTCGGACAACAGCACCTGGGTGCCGGCCGTGCCGCCACTGCCGCCTGCGGCCGACTGCACCGCGCGGTCGATCTCGGCATCGGTCACCTGCGTGCGGGGCCCGTATTTGCTGCGCACCACCTCGCGCCAGGCCAGACCGGCCTTGACGAAATCGCGGAAGCTTTCTTTCGAGACCCCGGCCTCGCCGATCACCGCCACGAACTGGTCGATATCGAGATCCCCGCGCGCGGCGAATTCCTCCATGCCTTCCTGCAACGCCTCCTCGCTGACAGAGACGCCCAGCCGCTTGGCCTCGTCCATCCTCAGCCGGTCGTCGATCAGACCGTCAAGCGCGACCTTCTCGATCCGGGGCGGGTTGCCCAGCAGGCGCAGGAACCGGACCCGCTGCTCGAATTCGTAATTGGTGATCGCCGTGTCGTTGACATAGAGCCGCGGGGCGAAGGGGCCGCCCTGCTGTGCCCTGCCGTCATCGGCGCCGGTCAGCACCAGGATCGCCGCGGCCGCAACCGCCAGGCCAACGCGTCGGATCATGCCTGTCCTCCGTTATTCTTCTGTCTCATCAGCGCATGCATCGCCGCGCGCCGCCGCTCTTGCCACGCGACCCGAACCCGGCCAGTGAGACCGTGAGGTCGAAATCGGTGGACGGGTTCACATTAGTGGACGAGGTGAAGCGGCGCGAGAGGGAAACATCCACGCTGATGCATTCACTGCTGTATTCGAGCCCGATCCCGGCCTTGGCGGCCTCGTCGGCGACGAAATCGTAGCGCCAGTTGGCCTTGCCGGTCCAGTTCCGGTGAAAGTCGTAGGCGGCATCGACCAGCCATTCCGAGCGGTCCGAGAGGCGATCTTCCGACGGGTTGGCCTCGATCCAGAGCAGGCTCGAGCCGATATCGAAGGCGTCCTTTTCCCAATCGATCCTGAGATCGTTCTTGGTCAGCTCGAAGGCGTCGTCGAAGACCGCGCGGTTGGTCATGCTGACCTCGCTGCCGAAATCGAGCTTGACCGCCGTCAGCCAGTCCGAGCTGCTGCCGTCTAGCCCCGAGCCGCTGGCGAACTGGTCGCTGTCCTCGGCCCGCCAGATCCGCCCGACGGTCAGCCCGAGCGCCCAGCCGCTGGCGGCATAGCGGGTCCAGCCTAGCCCGGCATTGAGGCGCAGCCCGGTCTCGCGCGCATCCTCCCCGGCAAAGCGCGACATCGAGAACAGGTTGCCTTCGTCGAACTCGACCAGGACGCTGTCCTCGTTCGGGATCTCGCCATCATCCGCGTGGCTCCAGGCCAGCTGGATCACCGGCTCCAGCACCTGGGCGCTGCCATCGGCGGCGGCCTTGACCAGCGGCCAGCGCAGCTCGACCGCGGCGCCGGGGGTCAGCCGGGTCTGGCTGCCGCCATAGACCGCGTCATCGCCGATCTCGTAATGGTCGAGCGTGATCCCGCCAAGCGCGGCCAGCACCATGCCATTGTCGAGGATCCAGTCGCGGCGCCAGTCCGCGTCGATGGTCAGGCGCGCCATGTCCATGCCGTCGCCGTAGCTGTCGAAATCGGGCCCGTCATTGGGATCGTCCGAATTCCGGTGCAGCGCGTCGGCCGAGAAGCTGAGCGTGGCCATGCCGCCGAGCAGGGCGGGGGCGACGCGGCGGCGGTATTCGACATCGCCGGCGATCGACGGAATGGTGGAATTGCTTTCGGAGTCGCGCAGCGTCTCGAGATAGCCGATCTCGGCCCGGATCAGCTCGTCGCGCCGGGCGCGGCTGATTTCGACCGAGCTTTCCAGCCGGTCCTGCTCGGAATAGCCGTAATCGAGCAGATAGGCCCGGTCCGACACCGTCTCGATGTCGAACTCGAGCTTGAAGTCGCGCGGCAGCTCGAAGCTGCCTTCGGCGAAGAGGTAATGCCGGGTCTCATCCTTGAGGATGTCGTCGCGCGAGACCGCGCCGTTGATCTCGATCTCGCCATTGGTGAAGGCGCGGCGATAGCGCAGTTCCAGCGTTCTGGTGCGGCTGGAAGAGATATAGGGCGTCAGGGTCAGGTCCTGCGAGGGCCCCAGCTCGATGAAATAGGGGATCTTGATGCCGGTCCCGAGCTGGTCGGTGAACCGGGTCGAGGGCGTCAGGAAGCCCGTGGCGCGCTTGCGCGAGGGGTCGGGGATGCGCAGCCGCGGCAGATAGAAGACCGGCACGCCCGCGACCTCGAGCCGGGCATTGTCGAAATAGATCTGGCCTTCCTGTTCGTCATGGATGATGCGGCTGGCCCGGATCTGCCAGAGCGGCACCTCGCCATTCGCGCAGATCTTGCAGGTCGAGGCGACGGTCTCGCCGAGCCGGTTGTAGCGTCCGGCGATGCGCTGGATGTCGGCGGCTGCGATCTGCAATTGCTGATCGAGAACCAGCCGGGCCGAGCGCAGGATACCCTCTGTCATATCGGCCGACAGTTCGGCGCTGTCGGCCAGGAATAACGTGTCGGCCCCGGTGGTCAGCGTGAGCGGCCCGTCGATGGCCAGGGTCTCGCCGTTGCGGTCATAGACGATGCGCGACGCGGAAAGCCGGGTCTCGCCGTAAAGCACCTCGACATTTCCATCGGCCACCAGCTGGCGCAGATCGCCCACCCCGATCCGGTCGGCGATCAGGGTCGCGGGCGGGCGGGCGGTCTCTTCGGCGCAAAGCCGCCCCGGCAAGGACAGGCTTGCCGTGGTCAGGGCCGTGGTCAGGGCGAGGGCAAGAAGGGCCCGCATCAACCGTCCTCCAGGTGCAGCAGCAATCCGAGTGACAGCAGAATTCCCGCAAGCGGCGGGCTCCAGGCCGCCAGGACCACGGGAATCTGGCCATTCTCTCCCAATACCTGCGCGAAGTTGCGCAGGAAGAACAGCCCCAGACCGAGGCCAAGGGCCATCATCACCATCGTACCGGTGCGGCCGAAGCGGACATGGCGCATGGTGAAGGCGGCGCCCAGCAGCACCATCGCCACCATCACCGCGGGCATGGCCAGTTCCATCTGCAACCAGACCCGTTGCGGAAGCGCCGAGAAGCCGGCACGCTCAAGCCCCGAGATGAAGGTCGGCAGATCCCAGATCGCGACCGCAGCCGGGCGGGCAAAGCTGTCGCGGATGCGTTCAAGGGTCAGGTCGGAGGGCAGCACGAGCTGCGGCGAGACCACCGCCCGGGCCTCGGGATTGTCGATCCCGGTCCCGAAGCTCCAGCGCTTGGCATTGCGGATGTCCCAGCCCTGGGGGCGGAGCCGGGCTTCCTCGGCCTCGATCCGCCAGGCCGGATTGCCCTCTGCATCGAAGGCCAGGAAGGTGACGTCGTAGAAGCGCGTGGCCTGGGCATCGGCCCGCGCGGCGCGGATCACGGTCTGTCCGGCAAGCGAGCCCTGCCGCAGCCAGAGCCCTTCGGAACTGACCGAGAGCAGGCTGGCCTCGCGGCCCTTGTAGGCCGAAGACACGCTGTCATATTCGCGCGAGGTGGCGGCGATGATCGGGTTGAAGATCGCCACCGCGACCACGCCGTAGACCAGCGCCACCGCGACCGGCGCGCCCAGAATGCGCATCGCCGAGCGGCCCGAGGCGCGGGTCACGACAAGCTCGGAACTGCGGGCCAGTGCCAGAAACAGCGCCACCGTGGCCATCACCGTGACCATGGGCAGGATGGTGTAGAGATCGCCGGGCACCTTCAGCAAGGCCAGATGCAGGGCGCCGCCGACCCCGATCTGGCCGAGGTCGAAATTCCGCAATTCCTCGACCATGCTGATCAGGACCATGATGGTCCCGAAGATGCCCAGGATCCCAAGCAGGTACAGCGTGAATTTGCGCGCGATGTAGAAATGCAGCGTCATGCCGGCCGCTCCCGCCGCCTGCGGTGGCGCATCGCCGACAGCCAGATCAGCCCGAGCCCGATCCCGATGCCGGCCAGCGGCGGCAGGTAGGTCACGGGCCAGTAACTCGCGTCGCGCTGGGCCAAGCCGGCGGCGGTGTTGTTGAGGAAATTGACCGCGATCAGCAGCGTGATTGCAAGCCCGATCTGGCGCCCGAGCCCGAACCGCGAGAAGCCGCCGATCATGAGCGCCCCATAGCCGATCAGGGCGCCCGCCACGGCCAGCAACCCCTGCGCGGTACGGGCATGGCCCTCGTAGAGGAACACCGACCGGGATTTGCCCGCGGCCTCGATCAGCTCGGGGCTCGGAAACAGCAGATCGCGCGTCGACATGACGTCGAGCGACGGGCGGCGGATCCGGGCAGAGCCGATCAGGCCGCTGATATCATAGGCGAAATCGTCGAATGTCGCGGTCGACAACCGCCGGTCCTCCTTGCGCAGCCATTGCGCCATGCCGTCGACCATCACCAGTTTCGGGCCGTCCTCGCTTTGCACGAGGAAGGCGCGCTTCGCGGTATAGGTGACGCGGGTGCCGGGGGTGGTGGCGTCCGACAGATAGATCTGCTTCAGCTCGCCGCTGCGGGTGATGTCGCGGATGAAGACGGTAATGCCCCCGGCCGGGTGCAGGAACTGCCCGGCCGACAGGAAGCGGGCGGTGAAATCGCGCGAGATCTCGGCTTGCCTCAGATCGAGCTGGGCGCGGCTGGCGGGCACCAGGAAATGGGTCAGAATGCAGATCGGGATCGCGACCAGCAGACCGAAGATCGCGACCGGCCGCGCCAGCCTCCAGGGGCTGCAGCCGAGCGCCTGCATCACCACCAGCTCGCTTTCATTGGTCAGCCGGTTGATCACGTAGACGGTGGCCGCGAAGGCCGCGACCGGCAGCACGAGACGGATCACGTTGGGAAGGGTGAGGGCCGCGAATTCCAGGAAGACCAGCGCCGACTGGCCGTCGCCGATGATGTCGTCGAACAGGGACACGCCCCGGTTGACCCAGTAGACCGAGACCAGAACGAGTGCGAAAAAGCCGAACAGGACGGTCAGCTGCGCCAGAAGGTATCGGTCGAATCTGGGCACGAATATCCTCGGCAGGTGCATGATCGGGCGGCAGATTAGACCAATCGCTCAGGGGGGAAAACTGCTATCTGGTAAAGCGCGGGGTGCGGCACTAGGTATGGGGCCGACAGATATGCCAGAGCAGGAGCCGCAGATGAGCACCCCCGTCGCCATTGCCTTTGCCGAAACCGATCTCGAAGCGGTCGCGGGCTCCGCTGGCCGCATCGCGGTCCTCGTCGGTGCCGAGGGCAAGCTCGATCCGGGGGCGCGGCGGGTCAACCGCCTGAGCCGCGGCGCGCTGGCGCGCTTCGTCGAGAGCGAGGCCTTCGCGCAGATGAAACCGGCCGAGATCGTGACGCTGGCCTGGCCCTCCGGGCTTGCGGCCGAAGCGGTCGACGTGGTGCGGCTCGACCGCAAGGCCAGCCAGGCCGAGGCCCGGCGGGCGGGGGCCGAACTGGCCAGGCGGCAGGGCAAGGCCGATGTGACTCTGCTGGCGGGCAACCATCCGCGCGCCGCCGACATCGCCTTCGGCTTTGCGCTGCGCGCCTACAGCTTCGATGCGCATCGGAGCGAGGACCCGGTCATCCCCGGGGCGGTGAAGGTGATGGTCGCCAGGCCTGAAGAGACCGCAAGCGCGGCCGGGCCGATGGCGGCGCTGGCCGAGGGCGTGTTCTTCACCCGCGATCTGGTGAACGAGCCTGCCAATGTGCTGACCACCGACGATTTTGCCGGGCGACTGGCGGCGATGCAGGAGCTTGGGCTCGATGTCGAGATCCTCGAGGAGGACGAGCTGAAGGCCCTGGGCATGCGCGCGCTGCTGGCGGTGGGGCAGGGGTCCGAAAGCCCGTCCAAGGTGGTGGTGATGCGCTGGAATGGCGGCGCGCCCGATCAGGCGCCGCTGGCGCTCGTCGGCAAGGGCGTGGTGTTCGACACCGGCGGTATCTCGATCAAGCCCGGTCAGGGCATGGAAGAGATGACCATGGACATGGGCGGCGCGGCGGTGGTCGCGGGCGTCATGCGCACGCTCGCGCTGCGCAAGGCCAAGGCCAATGTCGTCGGCGTGGTCGGGCTGGTCGAGAACATGCCCGACGGGCGCGCCCAGCGTCCGGGCGACATCGTGCGCTCGATGAAGGGCGACACGATCGAGGTGATCAATACCGATGCCGAGGGCCGGCTCGTGCTGGCCGATGTGCTCTGGTACGCCCAGGACCGGTTCAAGCCCGCGGGCGTGATCGATCTGGCCACCCTGACCGGGGCGATCATCGTCGCGCTCGGCAATGCCAATGCGGGCGTCTTTTCCAATGATGACGCCTTCTGCGCCGATTTCCTGAAGGCCGCCGCCACCGAGGGCGAGGGCGCCTGGCGGATGCCTCTGGGTGCGTCCTATGACAAGCTGATCAAGTCGCGCCTGGCCGATATCCGGAATTCGGCCGGCCGGCCCGCGGGCTCGATCACCGCAGCGCAGTTCCTGCAGCGCTTCATCGCCGAGGACACGCCCTGGATCCATCTCGACATCGCGGGCGTGGCCCTGACGCAGGAGGAGACCCCGCTGGCGCCGAAAGGCGCGACGGGCTGGGGCGTTCTGGCGCTCGACCGGCTGGTGGCCGAGCGCTTCGAGAATTGAGTCTTCGGTGCTAGCATCGGATCGCAGAGGCCGAGGGAGACCCCGATGATCATTCCTGCGATCCGTTACCGCGACCCCGAGGCGGCCCTGCTGTTTCTGGTGGGGGTGCTGGGGCTCGACGAGCATGTCGTGCGCCGCGATGGCGAGGGCGGCTTTCTCCATGCCGAATTGCGGCTGGGCGAGGGGCTGGTCTCGATCCGCGGCCCGGCCGGGCCGGGGCGACTCGGTCCGCCTCCGGCCGGTCCCGAAGGCAGGGCCGCGCCGGACAGCCTGACGATCTATGCCGTGGTGCCCGATCCGGCCCGTCTGCATGCGCGTGTGCGCGAGGCCGGGGCCCGGATCGTTGCGCCGCTCTCGGGGGACGGCCCGGGCGGCAGTGCATTCTCGGTCGCCGATCCCGAGGGCCATGTCTGGACCTTCGGCAGCTACAATCCGCTTTCGCAGGACTGACCGGCCCTATGGGACAGGCGCTCTTCTATCATCTGACCCGGCATCCGCTGGAGGACACGCTGCCGATGCTGCTCGGAAAAGCGCTGGAGCGTGACATGCGCGTCGCGGTGCGCGGATCCGACCGCGACCGGCTGGCCCGGCTCGACGAGCGGCTCTGGATGGGCGAGGGCTTCCTGCCGCACGGGCTTGCGGGAACCGGCTTCGATGCCGATCAGCCGGTGCTGCTGACGGACGGGTCCGACATGCCGAACGGGGCGCGCTGCCTGATGGCGGTCGATGGCGCCGAGGTGAGCCCCGAGGAGACCCGCGCGCTCGAGAGGGTCTGCATCCTGTTCGACGGCAACAATCCGACAGCGGTCGAGCGGGCGCGGGGGCAATGGCGCGCGCTGACCGGCGCGGGGCTGGCCGCGCAATACTGGTCCGAGGAAAGCGGCCGCTGGCAGAAGAAGGCCGAAAGCGGCGGCTGAGGCCCGGTCCGCCGGTCCGCTACTGTGCGCGCGGGCGCAGCACCATCTGGGTCTGGATCACATTGGCCGCCAGCGTGCCGTCGCCGCGGGTGATGGTCGTCTGCCAGACCATGGTGCTGCGGCCGCGATGCAGCGGCACGGTCTCGCAGCGTGCGGTATCTCCGAGCGCCACGGTGCGGAAGAAATTGGTCTTGCTCTCGATGGTCGAGGTGCCTTCGCCCGCCTCGAGATCGATGTTCAGGAAGGTTGCGGTGCCGCCCAGATTGTCGGCCACCGCCATGATCGCGCCGCCATGCAGCGTGCCGTTCCTGTTGGTCAGGGCCTCGGTCACCACCAGATCGGCCACCACCCGCCCGGGCGCGGCCGAGACGATCTTCAGTCCCAGCAGCCGGGCGAAGGGCGGCTGGGCCGCGGCGATCTCTGCGATCCGGTCATCGGCCATCATGGCGGTGCTGTCGGTGGAGGCGCTGTCGGGGGCCTTGCGGGCGTCTGTCATCGGCTGTCTCCTCGGCTGTGCGGACCAGCCTAGCGGGCCGGGCGGCCCGGTGCGAGAGGTTCAGCGCGTCAGAATCATCCGGTCGCGGATGAATTCGATCCGTTCGAAGCGATTCAGATAGGCCATGCCCAGAAGCGAGTCGCGCATCTGGCCGGCATTGACGAAGGCGCGCAGGTTGCGGTCGACGATCGGGCCGATCGCGACGGTATCCAGCCGGACCGGCGCGGTCCGGACGGTGCCATTCGCGGTATGGGCCTCGCCGAAATATTGCAGCCCGTCGGGATCGATCCCCACCCGGGTGGCGTCCTTGCGGGTCAGCACCACATCGGTCGCCCCGGTGTCGACGACGAAATGAAGCGGCGTGCCATTGACCTCGACCGTCATGTAGTAATGCCCGTCGGGTGCGCGCGGCACCTCGACGCGCCGCTCCTCGCCGAACACGGTCTGGCTCGGCGCGACCTGATGGCGGATGTCCGACCAGAGCCCGAAGCCGGCAATCGCGCCGATGAAGATCAGCCCCCAGATCGCGGCCTGCTGCGCGACCTGACCCAGCCGCTGCCGGTTCGACAGCAGGAAATACCCCGCAATCACCGAGCCCAGCAGAACCAGATAGATCAGCCGTCCGAAATCGTCGCCCGTCATCGCGCCCCCTTCGCCTTGATCCCTTGGATATAGGGTGCCCGCGCTTCGGCGCGAGGGGCGTCAGACCGGGGCAAGACCGAAATCCCTCAGCCCGTCGAGGATGAACTGGATCGAAAGCGCGGCCAGCAGCATGCCCAGCAGCCGCGAGACGACGACGATACCGGTATGGCCCAGCGCGCGTTCCAGCAGGCTGGCCGTCATGAACAGCCCGAGACAGATCCCGATCACGCCGATCATCGCCAGATGCACGAGCAGCATGTCGAGCGGCGCCCGGTCGACCTGCCCTGTCAGCAGCACCATCGTCGCGATCGCACCCGGCCCCGCCATCAGCGGCGTCGCCAGCGGAAAGACCGACGGATCGGGCAGCTCTTCATGGGCGCGGTCCTCGCGTTTCTTGCTGCGCCGTTCGAACAGCATTTCAAGCGCGGTCAGGAACAGCAGGATGCCGCCCGCGATCCGGAATGCGGGCATCGAGATCCCGGCAAAGACCAGGACCTGTTCGCCGAAGATCCCGAACAGTGTCAGCACCGCCACCGAGATGGCGGCCGCGCGCAGGCCGACGACGCGGCGCTGCCGGGCGGACATGCCCTGGGTCAGGGCGACGAAGACCGGCGCCAGCCCGATCGGGTCGATGATCACGAAAAGGGTGACCAGAGCGCTGATGTAAAACCCGAGCTCCATCGCTCAAGCCTCTGCTTTCTCAAGGCTTTCAAGCGCATCCATCCAAAGCGCCTCGGCCCGGTCCATCGCCTCTTCGGCCTCGGCGAACTTCCTCTGCCAGAGCAGGCGCTCATCGGCGCGGGCGGGGTCGTACATCTCCGGATCGGCCAGCTTTTCCTGCAGCTTCAGGCGCATCTCGTCGAGTTTCGCGACCCGGGCCTCGCATTTGCGGACCTCGGCGCGAAGCGTCAGGATCTCGTCGCGCGTGGCGCGCCTGGGCGCGGCGACCCTGGCGGTCTGCGTCCGTTCGGGCGTGTCGGTGCCCAGCAACATCTTGCGATAGGCGTCGAGATCGTCCTCGAAGGCCGCGACGCGCCCGCCCTCGACCAGCCAGAGCCGGTCGGCCACCATCGACAACAGGTGCATGTCGTGGCTGACCAGGATCACCGCGCCCGAATAATCGTTCAGCGCCTCGGACAGCGCCTCGCGGCTTTCGATGTCGAGATGGTTGGTGGGTTCGTCGAGGATCAGCAGATGCGGGGCGTCGAGCGTGGCCAGCAGGAGCGACAGCCGCGCCTTCTGCCCGCCCGACAGCCGCGCGACCTCGGTCTCGGCCTGATCGGCGCCAAGCCCGAACCCCGCGAGCCGCGCGCGCAGCCTTGCGGGGGCCTCGTCGGGCCGTTCGCGGCGGATATGCTCGAGCGGGGTCTCGTCCAGATGCAGCTCGTCGACCTGGTGCTGGGCGAAATAGCCGATTTTCAGCTTGTTGGCCGTGGTCACCCGGCCCGACAGCTTGTCGAGCTTGCCCGCCAGCAGTTTCGAGAAGGTCGACTTGCCCTCGCCGTTCCGCCCCAGAAGCGCGATCCGGTCGTCCTGGTCGATCCTCAGCGAAAGGCGCTGCAGCACCGCCTTGCCGTCATAGCCCACCGAGACACCCTCCATCGCCACGATCGGCGGCGACAGCTCCTCGGGCTGGGGGAAGCTGAAGGCGACGCGCGCCATCTCCTCGGGCGCGGCGATGGGGGGCATCCTCTCCAGCATCTTGATCCGGGCCTGGGCCTGCTTGGCTTTCGAGGCCTTGTAGCGGAAGCGGTCGACGAAGCTTTGCAGATGCGCCCGGCGCAGGTCCTGCTTCTTGGCCTCGGCGGCCTGCACCGCGCGCTGTTCGGCACGGGCCCGGGCGAAGGCGTCATAGCCGCCCGCGTAAAGCGTGAGCTTGCGATTCTCGAGATGCAGGATATGGCCGACCGCACGGTTCAGAAGCCCGCGGTCATGAGAGATCAGGAGGACCGTATGGGGATAGCGCGCCAGGTAGTTTTCCAGCCAGAGCGCGCCCTCGAGATCGAGATAGTTGGTCGGCTCGTCCAGAAGCAGCAGATCGGGGCGGGCGAAGAGCACGCCCGCCAGCGCCACCCGCATCCGCCAGCCGCCCGAGAAATCCGAACAGGGCATGTGCTGCTGGGCCTCGGAGAAGCCCAGCCCCTTCAGGATCGAGGCCGCCCGCGCCTCGGCCGACCAGGCGTCGATATCGGCCAGCCGGGTCTGGATCTCGGCGATGCGGTGGGGGTCGGTCGCGGTCACGGCCTCGGCCATGAGGCTGGCGCGCTCGGTATCGGCTTCCAGCACCGTGTCCAGCAGCGAGGTCGAGGACGAGGGCACCTCCTGCGCGACGCCGCCGATCCGGGCCTGTTGCGGAAAGGAGATCGCGCCCGAATCGAGCGTGAGCTCGCCCCGGATCAGCCGGAACAGCGTGGTCTTTCCGGCCCCGTTCCGGCCGATGAGACCCACCTTGTGGCCATCGGGAATGACGGCGGAGGCCCCCTCGAACAAAGGGCGCCCCTCGATGGAATAGCGAAGATCGTCAATGCGCAGCATGGCCCGTGCCTTAGCAGGGCACGGGCCGGTGGGGAAGCGCGATCAGGCGCCCCGCTCGGCGGCGATATCCGCGTTCCAGATCGTGCGGTCGATCCCCCTCGGGTCGATCTCGGGATGCTGCGAGAGCCGGAAACAGGGTTCAGCCCGGGTCTTGCGCTGCTCGAAATAGTCCTTCGTAAGCCGGATCACCGTGCCCGACAGCAGAACCAGCGCGACGAGGTTGATGGTCGCCATGGTCGCCATCGAGGCATCGGCGAAGTTGAAGACCTTCGTCACCGGCTGCACCGCGCCCCAGATCACCATGCCGATCTGGGCGGCCTTCAGGATCGCCAGCGGTACGCCGCGGCCAAGCCCCAAAAACTCCATCACATTCTCGGAATAGGCATAATTGCCGATGATCGAGGTGAAGGCGAAGAACAGGATCGCGACCGCGATGAAGGCCGGGCCGAAGGCGCCGATATGGACCGAGAGCGCGTTCTGGGTCAGCTCGGTCCCGGTGACCCCGTCGGGGCCATAGTCGACCGCGCCCGACAGCAGGATCATCAGCGCGGTCGCGGTACAGATCAGAAGCGTGTCGATGAAGACGCCCAGCCCCTGCACCATGCCCTGGCTCGAGGGGTGATGCGGGTCGGGCACGGCGACGGCCGCGATATGGGGGGCCGAGCCCATGCCGGCCTCGTTCGAGAACAGCCCGCGCTTGATCCCGTTCAGCGCAGCGGCCGCAAAGCCCCCGGCAAAGCCGCCCACCGCCTGGTCGATGCCGAAGGCGCTCTTGACGATCAGGGCCAGCAGGCCGGGGATCTCGGCGGCATGGACGACCAGAACATAGGCCGCGACCAGAAGGTAGATCCCGGCCATGAAGGGCACCACGCGTTCGGCGACGCTGGCAATCGATCGGATGCCGCCGAAGATGACGATGCCGGTCAGCGCGCCGATGACGAGGCCGGTCGCGAGTTTCGGGATGCCGAAGGCGCCGTCGGCGGCATCGGCGATGGAATTGGACTGCACCGCGTTGAAGATCAGCCCGAAGGAACAGAGGAAGAAGAAGCAGAACACATAGCCCAGCCATTTCGCGCCCAGCCCGTGCCAGATGTAATAGGCGGGGCCGCCGCGATACTGGCGGTCGGCGTTGCGCACCTTGTAAAGCTGGGCCAGCGTCGATTCGGCATAGGCCGTGGCCATGCCGACAAGGGCCACGATCCACATCCAGAACACCGCGCCCGGCCCGCCGAGATAGATCGCGACCGCGACGCCCGCCAGATTGCCGGTGCCGACCCGGCTGGCAAGGCTCACGGTCAGTGCCTGCAAGGGCGTGATGCCGCTGCGGTCCGACGCGTCCGAGCTGATCAGAACCCGGATGAATTCGGGAAAATGTCGGAACTGGATCCCGCCGAGGCGTATCGTGAGGTAAAGCCCGGCTCCGATCAGTCCCCAGATTAGGACATAGCCCCAGAGCACGGTGTTCAGGAAATCGACAATCACAGACATCAAATGACCCTTTTCACAGGCGCGCGCGAACACTCGAGACAACGTGATCCAGCGTTATCGGTTCCGGGCCGGGCAGCGAAAGCCTGTTTTCAAGGGTCGGGGCGCGTGCTAGCAGGGCCGCGATTTTTCACCGCCGCCCCGGGGCGGCGCCCAAGAGGACGCAAGACATGGCGATTCAACGCACCTTCTCGATCATCAAACCCGACGCGACCAAGCGCAACCTGACCGGCGCGATCAATGCCAAGCTCGAGGCGGCTGGCCTGCGCATCATCGCCCAGAAGCGGATTCACCTGAGCAAGGCCCAGGCCGGCGTGTTCTACGCTGTGCACAAGGAACGCCCGTTCTACGACGAACTCTGCGAATTCATGGCCTCCGAGCCGATCGTGGTGCAGGTGCTGGAAGGCGAGGATGCCATCGCGAAGAACCGCGAAGTGATGGGCGCGACCAACCCGGCCGAAGCCGCCGAAGGCACCATCCGCAAGGAATTCGCGCTGTCGATCGGCGAGAACTCGGTCCATGGCTCGGATGGCGAAGACACCGCCAAGGAAGAAATCGCCTATTTCTTCTCGGGTCTCGAACTGGTCGGCTGAGCCGGTCTGGTGGAATGGTCCGCCGAGGCGCCGTGACGGCGCGCGGCAGCAAGAAGGGGCGGGTCCGTCGGGACCGGCCCCTTTTTCATGCGGGGGACATTCGGGCCCCTTTTTCATACGGGTCCGTCCCCCGGACCCGCCGGGCCGGTCAGATGCTGGCCCAGTCCTTGAAACGGTAGCTGTCGGCCGGAGCCGGCCGAGAGGCCGAGACGTCGCGCGCGGGCTCCTTCGGCGCGGCCGGACGAGAGCTTTGGGTCTGGGAGGTTGCGCTGGCCATGGTGGCCTCCTGTGCTTGATGGCAGGGCTTCCCGTCCGGGGTGCCCGATGCCCTCATCAGGCCCGGCAAACCGGGCGCCGGTCCGGCAGGAACGGTACATTTTCTCGAAAAATTGTCGAATATCGGCCGCATCGCGCGGGCCGGACCGTGTCGATCGACATGAGCAACCGAAGGCCATGCGTTCGAGCGAGCCTGCGCAAGGACCTTAAGGTTCACCGAATGGCGTCCGGTCCGGGCGCCAAAAGGTGGATGTGACCGCCTGATCGGGCGAACCAAAGCTGGCCGGAACACCGGGCTGCAGGCTGCTGCGGATGCGAAGAGAAGGCCCCGTCGGGCTTTTCATGTCGGCAGGCCCTGTCAGCGACCATGTGGGCGCACGGGCGTCATGCGGCTCTGTGCCGGCCGTCGACTGGCGGCTCGGGGATCGCGGCTATCACGCCGACGGGGTCCGGGACAGGTTGAAAGGCAAAGAGATGCGCGCCGGTCCGGGCTGATCTGATCCACCGGACCAGATCTTGCCGGCCCTCACCCCCCCCGGATGGAAACAGCGCAGGACGCCGGTGACCTATGACAGGCGGCGCCAAAAGCGGCGCAGCCGGATCGGGATCCGGTTCGGTCGCCTGAAGGACTGGCGCCGGATCGCACCCCGCGACGACCGCTACGCGAAGGTGGTCCTGTCAGCCATCGCTCTCGCCGCAATCGTCATCTGCTGGCTCGGTGTCTCAAGCCCAGATCAAAAGAAAAACGCCCGCGCGGGAGGCGCGAGCGTATCTGCATCCGTCAGGGGGCGGATTACTTCGCGGCGACGCCGTAATGGGCGCGTTTGGACAGCAGCGGCCAGCCCATGCGCGACGAGAGCGGGGTCGGGTCGCTGGTCTTCAGCTCGACATGCCCTTCGCCCGTGCCGCCCAGCAGGGGCCAGTTCATCTGGCGCGACAGCGGGGTCGGATTGTCGGTCATCAGCTCGGTCTTCGAGGCGCGATTCTCGGACAGGCATTTGAAGCCGAGCGCGTCCGAGAAGGGCGTGGTGGTGCCTTCGCCCTCGACCGCGACGTCGGTGAGCAGGCGTTGCTTGCTGGACAGCTTCGGCATCCAGTCGTCCCAGATATATTTCATAGGTCCTCCAGGTTGTTGCGTCCGCGATCGTCGACGACATGAGCCAGGCTCGGTCCGGTGCCCGACGAGAACGGCGAATTGCAGTAGGGCGCTTTGATATTACCCCACCTCAAGGTGCGGATTTCAATGGGCCGCACGGTCGCAGGACGGGGCGCCGCAGGGGCTGCGACGCGTTGTCAAGAGGGTTCGATATGTCGCACGATTCTGGGGGCATGTCAGGCTGCGTTGACATTGCCAACGTCAATCGCTTGTGACATCGTCTGTTCGTGACGATGCCGGGTCGGAAGCCCAGCGAGAATATCGCTAAGGAAATCTCCGGTCTGCTTTGTCGACGCCTGCGTGCGGGCTCCGCACGTACCACAGTCGAAAACCATATTGGGGAGACGACAATATGACTGACGATATGGACAAAGTCTGGCCGACCGGCCTGACCCTTGCCGAAGCCGAAGAAGTGCATAAGCAACTGATCGACGGCACCCGCGTGTTTGGTGCGATCGCGCTGTTCGCCCACTTCCTGGCTGCCATCGCCACCCCGTGGCTCGGCTAATCTAGAGAGAGGATATAGATCATGAACAACGCGAAAATGTGGCTCGTCGTTAAGCCCACCGTTGGTATCCCGCTCTTCCTGGTTGCCTGCGCCATCGCTTCCTTCCTGGTGCACCTGATGCTGGTTCTGACCACCGGCTGGATGGGTGACTACTACGCTGGCTCGTTCGAAGCCGCGTCGCTGGTCTCCAACGCCACCACGCTGCTCTCGTAAGCCGGTACGGCTTCCGTGCAGGAACTTGCGAGGGCCGGGGTCATGCCCCGGCCTTCGTGCCTTCGGGACGGTGACGTCCCGAACCAACCGGAAACGCGCCCCTGCGGGCAAGAGGACACGGGCCGCCTGTGTCGGGCCGCGTGTCGGAGTGTGACCGCATGAATCGACTGAGCAAGATGGCGATCAACCGCATCGCCACTGTCGGGCCTCGATTCCTCCCCTTTGCAGAAGCCGCCAGCGAAAACCTGCCCCTCAGCCGCCTGTTGCGGCTGTCGATGTTCCAGGTCTCCGTCGGCATGGCGATGGTGCTGCTTGTCGGCACCCTGAACCGGGTGATGATCGTCGAACTCGACGTGCCGGCCTCCATCGTCGGCATCATGATTTCCCTGCCGCTTCTGTTCGCGCCCTTCCGCGCGCTGATCGGCTTCAAATCCGATACCCACCGCTCGGCGCTGGGCTGGCGACGGGTGCCCTACATCTGGAAGGGCACGCTGCTGCAATGGGGCGGCTTCGCCATCATGCCCTTCGCGCTGATCGTGCTGTCCGGCCAGGGAAGTGCCGCAGGCGCGCCGGAATGGATCGGCATCCTGTCGGCCGCGGTTTCGTTCCTGCTGGTCGGCGCGGGTGTGCATACGGTGCAGACCGTGGGTCTGGCCCTGGCCACCGACCTCGCGCCCCGCGAGGACCAGCCCAACGTGGTGGGGCTGATGTATGTCATGCTGCTGGTCGGCATGATCGTCAGCGCACTCCTGTTCGGGATCTGGCTTGAGAATTTCTACCATGCCAAGCTGATCAAGGTGATCCAGGGCGCCGCGGTGGCGACCATGGTGTTCAACGTCATCGCGCTTTGGAAGATGGAGGCGCGCGACCGCACCCGCGCCATGCCCAAACCCGAGGCCGAACCCGACCCGAGCTTCCGCGAGGCCTGGGGGCTGTTCACGCGCGGACCCAATGCCCGCAGGCTGCTATGGGTGATCGGGCTCGGCACGCTGGGCTTCGGCCTCTCGGACGTGCTGCTGGAACCCTTCGGCGGCCAGGTGCTCGAGATGTCGGTTGCCGCGACCACCAAGCTGACCGCCTCTGTCGCGGGCGGCACGCTGGTCGGCTTCGCCTGGGCCTCGCGCGTGCTGTCGCGGGGGTACGACCCGATGGCGATGGCAGGCTGGGGCGCGGTGGTGGGGCTTCCGGCCTTCGCTATCATCACCTTCTCGGCGACCCTGCAATCCGAGCCGGTCTTCGTCTTCGGCACGATGCTGGCGGGCTTCGGTGCGGGGCTCTTCAGCCATGGCACGCTGACCGCCACAATGCGCTCGGCGCCCAGATCCCAGGTCGGACTGGCGCTCGGGGCCTGGGGCGCGGTGCAGGCAAGCTCGGCCGGGGCCGGGATCGCGCTTGGGGGCGTGTTCCGCGATGCGGTGCTGCATTCGCCCATCGGCGATCTCTATGGCGCGGCGACGCCCTATTTCTTCGTCTATGCCATCGAACTGGTGCTGCTGGTGGTGACCGTCATCGTCGGCTACCGGTTGATGCGCAGCGGCGCCTTCGGCATCGAGAACGCGCCCGACTGACCTTGCTTCCGGCCCTCTGCCGCCTTGCGGCGGTGGCCGGAGCTTTCCGGTAAAATCCGTTCCCGCGGGGTGTTCTCCGCGACCATCTCGGCTAGATTGCCGGGAAAAGGGGACGGCTGTCTGTGACCGATACGAGATTCTTTCCCGCACTGGCCGTCCTGACGGCGCTTGTCCTCGCGTCCGGCCCGCGTCCTGCCGCAGCCACCGAGGCCGTTCTGAGCGCGCCCGGCGCCTCGGATGACCTGCGCCAGGCCCTGGAAGCCTCGGCGCTGACTCTCGAGGCCGCGCGCACTTCGGATGCTAGTGCGCAGGACATCTTCGCCGCCGCCCGCGCCGATTACGCCCGTCTGGTCGGCGTGCTTTACGCCCGCGGCTATTACGGCCCCGAAGTGCATGTCACCCTAGACGGGCGCGAGGCGGCCGATCTGTCGCCCCTGTCGGTGCCGGCGCGGATCGGCCGGGTCGAGATCCGGGTCGCGCCGGGACGGCCCTTCGCCTTCTCCGAGGCCCGGATCGAACCGCTGGCCCTCGGCACCGAGCTGCCCGAGGGCTTTGCCCCCGGCAAGCCCGCCGAGGCCGCGACCGTGCGCGCCGCCGCGACGGCGGGCGTCGATGGCTGGCGCGCGGCCAGCCATGCCAAGGCGAAGGTCGCGGGGCAGAGCCTGATCGCCGATCATCCCGACGCGACGCTTGCCGCCCGTCTGCGGCTCGATCCCGGTCCGGCTGTCCGCTTCGGCGATCTCGTCATCGCCTCGGGGTCGGGCGTGCGTGAAGAAAGGTTGCGGGCGATTGCGGGGCTGCCGATGGGCGAGCCTTTCGATCCGGAGGCGCTGGACAGAGGCGCCGAGCGGTTGCGCCGGACAGGGGCCTTTCGCTCGGTCCGGCTGAGCGAGGCCGAAACCCTCGGCCCGGGCAACAGCATGGATATCGGGCTCGAGGTGGTCGACCAGAAGAAGCGACGCCTCGGGGCGGGGGTCGAGTTCTCTTCGCTCGAGGGGGCCGCCGTCTCGGGCTTCTGGATGCACCGGAACCTCATGGGCGGGGCAGAGCGTCTGCGCTTCGACTTCGAGGTCGCAGGCATCGGCGGGCAAGATGACGGCGGCGAGGACCTGTCGCTCTCGGCCCGCTTCGACCGGCCCGCGGTGATCGATGCGGATACCGGGCTGTACCTGCTGGGCGGCATCGAGGATCTGGACGAGCCCGACTATACCGAGACCAACGCCCGGATCGGCGGCGGGCTGACCCGGGTGTTCTCTTCCGACCTCAAGGGCGAGGCCGGTATTCTGCTGCGTTATGCCGATGTCAGCGACGATCTCGGCGACCGGCAGATGACTCATCTGACCTTCCCCGTCAGCCTGACCTGGGACCGTCGCGACAATGCGCTCGACGCCCATAGCGGCTTCTATCTTGACGGCAGCGTGACCCCGCTTCTGGGCCTCGGGGGCGCGGCCGAAAGCGGGGCGCTGATCAAGGCAGATGGCCGCATCTATCAGCAGCTCGGCAGCCGTCTGGTGCTGGCAGGGCGGGCGCAGATCGGCTCGGTGGTCGGCGCCGCGAGCGATGGCGTGCCGCCCGCGCTTCTGTTCTTCTCGGGCGGCGGCGGCACCGTGCGCGGCCAGCCCTACCAGTCGCTCGCGGTCGATCTGCCGAATGGCGACCGGATCGGCGGGCGGTCCTTCATCGGGCTGTCGGGTGAGGCGCGGGTCGGCGTCACCCGCGCGATCCAGATGGTGGCCTTCTATGATGCGGGCTTCGTCGGGCCCGATTCCTGGGTCTCGGATGGCGACTGGCAGTCGGGCGCCGGGCTGGGGCTGCGCTATAATACCGGGATCGGCCCGATCCGCTTCGATGTCGCGGCGCCGGTCGATGGCGATACCGGCGACGGGGTTCAGATCTATATCGGTATCGGGCAGGCTTTCTGATGCGCGCAGTTTTCGGCTTTCTTCTGCTTCTCCTCACCGCGCTGCCGCTGGCCGCCCAGGAGGACGATCGCGGCGCGCTGGTGCGCTTTCTCGAGGACCGTCTGTCCTCGGCCGGACGCGAGATCCGGATCAAGGGGTTCGAGGGCGCGCTGTCCTCGCGCGCGACGCTGAAGGAGCTGACCATCGCCGATGAGGACGGCGTCTGGCTGACGGTGCGCGGCGCCGTGCTCGACTGGTCGCGCGCCGCCCTTCTGCGCGGCGAGGTCAAGGTCGATGAGCTGTCGGCCGACGAGATCCTGCTGCCGCGCCTGCCCAGGGGCGAGGGCGCCAGCGTCGAGCAATCCGAGGCCACGCCTTTCGCGCTGCCCGATCTGCCGGTCTCGATCGATATCGGCCGGGTGAAGACCGGACGGCTGGTCCTGGGCGAGGCCCTGATCGGCCAGGAAGCCGAGCTGGCGCTGGACGGCTCCTTGAGCCTTGCCGGCGGGGCTGGCCGGGCCGATATCGAGGCTCGCCGCAGCGATGCCGAGGGCGATTTCGCGATCCGGGCCGCCTATGCCAATGACAGCCAGACCCTGTCGCTGGACATCTCTCTGACCGAAGGCGCGGGCGGCATCGTGTCGAGCCTCGCGGGGCTGCCCGGCGCGCCGCCGCTGGCGCTGACGGTCGAGGGCGATGGCCCGCTCAGCGATTTCGCGGCCGATCTGGCGCTTGCGACCGAGGGCGAGCCCCGGGTCAAGGGGCGGCTCACCATCGTCGCCCCGGAGGATGCGCCCGAGGATCGGGCCTTTGCCGCGACGCTCTCGGGCGATCTCGGGCCGCTGGTGGCCGAATCTCTGCGGCCCTTCTTCGGCGACACCTCCGAGCTGGCGGTCGAAGGCACGCGCGGCGCCGACAGCCGCCTGCAGATCTCGCGGCTCGAGGTCGGGACCGGGGCCCTTCAGCTTGGCGGCACGCTGGCTCTGGCGCCCAGTGGCCTGCCCGAGAAGGTCGATCTGTCGGGGCGGATCTCGGGGCCGGTGGTGCTGCCGGTCTCCGGCGGCGAGACCCGGCTGGACGGCGCCACGCTCCGTGCCCGCTTCGATGCCGCGACCGGCGAGGCCTGGCAGGCCGAGATCGCGCTGGACGGGCTGACCAGCGGTCCGCTGACACTGGCCCATGCCGATCTGACCGGAACCGGCACGATCCGGCCCGAGGCGCCGGCGCTTGAGGCCGATCTGGTCTTCCGCGCCACGGGGCTCGACCATGCCGATCCGGCCCTCGCGCGGGCTCTGGGGGCGCTGGCCGAGGGACGTGTGCAGCTTGTCTGGCAGGCGGGGACACTTTTGCGCCTGAGCGATCTGCAGGTCGCGGCGGGCGATGCCCGGCTGACGGCCCGGGGCACGCTGGGTGCTGCCGCCGACGGGCTTCCCTTCGATGGCGAGATCGGCGCGGCGCTTGGCGATCTCTCGCGCTTCGGCGCGCTGGCGGGAAGGGCGCTGGGCGGTGCGGCCAAGGCCGATCTCTCCGGCCGCTATCGCCTTCTCGACGGGATCTTCGATCTCTCGCTCGCGGCCGAAACCACGGACCTCAAGACCGGAACGCCGCGTCTCGATCCGCTTCTGGCCGGGGCGGGGCAGGTACAGCTTTCGGCGGCGCGCGGCCCTGAGGGCACGGTGCTGAAGGCGCTGCATGTCGAAACCCCGGGCCTTCGTCTCGACGGCCAGGGCGATCTGTCCTCTGCGGCGGGCGGGCTGACCCTGACCGGGCAGGTGCCCGATCTGGCACTGGTCGATCCGAAACTGACCGGGCCCGGCAAGCTCGACACCGCCTTCGGCTGGGAGGCGGGCGGGCGGCTTCGGCTCGACCGGTTCGAGGCGACGGCTGCGGGCGCCGAGATTGCGGCCGAAGGCGCGCTGACCCCGGGCGACCCGACCCTGCCCGCCGAAGGCAAGGTGACGCTGAGCGCGCCGAAGCTCTCGGTCTTCTCGGGGCTCGCGGGGCGGCGGCTGTCGGGATCGCTCGACGCGACGCTGAGCGGGCAGGGCGCGGTCAAGGGCGATTTCGACGCGACGCTGAGCGCCGAGGGGCAGGGGCTGGCCATCGGTCTGGCCCAGATCGACCGGCTGATCGGCGGCAAGACCACGATCGCGGCCGAAGGCGCGCGCAAGGCGGGCGCCCTGTCGGTCGGGCGGCTCGACATCGCGACGCCCCGGCTCACGGTCAAGGCCGAGGATCGCGCGGGCGATGGCACGCTCGATCTGGCCGCAAGGCTGTCCGATCTGGCGCTGCTGGTCGAGGGGTTCCCGGGGCCGGTCGCGCTCAGGGGCAAGGCCCGGCCCGACGGTGCAAACTGGCGCCTGACGCTGGATGCGACCGGGCCGAGCGGCACCACGGCGGCCATCGCGGGGACGCTGGCGCGTGACGCGTCCTCGGCCGATCTGAGCCTCAAGGGGCGCGCGCCGCTGTCGCTGGCCAATCCGTTCATCGAGCCACGCAGCCTTGACGGCGTGGCAAGCTACGATCTGGCGCTGAAGGGCCCGCTCGGGCTGTCGTCGCTGTCGGGCCGGGCCACGACCGCGGGCGCACGGCTTTCCGCGCCGACACTGGGCGCGGCGCTGACCGATATCGGCGGCCGGGTGGACCTTGCGGGCGGGCGCGCGCGTCTGGATCTGAGCGGGCGGCTCGGCGGCGGTCAGGTCGCGGTTTCGGGGCCGATCACGCTGTCGGGCGCCTTCCCGGCCGAACTGGCGATCCGGCTGACCCGCGCCCGGCTGCTGGATCCCACGCTTTACGAGAGCATCGTCGACGGCACCGTCACCGTGACCGGCCCGCTGACCGGCGGGGCCCGGATCGCGGGGCGGCTCGATATCGGCCGGACCGAGATCACCGTGCCCTCGACCGGGCTTGGCGGCGGCGGCGAGCTGCCCGAGATCGACCATCGCGGCACGCCCGCGGCGGTGCAGGCGACGCTCCGGCGGGCCGGGCTGGTTGCGACCGAAGGCGCGGGCGGGGGCGGGCGGCCCTATCCGCTGGACCTTACGGTCAACGCGCCCTCGCAGGTCTTCGTGCGCGGCCGCGGCATCGATGCCGAGCTGGGCGGGCGGCTGCGGCTGGGCGGCAGCACCGCCGATGTGGTGGCCTCGGGGCAGTTCGAGCTGATCCGCGGGCGGCTCGATATCCTCGCGCAGCGTTTCACCCTCGACGAGGGGCAGGTCTCGCTGACGGGCTCGTTCGATCCGCGGCTCTATTTCGTGGCGGCGACCCAGTCGGGCGACGTGACGGCGCGGATCGTGGTCGAGGGCCCGGCCAGCGCGCCCGAGATCAAATTCTCCTCCGAGCCGGAACTGCCGCAGGAAGAGGTCGTCTCGCGGATCCTCTTCGGTCGCGGGCTGGACACGCTGTCGCCCCTGCAGGCGGCCGAACTGGCTTCGGCGGTCGCGACGCTGATGGGCAAGGGCGGGCAGGGGATCCTTGGCTCGCTGCGCGGCGCGACCGGGCTCGACGATCTCGACGTGAACTCGACCGAAGAGGGCGGCACCGAGCTGAGCGCCGGCAAGTACCTGTCGGACAAGATCTATTCGCAGGTGACGGTGAACCAGAAGGGCCAGAGCGAGATCAACCTGAACCTCGATGTCTCGCCCTATGTCACGCTGAAGGGCCATGCCGGGGCCGAGGGCGATACCGGTATCGGGATCTTCTACGAGCGCGATTACTGAGATAAGGACAGGGGCCTGCGACGGCCCGCGCCCCGAGGGGCGCGGGAGGGACGCGGAAGGGACCTGGCCTCAGCCGTTACCGCGGCGCACGAAACGGGTGGCCTCGGCGGCGGCGGCGCGGAGCGCGTTCGACTTGTTGACGGTCTCCTGCCATTCGGCGGCCGGGTCGGAATCGTAGACCACGCCGCCGCCGGCCTGGATGTAAAGCGTCTCGTCCTTCACCACGGCGGTGCGCAGCGCGATGCACATGTCCATGTCGCCACCGGCCGCGAAATAGCCGACGCCGCCGCCATAGACGCCGCGCTTTTCGGGCTCGAGCTCGTCGATGATCTCCATCGCGCGGACCTTGGGCGCGCCCGAGACCGTGCCCGCGGGCAGACCGGCCAGCAGGGCCGACAGCGCATCCTCGCCCTCGGCGATCTCGCCCACCACGTTCGAGACGATATGCATGACGTGGGAATAGCGCTCGATGATGAATTTCTCGGTCGGATGGACGGTGCCGATCTTCGCGACCCGGCCGACATCGTTGCGGCCCAGATCGAGCAGCATCAGATGTTCGGCCAGTTCCTTCTGGTCGCCCATCAGGTCGGCCTCAAGCGCGCGGTCCTCGGCGGGCGTGGCGCCGCGCGGCCGGGTGCCGGCGATGGGTCGGATCGTGACCTCGCCGCCGCGCAGCCGCACCAGGATCTCGGGGCTGGCGCCCACGACCTGGAAACCGCCGAAATTGAAGAAGAACATGAAGGGCGAGGGATTGGTGCGCCGGAGGCTTCGATACAGCGCGAAGGGCGGCAGCGGGAAGTCCTGGCGCCAGCGCTGGGCCGGAACCACCTGGAAGATGTCGCCCGCGCGGATGTAGTCCTTCGCGGTCTCGACCGCGGCCATGTAGCTTTCGCGGGTGAAGTTCGAGACCGGCTCGCCGATCTCGCGGGCCTCGCCGAAATCGCGGGTTTCCGCGGGCACCGCCCGGTCGAGATCGCGCAGCGCATCCATCACCCGCTCGGCGGCCTGGGCATAGGCGGCGCGGGCCGAAAGCCCGGGCTGGGGCCGGGCGGGCGAAACCACCGTCACCTCGCCCTTCACGCCGTCCAGCACCGCCACGACCGAGGGCCGCAGCATCAGCGCATCGGGCAGGCCCAGCGGGTCGGGATTGACGTTCGGCAGCCGCTCGACCAGCCGGATCATATCATAGCCGAGATAGCCGTAAAGCCCGGCCGCGATCGAGGGCAGTTCCTCGGGCATGTCGATGGCGCTTTCGGCAAGGATCTGGCGGAGGCTCGCCAGCGGATGGCCCTCCATCGGCTCGAAGGCGTCGGGGTCGAAGCGTGCCATCCGGTTGACGCGGCTGCTCTCGCCCCGGCACTCCCAGATCAGGTCTGGCTTGAGGCCGACCACGGAATAGCGCCCGCGCACCTCGCCCCCCGTGACCGATTCCAGCATGAAGCTGTCGGTCCGGGCGCCCGCGAGTTTCAGCATCAGCGAGACCGGCGTATCGAGATCGGCGGCCAGCCGGGCATAGACGACCTGGGCGCGGCCGGCCTCGTAACCCGCCTCGAAGGCGGCGAATTCGGGAATGATTCTGGACATGGGCAGTTACCGGAACTGGGCGTGAACCGCGTTGATCGCGGCCTGGTCGAGCGAAAGCCCGGCGGCATTGGTCACAGCCTGGGCGAAATAGGCGTAAAGATCCTGGGACAGCCCCTGACCGGCCTGCGCGGCGATGTTCTGGCGCAGCATGTCGGCGCCGGGATCGTTCTCTTCGGGCGGCAGGATCTCGTCGAGCCGCACGAGCCAGACATCGCCTGCGGCCGGAACCACGGCGGTGTCGCCGATCTCGGCCATCCGGAACAGCGCATCCGACAGCGGCTGCGGCATCAGCCCGCCCCGCGACAGCGCGGTCTCGGCCGTGACGTCGACGCCCAGCGCGGCCATGTCCTCGCCATTCTCGATGCGCGCCTTCAGCGCCTCGGCCCTGGCGGTCAGCTGGCGTGCGGTCTCGGCCTGGCGCCAGTCCTCGGCCACCTGCTCCTGCACCGCCTCGAGCGGGCGCAGGGTCGGCGGGATCTCGCGGTCGAGCCGAAGCGCGAAGATGCCGCCATCGTCGAGCTCCCTGATCTCGGGGAAATCGCCCTCGACCGCGGCATCGGCCGCGTCGCGGAAGGCGGGATAGGCGGCAATGTCCTGATCGCTGTCGGCGGTGTAGTCGATCTGGCCGAGCTGCATCTCGGTCTCGCGCGACAGATCCTCGAGCGTCGCGCCTGCGGCCAGCAGGTCGTCATATTCGTTGATCTTGTCGGCGATCATCCGCACCGCGCGGCTGTGCACGGCCTCGGGGGCCAGCGTCTCGCGGGCCTCCTCGAACGGGATCTCCTGCTTGGCGAGGATCGCGTTCACCCGGAAGATCGCGGGGCCGAGATCTGACATCAGCGGTCCGGCCAGCCCGGGTTCGCTCAGCGCGAAGACCGCGCGGCCCGCCTCGCCGCCGATCTGCACCTCGGAGACATCGCCCATGTCGATATCGTCGATGGCCAGACCGCGCTCGGCGACGGCATCGTCGAAGCTTTCCTCGCCCGCCTCGATCCGGTCCATCACCGCCTGCGCCTCGTCCATGCCGGAAAAGACCAGCCGTTCCACGAGCCGTTTCTCGGGCTGCACGAATTCGTCGATATTATCTTCGTAAAGCTGGCGCAGCAGCGCCTCGTCGGGCTCGATCGTCTCGGCCATGGTCTCGGGCGACAGCCAGACATAGGTGATCTTGCGCGTCATCGGTGCGGTATAGGCCTCGGGCGTCGCCTCGTATTGCGCCTTGACCTCACCCTCGGTCGGATCGGGCACCGGGGCGTCCAGCGCATCCGCCGTCAGGTGGATGAGGCTGACGCTGCGCCGCTCGGCGATGAAGTCGTAAAGCGTGTCGACATAGGTCTCGGGGGCGTCGAGTCCCGCCACCACCGCCGTCTGCAGCAGCGAGCGCGCGGTGTCCTTGCGCAGTGAGGCCTCGAACTGGGTCTCGGTCATGCCGTTCTGCGACAGCACATAGCGATAGGCCTCGCGGTCGAAGCTGCCATCCGGCCCCTTGAAGGCGTCGAGCCGCATCACCTCGCGCGCGATCTGGGCGTCGCCGACCGAGACCCCGATCCGGTGCATCTCGTTGTCGAGCGCGGCATTCGAGATCTCCTGGGCGCGCACGGCGTCGACCAGACCGGAGGACTGCGCCTCGGCAAGGCTCATGTTCTGGCCGGTCGCGGCGGCGCGGGCGCGAAGTTCGCGTTGCAGCGCGCGGGCATAGCTGTCGGTCGAGATCTCGGTCTCGCCGACCTGGCCGATCGCCGAGACGCCGCCGCCGAAATTGCTGACCCCGAAGCCGCCGAGGCCGAGGACCACGAATATCAGCATCATCCAGACGAGCGTCTTCGAGAACTGCTTGCCTTTGGATTTGGACATCGTGGTGCCTCCCTGCCGGATCTGGGTTCGCTGCTGTGTAGGTCTTTGCGCGGTCCCCCGCAAGCGTCAGGGGCGGAAGGCCGCAAGCCGTCCGAACAGTGCCTGAAGACCCGGCCGGTCGATATTGGCAAAGGCGATCCGAAGCTGGTCGCGGCAGCCCGGATCGGTCTCGGGCAGGAACATTCCGCCCGGCAGAAGCAGCACGCCCGCTTCGACGACCAGGCGACGGGCCAGGGTGTCGGAGCCGATCCCGAACGGATGCCGGAGCCAGCCGAAAAACGCGCCCGCGCCCATCAGCTCCCAGCCGGGCAGGGCGCTCATGCCCCGGCTCAGGGCGTCGCGGCGGGCCAGGATCTCGGCCCGTTCATCCGCCTTCCAGGCGCCGAGATGACGCAGGCCCCAAAGGGCTGCTCGCTGGCCCAGCTGGTTGGGGCAGATCGCGACCGTGTCGAGAAATTTCTCGGCCTCGGCCACCACCGGCCCGCCCGCGATCAGCGCGCCGACGCGATGGCCGGTCAGCCGGTAGGCCTTGGAGAAGGAATAGATATGGATCAGCGTGTCGTCCCAGTCGGGATCGGCGAACAGCCGGTGCGGAGCGCCGTCGCGGCTGTCGAAATCGCGATAGGTCTCGTCGAGGATCAGCGCGATCGCGTGACGCCGGCAGAGGGCGAGGAAATCGGCCACGAGCTCTGCCGGATATTCCAGCCCGGTCGGATTGTTGGGCGTCACCAGCACGATGGCGCGGGTGCGGGGCGTGATCAGCCCGGCCGCGCGCTGGACCTCGGGCAGCAGGTTGGCGCCGGTCGCAAGCGGCACCGTCCTGATCCCGGTCATGTCGAGCCACATCTTGTGGTTGAAATACCAAGGCGTGGGCAGGATCACCTCGTCGCCCGCCGCGGCGATGGCCGTGATCGCGGCGCTGAAGGCCTGGTTGCAGCCCTGGGTGATGGCGACCCTCTCGGCCCGGATGTCGCCGCCATAGGCCCGCGACCACTCGGCGGCGATCTCGGCGCGCAGCTCGGGCAGGCCCAGCACCGGGCCGTAGAGATGCGCGCCCGGATCGTTCAGCGCGGCATCGGCAATGGCCTGGCGCAACGCCTCGGGTGGCGGGTCCATCGGCGCGGCCTGGCTGACATTGAGAAGCGGCCGGTCGGAGGGAAACGAGACCCCGTCGAGCCAGCGCCGGGCCTGCATGACCGGCGGGGCGAAGGTGGCGGCGGTTCCGCCACGCGGTGGCTGACAGACGGCCATCCTGCCCCTCCTGTTGCTTATTCTCCGGCGCGGTAGGGCTTGACGTATTGCAGCGCCATGTCCCAGGGGAAGAAGATCCAGGTGTCCTGGCTCACCTCGGTGATATAGGTGTCGACCTGCGGCTTGCCCTTGGGCTTGGCATAGACGGTGGCGACATGGGCCTTGGGCATGGTCGCCCGCACCACTTCGAGGGTGCGCCCGGTATCCACCAGATCGTCGACGATCACCACGCCGGTGCCGTCGCCGACCAGCTCGCGATCGGGCATCTTGATGATGACCGGGGCGCTCTGGGCCTGGTGGTTGTAGGACTTGACAGAGATCGTATCGACCATGCGGATGTCGAGCTCGCGCGAGACGATCATCGCCGGGGCCATGCCGCCGCGGGTGATCGCGACCACTGCGCGCCAGGCACCGTTATCGGGACCCTGTCCGTCGAGCCTCCAGGCCAGCGCCCGCGCGTCGCGGTGCAGCTGGTCCCAGCTGACATGGAAGCCTTTCTCGTGAGGCAGGCGGTCGGGGTCCATCGATGTCTCCTGTGCGTGGGTGCGACAAATGCCGGGGCGCCGCGCAGGTGTCAATCCCGCCGCGGCGCCCCTGTCTGGTGTCGGTCCTGCGTCCGGGCTCAGCTGTCCTTGCGCCCGGTGACCGCGTCGATATCGGGTGCGTCGACGGCTTTCATGCCGACGCTGTGATAGCCGGCATCGACATGGTGCACCTCGCCGGTCACCGCGCTGCCCAGATCGGACAGAAGATACAGTGCCGATTTCCCGACCTCTTCCTGGGTGACATTGCGCCGCAAGGGCGAATTCAATTCATTCCATTTCAGAATGTAGCGGAAATCGCCGATGCCGCTGGCCGCCAAAGTCTTGATCGGTCCGGCGGAAATGGCATTGACCCGAATTCCGTCCTTGCCGAGGTCTTCGGCCATGTAACGGACCGAGGCCTCGAGGGCCGCCTTGGCGACGCCCATCACATTATAGTGAGGCATGACCCGCTCGGCGCCGTAATAGGTCAGCGTCAGCGCCGCGCCGCCCTCGGTCATCATCCGGGCCGCGCGCTGCACGGCGGCGGTGAAGGAATATACGGAAATGTCCATCGACATCAGGAAGTTCGACCGCGAGGTGTCGACATAGCGGCCGCGCAGCTCGTTCTTGTCCGAGAAGCCGATGGCGTGGACGATGAAATCGAGCCGGCCCCAACGGGCCTCGAGCGCCGAGAAGAGGCCGTCGAGCGACTCTTCGCTGGCGACGTCGCATTCCAGCACGATATCGCTGCCCAGGCTCTCGGCCAGGGGCATCACGCGCTTCTTAAGCGCCTCGCCCTGGTAGGAAAAAGCCAACTCCGCCCCGGCTTCGGCGCATTGGCGCGCGATTCCCCAGGCGATGGACTTGTCATTGGCAAGGCCCATGATCAGGCCCCGCTTGCCCTCCATCAGTTTTGTCGACATCCGAGGTCCCCTCGACCACCTGTTCAAAAAATTGCCGCCGGTGTAGGCCAAATGCTCGGACCCATCAAGTGCGACAGGATCAAGCAGGAGACCCCCACCCATGACCGACCGAGAGGGCATATTCGCAGGCGACGATCCGTTCGTGATCGCGCGGAGCTGGCTTGCCGAGGCAGAGAAGACCGAACCGAACGACCCCAATGCCATCGCGCTTGCGACGGTCGACGGGCAGGGCCTGCCGAATGTGAGAATGGTTCTGTTGAAAGAGATCGAGGACGATGCATTCGTGTTCTATACGAATTACGAAAGTGCAAAGGCGGGTGAAATTGTCCTAACGAATAAAGCGGCCTTCGTGTTACACTGGAAATCTCTCAGGCGACAGGTTCGGGTTCGTGGCGTTGCTGAAAAGGAAGATGGTAAAAAGGCCGATGCCTATTATTCTTCCCGGGCCCTTAAAAGCAGACTTGGCGCCTGGGCTTCGCGACAATCCCGCCCTCTGGCGTCGAGGGGCGAATTGATGGCGGAGGTGGCAATGGTGACCGCGCGGCGCGGAACGGCGCCCGCGCGGCCGCCGTTCTGGGGCGGATTCCGGATACGGCCTCTCGAAATCGAATTCTGGGCAGATGGGGCATTTCGCCTGCATGACCGCTTTCGCTGGTGCAGAGATACACTTGACGGAGAGTGGAGAATCAACAGACTCTACCCTTGATTGCCAGGAATGATTATCAATCCTGATTGTCTGCGGGCGATGATTGCCAGAGGGGCGATCCGGGCCGTCGAAAGACGGAGCAAAAGGCGTCGAATTCTGTAGCGAAGTCTCTGACGGCATTCCTTGCCGCCGAGGCGGTAAGACGACCGGGATCGGATGTATGGACAAGGACAGCGACACGGCGTTGCGCGTCGAAGGGCGTGTTAAATGGTTCGATCCGACAAAAGGCTTTGGTTTTGTCGTGACGGACGAAGGCGGGCCCGACATTCTGCTGCATGCCAATGTATTGCGGAATTTCGGGCAGAACTCGGTCTCGGACGGTGCCGGAATCGAGCTCGTGGTACACAGGACGGCACGGGGCCTGCAGGCGACAGAGGTGCTCAGGATAGAGCCTCCGGTTTCGCCCGGGGCCCCGGCGCTCGAGGATGCCATGCATCTGACCGCCGAAGAGGTGGCGGCATTGCCGTTGGAACCTGCGCGGGTTAAATGGTTCGACAAGGCCAAGGGCTTCGGTTTTGCCAATGTCTTCGGTCGCGACGACGACGTGTTCATACATATCGAGGTGCTGCGGCGGTCGGGGCTGGCCGATCTGCAGCCGGGCGAGGCCATCGCGGTGCGGGTCACCAGGGGCCAGCGCGGACGCCTCGCGATATCGGTGGGTCCATGGGAAAGTGCGCTCGGGCCGGGCGGGGCATCGGCTGGATGACGGGGGCTGCTGCGGCAGCGGGTCTTGTTTTTGCCATTCTGGCGACGGGGGCGGCACAATCTTCTGAACAGGCCTTTGCGCAATCCTCGGCACAGGTCTCGGACTGTGCGGAAAACCGCGTCGATCTGCGCGGCGACTGGGGAACGGCGCGATTCACCGTCGAGCTGGCCGATGACGAGGCCGAACGGGCGCGCGGGCTGATGAACCGCAAGCATCTGGCCGGATCGGCCGGCATGCTCTTTGTCTATCCCCACCCTCAGCGCGTCGCCTTCTGGATGGAAAACACCCTGATCCCCCTCGACATGATCTTTCTCGATGCGGCGGGGCGGGTGAAGCGGGTCGCGGCCGATGCGGTGCCGCTCGACCGCACGCCCATCGATGGCGGCCCGGGCATCCTGGCGGTGCTCGAGATCAATGGCGGGCTGGCCGCGCGGCTTGGCATCCTGCCCGGAACCGAGCTGCGCCACCCGGCCTTCGGGCCCGATGCGGCCTGGCCGTGCAACTAGAGATCGCGAAGCCTCTTTCCTTGCCCCCGTCCGGGCGCTAAGGAGGCCGTGACGGGGCGTAGCGCAGCCTGGTAGCGCGACGGCTTTGGGTGCCGTAGGTCGTGGGTTCGAATCCCGCCGCCCCGACCAGATCCGGCTTTTCCCCGCATCGGGCGCTTTCCCTTCTTCCGTCATATCCGCTCCTTCGGGCCTGCGCAGAGGCGTTGCGCGACGCCGCCATGCCACGGCCCCGGGTTTGCCGGCTTGCCTTCGGCCCGGGCTGACGGAATGATCGGCGCGGGCAATAACGGAGCAGATCTCATGCGCGGCGTCCTTCTTCCCCTGTCACTGGGGCTGGCGGCGGTGATGGCGCCCTTTGCCCTCGCGCAGGAAACCGACGATGCGGCGCTCATGGCCGAGGCGGCCTGGGACTGGCGCCCCGGCGATCTGATTTTCAGGGACGGGCTCAACGAGATCGACGGCGTGATCAAACGGGCCTTCGGTCTTCGGTGGGAATCGGTCGGTATCCTGCGGCCCAGCAGCGGCGGTCCCCGGGTGGTCTATGTCGATCCGTCCGAGGGGGCGACCGAAGAGATGCTCTACGTCTATGTCGACGGGCTTTCGGCCCGGGATTACGCGGTCTATCGGGTTCGCGAGGCGGGCCGGGAACAAGCCCGGCCGGGGCAGATGAACGCGGCACAGATGAACACGGCACACATGGAAACGGGGCAGATGAACACGGGGGCGCTGGCGCAACCGGCCCTGACCGTGTTTTACGGGGCGCCCTCCGATGATGGGCTGATGCTGGGCGACGGCGCGTTCTACAGTGCCGAGCTGGTCTATGAGGCCGCCCTAAACGCCGGTATCGTGCTGGGCGCCCCGATCCGGCTGAGCGATCTTGCCGCCAATCCCGACGATCTCGACCGCGGGCTTCGCGCGCATCTGGAAGATCACAGATATTGCCGCTACGAGCTGTCCTTCGAGGCCTGCTGGGCCAACAGTCTCGGCCAGCATGCCATCGTCACGACCGGCAGCCTGATCGGATCGGGGATGCTGGAGCGGGTCTTTCCCTGAGCGTCGGAAAACGTCTCTGACGCAAGATGCAGGGGGGCGCATGGCGCATCTTGTGGCGTCGGGGCGGCGCGGGGAAGCGCTCCGGCAAGGGGCGGGACAACTCCGGGAGGACCCGGCCCGCTTAGTTAACCCTCCGGGGTGTTTCTGCTTTTCGACGGCGGTCCGGGGGCGGGGCATGCCCCGGGGCCGGAACATTTTCGGACCATTTGCGTAATCCGCTCTGTGCGCGTGATTTTTCAGGCTGTGCCCGGTTTTTCCACAAGCTGTGGATGAATCAACCCGTTGTGGACCGGTGCTCAGTCAACCCCAAAAACTTGGTCTTCGGCGCAAGAATCGCGTTGACCATTCCCTTAAAAATTCGTCAATTTGTATGGGCCTGGCGCAGCGACACCAGATCTAGTGGCGATACCGATGATCGGTGACAGCGCAGAGGCAGGACAGGACAGAGGCAGTTCAGGCAGCCGCGCAGGCGGGTGCAACCGGGCCGAGGGAGCGCGGCCGGGAACATGCTGTCCTTGCCCGACGGCAGGCAAGTCAGCGAACAGGGCCCGCGTCATGCGTGGCGCAGGGAAAAAGGACGGGGCAGATCGATGAAGATCGAACGGAAATTCACCACCGAAGAGACCGGCGCTTACGGAGCGCTCGATTTCACGATGACGACCTCGGAGATTCGCAATCCCGATGGCAAGGTGGTGTTCCGGCTCGAGGAAGTCGAAGTGCCCGCCGGCTGGAGCCAGGTCGCGAGCGACGTGATCGCGCAGAAATATTTCCGCAAGGCGGGCGTGCCGGCCCGGCTGGCGAAGCTCCCCGAAGAGGGCGTGCCGGAATTCCTGTGGCGCTCGGTGCCCGATACCGGGGCGCTCGAGGCCCTGCCCGAGGCCGAGCGCTTCGGCGGTGAGACCTCGGCGCGGCAGGTCTTCGACCGGATGGCCGGGGCCTGGACCTATTGGGGCTGGAAGGGCGGCTATTTCAGCGCCGAAGAGGACGCCCGGGCCTATTACGACGAGATGCGCTTCATGCTGGCCAGCCAGATGGCCGCGCCGAACAGCCCGCAATGGTTCAATACCGGTCTGCACTGGGCCTATGGAATCGACGGGCCTGGGCAGGGGCATTACTATGTCGATTACAGGTCGGGCGAGCTGACCAAGTCGACCTCGGCCTATGAACACCCGCAGCCCCATGCCTGTTTCATCCAGTCGATCAGGGACGATCTGGTCAATGAGGGCGGCATCATGGACCTCTGGGTCCGCGAGGCGCGGCTGTTCAAGTATGGCTCGGGCACCGGCACCAACTTCTCGTCGCTCCGCGCCGAGGGCGAGTCGCTGTCGGGCGGCGGCAAGTCCTCGGGGCTGATGGGATTCCTGAGGATCGGCGACCGCGCGGCGGGCGCGATCAAGTCGGGCGGCACCACGCGGCGCGCGGCCAAGATGGTGATCTGCGACATGGATCACCCCGATATCGAATCCTTCATCAACTGGAAGGTCATCGAGGAACAGAAGGTCGCGAGCCTCGTTGCCGGTTCGAAGACCCATGAGCGCCATCTGAACGCGCTGTTCGAGGCGATCCGCGCCTGGGACGGCAAGCCGGAGGATGCCTATGATCCGAAGGTCAATGCCGGGCTGAAGGCCGCGATCCGTGCCGCCAAGAAGGCGCTGATCCCGGAGGGCTATGTCAAGCGCGTGCTCGACTATGCGCGGCAGGGCTATGACGCGATCGAATTCCCGGCCTATGACACCGACTGGGACAGCGAGGCCTATGCCACCGTCTCGGGGCAGAACTCGAACAACTCGGTCCGGGTCACCGACGCCTTCCTGAAGGCGGTGAAGGCCGATGCCGACTGGGAGCTGGTGCGCCGCACCGACGGCAAGGTCGCCAAGACCGTCAAGGCGCGCGAGCTCTGGGCCCAGGTCGGCCATGCCGCGTGGTCCTGCGCCGATCCGGGCATCCAGTTCCACGACACCATCAACGCCTGGCATACCTGCCCGGCCGATGGCGAGATCCGCGCCTCGAATCCCTGCTCGGAATACATGTTCCTCGACGATACGGCCTGCAACCTGGCCTCGATGAACCTGCTGGCCTTCTGGAATGACGGCGCCTTCCTGGCCGAGGATTATGTCCATGCCACCCGGCTCTGGACGCTGACGCTGGAAATCTCGGTGATGATGGCGCAGTTCCCGTCGAAGGAAATCGCGCAGCTCTCCTATGACTTCCGCACGCTGGGTCTTGGCTATGCCAATATCGGCGGGCTCCTGATGAATATGGGGCTCGGCTATGACAGCGACGAGGGCCGTGCGCTCTGCGGCGCGCTGAGCGCGATCCTGACCGGCATTGCCTATGCCACCTCGGCCGAGATCGCGGGCGAGCTGGGCGCCTTCCCGGGGCATGAGCGCAATGCCGAGGCGATGCTGCGGGTAATCCGCAACCACCGCAATGCGGCCTGGGGCAAGGCTGTGGGCTATGACGGGCTCGCGGTGCCGCCGGTGCCGCTCGATCATGCCAACTGCCCCGATGAAGGCCTGGTCGAGATGGCGATCTCGGCCTGGGACGAGGCGCTGGTGCTGGGCGAGAAACACGGCTTCCGCAATGCGCAGGTCTCGGTGATCGCGCCCACCGGCACCATCGGGCTGGTGATGGATTGCGACACCACCGGCATCGAGCCCGATTTCGCGCTGGTCAAGTTCAAGAAGCTTGCGGGCGGCGGTTATTTCAAGATCATCAACCGCTCGGTTCCGGCCGCGCTCGAGGTGCTGGGCTATGGCCCGGCCCAGATCGAGGAGATCATCGGCCATGCGGTGGGCCATGGCACGCTCGGCAACTGCCCCGGCATCAACCACACCTCGCTGATCGGCCATGGCTTCGGCCAGGCCGAGATCGACAAGATCGAGGCGGCGCTGCCCTCGGCCTTCGACATCCGCTTCGTCTTCAACCAGTGGACGCTGGGCGAGGAGTTCTGCACCAGGGTTCTGGGCATTCCGGCCTCGAAGATGGCCGATCCGGGCTTCGAGCTTCTGCGCCATCTGGGCTTCTCGCGCGCCGAGATCGAGGCCGCCAACGACCATGTCTGCGGGACGATGACGCTGGAAGGCGCGCCGCATCTCAAGCCCGAGCATTACCCGGTCTTCGACTGCGCCAACCCCTGCGGCAAGAAGGGCAAGCGCTTCCTCAGCGTCGACAGCCACATCAGGATGATGGCGGCCGCGCAAAGCTTCATCTCGGGCGCGATCTCGAAGACGATCAACATGCCCAATGACGCGACCATCGAGGATTGCCTCTCGGCCTATGAGTTGTCCTGGTCGCTGGGGGTGAAGGCCAATGCGCTTTACCGCGACGGCTCGAAGCTCAGCCAGCCGCTGGCCGCGGCGCTGGTCGAGGATGACGAGGAGGCCGAGGAGATCCTCGAGACCGGCACCCCGGCCGAGAAGGCGCAGGTCCTGGCCGAGAAGATCGTCGAGAAGGTGGTGGTCAAGGAAATCGTCCGCAGCAACCGCGAGAAGCTGCCGACCCGGCGCAAGGGCTATACCCAGAAGGCGATCATCGGCGGCCACAAGGTCTATCTGCGCACCGGCGAATATCAGGACGGGACGCTGGGCGAGATCTTCATCGACATGCACAAGGAAGGCGCGGGCTTCCGGGCGATGATGAACAATTTCGCCATCGCGGTGTCCGTGGGGCTGCAATATGGCGTGCCGCTCGAGGAATTCGTCGAGGCCTTCACCTTCACCCGGTTCGAGCCCGCGGGCATCGTGCAGGGCAATGACTCGATCAAGAACGCGACCTCGATCCTCGATTACATCTTCCGCGAACTGGCGGTCAGCTATCTCGACCGGACCGATCTGGCCCATGTCAAGCCGAAGGGCGCGGCCTTCGAGGAGCTCGGCCATGGCCATGAAGAGGGCAAGGCCAATGTCACGCCGGTCTCGGAAAGTGCCGCCTCGAAATCGCTCGAGGTGCTCCGCCAGATCAGCTCGACCGGCTATCTGCGCAAGCGCCTGCCGCAGGAGCTGGTGGTCCTGCAGGGCGGCATGAATGCGGTCGCCCTGGCCGGGGCCGCCGCGCCGGCCGCGGCCGTGCCCGGCAATGCCGCAGCCGCTGCGCCGACGGTGTCCTCTGCCACCGCCATCGCCTCTGGCACGGTGCCGATGGATGCCCGGGTCAAGGCCAGGATGCAGGGTTATGAGGGCGATCCCTGCGGCGATTGCGGCAACTACACGCTGGTGCGGAACGGCACCTGCATGAAGTGCAATACCTGTGGCGCGACCAGCGGCTGCAGCTGAGACCGGCAGTCCCGGGCGCCGGGGCGGAACGATATCGAAGGCACCGGCTGAGACCGGGACCACCTGCGAAGGGAAAGACCGTTGCAACTGATCATCGGAAGCCAGATCGTCGCCAATGCCAGGCTGCGTCGCATCCCCGGCGGGATCGAGGCGCAGCTGGCGGGCGATGCGCTCAAGCGGCTGATCGACGCCACCTTCGTCGGTCGCTCGATCGAGGTGCTGGACGGCGCGCACCGGGCGCGCGGGCTCGACGTGACCGATATCCGGATGGCAGGCGCCAGCACCACGGTGACGCTGAAAAGCACCGGAGCGCGCAGCATGCATTGAGACCGGGGGCGGGTGCGCCCGCCCTTATCGCCGGGAAGGACCAGGCAAAGCCAGACGTGTCGAGCGGTAAGGACAGAGCCTGACCGGCGCGCCTCGGCCCCCCTCCATTGCGGAAGGGGGCCTTTTCTTTGTCATCGCCCTTGGCGGACGGGGCATGCCCTGTTCGGGGTCCGGTTCAGAACGGCGCGAAGCGGGTCGCGGCCCAGACCAGCGCGATCAGCACCGGCTGATGCAGCAGATAGATGGCGAGACTGTGCCGTCCGGGCCAGGCCAGCAGGGCGCTCAGCCGCCCGGGCGGGCCGGACAGCCGGTGCCAGAGCCCGGCCCGGCCTGCAAACCCGGCCAGCGCCATCCCGGCCAGGAATGCGGCGGCCCAGGGAAAGAGCGGTTCGAAATCGACGCTCGGGCGCGGGGTCGCGGTCAGTCCGGTCCAGTCGAGCCAGCCGCGGTCGGGCAGGGGGCCGGGGCGGGGCATCGCCAGCATGCCGAGCGCGAATGCGGCCGGAACGAGCGGCGGCAGCCTGACCAGCAAGAGCCCCAGCAGGCTTGCGGCGGCAATGGCATGCAGGATGCCGAAATAGACGAAGGAAGCCGGAAAGACCGCCCAGGTGCCGAGGCTCACCAGCGCGGCCGCAGCCAGGATGCGCAGCAGGCGGCGCAGGAAGGCGCGCGGGCGCAGCCCCCGGCCATGGGCCAGATGCAGGCTGACCCCGGCCAGGGCCAGGAAGGCCGAGGCCACGCCGACCGACAGCAGCCGGAAGCCGCCGGTGACGACGGTGCCCGGCGGCAGATGGCCGAACAGCTCGAGATCGTAGCTGAAATGGAAGACGACCATGCCGAGAAGCGCGGCGCTCCGGGCAAGGTCGAGGGCGACGATCCGGCCCGGGCTGCGGCGGGCCTCGCTCAATCGGGCTGGTACCCGGCGATCAACTGGCGCAGCCCGAAGATCGCGCCCGCGGCGATGGCCGCCAGCGTCACCGGCGCCGACCAGGCCAGCGTGGCGAAGGCGGTCAGCCCCTGACCGATGGTGCAGCCAAGCGCGAGAACGCCGCCGATCCCCATCAGCGCGGCCCCGCCGACCTGCCGGCCCAGCTCGCGCGGGTCCTCGCAGGCTTCCCAGCGGAACGACCGGCGCCGCCGCGAGCCGAGCCAGGCGCCGCCCAGCCCCCCCAGCACCGAGCCCACCGAGAAGGAGAGCCCGCCCGCCGAGGAGGTCATCATCCACATCAGCGTCCGGCCGAGCGGGGCGGTGAAGGTGTGGCCCTCGACATCGACTGCGCCGAGCGTGGCCTCATGCAGCGCCGATGTCCCCCAGAGCGCGGCACTCACCGCCAGCCCGGCCGCGACCGCCCAGCCGATGCGGTGCGGCTCGGCCCGGAGCGGCCGGTGCCAGAGTCCCCATCCCAGCGCCAGCGCCGCCAGCCCCAGCGCCAGCGCCAGCGGTGGCAGCCCGGTCAGGGCCGCCCCCGTCAGCGCAAGGCTTTGCGGCCCGTCCGAGGGCTGTTGCGGGAAGGCCAGATCGCGCAGGGGCGCCAGCGGGCCCGACAGGGTGACGAAGCCGAAGATCGAGATCACGACGACGATGACCAGCGAGCGCAGATCGCCGCCGCCGAAACGCGCCAGCGCGCCGAAGCCGCAATTGCCGGCAAGCGCCATGCCATAGCCGAAGGTCAGCCCGCCCAGAATGCTGGCAGCCGGGTTCCAGCGGATCGTGTGATAGATCGTGGCGCCGGTATCGATCTGGCCTGCCGCCGCCAGCAGCGCGGTTGCGGCGATGGCGACCCCGAGGATCACCCCCCACATCCTGAGCCGCCGCTGATCGGCGCCCCAGATCGCGGTCTCGATCGCGCCGAGCGTGCAGAAATCGCCCAGCCGTGCGGCCAGCCCCAGCACGCAGCCGGTCACGAGGCCGATCAGCGCGGCAATGGCCCCTGGCGGTATCGTCTCCATCCGTCTCCCCCTCCGGCGGTGCCGTTCGCGGGCGCCGCCTCCTTTCGGTCGCCTCCTCCCGTCGCCGCTCTAGTCCCCCGGGCGCGCGGCCGAGGCTTGCGCCGGCGCCGTGGCATTGCAGAACATGTCATGCATCAGTTCAAGCAGACGGCGGGCCTTCTCGTCGGCCAGCGAATAATAGATCGCCTTGCCCTCGCGCCGGTAGGAGACCAGCCCCTCGAGCCGCAGCCGGGCCAGCTGCTGGCTGACCGCGGCCTGACGCGAGGACAAAAGCATCTCTAGCTCTGTCACCGATTTCTCGCCGGTCGAGAGATGACACAGGATCATCAGCCGTCCCTCATGCGACAGCGCCTTTAGAAAGCTCGAGGCGCTCTCGGCATGCCGGAGCATGTCCCGGGCCTGCATTTCATCCATCGACGGAGAACCGTCGGTCTGGGTCTGGGCAATATCTGTGGCCATACGTTCCCGGGGCGCGTCAGCAACGCCCCGTCTTCTCCTCGGTTGCGGCGCTGCCTGTCGCGCGTCGCGCCCTGGCCTGCCGGATGCTCATCCCCCTTCTCCCTCGTCCGTCTGCGCCCATTCGGGCTGTCGTTGCAACAGGGCGCCGATCAGGCCCCAGAAGAAATCCTCGCCCGGGTACCCTTCGAGACGGCCGATCTCAACCCCGTCGCGCAGCAGCACGAAGGTCGGAGTGAACCGGGGTCTGGAGACAAGTCGCACGTCTTTTGGCAGATTGGCGTCCAGATCGATCCTGCGCAAGGGGGCGGTGCGGCCTTCGCGGGTCTTCGGCCAGATCGGTGCGATCTCGCGGTCCCACAGCACGCAATAGGCACAGCCGACCCGCTCGAACAGGCCGAGTTCAAGCCCGGCGCGCGCGGGCGCCCCCGCCATCAGCGCCAGCCCGGCCGCGCAGATCCCTGCCCAAAGACGAGTGGTCATTCGACCTGGGGTCATTTTTTGCTATCCCGTCATATATACAAATCGTAATATGTTTCTGCATTGGCGGCAAGGGAGGGCTGGGATGCTGGAGATTTCCTATGGGGGGGCGGCACTGGCGGGGCTTCTGTCCTTCCTCTCGCCCTGCATCCTGCCGATCGTTCCCTTCTATCTGTGTTACATGGCGGGGATCTCGATGACCGAGCTGCGCGGCTCGGACCGGATCCCGCCCGGCGCGGTGCGCCGCCTCGTGGTCTCGGCCATCGCCTTCGCGCTGGGGGTGACCTCGATCTTCGTGCTTCTGGGCATGGGGGCGACGGCGCTGGGGCAGGGCTTCCGGCAATGGAAGGACGAGCTCAGCTATGTCGCCGCACTGATGCTGTTCCTGTTCGGGCTGCATTTCCTGGGCATCCTCCGCATCCCGCTCCTTTACCGCGAGGCGCGGATCGAGACGCGGGCCGAGCCCAGCACGCTGATCGGCGCCTATCTGATGGGGCTGGCCTTCGGCTTTGGCTGGACGCCCTGCGTGGGCCCGGCGCTGGCGGCGATCCTGATGGTGGCCAGCGGCATGGGCGACATTGCCCGGGGCGGGCTTTTGCTGCTGGTCTACGGGCTGGCGATGACGCTGCCCTTCGTGCTGGCCGCGGCCTTCGCCCGGCCGTTCCTGGGCTGGATGCAGCGCAACCGGCGACATCTGGGCCATGTCGAGAAGGCGATGGGGGCGATGCTGGTCGTCTTCGCGGTTCTGATCGCCACCAATTCGGTCGGATACCTCGCGCAGGTGCTGATCGACACCGTGCCGTGGTTCACCACGCTTGGCTGACAGTGTTTCAGGGAGGAAGACCATGAGACTGACGACGCTTCTTGCCGCGGGCTTCGTTGCCCTGGCGGGTCCGGCACTGGCCGTGCCGATGGGTGATGACGGGCTGCACAAGCCCGACTGGCTGCGCGAGACCTTCCGCGACATGCGCGAGGATCTGGCCGAGGCGAAGGCCGGGAACCGGCGGATGCTGGTGATCTGGGAACAGCGCGGCTGCATCTACTGCACCCGCATGCATGAAGAGGTGTTTCCCGATCCCGGGATCGGGGCGCTGATCCGCGAGCATTACTTCGTCGTGCAGATGAACCTCTTTGGCGATGTCGAGGTGACCGATTTCGACGGCACCGTGCTGCCCGAGAAGGAGATGGCGCGCCGCTGGGGGGTGATGTTCACGCCGACGATGATGTTCATGCCCGAGACCGCGCCCGAGGGCGGGACGACGGCGGCGCAGGCGGCGGTGGTCACCATGCCCGGGGCCTTCGGCAAGGGCACGACGCGGGCGCTCCTGCAATGGGTGCTCGACCGTGGCTATGAGGGCGACGAGCATTTCCAGAAATACCTGGCCCGCACCATGGCCGATCCGGGCAACTGAACCGGCGGCGGGCCGGCCTCGCATGCAAATAACTATATTTGTTGTTGCGTGCCGCGGGAGGGCTCCGCTACAGTCGGAGCGAGGAGAGACAGGGAGGAGGCTGCGGCAATGCAAGGGATCGGGCTGATGACCGCCTGTCTTGCCCTTTGGGCAAGTGTGGCGCCGGGGGCGGCCGCCGAGGTCGCGCCGCAGGCCGTCGCGGTGGACCCCCAGGGCCATGTGGCCCTGCCGCTCACCGATGCGCCGGGAGATCCGGCACAGGGGCGCCGGCTGATGACCGACCGCTCAGTCGCCAACTGCATCGCCTGTCATCAGGTCACCGAGATGTCCGACGCACAGTTTCCCGGCACGGTCGGCCCGTCGCTGGACGGTGTCGCCGCGCGTTATCCCGAGGCGATGATCCGGGGCATCCTGGTCAATTCCAAGAACGTGTTCCCCGGCACGGTGATGCCCGGCTATTACCGGGTCGAGGGCTTCAACCGCCCGGGGATCGCATTCACCTCGAAGCCGATCGAAGGAGAGATCCGGCCGCTGATGACGGCCGGGCAGATCGAGGATGTCGTCGCCTATCTGATGACGCTGACGCAGTGATCGACCCGGTCTCCGGGCATGTCCGAGCAAGGAGGGAGAGGATGGAGTTCACCAGACGAGGAGCGATGGCGCTGGGCGTCGGGCTTGCCGCGGCGCTGACGCTGCCGGCAGGGGCGGTGCAGGCGGCCGTCGAGGACAAGATCGCCGAGTTCACAGGCGGTGCCGAGGCGGGGGCCGATGGTCTTACCCTCACCACGCCCGAGATCGCCGAGAATGGCAATACCGTGCCGATCGAGGTCGACGCCCCCGGCGCGGTCGAGATCCTGGTGCTGGCCTCGGCCAACCCGACCCCCGATGTCGCGCGGGTCAGCTTCGGCCCGCTGGCCGGTGCGCAGCGCCTGTCGACCCGGATCCGGCTGGGCGGCACCCAGGAGGTGATCGCGCTCGCGAAGATGGGCGATGGCAGTTTCCGGCGCGCGGCCAATACCGTGAAAGTCACCATCGGCGGCTGCGGCGGCTGAGGTTCGGGCCAAGGCTGAAGCTGAAGCTGAGGCGAGAGGAGGAGAACGAGACATGGCAGAAGGCGTCAAGGCCCGCGTCAAGGCCCCCAGGACGGCGGCGGCGGGTGAAACCGTGGTGATCAAGACCCTGATCAGCCACCAGATGGAATCGGGTCAGCGCAAGGACAGCGACGGCTCTCTCATCCCGCGCTCAATCATCAACCGCTTCGCGGTGGCCTTCAATGGCCAGAACGTGATCGATGTCGCGCTGGCTCCGGCGATCTCGACCAATCCCTATTTCGAGTTCGAGGCGCAGATCCCCGAGGCGGGCGACATGGTCTTCACCTGGTATGACGATGACGGCTCGGTCTACGAGGAAGTCAAGTCGATTGCCATCGGCTGAGCCGGGCCGCGAGCGGTCGTTGAGGCGCCTCCGCCGTGGCGGCGGGGGCTCCGAGGGAGGGGAAGGCATGAAGACCATGACAGGACGGCTGGCGGCTGCGGCGCTGGCCTGCTGCGGCACGCTTGGCGGCGCCGCGGTCTCGGCGGGGCCGGACGATCCGCTGGTGATCAACGAGGAGATCGAGATCGTCACCCGGGCGCCGGCGCCTGCCCATCTGGCGGACCGGTTCGACGAGATCCGCTCGGGCTGGACCTTTCGCAGCGACGATACCCAGGCGCTCGAGATGGACGATTTCGAGAATCCGGGCATGGTCTTTGTCGAGGAGGCGCGCGCGGTCTGGGACAGGCCCGAGGGGACCGAGGGCAAATCCTGTGCCGATTGTCACGGCGCGGTCGAGGAGGGCATGTACGGCCAGCGCGCGGTCTATCCGAAATATGTCGAAAGCGCGGGCAAGGTCCGCACCCTGGAACAGATGATCAATGCCTGCCGCAGCGCGCGGATGGGCGCCCCGGAATGGGATTATATCGGGGCCGACATGACGGCCATGGTCGCGCTGATCGCCTCGGTGTCGCGCGGGCTGCCGGTCAGCGTCGCCATCGACGGCCCGGCGCAGTCGACCTGGGAGAAGGGCCGCGAGATCTACTATACCCGCTATGGCCAGCTCGACCTGTCCTGCGCCAATTGCCACGAGCAGTATTTCGACCATTACATCCGCGCCGACCATCTGAGCCAGGGCCAGATCAACGGCTTTCCCAGCTACCGGCTGAAGAACACCAGGCTCAATGCCGCGCATGACCGCTTCATCGGCTGCATCCGTGACACCCGTGGCGTGCCCTTCAAGGCGGGCTCGCCCGAATTCGTGGCGCTGGAGCTTTACGTCGCCTCGCGCGGCAACGGGCTGTCGGTCGAGGGGCCGTCCGTCCGCAACTGAACGAAGGGCCCGCACCGGTTTCGGCGCGGGCCCTTTCCGACCGGAGATATTCATCTTGGCGCATATGATCTGCGCCCACGACCCGGAAGAGGAGGCCGAGACGATGATCGCGCGACGGGATTTCCTACAGGCCGCCCTTGCCGCCTCTGCCATCTGGGGGGCGTCGGGCACGGGCAACTGGGCGCGGCTTGCCGCCCGGCAGGCGCTGAGCCAGGACCGGCTCCTGGAGTTCGACAGCTTCGGCAATGTGACGCTTATCCATGTCACCGACATCCACGGCCAGCTCGTGCCCATCTGGTTCCGCGAGCCCGAGGTCAATATCGGCGTGGGGGCCGCCGAGGGGCAGCCTCCCCATGTGACGGGCGCCGATTTCCTCAGGCTATACGGCATCCCCGCCGGCTCGCCCGAGGCCTATGCGCTGAGCTATGTCGATTTCGTCTCGCTGGCCCGGGGCTATGGCCGGATGGGCGGGCTCGACCGGGTGGCGACGGTGGTCAAGGCGATCCGCGCCGACCGGCCCGAGGCGCTGCTGCTCGATGGCGGCGACACCTGGCACGGCTCCTATACCTGCCTGCGCTCGGCCGCGCAGGACATGGTCAATGCGATGGCCCTGCTGAAACCGGACGCGATGACCAGCCATTGGGAATTCACCCTCGGCACCGACCGGGTCAACGAGATCGTCGACGGGCTCGACTTCGCCTTTCTCGGCGCCAACATCTTCGATGCCGAATGGGACGAACCGGCCTATGAGCCCTACAGGATCTTCGAGCGCGGCGGCGCGCAGATCGCGGTGATCGGCCAGGCCTTCCCCTATCTGCCCATCGCCAATCCGAAATGGATGTTCCCCGGCCTCAGCTTCGGCGTCCGCGAAGAGCGCATGGCCGAGGTGGTGGACGAGGTCCGCGGCAAGGGCGCGGATCTGGTGGTGGTGCTCAGCCATAACGGCTTCGATGTCGACCGCAAGATGGCCGGCAACGTGCCCGGCATCGACGTGATCCTGACAGGCCACACCCATGACGCGCTGCCTCAGCCGGTGATGGTCGGGCAGACCCTGCTGATCGCCTCGGGCTCGAACGGCAAGTTCGTCACCCGGCTCGACCTCGATGTGCGCGAGGGGCGGATGATGGGCTTTCGCCACAAGCTGATCCCGATCTTCTCGGACGCGATCGCGCCCGATCCCGAGATGACCGCGCTGATCGAGCGCGAGCGCGCGCCCTACAAGGACGAGATGGCCGAGGTGCTGGGCACGACCGACGGGCTGCTCTACCGGCGGGGCAATTTCAACGGCACCTGGGACGATCTGATCTGCAACGCGCTGATCGACGAGCGCGAGGCCGATATCGCGCTGAGCCCCGGGTTCCGCTGGGGGCCGAGCCTGCTTCCGGGCGATCCGATCACCCGCGAGGATCTCTATAGCGCGACCGCGATGACCTATCCGAACGCCTACCGCTCCGAGATGACGGGCGAGATGCTGCACACGATCCTCGAGGACGTGGCCGACAATCTCTTCAACCCCGATCCCTATTACCAGCAGGGCGGCGACATGGTCCGGGTCGGCGGCATGGGCTACCGGATCGACGTCACCAGGCCCCAGGGCCGGCGGATCACCGACATGACGCTGCTGAAGACCGGCGAACAGATCGATCCGGCCCGCTCCTACGTGGTTTCGGGCTGGGCCAGCGTGAACGAGGGCACCGAGGGGCCGCCGGTCTGGCAGGTGGTCGAGGATTACATCAAGCGCAAGGGCACGGTCCGCGTCGACCCGAACAAGTCGGTCGTGGTCAGCGGCGCATGAGCGGGACGAAGGAGGATGAGGCGATGACCGACCGGCCGGGCGCGCCCACGCGGCGCGGGTTTCTGAAGGCGGGGCTGGCGGGGGGCGGCGCGCTGGTCGCGGGCAAGGCGGCGGCCGAGGGCCCCGATCCGGTGATTCCCGACCCGCTGATCACCGAGACACAGCCCTGGGCGCAGATGTGGGGCGACGGTGTCGACGTGACCCCCTATGGCCTGCCCATAGACTACGAATCCGACGTGATCCGGCGCAATGTCGAGTGGCTGACGGCCGACACGATTTCCTCGGTCAATTTCACCCCGATCCATGCGCTCGACGGCACCATCACGCCGCAGGGCTGCGCCTTCGAGCGCCACCATTCGGGCGCCATCGATCTGCCGAAGGAAGATTACCGGCTGATGATCAACGGGCTGGTCGAGACGCCGCTGATCTTCACCTATGCCGATCTCGAACGCTTCCCGCGGGTGAACCACACCTATTTCCTGGAATGCGCGGCCAATTCGGGCATGGAATGGGCGGGCGCGCAGCTCAACGGCGCGCAGTTCACCCATGGCATGATCCACAACATGGAATATTCCGGCGTGCCGCTGCGCACGCTCCTGCAAGAGGCCGGCGTCAGGCCCGAGGGCAAATGGGTCTATGTCGAGGGGGCGGATGCCTCCTCGAACGGCCGCTCGATCCCGCTCGAGAAGGCGCTCGACGATTGCCTCGTGGCCTTCAAGGCCAATGGCGAGGCGCTTCGCAAGGAACATGGCTATCCGGTCCGGCTCTGTGTGCCGGGCTGGGAGGGCAACATGTGGATCAAGTGGCTGCGCCGGGTCGAGGTCACGACCGAGGCCGTCGAAAGCCGCGAGGAGACCTCGAAATACACCGACACGCTGGCCGACGGCACCTCGCGCAAATGGACCTGGGCGATGGATGCGAAATCGGTCATCACCGCGCCCAGCCCGCAGGCGCCCATCACCCACGGGCGCGGGCCGCTGGTCATCACCGGGCTGGCCTGGTCGGGCCGGGGCGCGATCGAGCGGGTCGATGTGTCGCTCGATGGCGGGGCGAACTGGCGGACCGCGCGGCTGGCCCGGCCGGGGCAGAGGATGGCGCTGACCCGCTTCTATCTCGATATCGACTGGGACGGCTCCGAGATGCTGCTGCAATCGCGGGCGATGGACGAGACCGGCTATGTCCAGCCCACCAAGACCGCGCTGCGCGAGATCCGGGGGCTGAATTCGGTCTATCACAACAACGGCATCCAGACCTGGTGGGTCAAGACCAGCGGAGAGGCGGAAAATGTCGAAGTCTCGTAACCTGCCGGCCGCCGCGCTGCTTCTGGCCTTCGCCGGTCCGGTTCAGGCGGGCGATTTCGGTCTCGGCCGCCCGGCGCTGCCCGAGGAAATCGCGGCCTGGGATCTGGATGTGGCCCCCGACGGGCAGGGGCTGCCGGAAGGCTCGGGCTCGGTCGAGGATGGCGAAGAGATATTTTCGGCCAATTGCGCCATCTGCCATGGCGAATTCGCCGAGGGCGTCGACAATTATCCCAAGCTCGCGGGTGGCGAGGGCACGCTCGACCGCGACGACCCGGTCAAGACCGTGGGATCCTACTGGCCCTATCTCTCGACCGTCTGGGATTATGTCCACCGCTCGATGCCCTTCGGCGCGGCGCAGGTGCTGACGGTCGACGAGGTCTATGCCGTGACCGCCTATATCCTCTATTCGAATTATCTGGTCGACGACGATTTCGTGCTGTCGAACGAGAATTTCCTCGAGGTCGCGCTGCCCAATGCCGAGGGCTTCATCGTGGATGACCGCGAGACGACCGAACTGCCGCGCTTCTCGCAGCCGCCCTGCATGACCGACTGCAAGCCGGAGGTCGAGATCACCATGCGCGCTGCCGTGCTCGACGTCACGCCCGAGGGGGCGGCGGCTAACTAGGCCCGGCCTCTTGAGCGGGCGCGCCGTACGGGCCCATGCGTCGCGGCCCGCAACGGCCCGCGCGCATGGCGGGCCTCTGGCCGCAGGACTGCAGTCCTGCGCGATGTGCCATGGCGCCTGGAGGACCTTCAGGGGTCGAACGGGCGTGTCCGGGGCAAGGTCGGTTGACCGCGCCTGCGGGACCTGCGTGCCAGCCCTGATCGGGGCCCCTTGATCGCAGTCCGACGCAGCTCAGGCGCGACGCAGCGCCCGGCCGGAGACATGTATATCAGGCAGGGCCGCTGCGCCCGGAGCCTCTTTCCGGGCGTCTCGGGATCCACCGTGCCGCGACGAGCCTGCCGGGCGAAAGAGGACGGCGTGGGGGCTGGTCGGTCGTATCAAAGGCGGCATGAAGACCCGGACCCATCCCGTCACGAAGCTAAGTCCGCCGGCTCGTTGCCGTCGGTCAGGAGAGCGCCGATAGCGACGCGCCGGGCTGATCGCCGGCGGGGCAATGATGACGCTCGGGTCCGCGAAACCTATCGGAACAAGGGATCGGAACCGTCCTCCAGGGGCGGACATTGCGCGGCAAGGCCGTTCGCGATGACATGCGGCGCGCGGGGCAGGCGGCGCGACCGCATCGCCTCCCGGCTCGGTCGCCTCTGGGACTGCCGCCTGGCTGCCGCCGGATTGCCGCCCGCCACGAGCGCTGTCCCGACGACCTCTACCTGACCGTCGCCGCTCTGGCTGCAGCCCTCCTCTTCGGGCCATGAGCGCCAACGAACCGGCTCGCGGAACCGGAAACAACGCCAAAGCCTGAGCGCCGTTCTCAGGCTTTGGCGTCGCTGTCAGGGGCCTGTTCTGTTGGCCCCCCGGAGATGCGGCGCAGAGACCGCGACAGCCCGGCCGGGATGCGTCATTTCGTCCGCGCGTTTCGAGGCCCGGCGATGGAGAATCGCTTGCCTGACGCATAGCGGAATTGCATTGATTGCATATGAGGGAGGAACTGTGTCTGATCCTCGCGCTCGCTTTGGGAGGGGCGGGCGCGGGGCGGGCCGAGACACCTGTCGAGGCCATCGGCGACCCTGTCCGTGGCGCCGAGATCTGGGTCTATTGCAGCGGCTGCCATGAAATCGGTCCCGGGGCGCAACCCGGCATCGGCCCGCCGCTGAACGGTCTGTTCGGACGGCGCGCGGCCTCGGTACCGGACTTTCCCTATTCGCAATCGATGCGGCGGGCGGGCGATGACGGTCTGACCTGGACGCTGGAGACACTCGATGCCTATCTGGAAAACCCGCTGGTGCTGGTCTCGGGCACAAGGATGAGCTTTCCGGGGCTTGAGGACGCGGGTGAACGCGCGGACCTTCTGGCCTTCCTGCGCCGCTATTCCGACAAGCCCTCGAACATCCCCGAGGCGGCGCCGACCGCGCGCGCGGAGGAACCGCGGCTGCCCGAGGCGACGCTGGCGCTGGTGGGCGACCCGGCGTGGGGCGAATATCTCTCGAGCGAATGCACCACCTGCCATCAGCGCGACGGCTCCGACCGGGGCATCCCCTCGATCACGCTCTGGCCCGAACGCAAATTCGTTCTGGCTATGCATGCCTACAAGCAGAAGCTGCGCCCGCATCCGGTGATGCGGATGATGGCCGGGCGCCTCTCGGACGAGGAGATCGCGGCGCTGGCAGCCTATTTCGGCGGGCAGGGCCTCTGACGGCCGGCCCTCACTGACAAGACGACCGGAAACGCGCGAATTCATGTCCATGGGGAGACAGAGACATGAGCCTGAACAGACGAAGCTTTCTGGGTACGGGGCTGGCGCTGGGCGCGGCGCTGTCGGCGCCCAGCGCCATCGGCCAGGCCCGGCCGCGCGTGGTGGTCGTGGGGGGTGGCGCGGGGGGCGCGACGGCCGCGCGCTATGTCGCCAAGGACAGCGGCGGCGCCATCGAGGTGGTGCTGATCGAGCCCGGCAAGAGCTATTACACCTGCTTCTTCTCGAACCTCTATCTGGGCGGGTTCCGCGAGTTCGCCTCGATCGCCCATGATTACGGGCGGCTTGCCAGCCGCTACGGCATCAACGTGATCCACGATCTCGCCGTCGATATCGACCGCGCGGCCCGGTCGGTCACGCTCGCCTCGGGCCATGCGCTGGGCTATGACCGGCTGATCGTCGCGCCGGGGATCGATTTCGTCGACGGCGCGGTGCCGGGCTGGGATCTGACGGTGCAGAACCGGATGCCGCATGCCTGGAAAGCGGGCAGCCAGACGCAATTGCTGAAGGCCCAGGTCGAGGCGATGCGCGCGGGCGGGGTCTTCTGCATGATCGCTCCGCCCGACCCGTTCCGCTGTCCGCCCGGGCCCTATGAACGGGTCTCGATGGTCGCGCATGTCCTGAAACGGCAGAACCCGACCGCCAAGATCCTGATCGTCGATCCCAAGGAGAGCTTCTCGAAACAGGCGCTGTTCGAGGATGGCTGGGCGCGCCATTATCCCGGCATGATCCAGCGCATCGGCCCCGATTTCGGCGGCGCCGATATCGAGCTGCGGCCCGCCGGCATGGAGGTCGTGATCGACGGCATGGTCGAGACGGTCGATGTCTGCAACGTGATCCCGGCGCAGAAGGCGGGCCATATCGCCGCTGTCGCTGGGCTGGCCGATGACAGCGGCTTCTGCCCGATCCTGCCGGGAACGATGCAAAGCCGGTTTGATGAAAATGTCTATGTTCTGGGCGATGCGACAATCGCCGGAGACATGCCGAAATCGGCCTTCTCGGCCAACAGCCAGGCCAAGGTGGCGGCGATGCAGGTGCACGCGGCGCTGACCGGGGCGCGGGCCTTCCCGGCGAAATACTCCAATACCTGCTGGTCGCTGATCGACAGCGAGGACGGGGTCAAGGTGGGTGCTTCCTATCAGGTCGGCGAGGACAGGATCGCCAAGGTCGACGGCTTCGTCAGCCAGATCGGCGAGGATGCCGGACTGAGGAAAGCGACCTATGAGGAAAGCCTTGGCTGGTATGCGGGCATCACCGCCGACATCTTCGGCTAGGCCCGGGGGGCGGCCTCCGGTGGTGTGCCGGGGGCTTTCTGTCCGGGGGCGAACGGGCCGGGCGCGGTGCGGGCCTAGCTCCCCCGATGCTGTGACGCAGCGTAATGCTGCGGTGCAAGGCGGCGGAATTCTGCCGGTGAGTCGCCGAGAGGTTGTCGTCAAGACGCGAATGTTCCTGACAGATGTGATATGGATTAATGCAAGGGACGCCCGTTGCCTCCTGATGCGACGAGGACGGCCCATGCGGCAGGGACGAATTGGGAGGAGTCGGCCGTGAACATGATCCAGGATATCAGACAAACTGCGCCCAGACCGGTGATGCGTCCGCGCCCTCACCCCGTCTTCGGCAAACTCGGCCCGATGCCGGCCGCGTCGCTGCGTGCGATGGTCGGTTATGGCCTGAACGAGGCCGAGATCGGGCGCTATTTCGGCGTCACGCCATCCTCGGTTCGGCGCCTGAAGCGCAGCCTCGGCATCTGCGACAGCGCGGCGGAGTGATCCGCCGCCCTGCCACCGGCCCGGGTCGGTTCGGCCCGGGTCCGGCCCGGGGCTGGCCGGATTGCGCCTGGGCCGAAAGGCAGATCGCGCGCCGGGCGCATAATCTTCCGCCCTGAGCTTTCCCTGCGCAATCGCTTGGCTGTGTCCGGAGATCCGGCGTGGCCAAGGCGCGGCGTCCTGCTGGCATGGGCGACGTGGGTGACTTGGGGGGCGCGCCGCGGGGTGGGTCTTCAGCCGACCGGGCTGAAATCTCCATAGGCTCCGCCCGCAAAGACCAGCGGCGGGCCCTCGCGCCGGGCGCATTCCTCGACATGGCCGATCACGATGGCATGGTCTCCTGCGTCATGCAGCGCGACCTGGCGGCAGAGAAAGCGGGCGATCCAGCCCTGTTCGAGCAGCGGCGGATCGGCATCGGGCGCATAGTCGAGCCCCTCGAAATCGTCGCCCGAGCGGGCGAAACGCGCGGCGATGTCTTCCTCGCCCGCGCCCAGCACATGGATGGCGAAACGCTCGGCCCCGGTCATCGCCGGATAGCGTGCCGAGGCGCGGGCGGGCGACCACAGCACCAGCGGCGGATCGAGCGAGACCGAGGAAAAGCTGTTCGCGGTCATGCCGAGGGGGCCGTCGGGACCGGCGGCCGTGACCACGGTCACGCCGGTCGCAAAGCAGCCGAGCGCATCGCGATAAAGGCGCTTGGTGTCCGGGCCGGGAATGAATCGTTCCATGGGTCTTGCCGTTCTTCGGGTCGGTTGCGGGCGGCACCATGCGCCAGATGGCCGGCGGCGGCAACCTCGCCCGGTGGCACGCCGTTTCCGGGGCAAGGGCAAAGGCCCGCTCCGGGCTGGGCGCGCAACCTTTGCCGCCGCGCACGGCGTGACCCGCCAAAAAGGGGGCGCGCTTTCGTCGCGGCCCCCTGTCTGGTTCTGAAATGCAGTCTCATTCTGAAGGTGCGTCGTGAAATTTCCGGTCGCCGGATGGCGGAAAGATCGTTCCTGGTTACGATCGTCGCACCGTTTAACGAAACTCAGTCTAGACGCATTTCATGACATCCGTCCGGGGATGGCTTGCCCGGAGCGGGAAAAGGTGGCGCATCGGTTAAAAAGACGCCCTGTCCCGCTCACTCTGCCGCCATATCGAGCGCGTGAATGCGATGGACGAAGCGATGGGCGGCTTCGCCGGCCAGATAGGTCAGCCTCCCGCCGGCAATGGTCATCTCGACCATGCGCGTCCGCTCGTTGATCACGCAGAGATCGGCGCGTCTTCCGATATCGAGCCGGCCGCGGTCGGGCAGGCGCAGGATCTCGGCCGGACGCTGCGAGACCATCGCCCAGGCCTGCGGCAGGGTCTTCAGCCCCATATCGACCAGTCGCCAGACCGCGTGGGACAGCGCCGGATAATAGAAATCCGACACCAGCGCATCGCAGAGCCCCTGCGCGATCAGGTCTGTCGCCGGGACCTGTCCGGGGGGCGATCCGTCCTGCATCACATCGGGCGCGCTCAGCAGCACCGGATCGTTCATGGCCTTGGCGGCGGCGGCGGCGCGCCGGGTGGTGGGAAATTCGGCGATCCGGGCGCCGATCATCGAGAAGCGCTCGCGGGTCTCGCCATCGGGGTCGCCATGCGAGCCGTACAGGACCCCCATCGTGTCGAAGGCCTCGGCCAGCCGGCAGAGATAGCGCGGAACATCGGGCCGGGCCGCCTGCGCCGCCGCGAGCCCGTCGCGATCCGCGCGTCGCGGCGGCGGCCAGGTGCGCTCCTGCAGCCGCTCGGCCGCGGCATCGAGCCGGTTGTGGAACATGACATAGTCGATGCGATGCCGGCCGATGGCGTCGAGCAGCCGCTCGGCGGTGGCTACGGTATGGATCTCGCAGCGAAGCTGAAGACGCAGATCGGTCAGCATCCGGGGCCGGTAGGCCGCGAGCGCGGCCATCAGCGCCTCGGCCCGCTCAGGGGCACGATGCCCGCCCTCCCAGGACCAGTCCTGCGTCAGCCAGCCGGTGGTCACGCCATGGACGGCGGCCTCGCGGTCGGTCGCGGCCAGCGCCAGATCGGGCACCAGATCCGGCGCGAGCGGTGCGATGCCGGGACCGGCCGGGCGCCGGGGCAGGTGACGGCCGAAACTGTCGGCCTGCAGATCGACGATGCCGGGCAGGATCAGATAGCCCGTCAGGTCGACTTCGGGCAGCGGGCCCTTGGTGATGCGGCCCTCGGCGATGGCGATCGAGCGTCGCTGCATTTCGCCGTCGCGCAGGATGCTGGCGCCGGTGAAGCGGAGCGGGTGAAGGAACTGGGGCATGTCGCGGCTCGGGCGGCTGGCGGGGGTGACGTGGCCCGTGAAGGATAGCCGTCCACTGTATCGTCGGTGTGACAGGGAACCGGCGCCTGCCCGGGGTCATTCCGGGTCATTCCGGGGGGCAGGGGCGTAGGATGTCCGTCCTTCCGGGGCCGCTCAGCCGCAAGAGCCGTCACTGGCAAGAGCCGTCAGTCGGGGCATCGCTCCTTGGGGGGATCGTCGGTCACGATCAGGCTCACCCGGTCGCCCGCGAACCAGGTGCGGCCGTATTCCACCGCCCGGCCCTCGAGGTCGACATTGACCGAGACGCTGCGCAGGATCGGGTCGCCCGGACGCAGCTCCAGATGCAGGGCCTGGGTCGGACTGGCGCGCTCGGCCGTGATCCGGGTCGAGGCCCGGGTGTAATCCGTCACCCCGCTTCGGGCCAGCGCCGCGGTCACGCTTGCGGTTTCGGCCAGTGCGTCCAGAAGACCGGGAAATCGTTCGGCCGGGAAGACGCTGCGAAACAGCGCAAGCGGGTGGCCATCGGCCAGCGAGATCCCCTCCGAGACATGCACGGGCGCGCCGTCTCTCAGCCCCAGCGCCTCGGCCTCGCGCCGGTCCGCGGCGCGGGTCGTGTGCAACAATGACTTGCGTTCGGCGCTCTGACCGGCCGCGGCCAGGTTCCGGTGCAGCCGCACCCGCCGTCCCAGCGGATAGTCGGTCGGCCGCGCCGTGACATAGACACCCGCGCCGCGCCGGGCCTGCACCAGCCGCGCCTCGGCCAGATCGGCCAGGGCCCGCCGGACCGTATGCCGGTTGACCCCGAAGCGATGTGCCAGATCGGCCTCGCTGGGCAGCTTGTCGCCCGGGCGGTAGCTGCCGGAGGCGATCTCGTGGCGAAGCGTGGCGGCAATCGAGCTCCAGAGCGCGGCTTGGGTCATTTCCTCGACATCTTTCATCCCCGAGCCTTGCATGACTCGCCAGGGTCCCGTAACAACTTGTCTAGTTGTATAGGTCTGTGGATAAGTCGGCAAGCCATCGCAGGCCCGGATCGCGGGCAGGGCGGGGCGGGACATGGAAAATGGGCCATATGCCGACAGGGCGCCGGAAATGCCTGTGGATAAGTCTGGGAACAGAAGTGGATGCGCAGCAGAAAACACCCCCGGGGCGGAGGTGGGCAGGGCGCGGCCGGGTCGTGGCACCACGGTGCCCATCGGTCTCGGAAGCCCGCCGCATACACACAGTCCGCGGCCTCTGCAAGGGGGCGGACATCCGCTCTCGTCGCGGCAGGCGGCTTGTCCGATCTGGCCCTGCGCGGCCGGGCAGGGGCGAGGACCGGCTTTCCCGGGCGTTTGGACCCGGGACGACGCATCGGGCGTGACAACGCGGGGTCCGAAGCGCCTTTCGTCGCGGGGGCGGCCGGCGCATTCCCGGGCCCGCCGGCCAGGAGAGTGTCACCCGCTTCATGCCCCGAAGAGACAGGGTGCCGCGTTCGCCTGCTCGCCGGGCGCCGCAGGGTCTCTGCGGCGGGCGACCGGCATCAGGCGGACCGGCGGTGACACGCTGCCCCGCGAGGCGGCAGCAGCTGCGATTCGGGCCTGGCGCGGCGGGTCAGCCCTTCCATCAGCCCGAAAGGCTGTAGCGGTGCAGGTTGTGGAACCGCCCGTCCTTCGCCTCGCCGAAAAGGCAGAGGCTCCTGATCCGGATCGGCCGGTCGATCAGCGGCTCGAGCACGGGGCCCAGCACCACCCGCGTGGCCTCGGCCTCGGCGGCCTTCAGCGGTCCGGTCAGGGTCATGTGAAAGCGGTATTCCTCCATCACATAGGGATAGCCCCATTTCTCCAGCAGCTTGCGCTGCCGGGTGCTGAGCCGGTCGGGATCGCGCCGGGCCAGTTCCGCGGCCGTGGGCGCGGCGCGAAAGCCGTCCAGCGCCTTGACCACATTGCCCGCCATCTCGATCAGCCGCCGGGTGTCGCCGCGCGGCGTCAGCGCCAGGAAGCCGCCAACAAGCGACAATCTCAGCCCCTCGATCAGCACCGGCCGGAGCTGGCCCGACAGCGCTACGGCCGAGGCATGCAGGATCCCGATATCGCTGCCCTCGGCCAGCCGGAACGGCGCCTTGACGGTGGCGTGGAACCCGTATTTGCGCGGCGTTGCGGTCAAGTCTTCGACCGGCCTTGGCAGACCGCGCAGCCGGGGCTGCGCCCGGGTCGCCCCGGCTTCGGCATCCCAGCCCAGCCAGGCCTTGCCGAAATCGCCCAGGGCGCCTTCATCGGGCGCATAGTAGATCGCGTAGCGCCGGTAGCCTTCCATTGCCCCCTCCGCACTGGGATGCCGCGCCGTTCCCGTTATTGTCCTGCCCCAATTCACGCCGCGCATCAATAAGGAGGCGCCGATGCTCCCGACTGCCGAGACGGTTCTCGCCAATGCCACGCTGGTCCTGCCCGATGACATCCGGGTCGGGTCGGTCCGGATCGCCGGGGGCAGGATCGCCGCCATCGATACCGGCCCGGCGGTGCCTGCCGGGGCCATCGATTGCGGCGGCGATCTGGTGATGCCGGGGCTGATCGAGCTGCATACCGACAATCTCGAACGCCATATCCAGCCGCGTCCGGCCGTCGACTGGCCCCATGCCAGCGCCATCGTCGCGCATGATGCCGAGCTGGCGGGCGTCGGCATCACCACCGTCTTCGACGCGATGCGGGTGGGCTCCATACCGTCCGGCAAGGCGCGTTACCGCCCCTATGCGCGCGGGCTTGCCTCGGAACTGCTCGAGCTGCGGGCCCGCGGCGCGCTCCGGATCAGCCATTTCCTGCATCTGCGCGCCGAGATCTGTTCCGAGACGTTGCCCGAGGAAATGGCGGTCTTCGGTCCCGAGGACCGGGTCGGTATCGTCAGCCTGATGGATCACACCCCGGGCCAGCGCCAGTTCCGCGACGAGGCCCGGCTCAAGGCCTATGTGATGGGCAAGCACAATTTCACCGAGGCCGAGTTCAGGGACCATGTCGCCGGGCTGAAACAGCTGCGCGCGCGGAATGGCGCCCGGCACGAGGTCCTGGCCCTGGCCGAGGCCCGCCGCTTCGGCGCGATCCTGGCCAGCCATGACGACACCACCGCCGACCATGTCGCGGTTTCGGCGGCTCAGGGCATCCGTCTGGCCGAGTTTCCGACCACGCTCGAGGCGGCCGAGGCCTGCCGGGCCGAAGGCATCGCGGTGATGATGGGCGCGCCGAACCTGATCCGTGGGGGCTCGCATTCCGGGAATGTGGCGGCGGCCGAGCTGGCCGGGCAAGGTCTTCTCGACATCCTGTCCTCGGACTACGTGCCCTCGGCGCTTCTGATGGGGGCGCTCCGGCTTGGCGATCTCTGGGGCGATCTCGCGCGCGGCATTGCCACCGTCACCCAGGCGCCCGCCGATGCGGTGGGGCTTGGCGATCGCGGCCGGATCGCGCCGGAGGCGCGGGCCGATCTGATCCGGGTAGCGCGGATCGGCGGTGCTCCGGTGGTGCGCGGCGCCTGGGTGCAGGGCGCCCGCATCGCCTGACGGCCGGGGCGCCTGCTTGTCGCGTCACTTGCCGGGCCTTGCGCAGGGCTTTGACCTGCGGCCGCCTTTTTCCTATTTTAAGATCCGTATCCGTGGTCCGCTTGCGAGGCTCCCATCATGTCCAAGACCCCCGTGACGCCCTCTGCCGCCGCCGCGCTCGAGGCGGCCCTGCGCGCCCAGGCCGAAGGCTGGGGCATGATGGCCTGGGTCGGGGCGACCATGGCCGATCATGTCCGCCGCACCGGCAGCGAAATGGCGGCCTTCGCGCGGGACGAGGCCCGGCGCAATGCCGATGCGATGCAGCGCCTCGCCGCCTGCCGCACCCCCGAAAGCCTGACCGACTGGCAGGGGGACTATCTGGGTGAGACGGTCGCGGCCTGTCGCGATGAGGCCGAGCGGCTGGCGCGGATGCAGGCCGAGGTCTGCGACATGACCCTGAGCCGGATGACCGGCTGGCGCGACTGACATCGGCGGGTCGCCGGTCTTTCGATCCGGCCGGGTTTCGCGGCTTCGTAAAGGGTTTGTTTACCTTTGACGGGATGCGGGCAGGTTCGACTCGACGAGGAAACCTCAGGGAGTCGAAAGGATGTTGCAGAGCCAGCGCCATGACTGCGCCGAGGCCGTCGCCGCCCCGCCGCCGCCCCCGTCAGGCCCTCGACCCGGCTCTCGGGCAGGGCTTCCGGCCGGACCGCAGGCTGACCGTCGGTCGGGCCGCGCGTCGGACCTGCATTGCGGTCGCGCGCAGACCGACGCCTTGTCCTTCCCGGTCTGGCCCGAGGCTCCGCGCGGTCCGTCCGGCTGTTTCATTCCCGCCGCGCCCGGGATGCCAGGCGGGACCGGCATTGCGGCGCCGTCGCCTGCCGGGCCGGAAAGGCCCGCGATCCGTGCCCGTTTCGGCCAGCACATCGCCCTGCACATCGCCGCAGGCGCCGGGCTGGCCGAGGCTGCGGTTATTTCCGATATCGGGCGGTGCGATCCAATGCGGCGTGGCCGGACGGCAGAGACCCTCTGCAACCGGCGTCGCGGACGCCCGGCGCTCGACAGTCTTTATGGCGGCAAGATGGCCGACGAGAGGCCCGGCCCGGGCGCTCTCACCCGGCTCGCGACCGATGCTGGCAGCCCGCGTCCGAACGACACTGGCAGTGCCAGAGCAGAGGGCGCTGTCCCGGCAAGGCCGCCGCATGAGCGGATCGAAGGTTCCGGGGCCGGTTCCTGCGCGCAGCCCGTGCCGTGCCGGCACTTCCTTGCTTAGGCTCGTCCGGTCAGGGGCCAATGGCATGCAGGCTTGTGCTGACGGCAAGCGGGCGGTCGCGTGGTTCCAGCAGGCCGTCCTTGCGCATGACGCCGGTATGGCAGGCCGCGGCCCGGGACCGGCACCCGCTTGTCGTCGATGGTCCGCCCGTCCGGCACTGCCAGGCATGGAGCATCCGGCAAGGGTCGTGAGTGCGGTCCTCCCGAGGACATCGCCCATGAAGCCCATGAAGAGGAACATCATCGGGAGCGGAGACCCTCTCGTCAGCCACAGCCTCGCCGGGAACGGCATGGCCGACCCCCGCTCGTCCCCCCGAAGCGCCAGCGTCGCCACGCCCCGCTTGCCCGGTCATAGGCATCGAGGCGACGATCAGGAATGCGAGCGGCGTGGAGGACGGGGCAAGGCGCCTCGCTTTGGGTTGGGGCGAGGTCCGCGAACGGCTCGTATCTGGCCTGTTGGATCATGAGCAAGGGCCCGTTTCATGACGGCTCTTGACCGGCCATGGAGCCGGGCCTCAGGCGGGCAGGGCGTGCCTGCCCTATCTCAGCGAACGGATCGGCTGTCGGGCACAGCATGAGGCAGAAAGCCCGAAAGAAGATCGGGACCAGACCGGGAAATTTCCCGGCGCGGCCCGCGTGCCGACCGGCCAGCGGCCTCAGGACGGGTCGATCCGCAGGGGCGTATGCAGCCGGATCGAACAGGAGCGGCCCATGATGCAAAAGGCCACCATCGCGAAGCGGGCCATTTCCGGCCGTTGGAGCGCCGGCGGGTAAAGGTCTTCGACCGCGAAGGCCGGAAGAGCATTCCCATCATCCCGAGGATCCCGCCTGGCATCTTCCTTCCGGTCCGGGCATTCGGTCCCGCGATCAGGCGCATGAAAGCGCTCATGCGCCTTGCGGATGGGCCGCATGGCGTCGTCCGGGCATCCTCTCGCCGCCGCCGCCGCCCCGATCCGTCGCCGGTTGATCCTTGCGTCCTTTCTGCGGTCCTTTTGATTTTGGGTGCTCTCACGGGGCCCGGGGCGGAGAATGCCGCGTGGCGTGCAACATTCGGGCCGTCCTGCCGGGGCCGGTGGCAGTGTTCCGGCCGGTTGCCGGTTGGGGGGCTTGGGGGCATTCCGGCCGGATGGCCCGCCCGCTTGGGGCTTTCCGCGCCTCCGGAACGGGGACGCGCCCCGCATTCCCGCCCGGGGCGCGTCCCTGCGATGCCGGGTGAGGGCTGCCATGCCGCCGACTGCGGTGGTCGTCTCGCGCATCGCGGGCGCAGAAATCCCCGGACGCGGAGATCCTGGGGCCGGCAGCCCTTTCGGATCGCGGATGATCCTCGTCTCGGGGGGGGCGGAACCGGCTTTCACACCGGCGCGGCCGATCTCCGCGCCGGTGCCGGTCAGGCCCGGCCCCGCCTGGGCCGGGGCATCGGCGCGCGGGCGAGCGTCGCGGGTATCCCCGACCTGTCGCAGAGCCCGGCGCCGGCCCGCCATCGAGGCGACCCTCCGGGCCGAGCTTCTCGGTCCCACCATGGATGCCTCCGCCGTCGGGGCCGCAGAGCGGGCGGGGGGCTCCCCTGCGATCTCCGGAGGCGGACGCGAGGGCTTTCCCGTTCGGGGGCTGGCCCCGTTTCCGGCAAGGCCCCTGCGATCCGGCTCCGCGCCCCTGGCGATACCGAGGTTGCGGGCCGGCCCCTGTCCGGCTGCGGCGGGACGGGGCCGGGCGGTGTTCGGCCCGCCGTCAGAGCTTTCTGAGGTGATAGGATTTCGGACGGGTCAGATTCTGATAGCCGATCACCGACAGCCCGCCGCCGCGACCGGTATCCTTGCAGCCGGTCCAGCACAGCGCCGGGTCGAGATAGTCGGCGCGGTTCAGGAAGACGGTGCCGGTCTCGATCCTCTGGCCGATCCGCTCGGCCCGCGTGACGTCATTGGTCCAGATCGAGCAGGTCAGCCCGTAATCGCTGTCATTCATCAGCCGGATCGCCTCTTCGTCATCCCTGACCGGCAGGATGCCGACCACGGGGCCGAAGCTTTCCTCGCGCATCACCCGCATCTCATGCGTCACCCCGGTCAGGATCTGCGGCATCAGATAGGTACCGCCATCCTGCGGGAAGAGCGCGGGGTCGATCATCGCCTGCGCCCCCGAGGCCACCGCCTCGGCGGTCTGGGCGCGGACGTGATCGGCAAAGCGCGCCTGCGCCATCGGCCCGATGGTGGTCTCGGGATCGAGCGGGTCGCCCAGCCGGTAGCCCTCGACCAGTTTCACCGCCTTCTCGAGGAAGCGGTCATACAGGCTTTCGGCGACATAGATCCGCTCGATCCCGCAGCAGCACTGGCCCGAATTGAACATCGCTCCGTCGATCAGCACCTCGACGGCCATGTCGAGATTGGCATCCTCGAGCACATAGCCCGGATCCTTGCCGCCGAGTTCCAGCCCCAGCGGCGTGAAGGTGCCGGCGGCCGCGCGCTCGATGGCCCGCCCGCCCGCGACCGAGCCGGTGAAGTTGACGAAGTCGAAGGCGCGTTCCGAGATCAGGGCCGAGGCGGTGCCATGATCGAGAAAGACGTTCTGGAACACGTCCTCGGGCACGCCCGCGGCATGGAAGGCGCGCGCCATCCGCTCGCCCACCAGCAGCGTCTGGGTCGCATGTTTCAGCATCACCACATTGCCCGCGATCAGGGCCGGCGCGATGGTGTTGATCGCGGTCATGTAGGGGTAGTTCCAGGGCGCGATCACCAGCACCACGCCATGCGGGTCGCGCGAGATGTAGCGCTTGAAGCTGCCGCTGTCCTCGGCCGCGATCGGCGCCAGCGCGGTCTCGGCGATCCCGGCCATGTATGTCGCGCGCTCCTCGAAGCCGCGGAACTCGCCGCCATAGCGGATCGGGCGTCCCATCTGCCGGGCAAGCTCGGGGACGATCTCGTCATTCATGGCGCCGATATTGGCGACGGCGTCGAGCACCAGCGCGATCCGCTCGGAAAGCGGGCGCGCGGCCCATCCGGCCTGCGCTGCGCGGGCGCGCGCCACCGCTTCGCGCGCCGCCTCTGGCGTAAGCGTGACGCGTTCGGCCAGGACCGATCCGTCAATCGGGGAGATGCAGGTCAATATGGTCATCGGGGGGGTCTTCCGTTGTCAAAGGAGCAGCCCCCCGCAACGTTTCCGCGTGCCGGGGGCCGGTCTTCGGAGAAAACGGTCCGGGCGTATAGGGGCGCCCGTGGCCGCAGGTTAGGTCCCGGCCGGTTTCCGCCGGGGCAAAGCTCTTTCCTTCGGTCCCGGCGGCGCGGGTGCCATGGCCGAGGAGGATATCGGCCATCGCGTCGCGCGGCGGAGAGGAGATGCATAGCGGCTCTGCCGCGGCGCACGGCCTGCGCGGAATGTCCCGCATGCAGGCAATGTCATGGATATGCCGCGCGGAAGCGGGGCCGGAACGTGGCGGCATCGCGATGCCTTCAGTCACGGCCTGGCGCAGGGGAGGCCGCGCCGGAAAGGGAGCAATGTCCGCTCCGGCGATCCGGCATGCGATCCGCTGCGAGAGGCCCTGGCTGCGGCCGGAGCTGATCCCGATGCCTGGAGTTGCGGCAGGGGCGCTCTGGCTCGTGGTGGCGGGGCGCGCCGGCGCAGAGGGGCGATGGCGCCTGCTGTCCGCGCAGAAGGCAGTGTCGCTATTTTCTCGCGACGACGGCCGGCGCTCGACGGTACTGCCGGGGCGGTCTCCGGGGCATTTCCTGTGCCAGTCCGGCGGGAAGGTCGCGGCACAGGCGCTGGACCGGGCGCTGGACTGGGCCTTGGATCGGGCGATCTTGCTGACTGCGGGCCGGGCGAGGCTAAGACACCCGGCCGCCGGTCTTGTCGGGCGGCAAGGGGTGTCCCGGCCCTCCGGCCCGGCCGCGGCCCTCGAAGGCAGGACTTGCGGACCCGGCGCGTCGGCCCGCAGGGCCTGCGCTTTCGGCAGCTCGCGCAGCGCAGGCGACCGGAGCGGGCGGTCGACATGGTCGCAGGGATCGCATCGCAGCGCCGGGCGCCGTCCGGGCAGAGGGCGGATCGGTTCGCGGCCGGGCCGGAGCCCGGCGGCGCCCTTGCCATCGCCCCGTTCCTGGGCTCGGGAGCCGAGCGCATATCCGTCGCGCGGCGGCCTGTCCGGATCGCTGCCCGCCAAAAGGGGGCGGCAGGGGGGATCGGCACGGCCACCATCGCCGAAATGCCGGGCAGCGCCGCCTTGGCTCATCGGCTCTCTCCGCGTGTCGATCAGACGGGTAAGCTCTGTCCCGATCCCGTCTCCGGTCCCTGTGACCGTCAACTCATCGAAACTTGTCGGGCCGGGCATCGGACGGAATTCCTCTCAGGGGGGGCGGCCCAAGCCGTCGCTCCCGGGCGGCCGCGCCGCCCGGTTCTTGTTTGCTGCATCGGTGAAGATCAGAATGCGCCGAAGTTCAAGCGCGTCTTCGGGGTAGGGGGGCAGGCGCGGCGGCTCACCGCAGGGCTGCGAGCACAAATTGCAACTTTTCCGTGATTTCAGAGACATGGCTATCGTCTATGATGAAGGGCGGGGCCAGAAGAATGTGGTCTCCCCGCCGCCCGTCAAGGGTGCCGCCCATCGGATAGCAGATCAGCCCGGCCTCGAAGGCGGCGGCCTTCAGCTGGGCATGCAGCTTGCGCCCGGGGTCGAAGGGACGCCGGGTGGCGCGGTCCTCGACCAGTTCTATGCCGCGGAACAGGCCGCGACCGCGGATGTCGCCGACATGGGGATGATCGCCAAGGGTCGCGCGCAGGGCCGCGTCGAGCTTGTCGCCCATGACCCGTGCCCGGTCGACCAGCCCGTCCGCGGTCAGCCGGGTGACGACCGCCAGCGCGGCGGCAGCGGCGGTGGGATGGCCCATATAGGTATGGCCGTGCTGGAAGAAGCCGCTGCCCGCCGCGATGGTGTCATGGATGCGGGCGGTGCAGAGCATCGCGCCCACCGGCTGATAGCCAGCGCCCAGCCCCTTGGCGATGGCGGTGATGTCAGGGGCGACGCCATCCGCCTCGCAGGCGAACAGCGTGCCGGTCCGGCCCATGCCGCACATCACCTCGTCAAGGATCAGCAGCACACCGTGGCGGTCGCAGATCTCGCGGATGCGGCGGAAATAGCCCGGCACCGCAGGCACCGCGCCCAGCGTCGCGCCGACCACCGGTTCGGCGACGAAGGCCATCACCGTCTCGGGGCCGAGCCGCTCTATCTCGGTCTCCAACTCGTCGGCCACGCGCCGGCCATAGGCCGCCTCGCTCTCGCCCTCGGCCCGCCCGCGATAGGCATAGCAGGGCGCGATATGCGAGGTCTCGATCAGAAGCGGCGCGAAGGGGGTGCGGCGCCACATGTTGCCGCCGGTCGCCAGCGCCCCCAGCGTGTTGCCATGATAGCTCTGGCGCCGCGCGATCACCCGGTGCCGCCCGGGCTGGCCGCTTTCCAGCATGTATTGCCGGGCGAGCTTCAGCGCCGCCTCCATCGCCTCGGACCCGCCCGAGACCAGCCAGACCCGCGCGATGCCCTCGGGTGCATGGGCCACCAGCAGATCGGCCAGCCGCTCGGCGGGCTCGGAAGTGAAAAAGCCGGTATGGGCGAAGGCGACCCGGTCGAGCTGGGCCTTGATCGCCTCTGTCACCGCCCGGTCGGAATGCCCGAGGCAGGAGACCGCGGCGCCGCCCGAGGCGTCGAGATAGCGCTTGCCGGTCGTGTCGAAGAGATAGACGCCCTCGCCGCGGTCGATCACGGGAAGTGCGGCGCGGGAGTTGCGGGGAAAGATATGAGACATGGAACAGCCCTGGCAGACGAGTCGCAACGGGCGACAGACGAAGCGGAACTGCAACAGACGTTTCAGGAATTGACAATCTGTAAAACGGCTGAGACCCTTATGTCTCATCGAATCCGGGAGGCGTCCGGTGCCGGGCCCGGATCAGGGTCTGATCAGGACCCGATCATGACCGGGGCAGGGGACGGGACGCCAGGATCAAGGGGGGCAATGTCGGACCAGCCATCGATCGAGGACAGGATCGCGTCGGGTTATGACGCGCTCAGCGCCAGGCTGCGCGATGCGGCCGACTATGTCGCGGCGCATCCGGTCGATGTGGCCAGCCGCTCGTTGCGCTCGGTCTCGGCCTCTTCGGGCCTCTCGCCCGCGACCTTCTCGCGGCTGGCCCGGGCGCTGGGATTTGCCAGTTACGAGGAGATGCGCGAGCTGTCGCGACGCGCGGTCGGCCAGCGCTATGTCAGCCTGTCGGAAAAGGTCCGCCGGTTGCAGGCAGAGGCCGGGCAGGGCGAACAACCGCCTTTCCTGCTGCGCCATTCCGGGGCCTGCATGGCCAATCTCGAGGCCGCGACCCGGCTGGTCGATCCGGACCGGCTGGAAGCGGCGGTCGAGCGGCTGCACCGGGCGCGGCATGTGACGCTGTTCGGGGCGCTGGGCTCGACCGGCATCGTCGAATACATGGCCTATCTCGGCAGTTACTTCGCCCCCAACTGGTCGATCGCGGCGGGGATGGGGACCTCGCTGGCCTCGTCGCTGGCCGATCTCGGCCCAAAGGATGCGCTGGTTGTCCTGACCAAGCCGCCGCATGCCCGCCGCGCCGTCCTTGCCGCCGAGATGGGGCAGGAGCGCGGCGCCTTCGTCATGGTGGTGACCGACACCCATGCCTGCCCGGCGCTGAAATCGGCCGATGCGGGCTTCATCCTACCCTCCGACAGTCCGCAATTCTTCTCGTCCTATGCCGCAAGCCTTGTCTTTCTGGAAACCGTCATCGGCATGCTCGCGGCGCGGGCAGGGCCTGCGGCCAAGGCCCGGATCGAGAAGATCGAAACCCGCAACCACCGGCTCGGGGAGTTCTGGGTCGGCTGAGCCCGGCCCCAGCCCGTGCCGACAATCATCGTGCCGGCAATCATAACAAGACCGAACAACAACCGAGGAGTGTTCAATGACCTTTCCATTCAAACCCCTAGCCGCCGCGGCGGTGCTGACGGCCATGGCCGCCCCTGCGGCCCATGCCGAGGACTTCATCACCATCGGCACCGGCGGCGTGACCGGCGTCTATTACCCGACCGGGGGCGCGATCTGCCGTCTGGTCAACAAGGGCCGGAAGGATCATGGCATCCGCTGCTCGGTCGAATCCACCGGCGGCTCGGTCTATAACCTCAAGACCATCCGCGCGGGCGAGCTGGAATTCGGCGTCGTCCAGTCGGACTTTCAGTATCACTCCTATCATGGCAGCTCGCCCAGCTTCGAGGGCGACGGCCCGTTCGAGGGGCTGCGCGCGGTCTTCTCGCTGCATCCCGAGCCCTTCACCGTCGTCGCCCGCGCCGATTCCGGCATCCGCGAGCTTGACGATCTCAAGGGCAAGCGGGTGAATATCGGCAATCCCGGTTCGGGCCAGCGCGGCAACATGGAAGTGGTGATGGCCGCCAAGGGCTGGACCATGGATGATTTCGCCCTCGCCTCCGAGCTCAAGCCCGCCGAGCAGTCGGCCGCGCTCTGCGACAACCAGATCGATGCGATGATCTATACCGTGGGCCATCCCTCGGGCGCGATCCAGGAGGCGACCACCGCCTGCGACTCGGTCCTCGTCAACATCCGGGGCCCCGAGATCGACAAGCTGGTCGAGGAAAACTCCTATTACCGCAAGGCGATCATTCCGGGCGGCATGTATCGCGGCAATGACGAGGATACCGAGACCTTCGGCGTCGGCGCCACGCTGGTCAGCTCTGACGCGGTCTCGGAAGAGGCGGTCTATCAGCTGGTGAAGGCGGTCTTCGACAATCTGGACGACTTCAAGGCGCTTCACCCGGCATTTGCCAATCTCAAGGCCGAAGAAATGATCAAGGACGGCCTGTCGGTGCCGCTGCATGACGGTGCGGCGCGCTATTATCGCGAAAAAGGCTGGATCGACTAAGCCCAGCGTACATTATGGCAAAAGAAGGACGGGCGCCGCTGTGGCGCCCGTCCGCTCCAGGGGCGCGGCGACAGCGTCCGGATAATGACGGCCGCGTCACGCGCGCGGTCCAGCCGGGAGACAGAGCGATGGCCGACAAGGCAGCCGGGGGGCGCGCCCTCAGCGAGGAAGAACTGCAGGATCTCGTGGCCGCCTCGGATGCGGGCGCGCGCAGCCCGGCGGGGGCGGTGGGGCTGTTCCTGGCCGGGGTCGCGCTGTTGTGGTCGGTGTTTCAGGTGGTGCTGGCCTCGCCGCTTTCCAATCTCATCCTGCCCGGCGACATCGTGAACAATTCGCGCCAGATCCATTTGGCCTTCGCGATCTTCCTGGCCTTCTGCGCCTATCCCGCCTTCCGCACGAGCCCGCGCCGCAAGGTCCCGTTGCAGGACTGGGCCTTCGCGGTGCTGGGCGCGCTGATCGCGCTTTACGGCTACATCGTCTATGACAAGATCGTGCAGTCGGGCGGGCTGGCCGACGATACCGACAAATGGGTGGCGCTGGTCGGGCTTCTGCTTCTGTTCGAGGCGGCGCGCCGGGCGCTGGGCCCGGCCATGGCGATCATCGCCTCTATCTTTCTGGTCTATGTCTTCTTCGGCGCGGCGCCCTGGGTGCCCGAGGTGATCCGCTGGAAGGGCGCGAGCCTGCAAAAGGCCATGAGCCATATGTGGACCACCTCCGAAGGCGTCTTCGGCATCGCGCTGGGCGTGTCGACCAAGTTCGTCTTCCTCTTCGTGCTGTTCGGCGCGCTGCTCGAGAAGGCGGGGGCAGGCAACTACTTCATCAAGATGGCCTTCGGCGCGCTTGGGCATCTTCGGGGCGGCCCGGCCAAGGCCGCGGTGGTGGGCTCGGCCGCGACCGGGCTGATCTCGGGCTCGTCGATCGCCAATGTGGTGACCACGGGCACCTTCACCATCCCGCTGATGAAACGGGTCGGCTTCACCTCGGAACAGGCGGGCTCGGTCGAGGTCGCAAGCTCGGTCAACGGCCAGATCATGCCGCCGGTGATGGGTGCCGCGGCCTTCCTGATGGTCGAATATGTGGGGATTTCCTATGTCGAGGTCATCACCCATGCCTTCCTGCCGGCGCTGATCTCCTACATCGCGCTGGTCTATATCGTCCATCTCGAGGCGGTGAAGCGCAACATGCCGACCCTCGGCCATGGCGTGACCTCGCTCGGGCGCACCGTCGGCGGCATGTTCGCCTTCTTCGCGGGCTTCGCGCTCCTGTGCTATGGCGTGCAATATCCGGTCGGCTGGATCGTCGCGGCCCTGCCCGAGGGCGCGGGCTGGGTGCTGGCGGTGCTGGTCTTCGCGGCCTATCTGGCGCTGCTGGCGCTGGCTGCGACCGTGCCCGATCTCGAACCCGACGATCCCAATGCTGCGCAGGTGAAACTGCCCGTCATTTCCGAGATCTACAAGTCGGGCCTCTACTTCCTGCTGCCCATCGTCGTGCTCGTCTATTTCCTGATGATCGAGCAGAAATCGCCGGGCCTCTCGGCCTTCTGGGCGACCGCGCTGCTGTTCGTCATCCTGATCACCCAGCGCCCGCTCAAGGCGCTGTTCCGGGGTGGCAGCGGGCTTCTGGCCTCGACCCGCGAGGGCGGGCTCGATCTCGTCTCGGGGCTGATCGCGGGCGCGCGCAACATGATCGGCATCGGGCTTGCCACCGCCACCGCAGGCGTCATCGTCGGCACCGTCACCCTGACCGGCATCGGGCAGGTGATGGCCGATCTCGTCGAATTCGTCTCGGGCGGCAACCTCGTCCTGATGCTGATCTTCGTCGGCCTCCTGTCGCTGATCCTGGGCATGGGCCTGCCCACCACCGCCAATTACATCGTCGTCAGCTCTCTGATGGCGGGGGTCGTGGTCCATCTCGGCGCCCAGTCGGGCCTGATCGTGCCGCTGATCGCGGTGCATCTCTTCGTCTTCTATTTCGGCATCATGGCCGATGTGACGCCCCCCGTGGGGCTGGCCTCCTTCGCGGCCGCCGCAGTGTCGGGAGGCGACGCGATCCGGACCGGCTTCATCGCCTTCTTCTATTCGCTGCGCACCGTGGCGCTGCCTTTCGTCTTCATCTTCAACACCGACCTGCTGCTGATCGACGTGACCTGGGCCCAGGGCATCCTCGTCTTCATCGTCTCGACCGTGGCGATCCTCGTCTTCACCGCGGGCACCATGGGCTGGTTCGTCACCCGCAGCCGGATCTATGAAAGCGTCGCGCTGATCGCGATCTCCTTCCTGCTGTTCCGGCCCGATTTCGTGATGGACCGGCTGCAGCCGCCCTTCGCCAATCTGCCGCCCGCCCGCTTCGAACAGGCACTCGCCGCGGCCGAGCCGGGCGATACGCTCCGGCTGCGGGTCGCGGGCCCCGACTTCGTCACGCTCGAGCCCAAGGAGACCACGCTCGTCGTCACCGTCGGCGACGAGCAGGGCGGCCCGGCCCGGATGGCCGCGACCGGGCTTCTGCCCGACGAGATCGACGGGCAGGTCGTGCTGGAGGAGCCGATGTTCGGCACCCCCTTCGCCGAGACATTGCAGGGCTTCGATTTCTACGGTGACATCCCGGTGACGCTGACCGCGCTGCGGGTGCCGCAGCATCAATGGCCGCAGGAGCTTGTCTTCCTGCCCGCGCTCGCGCTACTGGGCGGCGTGTTCTGGTTGCAACGGTCCCGCGCCCGACGGGAAGGAGTGCCCGCATGATCCGTGCCATTCTCTGCGCCATCGATGTCAGCCAGCCCGAACATGACCGCGAGGTCCTGACCGTCGCCGCCCGGCTGGCGGCGATGGATGGCGCCCGGCTCGACGTCATCACCGTGCTGCCCGATTTCGGCATGAGCGTCGTCGGACAGTTCTTCGACAGCAGCTACCATGACAAGGCGCTGTCCCGCGCCCGGCGCCTGCTGAACGATTTCGTCAGCGAGGTGATCGGGGCCGAGGCCAATGCCGCCGTCCGCCATATCGTCCTGACCGGCAAGGCCTATGAAGAGATCCTGCATGCCGCCCGCGAGGCGGGCAGCGATCTGATCGTGGTCGGCGCCCACAAGCCCGAGCTGAGCGACTATCTGCTCGGCCCCAACGCCGCTCGCGTGGTCCGCCATTCGGACTGCTCGGTCTACGTGGTCCGGCCCTCGTCCTGACACCTGCCCTCGTCCTGACTCCTTCCGGCGACCGGACATGAAAAGGGGCCCGCGCGGCCCCTTCTTCTTCTTGGCTCAAATACCCGTCTTGCGACGGCTGCCACAGGCGGCCGGCCGGGCTCAGCTCCGCTGGCCGGCAAAGCGCGCCTGCCAGTCCTCGCGCTCCTCGTCCAGGATCTTGCGAAACAGCATCTCGGGCGTGGTGAAGGCCTGGCCCGGCGCCAGCCGCTCCATCGCATGGGTCATCTGCGTGGGCCAGGTATCGTCCTCGGTGCCCATCGCCTCCATCATCGCCTTCGCGGCATCGGGAATGAAGGGCGCCGACAGCACCGCGTAAAGCCGGATCAGGTTCAGCGAGAAGCGGATGATCGCGGCGGCCTTGTCCGGGTCTTCCTTGTAGACCGACCAGGGCGCCGCCTCCTGCAGATATTCATTGCCCGCGACCCAGATCGCGCGCAGCTCGGCCGCGGCCTTGCGGATCTCCATCGCCTCCATATGCGCGTCATAGGCGCGGATGCGGATATAGAGATCGTCGTTCAGCTCCTGCTCGCGGTCGCCATAAGCGCCGCCCTCGGGCACCGCCTCGCCGAATTTCGAGCGGCAGAACTTGGTCACGCGGCTGACGAAATTGCCCAGCACATCGGCCAGGTCCTTGTTCACAGAGGCCTGGAAATTCTCCCAAGTGAACTCGCTGTCCGAATTCTCGGGGGCGTGCGACAAGAGCCACCAGCGCCAGTAATCGGCGGGAAGGATCGACAGCGCCTGATCCATGAACACGCCCCGGCCCTGGCTGGTCGAGAACTGGCCGCCATCGTAATTCAGGTAGTTGAAGGATTTGATGTAATCCACCAGCTTCCAGGGATCGCCCGAGCCCATGATCGTCGCCGGGAAGCTCAGCGTATGGAAGGGCACGTTGTCCTTGCCCATGAACTGGACATAGCGCACGTCTTCCGCGCCCTCGTCGAGCCGCCACCAGCGCCGCCAGTCGGCCTCGGGGCGGCCGTTCTTCTCGGCCCATTCGGCCGAGGCCGCGATATATTCGATCGGCGCGTCGAACCAGACATAGAAGACCTTGCCCTCCATGCCGGGCCAGTCCGCCTCGCCCTTCTTCACCGGAATGCCCCAGTTCAGATCGCGGGTGATGCCCCGGTCCTGCAGCCCGTCGCCATCGTTCAGCCATTTCTTGGCGATCGAGGTGGTCAGCACCGGCCAGTCGGTCTTGTCGTCGATCCAGGCTTCGAGCTTGTCGCGCATCTGCGACTGGCGCAGATACAGGTGCTTGGTCTCGCGCACTTCCAGATCGGTCGAGCCCGAGATCGCCGAGCGCGGCGCGATCAGGTCGGTCGGGTCGAGCTGCTTGGTGCAGTTCTCGCACTGATCGCCGCGGGCCTTCTCGTAGCCGCAATTGGGGCAGGTGCCCTCGATATAGCGGTCGGGCAGGAAGCGGCCATCGGCATTGGAATAGACCTGACGCTCGCTGACTTCCTCGATCAGGCCGTTCTCGGCCAGCCGGCCCGCGAAATACTGCGTCAGCCTGTGGTTCTGCGGGCTCGACGAGCGGCCGAAATGGTCGAAGGACAGCCGGAAGCCTCGGGCCAGCTCGGCCTGCACCTCATGCATCTCGGCGCAATACTCCGCCACCGGCTTGCCGGCCTTGGCCGCGGCCAGCTCGGCGGGGGTGCCATGCTCGTCGGTGGCGCAGAGGAACATGACCTCATGGCCGCGGGCGCGGCAGTAGCGGGCATAGAGGTCGGCCGGAAGCTGGCTTCCGACGAGGTTGCCCAGATGCTTGATCCCGTTGATATAGGGGATCGCCGAGGTGATCAGGATGCGTGCCATCTGCCGTTGCCTTCTTGCCGGATCTTGAGGCCCGTTTATCCTGCCATGCGCCCGAGGGCCAGAGCCTCGTGGGGCTCTGGCGCGGCCTTTGGGGCGCTATTGCGCGGTATATCCGCCATCGGCGAGATGATAGCTGCCGGTGATGAAGCTTGCGCGGTCCGACAGAAGGAAGGCCACCAGCCCCGAGATCTCGTCCGACCGGCCCATCCGCCCGACCGGATGGAGCGCCGTCACCCGCGCCTGGGTTTCGGCGTCGAGCCCGGTCTCGATCATCGGCGTCCTGACGAAGGCGGGGCCGACGGCGTTGATGCGGATGCCGCGCTCGGCATAGGCCAGGGCCGCCGATTTCGTCAGCCCCAGCAGCGCGTGCTTGGCCGCCACATAGGCGGGTGCCGTGGCCATGCCGACGCTGCCGAGGATCGAACTCATGTTCACCACCGCCCCGCCGCCCGAGGCCTCGATCGCCGGCAGGCCGAAGCGCAGGCCGTAGAAGACGCCGTTGAGGTTGATGTCGATGACCTCGCGCCAGCCGTCCAGCGGATAGGCACCGGCATCGGCCGAAGGCCCCGAGATCCCGGCATTGTTGACCAGCAGGTTCAGCCCGCCGGTGGTTTCGACCGTGCGCGCGACCAGCGCCTCGACGGCGCCCGGATCGGACACGTCGCAGGGCATGGCATAGGCCTTGCCGCCCGCCGCGGCGATATCCTCGACCACGGGGGTCAGCTTCGAGGCCGTGCGCGCGGCCAGGCAGACCGTGGCCCCCGAGGCGGCGAGTTCATGCGCGATGGCAGCTCCGATCCCGGTGCTTGCACCGGTGATCAGCGCGGTTTGGCCGTCGAAGCGGATATCCATTTGTTTTTCTCCGGTTGTGGCTCGGTCCTCACCTCAGATCGGGGGCGGTGAGGGGCCTTGCAAGCGGGGGTGCCTTTGGGTCGCAGCCGCGGCTTTGCCCGGGCCGGACAGGGCCGCCGGGCCGTGCCGGGACTGCCCTGATCGGGTGCCTCGACATTACGTCTTGTTGTTTAGATGTTCTCTATATGTTTTTCCCGCCTCCCCGGGTGGACGATCTGCTAGACTTCGCCCGTGTAAGGAGGCCGGTATCCGGAAGGGGACCGGCCTCGCGTTTCCGGGCCCCGCGTTTTCTGGCCCCGTGTTTTCTGGCTTCGCGTTTCCGGTCAGGGCGGTTGGTTGTCGAGGTCGCCGTCGCGTTTTGTCGTCCCGCGCCGTCGCCTCGTTTCGGCGCACCGACTGGTGCTCCGACTGGCGCCCCGACTGGGGATCCGCCTGGCGGGGCCGACATGCGGGGCGAGCAGATGGGCGAACCGGAATGGGCGAGAACAAATCCGCCTTGCACCGGCCCATCCTCGGGATACCTTTTCGTGCGGACTGCAATGAGGGATAGAACATGAGGAAAGTTTCGCTGGGTCGTACCGGGCTGGAAGTGTCCTGCCTGTGTCTGGGGACGATGACCTGGGGCAGCCAGAACGACCAGGATGAGGCACATGCCCAGATCGACCTTGCCTGTGAACGGGGCGTGCAGTTCATGGACACGGCCGAGATGTATCCGGTGGCGCCGGTCCTCGCGGAAACCGTCGGCCGCACTGAACGGATCATCGGCAACTGGTTCCGGGATACCGGCCGCCGCAAGGACTGGATCGTCGCCACCAAGATGACCGGCGAGGGCATGAAGACGGTGCGCGAGGGCGAGCCGGTCTGCCGCGACTCCCTGCTCAGGGCGGTCGAGGGCTCGCTCCGGCGGTTGCGTACCGATTATATCGACCTCTACCAGCTGCACTGGCCGAACCGCGGATCCTACCATTTCCGCAAGAACTGGCGCTACGACCCCTCGCATCAGGACCGCGCCGCGACGCTGGCCAATATGGAAGAGGTGCTCGAAACGCTCGACGAACTGGTCAAGGCGGGCAAGATCCGCCATTTCGGGCTGTCGAACGAAACCGCCTGGGGCATGGCGCAATGGCTGCGCCTGGCCGACGAAAAGGGTCTGCCGCGGGCCCGGACGCTTCAGAACGAATATTCGCTGCTCTGCCGGCTTTATGACACCGACCTGGCCGAGCTCGGCGTGAACGAGAACCTGCCGCTGTTGGCCTACAGCCCGCTTGCCACCGGCCTTCTCAGCGGAAAATATGCGGGCGATGTCACGCCCGACGGCTCGCGCCGGTCGCGCAGCCCCGATCTTGGCGGACGGATCACGCCCCGGGTCTGGGAGGCGGTGTCGGGCTATCTGGCGATCGCCAAGGCGCATGGGCTCGACCCGGTGCAGATGGCGATTGCCTTCGTCGCCAGCCGTCCCTTCCCGGTGATCCCGATCATCGGCGCGACCTCGACCGCGCAGCTCGAGACCGCCCTGGGCGCGGCCGATCTGACCCTGTCGCCCGAAATCCAGGCCGAGATCGCAGCGATGCACAAGGCCTATCCGATGCCGTTCTGAGGGCTGCCGCGGCCGGATCGGCCGGGACAGCGGGGCCAATTCGTTGCATCTCTGGCACGCCCGGCATCCATCGCGCGAACGATCCGGCCCGGCCCTTGCCCCGATGGGGACGGAGGACATTATGGGCGCTGTGACTTGGGGGAAAGCATGTGCCTTCGGACGAATAGCGGGACAGGTCGCGGCCGGGCATCGGCCGCCGGGGCGGCGTGACCGGCACGGTTGCCATTCTCGGCGCCGGGGTTGCCGGTGCGGGCTGGGCTGCGCGCTTTGCCCTGATGGGCTGGTCTGTGCGCGTGTTCGACCCCGATCCGGCGGCCGTCGCGCGCGTGGCGACGGTGCTCGGCAATGCCCGCCGCGCGCTGCCCGGCCTGTCGGAGCGGCCCCTGCCCGCCGAGGGCGAGGTGGTCCATGTCGCCACCATCTCGCAGGCGGTATCGGGCGCGGGCTGGATCCAGGAAAGCGTGCCCGAACGGCTGGATCTCAAGCGCACGCTTTACCAGAAGGTGCAGGAACATGCCGCCGATGAGGCGATCATCGCCTCCTCGACGGCGGGCTTTACCCCGACCGCGCTTTACGGGCAGGGTGCGCGGCGCTGCCAGATCGTCGTGGCGCATCCGTTCAACCCGGTCTATCTGCTGCCGCTGGTCGAGCTGGTCCTGGCCGAGGACGCGCCCGGCTGGGCGCGCGAGCGGGCCGATCTGGTGCTGCGCGGCATCGGCATGATGCCGCTGCCGGTCCGGCGCGAGATCGACGGCCATATCGCCGACCGGCTGATGGAGGCGGTCTGGCGCGAGGCGCTCTGGCTCGTGCATGACGGGGTCGCCACCACCGCCGAGATCGACGAGGCGGTGCGGATGGGGGTCGGGCTCAACTGGGCGCAGATGGGGCCGTTCGAATCCGCGCTGCTGGCCGGAGGTGTCGCCGGGGTCGACAAGGTGGTGTCGCGGATCGGGCCGGGTCTCGATCTGCCGCGCACCCATCTGACCGAGATGCCCGAGGCGACCGAGGCGCTGGCGCGGACCGTGGCCGAACAGGCCGGGGCGCAGGCCGGCGGGCGGCCGCTCGAAGAGCTGGAACAGGTCCGCGACAGGAACCTCGTCGCGGTGCTCCGGGCGCTGAAATGGGCGGGCTGGGGGGCGGGCGCGCATCTGCGCGGCTTTGACGCCGGGCTCGGGGAGGGCGAGGCGGACATCGCCGGGCCGATCCGCAGCGTGGCCCGAACCGTGCCGCTGGACTGGATCGACCATAACGGCCACATGACCGAGGCGCGCTATATGCAGGTCTTCTCGGATGCGACCGACCGGGTGGTCGAGCTGATGGGCTGCGACGCGGCCTATGTGGCGGGCGGGGCGGGGTTTTTTACCGTCGAGTCGCATATCCGCCATCTCGCCGAGGCAAAGCCCGGCGCGGCGCTCAGGGTCGAGAGCCTGTGCCTGGGCGCGGAAGGCCGCAAGCTCCATCTGTTCCACCGGCTGTTCGCCGAGGGGCGCGAGATCGCGACCGCAGAGGCATTGCTGGTGCATGTGAGCCTCGAGACCCGTCAGGCCTCCGAGCCCGGGCCGGAGGTTGCCCGCCGGATGGCCGAGATTGCGCGCGCCCATGCCGCGCTGCCCCGTCCCGCCGGGATCGGCCGCTCGGTCGGTCAGGCGCCGCTCTGATCCCCGGCCCGGCCCGCCCGATCCGCCCGATCCGCGCGCGGTCCGGGCCTCGGGGCGACAGGCTTGCAGGGCGTTTGGTCAGGCGAGACGCTGGAATTTCGAGATCTGGTCGCGATTGTCGAAAAACGGCACGCTTGCGGGGGGCAGCCCGCCCCGGATCAGCTGCGTGACCTCGGCCAGGACCACTTCGGTGATGAAGGGCAGATCGAACCGGCGCACCTCGGCCAGCGGGATCCACTGAAGCTGGCTCAGCTCGTCCTCGGCGCCCGAGAAATCGTCGGGGTCACTGGCCAGTGCCTCGGCCTCGACCAGGAAGAAGCGTGCATCGAAGCGGCGCGGCCGCCCCGGCGGGGTGATGGCGCGAAAGATGAAGTGAAAGCCCTCGGGCGAGGGCAGATGCCCGGTGGCGGCAAAGCCGCGCCAGCCCTTCGGGGCGGGGCCGGGCCATGTGCCGGGACGCCCGAGGATCAGCCCGGTTTCCTCCCAGAGCTCGCGGACCGCCGCGGCGGCCAGCGCGCCGGCCATGGCCGGCGCGGCCTCGGCCTGAAGCCGCGCGGCGCAGGCGGCGGCCAGCGGACAGGCCAGGGGCACCGTGGCATCGACCGGATCGACGGCGCCGCCCGGAAAGACCATCTTGTTGGGCATGAAGGCCGCGCTTGCCCCGCGCTGCCCCATCAGCACGCGCGGGCTCGTCGCGGCATCGCGCAGCACGATCACCGTTGCCGCATCGCGGATCGGTGGGGTCTCTATTCCGCCGGTTGGCCGAAGCCGTGCATCCGTTTGGCCCATTGCAATGCCACCATCACCCCTTTCAGTCTCGGCAGAAGGTAGAGCGCCAGGGCGACGCAGCCAATCGAAAAGACCGAGGTCAGCACCAGAGGGTCGGGGCGGAAGGCGGCGATGCTGCCCGCGACCAGCGGCGCGCTCAGCAAGCCGACGATCAGCACCGTCAGATAGGCCGGGCCGTCATCGGAATGGTGGTGGTGGAGCTCTTCCATGCAGACGGGGCAGTGTTCGCGTACCGCGAGATAGCCCGACAGCATCGGGCCGGCTCCGCAATTCGGGCAACGTTTGCACCAGCCGCGCAACACGGCCGCGCCAACGGGTCTGGCGTGAGATCCGATCATGTCACCTGTCCGTGTGTCCCATCGCATGCCGCGTCCTCGGCCTGCCCGATCAAGCTAGTCACGCTCTGAACGGTTAAGAATGGGACCGTCTGTCCTTGCGGCGGGATGTCGCGGCCCCGGGCCGGCTTGGCACTGGCGCGCAGAGCCGTGCCGCCTGGGGCAAGGTCGCCCCGAAGAAAGCCCGGGGAAAGCCCGGGAAAATACCGTCGCGCGACAGCCCCGGGGGCCAAGCTGAAGCGGGCCGCGCGAGAGAAAATCGCGCGGAATGGGCCGGGGGCGACGGAAACCCGCAGGGGTTCCGTAACAGCTTCTGAAGGCGGACGACGCGGGGTCGTCCGGCAGAGAGAACCGAAGGAGACCGAGATGGCACGGAATGCAACGAAGATGTCGCGCGCGGCACTTGCGATCGGGGCGGCGGCGATTCTGTCGCTGACGGCGCCGGCAATGGCCCAGCAGGGGCCCGGGGCGGCCGCAGGGCCGGGTGCGGGGCCGGTTGCCGGGCCGGGCGGTGCCCGTCAGGGCATGCTTTTCGACCGGATGGACGCAGATGGCGACGGCGCGATCTCGCCCGAGGAATTCACCGCCCGGGCCCGGGCCCGTTTCGCCGATCTCGATACCGATGGTGACGGCCTGCTCTCGCCCGAGGAGGCAGAGAAACTCGGCCCGGCCGGCCGGGGCCGCGGCAAGGGGGACTGGAGGCAAAGAGGGCAGGGCTGCGGCATGCAGCCGGGCATGCAGCGCGGTGGCGGCATGCCGGGCGGCTGCGGCATGGGCCAGGGCATGATGGGCCACGGCATGATGGGACAGGGCAGGGGCGGCGCCTGCGGTCATCCCGGCGGCATGGGGCCGCGGGGCGCGATGGGCGGCGGATACGGGATGTTCGGCGGGCTCGATGGGGCCGGACCGATGGGCTATGGCGGCTTCGGCGATCCCTCGCTCAGCCCCGAGGACCGCGCCGAGCGCGCCCGGAGGCTGGTCGAGATGATGGATGCCGATGGCGACGGCAAGCTCAGCGCCGAGGAGCTGGCCCAGCGGCCGGGGCCCGCGATGATGTTCAACCGCATCGATGCCGATGGCGATGGCAGCCTGTCGAAGGAGGAATTCGAGGCCGGAATCCGGGCCTTCCGCGGCATGATGCGACAGCAGGATCCGACCGCGCAGCCTTGAGGCGCGGGATGGCGGGCATCGTCCTGACGGGGCGCTGCCCGCTTGCCGGGCCCGGGGCGACGGGGTAGGCCGAAAAGCAGGATGGACATGCCTTTCGATGCCGGAGACGGAGAGACCGACGAGGCGCTGCTTCTGGCCTGTGGCCAGGGCGATGCGCGTGCCGTGCGGTTGCTCACGCTCAGGATGACGCCCCGGATCCTGTCCTATGCCCGCCGCCTCCTGCGCGACGGGGCCGAGGCCGAGGACGTGGCCCAGGAGGCGATGCTGCGGCTCTGGCGGATCGCGCCCGACTGGCGCCCGGGCGAGGCACGGGTGACGACCTGGCTCTACCGCGTCGTCACCAACCTTTGTACCGACCGGCTGCGTCGTCGGCGGGCCAGGGCGCTCGACGAGGTGCCCGAGCCGCCCGATGACAGCCCGGGCGCCGAGGCGCGGCTGCAGCAGGCGGCGCGGGTCGCGGCGCTTGAGGCGGCACTGGCGCTTCTGCCCGAGCGGCAGCGGCAGGCGGTGATCCTGCGGCATATCGAGGGGCTCTCGAACCCCGAGATCGCCGCGATTCTCGAGATCGGCGTCGAGGCGGTCGAAAGTCTGACCGCCCGGGGCAAGCGGGCGCTGGGCCGGATACTGGCAGGGCAGCGCGAGGCATTGGGGTTCGACGATGACTGAACCGAGGATGAAAGACGAGACGCTTGAGGCTCTGTTCGAGGCGGCGCGGCAGGACCGGGCCGAGCCCTCGGCGGCGCTGATGGCGCGGATCATGGAAGACGCGATGGTGACGGCCGCCGCCGCGAGGACGGCACCGCGGCGACAGCCCACGCGGCGACGGAGCATTCTGGCGCTTCTGGTGACGGCCATCGGCGGCTGGCCGGCCCTTGCCGGGGTTGCGACAGCGGGCGTCTTCGGGCTCTGGATCGGGTATGCCGGGCCTGGCGATGTCGGCAGGCTCAGCACCGAGATTCTCGGATCGGCCTATGGGCCGGGCGATCTGATGCCCAGCCTCGACACCTTTCTGACGGAGGGATAAGCATGTCCGACCCCGAAGCGACCGCCCCGCCCCGGCGAGGCCGCAACCGGCTCTCTCTGGCCCTGGGGCTCAGCCTTGCGGTCAATGTGCTGCTGCTGGGCCTGATCGGCGGCGCGTTTCTAAGCCACAGGCCCGGTGGCGGTCTGTCCGACGCCGTAACGATGAGGGCGCTCGGCCCCTATGGGCGTGCGCTTTCCGATAGCGACCGGGCGGAGATCCGCAAGGCGCTGCGGGCCGAGGCGCCGCGGGTCCGCGAAGAGCGGCGCGAGGTGCGGCAGGGCTTTCGCGACATGCTGACCGCGCTGCGGGGCGACACTTTCGATGCCGAGCGGATCGCGACGGTTCTCGACCGTCAGGGGGCCCGGGTGCAGACCCATGCGGGGATGGTACGGCAACTCATGCTCGACCGCCTGTCGGCGATGTCGCCCGAGGAGCGTTCGGCCTTTGCCGACCGGCTCGAACGGGTGCTGCGCCACGGCCCGCCCGGCCGCGACCGTTGCCCGGTTCCGCCCCAAGGCCGCTGATCTCATCCCGCGATCCGCGCGCGCGGCCTGAACAGCCTGAACAGGTGCGGGCGGGTTTTCCCGGTCCCGGCCGTCCGCGATGTCTTTCACGGTCTTTCGCGCAGGTGCGCAGGTGCTCTCAAGCCGCGCTGCGCGACATCTCGACGGTGTTTCGGCCCGAGGCCTTGGCGCCGTAAAGCGCGCGGTCGGCATGCTCCATAATCTCGCGCACCTCTGTCTCGAGATCGCCCTGGCCGGTGACGAAGGCGCAGCCATCGCCGATCGTCACGCCCACGCTGATCGTCACCGGGATCTCGCCGGCGCCGCCGGGCAGGGCCATCGGCAGGCGCTCGATCGCCTGGCGCAGACGCTCGGCGGTGCTGCGGGCGCGCTCGGCATCGGTTTCGGGCAGCGCCACCATGAATTCCTCGCCGCCGATCCGTGCGATCAGATCGACCGCGCGCAGATTTTCCTTGAGCCGCCGCGCCACCTCGACCAGAACGGCATCGCCCGAGGCATGGCCGTAATGGTCGTTGACCAGCTTGAAGCGGTCTATGTCGAGGATCATCAGCGCGAAGCTTCGCCCGGTCTCGGCCGCGCGTTCGGCGATCCTGGCGACATGGGGCAGGGCGTAGCGGCGGTTGAAGAGCCCCGTCAGCGGATCGGTCACCGCGAGGCGCAGGCCGTCCTCCAGCGTTGCCCGCAGCCGGTCCGACTGCGCCTTGCGTCGGATCTGCATCTTGATCCGGAGCGCCAGTTCCTGCGCATCCATGGGGTCGGCGATCAGATCATTGGCGCCCAGATCGAGCGCCATCGCCGCCGTTTCGCCCGCCGCCTCGGGCACCACGATCAGGATCGCGGCATCGCGCGAGCCGGGATGGGCGCGCAGCTCGCTGACCATCCGCAGGCCTGCCCCGTCGGGCGTCAGGTCGGCGTCGATCACATAGGCATCGGGCGGCACCGTGCCCGGTTGCGGATTCAGGGCCTCGGCCCGGCTCAGCACCGTCAGGCTGTCCGAGAGCAGCGGCACCAGCGCGGCGCGCCAGGCGCGCGCCCGGCGCGGATCGCTGGCGATCAGCGCGATCAGACCGGGCGGGGCGAAGTCCGGGGCCGCCTCGGCGAAGCCCAGCACCTGATGGGTGCCGTTGCGAAGCGCGAGTTCCTCGGCGGTTTCCCGCGCCCGCAGCAGGCTGCGCACCCGCGCCAGCAGGATCGTCTCATCGAGCGGTTTCGACAGGAACTCGTCGGCCCCGGCCTCCAGCGCGCGCATCTTGGTTTCGGGCGCCCGGCCCGCCGTGACCACGATCAGCGGGATCGAGGAGGTCTCGCGATCGGCCTTGAGCCGCCGGCAGAGGTCGGTTCCCTCGATGTCGGGCAGGCACATGTCCAGCAGGATCAGGTCCGGGTGTTCGGCGCGCGCGACTTCGAGAGCCGTCCGGCCGTCGCTGGCCTGGAGGACCTGGTAATGGGCGTTGCGAAGACGAACCTTCATCACGATCCGGTTTGTCGCAACGTCATCCACGATCAATATTCGGCGAGACATCGGCTCTCCACAGGAAATGCGTTTGGGAACCATTTACCCTGTTTTTCGGGTTCATTTTTGAGACGTATTCGTTAACAAACCCTTTAACGTTTTGTCGGGGTGTCAATGGATGCAGGATTTCGCCGAAACTGTGGCGCTTGAGGCGCTGGCCTGGCTGGTCGGCGATGACGAGCTGTTGCCGGTTTTCCTGGGCGCGACGGGGGCCAGTGCGACAGATTTGCGCGAGCGGGCGTCGGAACCGGACTTTCTTGCGTCGGTTCTGGACTTCCTTCTGCTTGACGATGCCTGGGTGCTGCGCTTCTGCGCGGCCGTCGGTCGGCCCGGCGAGGCGGTGCTGGCGGCGCGGGCGGGATTGCCCGGAGGCGCCGATCCGCACTGGACCTGATTGCCGGGTATTTTCGTTGCTTTTCGATCCGCGGGGGCTTGCAGCCGAGTGCCGCGCACCCCAGAACGGGCCGGGACAGACAGGAACCGGCATGACCAGGATCTCGGCAATCCTTTTCGACAAGGATGGAACGCTTTTCGACTTTCAGCGCAGCTGGGCCGGCTGGGCGCTCGAGTTGCTGAACGAGCTCGCACAGGGCAGCCCGGCCCGCCGCGCGGCGCTGGCGCGCGCGCTGGGCTTCGATCTTTGCGCCGGTCGCTTCCGTCCGGACAGCCCGGTGGTCGCGGGCACCACCGATGATGTCGTGCGGCGGCTGCTGCCGCATCTGCCGGGATGGCAGCCCGAAGAACTGGCGCGGCATCTGACCGAGGCCTCCCTCGCCGCGCGCATGGTCCCCGCCGTCGCGCTCGGGCCGCTTCTCGAGCGGCTTGCCGCGCGGGGGCTCGCGCTCGGGGTCGCGACCAATGACGCCGAGGCGCCCGCGCTTGCCCAGCTCGAGGCGGCAGGCGTGCGCGGCGCCTTCGATTTCGTCGCGGGATTCGACAGCGGCCATGGTGCCAAGCCGGAACCGGGGCAGGTATTGGCCTTCGCCGCCGCGACCGGCCGCAGCCCGGACGAGGTGCTGATGGTGGGCGACAGCCGGTTCGATCTGGCCGCGGGCCGGGCCGCGGGGGCGGCGACCGCGGCCGTTCTGACCGGCACCGCCCGGGCCGAGGATCTGTCCGACCTCGCGGGAGTCGTGCTGCCCGATGTCGGCGCGCTGCCGGAGTATCTCGACGGGATCGGGGCCGAACGCGGCTGACCGCCGAGAGGCGCCCCGGCGCTCTGGTCCGCGTGTCCGCCCGGCGCTATGGTCGCGCGGCGAGGATCTAGGAGACAACGATGGCAGAGGCAGCGGACGGCCAGCCGGGGCGGTGGAGCTTCGGAATTCTGGGCGGCGTCGCCGGGCTTGCGGCCTGGCTTATGTTCGGGCTCTTGCCCGGGCCGATGGCCGGGCTGGCGCGGCTTCACCTGTTCCTCTCGGTTTTCGGAACCGCCTTCTTCGTCGCCGCGCTTGCCATGGCGGGCGCGCTCCGGCTTGGCCGGGCGCTGGCGGCGGCGGCCCTGATGGCCCTGCCGATGGCCGGGCTCGTGACCTGGGCCAGCCTGCGTTTCGACACGGTTTCGGGCGCGCTCGACGATATCGTCGCGCCTGCCGCCTTTGCCGCATTGCTGGTCCTGGCGCCGCCCTTCCTGATCTCGGGTTTCTCTCCCGGCGGGCGCTGGCTCGATTATCGCGCGCTGTTCACCCGGTCCTGGGAGATCATGGTGCGGCTTGCCGCGGCCTGGCTTTTCGTCGGGCTGGTCTGGGGGATCCTGTTTCTGTCGAACGCGCTGTTCGGTCTGGTCGGGTTGCAGGCGATCGACTGGCTGCTGGATCTCAGGCCGGTGCCCTATCTGCTGAGCGGGGTCACGCTGGGGCTTGCGCTGGCGGTCGTCGGCGAGCGGTCCGAATATCTCTCGCCCGAACTGGTGCTGGGGCTGTTCCGGTTGCTGCTGCCGGTCGTGCTGGCCGTGGTCGCGGTGTTTCTGCTGGCCTTGCCGCTGCGCGGGATCGGGCATCTCTTCGGCGGTCTGTCGGCGGCCTCGATCCTGCTGGCAACGGCCTTCGGTTCGGTCACGCTGATTTCCACGGTCGCCGATGCCGGGGAGGAGTGCCGGCCCCGGGGCGGGTTGGCCGAGGGAAGCGCGCGGCTTCTGGCGCTTCTGCTGCCGGTTCTGGCGGCGCTGGCCGGAACCGCCGTGGCGATGCGGTTGGGGCAGTATGGCGCGACGCCCGAGCGGGTCCTGGCCGCGATTCTGGCCTTGCTGGCACTGGGCTACGGGCTTGGCTATGCCGCCTCGGCGCTTCGGCCGCGGCATTGGGCGGTCGGGGTGCGGCGGGTCAATGTGGCGATGGCGCTGACGGCGATGGTGCTGGCGGCGGGGCTGTTGACGCCGCTGCTCGATCCGCAGCGGATCTCGGCCTCCGATCAGGTGGCGCGCTACGCCGCCGGGCGCGTTCCGGCCGAGCAGCTCGATCTCTGGACCCTCGGCCATGACTGGGGCCGGGCGGGGCAGGCCGCGCTCGCGCGGCTGGCCGCGATGCCGGACGGATCCGGCGCCGAGGGCATGGACAGGCAGCTTGCCACGCTGAAGCTGGCAGCGAGCCGCTCCGATTTCGAGATGGCGCGGCGTGGCCGCACGCTTGTCGAGGATCGAAACCGGCTGGTCCGGACGCTTCCGGTCCGGCCCGAGGGCGCGGTGCTGCCCGAGGGGTTCATCGCCGGTCTGCGGCCCTGGGAAGTCCGGCAGTTCTCCGAAGCCTGCGCCCTGCGCACGGCCGGGGGCAACCCCTCCTGCGTCGCGGTCCTGGCCGATCTCTCCGGCGACCGGCCCGGCGACGAGATCCTGATTCTGGCCCAGCGCCCGGGGGAGGGCCCGCTTCTGCGCGCCTATTTCGCCGAAGCGAGCGGCTATTCGATGCGCAGTCCCGACTATCTCGGTGGGGCCAATCCCTATCGGGACGCGGGCGCCGCCATCGATGCCTTGATCGCGGGCCGTTACGAGCTGCGGCCGATGCGGCTCAATGCGGTCGAGGTCGAGGGCCGGACGCTGTTCTTCGGGCGCTGAGCCGCAAGGCTGATCCGGCGCGCCGGGCGCCGACGCCGATCGGGGCCGCGGATGCCGGCCGGGGCGGGCGCATCTTTGCCATTTCTTAAGCCGACGCGGAGAGGATCGCCTCTGCCAGATCGTTCAGGGAGTGGGCCGGTTCGTATGCACGGGCTGATCAATCGCGCCATCCATTTCTTTCTTGCCGACACCTATGGTCAACAGGTGTGGGCCGAGATCGTGCGCGATGCCGGGCTGGAACGTCACGCCTTCGAGGCCATGCTGAACTACGATGACGATACCACCGAGGCGCTGCTTGGCGCCGCCGGCGCCCGGCTCGGTCTGCCGCAGACCATGCTGCTGGAGGATCTGGGAACCTATCTGGTGTCGCATAGCGCGCTCGAACCGGTCCGGCGCCTGTTGCGCTTCGGCGGGGAGACATTCCTCGATTTCCTGTTCTCGCTCGAGGATCTGCCCGACCGCACGCGGCTTGCCGTGCCCGATCTGGTCCTGCCCGAGCTGCGCCTCGCCGAAGATGCGGCCGACGGGTACCGGCTCGACTGTCGCGGCGACTGGCCCGAGGCCTTCCATATCCTGCAGGGGCTGCTTCGGGCGATGGCCGACGATTACGGGGCGCTGGTTCTGCTCGAACCGCTTGAAGAGCGGCCCGATGGCGGCCTTCTCGGGGTCCGCCTGCTCGACAGCTCCTTCTCGACCGGCCGCAGTTTCTCGCTGAAGGGGCCGCTGCCATGACGCAACTGTCCGACAGGCCGGGCGGCGACGAGGGCGTGGGCTGCGACGCGGGGCCGGGACTGTCCGGTGCCGCGCTCGACCGGCTGATGCCGATGCATGTCTGGATCGGCGCCGGCGGCGAGGTGCTCCGGGCCGGGCCGACCCTGCAGCGTCTGGCCGGGGCACCGCTGCTGCCATGCGCCTGGACCCAGATCGTCACCTTGCGCCGGCCCCGCGCGGCGCGTCGGCTGGAAGATCTGTTGCAGATGCAGGGCGTTGCGCTCAAGTTCACGCTGAATGCCCGGCCCGAGATCGCGCTCAAGGGGCTGGTGGTTCCCTTGTCCGGGGGGACGGCGCTGCTGAACCTGTCGCTCGGGATCTCGCTGGTCGACGCCGTCGGTCGTTTCGACCTCACCTCGTCGGATTTCGCGCCGACCGACCTCGCGATCGAGCTTCTCTATCTCAACGAGGCCAAGACCGCGGTCGTGGGAGAACTCAGGCGGCTGGCGCTTCGGCTGAACGGGGCCCGCGTCTCTGCCGAGGTCGAGGCCGCGACCGACACGCTGACCGGGCTTGCCAATCGCCGGGCCTTCGACGATGCGCTGAGCCGGCTGGTTGCAAGCGACCTGCCTTTCGCGCTGATGCAGGTTGATCTCGACCTGTTCAAGGCGGTCAATGACAGCCATGGTCATGGGGTGGGCGATGGCGTCCTGCGCATCGTCGCGGCGGTCCTGCGCAGCCATTTCCGGAGCCGCGATGTCGTCGCCCGGATCGGCGGCGATGAATTCGTGGTGCTGATGGTCGATTTCGGCGACCGCGATCATCTGCTTGCCCATGCCTCGCGGCTGATCGAACGGATCGAGCAGCCGATGAGCCTGCAAGGGGTGGAATGCCGGATTTCGGCCAGCATCGGCATCGCGCTTGCGACCATCTCGCGGCGGCCCTCTTCCGACGTGCTGCTGCAGGAGGCCGATATCGCGCTCTACGACTCCAAGCGGCGGGGGCGCGGCCGGGTCACGTTCTACGACCAGTGGCAGCAACGCCGCCGCGCTCCGGGCGACGACGCGTTCTGAGCCTGTCCCGCCTTGCTAGGGCGGGCCGCGCATGTCGGCCGGAATATCCCCCGCGAGATGCTTCCCCAAGCGGAAACGCCCGGCCGTTTCCGGCCGGGCGTTCTGGGGCGATGCGCAGCTTTCCGGCGCGGTGTCACTTGGCCATGCGGCCGCCCGCGACCTTGCGGATCGTGGTATAGAACAGCGGCACGAACAGCACGCCGAGGATGGTGGCGCTGAGCGTGCCGCCCAGAACGCCAGAGCCGATGGCGTTTCGCCCGCCCGAGCCCGCGCCCGAGCTCAGCACCAGCGGCAGCACGCCGAGACTGAAGGCCATCGAGGTCATGATGATCGGCCGGAACCGCTGCTGGGCAGCATGGATGACGGCCTCGAACAGGCCCTCGCCCGCCTCTTGCCGGTCGCGGGCGAACTCGACGATCAGGATCGCGTTCTTGCCGGTCAGGCCGATCACCGTCAGCAGCGCCACCTGGAAGAACACGCCGTTCTCGAAATTGCCGAGCCAGGCCGCCAGAAGCGCGCCAAGAACCCCGATCGGCATGGCCAGCATCACCGCGAAGGGGATCGCCCAGCTTTCGTAAAGCGCGGCGAGGCAGAGGAACACCGCCGCCAGCGACAACGCATACAGAAGCGGCGCCTGGCTGCCGGATTCGCGCTCTTCCAGCGACAGGCCGGTCCAGGCGATGGCAAAGCCGGGCGGCAGCTGGCCGGCCAGCCGCTCCATCTCGGCCATGGCCTCGCCGGTGGTCACGCCATCGGCCGGCGAGCCCTGAAGCTGCATCGAGGGCATGCCGTTATAGCGGGTCAGGCCCTGGGCGCCGAATTCCCAGCTTGCGGTCGAGATGTTCGAGAAGGGCACGAGCCCGCCCGAGTCGTTCCGGATCCGCCACAGCTCGATATCCTGGGGGGTCGCCCGTGCCTCGGCATCGCCCTGGACATAGACCCGCTTGATCCGTCCGCGATCGACGAAGTCGTTCACGTATTTGCCCGCCCAGGCAACCGAGAGCAGATTGCCCACATCGGTCGCCGACAGCCCCATCGCACCGGCTGCGCGCCAATCTATGTCCAGATTGAACTGGGCCGCATCCTCCAGCCCGTTGGGCCGGATCGATCCGATCTTCGGGCTTTGCGCGGCCATTCCCAGAAGCTGGTTGCGCGCGGCCAGAAGTTCCTGGTGGCTCTGGCCGCCGCGGGCCTGCAGGTAGAAGTCGAAGCCCGAGACGTTGCCAAGCTCGATGACCGAAGGCGGCACGATCGGGAACACCAGCGCGTCCTGGATCTGGCTGAACGAGCCGAAGGCGCGTCCGGCGATGGCCTGCACGCTTTGCGACGGGTCCTCGCGCTCGTCCCAGTCCTTCAGCTGGACGAAGCCGATTCCCATGTTCTGCCCCTGTCCGGCGAAGGAGAAGCCGGTGACGGTGAAGACAGAATTGACGTTCTCGGCCTCGTTGGCCAGGTAGTAGTTCTGGATCTCGTCGGCCACCGCCTGGGTGCGTTCTGCGGTCGCGCCGGTCGGGCCCTGGATCAGCGTGAACAGGATGCCCTGATCCTCCTCGGGCAGGAAGCCCGTGGGGGTCCGGATGAAGAGCAGCGCCATCACCCCGGCCAGCGCGATATAGATCACGCCGACCCGAAGCGGCCGCCGCACGATCCAGCCCACGGTCGAACCGTAGCCTCCGGCGATCTTCTCGAACAGGATGTTGAACCAGCCGAACGGGCCGCGATGGGTATGGACCGCATCCTTCGAGCGCAGGAGCGAGGCGCAGAGCGCGGGCGTCAGGGTCAGCGCGACCAGCACCGACAGCGCCATCGCCGAGACGATGGTGACCGAGAACTGCTGGTAGATGACGCCGGTCGAGCCGCCGAAGAAGGCCATCGGGATGAACACCGCCGACAGCACCAGCGCGATGCCGATCAGTGCGCCCGTGATCTGGCCCATCGACTTGCGCGTGGCCTCGCGCGGCGACAGACCCTCTTCCTCGATGATCCGCTCGACATTCTCGACGACGACGATGGCGTCGTCGACCAGAAGGCCGATCGCCAGCACCATGGCCAGCATGGTCAGCGTGTTGATCGAATAGCCGAAGATCGCGAGCACCCCGAAGGTGCCCAGCAGCACCACGGGCACTGCCAGCGTCGGGATCAGCGTGGCGCGGATGTTCTGCAGGAACAGCAACATCACCAGGAAGACCAGGATGATCGCCTCGAACAGGGTCTTGACCACCTCCTCGATCGAGATCTTGACGAAGGGGGTGGTGTCGTAGGGGATCACGTAGTCGACGTTATCGGGAAAGAACTGCGAGAATTCGTCAATCTTCGCCTTGACGCGGTTTGCGGTTTCGAGAGCGTTGGCGCCGGGCGCGAGCCGGAGTGCCATGCCGGCGGCGGGCTGGCCGTTCCGGCGGGCGATGGTGGAGTAGCTCTCGGCACCGATCTCGACCCTGGCGACATCCTTCAGTAAAACAAGTCCCCCGTCGGTTTCGGCGCGCAGCACGATCTGCTCGAAATCCTCGGGCGTCGACAAGAGCGATTGCGCGGTGATCGTCGCGTTCAGCTGCTGACCGTCCGGGGCGGGCAGGGAGCCGAAGGAACCGGCCGAAATCTGTGCGTTCTCGGCCGAGACCGCCGCGACCACGTCCGAGGGGGTCATCTCATAGGCGGCAAGCTTGGAGGGATCGAGCCAGATCCGCATCGCATATTGCGAGCCGAAGACCTGCACCTCGCCGATGCCCTCGATCCGAGCGAATTCGTCAACGAGGTTCGCTTCCAGATAGTCCGACAGGTCGACCTGATCGAGCGTGCCGTCCTTCGAGATCAGCGCGATCACCATCAGGAAGCTGGCCGAGGACTTGCGCACGGTCACGCCCTGGCGCTGCACCGTCTCGGGCAACAGCGCGGTCGCCTGCGACAGCTTGTTCTGCACCTGCACCTGGGCAATGTCGGGATCGGTGCCGGTCTCGAAGGTCAGCTCGATCGAGGCGCCGCCTTCCGAGGTCGAGGAGGACGAGATGTAGCGCAGCCCGTCGAGGCCGGTCATCTGCTGTTCGATGACCTGGGTCACGGTATTGGCGACCGTGTCGGCCGATGCGCCGGGATAGGTTGCACTCACCGTCACGTTGGGTGGGGCGATCTGCGGGTATTGCGCGACCGGCAGCGACGAGATCGACAGCAGCCCGATCCCCATGATGAGGATCGAGATGACCCAGGCGAAGACCGGGCGGTCGATGAAGAAACGGGCCATTTACAGGGGCTCCTTGCCGTTCAGTTGCCTTGGGCAGGCTGGCCTTCGCCGCCGCCGTCCGAACCGTCTGCCGCCGCGGCGCCGCGTTCCTGCGGAGCGACCTTGGCGCCGGGCTGGACCTTCTGCAGACCGGCCACGATCACGCGGTCGCCGTCGCTGACGCCGTCCGTCACGATCCACTCGTTGCCGCTGTCGCGCAGCACCGTCAGCACGCGGGACTCGACCACGTCCTCGGCATTGACGACCAACGCCGTCGGCCGGCCGCGGCTGTCGCGGCCCACCGCTTCCTGCGGCACGAGGATCGCGCCCTCGATCACGCCCTGGGGCATGTCGGCCTGCACATACATGCCCGGCAGAAGCAGCCGTTCGGTGTTGGGGAAGTTCATCCGCAGAACGATCACGCCGGTCTGCTCGTCGACATGGGGCTCGGCCGCCGTCAGAGTGCCCTTGTGTTCGTAGCCGCTGCCGTCGGGCAGGTTCAGCTCGACCGAGACATCGGCATTGGCCAGCCTGCGCTCGGTATGGCCGCGGCGCCAGTGCACCAGTTCGGCCGCCGACATGGTGACGTCGACATAGACCGGATCGAGCGTCCGGATCGTTGCCAGCGGCTCGGCCTGTCCGGCCGTCACCAGCGCGCCGCGCGTGGTCAGCGAACGCCCGACCGTGCCCGAAAGCTGCGCCTTTATCGTGGTCCTCTCGAGGTCGATCTCGGCGCTCAGAAGCTGTGCCTCGGCAACCTGCAGCGCGGCGCTCGCGGCATCGCGCGCGGCAATGGCGTCATCGACCTTCTGCTCGCTCGCCACATTGCGGTCAAGCAGCGTCTGCACCCGGGTCGCCTCTTTCTCGGCGGCCTTCAGGTTGGCCTCTGCCTGCGCGACCGAAGCCCTGGCCGCGGCCACCTGGGCCTCGTAGCTGGCCGGGTCGATCTTGTAGAGCGCGTCGCCGATCTCGACATCGGCGCCTTCCTCGAACAGACGGTCGGTGATGATGCCCGCCACCTGCGGCCGCACCTCGGCCATGCCCGAGGCGATCACGCGCCCGGGCAGTCTGGTCTTCAGCGTCACATCCTCGGCCTTGAGGGTGACGACGGTCACTGCCGTCGGCGGTTGTCCGCCGCCCTGGGCCTGCGCGAAGGCGGCGGCTGCGGTCAGCGTAAGTGCCGCAACTAGAACAGGAAGAACGGCCCGGGAAGGGCGCGGACGGGATCGCGTCATGTAAAAGCTCCTCTCGGGGCGGTCATTCGGTCGCACGGATTTACAAAACCTTCGGGTTTCGGTATTTGCTTCCGCGCCTCTGTGCAACATCAAACTGCACGGCGGATATGACAGTCACCTTAACTGCGGAAGAGTTGCCTTGAACCGATGCGCAACCGCACCAAGGCGCGGCAGGCCGCTGCAGATGACCGCTTCCGAGCGCGAGGCTGTGATTCTGGACGCGACCGAGAAGGTGCTGCTGGCAAGCGGCCTTTCGGGCACCACCATGGCAGCGGTCGCCTGCGAGGCGGGCATGTCCAAGCGCACCCTCTATGCCGTCTTCGACGGGCGCACGGAGCTGTTCGCCGGCGTGCTGAGGCGGCTCGGGGCGCGGGTGGTGCGGCCGCTGACACCGGCCGAGCGCGACCTGCCGTTGCCGGCCCGGCTGAAGCGGCTGCTGGGGCCCGATCTCGCCCCTGGCATCTGTGCCGCGCCGCTCGAGCTGTTGCGTGCGGTCATGGCCGAGGCCCCGCGCTATCCCAACCTGGTCGAATTGCTGATCGAGGAGGGGCCGCGCAGCTTCAGCCGGGCGATCCGCGACGAGCTCGACCGCGCCGTCGCCCGCCGCGAGATCCGGCTGTCCGATACGGCGCGTGCCGCCGATCTCCTGCTCGACATGGCCTTGCCCTGCACGATCGAGGACCTGCTGCGCGGCGTCGAGGACGATGTCGCGCGCATCCGCGAGCGGATCGAGCTGGCGGTCGATGTCTTCCTGTCGGGGGCCGACGGCCGGGTCTGAGCCCGCCGCCCGCGCCGTCTCTTCCGGCCCCGGTCATTTCCCTGTAGAAAATTGTCAACGAAACCGGGGAAAACGGGAGGCACTTGCCATGCAGCATATTCTCGCCATCGACCAGGGGACCACGTCGAGCCGGGCGATCCTGTTCGACAAGGACCTTGGCGTGGCTGCGACCGCGCAGGAGGAATTCGAACAGCACTACCCGGCCAGCGGCTGGGTCGAGCATGATGCCGACGATCTCTGGACCTCGACCGCCGGGACCAGCCGCGAGGTGATCGAGCGCGCCGGACTGGCCTCGGAGGATATCGCTGCCATCGGCATCACCAATCAGCGCGAGACGACGCTGGTCTGGGATCGTGCCACCGGCCGTCCGCTGCATAATGCCATCGTCTGGCAGGATCGCCGCACCGCCGATCTGTGCCGGGACCTGCGCGAGCAGGGCTGCGAGGCGCAGGTGACCGAGATCACCGGGCTGCTGCTCGACCCTTACTTTTCGGCCACCAAGCTCAAGTGGATCCTCGACAATGTCGACGGCGCGCGGGCGCGGGCCGAGGCGGGCGAACTGGCCTTCGGCACCGTCGACAGCTGGCTGGTCTGGCGGCTGACCGGGGGCAAGGTGCATGTCACCGACGCCACCAATGCCGCGCGGACGATGCTGTTCGACATCCGCAAGGGCGTCTGGTCCGAGGACATGTGCCGGATGCTCGACATCCCGATGTCGATGCTGCCCGAGGTGCGCGACTGCGCCAGCGATTTCGGCATGACCCGGCCCGACCTCTTCGGCCGCGAGATCCCGATCATGGGCATCGCGGGCGACCAGCAGGCGGCGACCATCGGTCAGGCCTGCTTCCGGCCCGGCATGCTGAAATCGACCTATGGCACGGGCTGTTTCGCGCTCCTGAACACGGGCGACGCCCCGGTCGCCTCGAAGAACCGGCTGCTGACCACGATCGCCTATCAGATGGACGGCAAGCGGACCTATGCGCTGGAGGGCTCGATCTTCATCGCGGGCGCGGTGGTGCAATGGCTGCGCGACGGGCTCGAGATCATCCGCTCGGCGGCCGAGACCCAGGGGCTCGCGGAACGCGCCGATCCCGGTCAGGATCTGGTGCTGGTGCCGGCCTTCACGGGGCTTGGCGCGCCCTACTGGAACGCCGACTGCCGGGGCGGGGTCTTCGGGCTGACCCGCAATTCTGGGCCTGCCGAATTCGCCCGTGCCGCGCTGGAATCGGTGGGCTATCAGACCCGCGATCTGCTCGAGGCGATGCGGGCCGACTGGTCGGCCGAGGGCGATACCGCGCTGCGCGTCGATGGCGGCATGAGCGCGTCGGACTGGGCGATGCAGTTCCTGGCCGACATCCTGGGGGCCCAGGTCGACCGGCCGAAGGTGCTGGAGACGACGGCGATGGGTGCGGCCTGGCTCGCGGGCCAGCGCGCGGGGCTTTACCCGGCGATGGCGGAATTCGGCGAGACCTGGGCGCTGGAACGGAGTTTCACCCCCGCGATGGAAGCCGACGAGCGCGAGGCGCGCTATGGGCGCTGGAAACGCGCGGTCGCGGCGGTTCAGGCAGTCTGAGCGTGACAGCCTTCGACTTTGCCGGGCCGGGTCGCATCGTCTTCGGCCGGGGCCGGGCGGCCGAGGCGGTGCCCGCGCTTCTGGGTTGGGGCCGGCGCATCCTTCTGGTGCGGGGCGGGTCGGTGGCCTTTGCCGACCGGCTCGCGGCCGATCTTGCCGGGGCGGGCGCCGAGGTCTGCCAGATCCGCGGCCGGGGCGAGCCCGATCTGCCGGGGCTCGAGGCGGCGCTTGCCGAGGCGCGAGCCTTCGCGCCCGAGGCGGTGGTGGCCGTCGGGGGCGGTGCGGTGATCGATCTGGGCAAGGCGCTGGCCGCGCTTGTGCCTTCGGACCGGCCGGTGATCGATCATCTCGAGGTGGTGGGCGCCGGTCTGCCGCTGCCGCGCGCGCCCTTGCCGTTCGCCGCTTTGCCCAGCACCGCCGGAACCGGGGCCGAGGCCACGCGCAACGCGGTCATCGGGGTGCCTGCGGCGGGCCGCAAGGTCAGCCTGCGCGATATCCGCATGCTTCCCCGTCTGGCGCTGGTCGATCCGGCCCTCACAGACGGCTGCCCGCGCGCGGTGACGCTGGCCTCGGGGCTCGATGCCATCGTGCAGGTGATCGAGCCTTATCTGTCCTGCCGCGCGACGCCCCTGACCGATGCGCTGTGCGCCGCGGCGATCCCCGAGGGGCTGGCGGCGCTGCCGCGGCTGATGGCGGCCGAGGACCCGGCGGCGCGGGACGCGATGGCGCGGGTCAGCCTCACCGGCGGGCTCGCCCTGGCCAATGCCGGGCTCGGCGCGGTGCATGGGCTCGCGGGCGTGATCGGCGGCCGGACCGGGGCGGCCCATGGCGCGATCTGCGGCCGCTTGCTGGTGCCGGTCCTGCGGGCCAATCGCGCGGCGCTGGCCGGGGCAGGGAAGGACCTGGCCCGGATCGAACGGGTTCTGGACTGGATCGGCGCGGCTTTCGGCGGACAGGGCGTGGAGGCTCTGGACCGGTTCGGAGACTGGATCGCGGCGGCGGGCCTGCCGCCGCTGCCCGCTATGGACCGCGCTGAGGTCGCGTCCGAGGCGATGGGCTCGTCCTCGATGAAGGGCAATCCGGTGCCGCTGTCGGCCGCGACGCTGACCGAGGTGCTGGCCGAGGCCTGAGCCCGCCTGCAGGTCAGCCCGTCAGGCGGTCTGCCCGGGCCGGTCGGCCGGTGTCGGCCTCGCGCAGCGGGCGGGCGGACAGATTGTCCTGCCTCAGGTCGGGCCGATGCCGCGTTTGGGAGCGTCGCGATGGATGCGGGGGCGTATCCGGGCGGACCCGAAGTCGAAAGCGCCGGGCTCGAAGCCCTGCCTCCGCTCATGAGGATCCGCGGCCCAAATCCCCTGTCGAATGTCACGCAAATCTGACTCACTGGCGCCATTTTTCTGAATCAAATAGGCATGCAGCGCCAGGCAAAAGCAACCCAAACGTCAGGCATTTCCGACCCAAGTCAGCCCCTCGCAACGCCTTCACAAAGGGCGGGAAGCCGACTGTGTCTGCATCCGCAAAATTGGCAAGTTCTCTGGAAGCCGACTCCAAAAGTTCGGTTGATACACCGCGTGAATGTTCAGCAGGCCGCCTTCGCGGCCCGCCGTCAATCTTACCAGGCGTTGTAGCCGAGGTACTTCCCGGACATCTCGATCTTCACACGATCGCCTTTCGGATTAGCGACACGCTCTACCGTCATATCGAAGTCGATCGCGGACATGATGCCGTCTCCGAACTTCTCATGGATCAGCGCCTTGATGGTGGGGCCGTAGACGCCGACGATCTCGTAGAGGCGGTAGATGCAGGGATCAGTCGGAACGGTTTGTTGCCAAACCTTTGTCGGGCTCTCGACCATGGCGTCGGTGGCCTCTTCGGGGAGGTCAAGCAGGGCGACGAGGGCCTTGGCCTTCTCCTCGGTAAAGGCGTTCGTGCCCATGGCGGCGGAATGCGTCCAAACGGCCGACATGCCGATCTTTTCCGCGATGGCTTCCCAGGTCAGGCCGGCCTTCTTCTTGGCGCGGATGATCAGGACGGTGACGTCTTCCTTGGTAATGTCTTCGCTCATTGTCAGATCTTTCATCGTGGTCCTCCGGGTTGGGTCAGGGTGTGGAACCCTACGCTAAGCCGACAGTGGTCGTCCGAACAGCATGCGGCGAACGGCTGGAAGGAGCCCATACTTCGTGCTGCTGCGGGATGAGCTAATGTCTGACAACTCACCACGATAGGTAAAAACTTAGCTACGTAATCTTTGGTGACGCGCGATGAACACAAGAGCCATAGGAGCGCTCGCACACAGCCAAACTAAAAATATCGCGAAATCAGACTCCATGAAGCTGCCAGCACCTATGCCAACAAAAAACGCAATCGACGAAACAACGAAACAAGCAAGCGTTCGCACGTCTATATGCGACTTGCTAAGATGTTTCTCACCGAAGACGAGCCGGTCAGTTGCACACACACACCAACTTAACGCGTTCCATATAGTGTACATCGTTCATTGCTCACGCAAACTGTTTCATGCCGTCGAAAATGGCACGAGTGTTTGCTTGAGCGCAACCGAGGCAAGCAAGGCCAAGATCTCAAAGCAGTCACTGGCGCAGCTACGGCGAAAACTCACTAAGTCGCTCTCTGGACGTTGGCGGCTACAGGGCGTGCTGCAACCGCGATGAACGGCCGCTTCCGCGATCCGCGGGCGGCGCAGGCTTGAGTTGTCGAACGGCGGCTATCGGCAGGTTCCTGTCATTTGCGCAGGCGCGAGGGAAGCCTGGAAATTCATTCAACACAGCGCGCCGACTGTGGTATTAATGCGGACGCATTTCAAGACCTGCCGTGTCAGACGGCAGGATGCCCCGGAACGTGACGGTTTTCGGCCAATCTTGACAAGTTTTTCCGGAGACATCCCGCAGGCGCGGCCGGACAGCGACCATTGATATCCATCGGGAGCATGTCAGATGACCGGAACGATTTCCACGAACCGTCGCACCGTCCTGAAAGGCGGAGCAGCTCTTCTTGCCGTGCCATTCCTTGCCCGAAGCGCCGCCGGACAGGCCAGCCACCTGCGCGTCAGCATGACCAGCGAAGAGGGCATCGCCCACCTCCGGACCTACCGCAAGGCCGTTGCCGCGATGTGGGCGCTGGAGCCCTCGGATCCCCATAATTGGTTCCGCTATGCGATGATCCACCTGATGGACTGCCCGCATGGCAACTGGTGGTTCTTCGTCTGGCACCGCCCCTATGTCGCCCACCTGGAACGGATCGTCCGGATCTACGGCGAGGATGAGAACTTTGCCATGCCCTACTGGGACTGGACCGCCGATCCCTTCGTCGCCGACACCTTCTTCGCCAGCAGCACCTATCCCGACAACGCCCTCGATCCCACCAGCAGCCATTACCCCGACTGGGACAGCTTCGAGAGCGCCTATCACGATCCGATCGAGGCTTTCTGGAACGGGCTCAGCGACGCCCAGAAGCAACAGGAGACCCTGCGGGACTTCCCCGATTTCGATAGCTTCTGGACCACGGGCGTGCAGCCCAATTTCACCGCCGACCCCGCCAACGGGCGCTCGAAGACGCTCGCCGCCCCGGATCTGACTCCGCCCGCCTCGGATGCGGTCACGCTGCCGATCATCGAGGCCGGGCTCGCGCCAGAGATCTTCACCACCGTCGTCGCCACAAGCGACGCCCGCACCGGTTTCAACAGTCCCGAAAGCCAGAACCACAACCAGGGTGTGGGGGCCGCCATCATCGAGGGTCAGCCGCATAACAAGGTGCATAACGACCTGGGAAGCGTCGCGGGCGGCTGGATGCCCTCGCTTCTGTCCTCGGTCGATCCGATCTTCTTCATGCATCACTGCAATGTCGACCGGCTCTGGGACGTCTGGACCACGAAGGAACGGAATGCGGGCCGGACCGCACTGCCCACCGCAGAGGAGGCGCCGCGCTTCGATCCCGAGGCTTTCCTCTTCTATATCGACGATGCCGGGCAGCCCGCCCCCAGCACCGCCGGCGCCTCCATGGCTATCGAGCCCTGGGGCTATGCCTATACGCCGGGATCGGGGTCCGCTTCCGCCGCGGGACTGCAGTCCAGGCGCGGCATCGCTCCCAATGCAATCGCCCTGGCAAACAAGGATTTCGGTCTGAACGAGGGGGCCACGACCAGTTTCTCCCTGCCCGAGGGCTTTGCGGCCGCCGGGAAGGAAGAGACAAGGCAGTTTGCCCAGGTCACCTTCAAGCCCCCGAGGGAGCTTAAGGGGGTGAGCTTCGATGTCTTCCTGTCTCCCGGCGGCGAGATGCCAGAGCTGTCAGAGGACAGCCCCGGTTTTGCCGGCTCGTTCGAGTTCTTCGGCATGTTGCAAGGCCATGACCACGACTTCACCGCGGTCATCGACGTGACCGATGCCATGACGCGCCTGCGTGAGGCTGGAACGCTGCGTGAAAGTGGCGCGATCGACGTGACGCTGGCGGCTTCGGGAACGGCGATCAAAGGCCAGATGCTCGAATCCGCGCCATTGGAGGGGGTTCTCAAATCGGTCGTCTTCGAAAGCTTCTGACCCGAAACCTCCGCATCCCGGCCGGACCGGCAGCTATGGTCCTTTTCTGGGCCGCCGCCACGACCGTTCAGGCGGCGGGCGGCGGAACCGGGATGGGCCCGTCGGCGATCGAGGTCGCCCCGGGCGCGGGCGCTCTGGTCCTGGCCGTGCGCACGGGTCCCCTGCCGGCCGGCGCCGAACTGGTGCTCGAAACGAGCGGGGGACGCCGCATCGGCTCGGTATCGCCCTTCGGAGCGACCTCTGCCACGTCTTCCGCCGTGCAGACCCATCTCGTTCCGGTCCCCGCGGGAACCCTTCCAGAAGGCCGGATCGAGATCCGCGCGAAGCTGGTCCTGCACGGCTCTGAACGGGCCGCGACCACCCGCGAGTTCCTCGGCGCGGCGATCATCGGACATTAGCCGTGCGGTCTTGGTATCCGGCAATCGGATTTCCGGCAGAGAGCGCCCGAGCGGGTTGCCCCGGTGAGCTACCCCCCGAAATTCGGACAGTGACGTAAGCTACGATTTGCAGTCTGCTGATCTTCGACGAGAAGGAGATCAGAGATGTCGAAACGCAAGCAGCACGCGCCTGAGTTCAAGGCGAAGGTCGCGCTGGAAGCCCTGAAGGGTGAAGAGACGGCGGCCGAGCTGGCGAGCCGGTTCGGAGTGCATCCGACGATGATCCATCAATGGAAGCGCGCCCTGCTCGAAGGCGCGTCCGGCGTGTTCGAGCGCGGTGGCCGCAAGAGACCCGAGATCGACGAGGAGCAGGTGAAGGAGCTCCACGCCAAGATCGGGGAGCTGGCGGTGGCCAACTCTTTTTTGGAACGAAAGCTGAAGCCCTGGGGCGGGAAGTGAGGCGCGGTATGATCGAGCCTGACCATCCTCAGCTGTCCATCGGTCAGCAGTGCAGGCTGCTGTCGATTGCGCGCTCGTCCTATTACTACGAGCCGAAGGGAGAGACCGCACAGAACCTCGGCCTGATGCGGCAGATCGACGAGCAGTTCCTGGAGACGCCGTTCTTCGGTGTCCGCCAGATGACCTGGCACCTGCGCAATGACGGGCATCTCGTGAACGAGAAGCGAATACGCCGGCTAATGCGCCTCATGGGGCTGATGCCGATTTACCAGAAGCCCAACACGAGCAGGCCGGCGAAAGGACACAAGACCTATCCTTACCTTCTGAAAGGGCTGCACGTGGATCGTCCGAACCAGGTCTGGTGCTCGGACATCACCTACCTGCCCATGCGCCGCGGGTTCCTATACCTCATAGCGATCATGGACTGGCACACGCGCAAGGTTCTATCCTGGCGGATCTCGAACACCCTGGAGGCCGACTTCTGCGTCGAAGCACTGAGCGAGGCCATCCACAAGTTCGGCCCGCCCGAGATCATGAACACGGATCAGGGCAGCCAGTTCACGTCCTTCGCCTGGACCGACCGGCTCCGCCGATCCGGTGTGCGCATCTCGATGGATGGGAAAGGCCGATTCCTCGACAACATCTTCATCGAGCGGCTGTGGCGAACCCTGAAATACGAATGCGTCTACCTGCATGCCTGGGAGACCGGATCAGAGACGAAAGGGGCTATCCGGAAATGGATGACCTTCTACAACCACCAGCGTCCTCACTCAGCCCTCGGCGGCAAGCCACCGGCGCTGGTTTATTGGCAGAGAAATGATATCAACAAACCCGATCAGCAGGTGCAAAGAGTAGCTTAAATTACGCCAGATACTGTCCAACCGATGGGGAGTAGCTCACCCGGCCAGCTGCGCCAATTGCCCTATCGCGACCTTCTCCCCGCGGAACAAGGGATCGATTGGAAAGGCAATGTCGCCGCAGAATCTTTGCATGGAGCTTGCGCCGCCCCTCGCCGCGAGTCGGGACAACAAGGACGATGCCGGCTCGAACGCCGCATGCGGCACAGTCAGCGGCAACTGAGGAAAGGTATTTCCGGGGATGGCAGGGAGGCTCTTGGCCAAACGAGATTTCCGAGATCAGACAAAGGCAGGATTGTCCTGACCCTACGATCGCGAGCTCAACCGGGCAACGCCACTCCGCATTCCGGAAGCTCCGCCTGCGGGGTCAGGCATCTGACATGAAAGTCAGTTTTGCCTGACACCCCTCATCCCCCGTCCTTCGAGATCGAAGGGAAATGCCTGCCCCCGGCGGTTTCGGCGGCGACATGGAAGTAGGCGGGCCTGTTTCTCGACGCGCCAGCCCCGAGCCGGTCGCGGGACCGCGGCGTGATATGCCGCCGCGCGAGGGTTTCGCGACGAGGCCCGTCGCGAGTTGCCGTGGCCCGGGGGATGTCAGCCTGCGGGCCAGGCGGGGTCATCCGGGATGACGGCCAGCCTCAGGCCAAGGCCAAGCATGGCGAGCATACCGCTCAGCGACAGCGTGGCCAGCGCCGCGATCCAGGACTGCGTGATGAACAGCGCGATCGCGGCACAGGGATAACCGACCGCCATTCCGACCAGAACCAGTCCCAGCATTTATCGCAATCCTCGTGTCACAGCTTTGTGAGCCAGAAGCGCTGCAATCGAGGAGGAAATAAGGCAGGACCGGGGCGTTTCCGGCGCAGAGCGTCCTCGTTTCAGACCGAGACGGCGCGGATCAGGCGGTCTTTCGGCAGCTCGGCCTTGGTCCCCGACAGGGTGATGCGGCCGCGCTCCATCACGTAGAAGCGGTCGGCGAGGTCATGGGCGAAGTCGAAATACTGCTCGACCAGCAGGATCGCCATCCGGCCCTGATCGCGCAGATGGGCGATCACCCGGCCGATCTGCCGGATGATGCTGGGCTGGATGCCTTCGGTCGGCTCGTCGAGCAGCAGGAGCTTGGGCCGGGCGATCATCGCCCGGGCGATGGCAAGTTGCTGCTGCTGGCCGCCCGACAGATCGCCGCCGCGCCGCTGCGCCATCTCCTTCAGCACCGGGAACAGCTCGTAGATCTCGTCGGGCACGCACCGTTCGGAGCGGGGCAGGCAGGCGAAACCGGTTTCCAGATTCTCGCGCACGCTCAGCAGCGGAAAGATCATCCGCCCCTGCGGCACGTAGCCCACGCCGCGACGGGCCATGGCCTGGGCCGAAAGCCGCCCCAGCGCGGCACCGTCCAGCTCGATCCCTCCGCCCGAGCGCGGATGGCTGCCCGAGATCGCCTTCAGCAGGCTGGTCTTGCCGACGCCGTTGGTGCCCATGAGGCAGGTCACCTCGCCCGTGCGGGCCTCGATATCGACGCCATGCAGGATCTGCGAGCCGCCGTAATGCAGCGTCAGGCCATTGGTTTTCAGCATGGTTTCCCGCATCTCTCAGCGCCCCAGATAGACATCGATCACCTGCCGGTTCCTCGTGACATGGTCGAGACTGCCCTCGGCCAGAACCGATCCCTCATGGAGCACCGTCACCCGGCAGCCGAGCCGCCGCACGAAGTCCATGTCATGTTCGACGACCACCACGGCGCGGGTCTTCGCGGCCTCTTTCAGAAGCCCGGCCGTGTGCGCGCGCTCGGCAAGCGTCATGCCCGCGGCGGGCTCGTCGACCAGTAAAAGGCGCGGCTCCTGTGCCAGCAGCATGCCGATTTCCAGCCATTGCTTCTGGCCGTGGCTGAGGTTGCCCGCCTTCCGCCCAAGCCGGTTTCCCAGCCCGATTTCCCCGGCCAGTTCGGCCACCCGGTCGCGGTCGCGCGCGCTCTGGCGATAGAACAGCACGGCGAGGGGGCTGCGGTCCTTCTTCAGCGCCATCAGCAGGTTGTCGAAAACCGACTGGTCCTCGAACACGGTCGGGCGCTGGAACTTGCGGCCGACGCCCTCGCGCGCGATGCGCGCTTCGCTCATCTTCAGAAGCGAAACCGAGCGCTCGCCCCAGAGCACCCGGCCCGTATCGGGGCGGGTCTTGCCGGTGACGATGTCCATGAAGGTGGTCTTGCCCGCGCCATTGGGGCCGATGATGGCGCGCAGCTCGCGCGGGCCAATCTCGAAGGAGAGGTTGTCGATGGCGCGGAAGCCGTCGAAACTGACGGAAACGCCCGAGACCTCGAGCAGGGCGGTCATTCGCTGGCCTCCTCTTCGCGGAACGGGCCGGTATCCGGACCGGGATCGGCGCCGTGGTGGGCGGGGCCTCTCCGGCGCGGGATCAGATCGACGAGCCCGCCGATGCCCTTCTGTGCGAACAGGGTGACGAGGACGAAACCGAGGCCCAGAAGCACCTGCCACCAGTCGACCCATTTGACGGTGTAGAGGCCAAGCGGCAGGTCGGGCGCCTGACCGCCGGTGAACCAGCTCGACAGAAGCGAGACGAGGCCCGCGCCGATCACCGCGCCGTAAAGCCGGCCCCGGCCGCCGATGGCGACCCAGACCGCGAGATAGATCGAGGCGATGGGCGCCATCTCGGCCGGGTTGATGATGCCCGCCTGCGGATAGTAAAGCGCACCCGCAATGCCCGCGATCACCGCCGTCAGGGTGAAGACGAAGAGCTTGTAGGCCTCGACCGGATAGCCGAGGAACCGCACCCGCGCCTCGTCATCCCGGATGCCCCGGATCACCGAGCCGAACTTGCCCGAGACGACGAAGGCCGCCAGCAGGTAGCCCAGCCCCAGTGCCAGGGCCGAGGCCCAGAAGAAGCGGATCGAGATCAGCGATTGCGGCACATCCGCCGCGCCGGGGATGTTCTGCAGCCCCGAGAGCCCGTTATTGCCCCGTAGCCCGCTGTCGTTCTGGAAAAGATACAGCGACAGCGCCATCGTCATCGCCTGGGTCAGGATCGACAGATAGACGCCGGTCACGCGCGAGCGGAAGGCGAGCCAGCCGAAGATCAGCGCCAGCAGCCCCGGCACCAGCACCACAAGGGCCAGTTGCAAGGGCAGCGAATGGGCGAAGGCCCAGATCGCGGGAAAGTCCGAGCCGCCGACCACGCCGAAGATCTGGCTGCCGATGGCGTCGCGGATCTCCTGCGGTGTGGGCGGGATCGGCGATTGCGCCAGCGAGGCCGCGACGATGGTCTCGGTCCGGGCATACATCAGCCACATGCCGATCATGTAGCCGCCGAGCCCGAAAAAGGCGAAATGGCCTAAGGACAGGATGCCGGTATAGCCCCACACGAGATCCATCGCGATGGCGATCAGGCACAGGCAGAGCGTCTTGCCCAGCGTCTTGACGAAGCTCGTCGAGACGAGGCCCATGCCGATGCCCTCGCCAAGGACCGTGACCGCGGCCACGAACACCGCAAGCAGACCGAGGAAGATCAGCACCGACGGGTTTCGGGCAAAGAGGCTTTGTTTCAAAGGCCTGCCTCCTGCCGCGCGAGGCGCTTGGTGTAATAGGCGCTGTGCGGGTCGATCCGGTAGGTGCCGAACGGGCCGCAGGGCTCGAACCCCTGGCCTTCGTAAAGCGCGCGGGCCGCCGCGAAGGCGGCTGCGGTTCCGGTTTCGAGCCAGAGCGCGCGATAGTCGCGTTTCAGGGCCTCGGTCTGGATCGCGGCCAGCAGGGCTGCGCCGACCCCTTGCCCCCGGCAGGCGGCGGCGGTGTGCATCGACTTGATTTCGCCGGCCTCGGGCGAGAGCGCCTTCAGCGCGCCGATGCCCGCGATCTCGGCGCCGTCCCAGGCGGCCCAGACCGTGACCTCGGGCACGTCGAGCCCTTCGAGGGGCAGGAAATGACAGCTTTCGGGCGGGCTCGTGGATTCGCAGAAGGCGGCATGGGTGGCGAGAAGGCTGCGGATCGCCGGATCGGACAGGTCTGCCAGAGCGATGCGAAGGGCCATGGTGTCAGTCTCCTGCCGCGCGGCCCCGCAGCGCGATGATGCCCCGCGGCCGGACCTGGATGAAGAGGATGATGAAGAGGATCATGTAGGTTTGGGCGGCCAGCGTGTTGCTGGGGTTCAGCCACTCGATGCCCTTTTGCAGGAAACCGATCAGCGTGGCGCCCAGCAGCGTGCCCCAGATATTGCCCACGCCGCCCACCACGACGGTCATGAAGCTTTGCACGATGTAGTCCTGCCCCAGTTCCGAGGTGACCTTGGCATAAAGCCCGATGGCCACGCCCGCGACCCCCGCGATGCCCGAGCCGAGCCCGAAGGTCAGCATGTTGATGCGGTCGGGGTCGATCCCCATCGAGGCGGCCATGCGTGGGTTCTGGGTCACCGCACGGATCTCGAGCCCGAGCCGCGTCCGGCGCATGATGAAGAGGAAAAGCGCAAGGAACAGAAGCGCCAGCACGAATATCGCGATCCGGATATAGCTGATCGAGACCACGTCGTTGAGATGCAGCGCGCCGTCGAGCCAGGCGGGCGAGGTCAGCGGCCGGGCCTGGGTGCCGAAGATGTTCCTGGCCAGCTGCTGCAGCGCGACCGAGATGCCGAAGGTCGCCAGCAGCGTCTCCAGCGGCCGGTTGTAAAGCCAGCGGATCACCAGCCGCTCCATCGCGACGCCGGCCGCGAAGGTCACGGCGAAGGCCAGCGGCAGCGCGATCAGGATCGAGAGGGTGTAATCCGGCACGATCTGCTGGACCACATAGCCGGTATAGGCGCCCATCATGATGAACTCGCCATGGGCCATGTTGATGACCCCCATCACGCCGAAGGTGATGGCCAGCCCGATGGCGGCGAGAAAGTAGATCGACGCAAGCGACAGCGCGTCGAGCGAGAGATTGACGGCCTGGTTCAGCCCCACCTTGAAGGCGATGGCGTCGAGCGCGGCCTCGGCGGCGGCGGTGACCGAGGGGTCGGGTTCGGCGTAGCGGTCATAGAAGACATGGGCATCGAGCGCCGCCTGCACCTCCGCTTCGGTCGCTGTGGGCGGCACGAGGCCCTGATCCGCCAGCGCCGCATAGGCACGGTCGCGGGCCTCGTCGCTGTCGAGGCCGGCCACGGGCAGGCCCGCGACGGTGCCGTTCTCGATATGGGCCGCCAGCGCGTTCCGTTTGTCGGCGGCGCTGATGCGGGGCCGGGCCAGACCGGCCTTGACCAGAAGGCGGTAGGCCTCGGCTGCGGGCAGGGCGTCGCTGCCCGGGCTCAGGCGGCGCGCGATGTTCTCGTCCCCGGGCGGCGCGCCGGGGGTGACCGCGCGGGTGGTTGCGACCAGAGGGTTCAGCGCCGCGCGCACATCGACGCCCAGATCGCCCGCGAAACTCTCGATGGCGGCGATCCGGTCGGCCGGATCGGGGGCGTAGGCGATGGTCAGCAGCCGTTCCAGCCGCTCTTTGCGGGCCCTGAGCCCCGGATCGGTCTCGGTCGCGATGGCGCCGCGCAGCGCCTCCAGATGACCGGGCGCGGCATCCCGCGCGATGGCATCGAGCGCGCCCGAGCGGACCGCCGGATCGGGATCCGTCAACTGGAAGGGCACCAGCGCCGCGCCGATCAGCGCGCGCACGCCGCTATTTGGCCGGAGCTGCTCCAGCTCCTGCTGGGTCGCGGGGCCGGCATCGGCGCCGGTGGCGATGTCGATCAGGCGCTCGCCGCCGGCCCCGCTTACCTCGGCGAAGAAGAAGCGGCCGTCGGATTTGCGCAGGTAGAGCGCCCGGTCTTGCCATCTCTCCAGCACGCTCCGGGCCTGGGGCAGGCCGCTGGTCGCGACCGCGGCGATGGCCGGGCCGATGGTCCTGCGTGAGCTTATCTCGATAAGCCTTCGGTTTTCCTGAAGAATGATCTGGATCGGACTGGTCTGGTCCGAAGATGACCCGGCCGTGGCCGACTGCGCCAGCGCGGGCCCCGCGACCGGACCTGCGAAAACCACCGCGACCAGCACAAGGCAGGCGAAGAGAACGGAGTAAAGGCGCATCTGGGACCCTGCTCGGAAAAGGCGGGGGCAAGGCGCGCCGCCCCCGGTCCGGGATCAGTAGTTCGACTTGATCTGCACGCAGGTTTCGGTCTCGGTATTGTACATGCCGCAGCCGAGATCCTTCCAGTCCGAGGTCAGGACGGCCGAGCCGGGCAGGTAGTCGGTCCAGGCATCGCCCGGCACCGGATCGGTCTCGCTGATGATGTCGAACTGGCCGTCGGCGCGGATCTCGCCGATCAGCACGGGCTTGGTCAGATGGTGGTTCGGCAGCATCTCGGCGGTCGAGCCGGTGAGGTTGGGATAGGTCTGCCCGATCATCGCCTTCGTGACCGCGTCGACATCGGTGGTGCCGGCCTCTTCGACCGCGTTCACCCACATGTTGAAGCCGATATAGGTCGCCTCCATCGGGTCGTTGGTGACCCGGTCCTGGCCCATCCGTTCCTTCCATTTGGCCACGAAGGCCTCGTTCTCGGGCGAGGTGGCGGATTCGAAGTAGTTCCAGGCCGCGAGATGGCCGACGAGGTTCGAGGTGTCGAGGCCCGAGAGTTCCTCCTCGCCGACCGAGAAGGCCACCACGGGGATGTCCTCGGCGGAGATGCCCTGCGCCGCCAGCTCCTTGTAGAAGCCGATATTGGCATCGCCATTGATGGTCGAGATCACGCCGACCTTCTTGCCATCGGCGCCCAGCGCCCTGACATCCGACACGATCTTCGACCAGTCGGACTGGCCGAAGGGGGTGTAGTTGACGAAGATGTCGGCGTCGGGGATGCCCTTCGATTTCAGATAGGCCTGAAGGATGTTGTTGGTGGTGCGCGGATAGACATAGTCGGTGCCCAGAAGCGCGAATTTCTCGACGCCCAGCTCGTCCAGAAGATAGTCGGTCGCGGGGATCGCCTGCTGGTTCGGGGCGGCGCCGGTATAGAAGACGTTCTTCGAGCTTTCCTCGCCCTCATACTGCACCGGATAGAACAGCAGCCCGTTCAGCTCCTCGACCACCGGCAGCACCGATTTGCGGCTGACCGAGGTCCAGCAGCCGAAGATGACGTCGACATCCTGCACCGTCAGCAATTCGCGCGCCTTCTCGGCGAAAAGCGGCCAGTCCGAGGCCGGATCGACCACCACGGCCTCGATCTGCTCGCCGATGAGGCCGCCCTTGGCGTTCTGCTCGTCGATCAGCATCAGCACGGTATCCTTCAGCGTCATCTCCGAAATCGCCATCGTGCCCGAAAGCGAATGCAGCACGCCCACCTTGATCGTGTGATCGGCCCAGGCGGGCATCGAGATCGCCCCGCAGGCCACCGCGCCAAGCAGGATCTTCTTCATGGATGTCATGGTCTACCTCCGGTCGTATGGACCCCGCACCGGCCCTTGCGCATCCCGCGCGGGCGGCGGCGGCCCGGCTGCCAGATCTTGTTGCGTCCCGCGCGGCCCCCTCGGTCCGTCCCCGGGGCTGCCGCACACCCGACAGGACCGACCCCGGTCGCCGCTGCGGGTGAGCGAAGGGTTTCCCCGCGCCGGAAGACTCGCAATCGCAACTCCATGAAACAGGGGGCGTAATTCCGGCGCGCCCCGAGAAACCGCCTTGGAACCGGTCAATTCCGGGCATTCTGCCCAATAAATGGGCGGCGTGCGCGTGGAGGGGGTGGGGCTGCGCCGAAAATCCGTGCAGCCCGGTTCGCGATGCGGAAGAACGGGGGCGCAAGATATCGAAAGGGGGCGGGCACATCGCCTTTGAGGGAAAATCCGCCATGGACCTCGCGCCGGTCTCGCCGCCGCGCGCCATCGGCGAGGTGCGGCTCTCGGTCAGGAACGGCCCGCGCGGAACGGCGATCGCCGGGCTGCGCCAGAGCGGTGCCTTCAAGGCGGTGTTCCCGCGCGTGACCGGGGCCGGAGCGACGCCGCCGCTCGAGGCGGTGCTGGTCAATACCGCAGGCGGCATCACCGGCGGCGACCGCTTTTCCTGCACGCTTCAGGCCGGGGCGGGCAGCCATCTGCGGCTGACGACGCAGGCGGCCGAGCGCGCCTATCGCGCCCGGCCGGGCGAGACCGGGCGGGTCGCGAACCGGCTGAGTGTGGCGGCGGGCGCGCGGCTCGACTGGCTGCCGCAGGAAACGATCCTGTTCGAGGGCTGCTGCCTCGAACGCAGCCTCATCGCCGATCTCGCCCCCGGCGCCCGGCTGCTTCTGGTCGAGCCGCTGGTCTTCGGGCGCGCGCTGATGGGCGAGCGCCTGCATGCCGCGCGGTTCCGCGACCGGATCGAGATCCGCCGCGACGGGGCGCCGCTTTATCTCGACGCGCTGCGCTTCGAGGGCGATGTGGCCGCGCAACTGGCCCGGCCGGCCGTGGCGGGCGGGGCCGGGGCGCTGGCGAGCCTCGTGCTGGTCGCGCCCGATGCGGCGGCGCATCTGGCGCCGATCCGCGCGCTGCTGCCCGCGGCCCTGCCTGCGATCGGCGGCGCCAGCCTGCTGGCCGGGGACGTGCTGGCATTGCGTCTGCTGGCCGCCGACAGTTACCACCTGCGCAAGGTGCTGATCCCTGTGTTGACGCGCCTGACCGAAGCATTGCCAAGATCATGGATGAGCTGACATGCAACTGACCCCCCGCGAAAAAGACAAGCTTCTGATCGCCATGGCCGCCGAGGTCGCCCGTAGGCGGCTGGCCCGTGGCGTCAGGCTCAACCACCCCGAAGCGATCGCTCTGATCACCGATGCGGTGGTCGAGGGCGCGCGCGACGGCCGCTCGGTCGCAGACATGATGGAGGCGGGGGCGCAGGTCGTGGCGCGCGAGCAATGCATGGAGGGCGTGGCCGAGATGATCCACGAGGTTCAGGTCGAGGCGACCTTCCCCGACGGCACCAAGCTCGTCACCGTTCACAACCCGATCCGCTGAGGTGCGCCGATGATTCCCCCGATGATCCCCGGAGAGCTTTTTCCCGCAGATGGCAACCTGACCTTGAATGCAGGGCGCGAGTCACTCACCTTTATGGTGGCGAATACCGGAGACCGGCCGGTTCAGGTCGGCAGTCATTTCCATTTCGCCGAAGCCAACCCCGCGCTCGATTTCGACCGGGATGCCGCGCGGGGCCTGCGGCTCGATATCGCCGCGGGCACTGCGGTCCGCTTTGAGCCGGGCCAGCGCCGGGAGGTGCGGCTGATCCCGATTTCCGGGCAGCGGCGCATCTTCGGCTTCAACCAGAAGGTGATGGGCGCGCTTTGAAGTGCCCGCATCGAGCGTTATACCGCAAGGAGGACCTGCGATGACTTTCACGTCCCCGGCCTTTTTCGCTGCCAATCCGTATCTGGCGGCGACTGTGATGTTCGATCAGCAAATGCGCCTGTTTCAGGCGGGTACCGATTTCATGCTGCGGGCCAATCCCTGGGCCCTGATGATGCGGGCGGGCGGGTTCGACCCGCTGACCGCCGATTCCGGGCTCAGCCGCGCCGATTGTGACGACGACATCCCGCTCGATGCCGGCATCGCCATGGGCGGGGGGGCTGAGGCCGAAAGCCGGAAACGGTCGGCGCGTTCGCCGGCCCCGCCCGATTCCGTCGCCGGGCCCGCTGCCAGTGCTTCCACCAGTGCTGCCGCCGGTCCTGCTGTCAAAGCTGTTGGCAATGCTGCCGCCAGTCCCGCCGCCAGTTCCGCCGACCCGACCGCCAGGGAGCCCGTTGCCGGGCGGCGCGCCGACGCGCCCGCTTCGACGCCCGCCCAGGCCTCTGTCCGGGCGCCTGCCGCCGCCGCGGAGCCGGGCCGCCATGTCCCGCACGGTTCCCTGCCTGTTGTTCCATCCGGGCCGACAGCCGAGGTGACGTCCGGACCCGGGGCCAAACCCGAACCCGAGCCTGCCATGGCCGAGGCCGCGCCCGCCGCAGCGACGGCATCGGGCAGCAAGTCAGGGACGCGGGGGACGGCGGCGGCGCGCAAGGGATCCGCGTCGCGCCCGGCCCGTTCCGGGACGTCGGGCCGGGCGCGGCGCAAGCCCGCCTCGCCGCCGACCCTGCCGCGCGGCGGGAACGGGCCCGAGGGCGATAGGTGAGGCCTCTCACGGTGGCACTCGCGGCGATTTCGGTCTTCGGACTGCCGGGACAGGCGCTGGCCGCCTGTCCCGGCGAGACGCAGGCCGAGATGAACCGTTGCGCCGATCAGGCCTATCGCGAGGCCGATGCCCGGCTCAACGCGGCCTGGCCCGCAGCGCGGGCCTCTGCCGCCGCTGCGGGGGCGGGTGAGCTGCTTCTCGATGCGCAGCGCAAGTGGCTTCTGTTCCGCGATGCCGCCTGTGCGGCGGAAGCTGCCCCCTATGAAGGGGGCAGCCTGCAACCGGTGGTGCGGCTGGACTGCCTGCGTCGGCTGACAGACCGGCGCAGCGCCGATCTGCGCGCCCTGTCGCAATGAGACCGAGGCCGCATCGGACCGCTGCGCGTCCCGTCGCGTGTCCCGGCCGTCGCCGCCTTGCAGCCTTTCCCCGACCGGCGCCTGCCGCGACCGGTGCCGTCGTTCTTTCTTCCCCCGCATGAGGTTCCAGATGCCCGTCACGATTTCCCGCGCGGATTATGCCGCGATGTTCGGCCCCACCACCGGCGACCGGCTGCGGCTGGCCGATACCGACCTGATCATCGAGGTCGAGCGCGACCTGACTGCCGAACGCGCCGGGGGCGGCGGCAATGCGCCGGTCTATGGCGAGGAGGTCAAGTTCGGCGGCGGCAAGGTCATTCGCGACGGCATGGGCCAGAGTCAGGCGACCCGCGCCGAGGGCGCGGTCGATACCGTCATCACCAATGCGCTGATCCTCGACTGGACCGGGATCTACAAGGCCGATGTCGGTCTCAGGGACGGCCGGATCGCCAGAATCGGCAAGGCCGGCAACCCCGACACCCAGCCCGGCGTCGACATCATCGTCGGCCCCGGCACCGAAGTCATCGCGGGCGAGGGCAGGATCCTGACCGCGGGCGGCTTCGACAGCCATATCCATTACATCTGCCCGCAGCAGATCGAGGATGCGCTGCATTCCGGTCTCACCACGATGCTGGGCGGCGGCACCGGGCCTGCGCATGGCACGCTCGCCACCACCTGCACGCCGGGGCCCTGGCATCTGGGCCGGATGCTGCAGGCGGCCGATGCCTTCCCGATGAACCTCGCCTTCGCGGGCAAGGGCAATGCCTCGCTGCCCGGCGCGCTGGAGGAACAGGTCAAGGCCGGGGCCTGCGCGCTGAAGCTGCACGAGGACTGGGGCACCACGCCCGCCGCCATCGATTGCTGCCTGTCGGTGGCCGATGCGATGGACGTGCAGGTGATGATCCATACCGACACGCTGAACGAGTCGGGCTTCGTCGAACATACCGTGGCGGCGATGAAGGGCCGCACCATCCATGCCTTCCATACCGAGGGCGCGGGCGGTGGCCATGCGCCCGACATCATCAAGATCTGCGGCGAGGAATTCGTGCTGCCGTCCTCGACCAACCCGACGCGGCCCTTCACTGTGAACACGCTCGAGGAACATCTCGACATGCTGATGGTCTGCCACCATCTCGACAAGTCGATCCCCGAGGATGTGGCCTTCGCCGAAAGCCGGATCCGGCGCGAGACCATCGCCGCCGAGGACATCCTGCATGACATGGGCGCCTTCTCGATCATCGCCTCGGACAGCCAGGCCATGGGCCGGGTCGGCGAGGTCATCATCCGCACCTGGCAGACCGCCCACAAGATGAAGCTCCAGCGCGGCCGTCTGTCCGGGGAGACGGGAGCGAACGACAACCTGCGGGTCCGCCGCTATGTCGCGAAATACACCATCAACCCCGCCATCGCCCATGGGATCAGCCACGAGATCGGCTCGGTCGAGGAAGGCAAGCGCGCCGATCTGGTGCTTTGGACCCCTGCCTTCTTCGGGGTGAAGCCCGAGATGGTGCTGATCGGCGGCACCATCGTCAGTGCCCAGATGGGCGACCCGAATGCCTCGATCCCGACGCCGCAACCGGTCTATACGCGGCCGATGTGGGGCGCCTATGGCCGCTCTGTCGAGAATTCGGCCGTCACCTTCGTCTCGGCTGCGGCCGAGGCCGAGGGCATCCGCGCCCGGCTGGGGCTGGCCAAGCAGACCGTCGCGGTCCGCCATACCCGCGGCATCGGCAAGCGCGATCTCAGGCTGAATGACGCGATGCCGAAGGTCGAGGTGAATCCCGAGACCTACGAGGTCCGCGCCGATGGCGAGCTGCTGACCTGCGCGCCGGCCGAGGTTCTGCCGATGGCGCAACGCTATTTCATGTTCTGAGGTCATGATGATCACGGTGACGATCTGCGCCGCAATGCAGCACAAAAATGTCCCCCTTGCAGCGAATGCGCTGGGCCGGGCGGTATGTAAGCCCTATTTTAAGGGGAAAGGGGGGAAACCATGCCTGTGGATACAGACGGAGGTTTCCGATGGCGACTCCATTCATGACGGTCAAGTCCGTGCCCGGGGGCATGGCGGAACGGCTCGACCTGTTCTTCGCGGGGCTCGGTCTCGGAGTGAATCCCTATGGTTTGCGACGTGCGCGGATGCGGGAGATCCAGAACCTGAACGCCTGTTCCGACGCGCAGCTGGCCAAGCTGGGCATCACCCGGGACGATATCCCGGGCTATGTCTTCCGCGACCTCTTCAACTAGGCGCGCAGGCGCCGGGGCGGGCGGCATGAGCGGGCTTCCGGTGGCGCTCGATGTCCGGCCCGGCGCGGGGGCGGACGAAGACAGCGTGACGCTTGACTATGACGCGCGGTTTCTGCGCCGCAAGCGGCTTGTCAGCGATGGCGGGCAGGCCTTTCTGCTGGATCTGGCGCATACGACCTCGCTGGCCGAGGGCGATCTGATCGTGCTGGAGGACGGGCGCGGCATCGTCGTCAGGGCCGCGGCCGAGCCGCTTCTGGAAGTGACGGGCACCGATCTTGCCCGGCTCGCCTGGCATATCGGCAACCGCCACACGCCCTGCCAGGTCGAGGAGACGCGGCTGTTGATCCAGCGCGATCACGTGCTTCTGGACATGCTGGGCCGGATCGGCGCGACCGTGCGCGAGGTGGTCGAGCCCTTCACCCCCGAAGGTGGCGCCTATGGCCATGGCCGCACCCATGGCCATTCCCATGGCGACGCCCATGGTCATTCGCACGATCATGGCCATGACCACGACCATGGCCACAGCCACAGCCATAGCCACGGCGCGGCGGACCATCTGCACGAGCACGAGGCCGAAGGCTGCTGCGGCGGATCGGGGCAGGGCGGCTGCGGCTGCGGCGGTCACGACCATGGCGCCCATGGTCCCGCGTCCGGACGCAAGACCGGCGGCTGCGGAGGCGGGGGCTGCTGCGGGCATGGTCACTGACGGCCAGATCCTGAGGCTGGCGCAATGGCTCTCGCCCGCCTATCCGGTGGGGGCCTTCGCCTATAGCCACGGGCTGGAATCGGCGGTCGCGACCGGCGCAGTCGCGGACGGACCTGCCTTGCAGGACTGGCTGGCCGATATCCTGCGCTTCGGCGCCGGACGTTCCGACACGATCTTCCTCAGGGCCGCCTATGAGGCTCCGCCCGGGGATCTGCCCGAAATCGACGCGTTGGCCTGCGCCTTTCAGCCCTCGGCCGAGCGGCGGACCGAGACCACGGCCCAGGGCGCGGCCTTCGCCCAGGTCACCGCCGCGGTCTGGCCGGACGATCTGCCCGCCTTCGCCTATCCGGTGGCGCTTGGCCGTGCCGCGCGGCTCCATGACCTGCCGCTCGGGCTGACCGCGCGGATGTATCTGCAGGCCTTCCTGTCGAACCTCGTCTCGGCGGGGATCCGGCTCATTCCCATCGGCCAGACCGAAGGCCAGCAGGTGCTGACCGCGCTGCAACCGCTCTGCGAGGAGGTGGCAGAGGCCGCTCTGGGCGAGACGCCCGACGATCTTGCCGGGACGACCTTCCTCGCCGATATCGCGTCGATGACGCATGAAACCCAGTATTCGAGGCTTTTCCGCACATGACTTCCCCGCATGGCCCCCTCCGCATCGGCATCGGCGGTCCCGTCGGCGCCGGCAAGACCACGCTGACCGCCGCACTGGCCCGCGCCTTCTCGAGCACCCATTCGATCGCGGTCGTCACCAATGACATCTACACCCAGGAGGATGCCGAGGCGCTGATGCGGATGCAGGTGCTGCCCTCCGAGCGCATCAGGGGCGTCGAGACCGGCGGTTGTCCGCATACCGCGATCCGCGAGGATGCCTCGATCAACCTCGCGGCCATTGCCGAGCTGAGCGCGCGCTTTCCCGATCTCGAGATCGTGCTTATCGAGTCGGGCGGCGACAATCTCTCGGCCACCTTCAGCCCCGAGCTGGCGGATGTGACGGTCTATGTGATCGACGTGGCGGCGGGCGAGGAGATCCCGCGCAAGGGCGGCCCCGCGATCACCCGCTCGGACCTGCTGGTCATCAACAAGACCGACCTTGCGCCCTATGTCGGTGCCGATCTGGGCGTGATGGAGCGGGACGCCAAGCGCATGCGCGGGGCGCAGCCCACGGTCTTTGCATCGTTGAAACAGGGCGAGGGCGTCGGGCCCATCGTCCGGCTTCTGTGCGAGATCGGCGGGCTGACCGAACCGGTTTAACCCGGCTCGAGCATCCGGAACGCCCCGGTGCCTCGGCCGGGGCCCGGGCCGTCCGCACTGCCACGCTGTCCGTGGCCGCCGCAACCGCCACCATGCCCGCCGCATCCGCAGTCCTGGCCGTGACCATGACGATGACCGTGGCCGTGGCCTCCGACATTGAAGACCGGGTTGATGACCGGGCCGCGCAGGCTGGGCAGATAGCCGCTCAGGAACAGGGCCCAGCCGGTGCAGAAGGCGGCCGCGGTGGCATCGAGAAGCGGCTCGTAAAGCGACGGAACCACGGGCGCCGCGAGCCGCAGCCAGACCGCGCCCCAGAGCAGCGCGAAGCCGGCCTTGTGCACCGGGCCGATGCGCAAGAAACCGTCCGCGCGCCGGGCCGCTGCCCGCGCCGCAATCGAGAAGGCGAGCCCCGACATCGCGCCCATCATCAGCACATGGATCGCGTCGGCCTCGCGCCAGGGCAGGGGGACCAGCGCTGCAAGCCCGGTCAGGGCAAGCCCCATGGGCGCCCAGGCGAAGGCCAGCACCAGCATCAGCGCGGGGGCATAGCCAAAGCCCGAAAGGCTGCGCCAGTGCCGCATCCGCCAGAGCTGGGCCGCGCCTGCCGGGATCAACAGCGCCGATCCGGCGGTGACCGCGCCGCCCAGCGTCAGCGCCATCGCGGCCAGCATCAGGCCAAGCCCCGCGCGGCTGGCCAGCGGGTCGATCTCGGGCAGGCGGCCGCCCCTGCGCCCGACCCAGCCCGCGATCAGGGCGGGCGCCATGGTTCCCGCGATGATCGAGACCTTGATCGCGAAGAACAGCACCAGCACGCGGGTCATCGCGGCATCGCCCGGAGCGCTCAGATAGCCCAGCGCGGTGGCGAGGAAGGCCGCATCGGCAAGCCCCAGAAAGGCGATGGCCGCCGGAATGACCCAGCGGTCCCAGCGCCGTCCCGAGACCACGGCGCGCAGATAGGCGGCCGTGAACAGCGCGTAGAAGGCCAGCCCCGGCGCCAGCACCACGGCCAGCGGCAGCATCTGCCCCAGGGCAGCCGCCAGCCGCGCCAGCGCCCAGAGCCCCGCCAGCAGCATCAGCCCGCGCCCCGTCACCCGCCGCGCCCCGGTCCAGTTCGGCATCGCTGTCAGGAAATAGGCCGCCATCGCCGCGCCGCCGACGCCCACGGTCATCTCATGCGCATGCCAGAGCGTCGTCGTGCCGAGCGCGGGGACCGGCAGCCCGATCCGGTCGCCGAAGCGCCACCATGCGACCGCCAGAACCGCCCAGAGCGCCGACAGCGCGAAGAACGGCCGGTGCGGCGACAGCCAGATATCGCGAAGGAGCCGCCCGGTGGCGATGGCGGTAAACGGAGCGTTCCTGCCGCGGCCGCGGGGCCGGATCTCGGGAGCGGCGTCGGTCATGACAGGAGTCCTCGGTTGAAATAAAGATGAGTCTCGCACTCGAGTTTACGCCTTGCCGGGGGCGTGGGGCAAGTGCCGCGGCTCAGGCCGGGCCGAGCGTCACTGAAACATCGGCAGGTCTGGCGTAATAGGGCGAGGATGTGACCAGCACCTGCATGCCGGTTGCGGCATAGTCGGCGGCATTCTCCGGCGTGATGCCCCCGGCCGCGGCCAGGCAGCCGGTCCAGCCCGCCAGCGCGCGGGCGGCGGCGGCGGCCGCGTCGGGAGAGAATTTCTCGAGCTGCAGCACGTCGGCCCCGGCCTCGGCGGCAGCCTCGGCCTCGGTCAGGGTCTTGACCTCGACCACCACGCGGCGCTCGGGGCAGGCAAGGCGAAGCGCGCCGATCTGGGCTGCAAGCGCCGCCGCACCGCCGAAGGCGCGATGCTCGGGAAACAGCAGAACCGTGTCGGAAAGCCCGGTGCGGTGGATCTCGGCGCCGCCCGCGACGACGGCTTTCAGCGACAGCGCGCGGGTGCCGGGCACGGCCTTGCGGGTGCAGGCGATGCCGATGCCGGGGGCGACGGCGCGGGCCGCGCCGACAAGGGCGGCGGTGGCCGTTGCCACGCCCGAGGCCCATTCGGTCAGGGTCTGCGCCACCTTCCAGCCCAGAAACAGCGCCTCGGCCGGCCCCGTGGCCTCGGCCAGAACCGTGCCCGCCGGAACCGTCCCGCCGCTTGGCACCGCGAGCGCGGCCCGCGCGCCCAGCAGGGTGAAGATCCGCGCGGCCTCCTCGGTGCCGCAGACGGTCATCGGCCCGCGCGCCCGCATCGTCAGCCGGCCCGCTGCCGCGCCGAAGCCGAGGCTCCGGGTGGTCAGGTCACCATAGGGGGCATCCTCCTTCAGGAGGCCAAGGAGGGTGGCGTCGTCGAGGGGCAGCATGGCAATGGGGTCCTTTCGCTGAGACGGCCCGCCTCGATCGTGACCGAGCGGTCGGCAAGGGCGCGGGCCTCGGACGGGTCATGGGTGACGATGAGCGCGGTCATGCCCAGCCGGCGGCGCAGCGCGTCGAGCTCGGCCCAGAGCCCGGCCCGGGTATCGCGGTCGAGATTGGCGAAGGGCTCGTCGAGCAGCAGCAGCCGGGGTCGCAGCGACAGCGCACGGGCCAGGGCGGCGCGTTGCCGTTCGCCACCCGAAAGCCGGGCAGGGCGGCGATGCGCGCGGTGGGCGATGGCGCAAAGCGCCAGCGTTTCGGCCACCCGCCGGGCGCGGGCCCGGCGGCCGAGACCGGCGAAGACCAGCGGCAGCGCCAGGTTCCCGGCGACGCTGAGATGGGGGAAGAGGTGCAGATCCTGGCTCATGTAGCCGAAGCCGCGCCGGTGCGGCGGCAGGCCGGTCATGTCCCGGCCCTCGAAGATCACCCGGCCGCGATGGGGCAGAAGCCCGGCCACGATCTTCAGAAGCGTGCTCTTGCCTGCGCCCGAGGGGCCGAGCAGGGCCACCGCCTCGCCCGTGCCGATCTCGAGATCGAGCGGCCCCAGCACCGCGTTTCCGATCCGTTCAAGCCTGAGGGCGGGCATGCCGGGCCTCCGTCATCGGGTCGGGGCGGTCGGCGGTCAGCAGCCGGATCGCCAGGAGAAGCGCGAAGGCCAGCGCCAGAAGGATCAGGGCGCAGGCGATGGCGATGTCGGTGCGACCGCTGGCGATGTTGAGATAGACCGCCATCGGCAGGGTTTCGGTCCGCATCCGGGTCGCGCCTGCCAGCATCAGCGTGGCGCCGAATTCGCCCAGCGCCCGGGCCCAGCCCAGCACCGCCGCCGCCATCAGTCCGCGCCCGGCCATCGGCAGCTCGACCAGAAGCGTGGCCCAGAAGGGCGGCAGGCCCAGCGTCGCGGCATTGGCGGCATAGTCCGGATCGACGGCGCCGATGGCCGCGCGGGCGCTGCGGATCACGACCGAGCTGGCGATATAGGTCTGGGCGAGGATCACGCCCGCGGGCGAGAACAGGATCTCGATCCCGAGCCCGGCCAGCGCCCCGCCCACCGGCGCCTCGCGTCCCAGCAGGAACAGCAGCCCGATGCCCGCCACCAGCGGCGGCGTCACCATCGGCAGATCGAGCACGGTCTCGACCACCGCCTTGCCGAAAAAGCGCCGCCGCGCCAGGAGCCAGGCGGTGGGCAGGCCCAGAAGCAAGGCCAGCGCCAGCGCGATCAGCGAAGAGCGCAGCGACAGGGCGATGGCAAAGCGGGTCTCTTCCGCGGCCAGCGCCTCGGCGAGGCCGCTCAGCGGCAACTGGCTGGCAAGGGAGACGAGCGCGCCGAGGATCGTCGCCACGATCAGCATGAGCGGCGCCCAGAGCAGGATCGCCAGCCCGCGCATCGGCCTATTCCGCGCCGAAGCCCGCCGCCTCGAAGGCGGCGCGGCCTTCGGGCGAGGCGAGGAGCGCGATGAAGGCGGCGGCCAGGTCGGGCGCGTCGGCGCTCTTCAGCAGGCCCGCGGTGATCTCCTCGGCGCTGTAGCATTCGGCCGGGACCGGCACGAGCGCGATGCGCGCGCCATGGGGCAGCGCGGCCGAGCGCGCGAGGATCGCGGCATCGACATCGCCGCTCGCCACATACATCGCCAGCTGTTGCAGCGTGGTGGCGCGAACGACGGTATTGGCGCGGATCGCTTCGGGATCGCCGCAGCGTGCCATGATCTCGTCGGCGGTGCGGCCAAGCGCCATCGCCTGCGGATCGCCCAGGGCGAGCCGAAGCCCGGGGCGGCCCAGATCGGCGATCCCGGTGACCCTGTCCGCCGCCGCCTGCGAGACCCCGATCGCCGCGCCATGGATGCCGAGCGCGACCACGCCCGAGAGCCGGCCCTCGGCCTCGAGCTGGTCCGAGAAGAAGCGCGTGCCGGCGATGAAGACATCGCCCCTGCCGGTGGTCCGGGCCCGGGCGAGGATCTGGCCGGTCCCGGCATATTCGATGGCAAGCTTTGCCCCGGTCCGGGCCTCGAAGGCGTCTGCCAGCGGCTCGATTGCGGGGCGAAGCCCGGCGCCGGAATAGACATGAAGGGTTTCGGCAGGCGCAGCGGCGGCCAGACCGAGGCTCAGGACGGGTCCGAAAACGAGGGAGAGGCGCATCATGGCGGGGCTCCTTTCAGCGGCTGCGGGCGATGGCGGGCGGGGCCTGTGCGGGCGATTGTGCGGGTTCGGCCAGCGCCACGGCCTTGAGCCGCGCCACCACCAGCTCGCCCGGTTTCAGCATCAGCCGGTCCCAGGATTTCAGCGAGACCCGTGCCAGAAGCGCTGCGCCGTGCCCGTCCGGGCCAAGGCGCAGCCGCACGGTGATCTGATGCGCGCCCGCGGGCTCGGCGCCCTCGATCCGGGCGGGCAGGGCATTGAGGATCGTGGTGTCGAGCGGCGCATGCCGCCCGAGGCTGACATCGCTGGCGGGAATGCGCAGCCGCCTGCGTTGCCCGTTCGGGCCCAGATCACCGGGCACGACGACCACGCCGCCCGGCACCCGCACCTCGGACAGCCCGTAGCGCGGGTCGCGGCCCACGACCTCGCCATCGATCACGGCCGCGGGCTCGGGCATGTGGATCAGGGGCAGCGCCGGATCGGCCAGCATCCCGGCCAGGGGCCTGGCGGCGCGGACCCGGCCCGCCTCCATCAGGACCAGCGTATCGGCCAGCCGCTCGACCTCGGCGATGTCATGGCTGACATAGAGCACCGGGATCGACAGCGCGGCATGCAGCCGTTCGAGATAGGGCAGGATCTCGTCCTTGGAAAACCGGTCGAGCGCCGAGAGCGGCTCGTCCATCAACAGCAATTCGGGCTGCGAGAGCAGCGCCCGGCCGATGGCGACGCGCTGGCGTTCACCGCCCGAGAGCATCCGGGTCGGCCGGTCGAAGAGGGGTGCGATGCCCAGAAGTTCGGCCACCTCGTCTTCGCCGATCCGGATCGGTCCCTTCACCCGGCGCAGTCCGAAGGTCAGGTTGGCGCGGACCGAGAGATGCGGAAAAAGGCTCGCCTCCTGAAAGACATAGCCGATGGCGCGGCGATGGGGCGGACGGAAGCGGCGGCCCTCCTGCCAGACCTCGCCATTGACCGAAAGCCGGCTGTTCCGCAGCCGCAACAGCCCCGCGATGGCCCGCAGCACCGTGGTCTTGCCGCAGCCCGAGGGCCCGAACAGCGCGGTGATGCCCTCGCCGGGGGCGGTGAAGCCCGCATCCAGCTCGAAGCCGCCGAGGCGGCCCATGAAATCCGCCTCGATCATTTCCGGCCTCCGTTCAGCCGTCGCTCGATCAGCATCATCGCCAGGATCACGATGAAGGACATTGCCAGCATGCCCCCTGCCAGCACATGCGCCTTGGGCCATTGCAGCGTCTCGACATAGTCGAAGATCGTCACCGACAGCACCTTGGTCCGGCCCGGGATGCCGCCGCCGATCATCAGCACCACGCCGAATTCGCCGACGGTATGGGCGAAACCCAGGATCGCGCCGGTCATGATGCCGGGGCTGGCCAAGGGCAGGGCGACGCTGACGAAGGCATCCAGCGGCGCCGCGCGCAGCGTCGCCGCCGCCTCGAGCGGGCGCGGGCCCATCGCCTCGAAGGCGTTGCGGATCGGGTTCACGACGAAGGGCAGGGAATAGACGACCGAGCCCAGCACGAGCCCGGTGAAGGTGAAGGAAAGCTGCCGCCCCAGAAGGCCGGTCAGCGGGCTGTGCGGCCCCATCGCGATCAGCAGGTAAAAGCCCAGCACCGTCGGCGGCAGCACGATCGGCAGCGCGACGACGGTGGCGACGACCTCTTTCCAGAGCCCGCCGCCCTGCGCCAGCCACCAGGCCAGCGGCGTCCCCACCAGCAGCAACACGACCGTTGTGATGCCTGCCAGCTTCAGGGTCAGCAGGATCGTCTCGATCATCGCCGCGTCGAAGAGGGGGGACGCCGTCATCGCTCAGTCCTCGGTGCCGTAGCCGTATTTCCCAATGATCGCGAGCGCCTCGGGGCTTTTGAGGAAGTCGAGATAGGCCCGGGCGGTCTCGCTGTCGGCGCCCCTGGTCAGCAGCACCGCATCCTGACGGATCGGGGTATAGATCTCCTGCGGGACGATCCATTGCGATCCGCCTTCCTCGGCGATGACCTGCGACAGCGCGACGAAGCCCAGCTCGGCATTGCCGGTGGCCACGAATTGATGGGTCTGGCTGATGCTCTTGCCCTGCACGATCTTCGGCTCCAGCGTCTCGTAGAGGCCGAGCGCCTTCATCGCCTCGACGGCCGCGGCGCCATAGGGGGCGGTCACCGGGTTGGCGATGGCGATATGGGTGATGCCGGGCCGGGCGAGTGCGTCCGAGCCATCGTCGAGGGCCCCGGCCTCGCTGCTGTAAAGCACGAGCTTGCCGACCGCATAGGTGAAGCGGCTGCCATCCACGGCATGGCCCTCGGCCTCGGCCTTTTCGGGGCGGGCCTGATCGGCGGCGAGGAACACCTCGAAGGGGGCGTCCTGGGTGATCTGGGTGTAAAGCTGTCCGGTCGAGCCGAAGCTGTAGGTGACGCGATCGCCGGTGGCTTTCTCGAAGGCCGCGCCGATTTCGGTCGCGGCATCGGTGAAGTTCGCGGCGACGGCGACCACGGTTTCGGCGGCCCGGGCCGGAGCGCTCAGCGCCAGCGTGGCAAGGAGGGCGGCAATGCCGCTGCGCAGCGCGGTCGGACGGAATGTCATGGAGGAACCTTTCCCCTTCAGGTCGGTGAGGTGGTGAGACGATGGGACCGGGGGCGCGCGCTCAGGGCATCGCCACGATGACGTGGCTGGCCTTGAACAGCGCGGTCGCGGTGCTGCCGGTCTTCAGGCCGAGCGCCTCGGCGCTCTTGCGGGTGACGATGGCGGTGATGGTCTTGCCCTCGCCCAGATCGAGCGTCACCTCGCTGTTGACCGGGCCGTCCTCGCGGGCCGAGACGGTGCCGGTCAACCGGTTGCAGGCCGAGATCGCCACGGGCGCCTCGCCGGCGGCCAGCATCACGAAGGTCGCCTTGATCAGCGCGAAGACCTCGGCGCCCTCAGCAAGCCCCATATCCGTAGCGCTGCGTTCGGTGATGATGGCGGACAGGCGATGGCCGTCGGTCAGCGCCATGTCGATCTCGGTGCTGACCGCGCCCGGGGTGACGCGGGTCACGGTGCAACGGAACGTGTTGCGGGTACTCGTTTGCATCATGAGGCTCCAAAGCGTGTTCACCGCGCCGGCCGGCGCGGTCTTCAATCCGGTGTCGATGGCGGCAAAGGTCTTTCCCAGCGCGCTTTCCAGCATCGAGAAACACTCGATCACGGCATGCCCGGTGCGCGTCACCCGGGCGCCGCCGCCCGCCCGACCGCCCGGCGCCGCTTCGACCAGCGGATGGGCGAAGAGGTTGTTCATCGAGCCGACCGCATCCCAGGCGGCCTTGTAGGACAACCCGATCTCGCGCGCGGCGCCGGCGATCGAGCCCTGCGCCTCGATGGCCTGCAGCAGCCGGATGCGGTCTCCGCCGACCCGCGGGGCGCCCTCGCGCTGAAGGGTGAGGGCGGCTTTGAGCGATGGGGTCGACATCGGGCGGGGTCCTGTGAACATATTCAGCGCTATATATTTTTACGACATAACGAGCCGCGCCGGATTGGCGCAAGCCTGAACATTAAGAAGGCCGACTTTATAGCGGTTTTGAAGAAGCTGTCCCCGCGCTGGCGCGATCCGTCGCAGGGCGGGGATAAAGCGGGTGGCGAAACTCTGGGCAACCGGCGCGAATATGCCTTCAAACAAGGCAATTTCACAAGAAATCCAACATGCGATCACCCGACTCGACAGGTTTCAGCCCGAAGCGGGCCGTGCCCCGCGCCCCGGCCTCTGGCGGCGCAAAGACGTGCTGCATGCCCAATTCCCGGGCATGGCGTGCCTTGCGGCGGAGACGGGACGGCGCGCGGGATGGTTGAGGCAGGGATTTCGATATATAGTCTGACTTTATAATGATGGATTGGCGCATGATCGACCGACCCCGCCCGGAGGCCCCAATGATCCCGACCAGATGCCTGCTTGACGATGCCGATGGCGATGTCGCGGCCCTGACCTTTGCGGCGGGCGAGGCCCCCGGCCCGCTGATCGCGGCCTTTCTGGCGCGGCTTCGCAGGCGAGGCCGCCGGGTGCTGAGGCTGCCGCAGAGCCGTGGAGCCTGCCCGACGGCCGGGGCGGAGGTGCCGGATCTGCTGGCGATCACCCTTTGCGGCGGGGCTTCGGCCGAACGGCACTGGCGACCGGCGCTGATCCTGGCCGCTGCGGCCCGGCGGCCGGTTCTGGTGCCGGTGCCCGCGGCGCGGTTCGGGGCCTGGCTCGATCTGACCGGCGGCTGTGCCGTGCGGCTGGCCTGCCATCCGGCCGCGCTCGATGATTGGTGGCGAACGCTCTATCCCCCGCTTCCGCCTGAACGGGGCCTGACCGGCGGGGCCTGCGCGCTCTGGAAATGACCGCAGGCCTGACCGGTGGATCAGAGCCGGACGACGCAATCCCTCCCGACCGGATCGGCGGCGTTCCCCTTGGGAGGGCGCCCTCCGGGACAGGGGCCGCCCGGTCGGTCCCGGTCATGCCCGTCGCGGCCTGACGGCTGTGCGCCGAGGCCGCCTTGGCAAGTGGGCGACCGCAGCGCGACGCCCGGCCGCGATCCCTGACAAGGCGGCGCGATCATCGCCAAGTTCCCGTCGCGCGGGGGGGGGGCGCCTCCCCGGTCTCCGCCCGCTCGGGCTTTCGGCGGTGCCCGGCAGATCCTTCATCGCAAGGCCGTCACGATGGGGCGGCGGGTGTCGAGACCTGTGGGGCGGTGGTCCGTCCGGCCAGGCGCGGCCTCGTTCCGCCCTGGTCCGGGGCGCGTGGCAGGCAGAACGGAGGCCCGGTGAAATGCCGGTGGCGGCCGCGGCAAGGTGGGCTGATGCCGGGATGCGGGCCGCGGCCTTGCATCCCGGCAGGCGAGGGCCGCGATATCTTCCGCTATCGACGGAGGCGGTTTCATTTCTCATCAATTTCGGAATTTGCGCGCAAACCGGATCTTGCGGGCCTGCGCATGCGGGCTAGAACCGGAGCATGGACAGTTCCTCTTCCTCCGCTCTCTGGACCGCCCGCGCCCAACGTCTGCGCGCCGACGAGCCCGTGCCCGTTGTCATGGCCGAACCGGGTATCGCGCCGCGCGGCACCGTGCTTCTGGTTCATGGCCGGAACGGTGCGCCCGATCAGGTACAGATCGCGGTCATCGCCGAGGCCTATCTCGCGCGCGGCTGGCGCGTCGTGGCGCCGGAACTCCCCAATTCCATCGCGCTGCCCGCTTCCGGGCCGGCCGACCGGCTGACCATGGACGGGCTGCGCCGGGCCGCGGCCGAGGTCATGGTCTGGACCCGCGCGCGCTGGCCGGACGCGCCGCTGGCACTGGCGGGCCACAGTCTGGGCGGCTTTGCCATCGGCCATCTGGGGGCCGAGCTCGGCACGCCGCATCACCTGCTGGCGGCCTCGCCCGTGCTGTCGGGCGCGCGGCTTCTGGCGGCGCGCGTGGCCATGGGGCCGCCTGCCGTCGCCGCGCTGGAGCGCGAGGTGCCTCTGATGCGCGCGGGCATGGAGGCCGAGGATGCCGCGCCCGCGCTGGCCCGGGTCGCGGCGCCGCTGGGCGTGATCACCGGGGCCGAGGACGGGATCGTGCCGCTGGCCGATGCGCGCGCCTATTTCAACGCGGCGCCGAACGGGCGGTTCTTCGGGGCGCTGCCGGGGCAGAACCATTGCCCGGCAGGGCCCGACGTGGCCGCGATGCTGGGCGTCGCGCTGGCCGCGCTGGGCGCGTGAGCGCGGGGCCGGACCCGGGTTGGGTCGCGGCCCGGCGCGAGGGCGCGGCGCGGGCGCTGCGCCGCGCGGTGTCGGCCACCGGGCTGTCCCGCCACCGCGCGGGCTTCGGCTGGACGGTGGTGCCCGCGCCGGGCTCGATCCTCGCCTCGGCGCGGGTGGCCTCATGGGACCCCGAGCCCGATTATTTCCACCACTGGACCCGTGATGCGGCCATTGCGCTCGCTGCCATTCCGGAGGCTATAGCCGCCGAGCCCTCTGCGGCCGCCTTCTGGCGGCAGGCAATTGCCGACCATATCGGCTTTTCGCTGGCGATCTCTGATCCTGCCCGGCGCGGGCCTTGCGTCAATCCTCTGAAAGACAGCGCGACCGAGGCCTTCCGGCCCTATCTGCGCCCCGATGCCGAACTTGCCGCCCTGACCGGCGCCGCCTGGTTGGCCGAGCCGCGTTGTGCCGCCGATGGCGGCCCCGATCTCGAACGCTGGGGGCGGCCGCAATTCGACGGGCCTGCGCTGCGGGCCGCGGCGCTGATGCGGCTGGGCGCGGAGATGCCCGAGGCGCGTGGTCCGGAGGCCGCCCGGCTGATCGCGCGCGATCTCGACTTCACGCTGGCCATGGCCGGGGCGCCCTGCCTCGGCCCCTGGGAGGAAGAGCCCGCCCGGCGCAGCAGCTTCACGCTGATCGCGCAGTGGGATGCGCTCGATCTCGGGGCGCGGCGTCTCGGGCGGGCGGATCTGGCCGAGGCGGCCGAAAGGCTGGCCGATCTGATCGCAGGCGCCGCCGATCCGGTCTCGGGCGGCTGGCGCGAAAGCCTCGAGGCGGCGCCGGGCGCGCTCGATGCCGCGACGGTGCTGGCGCTGGTGCAGGCCGGGCGGAGCGATGGCCCCTTCGCCCTGACCGCGCTCCGGAGCCGGGCCACCATGGCGGCGCTCGAGGCGCTGTTTGCCGGGCTCTATCCCCTGAACCACGGCCGCGCCGCACCCGCGCTGGGGCGCTGGGCGGGGGATGTCTTCTTCGGCGGCAATCCGTGGTTTCCGGTCACGCTGGGCTTTGCCGAGGCCTATTACCGGATCGCAGCGGCAACCGGCGCGGCGGCCGAGTTCGAGCGGGCCGAGGCGTTGATGGCGGTGGTGGAGGACCTTGCGCCCGAGGGCGACGACCTGCCCGAACAGGCCGACCGCGAGACCGGCGCGCCTGCCTCCTGCCTTGGGCTGACCTGGTCATCTGCCGCCTTCCTAATGGCCGCGGCCGCCCGCGATCAGGCGCTGGCCGCCAGATAGGGCGCGGAAAAGCCCAGCCGCAAAAGCCCCCGCCGGATCTCGGGCCGGTTTGAGACCAGCCGCCAGATCAGCCCCGAGCGGTGGTTCTCGAGCCCCACCACGATCGGCCCCTGATCGATGGCCAGGCGGCTTTTCGCGACCCAGTCCCCATTCGGGCAGAAGGCATCGACAAAGCCCGCCTCGCCCCAGATCCGCTCGCCCAGATCGTCATGCAGATGGCGCAGCACCGGCATCGCCTCGGCGGGTGCGTAGGGAAAGGACGAGAGCGCCGCCGTGGGCGTGATGACGCCGGTATCATGGGTGGGCGAATGGGCGGCATAGCCCTTCGGGTCGTCGCTGGCCGTGAGGCCCCAGCAGTCGGGGCCGTAGCCCGCATGGCCCTTCGGGTTCGCCAGGCAATGGGCGCGGTTGACCAGCGCATGGGCGCGGGCCTGGGCGCCGTAATCGGCATAGGCATCCTTCAGCCCGCGCGGGTCGATCCCGAGGAAGGGATACTGCGACAGGAACAGCGGCCCGCCCCAGTCGGGGCCGAGCGGCAGGACCGTGCCGGCATAGCTGCGGCCGTTCACGAAGCTCGGCGTCTTGACCCAGCTTTCGTGATAGCTGGCGGGCGGGATGGGAAAGGTCTCGGACCCGGCGCCCAGGACGAAGACCGGCATCGCCTCGTTCCAGCCCCGGATCGGCAGCGCGGTCGCCCCCCAGGGCCGCTTGGGATGGCGGTGCCACATCACTGCGCCATCCGCGCGCAGATGCGCAGCCCAGTTCACCGCGTCGTAAAGCGTCTCGATCCTGGCGCCGATCCCGGGGGCCTCGGTGAAGAAGGCGGCGGCACCCAGAAGGCCCGTCATCAGGAAGGCGGTCTCGACCAGATCGCCGCCATCGTCGCCCGCCATGAAGGGCAGGACGCGCCCGGTCGCGCCATGCAGGAAATGCGGAAAGACGCCCTCGAAGCGGTCGGCGCTTTCCAGAAACCCCACCAGCCGTTCCACCCGGTCGAGGATCTCGCGCCGGGGCCGCCAGCCGCGCTCGGCCGCGACGATCTGGGCCAGAAGCCCGAAGCCGGTGCCGCCGGTGCAGACCGTGTCCTCGATGTCATAGCCGAAGGCCCCGGCGCTGCGCTCGCGCGCCATGCCGCTGACCGGATGGCTCCAGTCGAGGAAATACCCCGCCGTCGCCTGGGCGATGCGGTCGCGCAACAGGGCATCGTCAAGGCCCCGGATCACGCCAGCCATGTCAGTGTCTCCGATTGGGTGTCGCGGCTGTTCGGGCCGACATGCAGCAGGATCCGGCCCGGATCGCGGACCCATTCCGCGGCGTCCAGCGCGGGCGCCAGCGGGTATTGCGCCATCTCGGCGCCGATCTCGAAGGCGACCTCGCGTTCCTCGCCGGACGCCAGCTCGATCTGGCGGAACGCCACCAGCCGGCGCGCGGGCCGGGTGATGCGGGCCTCGGGGTCAGAGAGGTAAAGCTGCACCGTCTCGATCGCGGGCCGTGTGCCGGTATTGGTCAGTGTCACGCTCAGGCTGACGCGGTCGCCCGGCCGGGCCTCGCGGGCCGAAAGCCGGGGCGGGCCGTAACCGACCTCGGTATAGGACAGCCCGAAGCCGAACGGGTAGGGCCGGCTGTCATCCGCGAGGTCGAGCCAGCCGGTGCGGAACTTGGCGAAATGCCCGGTCCAGGGACGGCCGGTCGGGTCCTCGGCATGGCTGAGCGGGGTCTGTCCGGGCGTGGCGGGCAGGGTGACGGGCAGCCGCCCCGAGGGCTCGGCCCGGCCGAAGACCAGATCGGCCACGCCCTCGGGCCCGGCAATGCCGCCATGCCAGGCGTATAGCAGCGCGCCGCATTGCCGTTCGATGCCGCCGAGCGCCAGAGCGCGGCCCGCGAAGACCGCGACGACCAGGGGCGTGCCGGTCGCGGCCAGCGCATCCAGCAGGCGGCGCTGCGGCGCGGGCAGGTCGGGACAGAGCCGCGACGAGGATTCGCCTGCATGTTCCTTGGCCTCGCCCAGCGCGACCAGCACCACATCGGCCGCCTTTGCCGCCGCGACCGCCTCGGCCAGCATGTTGGCCTCGCTTCTGGGATCGCGGGTGACGGTCGTGCCATGGACGTTCAACCGCTCGATCAGCCAGTCTTCCTCGACCAGATTGCAGCCCGGGGCATGGTCGGGCGGATGCCCGGCCAGCGCCGTGATCGCGGCCAGAAGCGGCGTCACATCCTCGGCCCGGCCCGAGACCGACCAGGTGCCCAGCATGTTGGCGCTGTCATCGGCCAGCGGCCCGATCAGGGCCAGCCTCGTGCCCGGCGAAAGCGGCAGGAGGCCGTCATTTTTCAGCAGGACGGCGGATTGCGCGGCGGCCTTGCGGGCCAGCCTGCGGCCCTCGGCCCGGTCGGGGGCGGCGGGCGTGCCGGTCAGCCCGCGCCAGGGATCGTCGAGCAGCCCGAGCCGCGCCTTGAAGCCCAGCACCCGGGCACAGGCCCGCTCGATCAGCGCGCGCACCCGCTCTGCGGACAGGCTCAGCCCCGCCTCGGGCGCCTCGAGCCCGGTTTCGGCCAGGACGGGCAGATGGGTCAGGTAATCCTCGCCCACCATGTCCATGTCGATGCCCGCGGCCAGCGCCCGCAGCACCACGGCGGCGGGGGTGCCCAGCCCATGCGCGACCAGCTCGCGGATGCCGGTATAGTCCGAGACCACAAGCCCGTCGAAGCCCGCCTGACCGCGCAGCCAGCCCTCGATCAGCGGGCCATGGGCATGCATCGGCAGCTTGTTGACGGCGTTGAAGGCGGCCATGACCGAGGCTGCGCCCGCCGCCACACCTTCGGCGAAGGGCGGCAGGTAGATCTCCAGCAGATCCTCCCAGGCCAGCGAGGCATTGTCGTAGTCGCGCCCCGAAAGCGGCGCGCCATAGGCCACGAAATGCTTGAGGCAGGCCGCGACCCGGCCGGGGGCGGCCGGGTCCGGGCCCTGAAGGCCCCGGGTCATGGCGGCGGCGATGGCGCCCGCGAGATGCGGATCCTCGCCGGGGCTCTCGGCCATCCGGCCCCAGCGCGCATCGCGGCAGACGTCGATCATCGGCGCATAGACCTGATGCAGCCCTTCGGCCGAGGCCTCGGCGGCGGCGAAAGCGGCGGTTGCCTCGATCAGCGCCATGTCCCAGCTCGCGGCCAGCGCGATCGGCAGCGGAAAGACGGTGCGATGGCCGTGGATCACGTCCTCGGCAAAGAACAGCGGGATCCCGAGGCGCGAGCCAGCCAGCGCGCGCTCCTGCAGCGCCCGGGCCGAGGCCAGCGACTTGGTGCCGAAGATCGCGCCGACCGCGCCCGCATCGAGCCGTTTGGCCAAAGGCGTTTCGGTCGCTTCGCCGGTGGTCAGCCCTTCGCCCGCAGCCAGCAGGTTCAGCTGGCCGATCTTCTCGGCCAGCGTCATCTCGGTCATCAGCCGGGCGACGGCTTCTTCGGTGCCTGTGCTGGCCATGCGGGCCTCCCTTCGCCGCGCCTGCCGGACCGTCGCGCGCCTATTCCGCGGCGTGGCGGGCGGCGGCAAGGCTCGGCGGCATCACCGGTCGGACCCGGCCCACGCCATGCGCAATGTCGAGCATCGCGGTATAGAAGGGGCGCCCGTCGGGGTCGTAGGGCAGGGTTTCGCCATGCAGAACCGCGATCACCGCGGCCTTCGGCAATTCCTCGCATAATGCGTCATGGAAATCTACCGAGGCGTTCACGTCAAGCGCCGAGGTGGCCTCGTCCAGCAGCAGGATGTCGGGCCGCATCAGCAGGATGCGCGCCAGCACCAGGCGCTGTTTCTGACCGCCCGAGAACACCGTGCGCCAGGTCTTGCCGTGATAGAGATCGCTGTGCATCTCGGTGACGAAGTCCTGAAGTCCGGCGCGGAACAGCACCCGCGCGACCACCAGATCGGCATGCTTCTCGGCCGGGTCCGGGTAGCAGACCAGCGATTTTAGGCTCATCCGCTCGGGCAGGTCGGGCTCCTGTCCGGCAAAGAACAGCCGCGCGCCCCCGGCCAGGGCGACGCGCCCCTCGCCATAGGGCCAGAGCCCGGCCACGGCCTTGAGGATGCTGCTTTTGCCCGAGCCATTGGCGCCGCGCAGGTAGATCCGGTCGCCGCGCCCGAGCCGCAGGCGCGGCAGCTCGACGAAGGGCGTGGCATCGTGACCGCGATGGCAGAGCGCAAGCCCGGAGATCTCGACCAGCGCGCCTTTCGCGTCGCGGCTGCGCTCGAAGCGGCTGATCCCGGTCTCGGCATAGAACTCCTGCCGCGCCCGGACCCGCTCGATCGCGGCGGCAAGCTCGGTCAGCCGGCCGGCATTGGCGCGCAGCGTCGCGATCTCGGGCATCACGTTGATGAACCAGGACAGATCGCCGATCAGCCCGGCGGTCAGCTCGCTGCTGGCGGCGAAGGTCTTGAAGCTCATGTGCCCGGCCATGAAGGCGGGCAGGGCGGGCAGATAGGCCAGCATCCTGTGCGACAGGAAGTTGTAGAGATCGGTGAACAGCATCATCCCGGCGCCAAGCCCGTTCTGCCGACCCCAGGTGCGGTCGAGTGCGGCGTAAAGCCGGGTGTTGATCCGGCGCTGGGCGCGTTCCCCGCGCGAGGCGGCGATCTGGCCGACCCGGTGCAGAAGCCCGCCCAGCTCGCCCCGCCAGGCGCCGTCGCGGCGCTGGCGCTGCAGCTTGAGCCGTTCGATGATGCGCCCGAGCCGCCAGGCGACCCAGGTGATGGCCGGTACGTAAAGCAGGATCAGCCCCGCCACCAGCAGCGCCGTGCCGTATTCGCCCGGCACCAGATCGACGCGCGCGGCGAGGCCGGGGCCGAATTCGGCCTCGATCCAGGCATTGGCCGCAGCGCCCCAATGGTCGAGCTGCGGCACCGGCTGGCTGCGTTCGAGGATCGCGGCCGAGACGAACCAGACCGAGGTCACTGCGCCCCAGAGCCCCATGGTCAGCCCGATCAGCCCGCCGTAAAGCCCGATCGAGCATTCGTCGATGCGTTGATCGATGGCGTCGGGCATGCGCGCGCCGCGCGCGGTCTCGCTGCGGTCGCTCATCAGATCGAGGGCGATGCGTTCATCGGCGAGCATCGCGGCATCGAAGCGGCCGATCAGCCAGGCCCGGGCGCGGCGGTGCAGGGTCGAGGACAGGAAATGGCGTAGCGCCACGCCGCAGGCGCGGGCGGCATAGATCCCGACCAGGGCGGCGGCGGCCATCAGCAGCAGCTCGGCCGGATCGACGCCCGCTTCGGGGCGGTGGAAATTGGCCAGTGCCGCGAGGAAATCGGCGCTCGAGGTCGCGACCCAGACGCTGGCCTTGCTCAGAAGCGTCGTCAGTCCGAAGACCACGATCGTCAATGTCCAGGCCTCCGCCCAGCGGGGGGAGACCCAGTAGGCTGTCACCAGCCCCCAAAATCCCGACAATTTACGCACAACCGCTCTCGCCTCGTTCGCGCGCACCTGTCCTGTGACGTGCCAGCCGTTTCCGGCGGCCGCCCGGGCAAGGCGCCTCTTATGGTTTGTGTCGCGCCCCGCGAGCCGGAGACCCGGCTCTCTTTGTAGCGCTGCACCGATTATCGGCGAAAAATGGCCGAAAGTCCAAAAAAATCCTCCCCTGAAAACCTTCACAAAAGGCTATCGGAGCGGCTGGAGGGGGCGGAGGGGCCCGATGCTGGGCCTTTCTGCCAGAGCGGATGGAGCGGGATTTGCAGAGAAAAATATAATTTGTCAGAGATTTGCAGAGGTCTTTCCTTCCGTCGCCGGAACGATTCTGAAATCCTGTGGATGTTGCGGAATTATCGCTCTCAGGTTGTCAATACCGATCGGTGCCGCGTCTTTGTTCTTGACTGCGCTCGGTCAAGGCCCTCTCCGCCAGGACAAGATCCGCATTCGGCGGGCCGCGCGGGCGGAAATGACGGCGCCGCCGGGGGCATCCCGGCGGCGTGTCGGAAGGCAGAGGCCGCGGCCCGAGCGGCCGGGCAACTCAGATCGACTTGAGGTATTCGAGCAGGGCGCGCTTGTCCTCCGCGCTCAGCGTGGTGCCGTAATCATGGCCGCAGCGGCTGTTGCCGGAACTGAGATCGTCGCAGCCGGTGGTCTCGATCACATGGTCGAAGGCGGTCTGCTCGACCGCCATGCCGACCGCCTCGAGATCATAGGCCGGGCCCGGCGTGAAGGCGGCGATGCGTTCGGCGGGCGGGGTCAGGAGCTCGCGCAGGGTCGGGACCGAGCCGTTATGCAGATAGGGCGCCGCAGCCCAGATCCCGTCAAGCACCCGGGCCTCATAGGCACAGGGCGCGGCCGCGCTTTCCAGCATGCCGTCATCGCCGCTTTGCGGGAAGGCGCCGCGCAGATCGTCGAATTCGGCCATGAATTTCTCATCGTTCTGGAGCGCGGAGACGGCGGCGCTGGCCTCGAGCCCGCCCGAGAGGCGAAAGCCGACGGCATGCTGGATGATGGCGCCTGTCACCGAGGCGCTGAGCAGGTCGAAGGCGGGCGCCTCGGCGCCGATCGGCTTGCTCGACAGCGGGACTTTGGCGCCTTCCAGCACGCCGGTCCTGGCGGTCCGGGTCAGGATCTCGCATTCGCGTTCGTCGGTGCCTGCGGGCAGGATCGGCGTGGCCCAGGTCGAGTGGAAGATCGAGCGGAACGCGCCCTGGCGCTTGCCGTGGCACTCGACGCAGCCGCCCTGATCGGTCGGGCGGGCGAAGACCGCGCCGCCCTGTTCGACCAGACCGGCATCGAGCTCCCAGGGCCAGCGCGGTGCGCCGATATCCCAGATCCATTCCTCCAGCGCCTTCAGCCCCTCCCAGTTGGCCGAGTTGTTGGTGACATAGTCGCGGTTGAACAGAAGCCCCTGCTTCTCGATCGGATGGAATTCGCCGAAGACGCCGTAGACCTCGCCCAGATTGCGCGCGAGCCCCAGCAGGTCGTTGCCGTTCGCGGCAAAGCCCGGCCATTGCGTCATGTCCTGGCGCGCCGCGTTCCACAGGAACGGATAGCGCGTCGGCGCATCGGCCAGCATGACATTCTCGGGTATCAGATAGGCGTCTTCCGGCGCGCCGAGATCGAGCCCGGTCAGCCGGTTGAAGATCATCGAGACCGCGTCGAGCCGGACCGGCCCCCAGCCCGGATCGGGCAGCGAGCGGCTGATGAGGGTATGGAAGCGCAGGCTCCAGGTCTCGAGCTCGTCGCGCAGCCCGGCGCGGTCGTCCTGATCTTCGGCCACCTTGTCGGCGAAGGCCTCGAATGCGGCCTCATCCTCCAGCATGGCCCGCACCGCGGCGTCGAGATCTGCGAGGAAGCTCTGGAAATCGACGATGGCCGGGCCACCATCGATCCGGTAGGCGGTGCCGCTCACCTCGATCTGGCGGGTGTGGCAGGCGGCGCAGGTCATCCCGATGGCGGTGTCGCCCATGCCCTCATTGGTGGTGAAGCCGACCGGCAGGGCCGTGCCGTCGTCGCGGTCGGGCATCGGCAGATAGCCATAGCGCGCCAGCCCGTCGGCCAGAAACGGCGTCCCGTCGGGCTGCATCAGCGCCTCCATCCAGGCCAGCGGCATGATCCGCGAGCCCTGATCCTGGGTGTAGAAGGCGGCGCGGAGCGAGGGGCTCCAGCTGTCGCCCTGATCGACAAAGACGGTCTGTGCGGCGGCGGGGGCGGCAAGGCCGGACAGGAAAAGCACGTAAGAAAGCGATTTCGTAAACATTGATTCCTCCCAGAATTGAATGTTTGGAACTCTCTCATTCCTTGCGTGTATTTTCCACGATTTTCCGTAGCGTCAACCTTGACGGCCCTGGCGTGCCCCCAGACGTGCCCCTGGCCGGGCCGCCCTTTCAGCGTGCCGGCGACCCGGTCTGGCCGCTGCCCGGTTCGGCCACGATCCTCACGATCCGGCCGAAGACCGGCGAGGGTGCTGTGCCGTCGCCGATGCCCAGGACCCCGATCCGGGCCATCCGCCCCTGCAGAAGGGTCTCGATCCGGTTCCGCGCCTCGGGGTCGAGCTGGTCCAGAACGTCGTCCATCACCAGCCAGTCGGGACCGCGCAGCAGCGCTCTTGCAAAGACCAGGCATTGCTTGTCGCTCTCGCTCAGCAACTGGTCCCAGCGCCCCTCTTCGGCCAGCGCCCCGGTCAGATGCCCGAGCCCGGTCGCGCTCAGCGCCGCAGCCATCTCGTCGCGGCCGTGACGGCGGGCCGGTTCGGGATAGCAAAGCGCCAGATCGAGCCGTCCCGGCGGCACATAGGCCCTGCTCGGCATGTACATCACCCGGTCGGAGGCGGGCATCGAAAGGCGGCCCTCGGCCCGGGTCCAGAGCCCGGCCAGCGTCTCGAAGAGAAGCGTCTTGCCCGAGCCCGATCCGCCCTGCAGCAGGACCCTTTCGCCCGGGGCGAGGGATATCTCGGGCGGGTCGAGCCTGACGCCCACATGCGGGGTGACGACATGCAGCCCGGAAATCTCGATCCGCGGGGCGCCCTCGCGCCGGTCGATCCGCGGGGCGGCGTCATCGGCTTCGGCCCGGTCGACCGCCCGGACCGCGCGATGAAAGCTCGCGACCCGGAACAGCGTCGCGCGCCAGGTCGCGATCACCGCGAAATTGCTGACGAACCAGCGCAGCGAGCCCTGAACCTGGGTGAAGGCGCCGGCCACCAGCATCAGCTCGCCGATGCTCATGTCCGAGGTGAAATAGAAGGGCGCGGCCACCAGGATCGGCGCGACCAGCGTGAACCAGCCATAGCCCGCCGTCACCCAGGTCAGGTTCGCGGTGGCCAGGATCACCGCCTCGACGATGCCCACGACCCCGGCGAAGCTGGTCTCGATCCGGGCGGTCTCGGCGCGTTCGCCGCGTTCGAGCGCGATCCGTCCCGCAGCCTCGCTGACCCGGACCAGATCGAAGCGCAGCGTGGCCTCGCGCGCGGATTCCTCGGCCCTAAGCGCGACCAGCGGGCGGCCGACGCGCCAGCTGAGCCAGGAGGCGGCAGAGGCATAGAACAGCGCGCACCAGACCATGAAGCCCGGGATCTCGTGGCTCTGCCCGGCGAAGGTCAGGCTGAAGCCCTCGGATTTGTGCCACAGCACGCCGATGAAGGACCCCAGAAGCAACGTCGCCTGGAACAGCCCGATCCCCAGCGCCGCGCTCAGATCCGCGAGCTGGTCGATATCGGCCTGCAGCCGCTGGTCGGGATTCTCGCCGATCTTGCCCGCCCGCGACAGCCGGAGCGCACGCCCCGGCGCCATCCAGTCGCGCACCAGCGCCCGGAACAGCCCGCGCCTGAGCGTCAGCTTCATGGTCTGGTCGAGCCAGAGCTGGCTGACATTCAGGACCAGCAGGATGCCCGCCAGCACCGCGAAGACGCCAAGCTGGGTCACGAAGGCCGCCATGTCTTTGCGGGTGAGGGCGTCGTAGAAGGGCTCGTTCCAGGCGTTCAGCCGGATCTGCATATAGGCGGTCAGCCCGATCACCGCGACCAGGGCCGCCACCAGCAGCGCCGCCCGGCGCCCGAAGCCCGAGCTGCGGAAAAGGCCCAGCGTGTCGCGGATCTGGCTTCCGAGCCGGTTTTCCGCCGCGATGTCCCCGCTTCTAGCCAAGGCGCGCCGATCCCTGTTGCGCGGTTCCGCTCACATTCGATCTCCTCCGGCCCGGACCGTGTCCTCGCCTGTCTCCGATAGCGGGGCCGGGGACCGGTTCGCAAGCGCAGGACGGCCGGTCCGGGCAGGACCTTGCGTCCCGACCGGCGAGATCCCGCCTCAGCGCGCCAGCGTCAGCAGCGTATCGAGATCGAGATCGGCCTCGATCTCGTCGGCCAGACGGTCGAGCGCGGCCTCGACCGGGTCCTCCGCCGCCCGGCCGGGGGCGGCATGGCCGCCGATCGAGGCAAGCCAGTGATGGCGGAACGCCCCGGTCCCGAACAGCCCGTGCACATGGCTGCCCATCACCCTTCCATCCTCCGAGACCGCGCCCTCGGGCGTGCCGTCGAGATCGAGCCAGGGCCGTGCGGTCGCCGGACCCGCGACCCGGCCCATATGGATCTCATAGCCCGAGACGGGCTGGCCGCTGATCCGGTCCGTGGCCGCGATCCGGACCAGCCGCTTGTCGCCGGTCATCACCGTCTCGATATCGAGCAGCCCGAGCCCCGGCGTCTCGCCCGGGGGCCCCTCGATGCCCTTGGGGTCGCGCACGACGCGGCCCAGCATCTGATAGCCCGCGCAAAGTCCGATCACCCGGCCGCCCCGGCGCAGAAGGGCGCGCAGGTCGATATCCCAGCCCTCGGCGCGGATCGCGTCAAGCGCGGCGCGGGTGGTCTTCGAGCCCAGCAGGATCGCCGCATCGGCATCTCCCGGCACCGGCTGGCCGGGCTTCAGCCAGCGCAGATCGATGCCCGGTTCGGCCGCCAGCGGATCGAGATCGTCGAAATTGGCGATCCGGGGCAGTTCGGGCACCGCGATCACCAGCTGCCCGCCCGCGCCCTTGCGCCGCCCGAGCCCCAGCGAATCCTCCTCGGGCAGGGCGCGCGCGGCCTCGGACCAGCGCAAGAGCCCCAGCACCGGCCAGCCGGTCTCGGCCCGGATCTCGGCGGCGGCGGGGGCGAAGACGGCCGGGTCGCCACGGAACTTGGTCACGATCACGCCGCCCACGCGGGCCCGCTCGGCCCCGGTCCAGAGCCGGTGATGGCCGATGGCGGCCGCGGTCACGCCGCCGCGCGACTCGTCGCCCAGCAGGACCACCGGCAGATCGGCGGCCTCGGCCAGCCCCATGTTCGAGATGTCCTGCGGGCGCAGATAGCGCTCGGCGCCGCTGCCCGCGCCCTCGATCAGCACCAGGTCATGGTCCGCCGACAGCCGGTCGAGGCTTTCCACGACCCCGGCCCGCAGCCCGGGCTTGAGCGCCTGATAGGCCGAGGCCGAATAGCGGCCCAGCACGCGGCCCCGCAGCACGACCTGGCAGTCGATATCGGTCTCGGGCTTCAGCAGCACCGGGTTCATGTCGACCGTCAGGGCCGCGCCCGCGGCGCGCGCCTGCAGCGCCTGGGCCCGGCCGATCTCGCCGCCATCGGCGGTGACGGCGGCATTGTTCGACATGTTCTGCGCCTTGAAGGGCGCCACTTTCAGCCCCCGGCGGGCATAGGCACGCGCGAGCCCCGCGACGAGCAGGCTCTTGCCCACATCCGAGCCGGTGCCCAGCACCATCAGCCGCCGCGCGCTCATCGCGCCAGCGCCAGCAGCGCGTCGAGATCGAGATCGCGTTCCAGCTGGTCGGCCAGCGCATCCAGCGCCGCCTCGACCCGGGCGGCATGGTCGAGCCCCGAGGCCCGCCCGCCCATCGCCGTCAGCCAGTGGCGCCGGAACCCGTCGGCGCCGAACAGCCCGTGCAGATAGCCGCCCATCACCCGGCCATCGGCCGAGACCGCGCCCTCGGCCCGGCCGTCGAGCCGCAACCAGGGCCTCTCGAGCCCGGGTCCCCGGGTCACGCCCATATGCATCTCGTAGCCGGTGACGCGGGTGCCGCTGATGGCATCCTCGGCCGCGATCTCGACCAGCCGCTTCTCGCCGCCGATGGTGGTCTCGATGTCCAGAAGCCCCAGCCCCTCGGTCTCGCCCGGCGGGCCCTCGATGCCGTCGGGGTCGCGCACCTTCCGGCCCAGCATCTGGAACCCGGCGCAGATGCCGACGACCCGCCCGCCCCGGCGCAGATGGCCGAAGATGTCGATGTCCCAGCCATTGGCGCGGATCGAGTCGAGCGCGGGTCGGGTGGTCTTCGAGCCCGGCAGCAGCACCAGATCGGCCTCGGCGGGGATCGGCTCGCCCGGTCGGACCCAGCGCAGATCGACGCCCGGCTCGGCCGACAGCGGATCGAGATCGTCGAAATTGGCCATCCGGGCGATATGGGGCACCGCGATCACCAGTCCGGTACCGCCCCCCGAGGCCGGCCGCTCGAGCGCCAGCGCATCCTCGGCCGGAAGCCGCGCGGCGCCCTCGAACCAGTGGGCGACGCCCAGGAAGGGCCAGCCGGTGCGTTCGGTGATCGTCGCGCAGGCCGGTTCGTAAAGCGAGAAATAGCCGCGGAACTTGTTGACCAGATAGCCCGCGATGCGGGCGCGCTCGGCCTCCGTATGCAGGCACCACGAGCCCACCACGGCCGCCATCGCGCCGCCCCGGTCATTGTCGGTGACGAGGATCACCGGCAGATCGGCGGCCTCGGCAAAGCGCATGTTGGCGATGTCGCTCTTGCGCAGATAGGTCTCGGTGCCCGCGCCCGCGCCCTCGACCAGCACCAGATCGGCCCCGGCCGCGACGCGGTTGAAACTGTCCATGACCGCGGGCAGGAGCTTGGGCTTGAGCTTGTGGTAATGCCGCGCGGGCCAGTTGCCCAGCGGACGGCCCCGCAGCACCACCTGCGAGCCGACCATGGCCTGCGGCTTCAGCAGCACCGGGTTCATGTGGATCGAGGGGGGCAGCCCCGCGGCCTGCGCCTGCAGCGCCTGGGCGCGGCCGATCTCGCCCCTGGGGGCGGTGCCGTCGGGGCCGGGAGGCAGGTCGCTGTCGGCGGCGACGGCGGCATTGTTCGACATGTTCTGCGCCTTGAAGGGCGCGACCTTCAGGCCGCGCCGCGCATAGGCGCGGGCGAGCCCCGCGACAAGGAGGCTCTTGCCGACATCCGAACTCGTGCCCTGCAGCATCAGGGCCTTCGCGCGGCGCGGCGGCACCGGGTCGAGCATCGGTACCGAGATTTCGGGCATCGGCGGGGCCGCATCGCCGGGGGGCAGGTCGGGATAGCGGCTCCGGGTCCGGTCAAGGGTCATGGCGGCTCCTGCGACATTCGGCAGGGGGTGTCGGACGGGGCCCTGCGGATGTCAAGCGCGGCTCAGAACTCGACGCCCGGCTGGCCCTTTATGCCCGAGCGGAACGGGTGCTTGACCAGCGTCATCTCGGTCACCAGATCGGCCGCCTCGATCAGCTCTTCGGGGGCGTTCCGCCCGGTCAGGACGACATGCGACAGCGGCGGCTTCTCGGCCTGCAGGAAGGCCACCACCTCGGCCGGGTCGAGATAGCCGTAGCGCAGCGCGATGTTGATCTCGTCGAGCAGCACCATGCGGATTTCGGGGTCGCGGATCAACTCCCTGGCCTTTTCCCAGCCCTTTTCGGCCGCGGCGATGTCGCGGGCGCGGTCCTGGGTTTCCCAGGTGAAGCCCTCGCCCATGGCATGGAACTGGCAGAGATCGCCGAAATGCGAGGTCAGAAGCCGCCGCTCGCCGGTATCCCAGGCACCCTTGACGAACTGGACCACGGCACAGGGCATCTGATGGGCGATGCAGCGCAGGATCATCCCGAAGCCCGAGGAGGACTTGCCCTTGCCGGTGCCGGTATGCACCAGGATCAGCCCCTTCTCGCCGGATTTCCCGGCCATGATCTTGTCGCGCGCGGCCTTCTTCTTGGCCATCTTGCTGGCATGGCGGGCGTCGTCGGCTGCGGTATTGGTGGGGGCGGTATCGGTCGCGGCGGCGGTCTCGTCGGTCATGGGGGCTCCTTGCGCGTGTCGGGGACAGCTTAGCGGGCGGGGCGGCCGCGTCAAACCCGGGCCGCGCGGCGGTTGTGCCGATTGACAAGTCCCGAGCTGCTTGCAATGACGGATGCGTGACCGGTTCGCCCGGGCCCGAGGGTCCGGACGTGAAAAGGGAACGCGGTGCGCCCGTCCGACGGGACGGGCAATTCCGCGGCTGCCCCCGCAACTGTAAGCGGCGAGCACGGCTGAGAATGCCACTGGGGAGGCCCCCGGGAAGGCCAGCCAAGCTGAGACCCGCAAGCCAGGAGACCTGCCGGCCGCCCGTATCCCCGCAAGGGAGGCGGTTTCCACCGGACGCCGGGGTGCGCGTCTGGCCCGGTTCGGCCGCGTCCCGGCCGCTCCGAGCCTCTCATCCCGTTCGTCCTTTCTCCCGCGGCCTGTCCGGCCGCTCATGTTGAAAGGCAACGACCTTGATCTTCCACGGCAATCTCGTAACCGCCGCGCTGGCACTGACCCTCGTTCCCGGGGTCGCGGCGGCGCATTTCCAGCTGGCCTATACCGAGCAAAGCCTCATCGACGCGCCCGGCGATGTGCCGGTCAAGCTGATCTTCTGGCATCCGCAGGAAAGCGGGCCGGTCATGGATATGGGCGAGCCGCTGGAATTCTACGCCATCCATCGCGGCGAGCGGATCGACCTCAAGCCGACACTCAGCCAGACTGTCTTTCGCGGTCCGCTGAACGAGGCTGTGGCATGGGATGGCAGCCTGCCGGTCAAGCGGATGGGCGATTACGTCCTGGTGACGGTGCCCGCGCCCTATTACGAGGACTCCGAGGATATCTACATCCAGCAGATCACCAAGACCTACGTCAACCGCGGCCAGATGCCCACCGACTGGGACGGCCCGCAGGGGCTCAAGGCCGAGATCCTGCCGCTGGTCAAACCCTATAACGTGATCGCGGGCTCGACCTTCACCGGGCGGGTGCTGTCCGAGGGCGCTCCGGTCGCGGGTGCCGAGATCGAGATCGAATACATGGCGGCCGAGCCCGACATGGCGACGGGCGCGCCCAAGCCCGCGACGGCGGGGCCGTTGCCGGGCGGCGCGGTTGTCGCGGTGACGGACGAGAACGGCTATTTCACCTTCGGCGTGCCGAAGGCGGGCTATTGGGGCTTTGCCGCGCTGGGGGTCGGGCCCGATACCGAACATGAGGGCAAGGAACTCAGCCAGGATGCGGTCCTCTGGATCCGCGCCTTCGATCTGAAATAGGGGCGGGGCCATGCATATCGTGGACGGGGCGCTGGCGGCGCCCGTGGTGATCGGCGGTGCGGTGCTGGCGGCCGGAGGCGTCGCCCGCGGGTTGCGCGATCTGACGCTCGAGAAGATCCCCGCCGCCGGGATGCTCTCGGCCAGCTTCTTCGTGGCCTCGCTGATCCATGTGCCGATCGGCCCGTCCTCGGTGCACCTGATCCTGAACGGTCTGGCCGGGCTGGTGCTCGGCTGGGCCGCCTTTCCCGCGCTGTTCGTGGGGCTGCTGCTCCAGGCGGTCTTCTTCGGTTTCGGCGGACTGACGGTGCTGGGTGTCAATACCCTGAACATCGCGCTGCCCGCGGTGATCGTGCATTACCTCTGCCGGCGCGGGATCGCGTCCGGCAGTCCGCGGACCGCCGCGATCTGGGGCGGTATCGGCGGCGCGCTGGCCATCGCGCTGACCGCCGCGCTTGTCGGTGTCGCCCTCGCGCTCAGCGGTGCGGCCTTTCTTCCGGCGGCCAAGCTGGTCTTTCTCGCCCATGTTCCGGTGATGGCGATCGAGGGCCTGCTGAGTGCCGCAGCCGTCTACCTGGCCATCCAGGTCAAGCCCGATCTCTTTCTCAGCCTGCAAGGACCCGCCCGATGATCCGCCCGATTTTCCTGACCCTGGCGCTTGTTCTGGCGCCCATGCCCGCGCTCGCGCACAAGGTGATCGCCGCCGCCTATCCCAGCGGAGCCCTGATCGAGGGCGAGGTCGGCTTTTCCAATGGCGACATGGCCGTCGATGCCCCGGTCGGGGTGTTCGATCCCGAGGGCAACCGCCTCGGCGAGGCGATGACCGGTGCCGACGGGCTGTTCACCTTCCGCCCGACGCGCGCCGTGGCCCATGTCTTCCGCGCCGATCTGGGCGCGGGCCATGTCGCCGAATTCACCATGAGCGCCGAGGAGGTCGCGGCGATCCTCGACAGCCCCGCCGCTCGGGCTGCCGCCGAAGCTGCCGCTGAAACCGCCCCTGAAGCCGGGGCAGGGGACGCGGCCCCGGTTTCGGACGGGCGCAACCCCTCGACCTTCCCGCTGGAGGCAGTCCCCGCCCAGGCGCCCGCCGGGCCTTCGGCGGCCGCGCTGATCGCCGCGCCGGGGCTGAGCGAGGCCGACAAGGCCGAGATCGCGAAGATGCTGCGCGACGAGCTGCGGCCGCTGCGCCGCGAGATCGCCGCCTATCGCGAGAAGAACGACCTGCAGACGATCCTTGGCGGCATCGGCTATATCGCCGGGATTTTCGGGCTTTGCTTCTATGTCGCCGCGCGGCGCCGGATGAAGGGCTGACCCCCGGTGTCCGACATCCTCACCGCCGACCGGGCGGCGCCCGGTGCCGTCTCGCGTCTTGACGGGCTCGATCCGCGCACGCGGCTGATTGGGGCGGGGGCCTTCGCCTGCGTCACGGTCGGCGCCTCATTCCTGCCGGTGCTGCTGGCAGCGCTTCTTCTGGCGCTGGGGCTGATGGCGCTGTCGGGCCGGGCGGCGGGCCGGACGCTGCGGCGGATGGCGGCGATGGACGGCTTCATCTTCCTGCTGGTGGCGATGCTGCCCTTCACTACGCCCGGAACGCCGGTCATGGCGCTCTGGGGGGTCGAGGCCTCGCGCGAGGGGCTCCTGCATGCCGCCCGCATCCTGCTGACCGCCAATGCGGTGGTGCTGGCGCTCCTGTCGCTGGTCGGCACGCTCGAGCCGGTGACGATGGGTCAGGCGCTTCACCGTCTCGGCACGCCCGAGCGGCTGGTGCATCTGCTTCTGTTCACCATCCGCTATATCGAGGTGCTGCGCGCCGAATACCTGCGGCTGCGCCGGGCGATGAAGGTCCGGGGCTTCCGGCCCGGCACCTCCTGGCATACCTATCGCAGCCTCGGCTATCTGGTCGGCATGATGCTGGTCCGCGCGGTCGAGCGCTCGGAACGGGTGCTGGCGGCGATGAAATGCCGGGGCTTCTCGGGCCGGCTCCCGATGCTCTCCGGCTTCGCCTACGGCCCCCGCGACGCGGCCTTCGGTGCGGGGCTCGGGGCGCTGTTGCTGGCGATGATCCTGGCGGAGCTTGTCCATGGCGTTGTTTGAGATCGACGGGCTCGTCTTCGGCTATCCCGGCCGGCCGGCGATCCTGCAGGGCGCGGGGCTGAGGCTCGAGGCGGGCCAGAGGCTGTCGGTCGCGGGGGCGAACGGCTCGGGCAAGTCGACGCTGTTGCAACTGATGGTCGGGCTTCTCGTTCCGCAGGCGGGGCGGATCCGTGCCTTCGGGCAGGTGCGCCGGGCCGAGCCCGATTTCCACGAGGTGCGCCGCCGGGCGGGGCTGGTCTTTCAGGACCCCGACGATCAGCTGTTTTGCCCGACCGTGGCCGAGGATGTGGCCTTCGGGCCGCTCAATCTGGGGCTCGGCCGCGAGGCGGCGATGGCCAGGGTCGAGGCGGTGCTGACCCGGCTCGATCTCATGCATCTGAAGGATCGTGTCACCCACCGGCTGTCGGGCGGCGAGAAGCGGCTGGTCAGCCTTGCCGCGGTGCTGGCGATGGAGCCCGAGGTGCTGCTGCTCGACGAGCCGACCAATGCGCTCGACGAGGAGAATGCCGGGCGGCTGGTCGCGATCCTGCAAGGTCTGCCGCAGGCGATCCTGCTGGTGACCCATGATGCCGAGATGCGCGCGCGGATCGCGCCCGAGGGGCTGCGGCTGCAGGCCGGCCGGCTGGTGCCCGCCTGAGCCGTCAGCCCCGCTTTCAACCTCGCCGCATCAGGTAGATGTCCATCAGCCAGCCATGCCGGGTGCGGGCCGCGTCGCGGGTCTTCAGGATCTCGGGCCCGGCCTCGGCCAGCGGCCCTTCGATTGCAATCTCCTCGGCCATGCCCAGATAGGCGCCCCACCAGATCCGGATGCCCTCGGGGGCGAGGCTCTGGAAGGCGCAGCCGCCATCCAGCATCGCGACCACGGTGTCCGCCCCTTCGGGCCAGCCATGATCGCGGATCTGCCGGCCCGTGGTGACAACGACCGGCGCGCCGATCTCGTTCAGCGGGATGCGATGGGCGGCGCAGAGCGCCTGGATCGCGGTGATGCCCGGGATGACGGTGATCTTGGGCGCGGGCGACAGCCGTGCCGCGATCCGGAGCGAGCTGTCATAAAGCGAGGGATCGCCCCAGATCAGCAGTGCCACCTTCCGGGGCGCGGGGTGCGTCGCCGCGACGGTCTCGGTCCAGACCCCGGCAATGGCGTCGTGCCAGTCCAGCACGCCCGCGCGATAGTCGCCCGAGGCGTCGCGGACGGGCAGGTCGAACTCGGCGATCCGGCCGCTTGCGTCCTCGCCCAGGACGCGTGCACAGATCTGGCGGCGCAGATCGGCAAGATCGGCCTTGTCCGCCCCCTTGCGCGGGATCAGGATCAGATCGGCGTCCCGGATCGCCTCGGCGGCCTGGAAGGTGACATGGTCGGGATTGCCGGTGCCGATGCCGATCAGGACAAGCTCATGCATCGCGGGCCTCCTCGACCAGCGGCCCGAACAGGATCAGCCCCGGCGCGGCCGAGCCATGGCTTTCGGCCAGGAGCGCCGCCAGCCCCGCGACCGTGGTCCGGGTCAGCGCCTGATCCGGCGTGCCCACGCCCTCGGCCAGCAGCGCCGGCGTGGTTTCCGGCAGGCCGCGCGCGATCAGCGTCGCGGCCAGATCCGGGAAGGTGCGCTTGCCCATGTAGACGACCGTCGTCGCATGTTCGTCGGCCAGTGCGGCGATGTCGATGTCGCGCGGCAGGTGGCCGGTCACGTCATGGCCGGTCACGAACTGCACCCGTCGGGCGGTCAGCCGCCGGGTCAGCGGAATGCCCGCCGCCGCCGCCGCCGCGCAGGCCGAGGTGACGCCGGGGATGACCTCGTAACCGATGCCCGCCGCCCGCAGCGCGGTGATTTCCTCTTCGAGCCGTCCGAACAGCCCCGAATCGCCCGATTTGAGCCGCACGACGCGCTGCCCCGAGGCGGCGTAATCGACCAGCAGGCGGCTGACATGGTCCTGCTTGGGCGAGGCCCGGCCCGCGCGCTTGCCGACGCCGACCAGATCGGCGCCCGGCCGCACGTGGCCCAGGATCGGCCCCGAGGACAGATCGTCGAACAGGACCGCATCGGCCTTTGCCAGCCGGTCGACCGCCTTCAGGGTCAGAAGCTCGGGATCGCCGGGGCCGGAACTCACGAAGCTCACGAAACCGCTCATCTTGGGTCCTCCGCGATCAGGTGAAAGAAGCTGCCCGTGACCGGGCCGCGCCGCGATCCTGTCTCGGCCACATCCGCGCCACTGGCATCGGTGACGCAGGCGAGTGCTGCGTCGGGCTGGGAAAGGATCGTCGAATAATGGAATTCATGGCCCCGCAGCCTCGTGCCGGGGGCGTGGCCGGGCATCGCCGCCAGCAGCTCGGCCCGGCGATAGCCCAGATGCAGGCGGCGCGTCTCGAAGCTGGTGACAAGGCCCAGAAGCCCCGCCATTGCGTGCCGGGTGCCGTCCTTGTCGATCAGCGCCTCGCCCAGCACCATGTAGCCGCCGCATTCGCCATGGACGGGGCGGGTTCTGGCATGGGCGCGGAGGCCCTTCAGGAAACGCGCGGCCCCGGCGATACTGCCCGCATGAAGCTCGGGATAGCCGCCGGGCAGCCAGACCAGATCGGCGCCCTCGTCAGGCGCCTCGTCGGCCAGCGGCGAGAATGGCAGGATCTCGGCGCCCGAGCGGCGCCAGCCTTCCAGCAGATGCGGATAGGCGAAGGAAAACGCCGCATCCCGCGCAAGCGCGATGCGCTGGGCCGGGGGGGCGGGCCAGTTGCCCATGGCGCCCAAGACCCCGGGCCGGGCGGCGGCGCGGAGCGCGTCTAGCTCGACATGCTCGGCGACGAACTGGCCGATGGCGTCGATCCGCGCCTCCAGATCGGCCTGCTCGCCCGCCTGCACGAGGCCCAGATGGCGCTCGGGCAGGGTCAGGTCGGGGCGGCGGGGCAGGGCGCCCAGGACCGCGATGCCGAGCCGCTCCATCCCGGGGCGGATCATCGCCTCCTGCCGCGCGCCCGCGACGCGGTTCAGGATCACGCCCGCGACGGGCGGCGCGTCGGGATGGCAGGCAAAGCCATGGGCGACCGCCGCCGCCGATTGCGCCTGCCCCGAGACGTCGATCACCAGCACCACCGGCCAGCCGAAGCGCCGCGCCAGCTCGGCGCTGGTGCCATGGCCCGCGACGCCGCGCGTGAGGGTGCCGTCATAAAGCCCCATCGCGCCCTCGGCGATCACCAGATCGGCGCCCCGGGCCTCGGCCGCCAGCGTCGCCAGCAGGTCCTCGCCCATCGCCCAGGGGTCGAGATTGTAGGAGGCCCGTCCCGAGGCACGGGCATGGAAGGCCGGGTCGATGTAATCGGGGCCGTTCTTGAAGGGCTGCACGGCAATACCCGCCGCGCGGAAGGCTCGAAGGAGCCCCAGCGTGACGGTGGTCTTGCCGCTGCCCGAGGCGGGCGCCGCGATCACCAGACCCGGCGGCCTTTCAGCCATCGCTGCCCGCCCGGGCCGAGCGCGGCCGGAACCGGCGATCGTATCCGGCGTCATAGAGGCAGCTTTCATCGAAGCCCTCGGCGCCGAGGCTGCGGCCGACAAGGATCAGCGCGGTGCGCTCGATGTCCTCGGGCAGGGCCGCTTCCAGCGTGCCGAGCGTGCCGCGCAGGATCTGCTGGTCGGGCCAGCTGGCGCGGTAGACGATCGCCGCCGGGCAGTCGGTGCCGTAATGGGGCACGAGATCCGCGACCACCTTCGCGAGATTGTGGATCGAGAGATGGATGGCCAGCGTCGCGCCGGTTGCGGCGAAATTGGCAAGGCTCTCGCCCTCGGGCATCGACGAGGCGCGGCCGGGCGTCCGGGTCAGCACCACCGACTGGGCAAGGCCGGGCAGGGTCAGCTCGGTGCCGAGGGCCGCGGCCGCTGCGGCAAAGGAGGGCACGCCCGGGGTCACGCTGACCGGAATGCCCAGGGCCTTCAGCCGCCGGATCTGCTCGCCCATGGCCGACCAGACCGAAAGATCGCCCGAATGCAGCCGCGCCACGTCCTGCCCGGCCTCATGGGCGCGCTTGCACTCGGCGATGATGGCATCGAGATCCATCGGCGCGGTGTTCACGATCCGCGCGCCCTCGGGGCAATGGCCGAGGATCTCTTCGGGGACCAGCGATCCGGCATAGAGACAGACCGGGCAGGCGGCGATCAGGTCGCGGCCGCGCAGGGTCAGAAGATCGGGGGCGCCGGGCCCGGCGCCGATGAAATGGACGGTCATGGCAGGTCTTTCATTGCGATGGCGCAGGTGGACATCCGGTCGTTCGATACCCTGCGCGGGGTCAGAAGGCGAGCCCCCTCGCCACAGGCCGCAAGGGCCGCGGCCTCAGCGACCGATCCGGTGCCGCGATGGGCGAGGCTCTGCGCCGATCGGGTCGGCGTGGCGGGGCGGTGCAGCGCGTCCGCGGTGACCGGGCAGACCGGCAGGGCCAGCCGCGCGGCCAGTGCCGCAAGGCCGGGGGCGGCGGCCTTGTCGGCGGGGGCGGCCAGCGCCGTCAGCCCGTCGGGCCCGCCCGCGCGCGCGAGCGCATCGGCAAGGCTCGCCTCGGTCGCGGCGGCGCGAAAGCCGAAGCCCGCGACCCTCACCGCCGGACGCTCCATTGCACCACCGGGAAGGCGGCGCGCCAGCCGCGCCTGCGGCCCAGCGGGCGGGCCTCGGCCAGCTCGATCCTCAAAAGCTCGCCGCCATGGGCGGCCTGCCACAGGGCCAGTAGCGTTTCCGATTCGAGCGTGACCGCATTGGCGACGATCCGGGAGCCGGGGGCAACGCGCGCCCAGAGCGTTTCCAGCAGCTCTTGCGAGAGCCCTCCGCCGACAAAGACCGCATCGGGGGGGGCAAGCCCGTCCAGCGCTTCGGGGGCGCGGCCGGTGACGATGCGGAGACGCTCGACGCCAAGCGCCGCCGCATTGGCCGCGATCCGTTCGGCGCGGACGGGATCGGCCTCGATCACGCTGGCCTGCATTCCCGGATGACGTGCCAGCCATTCGATCGAGATCGAGCCCGAGCCGCCGCCGATATCCCACAGATGCTCGCCCGGCAGCGGCGCCAGGGCTGAAAGCGTCAGCGCGCGGACGGGGCGCTTGGTGATCTGCCCGTCATTCTCGAAGAGGCTGTCGGGCCAGCCCGAGGCGGCGGGGATCGCGGGGCCGTCGCCTGCGGCCTCCAGCGCCACGGCGACGGGGTGGGCGATGCCCTCCAGATCCATGGTGCGGGCGGTTGTGACGCGGATGCGCTCGCGCGGCCCGCCAAGGGCCTCGAGCACGTGCAGGCGGCTCTCGCCGAAGCCTGCCCCGGTCAGGAAGGCCGCGAAATCCGCAACCGCCGCGCCGTCCCGCAGGGTGACGAGGGCGGTGATGCCCGGCGCCAGCAGGGGGCGCAGCCGGGCGAAGGGTGCGGCATGAAGCCCCGCGCAATGGGTGGCCTCCAGCGGCCAGCCAAGCCGCGCGGCCGCCAGCGAAAAGACCGAAGGGCCGGGCAGGGCGCGCCATTCATGGGGCGCAAAGCGCCGCGCGATCACGCTGCCCGCGCCGAACCAGAACGGATCGCCAGAGGTCAGCACCGCGACCCGGCGCCCGCGCAAGCCCTGCAGGATCGGCAGCCCGTCGGCGAAGGGCACCGGCCAGTCGAGGCGCTCGGCCGCGAGACCCGGCAGAAGCGCCAGATGCCGCGCCGGGCCCATGACGATTTCGGCCCGTTCAAGGGCATCGCGGCTTGCAGGCGGCAGCCCCTCCGGGCCATCTTCGCCCAGGCCCACGATGGTCAGCCACGGAGTCTCAGCCATGCGTCCCACCCTTCTGATCCTTGGCGGCACCACCGAGGCGACCGCGCTGGCCGCCCGGCTGGCGGAAACCGGCCTCACCGCGACCCTGTCGCTGGCAGGCCGGGTCGAGACGCCGAAGGCCCAGCCCATTCCGATGCGGGTGGGCGGCTTTGGCGGCGTGCCGGGCCTGATCGCCTATCTGCGCGCCGAGGGCGTGACCCATGTGATCGACGCCACCCATCCCTTTGCCGCCCAGATGAGCCGGAACGCGGCCGAGGCCTGCACGGCCCTCGGCCTGCCGCTGGTCGCGCTGACCCGTCCGGCCTGGGCACCGCAGCCCGGCGACACCTGGCGCCATGTGCCCGATATCGCAGGCGCGGTCGCGGCGTTGTCCGGGCCGCCCCGGCGGGTGTTCCTGGCGGTGGGGCGGATGCATCTTGAGGCCTTCGCGGCCCGACCCCAGCACCGCTACCTGCTGCGTCTGGTCGATGCGCCCAGGGGACCGCTGCCCCTGCCGCAGGCCGATGTCATCGTCTCGCGCGGGCCGTTCACCGAAGCGGACGACCGCGCGCTGATGGACGGGCATGGCACCGAGCTCGTGGTGTCGAAGAACGCGGGCGGCACGGGGGCTTGCGCCAAGATCCTCGCGGCCCGGGCACTGGGGCTGCCGGTTCTGATGATCGACCGGCCCGTCCTGCCCGCGCGGCGGGAACTGGCGCATCCCGACGAGGTTCTGGACTGGCTCGCTCATTCCGGGGCGGATCTGGGGGTGTAGACCAGCGGCCGGTCGCCCGCGCGCAGCACCCGGGTCAGCGAGGAGCCGACCAGCACGACGGTGCGCATGTCTGCCATCTCGGGCCGGGCCTTTGTCAGCGGCACCACGGTCAGCTTTTCCCCGGGGGTCGAGACCGCACGGGCGAAGATCACCGGGCGGTCGTCGCCGCAGACATCGCGCAGCAGCTCGAGTGCCCTGGCAAAGCCCTCGGGGCGGGCCCTGGAACGCGGGTTGTAGAAGGCCATGGCGAAATCGGCCTCGGCCGCGAGCCTGAGGCGCTTTTCGATCAATGCCCAGGGCTTGAGATTGTCGGAAAGGTTGATCGCGCAGAAATCATGGCCCAGCGGCGCACCCGCGCGCGCGGCGGCGGCCAGCATCGCTGTGATCCCGGGCAGCACCCGGATGTCGAGATCGCGCCATTCGGGCGCGCCCGCCTCGAGCGCCTCGAAAACGGCGGCGGCCATGGCGAAGACGCCCGGATCGCCCGAGGAGACCACGACGACGCGGCGGCCCTCGGCGGCCATCTGCAATGCATGGCGGGCGCGGTCCACCTCGACCCGGTTATCCGAGGCATGCAGCGTCAGCCCCGGACGCTCCGCGACCCGGGCGACATAGGGAATGTAGCCCACGACATCGGTGGCCTCGGCGAGGCTGGCCGAGACCTCGGGCGTGACCAGAGCCTCGGCGCCCGGCCCAAGGCCTGCGATTGCAAGCCAGCCGCTCATGGCCGCCGTCCCTGGCCATGAACGAGGACGATCGAGAAATAGGGGGCGGTCCGGCCGGGATAATCGGCAAGCCGGGTCACGGTCTGGCCCGGCATCGCGGCATATTCGACGATCCAGGCCTCCTCGGCCCGGCCCGCCAGCAAGAGCGCGCGCCTGAGCTTGCCGAGATGACGGCCCATCTTCATCACCACCACCGCATCGGCGGCCTTGATGCCCCGCACCAGCGTTTCCTCGGGCAGGGTGCCGGGCAGCACCGACATCACGTCATCGCCCCAGGTGATCGGCGCGCCGGTGGCAGTCCAGGCCGCCGACATGCCGGTGATGCCGGGCACGACCTCGACCGGGACATCGTCCTTGAGGCGGGTATAGAGATGCATGAACGAGCCGTAGAAGAACGGGTCGCCCTCGCACAGCACGACCACGTCCTCGCCCGCCTCGGCCAGCGCCCTCAGCCGCGCGGTGCTGTCGGCATAGAACTCGGCGAGGATCGTGTTGTAGCGCGGATCGTCGAAGGGGATCTCGGTCGTGACTGGGTATTCCATCGCGTGCTCGGTCGCGCCCGGGGGGATCAGCTCGGCCACGATCGAGCGGGCCTTCCCTTCGCAGCCGGCCTTGCGGAAGAAGGCCACGTGGCGCGCGCCCCGTAACAGCCGGTCGGCGCGGACGGTCATCAGATCGGGGTCGCCGGGGCCGAGCCCCAGGCCGTAGACGGTGCCCATGGTCACTCCTTGCGGCTTGCGATGGCGTTGATGGCGGCGACGGTGATGGCGCTGCCGCCCAGGCGCCCCTCGACGATGCAGCAGGGCACCGGCTGTTCGGCCCAGAGCGCCGCCTTCGACTCGGCCGCGCCGACAAAGCCTACCGGGCAGCCGATGATGGCGGCGGGCCGCGGGCAGGTGGGGTCCTCGAGCATGTTCAGCAGATGGAAAAGCGCGGTCGGCGCATTGCCGATGGCCACCAGAGCGCCTGCGAGATGCGGCCGCCAGAGTTCCAGCGCGGCGGCCGAGCGGGTATTGCGCATGGCGGCGGCGCGCTCGGCGATGCCCTCGGCCTGCAGGGTGCACAGGATCTCGTTCCCGGCGGGCAGGCGCTTGCGGGTGATCCCTTCGGACACCATCCGCGCATCGCAGAGGATCGGCGCGCCGGCCTCGAGGGCCGCGCGGGCGGTGGCGACCATGCCGGGCGAGAACCGGATATGGGGCGCCAGCTCGACCATGCCCGCGGCGTGGATCATCCTGACGGCCACCTGCTCCTCATCGGCGTCGAACCCCGCCAGATCGGCCTCGGCCCGGATCGTGGCGAAGGATTGCAGGTAGATCGCCGCGCCGTCCTTTTCGTAGTCATGGGGCATTCGGGGTCTCCAGATCTGTCAGCGCGGCCGCGATCGAGTTCCGGCGGGTCTGCCAGAGCCCGTCCCGCGCCAGCGCCGCGAATTCGGCCCGCATCGCCGCGAGCGCCTGCGGGTTGGCCTCTTCGAGGAAGGCCGTCAAGCCCGGATCGGCCAGCGTGGCCTCGAAATAGAGATCGAAAAGGTGGTCGGGCACGACCCCCGCCAGACGGGCGAAGGCCGCCATGTGGTCGAGCGTCGCAGCGATCTCGGCCGCGCCGCGAAAGCCGTGACGCTGCATGCCGGCAAGCCAGGCCGGGTGGGTGGCCCGGGCGCGGACGACGCGGGCGATCTCTTCGCTCAGGGTCCGGGTGCGGGGCCGGGCGGGGTCGGTATTGTCCAGATGGTAGAGCGCGGCGCGGCCCCCGGTGACACCCTGCGCCGCGGCAAAGCCCGCCTCGTGCCGGGCGTAATCGGCCGCCAGCAGTAGGTCGGTCTCGGGCAGGTCCTGGGCATGGACGAAGGCCTCGGCCCCGGCGACCCGCACGCGGATGCCTTCGGCGTCGCGTCGCGCCTCGGCCCCGTCCAGCGCCCAGGCACTGGCGGCGAGCCAGGCGGCCCCCGCCGCCTGCCGCCCGGCCTCGGTGGGTTCTGGCGTCTCCATGCCGAGCCCGTAGATCCCCGGCGCGGGGCCGTAGACGCGCGGGGTCTCGGGGCGGCCGGCATAGGGGTTCCAGTCGGGGGCCTCGTCGCGCCGGGACAGCGCGCGGATGGCCTGCTGGTACAGGGCCGAGAGCGCGGGGAAGACATCGCGGAACAGCCCCGAGACACGCAAGGTCACGTCGAGCCGCGGCCGCTCGAGCATGGCGACGGGCAGCACCTCGATGCCCGAGACGCGCTCGGTGCCCTCGTCCCAGACCGGCTTCACGCCCAGCAGGTGCAGCGCCATGGCGAAATCCTCGCCCGCCGTGCGCATGGTGGCCGAGCCCCAGAGATCGACGACCAGCTGCCGGGGCCAGTCGCCATGATCCTGCAGGTGGCGGCGCACCAGATCCTCGGCCAGCCGCACGCCCTGGGCATGGGCCGAGCGCGTCGGCACCGCGCGCGGATCGGTGGTGAAGAGGTTGCGCCCCGTCGGCAGCACGTCGCGCCGCCCCCGCCAGGGCGAGCCCGAGGGGCCGGGGGCGACCGGGGCGCCCTGCAGCGCGCCGAGAAGGGCGGCGCTCTCGGCCGCGACAGAGGCGCCGGTGTCGAAGCCGGAGGCGGCCTCGGGCCGTGTTTCCGGCTGTATTTCCGGCGTGCGGCCGAAGACATGCAGACCGTCGCCGAACTGGCTTTCCTTGACGTCGCAGACGAAGCGGTCGATGCGGGTGATGGCCTCGGCGGGTGAGAGCCCCGGTTCCAGTCCCAGATCGGCCTCGACGCCGAGGGCCTGCGCCTCGGCGCGGATATCTGCCATCAGCCGGTCGCGGCGGCGCGGGTCGAGCCCGTCGGCATTGGAGAACTCGTCGAGCAGCGTCTCGAGCCGGGCCAGCCGTTCGGAACTGCCGGCCTGGCGCTGCGGCGGCGGCAGATGGCCCAGCGTCACCGCGCCGATCCGGCGCTTGGCCTGCGCCGCCTCGCCGGGATCGTTGACGATGAAGGGATAGATCACCGGCAGATCGCCGATCAGCGCCTCGGGCCAGCAGGCCTCGGACAGCGCGACCGCCTTGCCGGGCAGCCATTCCAGCGTGCCATGCGCGCCGATATGGATCAGCGCGTCGCAGCCCATGGCCCGGCGCAGCCAGAGATAGAAGGCGACATAGCCATGGCGGGGTACCCGCGAGAGGTCGTGATAATCGCCCTCGCGGCTCTCGGGCGTGCCGCGCTCGGGCTGGAGCGCGACCAGCGCCGCGCCGCGCCGGGTGGCCGCGAAATGAAAGGCGCCGTCGCGGCAGGCCGGATCGGCCCCGGGCGCGCCCCAGGCGTCCGACAGGGCGTCGCGCAAGGCGGCGGGCAGGGCGGCCAACGCGGTCTGGTAATCTGCAAGCGGCCAGCTCAGGGTCTCGTGGCCGAGGGCCCCCGCCAGACTTCCAGCCAGATCTTTTGCCGGATCGCCCGCAAGATCCCCGGCCGGGGCGCCCGGCAGACCGGCGCGGGTCAGATCCTCCAGCACCGCCTCGGCCGAGGCCAGCGCATCGAGCCCGACGGCATGGGCCATCTGCCAGGGCCGTCCGGGATAGGTCGAGAGAACCAGCGCCGGGCGGCGGTTCGCCAGCGATGTGCGGGCAAGGCCGGTCCAGGCCAAGACGCGGTCGGCGATGGCCGCGATCCGGCCCGGATGGGCGCGGTGGGCGATGCGGGCGAACTGCAGGCCGGGGTCGCGCGTGCCCGCCTCCTTGAAGGACGCAACGCCCGCGAAGATCCGGCCATCGACCTCGGGCAGGACCACATGCATGGCAAGATCGGCCGGAGACAGCCCGCGCTCGGCCTCGGCCCAGGCGGTTTCGGGGGCGGAAGACAGCGCCACCTGAAAGACCGGCACGCCCGGGGCATCGAGCGGCGAGGTCCCGTCCTCGCCCTTGCCGGAAAAGGCGGTGGCGTTGACGATGGCGGCGGGGCTCAGCGCGCGCAGATGGTCCGCCAGCCAGCGCGCCGCCTCGGGCGCCTTCAGGGACGGCACGAAGAGGCCGGTGACGGCGCAGCCGCGCGCCCGGAACGCGTCGAAAAGCGCCTCGACGGGGCCGAGATCGGCGGCGGTGACATAGGCGCGGTAGAAGGTCAGGACGATCCGGGGGGCATCCACCGGCGACAGGTCGGGCGCGGGCACGGCTCCGCCCTCGGGGCTCCAGGCGCCCATCTCGGGCACGGTCTTGGTGCCGATCACGGGCGCGGCGTAAAGCCCCGCGGCCAGCGCCAGTTGCGCCAGCGCCGCCTGTGCCGCGACCGCACCGCCCTCGTCGCAGAGCTCGGACAGGCGCCTGAGTGTCGAGACCGGCAGGGTCGAGGCCGCGTCGAGCCGCGGATCGGGGCGCCCGTCGGCGGGCAGCACGGCCAGCGCGATGCCATGCGCGCGGGCCAGCGCGCCGATCTGGGTCAGCCCGTACTCCCAATAGGCGCGCCCGCCGATCAGCCGGATCAGGATGCCCTTCGCCCCCGAAAGCGTGCGCTCTGCATAGGTATCGACCGAGAGCGGATGGATCAGGGCCGCGAGATTGGCCAGCCTGAGGGTGGGCATCCGGCCTTCGGGGCCGCCGCCGCGATGCCAGCCCGCCGCGAAGGCCCCGAGATCGCTGTCGGAAAAGGACAGCACCGCCAGATCGGCCGGGTCCTGACCCAGATCCGTCGGAACGGCGGTTTCCTCGAGCCCGTGGCTTTCGCGGAAGACGACATGCATGGGGGCGGCCTCAGGCGCTCAGGGCCGCGCGGATCGCGCCTTCGTCGATATCGTCATGCTCGGCGATCACGACAAGCCGGGTGGCGCGGGTCTCGTCCGGCCCCCAGGGCCGGTCGAACTGATGGCGCACCCGCGCGCCCACCGCCTGCACCAGAAGCCGCATCGGCTTGCCCGCGACCGCGACATGGCCCTTGACCCGCAGGATGTTCTGCGTGCGCGCCAGCGCCTCGATCCGGGCCGAGAGCGCCTCGGGGTCGTCCTGTTCGGGCAGATCGATCACCACGCTTTCGAATTCGTCATGGTCATGCTCGGCGCCGCTGTCGTGATGGCTGGGCCGGGCGTCGAGATCATCCTCGGCGGCCGCGCCAAGTCCCAGGATCACGCGCGGATCGACCGCGCCCTCGGTCACCTCGACCACGGGCAGCTTGCGCGGCGCCTCGGCCTCGATCACGGCGCGGGCGGCGGCCAGCCCCTCGGGGCCGGCGAGATCGGGCTTGGTCAGCAGCACGATATCGGCGCAGGCGATCTGGTCCTCGAAGACCTCGGACAGCGGCGTCTCGTGATCAAGGCTGTCATCGGCGGCGCGCTGGGCATCGACGGCGGCGACATTCGGCGCGAAGCGGCCCGCGGCCACGGCCTCGGCATCGGCCACCGCGATCACCCCGTCGACGGTGATGCGCGAGCGGATCGCGGGCCAGTCGAACGCCTTGAGCAGAGGTTTCGGCAGGGCCAGCCCCGAGGTCTCGATCAGGATATGGTCGGGGCGCGGCTCGAGCTGCAAAAGCGCCTCCATCGTCGGGATGAACTCGTCGGCGACGGTGCAGCAGATGCAGCCATTGGCAAGCTCGACCACGTTCTCGGCCGGGCAGTCGGGCAGGGCGCAGCCCTTCAGGATCTCGCCATCGACGCCGACATCGCCGAATTCATTGACGAGGACGGCCAGGCGGCGGCCGCCCGCATTCTGCATCAGGTGGCGGATCAGCGTGGTCTTGCCCGAGCCGAGAAAGCCGGTGACGACGGTGACGGGAAGCTTGGCGAGATCGGTCATTTCAGGGCCTCCATGGGCGGGATACGGGCAATGCAGTTCTTGCGGAAATGCTCGGGGCGCTCGCGCCAGGGCACGAGCCCGTCGGCGGCGTCGCGATAGGCGCGGGCGCCCTCGGCGATGATGGGCGCGCCGGTCGTCTCGTCGAAATTGCCATAGACATAGGTCCAGCGGCCCGGCCCCCGCAGCGCGACGGTGCAACCCGAGGCACAGGCCGAGAGGCATTCGACGGGCACAAGGCGCACGCCTTCGGGCAGGCCATGAGTCCGGACGGCCTCGTGAAGCAGGCTGCCCGGGCGGGGGGCGTCGGGATCGGCGGGCTGGCGGCGCTTGCAGGTGGTGCAGACCAGAAGCTCGACCGCAGGGGCCTCGGGCGCGCTCATGCCGGGCGGCTCCGGTCGCGGAAGGAGCGGCGGAAGGAAACGGAAACACTCATCGTCGGGCCCCACGGGTCGGAGGACAAGGGCGGGAGCGGGCAGAGCCGAAGCCGGACCCGACACCGGAACACCCCGTCCGGTTCACGTCGTCTGCGCTGGCAGGTCTCCCGGCTTGCGGATCTCGAAGGCAGGGGCCTTCGGCGGCGGCCCTGCCTTCCCGGCCCGTTCGGGTCAGTGGCATGCGGGCGGCCTCTCCGGTCACGGTCGCGGGGGCGGCTGCGCTTGAAGGCCCGATGCATCGAACCCGGCCTCTGGCGCATTCCCTTTTCACCCGTCCGATGACGGGCACCAGCGCGGCGGTTCATGCCCTTCCGGGCGCGCGCTTGTCAAGCGCGATGCTTGGGGACGATGCCTGGGGGACGGGTTCGGCGGCAGGGTTCGGTAACGGGTCTCGGCGACGGGTCTCAGCGACGGGGCCTTGGCCGGGCCGCGCGTTCGGCGGCGTGGCGGATCAGGGCGAGGCCGCGATAGGCCCCGTGCGAGAGCTTGCCGAAGGGCAGCGCCAGCGCGAGCCCCAGGACCGACCCGAGATGGAGCGCCAGCATCAGCCCCATCGCCGGCCCGTCGCGCAGGGCCAGCAGCGCGAGGCCCGAGCCCGCGACAATGCCCAGGGCCCGTCTCAGGTCGCGGTCGGCGGTCTCCATCCGGGCCGAGGCAGGGCGGCGGTCGGCCCGGATGCGCCGATGCGACAGTCCCGCAAGCCCGGCAAGCATGGCGAGACCGCCCAGCGTGCCCAGCCCGACCGGGGCCGAGGCCAGCGGATAGGGCGCGATCTCGCCCCGGGCGTGAAGCAGGGCCCCGGCCAGCGTCGCCAGCCCGGTCAGCACGAAGCCGCCCGCCAGCAGGTGATGGAAGATCCGCCGCGCCGGGCCGGTCGGGCCCTCTGGCCCGTCGCAGCCGCGCGCCTCGCCGAGATTGCTGAGCCGCAGCGCCGCACCCAGTCCCCGGAGCAGGGGGCGGATGCCCGGCCGCGCGGCGGGGCCTCTGGTCTGACGCCAGAACCGTCCGAGCCGGATCGCCAGCACCAGCGCCGCGCCGCCGAAAGCCAGCCCCGCGCCTCCGGCCATGAGCCAATGCGGGATCACCTCGTAAAAGGCGCCGGGCGCGGTGCCGGTGGCAAAGAGCCTCTCGGGCGGGATCGCCAGAAGGGCCAGCAGCGGCAGGCCGAGAAGGCAGAGCAGGAAGATCGCCCCGGGCAGGCGCGCGGGCAGGCCGGCGGCGTAATCGGCTGCGCGCGCCTCGGCCAGGGCCGCGGGCAGGTTCACCGCCAGCGCATGGGGCGGGGCATATTGGCAGTCGTAATGGCAGGAGCGGCAGTCATGGCAAAGATGCGCCAGGTGGCGCAGATCGCCTGCCGCGAGGGCCGGACGGAGCTGGGCCGCCGGAAAGACCGCGCAAAGCCCGGTGCAGAAACCGCAGCTATTGCAGATGTTCAGCGCGCGGGCGGCCTCCTGCCAGGGCCTGGAGGCCGCGGAGGCAGGCTGTGAGAGGGGGGGGGCGGGGTCCGCCGCCGGGAGGGACGGGACGGCGCCGGGCCCGGCCTGGCGGGCGTCGGGGCCCGCGATGCTGGCCGCGCCCGCCCCGGCGATCCGGCCGAAGACCCCGCCAATGGCCAGCGCACTGCCCGAGAGATAGCCCTGGCCCAGCAGCCCGCCCGCCATCGCGGCGCCCGCGGCAAAGACCCGATGCGCGCTGCCGCCGTCCTCGAGCCGCACCCGGGCGGTGCCGTCGACAGCGACCCCGTGGCGGGTGAAGGCAAGCCCCGGCAGCAGCGGGATCGCCGCGAGGGGCGGGCGGAGGGGCGCCGGGAAGGGCAGGCCTTCGGGGCGGCTCCGGGGTGGTTCGAGCGGGGCGCCGCGGTCGAGATGCGCGGCGAGCGCCTCCAGCGTCGCGGCAAGCCCCGCGGGGTCGATGCCGCAAAGCCTTGCCAGATCGGCCGGGTTTCCGGCGCTGAGCGGCGGGTAAGGCAGGGGCGGCAGCCTGGCCGCGCCGTCGGCATCGAGGATCAGCCAGGCGCGCGGATCGGCGCGCTCGGCAAGTGCCCGGCCCCAGACCGAATAGCGGGCCGATCCGACATCCGAGCCCTCGTCGCGGAACCGCTGTCCCCTCGCATCGACGACGAGGCCGAGATGCATGCCGTCGGCGCGGCTGACGATGCCTGCATCCTCACCGGGGGCGCGCGCATCGACAGCGACGAGATGGCCGTCGCCCGGCTGCCCGACCGTGGCCGCACCATGGTCCATCAGCCACAGAAGCGGCGCGCCCTCCTGATACGGGGTGCCGCGATTGGCGAAGGCGGCCGCGCCCGGGCCGAGATGGCGGACAAGCGCGGCCCGGTTGGCGCCATACCCGCCCGTGGCCAGGACCAGAGCCCCGGCCTCGATATGGCAGGTCCCGGTGTCTGTCTCACGGGGCCCTGTGTGCACGCTCAGCCGAAGCGGCCGGTCCTCGGCCCAGTCGGGTGGCAGCGCCTCGATCCGGCCTTCGAGGATGCGGATGCCCAGCCGCTCGGCCGCGCGCCAGAGGGCATTCGTCAGCGCCTGACCGCCGCCCAGAAAGAAGGCGGTGCGGCGCGAGAAGGGCAGGTTGCCCTCGTCCCAGGGCTCGAAGGCGACGCCGCGTGCCGACAGCCAGGGCCCGAGCTCGGCCGAGCCTCGCGCCAGAACGCCCGCAAGCCCGGTATCGGAAGGCACGAGCCTCGCGATGTCGGCCTCGAATTCGGAGGCGGTGTAGCTGCCGCGCTGCCAGCGGGTCTCGCCGTCATGGGCAAGGCGGATATTGCGGGAATGGCGGGTATTCCCGCCCAGAAGCGGCCTCGGGGCCGGATCGATCAGCGTCACCTCGGCGCCGCGAAGCCGGGCCTCGATGGCCGCTGTCAGCCCGGCAAAGCCCGCGCCCGCGACCAGCACGCCGGTCGCTTCGGAAGGTGCGGTCGGGTCCGGGTCGGGCAGGGCGGAACGGGGATCGGGCATCGCGGCTCTCCGGCGGACGGGCTCGGCCCGTTGAACCCGTCACGCAGCGCAAGTTCAACCCGGAAGATCGCAAGGCCCCCGGCGCGGAGAGGGACTGGCCAGTAGCCGGCCAGTAGCCGGCCAGTACCCGCCAATTCTCTGCCGGTATCCGGAGGGGGCGCGGAGTGGGGCCGAACCGGGACTGAACCGGGACTGGGGTGCGACCACCGGACCGCGATCCGGCCGGGACCGGTCTCGGGCCCGGCTCCGGGGGCAAAAGGCTCAGTCGGTGGCGATGCGGCCGTCGGTCCCGGGCGCATAGGGCGCGTTCCGGGCCAGGTACTCGGCCGTGACATCGGCCAGGTCGGGGCCGAAATCATAGACCTCGCGGGCGTCGAGAAACATGGTGTAGCCGTCGCCGCCGTTCCGGACATAGTTGTTCGACACGAGGCCATAGCTCTTCTTGGGGTCGAGGGGCTCCCACTCGGTGCCCTCCTTCACCTCGATCTTGCGCAGCCGGTCGCCGGGCGCCGCCCCGGGATCCCAGCTGAAGCGCAGGCCTGCGACCTGCGGGAAGCGTCCCGCGCCCTCCTCGACCTGGCTCAGTCCGTGCTCGAGCGCCGCGCGCACCGTCGCGCCGCTGACATGGAAGGTCGCAAGCGTGTTCCGGAACGGCAGGACCGTCAGCACCTCGCCCATGGTCACCGGCCCCTCGTCGATCGAGGCACGCAGGCCGCCGCCATTCTGGATCGCAATCGAGATGCCCTGGCTGCGCACCCGGTCGAGCATCGCCTCGGCCACCAGATTGCCCATCGCGCATTCGCCCGCGCGGCAGGCGCCGCGATCGCCATCGATCGGGGCCGACGTCTCGGCCACGACCTTCCGGCGGATCTCGTCGAGCGGCCGGGCGAGCTCGGCGATGCGGGCCTTGACGGCTTCGTCCTCGGCGACCGAGGCGTCGAGCAGGATCGGCTCGCCCTCGGCCGACACCAGCTTGCCAGTGTCGTCGAAGACCACGTCCAGGCGGCCGAGATACCGGCCATAGGCATAGGCCTGCACGATGGCGGTATCGCCCACCATGGTCGGGTAGGGGCCCGCAGCGGTCTCGTCGGTGTTCGACAGCAAGCTGTGGCTGTGGCCGCCGACGATGACGTCGAGGCCGGTTGTTTCGGCCGCGATCCGCTTGTCGGTCTCATGGCCGGAATGGCTGAGCAGGACGATCTTGTCTATGCCCTGGGCGGTCAGGCGGTCGATCTCGGCCTGCGCCGCCTCAACCGGATCGGTGAAGACGATATCGGGGCCGGGGCTTGCCAGCTCGGGATTGCTGCGCGGCGTCAGGCCGATCACGCCGATCCGCTCGCCCGCCGCCTCGATCACCACCGATTTCCGGATCGCATCCTTCAGCCGTGGCTCGGCAGAGAGATCGGCATTGGCCATCAAGAGCGGCATCCTCAGCCGGGCGGCGAACTCGGCCAGCCCGCCCGGGCCGTCGTCGAATTCGTGATTGCCGACGGCCATCGCATCATAGCCCAGCCGGTTGAGCATCTCTGCCGCGGCCTTGCCCTTGTAGTAGCTGTAGAACAGCGTGCCCTGGAACTGATCGCCGGCATCGAACAGCAGGGTCGGCCGGCCTTCGGCCCGCGCCGCGGCGATGGCGGTGGCCAGCCGCGCGGTGCCGCCGAAACAGGCGCCGGCCAGATTGTCCTCTTCGGAGCAACCCGAATCGTATTCCGAGATCGGCTCGAGTCGGGCATGCACATCATTGGTATGCAGCAGGGTCAGCGCGATATCGGCCTGCGCGGTGCCGGCCAGCAGCGCCAGTGCCGCGGTCGCAGGGAAGATGCGCATGATCATCGGTCCGGGTCTCCATCTGGTCGATTCGCGCAGATTGGCGCGGTTCGCGGAGCCTGTCAAAGCCCGCCGCGCTTGACCCGGGCCGCGGCAGCGGGCATGTCGGGCGCATGCTGATTTACAAGATTTTCCGACGCGCCGAATGGGACGCGCTCCGTGAACGGGGCGCCAGCCGCGGCGCGCCGGTCGATCTGGCCGATGGCTTCATCCATCTCTCGACCGCCGGGCAGGTGGCCGCCACCGCCGAGAAGCATTTCGCCGGGGAAAGCGACCTGGTTCTGGTCGCGGTCGCGGCCGAGCGTCTGGGGGCCGACCTGAAATGGGAGCCCTCGCGCTGCGGCGCGCTGTTTCCGCATCTCTACCGCGAACTCCGGCTTGCGGATCTGGTCTGGGACAAGTCGCTGCCGCTGGGTGCGACGGGGCATATCTTTCCCGAGGGCATGATATGACGCCGTTCGAACGGGTGGGGTTGGCGGTGTTTCACCGGATCGAGCCGGAACGGGCCCATGCGCTGTCGCTGATGGCGCTGCGCGGTGGCCTCGTGCCGCTGCCGGGGCAGTTGACCAGCCCGCGGCTCGCCACCGATCTGGCCGGGCTTTCGCTGCCCAACCCGGTCGGGCTCGCCGCCGGCTATGACAAGAACGCGGTGGCGCTGGGCCCGCTGATGCGCGCGGGCTTCGGCTTTCTCGAGGTGGGCGCCGCGACGCCCCGCCCGCAGCCCGGCAATCCGCGCCCGCGGCTCTTTCGTCTGATCGAGGACCGGGCCGCGATCAACCGCTTCGGCTTCAACAACGAGGGCATGGCGGCGATCGGCGCCCGGCTGGCGGCGCGGTCTGCGGGCGTGCCGGTGGGGCTGAACCTCGGGGCCAACAAGGACAGTCCCGACCGGGCGGCCGATTTCGCCACGGTGCTGAGGGCCTGCGGGCCGCATGTCGACTTCGCCACGGTCAATGTCTCCTCGCCCAATACCGAGAAGCTGCGCGATCTGCAGGGCCGCGACGCGCTGGCGGCGCTTCTGGCGGGCGTGATGGCGGCGCGGGCGGAACTTTCCCGCCCGGTCCCGGTTTTCCTCAAGATCGCGCCGGATCTGAGCGATGCCGAGATCGACGATATCGCCGCCGTGGCGCTGGAGGCCGGGGTTTCGGGCATCGTCGCCACCAATACCACGCTGGCCCGGAGCGGGCTGAAAAGCGCGGATGCGGGGCAGGCAGGCGGGGTGTCGGGAGCGCCGCTTTTCGCGCGCTCGACCCGGGTTCTGGCGCGGTTGTCGGTCGCGACCGGCGGGCGTCTGCCGCTGATCGGGGTGGGCGGTGTCGGCTCGGCCGAGGAGGCCTATGCCAAGATCCGCGCGGGCGCCTCGGCGCTGCAGCTTTACACCGCGCTCGTCTATGGCGGCATGAGCCTCGTGCGCGACATCGTCGAGGGGCTCGACGGGCTGCTGGCGCGGGACGGGTTCGCCCATGTCTCCGAGGCCGTGGGCACGGGGCGAGAGGACTGGCAATAGGAGGCAGGACATGACGGCGATCGTGATCTGGCACAACCCGCGCTGTTCGAAGTCGCGCGCGGCTCTGGCGCTTCTGCAGGAGCGGGGCGTCGAGCCTCGGGTGCGGCGCTATCTCGAGGTGCCGCCGAACGAGAAGGAGCTGCGCGAGGTTCTCGACATGCTGGGCGGTCCCGCCATCGGCATGATGCGGACCGGCGAGCCGCTCTTTGCCGAGCTGGAACTTACGAAGGACGCCCCCGACGAGGTGCTGATCGCGGCCATGGCCGCGCATCCGAAGCTGATCGAGCGGCCGCTGGCGATGACCGATGGCCGCGCCGTCCTGGGCCGCCCGCCCGAACGGGTGCTGGAGCTTCTGGAAGACTGAGCCCCGGCGCGCGGAAGGTTCAGGGGGCAGGGGGCCGGAGCCCCCGCCCGTCAGGCCTGCTTGCGGTCTGCCATCGCGGTCGCGAAGCGTTCGAACAGATAGTAGCTGTCCTGCGGGCCCGGGCTCGCCTCGGGGTGATACTGCACCGAGAAGACCGGCCGGTCGGTCATGCGGATGCCGCAATTCGACCCGTCGAACAGCGAGACATGGGTTTCCTTGACGCCCTCGGGCAGGGTCTGGCTGTCGACGGTGAAGCCGTGATTCATCGAGGTGATCTCGACCTTGCCGGTTTCGAGATCCTTCACCGGGTGGTTGGCGCCGTGATGGCCGTGATTCATCTTGACGGTCTTCGCGCCAAGGGCGAGGGCCAGCATCTGGTGGCCAAGGCAGATCCCGAACAGCGGCACGTCCTTGTCCAGGATCTTGCGGATCATCGGCACCGCGTATTCACCGGTCGCTGCCGGGTCGCCGGGGCCGTTCGACAGGAACACGCCTTCGGGCTCGAGCGCCAGCACATCCTCGGCGCTGGCGCTGGCGGGCAGCACGGTCACGTCGCAGCCGGCCGAGGCCAGGCAGCGCAGGATGTTGCGCTTGGCGCCATAGTCGATGGCCACGACCCGGTGGCCGGGCTCGGTGCGTTTCGCGTGGCCCTCGGGCCAGGCCCAGCGCATCTCGTCCCAGCGATAGCTCTGGGCGCAGGTGACGTCCTTGGCCAGGTCGAGCCCGACCAGCCCGGACCAGGCGCGCGCCTTTGCCACCAGCTTCTCGATGTCGAACCGACCCTCGGGATCATGGGCCAGCGCCACATGCGGCGCGCCCTGCTGGCGGATCGCCCGGGTCAGTCGCCGCGTGTCGATGCCGCCGATCCCGATCCGGCCGCGCCGGGCCAGCCAGTCCTTCAGCGCATCGGTGGCGCGCCAGTTCGAGGGCTCGGTGGGGTCCCATTTGACCACCATGCCTGCGGCGACCGGATCGGCGGTTTCGTCATCGTCGCCATTGACGCCGACATTGCCGACATGGGGGAAGGTGAAGGTCACCACCTGACCCGCATAGGAGGGGTCGGTCATGATCTCCTGATAGCCGGTCATGGCGGTGTTGAAACAGAGCTCGGCCACCGTCTCGCCCACGGCTCCGAAGCCCTGGCCATAGAAGACGGTTCCGTCAGCGAGGGTCAGGCAGGCGGTCGGGTGAGGCGTTGCGGCTGGCATCGGGAACTCCTGGGCGCTGGTCGGCCGGACACTAGGTCGAGGCAAAAGAAGAATCAAGGGCCAGCGGCAAAATGTAGAATCATTTAAATTCAGTATCTTAGTGTCATCTTGCCAGGGTTGTCATGCCTGGGCCCCACCCTTATCTTGCTCAACTTGACCTTGGCAAACGACAAGAGGCAGCCGATGGACCTACGCACCCGCATTTCTGCGGCGCTCAAGGCGGCGATGAAGGACAGGGAGGCGGACCGGCTCGGAACGCTGAGGCTGATCAATGCCGCGATCAAGGACCGCGACATCGCGGCCCGCACCGGGGATGGCGAGGAGGGCGTGAGCGAGGCCGAGGTGCTGGCGATCCTCGCCCGCATGGTCAAGCAGCGACAGGAAAGCGCCCGTGCCTATGAAGAGGGCGGGCGCCTCGATCTGGCCGAACGCGAACGCGCCGAGATCGCGGTGATCGAGGAATATCTGCCGCGCCAGCTGACCGCGGACGAGGTCGACGAGGCCATCGGCACGGCAATCGTCGAGACCGAGGCCAATTCGATCCGCGACATGGGAAAGGTGATGGCGCAGCTGAAGGCCAGATATGCCGGGCGGATGGATTTCGCCGCCGTCGGCCCGATGGTCCGTCAACGGCTGACCTGAGCGCAGGCGGGGCGCCCTCCAGGCGGGCTTTGTGCCCCTTGCGTCGCGGGCGCGCATGGCCATCTGCAAAGCAGCGTCGTAAGGGGTCGGGGAAGGGGGCTTCGCGCCCTTCCGCCCGGGTTTCAGGGCAGATAACGTGATGGCTTACACGGAGGCGGGGATCGGTCCATGCTGAGATATCTGAAGAATGTCAAACCCGAAGACTGGCCGGCGCTGCTTTTGCGCGCCGGTGCGCTGGCGCTGATCACGGTGCATCTGGTCACGTTTCTCTTCATCTACCAGCACCCGCTCTTCATCCTGTCGGCGATCGGGATGGGGCTGTTGCTGGCGCGCGAGATGTATGAAGATCTGTCGCAGCGCTTCTTCCGGCTGAAGGCCGAGGAATTCGAACGCGAATTGCAGGACCTGAAGGGCACTGCCGCGGCCCCGGCCGAGAGCGGCCGCCGCGCGCTCCTGATCGAGGAAACGGCGTCCCTGAAGGATATCTCGGCGCGCGCGTTCAAGTCCTGACGAGGACTGCCAGGGCCTCGCTCGCGGCCCTGACCGGCGCCTGTGTCGCGCTGTACGCGCCCCGGGGTCCGCGCGCCCCTCTGGTCCGGCCCGTTCCGCCGGGGGGCGTTTCAGGCGTCGTTCTCGGGCGGAAGAGGCCCGAAGACCCGTGAGAAGCTCTGCCGCAACGCGGTATCGACATCGCCCATCGTCACCGGCAGCCCCAGATCGACCAGGCTGGTGACGCCATGGCCGCGGATGCCGCAGGGCACGATCCCGTCGAAATGCCCGAGATCCGGTTCGACATTGATCGAGAGCCCGTGGAAGCTGACCCAGCGCCGCAGCCGCACTCCGATGGCGGCGATCTTGTCCTCGTGCGGCGCGCCCGACGGCCCGGGCGGCAGGTCGGGGCGGACCACCCAGACCCCGACCCGGCCCGGACGCCGCTCGCCCCGGACATTGAATTCGGCGAGGGTCTCGATCACCCATTGCTCCAGTTGCCAGACGAAGCGGCGCACGTCATGGCCGCGGCGTCCCACATCGAGCATGACATAGACCACCCTCTGGCCCGGCCCGTGATAGGTGAACTGGCCGCCGCGCCGGGTCTCGTAGACCGGAAACCGGTCCGGATCGGTCAGGTCTTCGGCCCGTGCCGAGGTGCCTGCGGTATAAAGCGGTGGATGTTCGACCAGCCAGATCGCCTCGCGGGCCTGTCCGGCTGCGATCTCTGTCGCTCTGGTCTCCATTGCGGCAACCGTCTCCTCGTAAGGAGAAAGGTCTTTCAGTTCAAGCCATTCCGGCTCCATGCTCAGGTCTTCCTTCTGTCGCGGCCAGCCCCGCCGGGGCAGGCGGTCCTGCCTTCGGGCGGAGGCCGGCGCGTTCGTGGCCGTCAGCACAGACATGTCGGCATGACGGAGAAAGTTGCAATGGGCTGCCTTGCGCTGATGCCCCCGCCCTCCGATCCCTTGTCTCGGGCGATGGCGGCGATGTCGCGGCCGGTCCCGGCGCAGCGGGCAAACCTTGCGCCGGATTTCGGGGGCTTGTGGCGCCCTGTCGCTGCGCCGCACCCGGCGGTGCAAAAAACGCAAAAATGCCCCTTCACATCCCCGATCCGACTCGTTATGAACCGCCGCACTAGCCGACACGTGCGGTCGTGGCGGAATTGGTAGACGCGCAGCGTTGAGGTCGCTGTGGGGTAACTCCCGTGGAAGTTCGAGTCTTCTCGACCGCACCATACTCCAAAGAAAATCAGCTGGTTGGTTGGTTTTCTTTTGTCTGGAACACAACCCGGTTCCTCGTATGTTCTCCTGATGCGTTGGCCTGTGTAGCAACGATCCCGACATGCGGATTTCATGTTTCGTGCCTTTCTGGCCGGCCTTGAATATCCCCGGATCTCGCGGCCTCACCTTCCCGCGTTTGATGGGGCGCCACTCGTCTCCGGCACGGTTGATCCATCGGTGAAACCTGGATGTGCTGACCCCGAGCAAAGCGGAGGCCTCCTTCGGGCGAAGGTCGATCGGCACTGGTCGAGATGGATGCCCGGGCATCGTTCTTTCCTCCCTTCATGGCGCGGTCGAGCAGCTCGGTGATGGCGGTGCTGAACGCCTTGTCGGCGGGGCTTTGACGAGTTCCGCTAGGGCGCTGGCCGCGTAACAGATGTCGCCGGCGCATCTGAGGGCGTCGGTTCCGAGATCGCGGCGGGCGGGGCAGATCCGGGGCTCGGCCGGTAGGGGGCTCGATCTCGAAGCGGTCGAAGCTGAGGGGATCCGCGCCATCATCGCCAAGGGGGCCGGGCCGAGCTTGTCCCGGATCTCGTGCGGCGCGAGTCGTTCAGCCTCGGGCGTTTTCGCCCTGCAAGTCCGGCATTCCCTGAGCCGATTGAGCCTGGTGCCGCATGTCCTGCAGGCAGGCCGTTCTCCGGCATGAAATGGCGAGGGCGCGGCCTGTCGCTGCCCGAAGGCACCGGCGGTTTGCCCGGTCCGCTGACGCTCCGCGCCCGCTATTCCATCGATGGCGAGGGCGCGCTCGAGATCCTGCTCGAGGTCGAAAGCGGCGCGCCCACCTTCTGCAATCCCGCCCCGCACAGCGACTGCGGAATATCATCGGGTGAAGTCATCGGGTAACGAGATGCTACGCTTCGCGCGGAGGGGAAATCTGGGCCAGCTCTTTCGGGCCGGGATGGAGCCTGCGGCCTGGGCGCAGAAAAAAGCGACGCCCCATCCGGGGGGGCGCCGCGCGTTCGTGTCGCGGGCGTCGGCCGCGAGGGGGCTCAGAAGCCCGCCTTGATCTTCTCGAAGGCGGCGGCCTGCTTCTCGCGCAGCTCGCCCGGCATCGGCAACTGGGCCAGAACCGGCACGTCGATCGGCCCGAGCCCGACCTCGGTCAGCGCCTCGTCGCCGATCGCCGCCATCGCCCTGGCATTGGCCTGGCCGTAGCCCGCGTCGAGCAGCGCCTGGGTCGAGGAGGGCGCAAGCATGGAATTGAGGAAGTCATAGGCCTTCTGCTCGGAGCCGGGGCCGTCCTTGAGATCGACATAGCCGCAGACCCAGAGCGAGGAGCCTTCCCGGGGCTCGCGCTGGAAGCCGACCGGGAAGCCCTGCTCGACCATGGTCGGCAGCGTCTCGTTCCAAGCCCAGGAGACCAGCACCTCGCCCGAGGCCAGCAACTGGGCCAGTTCGGCCGGGTCGGTCCAGTAGGTGCGCAGATTCGGATGGACCTCGCGCAGCCAGTCGACGGCGGCGTCGAACTGGGCATCGGTGACATTGGTCCAGTCGGTGGTGCTGGTCGCCAGATAGGCCAGGGCGAAGGTGTCGTCGACATTGTCGGGCAACGTCACCCGGCCCTCGTATTTGGGATCCTTGAACACGTCGAGCGAGGCCACGTCCCCGGCCGGGACGTCCTCGGTGTTGTAGGCGATGCCGGTCGAGCCGAAATCGGTCGGCACGAAATAGACCTCGGCCCCGGTATCGGCCACGTCGGTGCCCTTGAGATCGGCGTTGATATCGTCCCAGGCGGCGATCTTCGCGGTGTCCCAGGGCTCGAGAATGCCGGATTCGATCCATTTGGTGACAGAGCCCGCGCAGATATGGCTGACATCGGTCCGGAAGCCCGAGCGCAGTTTCTGGAGCGCCTCCTCCTCGTCGCCGAAGAAGGTGAAGCTGGGCTCCTGTCCGTATTTTTCGGCATAATCGACATGGAAGGCCGGGTCCTCGAAGCCGGAATAGTCGAAGACCAGCAGATCGGGGTCGGCGGCCCAGGCGGCGGACCCGGCGATCAGGGCCGCGGTGCTGACGAGAATCGGGCGGACGGTCATGGGCTTCCCTCGCTTTGGGGTTGGATCGGCTTCACGCTAGCCGTGCGCCGGGCTTCGCTCAAGGGCATTGGCGGGACTCGCCTCTGCCGCGCCGGTCTGCCACAAGGGGGCCAAGACAAGAGGACGGACAGATGGGACAGGCAATGGTCACGGCCGGGTGGTGCCGACTGATGGCGCGGTACAATCGCTGGCAGAACCGCGCGATGATGGAGGCGGTCGCCGGGCTCGACGCGGCCGAGCGCATGGCCGCGCGGGGGGCGCATTGGGGGTCGATCCAGGGCACGATGGCACATCTGCTCTGGGCCGATCACGTCTGGATGTCGCGGCTCGACGGCTGGGAGGCGCCGCATGTCCGTCTCGAGGACAGCGCGGGCTTCGTCGCCGACTGGTCGGAATACCGCTCGAAGCGCCAGATCACCGATGCCCGGATCAGCCGCTGGGCGCAGGGCCTGTCCGAGCCCGGTCTCGCGGGCGATCTGGCCTGGTATTCGGGCGCGGCGGGGCGCGAGATGGTGGTGCCGCGCGCTATCTGCATCGTTCACATGTTCAACCACCAGACTCATCACCGCGGCCAGATCCATGCGATGCTGACGGCGGCCGGGGTGCTGACGGCACCGACCGATCTGTTTCTGATGCCGGATCTCGTCGGTTAGGGAAAACCGGAAAAGAGGGGACACGCATGTTCAAGGCGCTGGTCGTCGAGAAGGACGAAGAGGGAAAGACCCATGCCGCGGTGCAGGATCTTGACGAGGACCGTCTGCCCGAGGGCGATGTCACGGTCGCGGTCGAATATTCGACGCTGAACTACAAGGACGGCCTGTGCCTGGGGTCGGGCGGCGGGCTGGTGCGGCACTGGCCGCATGTGCCGGGGATCGATTTCGCGGGCGTTGTCCAGCAAAGCGCCGATCCGCGCTACAGGCCCGGCGACCGGGTGGTGCTGACCGGCTGGCGCGTGGGCGAGGTGCATTGGGGCGGCTATGCCCAGCGGGCGCGGGTCAGGGCCGACTGGCTGGTGCCGCTGCCCGACGGGCTGTCGACGCATTCGGCGATGGCGGTCGGCACGGCCGGCATGGCCGCGATGCTGGCGGTCCTGGCGCTGGAGGATCACGGGCTGAAGCCCGGCGACGGCCCGGTTCTGGTCACCGGCGCCTCGGGGGGCGTGGGCTCGGTGGCGACGGCGGTTCTGTCGAAGCTGGGCCATGAGGTGGCGGCGGTGACCGGCCGCCCCGGGTCCGAGGATTATCTGCGCTCCCTCGGGGCCAGCCGGATCGTGCCGCGCGAGGAACTGTCCGATGTGACGCGCAAGCCGCTCGAGAGCGAGCTCTGGGCCGGCTGCGTCGATCCGGTGGCGGGCGCAATGCTGGGCCGGGTCCTGAAGCAGATGAAATACGGCGCCTCGGTCGCGGCCGTGGGGCTTGCGGGCGGCGCCGCAATCGAGGGCGCACTGATCACGCCCTTCATCCTCAGGGCGGTCAACCTTCTGGGCATCGACAGCGTGATGCAGCCCTACGAGGCCCGTCTGCGCGCCTGGAAACGGATCGCGACGGACCTGCCGCTGGACCGGCTGAGGGGCATGATCCGCAACGCGACGCTGGAGGATTTGCCCGGACTCGGCGAAGACATCCTGAAGGGGCAGGTGCAGGGGCGGGTCGTCGTCGACGTGAACGCCTGACCCTTCCGGAACGGGCCGGAAAAGAGGCGCGCCGCGAGGTTGCGCCTCTTTTCGACTCTGGCGATCTGTGGGCATGAAGACGATCTGCTTACCCAGCCTAAGTGTCTCTTGAAAATATTTATCATCTTAAATCAATTAAATAGCGCTAATCCGTTGTGGATTTGGTGGGTGGAGCAGGCCGTTCTCGGGCGAAAGCTTGGTCTTTCGAACAAAAACTTCTAATCTGTGTTCCGATACGGAGGCGGGCGGGGCAGGGCTCTGCCCTTCAGGCCGCCGGGGAAGACGGGTCCATGAAGGAGGGTCCATGTTCAAGCAGATACTGGTGCCGGTCGATCTGGCCCATGCCGAAGCGCTCAAGCGCTCCTGCGACGTCGCGGGCGATCTCGCGCGGCATTATGGCATCGGCGTCACCTATGTTGCGGTGACCGCGCCGCAACCGGGCCGGCTGGCGCGCTCGCCCGGGGAATACCGCGAGAAGCTCGATGCCTTTGCCCGGGCCGAGGCCGAAACCCATGGTCACCGCGCCACCGCGCGGGTGATCGTCTGTCCGGACCCCGCGGCCGAGCTCGACACGGCGCTGATGCGGGCGCTGGAGGAAGAGGGCGCCGATCTGGTGGTGATGGCAAGTCATCTGCCGGGCGCGGTCGAACGGATCTGGCCCTCGCATGGCGGTCGGCTGGCCGGGCATGCGCGCGTCTCGGTGCTTCTGGTGCGGCCCGATGACGGGGCCTCTGACAAGCGCCCCTGAGAAATCAAGCAGAAGGAACGAGTATGAGTGACCAGACAACGGAACAGCTCTCGGATCAGGGCATTCCCGCGCCGGAAGGCGATGCGGACCTGATCGAGACGGATTACGAGATCGGTCAGGACAATATCGAAGGCAGTGTGGGGCCCTTCGGTTTCGACATCCACAACCCGGTCTTTCTGGTGTCCGGGCTCTGCATCATGGCCTTCGTGTTCTACGCGCTCGCGCTGCCTGCGCAGGCCGGTGCGGTGTTCGGCTGGCTCAGGCCGTTCCTGACCTCGACCTTCGACTGGTTCTTCCTGAGCGCGGCCAATGTTTTCGTGCTGTTCTGTCTGGCGCTGATCGTGCTGCCGGTGGGGCGGGTCAGGCTGGGCGGCGCCGATGCGACGCCCGATTACAGCTATACGGGCTGGTTCGCGATGCTGTTCGCCGCCGGAATGGGCATCGGGCTGATGTTCTTCGGCGTGCTCGAGCCGGTCTATCACATGGCGATCTCGCAGCCGCTGGGCACGCCCTCGCCCTTTGCCGCCGATGGCAGCCTGATCCCCGGCAATGTCGATGCGGCGCGCGAGATGGGGCTGGCCGCCACGATCTATCACTGGGGCCTGCATCCCTGGGCGATCTATGCCATCGTGGCGCTGGCTTTGGCGCTTTTCACCTATAACAAGGGGCTGCCGCTGACGATCCGCTCGGCCTTCTACCCGATCTTCGGCGACAGGATCTGGGGCTGGACCGGCCATGTCATCGACATTCTCGCGGTCTTCGCCACGCTGTTCGGCCTGGCCACCTCGCTGGGCTTCGGGGCGCAGCAGGCCAATGCCGGGCTGAGCCATGTCTTCGGCGTACCCGAGGGTCTGACGGTGCAGATCCTGCTGATCACCGGCATCACCGCGATCGCCCTGATCTCGGTGCTGCGCGGGCTCGATGGCGGCGTCAAGGTGCTGTCGGAAATCAACATGGTCGTGGCGGCGCTGCTGCTGCTCTTCGTGCTGCTGGCCGGGCCGACCGGGACCATCCTGACCGATTTCGGCGAGGGCATGCTGGCCTATGTCAAGGATCTGCCGGCGCTGTCGAACCCGTTCGGTCGCGAAGATACCGATTACCTGCAGGGCTGGACCGCCTTCTACTGGGCCTGGTGGATCTCCTGGTCGCCCTTCGTCGGCATGTTCATCGCCCGTGTCAGCCGGGGCCGGACGGTGCGCGAATTCGTGGTCTGCGTTCTGCTGATCCCCAGCCTCGTCTGCGTGCTGTGGATGGCGGTCTTCGGCGGTGCGGCCATCGACCAGGTGCTGTCCGATCCAGTGAACAGCGCGGTCAAGGCGCAGGTGATCGACACCTACAACCCGCCGATGTCGCTCTTCGCGATGCTCGAGGCGCTGCCCTGGGCCTCGGTCACCTCGGTGATCGGTATCGTGCTGGTGATCGTGTTCTTCGTCACCTCGTCGGATTCGGGCTCGCTGGTCATCGACACGATCACCGCGGGCGGCAAGATCGACGCGCCTCTGCCCCAGCGGGTGTTCTGGTGCACCTTCGAGGGCGCGGTGGCCATCGTTCTGCTGGTCGGGGGCGGGCTCTCGGCGCTGCAGGCTATGGTGATCTCGACCGGGCTGCCCTTCACGCTGGTGCTGCTGGTCATGTGCTTCTCGATCTTCCGGGGGCTGCAGACCGAGAGCCGCTAGCCGCGAGTCGTCCGGGTCTTAGTGCGTAGGACCCGGATTTCAAGGCGTTGCGTGGCCGCACTTGGCCTATTAGACAGGTCGGAACGGCCAGGCAGCATCCGGGTGGGGAATGGTTGCGCTCGATACCGAATTTGTTCGTAATCAGTTCCCCGCCTTCGGGTGCAAGGATCTGCGCGACAAGGTGTTCTGCGAGAATGCGGGCGGCTCCTATGCCTGCCGCTACGTGATCTGGCGGCTGCACCGCTTCTACCAGGAACGCAAGGTCCAGCCCCATGGCGCCTTCGGCGTCTCGCGCCTTGCGGGCGAAGAGATGGACGAGGCCCGCACCCGCCTTGCCGCGCATCTGGGCATAGCCAGGGACGAGCTGCATTTCGGCCCCTCGACCAGCGCCAATACCTATGTGCTTTCCCAGGCCTTCGGCGACTGGATGGCGCCCGGCCAGGCCATTGTCGTCACCGATCAGGATCACGAGGCCAATTCCGGCGTCTGGCGGCGTCTGGCGGCGCGCGGCATCGAGGTAAGGGAATGGAAGGTCGATCCCGGGACCGGGCATCTCGACCCCGAGCGGCTCGAGCCGCTGCTGGACGAGACCGTGCGGCTGGTCTGCTTTCCGCATGCCTCCAACATTCTCGGCGAGGTCAACGATGTCGCCCGCATCACCGCCATGGTGCGCCGGGCCGGAGCCTTCACCTGCGTCGACGGGGTCAGCTTCGCGCCGCACGGGCTGCCCGATCTGCCCGCGCTCGGGGCCGATATCTACCTGTTCTCGACCTACAAGACCTTCGGGCCGCATCAGGGGGCGATGCTGGTCCGGCGCGAACTGGCCTATCAGCTTCCCAACCAGGGCCACTGGTTCAACGGCGAGGATGCGGTGCGCCGGTTCGACACGGCCGGGCCGGATCATGCGCAGGTGGCGGCCACGGCCGGGATCTCGGATTATATCGACGCGCTTTACGATCATCATGTCCGGGGCGGGCGCGATGCCCATGCCCGGGCCGGGATCGTGGCCGGCATGATCCGGGCACAGGAGACCCTGCTGCTGGCGCCGCTTCTAGACTATCTCGCGACCCGGCCGGATGTGCGGGTGCTCGGGCCGGGCAGGGCCGGGCCGACGCGTCTGCCGACGGTGTCGATCGCGCTCGACAGGCCGGCTGCCGAGCTCGCCGGGCGTCTGGCGGCGCGCGGCGTGCTGGCTGCGGGCGGGCATTTCTACGCGCGGCGGCTGCTTGATGCGATGGGGATCGACCCTAAGCTGGGCGTGCTGCGCCTGAGCCTGCTGCACTACACCCTCCCCGAAGAGGTTGACCGGCTGATCGCCGCGCTAGATTCGGAACTCTAGGACTCGCGTCAGGGCGGTCCTTCAAGGGGATATGGCACTACCCGATGTCAGACCAAGCGCCCGTGATCTGGTGGGTCCGTCGCGACCTGCGCCTCGGCGACAACGCCGCGCTTGCCGCGGCGGCGGGCTCTGGCCGGCCCGTGGTGCCGCTCTTCATCCATGACGAGACGGTCGAGACGCTGGGCGCGGCGGCGAAATGGAGGCTGGGCGAAGGCGTTGCCGCGCTTGGCCGGGCGCTGGGCGAGCGTGGCTCGCGGCTGATCCTGCGCCGTGGCGATGCGCTCGGGGTGTTGCGCAGAGTGGTGTCCGAAACGGGTGCCGCCGAGATCATCCGGAGCCGTGCCTACGACCCCGCCGGGCGCGCCCGCGACAAGGCTGTCGAGGCCGGGCTTGACGGGATTGGGATCGAGCTGCGCGCGGTTGCCGGGCATCTGCTGTTCGAGCCCTCGACGGTCGAGACCGGGCAGGGCGGGTTCTACAAGGTCTACACGCCCTACTGGAAGGCGGTGCGCGGCCGTGACGTCCCCGAGCCCGCGCCCGCGCCCGGGCTGATTCCGCGCCCCGATTTCTGGCCCGCCAGCGACGAGATCGAGAGCTGGCGGATGGGGGCCGCGCTTGGCCGGGGGGCCGAGGTGCTGGCGCGGCATGCCTCGGTCGGCGAGGCGGCGGCGCAGGGACGGCTGGGCGTCTTCGTGGCGCACAGGATCGCCGATTACGCCGAGCGGCGCGATTTTCCGGCGGCGGAGGCCACCTCGGGCCTCTCCGAGCATCTGAGCTGGGGCGAGATTTCCCCGCGCAGCTGCTGGCATGCGGGGCTGAGGGCGATGGAGGACGGCAAGGCCGGGGCCGAGACCTTTCTCAGGGAACTGGTCTGGCGCGAATTCGCCTGGCATCTCCTGTGGCACAGCCCGCATATCGTCGAACGGAACTGGCGCGAGGGCTGGGACGATTTTCCCTGGTCGACGGATGGCGACAGCCCCGAGGCCACCGCCTGGAAGCGCGGCCGCACCGGCATTCCCTTCGTCGATGCCGCGATGCGCGAGATGTATGTCACCGGCACCATGCATAACCGCGCCCGGATGGTCGCGGCCTCCTGGCTGACCAAGAACCTGATGACCCATTGGCGGGTGGGCATGGACTGGTTCGCCGATCACCTGACCGACTGGGACCCGGCCTCGAATGCGATGGGCTGGCAATGGGTGGCCGGATCGGGTCCCGATGCCGCGCCCTATTTCCGGATCTTCAATCCCGAGACGCAAGCCGCGAAATTCGATCCCGACGGCGCCTATCGCGACGCCTGGATCGCAGAGGGGCGCGACACCCCCGCCCCCGGCGCGCTGGATTATTTCGACGCGATCCCGCGCGCCTGGGCCCTGTCGCCCGAGGCTGCCTATCCGGAACCGGCGGTCACGCCCGGGGCCGGGCGCCGCCGCGCGCTGGCGGCCTATCAGGCACGGGAGGGCTAGGACGTTGCACGGCCGCGCGCGATCTGCACAATCGCAGCACGCATAATGACAAGAACCATAAGGGAACGAGGGAGCCAGGATGACTGTCCTGACGAGTACGAGAGGGCAGGCCGACCTGCCGCGCTATTTCACACAGGTCTTCGATATTGCCGGGCGCATGGCCCATGGGCGGCTTGATTTCGTGCTGCCGGACGGGCGGCGCTTTCGCGCCGAGGGCTGCGGCCCCGGCCCGGTGGCCCAGCTCGACATCCATGACGGCGACGTCTTCGCCCGGCTGATCCGCGAGGGCGATCTGGGCTTTTGCGAGGCCTATGTCGAGGGCGGCTGGTCGACCCCCGACCTGATGGCCTTCATGGACCTCGTCCATGCCGATAACGACGATCTCTTCGATGGGTTCCCCGGGCTCGGGCTGATCCGCGCCTATGAGCGGCTGCGCTTCTGGCTGCAAAGCAATTCGAAGACCCAGGCGCGCAAGAACATCTCGCATCATTACGACCTCGGCAACGCCTTCTACGGGCTCTGGCTCGACGAGACGATGACCTATTCCTCGGCGCTGTTCAGCACCGGGCAGGAAAGCCTCGAGGCCGCGCAGGAGCTGAAATATGCCGCCATGGTCGACCAGATGGGCGTCGCGCCGGGCGATCACGTGCTCGAGATCGGCTGCGGCTGGGGCGGTTTTGCCGAATATGCCGCCGGACAGCGGGGCCTCAAGGTCACCGGGCTGACCATCAGCCGCGAGCAGCATGACTATGCCGTGGCGCGGATCGCCAAGGCGGGGCTTGCCGACCGGGTCGAGATCAAGCTGCAGGATTATCGCGACGAGACCGGGCGCTATGACGGCATCGCCTCGATCGAGATGTTCGAGGCGGTGGGTGAGAAATACTGGCCGACCTATTTCCGCCAGGTGACGGACTGTCTCAAGCCCGGCGGGCAGGCCACGCTGCAGGTCATCACCGTGCAGGAGCGTCGCTTCGAGATCTACCGCAAGGGCGTCGATTTCATCCAGAAATACATCTTCCCCGGCGGCATGCTGCCCAGCCCCGGCGTGCTGCGTGCCCAGGCCAGCGCGGCCGGGCTCGAGATCCGGCGCTCGATGGAATTCGGCGACAGCTATGCGCTGACGCTCCGGCGCTGGCACGAGACCTTCAACGAGCACTGGGACGAGATCGCGCGGCTGGGCTTCGATACCCGGTTCCGGCGGATGTGGAACCTCTATCTCGCGTCTTGCGCGGCCACCTTCCAGAGCGGAAACTGCGACGTGACCCAGCTGACTGTCGCACGGCCCGCCTGACCCATGCCCTTTGCCGCCAAGCCTGTCGCATGCCCTCATTGCCGGGGGCCGGCGCGGCGCGCGCGTTCCGGTCATGACGGCGGGCAAGGCCCTGTGCGCAGGGCGCGGGAGCGCATGACCGCGTTGCGGGCCCTCCCCAGGCTCTCGAGCCCTGCCGGGGACGGGGCGGCGGCTTGTGCGCCTGTAGCGGCGCTGAAGGGCCCGGGCGGGTTTGCGGGCGGCCTGCCTGCAGGCCTCGGGACCCTGCCGGTCGGCGGCGGGCTGGCCGGGCTGACGGCCGGGCCCATCTCACATTTCTGGACCTGAAGGACACCGACATGGAACGCATGTTCCTTTACGGCACGCTGTGCCATCTTCCGCTCTTGGCGCGGGTCCTGGACCGCCCTGCCGAGACGCTCGAAACCTGTCCGGCGCGGCTGCCGGATCATGCCCTGCTTCTGGCCCGGGGCGAGGGCTTTCCGCTGATCCTGCCCGCGCCCGGCGCGCAGGCCTCCGGGCTGCTGCTTTCGGAGCTGACGGCCGGGGATCTTGCCCGGCTCGATTATTACGAGGGGGGCCATGGCTTTCGCCGCGACGAGGTGACGGTCGAGACGGGCCAGGGGCCGGTCGCGGCCGGGATCTATGTCCATGACCGCTCGGGGGCGGCGGAGCCCGGCGCGCCCTGGAAGTTCGGGCTCTGGCGCGCGCGCTGGGCCGATCTGGTGACCGAGGCCGCGGGCGAGGTGATGCTGGGCTATCCTGACCGCCCGCCCGAGCTGAATGCCCGGCGTTACCGGATGATGCTGGCTCGCGCCGGCTCGACGCTGCGCGCGCGCGCGCCGGGGCCCGCAAGCCTGAGAAAACCGACCCGACCGGGCGATATCGTCGAGACCGGCCGCACCCAGCCCTATGCGAATTTCTTCGCCGTCGAGGAATACACCTTCCGCCATGCCCGTTTCGACGGGGGCATGAGCGAAGAGATGGTGCGGGCGGCCTTCCTGACCGGGGATGCCGCGACCGTGCTGCCCTACGATCCGGCCCGCGACGCCGTGCTGCTGATCGAGCAGTTCCGTGCCGGGCCCTATGCGCGCGGCGACAGCCAGCTCTGGTCGGTCGAGGCCATTGCCGGGCTGATCGATCCGGGCGAGAGCCCCGAAGAGACGGTGCGCCGCGAGGCGCTCGAGGAGGCGGGGATCGCGCTTGGCGCGCTGCATCGCTGCTATGGCTATTATCCCTCGCCCGGGGCCAAGGCCGAATACATATATTCCTTCGTCGGCGAGGCCGATCTCGGCGCCGAGGCGGGCGGGCTTGGCGGGCTTGCGACCGAGGGCGAGGATATCCGTGCCCATGTCGTGCCCTTCGCCCGGGCGATGGAGCTGGTCGAGACCGGCGAGATCGGCAATGCCCCGCTCATCCTGTCGCTGCTCTGGCTTGCACGTCACCGTGAGACGACGCTGTGCCCGGCTTGAGTTCGCAGCGGGGCGCCAGTAGCAATGGGGCGATCCGAAGCGAGAGGGAGAGCGACATGGCGGCGATACGGAGCGATCTGGCCGATCTGATCGGCAACACGCCGCTGGTGCGCCTGAAGGGGCCGTCCGAGGCGACCGGCTGCGAGATCCTCGGCAAGGCCGAATTCATGAATCCGGGCCAGTCGGTCAAGGACCGCGCCGCCTTGTCGATCATCCGCGATGCGGTGGCGCGCGGCGTGCTGGCCCCCGGCGGCACCATCGTCGAGGGCACTGCGGGCAATACCGGCATTGGGCTGGCGCTGGTCGGGGCGTCGATGGGCTTTCGCACCGTCATCGTGATCCCCGAGACCCAGAGCCGCGAGAAGAAGGACATGCTGCGCCTCGCCGGGGCCGAACTGGTCGAGGTGCCCGCGAAACCCTATCGCGATCCCGACAATTACGTCCGCTATTCCGGTCGTCTGGCCGAGGCGCTGGCGAAGACCGAGCCCAATGGCGCGATCTGGGCCAACCAGTTCGACAACACCGCCAACCGGCAGGCCCATGCCGAGGGCACCGGCCCCGAGATCTGGGAGCAGACCGGCGGCCGGGTCGACGGCTTCATCTGCGCGGTCGGTTCGGGCGGCACGCTGGCGGGCACGGCGATGGCGCTGCAGCCCAGGGGCGTGAAGATCGGGCTGGCCGATCCGCATGGTGCAGCACTTTACAGCCATTACACCAGCGGCGAGATGAAATCCGAGGGCTCCTCGATCACCGAGGGCATCGGGCAGGGCCGGATCACCGCCAATCTCGAGGGGCTGGTGCCCGATTTCTGCTGCCGGATCGGCGATGACGAGGCGCTGCCGGTGCTGTTTGACCTGCTGGCGCGCGAGGGGCTTTGCCTCGGCGGCTCGTCGGGGGTGAATGTGGCGGGGGCGATGCGGATGGCGCGCGAGATGGGCCCCGGCCATACCATCGTCACGGTGCTTTGCGATTATGGCACGCGGTACCAGTCGAAGCTGTTTGACCCGGACTTCCTGCGCGGCAAGGACTTGCCGGTCCCGCCTTGGATGGACCGCTCCGGGGGCACGGGACGCAAGGGCGCGCTGCCGGAGGTGTTTGCCGGATGAATACCCGTTTCCTGGCCGTTCTGCTGCTGGCCATCGCCGCAGCGCTCTTTTCGCATGGCGGCACGGTCCCCGCCTTCGCCGAGACCCAGAGCCAGCAGGAGGAGCTGAACTACGCCCAGTGGGACAAGGCCGCCTCGCGGGCCGAGAAGGTGCTGGCCGAGGGCAAGGCCTCGACCGCCGCCTTCGACACGCTGCGCGGCGAGCTGGTCGACTGGCGGACCCGCTTCCTCGATGCCCAGAACACGAACTCGGCCCGGATCAAGACCCTGCGCGACCAGATCTCGGCCCTGGGCGAGCCGCCCGCCGAGGGCGAGACCGAACCGAGGGAGATCGCCCAGCGCCGGGCCGAGCTGACCAAGCAGCTCAACGAGGCGCAGGCGCCGAGCCTCAAGGCGGTCGAGGCTTACAGCCGGGCCGACGGGCTGATCCGCGAGATCGACCAGATCATTCGCGAGCGTCAGGCCGATCAGCTGCTGCAACTGGGACCCTCGCCGGTGAACCCGGTCAACTGGGGCGAGGGGATTGCCGCGATCCGCGGCACGCTGGTCGAGGTCGGCAACGAGATCGCGGCGAACTGGGACAACCCGAATGCACGCGCCTCCCTGCGCAGTGGCCTTCCGGTCACGCTGCTGTTTCTGACACTGGCCGGGCTTCTGACGGTCCGCGGTCGCCGCTGGATGGAGATGCTGTCGGAGTTCCTGGCCCAGCGCGGCCGGGGCAGGGGGCGGACGCTGTTCTCGGGCATCGCCTCTCTCGGGCAGATCGTGGTGCCGACGCTCGGCGTGGTGCTGCTGGCGGGGGCGCTGAAATCCTCGGCGATGCTGGGCCTGCGCAGCGAGCGGCTGGTGCAGATCCTGCCGATCCTCGGCCTGACGGTCTTCACGGCGGGCTGGCTTGGCGGCCGGGTCTTCGCCCAGATCGGCGTGAGCCGCGAGATCCTGACCCTGCCGCCCGAGCGTCGCTCCGAGGGGCGGCTCAATTCCTGGATCCTCGGGGTGATCCTGGCCCTGGCGATGCTGGCGCGCGAGGTGAGCAAGCTCGACGACTACCCCGCCGAGGCGGTGGCGGTGCTGAGCTTCCCGATCCTGCTTCTGGCCGGGCTGATGCTGTCGCGGATGGGGCAGCTTCTGCTGGTCCATGTCCAGGCGGATGCGGCCGACAGCTCTGAAGAGCGGCCCTATCGCAACCGTGTCGCCGGTTTCTTCGGTCGCGCGGCAATCGTCGCGGGGCTGGTCGGACCCCTGCTGGGGGCGGTGGGCTATGCCGAGGCGGGCGATTTCTGCGTCTATCCCTCGATCATGACGCTTGCGCTGGTCGGCTTCCTGCTGATGCTGCAGCGCTTCGTGACGGATATTTACGCGATCCTGATGGGCCGCGATGTCGAGGATCCCGAGAATGGCGGCGACCTGATCCCGGTGCTGATCGGGATGATGCTGGCACTGCTGGCGATCCCGGTGCTGGCGCTGATCTGGGGCGCGCGGGTGGCCGATCTGACCGAGCTCTGGGCACGCTTCACCACCGGTTTCGCGGTTGGCGGCACCCGGATCTCGCCCGCCAGCTTCCTGACCTTCGCCATCGTCTTCGCGCTGGGCTATGCGGGCACCCGGCTGTTGCAGGGCATGCTGCGCTCGACCGTGCTGCCCAAGACCAAGATCGATCCGGGCGGCCAGACCGCGCTGATCTCGGGCCTGGGCTATATCGGGATCTTCCTGGCCGGGGTGGTCTCGGTGACGGCCGCCGGGATCGATCTAAGCTCGCTGGCCATCGTCGCGGGGGCGCTGTCGGTCGGCATCGGCTTCGGGCTGCAGACCATCGTGCAGAACTTCGTCTCGGGCATCATCCTGCTGATCGAACGCCCGGTCAGCCAGGGCGACTGGATCGAGGTCGGCGGCGTGATGGGGACCGTCAAGGACATCTCGGTCCGCTCGACCCGGATCCAGACCTTCGACCGCACCGACGTGATCGTGCCCAATGCCGATCTCATCTCCGGGCAGGTCACCAACTGGACGCGGCAGAACCTGACCGGGCGGGTGATCCTCAAGGTCGGCGTGGCCTATGGCAGCGACACCCGCAAGGTCGAGAAGATCCTGATGGAAATCGGGGAAAGCCACCCGCTGGTCATGGTCAATCCCGCGCCTTCGGTGGTGTTCCAGGGATTCGGCGCCGATGCGCTGGAATTCGAGCTGAGGGTGATCCTCCGCGACATCAACTACGGGCTGTCGGTGCGTACCGAGCTCAACCACGAGATCGCCCGGCGCTTCGCCGAGGAGGGGCTCGAGATCCCCTTCGCACAGCGCGACATCTGGCTCCGGAACCCCGAAAGCCTGCGCGACCGGCCCGCAGCAGCGCAGGCGCAGGCGCCAGCGCCGTTCCTGCCGCGCCAGAAGGACGATCCCCAGCCCGAACCGCTGGCCGATCTCGATGCCGATGTCGATGGCGCCGACGGCCCCCGATGACCGCCCCGCGCTGCCGCCGCCATCCCTGTCCGGGTGCGTGCGGCTGTCATGGGCACCCATGAGCGGGGCGGCGTGATGCTGTCGCCGCCGCCTGTCTTGCCGCGCGGCGGCGGCCAGCCCGGCCGATAGCGGGCGACTGGTCTGGCTGGGCGGCCGTGACTGATCCATCAAAGACGGGGGCAGGAGGGCCTGGGGCCGAGGGCGCGGTGCTGCCGTCGGTCGATACCGGGCTTGTCCAGCAACTCGGCCGGAACCGCCGCTGCGGGCAACCATATCGCGCTGCTTCTTTCGGTAATCGTTCCGCGTCCGGTCTCCGGCGGTGCCATCTGCGCCGAGATCGGCCGGCTCTATTTCTGCAGGCCCGAGGCGCGCGAAGACAAGGACGCAGCCGAGGCGGCGCCGAATGCGTTGATCGCGCGCGATCTTCCGGTGATTGGGCCCCGAGGCCGAGCGCGACGCCGGAAAGGGGCTCGTCAAGACGACCTCGGTGGCGCCCCCGCGCAGCGCGGGACCATCTCCGCCTTGTCCGTATCCGGGCTGGCGCAGCCCTGGTCTAGCTGCACCCTCCCGGCGGCATCTATTTCGCATGCAGCCGATGGCCAAGGTCGCATGACGCGTTGAACGAAATGCCCTCCGGGCAAGTCGGCGCGGTTCATGTTCTCGGTCGCCGTCCGGTTCCAACCGCTGATCATGGTGGGGGAGATCTTACTTCCTGGCCAACCCGGCCGTCATGAGATCCTCGCGGACCGCCTCGTGGGCCAGCTTCGCCTTGAACTCCGCAGAAAGCGCGTTTCCGTATCGTCATCTCCGGGCAGTCTTCGTCAGGCGTTCAAGCTTGCCACTTGGCCCCAAATCCCGCGACGACCTTTCCGACCGAAGTCCTTCTCCGGCACGGTTCCGGCCTCGCTCTGAGCTCTGGTCTGGCCCGGATTCGTGCCCTATCGGAACGTCACGGGCGAGGTTGCGGGGAACGATCAAACTCCTCTTGCATCGCGCCCCCGCCCGAGGGTAGACAACCGATCACGGAGAGGTGGCCGAGTGGTCGAAGGCGCACGCCTGGAACGCGTGTAGGCGGGTAACCGTCTCCAGGGTTCGAATCCCTGTCTCTCCGCCACTTGCCCCCGCGAAAGCGTTCTCCCGATCCGGCTACGGCCGGATTTTTCCGTTGTTCTCGAGGGTTATGCGGGTGCGGCTGAGCACTGGCCCCTGCGCCGGGAGGCCCGGAAGCGGTCTCTCAGGGCCGATATTCTCTGGACCTGATGACTGCGCCGTTAAGGTGAATTTCTTGCAAGTAATTGAAAGTGTGAAACTTTTTGAGAGCGTCCGCTAAGCAGTTCGACGTGGGTGGCGTTCAGCGAGATGGAACAGAAATCCAACTTGCTACCGCCTTTGAGCGGCCTCACTGCGAGGCGCAGTCTGATATGCCCTGAGAGGCTTCCCAGTCCGCGTAGTTGCGCCCGTCCGGGAGCTTCCACAGGATCCGGCCATTGGCGCTCGCACCGATTACGGCCGCAGCCGCGGCCGAAGCAGACGTGAAGCTGTAGGCGCTTGTGAAGACAAGAAAATCGCCATCCTCGCGGAGGACGCCCTTCTCAACAAGGGTGTTCCGGAGCGTGACCGTCCCCCTCGGTATCGTTCGCGTCGTCCGCACCCTTGCCCTCGAACCTGCTGTGACGACGAAATCCCCGGAGGGCCCAATCTCCATCTCTGCCGCGAAGCCGTCGCCTCGGAAGAAGAACCGAGGGCTTTCATGGATTTCAGCCTCTGGCAGTTCTCGCCCTGCGATCTGCTCCTGCGCACGACCGCGGACTTCTCGGAAGAGATCCCAGCCGAGGGCTCCAACCAGCGTTTTTGTCTGATCCACGAACTCGTCCATGGCTGCGCGGTCGGGGAGTGGTAGCTTGCCCGCGTCGTCGGACGGCGTGCGCGTGTTGGGCAGGGTCCAACGGGGATTGCTAACGACGCCCCGGATCAGGCAGGCTTCGACATAGCGCGCGTGACTCTTGGTCAGGTTCTCGTCCTTGCTGATCAGCACGACCGTGTCGGTCCAGAATCCTTTGGCATCGCGACCGGCCTCATTCGAGTTGTGATACGATAGGCGAGCGCCGACGCCTTCGGACTCTCCGATATATGCAAGCTGCCTGTCTTGCGCGTCTTCATCGGCGCCGATGAGGATGTAGACGCCTGGCCGTTCGATCTCGGGAAATGCTTCCCGCACCCGACGTAGCTGATTGCGTCGAAAGGCAATGGCCTGGATCGTTGACATTGAGATCTGCGCCACCCGAATGCCGTTCGGATCGCCGTCGAGAAGAAAAATGTTGATCGAGCGGGGCTTCATGAAGGTGACCAAACGATTGAATTATTCCGACAATTTAGAAAGGGCGTGAAAGAACACATGATTTAGTGCCAATGTGTTCAAAGCTCACCACCTTTTTGCTTCAGCCAAGCTTTACGACTTTCATAGTCTGGCATGACCGAACCGAGCATTTTCCAGAATTTTTCTGAATGGTTTGGAACCTTGATATGCACCAGCTCGTGCACGACGACATATTCGATGATTCTGGGTGGTAGCTGCATTACCCGCCAGTGGAAGTTCAATGTCCCATCTGCGCTGCATGAGCCCCACCTGTATCCAAGATCCATTACCTGGACGAAGCGCCCGGGCTCAGCGCCAACGATTCTCTTCCACCTCTGAACGGTCTCATTCAGGTAACCAAAGGGTGCCATAAACGCTCCGCGTTCTGCGGCGCACGCCGGTAGCCGAACGCCCTCAGTATCCCAATTGGCTCCCGCAACACTCGTCTCGAAATCGTCATCCTTGGTTTCCGCTACTCGTGGCAGGATCAAGCAGGATGTGTTTCCCCGAGGATTGGCGCAGATCTTACCCGCCCAGCGACTGTCGTGCCATGGTACCCGTACAGAAACGTGCATGGTGGGCAAGCGTCTTGCTCCGGCGATCATTGGCATTCCTTCCTGCAGGGCATTCGCGCGCTGCTTCAAGTATCAAAAAAGCGCCTGCAGAAGTGATAGGCGAGCCGATCTTTGAAATTAATGATGTTGTCTTCAACGGTCATGATCTCACAGTGATTGGTACCGCCGTTCGCCGGTCCTCTGAGGCCTCGGCCAACCATCTGCATGTAGAGTACGGGGCTGAAGACAGGTCTTGAGATCAGGACCATGTCGGCCTTTGGAGCATCGAAGCCGGTAGTCAGGACGCTGTGATTGCAGATTACCCGTAAATCGCCGGCACGGAACCGTCGTGTGAAATGCTGCCTCGCAAGCCGGTCCGTCTGACCGCTGACAGCGGCAGCAGGGCAACCTGCAAGATGTAGTCTCGCCGCAAGGTACTGCGCGTGCGCGACAGAGTTGGCGAACAGGAGGATGGACTCCGCCTTGCTGTTCACGATGGCATCAATGATCAGATCATTCCGGTCGGAATCTTCGCCCATCCGGTCCACGACGCTGTCGGGAAGCTCTCCAAAGGTATCAACGTGCTGCTGTTCGCGCTCGGTCAGTGTAATCGGCCTGTCGTAGCGAAGTGGGCGAGAGCTTCGGTCCGCGAGCACGCCCATCTCGGAGAGCTTGTCGTGAAGGCCAGCCTGGTCGGACGGAAACCAGCGACGGTCAAAGCGCGCCGCAAGCCGTTCCGACTCGTCCTCATTGTACCCGCGCCATGGCGTAGCACTTAGGCCCAGAACGGGCGCTTCACGCTCGCGCGCTCGCTCGCTGCCGACCTGAACATCGAGCCATCGCAAAAGGTCCGTGTAGCTCGAGGTTATCGCGTGATGGCACTCATCGATGATGATGATCCCGGATTGGGCGACCCACGCCAGTTCGGGACGACCACTACGGCTGTTCAAGGTCTGGATGCTCGCAATTACCACGGTTGGTTCATCGCCTTCCGGCGGCGAAGGGTTTCGCTGACCGCCCCATAGCCGCACGATGCGGAGGTCTTCGCCGGGCTCGCCCACATTGACCCAGAGCTGGCGAAAGCACTGGACTGCCTGCTCGCACAGCTCATCGGTCTGAGCTATCCCGATCACGATCAAGAACAGTTACGACGTCGCCGGTCTCTTGACTTCGCAGGACAGCCCGTCGGTGGCGCCGTATCGGGCCGAGGTCGACAACCCGGTGGTCGCTCGGCTGAAACGCGAGGGCGCCATCGTGCTAGGCAAGACCACGATGTCGGAATTCGCGTGGTCCGGCATCAGCCGCAATCCCGTCACCGGCATCACCCACAACCCGTGGGGCAGGGGGCTCAACGCCGGGGCTTCCTCAGCGGGCGCGGCGGCCGCTGCGGCGGCCGGTTTCGGCGCCCTGCACCTTGGCTCGGACGGGGCGGGGTCCATCCGGCTGCCGGCACATTTCTGTGGCGTCTTCGGCATCAAACCAACCTATGGACGCGTTCCACAGGTTCCGGTCTCGAACAATGACTACGCCACCCATGTCGGTCCGATCACCCGCAGCGTGAGGGACGGGGCCCTGATGCTCGATGTCATGACCGGAGCGCATGCGCTCGACAGGACGTCCCTGGAGGGTGGGCCGACAGACCATGCCTCGGCCTTGGCGCTGACGGATGATCCTGGCCCGGTGGCCTTCAGTCCCGATCTTGGCCATGCTCGTGTCGATCCGGATGTTGGAGAGGTTGTCCTCTCCGCCGTCGAGCGCCTGCGCTCCGAGCTCGGCTGGACGGTGCGGGACGTCGCTCCAGACTGGGGCCCTGAGGGCCCCGAGATCGGGCGCTTTTTCTGGGCCGCACTGCAAAGCAAGTTCCTTCCCGAGATCGAACGCTTTGGCGACGACATGAGTCCAGACCTCGTAGCCTGTGCTCGTGAGGGTGCGCATTACTCGGTGTCCGAGTATCACCAGATGCGCGAGTGGAAGAACGCTTATACCGGTCGTATCGAGACCTCGCTTCAGGAGTGGCGGTTCTTGATCACCCCGGTTGCGTCGGTCGCTGCCTTTCCTGTGGAGCGCGTGATGCCGGTGCATTGGCCTGGTCACGAATGGGATTGGCTTTCATGGGCTGAATTCATGTACCCTTTTAACATGTCGGGAAATCCGGCGGCGAGCGTTCCCTGCGGGCTTACACGCAGCGGTCTTCCGGTCGGGCTGCAGATCGTTGGTCGCCGATTCGACGATCTGGGCGTACTGCGGATAGCATGCGCCATCGAGGCTCTGTTCGGGCGGTTCCGCGCGCCGAATTGCAGCGTAACGGGGTGAGCCGTCCGGTGCGCCGCTTACGTCACCTTCTGAGCTTGCCCGCGGATCCCGGACTGGGAGTTCTCGTACTCGCAGAGAAAGGGATCCCACATGAGCAGACACCCCCGCCGTCACCTCACCGCCGGGTTCAAGGAACAGGCCGTCGGCCGCCTGTCGGAGCCCGGCGCCACCCGGACCGGTGTCGCGCACGAGCTCGGCGTGACGTCGTCACAGCTGAAAGGGTGGCGGCTCGAAATGGCCGCCGCTGGCTCGGCCGAGGCGATCCGTCGGCAACAGGTGGAGGCCTCGTAGCTGGCCGAACGTCGCAGGGAGAACCGCCGCCTGAAGGAAGAAGGTGGAGGTTATGCGAAAGGGTGAGCAGGCGAACGCCATGCGTTCGAGTGAGCGAGTGAACGCTTTTTTCGCTCAGTGGGCGGCGAAACAATGAACGCGAAGCTCGAGTTCATTGTCGCCCACGCTGCCGAGCACGCCGTGACCGTCATGTGCCGGGTGCTCTCGGTCAGCACGAGTTGGTTCCACGCCTGGCGCGCCGCTGCCCCCGAACGGGCGGCGCGCCAGACACGGCGGGACGCTCTGCGCCACGGATCCGGGAAATCTCCGATGCGAGCCACCAGCGATACGGCGCGCCACGCAGTTGCCATTGACGCGCCATCGTGCCGGAAGGAGACGCGTACTACGCAACCGATGTCATCGTCGCGCTCGCTCGGACAATGGCAGGTTCTGGATGATGCCGTTTGATGCGATCGTCTCGGTCACCGGGAAGGTCCGGTTCGGGGAAGGCCACGCGATGCACGGCGGCGGCCTGGAAGGTCCGCTGCCCGCCGATATTGTTGAAAAACACCCGCTGCGCCCGAGAAGCCATCTTGGGTTGGAACGTTGTTCTGCACTCGGGCCGCAAATGACTTTTTACAAGTCAGGGTCACGCAAAAGCAGAACCGTTTCCCATGAAATGGCACTCCCCGGATGCTCCAGTGAGTTTTTCAACGGTATCCGCCCAGAGCACCCAGGTGCGCTCGCTGTCGATACTGTTGAAAAACGCGTTTTCGTGGCTGCAGAGTACCGGCTCATTGGAAATCATTCCGATTTTCGGCGATATCGCCTCTTAAGCGGACCTCTTTTTACCCTGTGAAGGATGACGTTCCAAATTCAGGCTGCCTCTTAACCGCTGCCGGAGTTTTTCAACACAATGTGTCTTTAGCGGTCATTGGACACCCTGGCCCCTGCCGACTGCAAAATCACGAAAGCGGCCATTCATCCCCGTTGCAGCATGCACTCTGGCCGCCAAGGTCAGGAGGGCGGACGAAGCGGGCATGCGGGCGCTCAACACGCTGCTCCTGGTGTCACGGATCTCGATCCTGTCTCGTCTTGTGAGTATAGACAGAGAACGGAGACAGCGATGACCCCTCGTATGAATTACTACAAGGCCGCGCCCGACACGATGAAGGCGATGATGGCGGCTGAAGAGACGATAAAGGACCTATCCCTGCCTGAAGCCCTGCGTGAGCTGGTCAAGATGCGCGTGTCGCAGATCAACGGCTGCGCTTTCTGCCTTGACTTGCATGCCCCCGCCGCGCGGCAGGCCGGTCTGTCGCAGCAGAAGCTGGATGTCCTTGCGGCTTGGCGAGAAAGCCCGGTCTTCGACGATCGCGAGCGTGCTGCGCTGGCATGGGCCGAGTCCTTGACGCGCATCGAACAGACTGGCGCACCGGATTCCGACTACAGGCTTCTGGCCGCATCCTTCGATGAGCGTGAACGGGTCGAACTGACCTTCGTGATCACGATGATCAACGCATGGAACCGCTTTGCCGTCGGCTTTCGTCAGCCCCACACGCGGCGCAAGGGAGCAGATGCGGAAACCTGACCCGCATAGTCAGATCTTCGAGGGCGAGCGCCGACGTCTGGCGGGGCTCGCCTACCGCATGACCGGATCGGTGGCCGAGATGGAGGATATCCTGCAGGACGCCGCGCTGAAATTCCGTGACGCCGATTTGTCCGGCATCGACCGCCCGGCCCGGTGGCTCTCGACGGTCGTGATGCGACTGTGCCTCGACCATCTGCGTTCCGCACGAGCGCGCAGGGAAACCTATGTCGGGGCATGGCTGCCCGATCCATTGATCGCCGATCATGCCCCCGGCGCGGAAGAGGAGTGGATCCTGACCGAGGATGTCGGCATCGCTTTGATCCTCACCCTCGACAGCCTGACACCCGAGATGCGGGCGGCGTTCATTCTCCGCGATGCCTTCGACTACAGTTTCGAGGAAATAGGCCTGCTCGTTGACAAGACCCCCACGGCCTGCCGGCAACTCGTCTCCCGGGCGCGGCGCAGGCTGGCTGGTGCGGAACCTGCCGATCCACCGTCGAGCGAAACGGTTCATCCGCTCGTCACCGCCTTCTGGGTGGCGAGCCGGCAGGGCGATATGGATCGTCTGCTTGCCCTGTTTGCCGAGGATATCGAGGTTCACACCGATGGTGGCGGCAGGGTGAAAGCGGCCATCAACGTGCTGAACGGATCTCGCAACGCTGCCCGCCTGTTCGCCGGCCTCGCCAGAAAGCGCAGATTTCCGGCCGGGCCCTGCCCTCCGCTTCGGTGGATCAACGGCTCGCCCGGCTTTGTGTCCGTTGAAGGGGACGTCCTGCAGACCACCGCCCTCTCGATCCGGCGCGGCCGGATCGAAGCGATCTGGATCATGAGGAATCCCGACAAGCTCAAACATGTGCGCCTGCACATGTAGGCGCAGAGGTTCCGACCAACAGGCGTCGCAGCGTTGGCCGATGCGTTCCTAACCAAAGACATTATATGAGCCGGCTTGAGACAGAAACCTATTGGTATGGAATGTGGTCGTGAAGCTCGAAGCCGACCTGGGGCAACCCGACGCGACGCAAGAGCGCCTTTTCGGAGCAATCTGGCGCGGTGTCGGGTGCTGACATGTATCCGGCCTCGTGATACGGCCATCGTCACGCTGCGGGCCCGCATGGTGTTCGTGGGGCGGACGCAAATCAGAGCCGCGTGCTCGAAGGCACTCTGTTGCGCTCTGGTTTTCCGACCCTGTCTCGCGACCGTTGCGCCAAGCTGCTCTCAGCCCTCCTCCGCTCCGACGACCTCGCGACTGCTGACCGACGTTACGCCGCCATGGCCGGAGCTCGGTAACTCTCTCCGCTCTTCATCAACGCCCATGCCTTTCCGCTCATTTACTTAGATTTGCGATGTAGGACGTTTTCTAAACCTTTTGCGCTATGAAGCGTCGCCATGATCAATTGGAGATAGCTCAAATGCCCGCTTTCCTGTACCGGATCCCGTTTCGGATCTACTCCATTGTCGTTGTGGCACTTGCGCTCTCTGCGCTTCTCTCTGTTCTCTTGCTGTCGCGGGCTGTCGAGAACGCCTATGAGATGCGCGAAACAGAGCTTAAGGGCATGACCGATGCGGCGATTTCGCTCCTGTCGGGGCTGCAGGACAGGGTCGCAGCGGGAGAGATCGACAGGGCCACGGCCGAGGCGAGGGGGCGTGAACTGCTGGAGGCGCTTCGTTTCGGAGCCTCGGGCTATGTCTTTGCGCTGACAAAGGATCTGGTCGTCACCGCGCATCCGACGATGCCCGACTGGGTCGGGACCGACAAGACCGACTATGCCGATGTTAATGGGCTGAAGCTCTTTCAGGAAATGCGCGATGTCGCGCAGAGCGATGGCTCGGGATCGGTCGAATACTGGTTCAAGAAGCCCGGCGAGTCCGATCCCGAGATGAAACTGGGCTATGTGCAGGCATTCAAGCCCTGGGGCTGGATCGTCGGAACCGGGGCCTATGTCTCTGATATCAAAGCCGAACTGGCCAGCATGCGGCGGGCCTCGGCGATCACGCTGATCGCGGGCATGCTGATCCTCGTTGCGGTCTCCTATGTTCTGGTGCGCAGCGTAACCCGGCCGATGTCGAGCTTTGTCGGCTCCATGAGCGATGTTGCCGATGGGCGGTATGAAACCGCCATTCCCGAGGCGCGTCGCCGCGACGAGATCGGCGATCTGGGGCGCAATCTGGCCGCCTTCCGCGACAAGCTTGCCGATGCCGAACGCCAGGCTGCGGCGCGCGATGAGGACCGCCGCGAACAGGAGCGGGTGGTCGCCGATCTGGCCTCGGGGCTGCGGTCCTTGTCGGAGGGCGATCTGACCAGCACCATCGATACCAGGTTTGCCGAGGAATACGAACAGCTCCGCCAGGATTTCAACGCGACGGTCGAGACGCTGAACGCGCTGATGGGCGAGATCGTCGAGAACGCGACAGAGATCACCACCCGCGCCGAGGAAATCTCGGGCGCCTCGGACGACTTGTCGCGCCGCACCGAGAACCAGGCCGCGACGCTGGAGCAGACCGCGGCCGCGATGGACGAGATGACGGCCAGCGTCCGCGCGGCGGCCGATGGCGCGGCGAAGGTCGAGGATGTCGTGCGCGAGGCGCGCGGCAATGCCGAGCAGTCTGGCCTCGTGGTCAAGGAGGCCATCGGGGCGATGGCCGAGATCAAGAAATCCTCGGACGGGATCAACCAGATCATCGGTGTGATCGACGATATCGCGTTCCAGACCAACCTGCTGGCGCTGAATGCGGGCGTCGAGGCGGCCCGCGCCGGCGAGGCCGGGCGCGGCTTTGCGGTCGTGGCCTCCGAGGTGCGGGCACTGGCCCAGCGCTCCTCCGAGGCCGCCAAGGAGATCAAGATCCTGATCTCGACCAGTTCCGATCAGGTCGAGACCGGCGTCGGGCTGGTCAACCGCACCGGCGAGGCACTGACCGACATCGTCGAACGGGTGGGCAATATCGCCGCGCTGATCGCCGACATCGCGACCGGCGCGCAGGAGCAATCGGTTGGGTTGGGCGAGATCAATGTCGGGGTGAACGAGCTCGACAAGGTGACCCAGCAGAACGCGGCCATGGTCGAGGAGGCGAATGCCGCCGCAGTGACCATGAAGCAGGAGGCTGGCAATCTGCAGACCCTGGTCGCCCGGTTCCGCCTGAAAGGGCCCGCTGCCGCCGTCTCCGTCCGTCCCCGCACGGCAACCGCCATCCCGGCGGCAGCACCGCCCGCCGCCGCAGAGTTCGAGCCGCCGAAACGCGCCGTCAACGACGCGGGATGGCAGGATTTCTAGCAGGCTGCCGAAAAACATTTTGAAGCCGCGATCCTCGTCGACTTCGTTGCCCCCCAACACAATGAAGATCCTTCAGCGCGACGTAAGAATCCGAAAGCGCGGCATTCAGTTGCCGAGCTACTCAGGCTGAGACTTTTTCAGCGGCCTGCTAGGCCTCCTGTCCCGGGAAATGGGCGCACGGCGCGGAGATGAGCCGCTCCGCCGCCGGCCTTATCATCGGGCAGATGCCGAGATCGGGCCTGCGCGCATCCCGCGTCCGTCCATTGCGCGACAGGCCCCGTGTTTACCACCGCTATCTGCGGTATCGGGGCCTCATCCCCTTTCGGACATGCCCGGACCAGAGATCGCCTGACCTCCCGGCCCGGCTTTGGACAGAGAGCGTCGGGATGGTGGGGCTGGTTGCTTTCGACCAGGGCTGGCTCGACCGAGGCAGCTGTCATGCGCGCTGCCCGCCCTCGCTTTCGGCGACGGGTGTCACTTCTTTGCGGCGGCGGGCCTGCGTCGCCATGTCGAGCCATGCCATTCAGTCAGGCAAGGCGGCACCGGCCATCAGATCGAAGAGGTATAGACCAAATCGGAGAAAACGGTTCTTGAGGTAGTCTGGAGCGGGTAGCGGGAATCGAACCCGCACTTCAGGCTTGGGAAGCCGGCGCGCTACCACTACACCATACCCGCCACGCCGCCCTATTAGTCAGCTCGGGCACGGGGCGCAATAGGAATTGTCGAAACCTGCCTTCGGATTTTTGTCCCGGATGCCGGCTGCCAGACCAGGGGTCGAGGCCTCGGATGCGACTGGGGGGTACCTCCGTTCCGGATGCCCCGGAAGCCTAGGAACAGGGCATGCGCCGGATGCGGCCGCGCTTGCCGACCAGATGGGGACAGGTCAGGCGGGGACAAGCGTGGCGGAGGGGCTCGAACGGGACCGGATTGCGTCCCCAAGACAGGCCCTGGGAAATAGAGCGCAGCGGCTTGCAGCCGGCGCTCTGGCAAGGGCAGTCTGGGACCGGCAGAGGAGGGCAGGGCATGCTGGACGGGCTCATGCGGCGGCTGATCGACCCGCCACTCGACAGGCTGGGGATCCGGCTTGCGGCGCACGGGGTGACGGCGGATGCGGTCACTCTGGCGGGGCTGGGCTTCGGGCTTCTGGCGGCGGTGATGGTTGCGCTCGGCGCGCCCGGGCTTGCGCTGGTGCCGCTGCTGGCGGGGCGGCTGGCCGACGGGCTGGACGGGGCAGTGGCGCGGGCCGGGCGAAGGACGGATTTCGGCGGCTATCTCGATATCGTCGCCGATTTCCTCGTCTACGGCGCGGTGCCGCTTGGTTTCGTGTTGATGGACCCGGCGGCGAACGGACCGGCCGGGGCGTTCCTGCTGACAAGCTTCTATGTCAATGGCGCGACGTTTCTCGGCTTCGCGATCCTGGCCGAACGTCGCAGCATGGAAACCCGCGCGCGCGGCACGAAGTCGCTTTATTTCTCCGGCGGGTTGCTGGAAGGGACCGAGACCATCGCGTTTTTCGTGGCGATCTGTCTGTTCCCGTCCTGGTTCGCGCCGCTGGCCTGGGGCTTCGGCGCGCTTTGTTTCGTGACCGCGCTGTCGCGGGTGCTTCTGGCCCGGCGGGTGTTTCCCGGGGGCTGAGGCTCAGGGCGCTTAGGATCAGGGCGCCCAGCCGAGGAAATTGGCGATCAGCCGGAGCCCGGTCGCCTGGCTTTTCTCGGGGTGGAACTGGGTGCCGATGGTGGTGCCGCGCCCGACGATGGCAGTGACCGGCCCGCCATAGTCGCAATGGGCGATCCGGTGGGCGGGGTCGGCGACGCGGAAATGGTAGGAATGGACGAAATAGGCGTGATCGCCGGTCGAGATGCCCGCGAGCACCGGATGCGGGCTGTCGATCACCAGATCGTTCCAGCCCATATGCGGCACTTTCAGATGCGGGTCTTCGGGCGCGATCCGGACCACCTCGCCGCCGATCCAGTCGAAGCCGGGGGTCTCTTCATATTCGAGCCCGCGGCTGGCCATCATCTGCATGCCGATGCAGATGCCCAGAAACGGTCGCCCGCCCGAGATCACCGCCTCTTCGATGGCCTCAAACACGCCGCGATGATCGAACAGCGCGCGGTGGCAGGCCGGATAGGCGCCGTCGCCGGGCAGCACGATGCGGTCGGCCCGGCGGATGGTCTCGGGGTCCGAGGTGATCGCGACCTCGCCCGCTCCGGTCTCGCGGGCGACGCGTTCGAAGGCCTTGCGGGCGGAATGCAGGTTGCCCGACTCGTAATCGACAATCGCCGTCAGCATCGGTCTAGAGCGCTCCCTTGGTCGAGGGGATGGCATCGGCCTTGCGCGGATCGGTCTCGACCGCGTCGCGGAGTGCGCGGGCCACGGCCTTGAAGGCGGCCTCTGCGATATGGTGGCTGTTGAGCCCGTGCAGGGCGTCGACATGAAGCGTGATCCCGCCATGGGTGGCGAGCGCCTGGAAGAATTCGCGCACCAGCTCGGTATCGAAGCTGCCGATCTTCTGGGTCGGAAAATCGACATTCCAGACCAGATAGGGTCGTCCCGACAGATCGAGCGCCGCGCGCAGCAGCGCATCGTCCATCGGCAACAGGCAGGACCCGTAGCGGCGGATGCCGCGCTTGTCGCCCAGGGCCTCTGCCAGAGCCTGGCCGAGCGCGATGCCCACATCCTCGACGCTGTGATGGTCGTCGATATGGGTATCGCCCTGACAGCGCACGCTCATGTCGATCAGCGAATGGCGTGCGAGCTGGTCGAGCATGTGATCGAAGAAGCCGACCCCGGTGGCCATATCGTAGCGGCCGGTGCCGTCGAGCCCGAGCTCGACCGAGATTTCGGTCTCGGCCGTCTTGCGCGTGATTTTCGCTGTCCGCATGGACGTCTCCGCCAGTTTGTTCCTGCCGCTTATAGGCGCGCCCGGGCGCGGGGCCAAGAGCCAGGCCACGGCTGGGCCCGGGTTGCGGCGAGCCGATTGCGGCTTGAAGGCGGCGGGGGCTCTGGTAGGTTTGGCCCGGATCAGCCGAGAAGGAGCCCCCCATGACCGCCTGCGTCTTCGTGCAACTGCGCTGCCGCCCGGGCAAGACCTATGAGGTGGCCGAGGAGATCGTGCTGCGCGAGTTTCATTCCGAGCTCTATTCCACCAGCGGCGATTTCGACCTGCTGATGAAGCTCTACATTCCGAAGGACCAGGATGTCGGCAAGTTCATCAATGACAATCTGCTCGACATTCCCGGCATCGACCGCTCGCTGACGACGCTGACCTTCAAAGCGTTCTGAACTGGCAAGGCCTTCTGAGCGGGCGTCGCTGCGCCCGCCGCCCGGGGCTCAGCCGGCCTGGATCGGATCGGGCAGGGGGCGCGAGTGGCCGTTCTCGTCGATCGCGACGAAGGTGAAGGTGGCCTGGGTCACCTGCTCGCTCCATTCCTGACAGCGGGGGCGGTGCCAGGCGCGGACCTCGATGGTCATCGAGCTGCGCCCGCGCCGGACCAGATCGGCGTAAAGCGTGACCTCGTCGCCGACCTTCACCGGCTTGAGGAACTGCATCCCCTCGACAGCGATGGTGGCCGCCCGCCCGCGCGAGACACGCGCGGCCACGCTGCCCGCGGCAAGGTCCATCTGCGACATCAGCCAGCCGCCGAAGATGTCGCCCGCGGGGTTGGTATCGGCGGGCATGGCGATGGTGCGGATCACGGGCTCGCCGCGTTCGGGGAATAGCTCGGGCATGGCTGGCGGTCTCCTTGTGCCGGGCGGCTATAACGGGTCGTTGCGGGGCTGAGAAGCATTCACTGCGTACGCTTTGCCGCAGGTCTGCCGGTCGCGGCCCGGTGCCAAATGCCAAGCAAAACCGACTTTTGTGTCAGGTGACTGACCCAGAAGTCGGTTCAGAGAGGCCGTTCGCGCCTTGTGCAGCGAACTACCGGAAAGAGCCCAACGCATGCATCGCCGGGTCACCATCTTAGGTTTTTGATCCCACGGTTTGATGGTGTGATCCTTTCTCAGGAATGGAAGGAAGGATTATGGGCCAGGTTCGTCACGGGAGCGCCACGACCACGCACGCTGTCAGAGCTGCGAGGCCGTCGCATACGCGACGTTGGAATGGGTCGATTGGTTCAACAACCGCCGCCTGCTCGAACCTATCGGGAACATCCCGCCAGCCGAGGTAGAGGCCAACTTTTACGCGGCTCTGGAAACTGAGAACATGGCCGCGTAACTAACGACAATCAGCCTCCGGCAAACCCGGCGCGATTCATCCACCAAATGCCGGGACTGACCACCTAGAGTGCCCTTGCCAGCGACGAACGGGCAGGGGGATTGCGCGAGTTTGGATCGTATTTCTGCCGTTTCGGGGGCAGCTCGGCGGCCTCGGCCATCGTTGCGGGCTTCGTCTCGCTCGGCCGCTCGCTGGGCGAGATCCCGGATTGCGCCGATGGCCCGGCGGCGCGGAACTGGTTGCTGTCGCGCTGTGTGCGGATCGACACCGACGAGGGCAGCTTTCTGTATCCTTCCTGGAGCGGCAAGGTCAGCTTCCCCGACCTCTATGGGCTCTGCGCCCGCCGTGGGCCCGGGCCTGCGGCATGCGCCTGCGCAAGCCCGCTTCGCGCCGTCGAGCCCCTTGCCCCACGGCAGATGCTCGCGTAGAAGGCGCCGGAAGCGTTTCCGGGGGACGAAGCCTGCCGTGCCGAGGCTCGTGGACGCGGAGAAAGCAAGTGGTTGTTTCCGAACGACCGGCGTCGAATTTTGGGGGCTGGCGCCGCAAGGCCCGAGGGGCTTGCCCCGCCGGTTCCAGCTGAAATGGATGAAAAGGACGATACGCAGATGCAGGTCACCGAGACCCTGAAAGACGGCCTGAAGCGGGGCTACACGATCACCGTGACCGCCGCCGAACTGGAGGCGAAGGTCAACGAGAAGCTCGCCGAGGCCCAGCCCCAGATCGAGATGAAGGGCTTCCGCAAGGGCAAGGTGCCGATGCCGCTTCTCAAGAAGCAGTTCGGCGAGCGCCTGATGGGCGAGGCCATGCAGGAAACCATCGACGGCGCCATGAGCAGCCATTTCGAGGAAACCGGTGACCGCCCGGCGATGCAGCCCGAGGTCAAGATGACCAATGAGGACTGGAAGCCCGGCGAGGACGTCACCGTCGAGATGAAGTACGAGGCGCTGCCCGAGATCCCCGAGGCCGATCTCAAGTCGATCAAGCTCGAGAAGCTGGTGGTGGAACCGGCCGAGGCCGAGATCACCGAGGCGCTGGAGAAACTGGCCGGCACCGCCCAGACCTATGCCGATCGCCGCAAGGGCTCGAAGGCCAAGGATGGCGATCAGGTCATCATCGACTTCGTCGGCAAGCTGGGCGACGAGCCCTTCGAGGGCGGCTCGGCCGAGGATTACCCGCTGGTGCTGGGCTCGGAGAGCTTCATTCCCGGTTTCGAGGCGCAGCTGGTCGGGGCCAAGGCCGAGGATGAGGTTACCGTCACCGTCACCTTCCCCGAGAACTACGGCGCCGAGAACCTGAAGGGCAAGGAAGCCACCTTCGACGTCACCGTGAAGGCCGTGAAGGCGCCCAAGCCTGCCGAGATCGACGATGATCTGGCCAAGCAGTTCGGCGCCGAGGATCTCGACGGTCTGAAAGCCCAGGTCGCCGAGCGTCTGAAGACCGAATTCGGCGGGGCCGCCCGCGCGGTGATGAAACGCGCCCTTCTGGATGCGCTCGATACCGCGGTGAGCTTCGAGGTGCCCCCGAGCCTGCTCGAGGCCGAGGCCGGGCAGATCGCCCACCAGCTCTACCATGAAGAGCATCCCGACGATCACGGCCACGACCATGGAGAGATCGAGCCGACCGAAGAGCATCTGAAACTGGCCGAGCGCCGCGTGCGTCTGGGCCTTCTGCTGGCCGAGATCGGCCGCAAGGCCGAGGTGTCGGTCTCGGATAACGAGATGACCCAGGCGGTTCTGGCCCAGGCGCGCCAGTTCCCCGGACAGGAACGTCAGTTCTTCGAATATGTCCGTCAGAACCAGGCGCTGCAGCAGCAGATCCGCGCGCCGCTCTTCGAGGACAAGGTCGTCGACTATGTCTTCGAGCTGGCCGAGGTGACCGAGAAGCCGGTCAGCAAGGACGAGCTGCAGGCGGCGGTCGAGAAGCTCGAGGAAGAATGAGGCACCTCTCCGGCCCCGCGGCCGGAGGCAGGTTCCCGGATGAGGAAGGGCCGCCCCCCGGGGCGGCCTTTTGCATGCCTTCGGACGCGTTCCAGCTTTCCTCCGCTGGCCGGGTCCGGGCGTGCCATGGCGGTGAAGGACGACGTCTTGGGGGCCGTGCCGGGGGCAGTGGCCTTCGGCTTTTTGCGACAAGAGAGACCGCATGGGCCTTGGCTCGCTCTCGCGACCGTCATGCGCGGCAGGGGCGGCGAAACGGCCGGGCAGGGGCGACAAACCCTGTCTGCGAAGGACCCCAGCGGCCTTCGGTGAGTGAGGGGATGGTCTCCGGTCCCGGCCCTGTGCTGCTGATCCGGCTTGTCGCGCTCGGCCGGGTGTGCGCGGGCGTCGCCGTCCCGCAAAGGCGCTTTCGGAGATCGGGAAACCTGTCGGGGAAGTGTCGCTTCGGATCAGGAGGGGGCGAGCCGTCCGCCGATGCGTCAGGGCGCGCCAGGGCCGGAGCCGTCCGCCGAAACGGAAAGCGCCGCCCCCGGGGGCGGGGACGGCGCGATGTCTGTGCCGAATGGCGTCGAGCGGGCGATCAGCGCTGCTCGTCGTCCTCGTCGTCGGAGGCTGCCGATCCGATATCGTCGAACAGTTCCTGGATCTCGAATTCGGCCGCGGCTTCTTCCTCGGCGGCGAGGTCCTGGATCGACTTGCCCGAGGCCTGAAGTTCGGCCTCTTCGGTCGAGCGGGCAACATTGACCGACACGGTCACGTCGACCTCGGGGTGCAGCAGCACATGCACGTCGTGCAGGCCCAGATCCTTGATCGGACCGGCCAGCACGACCTGCTTGCGGTCGACCGAGAAGCCGGCCTCGGTCGCGACATCCGCGATGTCGCGGGGCGTGACCGAGCCATAGAGCGCGCCGCCATCCGAGGCGGAACGAATCACGACGAATTGCTGGCCGTCGAGTTTGCCGGCGAGCGCTTCGGCTTCTTTCTTGGTCTCGAGGTTGCGCGCCTCGAGCTGGGCCTTGTCGGCCTCGAAGCGGGCGATGTTGGTGTCGTTGGCGCGCAGCGCCTTGCCCTGCGGCAGCAGGAAGTTGCGGGCATAGCCGTCCTTGACGTTGACGACCTCGCCCATCTGGCCGAGCTTGGCCACGCGTTCCAGAAGGATCACTTGCATGGGGTCGTTCCTTACTTCACGGCGTAGGGCAGCAGGGCGAGGAAGCGGGCGCGCTTGATCGCGCGGGCCAGTTCACGCTGCTTCTTGGACGAGACGGCGGTGATCCGCGAGGGCACGATCTTGCCGCGCTCGGAGATGTAGCGCTGCAGCAGGCGGGTGTCCTTGTAGTCGATCTTCGGCGAGTTGTCGCCGGAGAAGGGACAGACCTTGCGGCGGCGGAAAAACGGTTTTGCGGCCATGTGTTAGGCTCCTTTGCTCAGGCGACGGGTCAACGGCGATCGCGACGATTGTCGCGTTCTTCGCGCTTTTGCATCTGCACCGAAGGGCCTTCTTCATGCGCGTCGACCTTGATGGTCAGAACCCGCATCACGTCATCGTGCAGCCGCATCAGGCGTTCCATTTCCTGCACTGCCGGCGCGGGCGCATCGGTGCGCAGGTAGGCGTAATGGCCCTTGCGGTTCTTGTTGATCTTGTAGGACATCGTCTTGACGCCCCAGTACTCGCTGTCGACGACCTTGCCGCCGTTATCCGCGAGGACGGTGGAGAAATGTTCGACAAGGCCCTCGGCCTGCGCGTTGGACAGGTCCTGGCGCGCGATGAAGACATGCTCGTAAAGCGGCATGCATACTCCAGTTCTGTTGCGGGTGCACTTCATAGGGCGAGGTCTTTCGACACCTTCCGCCCGCCCACGAGAGGTCGCACCGGATACCATTCGGTTGGAAGGACCCGCGCCTTATACAGGGATTGCCATGCGATGCAAGGCGCGCGCGCCGCCAGGGCGGGGCAGAGGGCGGGGCGGGTCTTTGCCGATGCTCTGTTCGGTGCCGAACAGGGCCTGTGATCCCCTTGGCAATTGCGCACAGGCCGGTTGCAGCCGACCTGTTGACCTGTCCGGTCCACTGACGACCAAAGAAACGGAGTATCCGATGAACCTGATCCCCGCCGCGACCGCTGCCGCCCTCATGGCCGCAACCGTGCTGCCCGCTGCCGCCGAGCCGGTCGATTACAGCCTCGATTCCAGCCATAGCCAGGTGCTGTTCTCCTATGAGCATCTCGGCTTCTCGACCACCTGGAACCTGTTCTCGGGCTGGGAAGGCACAGTGTCCTTCGATGCCGAGGATCCGGCGGCCTCGCGGGTGTCGGTCTCGATCCCGACCGAGGCGCTGTTCACCGGCTGGGAAGCGCGGTTCGAGCATTTCATGTCCGACACCTTCTTCAATGCGGCCGAGAACGATCTGGTGACCTTCACCTCGACCGATATCGACGTGACCGGCGAGGACACCGCGAAGATCACCGGTGAGCTGACCCTGAACGGCATCACCAAGCCGGTGGTCCTGGACGCCCGGTTGACCCAGCATGCCGAGCATCCGATGGAAAAGCGCGACTGGCTGGGGTTCTACGCCACGACCACGCTGAGCCGGTCCGAGTTCGGCATGGACGAATACGTCCCCTATGTCAGCGACGAGGTCGAGGTCCAGATCTCGATCGAGGCGGGCAAGGACGCGGACTGACCTGACGGACGGGCGGGCGGCTGGCATCCCGGCCGCCCGGGCGCTAGTGTCGCGCCGTCCAGCCAGACGGAGCGAGCATGCGCGGGCTTTTCAACCGGCCGATAACCAAACTGTCCTTCGCGCCGCCCGCGCCCCGCCCGGGCCGGCGCGGACTTGCCATCGCGCTGATCGTGAAGAACGAGGCGCGCCATATCGGTGAATGGGCCCGGTTTCACCGGACTGCCGGAGTGGCCCATGTCTATGCCTATGACAATGGCTCGACCGACGGCACCGCGGCCGAGCTGGCGGTGGCACTTGGCGACAGGCTGACGCTGCTGCCCTGGGACCAGAAGCTTCATGACGGCCGCTCGGGGCGCGAGATCCACAATCAGGTGCTGGCCTATGCCCATGCCCTTCGGAATTTCGGCGGCGCCCATCGCTGGATGGCCTGCATCGATGCCGATGAATTCCTGGTGCCGAAACAGGCCGACAGCCTCGAGACGGCGCTGGCCCATCTGGGCGACATCCCCTCCGTCACGCTGCCCTGGCATAACTTCGGCCGCAACGGCCATGACGCGCCGCCCGAGGGCGGGATCGTGGCCAATTACACCCGCCGCGCCGCCGAGCCGCTGAGCGGGGCGCGCGGGGTGACCAATTTCAAGACCGTGGTCGACGCGACCCGGGTCACCGCGCTCAAGGTGCACAGCGTCTGGATCGACGGGCTGGCCGTGACCTGGAACGACCGGGGCGAGCAGAGCGATCACAAGGGCCGCAGCGATCCGGCCTTCTATTCGGCCGATCACCTGCAGCTGAACCACTACTACACCCGCTCGGAGCAGGAGCTTGCCGCAAAGATCGCGCGCGGCTCGAACCAGTCGGTCGAGGCCCGCCGCCATGCCGCGCGGGTGCGCCGGAACGTGGCCAATATCGAGGCCCGTGAAGTCGAGGACCGCTCGGCCCCCGACTTCCTCGCCCGCCACGGTTGATCGGCACGGTTGAGCGGCGCGGCCGATCGGCGCGCGGGCGGTCCCGCGGCCCGGCGCGCTTGTGAAGCCGGGACCAAGCCGTTAGATCGACGCCAGACAAGACAGGGCAAGGGGCACTCGATGCGTGCATTCGTATTTCCGGGCCAGGGGGCCCAGACCATCGGCATGGGCAAGGCGCTGGCCGAGGCCTATCCGCAGGCTCGCGCGGTCTTCGAAGAGGTCGACGACGCGCTGGGCGAAAGCCTTTCGGGGCTGATCTGGGCCGGCGACCAGGCCGAGCTGACGCTGACCCGCAATGCGCAACCGGCGCTGATGGCGACCTCGATGGCGGCGATGGCGGCCCTGGGCGCCGAGGGCGTGTCGGTGACGGCGGCGTCCTTCGTGGCGGGCCATTCGCTGGGCGAATATTCCGCGCTTTGCGCGGCTGGCGCGATCAGCCTCGCGGATACCGCGCGGCTTCTGCGGCTGCGCGGCGAGGCGATGCAGGCGGCGGTGCCGGTCGGCGAGGGCGCGATGGCGGCGTTGCTGGGGCTCGATCTGGCTGCGGTGCGCGAGATCGCGGCCGAGGCGGCCTCGGGGCAGGTGGTTCAGGCCGCCAATGACAACGACCCGGCGCAGGTGGTGATTTCGGGCCATGCCGCGGCGGTCGAACGTGCGGTCGAGCTGGCAAAGGCGCGGGGCGCGAAGCGCGCGGTGATGCTGCCCGTCTCGGCGCCCTTCCATTGCGCGCTGATGGCGCCGGCGGCGCGGGCGATGGCCGAGGCGCTTGACGATGTCGAGATCGAGACCCCGCTGGTGCCGGTCGTGGCCAATGTGCGCGCCTGCGGCGAGACCGATCCGGGCATGATCCGGGCGCTGCTGGTCGAGCAGGTGACCGGCGCCGTGCGCTGGCGCGAATCCGTCGCCTGGATGGCCGGTGAGGGTGTCTCGGAGATCTGGGAAATCGGCGCGGGCAAGGCGCTGTCGGGCATGGTCAGGCGCATCGCGCGCGAGGTCGCGACCCGGCAGGTCGGCACGCCCGAAGAGGTGACCGCAGCCGTCGACGGCATGAACGCGGCGGCATGAATGGAGGAATGACCACATGTTCGATCTGAGCGGAAAGACCGCGCTGGTGACCGGCGCCTCGGGCGGCATCGGCGGCGCCATCGCGCGCGGGCTGCATGCGCAGGGCGCAACCGTCGGCCTGTCGGGGACCCGCGAGGCGCCGCTGGCCGAACTGGCGGCCGAGCTGGGCGAACGCGCCCATGTGCTGCCCTGCAACCTCTCGGACCCCGAGGCGGTCGAGGCGCTGCCCAGGGCCGCGACCGAGGCCATGGGCGGGCTCGACATCCTCGTGAACAATGCCGGGATCACCCGCGACATGCTGTTCATGCGCCTGAAGGACGAGGAATGGCAGTCGGTTCTGGACGTCAACCTGACGGCGGCGATGCGGCTTTGCCGCGGCGCGATGCGCGGCATGATGAAGGCGCGCTGGGGCCGGATCGTCAACATCACCTCGGTCGTCGGCACCACCGGCAATCCGGGGCAGGCGAATTACTGCGCGGCCAAGGCCGGCCTTGTCGGCCTGTCGAAATCGCTGGCCCATGAGCTCGCCTCGCGCGGGGTCACGGTCAACTGCGTCGCACCGGGCTTCATTGCCACCGCGATGACCGACAAGCTGACAGACGACCAGAAGGGTGGCATCCTCGGCGCCGTGCCGATGGGACGCATGGGCACCCCCGAGGAGATCGCCTCTGCCGTGGTCTATCTGGCCAGTCCCGAGGCGGGTTACGTCACCGGGGCGACGCTCCATGTCAATGGCGGGATGGCGATGGTCTGAGCCTGCCACCGCCTGCGACGCGAAAGCGTTTGCGTCGTGTAAACGATGTGTTATAGGCGGCGCAGTTTTTGCCCGGGGGGGACCCCGCGCTTTGCATCTCCCGCGCCCGCGCGGGGAAAAGTGGCCTCTCTCGGCCAACAGCATGAAGACGGGCTCGCTGCCTGAGCAAATGTGAGGAATTGAAATGAGCGACATCGCGGATCGCGTGAAAAAGATCGTCGTCGAGCATCTGGGCGTCGAGGAAGACAAGGTGACCGAGAATGCCTCGTTCATCGATGATCTGGGCGCGGACAGCCTCGATACCGTCGAGCTGGTCATGGCTTTCGAAGAGGAATTCGGGATCGAGATCCCGGACGACGCCGCCGAGACCATCCAGACCTTCGGCGATGCGGTGAAGTTCATTCAGGAAGCTGTCTGAGCGACGGCCTTCCTGCTGGAATTGAAGGGCGGTGTCTCTCCGGAGGCGCCGCCTTTTTCTTTGCCGGTTCGGGCGCTGCTGTCGAACCGGCTCTCTCTGTCGGCCTTGCCCCGGGGCCGCGAAAAGGGGAACATCCGGAGGGTACGGCCGCCGCGTGGCGATCCGTCGACAAGGCCAGGGCCCGTACCATCGTCGCGGATGATGCCATGCCGGTGAAGGAGGCGCAGGCCGGGGTTCGGTTCACGCTCGGGGACCCGGATGGCGATCGGGCCGCCTTCGCCGAGGCTGTCTGAGCCGAAAGCCACCGGGGGCAGGGCGCCCGTTCCGGAGGTCCTGCAATTGTCCCGGCTGCCTTCGTGGCCGCTCTGGTCACGGCGCGCTCCGGCACGCCCCGGCCGCACCGCAGGTTGCAGACCCATCGCTCTCGCCTCGCGATCCACGAGTGAGGCGGCCTCGCCGTCATTCCCATCCGCAAGACGTCACGCCGTTGGCAGGAGGTTCCCCCGTCGCGAGCGCCCGCGATGACCGATATCGGCGCGCCGACGTTTCGGGGCGGCGAAGGCCGCTGCTGCCGATAAGCTGTCCTCATGGACCGCATTCCGCAGGGCCATGCCGGTGTGACGGCAAGATGCCCAACAATCAGGCAGACCCATTGGCCCCCGACCGTGAGGCCACCGGTCGACGCGGAAGTGCCCTTGACCCTGCTGCTTTGCGCATCGCTATATATCCTGGAAATATAGCGAATGCCGGACCGCGCCGTCGAAAAGACGCTCCCGCCCGGACCGGCAGAAAAGATGGCAGGAGAGCGAAGGACGATGACGCCGAAAGAACGTGACGGAACGGGGAGGGGCGTCTCGCGTCCTGCAGGGCCTTCAGACCGCCGGGTCCACGGGGCGGGCCCCCCTGGCACAAGCGGGGCGACGCCCATGACCCTGGCCGCCCCCGATAGCCTGCGTCCGCATGAGGAATGCGTGGCCGTACCCGACGCCTTCGACGCCGGTATGTGGTTCATCGGCCGGATCCGCACGCCCTGTCCCCCATTCTTGCAGACGCCGTCGCGCGGCGGCACCGATTCGCTATATTGTCAACCTATATATCGTTAATGATTGTGGCAGCCCGGAACCGCATGCGGAGGAACGAAACGGGTAGGATGACCGATGCCAGGGCAGATGCACCCCGCATTGCCCATCCGCAGGGCGCCTTGCTCACGACCCCTTCACCATCACCGGGGCGCTGCTGGCCCAGATCGCCGTCTCAGAGCATTCCGAATACATGTCGCTGAACCGGCAGGCCGTGGTGATGGCGCGGCATGGGGTGTCATCGACCGCTCGGTGCTGGCCGACTGGATGGGCCGGACCGGGGCGGATCGCCGCCATGGTCGACCATATGGCCAGGCGGCTGATGACGGACAGCTCCCGACCCTACGTTGACGAAACCATCGCCCCGAGGCTGGATCCGGGCAAAGGAAAGACGAAGACCGGCTATCTCCGGGCCGCGCGGCGCGAGCAGGGAGCCAATGGCCACCGGAGCGACGCGGGCAGCCTTCGCCAGCGGATCGGCGCTTCCGGCTTCCGCAGCGGCCCATGCGGCAATGAAATCCGGGTGTGTTTCCTGCTGGCGGGAAGGCGACTTCCTGTCGCGCGATGATATTTCACGACGCGATCACCACGTTTTTGGCGCCTGCCCCCCTTCAACTGGACGCCCCAAACAGGCTGTCGCATTCCGCATCTCCTGAAAGGTCACCTTCGGTTGGGAGCCCGGAGGCAAATGCGTCAAGGACAAGGCTGTCATATAGGCGCTTCGCGCCAAGCTGGTGGAGCGGGATGTTCAGGCTGCGCAGTGTGCTGGTGCTGACCCCGTCGGTAGCATCGCGCCAGCCGAAGCAGAGGCCAACTTCTTTACGGCGTTGGAAACTGAAGACATGGCCGCGCAATTAACCGCAACCAGCCTCCGCCAAACCCCTGGGGCGGTGCAATCGCCTCACAGCTTCCGTTCGGTAGTCGGGTCATTCAGATCGGCCAGAGAAGACCTGTGGCGGGTAATGGAATTGATGTTGAATTCCGGGACGGCGCATTGATGGGGTTTGTGTGAGCCGCTGCTGCCATGCTCCAAAGGCAGGCTCACGATCATGCTCAGCCCTCCGCCAGGCCGATTGGTCGCCGTGATCTGGCCGCCATGCAGGGCAACGGCCCGGTAAGCTATGGCGAGGCCAAGCCCGACGCCCGCGGTCTCGTTCTGCAGTCCGACGCGAACGAATGGCGTGAACAGGTGGGGAAGATCTTCGTGGGCCACGCCGTGCCCCTCATCCTCGACCCTGATCGTGGCAATGCAGGTCGTGCGGGCCGCCCGGACAACGACACGACTGTCCCTGGGCGAATACTTGATCGCATTACGGATGATGTTCTCGAACGTCCTGTGGAGGAGCTCTGCGTCGCCTCTGAGGGGAAGCGTCTCGGGAGCCTCGAATTCGACGCGCACGTTTCGATCCTGGCCCTCGAAGGCGGCATCGGCAATGATCGGCTCGATCAGCTCCACAAGATCGAGCGCCTCGATCCGCAGCGGAACCTCGGTTCTCTCGTATCGGGCGAGGATCAGTATCTCCTCTATGAGCTGGTCGAGCCGCCGGATGTCGGTTTCCATCTGTCCAAGCATGGAGGAATAGCGGCGCGGATCCGATTCCATGAGCTCCACGGCGGCACGGAGCCGGGCGAGCGGCGAACGTATCTCGTGCGAGATGTCGTGGAACAGCCGCTGCCGTCCGACCGACAGCTCCTGTAGCTGTTCGGCGGCGTGATCGAAGGCGGCCCCGAGTTCGAGAAGTTCCCTGTTGGAAGTGTGCAGGTCCTGACCGAGCCGCGCGCCCAGATCCCCACCGGCGAGCGTCTTGAGGCCACGGCTCACGATGCGGATCGGACGGGCCAGCCATTGCGACAGCAGGATGGCTGCGATGGAGGAGATCACCGCTCCAAGGACGAGCGGGGTCAGCATCGGTTCGAACTTCGCCAGGCCCGTGAAGGTGCGGGAGGCACGTTCGTCGCGGATGAAGAGACAGTCGCCCGCCTCGTCCCGGATGTCCCCGCTGACCAGACAGGACGGATCGGCTGCGACCTTGAAATCCTCGTGCGCCGGTGCCAGCATGGCCCAGATGGCGAGTGCGTTTTCGACCCCGCCGATCTCTGCCAGGTGGGTCATCTGTTGCGAGAGGATGCGCTGTTCGAATTCACGCTGCGCTTCCTCGGGGGGCTGCCAGTCGAGCGTGGCGATGACCAGCCCGAAGAGCACGAGGGTCAGCAGCAGTACCCCCCAGATCGCGGCAAAGAAGCGAAGCGTCACGGGCCTATTCCTCCACGAAAAGGTAGCCGACGCCCCTGACGTTCATGATCGGGGAGCGGCCGTCTTCGAAAGTGCCGAGCTTCTGGCGGATCGAAGAGATATGCACGTCGATGGACCTGTCGTAGCGTGCCAGCGGTCTGCCAAGCCCGCGAAGCGACAGATCTGCGCGCGAGACCGGGCGCCCGTGTTCTCCGGCCAGCACCTCGAGAAGGGTGAACTCGATCCCTGTAAGCTTCAGTTCCTCGCCGCGCCAGGACGCGGTACGGCGCGTCCCGTCCATCTGGAGCGGGCCCCGCGACACCCCGGCTTCAACCTTCGAGCGCGTTCCCCGGGCCCGGCGAAGGATCGCGCGAAGCCGGGCCGCGAGCTCTCGGGGAGAGCAGGGCTTGGCGAGGTAATCATCGGCGCCCAGATCAAGCCCCGAAACCCGGTCGACCTCGTCGCCGCGCGCGGTGAGCATCAGGACCGGGATCGCGCTTTCCTTGCGGATGCGGCGCAGCACCTCGAGGCCGTCGATCTTCGGCATCATGATGTCGAGCACGACGATCTCGGCCCGCGCCCCCACGATGCGCCCGAGCGCCCGCTCGCCGTCATGGGCCACGGAGACCTCGAAGCCCTCCTGCTCCAGATATTGCGCCAGCAGGGCGGTCAGCTCCACGTCGTCATCAATCAAAAGGACCGAAGTCATCTGGGCCTCCAGTGTCTCACTGCTGGAGCCATACCGCCTCCTGCGCCTCATGTGGCGGATTTTACCCTTCTTATCCAAATCTTAACACAACTTTACAAAGCGAAGGCGCAGAAGGAGGCAGCAGCTACCGAGAATTTTCATGCGTTTCACCCTACTCATTCCGACTGTCACGCTCGCGGCCTGCAGCGTGGCGACAATCGAGCCGGATGCGCGGGTTGCGCTGGCCGAGCGCTATGGCACGGCTGCGCCGGAGGCCTCCGAGACGCTCGACCTGGAATGGTGGTCGCAGGTGGGCGATCCGCAATTGACCCGCCTTCTGGCGAAGGCCCGCGACTCGAGCCCCGATCTCAGAACGGCGGCGGCCAACGTGCTGGCGGCGCGGGCGACGGTCGCCCAGACCGGCGCCGACCTCTATCCCGGCGTGACCGGCGAGGTTTCGACGACCGTGAGCGACGGCCAGGGGACGGCGCGCAGCACATCGAACACCGGTCTCGTCGATGCAAGCTGGGAGCTCGATCTGTTCGGCAGGACCCGCGCCGCAACCGGCGCCGACGCCCTGCGCGCCCGGTCCGAGGAAGTGTCCTTCGCGGGGGCCTATGTCTCGCTCGCGGCAGAGATCGCGGACGGCTATGTCCGGTATCGTGCCTGCCGGATGGTCGAGGCGGTGTATCGCGATGCGGTCTCGTCCCAGGCCCAGACGCTCAGGTCGACGGAAGACCTTGTCGCTGCGGGCATCAGCGCCGCAGCGGACATGTCGCTCGCGCGGGCGAATGTCGCCAGTTCGCGGATCTCGCTCGAGACGCAGAAGGCCGACTGCAACGTCATCGCGCAGACCATTGCGACGGCGGCTGGCATGCCGCAATCCGAGGTGCGGTCAATCCTGAGCTCGGGGGGCGGCCTGCCGACGGCACGGGCGTTTAAAGTGTCATCGGTGCCCGCCGACCTGCTGCGGCAGCGCCCGGATGTGGTGGCGGCCGAGCTCGATTTCTCGGCGACGCTTCTCGACGTAGATGTCGCCAAGGCAGATCTTTATCCCTCGCTGACCCTGGGCGGGACGGTGACGGCAACGGACCCCTCGAGCTGGAGCTTCGGGCCAGCCTTGTCGCTGCCGATCTTCGATGGCGGCCGGCGCCGCGCCGCGGTACGAACGGCGAACGCACAGGCACTGGCTTCGGCGGAAAGCTATCGCTCCACGGTATTCACCGCCGTTGGCGAGGTGGAAGAGGCCCTGACCCGGCTCTCCACCGCCTCGAAAAATCTCTCGAATGCCGCCACACTCGTGTCCGAATACCAGGCCTATTTCGACGCGATCGACGACGACTGGGAGGCTGGCGGCGCATCGCTGCTCGACCGGGAGGAGGCGCGGCGGCAAGTGCAATCCGCGATGATCACCCGCATCACCCAGCGCGAAAGCCTGCTTCGGCAGCGGATCGCTCTCTACAAGGCCGTCGGGGGCGGCTGGTCCCGCCGCACACAGACAACGAATGGAGCCTGAGATGCCGAAACCCAGAAAATTCCTTGTCTTCGGCCTCCTCCTTGTCGCCCTGCTGGTGATCGGCGCGGCACTGGCGCTCACGGGCAAGCCGAATGTTGCGTCGTCGGATGGCGATGGCGATGCGATCGCCTCGCCGGAAAGCGCTGGCACCACCGCCCTGACGGTGGAGGTCGTGTCCCCCGAACAGGCCACATGGCCGGTGGAAGTCCAGGCCAGCGGCTGGCTTGCAGCCTGGCGCGAGGCCCTGATCTCGGCCGAGGTCGGTGGCCAGAGGATCAAGGAGGTGACGGTCGATGTCGGCGATACCGTCAGGAAGGGCGATCTGCTGGTCTCGCTGTCCCGCAAGACGCTGGAGAACGACATCGAGCAGCTTGCTGCCTCGCTCGACAGCGCCAAGGCGCAGCTCGAGCAGGCCTCTGCGGATGCCGATCGGGCGCGGCGACTGGAAGGTGGTGGATCGATCTCGCAGCAACAGATCTCGGAATACCTGATCACCGAGCGAAAGGCGAAGGCCGACGTCGCCTCGGCCGAGGCGGCGCTGTCGTCAGCGAGGCTGGACCTCGAACGGACACGGATCGTCGCGGTGAGCGACGGCGTGATATCGCAGGCCGATGCGGCAATCGGCGATGTGGTGTCCGCGGGGCAGGAATTGTTCCGGATGATCCGGGACGGTCGGGTCGAATGGCAGGCCGAGGTTCCGGTAACAAAATTGCGCAAGATTGAGATCGGCGGTCAGGTCCGCATTCCGGCCCCGATCGGCAACATTCACGGCACGGTTCGCCAGATTGCGCCCTCGGCTTCGGAAACCAACGGCCGCGTCATCGTCTATGTGGCCCTGGACACGCCCGAAGGTGGCCCCGAACCTAAGACCGGGATCATGGTCAGCGGCATCTTCGAGACAGGGAAGCGCGAGGCGCTGAGCGTCCCGTCCTCATCCGTCGTGCTGCAGGACGGCTTTTCTTACGTCTTCATCCTCAACGAGGGCGATCCGGCGACCGTGTCGCGGCGGCGGGTCGAGACCGGCCGTCGGCAGGAGGATCGTGTCGAGATCATCGGTCAGTTCCCCACCGACGCCAAGGTCGTCCGCTCGGGGGGCGCCTTCCTGTCCGACGGATCGAAGGTCCGCGTGGTGACGCGGGAAGCGAATAACATCTCAGGCAATTCAGAGGCCGCACAATGAACTTCTCGGCCTGGGCGATCCGAAACCCGGTTCCGCCGATCCTGGCGTTCCTCCTTCTGACCGTGACCGGGCTGATGGCCTTCCAGCGTCTCGATGTGCAGAACTTTCCCGACATGGACCTGCCGACGATTTCGGTCTCGGCGTCCCTCGAAGGGGCCGCGGCGGCGCAGCTCGAGACCGAGGTCGCCCGCAAGATCGAGGATCAACTCACAGGGCTCGACAGGCTCGACTCGGTGACGACCACCATCACCGACGGCTCCGTGGATATCTCGGTCAGTTTCCAGGTCGGCAAGGACGTGCAGGTGGCCCTTGATGAGGTCCAGAACGCGGTCGATCAGGCCGAGAGCGATTTGCCGACCGAAATGGACGCGCCCACCGTGTCCAAGAGCAACATCGGCAGTTCGCCACTTGTCACCTACGTCGTGAGTTCAGACCGGCTCGACGATGCGGAACTATCGTGGTTCATCGACAACGATTTCGAGCGTGCGTTGATGGCGGTCGAGGGCGTCGGCGAAGTCGGCCGGCTCGGCGGCATCGACCGCGAGATCCGCGTCGAACTGAACCCCGATCTGCTGAACGGCCTCGGCCTCAGCGCCTCCGACGTGAACGCGCGCCTGCAAGAGGTCCAGCGCGACCTCTCGGGCGGTCAGGCCGATGTGGGCGCGTCCTCGCAATCCGTTCGCCTGCTCGCCGCCGCCGCCGATGTGGAGGAGCTGCGTGCGATGCCGATCCCCTTGCCGACCGGAAGCTGGGTCCGGCTGGACGAACTCGGCACCGTGACGGACACGCATTCAGACCTGTCCTCGCTTGCCTATCAGAACGGCAAGTCTGTCATCGCGGCGCAAATCAAGCGTCTGAAGGGATATTCCGATCTGGCAGTAACCGAGAACGTGGCCGAAGCGGTCGAAGCGTTCGCCGCCGACAATCCTCAGGTCAAGATCGAACAAGCGTATACCACCATCCTGCCGACCGAGCAGAACTACCACGCGTCAATGGACATGCTTTACGAGGGCGCGGCCATCGCGGTTCTGGTGGTCTTCCTTTTCCTGCTCGACTGGCGCGCGACACTTCTCGCCGCGGTCGCGTTGCCGCTGTCGGTGATCCCGACATTTCTTGTCATGGATCTGGTCGGATACTCGCTGAATACCGTCACGCTGCTCGCCCTGTCGCTGGTGGTCGGCATCCTCGTCGATGACGCAATCGTCGAGGTCGAGAACATCGAGCGTCACATGCACATGGGCAAACCCGCCTATCAGGCATCGATGAAGGCCGCCGACGAAATCGGCCTCGCGGTTATCGCAACAACCTTCACCCTGATTGCGGTGTTCCTGCCGACGGCGTTCATGGGCGGGGTCGTGGGCATCATCTTCAAGCAGTTCGGTATCACCGCCTCGGTCGCGGTGTTCTGCTCGCTGCTCGTGGCGCGTTTCGTAACGCCGATGATGGCGGCCTACATGATGAAGACCAAGGCGCGGGCGAAGCGGAAGGACAGCTGGATCATGCGTCGTTATCTGGGCGTGATCCGGGGGGCCTTGAAACGACGGTGGGTTCCGGTCCTCGGCGTGATCGCGTTCTTCGCCGTTACCATCCTGCTGCTTGGCCAGTTGTCCACCGGTTTCTTCCCGGCCTCGGACGACAGCCAGACGCAAGTCAGCATCACCATGCCACCGGGGACCAAGATCCAGGAAACCGATGCCCTCGCTCGTCAGGTCGCGGCAATGGTCTCAGGGATCGATCACGTTAGTCTTCGCGATTTCCATGTAGTTCTCATCCCGCAACATCCAGTAGAAGGGGCTCTCATAGAGCGTTTCGAAGAGCCGATACTGATTAGGAACGTAAAGGAAATCGCCGATCCGAACGATCGGGCAGATCATGGTCTCGTTGATCGCAAACGGATCCGTGAAGCCGAGGTTGGTCGCAGTCACATCGATCGCGAACAGTCGGTCGAACGCGTCCGCCTTGCCCTTGAACTTTCGCCGAAGGTCCGCGAGCGGGATCATTAGGCTGTTGGTCAGGTCGCCACTATTCAGGGCCGCGCCCGACTTACGGAGGTGACCGACCACTGACATCTGTCGGTTGATCCGATCCGAGATGAACCGGGCGATTTCGATCATCGGGAGGATAGAGATACCCTTATTTTGCAAAAGCCAGTCGCCGTCGCGCCGATATCTTTGCCGGATGAACGGTGGGAACTGATGGAGATAGAAACTTTCTGCGGCGTAATAAATGGTTTCGCGGGCCATTGGACCGACAACATCAAGAGGGTTCTCAACCTCAAGCAAGTTTGCGGGCAGCGCAGACTTGACGTCGATCATGACGCGGTCGTGAAGCTCCCGAAGAAGCCGGTCAGCCTCCGACATGAAAACCGAGGCGTCGCCGAGCACAGTATGTGTTCGATCAGACTCAGACTGGACTGCCAATCCCAGCAGGAGCATCAATTCCGGCTTGTTTAGGCGGGAAGTCGACCAACGGTGCTCCGGATCATCGACAACGGTCCGCTCTTGCGTGTCGATCGTATAGACCCAGTCGCGGAAAATGATCTCTGAGATACCGTGTACTGCTCCGTCTGACGTCGCAAGGCTACGCAAGTCTGCAAAGATCTCCGCAGAAGTACGCGGCTCTGGTTGAAAATCGGTCATTATCCGTTCCGCCATTGTCGGCCCCTGAATATCTCCGATTCTGGATCGGATCAGCACTCGCAACATAGCGAATTATAATATATTTGGCGTGCTCAGCCGCCGCGAAATCACACCATCCGCAAACTGCTTGAATGACAGTTCGTCCAGTTAAGCTGCGGTTGCCGCGTCGCGCTGCCGTCGGACAGCTTTCCTCCATCAGGGCCAGCACGCGTTCATCTGGCCGTGCGCTGCTTAAGATCCGGTTTCTCGGTCTCGCTGTGCCTGCCATGCTGCAGTGCAGTCAGACGGCTTTCCGCCGCTTCGAGCCAGGGCAGAGCATCATGCAGCGCCGGACGTGAGCGGTGACTATGCCCCCTTGAAGCAAACCATTCGCCCCCAAGAGCGATGACGCTTCGTGTCTTCAAATCTGGTGTTAAGCCCAGCTACCCTGGGAAGCCCCCTGACGGCGTCACTCAGGTCTGATCTCGCGCTGATGGCGAGCAAGAAGCGTGACCAGTCTTCTGCCGGAAATAACCTTCTGGCGCTTGAGGTGGATGAGGCCCCGTTCGACCGGGTCGAGGTCAACGTCGTCTCCACAGACGCGAGCAAGGGTATCGGCGTAGACATCTGTTGCCGTGACGGGCACCTGACAATTTCTCCGCCGCTGATATCGGGCTAGGATCGCAGCGACAGCTTGCGTGGGCTTCATGGTCTTCATCGGAGTTCCCACCGCTTCTAAGCGACCTCGTGTCCAGGGTCTCACCACCCACGCCAGCCCCACTGCGCCACTGCGCCATGCTCAGGCTCATACAGGGAGGGCACAACGGCCCTCCGCCGGATCCGCGACTTCATGCCACGAACCGCGCGCGCCCTCCATATGCAAAAGGCGCCGGAGCATCAGCCCCAGCGCCTCTATCACCGCCTTTCAGAGAGCAGCCCAGGGACAACAGGCGGTACGTTTCGCCCTTGACACCCCTTGCGCAGACTTATGCTTCCGTTTGCGCATTCATCTGCTTTCTCTGACTCCTCGCCAAAGCGATCGGCCTCTCAGTCCAGTGGCGTCAACAAGCGCAGGTTGCGCGCCGTCTAAGCGGACCCATCCGAGATCTTATGGCCGGTCCGAGCGCCTCACTGGACCGGCTGCCTGGAGGAATGACTAAAAAGCCGAGTGAAGGTGGGATGCATCCCAGCCCTTCGAAACAGACCTTGGCTGCCCCATGTGTCCTCTTCATCCGAATATTGACCCCGATCGATCCGAGACGGGTGCGATATCGACATATGGAGAAGGCGCCCAGCGGGCGCCCTATATCTTGCTCGATGCTTATCTTCGCGGGATCCTTGCCCCGATTTCGAGACAACTTTGCCCCGATTTACACAAATTCAGTGAGTCCAGGCGCCGCGGCGGGTGACGGAGAAATTCTCGGCATAGCCCATCGGGCGGATGTTCGGGGCGCGTTTCTTCGGGCGCAACACCACCGCGTCGATGCCGTGGCGGCGGGCGTAATCCTCGGCTGCTTCGCGGGTCTCGAACCGCAGCCGCACCTGCGACTGGGTGTCGTCCGAACTGGTCCAGCCCATCAGCGGATCAAGCTCGCGCGCACTTTGCGGGCCGAAATCCAGCACCCAGTGATGGGTCTTGGCCTGTCCCGACTGCATCGCGGTCCTGGCGGGCTGATAGATACGGGCGCGCATGGCTTGTCTCCGTTCCGGGGTCTGGCGTTGGTGATGTTATGGGGGCTTGCGACGCCGCGCGCAAGGGCCGCATACCGCAGGATACCGCCGCGCCCCCTTGAACGCGGCCTGTGGCGGGACAAGTCTGGGGCAGGAAAGCCTTCCGGGAATCGCCACCATGCCCCATACGACCGAGCCCCATGCGCCAGATGCCGCTGGCGCCATCCGCCCGCGCGAGAAGCTGGAAGGCGGCAAGCGCTTCGTGATGCATTCGGATTTCGCCCCTGCGGGCGATCAGCCGACCGCCATCGCCGAGCTGTCCGCCGGGGTCCGGCAGGGCGACCGCGACCAGGTGCTTCTGGGCGCGACCGGCACCGGCAAGACCTTCACCATGGCCAAGGTGATCGAGGAAACCCAGCGCCCGGCGATCATCCTCGCCCCCAACAAGACGCTGGCGGCGCAGCTTTACGGCGAGTTCAAGGGCTTCTTCCCCGAGAATGCCGTCGAGTATTTCGTCAGCTATTACGACTACTACCAGCCCGAGGCCTATGTGCCGCGCTCGGACACCTATATCGAGAAGGAAAGCCAGATCAACGAGCAGATCGACCGGATGCGCCACTCGGCCACCCGGGCGCTTCTGGAGCGCGACGATGTCATCATCGTGGCCTCGGTCTCCTGCATCTACGGTCTCGGCTCGCCCGAGCTCTACATGGCCATGACCCTCAATCTGGAGGCGGGCAAGACCTATGACCAGCGCCAGATCATGTCCGATCTGGTGCAGCAGCAATATCGCCGCAACGATGCCGCCTTCGACCGCGGGTCGTTCCGGGTGCGGGGCGACAGCCTTGAAATCTGGCCCGCCCACCTTGAGGATCGCGCCTGGAAGCTGTCGTTTTTCGGCGAGGAGCTGGAAAGCATCACCGAATTCGACCCGCTGACCGGCAAGAAGACGGACAGCTTCGACAAGGTCCGGGTCTACGCCAATTCCCACTATGTCACGCCCAAGCCGACGATCCGGCAGGCCATCACCGGGATCAGGAAAGAGCTGAAGCAGCGGCTGGCCCAGCTGACCGACGAGGGCAAGCTGCTCGAGGCGCAGCGGCTGGAACAGCGCACGCAGTTCGATCTCGAGATGCTGGAGGCCTCGGGCTTCTGCAACGGGATCGAGAACTATTCGCGTTACCTCACGGGGCGCGCGCCGGGCGAGCCGCCGCCGACGCTGTTCGAGTTCATTCCCGACAATGCCATCGTCTTCGCCGATGAATCCCACGTCTCGGTGCCGCAGATCGGCGGCATGTACCGGGGCGACTACCGGCGCAAGTTCACGCTGGCGGAACATGGCTTCCGGCTGCCTTCCTGCATGGACAACCGCCCGCTGAAATTCGAGGAATGGGACGCGATGCGGCCGCAATCGGTCTTCGTCTCGGCCACGCCCAGCGCCTGGGAGCTGGAACAGACCGGTGGCGTTTTCACCGAACAGGTGATCCGGCCGACCGGGCTTCTGGACCCCGTGGTCGAGATCCGGCCCGTCGAGATGCAGGTCGACGATCTGCTGGACGAGGTCAGGCGGGTCGCGGCCAAGGGCTTCCGCACGCTCTGCACCACGCTGACCAAGCGGATGGCCGAGGATCTGACCGAATACCTGCACGAACAGGGCATCCGGGTGCGCTACATGCATTCCGACATCGACACCATCGAGCGGATCGAGATCCTGCGCGACCTGCGCCTTGGCGCCTTCGACGTGCTGGTCGGCATCAACCTTCTGCGCGAGGGGCTCGATATTCCCGAATGCGGCCTCGTCGCGATCCTTGATGCCGACAAGGAAGGCTTCCTGCGCTCCGAGACCTCGCTGATCCAGACCATCGGCCGGGCGGCGCGGAATGCCGAGGGCCGGGTCATCATGTATGCCGACCGCATCACCGGCTCGATGGAACGGGCGCTGCGCGAGACCGAGCGGCGGCGCGAGAAGCAGATCGCCTATAACGAGGAACACGGCATCACGCCCGAGACGGTGAAGAAGAATGTCGAGGACATTCTGGCCGGGCTCTATCAGGGCGATACCGACATGTCCCGCGTCACCGCGACGGTCGAAAAGCCGATGCATGGCGGCAATCTCGAGGCCCATCTGGACGGGCTTCGGGCCAGCATGCGCAAGGCGGCCGAGAACCTCGAATTCGAGGAGGCGGCGCGGCTGCGCGACGAGATCAAGCGGCTCGAGGCGGTCGATCTGGCCATTGCCGACGACCCGCTGGCGCGGCAATCGGCCGTCGAAGAGGCGGTCGAGGCCTCGGCCCGGTCCAAGGGCCGCTCGACCGCGGGGCGCCCGGGGCAGCGGGGCGGAACGCGTCGCCGGCATTCGTGAGGTCCGGCACGCCGGGACGGCAGGCTCCAGAGGGCACCTGATGATCATGTATCAGGTCGATGCCTTCGCCGACGAGGTCTTGTCCGGAAAACCCGGCGGCCGTGCTGTTCTTGCCGGACTGGTTGGACGAGGCGCTGATGCAGGCGATCGCGCGCGAGAACAATCTGGCCGAGACCGCCTTTGCGGTCGGCCGCGCCGAAGGCGGCTGGGAGCTGAGATGGTTCACACCAACGCAGGCGGTCGATTTCTGCGGCCATGCCACGCTTGCGACCGCGCATGTGCTGATCGCCCATGAGGGCCAGGCGCCGCCCCCGAGCTTTCACACCCGGAGCGGCGTTCTGCATGTAAGCGCGGACCCGTCCGGCTATCGCCTCGATCTGCCCCGTCTCGATCCGGAGCCGCTGGAGGCATTGCCCGCAGAGATCGCGCCACAGCTCGCCGACGGGGCGATTGCGGTCTTCCGGACTTTCGAGAACATCTTCGTGGAGCTCGAGGGGGCGGACCGGGTTCGCGACTTCGTTCCCGATCTGGCGGCGATTGCCGGGCTCGGGCCGGTCGGTCTGGTGATCACCGCGCGCGAAAGGTCGGGAGGCCGCGCCGATTTCGTGTCGCGCTGTTTCGTTCCGGGGGCCGGTATTCCCGAAGATCCGGTTACCGGCTCCATTCATGCCACCCTAATGCCCTATTGGGCGGACTGGCTGGGCCGAACCAGACTGACGGCCTGTCAGGCCTCGGCGCGTGGCGGATGGCTGGGTTGCGAACTGGCCGGGAGCCGCGTGATGGCAGGCGGGGCCTGCCGTCACCTTCATGAAGGCCGAGATCTCCCTTCCCGGGGCCGAGCGCTTCGGCGCGTGACCGGGGCGGGCAGGGCGGGCGTCTTTCTGCCGGGGGCGTTTCCTTGTGGCAAGGCGCAAACACGTTCCGTTCGCCCGGCGAGGGTCGGATCACAGGCTCCTGACGCGCACGATCACCCCCGCCCGGCCTGTAGAGGTTGGTCGGGCCGGGCCCGGACCGGTCCGTGCCTCTACAGCCGAACCGCCGGAGCCGGTCGTCCGCGCCCCGTCCGCGCCTTCCCCGCCCGGCGGAACGCCTGAAGGCCGCCTCAGATGGCAGGCGGCCGGTGATCGGACCAGAGCGCATGGAAGTGATGCACCGGCCCGTGGCCATGGCCGACATCGAGGGCCTCGCTCGCCGCCAGCGCGTCGTGAAGATATGTCTTGGCCGTGCCCACGGCCTCGACCATGTCGCGGCCGGGCAAGAGCGCGGCAATCGCCGAGGACAGCGTGCAGCCGGTGCCATGGTCATTCGTCGTGACCAGGCGCGGGGCGGCGAAGCGGGTGATGCCCTCGGGGCCCGCCAGCAGGTCGGTGCTTTCGGTGCTGTCTGCGAGATGGCCGCCCTTGAGCAGCACCCATTCCGGCCCCATGGCCAGCAGGTCGGGCAGGGCGGCCTGCATGGCCTCTGCCGTCCAGTCGTCTTCGCGTCCGAGCAGCACCGCCGCCTCGGGCAGGTTCGGGGTCACGATCCTGGCCAGCGGCAGGAGCCGCTCGCGCACCGCCGCGACCGCCTCGGGCGCAAGCAGCGCGTGACCGCTCTTGGCCACCATGACCGGGTCGAGCACGATATTCCCGACCGCGTGATGGCTCAGCCGGTCCGCCACGGCTTCGGCGATCGCGGCATTCGCGATCATGCCGATCTTGACCGCGTCGATGCGTACATCGTCGAGCACGGCGTCGATCTGCTCGGCCACGAAGCCCGGATCGAGCGCGACGAAGGATCTCACGCCCTGGGTGTTCTGCGCGACGACGGCAGTGATGGCAGAGCAGGAATAGGCGCCAAGTGCCGAGAAAGTCTTGATATCTGCCTGGATGCCGGCGCCTCCGGACGGATCGGTGCCGGCGATTGTGAGGATATTGGCGATCATGATTGCATCTCCTGCATCAACATGGCGGCCTGCGCCGCGACCTCGGCGACATCGAGGCTCAGCGCAAGCTCGGTATCGGCAAATGTGTCCAGGTCGACCCAGCGCGCCTCGAGCGCATCGTCGCCCGCGACAGGCTCGCCGGCCGTCCAGCGGCACAACAGGGCGATCAGGATGAAATGGCTGCGCAGGGCGCCCGAGGCGTCGCGATCGAAGGCATCCAGCGCGGTGAGGACGCGCAGCGGTTCGGCACGAATGCCGGTCTCTTCGGCCAGCTCCCGCAGGGCCGCCTCCGTCACGGTCTCGCCGCGGTCGATTTTTCCGCCGGGAAAGCCCCAGCGGCCGGCATCGGGCGGATTGGCCCGGCGGACCAGAAGGACCTGCCTGGCGCGGATCACCACCGCGATGGCCGCGGGGATGGGGCGTTCGGGGATGCTGTGGAAGGGCAAGGCCGCCTCATATGCTGCGGCCGGCAAGGGCAAGAGAGCGTTTCTGTCCTGTCCCTTCGCCGGCATGATCCGGATCAGGTTCGAAGGGTCACTGCGCTGCGCCGGGCCATGGCCGTGCCTGCAGACTCTCAGCCCCATGCCGGGGCTCCCCTAGGTGTCGGCGAGACTATCAGGATAAGCGGCGAGTTCAACGCGTCTGTTGCGATGCGCGCGCCGTTCCCGGGCCTTTTCTCTCGGCGGGGCCTTCGCCGACAGAGGGCTGCGCAACGGGCCCGCGTGGTCAGGTACGGATCACATTCAGTGAATTATAAATATTAAATATCAGATATATGTAGTCGCATATTAATGTCTTGAGTTAACATGATGCCGGTCGGTGTGTCCGGGCGGGATGGAGCCGTTTTTGCCGGGACTGCCGACCGATGGGGCTGTCCTGCGACTGTCCTGTGACTGGCCGGCGAGCCTCCGTGCAATTCGTTTCGCCGCCATGCGATCAGGCGGTCCATGGCGGCGTAAGTCGAGCCTCTGGTTCCGCTCAAGACGGAAATCTCATCGGTCCTGTCGACCGTGAGGCCGCAGGCGGGCGTCGGCTCGGTATCGTCGATCAGGCTGCTGAGCGTTCTTTTCCAGCCGAGCGCGCGGCGTGCCGACGACCCTGCAGCGCGGTCTCGACGCGCTGTTGCCGGTGATCGCCCTGCCTTTTCTGGAAGGAGCCTCCATGTGCTCGTCGCGGTCATTCCCCGGTGCCACCGCCGGGATGGATGGGGGCCGATCTCGAGGGCGTTGAGCCTCGCCCCCGCGCGCGTCCGGGCGGAAGGGGCGCATCCGGCGGTGCCTCCTTGGCTGGGGCGGGGTGGGGCCGGGATGTCTGATGTCGGTCCGGCCGGGGTTGGACGCGCGCGGCAGGGCCCTGCTGACGGGGCTGTTCGACAAAGATACCGTGTCTTCGCCCTGGCCCCATGCGTCTTGGTGCCGGACGTGCCGCCCAATCTCGTTGACCTTCCGGGCCTCGTCCCACACGGCTGCGGCGCGCTTTTCGCGTCGCGACGACCGCCCGGTTCTGCCGGTGATGCGCGGGCGCCGCGCCGCGCCGCGCTCTGCCCCGGCGCCTTTGAAGGCCAGAGGTGTGTGAAAGGCATGAGAGGAAAGGCCAGGGGCGGTTTTGCGGGTCGGCCTGCCTGTCATGACCGCCGGGGGCGGGAGTGGCGGTGCCCCGGCAAGGGACGCGGTCAGTTCCGGCGCCGCTCGGCAATCGCCATGCCCGCCGCCCGGCCCGAGGACCAGGCCCATTGGAAATTGTAGCCGCCAAGCCAGCCGGTGACATCGACCGCCTCGCCGATCACATGCAGGCCGGGCACGGCCTTCGCTTCCATCGTGCGCGAGGACAGCGCTTCGGTCGAGATCCCGCCCGCCGTGACCTCTGCCTTGGCATAGCCCTCGGTGCCGGTGGGGTGGAATGTCAGCCGGGTAAGCGGGGCTGCCGCGCGCTCCAGATCGGCGTCCGAACAGTTCGCAAGCTGTTTCTCCAGGCCGATCTGAGTGGCCAGAAGCTCGGCCAGACGGTTCGGAAGCTGCTCGCTCAGGGCGGCGCGCAGCCGGGCACGCGGCATCTGCCGCCGCGCCTCGCGCAGCATGTCGAGGGCGTTCTCGATCAGCGTCAGTTCGACCGCTGCGCCGGGGGTCCAGTAGGACGAGACCTGCAGGATCGCGGGACCCGACAGCCCGCGATGGGTGAACAGCGCGGCTTCTCGGAAGCTGGCCGACCCGACCCGCGCGATCACCGGGCAGGACAGGCCGGCAATGGCCCGGAAGGCCGCGTCGTGCGGGCCCAGCGTCAGCGGAACCAGCGCGGGGCGCGGCGGCACGACGGCAAGCCCGAAGCGCTCGGCGATCTGGTAGGCAAGGCCGGTCGCGCCCATCTTCGGGATCGAGGGGCCGCCGGTCGCGATGACGAGGTTCGCGGCGCTGGCGCCAGCCGCCCGGTAGCGTCCGTCGCCATGGCCGATCTCGCCGATCTTCGTCCCGAGCCGGATATCGACACCGCCCCGGGCGCATTCGTCGAGCAACATGGCCAGGATCTGCCGGGAGGAGCCGTCGCAGAACAGCTGTCCCAGCGTCTTTTCATGCCAGGCGATGCCATGGCGTTCGACCAAAGCGAGGAAATCCCACTGGGTATAGCGGGCGAGGGCGGATTTCGGGAAATGCGGGTTCCCGGACAGAAAGCACGCCGCCTCGGCGCCGGTATTTGTGAAGTTGCAGCGGCCGCCGCCGGAAATCAGGATCTTTTTCCCGGCCTTGTCGGCATGGTCGAGTACAAGCACCCGCGCTCCGGCCTGTCCGGCCGTTGCCGCGGCCATCAGCCCGGCCGCTCCGGCGCCCAGCACGATCGCATCATAATCCATGCACGCCCTCTACGCCGACGGACATCCCGGCAAAAGGGGCCATCGCATCTGCCGAAGGTTTCGGGAGAGCTCGGAGCTTGGCGGAAAGGCCCTTTTCCTCACCGGGGAGGGGCCGTCTGCCAGAGCCCGCGCCTTTCGGCGGCTCTGGCGGGAAACGGGGCGCGGCCTGAGCAGGCCAGGTCGCGCCCGCGCGCGTTCAGGGTTTCTTGCGGACGGTTTTCCGGCCGGTGATCATCGGCTTGACGAGGTTCTCGCCCTTCCACTTGCTGTAGAAGAGGATGGCCGCGACATGCAGCCCGACCAGCCCCAGCACCACCCAGCCAAGCTGGACATGGAAACTGAGCGCCGCGCGGGTGGTCTCGGAGCCCACATATTTCGCCAGCGGCCCGACATTGATGTAATCGTCGGGGTCGACGAACAGGCCCGATCCTGCCTGAAGCAGCAGCACCGCCAGCAGCACGAAGACGAAAAGCCCGCCCAGCGGGTTATGCCCGGGCCAGTAGGACGGCTTCCTGCTGAACATCCCGAAGACGTATTTCACGATTGCGACCGGGCCATAGGCGAAGCTTGCGAACCGGGCATGCTCGGGGCCCCAGAGGCCCCAGAGCAGCCGGAAGGCCAGAAGGCCGAGCACCGTGTAACCGAACCAGAAATGCAGGGTCATGACATCGGGCCCGAACATGCCCAGCCCCCAGGCCGCCACGACCGAAATCGTCAGCGCCCATTTGAACAGGCGCAGGAACGGGTCCCAGATCGGAACGGTCTGCAGCGTCTCGGCACCCGGACGGGCGCCGCCGGCCTCCTCGATGCGCGTATCCTTCATCGCTCCATCCTCGCTTTTGCTCAGTGCTTGGCGCGGTAGTTGTCGTGGCAGCCCTTGCACGAGCCGCCGACCTGCTGGATGCCCTTGGCCAGCTCGCCCTTGTCGAGCCCGGCGACCTCCTGCAGGTTTTCGACCGCCTTCACGAAGGCCATGCCTTTTTCCTGCACGCCGCCCATGTCGCTCCAGATCTTGGGCAGGGCAGCGGTCTTGCCGGGCATGTCCTCGGACGAGGTTCCGGGCATGTACAGATGGCCGATATTGTATTTGGTGAGGGTCAGAAGGTTGTCGGCCGCGGTTTGCGCCTTGGCCCCGTCATACTCGGTTTCGCCTTTGACCATCGACACGAGGGTGCCCATGTTGGCGCCGAGCAGGGAATAGTAGCCTTGGCGGGCCTCGACGACGTCATCCTTCACGTCGGCAGCCGAAGCCGCCAGCGGCAGCGCGGCGAGAGCGGCGGTCAGAAGAACTTTACGCATTACAGGTCTCCGTCCTGGGTTTGCAGGTTTTGGCTCAGGTTCGCGCGTGTTTCCGTAACGTGGGGGTCGCGGTTTTCCGTCGCCAAGTCCATGGCATTTTTCACAGAGGACCTGTGCCCCGATCGGGGGTTGCGCTGCGTTCTTCTGAACATATCTTAAAGAGTCGTCTTTTCCAGCATGGCGTCGATGGCGCGCAGCTGTCCATGCGCGCGCCGCCCGGCGGCTGCGGCGGCGACCAGCGCGGCGAAGATCGCGCGCTGGCGCCGGGCATAGAACAGATGCTCGGGATGCCATTGCACCCCCAGCGCAAAGGGATCGCGGCGACGCTCGACCGCCTGCACCATACCGCCCCGGTCGCGGGCGGCAACCTCGAGATCGGAACCGAGCCGGGCCACCGCCTGGGAATGCAGCGCATTGACCCGCATCGGATCCGGACCGGCGATCTCGGCCAGCCGGGTGCCGGGGCAGACCGTCACCGCCTTGCGCGGCAGGATGGTCCAGACCCGTTTCGAGGCGGTATAGGTGCCATAGGCGTCCTGATCGAGCGTGCCGCCAAGCGCCACGTTCAGCATCTGCGCACCGCGGCAGATGCCCAGCACCGGCTTGCCGCGGGCGATGGCGGCCTCGACGAGGCGGCGCTCCAGCGCGTCGCGCGCGGGATCGAGCCGGGCCGAGGTCACCAGCTGCATGCCGTAGAGATCGGGCGAGATGTCGTCGCCGCCGCCGATGATCAGCCCGTCGACCCCGTCGATATCGGCGCTGCGCCCGGTGCCCCAGCGCACGCCGCGCCCGCCCGCAAGCCAGAGGCTGAACGCCACCAGCGGAAAGACCCGCCAGCCCGAGCGGGCCGAGGTCGTCACCGCGATCAGGGGCCGGTCTTGCCGTCTTTGCCACATGAGCCGTCCCAGAGTTCCAGTTTGCACAGAACCCGGTCGAGATGCGCGAACCAGTCCGACCGGGTGGTGGTCAGCGCGGCGCGGTACTCGAGCCAGTCCGCGGCCAGCTCTTCCAGCGCGGCGGTATCGGCGGCTAGCCGCTCGACCATGACCCAGCGGTTCCATTCATAGGCCAGCCGCCAGCCCGGTTCGTCGATGCGGCAGTCGGGCAGGCGGTAATGGAAGGTGGGCCTGGCGCCGATCGCGGCCGCGCCCGGCCCGAGCGCCTGCGCCACCCGGTCCTGCGCCAGATGCGCAAGGCAGGGCAGCATGTCGAGCCCGCGATTGCGGGTCGGGGTCTCGCCCAGATAGGCGTCGAGCAAGGCCTCCAGTGTCCAGTCTCCCCCGGCGGCGGCCAGCCGGTCGACGAAGCTGCGCGGATAGGGATCGACGAAGGGCAGGACCCGCCGCGACGGATCGATGGGATCGGCCTTCCGGAGCCAGTCCTCGATCAGCGCGAAGGCGCGGATCACGGGCAGCAGATCGGCCGCGTCCTGCCCCGGGATCTCGGGGTTGAGATGCAGCCCGAAGCCCAGAAAGACGCCTTCGCGGCTGCCCCGGGCCCCGGCGGCGCGCAGCGCCCCGCGCAGGCGCTCGGCCTCGGGCAGTTGATCGGGACGCAGCGGCGGGGTTACCACCTCGACCGGCACCACGGCGCGGCCGAGCTGCAGTCCCAGATCGGTCAGGGCGCTGCCGGCCTTGTCGCGGAAGGAGGTGTCGAGGCAGATCGAGACCCGGCCGAGACCGGGCGTCTCGACCTCGAAATCATGGGCGGCGATCTCGCGGGGCGTACCGCCCAGCGTCCGGGCCACGACATCGGCGGCCTCTGCCTCCGTCAGCTCGCCGAATTCGATCTCTATCCCCGCGCGGCGCCTCTCGCCCGCGCGGGTTTCACGTGGGCAGAGCGGCAGGAACCGGTCGCGCGGCACGAGCTGGGTGATGCCGTCCATATCCGCCTTTCGGGGCCTCCGGCGCGGCCGGAGGTCAGATCGAGAACGAGGTGCCGCAGCCGCAGGAGCTGGTGGCGTTCGGATTGTCTATAACGAATTTGGCGCCGATCAGTTCCTTGCTGAAGTCGATGGTCGCGTTTTGCAGGAAGGGCAGCGAGACCGAATCGACCACCACCTTCTCGCCCGCGCCTTCCAGCACGAGATCGTCCTCGGCGGGGTCGTCCAGCGTGATCGCGTACTGAAATCCCGAACAGCCGCCCCCCTCGACGGCGACCCTGAGCGCCTTGCCCTGTTTCGCGGCGCCGATTTCGGACAGGCGCGCATAGGCGCGCTCGGTGACTCTGGGCGGAAGCGTCAGGTCCATCTTAAGCGAAATCCCTCATGTCAATTCCGGTCCCCCTTGAATATATGGGCAGATGTGACGGGAACAAGCGACGGAGCGGCAATGCTGGCGCCTTATGCATGCAAACCTTCGGAAAGCCGCGGGCGGCTCTACCCCGAGCAGGAAAGCGCCTTCCGGTCCTGTTTCCAGCGCGACCGCGACCGGATCATCCATTGTTCCGCCTTCCGGCGGCTGATGCACAAGACCCAGGTCTTCGTCGTCCATGAGGGCGACAGCTTCCGCACCCGGCTGACCCATACGATCGAGGTCGGGCAGGTGGCGCGGACCATGGCCAATGCGCTGGGGCTGAACGTGGAACTGGCCGAGGCGGTGGCGCTCGCGCATGATCTGGGCCATACGCCTTTCGGCCATACCGGCGAGGATGCGCTGGCCGAGCTGATGGCGCCTTTCGGCGGCTTCGATCACAATGCCCAGGCGATCCGGATCGTCACCCGGCTGGAGCGGCATTACGCCGATTTCGACGGGCTGAACCTGACCTGGGAGACGCTGGAGGGCATCGCCAAGCATAACGGCCCGGTGCCGCGCCCGCTGCCCTATGCGCTGGCCGAGTACGATGCCCGCCACGATCTGGAACTGCACACCCATGCCGGCGCCGAGGCCCAGGTCGCGGCCATTGCCGACGATGTTGCCTACAACAATCACGACCTGCATGACGGGCTTCGGGCCGGGCTCTTCACCGAGGCCGAGCTGGCCGAACTGCCGCTGCTGGGCGCCTGCTTTGCCGAGGTCGATGCGGTCGCGCCCGGGATCGACGCCAAGCGCCGCCGCCACGAGGCGCTCCGGCGTTTCTTCGGGGTGATGGTCAGCGATGTCATCGACGGCGCCCGCGTCGCGCTGGCCGAGGCGGCCCCGTCGAGCGCGGCCGGGATCCGCGCGCTGGGCCGCCCGGTGATCGGTTTCTCGCCCGCGCTTTACGACGGCCTGCGCGAGATCCGCTCTTTCCTGTTCCATCGCATGTATCGCGCGCCCTCGGTGGTGAAGATGCGCACCGAGGTGACGGAAATCGTGCGCGAGCTCTTCCCGCTCTATCTGGCTCATCCCGAATACCTGCCCGCGAAGTGGCGCGAGGATGTCGCCGCGGCCGAGGGCGAGACCGCGCTGGCCAGGATCGTGGCCGATTACATCGCGGGCATGACCGACCGCTTCGCGATGGAGGAACATGCCCGGCTGACCGGTGCCGCCCTGCCTGCACGCCGGGTCTGATCGCGGGCGGCCCCACGCCCGTTGACCCCGCGCGCCGCCATGATAAACCGCAGGCCAGCCGAAAGGGACCGACCATGAACCTCTTCAACGATCTGCGCGCGCTGGTGATCGACTGTCTCGACGCGATGGTGGCCGAGGGCGCGCTGCCTGCGGGCCTCGATCTCTCGAATGTCGCCGTCGAGCCGCCGCGCGATGCCGCCCATGGCGACATGGCCACCAATGCCGCGATGGTGCTGGCCAGGCCTGCCGGGCGGAAGCCGCGCGACATCGCCGAGGCGCTGGCCGCCCGGCTGGCCGCCGATCCGCGCATCGCCAGTGCCGAAGTGGCGGGCCCCGGTTTCCTGAACCTGCGGCTTGCGCCCGCGGTCTGGCAGGGGCTGGTGGCGAAGGTGCTGGGGCAGGGGGCCGATTTCGGCCGCTCGGCCCTCGGCGCCGGGCAGAAGGTCAATATCGAATTCGTCTCGGCCAACCCGACGGGGCCGATGCATGTGGGCCATGTCCGCGGTGCGGTGGTGGGCGATGCGCTGGCCAGCCTGCTGGATTTTGCCGGCTGGGACGTGACGCGCGAATATTACATCAACGATGGGGGCGCGCAGGTCGATGTGCTGGCGCGCTCGGCCTATGAGCGCTACCGCGAGGCCAACGGGCTCGAGCCCGAGATCCGCGAGGGGCTTTACCCGGGCGATTACCTGATCCCCGTCGGCGCGGCGCTGAAGGAGAAATACGGCGACAGCCTTCTGGACAAGGGCGAAGAGGACTGGCTGGCCGATATCCGCGTTTTTGCCACCGAGATGATGATGCAGATGATCCGCGAGGATCTGGCGGCGCTTGGCGTCACGATGGACGTCTTCTCGTCGGAAAAGGCGCTTTACGGCACCGGCAAGATCGAGGCGGCGCTGGACCGGCTGAAAGGCATGGGGCTGATCTACGAGGGCGTGCTCGAACCGCCGAAGGGCAAGACCCCGGACGACTGGGAACCGCGCGAGCAGACCCTGTTCCGCTCGACCGCGCATGGCGACGACGTCGACCGGCCGGTGATGAAGTCGGACGGGTCCTGGACCTATTTCGCCCCCGACATCGCCTATCACTATGACAAGGTGGGGCGCGGCTTCGACCAGCTGATCGATATTCTCGGCGCCGATCATGGCGGCTATGTCAAGCGGATGAAGGCCGCCGTCGCGGCGCTGTCCGAGGGCCGGGTGCCGCTCGACATCAAGCTGATCCAGCTGGTGAAGCTCTGGAAGAACGGCGAGCCCTTCAAGATGTCGAAACGCGCGGGAACCTATGTGACGCTGCGCGACGTGGTCGAGCAGGTCGGCCGCGACGTGACCCGTTTTGTCATGCTGACCCGCAAGAATGACGCGCCTCTGGATTTCGATTTCGACAAGGTTCTGGAGCAGTCGAAGGACAACCCGGTCTTCTATGTGCAATATGCCCATGCCCGCGTCTGTTCGGTGCTGCGCAAGGCCGCCGAGGCGGGCATTGCCGCCGATGATGCGACGCTGGCTGCGGCCGATCTGACGAAGCTCGACCACGAGGCCGAGATCGCGGTGGCGAAGAAGCTCGCGGAATGGCCGCGCCTGATCGAGATCGCGGCCCGCACCAACGAGCCGCACCGGGTCGCCTTCTATCTTTACGAACTGGCCTCCGAGCTGCACGCGCTCTGGAACCGCGGCAACGAATTGCCCGAATTGCGCTTCCTGCAGGAGGGCGACACGGCCACAAGTCAGGCCAAAATCGCCCTGGCCCGGTCCGTGGCCGTTGTCATTTCCGCCGGTCTTGGTATTCTCGGCGTCACTCCGGTCGATGAAATGCGCTGAAAAACAAGGCGCAATCAGGCCAGAGCGGCACAGGCAAGAACCATACCGGGCGATTTCGCACGCCCGGAAACGAGGCGGCAATGGCAGAAATCGATTTCGACGCGATGCGCGGGGCGGGCGGGCATGACCCCGCGCCGTCCCTCAGGACGATGGTGAACTGGGCCGGTGGCCTGGTCTCGCTGGCCCTCGTGGCCGGGCTGTTCGTCTGGGGCTATCAGATCGTGGTCCGCGATGTCAGCGGTGTGCCGGTGATCCGCGCGCTCGAAGGGCCGATGCGGATCGCGCCCGACGATCCCGGCGGGCGTCAGGCCGAGCATCAGGGGCTTGCGGTCAACCGCGTGGCCGCCGAGGGCGAGGCCGCACCGCCGCCCGACATGCTGCGCCTCGCGCCCGCGCCGGTCGATCTGGCCGGGGATGACCGGCCGGTGATCGTGCCGCAGCCCGCTGCCGCCCTGTCCTCGGATCGGGCCGCAGATCGGGCCGCAGATCCGGGTGCGGATGCGTCCGAGCCGGTTCTGGCCGCGCTCAACCTTTCCGATACGCCCCTATCCGATGCCGCTGGCGGGGCGGTGTTCGATGCCGCCGATGCCGATCTGGCCGTTGGCGCGGCAGAGGCAGAGGCGGAACCGGGCACGGCCGAAGCCGAGGCCCTGCCGCTGCCTCAGGGTGGGCTGCGCCAGTCGCCGCGCCCGGCGGCCCGGCCGCAGGAAGACCTGGCGACCCGCGCCGCCATTGCCTCGGCCCGTGCCGCGATGGATGCCCCCGCGCCCACCGAGGTCGCGGCCGCCAGCATCCCGCCCGGGACCGCGCTTGTGCAGCTTGGCGCCTTCGACAGCGGCGACGAGGCCCGCGGGGTCTGGGACAGCCTGTCGGGTCAGCGCAGCTTTGCCGGTTTCTTCTCTGACAAGACCCGTGTGATCCAGACCGTCGACCGCGGCGGCAGGACCTTCTTCCGGCTGCGTGCCTCGGGCTTTGCCGACATGGCGGCGGCGCGGCGGTTCTGCGCGGCGGTCTCGGCCGAGGGTGCGGACTGCATTCCGGTGGTGGCGCGGTGAGCGACGGTCTCGGGGCTTTCATCGCCGGTTGTTCCGGTCTGGCCCTGACACCGGCCGAACAGGCCTTCTTCGCCGAGACCCGACCCTTCGGCTTCATCCTCTTCGCCCGCAATGTCGCCGATCCCGACCAGCTTCGCCGCCTGACCCGGGATCTGCGGCAGACCGTGGGCCGCGACGCGCCGATCCTGATCGATCAGGAGGGCGGCCGCGTCCAGCGCCTGCGCCCGCCGCATTGGCGCAGCTGGGCGCCTGCGTTCGACCAGATCGCGGCCGCGGGGCCGGAGCCGGAGGGCGCCGCGCGCTCGATGTATCTGCGCGCCCGGCTGATCGCCTGCGAACTGTCGGCGCTCGGCATCGATGTCGATTGCGCGCCGGTGGCCGATATCGCGCGCCCCGAGACCCATGAGATCCTGAAGAACCGCTGTTACGGGACCGATCCCTCCCTGGTGATCGCCTGTGCCCGGGCCACGGCCGAGGGGCTGCTTGCGGGCGGCGTTCTGCCGGTGATCAAGCATATCCCGGGCCATGGCCGGGCCAGCGCCGACAGCCATCTGCATCTGCCCCGGGTCAAGACCGGAGCGCAGGAGTTGCAGGCCACCGATTTTTCGGTCTTCCGCGCGCTCGCGGACCAGCCGATGGCGATGACGGCCCATGTCGTCTATGACGCGCTCGATCCCGACCGCCCTGCCACCGTCTCGCCTGCGGCCATCTCGGCGATCCGCGACGAGATCGGGTTCGGCGGCTTCCTGATGTCGGATGATGTCTCGATGCAGGCGCTGAGCGGCAGCATCGCCGAACGCAGCCGGGCTTCGATCGCTGCGGGCTGCGACGCGGTTCTGCATTGCAATGGCGATATGGATGAGATGGCCGAGGTTGCCGGGGCCTGCGGCACGCTGACCGGGCCGGCCGCAGAGCGCGCCGCCCGGGCGCTGGCCTGCCGTCGTCCGCCAGAGCCGTTCGATCCGGCCGCTGCCCTGGCCGAGCTTCACGGGCTGCTGGGGACGGCCGCCCATGGCTGAGCCTCCCGTCGGTCCGACGGATGGTGCCGCCGAGGCCGAGAATGTCGCCGCGCGGCAGGCGGCCGAGGCGCTGATTGTCGATGTCGACGGTTTCGAGGGGCCGCTCGACATGCTGCTGACGCTGGCCCGGACCCAGAAGGTCGATCTGCGCAGGATCTCGGTTCTGCATCTGGCCGAGCAGTATCTGGCCTTCGTCGAGACCGCCAAGAGCCTCCGGATCGAGCTGGCCGCCGATTACCTGGTGATGGCGGCCTGGCTGGCCTTCCTGAAATCGCGGCTGCTGCTGCCGCCCGACCCGACCGAGGACGGCCCCTCGGCCGAGGATCTGGCCGCGCATCTGGCCTTCCAGCTGGAACGGCTCGAGGCGATGCGGGGCGTCGCGGCACGGTTGATGGGGCGCGATCAGAAGGGCCGCGACTTCTTCGTGCGCGGCCTGCCCGAAGGCGTCGCGCGGGTGCGCCGGGTGCAATATACCGCGACGCTGCTCGATCTGATGCAGGCCTATGCCCGGATCCGCACCCGCGACGATTTCCGGCCCTATGCGCTGGATCGCGAGGCGGTCTATACCATGGAAGAGGCTTTGGAGCGGATGCGCGGGCTGATCGGCTATGCCGGGGACTGGATCGACCTTTCGAGCTGGCTGCCCGAGGGCTGGCAGGCCGATCCCGTCCGTCGCCGCTCGGCCACCGCCGCGCATTTCGCGGCCTCGCTCGAACTCGTCAAGCAGGGCCAGCTCGAACTGCGCCAGTCCGAGACCTTCGCCCCGATCCAGATCCGCCGGAAGCCGCATTGATGAGCCGCCCGCCCGAGACCGAAGAGGACGCCGAGGCCAGCCTGTTCGAGGCGCCGCCCGCGGCCGAGCAGGAGCGCATGGTCGAGGCCATCCTCTTTGCCTCTGCCGAGCCGGTGCGGGTGGCCGAGATGAACGCCCGCATGCCGCATGGCTGCGATGCCGCGCGTGCGCTCGAGACGCTTGCGCGCCGCTATGAGGGGCGGGGGGTGCATCTGGTGCGGGTGGGCGAGGCCTGGGCCTTCCGCACCGCCCCCGATCTGGGCTTCCTGATGCAGAAGGAAACCGTCGAGATGCGCAAGCTCTCGCGGGCCGCGATCGAGACGCTGGCGATCATCGCCTATCACCAGCCGGTGACGCGGGCCGAGATCGAGGAGATCCGCGGCGTCTCGGTCAGCCGCGGCACCGTCGATCAGCTGCTGGATCTGGAATGGATCCGTTTCGGCCGGCGCCGGATGACCCCCGGCCGGCCCGTGACCTATGTCGTGACCGAGGCCTTTCTCGATCATTTCGGGCTGGAAAGCGCCCGCGATCTGCCGGGTCTGCGCGAATTGCGCGCTGCGGGTCTGCTCGACAGCCGCCCGATGCCCGGTTCGGAAGACGAGGACGGAACCGACAGCCAGGGCGACATGTTCGAGGACGAAAGCTGAGGCTCAGCCTCTCCGGCGCGCCGCCCGCCGCCGCCAGGCCTGCCACAGCGCCAGCACCAGAAGCCCCGCCGTCGCCAGCACGAAACCGGCCGCGATGGGGCGTTCGAGAAAGATCATCGGATCGCCCCGGCCGATCAGCATCGCGCGCCGCAGATTGGTCTCGATCAGCGGGCCGAGCACGAAGCCCAGCAGCAGAAGCGCCGGGCTGAACCGCGCCAGAGCCAGCAGATAGCCCGCCAGGCCGATGGCCGCGACTGCCAGGATGTCGAATGTCAGCCCGCGCACCGAATAGACCCCGAGGCAGAGGAAGACGAGGATCGCCGGGTAGAGCCAGCGGAACGGGATGCGCAGCATCGAGACCCAGATCCCGATCAGCGGCAGGTTCAGGATCAGAAGCAGCAGGTTGCCGATCCCGAAACTCGCCACCAGCCCCCAGAACATCTCGGGCCGGGCCTCGAGCATCAGGGGCCCCGGCTGGATCCCGTGAATGACCAGCGCGCCCAGCATCAGCGCCATGATCGGATCGCCCGGAATGCCAAGCGTCAGCGTCGGCACGAAGGCCGAGATCGCTGCGGCGTTGTTGGCGGCCTCGGGTGCCGAGACACCCTCGATCGCGCCGTTGCCGAACCGCTCGGGGCGGCGCGAGACGCGGCGTTCCAGCGCATAGGCCAGGAAGGAGGACAGCGTCGAGCCGGTGCCCGGCAGCGCGCCGAAGAAGCTGCCAAGCGCGCCGCCACGCAGGATCGGGCCGGGCAGGCGCCGCAGATCGTCGCGCCGGGGCATCAGCCCGCGCAGCCCGATCCTTTCGGTCACGCCCTGCCGGTCGGGGTCGCGGACATTGGCGATCAGCTCGGCCACGCCGAACAGCCCCATCGCCAGCGCCACGAGGTTGATGCCATCCAGCAGCTCGGTCCGGCCGAAGGTGAAGCGCTGGACCCCGGAATTGACATCGGTGCCGACACAGCCCAGCAAAAGCCCCAGCACGACCATGGCGAAGCTCTTGACCGGGCTTGTCGAGCCGATGGTCGAGGCGGCGACCAGCCCGAGGATCATCATCGCGGCGTAATCGGCCGCCCCGAAGGCCGTGGCCGCGCGCGACAGCCAGCCCGCCAGCGTCACCAGCACCGCGATGCCGATCAGCGAGCCCGCGAAGGACGAGGCCATGGCGGTGAAGAGGGCCACGCCCGCGCGGCCCTCGCGCGCCAGCGGATAGCCGTCGAGCGAGGTCACCGCCGATTGCGGCGTGCCTGGCAGGCGCATCAGGATCGAGGCGACCGAGCCGCCATATTGCGCGCCGTAATAGACGCCCGCCAGCATGATCAGCGCGGCTTCGGGGGTGATGTAATAGGTGATCGGCAGCAGAAGCGAGATCGCCGCCATCGCGCCGATGCCGGGCAGCACGCCGACAAAGGTGCCCAGCACCACGCCGAGGACGCAATAGACCAGCACCCCGGGCTGAAGCGCAAAGCCGATGCCGTGCAGAAGGCCCTCCCAGGTGGTCATGAGAGGCGCGGCCAGAGCGGGATGTTCATCCGAAGCCCGAGGCCGAAGACAAGCACGGTCAGGGCCGAGATCGCCAGGGCCAGCACCAGGCGCCAGACACGGCCGGGATGGGGGGCGGGCAGCGTGGCGATCAGCACCGCCGCCGCGGTCGCGCCGACAAGGCCGATCCGGAACAGCCCGAGGCCGAAGACGAGGATCGCGGCCAGCACCGCCAGCACCGCGCAGGGCTCGAAGCCGGGCCGGGGGCCTGCCTGCCGTCCGAGCGCGGGCAGGGCGATCGCCAGCCCGAGCCCGGTCAGAAGCGTGCCGAGCGCCACCGGGAAGAAGCCCGGCCCCATCCGGCGCAGGCTGCCGATATCGTAATGCGCAAGGGCCCAGCCCGCCGCCGCCGCGCCAAGCGCGGCCAGCGCGAGGCCGCCGAGGATGTCGGGCCAGTCCTTCTGCATCGGGGCGGCCTCAGGGCTGGGCTTCGACCCGGTCGATCACCGCGCCCCACATCGCGGTATCGGCCGAGATCCGCTCGGCCAGATCCGCGGGCGTGCCCGGCGCGGCCTGCCAGCCGATGGCCAGGAGTTTCTGCTGCACCTCGGGATCGGCGAGGATCTTCCCGATCTCGGTATTCAGCCGCGCGATCACCGCCGGGTCGGTCCCGACAGGCGCGATGAAGGCGTTCCAGAGCTCGGCCCGGAAATCGGCGGGCAGCCCGGCCCGCCCGGCCAGGACGGGCACGTCGGGCGCTTGCGGGAAGGGTTCGGCCGAGGTGATGCCCAGCAGGCGCATCCGGCCCGCGTCGACCTGCGGCAGCGCGGCCGAAGGCGCCATGAAGCCTGCATCGATCTCGCCGCCGACGATCGAGGTGGTGACCTCGGCATAGCTGGCGAAGGGGATGTGCAGCAGGCTGACGCCCGCGGCGTCGGCAAAGAGCTCGGCGGTCAGATGCGCGCCCGAGCCCTGGCCGACCGAGCCGTAGCTGAGAAACTCGGGCTCGGTTCCGGCCGCGGCGACGAAGCTTTCGAGATCGGTGAAATCCGAGCTGGCCGAGACCGCCAGGACCAGCGGCGAGGTCGCGATCAGCGTCACCGGCGCGATATCGGTGGTTGCGTCATAGCCCGTCGATGGCATCAGCCGGGCGGCGGTGGTCAGCGGGCCGTTGATGGTGGTGGCAAAGCTGAGGCCATCGCCGGCATTGGCCAGCATCTGCTGCACCCCGATCACGCCGCCCGCGCCGGGCTTGTTCTCGACCACGACCGGCTGGCCGAGCCGCTCTGCCAGCGGCTCGGTGATGATCCGGGTCAGCGTGTCGGGCGAGGACCCGGCCGGGAAACCGACATAGACATGAATCGGCGCGGTGGGCCAGGCCTCCTGGGCCGCGGCGGGCAGGGCGGTGAGGGCAAGGGCCCCGGCAAGTGCGGCGCGGCGCGTCATCGGGATGGTCACGTCTGGTCTCCTTTTCGCTCGGCGCCAAAGGACACGATCGCGGCGGCCTTTTCAACCGGCTTCCTGCGGACCCGATCCGGGGCGGAAGACGGCGCGGACGGAACGCCGGCCGGGTGGGCGCGAAGGCCGCGGAACGCGCCGTGCGGCGGGGGTGGGGCACGCGGAACGATCACTCGGCCGGTCACCGCGGAACGGGACGGGGTTTTTAATTGGCCGCTATCGGCTCTGCGGGGTTGCACCCGGCCCGGCTTTGGGGCACCCGACGGCCGATGAAAAGACAGTGAAACGGAACGCCATGACCGGGGCGACGATCAGTTTTGAGAATGTCGGCAAGTTCTTTGCCGGCGGGGCCAAGGGCCGGGTGACGGCGTTGCAGGATGTGTCCCTGACGGTGGCCCCGGGCGAGATCTGCGGCATCATCGGTCGCTCGGGCGCGGGCAAGTCGACGCTTCTGCGCATGGTCAACGGGCTTGAGCGGCCAAGCGAGGGCATGGTCAGCGTGGGCGGCAAGGATGTCGGCCGGGCGCGCGGCGCCGCGCTGCGGGCGATCCGCCGCGATGTCGGGATGATCTTCCAGCATTTCAACCTGCTGGCCTCGCGCACGGTCCATGGCAATATCGCGATGCCGCTGGAAATCGCTGGCGTGGCCTCGGCCGAGATCCGGAGCCGGGTCGGGGATCTGATCGCCCGGGTCGGGCTCGAGGCGCAGGCCGACCGCTATCCGGCCGAGCTGTCGGGCGGGCAGAAACAGCGGGTGGGCATCGCCCGGGCGCTGGCCACCCGGCCCAAGGTGCTGCTCTCGGACGAGGCGACCTCGGCGCTCGATCCCGAGACCACGCAGACCGTGCTTGCGCTGCTGCGCGACATCAACCGCGATCTGGGCCTGACGATCCTGCTGATCACCCATGAAATGGCCGTGGTGCGTGACATCGCCAGCCATGTGGCGGTGATCGATCAGGGCCGGATCGTCGAGGCAGGCCCGACCTATGACGTCTTCGTTGCGCCGCAGCATCCGACGACGCGCTCCTTCCTGTCGGGAGTGACCGGCATCACGCTGCCGCGCTTCGTCTCGGGCCGTCTGCTCGGGACCCGGCCGGGCGGCGAGGCCGAAGAGGTTCTGCGGGTTACCTTCGCGGGCGCCCATGCGACCGATCCGATGCTGGCCCGGATGACGGCCGAGCGCGGGATCTCGGTCAATATCCTCGCCGGCGCCATCGAGGAGATCGGCCCGCATCCCTTCGGTAACCTGCTGATCTCGGTCGATGCCGCGCGCGGGGCCGAGGCGCGCGACTATCTCAACCGCCACGGCCTGTCGACGGAGGTGCTTGGCTATGTCCGCTAACCTGATCGCGCTTCTGATCGAGGCGACGCTGCAGACGCTTTACATGGTCTCGGCCGCGGCCGTTCTGGGTACGCTGTTCGGGCTGCCGCTGGGGGTGTTCCTGGCCACGTCGCAGCGTGGCGAGCTGTTGTCCGCACCCTTGGTGAACAAGGTGCTGGGGCTTGTCGTCAATGCCGCGCGCTCGGTGCCCTTCATCATCCTCGTGGTCGCGATCATCCCCTTCACCCGGGCGCTGGTCGGCACCTCGATCGGCACCGATGCCGCCATCGTGCCCCTGACCATCGCCGCCACGCCCTTCATCGCGCGGCTGGTCGAGAATGCCATCCGCGAGGTCGATGCCGGGCTGATCGAGGCTGCGCGCGCGATGGGGGCGACGCCGTTGCAGATCATCCGCAAGGTGCTGCTGCGCGAGTCGCTGCCGGGCATCGTCCTGGGTCTCACGCTCGCCGTTGTCAGCCTGATCGGCTATTCCGCCATGGTCGGTGCGGTCGGCGGCGAGGGCTTGGGCGATCTGGGCATCCGCTACGGCTATCAGCGCTTCATGCCCGACGTTATGCTGGCCGTCGTCGTGATCCTGATCGTGATGGTCCAGCTCGTGCAATCTTTCGGCGAATGGATCGCCGCGCGGGTCGATCGCCGCGCGCCGCGCAATCGCGGCCACTGATTTTCCGAAGAGCTCCCGCAGACAAGAAAGGACCCTTCCGATGCTGCGTCTGATCCCACTCGTTTCCGCCCTCGCGCTGTCCGCCGGTACAGCCTTTGCCGATGACATCCGTGTCGGCGTCTCGCCCGGCGAGCATGCCGAGATCATGGAAGAGGTCGCCAAGGTCGCCGCGACTGCCGGCCTGACCGTCGATATCGTCGAATTCTCGGACTATGTGGTGCCGAACCAGGCGCTGGCCGATGGCGATCTTGACGCCAACAGCTTCCAGCACCGTCCCTATCTCGAGAACCAGATCAAGGATCGCGGTTTCGATCTGGTCGAGGTCGCGACCACCATCACCACGCCGATGGGGATCTATTCCGACAAGATCGAGGACCTGGCCGATCTGCCCGAGAAGGCCCGGGTCGCGATCCCGAACGATCCGACCAATGGCGGACGGGCGCTGTTGCTCCTGCAGGAGCTCGGGCTGGTCAAGCTGGCCGAGGGCACGGGGCTCGTGCCGAGCCCGCTCGACATCGAGGACAACCCCAAGGGACTGAAATTCCTCGAACTCGACGCGGCGCAACTGCCGCGCGCGCTTGCCGATGCCGAGATCGCGGTGATCAACACCAATTACGCCATCGCGGCCGGGCTCAGCCCGAAAACCGACGCCATCGCGATGGAATCTGCCGACAACCCCTATGTGAACATCATCGTGGTGCGCGACGGCGATCAGGACAAGCCCTGGGTCGAGGCTCTGGTGGAGGCCTATCACAGCCCCGAGGTGAAGGCCTTCATCGATGAGAAATACGATGGCGCGGTGCTGACCAGCTGGTAAGCCTTTCCGGGCAGGCCGCTTGCGTCGTGGCCTGCCCATCCCCCGGCCTCCCGGTCCGGCCCGGGGGCCGGCGCTGACCGACGATGCGACTGCTTGCCTGTTTTTTGGGCGCAGATCTTTCCGGCGGCCAAAACGATCGTCACAACGACGTTACGAAGCCGCTGTAGTCAGCCGCCATCGGGCCACCGCATCTGCGGGGCTTGTCAGGTGGCGAACGCCATATATAGTCAAAAGCATGGCAAGGGACGGGCTCGTCCCGTCCCGTGGCCGGGCAGGCGGACGGGGCAGAGGCTGACGATCACGATGGACGGCGATTTCAGGACTTCATTCGTACGGGAGCCGGGCTCCCTCAGGCAGCATCCGGCGCTTGTTCTGAACGCCGATTACCGGCCACTCTCCTACTATCCGCTGTCTCTCTGGCCCTGGCAGGAGGCGGTCAAGGCGGCCTTCCTTCACCGGGTCGATATCGTGGCCGAATATGACAAGGTGGTCCGAAGTCCGACCAGGACGATCCGAATACCCTCCGTTGTCGTCCTCAAAGACTATGTCAAACCGCAGAGGCGCGTGGCTTTCACGCGCTTCAATCTTTTTCTGAGGGACGAATTCACCTGCCAGTATTGCGGCTCGCGGGGCGATCTGACCTTCGACCATGTGGTGCCGCGCGCGCGCGGCGGCATCACCAGCTGGGAGAATGTGGTCGCGGCCTGTTCGCGCTGCAATCTGCGCAAGGGCTCGAAAAGCCTGCGTCAGGCGGGCATGACGCTGCGCCGCGCGCCCCGGCGTCCGGGGGCGGGCGACCTGCGCGATATCGGCCGCAAGTTCCCGCCGAATTATCTCCATGCGAGCTGGCTCGATTTCCTCTACTGGGATGCCGAGCTGGAAGCCTGAGCGCGCCTTCCCCGTGCCGTCGGCAGGGCGGTTCCTCCGGACGGGGCGGCTAGATGTCGACCTCCTGCACGAAGCGGGCATTTTCCTGGATATACTGGAAGCGCAGCTCGGGTTTCTTGCCCATCAGCCGCTCGACCAGATCGGCGGTCTCTCCGGGCTCGTCCTCGTCGATCGAGACCCGGATCAGCTTGCGCGAGGCCGGATCCATGGTGGTTTCCTTCAGGTCCTTGGCATCCATCTCGCCGAGGCCCTTGAACCGGCTGACGTCGATCTTGCCCTTGCCGCCCAGACCCTTGGCCAGCCACATCTCCTTTTCGGCCTCGTCGAGCGCATAGATCCGTTTCGGCCCCTGTGTCAGGCGGAACAGCGGCGGGCAGGCGAGGTAAAGGTGGCCCTGGTCGATCAGCGGGCGCATCTGGGTGAAGAAGAAGGTCATCAGGAGCGACGCGATATGGGCGCCGTCGACATCGGCATCGGTCATGATGATGACCTTGTCATAGCGCAGATCGTCGATGTTGAAGCGCGTGCCGAGCCCGGTCCCCAGCGCCTGGGTCAGATCGTTGATCTCGGCATTCGAGCCGAGCTTGGACGAGGCCGCGCCCAGCACGTTCAGGATCTTGCCCCTGAGCGGCAACAACGCCTGGGTCTTGCGGTCGCGCGCCATCTTGGCCGAGCCGCCGGCCGAGTCGCCCTCGACTATGAACAGCTCGGTGCCGCTGCGATTGGTGGCCGAACAGTCGACCAGCTTGCCCGGCAGCCTGAGCCGCTTGGTGGCCGATTTGCGCTGGGTTTCCTTTTCGGCGCGGCGGCGCAGCCGCTCCTCGGCGCGCAGCACGAGGAAATCGAGGATCGCGCCCGCGGCCTTGGTATCCGAGGCCAGCCAGTTGTCGAAATGGTCGCGCACCGCGCCTTCGACCATGCGCTGGGCCTCGGTGGTGGCGAGGCGGTCCTTGGTCTGGCCGACGAATTCGGGTTCGCGGATGAAGGTCGAGACGATGGCGCAGCCGCCGGTCATCAGGTCGTCGCGGGTGATCTGGGCGGCCTTGCGGTTGTTGGTGAGCTCGCCATAGGCCCGCAGCCCCTTCAGGATCGCCGACCAGAAGCCCGCCTCATGGGTGCCGCCCTCGGGGGTGGGGATGGTGTTGCAATAGGACTGGATGAAGCCGTCGCGGGAGGGCGTCCAGTTCACCGCCCATTCGACCGAGCCGGGCTGGCCGAACTTCTCCTGAAAGCCGACCTTGCCCGAGAACGGGCGCTCGGCATAGGTCGAGGCCCCTTCGAGGGTCTCGCTGAGGTAGTCGGCCAGCCCGCCGGGGAAGTGGAACACCGCTTCCATCGGCGTGTCGCCATCCGCAATGGCGGTCTTCCAGCGGATCTCGACGCCCGAGAACAGATAGGCCTTCGAGCGGACCATCTTCAGAAGCCGTCCCGGCCGGAAGCGGTGATGGCCGAAGATCTGTTCGTCGGCATGGAAGGTGACGGTGGTGCCCCGGCGGTTCGGCGCGGCGCCGAGCTTCTCGACCGGACCCTGCGGCACCCCGCGCGAGAAATCCTGGGCGAACAGCTCGCGGTTGCGCGCCACCTCGACCCGAAGCCGGTCCGAGAGCGCGTTCACCACCGAGACGCCGACGCCATGCAGACCGCCCGAGGTCTCATAGGCCTTGCCCGAGAACTTGCCGCCCGCATGCAGCGTGCAGAGGATCACCTCGAGCGCGGACTTGTCGGGAAATTTCGGATGCGGATCGACCGGGATGCCGCGGCCATTGTCGCGGATCGTCACCGAATGATCGCCATGCAGCTCGACCTCGATCCGGGTGGCATGGCCCGCGACCGCCTCGTCCATGGCATTGTCGAGAACCTCGGCCACCAGATGGTGCAACGCCCGCTCATCGGTGCCGCCGATATACATGCCGGGGCGCTTGCGGACGGGCTCGAGCCCCTCCAGCACCTCGATCGAGGAGGCGTCATAGGTGTCACGGCTGGCGCCGGAGAGCAGATCGTCGGCCATTCTTCGCTCTATCTTGTGGATGCTCGCGGGCATCTTCGCAGGTTTGGGGGGCGGGGGAAAGGCCCGCCTGCCGTCTTGCGGCAGGTTCTCGTTTCCCGACGGGCCCCGACGGGCGCCGGCGGGTGCCAGCGTCCCGGGCCGGGGCGCGCATCGCGAAACCGGGCAGGGGCCGGGCAGGGCGCTCAATCGGGCGGCAACCGCAGAGGCATTGGGGAAGGCATTGCGGCCGCCGTAACCGATTCCCGAGTTTCTCCGGGGCCGACTCGCCCGCGTCGGGGTAGACTTGACCCCGTTCTCGCCGGGAAGGAGATATGCATGGATCCGCTCACCCCGCCATCCGGGGCGCAGAAATCTGCGACCTCGCCCGACACGGAGCAAACCGAGACGGAGCAAACCGAGACGGAGCAGACCGAGACAGACGAGACCGAGACAGCGTCGGCGGCGCGGCCGGGCGCCGCTGCGCCTGCCGCCCCGGTGCCGGGCCCTCGGGGATCCGCTCCGAAGACGGAGGCGCCGCCTGTCTCTGCCGCCGATATCGTCCATGGCTTCGAAACCGGCGAATATCCCTATCGCTCGAAGATGTCGCGCCGCAGCTACGAGGCGCAGAAGGCCAGGCTGCAGGCCGAATTGCTGAAGGTCCAGATCTGGGCGCAGGAGAGCGGCCAGAAATTCGTGATCCTGTTCGAGGGCCGCGATGCCGCCGGCAAGGGCGGCACGATCAAGCGCTTCATGGAGCATCTCAACCCGCGCAGTGCCCGGGTCGTGGCGCTGAACAAGCCCAGCGAGGACGAGCGCGGCCAGTGGTTCTTTCAGCGCTATGTGCGCGAGCTGCCGACAGCGGGCGAAATGGTATTCTACGACCGCTCCTGGTACAACCGGGCGGGGGTCGAGCGGGTGATGGGGTTCTGCACCCCGAACGAGTATCTCGAATTCATGCGCCAGACGCCCGATCTTGAACGCATGCTGGTGCGCTCGGGGCTGCGGTTGTTCAAGTACTGGTTCTCGGTGACCCGGGAAGAACAGCGCCGGCGGTTTCTTGCACGCGAGACAGACCCGCTGAAACGCTGGAAACTGTCTCCCATCGACAAGGCCAGCCTCGACAAGTGGGACGACTATACCGACGCCAAGGAGGCGATGTTCTTCTATACCGACACCGCCGACGCGCCCTGGACGATCATCAAGTCGAATGACAAGAAGCGCGCGCGGCTGAACTGCATGCGCCATTTCCTGCACGGGCTCGATTACCCCGGCAAGGATCCCAAGCTGGCCCATGCGCCCGACCCGCTGATCGTCGGAAGGGCCGAACATGTGATCCACAAGGCCGAGCATATCCTCGGCACCTCTCTGCCTCCCGACCTGCGCCGGGGCCGCGAGGACTGAGCGCGCCCGCCCGGCTTGCGCCGGGCGTTTCGAAGGCCATATCGGCGGGCAGGAGGATCTGCCGATGTGGAATGAGCGTTACGCCGGAGACGACTATCTGTTCGGGACCGAGCCTTCGGCCTTTCTGACGCGCGAGGCGGCGCGGCTGCCGCCCGGCGCACAGGTGCTGTCGGTCGCCGAGGGCGAGGGGCGGAACGCGGTCTGGCTGGCGGGGCAGGGGCACAAGGTGACCGCCGTCGAGGCCGCGCCCAATGCGCTTGCCAAGGCGCGACGGCTGGCCGGGGCGCGTGGCGTGAGCGTCACGTTTTGCGAGGCCGATGTCGAGCGCTGGGACTGGACGCCCGGCGCTTATGATGCGGTTCTGGGCATCTTCATCCAGTTCGGCGACCGCGCCGCGCAGGACCGGATCTTCGCGGGGATGCGGCGGACGCTCAGGCCGGGCGGGCTGGTCCTGTTGCAGGGCTATGCGCCGCGGCAGGTCGAGTACGGCACCGGCGGGCCGGGCGATCCGGCGAAGATGTATACCGAGCCGCTCCTGCGCGAGCGCTTCGCCGGGTTCGAGATCCTGATGCTGCGCGATTACGACACCGAGCTGGCCGACGGGCCGGGCCATTCCGGCCGTTCGGCGCTGGTCGAGATGGTGGCCCGAAAGCCGCGTCCCGAGGCATGACGCACCCCCGCAAGGCGGGGCTCTTGCCGCCGCCCCGGGGCGGGGCTATGCCCCGGGCATGACGTCCGCACAATCCCCTTCATTGTCCGCGCATCTGCGCGCGACACTCGCCCTCGGGCTGCCGCTTGTCGGCAGCCACCTGGCGCAATTCGGCATTTCGCTGACCGATGCGATCATGCTCGGCTGGTACGATGTCGGCGCGCTGGCGGCCGAGGTGCTGGCGACGTCGCTGTTCTTCGTGCTGTTCGTGGTGATCTCGGGCTTTGCCTGGGCGGTGATGCCGATGATCGCGACCGCCGCGGCAGCGGGCGACGAGACCCAGGTCCGGCGCGTGACCCGGATGGCGCTGTGGATCTGCCTCGGCTTCGGGCTGCTGACCGTGCCCGTCTTCTTCATGTCCGAGCGCTTCTTCCTCGCATTGGGCCAGACCGCCGGTCTGTCGGCCATGGCGCAGGACTATCTGGTCGTCGGCGGTCCGGGCCTGTTGCCGGCGCTGGTGGTGATGGTGCTGAAAAGCTATCTCGCGGCGCTGGAACGCGCCCGGGTGGTGCTGTGGATCACGCTTGGCGCGGTCGCGGTCAACGCCTTTGGCAACTATATGCTGATCTTCGGCAAGTTCGGCCTGCCCGAGCTGGGTCTGCAGGGTGCGGCGCTGTCCTCGCTGATCGTGAACCTGGTGTCGATGGTTGCGGTCATGGTCTACGTCCTCTGGGCCACGCCCGAGCACGCGCTGTTCCGCAGGATCTGGCGTCCGGACTGGGAGGCGTTCTGGCGGGTGTTCCGGCTGGGCTGGCCGATCGGGCTGACAAACCTTGCCGAGGTCGGGCTTTTCGCGGCCTCGTCGGTGATGATGGGCTGGATCGGCGAGGTCACGCTGGCCGCGCATGGCATCGCGCTGCAGATCACCTCGGCGATCTTCATGGTTCATCTGGGGCTGTCGAACGCGGCGACGATCCGGGCGGGCGCGGCGCTTGGCCGGCGCGATCGGACCGGGCTTTATCGCGGCGCGGTGGCGGCCTTCGGGGTGTCGGGGGTTGCGGTGGCGGTTTCGGTCGTGGCCTTTCTGGTCTGGCCCGAGCCGCTGATCGGGCTGTTCCTCGACCCCGGCTCGTCCGACCGGGCGGCGGTCATGGCCGTCGGTACCGGGCTTCTGGCGGCGGCAGCTCTGTTCCAGCTGGTCGATGCGGCGCAGGTGATGGCGCTGGGCCTTCTGCGCGGGGTTCAGGATACCCGGGTGCCGATGGTGATGGCGGGGATCAGCTACTGGCTGGTGGGAATGCCGGTCGGATACGCGCTGGGATTCGGGCTTGGCTGGGGCGGCGTCGGCATCTGGCTGGGGCTCGCCTCGGGGCTGGCGCTGGCGGGCGTTCTGATGATGAGCCGGTTCTGGTCGCGCGACTGGGTGCCCGCCGTCTGATGGCGGGCCTTCTGTCTGGAGTGCGCCCGATATGGCTTGATGACCGTGAGGCTGGCGCCCGCGCTTGCCCCTGAGGGGGGCCGGCGGGCGCCGCGATTTCAGCTCAGGCCGGCACAGAAGTCCTGGATGCGGGTGCAGGCCTCTTTCAGCGCCTCATCCGAGGTCGCGTAGCTGACCCGGAAGTTGGGCGACAGCCCGAAGGCCGCGCCGAAGACCACGGCCACGCCCTTTTCCTCCAGCAGCGCGGTCGCGAAGACCTCGTCATTCTCGATCTTCACCCCGGCGGGCGTCGTCTTGCCGATGCAGCCCGCGATCGAGGGATAGACGTAGAAGGCGCCCTCGGGCACCGGGCAGTCGATGCCCTCGGCCTGGTTCAGCATCTCGACCACCATGTCGCGGCGGCGCTGGAACACCGCGTTGTTCGACGCGATGAAATCCTGCGGGCCGGTCAGCGCCTCGAGTGCGGCCCATTGCGAGATCGAGCAGGGGTTCGAGGTCGATTGCGACTGGATCTTGCCCATCGCCTTGATCAGGGCGGCGGGGCCCGCGGCATAGCCGATCCGCCAGCCGGTCATGGCATAGGCCTTCGAGACGCCGTTGCAGGTCAGGGTGCGGTCGTAAAGCCCGGGCTCGACTTCGGCGGGGGTGCAGAATTCAAAATCGCCATAGGTCAGCTTTTCATACATGTCATCGGACATGATATGCACATGCGGATGGCGCATCAGCACCTCGGTCAGCGCCTTCAGCTGATCGCGCGTATAGCCTGCGCCGGTCGGGTTCGAGGGCGAGTTGAAGATGAACCACTTGGTCTTCGGCGTGATCGCCGCTTCCAGAGCCTCGGGCGTGATCCGGAAACCGGTCTCCATCTTGCCTTCGACGATGACCGGCTCGCCGCCCGCCAGCAGCACCATGTCGGGATAGCTGACCCAGTAGGGCGCGGGGATGATCACCTCGTCGCCGGGGTTGAGCGTCGCCATCAGCGCGTTGTAGAGGATCTGCTTGCCGCCGGTCCCGACGCTGACCTGGGCCGGTTCGTAATCGAGATTGTTGTCGGCCTTGAACTTGGCGCAGATCGCCTTTTTCAGCTCGGGCAGGCCATCGACGGCGGTGTATTTCGTCTCGCCCCGGTCGATGGCGGCCTTGGCCGCGTCCTTGACGTTCTGGGGCGTGTCGAAATCGGGCTCGCCCGCGCCAAGACCGATCACGTCCTTGCCCGCGGCCTTGAGTTCCCGAGCCTTGGTGCTTACCGCGATGGTCGGCGAGGGTTTCACACGCGCGAGTGTCGCAGACAGGAAGGACATGGTCGTCTCCGGTTTGAAGTTGGGGTCACTTTCTCATAGGGTGCCTTAGGAAACCGTTCAAGCGGCTTTGCCGAAAGGAGCTTGCACCGATGGGCACTTCCGAACCCGACGCAGCCGACTGGTATTCCGAGGATGCGGCCACTTTCGGCGACCGGGTGATCGCCGCGCGCGAGGCGCTGAGCATGACCCAGACCGAACTGGCCAAGCGGCTGGGCGTCCGGCTCGATACAGTGAAGGACTGGGAAGACGATCTGAGCGAGCCGCGCTCGAACAAGCTGCAGACGCTGGCGGGCGTTCTCAACGTGTCCATCATGTGGCTTCTGAACGGGCATGGCGACGGGCTTGAGGGGCCGGCCGACGAGGCGGTCATTCCCGGCGATGTGCGCAGCATCCTGGGCGAGATCCGCGCGGTGCGGGCCGACATGACGCGGCTTGCCAACCGGCTTGGGGTGCTGGAAAAGCGGCTTCGTCAGGCGTTGAAGGAGCATGGCTGAGATGACCGAGTCGACCGAGTCCCGCCGCAAGCGGATGCACATCCGGGCCTGGCGGCGCGGCACCAAGGAAATGGACCTGATCCTCGGCGGCTATGCCGATGCCCGACTGGCGGCCATGGACGAGACCGAGCTTGAGGCTTTCGACGCTTTGCTCGCCCAGGACGACCACGCCCTCTATCAATGGGTTACGGGGCAGGCGGCGGCGCCCGAAGCCTTCGCGCCTCTGGTCGCCGAACTGGCTGCGCGACCGGCCCAGGGCTAGGAGTTTCCCGCCTTTTCCGCGTTTTAACCGAATATTCGCGACTCATTTCATATTCCTGTCCCGGCACTGCGAACAGCGGAGACTGAAATGAGCATCCATTCCCCCATCCCGGAGGGCGATCATCGGGAAGTCATGACCGACTATCTCGAGGCGCTTTCCCTGGTCGAGCGGCTGCACCGCCTGCTGCTGGACGTGATCAAGGACGAGTTCGAGCGCCTCGGCGTGCTGGAACTGAACTCGGTCCAGGCCCTTCTGCTGTTCAATATCGGCGAGAACGAGGTGACCGCGGGCGAACTGAAATCCCGAGGCTACTATCAGGGTTCGAACGTGTCCTACAATCTCAAGAAACTCGTCGAGAAAGGCTATATGCACCATCAGCGCTGCGAGATCGACCGCCGTGCCGTGCGTGTGCGTCTGACGCCCAAGGGCCGCGAGATCCGCGAAATCGTGGGTCGGCTGTTCTCGCGCCATGCCGAGGGGCTGGTGGCGCGCGATGTCATCGACGATGACGGCCTGCGCGACATCACCGCGGCGCTGAAGCGCATGGAGCGCTACTGGTCGGATCAGATCCGCTACATCTACTGAGGCCTGCGGGGCGGGGGCGGGGTCTGTCCGGCGGTCATGCTCGGCAGCTCGCGCAGAAGCTTGCGCGCCACCGCCGCTGCGAGGTGGGAAAAGCCGCTGGCGATCCCGGCGCAGGCAACGGGCCCGCCTGGCAGCCCGGCCCGGAAATGATCGACCCGCTCGTCGCAATCGGCCCTGGCAGGATCGACCGCGTATCGCGGCGCCGATACCGATCGCCTGCGCATCGGCTCTGACCTCGCCGTTTGCGGCCTGTCGCGGCCGTTCGTTCGAGGGACTGTCGCCGGTCAGACCGAGCGTCGCCCGCCAGAGGTCGCTGCGTTCTGTCGGCAGCATGCCGCCCCGGCCAAGTGCCGCCTTCATGGCCATGATCCGCTCCGGCGAGGGGCTGCCGGTCCGGCGCAGCCTCTCGGCCACCCGTGCCAATGTCGCCGGGCTGGCGATTTCCGTCGCGGACAGGATCAGCCTCTGATCGGGCAGGCCGCTCCCTTCGAAGATTGTCAGCGCGACCGGTGCCGGGGGATCTGCCGGAACGCCGCCCACATCTCGGGCCGCAGCAGCGCCGGGGCCAGCCCGTCGCGCTGGAGCAGATCGTTCCCGGCATCGACGCAGCCCGAGACATCCAGCCCGGTGGCCGGCGGCAGCCGGCGGCCCTGGGGCGGGCAGCATACGGGGCGGTTCAGAAGAGCAGTCCCAGCGCGCGCGACCCCGGCCCCGGGCGTATCGGCTCAGCCACCGCCCGGCGGCAGGGCGAGGCGCCCGCCATAGACCCGCGCCGAGACCTCGCGCATCAGCTTGCGCCGGATCGCGCGCTCGAAATCGGCAAAGTCGCGCGCGGTCTCGACGAAGGCGCCGGGCCCCCGGATCACCCGGTCGCGGTAGAAGGCGAAGACCTCGGAATCGCTGGGGCTGCCGCCGCCGATTGCCAAGCCGTTGACCGTGATGCCCTGGAAGGGAAAGCTGCGATAGGCCAGCTCGGGGCCGAAGCCGTCATTGTTGATGCCGTCGCCCGAGATGTCGAGGGTCCGCGCCGCGCAATCGGGCGCGCTGTCGAACAGCCGCGCCCCGAAGCCGAGCCCGAAGCCCATCGCGGTGGGGAAGGCTGCATAGGAGCGGCGCGATCCGGCAATCGTCTCGGCCGCGCCGAGCATCGCCTCGGGGCTGTCCATCATCCTCCAGCCCAGCACCACGCGCTGCTGATAGCGTCCGCTCCATTCATAGACGGCCAGGGCCACCGGCAGTTCGGGCACCGACAGGAACTCGGCCTGGATCTCGGGTGCGGCCAGCGCCGCGGCCAGTCCGGCCCGCTGCAGCGCGTCTTCGCCCGGATCGACCGAGGACGAGATGTCGAGAGCAAGAAGCAGGGCCAGCCGACAGCCGGCCTCTGCCTTGAAGGGCGCAAGCGCCAGGAAGGCGGCGAGCCTTACCAATGCCCCGTATTGGGCATGCTGGCCCAGGGTTCGGCCGGGGCCAGCGCCTCGCCGATCTGCAACAGCTCGATCGAGATATTGTCGGGGCTGCGCACGAAGGCCATATGCCCGTCGCGCGGCGGACGGTTGATGGTCACGCCGGCCTCCTGCAGGCGCGCGCAGATGTCGTAGATATTCTCGACCCCATAGGCGAGATGGCCGAAATGACGGCTGTCCGAGGGCAGCCCGTCGTCGCCGTCCCAGTTATAGGTCAGCTCGACCGGGCAGTCTTCCTGTCCGGGAGGGGCGAGGAAGATCAGGGTGAAGCGGCCCTTGTCATTCTCGACCCGCCGGGTCTCGGTCAGTCCGAGCAGGCGGTAGAACGCCAGGGATGCCTCGAGGTCCTTCACCCGGACCATGGTGTGCAGGTAACGAATTTTCATGCATGCCTCCGTCTTCTGCGCTGCCATCTAGGACGGATCGGCAGCTCGGCGAGGGGGCAGAGGACCCCGCCCTGATGGATGCGGGCGTCGGCGCAGGTACCAAGGGGGGCAGGCACGACGGGGCTGCGCCCGGCCCCCGTTCCGTTCGAAGCCTGCTGGCCGCGGCATCTGCCTGTTTTCGTCAAAGCGCAGGTTCCTCGTCCGGGCGCGTGTCGCAGAGCGCGGGCCGTTGCAGGAAAACATCGCCGGGCCTTGCTGCACGAGCCACAGGATGTCGCCGTTTTTCTTGGCGTCCGGCATATATATAGTCCGCCGCGACTCACATGCTTGCCGGAAAGGACGCCCGATGCCCGTGACTGAGGATCAGCTAGCCGAGATCGAGGCCCAGCGCGCCGAGACCGCGCCGACCCGTCGGGTGGTGGCCGAGGGCATGGAGGCCCGGCTTTACACCCTTCATCCGGTGCTCGACCACGGTTTCGTGCGGGTGGTCGACTATATGGGCGACGATGCCGCGATCTGTCAGGCGGCACGGGTCAGCTACGGGCGCGGCACCAAGGCGGTCTCGAATGACGAGGGGCTGATCCGCTACCTGATGCGGCACTGGCATTCGACGCCCTTCGAGATGTGCGAGGTCAAGTTTCACGTCAAGCTGCCGGTTTTCGTCGCCCGGCAATGGATCCGTCACCGCACGGCGAATGTGAACGAATATTCGGCGCGTTATTCGATCCTCGACCGTGAATTCTACATTCCCGCCCCCGACGCGCTGGCCGCGCAATCGACGGTGAACAACCAGGGCCGCGGCGAGCTTCTGGAAGGCGAGGAAGCGGCGCGGGTGCTGGAGATCCTCAAAGCCGATGCCGGACGCTGCTATGACAATTACGAGGCGATGCTGGGGCAGGACGGCCAGAAGGGGCTGGCGCGCGAATTGGCGCGGATGAACCTGCCCTCGAATATCTACACGCAATGGTACTGGAAATGCGATCTGCACAATCTGTTCCATTTCCTGCGCCTGCGCGCCGACAGCCATGCGCAATACGAGATCCGGGTCTATGCGCAGACCATCTGCGAAATCGTGGCCGATTGGGTGCCGGTGGCCTACAAGGCCTTCGAGGATTACCGCATCGGCGGGGTCAACCTCTCGGGACCGGCGATGGACTGCATCCGTCGCATGCTGAAGGGCGAGGCCGTGACGCAGGAAACCTCGGGCATGTCGAAGGGGGAATGGCGTGAATTCGAGGGCGTCCTGAAGCGGGACTGAGCGGCGGCCATGTCGGATGCTGCGGCCATGGTCGCCAGTTGCCGGTTGCGCTGAGAAGGCTGACCGAGGGGAAGGCGTTGATCCGACATCCCCGGGGGGCGCGGCTTTCGTCGGGCCAGCGGTCTTGCAAGGCATTGGCAGGACAAAGTGCAAGGACGGGAGGCCCGAAACGCCCTCGTGCCGCGGAATTGAAACCCGCCTTGCCCCGACCATGCGGGGCAAGCGGCTCTCTGCGGTAAGCTAGCCTCCTCTCGGCAGGGGACCGGACGGGGGATGGCCGGTCGGAACAGGGCGGCCAGCCCGCCGACAAGGCGCAGAGCGCAACCGGCGCGCCCAGCCGCACCTTGTCAGGTCCCATGGCCCGGTTTCCGATCTCGGCGGTCGTGCCTGCCTCACGGCTTCGGGCAAGGTCCGGGGAACCCGCACCGCACTCCGGACGTTGGCCGCCCGTAAGGGAAAAGCCATGAAGGAGCGGCAATGTCCGTCATCATCGCCATCATTCTATATCTGGTCACGGTGCTGGTATTTCTGGCGCTCGATGCCTTGATGCTGCGCCATGTCATGCAGCCGCTTTTCGCGCGCTATCTCGGCGACTGGATGCGCGACCGGCCACGCATGGGGGCGGCGGCGGTGTTCTACATGGCCTATGTTCTTGGGCTTGTCTGGCTGGTGTCCTGGCCCGCGCTGGTGCGAGGCAATCCGGGACAGGCGCTGATCGAGGGCATGGTGGTCGGCGCAATGGCCTATGGGACCTATGAATTCACCAATTTCGCGACGCTGAAACGCTGGTCGCCGCTGCAGGTGGCGCTCGATACCTGCTGGGGGACCATTCTGACCGGGGTCTCGGCCTGTATCGGGGTCTTCGTCGCGCGGATCTTCGTCTGACGCGCGACATCCGGTGAACAGTGGCAGCAGGCGCTGCCACCGTCCGCGTCTGCGTCTGCGATCAGATAGCCCTGAGATCCCCGGCCGACTTGCGACCGTCGCGGCCCTCGATCATTTCATAGGCGACCTTCTGATTATCGCTCAACCCGGTCATGCCAGCGCGCTCGACGGCGGAAATGTGCACGAACACGTCCTTGCCGCCATCGTCGGGGGCGATGAAGCCGTAGCCCTTGGTGGTGTTGAACCATTTCACGGTGCCGGTGGGCATCGTCTGTCTCTCCTCGGTCTTTTCCGCGCCCGCGGGATTGCGGCGCGGTAGGTCACAGCCAGGTCTTCCAGTCTTCCGGCTGCCCCTGAAGGAGGAGCGGTCGTCCAGGTCGTCTGCCGTCACATGAGAAACAATGCAGTAAGATTCGTGAAAAAATCAAGACCCCTGTAGATTGCACCGTAAACTCGGCTAGGTTGTGCTGGAAAACAATCGAGGTTTGGAATGGTTATTTACGGTTTAAAAACATGCGATTCCTGTCGAAAGGCAAAGTCGGCGCTGTTGGGCATGGGCAAGGAGGTCCAATTGCACGACCTGCGCGACGATCCGCTGAGCCGGGATGAGCTGGCCCGATTCCTCGCGGCGCTGGGGCCGGATCTGGTGAATCGGCGGTCGACCACATGGCGCGGGCTCGACGAGGCGGCGCGGGCGGGCGATCCGCTCGATCTGCTCGAGGCCCATCCGACGCTGATGAAACGCCCGGTCATCGAGGCCGGGGGGCAGCTTTACCTGGGCTGGAACGCCAGGACCGAAGCCGCGCTGAACGGCTGAGGCACCGGGGGCTTGCAGGCCTGCAGACAGATCGAAGGCGCCGGATCGCCCGGCGCCTTTTCGTTTCGTGCAGCTCTTCGGCTCAGGCCAGATCGGGGGCCTTTGCATCCGCCGTCAGCGTGGCGACGATGGCATCGAGCGCCAGGGTCTCGGTGCGGTTTTCGCCCAGACGGCGGACAGAGACCGTACGCTCCTCGACTTCGCGCGGACCGATGGCTAGGATTACCGGCACCTTGGACAGCGAATGTTCGCGGACCTTGTAGTTGATCTTCTCGTTGCGAATGTCGGCCTCGGCGCGGACGCCCGCGGCCTTCAGCGTCGCGACGATCTCGGCCACGTAATCGTCGGCCTCCGACACGATCGAGGCCACCACGACCTGGCGCGGCGCCAGCCAGAACGGCAGCTTGCCTGCGTAATTCTCGATCAATATGCCGATGAACCGTTCGAACGAGCCCACGACCGCACGGTGCAGCATGATCGGGCGGTGCTTGTCGCCATCGGCGCCGATATAGGTCGCGTCCAGCCGTTCGGGCAGGTTCGGGTCGACCTGCAGCGTGCCGCATTGCCAGTCGCGCCCGATGGCATCGCGCAGCACGAATTCGAGCTTGGGCCCGTAGAACGCGCCTTCGCCCTCGTTGATCTCGTACTCGTAGCCGGCGGCACGGCAGGCCGCTCCCAGCGCCTCTTCGGTGCGGTCCCAGCTTTCCTCGCTGCCGATGCGTTTCTCGGGGCGGGTCGAGAGCTTGACCGACCAGTCCGTGAAGCCGAGATCGGCATAGATCTTCGCCAGGAAGTCGATGAATTTCTTGGCTTCGGCCTCGATCTGATCCTCGGTGCAGAAGATATGCGCGTCATCCTGGGTAAAGCCGCGCACCCGCATGATGCCATGCAGCGCGCCCGAGGGTTCATAGCGGTTGCAGGACCCGAATTCGGCCATCCGCAAGGGCAGGTCGCGATAGGATTTGAGGCCCTGATTGAAGATCTGCACATGGCAGGGGCAGTTCATCGGCTTGAGCGCGTTGACGGCTTTCTGGCGGGCATGCTCCTCGTCGACTTCGACGATGAACATGTTTTCCTGGTAATTGTCCCAGTGCCCCGATTTCTCCCAGAGCTTGCGCTCGACGACCTGCGGGGTGTTCACCTCGACATAGCCGTCGCGCTCCTGCTGGCGGCGCATGTAATCCTGCAGCGTGGTGTAGATCTTCCAGCCATTCGGGTGCCAGAAGATCTGGCCCGGGGCCTCTTCCTGCAGGTGGAACAGATCCATCTCGCGGCCCAGCTTGCGATGGTCGCGCTTCTCGGCCTCTTCGAGGAAGGTCAGGTAATCCTTCAGCTCCTGCCGGCTGCGGAAGCCCACGCCATAGATCCGCTGCAGCATCGGCCGGTCCGAGTCGCCGCGCCAATAGGCGCCCGCGACCTTCATCAGCTTGAAGGCGTCGGCGGGCACCTGGCCGGTATGCTGAAGATGCGGACCGCGGCAGAGATCCTGCCAGTCGCCATGCCAGTACATCCGGATCTGCTGATCCTCGGGAATCATGCCGACGAGTTCCACCTTGTAGGGCTCGTCATTGTCCTCGTAATGCTTCACGGCGCGGGCACGGTCCCAGATCTCGGTGCGGACCGGGTCGCGGGCATTGATGATCTCTTTCATCTTCGCCTCGATCTGGCCCAGATCCTCGGGGGTGAAGGGCTCGGCACGGTCGAAATCGTAATACCAGCCGTTCTCGATGACCGGGCCGATGGTGACCTTCACATCGGGCCAGAGCGCCTGCACCGCCCGCGCCATGATATGCGCGAGGTCATGCCGGATCAGTTCCAGCGCCGGGGCGTCGTCCTTCATGGTGTTGATGGCGATCGAGGCATCTTCCGTGATCGGCCATTGCAGGTCGAAATGGCGGCCATTGACCTGGGCCGAAATCGCCTTCTTGGCCAGCGAGTTGGAGATGCCGGCCGCGATCTCGGCGGGGGTGATCCCGGCCTCGAACTCGCGCTGATTGCCATCGGGGAAGGTGAGAGTGATCTGGCCCATATCTGGCCTCCTCGTCGGTTTGGCGCCCACGGAACGCCCGGTTGCGGGTTATGTCGGTTGGTCTAGTGAACCCGCCGGAACAGCGAGTCAAGACGCCCGGGCTGCGGCAAGGCTGCCCGGGCGGTCCTGAAGGCGGCCTTCCGGCTCAGCCGAGTTCGGCCAGTCTTTCGAGCGCGACGCGCAGCTTCGTGGCCTCGCCGGTCTTGGCCTCGACCAGTTCCCTGGTTTCCTCGACCACGTCCTCGGGGGCGCTTTCGACGAATTTCGGGTTCTTCAGGCGGCCTTCGAGCCCCTTGAGATCCTTCTCGAGCTTCGAGAGCGTCTTTTCCAGCCGCGCCCGTTCGGCCGCGACATCGATGATGCCTTCAAGCGGCAGCGCGAAATTGCCGCCCTCGACCGCGATGGTGACGCAGCCCTTGGGCAGGGTCCCGGCCGCGCTCAGGCTGTCGATCCGGGCCATGCGCCGGATCAGCGCCTCGTTGCGTTCCCAGGCGGCTTTGCCCGCGTCGTCGAGCTCGGTGTACAGCATCGGGATCTTGGCGCCTGCGGGCACGTTCATCTGGGCGCGGGCCGAGCGGATCTCCTCGATCAGCGCGATCACCCAGTTCATCTCGCGGTCGGCCTCTGCGTCGATCAGATCGGCGCCATAGGCGGGCCAGTCGGCATGGACCAGCATCTTCGCCCGTTCGGCGGTCGTGCCCCAGAGTTCCTCGGTGATATAGGGCATGATCGGGTGCAGCAGGATCAGGCACTGGTCGATCACCCAGGCCATGGTGGCGCGGGTCTCGGCCTTCTGGGCCTCGGTGCCATCCATCAACAGGGGCTTCGAGAACTCGACATACCAGTCGCAGACCTTGCCCCAGACGAAGGCGTAAAGCGCATTGGCCGCGTCGTTGAAACGGTAATGGCTCAGCGCCTCGTCGACCGCTTCGCGCACGCGGGCGGTCTCGCCGACGATCCATGTGTTCACGGTTTCCGCGGGGGCGGGGATCTCGCCGGTGGGCGCGTAGCCCTCGAAGACGCCGTTCATCTCGGCAAAGCGGGTGGCGTTCCAGAGCTTGGTGCCGAAATTGCGGTAGCCCGCGATCCGGCTGGTCGAGAGCTTCAGATCGCGCCCCATGGCGGCCATGGCGGTCAGGGTGAAGCGCACCGCATCGGCGCCGTATTCGTCGATCAGCTCCAGCGGGTCGAGCACGTTGCCCAGGGACTTCGACATCTTCTTGCCCTTCTCGTCGCGGACGAGGGCATGGACATAGACGGTGTGGAACGGGATCTGCTCGACCACGGCCAGCTGCATCATCATCATCCGGGCGACCCAGAAGAAGATGATGTCGAAGCCGGTGATCAGCACATCGGTCGGGAAGTATTTCGCCAGTTCCGGCGTGGTCTCGGGCCAGCCCAGCGTGCCGATGGGCCAGAGCCCCGACGAGAACCAGGTGTCGAGGACGTCGGGGTCGCGCCAGATCGGATAGATCAGCCTGGTCGGGTCCTGGCTGAGATTGTAATCCGCAAGGCTCTCGGCCAGCGCCTCCTCGGCGGCGGCGCGGCCCGAGACCTCGACCACCCGCATCGCGTGCAGCGGCGCCGGCAGACCGGCGAGCACGTCCTGGAACTGCGCCGTGACCGTCTCGAAATCGGCGGCACAGTGATGGCGCGCGCCGCGCTGGACGAAGCCCTCGTTGAGCAGGCGGTAGAGCTCCACATCGTCAAGCGCGTTGTCGCCCTCATCGTCGGTGAAATGGGACCCGTCGAGGTTGAGCCCGTACCAGACCGGGATCTGATGCCCCCACCAGAGCTGGCGGCTGATGCACCAGGGCTCGATATTCTCCAGCCAGTGGAAATAGGTTTTGGCGTCGCGTTCGGGCAGGATACGGGTATAACCGGCCTTCTCGTCGAATGCGCCCGCTTCCTGTGCCGCCATGCCCTTGCGGACGGCGTCGAGCGCGGGGTCCACGATCTTGCGGGTGTCGACGAACCACTGGTCGGTCAGATAGGGCTCGATTGCGGTTTTCGAGCGGTCGCCATGGGGCACCATGTGCCGGTCGCTGTCGATGCCGTCGAGCCAGCCCTGCGCCTCGGCCTCGGCGATGATGGCCTTGCGCGCCTCGTAGCGGTCGAGCCCGTCGAACCGCGCGAGGCAATCGGCAACCAGCGCCTCGTCGCAGCCTTCGGCGAAATCGGCATTGTCCTTCAGGAACATCGCGGCGCGGGTCGACATGATGTTGATGGCCCGAAGTCCCGTGCGCTGACCGACGCCCCAGTCGTTGAAATCATGCGCGGGCGTGATCTTGACGGCCCCGGTGCCCTTGGTCGGATCGGCATAGTCATCGGCCACGATCGGGATCGACCGGCCGCAAAGCGGCAGCCGCACGGTCTTGCCGATCAGGTGCCGGTAGCGCGCGTCCTCGGGATGGACGGCAACGCCGGTATCGCCCAGCATGGTCTCGGGGCGGGTAGTCGCGACGACCAGATAATCGCGGGTCTCGAAGGCGGTGGGATTGCCCTCTTCGTCGAACTCGACCGGGTGCTCGTAGCTCGCGCCGGCCTCCAGCGGATAGCGCAGGCGCCACATGTTGCCGTCAAGCTCGACCTGCTCGACCTCGAGATCGGAAATCGCGGTCTCGAAATGCGGGTCCCAGTTCACCAGTCGCTTGCCGCGATAGATGAGGCCCTTGTTGTACATCTCGACGAAGACCTTGATGACGGCATCGTGGAAATTGCCGTCCTCGCCCCCGGGCGCGCCCGGGGCGCCCGACATGGTGAAGGCGTTGCGCGACCAGTCGCAGGAGGCGCCCAGGCGCTTGAGCTGGTTGATGATGGTGCCGCCCGAGCGGCCCTTCCAGTCCCAGACCTTTTCGAGGAATTTCTCGCGCCCCATTTCGCGGCGGCCGGGATTGCCCTCTTTCGCCAGTTGCCGTTCCACGACCATCTGGGTGGCGATGCCCGCATGGTCCTGGCCCGGCTGCCAGAGCGTGTCGAAGCCGCGCATCCGGTGCCAGCGCACAAGGATGTCCTGCAGCGTGTTGTTGAAGGCATGCCCCATATGCAGGCTGCCGGTCACGTTCGGCGGCGGGATCATGATGCAGAAGGTCTCGGGGCGCGAGGCATTCGCCCCGGCGGTGAAGCAGCCGGCTTTTTCCCAGGCCTCGTAGAGGCGCTGTTCGGCTTCGGCGGCATCGAAAGTCTTTTCCATCGGCATCGGAGGATCTCTTGCATCGAAAAGGGGCTGCGGCGTGATTACCGAAAGGCGCGGCCAAGGCCAACCCCTCCGGAAAGCCTTGTGGCGCGGGGGTTGCTCAAGGAGACAGCCAGAAGAGCCGCGGTGGAGAGGGGGGCGGCCGGAACCGGAGCGGAGCACGGGTCGACGACCGGCGGTTTCTGACCGGGCAGGGGCTCCATGGCGACGATATCGCACCGGCCTCGGTGCTGCATGCCGTGTTCCGGCCCGCCCGGTCGCCCATGCCGAGATCCGGGCGCCTGAGCGGGTGTCGGCGCGGGCGGTGCACCGGGGGCGGTGATGGGGGCGACAGCCGCGCGGATGCCGCGCCCGCCCGCTGCGAGCCCTGGACCGGGTGCGTTTCGGGGGCGAGGCGATGGCGGTGGTGATTGCCGGGACCCCGCCAGCCACGAAGGATGCCGCCGAGCGGATCGCTTTCGACCTGGAGGATCTCGAGCCGCATCCGGAATTGACCAGCGGCAGGCCGCCGATAGATCCATGACGCCGCTTACCCTCGCCTGTGACTGGACGATGGACGACGATGCGGCGGTGCAGAAGGCATTCCGAACGACCGCGCGGACGGTCCTTCCTGAGCTGTTCGCGAAGGTGCTGATCGGCCCCATGCCATTCCGTGGCCGTTTTTCGCGGTGAAGGGCGCCTATCCCGACACCATCCGGGCCAGTACGTCCCTGGCCGTGATCAAGGTCATGATATCGGGGTCATGATTGCGGGTGTCACGCCGTTACTTGCCGCCGGGATGGGGATGCAGGCGCCAGAACTGGGCTTCGACGAGGACCGGTTCCGCGCACCCGGATCGAAGCTGGCGCCCGGGTCGATCGAACTGGCGACGATGGCCCGCCGGGCGGGCCAGACGGATCTGTTGTGCCGCCGTGCCGACGGCACCCTGCCGGGGCCGCTCCTCTCCGAACAGCGTTCATGTTGCCGAGATCGGGATCGACCCCGAGCCGATGCGGCGCGGGGGCTGCGTTATGCGGTGGCGGGTGATTTCGGCACGCCGATCAATCCGCGTCCGGCCGAGAAAAGGTGCATGGCGGGCTGAGGCGGTGCAGGGGCTTGGTCGGGCTCTGTGCGAGGGGGGGGGCAGGACGATTATGGCCAGCTTCTGACCGCGAGCTTCATGGTTCGCGCGATGCCGCGTGCGACTGATCTGCCTTTCGTGCGGCTCACGACCGAGCAGGTTTCATCGCCCGCCAATCCTCCGGGCATGTCGGGCTGCGGCGAGGCGGGAAGGGGGGCGATGGCGGCGGCCGACGATGCGATGCTGGATCCACTCTGTGGCAGGGGCATGTGGTGACATGCCCTTCACGTCCGAGCGGGTCTGGCGGCTGTTGCAGGCGATTGCCTGAGGCCGAACCGCGCCACAGGGGCGCGAATTTTCGACGAAAATTCGAACCGGGCGTCCTGCCTGACGCCCGGAGGCGGGGCTCAGGCGACCTTTTCGAGATGCGTGTCGGGAACAACCCCCAGCGCATGGCAGATATCGCGGGTCAGATGCGGCTTGTTCAGCGTGTAGAAATGGAAATCCCGCACGCCGCCTTCCATCAGCCCGGTGCAGAGCTCGGTCGCCATCGCCTTGCCCAGCAGCCCTTCCCGACCGTCGCGGATCGCGGTCTCGAAGGCCTCGTCGACATGGGGGGGCACATGCGCGCCGCAACGCTGGGCAAAGCGGCGAACGCCGGCCCATTTCTCGATCGGCAGGATGCCGGGGATGATCTTCGCGCCATCGATCCCCTGCTTCTCGCAGGCATCGCGGAAACGGAAGAAGGTCTCGGCCTCGAAGAAGAACTGGGTGATGGCCGTGTCCGCACCCGCCTCGAATTTCCGCTTGAGCCAAAGAACATCGGCATCGGGCGCGCCCGCCTCGGGATGCGGGTCGGGATAGGCGCCGACCCGGAGCCGGAATTTGCCGGTCGCGGCCAGCGCCTCGATCAGCTGGCAGGAATTGGCAAAGCCCTCGGGATGCAGCCGGAACGCGCCCTGGTCCTTCGGCGGGTCGCCCCGCAGCGCCACGATCTCGGTCACGCCCGCCGCCGCATAGGCCTCGGCGATCTCCAGCGTCTCGGCCCGTGTCGCGTCGACGCAGGTCAGATGGGCGGCGACGTTCAACCCGTAATGGTTGTGGATGGTCTCGACCGCCTCATGGGTCAGCTTGCGCGTGGTCCCGCCCGCGCCATAGGTCACCGACACGAAGGTCGGTTTCAGCGGTGCAAGCGCCTGCGCGGCTTCCCAGAGCCGGAAGCTTGCCTCCAGCGTCTGGGGCGGAAAGAACTCGAAGGACACGCGGGGGGCGGTCATGGCGGACACTCCCAAGGGGTTCGAAGATTTTCGATCTTGTCGCATAACAGGGACTGTGAAACAAACTCATAGTTTTCAAGATCAATATGAGCCCGGGAACAGGATGCATCTGGAACTGCGCCATCTGAGGACGATCAAGGCCATTCATGACGCGGGCGGTCTGGCCCGGGCTGCCGACCGGCTGAACATCACCCAATCCGCGCTCAGCCATCAGGTGAAGGGCCTCGAGGAGCAGGTGGGGATGGAGCTTTTCGTCCGCCGTACCAAGCCGTTGCGGCTGTCCTCGGCAGGGCTCAGGCTGTTGCGAACGGCCGAGCGCGTGCTGCCCGAGATCGCCGCGCTGCAGGCCGAATTCGAGGGCATGACCTCGGGTCGGGCAGGGCGGCTGCATATCGCGCTCGAATGCCATGCCTGCTATGACTGGCTGCTGCCGGTGCTCGACTCCTTCCGCAAGGCCTGGCCCGAGATCGATGTCGACATCCGCCCCGGCCTGTCCTTCGAGGCACTGCCCGCGCTTGCCCGCGAGGAGGTCGATCTGGTGCTCTCGTCCGATCCCGAGACGCGTGGGGGCATCGACTTTGCGCCGCTTTTCGATTACGAGCCGGTCTTTCTCTGTGCCGCCTCGCATCCGCTGGCCGGGCGCCCCTTCATCCGGGCCGAGGATTTCCGCGGCGAGACGCTGATCACCTATCCGGTCGAACGCTCGCGGCTTGATGTCTTCACCGGGCTTCTGGGTCCGGCCCGGGTCGAGCCGCTGGCGCAGCGCCAGGTCGAGCTCACCGCGGTGATCCTGATGCTGGTCGCTTCGGGGCGCGGGGTGACGGTGCTGCCCGACTGGGTGGTGCGCGAGGCCCGGAGCAATGCCGATTTCGCGGTGCGGCCCCTGACCGAGACCGGACTGACCAGACGGATGTACGCGGCCACCAGATCCGAGGATACCGCAAGGCCCTTCATGGCGCATTTCGTGCGGCTGGCGCGAAGCGAGCCGGTCAAGCTGCAACGCGGGGCCGCCGGGTAGCCGGGCCGGGCTGTCCCATTTCCCTTGGCACCGGGCGCGCCCCCGTGTATGGCCCGCGGCAAGACCGAAGGAGGCTCCCATGCAAGGCAGTGCAAACCTCAACATCATGATCAAGGCCGCCCGCAAGGCCGGCCGCAGCCTGGTCAAGGACTTCCGCGAGGTCGAGAACCTTCAGGTCTCGATGAAGGGTGCGGGCGATTTCGTCAGCCGCGCGGATACCGCCGCCGAGGAGATCCTGCGCCAGGAGCTGCGCGGCGCGCGGCCGACCTATGGCTGGCTCGGCGAGGAGACCGGCAGCGAGGATGGCGACGACCCGACCCGGCGCTGGATCGTCGATCCGCTCGACGGCACCACCAACTTCCTGCACGGCCTGCCGCATTGGGCCGTGTCGATCGCGCTCGAGCACAAGGGCGAAATCGTCTCGGGCGTTGTCTACGACGCCGCCAAGGACGAGCTTTTCTTCGCCGAGAAGGGCGCGGGCGCCTGGATGAACGACCGCCGCCTGCGGGTGTCGTCGCGGTCGCGCATGATCGAGGCGATCTTCGCCACCGGGGTGCCCTTTGCCGCCAAGCGCACGCTGCCTGCCACGCTTCAGGATCTGGCCCGGCTGATGCCGCATTGCGCGGGCGTCAGGCGCTGGGGCGCGGCCGCGCTCGATCTGGCCTATGTCGCCGCCGGCCGTTATGACGGCTACTGGGAACGCGAGCTGAACGCCTGGGACGTGGCCGCGGGCCTGCTTCTGGTGCGCGAGGCGGGCGGCTTTGTCGGCACCATCCATGAGGGCCGCGACCCGCTCGAGCATGGCGAGGTGCTGGTCGCGAACGAGGCGATCTACGACCACTTCGCCAAGGCCATCAGAAACACCTGATCTTCGGCCGAACGCCTGTCCTGCGCCGGCGTTCCGACCGTCCTGTGTGGATGGCTCCTGCATGGCAAGCGGGAAGCGAGTTTATTGCACGCTTGCAGAAGCGGTGGTGTGTCCGGCCCGTTTGCGTGGCGTTTCGGCCGCTGGCCCTGATGGCTTCCGCATCCCGGGTCCCTGTCAGCTTATCGGGCTGTTGCACCCCGGACGTTCGGCGGGATCCCCAGGGGGAGCGGCTGTGGGTGTCGCCATCATCTCGTCGGTCTTGCTATTCTCTGCCCGGGCTTGCGGCATCAGGCAGGTCGCGGCGACCAGGGTTACCTCCCGTGTCAGGACGGTCCGGATGATCCTGGCCGTCTTGTTGGCCATGGCTATCGTTGCCAGCCAGAACGGCTTTCTCTCCGGCAGTTTCCTCAGCCACGGGTCGCCCTTGTCCGGCCGGACCGTCACCTGGATTGCGCGGGAGGTCATGCCGACCACGAGGAACTTCCGGAGGTCCTGAACCCCCATCTTCGTGATCCTGCCCAGCCTTTCCTTGCCGCCGCTGGACTTGTTCCCTGGTGTCCGCCCCAGCCACGCCGCAAACTCATGACCATTGCGGAACTGACGGTCGCTGCCGATGGGCGCCACGATTGCCGAGGCCGTAACCGGTCCGACACCCGGAATAGTCGGCAGCAGTTTCATCCGACGATCCGTCCGCGCCACGGCCTGCAGCTGCGGGTCATGCCAGTGCAGGAGGTAATCGGTCGACAGAAGCTGTCTGCAAAGGACGCGAATGACGTCCTGTCCGATTTCGGGAATATCCGACGCAGCCCCTTCCACGACATCCCGCGCGAAACCCGTCGCCTTCTCCAGGCCTTGAGGCAGGAGGATCTCGAACTCCGCCAGCAGCCCGCGGAGCATGTTCACCAGCTGCGTTCCCTGCCGCACGGAGGACTCACGCGTCCGGTCAAGGCTCAGCAGGACCTGCTGCTCTTCCGATTTGACCTTCTCGACGCGCATGGTCGGACGGGTGAATGCTTCGCGAGACTCGCTTCCGCATCGTTCGCGGGCTTAGGCGGCCCCATTGGGGCCACGTTCCGGCTCACCGTCCGACTTGCCCCGCTTCACGTAGGGGTGAGGTAGATCGGCAGGATCAGCCGTACCTCGTGACCGATCTCGGACAGCTCTCGCGCCCAGTGGTGTCTCGCCGCACAGGCTTCCATGCCGGTCAGACAGGGGGCCAGGCACTCGAAGAACGCAAGCAGTTGAGCCCGGCGCCGTGGCTTGTTGAAGATGACATGGCCTTCATCGGTGATCCCGTGAACCTGAAAGACAGTCTTGGCCAGATCCAGGCCGACTATTGTAACCTTCATGCGGATGGCTCCTCGCGCAGCAGATGATCACATCTGCACTATGGCGCATTGCGACGCCGATGGAGCAGGAGCCATCCAAGCCATCAGCTTTGGCGGGGCGGGAAGGATCGTGCGATGACCGGGGAGGCGAGCTGCGCCGGTGGGTGGCCTCCGCCTCCGTTGCGGCGTTTCTTCCATGACACCTCCGGGGCGGTCGCTGTCGACCGGACCCTGTTGATGGCCGCGATCATCGACGCCTGCATCGCGATGTTTGCGTCGATCCCGTCGGGCGAGGTCCGGCTTGGCGACAGAATGAGCGCGGCGCTTGGCTGGCTCGGTGTCTGCGAACCGGGTGGGCTTGGCCCGCGGTGAGGCCAGTGGTGAGGCCCGAGATGTCGCGGCCGTCTGCCGGGCGCAGGAGGGCGTCCGCGCAGGTCATGCGATACCGCTTGCCGGAGGCCAGGGGGCAACCGGAAACCGCGTTGCGACGTCTCTGCCGACCCTGCAGCTTTTCCGACCCAGCAGTTTTTCGACCCGGCCGCTTTTCCGACGCTGCGGCGTGTGCCGCTCAGCGGTGTCGCCGGACCCGCGGCACCGTGGTCGCACGGTAGACCCCGACGGGATGCGGCGGGCTGCCCTGGGTGCGGTTCCAGAAGGCGGGCCCGCCGAGCCTGAGCCAGAGCGGAAGTGTCAGCGCAAGTCCGGCGATGAAGCCGCCCGAATGCGCCCAGTAGGCGACGCCGCCTTCATCCGCCGCGGCGGAGGCGCCGGAATAAAGCTGCAGGCCGAACCAGAGCCCCAGCATCAGCCAGGCCGGGACCGGGATCACCCGGAAGATCACGATCAGGATGATCAGGAGATCGACCCGGGCCTTCGGGAAAAGCAGAAGATACCCGCCCATCACCGCCGCGATGGCGCCCGAGGCGCCCACGACCGGGACCGTCGATCCCGGCGCCACCGCATATTGCAGAAGCGCCGCCGCCACGCCCCCCGCCAGATAGAACAGCAAAAACCCGACATGTCCGAACCGGTCTTCCATGTTGTCGCCGAAGATCCAGAGGAAAAGCATGTTTCCGGCAAGATGCAGCAGCCCGCCATGCAGGAACATCGAGCTCAGCACGCCCGACCAGTCGCCGGTGCGGGTGATGAGCGCGGGGACCATGCCCCAGTCCATGAACAGGGCCTGCAGCGCCCCCGGATCGGCGAAGAGCGGCAGGCAAAACAGAAACACCGCCACATTCGCCGCAATCAGGGCAAGGGTGACGAAGGGAAAGCGGGAGGAGGGATTGTGGTCGCGCAGCGGGAACATGGCGGGAAGCTAGCCGCTGCGCGAGGGCCGTCAAGCGGAACCGGCCGCGGCCAGCAGCGCCGCATTGCCGCCGGCTGCCGTCGTGTCGATGCAGAGATGCCGCTCGAGCCTCACATGCGCCGGATCGGGCATCCCCGCGATCAGGGGCAGGATCGGCCCCTCGCGTTCGGCCAGCGCCAGCGCATAGGCGCGGCCGGTCTCGGCATCGCCCCACCAGAGCGCGCCCGAGATGCCCTTGAGATCGGTCAGCGCCGCGGGCTCCAGCAGCCCCTCGACCGCAACCGCTGCGCCGCCCTGCGCGCGCACCGCCTCGGCCTGTGCGGCCGAGGCGCCCGGACCCGGCCCGAGGCAAAGCAGGGGCGCGCGCGCCAGCGTCGTCAGCCGGTTGGTCTCGCCGGTCGGCCCGGGCAGATCGAGCGTCTCGGGGTCGCGCGCGGGGGGCGCCGCGCGAACCGCTGCCGCGACCGCGTCGGGCGCGGCCGGGGCGCCCTTCGCAGCTTCGGTCGAGACATGCGCCTCGGGCGCCGGACGGTCGGTGAAGCGGGGCAGGTAATGCGGACCGCCGGCCTTGGGGCCGGTGCCCGAGAGCCCCTCGCCGCCGAAGGGCTGGCTGCCCACCACCGCGCCGATCTGGTTGCGGTTGACATAGACATTGCCGACGGTCAGCCGCGCGGCGATGCGCTTGATCCGGTCGTCGATCCGGCTGTGCAGCCCGAAGGTCAGGCCATAGCCCGATGCGTTCACCGCCTCGACGACGCGGTCGAGATCGCCGCCCGCGAAGCTGGCGACATGCAGCACCGGGCCGAAGATCTCGCGCTCGATGGCCTCGATGCCCGGCACCCGGATCGCGACCGGCGCCTGGAAATGGCCCTCGGGCGGGGCGCTGCCCTCCCAGATCACCCGGCCCTCGGCGCGGGCGGCGGCGACATAGGTGGCGATGGCGGCATGGGCCTCGGCGTCGATCAGCGGCCCCAGATCGGAAGACAGCTCCCATGGCGCGCCAGGGCTCAGCTCTGCCATCGCGCCCTGCAGCATCGCCAGGAAGCCCGGGGCGATGTCCTCCTGTACATAGAGGCAGCGCAGGGCCGAACAGCGTTGCCCGGCCGACTGGAAGGCCGAGGCGATCACGTCGCGGACGGCCTGCTCGGGCAGGGCGGTGCTGTCGACAATCATCGCGTTCAGCCCGCCGGTCTCGGCGATCAGCGGCGTGCCGGGGGCCATATGCGAGGCCATCGCGCGCTGGATCATGCGCGCGGTCTCGGTCGAGCCGGTGAAGGCCACGCCGGTGACGCGGCTGTCCGAGGTCAGTGCCGCGCCGATCCTGCCATCGCCGGGCAGCAGTTGCAGGCATTCCGGCGGAACGCCCGCCTCGTGCAGCAATCCGGTGGCGAGATGGGCGATCAGCGGCGTCTGTTCGGCGGGTTTCGCGATCACCGCATTGCCTGCGGCCAGTGCCGCCGCGATCTGGCCGGTGAAGATCGCCAGCGGGAAGTTCCAGGGCGAGATGCAGACGAAGAGCCCGCGCGCGGGCGCGTCGAGGCCGTCGATCCGGGCGGCGTAATAGCGCAGGAAATCCACCGCCTCGCGCAGCTCGCCCACCGCGTCGGGCAGCGTCTTGCCGGCCTCGCGTGCGAGCAGCGCGAAGATCGCGCCCGCATGGGCCTCGTAGAGGTCGGCCGCCTGGCGCAGCACCTCGGCGCAACGGTGTTCGGGGATGTTCCAGGGCCTTGCATGGGCCAGTGCGGTGCCGACATCGCGGGGCGAGGCGTCCTGCACCCAGCCGACCAGATCGGTCGGGTCGGAGGGGCTGTGGCGCGGGGTTGCCGCTTCGGCGCGGACCGGTCCTGCAAGGCGCGGGGCGGCGTTGAAATGAGCTGTCCTGTAGGGCCCCCGGGCGATCTCGATCTCGGCCAGATGCGGGCCATGGGCCAGGTCCCAGCCGCGCGAATTGCGCCGGTCGGGCTCGAACAGGGCCGGGCCGGGCCGGAGGCCGGCGGGCGCCTCGGCATCGATCAGCGTCTCGAGTTCGGAAAGCGGATCCGCAGCCACCGCCTCGGGCGGCACGGTCTCGTCGACGATCCGGTTGACGAAGGAGGAATTCGCGCCGTTCTCCAGGAGCCGCCGCACGAGATAGGCCAGCAGCTCGCGATGCGCGCCGACCGGGGCATAGATGCGGCAGCGGGTGCCAAGCCCCATTTCCATCACGATCCGGTGCAGCGCCTCGCCCATCCCGTGCAGGCGCTGGAACTCGAACCGGTCCGGGTCGGGCGCCATGTCGAGGATCGCGGCCACGGTATGGGCGTTATGGGTGGCGAATTGCGGGTAGATCCGGTCGGTCATGCGCAGGAGCTTGCGGGCATTGGCGATATAGCTGACATCGGTCGCCGCCTTGCGGGTGAAGACCGGAAAGCCATCGACCCCGACCTCCTGGGCGCGCTTGATCTCGCTGTCCCAGTAGGCGCCCTTGACCAGACGGACCATCAGCCGACGGTCATGCCGCCCGGCCAGCTCGTAAAGCGCGTCGATCACCAGCCCCGCGCGGGGGCTGTAGGCCTGCACCACAACGCCGAACCCGTCCCAGCCCGCCAGCCGCGGATCGGCCAGAACCGCGGCGATCACGTCGAGCGACAGCACCAGCCGGTCGGCCTCCTCGGCATCGACATTGAGTCCCATGCCCATGCGTCGTGCCTGGAGCGCAAGCTCGAGCAGGCGCGGGGCAAGGTCGGTCATCACCCGGTCGCGCTGGGCCAGCTCGTAGCGCGGATGCAGCGCCGAGAGCTTGATCGAGATGCCGGGATTGGCCCGCACGTCATCTTGTGTCGCGGCCAGCCCGATCCGGGCGATGGCGTCGGAATAGGCCCGGTAATAGCGCTCTGCATCGGCCGCACAGCGGGCGGCCTCGCCCAGCATGTCATAGGAATAGGTGTAGCCCTCGGCCTCGAGCTCCTGCGCCCGCTCGAGTGCTGCCTCGATGGTCTCGCCCAGCACGAATTGCCGGCCCATCTCGCGCATCGCCCGCGCCACCGCGGTCCGGATCACCGGTTCGCCCAGCCGCTTGACCGCGCCCTTGAGCGTGGCGATCAGCCCGGGATCGCGCCGTTCCAGCACGCGTCCGGTCACAAGCAGCGCCCAGGTCGAGGCATTGACCATGGGCGAGGGCGAGCGCCCGAGATGGTGCCCCCAGTCCGAGGGCGCGATCTTGTCCTCGATCAGCGCGTCCATGGTCATGATATCGGGCACCCGGAGCAGCGCCTCGGCCAGGCTCATCAGCGCGATGCCTTCATTGGTCGACAGCCCGTATTCGGCCAGGAATACCTCCATCAGGCCCGGCCGCGCGTCCGTCCTGATCGTCCGGACGAGCCGAACCGCCGCCGCCTCGATGCGCTTGCGGTCCTCGTCGCCGAGGCCGGTCGCCTCCAGCAGTTCTTCGAGGACCTGCGCCTGAGGGGCATAGGTGGCCGCTTCGATCCGGTCGCGCAGCGGCAAGGTATCGTCCTGCATGGAAGTCTCCCTGTTTTTCGGCCATGATAGCGCCAAATGCGCAGGTCGTTCGCCTGCTTTTGCTTAAAATGATAGGCGCTACGCCTGAAAATGAGAGGGGCTGCATGTCGGAAGCGACTTTCCTGCCCGACCGTTACGATCGCGCGATTCTGCGGATAATCTCGGCCGAGGGGCGGATCCCTGTTGCAGAGCTCGGCCGCCGGATCGGCCTGTCCAAGACGCCCACCCAGGCCCGGCTGCGGCGGCTCGAGGCCGAGGGCATCGTCACCGGCTACCGCGCGATGCTGAGCCCCATCCGTCTGGGGCTTGCCCATGTCGCCTTTGTCCAGCTGCGGCTGTCGGATACCCGCGAGGCGGCGCTTCGCGCCTTCAATGCCGCGGTCCGGACGATCCCGGAGATCGAGGAATGCCACATGATCGCGGGCGGTTTCGACTATCTGCTGAAGGTGCGCACCGCCGACATGGCCGCCTATCGCGAGGTCATGGCCGAACGGATCTCGGCCTTGCCGCATGTGGCCAACAGCTCCACCTTCGTCGCGATGGAGGCCGTGAAGGAAGTCGCCTTCGCGACCGTCCCCTGAGCCCCGTCGATGACGTCCCGGAGGAGCGCTCCCCTGCCGGGGCTGCAAGCACCGAATGCAAGGGGGACGTCGGGAAGAACGGGTTGCGCCGGCCCGTGCGGTCCTGCGGCGTTGGGATTGCGCGGCGCACCGCTTGGGCGGCTTTGCCGGTGCAGACCCTGTGGTCCGTAGCTGTTCTTCGCCCCTGCATCGGGCAGGCATGGGCCGGGCAGCGGCGATACGTCCGGTCCGGCCGCCGTCTTTGAGATTGTCGCATCTGCCCAGGAACGTTAGGAAAGGTCGGACCCTCCGGTGGTCGTATCGCCCGGAGCTGCCCTTGGCCGGGGCGGGCGTGGTGGAATGGTAGACACATGGCACTTAAAATGCCTGGGCCGAAAGGCCGTGCCGGTTCGAGTCCGGCCGCCCGTACCAGATCCTGTCGCAGAACGGAGGCCCGTCCGTTGGGGCTTGCGGCAATGCGCATCACCGGCTAGACCGCGCGATGCGTCAGTCGATTGGCGCGCCCGGGGCGTCTTTCAGAGCGTGTTTCCGGGCGATCCACGCCTCGTTTGCGCCTGTCCCGAGATCGCGCGCAGCCTTGCGGCGCCGGATCCGGGGGCCGATAGCTCAGGGGTAGAGCGGATGGTTTACACCCATCGACAGCGGGGGTTCGATTCCCTCTCGGCCCACCAGTCCAAAATTAATCATCTGAATTTTAATGATAAATCCAGAAAGTGCCCCACGACGGAACGAGCGTGGGGCACCTTGCAAATTTCCGGTGGCGATTCCGGTCGGAGAATGCCGCCCCATGTCTGATAACCTCACCTCCACCCGATGCCACTGGCTGGGCGCCGAGGATGGCGATGTGATCCTGATATACCGTGGTGGGGCCGTTTGCGGCCCGGGCGACTGTAACTGCGATGTGCCGGAAAGCCGGATCGGGGCAGCTGAACGCGACCGAGCGCAAGTTGAGCGTCAATTGCTCAGGCTGCGGGAGGCGCGTGATCGCCCTTCAAGGAACGCGCGATGACTCGTCCACTTAACCTTCTTTCCATGCTATTTTGGGAAAGGAGGACCCCGCCATGGATGGAACACCGAAAGGGCAGGGCGTGAAGCTCCCGTGCTTCTTGCGTCGTCCAGTCGGTCCGGATCATTGTGTGCGCCCCTTCAGGCGGGTGATCGCCGCGTTCAGGCCGCTGGCCAGCACCCGGGCGCGCGGCCAATCCTGCGGCGATTGCAGAAAGCTGGCGACCACGAGGTCGTGGCTGCCGTCCGGGAAGGTTTCGGCCAGATCGTGTTCTTCGAAGCGGAGGCTCCCGGCCAGTCCGGCGCAGGCGGATCTTTCAGAGGCGTAGGCAAGCGCCACGGCGGACATGTCCACCGCCGTCACCTGCCAGCCCTGCCGGGCCAGCCAGAGAGCGTCGTCGCCCCGGCCGCAGCCCAGTTCCAGCGCCGTCCCCGGCTGCAGCGGGCCGGCGAACTGGGACAGGACGAGGCCGGGTTTGCCGGAGGTCTCGCCGGTCTTTTCGCGGTAGCGGTCGTTCCAGAAGTCTCGGGTGGTTTGTTGCATGGCGATGTTCCTTCAGGGCGTTGCGGTCAGATCGGGGTCGAAGACCAGCGAGCGGTGCGCGGCGCTGCCCGCCATCACGCCCGAGGCCGCGGCGATCGTGGCGTTGGGCATGGGGCTGGCAAGGTCGCCGGCGGCGAAGACGCCGGGCTGGCTGGTGGCCTGCATCGGGTCGACGGCCACATAGGGGCCGGTCGGGCCGTCCGTCAGTGCACAGCCAAGATCGCTTGCCAGATCGCAGGAGGGCGCGGTGTCGGGCGCCAGGAACAGCCCCGCCAGCGCAACCTCTCGTCCGTCCTCCAGGCGCACCCCGTCGAGCGCCGGTGCGGTGCCGAGCAGGTCCACGACAGGCGTTTCCTCGACCGTGACCCTCCGGTCGGCCAGGCTTTGCCGCTGATCTGCGGAGAGGGCGAGCAGGCCTTGCGTAAAGAGCGTGGTCGGCCCCCAATCCGGCAGCAGCATCGCCTGATGCAGCGCCGCTTCGCCGCGCGCCAGAACGCCGACCTGCCCGCCGTTCAGCTCGTAGCCATGGCAATAGGGGCAATGCAGCACGGTGCTTCCCCAGCGTTCGGTCACGCCCGGCAGGTCGGGCAGGCTGTCGCGGACACCGAAGGCCAGCACCAGCCGCCGCGCGGTGATGTCTCCGCCCTCTGCCAGTATCACCCGAAACCCCTCTCCCTCGCGCATAGCCGACGCTCCGGCACCGTCCCGGAAGGACAGAGTGGGGTAGGCCGAGAGTTCGTGTCTAAGGGTCGCGCGGATATCCTGTGGGGCGCGCCCATCCTGCCCGGGGAACCCGTGCGAGGCGGCGGCAAAGCGGTTGCGGGGGGCGCCGGTGTCGAGAACGCAGGCGCGTCTGCGGGCGCGGGCGAGCTGCATTGCGGCGGCGAGCCCGGCAAAACTCCCGCCAATGACGATGACATCATGATCCATGGTGTTCCCTTACATGTATCATTAAGAGTTACGTGATCCGTCGCGCGCCTTTCAAGACACGAAACTTTCATTGTTACTTGAGTGCTGCTAAGGAGGCTGGACAGGCAAGGAAGGGAAACCCGATGGCGCGCGATCTTCGCATGTCCCGCATGTTGCACGTGTTGATCCACATGGACCGGCACGTCGGGCGTGCCACCTCGGAACAGATCGCGCAGATGATTTCGACCAATGCCGTGGTGGTGCGCCGGATGATGGCGGGGCTGCGCGAGCGGGGGATCGTGTCGTCAGAAAAGGGCCACGGCGGTGGCTGGCAACTCGCTTTCCCGCTGGCCGAGATCAGCTTGCGCGACGTCTACGAGGCGGTCGGCCACCCGCCGCTGTTCAACATCGGGCCACAGGCGGACCCGTCGCCCTGTCTGGTCGAGCAGGCGGTCGACGCGCGGCTCGACGCGACGCTGGCGGAGGCCGAGGCACGGCTTCTGGCGCAATTCGCTGCGGTAACGGTGGAGGAGGTCGCGCAGGGTTTCGAGCGCCGTTTCGTCGAAAGCGGTCACACGGTGCCATCCCAATGGCATGGTATGCCGGACGAATGATTTGGGGAGCTGTTGTTTCGAAGTCGACCGAAGGCCAAGGTCGCTTGGACATAAAGCGCCAGACCAGCTCACCAGAAGCGTTCGTAGGTTGATCGTATCTTCCAGTTCAGGGCGGACAGGCGAATTTCAAAACGCGGGCTTTTCAGGGAATCCGGTCAATGGGAGCATGTCACTTTCTGCGCACTCGGTGTGTCGCCTACCAAGATTTGATTTCCTCGTAGATGCGGAGATTGCCTTCTCCGGTCCACATTCTCCATTATCTTCGTGGGTAAAGCGAAAGCGGTCGCGCGAAGGTCAAGCTTGGGTCGCCGTATCACGTGTTGTCGATTGCGAGCTGCAGTCCAGGCCAGCTCGCATACTTGTCGCCTGTTTCCCGGATGTGCGTGTAGCGCTTCAGGCTGACCCAAGACCTGTGCCCACTGACGGCTGCGACATGGGGAATGTTCCAACCCATCTCGAATAGCCGAGAAATGCCTTCGTGGCGAAGATCGTGGAAGTGCAGATCCTCGATTCCGAGCAGCTTACAGGCGCGGGTGAAGTTGGCCGTGATCGCGTCCGGAGAGTAAGGAAATATCTCATCCTTGCTCTTGCACATACTGTCTATGATCTGAATGGCCTCCTCGGGCAGATCGACCCAGGTATCGTTTCCGAGCTTCTCGCCGGGATGCTTCATGTCACGGACCAGGATGCGCTTGTGCTCCTTCTGGAAGTCATCCCAGGTGAGGCGGGTGATCTCTGCCTGTCGGCGCGTCGAGAAGAGAGCGAACACGATCACCTTGTGTATGGGCATGGCCTGAGGTGTTCTTTGGCGCCGATCAATGAAATGGGCCAGCAACCGGTCGAGTTCATCGAGGGTGGGTCTGCGGTTCCGCTGCGCGGAACGCGAGATGATCCCCATGCGGCGCGCGACGGTGATCGCGTCTCTCATCTCCCGATCATCAAGCCGAAAGTCCCACATCGGCCGTGCTATGGCGAATATGGAGGCGAGATGGCTGGCGTAGTTCCCGACGGTTTGAGGTTGTCCGGGCAGAGACTGAAGGAACTCGATGATATCCTTCGACTTGATGGTGGAGCAGGGCAGATCGGCGATTGGGTAGGTCGCGATGGTCCTGAGGACTTGCGCTTTCGTGCGACCGATTTCCTTTACGGCCTCTTCAGTGTAGCGCTCGATCGCTTTGGACAGCGGAGGGTCGGATACGTTCAGTCCTTCCAAGGCACCAGGCTTTGCTAGCTCCTTCTCGCGCTTCTTTATCCAGGTGGTCGCAGCTGGGCGTCTGTCAAAAGTCTTTGTCTCGTGATAGACGGTTCCCTCGCGCATCACTCGTACACGTGCCCTGTAACTGTGACTTCCATCCTTGCGCTTGCGTGTGGTGATCGAGCCCATGACGGTCTCCCCATTTGGTCCACGGAATTGTATTTGGTCCACAGGACCAAATCCAGTGTCAAAATCGACGAATATGGTCCATAATGAGCGGAAACGAGACGAACTGTAGGTGCCTGTAAGTGACGGAAAGTAATAAAAAACTAGATATTTCAACGGCCTCCCGCCTGTCCGTTGCGCCTATGATGGACTGGACCGACCGCCATTGTCGCTACTTCCACCGGCTAATGAGCCGCTCGGCGCTGCTTTATACCGAGATGGTCACGGCGCCTGCACTCGTTCGGGGCGGCGCGCTGCATCTGCTCGATCACGATCCCGAGGAACATCCGGTGGCGGTGCAGCTCGGGGGCTCGGACCCGCGCGAGCTGGCCGAGGCCACGCGGCTGTGTTGCGAGGCCGGCTATGACGAGGTCAATCTCAATGTCGGCTGCCCCTCCGACAAGGTGCAGTCGGGCGCTTTCGGGGCGGTGCTGATGAAAAGCCCGGATCTCGTGGCCGATTGCCTGGCGGCGATGCGGGCGGTCGCAAGCGTCGAGGTCACGGTGAAATGCCGGATCGGGGTCGACGATCAGGAACCGCGCGAGGTGCTGCCCGCCTTTCTGGAAACGGTCGCAGGGACGGGGGTGACGCGGGTCACCATCCATGCCCGCAAGGCCTGGCTGCAGGGGCTGAGCCCGAAGCAGAACCGCGATGTGCCGCCGCTCGATTACGGGCTGGTGACCGAGATGAAGCGGGCTTTCCCGGCGATGCATGTCTCGGTCAATGGCGGCGTCGCCTCGCTGGCCGAGGCGCAGGCCCTGCTGGCCGAGGGGCTCGACGGGGTGATGATCGGGCGTGCGGCCTATCACGACCCGGCCGCGATCCTGCTGGGTGCCGACGAGGAGATCTTCGGGCAGCCCGGCCGCAAGAGCGCGCGGCAGGTGGCCCTGGAGATGCGCCCCTATATCGCCCGGCACCTGGCGGCGGGGGGGCGGCTGCACAATGTCACCCGGCACATGCTGGGGCTGTTTGCGGGGGCGCCCGGGGCACGCGCCTGGCGCCGGGTGCTGTCGGAGGGCGCGGCCGGGCAGGGGGCCGGGCTCGAGGTGCTGGACGCCGCGCTCGACGCGCTGCCGCGGGCGGCCTGACATCTGCCTGAAGATCGACCGGGATGGCGGGCGGCCGCGGCGCGCGGGGGCACTGGTCCTCGCGACCTGGCTCGGCTAAGGGTCTTCGGGCCCCGAGGATCGGCCGAGGGGGCCGCGGACCCGAGGAGAGTTTCCGATGCCCGATACTGTGACGCTTCTGTGGATGCTGGCGCTTTTGCTGAGCATCGGCGCGATCGCGGGAGTGCTGGCGGGGCTTCTGGGCGTGGGCGGCGGCATCGTTCTGGTCACGGCCTTCTTCTATGCCTTCCAGGCGCTCGGTTATGACAGCGCCTATCTGATGCAGATCTGTCTTGCGACCTCGCTGGCCACGATCATCGTCACCTCGACCCGCTCGGTGTTGTCGCATGCCAAGAAGGAAGCGGTCGACTGGCAGGTGCTGAAGGGCTGGGCGCCCGGCATCGCGCTTGGCGCGGTGATCGGGGTGCTGGTCGCGGCGGCGCTGCGCTCGGTCGTGCTGCAGGGCATCTTCGGCGGGCTGGCGATGGCGGTCGGGCTTTACATGGCCTTCGGTCGCAATGACTGGCGGCTGGGCGACAGCATGCCCCGCGGTCTCAGGCGGGCGGTCCTGTCGCCGGTCGTGGGTTTCCTGTCGGTGCTGATGGGCATTGGCGGCGGCAGCTTCGGGGTGCCGCTGATGACGCTTCATGGCGCGCCGATCCACCGCGCGGTGGCGACCGCGTCGGGCTTTGGCGTTCTCATCGCCGTGCCCTCGGTTCTGGGCTTCTTCTTCGTGCAGATCCCCGATGGCGCGCGCCCGCCCTTCACCCTGGGCGCGGTCAACATCCCGGCCTTCCTGGTCATCATCGCGATGACGCTGATCACCACCCCGCTGGGCGTCCGGCTGGCCCATGCGATGGATCCCAAGCCGCTCAAGCGGGTCTTCGCGGTCTTCCTGATCTTCGTCGCGGGCAACATGCTGCGCAAGGCCGCCGGGTTCTGAGCCCGGCGCCGCGGGCGTGACATCGGTCCGTGCCCTGTCTTATGCTGGCGCAAAACCGGATCGGGCGGGCAGGCATGCAGGCAGTTTCAGTCCTTCTTCGCGCGGCGGCAGCGTTCTGGGTGGCGCTCTGGGTCGGACTTGGGTCCGGCTTTGCCGGTGCGCTTGGCGCCGAGCTGCTGACGGCGCTGGCCCGGCCCGATCTCTCGGCCTCGTCGCTTGAGGATCTGCGGGGCGGCGGCGTCGCGCTTTCGCTGGGTCTCAGCCAGCCCGTGCCCTACCGCGTCTTCACGCTCGAGGCGCCGCCCCGGCTGGTGGTGGATTTCCGCGAGGTCGACTGGCGTGGCAGCGATCCGGGCGCGCTGACCGGCAGCAAGCGGGTGCGGGCCGCGCGGGCGGGTGCGATCCGTCCGGGCTGGTCGCGGCTGGTGCTGGAGCTGTCGGCGCCGATGGCACTGGTCTTTGCCGAGATGCCGCGCGATCCGGCAACCGGCCGCGCGCGGCTTGCGCTGCAACTGGCCCCGACCGCGGCCGGGACCGAGGGCGCGGCGCGCCCGCCTGCGCAGACCGCGCTCTGGGGGTTGCCCGAGCCCGAGAAGCTGGCGCCGCCGCCGCGCCGCCATGATGGCAGCCGGGCGCTTCGGGTCGTGATCGATCCGGGCCATGGCGGTATCGATCCGGGCGCCGAGAGTGCGGGGATCCGCGAGGCCGATCTGATGCTGACCTTCGGCCGGGAACTGGCCGAGGCGCTGGCCCGTGCCGGGATCGAGCCGGTCCTGACCCGCAATGCCGATATCTTCGTGCCGCTGGAAACCCGGATCGACATCGCCCGCGCCGCCCGGGCTGATGTGTTCCTGTCGCTGCATGCCGATGCGCTGGCCGATGGCTATGCCTCGGGCGCCACCGTCTACACCCTGTCCGAGACCGCGAGCGACAGTGCCTCGGCCAGGCTGGCCGAGCGCCATGACCGCGACGCGCTGCTGGCCGGGGTCGATCTCAGCGACAAGGATGACGTGATCGCGGGGGTGCTGATGGATCTGGCCCGCACCGATACCCAGCCCCGCTCGGAACGGCTGGCCGAGGCCATCGTCGCCGGGCTGCGCGGCCATGTCGGACAGCTCTACAAGACCCCGCATATGTCGGCGGCCTTCTCGGTGCTGAAATCCCCCGACATTCCCTCGGTGCTGATCGAGACGGGCTTCCTGTCCTCGCCCGACGACCGGGCGCGGCTGATCTCGCCCGAATGGCGTGCGCGGGCGGCGGCGGGAATTGTCGAGGCCTTGCGCGGCTGGGCCGAGGCCGATGCCGCCGCCGCGGCGCTCCTGCGCCGCTGAGCAGCCTGCCGGGACCTTGCGCCCGGTGCCGCCGATACCGCTGCCGACAGATCCAGGCACAGGACAGAAAGGAGCCCCGATGTCCGTCCGCCGCCGCCTTGCCGTCCTTCTTCTGCTGCTGCTGGTGATCTGCGCCGGCCTGCCGCCTTCGCCAGCGATGGCTCAACCGGTCGACCGGGCGGCGATCGAGGCGCAGTTCCGCGACTGGCTCGGTGGCACGGTCTGGCCGAGGGCCAGGGCTGCGGGCGTCTCGCGCCCGACCTTCGATGCCGCGCTCGGGGGGCTCCGGCCCGACTGGGATCTGCCGGGGCTGGTGCCGCCCGGCACGCGCCCGGGGCCGCAGCATCAGGCCGAATTCGGCGCGCCGGGCGCCTATTTCGCCGAGGCGGGACTGCGGGCCGCCGCTGCGGAGGGTCGGCTTATGGCGGCGCGCGAGGCCTCTGCTCTTGCCGCGGCCGAGCGGGCCACGGGCGTGCCCGCGCGGATCGTGCTGGCGGTCTGGAGTCGCGAAAGCGCCTATGGCCGGGCGCCGATCCGGCACGATCTGTTCCGCGTGCTGGCCACGCGCGGCTTCATGAGCCCGCGTGCCGATTATTTCACTGACGAGCTGGTCGCGGCGCTGCGGATCGCCGAGGCCGCTCCGGTGCCGCGCGATCTTATGAAAAGCAGCTGGGCCGGGGCGATGGGGCAGCCGCAATTCATGCCCTCCTCCTATCTGGCCCATGCCGTGGACGGCGATGGCGACGGGCGGGCCGATATCTGGCGCTCGCGCCCCGACACCATTGCCTCGATCGCCAGCTATCTGGGGCGGCATGGCTGGGTCGCTGGGCGTGACTGGGGCTTCGAGGTGCGGCTGCCCGCGCGGGTGTCCTGCACGCTGGAAGGTCCAGACCGGGGCCGCAGCATCGCCGAATGGGAGGCGCTGGGCGTGACCCGGGTCTCGGGCCGCGCCTTTCCCGACCATGAGCGCCGGGGCGAGGGCTTTCTGATGATGCCTGCCGGGCGGCATGGCCCGGCCTTTCTGGTCACGCCCAATTTCTACGTGCTCAAGGCCTATAACATGAGCGATCTCTACGCGCTTCATGTCGGCCATCTGGGCGACCGGATCGCCTTCGGCTCGGGCGCCTTCGTCCGGGGCTGGGCCCCGCTCAAGGGGATCGAGCGTTCCGGGATCGTCGCGATCCAGCGCCGGCTGGAGGCCCGCGGCCGCGATGTCGGCGGGGTCGACGGGCTGCCGGGCTACAAGACCCGGCGCGAGATCGGTCGCTGGCAGGAGGCCTCGGGCCGTGCCGCAACCTGCTTTCCCGAACCGGGGATGGCGGCGGCGATGGCGCGCTGAGCCGGGTCTGTCCGACCGGGGGCGCCCTCGGGGCCGGCCGCTCCCGCCGATGTGACCGCACCGAAGCGTCCGGACCCGCCGATCCGGGGTTCTTCGTTTTGACCCGCCCGGCCCGAAGCCTTATAGAGGGCGGACAACGGCACAGAGGCACGCGCGGGTGATCCGGTTCTTTCTGTCCCTTCTCGGGGCGCTCTTTTCCTTCGCAACACTGGGCGTCGCGGCGGCCGTGCTGATGATCGGCGCGGTGTTCTGGATGTATGCCCGCGATCTTCCCGACCACGAGGATCTGGCCAGCTACCAGCCCAAGACCATCAGCCGGATCTATTCCGGCGAGGGGCGGCTGATCGACGAATTCGCCGAGGAGCGGCGATTGTTCGTGCCCGCCGCCGAGATCCCCGATCTGGTCAAGCAGGCCTTCATCTCGGCCGAGGACAAGAATTTCTATACCCATCACGGCTTTGACGCGCGCGGCATGGCCGCCGCGCTGTTCGATGCCGTGAAAAGCCGCGGCCGCAACCTCAGGGGCGCCTCGACCATCACCCAGCAGGTGATGAAGAACTTCCTGCTGGGCGGCGAGCGCACCGGCGAGCGCAAGATCAAGGAGCTGATCCTCGCCACCCGGATCGAGGAGACGCTGTCGAAGGACCAGATCCTCGAGCTTTATCTCAACGAGATCTTCCTCGGGCAGAATTCCTATGGCGTGGCCGCTGCGGCCCAGACCTATTTCGACAAGACGCTGAGCGAGCTTGCGCCCGAAGAGGCGGCCTATCTGGCGGCGCTGCCCAAGGCGCCCTCGAATTATCATCCTGTGCGCAACCACGATGCCGCGGTCGGGCGGCGCAACTACGTGCTGCACGAGATGCATGATAACGGCTATCTCGACGATGCGGTCTATCAGGCGGCGCTGGCCGCACCCCTCAGGACGGTGCAGAACGGCGATTATCCGCCCTTCAGTGCCAGCCTGCCGCCGCGCGACTATTTCACCGACGAGATCCGCCGCCAGCTGAGCCTGAACTTCGGTCAGGAGGAATTCTTCGGCGGCGGCCTGACGATCCGGGCGACGCTCGATCCCGAGCTGCAGGAAGAGGCCGCCGAGGCGCTGCGCCGGGGGCTCGAGAAATACGACCGCAGCCGCGGCGTCTGGCGCGGCACCGGCAAGGAAATCGATCCGGCCGAGCTCGATACCGAAGAGCACTGGCGCGCCGCGCTGGCGGCGTCCGATGTGCCGCGCGACATCCGGCTTGACGGGCAATGGCTGCCGGCGGTGGTGCTGACGGTCGAGGACCAGCAGATGCGGCTTGGGATCGAGGGCGTCGAGGACGGGCCCGCGCTGGTGCCGCGCAAGGATATCGACTGGCTGCGCGGCGATTTCCACGACAATTTCAAGGTCGGCGACGTGGTGCTGGTGCGCCGCGTGACCGGCGAGGATGGCGGCTTCATCCGCTGGAGCCTGCGCCAGGTGCCCGAGATCCAGGGCGGGTTCGTGGCGATGGACGTCAATACCGGCCGGGTGCTGGCGATGCAGGGCGGGTTCTCCTACCAGGCTTCGGTGTTCAACCGCGCGACCCAGGCGACGCGTCAGCCCGGCTCGTCCTTCAAGCCCTTCGTCTATGCCGCGGCGCTGGACAGCGGCTTCACCCCGGCGACGATCGTGATCGATGCGCCGATCGAGGTCGATACCGGCGGCGGTGCGATCTGGCGGCCCAAGAACTCCTCGAACAGGTATTACGGTCCGACCCCGCTCCGGACCGGGATCGAGCGCTCGCGCAACCTGATGACGGTGCGCCTCGCCCGCGAGGTCGGCATGGATATCGTCGCCCGCTATGCCGAGAAATTCGGCGTCTATGACCGGCTCGAGCCCTATCTGGCCAATTCGCTCGGAAGCCAGGAGACCACGCTTTACCGGATGGTGGCGGCCTATGCGATGTTCGCCAATGGCGGCGAGCGGGTCGAGCCGACGCTGGTCGACCGGGTGCAGGACCGGCAGGGCCGCACCATCTACCGCCATGACAGCCGCATCTGCACCGATTGCGGCGCGGTCTCGATCCCCGAAGGGCAGGGGCCCACCATCGTCTCGGATCGCGAGCGGGTGATGAATGCCATCACCGCCTATCAGCTGACCTCGATGATGCGGGGCGTCGTCGAGCGCGGCACTGCGGCGGGGCGCGTCAATCTGGGCGTGCCGACCGCGGGCAAGACCGGCACCACCAATGACTCGCGCGATGTCTGGTTCGTGGGCTTCACCTCGAACATCGTGGCGGGCTGCTACATGGGATTCGACCGGCCGCGCGGACTGGGACGTGGCGGCTATGGCGGCACCATGTGCGCGCCGGTCTTCAACGAGTTCATGAAGGTCGCCACCGCCAAATATGGCGGCGGGCCGTTCAAGGTGCCGCCGGGTGGGCGCTTCATCAAGATCGACCGCTATACCGGCGAACGGCTGGCCGACGATGCCAGCGGCGAGAATGTGGTGGCGGAATATTTCCGCGCGGGCGAAGAGCCGGTCTTCGGCATCGGCGCGATGATCGATGGCGGCTTCGCCATGGGCTCGAACCTGCCGCTCTTCGGGCGCGGCGAAGAGGAAAGCTACGAGGATGCGCCTTCGGAAGAGGTCACCACCTCGACCGGGCGCAAGGCGGTGGTGGGGCCGAAGGCGAATTTCGGCACGCTGTCCTCGGGCGGGCTTTACTGACCGGGCGGCTGGGGTGCCGGGGACGCTTTCCGGTCTCGCCCGCTTGCCCGTCCCGGCCCCTCGGGATATGACCCCGACCTGACAGTTTATCAGCGAGGCTTCGCCCGATGCGTGCAGAGGCGCAGAATACCGTCGAGGACATCCGCAAGTCGCTGGGGCTTCTGGCCCAGCGTCTGGACTGGGAGACCGCCCAGCACCGGCTGGAAGAATTCAATGCCATGGCCGAGGATCCCGAGCTGTGGAACGATCCCGAACGCGCGCAGAAGCTGATGCGCGAGCGTCAGGCGCTGGTCGATGCGATCGAGACCTACAAGGGCATCCGGCAGGATCTCGAGGACAATATCGAGCTGATCGAGCTCGGCGAGGCTGAGGATGATCATGAGGTGGTCAAGGAGGCCGAGACCGCGCTGAAGGCGCTGCGCGAGACCGCCGCGGCGAAGGAACTCGAGGCGTTGCTCGACGGCGAGGCCGATGCCAATGACACCTTCCTCGAGATCAATTCGGGCGCGGGCGGCACCGAGAGCTGCGACTGGGCCTCTATGCTGGCGCGGATGTATGTCCGCTGGGCCGAGAAGCAGGGCTATGATGTCGAGCTGCAATCGGAAAGCGCGGGCGAGGAGGCGGGGATCAAGTCCGCCACCTACAAGATCACCGGCCGCAATGCCTATGGCTGGCTGAAATCGGAATCGGGCGTGCACCGGCTGGTGCGGATCTCGCCCTATGATTCGGCGGCACGGCGGCATACCTCCTTCTCGTCGGTCTGGGTCTATCCGGTGGTCGACGACAATATCGAGATCGAGGTGAACCCTTCTGACATCCGGATCGATACCTACCGGTCCTCGGGCGCGGGCGGGCAGCACGTCAACACCACCGACTCGGCGGTGCGGATCACCCACATGCCGACCGGCATCGTCGTGACCAGCTCCGAGAAATCCCAGCACCAGAACCGCGACATCGCCATGAAGGCGCTGAAATCGCGCCTGTATCAGCTGGAGCTCGACAAGCGCAATGCCGAGATCAACGCCCAGCACGAGGCCAAGGGCGATGCCGGCTGGGGCAACCAGATCCGCTCCTACGTGCTGCAACCCTATCAGATGGTGAAGGACCTGCGCACCGGGGTCGAGACCTCGGACACGCAAGGGGTGCTGGACGGCGATCTCGGCCAGTTCATGGCCGCCACGCTGGCGCTGAAAGTGTCGGGCAAGAGCCGGGCCGAGGCGCAGGCTGAGGACTGACTGTCGAATGCCGCGCATTTCCGACTGCGCCCGACGAATTTTCTGAATCCTGCCGGTGGGCTCTGGCAACTCCGACCTGAGTGCCAAGAAATTCCGACCCAATCCAGACCGTCGCGGCGATCCCCGCGGTGGTCAGCAATGCGGTACAAAGTGAGTTTTCGCTGCGGTTGCACCAAAGTCGGCTTCGCCAAACTTGCTAGCGAGCGCGGCTGGAAATGATGATCAGGTTGCGTTCTGTATCATGCACCAAGATCAGATCATGTCGTATTTCGATGAAGAAGCCTTGCCGCTCCGATGAGTAGTATTCTGAAAGCTTCCGCAATCCTATGATATTTTGGGCTTTGCGATCAAAGCACTCATTGCCGTCAAACAATGCTTGGGCCGAGAAAGAGCCGTAGTGCACTTTTCCTTCTAGCGGAAGTTGCAACCAATCAGTCGTTGAACGATTTGGCCTTGAAAACGGCACATCTGTATTCTGGGTATCGTTTGCGAGTTGGTAGACGGATACCGCACAGAACAAGATATCCCGTTCGTTATAGATGGAGGGTGCGTCTGCGACTTCCAGCGGCAGGTACTCTCGAAGTTCATCGCCATCAAAGCCGCATGATGTGAGAGTTGTTGCAGTTCCCAAGAGCCAGAGACCTGTGACCCATGAATGCTTCATTACTGGTTGGCCTTTTCCATTGCCAGGTAGAGCGGACCTTAATCGCTTTGCAGAAATTCTGTAAGTTGGGCTCGTTCCTGCCGTTCGCTGCATTCTTCACGAATGACAGCTTCTCCCCTGTCTGTCCTTCATGCGGAGCGCCGTGAACCGGGTCAGTGAAGCGACACAAAAGTCGGTTTTGCTTTGCCACTTATACTGACCGAAGACTGACAGAGGGCGGGGCGCCCTCCGCGCTCAGCCGCGTTTCCGGCGCGGGAGGCCCGCTTCGGCCTCGGGGCTGATGCGGTCGCGGCGCGCGGGCAGTTCGGCCATGATCCGGCGACGTTCGGACGGGCTCATGCTGCCCCAGAGGCCGATCTCCTCCATGCTGCGCAGGCAGCCCACGCAGAGGCGGCTTTCCCAGTCCACGCGGCAGGTGCGGACGCAGGGCGTCTCGATCGGAGCGGTATCGTCGTCAGTCATGGCGTCGCGGTCAGGTTCCGTAATCTGTCGATCAGACCCTGAAGGATATATCCCGCCGCCACATGGTCAATGACCTCGGCCCGGCGTCGGCGGGATGTATCCGCTTCAAGCAGCGCGCGCTCGGCTGCGACCGTCGAGAGCCGCTCGTCCCAGAAGCCGATCGGCAGCTCGGTCAGCCGCGACAGGTTGCGGGCGAAGGCGCGGGTCGACTGGCAGCGCGGACCCTCGGTCCCGTCCATGTTGCGCGGCAGGCCCAGCACGATGCCGCCCGCGTTGCGGCCGGCCGCGATCTCCAGCACCCGGCCGGCATCCAGCGTGAATTTCTTGCGGCGGACGGTCTCGAGCGGGGTGGCAATCGACCAGAACGGATCCGAGACCGCGACGCCGATGGTCTTCTCGCCGAAATCGAGCCCGATCAGCGCGGTGGGCGCCCGCAGTGCGGCGGCGAATTCCTCGAGGCTGTCGTGAACGCTCACTCGGCGACACCCGCCTGCTGCGCGGCGGCCCGGATCGTGGCCAGCGCCTCGGGATCGGCGGCGAAGGTCTGGCGCGCCTCGGCCCAGATCGCTCCGGCCTGCTCGCTGTCGCCCAGCACGCCAAGCGCCCCGATCAGCCGGGCCCAGTCCTCGGGGCTGCCGCCCTGATCGGCCATCCGGGCCGAGAGCCGCGCGACCATGCCCCGGATCATCTCGTCCCGGGCCTCGGGCGTCATCTCGGCGGCGGCTTCGATATCCTCGGCGCTGGGACCGGAGGCAGACCCGGGGGCGCCGGGCTCGGCCGGCATCGGCGGCAGCTGGTAGCGCTCGTCGCCCGCATACCAGGCGAGGTTCGACATCTGCTCGCGCACGATGGGCAGCCAGGGATCGCCCGCATGCGACACGTTCAGAAGCTCGCGCCAGACCCGGAAGGCGATGTCGGGCCGCCCGGTCTGGATATGCATGAGGCCCCAGTAGTACAGCGCGGTGCCGTTCTGCGGATTGCGGTTCAGCGCCTGTTCCAGCGCGGTCTCGGCTGCGGGCGAGACATAGCCCGAGGCGGCCAGCACCATCATGTCGGCCTCGGTTGCGTAATCGGCGGCGGTGGCGGCCTTGCCCTTGAGCGCGATGACCCGGGCCTGAGCCTCGTAGGCCGCCCTGAAATTGCCCAGCGCGGCTTCGTTATGGGCCAGCAGCACCAGCCCCTGCAGATCGTCGCCGCGTTGGGCGACGACCTCGCGGAGCTTCTTCACAAGCTCCAGATGCTCGGCATCGGGGGTGGGCAGGCCGGGCATCGGCGGCGCCTGCTCCTCGGCCTCGGCCTGGCTCATGCGGCTCGCCCGGTAATCGGCCGCTTCGGCCTTGCGCAGTGTCAGCGGCTGATCGGCATAGCCCGGGGCGCCATTGGCGCTGTAGGTGATCCAGGTTCCGCCCAGCAGCACCGCCAGAACCGCGATGCCCGCGGCCAGGCTCAGCGCCTTCGGCGCCTGGCCCGAGCCGGATTGCCGGGCCAGCTTGCGGTCGGCCTCCAGCACCCGGCGCGACACCTCGGTGCGGATGCGCGCGGCCTCGTCCTCGGTGATGACGCCGCGGCCGAGATCGCGCTCGACCTCGCCGAGCTGGTCGCGATAGACGCGCAGATCGTAGGCGGCGGCCGGTTCGTCGCCGCGGCGGCCCCGGATCAGCGTCAGCGTCAGAACCGCGGCGATCACGGCGGCCATGCCGATGGCGACGACGATAAAGGTCATGGGAGTGCTGCCCTCTCTCTGCCTGCCCGCCCGATCTAGTATGCCTTGCCCGGTTTCGAAAGGCCAAAGCGTTCCGGCCCCTTGCGCCCGGCCCGGTGTCGCGTTCTTTTGATGGCATGCCGCTGGCGGGCAGGGGGACACCGGAGCAGGGTGCTTAAACGGGTCTGAGCCGCCCGCCAAACCAAGGGGAGTCGCCCGTGGCCATGAAACGCTATTCCGCCTTCGCCATCGCCCGTGAGGCCGCCAGCTACCACGCGGGCTGGGAACGGGCCTGGACCTCGCCCGAGCCGAAGGCCCGCTATGACGTGATCGTGGTGGGCGCCGGCGGGCACGGGCTCGCCACCGCCTATTACCTGGGCAGGAACCACGGCGTGCGAAATGTCGCGGTGATCGAAAAGGGCTGGCTTGGTGGCGGCAATACCGGCCGCAACACCACCATCATCCGCTCGAATTACCTGCAGGACCCCTCGGCCGCGATCTTCGAGAAGGCGCGCGGGCTTTATGAGGGGCTCAGCCAGGATCTGAACTACAACGTCATGTTCAGCCCGCGCGGCGTCCTGATGCTGGCCCAGTCCGAGCACGAGGCCCGGGGCTGGAAGCGCACCGCGGCGGCCAATGTGCTGCAGGGGATCGCGACCGAATATGTCGATGCCAAGCGCGTAAAGGAGATCGTGCCGATCATCAATATCGACGGACCGCGCTATCCGGTGCTGGGCGGGCTCTGGCAGAAGCGCGGCGGCACCGCGCGCCACGATGCCGTCGCCTGGGGCTATGCGCGGGCCTGTTCGGCGATGGGGATGGATATCCTGCAACAATGCGAGGTGACGGCGATCCGGCAAAAGGCGGGCAAGGTCACGGGCGTCGCCACCACGAAGGGCGAGATCGGCTGCGGCAAGCTTGCGATCGTCGTGGCGGGGCATTCGGGGGTGCTGGCCGAGATGGCGGGCTTCCGGCTGCCGATCGAGTCGGTGGCGCTGCAGGCGCTGGTCTCGGAGCCGATCAAGCCGGTGATCGACACCGTCGTCATGGCCAATACCGTGCATGGCTACATGAGCCAGTCCGACAAGGGCGAACTGGTGATCGGGGGCGGCGCCGACGGGTTCAACAATTACACTCAGCGCGGCAGCTTCCAGCATGTCGAGGACACGATCCGCGCCCTGATCGAGACCTTCCCGATCATCTCGCGGCTGAAGATGCTGCGGCAATGGGGCGGCATCGTCGACATGACCGGCGACCGTTCGCCGATCCTCTCGACCACGCCCCTGGGCAACTGCTTCATCAATTGCGGCTGGGGCACGGGCGGGTTCAAGGCGATCCCGGGCTCGGGCTGGGCGATGGCCGAGCTGGTGGCGAAAGGCGCGCCGGGGCCGCTTTCGGCCGAATTCGGGCTCGACCGCTTCGCCAGGGGCCGTTTCGTCGATGAAAGCGTCGCCGCCGGGGTGGCGCATTGACACCGGGTTCGCGCAGCGACGGCGCCGCGACCGCGACGGTGTCCGGCCGCAGCCGGGCCGCCGCAGGCCGCCCGGCGCCGCCTTTGCGCCCCGTCGGCGGGCGTGCGCGGGGCCTTTCGGACCTGAGCCGCGGTGTCGCAGAAAGGCGCTCCGGGCCTTTGGTCGTCTTGACCCGTGGCGTGGTTTGCATAAGTTGCGCCAAACGCAAATCGGAGAGCCGCGCATGTCTGACCATACCTCGAACGACGACGTCCTGGTGCCCGCATCCGCCGTCAAGTGGATCGCTCTGGTGGGCGGGGTTCTGTTCCCGCTGTTCCTCGCCGTCGTGGGCGCCCATGTCTACTATGCCGGAAGCGGCAGCCAGCACGCTCAGGTCTTCCCGCTTCCCGACGAATAAGCCGGGGGCCGTCCACCGCGCCCCCGTCCGTCATCTCATGAACCGGACCGAGGGGGCGCGATGCTTGTCCTGACTTGTCCCTGCTGCGGCGCGACCGCAGAGGAAACCGAACTTGCCCCGGGCGGCGAAGCGCATATCGCGCGCGTCGGCCCCGGTGCGGATGAGGCGGCCTTCGAGGCCTATCTGTTCCACCGCAGGAACCCCAGGGGCGTTCACTTCGAGCGCTGGCGCCATGCCCATGGGTGCGGCAAGTGGTTCCATGCCGCGCGCAACACGGTGACGCTGGAGGTCTACGGCACCTATCCCGCCCAGACCCCCGAGCCGCCGCGCGAGCTTCTCGACAGGATTGCCGTCCGGGTGCCGGGCTTTGTCTGGGAGGGCCGGGCATGAGCTTTCGTCTTCCTTCGGGCGGCCGCCTGATCGACCGCCGTACGCGGCTTGGCTTTACCTTCGACGGGGCCGGGTGCGAGGGCTTTGCGGGCGATACGCTGGCCTCGGCGCTTCTGGCCAATGACCGGATGCTGGTCGGCCGGTCCTTCAAGTATCACCGCCCGCGCGGCATCGTCGCCTCGGGCGCCGAGGAGCCGAACGCCCTGGTGGGCCTGGGCAGCGGCGGCCGGTTCGAGCCGAACCAGCGCGCGACCACGACCGAGCTGTTCGACGGGCTCGAGGCCGAAAGCCAGAACCGCTTTCCCTCGCTCGCCTTCGATATCGGCGCGATCAACAGCCGACTTGCGCGCTTCCTGCCCGCGGGCTTCTACTACAAGACCTTCCTGAGGCCTGCGGCCTTCTGGGAACATGTCTACGAGCCGCTGATCCGCCGCTCGGCCGGGCTGGGCCGGGCGCCTTCCGAGCCCGATCCCGACAGCTACGAGCATTTCCATGTTCATACCGATGTGCTGATCGTGGGCGGCGGTGTCGCCGGGTTGCAGGCGGCGCTGGTCGCGGGACGGGCGCGCGCGCGGGTGCTGCTGGTCGAGCAGAGCCCGCATTGGGGCGGGCGCGCGACCGTGGACGGGGTCGAGATCGAGGGCCATCCGGCCGAGAACTGGGTCTCCGACACCGTCGCGGCGCTTGAGCGGCTGCCCAATGTCACGCTCCGGCTGCGCTGTCAGGGCGCCGGGATCTACGATCACGGCTTCGCGCTGGCCCATGAGCGGCTGAGCGACCACGCCCCCGGCGGTGCAGGCCCGCGGCATCGGCTCTGGAAGATCCGCACCAGGCAGGTGATCGTTGCCGCAGGCGCCATCGAACGGCCTCTGGCCTTCCCCGGCAATGACCTGCCCGGGGTGATGCTGGCCTCGGCCATGCGCGACTATGTCGAGAACTGGGCGGTGGCGGCCGGACGGCGGACCGTGGTGCTGACCAATAATGACGATGCCTATCGCACCGCGCTGTGTCTGCTCGAGGCGGGGCTCGAGGTGCCCGCGATCCTCGACACCCGCGCCGAGGCGACGGGTCCGCTGCCCGAGATCGCCCGCAAGGCCGGGATCCCGGTGCGGACCGGCATGACCGTGGTCGATGTGGCGGGCGGCAAAAGGGTGCGCTCGGTCGGTATCGGCCCGGTCGATGGCAAGGGCTATCCGACCGACCGCATCGCCTGCGACGCGGTGGCGATGTCGGGCGGCTGGTCGCCCGCAGTGCATCTGTGGTCGCAGGCGGGGGGCAAGCTGTTCTGGGACCCCAAGCAGGCCAGTTTCCGCCCCGATGCGGACCGCGCGCCGAAATCCCATGACGGCAAGACCTTCGTTCATGCCGCGGGCACCGCCAATGGCGCGCTTCTGGCCAAGCGCTGTCAGCTTGACGCGGGCCGGGCCGGGGCGGCGGCGGCCTTGGCCGCAGGCTTCGACGCCGAGCCGGTCGACGCGGTCGCCACCGCCCCCGAGCAGCAGCCGGTCGAGCCCGCCTGGATGCTGCCGCGCCGGGCCGGGCCCGAGCTGCGGATGAAGATGTTCCTCGATTACCAGAACGACGTGAAGGTCTCGGATGTGCAATTGGCCGCGCACGAGGGCTATGAAAGCGTCGAGCATACCAAGCGCTATACCACGCTCGGGATGGCGACGGATCAGGGGAAAATGAGCAATGTCAACGGTCTGGCGGTTCTTGCTGAGGCATTGGGTGAGGATATACCGGCCGTCGGCACCACCACTTTCCGCCCGCCCTATACACCCCTGACCTTCGGTGCCATTGCCGGGCCCGGGATCGGCGCCACCTTCCAGCCCGAACGGCGCACGCCGCTGCAGGGCTGGCACGAGGAGAAGGGCGCGCATTTCGAACCTGTCGGCCTGTGGCGCCGCCCCTATTGCTACCCGGCGAAAGGTGAGAGCCATGACAAGGCGGTACGGCGCGAAATTCGCGCGGTGCGCGAGGCGGTGGGGCTGCTCGATGCCTCGACGCTGGGCAAGATCCTCGTCAAGGGCCCCGATGCCGGGCGCTTCCTCGACCGGGTCTACACGAACATGATTTCGAGCCTGAAGGTCGGGCGCTGCCGCTACGGGCTGATGTGCTCGGAAAACGGCTTTTTGATGGATGACGGCGTGGTGGTGCGGCTGTCCGAGGACAGCTTCCTGTGCCACACCACCTCTGGCGGGGCCGATCATGTGCATCATCACATGGAGGAATGGCTGCAGACCGAATGGTGGGACCTCAAGGTCCATGTCGTGAACCAGACCGAGCAGTTCGCCCAGATCGCGGTCGCGGGCCCGAAGGCGCGCGAGGTGCTGGAGCGTCTGGGCGGGATGGATCTGTCGAAGGAGGCGCTGCCCTTCATGGCCTGGACCGAGGGCGACCTTGGCGGCTTTCCGGTCCGGATCTACCGGATCTCCTTCTCGGGCGAACTCAGCTTCGAGGTCGCGGTCCGGGCCGGGCAGGGGCTGGCCTTCTGGGAGGCTTGCCTGGCGGCCGGGGCCGATCTGGGGATCAGGCCCTACGGCACCGAGGCGCTGCATGTGCTGAGGGCCGAAAAGGGCTTCATTATGATCGGCGACGAAAGCGACGGCACGGTCATTCCGCAGGATCTGGGGCTCGACTGGGCGGTGTCGAAGAAGAAGGACGACTTCGTCGGCAAGCGCGCGCAGGACCGCAGCCACATGACGGATCCCGAGCGCTGGAAGCTCGTCGGGCTCGAGACGCTGGACGGTTCGGTCCTGCCCGACGGGGTCTATGCCGCGGCCTCCGGGCGCACGGCCAATGGCCAGCGCAACACGCAAGGGCGGGTGACCTCGAGCTATTACTCGCCGACGCTGAAACGCGGTATCGCGCTGGGGCTGGTCCGCCACGGGCCCGAGCGCATGGGCGAGGAGATCGACTTCACCTGCGCCGATGGCCGCACGGTTCGGGCGCGGATCGTCAGCCCGGTCTTCTACGACCCGGACGGGGAGAAACAGCATGTCTGAACCCGTGACCGCGCTGGGGAGCGCCCGCATCGACGGGCTGGTCCGTATCGTCGAACAGCCGCTGCAGGGCATGATCGCACTCAAGGGCGATCTGACCGATGCGAAGATCCGCAATGCCGCGACCGGCGTGACCGGCATCGACCTGCCGGGGCCGCTGGAAGGAAGTGTCGAGGGCGAGCGGGGGCTGGCCTGGATGGCGCCGGACGAGTTGTTGCTGTTCGTGCCCTATGCCGAGGTCGCGCGCACCATGAACACGATCGGCCGGGCGCTCAAGGGCCGTCATGCGACGCTGGCCGACATGTCGGATGCGCGCGCCCTGTTCCGGCTTCACGGCCCCGCCGGGCGCGAGGTACTGGCCCGGCTCACCCCCGTCGATCTTGCCCCCGGGGCCTTTGGGCCGGGCCGGTTCCGCCGCAGCCGCCTGGGTCAGGTTTCCGCGGCGATCTGGTGCGAAAGCCCCGATCGGTTCGGAGTGATCTGTTTCCGGTCGGTGGCCGTATATGTTCATGACCTTCTTGCGGCGGCCGCCGCTGCGCCGTCTGTCGGGTATTTCCCGGCGGGGGGTTGACGTTCGCCGTCCGCGACCTCCATCTAGGCCAAAGTGACGCAGTTTGTTAACCAAGAAGGAGGTCTTCAATGGCTTTCGAACTCCCCGCCCTGCCTTATGCTCATGACGCCTTGGCCGAAAGCGGCATGTCGAAGGAAACGCTGGAATATCATCACGATATTCACCACAAGGCCTATGTCGATAACGGCAACAAGCTGATCGAAGGCACCGAATGGGCCTCGAAATCGGTCGAAGACATCGTAAAGGGCACCTATCAGAGCGGCGCGGTCGCCCAGTCGGGCGTCTTCAACAACGCCTCGCAACACTGGAACCACAGCCAGTTCTGGGAAATGATGTCGCCGAAGCCGGTGGCCATGCCCTCCGAGCTTGCCTCCCGCATCAAGGATGCCTTCGGCACGGTCGAGAAGTTCAAGGAAGACTTCGCTGCCGCCGGTGCCGGCCAGTTCGGCTCGGGCTGGGCCTGGCTGGTGGTCGATACCGACGGCACGCTTAAGGTCACCAAGACCGAGAATGGCGTGAACCCGCTCTGCTTCGGCCAGACCGCGCTTCTGGGCTGCGACGTGTGGGAGCATTCCTACTATATCGACTTCCGCAACAAGCGCCCGGCCTACCTGACCAACTTCCTCGAAAAGCTGGTCAACTGGGAAAACGTGGCCGAGCGCCTGTCCAAGGCCTGATCGGCCCCGGGCCCTCGGGCCCGACCGCCATTGCCCCCGCCCGGCGCGCAGCCGCGGCGGGGGTTTTCGTTGCGGGAAAGGCGATGGCGGGGGCGTTCGGCGTCTGCTAGGAGGCGGGCATGGAAAATTTGCGCCCCTCGACACCCAAGGACATGCCTCGCGTCATCGACATCTGGCGCCGCGCCGTCGATGCCACCCATGAGTTCCTGACCCCGGAGGACCGCGCCGCCATCGAGCGCGAGCTTGCCGTCTTCCTTCCGACGGTGCCGCTCTGTGTGGCGGTCGACGATGCGGATGTCCCCCAGGGCTTCATGCTTCTGCATGAGGGGCATATGGAGGCGCTTTTCGTCGATCCGGCCTGCCATGGCCGGGGCATCGGCTCGGCCCTGATCCGCTTTGCTCTGAAGGCGCATCCCGGGCTCACCACCGATGTGAACGAAGCCAACCGGCGTGCGCTGGCCTTCTACGAGGCGAGAGGATTCGAGAAGACCGGCCGTTCGGCCCTGGACGGGCAGGGGCGGCCCTATCCGCTTCTTCATCTGCGTCATCGAAGCGCCGCATCGGCCGCCTCGGACACCTGAAGCCAGAGATAGTGAAGGCTTGAGACAGAGAAGGCCGCCCCTGAGGGCGGCCTTCGCGTATTTCCGTTACCGGCGCTTCGGGGATCCGTGATCAAGGCCCCGCCCATCCCGTTCAAGGGGCGGCACGGGGCCTTGAAACCTCCTCCCCGGAGCTCGTCTTTCCTCAGGCCTTCGGCGCGCCCTCGGCGGGTTTGGCGGAGCCGGTCGCCGCCGCACCGCCCTGCTGCGGCCGTGCCTGCTGCGGTTGAGCGGCGGCCGGGGCCTGCTGGGCCCGCTTGCCGCTGTTCAGCGGATCGTCCTGGCGCTGCACCGAGCCTTCGAAATGCGCGCCGCTTTCGATCGCGATGGTCTTGTGGATGATGTCGCCCTCGACCCGGGCGGTCGAGGTCAGGCGCACCTTCAGCCCGCGCACCCGACCGATCACCCGGCCGTTGATCACGACGTCATCGGCCACCACCTCGCCACGGACGGTTGCATTCTCGCCCACGGTCAGCAGATGGGCCGAGATGTCGCCATCGATCGTGCCCTCGATCTGGATGTCTCCGGTGGTCTTGAGGTTGCCGGTGACGACGAGATCGGAAGACAGCATGGAGGCGGGCGGCTTGGCCCGCGGCGCAGAGGGGATGGGCGCGTCGCCGGACCGGGGGACCGAGGTCGTCTCGAATGCCTTTGCCTTCTCGGCCTCGCCGGCCTTGGGCCCGGGCTCGTTGATCCTGCTCTTAGAAAACATTTCTGGCTGCCTTGATATAGGTCATCGGGTTCACGGGTTTCCCGTCGACGCGCACCTCGTAATGCAGATGGGTGCCGGTCGACCGTCCGGAACTTCCCATATCACCGATCCGGTCCCCGCGCGAGACCCTTTGACCGGCCTGGACCCTGATCTTCGACATGTGACCGTAGCGGGTGACGATGCCGAATTCGTGCCGGATCTCGACCATGCGGCCATAGCCCGACACCCATTGCGCCTTGACCACGACACCATCCGCGGTGGAATAGATCGGCGTGCCATAGGCCGAGGCCATGTCGGTGCCCTCATGCATGCGACTGCCGCCGAGGGTGGGATGGGTGCGCCGGCCGAACGGGCTGGTCAGCCGGTAGCCCGATTTCAGGGGTTGCGCGAAAGGCAGCTTCTCGGCGGCAATGCGATACATGTTGATCTCGTCGAGCCGGCCCATGATCGCGCGGGCGCGGATCTCGTCGGGCGACAGCTCGGTGGCGTTGCCCTTGCTCGAGACCGACAGGGGCGTCAGCGGGCCGCCGATGCCGGAATAGCCCTGACGCACGCGGTTGAGGATGCTCTTGGTGTTCAGCCCGGCCGCCTTGAACATCTTGTCGAGCGGCGTCATCGAGACCGTCAGCGCCTCTTCGAGCGAGGTGAAGATCTGGTCGTTGCGCTCGGCATCGAGCTCGCGCTCATAGGCGATGGCCTGGACCATCTCATAGGCCGAGGCGGCGTCCTCGGCGACCTTGTCGCGTTCGGCCGAGGTCCGGTCGAGCGCGGCGGTGAGAAAGCCCAGCGTTTGCTGGATATCGGCCGGGCTCGGCCCGTCGGCGGGGGCGGTCTCGCCCGCCAGCTGTGCCGCAAGTTCGACGCTGCGGTTTTCAGCGGCATCGCGTTCGGTCAGGGTCCGGCGCAGCGTCGCCTGCAGGACCGTCATCCCGGTTTCAAGCTCGCGGCGCCGCTCTTCCGAGGCCAGCAGCGCGGACTGCATCTTCGAGACCTCGTCGAGCGCGAGGTTGAAGCGGTCCTGCGCCTGGCGGACGGCCTCGGCGCGGCGGTCGCGCTCGGCTGCGATGGCGTTCAGGCGGCTGTCGTAAAGCGCCTGCTCGCGGCGTGCCTGGTCGCGGATGTTCCCCGAACCGACCTGGTCGATCAGAAGGATCGAGCTAGCTACCATGGTCCAGGCGACAAGCGCCGTGGTGCCCGACAGCGCCGTGGCCTGGGTCAGCGGAGAAAGCCGGACGAAGCGCGTGCTTTGGTCCGACCGCAGGAAGAGTCTTTTTTCAGGAAGGTAGCGCCCGAGCGCCACATCGATGCGGTGAAGGAAACGCGCCGTCAATGTCTGCCTCATCTGCCCGTTTTGGGTCCGGTTCAGACGCTCCGCAGAGGGGACGCCTCGGCCCGTTCCTACCCAGAGCCCCGCTCTGCCGCAAGGATTTTAAGCCTTTTTCAGTGTTTTGGGCGAAAAGCAGGCGTCAATCGGCGAAATTTCGCCGATTGACGCACGGAGTTTGCATCTATGGCATCTCCGCCACAGGGTCGGTTCCGGGCGAACGATCCGGGAACGCGACCTGCCCGGCGGGGCCGGAATTTGCGAGCTGACCTGTTTTGACGGCCCCGTTCGGAGGGCCCTGTTCAGCCGGGCCTGCTCAGAGGGCGCGGACCGCCTCGAGAACCTCCTCGGCATGGCCCGGCACCTTCACCTTGCGCCAGATCCGCGCGATCCGGCCGGTGCCGTCGATCAGGACCGTGGCGCGTTCGATCCCCATGTAGCGCTTGCCGTACATGGATTTCTCGACCCAGACGCCGTAGCGCTCGCAGACATCGCCCTCGGCGTCCGACAGGAGCGGCACGCTCAGCTCGTGCTTGCTGCGGAACTTGCCGTGCCTGGCGAGGCTGTCCTTCGAAATGCCGAAGACGCGCGCCCCTGCGGCCTCGAACTCGGCCAGCAATCCCGAGAAGGCGATGGCTTCCTTCGTGCAGCCCGACGTGTCATCCTTCGGGTAGAAATAAAGAACGACCGGTGCCGGGCGCTGCGCCGAAAGCGTGACGGGGTCGCCCTCGTCCCGGGGCAGGGTGAAATCGGGGGCGGTCTGGCCGGTCTCTGTCATGGTGTCGGGCATGGTCGGGTCTTTCCTCCTTGGTCGACGGCTTTTGACGGGTTGGCAGAACCGCGCCATGGGTCCATAGGTGCAATGCGACGGGGCAGAGAATAGGCCCCGCGCAGGGGCAGGCAAGACGGGAGCGGACCGGCCGCGAGAGGCGGCCTCGGGTCCGGAGGCATGAGCGAGAGAGAGTCACCTTCCGATCGATCCGGACGGCCCCCGCATCAGCGCCTCGGGATCGGCCTGCTGCTCGGCCTGGCCATGATGGTCGGGGCGCTTGGGCTTGTCGGGCTGGTCCTGACCGAGCGCATGGTGACCTTGCCGGGCTGGGCCGTCGCGCGGGTCGAGGCCCGGGTCAATGCCGAGATTTCGCCGCTGATGCTGAGGCTCGACAGCGTGGGCCTGCGGCTGTCGCGCAGCGAGGCGCCGCTGGTGCGGCTGGGCGGCGTGACGCTGACCGATGCGGCCGGGCGCGAGGTCCTGCGCCTGCCGCGGGCCGAGGCGCAGCTCGATGCGCGCGCGCTTCTGGGGCGGCGGCTCGAGGTCGATCATCTGGCGCTGACCGGCGCCGAGGTCACGCTGCGCCGCGGTGCCGACGGCCGGATCGACCTTGCCCTCGGCGGCACCGGCGCGCCGCTCGGGGTCGGCGGCAGCCTGGCCGAGATCCTGGACCAGATCGACCGCAGCTTCGACGCGCCCGCGCTGGCGCCGCTGCGCTCGGTCAGTGTCGAGGGGCTGGCGCTGACCTATATCGACGCCCGGGCGGACCGGACCTGGCGGGTCGAGAACGGGCTGATGACGCTTGACCAGACGCCCGAGACGGTGGTGGCGCAGGCCTTCTTCTCGCTGCGCGGCGCGGCCCCCGTCGCCTCGGAATTCGCCTTCGGCTTCACCTCGTTCCGGGGCAGCCCGGCGGCGCGGCTTTCGGCGGGGTTCTCGGATGTGCCCTCGGCCGATATTGCCACCCAGTCGCCCGCGCTAGCGCCGCTGGCGCTGATCGAGGCACCGATCTCGGGTGCGATGCGCAGCGAGATCGACGAAAGCGGCCGGATCGGCGATCTGACCGCGACGCTCGAGATCGGGCAGGGCGCGCTGACCCCGCCGGGCGGGGCCGCGCCGATCCGCTTCGACTCTGCCCAGAGCCAGTTCACCTATGACGCCGGCGCGGGCCGGATCGAGCTGTCGCGGATCTCGCTCGATACGGCCGCGCTGCGGCTGACGGGCAAGGGCCATGCCGATCTGGTCGCCACCGGCGGCGGCTGGCCCGAGGCGCTTGTCGCGCAGCTGCGCTTCGGCGAGGTCGGGCTCGATCCAGACGGCCTGTTCGAAAGCCCGGCCTCGTTCGCCGGCGGGGCGCTCGACCTCCGGGTCGCGTTCGATCCCTTCGAGGCGCAGATCGGGCAACTGGTGCTGAGCGGCGACGAGGGCAGCTATCGCGCCTCGGGCCGGGTACGGGCGCTGCCCGAGGGCTGGGATCTGACCATGAGCGCCGATCTCGACAGGATCGACCACCGGCGCCTGCTGGCGCTCTGGCCGGTGAACCTGGCGCAGGGCGCCCGCAGCTGGCTGGCCGAAAACCTGCAGGGGGGCAGTCTCTACGACGCCCATCTCGGGCTTCGGCGCCCGCCCGGCGGTCCGGTCCGGCTGGCGCTCGGCGCGCGCATCCGCGATGCCATCGTCCGTTTCCTGCCGGAATTTCCGCCGCTTCGCGATGGCCGGGGCTATCTGGCGATCGAGGATCGCAGCCTGACGGTGTCGGTCGAGGGCGGCAGCGTCGAGGCGCCCGAGGGAGGGGCGGTGGCCGTGGCGGGCTCGACGATGCAAATTCCTGACCTCGCGGCCGATCCGGTGCCGGCGGTCTTCGAACTGAAGACCGAGGGGGCGATCCCGGCGGCCTTGTCGCTGATCGATCTGCCGCCCCTGACCCTCGCGCGCCGGGCCGAGCTGCCCGCGGATACGGCCGAGGGCCGGGCGCGGCTGTCGGTCGGCTTGCGGCTGCCGCTGATCCGCGATCTGCCGCTCGAGGCTGTGGGCTACAGGGTCGAGGGCGTGCTGGAGGATGTCGTCTCCGACAGTCTTGTGCCCGGCCGTCGCCTGAGCGCCCCGCGTCTCGATCTGCGCGCCGACGAGGACGAGGTGTCGGTCTCGGGCACGGCGGCGCTTGACGGGGTGCCGCTCCGCGCGCGCTGGAGCCGTGCCGTGACCGGCAGCGGGATCTCGACGGTCTCGGGCACGGTCGAGCTGTCGCCGCGCATCAACACGACCTTCGGGCTGGGGCTGCCCGCGAACAGCCTCACCGGGGCGGCGCGCGGCGCCTTCGAGCTGACCTTGCCGCCCGATGCGCCGCCCGCGCTTCGTCTCAGCTCGGATCTGACCGGGCTCGGGCTCCGGCTCGACGAGATCGGCTGGTCGAAACCGGAGGCCCGCGCCGGGCGGCTCGAGCTCGAGGCCCGTCTGGGCAGCCCGCCTGCGGTCGAGCGCCTGTCCCTCGAAGCGCCGGGATTGTCGGCCGAGGGGCAGGTTTCGCTCAGGCCGGATGGCGGGCTCGATACGGCGCGGTTCTCGCATGTCCGGCTGGGCGGCTGGCTTGACGCGGCGGTGACGCTGACCGGGCAGGGGGAGGGCCGGGCGCCCTCGCTGGCCATCACCGGCGGCAGCGCCGATCTCGCGGCGATGCCGCCGCGGTTCGGGACGGGCGGCGGCGCGGGAGGCGGCGGGGCCGTGGCGGTCGCGCTCGACCGGGTGCGGGTCGGCGACGGCCTGCAGCTGACCCGGGTGCGGGGACGGCTGAACGGTGCCTCGGGCGGGTTCGAGGCGCGGGTGGCGGGCCAGGCGCCGATCTCGGTATCGCTGATGCCGGCCCAGTCGGGAATGGCAGTGCGGGTGCGCTCGGCGGACGCGGGCGCGGTGCTGGGGGCTGCGGGGATCTACGGCCGGGCCAGTGGCGGCACGCTCGATCTGGTGCTGAACCCGACCGGCAAGGCCGGGCATTACGACGGGACCGCCCGGATCGCCAATCTTCGGGTCGGCGGCACGCCGGCCACGGTCGAGCTGCTCAGCGCGATTTCTGTAATCGGCCTGCTCGACTTGCTCGACGGCGAGGGGCTGTCCTTCACCAATGTCGAGACGCAGTTCCGGCTGGTTCCCGGCGCGGTCGAGATCCGCGAAGGAAGCGCGATCGGGCCTTCGCTGGGGGTGTCGCTGCAGGGGGTCTACCTGACCGGCTCGAAGCAGATGAATTTCCGGGGCGTGCTGTCGCCGGTCTACATGTTCAACGGCATCGGCTCGGTGCTGACCCGGAAGGGCGAGGGGGTTCTGGGGTTCAATTTCACGCTGAAAGGGACTCCGGCCGCTCTCGAGGTCGGGGTCAATCCATTGTCGATCCTGACGCCGGGAATGTTCCGAGAGCTCTTCCGCAGCCCCGCGCCGCGGCTTAAGGAGGCGCCATGAAACTCTCCGATTTCGATTTCGATCTGCCCGAGGCGCTGATCGCCACCCGGCCCGTGCGCCCGCGCTCGGCGGCCCGGCTGCTGGTGGCCGAGGGCGACGCGATCCGCGATCTGCATGTGCGCGACCTTGCCGATCTGCTGGGGCCCGGCGACCGGCTGGTGCTGAATGACACCAGGGTGATCCCGGCGCGGCTGTCTGGGTTGCGGCGGCGCGAGACGGGCCAGGGGCCGGCCGAGGCCCGGGTCGAGGTCACGCTGATGGAGCCCGTCGCGGGCGGGGCGTGGCGGGCGATGGCGCGGCCCCTCAAGAAGCTGAGGCCCGGCGACCGGATCCGGTTTTCGGACGCACTCTCGGCCGGGGTCGTGGCGCGCGGGGCCGAGGATGCGACGCTGGCCTTCGACTGTTCGGGCGCGACCTTCGATGCGGCCCTGGCCGAGGCCGGGGCGATGCCGCTGCCGCCCTATATCGCGGCCCGCCGCCCGGCCGATGCGCAGGACCGCGAGGACTATCAGACGGTCTGGGCCGCCCGTCCCGGCGCGGTCGCGGCGCCCACGGCCTCGCTTCATTTCGACGAGCCCCTGCTGGCGGCGCTGGCGGCGAAGGGCGTGGCCTTCACCCATGTGACGCTGCATGTCGGCGCGGGCACCTTCCTGCCGGTCAAGACCGACGATGTGTCCGAGCACCGGATGCATGCCGAATGGGGCGAGGTTTCCGAGACCGCCGCCGCCGAGATCAACGCGACCCGCGATGCCGGCGGAAGGATCATTCCGGTCGGAACCACGGCGCTGCGCCTGATCGAGAGCGCGGCCGTGGCGGAGGACCGGATCGCGCCCTGGCGGGGCGAGACCGACATCTTCATCAGGCCCGGTTTCCGGTTCCGGCTGACCGATGCGCTCATCACCAATTTCCATCTGCCGCGTTCGACCCTGCTGATGCTGGTCTCGGCGCTGATGGGCAATGCGCGTATTCGGAAAATTTACCTTCATGCTGTTGAACATGGGTATCGTTTCTTCTCCTATGGCGACGCGTCGCTTCTGATTCCGCCGGGTCGGGACCTGCGGGACAGCGGTCGCCCGAAAGCCCCCCCATCCGGCCCGACCGCGTAAGATCGCAAGACTGCGAAAGGACTTCTCCCGTGTTCAAGGTGTTGGCAAGCTCCTGGGCCCTGCTTCTGGGTATTCTTCTGCTCATGGTCGGCAATGGGATCCAGGGCACGCTCCTAGGGATCCGTGGCGGGATCGAGGGGTTCTCGACCTACGAGATGTCGATGGTGATGTCGGCCTATTTCCTCGGTTTCCTCGGCGGGTCGCGGCTCGCGCCCGAGATGATCCGCCGGGTCGGGCATATCCGTGTCTTCGCCGCGCTCGGCTCCTTCATCTCGGCGGTGCTGATCCTTTACCCCGCCTGGACTGACCCGCTGGCCTGGACGATCGGGAGGGTCCTGATCGGTTTCTGCTTCTCGGGCGTCTATGTCACCGCCGAAAGCTGGCTGAACAACTCCGCCTCGAACGAGACCCGGGGGCAGGCGCTGTCGCTTTACATGATCACGCAGATGGCGGGGATCGTCGCGGCGCAGGGGCTTTTGCTGACCGCCGATCCGGGCGGCTTCATCCTGTTCATCATCCCCTCGGTGCTGGTGTCGATCTCGTTTGCGCCGATCCTTCTGTCGGTCAGCCCGACGCCGCCCTTCGAGACGACGAAACCGATGAAGCTGCGCGACCTGATCCGGACCTCGCCCACCGGCACGGTCGGCGTCTTCCTGATCGGGGGGGTGTTCTCGGCACTGTTCGGGATGGCCTCGGTCTTCGGCTCGGAGGCGGGGTTGTCGGTCGCCCAGATCTCGGCCTTCGTGGCCACGATCTATCTGGGCGGCCTGCTGTTCCAGTATCCGATCGGCTGGCTCTCTGACCGGATCGACCGGCGCACCCTGATCCTGGCGGCTGCCGCCACCGGCGCGGCTGCGGCGGCAGCCGCGATCGCGGTCGGGGGCAGCTATACCGCGCTCCTGACCGCGGCCTTCGTCATCGGGGGCATGTCGAACCCGCTTTACTCGCTGCTGATCGCCTATACCAACGACTATCTCCAGCCCGAGGACATGGCTGCGGCCTCGGGCGGGATGCTGTTTCTCAACGGGGTCGGCGCGATCCTCGGGCCGCTGGTGACGGGCTGGGCCATGGGCGTGATCGGGCCGGGCGGGTTCTTTCTCTTCATCGCTGTCCTGATGGCCTCGCTGGCGGTCTTCACCGCCTTCCGGATGACCCAGCGCGCGCCGGTTCCGGTCGACGAGACCGGCAGCTATGCGCCGGTGCTGCCTTCGGCCACGCCGGTTGCGGTCGAGCTGGCCCAGGAGGTCGCCATCGAGGCCGCGCAGGACGATCAGGGCGCGGGGCCGCCTGGCGCGGCCTAAAGGCCGGGATGAACCGCTGGACGGCTTGAACCCCCCGGGTAAATCTGAAACCATCCGCGCCAGCACGAACAGGCAGCCTACGGTCGAGGAGGATCAGATGCCGCGACGCGAACAGATCATCAGCTTCTGGATGGAAGAGGTCGGCCCGGCGGGCTGGTACAAGGCCGACCCCGAGGTCGATGCCGCCATCGTCGCGCAGTTCAAGGGCGACTGGGAAGCGGCCCATTCCGGCGAGCTGCACGAATGGGTGACCAACCCCGCGGGGGCCTTCGCCTTCCTGATCCTGACCGACCAGTTTCCGCGCAACATGTTCCGTGGCGACTGGCGCGCCTTTGCCACCGACGCGCTGGCCCGTGCTGCCGCCAAACAGGCAATCGAGCATAATTTCGACATGCGTTACCCCGAGCCCGAGCGTCAGTTCTTCTACATGCCGCTGATGCATTCGGAATGCCTGATGGACCAGGATCGCTGCGTCCGTCTGATGCTGACCCGCATGCCCGAGACCGGGGCCGACAACCTTCTGCACGCCAAGGCCCATCGCGAGCTTATCCGCCGCTTCGGCCGCTTCCCGTTCCGCAATGCCGCCCTGCATCGCGGCTCTTCCGAGGAAGAAATCGCCTTCCTCGAAAGCGGCGGCTACGCTGCCTGCGTCGAAGAATTGCGTGCCTCTGCCTGAGACCGGCCCCGAGAGCCGGATCTGACATCGTCCCCGCGCCGCTTCGGGTTGCGGGGAATTCGGGCGTCGCAGCCGGGAAACTGCGCATGCCTTCGGAACATCAAGGGAACCTAGAAAGGGAGACTGCGCCATGGCCGCGCGTAACTTCGACATGATCGTGATCGGCGCGGGGCCGGGGGGCTATGTGGCGGCAATCCGCGGCGCCCAGCTCGGGCTCAGCGTCGCCGTGGTCGAACGCGAACATCTGGGGGGCATCTGCCTCAACTGGGGCTGCATCCCCACCAAGGCGCTGCTGCGCTCGGCCGAGGTGTTCCACCTGATGCACCGCGCCAAGGAGTTCGGGCTGAAGGCCGAGGGGATCGGCTATGATCTTCCGGCCGTGGTCAAGCGCTCGCGCGGGGTGGCAAAGCAACTGGCCTCTGGCGTGGGGCATCTGCTGAAGAAGAACAAGGTCACGGTGGTGATGGGCGAGGCCACGCTGCCTGGCAAGGGCCGGGTTTCGGTCAAGACAGACAAGGGCAGCGAAGAGCTGACCGCCAGGGCCATCGTCCTGGCCACGGGCGCGCGGGCGCGCAACCTGCCGGGGCTCGAGGCCGATGGCAAGCGGGTCTGGTCCTATAAGCACGCGCTGCAGCCGCCGCATGAGCCGAAGAAGCTCCTGGTCATCGGATCGGGCGCCATCGGCATCGAATTCGCCAGCTTCTTCAACACGCTGGGGGCCGAGACCACGGTGGTCGAGGTGATGGACCGCATCCTGCCGGTCGAGGATGCCGAGATCTCGGCCTTTGCGAAGAAACAGTTCGAAAAGCAGGGCATGACGATCCGCGAGAAGGCCACGGTCAAGCAACTCGACCGCAGCGCCGACAAGGTCGTCGCCCATGTCGAACAGAACGGCAAGCTCGAGAAGATCGAGGTCGACACCGTGATTTCCGCCGTCGGCATCGTCGGCAATGTCGAGGGGCTGGGCCTTGAAGGGCTGGGCGTCAGGATCGACCGGACCCATGTCGTCACCGACGAGTATTGCCGGACCGGGGTCGAGGGGCTTTATGCCATCGGCGACGTCGCGGGCGCGCCCTGGCTGGCACATAAGGCGTCCCATGAGGGCGTCATGGTGGCCGAGCTGATCGCAGGGCAGAAGCCGCACCCGATCAAGCCGGGCTCGATCGCGGGCTGCACCTATTGCCATCCGCAGGTCGCCAGCGTCGGGCTGACCGAGGCCAGGGCCAAGGAGCAGGGCCATGACATCAAGGTCGGTCGCTTCCCCTTCATCGGCAATGGCAAGGCCATCGCCCTTGGCGAGGCCGAGGGCATGGTCAAGACCGTTTTCGATGCCAAGACCGGCGAGCTGCTGGGGGCGCATATGATCGGCGCCGAGGTGACGGAGCTGATCCAGGGCTATGTGGTCGGCCGTCAGCTGGAGACGACCGAAGCCGATCTGATGGAAACCGTCTTCCCGCACCCCACACTGTCGGAGATGATGCACGAATCCGTGCTGGACGCCTGGGACCGGGCGATCCATTTCTAGGGACGGGCCGGGACCCGTCACAAGGTTGCGCCGTCCCTTCCGGGGCGGCGCCTGCATATCCGGGGGGCTACTCGACCGGGAGCTATTCGATGGGGAGCTTGGCGTTCAGCCACTCGCGGAAGGCACCCATGTTGTAGACATCCTCGTATCCCATCTTCTTCATCATCCGCGCGGCCTGGATCGCCTTGCTGCCATTCTCGCAGTAAAGCGCGAAGCTCTTGGCCGGGTCGAGCGTCGGGTCGAAATTGGGCCCCTGCCTGTTCGCCTTGTGCCGGATCATCATGAGCGGGATATGGATCGCCCCCTTGGCCTTGCCGCTGCGGGCGACCTCATGCGGTTCGCGGACGTCGATCAGAATCAGTTCACCCTTTTCGGCATGGACGCTGGCATCCTTCGCGCGAATCTCCTCGATATACGGGTAGACCCTCGCCATGAGCTCGAACCAATTGGCCATCGCGCACTCCTGTTCTGAGATTTCCATCTGAACTATGGGGGGCGAGGGCCCGAATGTTAAGCGCGCACGGGGACGCAGCCTCGGCGGTCTTGAATGTTCCCGTCATGTTCTCATTTTTCGGTTGGAGATCGTGCTCGGGTCAACTATTTCTTCACAAGTATTCCCCGGGGGCAGTGATGGCCGAGCTGAAACGGATCGAGGTGCGCGGCGCGCGCGAGCACAATCTCAAGGATGTCGATGTCGACATTCCGCGCGATGCGCTGGTGGTGATCACCGGGCTGTCCGGCTCGGGCAAGTCCTCGCTTGCCTTCGACACGATCTATGCCGAAGGGCAGCGCCGCTATGTCGAGAGCCTGTCGGCCTATGCGCGCCAGTTCCTCGACATGATGGAAAAGCCCGATGTCGACCATATTGCCGGGCTGAGCCCCGCGATTTCGATCGAGCAGAAGACGACCTCGAAGAACCCGCGCTCGACCGTCGGCACCGTCACCGAGATCTACGACTACATGCGGCTGCTCTTTGCGCGCGCCGGCACGCCCTACAGCCCCGCCACCGGCCTGCCGATCGAGGCGCAGCAGGTGCAGGACATGGTCGACCGGGTCATGGCCATGGAGGAGGGCACGCGCGCCTATCTGCTGGCCCCGATCGTGCGCGACCGCAAGGGCGAGTATCGCAAGGAATTCGTCGAGTTGCGCAAGCAGGGCTTCCAGCGGGTCAAGGTCGACGGCCAGTTCCACGATCTGGACGAACCGCCCGCGCTGGACAAGAAATTCCGCCATGACATCGACGTGGTGGTCGACCGGATCGTGGTGAAGGCGGGGCTCGAGACCCGGCTGGCCGACAGTTTCCGCACCGCGCTGGATCTGGCGGACGGCATTGCCGTTATGGAGACCGCGCCGAAGGAGGGCGATCCCGAGCGCATCGTCTTTTCCGAGAATTTCGCCTGTCCGGTCTCGGGCTTCACCATCCCCGAGATCGAGCCGCGGCTGTTTTCCTTCAACGCGCCGTTCGGGGCCTGCCCCGATTGCGGCGGTCTCGGGGTCGAGCTTTTCTTCGACGAACGCCTGGTGGTGCCCGATGCGGCGCTGACCGTCTATGACGGCGCGCTCGCGCCCTGGCGCAAGGGCAAGTCGCCTTATTTCCGCCAGACCATCGAGGCCATCGCCCGGCATTACGGGTTCGACAAGGCGACGCCCTGGAAGGATCTGCCGAAGAAGGTGCAGCAGGTCTTCCTGCGCGGCTCGGGCGAGGAGGAAATCGAGTTCCGCTATGACGAGGGCGGGCGGGTCTATCAGGTGACGCGGGCCTTCGAGGGGGTGATCCCCAACATGGAGCGCCGCTATCGCGAGACCGACAGCGCCTGGGTCCGCGAGGAGTTCGAGAATTACCAGAACAACCGCCCCTGCCAGAGCTGCGGCGGCCACCGGCTGCGCCCCGAGGCGCTGGCGGTGAAGATCGCGGGGCTGCATATCGGTCAGGTGGTCCAGATGTCGATCCGCGAGGCCCATGCCTGGGTGCAGACCGCGCCCGGGCATCTGAGCAAGCAGAAGAACGAGATCGCCCGCGCCATCCTCAAGGAGATCCGCGAGCGGCTGGGCTTCCTGAACAATGTCGGGCTCGATTACCTGACGCTGGCGCGCAATGCCGGCACGCTGTCGGGCGGCGAAAGCCAGCGGATCCGGCTGGCCAGCCAGATCGGCTCGGGCCTGACGGGAGTGCTTTACGTGCTGGACGAACCCTCGATCGGGCTGCATCAGCGCGATAACGGGCGGCTTCTGACGACGCTGAAGAACCTGCGCGACCAGGGCAATTCGGTGCTGGTGGTCGAGCATGACGAGGAGGCGATCCGCGAGGCGGATTACGTGCTGGATATCGGTCCCGGGGCCGGCGTGCATGGCGGCCGGATTGTGGCGAAAGGCACGCCTGAGGAGATCGCGGCCGATCCGGCCTCGGTCACCGGGCAGTATCTGTCGGGCACGCGCGAGATCGCCGTGCCGGCCGAGCGCCGGGCGGGCAATGGCAAGGCGGTGACGGTGGTCAAGGCCACGGGCAACAACCTGCAGGATGTCACCGCGCGGTTTCCGCTGGGCAAGTTCGTCTGCGTGACGGGCGTTTCGGGCGGCGGCAAGTCGACCCTGACCATCGAGACCCTGTTCAAGACGGCGTCCATGCGGTTGAACGGGGCACGCCAGACGCCCGCGCCCTGCGAGACCATCAAGGGGCTCGAGCATCTCGACAAGGTCATCGACATCGACCAGAGGCCCATCGGGCGCACGCCGCGTTCAAACCCCGCCACCTATACCGGCGCCTTCACGCCAATCCGGGACTGGTTCGCCGGGCTGCCCGAGGCCAAGGCGCGCGGCTATAAACCAGGGCGCTTCAGCTTCAACGTCAAGGGCGGGCGCTGCGAGGCCTGCCAGGGCGACGGCGTGATCAAGATCGAGATGCACTTCCTGCCCGACGTCTATGTGACCTGCGAAACCTGTCATGGCGCAAGGTATAACCGGGAAACCCTTGAGATCCGGTTCAAGGACAAGAGCATTGCCGATGTCCTCGACATGACGGTCGAGGATGCGCAGGCCTTCTTCAAGGCGGTGCCCTCGATCCGCGAGAAGATGGACGCGCTGATGCATGTGGGGCTGGGCTATATCAAGGTCGGCCAGCAGGCGACGACGCTCTCGGGCGGCGAGGCGCAGCGGGTCAAGCTGTCGAAGGAGCTGTCCAAGCGCGCGACCGGTCGGACGCTGTACATCCTCGACGAGCCGACCACGGGGCTGCATTTCGAGGATGTGAAGAAGCTTCTGGAGGTGCTGCACGAACTGGTCGACCAGGGCAATACGGTCGTGGTGATCGAGCATAATCTCGACGTCATCAAGACTGCCGACTGGATCATCGATATCGGCCCCGAGGGCGGCGATGGCGGTGGCCGGATCGTGGCCGAGGGCACGCCCGAAGAGGTGGCGGCCTGCGAGGCCAGCCATACCGGGCGCTATCTCAAGGACATGCTGAAGCCGCGCCGGGTCGCGGCCGAATAGCCGGTATCGGCGCGGCAGGCGGCACGGGGGCGCTCAGTCGACGAGGGCGTCGATCGCGCCGATCAGGTCCAGCACCTTGCGGGTCTCGGGATCGACCCGGACTACCCAGCCGTCGTCGCGCAGGTAATAGCTGCCGCGCGGGTCGAGCCGGTAGCGGCGCGGGTCGTCGAGATGCCGGTAGCGGCCGTCGATCCGGTCTCCTGCCGCGATGCCGTGACCGAACCCGTCGCCCTTGCGGGCCTGACCGGGCGGCATGCAGGCGGGGCTTTTCTTGGCGAGGCCCGGCGGGCAATGGGGCGGCGCGGCAAGGCCAAGGTCAGGAGCAAGGGAGGGGGCAAGGGCGGTCAGGGCCGCCAGAAGGATCGGACGCATCGAGTGTCTCCGCTTCAGGTTCGGAGGGAAACGCCCGGGGCGGCCGGAAGGTTCAGGCACAGCAACCGGTTCCGGCGCGGATCCGCCGATGTCTTGCGAAGCGGCGGCGCGCGGCTGCGGCCGCGCGCCCCCCGCATGGTTCGGGTCTGTCAGTCCTTCTTGCAGGTGTTCACCCCGATCAGCGAGTAGAGCGGGCAGCTCGACATCAGCCCGGTCGCAAGGGGCACGATGCCGATCAGCAGCCAGTTGCTGTAGCCGACCAGGGCGGCGATCACCATCAGCGCGCCGATGATGATGCGCAGGGCACGGTCGAGGCCGCCGACATTTTTCGCAAGCAGGGATTGGGTGGTCATGGATGGGTCCTCCGATGGATGCCGTCCGGCCGTTCCGGACGCTATGGACCCAGTATGCGCGCGCCCGGTCCGCGCGTCTGTGACTGTGTCACCGGGTCCTGTCACAGGGCCTTGTCACGGAGCTGCATCACTAGGTTGCATTGCCGGGCTGCAGCCCCGTGCGGTGTCACCTGACCCCGTCGGCCCCGGCGATCCGGGCCAGCCCCGAGGCATCCTCGATCGTCACGCAGCCGCGGTCGAGCCGCACCATCCCCGCCCGGGACAGCGCGTCGAGCCGGCGCGAGACCACCTCGCGGGCGGTGCCGATCCGGGTCGCGATCTCCTGATGGGTGGCATGGACGGCGCCATCGGTCGCGCGGTCCAGAAGATCGGCGGCAAGGCGGCTTTCGACCTTCTGGAAGGCCACCCGTTCCAGCAGCGCCATCACCGATTGCAGCCGCTGCGCGAAGGCGCCGAAGACGAAGCGGCGAAAGACCGGGCTGTCATCCATCAGCGCAAGGAAGGTCTCTTTGGGGACCAGCACCGCCTCGCAATCGGTGGCCGCGACCGCCTCGCCGGTATAGTCCTCGCCGCCCAGCAGCCCCAGTGTCGACTGCACGCAGGACTGTCCGGGTTCGATCGCGTAAAGCAGGATCTCGCGCCCCGTCGGGCCGATCAGGAAGACCTCGACCCGGCCCGTGAGAAGGATGGTGAAGCCGCGCGCCGCCTCGCCGGGACAGAACAGCACCTTGCCTTTCGGCAGCGGGCTGACCGGCAGCGTCCCGAGCCGGGCGGCGATCCCCGGCTCGAGGCCCGCAAGACCCTCGGCGCGCGCAAGCCAGCTCATCCGCGGCCGCGTTTCTCGAAGCGGAGCAGCATCGCCGAGAAGTCGAGACCCGAGCCGTCTTCCTGTTCGACGAAGCTGGCGTAAAGCTCGGCCGCGCGCGCGCCCATCGGCGTGTCGGCATCGGCGGTTTCGGCGGCCTGCTGCGACAGGCGCAGGTCCTTCAGCATCAGGTTGGCGGCAAAGCCGGGCTTGTAGCCATTGTCGGCGGGGCTGGCCGGTCCGATGCCGGGGGCGGGGCAATAGGCATTCATGGACCAACTGTAGCCCGATGAGGTCGAGACCACATCGAACATCTTGTCGCGTGCCAGCCCCAGCTTGTCGGCCAGCGCGAAGGCCTCGCAGGTGGCGATCATGGTGACGCCGAGGATCATGTTGTTGCAGATCTTGGCGGCCTGCCCGTTGCCCGAGGGCCCGCAATGGACGGCCTTCTGGCCCATGATGTCGAACAGCGGCCGGACTGTCGCGAAGGCCGCGTCGCTGCCGCCCGCCATGAAGGTCAGGGTGCCTGCCGACGCGCCGCCGACGCCGCCCGAGACCGGCGCGTCCACCGCAAGGATGCCGGCCGCCTGGGCCTCGGCCGCGACGCTGCGGGCGCTGTCGACATCGACGGTCGAGCAGTCGAGAAGCACCGCGCCCTTTGCCATCGCGGGCAGGATCTCGGCCGCGACCGCGCGCAGGATCTCGCCGTTCGGCAGCATGGTGATGACCACCTCGCGGCCCTGGGCGGCGGCGACGCTGCTGTCGGCCATCGTCACGCCGTCGGGGCAGGGGGCGGCCGGGTCGTAGCCGGTCACCTCATGGCCCGCCTGCACGAGGTTCGCCGCCATCGGCGCCCCCATGTTCCCGAGCCCGATGAAGCCGATCTTCATTGCAGTTCCTCCTCCAGTTTCAGCCCGTATTCGCCCAGCGGCATCAGCATCCGCGCCACATCGGCGCCGGGCACCGCATCGAGCCCCTGGTGTTTCCAGCGCGGCTTGCGGTCCTTGTCGATGATGGCCGCGCGGATGCCTTCGAGAAAGTCGGAATGTTCCGGCGCGCGGTAGGTGAAGCGGTATTCCAGCGCCAGCGCCCGGCGGATGTCGTCCGAGCCCTTCAGCCGGTGCTGCATCTCGATGGCGCAGGCCATGGCCAGCGGGCTGTTGCGCTCCATCACCTTCAGGGCCGACAGCGCGAAGGCAGAACCATCGGCGCTCAGCGCGTTGACGATGTCGAGAAGGCGCTCGCCCGCAAAAAGCGCGTCGATCCGGGGCTGCAGCGCGGCCAGCTCGCCCGGCGGCGGGGTCCGGGCCGCGCGGTCGACGGCCTCCCAGTCGCCGGTTGCGATCAGCTCGTCGCGCAGCGCGGGCCAGGTGGTTTCGGGCACGAAATAATCGGCAAAGCCCGCATGTATCGCATCGGCCGGGCCCATCCGGCGGCCGGTCACGCCCAGATATTCGCCCATCCGCCCCGGCGCGCGGGCCAGGATCAGCGAGCCGCCGACATCGGGCACGAGGCCGATCCCGCATTCGGGCATCGCCACCTGCGCGCTTTCGCCCACCACCCGGTGCGAGCCGTGACAGCCGATGCCGACGCCCCCGCCCATCACGAAGCCCTGCATCAGGCTGATGACGGGCTTGGGGAATTCGAAGAGCTTGGCGTTCATCCGGTATTCGTCGCGCCAGAATTTCTGGCCATAGGCATAATCGCCCCTGGTGCCGGTCTCGTACATCACCGCGATGTCGCCGCCCGCGCAGAAGGCCTTGTTGCCCTCGGCATCGATCAGGATCATCCGGATCTCGGGATCGGGCGCCCAGGCATCAAGCGCGGCCTCGATCGCCAGAGACATCTCGTAGCTCAACGCGTTCAGCGCCTTGGGACGGGTCAGGGTGATATGGCCGATCCGGCCCTGCTTGCGGATCCGGATATCGCTCATCCGCGTGCCTCCAGCAGCTGACGCGCCACGATCAGCCGCATGATCTCGTTGGTGCCCTCGAGGATCTGGTGAACGCGGAGGTCGCGCACGATCTTCTCGATGCCGTAATCGGCCAGATAGCCGTAGCCGCCATGAAGCTGCAGGCAGGTATCGGCGACCTTCGAGCCGGCCTCGGTCACGAAGGCCTTGGCCATGGCGCAGAAGCTGGTGGCATCGGGCGCGCCCTGGTCGAGCTTCCAGGCCGCCTGGCGCAGGAAGCTGCGTGCGGCCTGCAACGCGATCTCCATGTCGGCCAGGCGGAACTGCAGCGCCTGGAACCGGTCGAGGCTTTGCCCGAAGGCCTGGCGCTCGCCCATATAGGACAGCGTCGCGTCAAGGGCGGCCTGCGCGGCCCCCAGCGAGCAGGCCGCGATGTTCAGCCGCCCGCCATCGAGCCCGGCCATGGCATAGCGAAAGCCCTTGCCCTCTTCGCCCAGCAGGTTCCCGGCGGGAATGGCGCAATTGTCGAACTGGACCTGCCGGGTCGGCTGGGCGCGCCAGCCCATCTTGTCCTCGAGCCCGCCGAAGGACAGGCCGGGCCGCCCGTCCTCGACCAGAAAGGCAGAGATGCCCTTCGGCCCGGCCGCGCCGGTGCGGGCCATGACGACATAGGCGTCGGAATAACCGCCGCCCGAGATGAAGGCCTTGGTGCCGCTCAGCACCCAGCCCTCGGCGCCCCGCACCGCGCGGGTCTTCAGCGCGGCCGCATCAGAGCCCGAGCCCGGCTCGGTCAGGCAGTAGGACAGTACCGTTTGCATCGACAGCGCGTCTGGCAGAACCCGTGCGCGCATCTCGTCCGAGCCGAAGGCGTCGATCATCTTCGCGCACATGTTGTGGATCGACAGGAAGGCCGCGACCGAGGGGCAGGCCATGCTGAGCGCCTCGAAGACCAGCGTCGCGTCAAGCCGCGAGAGGCCCGACCCGCCCGAGCTTTCGCGCACATAGAGCCCGCCGAAGCCCAGCGCGCCCAGCTCGGGCCAGAGCGTTTTCGGGATCGTGCCCTCGGCCTCCCAGCTTCGGGCATGGGGCGCGATATGGTCCCTGCCGAACTCGCGGGCCAGATCGAAGACCGCCGTCTGTTCCTCGCTTAGCGCAAAATCCATGATCGCTGCTCCCCCGTCGCGAAAGAAATGAACGCCCGTTTAGTTAACGGCCGGGGCGGGGGGCATGCAAGCGTCCGCGACAGAGATTTCCTTGCGTCAAATTCGCGACCAAATTAAATATAGGATATAGAATCATTTTAAATGGGGTTTCCCTTGAAAAGGCTTTTCCTGATCTCCGCCGCCGCTGCCGGATTGATTGCAGCCGCCTCGGCCGGGTCTGCCGCCACGATCAGCTTCGATCTTGACGATCAGCGCGGCAGCGACCCGATGAAGACCGCCGTCACGCTGGAAGACGTGGCGGGCGGCGTCAAGATGAGCTTTCTGGTGAGCGATGCGGGCAACCAGGGCGACATCGCGGCGGTCTATTTCGATCTCGGCGGTGACGGATCGGTCGACTCGATCGAATGGACCGACCTTGGCCCGACGCTCGGCTTCGCCACTGACACCAAGAATGCCCAGGCCGGCAATATCGGGGCCGAGTTCGATATCGGCATCGCCATCGGCGCGGTCGGGTCCAGCGGGGATTTCTACAACGCCTTCAGCTTCCTCGTCTATGGCGCCGATCTCGACGTGACCGATTTCATCGGCCAGAGCTTCGCGGTGCGCGGCCAGACGGTCGGACCCTGCGCCAATCCGGGTCCGGCGCAGTGCAGCGGCAACGGGTCGTCCAAGATGTTCGGCACCGTGCCCGAACTGCAGCCCGAGCCGGCGCCGGTGCCGCTTCCGGCGGCGGGCGGTCTGTTGCTGGCCGGGCTGGCCGGGTTCGCTGCGCTGCGTCGCAGGACGCGCGGCTGACAGACCAGGAAATGATGGGCTCAGCAGGCGGGCGCCTTCCGGGGCGCCCGTGTTGCATTTCAGGAGCCGAGCTCAGAGATCGGCGCCGAATTCGTCGATCAGAAGCCGCACCACGGCCCGCATCGCCTCTTCGCGGTCGGCGCCCGCCGCCAGCGCCGCGGCATGGGCCTTGCGTTGCCGTTCGGCGCTGGTGCCATGGGCGATGACATCGCGCGCGGCAGTGACCTCGTCGAGACAGCCCAGCACGGCGGCATCGCTCTCGACGAGCTGGATCAACTCTTCCAGCAGGTCGGCGAAGGGCACCAGCTCCTTGCGGCCGAAATCGACCAGCCCCTCGGAGACGCCATAGCGCTGCGCCCGCCAGCGGTTCTCGCCCACCAGAAAGCGTTCATAGACCCGCCAGCGCAGGTTCTCGCCCGCAAGCCGCCACAGCATCCGGAGCGTGCACTGGATCAGCGCCGCCAGCGACAGCGTGTGATCGAGCCGCGGGCTCATGTCGCAGATCCGGGTCTCGAGCGTCGGGAAGCGGGCCGAGGGCCGCAGATCCCACCAGATCTTGGTGGCATCCTCGATCAGCCCCAGCCTGATCAGCGTGCCGACCGAGCGGTCATATTCGGACCAGCTTTCGAAGCGCGGCGGCAGTCCGGTCCGGGGCAGGTTGTCGAACACGGTCAGCCGGTAGGAGGCCAGCCCGGTATCGACCCCTTTCCAGAACGGCGACGAGGTCGACATCGCCAGCAGATGCGGCAGGAAATAGGAAAACTGCGCCATCAGGTCGATGCGCTGGTCTGGATCGGGGATGCCCACATGCACATGCATGCCGCAGATCAGCATCCGCCGCGCCACCGCCGCCAGCGCCCGGTCGAGATCGTTGTAGCGGTCCTTGTCGGTATGGTGCTGGTCGAGCCAGTCGGCCGAGGGGTGGCAGGAGGCCGCGATCGGCGCCAGTCCGAAGCGCGCGGCATGATGCGCCACCGTCGCGCGCAGGTGCCTGAGCTCGTCCCGCGCTTCGGGGACGCTCCGGCAGACCCGGGTGCCGACCTCGATCTGGCATTGCAGGAATTCCGGCGTCACCTGATCGCCGAGATCGGCGGCGCAGGCCTCCATCAGCTCCTTGGGCGCCTGCGCCAGCGCGCAGGTCTCGCGCTCGACCAGCAGGTATTCCTCTTCGATGCCGAGGGTGAAGTCGGGCTCGCTTGCGCACATGGTCCCCTCCCTGGCGCCGATCTGTCCGGGGAATGTCAGCAGGAAACGACCGCGCCCGCAAGATCGCGCGCGGCAGACGGGGGCCGGAAGGCGACGGTCACTGCGTGAAATCGGCCGTGACGGCGCCGGTCAGGGCGGGCAGGGTATGCGGATCCAGAGGGAAGACATGGCGGGGCGTTCCCGCCGCCGCCCAGACCGTGCCGAATTCCAGGAGGCGGAGATCGAGAAAGGTCCGGATCGGGCTCAGATGGCCGACCGGCGCGACGCCGCCGATGGCAAAGCCGGTCTGGACCCGGATCAGCGCGGCATCGGCCTTGCCGAGAGGCTCGCCCGCCAGTGCCGAGGCCTTCTCGTCCGAGACGCGGTTGCCGCCGGCGGTCAGGAACAGGATCGCCATGCCGCTGTCTTCGCCCCGGAAGATGATCGACTTGGCGATCTGGTCGAGTTCGCAGCCCACGGCCTCTGCGGCTTCCCGGGCGGTGCGGGTCTGGCCCAGCTCGCGGATATCGGGGGCGATCCCGGCCGCGTCCAGGGCCGCGCGGACCCGTTTCAGGCTTTTGCTCATCCTTGCCTCCGTCTTGCGGCCAAGACTATCGGCACCCGGCGGGGCGGCTGCAACCCCCGTTGACCGGGGCGCGCCCGCGCGGCATCACTTCGGCCATGAGCTTTGCATCCCGCCTGACCCGCGCGCCCCATGCGCATGAGCCCGACCGCGCCGCCGAGGCGGCCGACCGCTTCGCCGCCCAGCCGCCCGAGATCCGCACCCTGCTGGAGGGCACGGCGGGCTGCAGCCCCTATCTCTGGGGGCTGATGACGCGCGAGGCCGACTGGCTGGAGGATCTGCTGGCGAGCGCGCCGGAGCCGGTCTTCGCGGCGCTGATGGACGAGGTCCGGGCCCTGTCGCTAGAGGCGCTCAGGCCCGGGCTGCGCCAGGCCAAGCGGCGCGCCGCACTCCTGATCGCGCTGGCCGATCTCGGCGGGCTCTGGCAGCTCGAGGCGGTGACCGGCGCGCTGACCGATTTCGCCGATCTCTGCGTCGATGTGACGATCCGGCGGCTGGTCGCGGCAGAGATCGCCCGTGGCAGGCTGCCCGGTCTGAGCGAGGCCGATGCCGACACGGCGGGCGGCATGGTGGCGCTGGCGATGGGCAAGCAGGGCGCGCATGAGCTGAACTATTCCTCGGATATCGACCTGATCTGCCTGTTCGACCAGGACCGGTTCGACCCGGCCGATTTCCACGAGGCCCGCAGCGCCTTCGTCAAGATCACCCGCCGCATGACCGCGATCCTGTCCGAGGCCACCGGCGAGGGCTATGTCTTCCGCACCGATCTGCGGCTCAGGCCCGATGCCTCGGTCACGCCGGTCTGCATGTCGATGGAGGCGGCCGAGCGCTATTACGAAAGCCTCGGGCGGACCTGGGAGCGCGCGGCCCATATCAAGGCGCGGCCCTGCGCGGGAGACATCGGGGCGGGCTGGGCCTATCTCGACCGGCTCCGGCCCTTCGTCTGGCGCAAGCATCTCGATTTCGCGGCGATCCAGGACGCCCATGACATGCGGCTGAGGATCCGCAGCCACAAGGGGCTGCATGGCGGGCTGGTGCTGGAAGGCCATGACATGAAGCTGGGACAGGGCGGCATCCGCGAGATCGAGTTCTTCACCCAGACCCGGCAGATCATCGCGGGCGGCCGCGATCCCGAACTGCGGGTGCGGGGCACGGTCGAGGGGCTGACGCGGCTCGCCGCCAAGGGCTGGGTGCCCGAAGAGGTGGCCGAGACCCTGACCGCCGATTACCGCGCCCATCGCGAGGTCGAGCACCGCTTGCAGATGGTCAATGACGCCCAGACCCATCTTCTGCCCAATTCGCCCGAAGGCATCGTCCGGATCGCGCATTTCTGCGGCGCGTCCGAGGCCGGCCCCTGGCGCGATGCGCTGGCGGCGCGGCTGCGCCGGGTGGCGGGGCTGACCGAAGGCTTCTTCGCCCCCGGCAAGCCTACCGAGGACCTGCCCGATATCCCGAAGACCGCGGCCGAGATCGTCGAGCGCTGGCCGCGCTATGCCTGCCTGCGCACGACCCGCGCCCGCGAGATCTTCAACCGGCTCAAGCCCGATCTTTTCGCGCGGCTGACCAAGGCGCCGCGCCCCGACGAGGCCTTCGCCGCCTTCGACGGCTTTCTCGCCGGGCTGCCCGCGGGGGTTCAGCTTTTCTCGCTGTTCGAGGCCAATCCGCATCTGATCGACCTGCTGATCGACATTATCAGCGTTTCGCCCGACCTGGCCCAGTATCTCTCGCGCAATGCCCGGGTGCTCGACGCGGTGATCGGCGGCAGCTTCTTCGAGGACTGGCCGGGGCGGGCGGCGCTGACGGATGCGCTGGCAGAGCGGCTCGGGGCGCTCGACGATTACGAGGCCCAGCTCGACGCCGCGCGGGCCTGGGCACGCGAATGGCATTTCCGGATCGGGGTGCATTTCCTGCGCGGGCTGATCGATGCCAAGACCGCAGGCGCGGAATATGCCGATCTGGCCGAGGCGGTGCTGGCAGCACTCTGGCCCCGCGTCGTGGCGCAATTCGCGGCCAAGCATGGCGCGCCGCCCGGCAAGGGCGCCGTGGTGCTGGGCATGGGCTCGCTCGGGGCCGGGGCGCTGAGCGCGCGCTCGGATCTCGACCTGATCGTGATCTACGATGCCGACGGGGTCGAGGCCTCGGACGGTCGCCGGCCGCTGGCCTCACGCGCCTATTACGCCAAGCTCACCCAGGCGCTGGTGACGGCGCTGACCGCGCCGATGGCCGAGGGCCGGCTGTACGAGGTCGACATGCGGCTCAGGCCCTCGGGCAATCAGGGGCCGGTCGCGACCTCTCTGCAGAGCTTCCGGAACTATCAGCGCGACGAGGCCTGGACCTGGGAGCATCTGGCGCTGACCCGGGCGCGTCCGGTCGCGGGCGAGGCGGCGCTGGGCGCCGAGGTCGAGGCGTTCCGGCGCGCATTGCTTGCCGACAAGGCGGATGTGGCGCGCACGGTTGCGGGCATTGTCGACATGCGGCGGCGGTTGGCCGGGGCCAAGCCCGCGAAATCGACCTGGGACGGCAAGCAGGGGCCGGGCAGGGGGCAGGATATCGAACTGATCGCGACGGCCGCGGCGCTGATCGCGGCCAGCCCCGCGACCGCGGTTGCCGAGCAGATGGCGGCCGGGGTCGATGCGGGCTGGTTGCGGCAGGACGAGGCTGCGGCGCTGGGCGCGTCCTACCGGCTGCAGCGCCGGATCCAGGGCGCGGCCAAGCTGATCTCGGATTCGCCGCTCGACCCGGCGCGGCTTGGCGAAAGCGGGCAGGCCTTCCTGCTGCGCGGCACCGGTGCGGCGGATGTGGCCGCGCTTCAGGACCTGCTGGAGATTCAGCGGGCGGCGGCGGCCAAGGCCATCGAGGCGGTGATTGCGCGCAGCCCGGCCGAGGAGGAGAAGGCGGATGCGGATTGAGCTGGCGGACCCGCGTGGCGTAATCCGCGAATCCTACCGGATCGAGGGCATCGGTGCGCCCGAATGCCGGTCGATCTTTCTCGACTGGGCGATCGGGTTGCCCGAGGGCGTCGACCCCCAGCGCGCGGTGCAGAGGCTGCTGGCCGAACATGCGGCCGCCGCGCCCGATCACCCGATGACGGCGGTGCTCCGGGCCGGGCTGGAGACGGGGCCGCGGGCGCGGCGGCGCGGCGGGGCGCGCGGCAGACGAAGCTGACCCCCGGGACGGCGCCTCCCGACTCTGATCCCCGCAATGTGACCTGCCGGGCCGGGCGGTTCGGGCCGGGCGGTTCGGGCCGGGAAGGGCGCCGGGCCGCTTTCGGAACATCGGGCCCGCCGCCGGATGTCCCCGACCCGGGCCATCCTGCGGGAAGTGCCGGGGGCGGTCGGCGTTCGTCGATCAGTGCCGCGAAACGCCCCGTTGTCTTCGGTTGCCCGTCTGGCCGGTGACCCGCCCGCGTTGCAGCGGCCTTTCCGAAGCCTTTGCGCATGATCCGCGATACCCTCCGCCCCGGGGGAGCTGCCTTTCTTCCGGGCTGCTGAAGGGGCCGGTCCGATGCAGCCCGGTCGGAATGGATTGCGGGCGTCGACTTGCCATGTGCCCGGGGCAAGTCGGGTTCCTGCGCGCTGTTGCGTCGTCGGGACCACGGACCGCGAGAGGAGGGAGGGGGCCGACCGGGTCCGCCGCAGGCGACAGAGCGTCCCGATACGCTTCCGGTGCAGGGGGCATGATCCGGGCCGGATTTTTCCTGCACCCGCCCGGGGATGGGCGCGGTCGGGCAACGCCATGGAAATGTGAGGCAGACTCATAACAATGGTGACAAACATGAATTGGACTTGTCTCGCAGAAGGCGCTACCTGCCGCCCATGACCCATACCGTACCCCGCCCCGCCCGCCTCGCCCTCTCGCCCGTCTTCGACACCCTTCGTGCGGCTGCGCGCGACCGGGTTCTGGTCCTTGACGGGGCGATGGGCACGCAGATCCAGAAGCTCGGCCTGAGCGAGGAGGATTTCACCGGCCATGGGGCGGGTTGCGGATGCCATCGGCATGGCGACAAGCCGCAGAAGGGCAATAACGACCTCCTCAATCTCACCAATCCGGATGTGATCGAGGAGATCCATTACCGCTATGCCCTCGCGGGCGCGGATCTGGTCGAGACCAACACCTTTTCCTCGACCACCATCGCCCAGGCCGATTACGGTCTGGAAGACAAGGTCTTCGCGCTGAACGAGGCGGGCGCGCGGCTGGCGCGCAAGGCCATGGACCGGGCCGAGGCCGAGGACGGGCGGCACCGCTTCGTCGCGGGCGCGCTGGGGCCGACCAACCGCACCGCCTCGATCAGCCCCGATGTGAACGACCCCGGATACCGGGCCGTCAGCTTCGACGATCTGCGGATCGCCTATGCCCAGCAGCTGCGCGGGCTGATCGCGGGCGGCACCGATCTGGTGCTGATCGAGACGATCTTCGACACGTTGAACGCCAAGGCCGCGATCTTCGCCTGCGAGGAGGTGTTCACCGAGACCGGCCTGCGCCTGCCGGTGATGATCTCGGGCACCATCACCGACCTGTCGGGGCGCACGCTCTCGGGGCAGACGCCCACGGCCTTCTGGCATTCGGTCCGTCACGCGAACCCGCTGACCATCGGGCTGAACTGCGCGCTGGGGGCCGATGCGATGCGCCCGCATCTGGCCGAGCTTTCGGCCGTGGCCGATACCCTGATCTGTGCCTATCCCAATGCGGGGCTTCCCAACGAGATGGGCGAATACGACCAGACCCCGGACGAGATGGCGGCGCTGGTCGCGGGCTTCGCAGAGGACGGGCTGGTCAACGTGGTCGGCGGCTGCTGCGGCTCGACCTACGATCATATCGCGGCCGTGGCACAGGCGGTGAAGGGGCATGCCCCCCGCAGCCTGCCCAGGCCCGCGCGTCATTTGCGGCTGTCGGGGCTCGAGCCCTTCACCCTGACCGACGATATCCCCTTCGTGAATGTGGGCGAGCGGACGAACGTCACCGGCTCGGCCCGCTTCCGCAAGCTGATCAAGGAGCAGGATTACGCGACCGCCCTGGATGTGGCGCGCGATCAGGTCGAGAACGGCGCCCAGATCATCGACGTGAACATGGATGAGGGGCTGATCGATTCGAAACAGGCGATGATCGATTTCCTGAACCTCGTCGCCGCCGAGCCCGATATCGCCCGCGTTCCGGTGATGATCGACAGCTCGAAATGGGAGGTGATCGAGGCCGGCCTGAAATGCGTGCAGGGCAAGCCCGTGGTCAACTCGATCTCGATGAAGGAGGGCGAGGAGGCCTTCCTGCACCATGCGCGGCTGTGCCGGGCCTATGGCGCGGCGGTGATCGTGATGGCCTTCGACGAGCATGGCCAGGCCGATACCGAGGACCGCAAGGTCGAGATCTGCCGGCGTGCCTACAAGCTTCTGACCGAGGAGGTCGGCTTCCCGCCCGAGGACATCATCTTCGACCCCAATGTCTTCGCCGTCGCGACCGGCATCGAGGAGCATGACAATTACGGCGTCGATTTCATCGAGGCCACCCGCCGGATCACGGCCGATTGCCCGCATGTCCATGTCTCGGGCGGTGTCTCGAACCTGTCCTTCAGCTTCCGCGGCAACGAGCCGGTGCGCGAGGCGATGCATGCGGTCTTCCTGTACCACGCCATCCAGGCCGGCATGGATATGGGCATCGTCAATGCCGGGCAGCTGGCGGTCTATGACCAGATCGACCCCGAGCTGCGCGAGGCCTGCGAGGATGTGGTTCTGAACCGCAACGCCAATGCCACCGAGCGGATGCTGGAGCTGGCCGAGAAATATCGCGGGCAGGGCGGCGGCAAGACCCGCGAAAAGGACATGTCCTGGCGCGAGCTGCCGGTCGGGAAACGGCTGGAACATGCGCTGGTCAACGGCATCACCGAATTCATCGAGGCCGATACCGAGGAAGCCCGGCTGGCCGCCGAGCGGCCGCTGCATGTCATCGAGGGCCCGCTGATGGCGGGGATGAACGTGGTCGGAGACCTCTTCGGCGCGGGCAAGATGTTCCTGCCGCAGGTGGTGAAATCGGCGCGCGTGATGAAACAGGCCGTGGCCGTGCTGCTGCCCCATATGGAGGCCGAGAAGGATGGCCGCCGCGAGGCTGCGGGCAAGGTCCTGATGGCCACCGTCAAGGGCGACGTCCATGACATCGGCAAGAACATCGTCGGCGTCGTTCTGGCCTGCAACAATTACGAGATCGTCGATCTGGGGGTGATGGTCCCGCCCGAGAAGATCATCGCCGCCGCGAAGGAGCACGAGGTCGACATCATCGGCCTGTCGGGGCTGATCACGCCCTCGCTCGACGAGATGGTGCATATGGCCTCGGAGATGGAGCGTCAGGGCTTCGACATTCCGCTGCTGATCGGCGGGGCGACCACCAGCAAGGTGCATACGGCGGTGAAGATCGCGCCGCATTACAGCCGGGGGCAGGCGGTCTATGTCACCGATGCCAGCCGCGCGGTGGGCGTGGTCTCGTCGCTCCTGAGCGACAACCAGAGGGCGGGCTATGTCGAGGGCATCCGCGAGGAATATCGCGAGATCGCCGAAAAGCATGCCCGTGGCGAGGCCGCCAAGAAGCGTCTGCCGCTGGCTGCGGCCCGCGCCAATCCGGTGCCGATCGACTGGACGGCCCATGCCCCGGTCAGGCCGTCCTTCCTCGGCACCAGGGTCTATGACCGCTGGGATCTGTCGGATCTGGCCGCGCATATCGACTGGACGCCGTTCTTTCATGCCTGGGACATGCGGGGGGTGTTTCCGCGCATTCTCGAGGACGAGAAGAAGGGCGAGGCGGCGCGCACGCTTTACGACGATGCGCGGCGGATGCTCGACCGGATCGTGCAGGGCGCGTGGTTCGCGCCGAAGGGCGTGGTGGGCTTCTGGCCCGCCAATGCGGTGGGCGACGATGTCCGGCTTTACACCGGCGAGGACCGGACCGGGACGCTTGCGACCTTCCACACGCTGCGCCAGCAGACCGCCAAGCGGCCGGGCGTGGCCAATGCCGCGCTGTCGGATTTCGTGGCCCCCGAAGGCGTCGCGCCCGACTATCTGGGCGGTTTTGCGGTGACCGCGGGCCCCGAGGAGGTCGCCATCGCCGAGCGCATGGCGGCCGAACATGACGACTATAGTGCGATCATGGTCAAGGCGCTTGCCGACCGCATCGCCGAGGCCTTCGCCGAACGGATGCATTCGGAAGTGCGCCGGACGCTCTGGGGCTATGCGCCCGACGAGGCCTTCAGCCCCGAAGAGCTGATCGCCGAGCCCTACAAGGGCATCCGGCCCGCGCCGGGCTATCCGGCCCAGCCCGACCATACTGAGAAGGTGACGCTGTTCCGGCTGCTCGATGCCGAGCGCGCGGTCGGCATCCGGCTGACCGAGAGCATGGCGATGTGGCCGGGCTCGTCGGTCTCGGGGCTCTATTTCGCCCATCCCGACAGCTATTATTTCGGGATCGGCAAGGTCGAGGCCGACCAGGTCGCCGATTATGCCGCGCGGAAGGGGATTGCGCTCTCCGAGGCCGAACGCCATCTGGCACCGGTGCTGAATTACACCCCCGGCAGGGGCGGCGACGCGGCGGCAGCCTGAAGCCACGCGCTCTACGCGCCCGGCGGATCTCGCCGGGCGCTCAGCCCCGTTTCAGGGCCCGGGCCGTCAGGCTCGACAGCGCCAGCGAGGCCAGCACGCAGAAGGTGAAGAGGTAAAGCCCCCAGGCGGTCTCGACCCGGCCCATGCCGATACCCTTGACCACCACCACATAGATAGCGATCAGGAACACGTCGGCCATGGCGAGCTTGCCCATGACATGGATCGCGGGCAGCAGCCGGGGCGAGGCCAGATCGTACTGGATCAGCGCCAGCCCCACGGTCTTGGCATAGGGCGCGACCAGCGCCAGAAGCGTCACCAGCAGCGCCAGCAGGATGTCGGTCTGCCAGAGCGAGGCGAGCCCCGACAGCACCGAGATTTCCGACAGTCCGAACAGTGGCAACAGCCCCGCGCGCAGCAAGGGCGCCGCCCAGGCGATGGGGAAGAGGACCAGCAGCGCCAGATTGGCGAGGCGCAGCAGGCGCAGGGTCACGGCCGTTCCGTCACCGCACCGCCTCGATGGGGCCTTCGGCGCGGCCATGGATGAACTGGTCGAGATAGGGATCGCCCGAGTGGTCCATGTCGGCGACGGGGCCAGTCCACTGGATCACGCCGCCATGCAGCATCGCCACATTGTCGGCAATGGCCCGGACGGAGCTCATGTCATGGGTGATGGTCATGGCGGTCGCGCCCATCTCGACCACGATCTCGCGGATCAGCTCGTTGATGACGCCGGCCATGATCGGGTCGAGCCCGGTCGTGGGCTCGTCGAAGAAGATGATCTCTGGCTCGGCCGCGATGGCGCGGGCCAGGCCCACGCGCTTTTGCATGCCGCCCGAGAGCTCGGCCGGGAACAGCTCGGCGACATCGGGCTTCAGCCCGACCCGGCGCAGCTTCTCGATGGCGATCTCGCGGGCCTCGGCCTTGGGCCGCTTGCCGGGGCCGCGCAACAGCCGGAAGGCCACGTTCTGCCAGACCGGCAACGAGTCGAACAGTGCGCCGCCCTGGAACAGCATCCCGAACCGCGCCAGAAACGCCTCACGCTCGGCCTTCGAGGCGTCTTCGCCCTGGATCAGGATCTGGCCCGCATCGGGCCTGACAAGCCCGAGGATGCATTTCAAAAGCACCGACTTGCCGGTGCCAGAGCCGCCGATGATGACCATGCTCGCGCCTTTCGGAACGGACAGGTTGACGTCGCGCAGCACGCGGTTGCGGCCGAAGGCCTTTTCGATGTGGCGAAGCTCGATCATGCGGAGAAGAACAATGTGGTGAGAAGATAGTTCGAGGCGAGGATCAGGATCGAGGCGGCCACCACGGCGGATTTCGTGGCCGCGCCGACGCCCTGGGCGCCGCGACCCGAATTCATGCCGAAATAGCAGCCCACGAGCGCGATCAGGAAGCCGAAGACCGCGCCCTTGATCAGCCCCGAGGTCACGTCCCAGAACTCGAGGTAATCGGCGGTATTCTTGAGATAGGCGGCGGCGTTCAGCCCGAGGCTCTTGGTGCCGACCAGATAGCCGCCGAGAATGCCGATTGAATCGCCCACCGCCACCAGGACCGGCACGGTCAGCGTCGCGGCCAGCACCCTCGGCACGGTCAGATAGCGCATCGGGTCGGTCGAGAGCGTGGCCAGGGCGTCGATCTGCTCGGTCACCTTCATCGTGCCGATCTCGGCCGCGATCGACGAGGCCACGCGCGCGGCCACCATCAGCCCGCCAAGGACCGGTCCAAGCTCGCGCACCATGCCGATGGCCACGATCGAGGGCACCACCTGCCCGGCATTGAAGCGCGAGCCGCCCTCGTAGATCTGCAGCGCCAGAGCGGCCCCGGTGAAGACGGCGGTAAGCCCGACCACGGGCAGGCTGTTATAGCCGATCACCCAGATCGCATGGCCGAGCTCGCGCAGGTAGAAGGGTGGCCGGACCAGGGCGTAGAGCGTGGCCAGGCCATAGAGCGCAATCCGGCCGATCGCCGCGAGCGCCCCCAGGACGGCGCGTCCGAGCGCGCCGAGCGGCGCCAGCAGGATCATGCCCCGGCTCCGCTGACGTAACGGCGGGCATAGCGGCGCCCGAGCGCGGTCATGATCTCGTAGCCGATGGTTCCGGCCGCGTCGGCGACCGCATCCACCCCCTGTTCGGGGCAGAGCAGGTCGAGCGCGGGCGGCACCTTGCGAAGATGGGTGATGTCGGCGGTGATGAGGTCCATCGAGACCCTCCCGAGGATCGGGCAGGGCGTGCCCTCGAACCAGAGCTGGCCCCGGTTCGACAGCGCCCGGTGCATGCCGTCGGCATAGCCTGCTGTGACGGTCGCGACCACGCGGCGATCGGGGGCGGTATAGGTATAGCCGTAACCGATGCTCTCGCCCGGTTCAACCTCGCGGGTCTGGATCACCGGGAAGGAGAGGCCGACGACCGGCTCGGCCTCGGCGAAGGGCATCCCGCCATAGACGCCCATGCCGGGCCGGGTGACGTCGAAATGATAGTCCGGTCCCAGCAGCACCCCGCCGGTGGCCGAGAGCGAGCGCGGCACGTCGCAGCCTTCGGTCATCTCGCGGAAGGCGGTCAGCTGCTGGAGGTTCGCGGGGTGCTCGGGCTCGTCGGCGCAGGCCAGATGGCTCATGATCAGAACCGGCTTCGCGGCCAGAACGATCTCGCGCAGCGCGGCCCATTCGGCCGGTTCGAGACCCAGCCGGTTCATCCCCGAATCGAGCTGGATGCCGAAGGGCCGGCCGGGCAGGCCCTCCATATGGCGGGTGAGCTGCTCGACCGAGTTCAGCATCGGCACCAGATCGAGATCGCCGATCATGTCGGTATCGCCCGGCATATGGCCCGAGAACACGCAGATCTGCGGCCCCGGTCCCAGCGCGTTGCGGATCTGGGCGCCTTCCTCGGCGGCGGCGACGAAGAAGCGCCGAGCGCCGGCCTGGGCCAGCACGCGGGCGACGCGGTCGCCGCCCAGCCCGTAGCCGTCGGCCTTGACGACGGCCCCCGTTTCCACGCCCGCCCCGCTTGCGCGGTCGAGCGCCTTCCAGTTCCGCGCGAGCGCGTCGAGATCGATCGTGAGTGTTCCGGTAGCCATGGGCGCTGTTGTGCCACGCGCGCGGGCCGCGTCAAGAGCGGAATGCCCCGGGCGCGGGGCCGCGACCCAAGGTCCGATCAAAACCCCTCGACCGCCTGTCCCTGCTGCCAGGGCTGGACGAGGTTGCCGAAGCGGGTGAAGCGGCCCTCGAAGCTGAGTTCGACCGAGCCGATGGGCCCGTGCCGCTGCTTGCCGATGATGACCTCGGCCTTGCCGTGCAGGCTTTCCATCGCCTCCTGCCAGCGTGCCATGCCTTCGAGGTCATGATCGCTGGGTTTCTCGCGTTCCTTGTAATATTCCTCGCGGAACACGAACATCACGACATCGGCATCCTGCTCGATCGAGCCCGATTCCCGGAGGTCCGACAGTTGCGGCCGCTTGTCCTCGCGGCTTTCGACCTGCCGCGACAGCTGCGACAGCGCGACGACGGGAATGTCCAGCTCCTTGGCGATGGCCTTCAGGCCCTGCGTGATCTCGGAGACCTCGTTCACCCGGCTGTCCTTGGCGGTGGCGGGACGCACGAGCTGGAGGTAGTCGACGAAGAGCGCGTCGAGCCCGTGGGTCCGCTTCAGCCGCCGGGCGCGCGCGGCGAGCTGGCTGATCGGCAGGGCGGGCGTGTCGTCAATGTAAAGCGGGCAGGCCTCGAGTTCCTTGGCGGCATTGACGAAGCGGCGGAACTCGGCCTCGGTCATGTCGCCGCGGCGGATCTGTTCGCTGGGCACTTCCGAGGCCTCGGACAGGACCCGGGCGGCGAGCTGCTCGGCGCTCATCTCGAGGCTGTAGAAGCCCACGACGCCGCCATTCACCGCGCCGACCGACCCGTCGGGCATGGTGCCGCGCTTGTAGGCGCGGGCGATGTTGAAGGCGATGTTGGTCGCAAGCGAGGTCTTGCCCATCGAGGGCCGTCCGGCGAGGATCAGAAGGTCCGAGCGGTGCAGCCCACCGAGCTTCTTGTCGAGATCGGTCAGCCCGGTCGAGACGCCCGCAAGCCCGCCATCCCGCTGATAGGCGGCATTGGCGACCTTCACGGCATCGGTGACGGCGCGCAGGAAGGACTGGAAGCCGGATTCGGACTGGCCCTTCTCGGCCAGCTTGTAGAGCCCCTGCTCGGCCTCGACGATCTGGGCGGCGGGTTCCGAGGCGATGTCGACCTTGGCAGCCTTGTCCGAGATCTCGGCGCCGAGCTTCATCAACTCGCGGCGGAGCCAGAAATCGTAGATCATCTGGGCATAGTCGCGGGCCGCGAAGGACGAGATCGCCGCCCCCGCAAGCCGCGCCAGATAGGCCGGCCCGCCCAGTTCGGCCAGCCCCTCGTCATCCTCGAGGAAGGCCTTCAGCGTGACCGGCGAGGCCAGCTGGTTCTTCTGGATCCGGTTCGCGGCGATTTCGTAGATCCGGGAATGGACCGGGTCGTAGAAATGCTGCGGCTGGACGATGGACGCGATCCGGTCGAAGATCTCGTTATTGGTCAGGATCGCGCCCAGCAATTGCTGTTCGGCCTCGACGTTATGGGGCAGGCCGACGGTCTCTTCGGCTGTCTCGCCCTCGGGCCGGATCGTTCTGACCTTGTTCATGTCGATTAATCTCCCTGCGGCCGGGTTCTATCCCCCCGCCAATGGCCACGGCAAGCTTTGTAAAGCTGTGGATGGCCTGTGGATGAATTGTGCATGAAGTCCCGCCCCCTTCATCTTGCGGCGAAGGAGGTTCATGCGTCAAGATCTGGGTCGGCCCGGTCCGGGCGGCAGAAAGTCCGGCCAAGCGGCGGGCGGGATTGCGCCTATTGCTGGCGGCGCGCCTCCTGCCAGGCCCGGGGGGCATCGAGAAAGGCCTCGACCTCGGACAGGGTCGTGGCATCGAAGGCGTCCTGGCGCCTGGCCTCGGCCAGAACGTCGCGCCAGGTGCACAGATGGTGCAGCCGGACGCCGTGATCGCCGAGCCTCTTCTCGGTCTCGGGGAAGATCCCGTAATAGAAGATCACCGCCGTATGGCCGCAAACCGCGCCGGTCTCGCGGATCGCATCGACGAAGCTGAGCTTCGAGCCGCCATCCGTGGTCAGGTCCTCGACCAGCAGCACCCGGTCGCCCTCGGCCATCACGCCCTCGATCCGGGCATTGCGGCCATAGCCCTTGGGCTTCTTGCGCACATAGGTCATCGGCAGCGCCATCCGCTCGGCGATCAGGGCGGCGAAGGGAATGCCCGCGGTCTCGCCACCGGCGATGTTGTCGAAGGCCTCGAAGCCCGCCTCGCGCAGGACGGTGACGGTCAGGAAATCCATCAGCGTGGCGCGGATCCGCGGGAAGGAGATCAGCTTGCGGCAGTCGATATAGGTGGGCGAGGGCAGACCCGAGGCCAGCGTGAAGGGGGTCTCGGCATTGAAATGCACGGCCCCGATTTCCAGCAGCATGCGGGCGGACAGGCGGGCGATCTCGGTCTGGTCCGGGAAGGCTGTGGGGATCATGGCGCGGACGTCTCCATTGGCTGCCGGACGGCCCCGCCCGGCGATTTTTCTGCGAAAAATGCGCGGCTCACCGCTCGACCCGCCAGTGCAGATCGAAGCCCGGATCGAACAGCGTGACCGGACCGGCCCCGGTCTCGATCCGCGCGGGATAGGCGACGGGGGCGGCGTCCCGGGTCAGGGTGATGCGGTCCTCGTTGGGCGGCAGGCCATAGAAGGCGGGCCCGTTCAGCGAGGCGAAGGCCTCGAGCCGGTCGAGCGCATCGGCCTGCTCGAAGACCTCGGCAAGGCAGGAAAGCGTGTTGCTGGCCGAAAAGACGCCCGCGCAGCCGCAGGCGCATTCCTTGGCGGGATCGACATGGGGGGCGCTGTCGGTGCCGAGGAAGAAGCGCGCATCTCCGGAGGTGGCTGCTGCGACCAGCGCGTCGCGGTGGCGGGCGCGCTTTGCCACCGGCAGGCAGTAGTAATGCGGCTTGATGCCCCCGACCAGGATATGGTTGCGGGTGATGATCAAGTGGTGGGTCGTGATCGTCGCACCAAGCCCCGCCGGGGCCGCGCGCACGTAATCGACGCCATCCGAGGTCGTGATATGCTCCATCACCACCCTGAGCCCCGGCACGGCCCGGCGGATCGGGTCGAGCACCCGGTCGATGAAGACGGCCTCGCGGTCGAAGATGTCGATCTCGGGGTCGACAACCTCGCCATGGACGCAAAGCGGACAGCCGATCTCGGCCATCTTTTCGAACACCGCCCGAACCTTGCCGAAATCGCTTACGCCCGAGGCCGAATTGGTGGTGGCCCCGGCGGGATAGAGCTTGACCGCCGTCACCAGCCCGGCCGCATGGGCCCGCGCCACATCTTCGGGGTCGGTTTCTTCGGTGAGATAAAGCGTCATCAGCGGCGTGAATTCCGCCCCCTCGGGCAGCGCGGCCAGGATCCGGTCGCGATAGGCGGCGGCTTCGGCTGCGCTCACCACCGGCGGCACGAGATTGGGCATGATGATGGCACGGGCGAAGTCGCGGGCGGATTCGGGCAGAACGCCCGCCAGCATGGCGCCGTCGCGCAGATGAAGATGCCAGTCGTCGGGGCGGCGGATGGTGAGGCTCTGGGTCATGGGGCAGGGCGATACACAATCGTCCGGGCGCTTTCCAGTACCGATCGCGACGCGGGCCGGACCAGGGCCCGGTGAAGCGAAGTCCGGCGGGTTCGCGCCTTTGCCCCGCGGGGGAGGGAAGGGGCGAGCCACCCGCCGGGCGCAAGGCGGGGCTTCCCAGCCGACAATGGAAAAGTCACGGCTTCTGTCCTATCTTGGCGGCATGGGAGGAAACGTCTGTACACGAACAGGAGTTTCCATATGGCACTCGCGAATACGCATGTTGCGGGCCCTCGCGGCTCGTTCTTTTCCTCGGTCATTGCGGCCATGGTCCGCATTGTCGAGAACCATCCGCGCACGCGCGCGCTGGACCGGCTGAACGCCATTTCCGATGAGGAACTGGCCGCCCGCGGTCTGACCCGTCAGGACGTGATCCGCCGGATATTCAGCGACCGCTTCTATCTCTGAGTTCCGGCCCGGAGGGGAGGGTTGCGCCCGGATCAGACCGGATCGGCGGGATCGGCTGGGCGGTGACGCCGGAGCTGCCGGTCGAGATCCGTGCGCGGGCCGGTGAATGCGTTGATATGCCCCGAGGCCGTCTCGGTTGCCGCAATGCGGCGGGCATGGCGGCAGACCCTGGCGGCCAGATCCGTCCGGCCCGATTTGTCGAGCCGCTCCATCAATGCGGCCAGATAGGGCGCATGCCGCCGCCGGGCCCGAAACAACCGGTGATAGACCCCTGACGAAAGCTGCCCTTCGCCTGCCGCGTCGATCAGCTCGGGCAGAACCCCCATCGCCGCGAGATGGGCTTCGAGCGCGTCGCCGCAACAGGGCGCGGCCAGTCGCAGCACGTTGGCGCCGTCGAACAGCGCTGCATGCATCGCATCGAGCGTCTGTGCCGGATCGTAAAGGATCGCGGCGCAGGCGGCCGCCTCGATCATGTCGGGGGCGTAACCGTACCGCGTGGCGAAATCGCGTCGCCGCGCGATCAGGAAACGCCGGTCCCAGTCAAGCCGCGCCGGGTCGAGCGTGGCCTGCGGCGCCAGCGCCACGACGGCGGCGCCCGGTGCCGCCACCGAATAGGCGCAGGCGGCATAGCCGCACATTCCCGCCCCGTAGAACACGACCCGCTCGAATCCGTCAAAGAAATCCGCATCGATCCGTTCGTCGAAGAAGCCAAAGACCGCCGGGTCGCGGAACCAGGTTGCGCCATGTGCGACCAGCGTCAGCCGCGACCAGCCCGCGGGCTCGGCCAGATGCGCGGCGAGGGTCCGCCCGGCGGTCTCGCCGGTCAGGATCTTGCGCGCCTGCTCGAACGTGACCAGCAGCGTGTCGCCGCCCGGCGCCCAGACCGCCGCATGATCGGGGCCGAGCGCCTTCACCCAGGCGCCGGTTCCTGACCTGTCCAGCAATGTCTGCCAACGGCCTCTGTCGTTCTCGCTCGCCAACCGGTCTTTCATGGCCACCTCTGCAACCCTGGGAAAGCCTAAAGCCAAGTTGCGGCCTTCGAAAGGCGCGTTTCGCCTCGCCGGGCGCGGAACGGCGAGCCCTCGGCGAAAAAATGCGCCGGCGGCTCAGTTGCGTGCGGCGGCAGCGGTCAGTGCCCCCATGCCGATCAACGTGCCGCCGCCCGCCCGGGTGATCCAGCGCAGCACCGCAGCCCGCCGGATCTGCGCCCTCAGCCGGTCGGCCAGCAGCGCATAGGTCAAGGCGTTCAGCGCTGCGAGGCTGACGAAGGTCGCGATCAGTACCGCGAATTGCGGTGCAAGCGGGGATGCCGGGCGCAGGAATTGAGGCACGAAGGAAATGAAGAAGGCGATCGACTTCGGGTTCAGCGCGGTCACCAGGGCCGCATGGCCGAAGACCGCGCGGGCCGGGTGCGGGGCCGGGTCGACCTCGCCGGCCAGCACCGGCTGGCTTCTGAAAAGCCTGATCCCGAGCCAGATGAGATAGGCCGCGCCGATCCATTTCAGGGCTGTGAACAGCGTGGCAGAGGTCAGGATCAGTGCACCGAGCCCGGCAAGCGAGGCCGTCATCGCGATCAGATCGCCCAGCGCCACCCCCAGCGCCATGGCCACCGCGACCCGCCGCCCCTGGCTCAGCGCATAGCTCACCACCAGCAGGATCGTCGGTCCCGGCAGCACCAGCAGAACCGCCGAGGCCATGGCAAAGGCAAGCCAGAGATCCAGGGGCATGAGAGGCACTCCGGAGATGAACGTTCAGTTCGGGATCCTACGCCCTCCCGAAGCCCGCGCAAAGCATGGCGAGATCGCAGATCCCTTCTTCTTGGCCGAAATACCCCGGGGGGGAGTCCGAAGGACGGGGGGGCAGAGCCCCCCCGGCGCGCAAGATCCCGTCCCCGCGACGGGGTCTCAGAAAGACGGGGCCTCAGAAAAAGGCCTGCAGTCCGGTCTGCGCCCGGCCCAAAATCAGCGCATGAACGTCATGGGTGCCCTCATAGGTGTTCACCGTCTCGAGGTTCACCAGATGGCGCATCACCGGATAGCTTTCGGAAATGCCGTTGCCGCCATGCATGTCGCGTGCGGCCCGGGCGATCTCGAGCGCCTTGCCGCAATTGTTGCGCTTGATCAGGCTGATCGCCTCGGGCGCGGCCTGGGCCTCGTCCATCAGCCGTCCGACCTGCAGGCAGGCCGACAGCCCCAGCGCAATCTCGGTCTGCATGTCGGCAAGCTTCTTCTGGAAAAGCTGTGTCGCGGCCAGCGGGCGGCCGAACTGGCGCCGGTCGAGCCCGTAGCCACGTGCGGCATGCCAGCAAGCCTCGGCCGCGCCCATCACGCCCCAGGCAATGCCGTAGCGCGCCCGGTTCAGACAGCCGAATGGCCCCTTCAGCCCCTCGACCCCGGGCAAAAGTGCCTCTTCGCCGACCTCGACGCCGTCCATCGCGATCTCGCCGGTGGGCGAGGCCCGCAGCGATAGCTTGCCCTCGATCTTCGGGGCCGAAAGCCCGGCCATGCCCTTTTCCAGCACGAAGCCGCGGATCTTGCCGCCATGGGCCTCGGATTTGGCCCAGACCACGAAGATATCGGCCATCGGCGCGTTCGAGATCCAGGTCTTGCGGCCGGTCAGCCGGTAGCCGGTCGCGGTCTTCTCGGCCCGGGTCTTCAGGCTGCCGGGATCCGACCCGGCCTCGGGTTCGGTCAGCCCGAAACAGCCGATCAGCGTGCCCTGTGCCAGCTCCGGCAGATAGCGCTGGCGCTGCGCCTCCGAACCGTAGGCATAGATCGGATAGATCACTAGCGAGGACTGCACCGACATCATCGAGCGATACCCCGAATCGACCCGCTCGATCTCGCGCGCGACAAGGCCGTAGGTCACATAGGAGGCCCCAAGCCCGCCATGGGCCTCGGGCAGCGTCACCCCCAGAAGCCCGGCTTCGCCCATCTCGCGGAAAAGCCCGGGCTCGACGGTCTCGTCACGGAAGGCCTCGGTCGCGCGCGGTTGCAGCCGGTCCCGGGCAAAGGCCCGCGCCGCGTCGCGCAGCATCCGTTCGTCCTCGTCCAGTCGGTCGTCCAGACGCAGCGGGTCTTCCCAGTCGAACCGCGCCAGCTCGGGCGCCTCCGTCGGTTTCAGCGGGCTCTCCAAGGCCATTCCTCCTCCTTTGGGCTCAGGGACGAGGCATAGCCTGCGCGGCAGGGTGGGGCAATCGCCGCGGCGCGGCGCAGAGCGGCGGGCAAAGGCGAAAGGACAGCGCCGATGGCGGGTAAATCGGGTCCATCGAAGCGGTGCAGGCGATTCTGGCGGGGCAGGACCATTGCTGCGGCCGCGCCCCTGGTCTCGTGCCGCCGCCGGGCCGACCGGCTCGGGCCGCTGCCGGGCTGGTGCGGCACGACGGGTGCCACCCTGCGCGCGGGCGGGGAGATACGCGATTTTTCGACGAAAAATCGGTGCCCGCGCTGGTCCTCTTGGTTTTGCTGTGCGCGATTTCCGGCTTGGTGTCGCCATATTCGCGGACGGTGCTGCATATTCTGCATCCCGTGTCGAATGCGAAGAGCGCGGGCTGGACCAGTGTCGATGCCTTCACCTTCGGCACCCCTCTGACCAACATCACCCGCCATCTCGCCACGCAGGATGGCGACGCGGCGCATGCCGCCGCCGGGGCCAAGGCGTCCGACTGGGAGGGCCGCCCCCGGATCGTTATATCGCTTCAATCGCGACTGGTCGCTTCGGGTGCTCGGAACCGGCGAGGTGGTGCTTTTGATCACCGACGGGTCGACCGCGACGAGATGGACATCCTGTCGCGGGAGATCGAACGGCTGCGTCTCTTCGCAGATCCGCCGATCTGGATGATCCCGCCTCGGTGCCGGGACGGATTGCTCCCAAGGTATACGTAATAAAGAGGATTTCTTCCCATTTGGACTGTTTCGGGCCGGCCATTCGATCCGCATGCTTGAGGAACTGTCCGGGGCCGTTTCCGAGACCCCGGACAGCGGCGAGCGCGACCGGTTTCTGGCCGCCATGCGACATTCAGAACCGACTTGATGCAGATCAAAGTCGTGCTTCGGTAAAAGATACATCTGGCAATTACTGTTTGCGGGCGGCGCCGGACCGTTCCCAGCCGACGCCAGCAAACCCGCAGCGAGTCCCCTGTGTCTTTCCCAGCACAGGATTTCGGCATCAAAGGGGCCCTCCCTCCCCGGATGCCGGTCAGTGAAACGCCGTGGGCCCTCCCTCCCACGGCGTTTTTCAGTTCTTCGACGAGCGTTTTTTACGGTGGATCGGGCTAGATCCGAACCATGGCACGCAGTCATTTTATTCCTGAAATGGAATGTAATATGGCGTGAAACCTATGAAGCCCCTGGCGCTGAACTGGAAGATCGGCGGTCCGCTTCTTGAGATCGCGTTCTTTCTGACTGGGTTTAAGGCGAGGCCGATCAGCGTCTCGACCCGGGGTCGTGCTGTTCGACGCCTTTTCGCGGAACCTTCAGTGTCCTGATGCGGGTATCGCCACCGAGACGGCCGGGGTTTCTTCAACACAAGCAATGCCTTACTGACGAATTCGGATGGCGCATTGGCCGCCGGGCCACATGATTTCGGGCCTGATGCAAAGCCCGGTTTTGGTCCATGTCTTCGCCTTCGGAGAATTCCTGACCGCCATCCCGAGGGCGATGACGCTTCTGAAGAAGGAGGGGTGATCCATGACCATGACCCTTGTCGTGGTCGGGCTTCTGGTCTTGGCCTTCGGTTGGATAATCGACCGGATCGTTGCCTCAAAGCCGAACTGTATCTGCAAGATACTGACGCTGACCGATACCAACCTGCTGAAGACGATCCTCGTGGCGATCGGGACCGCTTCGATCCTTGTTTTCGCCGGACAGATCCACAGGAGTGTCGATGTCGGCCATTTGGCGGTCAGTTCGGCCCATGGCCGCGTATTGCCTGGTGGCGGGGGCCTGGGCTTCGGCTGGGCGATCGCGGTTGGTCGGATCGACGCGCTTTGCCTTGCAAGGCTGCGCCTCCTTTTCTGCGGGACGGCCGTCCGGTGGCCCGTTTGGATGTCTGTCGCGGCGCTTGGGCGACGCGTTTGGGCCGGTTGCCAGGAAGTGGGGCGCCATCTCTCCCGGTGATCAGGTTGCAAGAGCCGTTCGTCTTCGCTCTATCGGAAATCCGGCAGCCCCGACGCCCTTCCACCTTACCTCTCCGACGTATAGACAGCAAATCTGTCCTGTACTCGGAAGAGCCCGGCAATGACGCCCGGGCAGAGCCTCTGAGGCCGTCTTGTTGTCATCGGATGCGGACTTGTCGCGGATGGCGGGGGTGCATAGCGGCTGAGACTACCGGGCCATCCCGATCCTTCCTGACCCTATCCGGGCGTTCAGGCCCGACCCTCTGCTGACCCCCTTGGTTCTGAAACAGCCAGACAGCGCGCGCATTGTCAGGACGTGGCCCGGCATCCGGCCGGGTTTGTCCTCTCCGCCGTTTCGTAAACGAAGGCAACGCGGTCGAAGAGCGATATCCCCACCGGCCCTCTGCCTGGGCAAAGGCATTGCCTGCGCGGTAGGAGCTTCGGCCTATGTCCGGTTGAGTGCAGACCGCTCGGTGTGCCCGCCGCCTTGCCTGTGTCACGGGACCCTGTCTGGCCGGGCATGCGTCTGTTTCGGGAGCGCGCGTCGAGCGCAATGCTGCCGCTTGCTCGACCCGTCTTCGATTTATTCCGGAAACTACATGCAAGGCGTCGCTGGCGATGTTGCTGACAGGATCTGTCCTCGGAATGAGGATGGAGCACCTTCCCGTGCATATCTGCAGCATGGCGGGGGACGACGTCCTTGACAAATCCTGCTGCGACCCGCGCAGAGCGGGCTCTGCCGGAGCGAGGGGCGGTCCTTCAAAACCAGCGGACGTGCCAGGGATCAGGCCGCGCGAAGCGCGTTCAGGAAGGCGCGCACCCGCTGCGACAGGGTGCCCGTCTCGTCCGAGACCGTGCCGACCGCGTCTTTCAGCGTTCTCGACGTGTCGCCGGAACGCTCCACCCTATGCGAGACGTCGCGGATCATCTGGGCGATTTCACTGGTGCTGGAAGCCGTCGAATCGGCGTGTTGCGAAATATGCCGGGCGGCCTGGGTCTGTTCGGTCACCGAGACGCGGATGCTGTCCGAGAAGGAGCGGACCCGTTCCACGCTGTCGCTGATGCCGGATATGCGGGTGCTCATCATGTTGGTTTCGGACTGGATCCGCTTGATCCTGTCGTTGATCGACGTGGTGGCCTGACCGATCCGCTCGGCCAGGGCCTTGATCTCGAAGGCGACCACCGCGAAGCCCTTGCCCGCATCGCCCGCGCGGGTCGCCTCGACCGTTGCGTTGACGGCCAGCAGATTGGTCTGCTTGGCGATCTGCGCAATCATGTTGACGACCTCGTCGATTTCCTTGGCGGCGGATTGCAGGCTTTCGAGCTGTTCGGAAGAGGCCTCGGCCTCTTCCATCGCATTGGCCGAGGCCGTGGCCGCGTTGGTGACGTCCTGGGTGATCGAGGTGATCGATGCCGAGAGCTGCTCGATGGCGGAGGCGACGGACTGGGCGCTGGTTGCGATCCGGGAGGCATTGTCGGACAGCGTGTCGGTGCCCTGGCGCGCGCGGGAAATCTCCGAGTTCATTCCGTCCGCGGCATCGTCGAGCCTGGTCATCGAGCTTGAGAGCACCTCGGTCACGCGGCTGATTTCATCCTCGAAATTGCGGCTGAGCTCGTTCAGGCGGTTTTCATACTGCTCGGCCTGGGCGGCAAAAAAGGCCGAATTGGCAAGCTCGGTATCGAGCATCAGCACGCGCGAGAGCGTATCCATCAGCGGTGTGGGGTCCTGACGCCGGAAGAAGGATTTCCGGCGCACCTCGTTCATGATGACCCCCTGCAGCGCCAGTCCGACACGGGCATAGGCTGCGGTATAGAAGCTTATCGGCAATCCGATCCTGTGATGCACCAGGCCGATCTTCTCGGCGCTGTCGAAATACGGCTGCGAGAAATCCGATGTCAGCATCAGCACCCAGTGCTGCTTTTGCTTCTTGCGGGCGTGATCGCGCAGCGCCTGGCTCGGGAAAAATGCGTCCCAGTCCGGGGTATGGGCGATTTCCTCGTAGAAATCGGCAAGCACCTCGTCGAGATGGGGCAACAGGATCCGGCCCACCTCCTTCACCCGCTCGCGCGTTTCTCCCTGAAGCCCATAGGCCTGAAGCCGGGCCGACGGTTTTCTCTTTTCGGCCATGGTGCTGGGCGGCTCCTTGTTGCGCATGCGGATGCGTCAGCACCGTCGGGCACAAGGGTTGACCTTGCGTTACCTTTCGAGAGTTGCCTACAATACGAATGAAAAAGCCGCCCCGAGGGGCGGCCGTTCACCGGTCATTCCGGAACCTAGCCTACTTGGCCGGGCCGATCATCATCACCATCTGGCGGCCCTCGAGCTTGGGCATGTTCTCGACCTTGCCGATTTCCTTGATCTCTTCGGCAACCCGCTCGAGCAGTTCGCGCCCGAGATTCTGGTGCGCCATCTCGCGGCCGCGGAACCGGAGCGTGATCTTAACTTTGTCGCCATTCTCAAGGAACTTGACCACCGAGCGCATCTTGACCTCGTAGTCGTGGCTGTCGGTGTTGGGCCGGAACTTGATTTCCTTGACCTCGATCACCTTCTGTTTCTTGCGGGCCTCGGACTCGCGCTTCTGCTGTTCATATTTGAACTTGCCGAAATCCATGATCTTGCAGACCGGCGGCGTGGCATTGGGAGAGATCTCGACAAGATCGAGCCCGGCCTGTTCGGCCAGCTCCACACCCCGGGCGGGGGTCACGACTCCGAGGTTTTCGCCCTCTGCACCGATCAGGCGGATTTCAGGACAGCGGATGCGTCCGTTGACGCGAGGGCCGGTATCGCGCGTGGGCGGCGCGTTGTGAGGTCGGCGGGCTATGGTGTTGCTCCTTGGATCGTTTCGATTATTCAGACCCCAAGTTACCGCCGCGCCGGGTTCGCTTCAAGGCGGTTTTCCCTTGCCCGCAACGGATTGCCCCCTGCGGCGACGGGCCGGTTTGCCGCAGGCCGGGGGCTGTGGGGAAAAACCGCGCCGGAAGCCGGATCCGGACGTTCGGCATCCCGGCAGCTGTCGATCAAGAGAGCCCCCGGTCGCGATCGTCATTCTTGTCGCCCTTGGGTCGGGCGCAACAGGGCGCGAACTGCTGGCGGCCGGGTCGCCAGGCGAAGCCCAGAAGTTCCCGCATGCGGGCGGCGCGCCATGCCGGCCCCCATGCCAGTCGCGGCCATTGGGGCGGGAGAGGTCAGTGCCAGGGCCAAGGGCCCCGAGGAAGAGCCATCGTCCGCCGCTTCTGCGGGCTCTGTTGCACAAATCCGGCGAGGGATTCCTCTTGTGAAACCAGCGTGTCAGCTGCTCTGCATGAGCAGACCGATCTCTCCGAGCGACAAGATCGGGAACTGGCCAGCCCATAACGAAGCGCTCAAACGGCAGGGCTGACTGACGATGAAAGTGCCGTTCGGCATGGCGTTCCGACAGGCGCCCGGGGGCGTCGAAAGCCTGCTTCGGCTGGTCGGCCTCGTCCGGACGGTGCCCGGCTTCAGCGCGCTGTCCCGCCGTCAGAAGACCTTGGCGGTGAACATTCCCTATCGCGCCTCTGAGGGGCCGCGGCATCTGGTGATCGACAGCGCGGGCATCGAGGACGAGGGCTAAGGGGAGTGACATGCACGCTAGCACAATGGTCCGAAATGTCCTGTCTGGCGGCAAGATCCGCCTCGGGATCGGCGAGCAGACGCTGGAGGTCCGGGCGTTGAGATCTCCGGGCACCGGATCGGCGAGGCATCGGGGCAGCCCGACCTGCTCAGCCAGATCCCGGAGGATCAGGAGATCGGCAGTGGCGAGCCCGCGAAGGCAGACGGCGCGTATGACACCCGGAAATGCCATGATGCCATTGCCGACCGCAGTGCCCATGCCGTCATCCCAACCGCCGGGACTGCCAGGCCGTGGAAGTCCGTCAGCTCTGGTGCCGTGGCCCGAAACAACGCATGGCGCGCCGCGAAATACCTTGGTCGCGCGCTGTGGCGGCAGTGGAGTGGGGACCATCGTCGCAGCCGCGCCGGAACGAGGATGCACGGCATGAAACTGTCGGGCCAGCGGCCCATGGCCCGGGCCTTTGATCGGCAGATCGCCGAGATACAGCTCCGCATCGCCATCCTGAACCGCGACACCACCCTTGGCATGCCCGTCACAGAGGCCGTAGGGGCGGTCTGTTCGCGGATAGAGGAACGCGCCTATCTGCCGATTTCTTCAGCAAAGCCCGTCGAGATCTGCCGTCGGCTGCCTTCTCATGAGCAGCTGTTTCGGGTGTTCACACGCCATCGGGTCCGGCGATCCGGCGGAAAGGCCGGTTTGCATGACAGCTTATACCGCAGCGAGGGGCGCGCTCCGGGACTGTTCGAAAAGCAAAACGCCCGGAGCTTGCGCCGGGCGTTTCGGGCGTTTCGTCGAAGGTCTGGCCGGGATCGCTGCCGGTCAGGCGGCGGGAGCGGCCTCGAGGGCGGCGATGATCGCCGAGAAATCGTCCGCCTTCAGCGAGGCGCCGCCGACCAGCGCGCCGTCGACATTGGAGGTCGCGAAGATCTCGGCGGCATTGCCGGGTTTGACCGACCCGCCATAGAGCAGGCGGATGCCGTCGGCTGCGGCGCCATAGCGTGCGTCCAGCGCGGCGCGCAGGCTGTCATGGACCTCGGCAATCTGCTCGAGCGTCGGCACCCGGCCGGTGCCGATGGCCCAGACCGGCTCATAGGCGACGACCACGCTGTCGCCGGTGACGCCGTCATCGGGCAGCGAGCCGGCAAGCTGTGCACCCACCACGGCCAGGGTCTCGCCCGCGTCGCGCTGGCTCTCGGTCTCGCCGACACAGACCACGGCGGTGAGACCGGCGGCCAGCGCGGCCTCGGTCTTGGCGCGGATCAGCGCGTCGGTCTCGCCGTGATCGGCCCGGCGCTCGGAATGGCCGAGGATCACGTAGCTTGCCCCTGCATCGGCCAGCATCTCGGCCGAGATGTCGCCGGTATGGGCGCCGGAAACAGCCGGGTGGCAATCCTGACCGCCGACCGCGACCTTCGAGCCATGGACCGAATCCGCCATCCGGTCGAGCAGGGTGGTCGGCGGGCAGAGCAGGATGTCGACATCCGGGGCGGCATGGGCGGCAGCCAGAGCCACGGCCTCGCCGAGCGATCCGCTCAGCCCGTTCATCTTCCAGTTCCCAGCCGCCAGCTTCCTGCGCATGCGTTCGCTCCTCGCCAATGATGATGATTCCGGCCTTCCTAGGCGATTTCCCGGCCGGGAGGAACGGCCCTTTTCCACGCAGGGCCGGAACAGGGGCGCGCGCCGTTTCAGGCGGTCGCGGGGCCTTCCTGGGGGTCGTCGGCATCGCGGAACTTGATCGATTCGCCGCAACCGCAGGCATCGACCACATTGGGGTTGCGGAACTTGAAACCCGATTCGAGCAGCGAGACCTCGTAATCGATCTCGGTGCCGAACAGGAACATCTGCGCCATCGGCGCGATCGCCACGCGGGCGCCGTCCTGTTCGACGATCTCGTCCATGGGGTCGATCTCGGCGACGTAATCCATGGTGTATTCCATGCCCGCGCAGCCGCCCTTCTTGACGCCGATGCGCAGGCCCTTGGCCTGCTGCTGCTGCATCAGCCGGGCGACTTCTGCCGCCGCGGCGGGGGTGAGGCTGACTGCCTGCTTTCCGGGAATGGCGAACATTTCGTACCTCGTTTCTGCTGTGCGAAGGGTAGGGCGCGGCGCCCGTCTCGCAAGGGCCGCCGCGGGCGCCTGTGCCGCGCTTGGCCGCCCCCCTTACATGAAGCCGAGTTCGAGCCGCGCCTCGTCGGACATCATGTCCATGCCCCAGGGCGGATCCCAGGTGATGTCGACATCGACCCGCTTGACGCCGGGCAGCGGCTCGACCGCCTCCTGCAGCCAGCCGGGCATGTCGCCAGCCACCGGACAGCCGGGGGCGGTCAGCGTCATGGTGATATGGACGACGGTCTCGGCATCTATCGTGATCGTGTAGATCAGTCCCAGATCGTAGATATTGACCGGAATCTCCGGGTCGTACACGCTGCGGCAGGCCTCGACGACCTGATCGTAAAGCGGGTGATCGGTGGTCGAGGGCTCGATGAGCGGCGTACCTTCAAGCTTTCCCTGCGGCTCGGTCATGGCGGCTCCTGTAATTCCTAGCAATTATATAAGGAATGCGAAATCCGCCGTCCAGAGGCGGAATCGGCTGCAGAAAGCGGCTCTGGTGCCGGGCCGGGCGCCTCGGAAGGGCTTTTGGCAAGGGGGAACGTCCCCGGAGTGTCGACCCCGGTGTCGCGAAGATGGCTGCCGCGCCCGCCGATCATTATTTCTCGCGTGGCAATGACGGTCCCTTTCAGGTTCTATCCGTGAGAGGGTCATTCGCCAGCCAACTGGCTGTGATATCGGTCTTTTCAACAGGAATCCGGAGATGCGGGGGCGCCGGTGGCCCGCAAGGCGGGACCGCGCTGCTTCGACCGCAAGGGGGCCTTGGCCCGCGCAGCGGCGCAACCTGAATTTGCCGACCTGATTTCCTCCGCTGCCCTGGCCCGGTGGCCTTTCGTTTTTTTTGGCAGCCGGTAGAACGGCCGCTGCCTTTCGTCGCGTGCTTTTCATTGCGCGGGCGTTGCGCTAAAGCGCAGCCAATCAGACGGGAGAGCCCCATGAGCGAGCGGAAGAACGGCCTGACCTATGCCGGGGCAGGTGTGGATATCGATGCAGGCAATGCCCTGGTCGAGCGGATCAAGCCTGCCGCCAAGCGGACCGGACGGCCCGGCACGCTTGCCGGGCTGGGCGGCTTCGGCGCGCTGTTCGACCTGAAGGCGGCGGGCTATCTCGACCCGGTGCTGGTGGCCGCGACCGATGGCGTCGGCACCAAGCTCCGGATCGCCATCGATACCGGCCATCTCGACGGGGTCGGCATCGATCTGGTGGCGATGTGTGTCAACGATCTGGTCTGTCAGGGCGCCGAGCCGCTGTTCTTCCTCGACTATTTCGCGACCGGCAAGCTCGAGATCGACGAGGCGGCGCGGGTGATCGAGGGCATCGCCGAGGGCTGCCTGCGCTCTGGCTGCGCGCTGATCGGGGGCGAGACCGCCGAGATGCCGGGCATGTATCATGGCGGCGATTTCGATCTGGCGGGCTTTGCCGTCGGCGCGATGGAACGCGGCCACGATCTGCCCGCCCATGTGGCCGAGGGCGACGTCCTGCTGGGGCTGGCCTCGGACGGGGTGCATTCGAACGGCTATTCGCTGGTCCGCAAGGTGGTCGAGGTCGCGGGCCTTGGCTGGGACGCGCCCGCGCCCTTCGCCGACGGGCCGCTGGGCGCGGCCCTGCTGGCGCCGACGCGGCTTTACGTCAAGCCCGCGCTTGCCGCGATCCGGGCGGGCGGCGTGCACGGGCTTGCGCATATCACCGGCGGCGGTCTGACCGAGAACCTGCCGCGGGTGCTGCCCGAAGGGCTGGGCGCGACGGTCGATCTGTCCTCCTGGGATCTGCCGCCCGTCTTCCGCTGGCTGGCCGAAACCGCCGATCTGTCCGAGGCCGAGCTTTTGAAGACCTTCAATGCCGGGATCGGCATGGTGCTGGTCGTGGCCGAGGACCGGGCCGAGGCGCTGAGCGCAATTCTGACCGAGGCGGGCGAGAGCGTGGCCCGGATCGGCCGGGTCGGCCCCGGGCAGGGCGTGGCCTATGAGGGACGCCTGCTGTGACCGAACCGACGCGCGTCGCGATCCTGATCTCGGGATCGGGCTCGAACATGGTGGCGCTGGCCGAGAGCATGACCGGCGATCATCCGGCGCGCCCGGTGCTGGTGCTGTCGAACGATCCGGCAGCGACGGGGCTCGGGCGGGCGCGGGCGCTGGGGATTGCGGCCGGGGCCGTCGACCACCGCCCCTTCGGCAAGGACCGCGCGGCCTTCGAGGCGGCGCTGATGGAGCGTCTTGCCGCCGCCGCCCCCGACATACTCTGCCTGGCCGGGTTCATGCGGGTGCTGACGCCGGGCTTCACCGAGGCCTGGGCCGGGCGGATGCTGAACATCCATCCCTCGCTCTTGCCGAAATATCGCGGGCTCCACACCCATGCGCGGGCGCTCGAGGCGGGCGATGCCGAGGCGGGCTGCACCGTTCACGAGGTCACGGCCGAGCTCGATGGCGGCCCGATTCTCGGGCAGGCGCGGGTGCCGGTGCTGGCTGACGATACCCCCGACAGGCTGGCGGCGCGGGTGCTGGTGCAGGAACACGCGCTTTATCCCGCTGTGTTGCGCCGCTTTGCCGCCGGCGACCGCACCCCACTATATTTGCCCTGAGACGGCCGGGGGCGCGGGGCGATATGATGCGGCCTTTCCATTTTGCGACATTTTCCCTATCAGGAACGGGTCGGGTGTCATGGAGGTGCTATCTGGGTGATGCGGGTTGAGATGAAGACACTGACGACGACCGAGGCGCTGGCCGCCTTCTGCGAGAAGGCCGCGAGCGCCCCTTATATCACCATCGATACCGAGTTCCTGCGCGAGCGGACCTATTACGCCAAGCTCTGCCTCGTGCAGCTTGCGCTGCCCGGCCGCGAGAGCACCGACGCGGGCGAGGCGGTGCTGGTCGATCCGCTGGCGGGCGACATGTCGCTCGAGCCGCTTTACGCGCTGTTCCGCAATGCCGACGTGGTCAAGGTCTTCCACGCCGCGCGGCAGGATCTCGAGATCTTCTTCACCGAGGGCAAGGTCTTCCCCGAGCCGCTCTTCGACACCCAGGTCGCGGCCATGGTCTGCGGCTTCGGCGAGCAGGTCGGCTACGAGACGCTGGTGCGCAAGATCGCGCGGGCGAGCCTCGACAAGACCTCGCGCTTCACCGACTGGTCGCGCCGTCCGCTCTCGGAGGCGCAGAAATCCTATGCGCTGGCCGATGTCACCCATCTGCGGGTGATCTACGAATATCTCGCGGCCGAGCTGGAAAAGACCGGCCGGGCCAAATGGCTTCAGGAAGAGCTGAGCGTCCTGACCGATCCCGAGACCTATATCGTGCGTCCCGAGGAAGCCTGGCACCGGGTCAAGACCCGTACCCATTCGGGCAAGTTCCTCGTCGCGGTCAAGGAGCTGGCGCGGTTCCGCGAGACCTATGCCCAGGCCCGCAACATTCCGCGCAACCGGGTCTACAAGGATGACGCACTGCTGGAGCTGGCCTCGACCAAGCCGCAGAGCCTCGAGGACCTGTCGCGCTCGCGCCTGCTCTTGCGCGAGGCGCGGCGGGGCGACATAGCCGAGGGGATCATCGCCGCGATCAAGGCCGCGGCCGAGACGCCGCAGGCCGATTATCCGAAGATGCCCGATACCGACGACAAGCTGCAGGTGAACCCGGCGCTGGCCGATCTGCTGCGGGTGCTTCTGAAGGCCAAGTCGGAACAGGCCGGGGTGGCGCAGAAGCTGATCGCCACCGCCTCCGAGCTGGATGCCATCGCTGCCGGGCGGCGCGACGGCGCGGCGCTGCGGGGCTGGCGGGCCGAGGTCTTCGGCGATGACGCGCTCAGGCTGTGCGCGGGCAAGATCGCGCTTGCCGCCAAAGGCAGCAACGTGGCGGTGGTTCCGCTCTGATCCGTCCCGCCCTGCGCAAGGCCCGCGCATGATCTGCCGCGGGTCCGGGGCACGCCCTGCCGGTCCGGCGGGCATGATCTTCCCGTGCCCGGCCGTGCCGCGCAATGGTGTCAGGTCAGCCGCGTCGGGGTACGCCCTGTCAGGACGGGAGCCGGCACTCATAGGCGCGGGCGATCAGGGCTTGTTGCGCTCGCGCCAGTAGGTCGCCTCGCTTGACATGTCGCGGGAATTCAGACGGCGCAGCCTTGCATCGCTCCGGCTCAACGCCTGTTCGAGATCGCGGCAGGGCAGATATTCGGGCGGGGTCACGGCTTCGGTCGCCGTCCCGGTGCCCGGGTCTTGCGGCGCGGTTTCGCGGGCGGCTGGGGTGGACTGGCAATCCGCGACAAGCGCGGTGGCACACAGGATCGGGAAAACAGGCCTTGTGGCCATGGTGTTCTCCATCATGGCAGTCGTCGGATATCGCGATCTCCCCCCGCCATCCGGCGGACGGTGCCGTCTGGATGCGTCCTGCCGGGCCCCGCAGCCCATGCCGCTAGCGGCGGGCCTGCCTCTGGTTCTGCGCGCCGCGGACCACCAGCGTGCGGATGCCCTGCAGATCGTCTTCGGACAGGAACCGCCCGGCGGTGATCTGGCGCGAGGGCTCGGTGCCGACCGCTGTCGCGGTCCCGGGGCGCGCGATCCTGAAGTCGAAGACCAGCGTATCGGAGGGGACTTCGTCCTCGGCGGCAGGGACGGGCACCAGCGCGGCATCCCAGAAGCCCTGACGCTCGGGCAGTCCGGTTGCGGTCAGGATGGCGCCGCCCGGCGCGCGATCGACGGTCATGGCGGTCACCTGATCGACCAGCGGTCTGGGATCCGCGGCCTCGGCGCGGCGCAAAGGTTGTTCTGCGGTGGTTTCGGTCTCGGTCGAACTGCTGAACCAGTTGAACGGGTTCAGCCGCGACTCGCGCACCGTTCCGCAGGATGACACGGCGAGCGCCGCGCACAGGGCGGCCGAAAGCGATGTTTTCATGGGCAGGCCCCCGGTTGCTTCGTCCAATCGGTTAGCCGAAACCGGCGCCGTTGAAAAGCCGGTCTGGTCCCGAAGCTGGACCTTTGGCCGCACCGCCGCTAATCAGGACCGGTCAGGCAAGGAGAGATGACGTGTCGAGTGAAGCCTTCGAGGAGATCGTGGAGACCTTCGAGTTCCTGGAGGACTGGGAGGACCGTTATCGTCATGTGATCGAACTGGGCCGCGCGATGGAGCCGCTGGCCGAGGCGTTCAAGGTCCCCGCGACCAAGGTCGATGGCTGTGCCAGCCAGGTCTGGCTGATGGCCGATGTCGAGGGCGCGGGTCCCGAGGCGGTCTACCGCTTCCAGGGTGACAGCGACGCGATGATCGTGAAGGGGCTGATCGCGGTGCTGCGGGCGCTTTACAACGGGCTGACCGTATCGAAGGTGCTCGACACCGATGCGGGCGCCGAGCTGGCGCGGCTGGGGCTGGACGAACACCTGTCCTCGCAACGCTCGAACGGTCTGCGCGCCATGGTCGAGCGCATCCGGACCCAGGCCGCGGGCGTCGCCGAAGGCGTCTGACGCGCGGCGGTCGGGCCAGACGGGCCTCGACGGGGCTCGGTCGGGCCTAGACGAGGCTCAGTCGGTGAAACGCACCGCGCCGATATAGGGCAGGTTGCGGTTTCGCTGCGCATAATCGATGCCAAGCCCCACCACGAACCGGTCCGGGATCTCGAAGCCGACCCAGCGCGCGCGCACGTCGACCTCGCGCCGCGCCGGCTTGTCGAGCAGCGCGCAGCATTCCAGCCGTGCCGGCTTGCGCCCGCCCAGAAGGTGCAGCACGTGCTTCAGCGTGTGACCGGTATCGACGATATCCTCGACCACCAGCACGTCGCGGCCCTCGATCTCGCCGCGCAGATCCTTCAGGATCCGCACCTCGCGCGAGGAGGAGGTGGAATTTCCGTAGGACGAGGTCTCGATGAAATCGACCTCGACCGGCAGGTCGAGTTCACGGACCAGATCCGCGATGAAGATGAACGAGCCGCGCAAGAGCCCGACGACGACCAGCTTTTCGGTTCCTGCGAAATGCGCGGTAATCTCGCTCGCCAGCGATTCGACTCGGGCGGCAATGGTCTTCGCCGACAGCAATTCGTCTATGACATATGGTCTCTCGGCCATGGGACCCCCTTGATTTTGCCGGGCTTCTAGCAGAAATGGCGTCCCATTGTCAGCAGCGAACGGGATCCCATGCCGCGCCATTCGGAAAACCGCGAGATGCCTTACACCGCCCAGCAGATGTACGATCTGGTGGCCGATGTCGCGTCCTACCCGCAATTCCTGCCCTGGACCGCAGCCGCGCGCATCCGCTCGCGCAAGGATTTCGGCGATCACGAGTTGATGGAGGCCGATCTGGTGATCTCGTTCAAGGTGTTCCGCGAACGCTTCGGCAGCCGGGTGACGCTCTGGCCGGCGGATTTCCGGATCGATACCGAGTATCTCGACGGGCCGTTCCGCTACCTCAAGTCGCACTGGAAGTTCGAGGACCTGCCCGGGGATCGCTGCAAGGTCGAGTTCTTCGTCGATTTCGAGTTCAAGAACCGGGTGCTGCAGGGGGTGATCGGCGCGGTCTTCAACGAGGCGATGCAGCGGATCGTGCGGGCCTTCGAGGACCGGGCGCGGGCGCTTTACGGCGCGCGCCCCTGAGGCCCGCCGAAAGCCGTTCAGCCCGCCGGGCGAGGCGCGCCCAATGCCGCCAGCAAAAGCGCCAGCGCATGGTCGCGGGTCGCGGCGCGGACCCGGTCGCGGCCGAGCGCGCCGAATTCGACGGTCTCGGTCAGGGTCTCGATCCCGGAAACGGCACCGGCATCGGCACGGCGCCTGGCGAGGCCGAAACAGACCCGGCCCTCGGGCTTGAACTCGGATCCGCCGGGGCCGGCGATGCCGGTGACGGCGACGGCAAGATCGGCTGCCGAATGCGCCAGCGCGCCCGAGGCCATTTCGGCCGCGACCTCTTCCGAGACCGCGCCATGGGCCTCGAGCGTTTCGCTCAGAACCCCCAGCATCGCCTGCTTGGCGGCATTCGAATAGGTGACGAAGCCCCGGTCGAAGACGGCGGAAGAGCCCGGTACATCGGTGATGGCAGCCGAGATCATCCCGCCGGTACAGCTTTCGGCGGTGGCGATCACCAGACCCGCGGCGCGGGCCCCGGCGATGAGAGGGGCGGCCTTGTCGCTCACATCAGAAAGATATGCGACAGGGCGGCCAGCGCAAGCACCAGAAGCGCCGTCGCGGCGCCCGCCAGCACGTCGTCGAGCATCACCCCGACCGGCGTCTTCATCCGGTCGGCGAAGCCGATCGGCCCCGGTTTCCAGATGTCGAACAGCCGAAAGCCCAGGAAGGCCGCGATCCAGCCGGGGTAGAGCGCGGTCGCATCGCCCCCGGCCGCCGCCGCGCCGAACGAGACCGGCAAGAGCGCGATCCACATCCCCGCGACCTCGTCGATCACATATTCCGAGCGGTCCGGGTCGGACGCGCCCGCCGCCGCCTCGCGCACCGCCCAGATGCCGAGCGGGATCACCGCCAGCGTCGCCAGGGCGGTCAGGAAGACCCCGCCGGTCACGTCGAGCGCCCAGAAGGCGGGGATCGCCGCCAGCGAGCCCCAGGTGCCGGGGGCCGGGCGCAGGCGGCCGACCCCGAAGACGGTGGCGATCTGCGTGGCGAGGCTCATGGCGCCACCAGCGTCACCGTGGCGAGTGCCGCGATCCCTTCCTCGCGCCCGGTGAAGCCCAGCCGTTCCGAGGTGGTGGCCTTGACGCTGACGCGGGCCTCTTCCATCCCCATCAGCCGCGCCATCTCGGCCTGCATCGCGCCGGCGACTGGGCCGATCTTGGGCCGCTCGCAGATCAGCGTCAGATCGACATTCGAGATCCGGAAGCCCCGCTCGGCCGCCAGCGCGACCGCATGTTTCAGGAAGATCTCGCTGGCCGCGCCCTTCCATTGCGGATCGGAAGGCGGGAAATGCCGGCCGATATCGCCCTCGGCCAGCGCGCCATAGATCGCGTCGGTGACCGTGTGCATGCCGACATCGGCGTCGGAATGGCCCTTCAGCGCCTTGTCATGCGGCACCTTGATGCCGCAGAGAATGACGCCGTCGCCCTCGCAGAAGGCGTGCACGTCAAAGCCGTTGCCGGTGCGAATGTCCATGTTTCTCTCCCGCAGGACCCGCTCTGCGCGGGCGAAATCCACCTTGTGGGTGATCTTGAGATTGTCTTCGTCGCCCTCGACGATGGCCACGTCAAGGCCTGCCGCCAGCGCCACCTCGACATCGTCGGCGGCGCCGCCCGGATGGGCCTCATGCGCGGCGAGGATGGCGCGCAGGTGAAAGCCCTGCGGCGTCTGGGCGCGGTAGAGCCCGTCGCGCGGATGCGGGGCCTCGACCTTGCCGTCGCGCCCTTGCCAGAGCGCGTCGGTCACGGGCAGGGCGGGGGCTGCGCCGGGGCTGTCATCGAGCGCGTCGATCACCCGCCCGATCAGTGCGGCCCCGACCAGCGGCCGGGCGCCGTCGTGAATCAGCACCCGCGTGGTGCCGTCGGGCGCGGCGCGCAGGCCCGCCTGTACCGAGGCATCGCGCGTGGCGCCGCCCGGAACGGTCGTGACCCGGGCCGTGCTGTCCGCGAGGGCGGTTTCGAAAAGTCCGCCATCCTCGGGGTGCAGAACCACGACAATGGCCCCGATCCGGGGATGGGCGGCAAAGGCCTCTACCGTGCGCGCCAGCACGGCGCGGCCTGCAAGATTCTGATATTGCTTTGGTTTGTCGCCCCCGACCCGGGTGCCGCGGCCCGCGGCCACGATGATCGCCGTGACAGTCATCTTTCGCCCCCCTGCTGCCCGCCGGGGTTTTAGGCAAGCCCGTGCTGCGGGGCAATGGGGCAAACTGGCGGCGATGAGTGCTTGATTTTTGTGCAAATGAATTTTCCGATGGGCCAAAGCCTGTCAGGATGATTGCCATTGCGGGGTGGGAAAGCTAAATCGATCTCAAATGCACAAGGATTAATCAATTGGCCATTCATATGGCAGGCATCACGCTCGACCCGCCGGTTCTTCTGGCGCCCATGGCGGGCATCACGGACTTGCCGTTTCGACGGCTGGTTGCCTCCTTCGGGGCCGGTCTGGTGGTGTCCGAGATGGTCGCGAGCCAGGAGATGGTTCAGGCCAAGCCGGGGGTGCGCGAGCGCGCCGCGCTGGGGCTTGGCGAGGAGGCGACGGCGGTGCAGCTGGCCGGACGCGACCCGGACTGGATGGCGCGGGCGGCACGGATGGTGGAAGAGCAGGGGGCCAGGATCATCGATATCAACATGGGCTGTCCGGCCAGGAAGGTGGTCGGAGGGCTGTCGGGCTCGGCGCTGATGCGCGATCCCGACCGGGCCCTGCGGCTGATCGAGGCGGTGGTGACGGCAGTGTCGGTGCCGGTCACGCTGAAGACGCGGCTGGGCTGGGATGACGATCTGCGCAACGCGCCCGATCTTGCACGCCGGGCCGAGGCGGCGGGGGTGCGGATGATCACCATCCATGGCCGCACCCGCTGTCAGTTCTACAGGGGCCGGGCCGACTGGCGCGCGATCCGCGAGGTCAGGGAGGCGGTCTCGGTGCCGGTCGTGGCCAATGGCGATATCGTCTGCGGCGAGACCGCCTCGGCGGCGCTGGCGCAATCGGGTGCCGACGGGGTGATGGTCGGGCGCGGGGCGCAGGGGCGGCCCTGGCTTCTGGCCGAGATCGGCGCCCGGATCGCGGGGCGTCCGGCGCCCGCCGCGCCCCGGGGGGCGGCGCTGACCGAGATGGTCGCGCGCCATTACGAGGACATGCTGGGCTTTTACGGTGCGGCGCTTGGCGGACGCGTCGCGCGCAAGCATCTGGGCTGGTACATGGACCGTGCGGGCACGCCCGGCTCCCTGCGCCGCCGGGTGCTGACGGCGCCGGCCGGGGCGGCGGTGCTGGCGCTTCTGCCCGAGGCGCTGGCCTCGGAGCGGAGGGCCGCGGCATGACGCTCGATCAGGACGCGATCTGGACCGCGCTGCCCATTCCGGCCTTCCTGCTCGATGCGGATGACCGGATCACCAATATCAACCCGGCCTCCGAGCTGTTCGTCAATGCCACGATCAAGACCCTGAGCGGGGTGCCGGTCTTCGACAGGCTGGCGGTCGATGCGCCGCTCGACGAGGCCTTCGCCCGGGTTCGCGCCAACCGCGCGCCGCTTTTCATCAACGATGTCGATGTCAGCGCGGGCAACAGGCCGCCGGTTCTGTGCAATGTGCAGGTGGCGCCGATGAACGACGCCGAGGAGCATCTGCTGCTTCTGGTCAGCCCGCGCGAGATCGCCGGGCGGCTCGGCCGGGTGCATTCGGTGAAATCGGCCGCCAGGTCGGCCATCGGCATGGCCGAGATGCTGGCGCATGAAATCAAGAACCCGCTTGCGGGCATCACCGGGGCAGCGCAGCTCTTGTCGATGAACCTCTCGAATGGCGATCTCGAGATGACCGATCTGATCGTCGAGGAGAGCCGCCGGATCGTGAAGCTGCTCGAACAGGTCGAGCAATTCGGCAATCTGCGCCCGCCGGCCTGCAAATCGGTCAATATCCACGATGTGCTGGACCGGGTGCGCCGCTCGGCAACGGTCGGCTATGCCGCCAACATGGCCATCCACGAGGAATACGACCCCTCGCTGCCGCCGACCTGGGCCGATCCCGATCAGCTGATGCAGGTCTTCACCAACCTCATCACCAATGCCGCACAGGCGGCCGGTCCGCGCGGCGGCACGATCAGGCTGCGCACCTTCTACGATCTGTCGCTCCGGCTGCGCCATCCCGACGGGTCGGGCGTTCCGGTGCCGCTGCAGGTCGAGATCACCGATGACGGGCCGGGCCTGCCCCCCGAGATTTCCGCCGAGATCTTCGAGCCCTTCGTCTCGGGGCGCGAGAACGGCACCGGGCTGGGGCTTGCGCTGGTCTCGAAGATCATCGGCGATCATGGCGGCTGGATCGCGGTCGACTCGGTGCCCGGGCGCACCGTGTTCCGTGTCTCGCTGCCCGTTGCCCCGAAACCCGAAGAGGATGAGAGCTGATGGACGGAACCGTACTTGTCGCCGATGACGACCGCACGATCCGCACCGTTTTGACCCAGGCGCTGACCCGGGCGGGGTGCAAGGTGCATGCCACCTCGTCCCTGACCACGCTGATGCGCTGGGTCGGCGAGGGCAAGGGCGATCTGGTGATCTCGGACGTGATCATGCCCGATGGCAACGGGCTCGAGATGCTGCCGAAGATCGGGCAGGAGCGGCCCGGCCTGCCGGTGATCGTGATCTCGGCCCAGAACACCATCATGACGGCGATCCAGGCGGCCGAGGCCGAGGCCTATGACTATCTGCCCAAGCCCTTCGATCTGCCCGATCTGATGAAGCGCGCGGCGCGCGCGCTCGAGACCAAGCGCCGGGTCGGGCGTCCGCGCGAGACCGCGCCGCCGAGCGGGGGCGATACCCAGGACGACCTGCCGCTGGTCGGGCGCACGCCGCAGATGCAGGCGTTGTACCGGCTGGTGGCGCGGGTGATGAATGCCGATCTGCCAGTGCTGATCACCGGCGAATCCGGCACCGGAAAGTCGCTGATCGCCCGCGCGATCCATGATTTCTCGGACCGCCGCTCGCTGCCTTTCGTGATCGCGACCGCCGCCGACATGGAGGGCATCGACGGCCCCTCGGCGCTGGTGGCGCGGAGCCGGGGCGGTTCGATCCTGTTCGACGAGGTGGCCGATCTGAGCGAGGAGGCGCAGGGGCGGATCGTGCGCATGCTCGACAGTTTCGGCGACAGCGCGCCCCGTGTCATGGCCACCAGCCAGTCTGACCTGATGGCGCGGATGGAGGCCGGGCAGTTCCGTCAGGACCTGTTCTACCGGCTGGGCGGCGTCAGCGTCGCGGTGCCGTCCCTGCGCGAGCGGGTCGATGACATTCCGCTTCTGGCCGAGCATTTCCTCGGTCGGAGCGAGCGCGACGGCACCGCGCCCCGGCGCCTGGCCGAGGAGGCGATGGACCTGATCCGCGCCTATAGCTGGCCCGGCAATGTCCGCCAGCTGGAGCACACGATCCGCCGCCTCGTCGTCACCAGCCCCGAAGAAGTGATCACCCGGGCCGAGGTCGAGGCGGTGCTGGGCAACCAGCCCGAAATCGAGCCGCTGGTCGGCGGCGGCGATGGCGAGAAGCTTTCGGCCTCAATCGCCAAGCATCTCAGGCGCTATTTCGACCTGCATGGGGGCGTGCTGCCGCCGCCCGGGCTTTATGCCCGGATCCTGCGCGAGGTCGAAATGCCGCTGATCGAGATCGCGCTGGATGCGACCGGCGGCAATCAGGCCAAATGTGCCGATCTTCTGGGGATCAACCGCAATACCTTGCGCAAGAAGATCACCGATCTCGATATTCGCGTGACACGGCGTCGCAAGTTGATGTAAATTGGCAACAACGCGTGGCCGACCGGACATAGGACCGGCGGCCGCGCGGTGAGGCCGATACCGCCTTCGGGCGATGCAACGACACGAGGCGAGCAGTGACACATGCCAAGGGCCTTCTGGCCCTGGAAAGGTTCTTGCGTCTGCGCAGATCGCGCCAGGCGGGCAATGCGGCCACGCTGGGCGTCGTCGTGCTGGGGCCGCTTCTGGCGGTTCTGACCTTCCTGACACTCGGCCCGCTCGAGCAGGTTGCCTCGTCGCACGGGCTCCGCATCGTGCTGCTGGCCGATCTGGTCTATGCGCTGGTGGTGGCGACCCTCGTCGTGCAGCGCATCGCGCAGATGATCGCGGCGCGGCGGCGGCATTCGGCCGGCTCCCGCCTGCACCTGCGGCTGACCGGCGTCTTTGCGCTGATCGCGCTGATCCCGACCGTCTCGGTCGCCATCTTTGCCGGGCTCACCATCAATATCGGGCTCGAGGGCTGGTTCTCGGAACGGGTGCGCAACGTGGTCGGTGCTTCGCTGGCCGCGGCCGAGGCCTATGAGGAGGAGCACCGCCGCGATCTGGTCTCCGATGCCCATACGCTGGTGGGCTATCTGACGGCGGCGCGGCAGGCGACGGTCTTCCTGTCCGACGGCGACATGCGCCAGATCCTGACCCAGGCCCAGGCGCGGGTGCAGCGCGGCCTCAAGGAAGCCTATGTGATCGACGGATCGGGCGAGATCCGGGCCCGGGGCGAGCGGTCTTATCTCTTCAATTACGAACGCCCGGATCCCGAGCAGATCGTCCGCGCCGGTGCCGGCGAGACGGTGGTGATCCAGGACTGGGACAACAACGAGTTCCGCGCGCTGATCAGGCTCGACGGCTATCTCGACCGCTATCTCTACATTTCGCGCACGGTCGATGGCGACATCCTGAACCTGCTGGACGACACCCAGCAATCGGTGCGGCTGTACCAGCAGCTCGAGCAGGAGCGCGGCCGGGTGCTGTTCGAATTCGGGCTGCTCTATCTCGGCTTCGCGATGATCCTGATCCTCGCTGCCGTCTGGCTGGGGCTGTGGTTCGCCGAGCGGCTGTCGCGGCCGGTGGGCCGGCTGGCGGGGGCTGCGCAGCGGGTCGGCGCGGGCGATCTCGACGTGCGGGTGCCCGAGGAGACCAGCGATGACGAGATCGCGATGCTGGGGCGGATGTTCAATCAGATGACAAGGCAGCTCAAGCTGCAGCGCGATGCGCTTCTCGACAATACCCGCCAGATCGAGCGGCGGCGGCGGCTGTTCGATTCCGTGCTGTCCTCGGTGACGGCGGGGGTGATGGGGCTCGATGCCGAGGGCCGGGTCGAGGTGCTGAACCGCTCGGCGCTGGCGCTGTTGCGGCTGGATGCGGCCGATGCCGAGGGCCAGGAGCTGCGCGTGGCGGTGCCGGAATTCGCCGAATTGCTGGAAAAGCTGAAGGCCAGCCGCCGCGGCACCGCGCAGGAAGAGGTCCGGCTGCTGCGGGGCGGCAACATGGAGCATCTGCTGGTGCGCATGGCGATGCGCCGGCGCGGCGATGGCGGGGCCGAGGGCTATGTCGTGGCCTTCGACGATGTCACCGACCTGGTGACGGCGCAGCGGATGGCGGCCTGGGGCGACGTGGCGCGCCGGATCGCTCATGAGATCAAGAACCCCTTGACCCCGATCCAGCTCTCGGCCGAACGGATCAAGCGCAAGTTCCGCGGCGCGGTCGGCGATCAGGCCGAGGCGCTGGACCAGATGACCGACGTGATCGTGCGTCAGACCAATGACTTGCGCCGGATTGTTGACGAATTTTCCAAATTCGCCCGGATGCCCGAACCCGACCGCAAGCCGGTCGATCTGACGGCGCTTCTGCGCGATGCGGTGATGCTGCAGGAAGCAGGTCAGCCGGGGGTCGCCTTCGCGGCCGACATTCCGCCGGAACCTGTCCCTGCCGAGCTCGACGCGACGATGATCGCCCAGGCCCTGACGAACATCATCAAGAACGCGGGCGAAGCGATTGAAAGTCTTCGGGAAAAGGGAGAGCCAGAGGGATATGCCCCCGAGATCCGGGTGAGCTTCTCGGTCGAGGAGGGCAATGCGGTAATCCTGATCGCAGATAATGGCGTCGGCCTTCCGCAGGACCGTTCGCGGCTGTTCGAGCCTTATGTCACCACCCGCGATCACGGTACCGGGCTTGGCCTTCCCATCGTCAAGAAGATCATCGAGGAACATGGCGGACGGCTCGATCTGCGCGATGCAGAGCCCTTCGCCGAAGGCGCCCATTGCGGCGCCCTGGCTGAAATCACGTTGCCGGTCGGTCCTGTGAAGGCCCCGGCGCCGCGCGCGGCGGACCCCGCGCTTACCGACACGACATCCGCAACCGCGGGAACCGGGGAGTAGGACATGGGCGACATCCTCATCGTCGACGACGAGCGCGACATCCGGGAACTGGTCTCGGATATTCTGCAGGACGAAGGCTACACGACGCGGCTGGCGGCCAATTCCGATGCCTGCATGGCCGAGATCAACGCGGCCGCACCGGCGTTGATGGTGCTCGATATCTGGCTCAAGGACAGCACCATGGACGGGATCGACATCCTGTCGAGGGTCAAGCGCGACAATCCCGATATTCCGATCGTCATCATCTCGGGGCACGGAAATATCGAGATCGCGGTCGCGGCGATCAAGCAGGGCGCCTATGATTTCATCGAAAAACCCTTCAATATCGATCAGTTGCTGGTCGTCATTCGCAGAGCGATGGAGGCCTCGCGGCTCCGGCGCGAGAATCAGGAACTGCGCCGCAAGGATGTGACGCAATTCGAGATGATCGGGTCCAGTCCGGCCTTCAAGCTGTTGAAATCCAATCTCGAGAAGGTCACACGCTCGAATGGACGGGTGATGCTGAAAGGCCCGTCGGGCTGCGGCAAGGAGGTCGCCGCGCGTTACATCCATGCCAATTCCGGCCGCGCCTCGGGTCCCTTCGTCGTGGTCAATTCCGCCTCGATCGAGCCCGAGCGCATGGAAGAAGTGCTGTTCGGCCGCGAGAGCCCGACGCGCGGTGTGGAAAAAGGCCTTCTGGAACAGGCGCATGGCGGGGTTCTTTACTTCGATGAAGTGGCCGATATGCCGCTCGGGACCCAGTCGAAGATCCTGCGGGTTCTGGTCGATCAGCAGTTCCAGCGCGCGGGCGGCACGGACAAGGTGCGGGTCGATATCCGCGTGATTTCCTCGACCACCCGCGATCTGACCGAGGAGATCCAGGCCGGCACCTTCCGCGAGGAGCTCTATCACCGGCTGAACGTGGTGCCGATCGACGTGCCGGCGCTCGACGAGCGGCGCGAGGATATTCCCGAGCTGGCGCGCCATTTCATCGCCGGGTTCAACAAGACACAGGGATTGCCGCTTCGGGCGCTTGGCGAGGAGGCCGAGGCGCTGTTGCAGACCATGTCCTGGCCCGGCAATGTGCGCCAGCTCAAGAACGTGATCGAGCGGGTGCTGATCCTTGGCGAGGGCACCGATCCGATCCTTGCGACCGAACTGCCGATGCAGGCCGAGGGCCCGGCCGAGGAGGGGCGGATCGTGCTGGCGGGCGCGCTGGCCACGCTGCCGCTGCGCGAGGCGCGCGAACTGTTCGAGCGCGAATACCTGCTGACCCAGATCAACCGCTTCGGCGGCAACATCTCGCGGACGGCCAATTTCGTCGGCATGGAGCGTTCGGCGCTGCACCGCAAGCTCAAGTCGCTCGGCGTTGTGACGACGGCGCGGGCGGGCGGTCGGGTCGCCCATGTCGAGGAGGAGGAGGAACAGCGGACCGCCGCCGATTGACCCTCCATGCCGCTTCTGCGAAGGATTGGGGCAGTTTTCCCTGACGGATACGGGGCGCATGAAGGTCATCATCTGCGGTGCAGGCCAGGTCGGCTGGCAGATTGCCCGCCATCTCTCGGGCGAGAAGAACGACGTCACCATCGTCGACATGAACGCCGATCTGATCCGGCGCGCCACCGAGGCGCTGGACGTGCAGGGGATCGCGGGCCATGCCTCCTATCCTGACGTTCTGGAGCGCGCGGGCGCGCGCGATGCCGACATGATCATCGCCGCGACCCAGTCCGACGAGGTCAACATGGTGACCTGCCAGGTGGCGCATTCGATCTTTGCCGTGCCACGCAAGATCGCGCGTCTCCGGGCGCAATCCTACCTGACGGCGATCTATTCCGACCTCTACCGCCGCGACCACATGCCGATCGACGTGGTGATCAGCCCCGAACGTGAGGTCGCCGAGGCCGCGCTGCAGCGTCTGGCCGCGCCCGCCGCCTTCGATACCGAAAGCTTCCTGCAGGGGAAGGCGCAGCTTCTGGGGATCACGCTCGAAGAGGATTGCCCGGTGCTGCGCACGCCGCTGCGCCAGCTTACCGACCTGTTCTCGACGCTGCGGGCGCTGGTGGTGGGGGTGCGCCGCGAGGGCACGCTTTTCGCGCCCGAACCGGGCGACCAGCTGTTTCCCGAGGACCAGATCTATGTCTTCGCCCATGTCGAGGACCTGAACCGCACGCTGGAGATCTTCGGCAAGTCGACCAAGAAGCAGGAGCGCGTGGTCATCATCGGCGGCGGCAATGTCGGGCTGGCGGTGGCCAAGGCGCTGGAGGCCCATGCCGACCGGATCCGCGCCAAGGTGATCGAGATGGATCGTCGCCGGGCCGAGGTGGCGGCCGACGCGCTGGAACGCACCATCGTGCTGAACGGCGACGGGCTCGACATCAACCTGCTGGCCGAGGCCAATATCGAGCGCGCCGATGCCGTGCTGGCGGTGACCGATGATGACAAGACCAACCTCCTGGCCGCCGTGCGCGCCAAGATGGCGGGCTGTCCGATGGCGATCTGTCTGGTCAACGATCCCTCGCTCGTGTCGCTGATGGGCGCGCTCGAGGTCGACGCCTATATCAACCCGCGCGCCACCACCGTCAGTTCGATCCTGCGCCATGTCCGCCACGGCCGGGTGCGGGGGGTCTATTCGATCGGCGATGCCGAGGCCGAGGTGCTGGAGGCACAGGTGCTTTCGACCTCGCCCATGGCCGGCAAGCGGGTTCAGGATATCGATTTTCCGGAGGGCGCGCTGGTCGGCGCGGTGATGAAATCGGGCGAGGTGATCCTGCCGCGCGGCGATACCCGGATCGAGGAAGGCGACATGGTGGTGATCTTCGCCCTCAGCGCCGACGTCCCCGAGGTGGAGCGCCTGCTGCAGGTATCCATCGACTTCTTCTGAGCCATGCGCCGTCTGGCAGATCTTCCCTTCCTGGTGATCCTGATGGGGATCGGGGCGCTGGCGATGTTTCCGCCGGTCGTGCTTGCGCTGGCCGAGCGCGACTGGACGACGGCGCGCGCCTTCTTCAATTCCGGCCTGCTCTTCTTCGTTCTGGCGGTGCTGATCGGGCTGTCGACCATCAACCGGCCGGTGCATAACCAGGCCCGGAGCCATCTGCTGGCGATGCTGGGCGTCTACACCCTGCTGCCCCTGATGCTGGCGGTGCCGGTTTCGGAGGCGGTCGGAGACACGAGCTTTCTCAATGCCTATTTCGAGATGGTCTCCTGTCTGACCACGACCGGCGCCACTCTGTTCGACAGCCCCGAACGGCTGTCGCCGGGGGTGCATCTCTGGCGGGCGACGGTCGGATGGATGGGCGGCTTTTTCGTCTGGGTCACGGCGATCGCGATTCTCGCGCCGATGAATCTGGGCGGCTTCGAGGTCACGGCCGGAACCGGCAGCATCGCGGGCCGTATCGGTTCCGAACGCGGCGAGGTCAGTCCCGCCCACGATCCGCGCGAACGGCTCTTGCGCTTCGCCCGTCAGCTTGCCCCGGTCTATATCGGGCTGACTGGCAGCCTCTGGGTGCTGATGGTGGTGGCGGACGAGGGGCCGCTGGTCGCGGCCTGCCATGCGATGTCGGTGCTTTCGACCTCGGGTATTTCGCCGGTCGGCGGGGTCGCGGGGGGCCAGAGCGGCGTCCCCGGCGAGATCATGCTGTGGGTCTTCATGCTGTTCGCGATCTCGCGGCAGATGTTCATGTTCGATTTCCGCCCCGAAAGCTGGCGCAGGCTGAAGGCCGATCTCGAATTGCGGATGGGCATCGGCATCACCTGGGTGGTGACCGTCTTCCTGTTCGCCCGGCACTGGGTCGGTGCCTATGAGGTCGCGGCCGAGGAGAACGGCCTGGCCGCGCTGCGCGCGCTCTGGGGCGCGCTCTTCACGGTGACCTCCTATCTCACCACGACCGGTTTCGCCTCGGTCGAATGGATCGATGCAAGGCAATGGTCGGGGCTGGCGACGCCGGGGCTGATTCTCGTCGGGCTAGCGGTCTTCGGCGGCGGGGTCGCGACTACCGCCGGGGGCGTCAAGCTGCTCCGGATCTACGCGCTCTACAAGCACGGCATCCGCGAGATGGAAAAGCTCGTGCATCCCTCCTCGGTCGGCGGCGCGGGCGCCTTTGCCCGCCGCATCCGCCGTCAGGGCGCGCAGATCGCCTTCGTCTTCTTCATGCTCTTTGCGCTGTCGGTGGCGGTGGTCATGGTGGCGCTGGGGCTTCTGGGGCTTGATTTCGAGGCCTCGATGGTGCTGACCGTCGCCGCGCTGACCACGACCGGCCCGCTGGCGGCGGCCGCGACCGACCCGCCGCTCTCCTATGCCGCGCTTGGCGAGGCCTCGAAACTGGTGCTGGCCGCGGCGATGGTACTGGGCCGTCTCGAGACCCTGGCCATCATCGCGCTCTTCAATCCCGAGTTCTGGCGCAAGTGAGTTTGGAATGTTGCAAATTTCCCCCCTGCGAGACGTTGAACAGGGGTGGAAACTCGGTAAACCTCGCTTCATACTCGCCCTCAGAGGGAGACGGCTGTCCGCCGACGGGCAGATAGACAACAAGGCAAAGAAAAAATGGCTGCCGATAAGCAAAACCTGCAAGACGCGTTTCTTAACCATGTTCGCAAGACGAAGGTCCCGGTCACGATCTTTCTGATCAACGGGGTCAAGCTGCAGGGCGTGATCACCTGGTTCGACAATTTCTGCGTGTTGCTGCGCCGGGACGGACAGTCCCAGCTGGTCTACAAGCATGCGATTTCGACGATCATGCCCTCTCAGCCGATCAGTCTTTACGAAGGTGAGGATTGAGCCCCTCCGAAGCGGACGGCTCCGAGCCTCGCATCACCCGCGCCTGGGTGCTGCATCCCGACATCGCGTCGGACCGCGAGCGCCGGGAGGCCGGGCCCGCGCTTGAAGAGGCCGTGGCACTGGCGGCGGCGCTTCCCGATCTCGAGGTCGTGGGCGCCGAGACCGTGCCGCTGGCCCGCCCCCGGGCGGGCCATCTCTTCGGGTCTGGCAAGATCGACGAGCTGAAGGAAAGGCTTACCGAGGCCGAGATCGAGCTGGTGCTGATCGACGGGCCGGTCAGCCCGGTTCAGCAGCGCAATCTGGAGAAGGCCTGGAAGGTCAAGATCCTCGACCGGACCGGGCTGATCCTCGAGATCTTCGCCGACCGCGCGCGCACCCGCGAGGGTGTGCTTCAGGTCGAACTGGCCGCGCTCAGCTATCAGCGCACGCGGCTGGTGCGGGCCTGGACCCACCTCGAGCGTCAGCGGGGCGGGCTGGGATTCGTCGGCGGCCCCGGCGAGACCCAGATCGAGGCCGACCGCCGCGCCATCGACGAGGCCATCACCCGGATCCGGCGGCAACTGTCGAAGGTCGTCAAGACCCGCGATCTGCACCGCGCCGCCCGGCGCAAGGTGCCGTTCCCGATCGTGGCGCTGGTGGGCTATACCAATGCCGGCAAGTCGACGCTGTTCAACCGGCTGACCGGGGCCGAGGTGCTGGCCAAGGACATGCTCTTTGCCACGCTCGACCCGACGATGCGGGCGGTGGCGCTGCCGACCGGGCTCAAGGTGATCCTGTCAGATACGGTCGGCTTCATCTCCGATCTGCCGACCCAGCTGGTCGCGGCCTTCCGCGCCACGCTCGAAGAGGTGCTGGAGGCCGATCTGATCCTGCATGTCCGCGACGTCGCCCATTCCGACAGCGAGGCCCAGGCCGGGGATGTGCGCGCGATTCTCGCCGATCTGGGCGTCGCGCGCGAGACGCCTCAGATCGAGGTCTGGAACAAGACCGACCTGCTCGATGACGAGCGCCGCGCCGCGACCGAAGCGGCGGCCGCGCGGCATGACGAGGTCGCGGCGATCTCTGCCTGGACCGGGCAGGGCGTCGGGCCGTTGCTCGAGGCGGTGACCGAGCGTCTCGATGCGGCACGGCAACGCCGCGAGGTGCATTTGGGTCATGACGACGGACGTCGCCGCGCCTGGCTTTACGAGCAGGGCATTGTCGAGGGCGAGGTGCCCGATGATGAGGGATCGACGCTGACGGTCAACTGGACGGCGCGCCAGGAACAGCGCTTCCGCAGCCTCTAAAGCGTTTTGCATTTAATTTGAGGCATATCCGGCGGCTTTCAGGAAGTTGCAGTATTCATCTGGATCGAACAGGCCACAGATATCCCCAAGGGCTTCGAGCATGGCATCAGAGGTTCTGGCGCCGATGCGGCGCAAGTGGGCTTTGAGCTTGGAGAAGGCCATCTCGATCGGGCTGAGATCGGGGCAGTACACGGGCAAGAACAGAACCAGTAGCCTCGCTTTCGCATAGCTTCGGTCGCGCGCGGGCTTCGATGGGTGGAGAGGTTGGCGAGGATCACGACGGTTCCCGGATCAGACACCGAGGCCAGTTGCGTCTCGACATACGCGTCGAAAGCCGCCCCGTTCATTGCGCCATTGATCACCCATGGTGTGATCAGGGTGTCCTGCGTCAGCCTGGCGACGAAGGTCTGCGTCCCCCATTGGCCAAAGGGTGCCGCACCGCAGAGCCGCTCACCGACGGGTGCCCGCCCCCGCAAACATGTGAGGTCGGTCCTGACCGCCGTCTCGTTGATCAAGACCAGCCTGTGCGGCTCCGCGCGCATGCGGGGCTGACGGCGCATGATCCGGTCTCTGCGTGCCTGGCGCAACGCGGGCCGATCACGTTCCGCTGCTATCAGTCCTTTTTTATATGACGGCCCTGAACGTTCCAGGGCGCGGTGCCGCGAGGAAAGCTGGATTTCGACATCATGTGTCTCTGACAAGGCGGCGGCGAGTTCTTTGAGCGTGATGTCCGGTCCGGCTCGCACGATCTCCAGCAGAAAAGCACGGTATGTTCCATATTGGCCAGCGGGGCGGCCCTGCGCCTTGGGAATGGCGGCCCCCTCTTTCGATGCTCTGCTACAAATCGCACCGCCGTCGCAGCGCTTATCCCAAAACACGCCCTGCCGGCCGAGCAGAGTTCCCCTTGGCCACATAGGCGCAGATCCGCTCCAGAAGGTCCTACGAGCAGGGGGGGTGCCCATGATCCACCTCTCGGAAGAAGTGAAACAGACAATCGGACCCGTGTGACTCCCCGCTCGTTTCAGATCAAACGCAAAACGCTCTGGCAGGTGTCTGACGCCGCGCAAGCGGGGCCGCGGCAAGGAAATCTGAACGTCTTACAGTCAGGGTATCGGGCAGATCACGCGCTCAGAACGAGGTGCCGATGACTCTGCCGCGAAACCGCGCCCCGGCGCCCGGCCTTGCCTGTGCCTTTGGCTTCGGGCTGGCGCTTGTCTGCTTTCTCCGTGTCGTGGCCGCCGAGCCTGTCTCGCTGATCGGGGCGGGCGGTCTTCTGCAGCCCGAGGGGGCCACGGGGCCGCTTCTGACGCAGATGCGCGGGCCGATGCTGGGACGACCGATGCCGGGCTCCGGGCCGGCGCCGGAGGGCAACCGGGACGGCGTTTCCGGGCCGGTCGGCGCCAGCCTGTTTGTCGGGCGCGGCGGGGCGAGCTTCTTCGCCTCCGATCCGGTGGTCGATCCGGTGGTTCGGGCGCGGCGGGCGCCTGAGTCCGCGACCGCCGTGCTGTTCTCGCCGCTTCGCCCCGGCGGCGGAAATGCTGCTCTGGCCGAGGGCATCCGGCTTCTGATCGGCCGGGCTGAGGCAGGGCGGATGGATTATGATGCGGTTCAGCATGGCGCCAGGATCCGGCCTCCGGGGCCGCCGACCCGGCTGAGCATCGCCGAGATCTACAAATGGATCGACGAGACTCCGGGTCAGCCGCATGCGATCGGCCGCTATCAGTTCATTCCCGCCACGCTGCGCCGGCTTGTGGCCGAGCTCGGGCTTGACGAACGGACCCGGTTCTCGGCGCCGGTTCAGGACCGCCTCGCCGATCTTCTGCTCGAAGAGGCCGGACTCAGCGCCTTCGGGGCCGGAGAGATGAAGCGCAAGGCGTTCATGCATAATCTCTCGCGGATCTGGGCGGGGCTGCCGACGGCCAACGGCCGGTCCTATTATCATGGCGTCGCGGGGAACCGGGCGACAATGACCTGGGCGCAGTTCGAGGCGGCGATGTCGCGGATCGCGCCGGAAACGGTAAGGTTGCCGAAGGACGGCTGAGCCTCCGCCCGCCCGCGGCTTCTGTCGGGGGGATCGGTGGCGGGCTCCAGTCCTGCAGCGGGCGGGCGCATGCTTTGCGGAAAGCGGACACGATGGCGCCCGGGCGGGGGGCGGACCCTTGCCGCGCGCCTTTGGTCCCTCCCGGCCCGGAACGGCCGTCCGTGGCCCACGCGGGCGTTGGTGGGGGATTTCGTTGAAAAACGCGCCTGCGGGGGCACCGCGCACCAAGTCGTGGGACATGGTTCCGGTTGTCATGCCCCTGCCTCATAAGCAGTCCCCTTTTCCTCCTTTGAGAAACGCCATTCCGAACTCAGGCGATCTCTCGGCCGCTGTCGGAGTTTCTCAACGCAATCGGCTAGTTGCGCAAACTGGTGTTGAGCGTCCCGGATCTGTTCTGCCGGTGCCGGGCCCGGGCGGACACGTGCCGGGTCCGGATTACCTGTCGACGGGGCGGGGGCATGTTTCACGAGACTGGCCGTCACCGCGGAAGGCGCGCGGTTGGGGCGGCGGCCGGAAGGCGGGTCAGGATCGCGTCTGCCCGGGTTCAAAATGGCCCAAAGGCGGCACCCGGCAAGCTGACCTCGAAGGAGCGCAGTCATCGGGTCCGCGCGCCAAGCCGGTGCTCCGGCAGTTCATCGCCTCAGCTCTCGTCCGCCCGGGAATGGTGCGAAAATATCCCGGGCCGTCGCAACCCTCCGTCGGGCCGGGCTGAAAGCGCCGGACAGGCTTGCGGTCGGTCCGCCCGCCCGCGCATGACCCGGCAAGCCCGCGGTTCAGCGCCCCGCAGGCCGCTTGGCCGGGCGGGGCGCCGGATCAGCGGGATTTCTGCACCAGAGTGGTGATGCCGACTGCGGCGGCGCGGGCAAGGGCGGGATCGAGCGTCATCGGGATATATTCGCCCCGACGCCAGAGCTCGCCCAGATCGTCGTAATGACGGCTCAGCGGATGGCCCGACTGGCCGGTCGAGATGATGAAGACCGAGCTGTCTGGATCGGCGAAATCGTAGACCCCGCGATAGCCCGCGCCATGCAGACTGGCGAAGGGGAAGGGATCGGTGCCCTTGGTCAGGCCCCGGTTGAGCGTGTTGTCCCCGCCCGAGGTCGGCTGGCGTATGTTCACGATCCATTTCAGCAACGGCGTCTCGCCCAGCACCGGATGGTCGTGCCAGGCCTGATGCGCCTGCCCCCAGCGCAGCGATTCGAGCGATCCGCCAAAGGTCTCGGAGAGATACAGCAGCGCCTCGTCGAGCGACTTGCGGGCGATCTCGGTGCAGGTCTCGATCGGGGCCGACTGGCGGATATCGCACCAGATCGAGGCGCCGTCGATGTCACGGAACACCCGCTCGATGAACAGGGGGTCGACATGGGTGAAGGCCCGCGCGAGCGGTCCGAGATCGTCCTCGATCAGGTCGCGCTGAAGAAAGCGCATCCAGGCGGCATAGATCAGCGGCTCGGGCAGATGCTCGTTCATCTCGCCGTTCCAGCCGGCCAGCAGTTCCAGCGCGCGCTGGCGCAGCCTTTCGGGGCTGCCTGCGGGCGCGGGCGCGCCGGTGAACCACAGATCCCTGCCGACCAGAGGCAGCAGCGAGCGCGCGGTGAAGGAGACGGTGTCGAGCTGGGCCTCGATGAAGCTTTCGCGGGTATGGACCTTGCGGGTCTCCATCAGCCGCTTCCAGCGCTGGATCCGCTGGCTGTCACCCCAGTCGAAGCTGACATGAAGCGGAAACGGCCGGTCGACCAGCTTGTTGTTGGTATTGCCCAGAATGCCGCTTGCGGGGTCGCGGAAGCTGGGATTGGCGGCATAGTTCAGCCAGCCCTGCCAGCGGTTTTCTTCTTTCCAGCCCGGCTGGGGCAGGCGGCCCTGGCTCTGGTTGTCGGCCATCCGCCGGGGCATGGCCCCGATCATCTGCAATGCGATGCTGTCGGCATCGGCCAGGGTCAGGTTCAGCGAGGGCGCGATGAAGAACCGGCCGGCTTCGATCGCCTCGTCGACGCTTTGCGAGCGCATGACCTGCATCGCTGCGCTGATCGAGGTATCGGCGCCGTTCAGCAGCGTCCAGCCCAGCGACGCCACATGGCCGGGCGGGGTGATCGAGGCCAGGTCGTAATGGCTGCCGGGCAGGACCGGCCCGTTCTCGGTCCAGCGCAGCGTGATGGTGACCGGCTCGGCATCGGCGACCTTGATGATGCTGCGCCGGGTCTCGAAGGGCCGGAAGCCGTCGGGCGTCCGGTATTCCTGTGGATTGTCCGGGTTCAGCTGTTCGAGGAACACATCCTGATCGTCGAGATAGGAGGTGGTGAGCCCCCATCCGAGCTTGGCCGAGCGGCCGGAAAGGATCGTCGGAATGCCGGGGATGGTGCCGCCGATCACGCCTCCGGTCGACAGCTCGAGCCGCGCGAGATACCAGATCGAGGGCGCGGAAAAGCCCAGATGCGGATCGTTGGCCAGAAGCGTGCCGCCCGCGGCCGAGCGTTTCGGGGCGGCGGCCCAGGCATTCGAGGCGCCGGCGAAGTCCGGTCCGGCGAAAGGCGAGAGCGGACCCTCGGCATAGCGCGCCAGCGGCGCCGAGGAGGGCACGACCCCGGGGGCGAGATCGGCATAATCGGGCAGGGCCGCCAGCCCCGGTCCGGGGGCGTCGGGCAGGATGTCCCTCACCCGCTCGGGCTCCATCAGCAGAGAGACCCGGGCCCGCAGCACCTCGGCATCGAGATGCGAGGACAGCCGCACGCCCATCAGCTTGACCAACGCGATCGAGTCGGCCGGCTGCCAATAGGCGACTTCCGGCCGGAACAGGAAGAACTCGGGCGCGCCACGGCCGCGGGCCTCGGTATTGACGGTCTCGATCCAGGCATTGACGCCACGGGAATAGGCTTCGAGCGCGGCCAGGGTCTGCGGGTCCTGGGCCTCGACCGAGTCCTGCGCGAGGCGATAGATATCGAGCCGCCGCATCAGCTCGTCGATCTTCAGCGTCCGGGCTCCGAACAGTTCGGACAGGCGGCCCTGTGCCGTCCGGCGCAGCACCGTCATCTGCCAGAGCCGGTCCTGTGCATGGGCATAGCCCAGTCCGAAGAAGACGTCCTCGTCGGTCTTGCCGAAGATATGCGGCACGCTGCTATGGTCGCGCACGATCTCGGCCGGGGCGCTCAGGCCCTCGACCTCATGGGTGCCGTTGTAATCGGGCAGCGAGCGCGAGGCGAGATAATAGACCCCGCCGATGCCCAGACCGGCGAGGATGACGACGGCGGTGAAGATCCGCAACAGCCAGCGGAAGAGATGGGGCATGGCGCACCTGTTGTTGACGCCTCGGATGAGGCCGTTAGGTAAGAGAAAAAGACGTTTCATGCAACGAGGGGAGGAGCCGCATGGCACGGGTTGCATTTCTGGGCCTTGGGGTGATGGGCTTTCCCATGGCGGGGCATCTCGCCGCAGCGGGCCATGAGGTTGCCGTCTACAACCGCACCGCCGCCAAGGCCGAGGACTGGGTCGCGCGTCATGGCGGCCGCGCGGCGCCCACCCCGGCCGAGGCGGCGCTGGGGGCGGCGTTCGTGATGGCCTGCGTCGGCAATGACGACGATCTGCGCGCGGTCTGTACCGGCGAGAGCGGTGCCTTTGCGGGGATGGAGGCGGGGGCCGTTTTCGTCGATCACACCACTGTCTCGGCGATGGTGACCAAGGAAATGGCCGCACTGGCCGAGACCCGCGATATCGGCTTTGTGGATGCGCCGGTATCGGGCGGGCAGGCGGGCGCCGAGGGCGGCCAGCTTGTCATCATGTGCGGCGGATCCGAGGCCGCCTATGGCAAGGCCGAGCCGGTGATGGCCGCCTATGCCAAGCTTTCCAGGCTTATGGGCGCCAGCGGTGCCGGGCAGCTGACCAAGATGGTCAACCAGATCTGCATCGCGGGGCTGGTGCAGGGGCTGTCGGAAGGGTTGCATTTCGCCGAGAAGGCGGGGCTTGACGGGCGCGCCGTGGTCGAGGTGATCGGGGGCGGCGCGGCCGGAAGCTGGCAGATGACGAACCGCTGTCAGACCATGCTGGAGGATGAATTCGACCATGGCTTCGCGGTCGACTGGATGCGCAAGGATCTGGCCATCTGCCTGGCCACTGCCGAGCGGACCGGTGCCAGCCTGCCGGTCACGGCGCTGGTCGATCAGTTCTACAAGGACGTCCAGAACCTTGGCGGCGGGCGTTGGGATACGTCGAGCCTGATCAGGCGTTTGCGGACGATGGGCTGAGCGCTCTCAGAGCCTGCCGGACCCGGTCGGCTTTGGCCTGACCCGGACCGACCGTTCGGGCTATCGCGAGGTGTTTTGCCGAAATCCAGGGCAGATGCCCGGGAAACCCTCCGAAGGCGGGCCGGCTGCCCTTGCGCAGGGCCGCGTCTGTTTCCATGATCGCGTCCAAAACGGGGAGTGGCGCGATTCCGATGATCAAGATCAAGGCTTGGCCCCGGCTGGGCCGAAGCGAGGCGGCGCAGGGGTATTTCCTGGTGGCGCCGCCCTTCCTTTATGCGCTGCTGCTGCTGGCGGTGCCGCTTGCCGCGATCGTTCTGTTCAGCTTCTGGAGCCAGGATTACCTGACGCTCGATACCACGCTGACGCTCAAGAACTACCGCGAGGCCTTTTCCGACCCGCTTTACAGCCAGCTTCTGCTGCGCTCGCTTCTGATCTCGCTGGCGGTGACCGCGGCAACCGTGCTGGCCGCCTTTCCCATCGCCTATTTCATCTCGTTCAGCGTGCCGCCCTCGCAGAAGTCGATGTGGATCTTCCTGATCACCATCCCGTTCTGGTCGTCCTATCTGATGCGGGTGTTTCTGTGGAAGGTGATCCTTGGCTATAACGGCGTGCTCAACACCACGCTGAGCGGGCTGGGGATCATCGACGAACCGCTGAGCTTCATCCTCTATAACGCCAATGCGGTGGTGATCACCCTGGCCCATGCCTATGCGCCCTTCGCGATCCTGCCGATCTTCGTCGCGCTCGAGAAGATCGACCGCTCGCTTCTCGAGGCCAGCCGCGATCTGGGCGAGAGCCGGGCGATGACCTTCCTGAGGGTGACGCTGCCGCTGGCGATGCCGGGGGTGGTGGCGGCGGTGCTGATCGTCTTCATCCCGACCATCGGCGATTACGTGACGCCCCGGCTGGTGGGCGGGCCGGACGGGCTGATGATCGCCAACATGATCCAGACCCAGTTCCTGAAACTCAACAACGCGCCGATGGGGGCCGCGCTGGCGGTGCTGGCCATGGCGATGGTGACGGCGGTCGCGGTGCTGTTCCTGGTGCTGAACCGTCGCTACCTGAGGGGTCAGAAATGAAGGGGCTCCGGCTTTACGCGATCTTCTATCTGATCTTCCTTTACGCGCCTATCGCGCTGCTGCCGGTCTTTGCCTTCAATGACGGCACGGTGATCGCCTTTCCGCTGAGGGGGGTCACGTTCGAGTGGTTCCGCGAACTGATGACCATCCCGGCGCTGCATACGGCGGTGCTGAACAGCCTGATCATCGCGGTCTCCTCGGCGGTGATCGCCACCTGCCTCGGGATCTGCGCGGCGCGGGCCGGCACGCGCTTTGCCTTTCCGGGCAAGAAGGGCATCCTGGGGCTGATCATGCTGCCGCTGGTGCTGCCCGAGATCATCGTGGCGGTCTCGCTTCTGGTGGTGCTGCTGCAACTGGGCCTGCCGCTCGGATCCTGGACGGTGGTGCTGGGCCATGTGCTCATGTGCACGCCGTTTTCCATCGCGATCCTGAACTCGGCCTTCCAGAGCCTCGACGTCTCGCTCGAAGAGGCCGCGATCGATCTCGGCGAGAGCCGCTGGTCGAGTTTCCGCCTCATCACGCTGCCGCTGGTGATGCCGGGCATCGTATCGTCTCTGCTGATCGCCTTCACGATCTCTCTGGACGAATTCATCATCGCCTTCTTCCTGACCGGCACCAACCCGACCCTGCCAGTCTATATCTGGGGACAGCTTCGCTTCCCGCAGAAGATTCCCGTGATCATGGCGCTCGGCACACTGCTTGTGCTGACCTCGGTGATCCTGCTGACCGTTGCCGAATATGTCCGCCGCCGGGGCGCCGCGCGCACCGGGAAGGCCGATGCCGGAGGATTCCTGTGAAAGACACGCTGGGCATCGAACGCCCCATCATCGCGCTCGAGAATGTCGAGAAATATTACGGCGAGTTTCACGCCCTGCGCGGCATCTCGGCCGAGATCCGGCAGGGCGAGTTCTTCTCGTTGCTGGGGCCGTCGGGCTGCGGCAAGACCACGCTTCTGCGCACCATCGCGGGTTTCGAGGAACTGTCTGGCGGGCGGCTGACGATCGACGGCAAGGACATGAGGCGCGTGCCTGCCAATGTGCGGCCCACCAACATGGTGTTCCAGTCCTACGCGATCTTCCCGCATCTGAGCGTGGCCGAGAATGTGGGCTTCGGGCTGCGGCGCGAGCCCCTGAGCAAGGCGCAGAAGGCCGCGAAGGTGGCCGAGGCGCTGGAGATGGTCGGGCTGAGGGGCTTTGGCGCGCGCGCGGCCCATGCGCTTTCGGGCGGGCAGCGTCAGCGGGTGGCGCTGGCGCGGGCGCTGATCCTCGAGCCCAAGGTGCTTTTGCTCGACGAGCCACTCTCGGCGCTCGACAAGAAGATGCGCGAGCAGATGCAGACCGAACTGCGCCGGTTGCAGCGGCAGGTGGGCATCACCTTCATTCTGGTGACGCATGACCAGGAAGAGGCGCTGATCATGTCCGACCGGATCGCCGTGATGTTCGAGGGCCAGATCGCCCAGCTCGATACGCCGCAACAGCTTTACCGGCGGCCCAACACGCGTCAGGTGGGCGAATTCATCGGCGTGATGAACTTCCTGCCCGCGACCGCCCGGGTCGGCGACGAGGATCATATCGAGGTCGAGGCGGCCGGGCTTGGCCGTGCGGTGATCGGCCCCGATCAGCTGCCCGGCGGCTGGCATCCGGGCCAGACCCAGAGCGTGGGCATCCGCCCCGAGACCATGTCGATCCTGTTTCCCGGCGAGACCACCGATCGCCGCGTCGCGACCGGCACGGTCGAGGATCTCTCCTATTATGGCGACATGACCTATTACGTGGTGCGGCTTGACGGGGTCGACCGGCCGATGACGATCTCGATGAAGAACCTCGTCGGGCGCCCGGTGCTTGAACGCGGCACCGAGGCGCGGGTGGCCTGGGACGCGCGCTCGCTGGTGCTGTTCGCCTGAGGGCGCGCAGCCCTCAGGGGGCCCAGATCTCGGGGCCGCCGCAGATCTGCGGGTCGGGGGCGGCGACGATCCTGTCGGATTTTCCCTTGTACTCGACCAGCGTCAGCACGCGGCGGATCGCGGCCAGCCGTGCCCGGCGCTTGTCATCCGAGCGGATCACCGTCCAGGGCGCATGACCGGTATGGCTGCGCGCGAAGGTCTCGCGGATCGCGTCGGAATAGGCGTCCCAGCGGCTGAGGCCCTCGACATCGATCCGGGACAGCTTCCACTGTTTCAGCGGGTCGCGCTCGCGCTTGAGGAAACGGCGCAGCTGTTCGGCGCGGCCGACATTGAGCCAGAACTTGATCAGCAGGATGCCCTCGTCGACCAGCATCCGCTCGAAATCCGGCAATTGGCCGAAGAAGCGTTCGCGCTCTTCCCTGGTGCAGAAATCGAAGACATGCTCGACCACGGCGCGGTTGTACCAGGACCGGTCGAACAGCACGATCTCGCCGCCAGCGGGCAGATGCTCGACATAGCGCTGGAAATACCATTCGCTTTTCTCGCGGTCCGAGGGCGCGGGCAGGGCCACCTGCCGGGCGATGCGCGGGTTCATATTCTTGCGGAAGCGCCGGATGGTGCCGCCCTTGCCGGCGGCGTCGCGCCCCTCGAACAGCACCGCGATGCGCTTGCCCGTGGCCTTCACATCGGCCTGCAGCTTTGCCAGCTCGATCTGCAGCGCCTTCAGCTCGTCGGAATAGATGTCGCTGTCGAGTCGCCGGTCATGGGGATAGCTCTGGTCCAGGATGTCGTGCTTGTGGCCATCGGCGATGGCCTCGCGAATGTCATCGGGGGCCCCGTTTCGGTAATAGCGGGTAATGGCGCCGTCGAAGGGAAGATCTGTCATCGCATGCTCCGGTCGCTGCCGGACCAGTATGGCGATCAGGCGCCCGGGTGCAATCCGGCCCGTTCCGCAGCCCGCCGGATCGCGGCGACCGCGGCCTCGGGGTCGGCATGATGCGGCATGTGACCGATGCCGTCCAGTTCGGTCAGATGCACATTGGCCAGCCGCTCGGCCAGCGGCCGGGAATGCACCTCGATCGGCACGATGCGGTCGGCGGTGCCATGCAGGATCTCGATCGGCATCGTCAATTCGTCATAGCGTTCGGCCATGGCGCAGATATGGGGCTTGAGCCCGTTCACCTGGCGCGTATTGGCGCGCAGCGTCTCGGGGCGCAGGCTGAGCGCGATGCCGATATGCGCGCCATAGCCCTCGGGCACCGGATCGGGCTCGAAGATCCGGGCGATGGTCTGCTCGGCGACGAAGCGCGGAACGAAGGCCGAGATCAACGGCACCATGAACATCGAGCCGAAATCCGACGAGACCAGTTCGTAATAGGGGCCGAGCCCGCCCGGCCAGGGCATTGCCGCGCCCGCAAGCGAGACGATGGCCGCGGCCCGCTCGGGATGGTCGAGCGCCCAGGCCAGCGCCACCGCGCCGCCGAAGGAATGGCCGACCAGAACCGCCGGGCCAAGCCCGAGCCTGCGGCTGGCGGCTTCCAGCACCGCGGCCTGTTCGGCCGGGCTTTCGCCATTGGGGTGCAGCGGGTCGGTATGGCCGAGCCCGGGCCGGTCGAAGGCGGTGACGCGGAACGCGCCTGACAGCCGGTCGAGCAGATCGAAGGTGAAATCGCGGGTATTGCCCCCCGCGCCATGCAGCAGGATCACGTCGGGCCCGCTGCCCTCCTGATGGGCATGGACCCGGCGCCCCTCGATCTCGATCAGCCGTCCGGTCGGCGCATAATCCTCGGCCATGCTCAGAGCGTCCCGATCCGGTTCAGTTCGAACGGCGTGGTCTGGTACATCAGGTTGATCCAGTTGCCGTAAAGAAGATGCGCATGGCTGCGCCAGCGGTTCTGCGGCGGCCGCGTCGGGTCGTCGGCCGGATAGTAGTTCTGCGGCACGTTGATCGGCGTGCCATTGGCCACGTCGCGGTCGTATTCCTGTTTCAGGGTGTCGCTGTCATATTCGAAATGGTTGAAGATATAGAGCGCGCGATGGCCTGCATCCTCGACCAGGCAGGGGCCGCTTTCGTCGCTGCCAAGCAGTGTCACCAGCCCGGGTGCCGCGTCGATCTCGTTCTGCCGCATCTCGGTCCAGCGGCTGACGGGAATGACGCAATCATCCGAGAAGCCGCGCAGATAGGGCGAGGCCGGCGCCAGGTTACGATGCCGGAAGCAGCCGAAGGCCTTGGCGGGCAGGATATGCTTCTGGACGCCGTGGAAATGGTAGATCATCGCCATTCCGCCCCAGCAGACGCCGAAGGTCGAATGCACATGGCTCTGGGTCCAGTCGAAGACCCGGGTCAGCTCGTCCCAATAGGTGACCTCGGTGAAGGGCAGATGCTCGATCGGGGCGCCGGTGATGAGGAAGCCGTCGAATTTCTCGCCGCTGTCGGCGACCTCGGCGAAAGGGCGATAGAAAGCCTCCATATGCTCGGCGGCAGTGTTCCTGGTCTTGTGCTCGGTCATCCGCACCAGGCTCAGCTCGATCTGAAGGGGCGTCGCGCCGATCAGCCGCGCGAACTGGGTTTCGGTCTGGATCTTTTTCGGCATCAGGTTCAGAAGCGCGATCTTCAGCGGCCTTATGTCCTGACGCGAGGCCTCATCCTCGCCCATCACCATCACCCCCTCGCGCGACAGCACGTCATAGGCGGGAAGGTCGGACGGGATCTTGATGGGCATCGGACATCTCCATTCGAACGGCGCGCGAACATAGGCGAGTTGCGGCTGTCCCTCAAGGGTTGCTTCGGTCGATTGACAGAACGGACCCTGCGTTGTTCCATATCTCGGAACAATCCGCAAAAGACGGAGGGAATGGGTGCGAGGCTGGACAAGCGCTGCGGGCTGGGGCGTCGCTGCCCTTGCGGCCGGTCTGATCGCGGCGGCGGGCGCCGGGCGGTCCCAGCAGGAGGGGCCGGAATGGGAGTTGCAACGCTGCGTCTGGCGCTGCCTGTCGGCATTCGGGCCGGCCGACAGTGCTGCCTATGCCGCGTGCGTCTCGCGCGACTGTTCCGGGCAGACCTCCCCCGCAATCGTGCCGCCGGCGCCGCTCTGGTCGAGCGGGGTGACCTCGGATGGGCGCGGCGCCTTTGCCGGGGGGCCGGCCGAGGGCCGTCAGGACGCGTTTTTCTATCTTTTCTGCGCCCGCGGCGGCGAGCGGCTTCTGCAGATTGACGGGATCGGCGGCGGTGCCGGGCCGCGCATTCTGACCCTGGCCATAGACGGGCAGGGATTTCCGGTAACCTTCGCCGCGAGCCCTGGGGCCGGTATGCTTGCCCGGCTGCCGCCCGGGGCACCGGTGCTGGGTGCACTCCAGCGCGGCCAGACGCTCGAGATCCAGGGCGGCGCGGGCCCGAGGCTGGGCCGCTTTCCGCTGGCGGGTGCCGCGGCTGCGATCAGGGCCGCGCTGGCGCTCTGTCGATAGCCTGGGCGATCAGGTTGGTGAAATCCTCGGGGCTGCGCAGGGCTGCCACGTCTTCGGCCCGAACCCTTACCCCCCAGTTCCGCGCCATCGCCTCGTAACGCGGCTGGCGGTGGGCCAGCGCGCGGGCATAGGTCCAGCGCACGAAGGCGTCGGGATCGACCGCCGCCTCGGAAAGCCCGGTCCGGGACAGGTAGTCGGCCCAGGCCTCATGCAGGAAGGCGGGTTGGTAATACATCGGCTTCGGTGCCCGGTCGAAGCGGCGCACCAACTCGGCGGTATGGGCCTCGCTACCCTCGATCCAGACCAGCAGCAGCCGCGCGGCCAGCGCCGAGAGTACCGGATCGGCCGGATCCTCGGGGTCGACCACCTCGCAGATCGAGCCACCGGAATCGCAGACGAAATCGCCATAGCCGTACAGCTCGGCCGCGCGGTCGATGAAGCGCGGCGTATCCAGCAGGGCCGATATCTCGGCCTCGCGATGCTGTTCCTGGCGGCGCATGTATTCGTCGAAGGGCAGGCCGCCCTTGTCCCGCGCACCGGGCTTGCCGAGATAGGTCGAGAGCGGCGCGAGATTGTCGAAGGTGATGTTCGAGGCGATGAACACGCTGTCGGTGCGCAGGAGCTCGCGCAGCAGCGGCACCTTCATCGCCTCGCGCTTGAAATTATCGGCGATGAATTCGCCCATGTAGCGGGTGCCGATGCGGTAATCGACCGAGTAGTGGAACCAGCCGCCCGCAGCGCGCAGCATGTTCGAGACATGGGTCTTGCCCAGGCCCGACATGCCGAACAGCAGCACATGCCGCCTGTCTGCCTGCCGCCAGGCCTTTGCCGTGTCATAGATCATTCGACCATCCCTCGATCCGCGGCCGCGTCCTATCCCGGCGCTGCGGGTCGGTCAAACCCATTCGCTTCTGCCCGAACGCAAACGCCCCGGCAGGGCGGCCGGGGCGTCGCTTGCAGCCATGGTGCCAGGCTCAGAAATAATACCCGACCCGGAGCCCCACACCGATGCCGTCATTGCCCTTGAACCTGGTCGTGCTCGGTCCGAACCGCGTCTTGGCATCGCCGATATCGACATAGCGGATACCGCCCGTCACCTTGACCCTGCCGGTCGAGTAGGTGGCGGCCAGACCGATCGAGCGGAACCCGTCGGTCGGCCCAAGATTTCCGGTATAGCTGCCCTCGTGCTTCTCGTAGCCGAACAGGATAGCTCCTGACCAGTTGTCGTTGAACTTACGCCCGAGACCCAGGTTATAAGTGATCACGTCATGGTCGTAATCGACGAGAGATCCGCCCGGCACCACGCTGCCGGTGTAAAGGTCCGGGGTGATGTCGAAGGCCGTCCAGTCCACCCACCTGACAGAGCCGAAGAGCAACGTATCCGCCGCAACACCGGTCTGGAATTCCAGCGTCAGCGCTTGCGGAATCGTGACATCCAGATCGTTCGAGATGGAAAACGACCCGGCGCTCTCAACCGTATCGAACTTGTGATCGATCGCCGAGCTGTATGTCAGCACCACGCGTGCCGCGATTTCCGGCTTTTCCCAGGCGATGCCGACGATATAGCCGAAATCGGTCTCGGTCGAGGAGTTCAGCGAATAGGCGCCGACCCCGGGAAGGCTCACGGTGCCCGACGTCCTGATGGCGCGGAGACCACCGATCAGGCTGACATTGGAAGGAAGCTCGTATCGCAGCAGCGCCGTGACGCCGGTCGCGTTGACGTCGGCATTCGCGCCGTCAAGCGTCGATGTCGGCGATCCCACCGGATAGTTGTTTGTGCTTTCATAGGACACATCCGCGCCGACCGGTTCGTCGAGGATCAGTGCGAGGGAAGCGTTGTCTCCTAGGTCCTGCTTGAAGGAGAGAGAGGCGCCGTTGAAGCCCGGCAGCATGTCGCCCGAGCCCAAACCGGTGGCGCTGGACGACCCGCTCACATCGGGACTGAACCGGCTGAAGCCGAGTTCGAGATAGGTGCCTTGCTCGAACAGGATGCTGACGGATTGATTGCTTCGCTCGATCCCGCCCGCGAGGGCGGGTCCTGTCGTCACGATGGCCAATGCGGCCGCCCCAACGGCATATTTCATTTTCTCCTCCCACTTTTCATTTTTGACTTTTTCTCTTTTGGGAAAACGCTAGCGGGCGGATGCTTCGGCGGTCAATCGTTTCCGCGACGTGCAGGGGATGCGGCCCCTGTTTTCCGGCTGGCGTGTCTTGAGTGCCGCGTTTCCCCGCGCAGGTTGAGGAAGTTCGCCACCAGGATGATCGCGGCGCCGATCAGGACGTAGGCGTCGAGCGGCTCGTCATAAAGCAGCATCCCGACCACGGCGATGACCGGCAGGCGCAGGAAGTCGAGCGGCATGACGATGCTGGCAGGCGCCACCGAGAGCGCGCTGGTCAGGCAGAAATGCGCAGTCAGCCCGGCCAGGCCGATCACCGTCAGGGGTATCCAGGCGGCGGGAGAGGGCCAGGCGATCTGGCCGTCGATCCCGGCGCAGATGAGCCCCATCGCGGCCTGCATCGCCGTCAGCCAGAACAGGATCGAGACGATCGACTGGCTGCGCGTCAGCCGCCGGGTGAACAGCGCCGATCCGGCAAAACCGATGGCGGCACCGGCCGCGGCGATGGCGCCGGGCTCGAGCGCGGCCGGATCGGGACGGGCCACGATCAGGATGCCCAGAAAGCCCACGAAGGCCGCGAGTGCGCGCATCCGGGTCAGCCGCTCGCCCAGGATCACCGGCGCCAGCACCGCGACCCAGATCGGCGAGGTGAATTCCAGCGCGAAGACCTGCGCCATCGGGATCAGGCCCAACGCCAGGAACCAGAGGTTCTGGCCGGTGAAATGGCAGAGGTTGCGGATGAAATGAAGCCCGAGCTGGCGGTGCGAGATCTCGTGCAGTCGCCCGAAGGCGCCGCCGACCGTCAGCACCAGTCCCAGGCCGATCAGCGAGCGGTAGAGCATCAGCTCGAAGGTGTCGAGCTCGACCGAGACCATGCGGCCCGCCACCGCCATCGAGGAAAAGGCGGCGATGGCTCCGGTCATCCACAGGGCGGCCCGGAGCACAGGGGTCATGGCCGGGCGCTCATGCGGGCAGGCCCGCGATCTCGATCTCGCGCGGCAGGCCGGCGGCCGCCAGTTCCCAGGCCGTGCCCTCCTTGCGGGCACGATGGGCGGCGAAGGCGGCGGCGTCGGTGAATTCCTCGTCCAGCAGGAAGCGGCCGGGCCGGTCGGGGTCTTCGCGCATCTCGAAGCGCAGACAGCCCGGCTCGGCCCGGGTCAGGCGCACATGCTCGGGCGCCGCCGCCCGAAGCGCCGCAAGACGCTCGGGCGTGGCCTCGATCCAGCCGGTGACGGTCACTCCCATTCGATCGTCCCCGGGGGTTTCGAGGTGATGTCGTAGGTCACCCGGTTGATCCCCTTGACCTCGTTGATGATCCGCGTCGCGGTCTCGCCCAGGAAGTCATGGGTGAAGGGGTAATAATCCGCTGTCATGCCGTCGACCGAGGTCACGGCGCGCAGCGCGCAGGCATAGTCATAGGTGCGCCCGTCGCCCATGACGCCCACGGTGCGGACGGGCAGGATGGCGACGAAGGCCTGCCAGATCTCGTCGTAAAGCCCGTGCTTGCGGATCTGGTCGATATAGACGGCATCGGCCTTGCGCAGGATCTCGAGCTTCTCGCGGGTGATCTCGCCGGGGCAGCGGATCGCGAGACCCGGCCCGGGGAAGGGATGGCGGCCGATGAAGCTGGCGGGCAGGCCAAGTTCGTGGCCCAGCGCCCGGACCTCGTCCTTGAAGAGCTCGCGCAGCGGCTCGACCAGCTCGAGGCCCATCTTCTCGGGCAGCCCGCCCACATTGTGGTGCGACTTGATGGTGACCGAGGGCCCGCCCGAGAAGCTGACGGATTCGATCACGTCGGGATAAAGCGTGCCCTGGGCCAGGAAGCGGGCACCCTCGATCTGGTCGGCATATTTCTGGAACACGTCGATGAAGAGCCGGCCTATGGTCTTGCGCTTGGTCTCGGGGTCGGAGACGCCCTCGAGCTCGCCAAGGAAGAGGTCCTGTTCCTGGGCATGGATCACATGCAGGTTCATGTGGTCGCGGAACATCGCCACCACCTCGTCGGCCTCGTTCAGCCGCAAGAGCCCGTGATCGACGAAGACGCAGGTCAGCTGATCGCCCACCGCCTCGTGCAGGAGCGCGGCCGCGACCGAGCTGTCGACGCCGCCCGACAGCGCGCAGATCACCCTGGCATCGCCGACCTGCTCGCGGATCTTGCGGATCGCTTCCTCGCGATAGGCGCCCATGGTCCAGTCGCCGGTGAAGCCCGCAAGCCGCACGAAATTCTCGTAAAGCGTCTTGCCGTTCGGGGTGTGATGCACCTCGGGATGGAACTGCACGGCGAAGAAGTTGCGCGACAGGTCCGCGGTGATCGCGAAGGGCGCGTTGGGCGATGTCCCGTACACCTCGAAGCCCGGCGCGATTTCAGCCACATGGTCGCCATGGCTCATCCAGACCTGTTCGCGGTTGGTCGTGAACCAGCCGTTCAGCAGGTTGATCCGGTCGTCCGAGGGCGTGACATAGGCGCGGCCGAATTCGGCGGTGCCATCGCCGCGCTCGACCCGGCCGCCCAGCATCTGCATCATCACCTGCTGGCCATAGCAGATCCCGAGGATCGGGACGCCCAGCGTGAAGACGCTTTCCGGCGGACGGGGCGATCCCTCGTCCAGCACCGAGGCGGGCCCGCCCGAGAAGATCACCGCCCTGGGCGCGAAGTCGCGCAGGAAGGCGTCGGTGACGTTCTGGTAGGGATGGATTTCACAATAGACGTTCAGCTCGCGCAGGCGACGCGCGATCAGCTGCGTCACCTGGGAGCCGAAGTCGATGATAAGAAGGCGGTCATGCGTGCTCATGGCGTCTCATTATGCGACCCCATGCGCCGTGGCAATCCGCCGGATGCGGAGGCGGTCAGCGGATTTGCGAAAGCAGCTCCACGGCGGTCACGAGGGGACGCACGCCATGGCTGTGATCTTCCTCGAAGACGTTGCCGAGAGCGGCCCATTCGTAAAGCGAGTTGATGTCGAGCCGGGCGCAGTCGGGGCGGACCGACCAGGTCACCTGCAGCGGCGAGCAGATGGTCTGGCTGTAGCTCGGTCCGGTGGTCGAGCCGCCATAGGTGACCGGCGTGCCGGTATCGCCGGGCAGGGCGCGCGGCTGGTGCAGGGCCTGCACCTGATGGCCGCGGTAGGTATAGTCCTTGAAATCCAGCGCGGTGTGGTCGTTGACCAGAAGGAAGACCTGGGATTCGACGCGCAGTTGCGGGTTCTGACAGCTGTCCGACATGCAGGCCCCAAGCCCCTTGCCCGGGGCCACGTCGCAGGAGCTGAACACCCAATGCACCTCGATGCTATCGCCGGGTTTCGCGCCGTGAAAGGCGCCGAGCCCGGCGGCGGGGTCTTTCAGCTCCTTCTCCGTCAGCTGCGCGGTCTCGTTGCACTTGTAGCCGCCATGCTCGCCGCCGCCCGCGCTGAGCGCGAAGCCCGGACCGGCATGTTCGGCATTGGTATGGGTGTGGATGTTGCAGAGATTCATCTGGGAGGCCGGCGGCGCCATGGTGAAGAGGCGCGCATTGCGGCCGGCGGGCGCCGAGATGTCGCGCGGGGCCTGGGGACCGAAGCCGCGGCAGATGCCGCCAGTCAGAGCGGCGGCCGGGGTGGCGGGACCGGCTCCATGCGCCACGGTACCGTGCGCGGCGGGATCTGCGACGGCCATCTGGCTGCCGTGACCCCGCCCCGGCCTCGAACTGTCGGCCGGGGCGGGGGTGGCCAGCAGGCCTCCGATGAAGGCGAGGGCGGTCAGGGCCAGGAAGGCGGTCAGGCGACGCGGCATCGGGTCCTCTCTTGTCCAATGTCGGTCCAATTCCGGGCTTGGCGGCACGAACCGCGGGTGGACGGCAACATGACGAAGAATATCTCCGCAGACCGAGACCGTCACGCGGCAGGTTGTCGACCGTATCCGGGCGTTTCCCGGGCCAGACAGGGCAAGGGTGGCCGGAATTCGGACAGATGCGGGGCAGGGCGCGCCGCCGATGTCGCGGAAGACAAAGGAAAGGCCGCAAACCGCGCGGCCCGGCACGGGGGATCGGCCTAGAACTCTGATCAGGCAATGCCAGAACGACGGGAGACGTGCATGAGCGAGGCAGAGGCGACGGGCGCGCGCCGGGGCCGCGGCGGTGGCGGTGCCGCGCGGCGTGCGGCGCGCAGCAATCCGGGCATCGAGACGGCGCGGTTCATCACCCGCAACATCCCCGATTTCGAGATCCTGACACCCGAGGCGCTGGAACTCATCGAGGCCAATGCCGAGACGGTTCTGGCCGAGATCGGCGTCAATTTCGTCGACAATCCGGCCGCCCTTGCGCGCTGGCGCGAGGCCGGGGCCGAGCTTGAGGGCGAACGCGTGCGCATCCCGCGCGGTCTTGCGCGCAGGCTTTGCGCCACCGCGCCCGCGCGCTTCACCCAGCATGCCCGAAACCCCGCGCGCAATGTCGAGATCGGCGGCCGCAATCTGGTGCTGGCGCCGGTCTATGGTCCGCCCTTCGTGCGCGACATCGAGGGCGGGCGGCGCTATGCGACGATGGAGGATTTCCGCCGCTTCGTGCAGCTGGGGCAGATGTCGAAATGGCTGCACCATTCCGGCGGCACCGTCTGCGAACCCACCGACGTGCCCGTCAACAAGCGCCATCTGGACATGCTGCATGCCCATATGACGCTGTCGGACAAGCCGTTCATGGGCTCGGTCACCGATCCGTCGCGGGCCCGGGATTCGGTGGCTATGTGCGAGCAGCTCTTCGGCGCCGACTTCGTCGCCGAGAACACGGTGATGACCTCGCTCATCAACATCAACTCGCCGCTGACCTTCGATGCGACGATGATGGGCGCGCTCGAGGTCTATGCCGCGGCCAATCAGGCCTGCATCGTCTCGCCCTTCATCGTGGGCGGCGCGATGGCGCCGGTGACGGTGGCGGGCACGCTGACCCAGGTGCTGGCAGAAGTCATGGCGGGCGTGGCCTATTCGCAGCTGGTGCGGCCCGGCGCGCCGGTGGTCTTCGGCGCCTTCGTGACCTCGATCGACATGAATTCCGGTGCGCCGACCTTCGGCACGCCCGAGGCGAGCCAGATCCTTTATGGCGCGGGCCAGCTGGCGCGGCGCCTAGGGCTGCCGTTCCGCTCGGGCGGGGCACTTTGCGGCTCGAAGCTGCCCGATGCGCAGGCCGCCTACGAGACCGCGCATACGCTGAACGCGGCGCTTTTGGGAGGCGTCAACTTCATGCTGCACGCGGCGGGCTGGCTGGAAGGCGGGCTGGTCGCAAGCTACGAGAAATTCGTGATGGATGCCGATCAGCTTGGCGCGCTGCACCGGATGGCGGCGGGGATCGCGACCGATGGCGCGGCGCAGGCGATGGACGCACTGCGCGAGGTGGGCCCGGGCGGGCATTTCCTTGGCTGCGCCCATACCCAGGCGCATTTCCGCGAGGCGTTCTGGCGCACGGATCTGCTCGATTACAAGCCGTTCGAGACCTGGGACGAGGAAGGCGCGCGCGACACCGCCACGCTTGCCGCGGAGCGGGTCCGTACGCTGCTGAGCCGCTTCGAGGCGCCACCGCTCGATCCGGCGCGGCGCGAGGCGGTCGAGGATTACATGGCCCGGCGCAAGGTGGAAATGCCTGACGCCTTCGTCTGACTCCGGGCGCCCCCGCTCGGCGGGCGCCCGCGCCTGTGCCCGCCCCTCAGCCGGCCGAACGCTGGCTGTCGATCTCGCAGATCAGCCGGGCCTCGGCCATCAGCGCGATGAGCAACTCGACATGCCGCGCGATCGAATATCCGGCGTCGCCAGACTTCCGGGTTTCCTCCATGCGCTCTTCCTGTTCGATCAGCCAGCTCAGCACGGTGCGGGCGTTGCCCGGCATCTGTCCCTGCGTCAGCCGCACCAGATCGCGGTCGCGGCGGTAATCGGCCAGACCGAACCGCGCCGCCCGCACCAGCAGGCGGGGGCGACGCAGCGTGGCAAGCGTGGCGGGCAGCATGTTCATGGCAGGACCTCCTGGTAATGACACCGAGCATCCTTGCACAACCATAGCGGGTGTTGCGTCTCCGAAAGAGGCTGCGCACTCTATCCACAGAAATCTTTAGTGTCTGGAAACAATAATGAATGCGTAGTTAATCGGTTAACTGTAACGTAACTAAATCAACCTTTGATTGTAAAATGCGGCAGGCAAGCACCCATGCTTCGGCCGCATTTCCAGAGAGCCGAAGGAAGGAGTGCCGTGGCCATGCATCGCCAATTGCAATCCGCGCCGGTGTGGCTGCCCCGGGCGGCGCGGCTCTATCTGGCTCATATCGAAGGGGGCGTGTCGCTGCGCGCCCTGGCCCGGATCGAGGGCTGCCATCCCTCGACCGTCATGCGCCAGGTCCGTCGGGTGGAGACCCGGCGGGACGATCCCCTGATCGATGACGCGCTGAGCCGCCTTGGCGCTGAGCCCGTCCCGTCCGATGATCCCCAGAAGGAGACCCCCTACATGTCCTCGACAATGCGTTCGCGTCGTCCGGTTGCGGATGAGGCCACGATCAGTCGCGAAGCGCTGCGCATCCTGCGGCGCCTGAACGAGCCGGGTTCGTTCATGGCCGTTGCCCGTGACATGGAGAAGGCCGCTATCCTGCGCGAGAGTGGCGGAGGTCAGACCACGCGGACCGCGGTCGTCGACCGCTCGGTCGCCGAGGCCTTCGCATTGAAGGACTGGATCGTCTGCCGCAATCGCGGCCGGGTCACGATCTACGATATCAGCACGGCCGGGCGGGCGGCGCTGAAGCGGCTGCAGATGCGCGAGGCCGAGCGGCGCGACGGTCTGGCCGAACCGGCCTCGCCCTTTGCCGAGCAGCACCGCGACTGGGAAGAGGGCAAGACGGCGCGGGCCGAGCGGATCCGCTTCAACCGGGCCGAGTCGCCGCTGTCGATACTGGCACGGCGCAAGGAAAAGGACGGCAAGCCCTTCCTCAGCCCCGATCTGGTCGCGGCGGGCGAGCGGTTGCGCGAGGATTTCGAGGTGGCCCAGCTCGGCCCCCGGGTGGCGCAGAACTGGGACCGGTTCCTGACCGGCGGCGATCGCGGCGCCTTCTTCGGCAATGACGGTCCGGCCGAGGGGCCGGGCGCGGCCCGGGAGAGGGTGAGCGCCGCGCTGCGCGAGCTGGGGCCCGGGCTTGGCGATGTGGCGCTGCGCTGCTGCTGTTTTCTCGAGGGGCTGGAGCAGGCCGAGAAGCGCATGGGCTGGTCGGCGCGCTCGGGCAAGATCGTGCTCAGGATCGCGCTGCAGCGGCTCAAGCGACATTACGAGACCCTTGGCGACAAGGGCGGGATGATCGGATAGCCGGGGACGCCCTTCTGGCCTTTGCTGGTGCCCGGAACCGCGTGATTGCCGGTTCCGGGCGTTCTCATGTGCGGGCCGATGGCAGCAGAGTACCCCTGGCCGCGCAAGAGGTTCAGGGCATCAGGCGGCGGACATAGCCCGGAAGCGCGAAGGCGGCCTTGTGGACCTCGGGGGTATAATACTCGGTCGAAATCCCGGCCGCCGCCGCCCGGGCCTCGAGCTCGGCCAGGGACACCGTGCGGCCCGGACCGTCGGTGCCCCAGCCGAAGGCCATCGGGCCGCCGGCATAGGTCGGCACCGTCGCGAGGTAGCATCCCCAGTCGGCAAAGAGCGCCTTGAAGGCACGCATCGAATTGGTCAGCTCGGCGCCCTGGACGAAAGGCACCCCGTTCTGCGTCACCAGGATGCCCCCCTCGGTCAGCGCGCGCTTGGCATGGCCGTAGAAACTGTCGGTGAACAGCACCTCGCCCGGTCCGATCGGATCGGTGGAATCGACCACGATCACGTCGTATTTCTGCTGGGTATTGCGCATGAAGGCGGCGCCGTCATCGATCACGAGCTTCAGTCGCGGATCGTCGAAGGCGCCCTGGCTGATGCCGGGCAGGTAGGTCTTGCAGAACTCGACCACGCCGGCGTCGATCTCGACCATGGTGACCTCCTCGACTGCGGGATGGCGCAACACCTCGCGGGCCATCCCGCCATCGCCGCCGCCGACGATCAGAACCCGCCTGGCCGCACCATGGGCGAGGATCGGCACATGGGTCAGCATCTCGTGATAGATAAAATTGTCGGCCTCGGTCACCTGCACCACGCCGTCCAGCGTCATCACCCGACCAAAGCTCGGATTTTCGAAGACCCTCAGCCGCTGGTGTTCGGTCCGGCTGTCATAAAGCAGCTCGGTCTCTTCCAGCGCCTGGCCATAGCCATTGTGCAGGCGTTCGAGGGTCCAGCCCGGAATCGGGGTGTCTGTCATAGCGTCGCTCCTTGATTTCAGTCTGTTTGAAGGCCCGGCCCCGGGCTCAGGTCGGAAAGGCTTCGGCGAGCGCATGCGCGCCCACCGGGGTCAGAGGCAGATGGCACGCCCGCTCGGGGCGGCACAGCCCGCCCGCGCACTGCGCGCGCGGGCCGGGGCAGGCACGGCAAATCGGGCGCCGCCCGCGACCGGTCCGGGGCAGGGCGAGGCCGGGCCTCGCGAAAAAGGCCGGCTTGCGGCCGGTCGGGGCCGCATCCTGCTGCGGGGCGGTCAGCCCGCCGCGTGCCGCGAGGCTCTTGAGGAGCGCGACCGCGCGGGGGCCCGTGCCAAGGTCATGCCAGACCCGGATCCTGCGCGGCGTGGCATTGCGCGGCCCGGTGCGGCTGCGCAGATGCCCCCTGGCGCGGGCCAACCCGACACGCACCCCGCCTGCGACCATGCTCCCGGCAAGTGCGAAATGGCGGTGGCGGCCCTGCTTGCGCACCCGGATCGGCGCAGCCTCGGTCGGCTGGCGCGGAGCAGCAGAGATCCCGGGCCCGAAAGTCGGTTCGCCCAGGCACGCCATCGGGATCGAGGCACGCATCGGGGTGGCGGTCAGCGCGGTGCTGCGGGAAATATCGGGGCCGTCCTTCATGGCGCAAGCCTTCCGGGCCCCGGCGACGGGGTCAAGCCGTAACCCTTCGGTCAGGGGCCGAAATGCCGGGTCCCCCGTCTCTGCGAGAGCGAAAGCCACCGGGGCCGTTCCGCAGACCGCCGCGAAGATAAGAAGACCGATATGCATCAATGCCGTATCGCAGGGGCATCGCCCCGCCCGCCGCCAGTCCGAAGGCCCTGCCGGGTCTGCGCGCATCGGTTCGGCAACCGCAGCAGCCGCACCGATCCTGGCTGGCTGCCACCGCAAGTCTTGCAGGATATTGTCATATCAAGGGGTATGTCGCGCCGCGAGACGGCGCGACCATTCTGGCCTGGTTATGCCTGGCACCGGCCGGTCAGGCGGCGACGCGCGCAGCCACCACATCCTCGCCGCGGAGCAGCTCCTTGACGCGGATATCGCCGGCGTTGAAAGCCGTGCGCAGCACGTCGACCGCGCGCCAGGGTTCGGCATCGCCGCACATGAAGACGTCGAAGGCGCCATAGCCGATCTCGGGCCAGGTGTGGACCGAGATATGGCTTTCGGCCAGCACCGCCACGCCGCTCACGCCCTGGGGGCTGAACTTGTGGGTGTGGATGTGCAGAAGCGTCGCTCCGCATTCGTCGACGCAGTCGCGGAACGCCTTCTGAATCCGGTCCTCGTCATCCAGCCCATCGCCATCGACGACCTCGATGATCAGATGGGTCCCGGCAAAGATCCGGCCTTCACGGCGTATGAAATGGTCGTCACGCGCAACGTCAAAGACATCGCGAGTGGCGTCGGCGGCCGGGTGGCCGCGGTGATCTTCCGCATGGGCGCCTGTCTCCAGACCGATCCCCAGTCGGAAGAGGTTGGCGTCAGTCATGGCGCGCCCCTTCTTACCAGCAGATTGAATCCAGTCGGTCCCTTAGCGCCCCCCCGGGAAGATCCGAAGTTGGGATCGGGTCCGATCGTTCGCGTCACCTATGGAAGGTTTGGGATTCGATCAATAGCAAATTCGGGAAAATGACGCGAAAGCGGCACCTGCGGAGCAGAAATCCGCCACGTCGCCGCCACAGCCTAAGCATCGCGTCCCGTTTTTCCCGCTGAGGGGGCGTTGGACAAGGCTTGCCGGATGATCCGGAGCGATTAAAGTGACCGATATCGGCAACCGGTCCGGGTGGGGCAGTTGCCGGGAATATTTTCCATGATTTTCTTTGGGGGACGCCTTGATATGAAAACGGAATTCCTGCTTGGGGCCGCGCTGGCGGTCTCTCTTGGCGGGGCTGCGCCCGCGGCGACGCTGTCGGCATCGGAGATCCTCTCGCAATTCTCGATCGTGACGGCCGGCGATCTCGACACCAACCAGGACAATTACGGACGCGCCTATGTCGGCGGCGATCTGGTCGCCTCCTCGGGCAAGGCCGATTTCGCCAATCGCGACATGCCGGGGTCGGCCTATCCCGATGTGATCGTCGAAGGCGATGCGCGCGGGCCGGGCGCCATTCGCATCGGCTCCGGCGGAACCACCCTGGCGGTCCGGGGCGATGTCTCTGTCGATACCGTGCAGTTCGGTGTCGAGCGGACCGGCGAGGTGCTGGTCGGCGGGACGTTGTCGGAGGGCACGAGACAGAACATCAACAACAAGGAAACGCCGACCTTCGACGGTGTCCGGGTCGAAAGCGGGCTTCAGGGCGATGCCGGTTTCGAGGCGCTGTTCCCGACCGACATGGTTGCCACCCTGAACAAGGCCTCGGAGGATCTTTCGGCGCTTGCCGCAACCGGAACCGCCACCGTCAGCGGTGGCAACACGCTGAAGATCGACGCCACCAGCGGCGGGCTCAATGTCTACAATTTCGACATCTCCGATTTCGGCGGCGCCATCGGTCAGATCGATTTCATCCTCGGCGCGAGCGATACGCTGATCCTGAATGTGTCGGGATCTTCGATCCTGTTCGAGGACAACCTTCTGGGCCTGCAGGCCAGCGACGGGCAGCGCATCATCTGGAACTTCTACGAGGCGACCTCGGTCGCTCTTGATCGGATGGTGTACGGCACGGTGCTGGCCGGCAATGCCGCGCTGACCAATTCGACCGCCATCGAGGGCAATGTCTTCGCGGCTTCGGCCGTGCTGCGCGGTCAGGTTCATCTGCAGCCCTTCGCGGGCGGGCTGCCTTCGACCGACCCGGCGCCGGTTCCGCTTCCGGCCACGCTGCCGATGCTGGCTGCGGGCCTCGGGCTGATCGGAGCGATGCGCCGCCGCCGGACCTGAGCCGCGCACGACGAGACGACAAGACGACAAATGGCGCGACGCCGGCCGGGAACGGCCGGCGTTCGGCATTCCGGGCCTCCGGAGGCGTCTGATCTTGGGGTAATATGATACCTATTTCGCAAGTATCTGAGAAACAACAATTAAGTCAGGCTCAACGCTCTTGACCCGCGCGCGGAAATGCTTAGAAAGCGTCCATCCGAGTTCCGGAGCGGTCCGCCGTTTCCGGGCCGATCTTTCAGCCGATACAGGGCAGAGCCAATGAAAACCTTTACCGCTACCCCGGCGGATATCGAGAAGAAATGGATCGTGATCGACGCCGAGGGCGTCGTTCTCGGCCGTCTCGCCTCGATCATCGCCATGCGTCTGCGCGGCAAGCACAAGCCGTCCTTCACGCCTCACATGGACATGGGCGACAACGTGATCGTCATCAACGCCGACAAGGTGCAGATGACGGGCAAGAAGCGCAGCGACAAGAAATACTACTGGCATACCGGCCATCCGGGCGGCATCAAGCACCGCACTGCCGCGCAGATCCTCGAAGGCGCCCATCCCGAGCGCGTCGTGACGGCTGCGGTCAAGCGCATGCTGCCGGGCAATCGCCTGAGCCGCCAGCAGATGACCAATCTGCGCGTCTATGCCGGGGCCGAGCATCCCCACGAGGCCCAGAATCCCGAAGTGCTGGACGTCAAGTCCATGAACTCGAAGAACACCCGGAGCGCGTGATGGCCGAAGAAATCAAATCTCTCGATGAGCTGCAGTCGGTCGTGTCCGGCACGCCTGCCGCTTCGGCTGACGAGAATGCGCCGCGCGAGCCCGTTCGCGATTCGTTTGGCCGTGCCTACGCCACCGGCAAGCGGAAAGACGCGGTTGCCCGTGTCTGGATCAAGCCGGGTTCCGGCAAGGTCACCGTGAACGGCAAGGACATCAACGCCTATTTCGCGCGTCCCGTGCTGCAGATGATCCTGCGCCAGCCCTTCACCGTGGCCGGTGTCGAAGACCAGTTCGACGTGATGGCGACGGTTGCCGGCGGCGGTCTGTCGGGCCAGGCCGGTGCGGTCAAGCACGGCATCTCGAAGGCGCTGCAGCTTTACGATCCGAGCCTGCGCGGCGCGCTCAAGGCGGCCGGCTTCCTGACCCGCGACAGCCGGGTCGTGGAACGGAAGAAATACGGCCGCCGCAAGGCCCGCCGGAGCTTCCAGTTCTCGAAACGCTGATCCGCGTTTCCCCCGATTTCGAAGGGCCGTGCCGAAAGGTGCGGCCCTTTTTCCGTTTCGGGCCGGGCAGTGGTCGTGTCCCCGCGGGATCGCCGGGCCGCTCTCTCGCGCTGCAGATCGCCGGAACGAACGGACAAGGCGGGCTTCGGCCCCCGGTGCGAGGCGCTCGTGGCGGTGGGGTGCTGGAAAGGGCGCGCCTGCGCCACAATCCGGACCTTCTGTCCTGCAGGCGGCAGGCCTGCGCAGGTCTTCCCGGCCCCCGGCAGGTCTTCCGGCGCGCTATTTCGCAACCGGGGGAGCTTGTGGTCGGCGCGTCGCTGGACTGCGCCGGGCGGAAGTCAATCGCCTGGAACCTGACGCCCCTCGCCTGGCCGACGAGGGCGGCTCTCGTCTATTCAGGGGCGGTTCGGAAAACCGGCTCCATCTCGTCAAGCGTCTCGGGCGGAAGGTGGCAGAGGATGGAATGGCCGGCCGCGCGCTCGACCATGGGCGGCAGATTTCTTTTGCAAAGATCGTCCGGGACCCTGTGGGCCCAGCGGCAGCGGGTCTGGAACGGGCAACCGGGCGGCGGGTTCAGCGCCGAGGGCAGCTCTCCCTCCAGCAGGATCCGGGTCTTCTCTATGCGCGTATCGGCGACCGGCACGGCCGAGAGCAGCGCCTCGGTATAAGGATGATAGGGGGGCGCGAAGACCTGCGCGGCGAGGCCGATCTCGACCACATGGCCGAGATACATCACCATCACCCGGTCGGCGAGATAGCGCACGATCGAGAGATCATGCGAGATGAAGATCAGGGTGGTCCGCTGGCTGCGCTGGATTTCCATCAGCAGATCCGCCACCGCTGCCTGCACGCTGACATCGAGCGCCGAGACCGGCTCGTCGGCCACCACGATGCGGGCATTCCCGGCAAAGGCGCGGGCAATGCCCACGCGCTGCTTCTGTCCGCCCGATAGCTGGCGCGGCAGCCGCTCGGCGAAGTCGCGCGGCAGTCCGACCAACTCGAGCAGTTCGAACATCCGCGCGCGGCGGGCACGGCGGGTCTTGCCGATGCCGAAGACCTCGAGCGCGCGCAGGATCTGGTGGCCGACCCGCTGGGCGGGGTTGAGCGTGTCGAAGGGGTTCTGGAACACCATCTGCAAATCGGCGACGGTCCGGGCCCCGCGCTTCTGTACGGGGGTGTTCTGCAGGTCCCGACCGTGCAGCCGCACCTGGCCGCCGGTCGCGGTCTCAAGCCCGAGCAGCACCCTGGCGAGGGTGGACTTGCCGCACCCGGATTCGCCGACGATGGCAAGCGTCTCGGCGGTGCGGGCCTCGAAACTGAGCCTCTCGTTGGCACGGATGAGCGCAGGTCGGCGGCGCCCGAACAGGCCTCCGGACGAGATTTCGTAATATTTCCGCAAATCGGTGACGGTCAGAACCGGCGGCCCGATTTCGCCTTGGGGCGGGTTTGCGGGGGCGCTCGCGCGGCTTTGCCAGTCGATCTCCTCGAAACGGAGGCACCGCGCCTCATGGCCGCCCGGGAGGCCCGTGGCGTCGGGTACTGGCCGCATGGCGATTTCGGTCGCGTCGCAGAGCCCGGGGATGGCATGGGCGCAGCGGGGCGCGAAATTGCAGCCGCGGGGGCGGTCCTGCGGCATCAGCAAGCGGCCGGGGATGGTCTCGAGCCGCTCTGTGGTCTTGTCAGTGCCGGGCCGCGGGATCGCGCGGAACAGCGCCTGGGAATAGGGGTGGCGCATCCGCTCGAAGACGGACCGCACGGGGCCGTGCTCGACGGCCTCGCCCGAATACATGACGCAGACCCGGTCGCAGACCTCGCATATCAGGCCGAGATTGTGCGAGATGAAGAGAAGGGCGGTGCCGTATTTCCGGCCCAGGCCGCGTATCAGATCGATGATGGCGGCCTCGACGGTCACGTCGAGCGCGGTGGTCGGTTCGTCGAGGATCAGAAGGGCCGGGCGCGACATCAACGCCATCGCGATCACGATCCGCTGTTGCTGGCCGCCCGAAAGCTGATGCGGATAGGCATTCAGGATGCGGGCGGGATCGGGCAGGCCGACATCGGCGACCATCGCTTCGGCCAAAGCCCAGGCCTCGGCGCGCGAGGCGCCGGCATGCACCATCGGCACCTCCATCAGCTGGCGGCCGATCCGCATCGCAGGATTGAGGCTCGCCATCGGCTCCTGGTAGACCATCGCGATTTCGTTGCCGCGGATGCGGCGAAGCTCATTGGCCGGAAGCTGGCCGAGGTCGCGTCCGCGAAAGCGGATCGTGCCGCCGGTGATGCGGCCACTCGGGCCGAGATCGCGCAGGATCCCGAGCGCGACCGTGGATTTGCCGCAGCCGGATTCGCCTACGAGCCCGACCGCCTCGCCAGCGCTGATCGAGAGCGAGAACGCCGCGACCGCGGGAATGTCGCCCTTGCGCGAGGAAAAGCCGATGGACAGCTGGTCGATGACAAGGAGCGGCTCGGTCATCTGCCGATCCGCCCGGTATGGGGCGCGAATTTTCGACGAAAATTCGTCATCGAGTCATTCCTTCAGGCTTTCCTCGCGGAGCCCGTCCGCAAGCAGGTTCAGGCCCAGAACCAGGCTCATGATCGCGATGGCGGGCACCAGGGGTGGAAATGGCACGAATTGCAGAAGACCCCGGCCGGCATTGATCGAGGTGCCCCAGTCGGGGCTCTCGGGGGGCAGGCCGAGACCGAAGAAGCCGAGCGTGCCGAGCAGGATGGTGGTGTAGCCGATCCGGAGGCAGAAATCGACAAGGAGCGGCCCGCGCGCATTGGGCAGGATCTCCCACAGCATGATGTAACACGCCCCCTCGCCACGGGTTTGCGCGGCGGCCACGTAATCGCGGGCGCGCAGATCGAGCGTCAGGCCGCGCATGATCCGGAACACCGACGGCGCATTGACGAAGACAACCGAGACGAAGACGATCAGCACCCCCGGGGGCAAGGCGAGGATCCCCAGCGGATCGGCGCTCCAGGCGAGCCCGGCATAAAGCCAGCCGCCCAGCGCCAGCGTCGCCGCGATCAGCCCTGCGCAAAGGCGCGGCCGGGTCCGGAAGCGCGAATTCCACAGGATCGTCAGGAAGATCAGCGGGAACAGGAACAGCACCCCCGCCATGTAGCGGGGCACGCCCATCGCCACGATCTCGGGCGTCACCAGCAGGAAGAAGAGCAGGATCACCGGGAAGGCCAGTACCAGATTGGCAAGAAAGGTGAGGCCCGCATCCAGGCGTCCGCCGAGATAGCCGGCTGGTAGCCCGAGCGTGATCCCCACCATGAAGGCGAAGACGGTCGCGGCGGGCGCAATCGCCAGCACCACCCGCGCGCCGCTCACCGCGCGCGAGAAGACATCGCGCGCAAGCGCGTCGCCGCCTAGAAGATAATAGCCATAGGCCGTGCCGTCAGAACCGGGCAGGGGGGTGCCGGGGGGCTTGTTCTTCATGCCCGCGATCACGTCGGTGACCGGGTCGAAGGGCGCGATCTGACCGGCGAAAAGCGCGACGAAGACCCAGAACAGCACCAGCCCGAGCCCGACGGCACCGGCGGGATTTGCCAGCAGGTGGCCGAGCAGCCCGAGCCGTCGCCGAAACAGGGCGATCAGCGCGAAGCTCGCCCCCAGCGACAGCCAGACCGGCCAGAGCCGGGTCGCGATCCGCCCCAGGATGCCCTTCGCCTCGGGCGGCGCCAGGATCCCTCCGATCAGGAATGCCACGAGCACCGCCGCAACCGCCCGGAGCGACAGCCGCAAGAGCCCGCCCGTCACCCGCACCGCGATGCCCGGCCCGGTTCGCGCGGCCTCCGGCCCAGCGCCGCCGCCTCGGCCCGCGGCCAGCAGCGCCAGCGGATGGGCCAGCGCCGCCAGTGCCAGGGCAATCAGTGCGGCCCCGAGTACGGGAACCAGCCAGGCGCCGAGGCCACCGGTCCAGCTCAGCCGCTCCATCCCGTCCCTCTCATGCCACGCGGATCCGCGGGTTCAGGAGCGCATAGCCGATATCGGACAGAAGCTGGGTTGCCAGCACCACGGTCACCGCCACCACCGAGATCGCCAGCAACAGGTCGATATCGTTGTTCTGCGCGCCCTGGACCAGCGCATCGCCGAAGCCCGGATAGACGAACAGCGCCTCGACGATCACCACCCCCGTCAGAAGCCAGGGAAATTGCAGCATGATCACCGTGAAGGGCGCGATCAGCGCGTTCCGCAGCGCGTGGCGCAGCACCACGGCGCGAAAGCTCAGCCCCTTCAGCCGGGCGGTGCGGATATATTGCGCCGTCATCACCTCGGCCATCGAGGCCCGCGTCATCCGGGCGATATAGCCCATGCCGTAAAGCGCCACCGTCACGACCGGCAGGGTGAAGTTCCGGAAGGTCACCCCGTCGACCGCCGACTTCGCCGAGCCCGTGAACCATTTCAGCCCGACCATGGACGAAGCGAAGAGTGCGACGAAAATCACCCCCGAGACATATTCCGGCGTCGAGGTCGTGGCGATCGAGACCGTCGACAGCCCGCGGTCGAGCGCCGAGCCCTCGCGCATGCCCGCCAGCACCCCGATGACCAGCGCAAGCGGAACCATTACCGCGAAGGCCCAGCCCATCAGCACCCCGGTCCGCTTCAGCCGCTCGGCGATCACCCCGGCCACCGGCTGCCGGAACTTGGTCGAATAGCCCCAGTCGCCCTGCAATATGCCGCAAAAGCGCGGGACGGCCGCAGGCGCGAGGCCGGGATGGCCGCGCAGACAGCGTCCGCCCAGGACCTGTCCCGCCGCATCGGTCGCGGTTGCCGCAGGCAGCACGCCCAGCCATTCGCCATAGCGGCTCAGCATCGGTTCGGCATAGCCGTTCTTCTCGAGCCAGCCCGCGACCTCGGCATCGGTGATCCGCGTGCCGGCCTGGGTCTTGGCGAGCTTCTCGAGATTGGGCGCGAGATTGGTCAGCAGAAAGACGAGGAAGCTCATGCAAAGCGCGCTCAGCGCCAGACCGCCCAGACGCCTCAGGATGAAACCGGCCAGTCCGGCCTGTGTGCCTTCCCCGGCCATCGCTCCGGATCAGGCCCAGCCCAGATGATGGATGTTGATCTCGTATTTCGGATGCATCCCGGCATTGAGCACGCCCTCGCGGGCATGGCGGTAGAGCGAGCGGAAATAGGGGATGATCGCGACGCCCTCCTCGACCATCATCCGTTCCAGCTTCGCCATCACCGCGCGCCGCGCGGTATCGTCGGCAATGGCGGTCGCCTCGTCCAGCAGCGCGTCGAATTCGGCATTGCGGAAGCCGGTCTCGTTCCAGGCCGCGGTCGAGCGATAGGCGAGGTTCAGCATCTGGATGCCGGTCTCGCGATGGCTCCAGTTGGTCGAGGAGAACGGATATTTGGTCCAGTCGTTCCAGAAGGTCGAGCCGGGCAGCACCGTCCGCCGCACCTTGAAGCCGGCATCGCGAAGCTGTGCGGCGACGGCATCGGTGGTGTTCTTGCGGTAATCGTCATCGATCGAGATCAGTTCGTGTTCGTAATCCGTCATCCCGGCCTCCTGCATCAGCCGGAGCGCCTCGGGGATGTCCTGCCGGTGGGCCTCGATCTCGGCATAGTCCGGATGCACCCCCGGCGTGACATGGAAGTTGTTGCGCGATTCCCGCCCGCGTCCCGAGATCCCCAACTCGAGCGGCACCGCATTGTCGACCGCCAGTGCCAGCGCCCGGCGCACGCGCGGATCGGCATAGGGGCGGACGCCTCCGATCTCGGCCTCCTGATTGGTCCGGATCACCACGGTCGAGGAGGTGCCGACCGTGCTCTCGACCCAGCCCAGCGCGGTGAAGATGTCGATGAAATCCGACACCGTCTCGTAGGTCATGTCGAACTCGCCCGCATCGGCGCCCGCAAGCCAGGCGGCCGGGTCGGTGCCGTAGTCGAGAAACTCGACCCGGTCGAGCCAGGCGCCGTCGCCCCAGTAGCTGTGCCCGGGATTGCGGACCAGCACGATGCGCTCGCCGACCTTGAACTCCTCGAACATGTAGGCGCCGGTGCCGATGCCGTGATCGGCGACCGAGGTGCCGATCCAGTCGCGATGCATCACCGCGGCCGGGTAATCGGCCATGCCGAACATCAGCGTGCCGTCGGGGCGCAGCAGGTGCAGCCGGACGGTCAGCGCGTCGACGATCTCGATGGCACCCTCGGCGGCCTGGCCGTTCTCGACCATGGCCGCCATCCGCGAGGGCATGGAATTGCCCTCGACCGAGCTGTCGCACCAGCCCGCGAGGTTTGCTGCCACATCCTCGGCGGTGAAGGCCTCGCCCGTGTTCCAGGTCACGCCGGGGCGAAGCTTCAGCGTGTATTCGGTGGCGTCCTCATTGGCCTGCCAGCTTTCCAAGAGCATCGGGCGCAGCGTGCCGTCGGGGTTCAGCTCGGCCAGGTATTCGACGATGCCGCGTGTCTCGTTGGCCTTTTCCGACCAGTCATAGGTGCGCGGGTCGGAAAGCGCGCGGCAATCCATCTGGATCCGCAGCGTGCCGCCGCGACGGGGCGCGGGCTGGGCGCGGGCGGGCGCGGGCCGCCCGATCAGCCCGTAGGCTGCACCCGCGCTCAGGCCCAGCGCCGTCGCCCGGCCGAGAAACTCGCGCCGGTCCATCAGCCCCGCGCGATATTCGCGCGCATAAAGCTCTGCGGCCGGATGGGGCTGGTCGGGGCGGTCGGACGGCGTGGTCATGGCTCGGATCTCCCTGTCGAATGCGCCGGACCTGGCGCGAGGGGCCGGTCCGGCTTGGCCCGGCCGCGTGCTGGCCGCACGCTGAGGTTCTGATCGCGCGCGGGCCGCGCGCCGGGGCTCTGATCGCGCGCGGCCCGCGCGCGGGGATGGGGCGCCGCGATCGTCCGGACCTTCCCGGCGTCCGGCCATTTCACGGCATATGGCTCAGCAAAGACGACATCCCGCCGCGATGCAAGTCTCGGCTTCGGAGCCGGGAGCCGCCGTGCGCGGGGAGGCGGTCGCGCCCGGGCGCGACCGGCTGTCCCCTGTCGCGGGGCCGATGGGGCCGCTGCATCAGTGCCCCTTGCGGAACCGGCTTGGCGAGGCGCCCGCCCGGGCCTGGAAGGCGCGGGTGAAATAGGCGGGCGAGGTATAGCCGAGCGCCGAGGCGATCTCCTTGATCGGGGCCCGGGTATCGGCCAGAAGCCGCCTTGCCTCGCTGATCTTGCGTTCGGCCAGAAGTTCGGAGGCGCTGCGCCCGCAGGTGCGGTTGCAGACCCGCGTCAGATGGGTGGGCGTCACGCCGAGGGCGGCGGCATAGTCCGAAACGGACTTGGCCGAACGGAATTCCTTCTCGACCAGCGCGGCGAAGCCCGAGGCCAGCCGGCGCGCCGGATCCGGGCGGCCGGTGGCGGTCTCGTCCAGGGCGATCTGGCGGTCGAGCCAGACCGAGACCAGCCCCGCCAGATGCCGGATCGCGCGCCGGGCCTCGGGCCGTCTGCCCTCGAGCTCGCGCTGCAGGCTCTCGACCAGAAACGTCAGTTCGGCCTGCACCGCGCCGTCGCGGATGCGCAGGTGATGCGGCCTGTCTGGCAGCTCGATAGCGGGCAGATCGGCGAAGACGATGCCGGTGCCGTAGACTTGGCTTGTCATCTCGAAGCCATGCATGGTGTGCGCCGGGATGAACACGGCGTTATGGGCACCATAGCCCCGGGTGACGCCGCCGACGGTGATCCGGCCCTGACCCTTGGTGATCCAGAGCAGTTGCGGCGCGGAATAGCTCCGCATCGCCTCGACCCGCCACCGGCTGCCATTGGTCAGGCGCGAGAACGGAACCAGGCGAAGTTCGGAGAACAGCGACATAAAGGAAAATCCCGGGTGCAAGGGCGCGCAAGGCGTCTGGCGCGCCGATCTTGGTCCGATTCGGAGGGCCGGTAAAGCGTGCCCGGCCGGGAAGGGCGGTTCAGCCCGCAGGCCAGCGCGGCCAGCCTCCCAGCCGCGAGCGGAACCAGCTGCGCTGTCGCTTGGCATATTGGCGCGAGGCGGTCTTGGCGGACGACACGGCCTCGGCAAGCGGGATTTCGCCATGCAGATATGCCACCAGATCGGGCGCGCCGATGGCCTTGGCCGACAGCAGCGCCGGATCCCAGCGGGGCAGGTTGGCGCGGACTTCCTCCAGCGCGCCTTCCGCGATCATCCGCTCGAAGCGCGCATCGATCCGGGCGTTCAGCCAGTCGCGGCCGGCCTCGATCACCAGGGGCTGCGCGGCCGCGAGGGGCAGGAGCGGGGGCGGGGTCTCGTCCTGCCAGGCGGCAAGCCCGCGGCCGGTTGCGCGCTGGACCTCCCAGGCGCGCTGGACCCGGACCGGGTTCAGCCGGTCGATCCGCGCCAGCGTGGCGGGGTCGAGCGCGTCCAGCAGCGCCTCAGGCCCCTCCGCGGCCAGACGCCGGTCGGCCTCGGCCCGGATCTCGGGCGGGGTCGGCGGGATCTCGGCCAGACCCTCGGTCAGCGCGGTGAAGTAAAGCCCGGTGCCGCCGACCACGATCGGGCGTTCGGGGCCCTGCAACAGGGGCGCCAGATCGCGCAGCCAGTGGCCGACCGAATAGTCCGCCGTGAAGGGGACATGGCCGTAAAGCGCATGCGGCACGCTGGCTTCTTCGTCGGGCGTGGGGCGGGCGGTCAGCACCTGCCAGCCCTCGAACACCTGCAGCGCATCGGCATTGACGATCACGCCGCCCTGCGCCCCGGCGATGGCCAGCGCCAGCGCCGACTTGCCGCTGGCGGTCGGCCCCGCGATCAGGACCGGCCGCGCCGGGTCGAGATCGGGCAGCCCTGCTGCCCCGGTTCCGGCCTGTTGGGCGTTGAACCCGCCCCGCTTTTCCGACATGGTGCCGCCCGACTGACATTCCTGAAAACAGAGGCAGACCATATGAGCGACGGCAGCGCCGATCAACCGAAGCCGGCCTATAACCGCGTGCTTCTGAAAATCTCCGGCGAAGCTCTGATGGGCGATCAGGGCTATGGTCTTCACCCGCCGACGGTCGAGCGCATCGCGCGCGAGGTCAAGGCGGTGCGCGATCTCGGCGTCGAGATCTGCATGGTGATCGGCGGCGGCAACATCTTCCGCGGGCTGCAGGGCTCGGCACAGGGCATGGAGCGGACCACCGCCGATTACATGGGGATGCTGGCGACCGTGATGAACGCGCTGGCGATGCAGTCGGCGCTGGAGGAGATGGGCGTTTTCTGCCGGGTGGTCTCGGCGATCCGGATGGATGAGGTGGCCGAGCCCTATATCCGCCGCCGCGCCGTCCGCCATCTGGAAAAGAAGCGGGTGATCATCTTCGCCGCGGGCACCGGGAACCCCTATTTCACCACCGATACCGCCGCGACGCTGCGCGCCAACGAGATGGCCTGCGAGGCGATCTTCAAGGGCACCAAGGTCGACGGGGTCTATGACAAGGACCCGGTCAAGCATGACGATGCCGTGCGCTATGACGAGATCAGCTATGACGACTGTCTGGTGAAGAATCTCAAGGTGATGGATGCCTCGGCGATCGCTCTGGCGCGCGACAACGACCTGCCGATCATCGTCTTCAGCCTGGACGAGCCGGGCGGGTTCCGCGGCATCCTTGCCGGGCAAGGCACCTATACAATCGTGCACGGATAGCGGTATAGCAACCAAAACACGCGACACCACGAGGCAACGGGAAGAAAGACCATGGCGGAAGACGAGCTGGATATCGACCTTGACGACCTGACCCGCCGGATGGACGGCGCGATGGCGTCGCTCAAGCACGAGTTTTCCTCGCTCCGGACAGGGCGCGCCTCGGCCAGCATGCTCGACCCCGTCACGGTCGAGGCCTATGGCACGCCGACCCCGATCAACCAGGTGGGCACGGTCAACGTGCCCGAACCGCGCATGGTCACCATCAATGTCTGGGACAAGTCGATGGTGAACAAGGTCGAGAAGGCGATCATGGAATCGGGTCTCGGGATCAATCCGCAGACCAACGGCACCATCATCATGCTGCCGATCCCCGAGCTGAACGAAGAGCGCCGCCGCGAGCTGACCAAGGTCGCGGCCCAATATGCCGAACAGGCCCGCGTGGCCGTGCGCAACGTGCGCCGCGACGGCATGGAGCAGCTCAAGAAGGCCAAGGCGGCCGGCATGGGCGAGGATGACAACAAGATCTGGCATGACGAGATCCAGTCCCTGACCGACAGGTATATCGCCCAGGTCGACAAGGCGCTCGAGACCAAGCAGCAGGAGATCATGCAGGTCTGACTGCAATCGGTCCCGCAGGGGCGGAAAGGGGGCGGCGTGGCCGCGAAGGACAGCAACCAGAGCGGGCCCGCCCATGTCGCCGTCATCATGGACGGCAATGGCCGCTGGGCCCAGATGCGCGGCCGGCCGCGTCTCTTCGGCCATCAGGCCGGGGCGCGCCGGGTGCGCGAGATCGTCGAGGCCTGCCCCGATCTCGGCATCCGCTACCTGACGATCTTCGCCTTCTCGACCGAGAACTGGCGCCGGACCCAGGTCGAGGTCACGGGCCTGATGACGCTGTTCCGCCGCTACATCCAGAAGGAGGCGACGGCGCTTCTGGAAAAGGGCGTGCGGGTGCGCTTCATCGGCGACCGCGACCGGCTCGATCCCAAGCTGGTCGGCATGATGCATGCGCTGGAAGAGCTCACCGCCGGCAACGATCTGGTGAACCTGACGGTCGCGATCAATTATGGCGGCCGCGACGAGGTTGCGCGTGCCACCAAGCGGCTCGCGCGCGAGGTGGCGGCCGGGCGGCTCGATCCCGAGGATGTCGATGCCGAGACGCTGGCGCATTTCCTCGACACCTGCCTCCTGCCCGACCCCGATCTGGTGATCCGGACCTCCGGCGAGGCGCGGATCTCGAACTTTCTGCTGTGGCAGTCGGCCTATGCGGAATATGAATTCACGCCCGTGCTCTGGCCCGATTTCACGGCGGCGCATTTCGCCGAGATCGTCGGCAATTACGGCACGCGCGAGCGGCGCTATGGAGCGGTATTGAGCTGATGGCTTCGGGTGGGTCCTGGGAAGATCTGCTGCCCCGTCTCGGGTCGGCAGTGGTGATGGCGACCATTGGTATCCTGGCGGTCTGGCTGGGCGGGGTCTGGTTCACCGGGCTGGCGGCGCTGGTCTCGGGCACGATGGTCTGGGAACTGACGCGGATGATGGTGCCCGGCGCGGCCGGACGGCTGCCGATCCAGATGGCGCTGGTCTCGGGCGCCACGGTGATGGTCGCCTGGCTTCTGCCCCCCTATGCGGCCTTCCCGCTTCTGGCCATTCCCTGCGTGATCGGCGCCTGGCAACTGCCACGCGATCGCGGCATCTATCTGGCCTTCGCGATGGCGATGCTGGTCACGGGCTACGGGCTTGCGAGCTTCCGCGCCGATCACGGCATCGTCTGGCTGGTCTGGCTGATCCTCGTGGTGATCGCGACCGATGTTGCGGGATATTTCGCGGGCCGTTTCATCGGCGGGCCGAAATTCTGGCCGAAGGTCAGCCCCAAGAAGACCTGGTCGGGGATTCTGGGCGGCTGGTTCGCAGCGATGCTGATCGGTTTGATCTTCCTCAGCTTCACCACGGCGGGTCCCGATCTGCCCTGGATCTCGATGGCATTGTCCTTCGCCAGCCAGATGGGCGATGCCGCCGAAAGCGCGCTAAAACGCCGCGTCGGCGTGAAAGACAGCTCCTCGCTCTTGCCCGGCCATGGCGGATTGTTCGACAGGTTCGACGGTCTGCTGGGCGCCTCCCTGTTCATGCTTCTGGTGGCTCAGCTTGTCTATGTCCCTGAAGTGAGGTTCTGAACGGCATGCAAAGACGGCGGATCACCGTATTCGGTGCGACCGGCTCGATCGGCGAGAACACCATCGACCTTCTGACCCGGCAGGGCGGGGCCGGGGCCTATGATATCGTCGCGCTGACCGGCGGTCGGAACGTGAAACGCCTGGCCGAGCAGGCCATTGCGCTGAAGGCCGATCTGGCCGTGACCGCCTTCGACGACTGTCTGGACGATCTGAGGGCCGCCCTGGCCGGCTCGGAGGTCGAGGCGGCGGCAGGTCCGGCCGCGCTGATCGAGGCGGCTGCCCGCCCCGCCGACTGGTTCATGTCGGCCATCGTGGGCTTTGCCGGGCTGGCACCGGGGCTGCGCGCCCTCGAACATGGCACGACGCTGGCGCTGGCCAACAAGGAAAGCCTGGTCGCGGCCGGGCCCTTGCTGCTTGGGACTGCCAAGGCCCATGGGGCACGGGTGCTGCCGGTCGACAGCGAGCATTCGGCGGTGTTCCAGGCGCTGCTGGGCGAGGATGTGGACGCGGTCGAGCGGGTGATCATCACCGCCTCGGGTGGCGCCTTCCGGGACTGGCCGATCGAGGATCTGGCCGGGGCCACGCCCGAGCAGGCCTCGTCGCATCCGAACTGGTCGATGGGGCGACGCATCACCATCGATTCCGCCTCCATGTTCAACAAGGGCATGGAGCTGATTGAAACCAAGGAATATTTCGGGATCGCGCCTTCGAAGATCGAGGCTCTGGTCCACCCGGAATCCCTGATCCACGCCATGGTGGGCTATCGCGACGGCGCGATCATGGCCCATGTCGGACCGCATGACATGCGCCATGCCATCGGCTATGCGCTGAACTGGCCCGAGCGCCGGGCGCTCCCGGTCGAGCGGCTCGATCTGGCCAGGATCGGCCAGCTCAGCTTCCGTCCGGCCTGCGAGACGCGCTGGCCCGCGCTCAGGATTGCGCGCGAGGTGATGGAGGCCGGCGGCATGACCGGGGCGGTGTTCAATGCGGCCAAGGAGGCTGCGCTCGACGCCTTCCTCGCGCGCGAGATCGGGTTCACCCAGATGTCCGACGTGGTGGCCGCGGTCCTGGACCGGCTTTCCGCCGATACCGCTCTGATGAATTCGGAGCTCGACCTTGAGAACGTGCTGCGGGTGGACCATCTGGCACGGGAAGAGGCCGCGCGGACCGTCCGGTCGATGCCGAACTGAACCAGAACAAGGCTGGAAGTCATTGGATATCGCTTCGCTGTTTCCCTCTTTCGGGAATGCCGCCTTCACCATCGTCGCCTTCATCGTGGCGCTGTCGGTGATCGTCACCGTACATGAATACGGCCATTACATCGTCGGCCGCTGGACCGGGATCCGGGCCGAGGTGTTCTCGCTCGGGTTCGGGCCGGTTCTGGCCTCGCGGGTCGACCGGCACGGCACCCGCTGGCAGATCGCGGCACTGCCGCTGGGCGGCTATGTGCGCTTCTGGGGCGATTCCGACGGGGCCAGCGGCAAGGATGCCGAGGCCCTCGACGCGATGGATCCGGAGAAGCGGCGCCATACCATGCATGGCGCGCCCCTCTGGGCGCGGGTGCTGACGGTGGCGGCGGGACCGGTCTTCAACTTCGTGCTGTCGATCGCGGTCTTCGCGATGCTGGCCGTTGTCGGCGGGGTCGCGATCGAACCGCCGACGGTGGGCAAGCTGACCCCCTTGCCCGCCGAGCAATCCGCGCTGCGCGAAGGCGACACGATCCTGGCGCTCGACGGCCGCGCGACGCCCGATTTCAATGCCTTCTACGACGCCGTGGCACAGCTGCCGATGGACAGCGAAACCGCCTATCTTCTGCGCCGCGACGGCGTCGAGCAGGAGGTCGCGGGGCCCTATCCCTTCCCGCCGGTGGTCTCGGCGATCCAGCCGAAATCGGCCGCGAAGGAGGTGGGGCTGAAGGTGGGCGACGTCGTGACCGCCATCGATGGCCAGCCGATCCGCGCCTTCAGCCAGTTGCAGGACGTGGTGACCGCCTCGGAGGGCGCGCCGATCGATCTGACCGTCTGGCGCGATGGCGAGACGCTGAGCCTTTCGCTGACGCCAAAGCGGATGGACATGCCCAATGCCGAGGGCGGATTCGAGACGCGCTGGCTGATCGGGATGACCGGCGGGCTGGCCTTCGAGCCCGCGACCCGGATGGCGGGCCCGCTCGAGGCGCTGTCCTATGGCGCCGAGCAGCTTGGCTTCATCGTCCAGTCGAGCCTGTCGGGCCTTTACCACATGATCGCGGGCAAGATCAGCTCGTGCAACCTGTCGGGGCCGCTCGGCATCGCCGAATCCTCGGGGGCGGCGGCCAGTCAGGGCCTGGAGAGCTTCGTCTGGTTCATCGCCATGCTCTCGACCGCGGTCGGGCTTCTGAACCTGTTTCCGATCCCGGTCCTCGATGGCGGGCATCTGGTCTTCTACGCCTATGAGGCCGTGGTCGGCCGCCCGCCCAGCGACAAGGCGCTGAGGGTTCTGATGGCCGCGGGGCTCGCGCTGCTGATCGGGCTGATGGTCTTCGCGCTTACGAACGACATCTTCTGCCCCTGACAGCGCCCCGCCAGACAATGCGGGGGGCTGATCGGCCTCTCTCTCTCTCTCTCTCTCTCTCTCTCTGTGGCGTGAATAAGGCCTGCGGCGCAGGCGCAAGCGATGCGGATGAAACAGGCCCTGCGCCCATGGCGCGGGCCAGCTCCGGGCAGTGGACGAAGCGCGCCGGGGCGGCGGGGCGACAATCGCGCCCCGGGAGCGCGCTGGCTTTCAGGCCCTTGCTTTGCGCAAGGGGCGGCAATCTTCGGTCATTTTCCTGTCCTCGGCCTTTTGACAAAGCCCCGTCCGCGGGCTAGCAAGGCGGAAACAAAGCGTCACCTTGGGACGGGCACATGACCAAAGCTTCGCAGGGATTTCTCGGCACCGGGCCGGGGGCTCGAAACCTCGCCTTCTCGGCCGTCGCGCTGGCCGTCGGGCTCGGCGCGGGGCTGCCGCAGCTTGCCCTTGCGCAGAGCTACAGTTTTTCCAATGTGCGGGTCGAAGGCAATGAGCGGGTCGATGCCTCGACCGTCGCCACCTATGCCGATATCGCCAAGGGCGAGACCATCTCGGCCGCGCGGCTGAACGATGCCTATCAGGCCATTGTCGGCAGCGGTCTCTTCGAATCCGTCGAACTGGTGCCGCAGGGCGGGACGCTTGTCATCAAGGTGACCGAATACCCGACGGTGAACCGCATCAGCTTCGAGGGCAATGCCCGGATCAAGGACGAGGATCTGCAGAAGATCATCCAGTCCCAGTCGCGCCGGGTCTATTCGCCCGCCACGGCCGAGGCCGATGTCGCCGCCATCATCGCCGCCTATGAGCAGTCCGGTCGTATCGCCGCCACGGTCACGCCCAAGATCATCGAGCGGTCTGAGAACCGCGTCGATCTGGTGTTCGAGATCGTCGAAGGCGACGTGGTCGAGATCGAACGCATCTCCTTCGTCGGCAACCGGGCCTATTCCGAAGGCCGTCTGCGCCGCGCGCTCGGCACCAAGCAGGCCGGCATCCTGCGGCGCGTGATCCGCTCGGACACCTTCATCGCCGACCGGATCGAGTTCGACAAGCAGGTGCTGAGGGATTTCTACATGTCCCGTGGCTATGTCGATTTCCAGGTCCTGTCGGTCACGCCCGAACTGACCCGCAACCGCGACGCCTATCTGCTGACCTACAATATCCGCGAGGGGCAGAAATTCGATTTCGGCAGCGTCACCGCCAGTTCCGACCTGTCCGAGATCGACCCCGACGAGTTTCTGGCCGCGGCCAAGGTCTCGGAGGGTGATACCTATACCCCGATGGCGATCGAGAACACCGTCGTCCGGATGGAGCGGCTTGCGGTCCAGAAGGGGCTGAATTTCATCCGCATCACCCCGCGCATCACCCGCAACGACCGCGATCTGACGCTCGATGTCGATTTCGTGATCGAGAGGGGGCCGCGGGTCTTCGTCGAGCGGATCGATATCGAAGGCAACGCGACCACGCTTGACCGGGTGGTGCGGCGCCAGTTCCGCACCGTCGAAGGCGACCCCTTCAACCCGCGCCAGGTCCGGCAGACTGCGGACCGCATCCGCGCGCTCGGCTTCTTTGCGAATGCCGATGTCTCGGCGCGTGAGGGCACCAGCCCGGATCAGATGATCATCGATGTCAATGTCGAGGAACAGCCGACCGGGTCGCTTTCCTTCGGTCTGAGCTATTCGCAGACCGACGGGGCCGGGGCCGCGCTTTCGTTCAGCGAGAACAACTTCCTCGGCCGCGGTCAGTATCTGAGTTTCCGGATCGACACCGGCACCGACAACTCGACCTCGCGCTTCGTCTTCGCCGAGCCCGCCTTTCTGGGGCGCAATGTCCGGTTCCGCTTCGCGGCCACCTATGCCCAGACCGACAGCGGCAATTATGACAGCAAATACGCCACGCAGAAGATCGAGATCGCGCCGTCGCTCGAATTCCCGATCTCCGAGAATGGCCGGTTCGAGCTGCGCTATGCCATCGGCGAGAACACCTTCAAGAATTACAAGGGCTCGTCGAGCTACCTTCAGGCCGAGGCAGAGGATCCGGGACAGACCTATTCCAAGATCGGTTACGGATTCACCTATGATACCCGCCGCAGCGGGCTCGACCCGAATTCGGGCATCGTACTGAAGTTCAACCAGGACTATGCCGGTCTTGGCGGCGATCTAGAATTCATCGAGACCACGGCGCTGGTCGGCGCCCAGAAGATGGTCTGGAACGAGGAAGTCACTCTGCGCGCCGAACTGGAAGGCGGCGTGATGTCGATGCTCGGCAACTCGAAAAGCCGGGTGACCGAACGCTATTTCCTCAACGGCAAGATCCGCGGCTTTGACGGCAACGGTCTGGGTCCGCGCGATGGCAAGGAGGCGCTCGGCGGCAACATGTATGCCGTGGCGCGGCTCGAGGCCGAATTCCCGCTGGGCCTGCCGGCCGAATACGGCATCACCGGCGGCGTCTTCGCCGATTTCGGCTCTGTCTGGGGGCTCGACGATGCGGGTGCCATCGATGACAGCTTCCATCTGCGCTCGGCGGTCGGCGTTTCGGTGTTCTGGAAGACCCCGATCGGGCCGCTGCGCTTCAACTTCTCGAATGCGGTGATCAAGGAAGATTACGACAAGGTGCAGAACTTCGACTTCACCGTCTCGACGAAGTTCTGATCCGATGCGCGGCTGTCTCGCGGCGAATGTGCTGGCCGCACTGCTCGGCCTTGCCGCCTCCGGCGCCTTCGCGCAGGAGGATCGCCCGGTCTTCCTCAGCCCGATCCTGACGCTCGATCAGGACCGGGTGTTCGAGGACAGCAAGGCCGGGCAGGCCGTCGAGGAGGAGCTTCAGGCCGCGACCGCAGCGCTTGCCGCCGAGAACCGCCGGATCGAGGCCGAACTCGTCGCCGAGGAACGCGCGCTGACCGAGCGGCGCGCCAATCTGCCGCCCGAGCAGTTCCGGCCGCTGGCTGCGGCCTTCGACCAGAAGGTCGAGACCATTCGCGCGACCCAGGACCGCAAGGCCCGCGAGCTGACCCAGCGGCGCGAGGAAGAGCGGCAGGCGTTCTTCCGGAAGGCGCTGCCGGCCCTGGCCGAGATCGTACGCGAGCGCGGCGCGGTCGCCGTACTGGCGCGCGACGCGGTGATCCTGTCGGCCGGTCAGGTCGACATCACCGATGAGGCGATCGAGCTTCTGGACGAGCGTGTCGTTTTCACCCCCGATGAGGGGCATGCGCCGGATGCGGACGGCACCTCGCCATCGGATCCCGCACCGGAGGCTGGCGGAGAGCTGTCGGCAGACGCGCCGGCACCGGCGCCGCAGTCAGGCGCGACAGAAAGCGGGGATTAGCCCGGCTTGTCTCGGGCCGGGGGAGTTGTTACTGCGCTCTCTACCGCGTGATCAGTTTGCAGTCGCTTCCTCGCAAGGAGACATGTCCGATGTCCGACGCCCAGGCCCTTGAGGCTGATATCGACGAAATCCAGAAGATCCTTCCGCACCGTTACCCGTTTCTCATGATCGACCGGGTCACGGATATCATCCCCGGCAAAAGCGCCGTGGGCCTCAAGAACGTCTCGATCAACGAGCCGCATTTCAAGGGACATTTTCCCTCGAAACCGATCATGCCGGGCGTGCTGATCGTGGAGGCCATGGGGCAGACCGGCGGTGTGCTGGTCGGCAAGTCGGTGGATCTGGCCGATGACGACCTGCTGGTCTATTTCATGGGAATGGACAAGTGCAAGTTCCGCCGGATGGTCGTTCCCGGCGATGTGCTCGAGCTGCATGTGACGGTCAAGCGCGGCGGCTCGAAGAAGGTCAAGATCTGGAAATTCGAAGGTGTGGCCAAGGTCGGCGGCGAGATCGCGGCCGAGGCCGAATTCACTGCGATGATGGATATCAACCCGGAGTAATCCGCATGGCGATCGACCCCAGTGCGACGATCCACCCTTCGGCCATCGTCGAGGCGGGGGCCGAGATCGGCCCCGGGGCCGTCATCGGCCCGTTCTCGGTGATCGGGCCCGAGGTGCGTCTCGGCCCCGGCGTGGTGGTGAAAAGCCATGCCATCGTGACCGGACTGACCGAAATCGGCGAGGGGACGGAGATCTTTCCCTTCGCCAATATCGGCGACATCCCGCAAGATCTCAAATTCCGCGGCGAGAAGACCCGGCTGATCGTCGGCAGGCGCAACCGCATCCGCGAGGCGGTGACGATGAATACCGGCACCGAGGGCGGGGGCGGCATCACCCGGGTCGGCGATGACTGCCTGTTCATGACCGGCAGCCATGTCGGTCATGACGTCCAGGTCGGCAATGGCGTCATCATGGCCAATCACGCGGCTTTGGCCGGGCATTGCATCATCGGCGACAATGTCGTGATCGGCGGGCTGTCGGGCATCCACCAATGGGTGCGCGTGGGCGAGGGCGCCATCATCGGCGCGGTGACCATGGTCACCAATGACGTGATCCCCTTCGGTCTGGTCCAGGGGCCGCGTGGCGTGCTGGACGGGCTGAATCTGATCGGTCTCAAGCGCCGCGGCGTCTCGCGCGAGGAGATCTCGGCGCTGCGCGCGGCCTTCCAGGAGCTCGCGACCGGCGATGGCACCTTCCATGACCGGGCCGAGCGGCTTGCCGCTGCGACCGACAGCGATCATGTGCGGCAGATGGTCGATTTCGTGCTGGCCGAAACCGACCGCTCTTTCCTGACGCCGAAGCCATGACCGGCATTCCGACTGCCCTGATCGCCGGAAGCGGCGCGCTGCCCGCCCATCTCGCCCGCGCCATGGAAGCCGCGGGCACGCCCTTCCTGATCGCCCAGGTCGAGGGCTACGAAATGGCCGAAGCCGGGCACTGGCCGGTCGAGACCTTCGCGCTGGAGCGACTGGCGCTGCTGTTCGATCTGCTGCACGAGCGCGGCATGCGCCGGGTGGTGCTGGCCGGGACGGTGCACCGGCCCCGGCTCGAGCCCGAACGGATCGATCCGCGCACCGCGCAGATGCTGCCCCGCATCCTGCCGCTGCTGGCCCAGGGCGACGATGGCGCGCTGCGCGCGGTGATCGCTCTGTTCGAGGAGGACGGCTTCGAGGTCGTCGGCGCCGATGAGGTGGCGCCCGGGCTGCTGCCGCCGCCCGGTATCCCGACCGCGGCCCAGCCCTCCGAGGCCGACCGGCGCGATGCCGCGCGCGCGGCCGCCATCGTGGCGGCGCTTGGCGGCTCCGATCTGGGGCAGGGCGCGGTGGTGGCGCAGGGGCTTTGCCTCGCGGTCGAGACCCTGCCCGGCACCGATGCGATGCTGGCCTGGGTCGCGGATGTCGCGGGCGCCTGCCGCCCCGACCCCAAGGGCGCTAAGGGCGTTCTGTGCAAGGCACCGAAGCCCGGGCAGGAACGTCGCATCGATCTGCCTTCCATCGGCCCCGCCACGCTCGAGGCGGCGCATCGCGCCGGGCTTGCGGGGATCGCGGTCGAGGCCGGGGGCGTGCTTGTGCTCGAGCCGGACGAGACGCTTGCCCGGGCCGATGCGCTGGGGCTGTTCCTCTGGATCCGCGAGCCGTGACCCGGATCTTCCTGATCGCGGGCGAGGCCTCGGGCGATGCGCTCGGGGCGGCGCTGATGGCGGGGCTGCGCCAGATCGATCCAAAGGTCGCCTTCTTCGGCGTCGGCGGGCCGCAGATGGCGGCCGAGGGGCTGGAAAGCCTGTTTCCGATGGACGAGTTGTCGGTGATGGGCATTGCCGAGGTGCTGCCGCGCTATTCGGCGCTGATGCGCCGGATCAACCAATGCGCGGCCGAGGTGGTGCGGCTCTCGCCCGATGCGCTGATTACCATCGACAGCCCCGATTTCTGCCTGCGCGTGGCACGCCGGGTGAAGGCGCAAAGCCATGTGCGGACCGTCCATTACGTCGCGCCGACGGTCTGGGCCTGGCGTCCGGGGCGCGCCGGGCGCATGGCCGGGGTGATCGACCAGGTGCTGGCGCTGTTCCCGTTCGAGCCGCCCTATATGGAGGCCGCGGGGCTGCGCTGCGATTTCGTCGGCCATCCGGTCGTGGCCGCGCCGCGCGCGACTCCCGAAGACGCGCTTGCCTTTCGCGCCCGCCACGGCATTGACCCCGAGGCCCCGCTTTGTCTGGTGCTGCCGGGCTCGCGCCGGGGCGAGGTCGCGCGCCTGGCCCCGGTTTTCGGGCAGGCGCTGCAGACGGTGCTGGCCCAGCATCCCGAGCTGCGGATCGTGCTGCCCGCCGCCCCGGGCGTTGCGGAGCTGGTGGCCGGGCTGAGTGCCGGCTGGCCCGGCACGCCGCTGGTGATCGACCCGCGCGCCGATCCGGCGGGCGCGGCTAGGGACAAGCGGGCGGCCTTTGCCGCGGCCGATCTCGCGCTGGCGGCGTCGGGCACGGTCTCGCTGGAGCTGGCGGCCACCGATACGCCCATGGTCATCGCCTATGACATGAACTGGCTCAGCCGCCAGATCATCGGCCGGATGCTGCGGCTGCCGACCGTGACCCTCGTGAATATCGTCAGCGAGACCCTAGCCGTGCCCGAATTCCTCGGTGCCGATTGCCAGCCCGGTCCGATCGCCGCCGCACTTTGCCTTCTTCTGGAAGATCCGGCCTACCGGGCGCCCCAGCTCGAGGCGATGCGGCTGACGATGGAGCGTCTGGGGCAGGGCGGCGAGAAGCCGGGGCTGCGGGCGGCGCGCGCGGTCCTGGACGGGATCGACAGCGACCGCCGAGAGCCGCGCGGCACCCCCTGACGGCCTCGTCAGGGCTTTTCGATGATTCCCTGCATCTGCGACAGGACTTCGGGCATCGTGCTTTTCACCAGCTCGATGATCTGCGGCTGCTGCGCGTTCAGGATTTTCGGCAGTTTCTGCATGACCGAACGCCCCTCGGGCGTGGCATAGAAATCGCGCAGGGCCTCGATTTCGTCCAGTGTCATCAGGTCGGCCATCAATTCATCCTGCTCCAGCATCAGCGCGCGCAGGCGATCCGTATATATATCGTAATACAGGGTTTCTATCCGGCGGAGCTGCGATGTCGTGAGCCGGTTGCCCGAGGCCTCGATACTGGCGACGGTCGGGCGCCACATCGAGCGCACGATCTCCTCGAGATCCATGTCGGACACGGCGCGATGGACATAGTCATGCGCCGCCTCGAGCCTCTCGTCGCGGCTCGCGTCGGCCCAGAGGGGCGGGGCCAGAAGAGCCCCGACAAGAGCAGGGGCAAGCCAAGAGCGCATCCGTGTATCCTCCATTCTATCTGACCGGGGCAGGATGCATGTCGCGCATGGCGCCTCAACCCCGATTGTGACCGCGCCAGATCCAGCCGCCGCCCAATACCCGACTGTTGCCGGTTTCATACAGAACGCAGGCCTGGCCGGGACTGACCCCTTCTTCCGGTGTCAGCAGCTCGACCTCGGCCTCGGTGTCCGAAAGCGGGCGCAGGATCGCACTGCGCGGCGGGCGGGTCGAACGGACCTTGACCGACACCTCCCATTCGGGCTCTGCGTTCAGCGGCCGGTCGCCCAGCCAGTTGATCTCTCGCACCGGGACGATCCGGGTGGCAAGCATTTCCTTCGGCCCCACCACCACCTGGCGGGCGTCGACATCGAGCCGCACGACATATAGCGGCTCGTCGAGACCGCCGATGCCAAGCCCCCGGCGCTGGCCGATCGTGTAATGGATCACGCCGCGATGGCTGCCCAGCACCCTGCCATCGACATGGACGATGTCGCCCGGCTCGGCCGCGCCCGGGCGCAGCTTCTCGATCACCGAGGCGTAATTGCCCTCGGGCACGAAGCAGATGTCCTGGCTGTCGGGCTTGTCGGCCACCGGAAGGCCGTATTTCGCCGCGAGCGCCCTGGTCGCATCCTTGTTGGGCAGATGCCCCAGCGGGAAGCGCAGATAGTCCAGCTGGTCGGGCGTGGTCGAGAACAGGAAATAGGACTGATCGCGCGCCGGATCGGCCGCGCAATGAAGTTCGGGTCCGTTCGGCCCGATCTTGCGCTGGATGTAATGGCCCGTCGCCATGCAGTCGGCCTCGAGATCTCTGGCCGTCGCCAGCAGGTCGCGGAACTTCACGCGCTCGTTGCAGCGGATGCAGGGCACCGGGGTCGCGCCGGCAAGATAGCTGTCGGCGAATTCCTCGATCACCGCGTCGCGGAACACGTTCTCGTAGTCGAGCACGTAATGCGGGAAGCCCACGCTTTCGGCCACCCGCCGCGCGTCATGGATGTCGCGGCCGGCGCAGCAGGCGCCCTTCTTGGCCAGCGCCGCGCCGTGGTCGTAAAGCTGCAAGGTGATTCCCACGACGTCATAGCCCTGCTCGGCCAGCAGCGCGGCCACGACCGAACTGTCGACCCCGCCGGACATGGCAACGAGGACGCGGGTTTCGGATTCGGGCTTCGCAAAGCCCAGCGAGTTCAGAGGGCGCGCGGCGCCGTCGAGAGGCATCTTGGGAACTCCAGGGAACAAGTCTCGGACAATATAGGAAAATGCGAGATACTCTCAAGTCCCGCCTTCACCCTCCTTTAAGCAGGAAAACGCCACCCTCACGCCGGATTTGCAAGGGATAAGTAGGCATGTTCCTGAAACGCATCGATGGACCGCGCACCGTTAACCTGCCCGACGGCAGCACGATGAGCCGGGCCGATCTTCCTCCGGTTGATACGCGGCGCTGGGTGGCCAGCCGCAAGGCGGCCGTCGTCAAGGCGGTTGCCGCAGGGCTCATTTCGGAGGAGGAAGCGCTTGACCGCTATAAACTTTCTTGTGAAGAATTCGGTAGTTGGAAGAAGGCGGTGCGCGATCACGGCATCGCCGGACTGAAGGTCACATCGCTGAAATCCACACGTCGAACCGAGCCGTGAAGTGGATGAGTCAGATTGCGTATGGACAACCATAAATTGCAAATGCTAGGGTAAATATTAAGGTAACGTGCAATTAACCATTGTTCGTCAGGTTTCGACAAAGTCCACGGTACTTAACGGAGACCTAGCCATGCGCGTTCTGTTGGTGGAAGATGATCCGTCCACAGCGAAGAGCATCGAGCTTATGCTGACCCATGCCAACCTCAACGTCTATACCACGGACCTTGGGGAGGAGGGCATAGATCTCGCAAAGCTCTATGACTACGATTTGATTCTTCTTGACCTCAATCTGCCCGACATGAACGGGCATGAGGTCCTGCGCCAGCTGCGGCTGGCGAGAATCGACACCCCGATCCTCATTCTGTCGGGGGCCGCCGATACCGAGAACAAGATCAAGGGCTTCGGCTTCGGCGCCGATGACTACATGACCAAGCCGTTCCATCGCGAAGAGCTGGTGGCGCGCATCCATGCCATCATCCGCCGCTCGAAGGGCCATTCCCAGTCGGTGATCAGCACCGGCAAGATCGAGGTCAATCTCGACGCCAAGACGGTCGAGGTCGAGGGCAAGCCGGTGCATCTGACCGGCAAGGAATACCAGATGCTCGAACTGCTCTCGCTCCGGAAGGGGACGACCCTCACCAAGGAGATGTTCCTGAACCATCTCTATGGCGGCATGGACGAGCCCGAGCTGAAGATCATCGACGTCTTCATCTGCAAGCTTCGCAAGAAGCTGGCCCAGGCCACCGGCGGCGAAACCTATATCGAGACTGTCTGGGGCCGGGGCTATGTGCTGCGCGACCCCGAGCCGGATCAGGCCATGTCAGGCTCTTTCGCGCTCGGCGCCTGAGGCGGCGAACGCATCCGCTGGAAATCCGGCCGCCGGCCCCCTATCACTCTGCAAGGGGCAATGCGGGGGGTCGGAATGACCGACGAACGTCTAGTCGAAACGCTGTCGGAGAGCGAAGCGCGGGCAGAGCTGGCCCGGCTGGCCGAGGCCATTGCCAGGGCCGATGCCGCCTATCACCAGGAAGACGCGCCCACGCTGTCGGACGCAGCCTATGATGGGCTCAAGCGGCGCAATGCGGCCATCGAGGCCCGTTTCCCGGCGCTCAAGCGTCCTGACAGCCCGTCGGACCGGGTCGGGGCCGCCCCCGCAGAGGGCTTCGCCAAGGTCGCGCATGTCCGGCGCATGCTGTCACTGGCCAACGCCTTCGACAGCACGGATGTGGCCGAGTTCGATGCCCGTATCCGCCGCTATCTGGGCTTTGCCGATGACGCGGCACTCCTCTACACGGCCGAGCCCAAGATCGACGGGCTCTCGCTGTCCCTGCGCTATGAAGGCGGTCGGCTGGTTCAGGCGGCGACACGGGGCGATGGCGAGGTCGGCGAGAATGTCACCGCCAATGCCCGCACCATCGCCGACATCCCGGCGACACTGACCGGCGCCCCCGACATCCTCGAGGTCCGCGGCGAGGTCTATATGGCCCATGCCGATTTCGAGGCGCTGAACGCGCGTCAGACCGGGGCCGGGGCCAGGACCTTCGCCAACCCGCGCAATGCCGCCGCCGGCTCGTTGCGCCAGCTCGACCCCTCCGTCACCGCCTCCCGGCCGCTGAAATTCTTCGCCTATGCCTGGGGCGAGGTCTCGGCGCCCCTGGCCACGACCCAGATGGAGGCGATCGGGCGGCTGAAAACGCTGGGCTTTCAGGTCAATCCGCTGACGGTGCTCTGCGATGGCCCCGAGGCACTGGCCGCACATTACGCCGGGATCGAACAGCGCCGCGCGACGCTGGGCTATGACATCGATGGCGTGGTCTACAAGGTGAACGAGCTTGCCCTGCAGGAGCGGCTGGGCTTCCGCGCGACCACGCCCCGCTGGGCCATCGCCCACAAGTTCCCGGCCGAGCTTGCCTGGACCCGGCTCGACCGGATCGAGATCCAGGTCGGCCGCACCGGGGCGCTGTCGCCGGTGGCGCGGCTCCATCCGGTGACGGTGGGCGGCGTCGTGGTCTCGAACGCGACGCTCCATAACGAGGATTACATCGCGGGCCGCGATTCGAAGGGCAACGAGATCCGGGGCGGCAAGGACATCCGCGAGGGCGACTGGGTGCAGGTCTATCGCGCGGGCGACGTGATCCCGAAGGTGGCCGATGTCGATCTCGCGAAACGCCCCGAGGGCACGGCGCCCTACCGCTTTCCCGAAACCTGCCCGCAATGCGGCTCGGAGGCGATCCGCGAAGAGGGCGATGCGGTCCGGCGCTGTTCGGGCGGGCTGATCTGTCCAGCCCAGGCGGTCGAGCGGCTCAAGCATTTCGTCAGCCGTGGCGCCTTCGACATCGAGGGGCTGGGCGCGAAACAGGTCGAGGCGCTTTACAAGGATGGCTGGATCAGGGAGCCCGCCGACATCTTCGAGCTTGAGGCGCATTACGGCGAGGGCTTGCAGCAGTTGAAGAACCGCGAGGGCTGGGGCGAGAAATCCGCCACGAACCTCTTCGCGGCAATCGAAGCGCGGCGGACGATCCCGCTCGACCGGCTGATCTTCGCGCTCGGCATTCGCCATCTGGGCGAGGCTGCGGCCGATCTTCTGGCCCGCAACTTCCAGACATGGGAGGCCTTCGAGGCGGCGGTCACCCATGCCACCGTCGGCGAGGGCCCGGAATGGGAGGCGCTTTTGTCCATTGACGGGGTCGGCACGGTGATGGCTACCTCGCTGATCACCGCTTTCCATCAGGAGGCCGAGCGTGCCTCGATCGACCGGCTGGTCGCGCATCTGACGGTCGCGCCGGTGGCGCCTAGGGCGGCCGTCGACAGCCCCGTTGCGGGCAAGACCGTGGTCTTTACCGGCACGCTCGAGAAGATGAGCCGGGCCGAGGCCAAGGCGCGGGCCGAGGCGCTGGGGGCCAAGGTCGCGGGCTCGGTCTCGAAGAAGACCGATCTGGTGGTGCTGGGTCCGGGCGCCGGGTCGAAGGCCAAGAAGGCCGAGGAACTGGGGATCGAGACCGTCGACGAGGACGGCTGGCTGGCGCTGATCGAGGGCGCATGAGCGGTCGGCCCGATATCCTGTTCCTGCTGTTCGGGGCGCTTGATAAGCTTGACGGCATCGGACCGAAATCGGCCAAGCTGTTGGCGCAGATGGGCATCGAGAAGCCGCGCGATCTGATTTTCACGCTGCCCCATGCCGGCATCGACCGCCGTCCGGTCGAGACGGTCGCGGGCGTCGCGCCCGGCGAGGTTGCGACGGTCGCGGTTCTGGTCGGCGCCCATATGCCCGCCTCCGGCAAGGGCCGGCCCTACCGCATTCAGGTGCAGGATGCGGCGACGGCCTTTCAGCTGGTCTTCTTCCATGCGCGCGGCGATTACCTGTCGAAGATCCTGCCGGAAGGCGCGCGGCGGGTGATTTCGGGCAAGGTCGAGATCTTCGACGGCATGGCCCAGATCGTGCATCCCGATCACGTTCTGCCGCTGGACGAGGCCGCCGAGATCCCGGATTTCGAACCGGTCTATCCGCTGACCGCCGGGCTTACGCTGAAGACGATGACGAAGGCCGTGGCCTCGGCGCTGACCCGCGCGCCCGATCTGCCGGACTGGATCGACCCCGCGCTTCTGGCACGCGAAGGCTGGCCGGGCTGGCGCGCGGCGGTGACGGCCGCCCATGCGCCGCAATCCGCGCGCGACATCGCGGCCACCGCACCCGCGCGGCAGCGGCTGGCCTATGACGAATTGCTGGCCCATCAGGTCACGCTGGCGCTGGCGCGGGCCGATCAGCGTCGCGGCAAGGGGCGGGCAAGCCAGGGCGACGGGCTGCTGCGGCAGAAGGCGCTGGCGGCGCTGCCCTTCCGTCCGACCGGGGCCCAGAGCCGTGCGATGGCGGAGATTGCCGCGGATATGGCGGCCGAGGCGCGGATGACCCGGCTTTTGCAGGGCGATGTCGGCGCGGGCAAGACGCTGGTCGCGTGGATGGCGCTTCTGGTCGCGGTCGAGGCGGGCGGGCAGGGCGTGATGATGGCCCCGACCGAGATCCTCGCCCGCCAGCATCTGGAAAGCCTGTCGCCGCTGGCCGAAAGCGCGGGCGTGGGGATCGGGATCCTGACCGGCCGCGACAAGGGGCGCGAGCGCGAGACCAAGCTGGCGGCCCTGGCCTCGGGCGAGATCCAGGTGCTGGTGGGCACCCATGCGGTTTTCCAGAAGGATGTGGCCTTCCGCGATCTCAGGCTCGCCATCGTCGACGAACAGCACCGCTTCGGCGTGGCCCAGCGGCTGGAGCTTGGCGCCAAGGGGCGGGGCGTCGACATGCTGGTGATGACCGCGACCCCGATCCCGCGCAGCCTCGCGCTGGCGGGCTACGGCGATCTCGACGTCTCGGTTCTGGACGAGAAGCCGCCGGGCCGGACCCCGGTCAAGACCGCGCTGGTCTCGGTCGAGCGGATGGACGAGGTGGTGGCGCATCTGCAGAAGGCGGTGGCCGAGGGGCGGCAGGCCTATTGGGTCTGTCCGCTGGTCGAGGAATCCGAGGTCTCGGACCTGACCGCCGCCGAGGAACGCTTCAAGCGGTTGCGCGCGGTCTTCGGCGAGAAGGTCGGGCTGGTGCATGGGCAGCTGCCGCCCGCCGAGAAGGACGCCGCGATGCGCGCCTTTCAGCAGGGCGAGACCTCGGTTTTGGTCGCAACCACGGTGATCGAGGTCGGCGTGGACGTGCCCAATGCCTCGATCATGGTGATCGAGCGGGCCGAGGGCTTCGGGCTGGCGCAGTTGCACCAGCTGCGCGGCCGGGTCGGGCGCGGGGCGGCGGCCTCGACTTGCCTTCTGATGTATCAGGCGCCCTTGGGAGAGGCGGGGCGGCGGCGGCTGGAAATCCTGCGCGAGACCGAGGACGGGTTCCGGATCGCCGAGGAAGACCTGGCGATGCGTGGCGCGGGCGATCTGATCGGCACGGCGCAATCGGGCCTGCCGCGCTTTCGCATCGCCGATCTGGAACGGCAGGCGGGGCTGATGGCGGTCGCGCAAAGCGATGCGCGCAGGCTTCTGGCCGAGGATCCGGCACTTGCCGGGCCGCGCGGGCAGGCGGTGCGCGTGCTGCTCTGGCTGATGGAACGCGACAAGACGATTCGTCTTATCAAGGTCGGTTAAAGACCTGATTCGGAAGGCAAATCAAAATGTTCCTAAAAAGTTCTTTACAGGCGTCCCTGAAAATGAGAACAAAATGGCAACACCGATCAAACGGGAGCCCAAACCCATGCTGACCGAGCTGAAATCCGTTCTGAGCCGCTGTCGCGCCACGCTTTGGCAGGACGCCGCGGGAGCTGCTGCACTGATGGTTCTGCTGATCGCGGGGCTGCATCTGCCGGGCCTCGTCTGAGACTGTTCCCTCTGCCTGCTGTCCAGTGCCGGACCCGTCCCCGGGTCGTTTCGAAGTCTGCCTCTTCCGTGCGCCGGACCGCTTCCTGACCGCCGCCTCCTGCCCGGGAGTGCGGCGGTTTTTTTATCTCGCCGCGCGGATCTGTGGCTCCGGATACGGAAACGCCCCGCCCGGGGAGAGATCCGGACAGGGCGCATCTGAAGCTGCCTGATGGCGGGATGTCAGCCGACGAAGGCCTTCTCGACCACATATTCGGCAGGCTCGGAATTGGCGCCCTCATTGAGGCCCCAGCCTTCCATGATCGCCATCACGTCCTTGTTGAAATCGAGCGAGCCGCAGACCATGGCGCGGTCGGTGGCCGGATCCATCTGCGTGCCCGCGAGGCCGAGATCGGCGAAGACCTTGCCCGAGGCGAGGTTGTCGGTGACCCGCCCCATCCATTTCGAGGTCTCACGGGTGGTCGTGGGGTAGTATTTCAGCTTGTTGCCGACGAATTCCCCGATCAGCGGGTCTTCGGGCAGGCTCTCGACCAGCTGGCGCCCGAATTCCAGTTCCGCCACCTCGCGGCAGGTATGCATCATGATGACCTCGTCATACCGCTCATAGGTATCGGGGTCGCGCATCAGGCTGGCGAAGGGGGCGATGCCGGTGCCGGTCGCGAGGAACCACAGCCGCTTGCCGGGCAGGAGCGCGTCCAAGACCAGCGTGCCAACGGGCTTGGGCCGCAGGATGATCTCGTCGCCGGGCTGGATATGCTGCAGCTTCGAGGTCAGCGGGCCGTCCTGGACCTTGATCGAATAGAAGTCGAGCCCGTCATCCCAGGAGGGCGAGGCGATCGAATAGGCGCGCATGATCGGCTTGCCGTTATCGCCGGGCAGCCCGATCATCACGAACTCGCCCGAACGGAACCGCAGCGATTGCGGCCGCGACGTGCGAAAATAGAACAACCGGTCGGTATAGTGGCGGACCTCGGTCACGGTCTGCGCATCGGGCAGGGTTTTCTTGGCGGGCTCTGTCACGGCAGTCTGCTGGTTCATCAGTGTCACGTGACGGGGCAGATGCCCCGTTCCTCCTTCTAGGTGTCCTTCTCGGGCGGGAAAACCCCAATAGCGGCCTCAGGCAGGTCGCAATGCCGTTATCACCCGGCGGGCCAGGTTTTCGCCAATTGCGGTAGCCGCCACCATGACTCAAATCAAGCGGGAATGTCCGGGGCGAAACCATGCCGCATCACCGATAGGGACATCATGTCGTCCGCGCGGCCAGAGCAGAATGTCTTCCCGGCGGCGATACATTCTCCGGTGCAATCGCCTTTAGGTCTTTTGATATTTGGAAGAATATTAAAATCTGGCAAGGAAAAGATCAGACCCGGCAGATTGCAGTGCACGCGGTCTCTCTCGGTGACCTTTGCCGACATGCCTCTGGCCCGTCCGCGGCTGCGGTGCATCTCTGCCAGTGGCCCTCGCATGGCCGCAGGAGTGCGGGCTTCGCTCCGACACATCGATCTCACGGCGCCGGGCGATGGCGGGAGCGGAGGCGATATTGCCTCGAATACCGGTTGCCATTTCGACAATCCCGGTTTCCTGCCGCAGTCAAATCCGCAGCGCACCGAAGCGCGCCGGTTTCCGATTGCGCCTCGGCCCCGGCAGGATGCCCACGACCGCGCCACCGCAATTCCGGCGCCACGGACAGGGATTGCGGGGCTTTCGCGCAATTCGGCCAACTGCGGGATGCGGCGGCCGGTCGACGAGAAATCGCGCGTGACCGTTTCTGACCGGAGGAATGGCCGCAATCGACCGGCAAGGGCTTTGACAGGCGGGTTCCCAGGGGGGGGCGACTTTTGCGCGCAGTTCCCTAGTATAGGCAATTGGTTCCACTTGAGACTAGATGTATCATCGGCAATAAACCGGGCCTGCGTCCTCGAGGGGGAGGACGTCAGACACCAAAACAGATCTCAAGGGAGGATCGCATGAAAGCTCTGACTACCGCCGCCACGGCCATGGCGCTGACCCTGTCCGCCGGAGCCGCTCTTGCGGACTGCGATCCGGGCGAGACCGTGATCAAGTTCAGCCATGTGACCAGCGCGACCAGCCCCAAGGGGCTTGCCGCCGACCTGCTCGCCTCGCGGGTCAACAAGGAGATGGACGGCAAGGTTTGCATGGAGGTCTATCCCAACACCACGCTTTACGATGACGACAAGGTGCTGGAGGCGATGCTGAACGGCGATGTGCAGATGGCCGCGCCGTCGCTGTCGAAATTCGAGAAATACACCAAGAAGCTGCGGATCTTCGACCTGCCCTTCATGTTCAAGAACATGGACGCCATCGACGCGTTCCAGACCTCCGAGACCGGCGAGGCGATGAAGCAGTCGATGATGCGCCGGGGTCTTCTGGGGCTGGCCTTCTGGCATAACGGGCTCAAGCAGTTCTCGGCCGACAAGCCGCTGCTGCTGCCCGGGGATGCCAAAGGGCTGAAATTCCGGGTGCAGGCCTCGGACGTGCTGGTGGCGCAGATGGAGGCGCTCGATGCCAGCCCGCAGCCGATGGCCTTCTCCGAGGTCTATGGCGCGTTGCAGACCGGTGTCGTCGACGGCCAGGAGAATACCTGGTCGAACATCTACACCCAGAAATTCTTCGAGGTGCAGGACGGCATCACCGAATCCAATCACGGCGTGATCGACTACATGGTCGTGACCTCGGTCGAATGGTGGGAGGGGCTCGATCCCGAGATCCGCGACCAGCTTGCCACGATCCTGCAGGAGGTGACGGTCGAGCGGAACACCGAATCGACCAATGTCAACGAAGCGGCCAAGCAGGCGATCATCGAGGCGGGCACCACGGTGCGCACGCTGACGCCCGAGCAGCGTCAGGCCTGGGTTGACGTCATGAAACCGGTCTGGGCCCAGTTCGAGGCCGATGTCGGTGCCGATGCCATCGCGGTGGCGCAGGAAATCAACGAACAATACTGACGCTTTGTGACCGTGCAGGGCGGCGGCTTCCGTCAGGGGGCCGCCGTTCCCGGCGCGGTTTCGCCATGCCAGAGGGAGGCTTGGGGCGATGAGTGGAGCCTATCGGCCAAGGACCGCGCTGGGACGCGCGGTTCATGCCGTCGAAGAGACGGTGATCGCCCTTCTGCTGGGGCTCATGGTGCTGGTCACCTTTGTCAACGTGGTGCTGCGTTACGGCTTTAACGCGAGCCTGGTCTGGAGCCTCGAGCTGACGCTGACCCTGTTTGCCTGGCTGGTGCTGTTCGGCATCGCCTATGGCTTCAAGATCACCATGCACCTCGGCGTGGACGCAGTCCTCAACATGGTGTCGTCGCGAAGCCAGCGGCTGTTGTCGCTGGTCGCGGTGGCGATCTGCTTGGTCTATGCGGCGCTGATGATGAAGGGGGCCTGGGATTACTGGGCGCCCTTTGCCAACCTTCCGCCGACCACCGGGCACTGGTTCCCGACCGGCCTCAAGGAACTTAAGCCCTGGGATTATCGCGGCTACGTGCCGACCGAACGGATCCCGCTGCCCGAGATCCTGCGCGCGCCGCTGGAATATCTGTTCCTGCCCGAGGGCGAGGACCCTTACGAGAAACTCCCCATCGCCGTGCCCTATGCGATCATTCCCTTCGGCGTGGCGATGATGCTGTACAGGCTGGTCGAGGCGGCATTCCGGATCGTCACCGGCCGCCAGCAGGGGCTGATCGTCAGCCATGAAGCCGAAGACGCGGTCGAGGAAGCCGCCCGCGAGAAGGACGCCTGAACCATGCATGTCGTGTTGTTGTTTGTCATGGTTGTCGGGTTTCTCCTGATCGGCGTGCCGATCGCGGTCTCTCTGGGCATGGCCTCGATCATCTTCCTGCTGCTGTTTTCCGATACCTCGCTGGCCGCGGTGGCGCAGTCGCTCTATCAGGCGATGGCGGGGCATTACACGCTTCTGGCCATTCCCTTCTTCATCCTGGCCTCGAGCTTCATGTCGACGGGTGGCGTCGCGCGGCGGATCATCCGCTTTGCCATCGCCTGCGTCGGGCATATGCGGGGCGGGCTGGCCATTGCGGGCGTCTTTGCCTGCATGCTGTTCGCAGCGCTCTCGGGTTCGTCGCCCGCGACCGTGGTCGCCATCGGCTCGATCGTGATCGCGGCGATGCGCAAGGTCGGCTACAGCCGCGATTTCGCGGCCGGGGTGATCTGCAACGCGGGCACGCTGGGCATTCTCATCCCGCCCTCCATCGTGATGGTGGTCTATGCCTCGGCGACCGATGTCTCGGTCGGGCGGATGTTCCTTGCGGGCGTCATCCCCGGCACCCTCGCGGGCCTGATGCTGATGACCGCGATCTATGTGATGGCCCATGTCAAGGGCATGCCCAAGGGCGAATGGCAGGGCTGGGGCGAGGTCTGGGAAAGCTTCCGCGAGGCCTTCTGGGGGCTGATGCTGATCGCCATCATCATGGGCGGCATCTACGGCATTCCGGGCGTCGCCTCGGCCATCTTCACGCCGACCGAAGCCGCCGCGGTCGCCTCGGTCTATGCCTTCCTGATCGCGATCTTCGTCTATCGCGACATGGGCCCGCTGAAACCGCGGGACGGGCGCGGGCCCGTGGCGCTCTGGCAGAAGCCGCAGGCGCTTTTGACCGGCTTCATCCACCGCGACACGAGGCGCACGCTCCTCGATGCGGCCAAGCTCACGATCATGCTGATGTTCATCATCGCCAATGCGCTGATCCTCAAGCATGTGCTGACCGACGAGCAGGTCCCGCAGAAGATCGCCGGCGCGATGCTCGAGGCCGGTTTCGGCAAGATCATGTTCCTGATCGTGGTCAACGTGATCCTGCTGATCGGCGGCCAGTTCATGGAGCCCTCGGGGCTGATCGTGATCGTGGCACCGCTGGTCTTCCCGATCGCCGTCGAGCTGGGCGTCGATCCGATCCACCTCGGCATCATCATGGTGGTGAACATGGAGATCGGGATGATCACGCCGCCGGTCGGGCTGAACCTCTTCGTCACCTCGGGTGTGGCGGGCATGCCGATGATGCGGGTGGTGCGCGCAGCGCTGCCCTTCCTCGCGGTGCTTTTCGTGTTCCTGATCCTGGTGACCTATGTGCCCTGGATCTCGACCTGGCTGCCGACATCGCTGATGGGGCCCGAACTCATCACCCGCTGATCCGGTCGAGCGCAGGGACCTCGGTCCCGGCGCTCGGCCTTACGGGCTGCGCCGCGCCAGGGGCGCATCGTCCTGCCGGTTAGGGCCATTCGCGAACCCGAGGCTGCAATCTTCTCTTGGGGAACGGAGCCCGTGGCTCAGGCGCAGGAGGCTGCGGCCTCGGCCGCGTCGAAGGCATCGAGCGTGGCTTCGAGCGACAGCATGATCGAGGCATGGCGGTTCTTGTAGTCCCGTGCGGGCAGCAGCACCTCGAGCCCCTCGAAGGGGGCGGCGGGCACCGGGCCCTCCTGCTTCAGCATCGCGTGCAACTGGTCGCGCGCGGTCTCGATCTGGGCGCGGCTGCATCCGATGATGGCCGAGCCCACGACCGAGGCCGCGGCCTGACCGAGCGCACAGGCCTTCACATCCTGCCCGAAGCGTATGATCCGCCCGTCCCTGACATCGAGATCGACCGTGACCGTCGAGCCGCAAAGCGGCGAGCGCTTGCGCGCCGTGCCCATCGGCGCCTCGAGCCGGTCGAGATGCGGGATCTCGGCGGCGAGTGCCAGGATCTTCTGCGAATAGAGCTTGATCAGATCGTTCTGGGCCTGCATGGCGTTTCCTTCCCCGCGCATCTTTCCTAAATAACCCGCGCGCGCCCGAATTCAAAGGAGTTCCCGAATGGCCTTCGACCCAGCGAGCCTCACCTATAATGCGGACGGGCTGATCCCGGCCATTGCCCAGGACGAGGCCGGAACGGTGCTGATGATGGCCTGGATGAATGCCGAGGCGGTGGCGCGCACGCTGGAATCCGGGCGCGTCACCTACTGGTCGCGCTCGCGCCAGGCCTTCTGGGTCAAGGGCGAGACCAGCGGCCATGTCCAGCGCCTGATCGAGATGCGCGTCGATTGCGACCGCGACTGCCTGCTGGTGCTGGTCGAGCAGGCGGGCCCGGCCTGCCATACCAACCGCCGGAGCTGTTTCTACACCGCGATCCGCGACGGGGCCGAGGTCGAGATCCTGTCGCCGATGGCGGATTAAAGCCCGACCATGCGGCGGATGTCGGCAGGCGTTGCCCCCTCGGCGCGATAGGCGGCGATGGCACGGGCGTCGTCGCGCTTGGCCAGCCGCTTGCCGGCCGCGTCCAGGATCAGCCGGTGGTGGTGATAGGCAGGCGTCGGCAGGCCCAGCAGCGCCTGCAGCAGCACATGGATCGGGGTCGCCTCGAACAGATCCTCGCCGCGCGTGACCTCGCCGATCTGCTGGAAGGCGTCATCGACCACCACGGCCAGATGGTAGGAGGTACCCAGATCGCGCCGGGCGAGAACCACATCGCCCACGGTTTCGATCAGCGCGCGCGCGTCAAGCCGGTGCCGTCCCGGCTGTGCGGGCCCGGTCTCGGTGAAGCCGGGCAGGGCGGGGCCCAGCCGCTCGAGCGCCCGGGCCATGTCGAGCCGGATCGCGTCCCCGGGCCCGGCTTCGGCCAGCCTTCGCCCCCGGCAGGTGCCGGGATAGACCAGCCCGTCGGGCCCCAATACCGGCGCGCCCACCTGCGGTGCCGACAGGGCGGCGCGGATATCGCTGCGGCGGCAGCGGCAGGGATAGGTCAGCCCCATCGCCCCCAGCCGGTCGAGCGCGGCGCGATAGGCCGCGAGCCGCTCGGACTGGCGCAGCACCGGGCGCGGCCAGTCGAGCCCGAGCCAGGTCAGATCGTCATTGATCTGCGCCTCCCATTCGGGGCGTGACCGGGCGGTGTCGATATCCTCGATCCGCAGCAGCATCTCGCCGCGCCCGAACGCGGTCAGGGCCGCGAAGGCATGGCCCAGATGCAGGGGGCCGGTGGGAGAAGGGGCAAAGCGGGTGCGCATGGCGCCTTTGCTAGCTCGCGCCGGGGGCAAGGGCCAGAGTGCCTAAAGCCCCGCCCGGCGGTCTGCCCCGCGCTGAAAGATCAGGATCCAGGCCAGGATGATGAACATCGGATGGGTCAGCCCGCCCGAGAAGATGATCGCCGGGATCCAGATCACCAGCGTCACCAGCGCGACGAACCAGCGCCCGATCAGCAGGATCGAGAGCGGCGGCAGGAACAGGGCGAGAACGTAGAGCATCGGGCCTCGGCGGGTCGGGAGCGGTCGCGTCCTATATGGGGCGCGCGGCGCGAATGTGAAGCGCTCAGCCCGCCGCGCCCAGCCAGGCGGTCCAGTCCGCTTTGGCACGGTCGGTATAGCCCTTGTAGCGGTCGCGCCGCCCGCGCCGTCCGCCCTTCGGCCCCTCGACCGGCGGGAAGAGCCCGAAATTGACGTTCATCGGCTGGAAGGTCTTCGCCTCGGCGCCGCCGGTGATATGGGTCACGAGCGCGCCCGTCGCCGTGGTGGCAGGCACCGCGGGCAGGCTGCGGCCCTGGATCGCCGCCGCGGCCAGCCGCCCGGCCAGAAGCCCCATCGCCGAGGATTCGACATAGCCCTCGACCCCGGTGATCTGTCCGGCAAAGCGGATATGGGGCTTCGATTTCAGCCGCAATTCGGCATCGAGCAGGGTCGGCGAATTCAGGAAGGTGTTGCGGTGGATGCCGCCCAGGCGCGCGAAACGGGCATTCTCCAGCCCCGGAATCATCCGGAAAACATCGGCTTGCGCGCCGTACTTCATCTTGGTCTGGAAGCCCACGATATTGTAGAGCGTCCCCAGCGCATTGTCGCGGCGCAGCTGGACGATGGCATGGGCCTTGATGTCGGGCGCATGCGGATTGGTCAGCCCCACCGGCTTCATCGGACCATGGCGCAGCGTCTCGCGGCCGCGCTCGGCCATCACCTCGATCGGCAGGCAGCCGTCGAAATAGCCCGCCGTCTCACCCTCGTGAAATGCGGTCTTCTCGGCCGTCAGCAGGGCGTCAATGAAGGCTTCGTACTGGTCGCGGTCCATCGGGCAGTTCAGATAGGCGGTGCGCTCTTCCTCTGTCTCGCCCTTGTCATAGCGCGACTGGAACCAGGCTTTCGTGAGGTCGATGCTGTCGAAATGAACGATGGGCGCGATGGCGTCGAAAAAGGCCAGCGCCTCGGCGCCTGTCTCGGTGCGGATCGCCTGACCCAGCGCGTCCGAGGTCAGCGGGCCGGTCGCGAAGATCCAGTGGCCGTCCTCTGGAAGGGACGTGATTTCAGCATCTTCACGCCGGATCTTCGGGTGGTCCATAAGCCGGGTCGTGACGCCTTGCGAAAAGGCCTCGCGGTCGACGGCCAGCGCGCCGCCCGCAGGCAGGCGGTGGGTGTCGGCCATGTCCATGATCAGGCTGCCCGCCGCGCGCATCTCCCAATGAAGAAGCCCCACGGCATTCTGTTCGTCGTCGTCCGAGCGGAACGAGTTCGAACAGACCATTTCGGCGAGATCGCCGGATCTATGCGCGAAGGTGCCGGTCTTCGGGCGCATCTCGTGGATCACCACGTCGATCCCTGCCCGGGCGGCCTGCCAGGCGGCCTCGGCCCCGGCCATGCCGCCGCCGACGATATGAAGTGTCTCTGTCATGGCGCCCGATCTAGCTGGCAGCGGCGACGAAGGAAAGGGGCTCCGGCTTCGGCTGCATGCGGATGACGATCTTCTGGCGGTGCCAAACCAGAGGATGGGCACACCGGCGCCCGCCGGAACGCTGTCCGCTACCGCGGCGCGGATCGTGAGGCAGTCTGCGAAGCAATGGCGCGCTTCGCGCCAGGAAGGTCGCGCCCCCGTAAACCGTCAGGATCTTGCGCAAGGACGCATGCAGGTGGGCCATAAGGGGCAAATTGCAAAACAGCCCCGTGAGGGTCTTCATCCTGCGGTCGCGATTATGCGTCCTGAACGAAGGGAGGGATGTCAGGCAGGTCCGCGCCATCGACATGGCGCAAACACGCAGGATGCTTCGGGGGCATGCCGTCCTGAGGCAGCGGGGCGGACGCGATCCGGCCTTATTCGACCGACACGTCCTCTTCGTCCCCGTTTTCGCCCTGATCGGCAATCCGCGCGACCGAGACGACCTCTTCGCCCGTCGCCGCATCCAGCACCCGCACGCCGCCGGCCGAGCGCGAGCGGAAGCTGATCTGATCGACCGGCACCCGGATCGACTGCCCGCGCGAAGTGGCCAGCATTACCTGATCGTCCATCTCGACCGGGAAGGACGCGACCAGCGGGCCGCCGCGCAGCGCCTTGTCGATGGCCTGCACGCCCTGGCCGCCGCGGCCGCGCACCGGGTAGTCGTGGCTGGAACTGATCTTGCCTTGGCCGCGCGCGGTGATGGTCAGGATCAGATCCTCGGCCGCCGACATTTCGGCATAGCGCGCGGGCGAAAGCTGACCGACCTCGACCGCCTCTTCATCCTCGTCGGCTTCGCCATTCTCGTCGGTGACGCCCGCCATCAGCCGGCGCTGTTTCAGATAGGCCGCACGTTCGGCCGGATCGGCCGAGAAGTGGCGAATGACCGACATCGAGACCACGCTGTCACCCTCGGCCAGCCGGATGCCCCGCACCCCGGTCGAGTCGCGGCCCGAGAAGACCCGCACATCCGTGGTCGCAAAGCGGATCGCCCGGCCGGTTGCCGTGACCAGCATCACATCGTCCTGAGCATCGCAGATCGAGACATTCACGAGGCTGACCCCGTCGGGCAGCTTCATCGCGATCTTGCCGTTGCGCTTGATATTGGTGAAGTCCGACAACCGGTTGCGCCGCACATCGCCCGCCGAGGTGGCGAAGACGACCTGCAGGTTCTCCCACTCGTCCTCGGGCTCGTCGATCTTCATCAAGGCGGCAATCGATATGCCCATGCCGATCGGCAGGATATTGACGATGGCCTTGCCGCGGGCTGTGCGTCCCGCCTGCGGCAGGCGCCAGCATTTCAGCTCGTAGACCATCCCGTCGGTGGTGAAGAACAGAAGCTGGGTATGGGTATTGGCGACGAAAAGCGTGGTGACGACATCGTCTTCCTTGGTCGCCATCGAGGCGAGCCCCTTGCCGCCGCGGTTCTGGCTGCGGAATTCGGCGAGCGGCGTGCGCTTGATATAGCCGGACTGGGTGACGGTCACCACCATGTCCTCGCGCTCGATCAGGTCCTCGTCTTCCATGTCGCCCGACCAGTCGGCGATCTCGGTCCGGCGCGGCACCGCGAACTGTTCGCGCACCTCGCGCAGCTCGGTGCCGATGATCGCCATGATCCGTTCGCGCGAGCGCAGGATGTCGAGATAGTCCTTGATCTTGGCGGCCAGCTCTTCGAGCTCGTCGGTGACCTCCTTGACCCCGATCTGGGTCAGGCGCTGAAGCCTGAGATCGAGGATAGCGCGGGCCTGAATCTCGGAGAGGTTGTAGGTGCCGTCCTCGTTCATGGTATGGGTCGGGTCGTCGATCAGCTTGATGTAATCGGCGATCTCCTGGGCGGGCCAGCGCCGCTCCATCAGCTTGACGCGGGCTTCTGCCGCATCGGTCGAGGCGCGGATCGTCGCCACCACCTCGTCGACATTAGAGACCGCGACCGCCAGACCGCAGAGGATATGGCTGCGCTCGCGCGCCTTTCGCAGCTCGAACGCGGTGCGCCGGGCCACGACCTCTTCGCGGAAGGCGATGAAATGGGACAAGAAGTCGCGCAGCGTCAGGGTCTCGGGCCGGCCGCCGTTCAGCGCCAGCATGTTGCAGCCGAAGGAGGTCTGCATCGGGGTGAAGCGGAACAGCTGGTTCAGCACCACATCGGGGGTCGCGTCGCGTTTCAGCTCGATCACGACCCGGACGCCGACCCGGTCGGATTCGTCCTGCACATGGGCGATGCCCTCGATCCGCTTGTCGCGGGCGGCCTCGGCGATCCTCTCGATCATCGTCGACTTGTTCACCTGATAGGGGATCTCGTCGATGACGATCGCGTAGCGGTCCTTGCGGATCTCCTCGACCCGGGTCTTGGCCCGCAGGATGACCGAGCCGCGCCCCTCGAGATAGGCCTTGCGCGCGCCGGACCGGCCGAGGATCAGCCCGCCGGTGGGAAAGTCGGGGGCCGGGATGTACTGCATCAGCTGTTCGCTGGTCAGGTCCGGGTCCTCGATCAGCGCCAGCGTCGCATCGACGACCTCGCCCAGATTATGCGGCGGGATGTTGGTGGCCATGCCGACGGCGATGCCGCCCGCGCCGTTGACCAGCATGTTGGGGAACCGCGCCGGCAGGACCGTCGGTTCCTTGTCCTTGCCGTCATAGTTGTCCTGGAAGTCGACCGTATCCTTTTCGATATCGGTCAGCAGCGCCTGCGCCGCCTTGGCCATCCGGACCTCGGTATAACGCATGGCCGCGGCATTGTCGCCGTCCATCGAGCCAAAGTTGCCCTGACCATCCAGAAGCGGCAGCGACATCGAGAAGGGCTGTGCCATCCGCACCAAGGCGTCGTAAATCGCGGAATCGCCGTGCGGGTGGTATTTCCCCATCGTGTCGCCCACCGGCCGCGCCGACTTGCGGTAGGGCTTGTCATGGGTGTTGCCGGTCTCGTGCATCGCGAACAGGATCCGGCGGTGCACCGGTTTCAGCCCGTCGCGCAGGTCCGGGATCGCCCGGCTCACGATCACGCTCATCGCGTAATCGAGATAGGATTTTTGCATCTCCTTCTCGATCGCGATGACGGGACCGTCATATCCGGGACGCTCGGGCCCCTTACCAGAACCGTTATCGTCTTCGTTTTCGGGGGTGTCCGGCGTGTCGTTCAACTTGGGACCCGGCCTTTCGGGGAAATTCCAGATATTGTTGGAGGAACTTTATCAGAAGCTTCATGTTGGGTGCAACCGCAGACCGACCCAGGATCTGGCAGCCCCCCGGAAAGAGTGCCAACATCCTGTTTTCATTGAAAATCAACCTTGCTCTGGCAAGCTGATCACATCCCGCAGCGACAGGAGGGCTCAGACATGTCGCTTTCCGAGACCGAGCTTATGCTCAGGGGCTACGGCCTCACCACAGCCGAACTGTATTACCGCATGCCGGATTTCAGGAACGTTCTCAACAGCTTCATCTGGCAGGACTACGATCTTGCCCCCGATCATCCGCGGCTCTTCAAGTTCATCGAGTTCTGGCAGGAGACGATCGAGGGGCCGCTGCATTCGGTGAGCTTCACCCACAGAAAGAGGATCTCCTCGGGCGAATGGCGCAATGTCGTGGGGGAATTCCGGCTGAACTGAGCCTGGCAGCGCGGCGGTCAGGTGCGGCCGCGCGCCAGGGCCATCGCCCAGACCACGACCAGGACGGCCGAGAGGAGCACGTTGTAATTGGCCATGGTCAGCCCGAACAGCTCCCAGGCGATCCGGTCGCACAGCACGACGGGCTGGACGAGGCTGGGGTTCAGGATCTGCTCGGGGGTCATCTGAGACAGGCTCGGCCCGCTGCCGGTACAGGAGGACGGCCCGGTCCACCAGTGCCGCTCGACCCCCGAGTGATAGACCCCAAGCCCGGTCGAGACCGCCATCGTCACCATCCCGCTCAGCGCCAGCATGCGCCCGCCGATCGCCACGGCCAGCAGACCGAGGATCGGCGCCACGGCATGCGGCCAGCGTTGCCAGAGGCAGAGCTTGCAAGGCGCAAGCCCGCCCAGATGCTCGAAGCCGAAAGCCGCCAGAAGACTGGCTGCGGAGGCGCCCGCCGCCAGCAGGATCAGTTGGTTGCGCGTTGCCGTCACAGGAACCTCACTGCATAGAAGCCGCCAATCAGCAGCAGAACGAAAAGCGTGAAGAGAAGCCCCAGATACTTCTCGATGAACATGCGTATCGGGGCGCCGAACTTCCACAACAGCGCCGCGACCAGGAAGAACCGGATCCCCCGGGCAATCAGGCTTGCGACCAGGAAGATGCCGAGATTGAGGCCGGTCGAGCCCGACAGGATGGTGATGACCTTGTAGGGAAAGGGTGTGACGCCGGCGATCAGCACCGCCCAGGCGCCATAGTCGTTATAGCGCGCGCGGAACTGCTCGAAATAGGCGTCCTTGCCGTAGAATTCGAGCACCGGGCGGCCGATCTGGTCGAAGAAGGCTCCGCCGATGCCATAACCCGCCAGCCCGCCCAGCACCGAGCCCGCCAGCGCCACGCCGGCAATGGCGAATGCGCGCGAGGGCCGCGCCAGGATCATCGGCACCATCAGCACATCGGGCGGGATCGGGAAGATCGAGCTTTCGATGAAGGCCACGATGAACAACGCCCACATCGCGTTCCGGCTGTCTGCCAGCGACAGCGTCCAGTCGTAAAGGCGTCGGATCATTCTGGCCCCCGGCAAGTCTGGCGCCCAGAAGCCATGCAAGGGAGGCGGCGTCAAGCGGGGCCGGCTGCTGCTGACGGACGATTGACCGTTCCGGATGCGCGCGCTAGAGGATCGGACAGGATCTGGCAAGGAGCCGGATGATCCGCGGCGGAAGGCCCCGGATTTCCTGCCCGGCAAGGCGAATCGTTTTCACGCCGCCGCGCTCTGTCCGATCCGCGCCCGGGGCAGAACCGGGCCCTTCGCGCCGGACCGAGCCCGACGGCGTGATGGTTTTGACAGGGTTCCGCTCCCCGGGAGGACTGGCGGGGCGACAGGTGCGGGTGTGGCGGAATGGTAGACGCGAGGGTCTCAAACACCCTTTCCGCAAGGAGTGTCGGTTCGAGTCCGACCACCCGCACCAAATATGCACGCCGCTGAATTAGGCCTGCGCGAAACTGTGTGAAATCAAAGACTTTTGGCGAATTTCAGGGGCATGCGGTTGCATCCGATGTGCATCGCCGGGCATTGTATTCCCCACAATTCGCGCATGGTGGGGAAATGGCCAGCATCACACGGCATGGAAAGGGCTGGCGCGCGCAGGTCGCGCGTCGCGGCGAGCGGCGATCCAAGGTTTTTGCCTCCAAGCGTGAGGCCCAGGACTGGGCCGCGCGGCAGGAACACCTGATCATGAATGCCAACGTGATCGCAGCAGATCAAGCCTTCGGTAAGCTCCTGGAGCGCTATGCCCGTGAGGTCAGCCCGACCAAGCGGGGAGAGAGGTGGGAAGTGGTCAGGCTAAAGCGCCTTGGCCGCGACGATCTGGCCAAGATCCGCCTGCGCGATCTGACCCCGCAACACATTGCGGACTGGCGCGACCGCCGGTTGCTCGATGTGGCGCCGGTGTCGGTCAACCGCGAATTGTCATTGCTGAGCGCAGTCTGCGAGGTGGCGCGCCGTGAATGGGGGCTGCTGCAATCGAATCCGATCCGGGATGTGCGCCGCCCGCCGGACCCCCAGCCGCGCAACCGCCTGCCAACGGATGACGAGATGAAGCGCCTGGCCTTCGTCGCCGGGCCTGATCTGACCCGGGCCGGGGCGCGTGCCTTTCACGCCTTTCGCTTCGGCTGCGAGACGGCGATGCGCGCGGGTGAAATCTGTGGCCTGACCCGGGAACGGATCGACTTTACGACCCGAGTTGCCCATCTGCCGATGACCAAGAACGGGCACTCCCGCAACGTTCCGCTGACCCGCGCGGCGGTGGATCTGCTGCGGCAGCTGCCACGGATGGATCCGGTATTTGGCATGACGGCCGGCCGGCTCGATGCCAACTGGCGCAAACTGCGGGCTGCGGCGGCTGTCGAGGATCTGCATTTCCACGACAGCCGTGCCGCCGCGCTCACCAAGCTATCGCGAAAGGTGGATGTCATGACGCTGGCCAAGATCAGCGGTCACCGCGACCTGTCGATCCTGCTGAATGTCTATTATCGCGAGGATGCCGCCAGCATTGCGCAGCGGCTGGATGAGGCTTAACCCAGCCTCACCATGCGCGCGCGGCCGGATCCGCGCGCCTCGATCTCTCCGGCGGCGATTTTGCGGCGGATGGTCGAGGCGGTACAGCCCAGACGGGCCGCAGCCTCGTGCACGGTCAGCCATTGCGGCGGCGGCGCGATCTTGGCCTCGATCCTGTCCAGGCGGGCCAGCACTTCGGCCAGCGCGGCGGCATCGACTGCGATCAGTTGCTGAGCGTTACGCATCGGCGACGTTATCCCTCATCTTACCGTCAAGCAGACGACCTGCGTCTCTCTTTCCGATGTGGCGACCGTCGTTTGCCGGGCTGTCCTCACATCCGGCCGAGACGATGTTGCAGTCAGCGAGCCGGTTCCGGGTCCCGTAAACCCATGCAACCTTGCTGATTTCAACCATCAGCCTTTCCTTCCTTCATCGCGCAATCGACCAGCTCGGCGATGGCGTCGCGGAACGCCTTGTCGGCGGGGTTTTCGGTGGGCTTGGGCAGGGCGTCGTCCGCATAGCAGATCCCGCCGCAGGACAGATTGTCGGTCACCCGTGCGCCGCAGGCGGAGCAGATCCGGGGCTCTGCTTGCGGTTGCCCGGCCTCCGGATCGCCCAGCAGAAGCCGCTCCGCGCGGCGCGGGTCATTGGCCAGGCGCAGCCGCCAGCAGAGCTTGACGGCGGCCATCACGCCCGCGCGGTAGCGCAGATCCTCGCCGAGCTCGGCTTCGATCAGTTCGAGCCCCCAGCGCAGCGCGCGCTCGATATCGGGTGCCCAGCTTCCGCCCAGAAGCGAGCTGCGGATCAGGTCGCGGCCGAAGAGCCGGATCATGTCCTTGCCGTCCCGGCGGATCGTCAGCCGGGCCTCGGCCGGGGTCGCTTCGGCCTCGAAGCAGCCGAAGCTGCGGGTGAAGATCTCGGCCATCAGGCGGCCTCCTTTCCTGCTTGCCCGCCCCATTGCTCGGCCGCAGCGGCGGCGAGACCTTCGAAGGTGCGGGATCTGATCTTCCATCTGTCGGGTCCGGGCGGGGCCCGGTGGACCGCGCTCCAGCGCTTGTGCGCCTCGGTGCCGGGCGCGGGCGGGGTCAGCCGGTTGGTGGCGCTCAGCGGCGCGAGCCCGCGCAGGTAAAGCCCCGTGGCCTTGAAGACCGGCTCGCCGAACCACCAAGGCTGCACGATCTGGGGTTTGGGCAGATCGGCCGGCAGCCGCGCGCGGCCGTGGCGGTGCATCACCGGGTTCTCGACCGCGACACGCGGGATCGGGGCGCGCCAGCAGGCCGAGAACAGCGCGGCGCCCTCGTCGAGCAGCCGCCACATGATCGCGCGGCGGGCCTCTTCGGACAGGTCCGGCCAGGCTGCGCGCTCGTCGGGGCGTGCCTCGGCCGGGGCGTTGGTCGGCGGCACATGCAGCCAGCGCACGCCCGAATTGCAGAGCCGGGTGCAGGGCGGATGCATGACGGCCAGCAGATCCCAACCCAGATCCAGCACCTCGCGGATATCGCAGATCATGTGCCGGTTGCTGGCGTCCTCGGCGGGCAGCAGGTCGCAGGACCAGACATCATGCCCGCGCGCGGCGAAGGCCCGGCGCATCACGCCCGAGGTCTCGCAGCCGATCAGGATCCGGAGGGAGTGCATCAGTCGAAGGGACAGAGGCGGGTGGCCGCCTCCATCCAGTTTTGAGCGGCCTCGGCCTCGTCGCGGCCGGTGGCGGTCAGCCCGAAGAGCTGGATCTCGTAGAAGGCCACCCGGCCGGGCAGCGTCGGGATCTCGATCCCGTGGCGGCGGAGCGCGCCGCGGATGGCGGCAAGGCGTGTCTCGGGGGTGGCGCCCCGCCATTCGGCGACGAAGGCGGCCAGCGCGTCGGGCGGCGGGGCGATGGCGTCCATGATGCTCATGCGGCACCGCCTGCCCGGGCCTGTTCGGCCAGGGCGCCGAGGGTGACGGCCCGGCCCTGCAGCCGCTCGGCCCGGGCGAAGGCGGCGCGGGCGAGCAACGGCTTGCCGTCCCGCGCGCTCGATTTGGCGGCGACGCGGGCGGTCTGGGCCTCGATGCGGGCGGCGGTCGCCTCGGCCGCGAGGCGGTCGGCGATCTGCGAGGCAATGGTGAGGATCGCGGCCATCAGAGGCTGGCCTCCGCGATCCGGGCCAGCATGAGCCCGCCCCAAGCCGAGCCGACGAAGGCAAGGCCGATGAACAGGCCGAGCAGCGCATCGCGCCAGGTGCCGAAGCCGTAAGTTGCAGGAAGGTCAGGGATTTTGAGCATGCGGGGCATGGTGTCCTCCGGGTCTGGGCATGGGATGCCCGCCCGCGCGGGGCGGGGCACCGATGCTCAGGCGGTGATGTGGCGGCAAGCGCGCATCACAGCGTCCTCGGCGTGGGTGTTGGCAAGCGAGAGGTCGCGAGAGCCGAAGCGGTCGCCCTGCGGATCGGTCCCGCCGATCTCATGCAGCTTGGCGATGAACGCCGCGCCCATATCCTTGATGTCCTGCATCTGGGATTTCTCGGCGTCGGTCAGGGCGCGGTACTTGTGACGCACAGCATTGTTGGTCGTGCGGCTGTCGCTGGTGCTGTCGATCTGCTCGGGCATCATGTCCTCCTTTTCTGAGCATGGGATGGGGGCTGACATGCAGCCCCGCACCGATGCTCAGGGCTCGGAGCTTTCGCCGCCTTCGCCTTCGCTGCCCTCGCTCGGGTCGGAGGCGGCGCGGTCGCGGTCATTGCTGGTGGGGGCGACGTAATAGATGCAGCCCGGCGCGTGAGAGCGCTGGAAGGCATTGGTGCCCGGGATCGGTGCGAAACAGCCCTGGCTGTCGGCCGAGGGCTGGCGGATCGCCCGCAGATCCTCGGTGGTCTCGGTCGCGGCGAGCGCAGGTGCCGCCAGCAAGGCCAGTGCGCTGACGGTTAGGATGGTCTTCATGGATCTCCCCTTTCACAGTTGCGGTGAGGGGATAATCAATAGGATGTTTCCTATTGTCAACGGCTGAACAAGGAAAAATCCTATTTCCACCCGACTGGGCGCATGCGATGCAGCGCCCCGGACGCGCTTAGCATACGGGTAGGGTTATGATTTCAGACGCAGAAATGAGGATTGTTCTGAGCCAGCTGACACGGCTGCAGAAGCTCGTGGTTCTGCATGAGGTTCGAAAGGCGCTACTGACTACACATCAACAGAAAAAGCGCGAACGACAGCAAGAATCCTCGATCTCTCGGAGGTCGGCAGACACCTGATTGCCTCCATGATTTCGTTGTCGAGGTCATGATCTTCTGGCTCGGAGAAGAGAGAGCTGAAGGGAACTTCCAGTCCTTGGGTCGCAATCTTGTAAAGCGTGTCCAGGCGGGGGTTCCTGCTCTTGCCCTTGAGGATGTCGTAAACGGCCGTTGGGTTCAAACCCGCTTTGCGAGCTACCTCAGCGGCATTGGTGCCGCGCTTGGCCATGGCGGCCTCAATGTTGCTTGCTACAAGCATCGTGATCGCTTCGCGCTCCATACGCTAGGGAATATCCTATCGTGGCCCGATGCCGCCAATAGGAAGAATCCTCATTGGAGGACTTGCGTAGTGTTAGGAAACTTCCTAATCTCACTGCCATGCCCCACGAACCCAAAATCCCCCACAAAGATCTGGTCGCCGAGATTGACGCCTTCTGCGAGGCCGCCGGAATGTCCAGGTCGCGATTTGGTGCCGCCGCAGTGCGCGATCCACGGTTTGTCTTCGATTTGGAAGACGGACGGGAGTGCCGCAGCAAGACGCTCAACGCTGTTCGCAACTTCATGCGCACGCATCCCACGCCCACGGGGGGCGCCGTCTGATGCCGCGTTCACTACGTTCTGGCGGTCACGCGCCGCCCCGCTTCTGCTTCGATCACTCATTTTCCGTTCCGGAGGAACCTTCATGCTGACCGCGTCCGCCCCTCCGATTTCAAACCCAAACCCTTTCGCACGGATCAACCATACGGGGGCCGCCATGCAAAAGTCCTTCCAGAAGTTCCGCGACCCGCAGGAGCGGGAGCGGAAATGGTTCGCCTCGCTGCTTTGGCGGTCATTCCCCGAGGCGACCAGCGAGGCTCAGCTCGCCGATCTCGTGGCCGAGGCGCTGAACACGGCGCATCGGCCGGTGAACCCGCGCACGGTGCGGAACTGGCTGCGCTCCGAGAACGCGCCGGGGCTGCATTACGTCGTCGCGGTGCTGGCGCTTGCGGGCGCCGAGACCGTCTTCGAACTCTTCGACCCGGAGCAAACGGCATGACACTGGCAACTCGGATCTACTGGCGTATCGCCGGACGCTTCAACCAGCTGCGCGCGGGCCGGGCCCGCGCTGCAGCCCGCGTCTTCGAGGCGCGGGCCGAAAAGTTTTTGGCGCGTTTCAAGGGGCGCGCGTGATGACGACGCGGAGCGACATCGCGGCCGTCCCCCAGGCATCAGGAGCAGAACATGGGACTTATGGAAATGCTGGCCCTCATCCTCTGCATTCAGGTCTCGTTCGGCCTGATCTTTCTGGGCGCCCTCATCTGGGGCATGCGGCACATGGCCGAGACCAGACGCCGCCTGGAAGCGGAGGCGGCGGATTTCGACAGGCAATTCGACAGGGCATATACACGCATTCGCAGGACGCAGCTCCAGTAACGCCCCGCCGCAACTGCTTGCGCCATAGCCTTCGTCCCGCCTACGCAGCCCGGCCGGACGCCGGACACCTCCCTGACGACGGGCCGGGCGGCCCGTCCTTCCCCCTCGGGCTGTCCGGCCCCTTCGGGGAGGATTCAGCATGACCGCGCCGCAGGATGCCACGGTGACCCTGACCGGCCCGAACGGGGCGACGACCGGCCCGATCCCGCTCGACGCCTTCACCGCCGGGATGCGGGCGCCGATGAAGGAGACCGCGGCGGACGAAGCGGTGCGGGAGAAGACCTACCGGGTGGCGGCCGACGAGTTGCGCGGCTTCATCGAGCGCTTCGAGACCCTGGCCGAAGAGAAGGCCGCCCTCGGCGATCAGCAGAAGGTGGTGATGGCCGAGGCCAAGGCCCGCGGTTACGACACCAAGGCGCTGCGTCGGCTCATCGCGCTGCGCAAGCGCCATGCCGATGACATCGCCGAGGAAGAGGCGGTGCTGCAGCTCTATCGCGAGGCCCTGGGGATGTGATGGCCGCGCGGATTCACACCGACCTGACGATCCGCGGCACGACCTATCCGGATGCGGCCAGCGCCGCCCGGGCGCTGGGGGTGACCCCCGAGGCGATCCGCTCGGCCGCGCGCAAGGGGCGGCTCGATCTGGTGGGGACGGGCCGCAAGGGGCTTGCGCCGATGCCGGTGCGGATCCGGGGCGAGGTCTTTACTGACGCCCATGCCGCCGCCGCCCGCTTCGGGGTGACGCCGCAAGCGGTCTGGCGGGCGATCTGCGATGGCGATCCCGACCGGATCGGCCGGTCGCAGCGCCGCCCCGGGCGCGCCCCGAAACCCTTCGAGATCGGGGGCCTGCGCTTCGCCTCGCAACGCAAGGCCAGCCGGGCGCTGGGGTTCTCGGAGGATTATCTCTCCCATGCCCTGACCCGGGGCGGCCGCGCCGCCCGGGAACGCATTCTGGCCGCAGCCATGGCGCTGGCGGCGAAAGGGGTAACGCCATGACACTTGCCGCCTCCCGTCTTCGTCCGGTCGATGCCGCCGAGCTGCCCGATTATCCGCTCGGCCCCGAGGACGACCTGAACGGCCATTACTTCATGACCTGGTATCACCGCGAATGGCTCAACAGCGAGATGCGGCTGAAGGGCACCGAGGAATGCCGGGCGCTGTATTTCGACCTGATCTGCCTGTCGCAGGACCAGAAGCCGGTCGGCACGCTGCCCGACGATCCCGAGCAGCTGGCCAAGCTGCTGGCGGTCGATGTGGCGCGGCTGCGGCGGCTGAGCGAGATGGAATACGGGCCGCTTCACCACTGGCAGCCCTGCCGCTGCGGCGACCAGATCCGGCTGATGCACGGCCGGGTCACCGCCATGGTCCTCGAGGCGCTGTCGCGCAAGCATGACAACCGGGCGCGCAACGAGGCGGCGAACGCGGCCAAGCGGCGCCAGCGGCTGCGCTCGGCCGTGGCCGGGCTCCATCCCGAGCTGGCGCAGAACGACGCCGCCATCCTCTGGATGGATGACTGGCTGGTCGAGCAGGGCTGCGGCTATCGCGGCTCGGCCTGGGTCGAGCGGGCGCTCGCCGCCTGGTCCAGCCACATGTTCGACGTTAACCGGGCCGCACGCGCGCGCGAGTAACTTCCAGACTGTCCGCAACTGTCCCGAGGACAGTTCAGGGACAGTCTCGGACAGTCTCAGACTGTCCTGCACGACAGGGACATAGACAGAGAAAAGGACAGGAACATGGACGGTTCGCGTCGGTCTGACAGGGCAGGACCTGTGGATAACCCCGAAAGGGCAGAGAAAGGGGCGGGACTGTCCCGAACTGTCCGCAACTGTCCCGCAAATGTCCGCCGGACAGTGTCGGGACAGTCCTGAGGCGGTCGGGCAAGGCAGAGAGAAAGGAGGCGGAGATGGACGCGAAGGATCAGGCCGAGGGCGAGAAGCGGGTGCGGGCGCTGCTGGTCGAGCCCCTGCTGCGGCGGGGGCTGGTGAAGCCGGGCGCGATGACCAAGGCGCAGTTCGAGGAGATGCTGGCGGATCTGGCCAAGCGGCTGGCCTATATGAGCGCGCCGAACCTGGCCGCGCTCGAGGAGATGGCGGCGGCCCAGCCCGGCGGGCGCGACCGCGACCGCTTCCCCATCGCCAATGCGATCCTGAAGGCAGCGGCGCAGATCCAGCCGCCGGCCGACGATGCCTCGCCGCTGATCCGGGCGGTCTTCGCGCATGCGGTGGGGCGGCAGGCGCTGGCCGAGGGCTGGGCGCCCGAGCTTCTGGACGATCTGCGCCGCACCCGGCGCTGGCCGGGCAGCTATGCGCTGGGGCAGATCCGCCAGGCCGCGGGCGAGGCGCTGCGCCGCCACGCGCATCTGGCGGGCGCGGATCCCGCTCACCTCTCCCCGGCCGAGGCGGGCTGGCTGCGCGAGCGCGATGCGCGCCTCGCCCGCTGCCGCAGCATCGCCGATCTCGCGGGGGCCTCGGCATGAGCATCCGGGCGATCAAGGGCAAAGGCGTGAACCGGGCGCGGGTGGTCTGCGATGGCTGCGGCCGCGAGGAGGTCGTGACCTGCAACTACCTGCATCGACCCGGCAGGGTCTGGGTGCCGGACGCGGGGCAGATAAACCGGAAGATGACCGGGCAAGGCTGGGCCGAGGTGAAGGGCAAGCTCCACTGCCCGGCCTGCGAAGCGAAACGAAAGGCGACAGGCATGGCAAAGACGACGACGGCACCGGCTTCGAACCCGGATGGGGCGTTGCGGCAACCGACCCGGGCACAGAAGCGCGAGATCATGGATCTGCTGGAAGGGGTCTATGACACCACGGCGGAACGCTACCGGCAGGGCGACACCGACGCGACGGTGGCCGAGGTGCTGGGGGTGATGCCGGGCTGGGTGGCCGAGATCCGGGATGCGTTCTTCGGTCCCGATGGCGGCAACGAAGACATCGCGGGAGCGCTCGGCCGGATGGAGGCGCTGGAACGCGACATGCGGGCGGTTGCCGAAGAGGCAGCACGGCAGCGGGCGGCGGCCGAGAAGAAGCTGGCCGAGCTGTCGGTTCTGAAAGTCGAGCTCGACCGGATCCGGGGTGCGGTGGGTCCGCGGGTGCTGCGCAAGGCCGGGGTTGCGGCATGACGGCGGCGGCCCGGGTGAGGGTGCCGCCCGCGCCGCGCAGTCGCCGGGCGATGCCGGTGCGCGCGGCCCTGGAATGGGCCTTCGGTACCGAATGCGCCCGGCTCGATCACGACGAGATCGAAGCGGTCGGCGGCACCGGCTGGCGCCCCTTCGGCATGGAATACGTGGCCCTCGAACGCGCCCGGCTGGGCACGCGCGTCGACACGAGCCGCGGCCGGCCCCGCCCGCATGACGATGCCGAACTGATCGCAACCGTGGTCCGGAACGTGCTGCCCTGGTACGCGGCGACGCTGGTCGCCGATCTCGCCCGCGCGGGCCGCACCCCTGACTGGATGCCCGATGCCCGCCCGCGGCTGAAACCGGAGGACTGGACTGTGAACCGTTGGGGCCGCCACCCGAAGACGGCGGATGCGGCGACGCTCGGGGTTGAGGGCTGGCAGCCGATCCCGCGCCGGAACAGGAAGGGCGCGCTGGTCAACGACGCGGTGCGGTTCACACCCTGCCGGTGGGACCCGACGCCCGCGCAGATCGCCGCGGCGCGCCGGGCCTGGCTCGATTGGTGGGGCTATCTGCTGGCGGTGCAGGCGGCGCTGAAGGGCGCCGACCTGTCTCGGATTCGCGTCACCGGGGACATGCCGCCTATGCGGCCTTGGGGGTGAGGGCCTGTATACCTGCCGACGATGACTCTTTTGGTTCAACTCGGCAGGCTGTGACGCGACCCCGGTCCTCGGTGTCAGTTACTTGCGTTCGACAATAACTACTTCGCGGCGCCCCCCGAGGGACAGGATCAAGCCAATCAGAAGAAAGATTGCCCCCATTATAAGGCCGATGAAGGCCGCCATCCCCGTCATGGCAACACCAGCAAGGCCTGCGCCAATTGCCGAGGCCGCATCGACTTCTTCGCCACTCGTGGACGCCATGGTATCCGATGCGACGCGTCCGGACAGAAGGAAGGTGGAAATAGGAAGGGCAAATGTCGATGCGCCCAACAGCAAGAACCCCCGGCCGAAGGCGCGACGTATGGTCGGTGCGAATACGCCCAGAAGGGCGCAAAGTGCGACCACCCCCAGCATCACAAAGTTTGTGCTGTCTCCGTCTTCCGAAGAGAACGCAGCAAGCGCCGGAGACAACGCAAGAACAGATGCGATCCCGAATACAGCACCGATGATGAGGCGGAAAAATGCGCTGATGAATTTCATGGGTTTTGTCCTCTGCTTACTGTCATGACTATAGCACAGCTTGTGTTGATCACATTTGCGCTCACCTGCGTCACCGGCGAATTGCCACGGTTGTACTCGGCGTCCTGCTCAGTCTCCCGGAAACTT
>NZ_CP180202.1:0-62425 GCF_047553435.1 Rhodovulum sp. HP10
TCCGCCCCGACCGGATCGTCATCGAGGCCTCCCCATAGGCGCAGAGGAATTCGGCCACGCCATGCGGGTCGGTCGAGCCGTCGATGCGGATATCGGCCGGCCCCGAGAAATCGCCGGTATTGGCAAAGCGTCCGCCCTTGACCGTCAGCGCCAGCGGCGCCGGTCCGGCATAGCCCGCGATCCAGATCTGGCCGCTTTCGTCGGTGGTGATCGCGCCCCCGCCGGTGCAGCTCGGCGCGGCCGAGACATTGAGCCGCCCGTTGACCGCATGGACATGCCCGCCCGCGCCGAGATCGAGCCCGGCCACGGTCAGCGTATGGTCCTGGAAGAACACCTTGTGCCCGCCAAGTGCGGCGGTATCGGCCGCGAAGCTGCCCGGGATCAGGTCGCCGCCCCAGTTGTTGGGGTTGTCCCAGCGGCAGCCATCCTCGGCCAGGTCCGGCACGAAGGAACAGGGCCCCGCCGATGTCCGCCAGGCCGGCGCGATCCCGAGCGGCGCCTGCATGAAGGCGATGAAATCCCGCACCAGCGCCTGGATCTCGGGGCCTTCATGTTCGCGAAGCCACCAGTAGATCTCCATGATGTCGGTCGTGGTGTCGGGCGCATTGCCACGCTTCGCGTCATACCAGCGGAAGATCGTGGCCTCATTGATGCCGCTCAGATCGAGCCCGTCGGGATTGTAGTCGGGATTGATGCCCGGCCCCCAGTCCGCACAGATGACGGCCCGCTCGCGTCCCTCCAGGTTCTCGAACTCGGCGCCCGGGTCGAAATCCGTGGTGTAGGAATAGCCCTCCAGCCGGAACATGTTCCGTCCGAGCCAGTCGCTGTAGACACGATCGCGATCCGATGCATTGTTCGGGTCGCAATCATGCAGGACGACGACGCGGTCCATCGAGGTCAGCGGCGCACCGATCTTGATGCCCTCGCTCTGCGCCATCCCGGCGCCGGCACCGCTCATGTAGCCGGCATGGGTATAGACGACATCCTGGCACAGCGACCTGTGGCCATTGCCATAGCCATATTGATAGCCGCAGGCCGGATCTTCCGCGTGGTAGGGAACGAAGGCCCCGGTCCCCACCGCAAAGCACTGGTTGCCGTAGGTGAAGGCGCTGGAGCGCATCACCGCGCCGCCGCGCAGCTGGATCAGGGATCCGCCCGAGCCGAAGGTCCAGTTGTCGCGCCACAGGATATGGCGGTTCGAACTGTCGAAATAGACCGGATGCGTCCAGAGATTGGCGCCGGGTTGCGAATACCCGTCAAGCCCCCAGCGCAGATCCGATCCGATGGGCTCGTAGCTGTAGGCATCCGCGACCGGATCCGACACGTAATCCGGCCCCTGGCCGCCCCAGCCGATGAAACAGCCCTGGATGATCACGCCCTGGGGATCCGAGCCGGGCTTGATGCAGGAAGGGCGGTAATTCCCGGACCAGTGTTCCCCGTCCCGCTGCAGCCCGCCCAGCTCGAAGGCCTGCGGCAGAACGCTGTTCCGGACCGTGAAGCGCGGGTGCCGCTCGGCGCCGGGGCTCGAATCCGAATACAGATAGATCTTGTCCTCGTGATAGGTATCCTCGAAGATCACATTCGTGATGCCCGCGCCGCCGACCCCGGAATTCATCGGGAACGCGACCCCGCGGAAGAACAGGCCGTGCTTCTTGCTGCCATTATAGGCCATTCCGGGCATCAACGGGCGTGCGCCGCTGCCATAGGCCAGGATGGCATGGGGATGCAGCAGGCCGTCGCCGCCGACATTCAGGTTCGTGACATTGTCCCTGTAGTCATAGCCCCGCTCATAATGCAGGTAGACGGTCCCGAAACCGGAAGTCTCATAAAGGCTCTTCACGATCTCCCGCGCGATATCGGGATGGATCGGCTTCGCCTGGGAGCCGAAATATGTCGCCGGATCATGCGCTACCGTCTGTCCGGAGACGACGCCGCCACCAATGGTCAGCTGGGCGGCGATGTACCAGCCGATCCGGCTCCGGGCCAGCCAGGACCCGACCTCGGCGATGATGTCATCTGCGCCATAGGCGCCCGGCGCGTTGGAAGTATAGAGGTCGGCATGCCGTTCGGCAGGCTCCAGCACGGTCGCATCGGTCTCGTCGACCGACAGCTTGATGCCCCGTCCGCAGGACCAGCCGCACATCTGGCGATGCAGCGCGGGCGTCGCCGTCACCGTGACCGCAACGGGGGCCTGTCCGACCGGCTTGACCGACAGCGAGAAGCTGAAGGCCATCCCGGGCGCCCGGTTCACATTGTTCATGACCATATAGGCCAGCGGGTTGGTATCGGCATCCCGCAGGGTCCAGACCGGATCGGGCTTCGCCCCCAGATGGGATGCAGCGAAATCGGCCCGGATTTCCCCTTCATCGACCGTATTGACCAGAACATCGGTCCCCTGCACCGAGACATGGCCGATACCGGGCTGCGATGTCACCGCGATCGCCTCGATGGCGGCCCCGAACGCGCTGGCGGGAATGCGGTGGACCGCGCCGAAATCCACATCGACGGCGAGGGCCTCGTCGCCCCCGCCCGAGGTGCCCGCATTTCCCCAATCGGCATGGTCGAGCCGAAGCAGCACCTCGCCGCTTTCAGGGTTGCGGAGCGTGGCGCTCACGGCGTCCCCCGCAGACGGTCCCTTGATATCGAACTTGGCCATCAGGAAATCCCCCATTTGGACGCGGCATAGGCAAAGGCCGCCGCCTGGCTGGACAGGTCGCGATCGAGGAAGACTTCGCAGAAGCGGCCTCCCATGACGTAGGAACGGAACAGCCGGAGCGTCGTCGCGTCGACCGCTGCGGCATAGGGAAGGACGGCCACCGGGTTGCCGTCGACATAGGCGGTTGCGGTCGCATGACCGGTGAGATCGGCCTTGACCTGAAACACGTGCAGGCCGTCATAGGGGCCGCCGTCGAAGGAGGCCGCCTCTCCGGAAATCGCCAGGCGCCCGGTGAACTGTGAGGCATTGAAGCCCACGATTGCGAGCGTGTTGTCTCCGTTGATCGCGCTGACCAGCGCATCGTTGATGTGATTGACCCCGTCGATACTGGCGACGATCGTCAGCACCCAGTCCCCATCGGCGGGGAAGAGCGTCGTTCCCGAGTGCTGGAAGTAGTCGCCGACGCCGTCCAGAAGGACCGTGTTGAGCCCGTTCACGTCGCGGGCCGAGACACCGGTCGTGCCGGTGCCGGTCAGAGAGGCGTCCCCGATCTTGTCGGCGATCCGGCTGACCGCCCCGGCCACATGGGTGATGCTGGCCTCGTCCGAGGCATCCCACCAGGCCACCGCACTGGCCGAGCCCTGCGGATCGTAGCCCGAGGCCGCGGGGCTCACGATCCGCGCCGTGCTTGCCGGGGCCGAAAGCGCGCCCGATCCGCTTTTCTGGACCAGATAGACCCTCGCCGCGATCGGCTCGGTCAGTCCCGAGATCGTCAGGATCTGCGTTCCCGCCGCCGTCACCGGCGTCGCGCCGCGATAGGGGGCGGCAAGGGGCGTGCCATCGGCCCCGGTCCCGGCTGCGATCTGCGCAGCCGAGGGCGCGGCTCCGTCGGTGACGACATGGAAGATTCTGCCCTCGCCCTGGTTGGTCGACAGGGTGACCGAGATCTGCCCGGCCGCATTGCGCTGCCCCGAGACATCGCTCAGGACGGCCGGACCCTGCCCGATCGTGACAGCGGGCGAGACCGCCGTCACCGGGACGGACACCCCGGACTGGGTGACGGTCTCGACATAGCGCAGCTGCGTCCCGATATCGGCCGCACTCACGATATGCTCGGTGCCGCTCTCGCCCGGCAGCATCGTCCCGTCGCGGCTCCAGCCCGCGCTGACCGAAAGCGCGCCCAGGCTCGCCGGATAGACCCAGAGAAACGGGGTCGCGCTCAGCGTGGCGCCCGGTTCGGGCGTCCCCGACAGCGCCGGGCGCACGAGGCAGACCGGGCCGGTCTCGAGCGCGCCCAGATCCAGCGCGAAGCTGCCGGCATAGGCGGCGGGCCGGGTCAGCACGAATTCGACCGTCGACCGGGCCCCGTCGGCATAGCCGACCCCGACCGTGCCGTCGCCATTATCCTCGACCCTCAGATTCAGCGCCACAACCGCCGCGCTGGCCGCACTGTCCCGGGTGACCGGGCTGCCGCCGCCGCCCGGGGTCTCGATCTGACGCACCCGGATGCGCTTGCCGATATCGGCCGGCTGCAGCCTGTAGCTTTCGCCGGTCGCACCGGAAATCGCGGCTGCGCCGCGATACCATTGCCAGCTCCGGCTCGATGGCCCGCCCGAGACCGGCCCGGGGGTCGCGGTCAGGAGATTGCCCTCGACCGCGGCGACCTCTGCCAGCAGGGGCGCGGCGTCGATCGACAGCACGGGGGTCTGCGCGATACGGGTCTTGGTATCGGACCAGGCACCGATCCCCAGCGCATTGACTGCACGGATCTGGATCTCGCCATAATCCGACAGCGCGAAATCCGTCACCCCGTTCCGGCTCTGATCGGGGCCGCCATCGATGCGGTAGCGGATATTGGTGATCGGCGCATTGCCGTCATCGGGCAGGGCGGCGATCCGCACACCGGTTTCGTCGACGCTCCAGTCGGCGGCGGCAAAGGCCCGGGGGACATCGCCAAGCCGGGCCGTGACCGGCTCGGACAGCACAACGCCGCCCGAGGTCTCGGCCCGCACCTGCAGGCGCAGCAGGCCCTCCCGCTCCCAGGCGGTCTCGCCAGCGCTGGACCAGACGAGACCCGCAAGCCCGCTCTGCCGGTCTTCGCCATCCAGCGTGAAACTGGCCACCGTCAGCGTCGCCGGAGCCGCATCGACCGTGCCGAGGACGACTTCCACCTCCTCGCCGACCTTGTAAAGCGCGGCGTCAAAGGCGGGCGGGGTGACGAAGGCCGGCGGCGCGATCCGGATCGGCACCGACAGGCTGTAGCTGCGACCCGCCGCCCGGGCGGTCACATGCAACAGGCCGGGCGCGTCGAAAAGGCCGGTATCGGCGCTGCCGAACTCCTGCGGCGAGGCGGCGGTCCCGAATTCCGCGCCGCCCGCCGTCGATCCCCAGGACAGGCTCTGGATCGGAAACCCGTCCGAGAAAGCGGCGGTGATCCCGCTTGCGCTTCCCGGCCGGGCCGCACCGTCGATCAGGCCCGACAGCGTCAGCGACCGGTTTTCCGATCGCTGACCGCCATTCTGGCCCGAGCCGATGCTGATGCTGAGGCCGATCATCTCAGAACAGCGCCACGATGCCGGTGGCAGTGGTGCCGGTGGCCCAGACCCGGCGCACCCGCAGCGGCAGCGCGATGCCCGAGGCGACGAAGACCGTGCCGGTATCGCCATCGACCGTGGTCACCCGAACGGTGCCCGAGCTTGCGACATTCAGCGCCCGGCTGGCAAAGGGCAGTTCGGCGGAATCGTCGGGCGTCACCTCGGTCAGGCGCGAGGGCGGGCTGTCCAGTCCCTGGGTATGGAGCTTGAAGAGGTCGGCCATGTCTGTCTCCTTTTCGGCCGCACCGGGCCGCCGGACAGGAGCTCCTGTCGCAGCGGCCGGGCAGGGGCCGGAGATGGGTTGCGCGAGAAGGGGGAAGATGCCGCCGCAGCCGTTAAGAATTTCCCGCCCATACGCTCGGAGCTCCCGTCCCAAGCGGGGAGGGCAACAGGCTACCCCCGCTTCCTTTCGCGCGGCCGCTTTGCTAACGCTGCCAGCAGGATGACCTGCAGCGGGGGCATGCCGCGTCGTGAGGATCACATTCGTCATAGCGGTCGCGTCTCTGGCCGGTGGAAACCGCGTGGTGGCGACCTATGCGCGGCTGCTCAAGGCGCGTGGCCATGAGGTCACGGTGGTTTCGCGCCCCCGGCCGCGCCGGACCCTGCGCGATCGGCTGCGCGCCTGGCGCCGCGGCCGGCCGCTGCCCCCGCATCCCCGCTCGCCCCTGTTCGATGCGCTTGGCGACAGCCACAGGGTTCTGGACCGGCGGCGCCCGGTCGTGGCCGAAGACCTTCCCGATGCCGATGTCGTCATCGCCACCTGGTGGGAGACCGCCGAATGGGTCGCCGCTCTGCCCGCCTCGAAGGGCCGCAAGTTCTACCTGCTGCAGGATGTCGAGCTGTTCGACCATCTGCCGGTCGACAGGGTCCGGGCGACCTATGCGCTGCCGCTGCGCAAGCTGGCTGTCTCCGACTACATCCGCGACAGGGTCCGCGAGGAGGCTCCGGGCAGCGAGATCGACCTGCTTCCGAATGCGGTCGATCATGCCGTCTTCGATGCGCCTCCCCGCGCGCGGGGAACGCCCCTCACCGTGGGCTTCCTGCACAGCATCGCCCCGCGCAAACGGATCGGCCTGGCCTTCGACGCGGTCGCGTCGGCACGGCTCCGTCTGCCCGACCTGCGCGTCATCTCCTTCGGCACCACCCCTGCGACCGAGGATTTCCCCCCCGATCTGATCTATCGCCGCGCGCCGCCGCAACAGGAAATCCCGAAGCTCTATGCCGCCTGCGACCTGTGGCTGTTCACCAGCGCGCATGAGGGCTTCGGGCTGCCCCTGCTCGAGGCGATGGCCTGCCGGACCCCGGTCCTGGCGACCCGCGCCGGAGCCGCGCCCGACCTGATCGACGGCCGGAACGGCCGCTTGCTGCCGCCCGATCCGGAGGCGTTTTCAGCCGAGATAGAGACGATTTCGCGGATGGAGCCCGCGGAATGGCGCGCAATGTCGGACGCCGCCCATGCCACCGCGGCCGCCCATTCCTGGGAGGCCGCGACCGACCGGCTGCTCGGCTATCTCAGAGAGGAAATCCGCTCCTAGGGACGGGACAGGAGAGAGACAGGGAGGGCCTCAGCCCCTGGCGTCGGCCTGGCGATAGGCGTTCAGAACGACACCCAGCACATTGGTGTGCTCGGCGATCTCGCGCTCGCAGGCATCGAACTGGGCATGCCGCGTGGCCTCGGCCCGGATCACGATCAGCGCGCAGTCGACATTCTTCAGGAAAGCCCGGGTATCGTCGTTGACCAGCACCGAGGGCAGATCGAAGATCATCACATCGGGCTTGTAAACGGCCTCGATCTCGTCCAGCCGCTCGGCGGTCTCCTCGGCCAGCAACAGCCGGGTCGGATCGGTCTCTTGCCGAAGCGAGATCGAGAAGGCGACATTCTCGCCATGCCGCAGCCCCTGCGCGGCGAAGGGCACCCGGCCGCTCAGCATCTCGCCGATACCGTGCTCGGGCGTGACATTCAGGAAATCCTGCACCGAAGGATCGCGCAGGTCGAGATCGAACAGCATCGACCGCAGGTCGCGTTGGCGTCCCAGCGCCAGAGCGAGGTTGCAGGCCACCGTGGTCTTGCCGGAATTCGGCATCGGCGAGGTGATCGCCAGCCGCTTCCAGCCGTTCTGGCGCATCTGCAGCAGCGTCTTGGTGCGCAGGATGTCGAAGGGCGTGGCCTCGGTTCCAGCCTCGCGGGTCACGATCAGGTGATGGCTCAGCGCCGCCTCGTCCAGATCGGCCGAAGCCAGCGCCTGCCAGGCGCCGTCGGCATCGGTCGCGGGCGTGACCCGGAGCTGCTGGCGGGTCGGCACGGTCGAGGACCGCACGGCGCGGGTCTGGCGGGCTTTCTCGAGAGCGGCCTGTAGCTTTTCCATCGGTCTCTTCTTGTTGCCTGGAGCTGCACCTAACCGGGCAGGATGCTGCTGCCGGAAGACGGCGGCGCCTCCCGGTTCTGCCGCCGGAAACGCGGCCCCCGCTCCTTCGGCGGCTTCATGTAGGGGATCGTGGTGATCGGGGTGATGTCGAAACGGTTGCTCAGCTCGGCCGGCGAGCGGATCGTCCGGTTGAGAAGTTCGAGCAGCATGAAATAGGCCCCGGCCAGGCCGAAGCCCGCCGCCGCGCCAAGCGCCATCACCTTGGTGCGTCCGGGCCCGCTCGGCAGTTGCGGAACGCTGGCATTCTCGATCACCGAGATCCGCTGCCCCTTCGAGGTCGTCTCGATCCGCTCGCTCATCCGGGCCTGGTTGAGATTGCTCACGGCCGCGTTGTAGCGGGTCTGGATGATCTCGTAATCGCGCTCGAGCGCGGCCAGCTGGATGCCGTTCGCCGCACTCTGGGCAATCGCCTTCTGCAGCCGGTCGATCTCGGAATTGGTATTGTCGATCTCCTCCTGAAGGGTCTTCAGGCGGCTGTCCATCTCGGAGAGGGTCGCATCGAGCATCGCCTGTTCCGGCGAGACATCGCCCGCCTCGGCCGCAGCGGTGCCGTCTTCCTTCTGCTCGGCCACGACCTGTTGCAGCCGGTCGACGACCGCCTGCAGGCTGATCACCCGCGGGCTGGTTTCGGAATAGATCGCCTTGGCATTTTCAAGTTCGGCCCGGGCGGCGATCAGCCGGTCTTCCTCGGCGCTGCGCCGGACCGGAAACGCGCCTTGCTTCACCCGTCCCGTCGCCTCGAAGATCCGCACCACATCGGCGCGCTGCGACTGCCCGGCCTTGAGATCGCGCGTCAGCCCCGCCAGACGTTCCTGCAACAGGTTCTGGCGGCCCATCCGGTAGCTCTGGTCATCGGGCAGGGCCTCGGCATTCTGCGACTTGAAACCGGCGATGGCCGAACTCTGGCGGTCGAGCTCCTGGCCCAGCCGGTCGACCTCCTGTTCGAAGAACTGCAGCGTATTCTCGGCCCGCGACTTGCGGAACTCGGCATTGGTCTGCAGCACCAGAGTGACATATTCATTGACCACATTCGCAGCGATCTGCGGATATTCGGACGAGAACGAGATCGTCATCAGCGTCGCCTGGTTGCGCCCGGCCGAGCGGCGGATCCGGGTCCCGCTGCGCATCTCCGCCACCACCTCGTCGGGCTCCATCTGGCGGATATTCGGGAACACCTTGAAGCGGTTGGCGATATCGATCATGTTGGCGCGGGTCATCAGCCGCTGCTCGATGATGTCGAGCTGTTCGACCGCGTCGGTCTGCACCATCGAGCTGACCATGCTGTCGGGGATCTGCGGCGCCTCGACCAGAAGCCGGGCCGAGGTCGAATAGGTCTCGGGCATCCGCAGCGCCGCCACCACCCCGGCGGCACAGCCCAGCACGATGAACACCAGCATGACCGGCAGACGGCGCAGGAACAGCCTCCAGTAAAGCCGCAGGTCGATCGTCATTCCGCCGCCTTCCCGAACGGCTCGATCGCCCCCGACAGCAGCAGCGGATCCCGGAGCGGCTTGAGGATCAGCCCGTCATCGATCAGCTCGCGGATCGTCGCCTCGTCGACCACGTTCTGGGTCGCGCTCGAGGCATAGACGAGGGCCAGGTCGCACAGCTTGTTCACCATCCTCGGAATGCCCCCGGCCTCCTCGTGGATATGCCGGATCGCCGGCGCCGAGAATTCCTCGCCGCTGCCGCCCGCATGTTTCAGCCGGTGCCGGATATAGGTCCGCGTGGTTTCCAGATCCATCGGCTCGAGATGATAGACCGCGCTCACCCGCTGGGCGAACTGGCGCAGCGAGGGCTGCCGGATCAGGTCGCGCAGCTCGGGCTGGCCGACCAGCACGATCTGCAGCAGATCGTCCTTGCCGGAATTGATGTTGGTAAGCATCCGCAGCTCCTCGAGCGTTTCGGCGCCCAGGTTCTGGGCCTCGTCGACGATCAGGATCACATGCCGCCCGGCCGCATATTCCTGCAGCACGAAACTCTGGAAGGCCTGGAACAGCGAGACATAATCGGCACCCTCCGGCGCGGCCACGTCAAGCGCGTTAAGCACCCAGCGCAACAGGTCGCCGCGCCCGCCCTGGGCATTCGAGATCAGCCCCACGGTCGCGTCCTCCTCGACCTGGCGCAGCAATGCCTGGATCAGCGTGGTCTTGCCGGTGCCGACCTCGCCCGTCACCACGGTCAGCGGCGCCCGCGAGACCAGACCGAATTCGAGCACCGCGAAAGCCCGGGTATGGGCCTTCGACCAGAACAGGAAATCCGGGTCCGGCGACAGCGAGAAGGGCCGTTCATGGAAACCGAAATGGGCGTTGTAGAGTGAGGTGTTCATACCCTGCTCATGCATGTGGCTGGCCCGGACGCATGCGCATGTCCGGACGCAGGTGACGTCCCGCCTACGCGGTAGAGCGCGGCCATGACGACATCAAGGCATTCTTTTACTTGGCAAGGATACACGTCTCCCCGTCGGGTTCCTACCCGCTGACAGGCTGATTCGCCGGGACTGCCCCACAAACTCCGTATTCGGTTGCCCGCACATCTACAGTACAGGATGCCATGCCCCACTGTCGTGCAATTCATGTTGGATTTTCGCAACCTTGGCGAGAATTGAGGCAATAAGGCGGCCATCCTGGCGTGATTTTGGCGGAAAAATGGCAGAAATTGCAGTCAAGACTTTGATTAAATTTTGTCTAGATGCTAGCCCAGTTGCGGGGGTCAGCGTTGATCTGATCCGAGGCCGTTCGGCATTTTGACCGTCGGTCTCTATGGGGTGATATTTTTCTCAAAGGATCGGCTCTGGCCGATAACTCGACATGACATTGTATTTGACCGACTTGAATGCAGATGCGTCGGCGCGGCCGGTGCTGGGTGCGTTTTCAGTGCGGCGACCTGTGGAAGGCTGGGGGGCCTACCGCAAAGTCTTCAAGCGCATCGTCGATCTGACGCTTGTGCTGCTGAGTGCGCCTTTCAGCGTTCCGCTTATCGCGCTGCTTGCGCTTCTGGTGGCGCTCGACGGGCATAACCCGTTCTACACACAGCTCCGTGTCGGACGGAACGGTCGCTATTTCCGGATCTGGAAACTGCGGAGCATGGTGCCCGATGCCGATCGCATCCTCGAGGCCTATCTGGCCCGCAATCCGGCCGCGCGCCAGGAATGGAACGCCACCCAGAAGCTGAGACACGACCCGCGGATCACCCGGATCGGCCGGGTGCTGCGCAAGCTCTCGCTCGACGAACTGCCGCAGCTCTTCAACGTCTTCAACGGCACCATGGCGCTGGTCGGCCCGCGGCCGATGATGGTCAAGCAGCAGCTGTTCTATCCGGGTCAGGCCTATTACCGGCTGCGTCCCGGCATCACCGGGCTGTGGCAGGTCTCGGACCGCAACGATTGCGATTTCGTGGGCCGGGTCGATTATGACGAGCTCTATGACCGGAACATGTCCCTGCAGACGGATCTGAGCGTGCTTTTCAGAACCGTCTCGGTCGTGGTGCGAGCCACCGGGTATTGAACAGGCCGGACGGCCCCGGCCCGGAACCGGGAGACAGTCCGACCATTCCCCAGTATAAAACCGGGCAGGCCTCAAAGGCCTGCCTGCTCGTGTCTATACCGGAAGCCCAGATCAGAGGACCCGCCCTGTGCCAGCCCCGATCCGCCTTGTCGCCACAGCCGCCCTTCTGAGTGCCAGCCTGATGCTGACGGCCTGCCAATCCTCCGAGGAGAAGGCAGAGGCCCATTACCAGAACGCCCTGACGCTGCTGCAGGAGGGGGATGTCGACCGGGCCATCGTCGAGCTGCGCAACGTCTTCCACGAGGACGGCCGCCACAGGGAGGCGCGCCTCAAGCTGGCCGAACTGCTGCTGCAGAAGGGCAACCGGCAGCAGGCCTACAGCCAGTATCTGCGCCTGGCCGAACAATATCCCGACGATCTCGAGGTCCGGATCGCCCTGGCCGAGATCGCCTTTTCCAGCGGCCGCTGGGACGAGGTCGACCGGCATGGCCAGGCCGCCGAGGCGCTGCTGGCCGAGCGGCCGGACAATGCGCTCTTGCATGTGACGCTGCTCGACAATGCGGTGCGCGAGCAGGACACCGACCGCGCGCTGGCCGAAACCGACTGGCTGATCGCGCATGACCCGACCGACATCCGGCCCTATCAGCAGCGGCTGCAGATCCTGGTCGCGCAGGGCGACATGACGGGGGCCGAGGCGCTGCTGCGCGAGATGGTCGCGAAATTCCCCAAGAACAAGGAGAACAAGGCCGCGCTGATCCGGTTCTACCTGGCACAGAAGGATCTCGACGGGGCCGAGGCCTTCCTGCGCGAACTGGCCGCCGCCGCCGCGCCCGACGATCCCGGTCCCATGATCGACCTGATCCGGTTCCTCGCCGAGCTGCGCGGCCCCGAAGCCGCCCGCTCGGCGATCGACGACGCGATCGCCGAACGCCCCGATCCGGTGCCGTTCCAGATGATCGGCGCCGCGCTCGATTTCGAGGCGGGCCGGCGCGACCAGGCGATCTCGACGCTGGAAGCGATCCTGGACGGGGCCGAGCCGTCCGAGCAGACACGCAACATCAAGGTCGCACTGGCCCGGATGCTGCTGGCCACCGGCAATGAGGTCGGCGCGCGCCAGCGGGTCGAGGAGGTGCTGGCCGAGGATGCCGCCCAGCCCGAAGCGCTGAAGATGCAGGCCGCCTGGCAGATCCAGTCCGACGAGACCGATGCCGCGATCGCCGGGCTGCGCACCGCGCTCGACCACGCCCCGAACGATTCCCAGGCCATGACGCTGATGGCCGAGGCCTATATCCGGGCCGGACGGCCCGAACTGGCGAATGATTATCTCTCGCTCGCGGTCGACGCCTCGGGCAACGCTCCGGCCGAAACGCTGCGCTATGCCCGCAAGCTGATCGAGGACGGCCGCCTGCAACCGGCCGAGGACATCCTGCTGGCCGCGCTCCGGCTGGCCCCCGATAACGGCGATCTTCTGAACTCGCTGGGCCGGCTCTATCTGCAGATGAAGGATTACGGCCGCGCCCGGCATGTGGCCGACACGCTGCGGCGGCTTGGCGACGCGGACTCGGTCGCGGCCGCCGACCGCATCGAGACCGAGCGGCTGAACCTGCAACGCGGCACCGACGAGGCGATCTCCTATCTCGAACAGCTCGCCGGAACCGCCGATGCCGGCCTCTCGGCCAAGATCGACCTGATCCGTGCGCGGCTGGCGACCGGCGATGTCGATGCGGCGCTGGCCCAGGCCGAGAAGCTGCGACAGGACCATCCCGACGACGACACCGTCGCCGTGATCCTGGCCGCCACCTATGGCGCGCAGGGCACGCTCGACCGGGCCGCCGAGATCTATCGGGATCTGCTTCGGAAAGATCCGGACCGGCCCGGGATCTGGCTCGAACTGTCGAACCTGCAGATGCGCCAGGGCGACCGCGCCGCCGCGGCCGCCTCGATCGGCAAGGGGCTCGAGCAGACGCCCGACGATCCGAGACTGCTCTGGGCCAGGGCCTCGATGCTGGAACGGGACGGCGATATCGACGGGGCCATCGAGATCTACGAATCGCTTTACGCCCGGAACTCCTCTTCGCTGGTGGTGGCCAACAACCTCGCCAGCCTGCTGGCAACCTATCGCGACGATGCCGAAAGCCTCGACCGTGCCTGGACCGTGGCCCGGCGCTTCCGCGACACCAAGGTCCCGGCCATGCAGGACACCTATGGCTGGATCGCCCTGCGGCGCGGCGAAGGCGCCGAGGCGCTGCCCTATCTCGAGGCCGCCGCCAAGGGGCTGCCCGACGACCCGCTGGTCCATTACCATCTCGGCCAGGCCTATGTCGCGCTGTCGCGACCGGCCGACGCGCTCGAGCAGTTCCGCAAGGCGGTCGAGATCGCCGGGCCCGCCGACCGGCGGCCGCAGATCGAGGAGGCGCGTGCACAGATCGAGTCGCTCGGCACCGCGGCCCCGGCCGAAAACTGAACCTCTGGCCGCCCGGCCGGGAGCACCCGCCCCGAACCGGACGCCCTTCCGAGTGTGTCACCGGCACGTCAATCGCCCGACATCTCGGCACGGATCGGCAATCTGTACTTTTCCCGGGCCTGCTTTGCCGACAACACTAACCGCAAAACAGGCAGGAAAGCGGAAGATCATGCTGTATCTGAAACGGTTCCTTTCCGGCATCGTGCTGATCCTGGCGGCAACCGCCGCGACGGCACAGCAGGAATACCGGGTCCGCCCCGGCGACACCTTGGCCATCGAGGTGCTCGAAGACACCACGCTCAACCGGACGGCGGTCGTGCTGCCAGATGGCCGGTTCAGCTTCCCCTTCGCCGGCACGATCCCGGCGGCAGGGCGCACCGTGGGCCAGATCCAGACCGCGGTCACCCAGGCCATTGCCTCGAATTTCGCGGTGTCCCCGAATGTCTTCGTCTCGGTCCAGCCCGGCCTGGGCTCGCCCTATGACGGGGCGGCGACAGATGCGATCGACGTGTTCTTCCTCGGCGAGGTGAACGCGCCCGGCCTGGTCCAGGTGGCGAAAGGGACCACCTTCCTGCAGGGCCTGGCCCAGAGCGGCGGGCTGACCCGCTTCGCCGCGACCAAGCGGATCCAGCTGCGCCGGACCGATCCCCGGACCAATGTGCAGAAGGTCTATCAGATCGATTACAAGTCCCTCAGCCGGGGCGCCGTTCTGGCCAAGGACATCCGGCTTCTGGACGGGGACGTGATCCTGGTTCCGGAGCGGCGCCTGTTCGAGTGATACGGTGAGGCGGCGCAGGACATACCGGCTGACGGGCGGGCTCGCGGCAGCGGGTCTGGTCCTGACCTGCGTCCCTCCAGCCGCCGCGCAGGAGGCGGGCGGGCTCGAGGCCAAACTGCGCTTCTCGCAGCGCCTGACCCAGGAAGACGGCACCCTCAGCACGACCACGGGGCTCGGGGCGACCCTGTCGAGCCGGACCCGCACCGAATCCTTCCTGTTCAGCGCGGATAGCGGGCTGGAACAGGATTTCGACGGCAGCGCCCTGCAACAGAAGGACCCGCGGCTGATCCTGTCCTATGGCCGCGAAAGCCTGTCGAGCGCGCTGGCCGCCGATTTCAGCTATCGCCAGAGCGATGTCGACTCGCTGTCGGAGGATGACGATCTCGCCGATGGCGTGCTGCGGCTGGATGAGGGGCTGCTCAAGCGCTATTCTGGCAATCTCTCGCTCCAGCTCGGCCGCGACGCCCCGTTCGGCGCCACCGTCGATCTGGGCTATTCCGCCAAGACCTATTCCGAGACCTCCGATCCCGACCTGCTCGACGAGGAAAGCATCAATGCGACGCTGGCGCTGCGCTTCGATCTCGATCCGCGGATCTCGACCGGGCTGCGCAGCTCGGTCAGCGAGACCGACCGCGACGATCCGGGGCAGGATACCAGCTCGGCTTCGATCGGCGGAACGCTCGATTTCGGCGTCACCAAGACGCTCAGCACCAATGCCTATCTCGGTTACAGCCGGGTGACCAAATCCGTGCCTGGGCGTCCGGAAGACGTCCAGAAGGGGCTGGCCTATACCCTGTCCTTCACCGAGTTGCGCCCGAATGGCGATCTGTCGGGCAGCCTCGGTTCGGATATCGACGAGGCCGGCCGGCGCACCACCGCCCGCCTCGACCGCAGCTTCGAGTTTCCGGGCAGCGCGCTCCGGGCCGGGATCGGGATCAGCACCTCCGCAGACGATGACCTGCGTCCGCTTCTCAGCTTCTCCTATGACCGGAGCCTGAAGCGCGGGACCTTCGGCATGAAGCTCGATCAGGCCTTCTCGACCGATTCCGATGGCGAAGAGGCGCTGAACTCGGATTTCCGCGTCACCTACCGCCAGGAACTGACGCCGCTCTCCAGCCTGCAGGCCGGGGTGATCCTGCGCGACACCGATTTCGTCGACGACTCCCGTACCGACAGCCGCAAATTGCAGCTCGACCTGGTCTACCGCCACGCGCTGGCCGAGGACTGGAACCTGGTCGGCGGCTACAGCCACAGCATCTCGGACAAGTCGGACGACGACCGCGACCATTCCAGCAAGGTCTTCATCGGACTGGAGAAGGCCGCCCAATGGCGGTTCTGAGGCGCGGCCGGACGGTCCTGGTCGGGCTGATCGCCCTTTGCACCCTGCTCGAGCTGACACTGTCGCTGTCCGATGCCGGGCTGCTGGCGCCCCGGCTGCGGGCGCTGGCCTATGATTATGGCGGGTTCTGGCCGGGGCTTCTGGGCAACTGGAAACCGAACTATCCCGCCCAGCCCTGGGCGATGTTCGTCACCTACAGCATCCTGCATGGCGGCCCGGCCCATCTTGGCGTGAACATGGTCACGCTCTGGTCGCTGGGAAGCGCGGTGATCGACCGGGTCGGGGCCTGGCGCTTCGCGCTGCTTTACGTGGCCTCGGTCCTCGGGGGCGCGGCGGGCTTCGCGCTGCTGGCCCCCGACCTGCGGCCGATGGTGGGGGCCTCGGGGGCCTTGTTCGGACTGGCGGGCGGGCTGATCGCCTGGGCCTCGCTCGACCGCGTCACCTATCGCGAGACACTCTGGCCGGTGATCCGGGCGGTGCTGCTGCTGTTGGGGCTGAACGTGGTGCTGTGGTGGGCAATGGACGGCATGCTGGCCTGGCAGACCCATCTGGGCGGCTTTCTGACCGGCGCCCTCTCTGCGCTGGCCCTCGACCGCCGGGCGCTCGGCCCCGAAGAGGCCTGAAGCAGCCCGAAGACATGGCGGCCGGGCCTCTCATCGGACGGCCTGATCGGGGGCGTTCAGCATCGCGAATGCGGACGGAGGCGCACCGCCCCGTCTGCAATCATCGCCACGATACAACATAATGTATATTACAGGCGATGAATTCCTCTGCAGGATCAAGGCCCCGCCTCCGTATTCCGGGCTGAGATCCTTGCACCAGCAAAGGCCGGACAGGGCACGCCTCAACCGGCCATATAGACCGCTTCCAGCTTTTCGCGCTGCGCCGCGGCAATCGAGGCAATGCGGTCCTCGACCAGGAAATCCTCGGGCCGCTCCAGGACATCCGCGGCTTTGGAAAGAAGCTCTCCGGCCTCGACGGGCAAGTCGATCAGAAGATGATCCGTCTTGCCCAAAGGCGCCATGAAATCCCGGCTCTTGGGTTGATACGCGATCATGAGGGCCGGAACCCCGGCGATCATCGCCAGCCCGGCCGCGTGCAGCTTCAGACCGATGAAGGCCCGCAGGTTTCTGACCGAGTGCATGAAACCGTAGGGATCGACATAATGCCGCTCGATGCTGAAGCCCGCCTCGGGAAGCGCCGCGCGCTCGATGACACGCCGGGTCGCCGCCATATCGGTGTCGACCACGACATAAAACACCAGCCTGTGCCGTGACTGCAGATGCCGGACAAGGGCGATGCAGGCCTCCTCATAGGCCGCCTGATCGCCGAGGCAATTCCCGACATTCAACCCGATGGCGTCGCGCCTCGCGCCATGATCCCGGAGCGGAATATCCGGGCGATGCAGCAGAAAGGCGAAATCTCCGAAGATGTCGGCCTGCACGCCCATATGCCGACAGAGCGCCACCGATTGCGGCCCGCGCAGATGAACCTCCTGCGACCGCTCGAGAACCGCGCGCCAGCGCCGGAAAGCCTCGGATTCGCCGGCGATCTGCGCATCGGTAAAGGCCATGCCGGTTCCGAAAAAGGAAACCCGGGCCCCCTGTCGGGACCGCATCTCGACATAATCCAGCCATCCCGTCCGGCCGCCATGTATCAGCGTCCCGCCCCCGACCAGAAGGTCGCGGTGACGGCGATCGCGGATCAGCCGGTTCAGGAGCGGCCGGTTCGGATAGCTCTGCCAGGGCGTGCATCTCGTGCGGGGAAGGCTGTCCAGAGCCGCGACCAGCATCGCCTCATCGCCCAGATTTCCCGGGCCGAACATGCCGAAGATCTCGATATCCTTGCGCGGGTTCGCAAGGAAATTCAGCAGATCCGCAGCCTTACCTGTCTTGCCCATGCGCGTCTCCCTGCGCTGTATGTCCCGTTGCGATCCCGACCGGGGCCAGAGGCGCACCCCGCCCCCTATGCCAGACGCCTCAGATGCCCGATGCGACGCCCGAATTCCTGCTCGAAGGCATGGCCGCCGGCGAAAGCCCGCGCGGCATCGCAGCAGGCCGCCAGCCGGGGACGGTCGGAGGCCGCCTCGGCAAGGGCGTCGGACAGGGCCTCGACCCGGCCCAGCGGCACGGCCCATCCAGCCTCCGATGCCCGGCACAGCGCCGTCCACATGCGGTTCGCATATCCCACCACGGCCAGGCCGCATCCCATGCTTTCGAGATAGGTGCAGGACGGGTCCGACTGCCGGTGGCAGCTCAGATAGAGATCGGCATGCTGCCGGGCGAAAGGCACCAGCTCGGTCTCGAAATCGACAGCACCATTGAGCCGGACCCGGCCGTTCAGCCCCTGCGCGGCAATATCGCGGCGAAGCTCGGCCTCGAGGCTGCCGCTGCCGAAGATATCGAGCTCGAAATCGATGCCCCGGGCAACCAGCCCTGCAGCGACGGGAATGAGGTCCTGCGATCCCTTCATCCGCTCCAGCCGCCCCGAATGGACCAGCCTCAGCGGCGCCCCCCCGCATATCCGGCGGCGCCGGGCCGCCATCTCGTCTCGGCTCGCCAGCAGATCCGAGCCCATCCGGTTGTCGAGATACATGATGGCATTCGCATTCACCCCGGCATAGGCATCGAAGGCGGGATAGCCATTGGCCTGAAGCCCATCGGCCAGCCCGAAGGCCCGGCGGCGCCGGATTTCCTGCCCGACATTCCAGATCAGCGAGCGGATCTTCCCCGGCAGGCTTCGGGACCGGTCGAGAAAGAGGATCTGACGTCTGGTTTCCGGGATATATTCGATGATGAAGGCCAGCTTCTGTCCGCTGCGACGGCAGAGCCCGGCCAGATGCAGATAGTCGTGATTGTCCCCGCTGCACAGCACGACATCCTGCCCCGCCACATCCTCGGCGCCGGGTCTCCGGCCGGAAGGCAGGAAGCGGATGCCGAATGGCAGCTCTCCGGGCTCGTAGACGCGCCCGAACGGAAAGCTCTCGGCCCGGACCCGCAGCAGGCAGCTGACCGGACCGTCCCAGAGATCGGCGTAAAAGCGCATGCCCTCGACGAATTTCCGATCGAGAAACGGCTTGCCGTCCAGCAGCGCGGCCGGCGCCGAAGAGATCACCAGAAGGCTGGGCATATCATCCTCACTCCTGCACGCCGCGCTCTGCCAGCGCCGCCGCCACCCGCCCGAGCCCCAGCTTCAGCACCGCCGCAGCCCGCTCGGGGCTGTCGGCCTCGGCATAGACGCGGAATTCGGGGGCGTTGCCCGAGGGGCGCAGATGCAGGATCTCGCCGCGCTCGAAGCTGACGCGCAGCCCGTCGGTGCGGTCGCAGCCCGCCTCGCGGCCCAGCGGCGCGAAGAAGGCGGCCCGGGCCTCGGCCGAGCCGTCGAGCCGGGCCAGCAGCGCCGCTGACGCCTCGGGGGCCACCTGTTGCAACCGGTCGGCCGCGGTGTGCCGCGCGGGCAGCGCCGCGACCAGCCCCGCGACCCCGCCCGCCGCATCACCCGCCGCACCACTCGCCGCACGGGCCGCCGTCAGGACGGCCACCAGCGGCAGCATCGCATCCCGCGTCATCAGAGGGGCAAGCGGCCCGGCCGGGCCCCGGGCGGCAAAGCCCAGAAGAAAGCCGCCATTGGCCTCGAAGCCCACCACCCGGGCGCCCGGATCGGCGGCGAGGATCTCTTCCATCGCCGCGATCACGAAGGGCGAGCCGATCCGGGTCAGCCGCACCGTCTCGAATTCGGGCAGGCGCGTCACCAGGCTGTTCGACGAGACCGGGGTGCAGACCGCCTTTGCCCCCAGCGCCCTGGCGGTGAGCGCGCCCAGGATGTCGCCCGGCACGATCCTGCCCGCAGCATCGGTCAGCATCGGGCGGTCGGCATCGCCATCGGTCGAGACCAGCGCATCGAGCCCCTGCCCCGCGCACCACTCTGCCAGCATCGTCCGGGTTCCGGCATCGACGGCCTCGGTATCGACCGGCACGAAACTGTCCGAAGCGGCCAGCGGCACCGGCTCGGCCCCGAGCGCACCGAGGATCCCGACCATGGTCTCGCGCGCGACCGAGGAATGCTGATAGACCCCGACCCGGAGCCCTGCCAGCGCGCGCCCCCCGAAGGCCTGAACATAGCGCGCGACATAGGCCGCCCCGGCCTCCGGCGCGGCGGTCCGGCGGCCCTGCCCCGCCCCCTGTTCTGTCGCGGAAACGGAGCCGGGCCGGTTCAGCGCCGCCCCGATGGCCGCCTCATCCGCCTTCGAGATCTCGCCCGAGGGCAGGTAAAATTTCAGCCCGTTGCGGTCGGCCGGGATATGGCTGCCGGTGACCATGATCGCGGCCGCCCCCTGCCCCATCGCCGCCAGCGCCAGCGCCGGGGTCGGCAGCGCGCCGCACTCGACCGCCTCGCCCCCGGCGGCACGGATCGCGGCGATCACGTCTTCGGCGATCCGGGGCGATGAGGCACGCAGATCGCGTCCGACAAGGACCCGGGGCCCCGCAGGACAGGCCGCGAGAAAGGCCCGGACATAGGCGCCCACCAGATCGGGGGTCAGCTCGCTGACGAGCCCCCGCAGGCCGCTGGTTCCGAATTTCGGTGCCATCTCTTCCTTCCCTCCCAGCCCCCTTCCCCTGCCCCGTCCGCAGCAAGACGGCGCTGCGGATCATCCGTAGGGCTGCAGCCCCCCGAGCCCCCGGCCATCCTGCAAGGCGGCGTAGATCCCTGCGGTATGCCCGGCCTTGGCTGCCCAGGTGTAATCTGCCACGGCATGGGCCTCGGCCCGGTGCGCCATTTCGGCATGGACCTCAGGCGTCGCAAGACAGGCCTCCATCGCGGCACGATAGTCCCGCACCAGCCCCTCCAGCGGCTGCAGCGCAACCCGCACGCCCCGCCCCCCGGCGGCAAGATGACCGGGCGCGCCGTAATCGGTGACAAGGCAGACCATGCCCGAGGCCATGGCCTCGATCACGACGCCCGCCCCCAGCTCGCGGATCGAGGGGAAGACGAAGACATCCGACTGCCGCATCGCCTGGGCCACCTCGGCCTGGCTCCGGCGGCCCTCGAAGATCACCCGCTCCCCGGCGCCGGCCTCGGCCACCATCGCCTCGAGCCGCGGCCGCTCGGGCCCCTCGCCCAGGACATGAAGCACATGCGGCTTCAGCCGCTCGGAGCCGATGAAGGCCCGTACCGCCACCTCGGGCACCTTGTAGGGCACGAGCCGGCCTGCAAAGAGAAAATGCCGTTGCCCCTCGCCTGCCAGAACCGGACGCCGCCCCCGGCTGTGGAACATCTCGGGATCGAACCCGATCTCGGGGAAATTCACGATCCGGTCCGAAAGTTGCCGCGGCAGATCGGCGATCGTATGCGGGAAGGCCGCGAGGATCGCCGCCGCCCCGGTGAAGGTCGAGCGCGCGAAGGGCAGGAAACGGTAAAGATCGCGCAGCCCCCGCAGGCGCTCGCGCTCGCGCTTCTGCTCGCCGCGAAAGGCCGCGGGCCAGTCGAGATTGCCGTTCAGCGGGCCAAGCACGAAGGGTTGCCGGATCCGGCCCGCGATATAGGAGGGCTGGGTCGGCGACATCGGCGTGATGCGATGAACGATGTCGAAATGCCCTGCGTCGAAATCCGCCCGGAACCGGCGCAGGGCCTGCCATTCGAAGGCGATATAGGGTGGATAGGCCATGATCTGGTTGGTCGACCAGGCGACCTCGCTGCCGCCGCGCAAAAGCCGGGCCAGCCGGTACATCCGGGCCGCGATCCATTCATTGTCGATATAGACCACGGGGCAGCCCATATCCCCGGCCGCCTCGATATTCTCGCGGTTGCGGATATGGGTCGCCAGCGTCACATCGGCGACCCGGGCCAGCGCCCGGGCATATTTGTAGCCGACGACCGGCAGCGACGGCCATTCAGGATTGCAGCTTTCCGCGAGGACCAGAACGCGCGGCCTGTCTGTTGTCGTCACGATCGCTCTCTCCGGATGAAAGGCCCAACGGGGGCCGCAAGGCACGCTTCGTTCAGCATAGCCGCCCCGCCTGCCAGGAGGCCAGAGACAGCCCGGTCAGCTCTTCCAGCCGGGGGATCTGGGGATGGAAACGCGCGGCCAGCAGCTGGCGCGTCGCGGGCTCCATCGGCGGCGGCTCATGCGCCCTGCCCGCCCCCGCCGACAGCACCCGCCGGCGCAGCGCCGCCCGCAGCGGGTCGGGCAGAAGCCGCCGCAACGCCCAGAGCGGCCCGACCCGGCCGCGCAGCCGCTGCGCCCCGGCCGCCGCCTCCAGTTGATCGAAATGCGTGCGCGAAACGTTCCGCGCCGCAGCCCCGCCGCCGAAGGCCGCCTCGGGCAGCGGATCGAGCCCGAGAAACCCGGTGATCCGGCGCAGCGTGGCGCGCGGGTCGTTGCGGAAGGCCTCGAAGCTCAGGAACAGGAAGCGCTCGCGCGGGAATTGCGCCAGATAGGTCTCGATCTGCAAGAGGTAGTCGCTGCCCGCGAGGCAAAGCTCGGGCGTGTCGGGGAAATGCGCGTTGAAGGGCGCCAGCGCCTTCTCGCGGGGCGCTGCCAGGGCATGGCGCTCGGGCAGCACGAAGTCTTCGAAGGAGCGATGCACGGCATAATCGCGGGTGCCGTTCTGGTAGTTCTTCACCAGCTGGACATAGAAGGAATAAGCCCGCGCCACCGGCTCGCGCAGGACATAGATGAACTGCGCCTCCGGCACATGGCGGGCGATCCGGGCGGCAGTGTCGGGGAAAAGCGGCGCATGCGAATAAAGCGTCGAGGCCTCGCCCACGCGCTGGCCCGGCCGCGCCCCGGAAAACAGTGCCGAATACGTCTCTATTCCGGCGGAATAAAGGTCGTCGCGCGCGAAGAACTCGGGCTCTTTCGGGGTCGGCATGAAGACATCGGGATGCTGTTCGAGCAGCGCGAAGATGCTGGTCGTCCCGGCCTTGGCCGCGCCGATGATGAAGAAATCGGGAAGCGTCATGCCTGATCTTCCCGTCCGGCAGAGGCGCCCCGGAACGGCCGCAGAGGCAGAGCACTGGCCATGGCTAGACCGCCCGGTCCGGGTCGAAGATCGCCGCACGCCCGGCCTCGATCTCGGCCACGGCCCGGGCCCGCCCGATCCGAAGCGCCCGGCGCTGATAGGACCGGATGAAGGCCACGAGATCCGCATCGGGATGCCGAGCCGCGCCGCCGAGCCAGGCCCCGAGATAGCCCTGCATCATCGCCAGCCCGCCCAGCAGGTAAGGCGGCTCGAGCCCGCGAAAGACGCAGGTCGCCGCGAAGTAAAGCGGGTCCGAGCCCATGTAATACTGCCCGAAGCCGTGCCGCCGGCGCCCGGTATAGATCGAGCTCTGGGACGACCCCATCGGCCGCAGATGTTCGAAATTCAGGTCGGGATGGTCCCAGCTGACCGCGATCCAGCCCAACTGGCGCGCCTTGTGGCAGTCGATCGCATCCCACATCACCGCGCGCACGAAACCGCCGATCTGGCGGAAACAGGCGCTGCGGTAGAACTTGGTCATGCCCACCGACATCTCGTCGCCGCGCCGCTCGGATACCAGCGTGCCGCCGCGCCGGATATAGGGCTTGCCCGAACAGGTGCCGATCCGGGGCTCGGCTTCCATCCGCTCGATCAGGGTCTCGAAATAGCGCGGCGGCAGATCGAGATCGAGATCGAGCTTGCACAGATAGGGAAAGGCGCCCGGTTCGACCCGGTCGAGCCCGGCATAGAAGGCCTCGATCACCCCCGGCCCCACCGCCCGCTGGCCGCGATCGGGCCTGGCCACGATCTCGATCCAGGGATGGGCCCGGGCATAATCGGCCAGGATCCGGGGCGTCTCGTCGGTCGAGCCGTCATCGACGATCACCCATTTCGCGGGCCGCAGGCTCTGGGCCAGCACGCTGTCGAGCGTCCGGCGCATATGGGCCGCCTCGTCCCGGCAAGGTGATATCAAAACATAGGCGCGGGACGGATCGGACATCGGACCATGTGACAATCGAAAAACTGCAATCTGTATAGCCGGAGCGGACGGAAACTCAAAACGCAGACGCCCTGCATTGCCCGCTTTTTTCAAGCCCCCCGCAGTTGTGTCGAAAGCCCCCCTCGGCTATCTCTCGGCCGAGAGCCGGACCGAAACCGACTGTCTTGCGGGCTTCCGCCGACCGGCGCAGGCAGGGCCCGTGTTGTGCTGTACGGATCCGGCATGAGCCTGCGTTACCGCCCCGAGATCGACGGCCTGCGAACCGTCGCCGTCCTGTCGGTGCTGATCTATCATGCCGAGTTCTCCCTCAGCGGCCATCCGGTGCTGAAGGGCGGGTTCCTCTGGGTGGACGTCTTTTTCGTGATCTCGGGTTTCCTGATCACCTCGCTCATCCTGACCGAATGGGACCGGACCGGCCGGTTCTCGATCCTGAATTTCTACGAACGCCGGGCGCGGCGGATCCTGCCTGCGCTGTTAACGGTGATGTTCGCCTCGATCCCCGCGGCCTGGGCGATCCTCTACCCACGCCAGATGATCGACTTCGTCTGGTCTCTGGCCGCCTCGCTTGGCTTCATATCGAACTATTTCTGGTACGACCTTCTGGCCTCCTACGCGGCCGCCGCCGACGCGCTTCACCCGTTCCTGCACACCTGGTCGCTGGCGGTCGAAGAGCAGTTCTACATCTTCTTCCCGCTTCTGGTAGCGGCCGTTCTGGCGCGCTCGGGTCGGCTGCTGCTGCCGATCCTGGCCGCGCTGGCGGCGGGAGGACTGGTGCTGGCCGAGATCCTTACCCGGCTGGACTGGTCTCTGTCCTTCTACGGGCTGCAGAGCCGGGTCTGGGAACTTGCGACGGGCGCCCTGACCGCCTTTGTGATGCGTCACGCTCCGGATCGTGGGTCCCGGCCGCAGCGCGACGCCTGGCTTGCCGGGGCCGGGCTCGCGCTGATCCTGTTGCCGATGGCAGCGCTGCCAGTGAATTGGCACCATCCGGGCATCGGCACCCTGCCCGCCGTGCTGGGCACCGCCCTGGTGCTGCGGCATGCCGGCGGCGGCGATCCGGTCACCCGGCTTCTGGCCAGCCCGCCCTTCGTGGCGATCGGGCTCATCTCCTATTCTCTCTATCTCTGGCATCAGCCGATCTTCGCCTTCGCCCGGCATCTCGAGCTCGATCCTCCGGCCTGGCAGAAGCTCTGCTGGATCGGGCTGGCGATGGCGCTGGCCCGGGCCAGCTATCTATGGGTTGAAACCCCGTTCCGCGACCGCCGCCGGACCCGGCTTCGCCCCCTTGTGGCCAGTCTCTCGGGCAGTACCTTCCTGGTTCTGGCCTTCGTCGGGGCGCTGCTGGCCACCGACGGGCTGAAAGCCCGCCTGCCCGGCCTGATCGCGCTTTACGGCAAGAACGAGTTCGACAACGAGGCCCTGCGCGACCGGTCCTGGACGGTTCTTGACGCGCTGGCCGCGGCCTCGGGCGAAGCCGGGTCCGAGGCCAGTTCCCCCTCTCCTTTCGAGGCCCGGCGCCTCTGGTTCGCACAAGGCACGCCCGGCCCGCGCGTGCTGATCCTGGGCGATTCCCACGCCAAGGATCTGTTCAACGCGCTGGCGCTCAATCCCGATCTCTTTGCCGGGATCGGGCTGGCGCGGTTCGGCATGCATGCCCGCTTGCCCCAAGGTCAGATCGAGACCCTTTTCGCCGCGCCGAACCTGGCCGCGGCCGACATCGTGCTGCTGAGCTTTCGCTATTCAGACCGGCACCTGGACCGGCTGTCACAGCTGATCGAACGGCTGAAGGCCGCCGACAAAACCGTCGTGCTGGCCACGAGCAGCGCCGAATACGAACTGATCGACGGGATGCCGGTCTTCGACTGGTACCTGCGCAGCAGCCGGGCCGCCTTCGATCCCGAGGCTCTCGGCCGACTGGCCTGGAGCCGCCGCGCCTCACACATTGCCGCGATCAACGACCGGATCGCCGCCATCGGTCGGGCCGAAGGCGTTGCCGTGATCGACAAGATAGCGCCGATCTGCGATGCAGCGCCCCAAAGCTGTGCCGCGATCACCGATGACGGCTACAAGACCTTTTTCGATTACGGGCACTTCACTCTGGAGGGTGCGGCCTATCTCGGCCGCCGACTGCATGCGCTCGGGGATCTGCCCTTCTGACGAAAGGGCCTCGCAGGACATCCCGTCGTCCCGGCCGGTCAGTCCCGGACATAGCGCTTGCGGAACACGATGTAGCGGTTGCCGAGGAAGTTGAAGATCATCCCCGCAGCGATCCCGATCAGCGCCGAGACCTGCAGCCCGTAGGGCCCGGTCAGGACCTTGTGGCTGAGCCCCAGCGCCACCGCGTAATTGACCGTCAGCCCGACCAGCGAAGCCCCGACGAAGCCCAGGAACTGCCGACCTGCATGGCGCCCGCGCGCATAGCTGAAGGTGAAACGGCGGTTCAGCAGGAAATTGGTCACGAGGCTCACCCCGATCCCGCCCGCCAGACAGATCCAGGGCGCAAGGCCGACCAGCTGCAGCCCCGACAGCACCGCGAGATTCACCACCGCGCCGGTCGCGCCCACCACCAGGAATTGCAGCAGATACATCGCATTGGCAAAGCGGAAGAGGTAAAGCCGCCGCAGGTGCTGGATGTATTTCAGCTGCTCCTTCAGGGTCAGCTTGCTTTCCCCGAAGCGGCGGTCGGAAAACGCGATCGGCACTTCGCCGACATTCTCCATGCCGCATTTCACGATCAGCTCCAGCGCGATCTTGTAGCCGACCGGGTTCAGCCCCCGCGCGGCATCGAAATCGGCCTTGCGCAGCGCGAAGAACCCCGACATCGGGTCGCGCACCTTGGTCAGCGGACGCGCCAGCAAGGTTGCCACCACGCTGTTCAGCCAGCGGAAGAGCCCCCAGTCGTCATCGGTCGAGCCCCCCGGCACATAGCGCGACCCGATCGCGAATTGCTGGCCCGAGGCGAGCCCCAGGATCATCTGCGGGATCGCCTCGACCGGATGGCTCAGATCGCAATCCATGCAGACCAGCACCGGATGGCGGGCGGCGCGGAACCCCTCGATCACCGCCCGGCTCAGCCCGCGATCGCGGGTGCGCACGACGATCCGCGCCCAGTCGAAACCGCTTTCGGCCACCGCCTCGACGCTGCCGTCGCGGCTGTCGTCATCCATGAACAGAACTTCCAGCCTCAGGTCGTAATCCCGCCGCAGCCGGTCGAGCTCGGCCAGAAGATGCGGGATGTTCTCGGCTTCGCGATAGGTCGGGACAATCACGCTGATCCCGGTATTGATCCTGATCCGGGCCAGGTCCTCGCCTGCGCTCATCGCTCCCCCCGACATATGGCGGCGCTGCACCTCGCTTTCGCAGGACAGCCCCCGATCCCCGCCCGAGTTTGAACCGCCCTGCCCTTTTGCGTCAATTGTCCAGACCGCGCACCGATTTTCGCATGCGAAAATCCGGGGTGCATGGCGCCGTCCGCCTGCCTGTCGGCAGATCTCGGCAAGAGGGCGCGCGCGCCTGTGCCCGAGATCCTCGCCGGGCCCGAAAAGAGGAGAGAAAAGCGGCCGGTTATGCTCTGCGGGCCGCCTTGAAGGCCGCTCAGTCAGCACGGCCCGGCCTCCGGGCACAGGCCTTAGCCGAGCGGGTCGCGCCCGGCGAGGAAGGCTTCCAGCGCCCCGGCAAGCTCGGGCCCGACAGCCGGCCCCGACAGCACGAGCCGCCCCTTGCGCGCCTCGAGACGGATCCCAGGCGCGACCTCGCGGCCACGCGGAGCCGAGGCAGCAGGGGCCTTGCGCAGCGCCCGCTCGATCAGGCGGCGTTCGGCCTCGGCATCGGCGGGCGGGGTCTTCGTCAGCGCGGCACTCAGCCGGTCGGCCAGCTTCGGATCGGCCTTCAGCCCGGCCACGATCGCCAGCCCCAGCTTTTCGGGGATCGCGGTCGGAAACCGCAGCGCAGGCCCCAGCGCCCGGTGCAGCGCCACGAAGGACAGGATCTTCGAGCGCCGGGCGGGCGGCGCATTGCCGAACAGCCCCTTCACCGCCGCCGCCTGATCGGGAAACAGCCCCATCCGCACCGCCTCTGCAACCAGACGGCCGCGCTCGTAGAAGGACAGATCGGTCCGGATCTCGTTTTCCTCGACCATCGCCTGATAGGCCTCGGCCGCACCTTCGGGGCTGCGCAGAAGGCACAGGATCTGTCCGAACCGCGCCTCGCCGGTCTCGGCGGCCAGCTCGCTCAGCGCGGCCAGCCGCCGGGCGCCGGAGATCAGCCCGAACCGGCCCTGGCCCAGATCGGTCACCTCGATCGGGGTCTGCTGCCCGCGCGCGGCAAGGCTCGCCTTCAGCGCCGCCATGTCCTCGGCATCGTAATGCATCCGGTCGCGCAAGAGATGCCCGGCCTCGATCGCCTCAAGCGGCAGCGACATGACCATCCGCCCCTCGCGCCGGGCGGCAGCGACCTCGTCGGCCAACTGTTCGAGCGCGGCCTGACTGGCGGTCGCGGCGGCGATTTCGGCCACTGGCGGGCGGGCGATGGCGGGGATCGGTCCCGGCCGGGCGGCGGGTCCGTCTTCGGCGGGACCGGTGATCGGAGAGAGGCGTTTGCGTCGGGCCATGCGGGGTCTTCCTTCAGCGAAAATACGGGCAGGGCCGGGGCTTATTCGGCCGCGGCGATCCTGGCGGTCTCCTCGCGGCGCCAGATCCCGTAAAGCAGCATCTTGAACGCGGCATAGGTGGCATCGAAAGTGGCGCGTCCGCGGGCATAGGTCTCGCGGTTGAAATCGCGGTAATCGGCCTCGTAGATGCCGTTCACCTGCTCTCCGGCCTGGCCGATCAGCGCGGTGAAATCCTGCCGGTGGGGCGACAGCACCTGCCCCATATAGGCCTGGATCAGCCCGGCCATCTCGGCCTGCTGCCCGGCATCGTAACGGGTCATCACCGCCCGGACCGCATCCCATTCGAAATGCAGCTCTTCGCGCCCCAGCGCCCGGGCGGCAACATTCTCGCCCTCCTCGATCGAGGCGAAGGTCGCATGCAGCATGTCGAAGAAGCGCCCGGTCGAATCGAATTCGAGAAAGGAGGCGCCGAAGGGCACCAGCAGGATATCGGCCGCCGCCAGCCCGTTGATCGTCAGATAGCCGAGCGCGGGCGGGGTATCGAGAAACACCAGGTCATAGGCATCAAGCACGCCATCTTCGGCCAGCACATCGGTCAGCGCATCCCAGAGCCGCCAGCCCCGCGACTGCATCCGCCAGACCGGGATCTGGAACTCGGACCAGTAGAGGTTCAGCTGCGCCCCGATCAGGTCGATATTGGGCCAGTGGGTCTTGCGGATCAGATCGGGCGCTTTCAGCTTCAGCGCCTCGGTCAGGGTATCGTCGAAGGGCAGGGGAGGCTCGCCCCGGTCCAGCCTGCGCTGGTTGTCGGCGCGCAGCGTGGTCGCGTAATGCCGGGCCAGCAGCGGGAAGACGGTCTGCCATTCATCCTCGACCTGGCCGCCGAAGATCGAGGTCATCGAGCCCTGGCTGTCGAGATCGATCACCAGCACCCGGTAACCGTCGAGCGCGGCCGACATTGCCAGATGCGCGCAGGTCGAGGTCTTGCCGACGCCGCCCTTGAAATTCGCGACCGCGACGATCTTGGCCGGCAGGTCCTTCGGCCGGTAGGGCAGGTAGTTCTTGGCCTTCGAGCCTTCCGCGCCGAAATGGGCCCGCAGCCGGAGTACCTCATCGAGGGTGAACCATTTCGCCCCGCCCGCGCTTTCGCTCAGCCCCTGGGGCAGGTCGGGATTCTGGCGCAGCACACGGCGGAAATGGGCAGGCGCCACCGGGATCAGGTAGCGGGTGATCTCCCAGGTCGAGAACAGCCGCAATTTCCGTTCGCCGGTTTCATCGAGCCCGCGCGAGGCCAGATCCTCGCGGCCTCTCCGGCAGGCCTCGGCCACGGCCGCGAAACCGGGTGTGTCTGCCGGCGGGCCCAGAAGCTCTGCCGCCCGGTCCGGAGAGATGTTCAGATAAGGGGGAATGTCGTCTCTGCTCATGGCTGCCCCGCCCGATATGCCGCTTTTTTGTCAATGTACGCCAAAAGGCGTCACATGTAACCCGAAATATGACATTCCCGGTGGAACAGGCTGTTTTCAAGGCAGAGTCCCCAAGGCGTCCTATCCCTAGCAGCCCCCGGACAGCGGTGCCCGGATTTTTTCTCGTTAGATAATCCGTTAGTATAGGTTACGGGATCGTCTCTCTTTCACAAGCAATTGGGATTGAAGGAAATTCTTCCTTCTTTCGGGCAGGGCCCGACTCTGAACCCCCGAAAGACCGACTCTGAACCCCCGTCATGGCGATTCCGAAGCCACGATCTGGTGCTGGACGGGTCGGTTGCCGTCTACGTAGTCTGGGCGTCAATGAAACGACGAATCCCGGCCATCGGGATCGGAAGGGCGATGCGGGCAGTCGGGCAAAAGGCGGGCGGGCAGACCGAGGCGGGCGTGACTGCGGCCGCGCTCGGCGATTTCTTCGTGTGCGATTTTCTCGGCCCGAGCCCCAAGCATGACATCGCGGCGATGGAGCATCCGCTGTTCTCGCTCTCGACCCGGCCCGACCGGCGGATCCTCGATTACGAACATAACGGGGTGCGGGTGACGGTCACCCCCTCGGTCCGGGGCCGGGCCACGATTTTTGACGCCGATATCCTGATCTTCTGCATCAGCCAGCTGATGGCCGCGCTGAATGCCGGACGCCCGACCTCGCGGCATCTGACCCTGACGGCGCATGATCTTCTGCTGGCCACCAATCGCGACACCAGCGGCGATGGCTACAAGCGGCTCCGCGATGCCTTCGAGCGTCTGGTCGGGACCCGCATCACCACCAATATCGCCACCGGCGATGTCGAGACGACGACCGGCTTCGGGCTGATCGACAGCTGGGAGATCGTGCGCCGGACCCGGGCCGGGCGGATGGTCTCGGTCTCGGTCACGCTCAGCGAATGGCTCTATCGCGCGGTACTGGCGAAATCGGTGCTGACGCTCAGCCGCGACTATTTCCAGCTGCGCAAGCCGCTCGAGCGGCGGATCTACGAGCTGGCGCGCAAGCATTGCGGACGCCAGCCCGAATGGCGGGTCTCGGTCGCGGTGCTGTGGAAGAAGACCGGCTCGGCCAGCCCGTTGCGGGTGTTCCGCGCCATGGTGCGCGAGATCCTGCGCGAGGACCGGCTGCCCGAATACCGCCTGGCCGAGGAACCGGGCGACATCCTCTGCGTGCGTCGCCGCGACGAGGTGATCGAGCGGGGGACGGGGCGGCCGGATGGCCCGCCTCCCGTGCTGTCGCCCGAAGCGCTCGAGGCGGCCCGGGCGCGGATGCCCGGCGCCGATATCTATGCGCTCGAGGCGCAATGGCGCGGGGTCTGGGCCGCCAGCGGCCGGCCGCGGATCCGCCAGCCAGACCGCGCCTTCCTGGCCTGGATCGAGAAGCGCCGGACCGAGGACTGATACGGGGCGGCGCGCGCGGGCGTTCAGCTCCGGTCGTAGATGTCCTGATAGCGGATGATGTCATCCTCGCCCAGATAGGCCCCGGTCTGCACCTCGATCAGATACATCGGCAGCTTGCCCGGATTGGCCATCCGGTGGACGGTTCCGAGCGGGATGTAGACCGACTGGTTCTCGGTCACCAGCCGGACCTCCTCGTCGATGGTGACCTCGGCCGTGCCCGAGACCACGATCCAGTGTTCCGAGCGGTGATGGTGGCTTTGCAGGCTCAGCACACCCCCGGGCCTGACCATGATCCGCTTCACCTGGAAGCGGGTGCCGAGGCAGAGGGTCTCGTACCAGCCCCAGGGCCGGTGGAAGCGGGGATATTGATCGGCCTGGGCGACCCCGTCTGCGCGCAGCGTCTCGACCACGGTCTTGACCTCCTGGGCGCGGGACTTGTCGGCGACCAGCACCGCATCGCGCATCGCCACCGCGACCACGCCCTCGAGCCCGAGTCCGACAAGCTGCATGCTCTCGTCCTCCGAGCGCAGGTAGCTGTCCCGGCAATCGATCGCCGTCACCGCCCCGTCGGCCACCACCCCGTCCGCATCCGGCCCCGCCGCCGCCCAGAGCGCGTCCCAGGAGCCGAGATCGGACCAGCCGCCCTCGAGCGGCACCGCCATCACCCGCTCGGCCCGTTCCATCACCGCGTAATCGAACGAGATCGCCCGCGCTTCGGCATAGGGGGCCTCGGCCAGCCGGAAGAAGCCCAGATCGGTCTGCCCCTCGGCGATGGCCGCCCGGCAGGGCGCCAGCAATTCGGGGGCATGGGTTTCGAAGGCGGCGATGGCGTCGGCCGCGCGAAACAGGAAGATCCCGGCATTCCACAGATAGATGCCGGTCTCGAGCATCGCCCGTGCGGTGGTGAGGTCGGGCTTCTCGCGAAAGCTGGCCAGCGGGACCGGTGCGCGCCCCGCGGGCGGCGCGGTGAGTTCGAGATAGCCATAGCCGGTCTCGGGCCGGTCTGGGGTGATCCCGAAGGTCACAAGCGCGCCGTCGCGGGCAGGGGGGCATCCGGCTTCGATGGCGGCCAGGAAGGCGGGCAGGTCGGCGATGACGTGATCGGAGGGCGCGACCAGCATCAGCGCCCCGGGATCGTCCCGTTCGAGCATCAGCGCGGCGGCCAGGATCGCCGGTGCGGTGTCGCGTCCGAGCGGCTCGACCACCACCCGCGCGTCGCTCAGCCCGATCGCGGCGGCCTGTTCGGTCGCCATGAAGCGGAACTCGTTGCCGGTCATCACCAGGGGGGCCGCGAAGCCGCCGCCCGAGAACCGCCGCAAGGTCCGCTGATAGAGGCTCTCGCGCCCGATCAGCGGGGCGAACTGCTTGGGATAGGCCTTGCGCGAGGACGGCCAGAGCCGGGTCCCCGAGCCGCCGCACAGGATGACTGGATGGATCACGTCAGGCTCCCCCTTGCCATTGACCGGTGTCAGCAAACACGCGCAGGCGCGCCGGAGCAAGGCCCCGCGCGCGCCCGGCCGGTTCAGGCGGCTCAGCCCGGCGCGTTCACCCCGCGTCGCCGCATCACCGCCAGCGACGGGGACTTGCTGTGTTCGATCAGCTCGAAGGCCTCGGCAAAGCCGCCATCCTCGCGCGTCGCCCAGCTGCCGACCCCGTACCAGTCGGCGATATAGTCGATCCGGCTGTTCACCACATAGGTCAGGACGTTGCCCGCGCGCCGCCGGGCCTCCAGCGCCTCGGGGTTCACCTTGCCGTCGAGATTGATCGTGCGGTCGTGCCAGTAGCCGAGCGTGCCGGTCTGCACGGCGGCGACCCAGGTGCTGTCGGGCAGGTTGCGCTCGACCCAGTCGACCACCTGCATGTGACCCTGCTCCTGCGCTCCGGGCAGCAGAAGCCGGCCGAGCAGCAGCCCGCACAGACCGACCGCCGCCGCTCCGGTCCAGAGCGCGGGCCGGAGCTCCCGCGCCGGAAACAGCCAGCGCGACAGATCGGCCAGCACCCAGAGCGAGGCGATGATGCAAAGCGGCGCCAGCGGGGCCAGATAGCGGCTCATGAAATGGGGGGCGCCGAACCAGAGCCCATAATAGAAGCTGACCATCGCCCCGAACAGAAGATAGGCCAGCACCATCAGCCGGACCGGCCGGCTGGCCCGGGTGAAGACGCCGATCAGGAACCAGATCAGCACGCCGAGACTGACGGCGGTGGCGATTGCGATCACCGGCAGTGTCTTTTCCAGCGCATTGGGAACCGGCAGCATCGGCATGACATATTCGAAGATCTTGACCGGCAGCACGCCCAGATTCTGGCCGAACTCGGCTGCCATCGACTGCGCGGTACCGCTGACCGGCATGATCGAGCCAAAGCGGATCTGGTTGTTCAGGAGCCAGGGCGCGGCGACGAGGATCGAGATCAGCCCCGAGGGCACGATCCGGGCCGCCACCGTCCGGATCGGATCGCGGCGCAGGACCAGCCCGTCGATGGCCCAGACCAGATAGACCGCGACCAGCAGGAAGACCGCGTCGATCCGGGCCAGGAAGGCGATCCCGCCCATCAGCCCGAATCCCAGATGCCAGGCCCAGCCCAGCGGGCCCTCGCGCGGCAGCAGGCGCAGGAACATCAGCAGGACGGCCAGCACCGCGGCGCTGTAAAGCCCGGTCTCGAGCCCGTTCATCGTATGCAGAACCAGAAGCGGCGAGAGATACCACGAGAGCGCCGTGATCCAGGGCAGGGCAGGGGCCCGGCCCTCGGGGTCGAGGATCCTTGCCGCCAGCGCCCGGACCAGGAAGAACCCGGCCGCGGACCAGGCCGCCATGATCAGGTGGATGCCGATCAGGCTCGTCACCTTGTCGCCGCCGCTTTCCAGATAGGGAAGGGTGAACAGGAAGGTGGCCAGCGGCTGCACCCCGTTGGTCGGGATGGTGCCGTCCGAGACCGACATGCCAAGCCCGATCGCCATGTTGCGGGCGACGGTCAGCATCAGATAGCCGTCCTCGGTCATGAAGAATTCCGACAGGGCGGGCTGGCCCGTGGCGATGGGAAAGAGCCGGTAGAGGGTCCCGGCGGCGAAAACCAGGCCGACAAGACCGGCAAGCCGGTAAAATGCAATGCGTGACATCGAAAACTCGCCTGTTGCCGTGACGCCAGAAAGATGAGGCCACTTTATCTCGCGCCCTCCCGCTTGATAAGGATAAGCCGTCAAAGCCTCGCCGATAGCAGGAACAGCCCGGTGATCCAGAACCCGCAGCCCGAAACGGGGCTCAAGAAGCGCGCCATGCGGGGGACCGTGTTCTCGCTGGCCGAATTCGGGGCTTCGAACCTGCTTCGTCTCGTCTCGAACCTGATCCTGACCCGGCTGCTCTTTCCCGAGGCCTTCGGGATGATGGCCATCGTTCAGGTCTTCATGAGCGGGCTGCAGATGTTTTCCGATGTCGGCATCCGCACCTCGATCACCCTCAGCAAGAGCGGCGACGATCCGGATTACCTCAACACCGCCTGGACCGTGCAGATCCTGCGGGGCGCGATCCTGTGGCTGGCCGCCTTCGCCATCTCGGGGCCGGTCGCCGATTTCTACGACGAGCCGCTGCTGGCGCAGCTTCTGCCGGTGGTGGCGCTGAACGCGCTGATCGCGGGGTTCATGTCGACCAATATCGCCACCGCCAACCGGCATCTGCGCCTCGGCCGCCAGACCGCCCTGACCATCGGCGCGCAGGTGCTGGCGCTGGCGCTGAACATCGCGCTGGCCTTCTGGCTGCGCTCGGTCTGGGCGCTGATCTGGGGCGGGCTGGTCAGCACACTCTTCATGGTGGTGGCCTCGCATGTGCTGATGCCCGGGATCCGCAACCGGCTGCGCTGGCACCGCGCCTCGCTTGGCGATCTGATCCGGTTCGGCAAGTGGATCTTCCTCAGCACCATCGCGGGGTTTCTGGTGAACCAGGCCGACCGCGCGATCCTCGGCAAGTTCATCACCCTCGACCGGCTCGGGATCTATACCATCGCCTTCTTCTTCGGCAGCCTGCCGGTCCTGATGGCGCGGGCGACGCTGAACCGGATCCTCGGCCCGCTCTACCGGATGCGCCCGCCCGCCGAGAGCGCGGCGAACCGGCGCAACGTGCTCAAGGCGCGGCGGCTGGCCGTGGGCGGGCTGGTGGCGCTGACCGTACCGCTGGCCTATGGCGGCATCTTCCTGATCGAGACGCTCTATGACCCGCGCTATGCGCTGGCCGGGCCGATGGTGGTCTTGTTCGCGCTGGCGACCCCCGCCCAGCTGATCTCGCTGGCCTATGGCGCGATCCTGCTGGCCAGCGGCGATTCCCGCCGGCAGTTCCACCTGGTCGGTCTGACCGCCGCGATCCAGCTTCCGCTGCTGCTGATCGGGGTGGTGACGATCGGCATTCCGGGCGTGATCCTGGCTCCCGCGTTGGCGGCGCTGCTGGTCTATCCGCTCCGGACCCGCTACCTGCGTCTCTACAATGCCGACGACCCGTTCACCGACCTGGCGATCCTCGCTGCGAGCCTCGTTCTGAACGGTTATGCCTGCTGGCTTGCCTGGGACCGGATCCTGCCGCTTCTGGGCTGAGCCGTCACTTGTATTCGATCAGCCGGGCGCTGCGCCCGCGCAGCCGGTTCAGATGGAACTGAATGACGCCAAGCGCCTCGGGCAGCTTGCCGAGGGTCAGGAACAGCGCCCGCCGCCAGCCGGTGCCGCGCAGGCCCAGCCGGATCACCTGCAACGGCCAGACCAGAAGCAGCGCCAGCCCCCAGGGGCCAAGGACGAGTGTCGCGAGCGCTGCGGCCAGGGGCACGCCCGGCCCCCAGATCAGCGCCCGGCGCCTCTGCGCGACATTGTGGCGTTCGGGCGGGGCGCCATGCAGATGCGCGCCCTCGGCATAGGCATGGCCCGCGCGGCGGGCGCGGGTCCACCACTGGCCGAACCGGGTCATCGCCGCGTCATGCCAGGTCATCTCGGCCTCGAGCCGCCAGATCTCCCAGCCCGCCCGGCGCAGCCGCACGCAAAGCTCGGGCTCTTCGCCCGCGATCAGGGCGGGATTGTAGAACCCGGCCGCCATGAGTGCCTCGAGCCGCATCATCGCATCGCCGCCGCAGGCCCGCGCCCGGCCGACCGGCGTGTCCCATTCGGCATCGATCAGCCCGTTCCAGAGCGTGGCCTCGGGAAACCGCTCGCGCCGGCGACCGCAGGCCACGGCGGCGGCGGGGGTCGCGTCGAGAAAGGCCCGCGCGGTCTCGATCCAGCCCTCGCGAAGCTCGCAATCGCCGTCGACCAGCTGGACATGGCGGGGCAGGGGGCCGGTCTCGCTCAGCCGGGCCAGACCGGCATTGCGGGCCCGGGCGGCGGTGAAGGGCAGGCTGCGGTCAAGCTCGACCACCTCGGCGCCGTGCTGGCGGGCGGTCTCGAGGCTGCCATCGGTCGAGCCGGAATCGACATAGACGATCCGCGCGACCTGCCCGGCCAGCGAGTCGAGACAGCGGATCAGCCGCGCGCCCTCGTTGCGGCCGATGACGACCGCGGCCAGATCTTCACGGCCGGACGGGGCGGTAGGGGTCATGGCGCGAGGAACGGATAGCAGAGCCCGAGCGCCGGATCGCCGGGGAAGACCCGGGCCAGCGCTTCGCGGTCGGCGGCAAAGACCCCGATCAGCCGGGCGCGGGCGGCCTCGGACAGCTCGGGGCGGCGCGTGATGCTGCGCGCCTGCCGCACCCGCTCGCGCAGCACTTTGGGCACCAGCGCATGACGCAGGCTCCGGGCCAGCGGGTTGTCGACCAGCACGCGCTGGAAGGGCAGCTTGCGGAAGCGCTCGGCCGAGACGTTGCGCGCGCCCAGACCGGTCTGCCAGACAGGGGGCGTTTCCAGCCCGATAAAGGCACTGATCCGGCCCAATTCGCCATCCGGGTCGGCCTTCAGTCCCTCGAGGCTGGTCAACAGGATCCGTCCGGGTCCGAAGGTGTCGGCGAAGGGCGCGATCTGCATGCCGTAGCGCCCGTACTCGGTCAGGGTCGGGTGGCGCTCCAGCGCGGTCTCCAGATCGGTTCGGATCTCGCCGGTGGTCCATTCGTGGATGTAATGCGAGACCGCGCGCTCCAGCGGGTTGCGGATCATGTAGATCAGCTTGGGCGCCGGGCCTGCCGCGGCCAGCCGGCGCACGGTATCGGGATAGGTCGGCAGCTTGGTGTAATGGGTGCTGGCCTCGCCCTTCAGGGCCCCCGGCGGCGCGGCGGCGAAAAGTCCGGCATACCAGTCCGGGCCGCGGGCATGGATCTCGTCATCCGAGAAGAAGTTCGGTTCCTTCGGGTCGGTCAGGAACAGCCCCTTCTGCGCCGCAAGCTGGGCCGCCAGCGTGGTGGTGCCGCTTTTCATGGCGCCGATGATGATGAAATCGGGATGGCTCATGTCTCATGCGGGGCCAGGCGGGGGCCGAGCGGGTCGGCGGCGTTGATCCAGAGGTCGCGGGCCTCGCCCTCGAGCGGAGGCTGTTGCACGGGCCGGGCGACGAGGCGGCGCAGCAGCGCGAGCCCGCGCCCGGCATGCCACATCAGGTTCGCGGCCCAGAGCCCGATGAGGCCATGCGCCTGATAGAGAAACCGCGTGCGCGAGGCGTAGTAATAGGGGGGCAGCCGCTTGCGGGCGGTCCGGAGCGTCTTGACCGGGCCCGAGCCGCCCCGGAAATGCACCGCCACCGCCTCTGGCACCCGGGCGATGCGCCAGCCCGCACGGCGCGCGCGCAGGCAGTATTCGGCATCCTCGTAATAGAGGAAATAGCCCTCGTCCATCGGTCCGATCTCGGCCGTCATCTCGGCCCTGAGCAGGATGCAGGCAAAGCTCGCCCAGTCGATCCGGGCCGGAACAGGCTCTGTTCCGAGCGAAACCTCAAAGCGGCGCAGCGCCCGGGTGACAAGCCCGGTATTGGCGCCGCGGATCAGCTCGCTCAGGGGCGAATGGAAGCGGAAACAGCTGTCCTGGGTCTCGCCGCTCTCGCGCAGGATGCGCGGCGCGAACAGCCCGGCCTGAGGCTCGGCCTCGGCCGCGGCGAGGATGGTGCGGCAGAACCCCGGCCGCAGCACCGCATCGGAATTGAGCAGCAGGTAGAACCGGGCGGGCTTTGCCGCCATGCCCTGATTGTGCCCCCCCGAAAAGCCGGTATTGGCGGCCGAGCGGACCAGTGTCGCCGGCACGCCGGGATGGGCGTCGAGCCAGTCCTGGATCACGGCCCCGGAGCCGTCGCCCGAGGCATTGTCGACGATCACGACATGGCCGTCGATCCCGTCGAGATCCTCCAGCACCGAGGCAAGGCAGGTCAGGGTCATGTCCGCGGTGCGGTAATTGATGATCGAGACGACGAGGCGGTGGGTCATCCGCGGCGGCTCCGGCTGTGCAGCGTGGTCTGTCGGGTATAGGGCGTGACGCGCATCGCGGGCAGGGGGGTATTCCCGTCCGCAGCCTGTCCGCCCCGAAGCCGGGACGGGCGGTCCCGGGCGGGGGGATCGCTGGCGGTGCCGGTGGCGGCCGGAACCGCAATCCTGGCCTGTTCGAGCCGTCCGGCGAGGGCGCCCGCGATCAGCCAGGTGACCGGGGTCAGGCTTGAATTCGGGATGATGTCGGCCAGATTGGCGGCCAGCGCCAGCGCCAGAAGCGCGGTGCTGGGCTCGACCTGGCGCGGACGTCGGACCAGAAGCAGGATCGGCACCGTCAGCAGGCCGAATTGCGCCATGTAGCCGATCAGCCCGTTCTCGCCGATCACGATCGCCCAGATCCCGTCGGTCACGCTGATATCGCGCCCGGTCTTGGGGTCGAAGACGCGGTTGCGGGCAAAGGAGCTCCAGCCCAGGGCAGGGCGCTGCATCGCCTTGTCGAGCAGGATATCCTCGTTCTTGAGCCGGTATTTCAGCGAGCCGACCCGGTCCTCGTTGCTGTATTTCTCGAACAGGCCCAGCACCCGCTCGGTCGGGATCAGATCGGCACTGCGCAGCAGCGGATAGAACAGTACGGTTCCGGCCAGAACCGCCGCCGCGATGATCTGCAGCCGGGTGCCGAGAAAGAGCGCGACGGGGATCAGCAGAAGGGCGATGCTCAGCGCGCCCACGGTCTTGGCCAGAACCAGCGTGCCGAACAGCCATCCCGCAGCCAGCAGGCAGGGCAGGCGATGGCGCCGGTCGGTCCGGGACAGCCCGCAGGCGATCAGAACCGCCATGGTCAGGAAGATCCCGAGCCGGAGCCCGTGTTCGAGAAAGACCAGCGGGCGGTAGCCGCCACCGCGCAGGTGCTGGATCCAGGAGGCAGGATTGAAGCCGTAGACCATCATGTTGAGCTGCGGCGACATCCGCACCTCGAACAGGGCAAGCGCGGCATAGGCCGAGGCCGACAGGCAGATCCCCCAGAGCAGCACCCGCCGCCCGGCCTCGTCCGCCAGCAGGCGCCGGGCCAGCACGAAGGGCAGCAGCGTGACCGCGATGGCCAGCACCATCGAACCGGCATCATAGGGTCCCAATCCGCGCCGCACCGTCGGGCCGTAGACCAGCGTGTCATCATTGACCAATGCGCTCAGCCCGACCGACAGCACCGCGACAAGAAACAGCAGGCGGATCCAGATATTGCCCGGGATCCATCCCGGCAGGATCCTGCTCCCGTTCCCTGCCCCTGCCCCTGCCCCTGCCCCTGCCGGTCGTGGACGGGACGTCCCGGTCGCGACGATCATCGTCATCACCGCAGCCGCGATGGCGGGCAGGGAATGCTTGTTGAGCGCGGGCAGAAGCGGCAGGTCGAAACCGGTTCTGGTCGGCAGGAGCAGATAGGCGCCGAGCAGGCAGGCGACCAGGGCTTGGGCCGGCCGCAGCATCCGGAACAGGATCACCGTGACGATGACCCAGCCCCAGAGGGCAAGCATCGGCGGCACCATCCTCAGCCTCCCCGCCTGAACCGCTGCCCGAGCGCGCGGAGGGTCAGACCGGGCAGGATGAGCAGGCAGTCCAGATAGCGCCGGCCGAGCCGGGCCGGATCGGACAGCATCCGCCAGAGCCATTCCGCCGCGATCCGGCGCACCCAGCGGGGCGCGCGGCGCTGCCGGCCCGCCACGAAATCGAGGCTCGCCCCGATCGACAGGAAGCCGGTGCCGGGCAGGCGGGGGGCGGCGCGGGCCGCGAAGCGTTCCTGCTTGGGCGCGCCGAGTGCCACCAGGCAGATCCGTGCCCCGGACCGGCCGAGGTCTCCGATCATCTCGTCGGCCGCCGCGCCGTCGGGGTCGAAACCCATCGGCGGGGCCAGGGTCGCGACCACCCGCAGCCCCGGATAATCGGCCTCGACCACCTCCCTGGCGCGGTCGAGCGTCTCGGCGGTCGAGCCGAGGAAGGCGACCGGCAGTCCCAGCCGCGCGGCCAGCCGGAAGACCGGCCCGATCAGGTCGGAGCCGGGCACCAGTTCGACCCGCTGCCCGGCCAGGCGCGACAGCCAGACGACCGGATTGCCATCGGCGGTGACATGGCTCTGGGCCAGATAGGCGGCGCGGAAGGCCGGATCGCGTGTCAGCTTGACCACATGATCGAGATTGAGCGTGGCGACGGAAAATCCCTCGCCCCGGGTCAGCCGGGCCTCGAGATCGGCCAGCAACCCGGCCATCGAGGCCACCGTGACGGCGACCGCGCGCCCGGTGTTGCCATCGGGGCCGCCATCGGGCGGGCTCCAGCCCATCATCGCTGCAGCTCTCGCGCCGGATCCCGGCTGCCTGTGTCTTGCCGCTGCATGTCCACCGCTATCATCACGCGCCCGCGGGGGGCTTTCCTTCCGGGATGCGTCCCCCAGAGAGCCCAGAGAGGTCTCGGGACGGAACCGGAAACACGGTCTTCGGCATACGAAAAACAGCCGCATATGGCGAGTGCCAATCTGCGTCGAAGGCGCTCCGTTGCAATTGCCGCGCGCCCCTTCGCGCCTCTTTGCGGGGCATCGCGCCCAGAGGGCCGGGGCGCCCGGCATGGCGGACCCTCCGGCCTGCCGGACGTCCCCCCGTCCGCACGAAAGGCATGAGGCCGGCATGTTTCCGGCAGCGGGCCCTGTGACAGGGGCCGCGAACCGGGTGACGGAGAGGCTTTCTCGTTACACCTTGGTGACCGGAAACGGGCAGTTCTTGGTTCAATTCCAGGGGTCCTTCGGGTATAAACTGACGGGGTTTGAGCAGGGATTGATCCGGATGTCGATTTTCAACGAGGCGCTGTCCTTGCGTCGGCAGAGCCATGCGTTTCCCGGATTGGGTCTGTTCTGGCTGGGGCTGGCGGTGCTGGGGGCGGGGCTGTTCTTCCGGCCCGGGCTCGACGCCCTGCTGGTGGCCTGGCAGAAACCCGAATACAGCCACGGGCCGCTGATCCCGCTTCTGTCCGGGCTTCTGTTCCTGCGCCAGCTGAAAACCGTGCCCGAACGCCCGGGCGAGATCCCGCATCGCTGGCCCGGGGTGCTGGTGGTGCTGCTGGCGCTGATGCTGGGCATGGTCGGACGGGTCTCGAATATCGACGATATCGTCGCCTATGCGCTGATCGTCTGGGTCGGCGGGCTGCTTCTGATCAGCTTCGGCTGGTCGACGGGCAGGCATTTCTGGCCGCCGGTGCTGCATCTGGTCTACATGCTGCCGCTGCCCGACACGCTGTATTACAAGGCCACCACCTGGCTGCAGTTCATCTCGTCCGAGCTCGGGGTCTGGTTCCTCGGGCTTCTGGCGGTGCCGGTCTATCTCGAGGGCAACATCATCGACCTCGGGGTCTACAAGCTGCATGTGGCCGAGGCCTGTTCGGGGCTGCGCTACCTGTTTCCGATCCTGTCCTTCAGCTACATCTTCGCGGTGCTCTATCGCGGCCCGGTCTGGCACAAGGCGGTGCTGCTGCTCTCGGCGGCGCCGATCACGGTGCTGATGAACGCGGTCAGGATCGCGATCGCGGGCTGGATGGTCGACCAGTTCGGGGTCGAATGGGTCGAGGGATTCACCCATTTCTTCGAGGGCTGGGTGATCTTCATCATCTGCGTGGCGATCCTGTTCGCGCTGGCCCGGATCATGCTGTTCTTCCATCCCGCGAAGATGAGCCTGACCGAGGCGCTCGATCTCGACACCGAGGGGCTGGTGCCGCAGCTGATGCGGCTGCGCCTGGTGCAGCCGTCGCTGGCGCTGATCGCGGCCGCGGGCCTGATGTTCGCCGGGGTGGGCGCGCTGCAGATGCTGCCCGACCGCAGCGCCACAACGGTCGCGCGCGACAGTTTCGTCACCTTCCCGCGCCGGTTCGGCGACTGGCAGCAAAGCGGCCCGCCTTCCGTTCTGGCCCCCGACATCGCCCGGGCGCTGCAGGCCGACGACTATCACTCGATCACCCTGGCCAGCCCGGACAGCCCCGCCTATGTCGGCGTCTTCCTGGCCTGGTATGCCGATCAGAGCCATGGCGGGGTGCATCCGCCCGAGGTCTGCCTGCCCGCCGGCGGCTGGGAGATCGCCTGGCTCGAACGCACCGACGTTGCCGCCGAGCTGGGCAGTGCCGAGCCCTTCCACCTGAACAAGGCGATCATCCAGAAGGGCGAGGTGCGGATGATGGTCTATTACTGGTTCGACCAGAAGGGCCGGAAGGTCGCCTGGGATTTCGCCGCCAAGCTCTGGCTGATCGTCGATGCGCTGCGGACCGGACGGACGGACGGGGCGCTGGTGCGCCTGACCACGCCGATCCTTCCCGAAGAGAGCGACGCCGACGCGGCGGCGCGGCTCGACGCGATCCTGGAGGACATGGCCCCGCAGCTGCCCAGGTTCATCCCGGAGGATTGAGACCGGGAAGCTACACTGGGTATCGAGATTTCGGGAGAGAGGGCGCGGCGCCGGACACAAGCCCCTTCCGGGGCCGGAGATGCCCCCCCGCCTGTCATGGCGTGATCTCCCGGCATTTCCACGAGGCGCGCGCCCATCGGTGTGCCCGTTTCGCCGGTGGTGGGGCAGAAGGCTCAGCCCCCTCCCGGCCTGCCGGAGTTGCCCGTCCCCCGGTCGCCGTGCTTCAGGGCCAGGGCTGCGGCCGCGATCAGCAGCGGGCCGGTCAGTTCCAGCACCATGTTGGCCCGGACCGACAGCAATGTCGGCATGCCGAGCAGGTGGTCGACATGGTGAAACCCCGCCGCCCGGATCAGCACGAAGCCCGATACGAAGCAGAGCCCGACAATCGCCGGGGCCGAGCGCCGCAGCGTGCCCCGCAGCAGCCAGAGCAATCCGGCCAGGCTCAGCAGCGACAGTGCGCCGATCGCGACGATGAACTCGGTCTGTACCGCCCGCCGCTGCCCGTACCAGCCCTGAAGCCTGGCCAGGCAGCGCCCGGCGGCGGTCAGCGCCGATTGCAGGTCGAGCTGCTTGTTGATGGCCAGCAGCAGCAGCACCAGGGCGACGAGGCTCCAGAAGATCCGTTCGCGCCGGGCGCTCGGGGCCGGGAACACCCCCCGCGATGCCGCGCGCAGGGCCAGCGCCGCCACTGCCAGATAGACCGCGACCGTGACCCAGCCCTGCCAGGTCGGATCGCCGATACCGGGCTGCCAGGTGCCGAACAGGCAGGAATGGATGTCTCGCACGGCGCCTCCGGTCCGAAATGCCCTCTTGCCGAAGCCCGGACCGGGCGCGGTCCCCCGTCCGGACCCAGTCCGCTCCAGCCCGGAACCGATCCTTGTCCGGGAGAGCCGGATTGGCCTTGCGCCCGCTCTGCAAGGCGATTCCCGCGGCCGTTCCGCAAATGCTTCGATAGTCGGCGCAATCGGAATTGTCGCAATTTCTTAAGCTCGGCCCGGGCCGCCTGGCGGGATTTTTCGGCGGGGATGTGCCGAATCCGGCACCGCGGGCGCCGGTCGCCAGCGGGTTTTTGCCCAGCCGCTCTCGGCTCTTTACGTCATTCCCTGAATCGTTAACCACCCTCGGGGTGATATCCCGACATGACGTCCGCAGCATTAAAGGGACCCCATGAAACGACTGCTTCACCTTGTTACGGCTCTTTTCGGTACCGCTGGCCTGTTCGGAGGCTCGACCGCAGGGGCCCTGGTGCTGCGCGGGATCGCCACCAGCGACGAGGAGGTCGAGAAGGCCGGTCCCGAAGTCTCGCCGGGCGGTGCGGAGGGCACGGAGCTTGCCGCGCAACCGGTCGCGGCCGAGGATGCCGGGGCGGGGGAGGATCCGGCATCGGCGGGTCCGGATGACGGGGCCGGGGATCTCCCCGCAGGCGGCTCTGGCGCGACGGGCCGCAATGCAAGCGATGGCGACTCCTTCGAAGCCGCCCATGCCGATGCGATCGCCCTGCCGCAAACCGCGGCAGAGCCCGGCGGCCTTGTCGCGTCGGCTCCGTCCGAAGGGTCCGTCCTGACCCCTCCCATCGTGAAATTTGCATCGCTCCTGGGCGTCGATCCATGGAGCCTCGTGTCGACCGGCGGCGGGTCGGGGTCCGGATCCGGCGGCCAGACGCCGCCCGGCGATGGCGTCGGAGGCACCCCCCCCGTCGATGGGGGGCCGAATGAAGGTCCGGGCGAAGGACCTGACGAGGGCCCCGGTGAGGGTCCTGACGAGGGGCAGGGTGAGGGCCCGGGAGAGGGGTCGGACGGGGTCGGAACCTCGGTGCCGCTGGATGGCGAGGTCGAGGTGACGACGGGGCGTGTGACGACGCTGACCCTGCCCGATGCAGAGGATGCCGTCTCGGTCGAGATCGTGGCGCGTCCCGAATTCGGCAATGTGTCGGTGAATCCCGATCTCAGCCTTGCCCTGGTTCTGACCGGCGAGACCCAGACCGGGGCGCTGAGCTTCGACTATGCGGTGACCCATGCCGATGGCACGGTGACGACCCATGCCGCGAGCCTGAGCGCGGTGGCGGGCGGGCAGGCCGGCGGCTGGGGCGCGGGCGATTTCTACATGCTCGAAACCGCCGGGGATGGCAGCCTGGTGATCGAGCATGGCGACGTGCACGAGACCGTCTATGTGACGGCAGGCGAGGACGGGCTCAGCCGGGCCGACATCGCGGCGCTGGAAGGCATGAAGGTCGAGCAGGTGAACGATTACTGGCTCGCCGGGCAGACGACCTACGGCTTTGCCGAGGGGATGGCGGTGGATCAGGATGTGGGCTCGGCCATCTGGCGGGCGCTGACCGGTCCCGAACCCTCCTCGCACTGGCTGCTGCTCGAGCGCGGCTACAGCTATGACGACTTCAAGGGGCTGGTCGATCCCAGCGTCAGAGGCGAATCCGAGCTGCATCCGATCTATGTCGGTGCCTATGGCGAGGGCAGCCCGCCCGAGATCACGCAGGAGATGCGCAGCTTCGCGCAGACCAAGGAAAATGTCGTGATCGAGGGGCTGCATTTCAGCGACGGGATGGCGCTGGACAATGTCTCGAACATGCTGCTGAGCGATCTGGCGATCTCCGGCGACAGCCTTCTGGTCGGGCATGCCGACGGGCTGACGCTGCGCAATTCCTCGGTCACGGATGTCTGGCGCGAGACGCCGGTCAACGATTCCGACACCTGGGCGCAGCACCCGAACCGGGTCAGCGGGTTCTACATGTCCTCGTCGGAGGGGGTTCTGATCGAGAATACCCTGTTCGACCATAATGGCTGGGAGGACGGCTATGATTATGCGCGCTCGGTCGAGCAGGGCCAGCCGCCGAGCATGTACAGCCACAACATCTATTTCAGCGCCGCCAATAACGACGTGACGCTGCGCGACAACATCATCATGCGGGCGGCCTCCTACGGGGCGCAGTTCCGGATGGGCGGCGTGGTCGAGGACAACGTCTTCCTCGACAATAACGGGGCGATCAACCCGGCCATGGGCGGCTCCGACGCATCCGGGAACTACACCCTGATGCTGGGCAATCTGGTGACCTCCGCGGGCTACAAGAGGGTCGACCATTCCGAAGGCGCGCTGTCGCAGGGCATCGACATGAAGGGCGCGCAGGCCAGCATGGTGGGCAATATCATCGCCCATCTGGCCGATCCGAACAATGCCGCGGAGATGGCCGAGAAGGAGGGCGGGCAGTTCGCGCTCGCGATCCGGGGCAGCCTCTATTACAACGACACGGTGATCTACAACTGGACCGGCTCGAAGAGCGCGGCCAAGTCGGGCGAGACAGAGGCCAATATCGAGGGCCTCGACCGGGCGGTGCTCGACCGGACCACGATCCAGAACTTCGCGGCGGATCTGCTGGGCAAGCCCTCGGCGACGATCTCGGATCTGGCCGATTATCTGCGCGCGCAGGCCGATGGCGCGCTGGACGGCATGGTCGATGCCGATCTGATCACCGCCTTCTTCCGCACCGGCTTCGGGATGGAGACCGAGCTTCGGACCGAAGAGACGGTGCTGCGCTTCAGTCCCGACGACCGGGGCGATGGGATGCGCTGGGACAACCGGCTGAACTGGTCGACCGACGACCTGCCCGGAACCCGGGATGGCGACAGCGTCGATCTGGGCGGCAACTGGGTAAGCTATGGCAGCGCGACGACAGCGCTTGCCGATCTCGATCTGGGCGATGGCGGGCGGCTGAGCGTGACCCAGGGCCGGCTCGATATCGGGGGCGGGATTGCGGTCGGCAGCAGCTGGGGCGGTCAGGTGACGGTGGACGGGGCGGGCCAGTTCTGGACCGATGGCTATGCCGACAGCGACCTGCTGTCGATCTCGGTGACGGGCGGCCGCTTCGCCAATACCGGGGTGTTCCGGGGCAATGCGGATCTGACCGTGGGCGGAAACGGCCAGGCGATCCTTGCCACTGACGGGGCCGGCTTCCTGCTGGAGGCGGGGCGGGTGCTGACGGTCATGGGCGACGACGCGAAGGTCGGGTTCGACGGCGAGGGCGGCCTGTCGCTGCTTCGGCTCGATGACGACGCGACGCTGAAATTCGTGGCCGAGGACGGGGCGCTGGGAAGCATCGGCGAATTCCGCAGCGGCCGGTTCGAGACCTCGGACGTGGTCTCGGGCATCGATCTGGGCGAGGCGACGCTGGCGATCGATCTGAGCGGGATGGCCGGGGTCCCGTCGCAGACGGTCCTGCTGGAGGCCGACGAGCTTTTCGGGCGGTTCGGCGATCTCGATTTCACCGGTCTGGGCGAGAACCGCAACGCGACGGTGACGATCGACTATGCGCGCGACCAGGTCACGCTGACGCTGTCGGCCTCGGGGACCGGGACCGGCCAGGTCAGCCTCGACATCCTTGGCGACGAAAGCGACGGCGCCGAGGGCGCGCATTACCAACAGCTTCTCGAGGCGCTGCAGGCCGATTACGGCACTCCGCTCGCCGATCCGCTGGCAGCCCCTCCGACTGGCGCCTCGGTCTCGATCCTCGACTGGTAAGCCTGCCTGCAAGCTCCCCCGGCCCCGGGGGGCTTCCCGCCAGGACCGGCGCGGGCCTGCAAGGCCCGGGATGACGGGCTTGTCCTGCCCGGCGGGAGCCGCGATCATGGGCCTTTGGTCCCGGGGGAACCGTGGCGGCGCCAGGTCGGATCGGGCGCGCAGGGGAAGGGATGCCGGTGTCGGCCGAACAGACGCGTCTTGTCGTCTATGACGGACTCAAGCTGCTTGCGGCGCTGGGGGTCGTCCTGTTTCATGCCGGCGTCCCGGGGCGGGATGTCTGGTATGCGGGCATGTTCGTCTTCGTGTTCTTTCTGGGCTATGCTCCCGGCCGCGCGCAGCCCTGGGCCGGGCTGCTGCAAAGCCGGGCCCGGCGGCTGCTTCTGCCCTGGCTGATCTGCTGCGCGGTCTACTATGCCCTCGGGCTCTATCGCGGGACCGCCTGGATCCCCGGCATGCCGCTCGATCCGTTCTCGCTGCTGATCGGCCCGGCGATCCATCTGTGGTTTCTGCCCTTCGCCTTCATCTGCGGGCTTGTCTTCGCCAGCCTGCGCCCGGTCTGGCCGGCCGGTCCCCTTGCGCCACAGCTGGCCGGGCTGGTCCTGATCCTTGCCGCCGGGATCGTTCTCAACCGGCATTCCGATCTGCCGGCCCCGGCCGGGCAATGGCTGGTCTCCTTTCCCATGGCGGCAGCGGGGTTCCTGTGCTCGGTCCATCGCGGGCGGGGCGCGGGCGCGGCCATTCTTCTCAGCACAATGGCGGTTGCCGGAGCCTGTCTCGCTTTGGGGTTCGTCGACGGAGCTTTGCAGGCCGTCGTGGCGGCGCCGGTCTGCCTGATCGCGCTTTCGTGGCGGGGGCGGGGCCATCCGGTCCTGATCCGGGCCGGAGAGACGGCATTCGGGGTCTATCTTGTCCACCCTGCCGTGTTTCTGCTGCTCTGGAAGCTGGCGCCCGCCCTGGGAAAGACGCCCTACGGCTTCGGGCTGACCGCCTTTGCGCTCTCTGTTGCCCTCGTGGCCCTGCTGCGCCTCTGGCCGCCGGCCCGGCGCATGCTTTAGCCCGGCATCTTCCCCGCGCGCCGATCCGCGGAAAGAAAACGACCCTGGCGGCCATGAAGGGCCGCCAGGGTCAGGATCGGTCGCCGGAGGCGGTCAGGCTCAGGCTTTGGACACGGCCTTGCGCCGACGGGCCAGGCCCAGACCGCCAAGCGCGGTGCCGAGCAGCAGGGCGCCGGCCGGCAGCGGAATCGGAGCGATCGAGATCTCGACGACCATGTCGTCGAAATCGCGGTCATCCTTCGCGCCGCTATTGTCGAAATAGGCATAGACCTTGTTGCCGTAGATCTCGCTGAAGGCGATGGCGGCGGATCCGATGAAGCTGCCGTCATTCCCGGCCAGAGCCCCACCGTCTGCGACCGAGCCGAAGGTGAAGTCCAGCGTGCCGGCATTCACGATCGCCGAATAACTCGCACCCACGGCCTGGGAACTGTTGATCATGCCCCCCGCCACGGTGAAGGCCCAGTTCAGCGAATTGGCTTCCTTGCCGAGGAAGGTCACGGTCAGCCGCGCCGCACGGCTCAGCAGAAGGCCGGGACCGGCATTGTCCTCGTCGAAGGCCCGCAGGTCTTCGGTGAGAGCGCCCGCCGGCCCGTTCGGATCGTAGCAGGTGGTCTTGCCGCCGGAGCAGTCGCCGGTGTAGTTGCCGGTGCCGAAGGCGACATTGTACCCGGTGCCGCCGGCGAAGGACATTGTCGATGCATGGAGCGCGCCCGCAGACAGCGCCAGGACGGCCGAAGCCGCCAGTGTTTTCAGGATACGCATATTCCCCCTACTCCCCTGAAGATATATTGCCCAAGTCAAAAATAAATCTCTGGTTTAATTGGTCCCAGATGCGACCAATAGTATCTAATTTCCCCTACGAAAGAAAGATAATCCGCCTTGATCTCGGCCTGAGTTTCGGTTTCAGCCGCTTTGCCGGCGTGCTTCATTCACGATCTCCCTTTCGTCAAAGCCAAGAGCGAAGCGCGCATATTCAGGTTATTATTGGAAAATATTTCGGATGCGGCGCCGGCCGTTCCCGATCCATTCCCTGGCCATTCAGGGCCATTCCGGGGCGGCCGGGTCAGGGCGGATCGCGTCGCTCATAGAGTTCGGCCCGCCACCAGGCCCCTTCTGCCGCTGCGATCAGCCGTCCGCGGGCGGCGATCCGGTCGAGCGCCGGGGTGACATCCGTGCCCTGCGGCGCCGGTGGGCGAATCTGTTGCACGATCAGGAAACGGGGCCGGGTGAGCGGCAGCTTGTCGGCCTCGCCGCGCAAGACCCGCACCGAACGATTGGCGGCATCGTAGACGATCTTCCTGTCATTCTTGTTGAAGGCGAAGACAGGGCCATCGAACAGGGCGGGATAGCTCCAGCGCAGCAGGTGTTCGACATTCTGACGGCCGAGGATCAGTTCGGTCCCGGCCGGGTCGATGCGGTCGAAGAAGGCGGCCAGCCGTTCGGGCTCGGATGGCCGGTAATGGGCCACGTAATCGGGGCGCGCGGCCAGCGCCTGGGCCAGCAGCACCAGCGCCGCGCTCCCGAGCCGGAGCCGCCGCCCCGGCAGCCCGGCGAGGCCCAGACCAAGAAGGACGCTCGCCAGCATCGCGGGCCAGACCATGGCGCGGGTGATGAAGACAGGCTCGACCAGCCCCAGCAGCGCCAGCGCGACCGGCTGGCCGATCACCATGACCGGGATCAGAAGCCCCGCCGCCCCACAGCCCCGCAGCCGCCAGAGCCCGACCCCCATCAGCCCCAGCACCGCCGGCAGAAGCGGGGCGGGGTAGGGATAGGCCTCGCGCATCTGCGAGAGCAGCCGGCCGGGATCGGTCGGCGGGATCCAGAACGCCTTCAGCGTGGTTTCGGCATGGTGCAGCATCGGCAGCAGCGCGGGCACCGAGATCAGCGCCAGCACCAGCCCGGCCAGCGCCAGCTGCCCGACGAAGCGCCAGGAGACGAGGCCCGCCCCGGCACATCCCAGCGCCCAGAGCCCGACCAGCACCGGATACAGCACCGAGATCGAATGGGCATAGAAGGCCGAGGCCGCGCCCGCTGTCACCCCTGCCCAAAGCAGAACCCGGCGCCGGGCCGGAAGGGCTCGGGCCCCGGCGCGCTCGGCGGCCGCGAGCGCCGAAAGCGCGGCCAGCGAGCCGAAGACAGAGAATGTCACCAGCGGGTAGTTGCGGATGTCGCGACCGTAGAAGAGCGCCAGCGGCGACAGCACCGAGAAGGCCAGCGCCCAGACCGCCGCCCGCCGCCCGCCGAGCCGCCGCGCAAGGACCCAGACGAAAGGCAGGCTCGCCGCATGCAGCAGCCCGCCCAGCGATCGCAGCGCGAAGCGGCTTTCGCCGAAGACCCCGGACCAGGCCTTGAGCAGCATGTAGTAATAGGGCCGGTGGGTATCGGCGCCCCAGAGCGGGCCCCAAAGCTCGGACCAGTCCGCCCGCAGGAACAGCAGCGTCACCTGCTCGTCGCCGGTAAAGCTGTTATTGCCGATCAGGGCCAGCTGGGCCGCCGCCGCGGCGAGGGTGAAAAGGGCGACCGTCCGGGCCTCGGCGCGCCGGTCTCCGGCAAGGGGTGCGGCAGGCCCCGGCGCCATGCTCAGGCCATCGTCGCGACCAGCGCGAGCGCGAAGATCAGCAGCCCGCAGACCTGGCTGACCCGGTCCTTCGCGGCATAGACCACCGGATCGTCATGCATGTTCCCGCGATGGGTGGTCATGATCATCCTGCTGATCCAGTACAGCAGCACCAGGCAGATCCCCCAGAGCGCGGGGGGGAAGGAATAGAGCTCGCTGACCGCGGGCGAGTTCACGTAAAGCGCCATGACCAGCACCGAGACATAGCCCGAGGCCACGGCCATCTGCGACACCAGCGCGAGATCGCCCACCTGATAGCCCCGGCCAGAGGCGCCAAGCGCGCCGCGGGCGGCGATGTCGACCAGTTCCGCCTGCCGCTTCACCGCCGCCAGCGCGAAGAAGAAGAAGATCGAGAAGGCCAGCAGCCAGACCGACAGAACGATCCCGGTCGCGGCGGCTCCGGCGACGATGCGCAGCGTGTAAAGGCAGGCCAGCGCGCAGATATCGACGATCGGGCGGCGCTTGAGGTCGAAGGAATAGACCGTGGTCAGCAGGTAATAGGCCGCCATGACCCCCAGGAAGGCCGGCCCCAGCGCCGCCGCGATCAGAAAGCCCAGCCCCAGCAGCGCGGGCGCCATCGCCGTACCATGGGCGATCGGCAGCGCGCCGCTGGCCAGCGGGCGGTTGCGCTTGCGCGGATGGGCGCGGTCGGCGGCAAGATCGAGCAGGTCATTGACCACATAGACGCTCGAAGCGACCAGGCTGAAGGCCAGGAAGGCCAGCAGAGTTTGCAGCAGCACGCCTGCCTGCAGCTGATGGCCAGCCACAATCGGCAGGAAGACCAGGATATTCTTCAGCCATTGATGCGGACGCAGCGTCCGCAGATAGGGCCGGAGCGGCCGGGCCGCGGGCCCCAGATGCTCGGTCTCGATCCCCAGCGCCTCGACCTGCCGCCGCAGCGACCCGGGCGCGTTGACGGTGATCGCGCGGGCGGCGTCGCGCCAGACCGCCAGATCGGCCGGGCTGTCGCCGATATAGGCGTAGCGGCCCGCCCCGAAGCGCCGGGTCAGGAAGGCGGCCTTTTCGGCCCCCTTGAGATTCGTCGTGCCGTCCGAGCCATGCACCTCGTCGAACAGGCCCAGATGCGCGGCGATCCGCTCAGCCAGCCCCTGATCGGTGGCGGTGACCAGAACGCAACGCCCGCCCGCCGCGCGCCAGGCCCGCACCCGCTCGAGCACGGCCGCGTCATAGGGCAGCGCGGCCGGATCGAGGGGCGCACGCCCGGCCAGCAGGCGCTTGACCGCAGCCCGGCCGCGGGGCAGGGCCACCGCGACCGCCACTCCGGCCGTCCAGTCCGCCCGGCAGGCGCCCCAGAGGCTTTCGTAAAGCATGTCGGAGCGGATCAGCGTCCCGTCCAGATCGACCACCAGAACACGATCCTGCCATATGGCGTGCTGCATATCCCCACCCGAAAACATCCGAAAAATACGATTGCCGCACCGCGGAAAAACGGATCTTTCCTAGCATTGGCAGCGGGTTTTGACCAGCATTTCGGTCTTTGCGCCCTCCGGGGCGCAGCGGATGGCTGTGCCGGGGCGATCCGGTCAAACCGTTTGCAATCGGAGCGGGGCTGGCCGATACCCGGGGGCGATGTTTCGATGATGGAATTCGCCTATGCAGATAGAGCAGACAGCCCTTTCCGATGTCCTGATCCTGACACCAGACCGCCATGGCGATGCGCGCGGCTTCTTCTGCGAAACCTGGAATCGGAAGCGGCTGGCCGGACATGGCATCGAGACCGAGTTCGTCCAGGACAACCATTCCTTCTCGCAAACCCGCAACACCCTGCGCGGGCTGCATTTCCAGGCCCCGCCCGATGCCCAGGCCAAGCTCGTGCGCTGCGGGCGCGGCGCGCTGTTCGATGTGGCGGTCGACATCCGCAAGGGCTCGCCCAGCTATGGCCGCTGGGTCGGGGTCGAGCTGAGCTTCGAGAATGGCCGGCAGCTCCTGATCCCCGAAGGGTTCCTGCACGGCTTCGTCACCCTGACCGACGAGACCGAGATCGTCTATAAATGCTCGGACTATTACGCGCCCCAATCGGACGGGGCGGTGCGCTGGGACAGCTGCGGCATCGACTGGCCGCTGCCCGGCGCCCCGGTGCTCAGCGCCAAGGACAGTGCCGCGCCGCCGCTGGCGGAATTCGACAGCCCCTTCACCTGGACCAAGTCATGAAGCTTCTCGTTACCGGTGGTGCCGGGTTCATCGGCTCGGCCGTCCTGCGCCAGGCGCTTGCCGACGGGCATGAGGTCGTCAATCTCGATGCGCTGACCTATGCTGCCTGCCTCGAAAACCTGACCCCTGTCGCCGATCATCCCGGCTATGCCTTCGTCAAGGCCGATATCCGCGATCAGGCCGTGTTAGAGACTGTTTTCGCCGAACACGCCCCCGATGCGGTGATGCATCTGGCCGCCGAATCCCATGTCGACCGCTCGATCGACGGCCCCGGCGCCTTCATCGAGACCAACGTTCTGGGCACCTATGCGCTGCTGCAGGCCGCGCGCGGCTACTGGGAGGGCAGAGGGCGGCCCGAGAGCTTCCGCTTCCATCACATCTCGACCGACGAGGTGTTCGGCTCGCTGGGGGCCGAGGGCAAGTTCACCGAAACCACGCCCTATGACCCGCGCAGTCCCTATTCCGCCTCGAAAGCCTCTTCCGACCATCTGGTCCGGGCCTGGCACGAGACCTATGGGCTGCCGGTTCTGCTGACCAATTGCTCGAACAATTACGGTCCCTACCACTTCCCCGAGAAGCTGATCCCGGTGGTGATCCTGAACGCGCTGGCGGGCAAGCCGATCCCGGTCTATGGCGCGGGCGAGAACGTGCGCGACTGGCTTTATGTCGAGGATCACGCGGCGGCGCTGCTGCTGGTGGTGCAGAAGGGCCGGGTCGGGCGGTCCTACAATATCGGCGGCGAGAACGAGGCCCGCAATATCGACCTGGTGCGGATGATCTGCGCCCTCCTCGACGAGATGAAGCCCGCAAACAGACCCTATTCCAGCCTGATTTCCTTTGTCACCGACCGGCCCGGCCATGATCTGCGCTATGCGATCGACCCGTCCCGTATCCGCGAGGAACTGGGCTGGCGCCCCTCGGTCACGCTGGAGGAAGGGCTGCGCCGCACCGTGCGCTGGTATCTCGACAACGAGGCCTGGTGGCGGCCTCTGCTGAACCGGGACGGGGTCGGACGGAGGTTGGGCGCATGAGCCTTCTGGTCTTCGGATCGACCGGGCAGGTGGCCCGCGAATTGCGCGCTCGCGCGCCCGGGGCACGGTTTCTCTCGCGCGCCGAGGCGGATCTGGACGATCCCCGGGCCTGTGCCGCAGCGATCGCCGCCAGCGGCGCCGGGGCGGTGATCAATGCCGCCGCCTATACCGCCGTCGACCGCGCGGAAGAGGAAGAGGAGCTGGCCACCAGGATCAACGCGGCCGCCCCCGCGGCGATGGCCTGGGCCTGCGCCAAGAAGGGCATCCCCTTCGTCCATCTCTCGACCGACTATGTCTTCGACGGCTCGGGCGATACGCCCCGCGAGATCGATGCCGCGACCGGCCCCCTGGGGGCCTATGGCCGCAGCAAGCTTCTGGGCGAGGAGGCCGTGCGCGAGGCGGGGGGCGCATTCGTCATCCTGCGTACCTCCTGGGTGTTCTCGGCGCATGGATCGAATTTCGTCAAGACCATGCTCCGGCTGGGCGCCGAGCGCGAGCGCCTGACCGTCGTGGCCGATCAGGTCGGCGGGCCGACGGCTGCGGGCGATATCGCCGAGGCCTGCCTGAGGATCGCGACGCATCTGCAGGAGACGCCCGAACATCGCGGCACCTTTCATTTCGCGGGCGCCCCGGATGTCTCCTGGGCCGATTTCGCCCGCGAGATCTTCCGGCAGGCGGGGCTGGCAACGGAAGTCGAGGACATCCCTTCCAGCGCCTATCCGACACCGGCCAGACGGCCCGCCAATTCCAGGCTCGACTGCACCGGCACCGAGGTCGTCTTCGGCATCCCCCGGCCCGACTGGCGCCAGAGCCTGGCCCGGGTCCTTTCCGATCTCGAGGCAGTGAAGACATGAGCAAGCGCAAGGGCATCATTCTGGCCGGGGGCTCGGGCACCCGGCTTTACCCGATCACCATGGGCGTCTCGAAGCAGCTCCTGCCGCTTTATGACAAGCCGATGATCTACTATCCGCTCAGCGTCCTGATGCTGGCGGGCATCCGCGAGATCGCGGTGATCACCACCCCCGAGGATCAGTCCCAGTTCCGGCGGCTGATGGGCGACGGCTCGAAATGGGGGCTCAGCCTCACCTGGATCACCCAGCCCTCGCCCGACGGGCTGGCCCAGGCCTATCTGCTGGCCGAGGATTTCCTCGATGGCGCGTCCTCGGCGATGGTGCTGGGCGACAACATCTTCTTCGGCCATGGCCTGCCCGAGATCCTGGCCCGGGCCGATGCCCGCCCCGAGGGCGGCACCGTCTTCGGCTATCAGGTGGCCGATCCCGAACGCTATGGCGTGGTCACCTTTGACGCCAGCGGCACGAAGGCAACCGGGATCGAGGAAAAGCCCGAGCATCCGGCCTCGGACTATGCGGTGACGGGGCTTTATTTCCTCGATGGCAGCGCCCCCGAGCGCGCGCGCCGGATCACCCCCTCGGCCCGAGGCGAGCTCGAGATCACCTCGCTTCTGGAAACCTATCTCGCCGAAGGCAGCCTCACGGTCGAGAAGATGGGCCGGGGCTATGCCTGGCTCGACACCGGCACCCATGCAAGCCTGCTCGACGCGGCCAATTTCGTGCGCACCCTGCAGGACCGGCAGGGGTTGCAGATCAGCGCGCCCGAGGAGATCGCCTATCGTCAGGGCTGGATCGACCGCGACGCATTGCTGGCCCATGCCGCTTTCTTCGGCAAGACCCGCTACGGCGCCTTCCTCGCCCGGCTGGCCGAAGAGGACTGAACCGGGCCGGGCCCGGCACCGCCGGCGGAAAGCATCTCCGGAGATGGGGCCGCGGGCAAGGGCTCAGCGCGCGTCCGCCAGCGCCTTCAGAAGTGCCCTCGCCTGGGCGCGATAGTCGAACCGGGCCAGTGCCGTCTGCCGGGCGGCCGCCCCGATCCGGGCGCGCAGGGCCGGATCGGCGGCAAGGCGGCGGAGCGCTGCGGCAATCGCCTCCTCGTCGCGCTGCGGCACCAGACACCCGTCGACCCCGTCCTCGATCATGTCGGGCGTGCCGCCGATCGCCGAGACCACCGTGGGCAGGCCCGCCGCCATCGCCTCCATCACCGTGACCGGCGCGGCCTCGCCCGCCCCGAAGGAGGTCAGCGCCAGCACATCGGCCGAATGCAGAAGCCCGATCACCCCCGTCTCGGAAAGCGGGCCGAGGAACTGCGCCTCGTCCTGCAGCCCGAGCCGCGCGACATGGGCCTCGAGCACCGGGCGCTCGGGCCCGTCACCGGCCATGCGGTAGCGGATCGCCACGCCCTCGGCCCGGAGCCGCGCCATCGCCTCGAGCAGGTGGACATGGCCCTTGGTATGGTTGAGCCGCGCCACCGTCACCACCTCGAGGGGCGCGCCCTCGGGCCGGGGAGGAGCGGAGGCTGCCGGGCGGAAGCGGTCGGCATCGACGCCCATCCAGATCACCGGGGCCGGCGTGCCGGGGCTGACCGTCGCGATCTGCGCGGCCAGCGGCCGGGTGACCGCGGCGACGAAGCACGCGCGCGCCATCTTGGCGGCATGATCGGTGCCATAGACCGGCAGGTCGCCATGCAGGGTCAGGCTGTAGGAAAGATCGTCGAGAATGGCCGCGAGCGCGCCCAGATGCGCGGCGGTGGCGCAGGAATGGATATGGACATGACCAAGCCGCTCGCGCCGGCAGATCCGCCCCAGCGCAGAGGCAGAGGCGATCAGCCCCAGAAGCGGCAGCCGCCGGCGCCAGGGCGTTTCCGACAGCCCCAGCACATAGGCCAGCGCGCGCAGGCTGCGGAGCGGGCGCCCGGCAAGCCGGACCACCGCCGCGAGCGGGGGCGGAAACAGATAGGCGGTGCGCGCGGCGGCCCCGGCCGCGAAATCATGCGGACAGGCCCCGGGGGCGGGGCGCCGGGTCGAGACCGTCCGGACCCGCAGCCCGGCCTCTTCGAGGGCCTGGATCTCGCGCCAGAAGAAGGCATGGGTCTGGCCCGGGAATTCGGGCACCAGATAGGCGATTGCCGTCGGGGTCATGCTGCGCACCTGCATTGCACCGGATCCGTCTTAGCCGCCCCTGCCGCGAAAGGCGAGCCGCAGGGGAGCGGAGGGGGGAGGGACGGAGGCAGGGACCGCGGCTGCCGGAGCGCTGCATTTTCAGGCAGGGGCGGACGCGGCCGGGCGGGCTTTTGCCTGCTCCGGCTTTGCGCTGGACAAGAATATGGCCTTTGCCGAATAACATTCCTCCTGGCGAACCGCGGCCCGGATCCGGCGGAAATCGGAAGATGCTCCGTGACTGCAACAGCGACGGTGACAGTGACGGCGAGCCCGGCTGCAGGGAAGACCGCCGCCGGCATGCCGGTCGAGTCCCTGCGGGTCGTGGCCGTCCTTCTGCTGGTCGCCTATCACGTGATCGGGGCCGGACCCGAAGCCGGGCTCAATGTCGAATATCCGCATCCGCTGCGGCTGTTCGCGGAATTCCTGGTCGATGCGAGAATGCCGCTTTTCGCCTTCGTGGCAGGCTTCGTCTATGCCTTCCGGCCACCGGTTCCGACCGATTACGGCAGGTTTCTCACCGGCAAGCTCCGGCGGCTGATCATCCCGGGCTGGATCGCGGCACTGCTGTTCTCGCTGGCCGGAATGGCGGTCGGCAATGTCTACAGCCTGACGGTGCAGGGCCCGGTCCGGGTGCTGTTCCATCATTACGCCCATTTCTGGTTCCTGCAGTCGATCATGGTGATCTTCGTGGTCTTCGGACTGGTCGACGCCCTGCTGCGCCAACGCCATACCGTGCTGCTGTTTCTCGGCGCCGTGGTGATGACGCTGGCCGGGATCAGCCTGCGCACCAGCTTCCTGTCGATCGGCGGGGCCTTCTACCTGCTGCCCTATTTCCTGTTCGGAACGCTTTGCCACCGCCATGCCGACCAGCTGCTGCGGCACCGGGTCTGGCTGGCGGCGCTGGCCCTGGCTGCGGTGCTTGCGGCGTGCTGGTGGAATATCGGGCTCTATCTCGAGACCGGGCGGCTTTCGGGATATCGCGGCGATCTGCAGAGCCTCGGCTTCGGGCTCGGCATCGCTCTGACGATGTTGCTCCTGATGCCCCGGATCGGCTGGCTCGATGCGCTTCGGCCGTTTTCCTTCACGATCTATCTTTACCACGTATTGGCCACCTCGGCGACGCGGCGGGCCTTGCAGGCGCTCGATGTGACCGATGTCTGGGTGCTGTTCGCCTGCGGTCTGAGCACGGGGCTGCTGGTCCCGGTGCTGCTGCATCTCGTCATCGACCGCATCCCGTCCCTGCGTCAGCCGGTGCTGGGAATTCGGCGCAAGCACAGGCCGAAACCGGCCGCGGCCCGACCCGGCCTCGATCCTCAGCCCTGACCCGCTCCGGCTGACTTTCCCCTACGTCATTTTCATGTGCTTTCGGCCCGGGAATCTGGCACCATCCGGATCGGGTTTTTTCGATCAAGACATTTTCAGGGGGGCATGAGCTGTCGTCATGGCCAGCGCACGCGTTGAATGGCTCGATACCGCCAGGGGGATCGCGATCCTGCTGGTCGTCTGGCACCACGGCCTGCTCTATCTCGGATTTCTCGATATCCGCTTCTTTCCCTATTGGGAGGTCAACAGCGTCATCGCGCTGATCCGGATGCCGCTGTTCTTCTTCTGCGCGGGCATCACCGCCTCTTTCGCCCTGCATCGCGCGCCGTACGTCTTCTGGCAGAAGCGCCTGCTGCCGATGGTCTGGGTGCTCGCGATCTGGACGCTGATCTATGTCGCGGCGGATCAGATCCTGCCGATGCGCCGGGACGGGCTGCCGGTGCGGTTCGACCTGCTGCATCCGCAGATGAATCTGTGGTTCATCTGGGTGCTGGCGATCTTCACGGCACTGGCGCCGCTGCTGATCCGGCTGAACGGAATTGTCGTGATCGCCGTCTTTCTGGGCCTGGCCGGGCTCTGGCATGGCGGCCTGCTGCGCTATGAGGGACCGCTGATTTACCCCAAGGACATCCAGGCGATCCTGAACAACGCGCCCTTCTACATGGCGGGGCTTTATTTCGCCCCGGCCGTGATCGCGCATCTCGCCGACCGGCGCCGGGCATGGCTGGCTCTGGGCACGGCCGGCGCGGTCTTCGCCGGGCTGGTTCTGGGCGTGGCATTGATGCCCGCCGCCCAGGAGGTTCTGGGCAAGGCGGCGCGCTTTGCGGGCGTTGCCTTCGGCGCGGCCCTGGCCGCCGAGATCGCGCGGATGGGACCGCTCGGCCGCGCGTTTCGGGCCATCGGCAGCCGGTCGCTCGAGATCTTCCTCGGCCATCAGCTCTTCATCGCGGCCGCGGGGATGGTGATCGTCGCGCTCGGCTGGCCCGGCACCGCAACCGGGATCGTGCTGACCCCGGCCATCGCGGTTTTCGCGGTGGCCGGGTCGGTCCTGCTGAAAGACGCGGTCCGCGCCGCGCGGCTGGACATCCTCTATGCGCCGCCGCGGCCGCTGGCACACCGCCCGGTCCAGCCTGAGACCCAATCTGCGGCCCGATCTTCGATCCGGGTGGCCCAGGGCTAGGCCATGTCAGCGATCCTGCCCGGTCCCGGGCCCGTCCCGGAACAGCCTCGCCAGCCGAAGCGCCTCGGTTCGGACATCGAATGCCGCGCAGACCCGATCCCGGCCGGCCGCTCCCATCCGCGCCGCGCCCTCCGGATCGGCCAGAACCCTCCCGATCGCCGCAGTCAGGGCGGTGGCACTGCCCGGATCGACGACAAGGCCCGAAACCCCGTCCTCGACCAGTTCGGGGATCCCCGCGATCCGGGTCGCGATCACCGGCAGGCCTGCGGCCATCGCCTCCATCAGGACCACCGGCACGCCCTCGGCAAAGCTCGGCAGCACGAAGAGATCGCTGCAGGCAAGGGCTTTGGCCACCTCGTCCTGCGAACGATATCCGGCGAAGACCACGCGGGCCCCGAGCCCAAGACGCGCCGCCTCGGCCTCGATCCGGGCGCGTTCGGGCCCGTCGCCGATCAGGGTCAGCCGCGCGTCGGGACAGTCCGCGCCGAGCCGTGCCATCGCCTCGAGCAGAAGCGGCACCCCCTTCACCGCCGCGAGCCGCCCCACGAAGAGAAGCTCGCGCGCCGCGGCAGGGCCGGGCGCGGGATCGCGGCGATAGCAGTCGGGCTCGACCCCGCAATGCACGATCGCCAGTTTCGGCCAGTCGGCGGGGCGGGCATGGATCATCGCCTGGCTGCGGCAGAAATGGCTGATGCAGGCGACGAAGCGGGCGCGGCGGATCTTTTCATCCAGCCGCCAGCCCACGGGGTCGAGGAAATCGGCCGGGCCGTGCAGGGTGAAGCTGAAGGGCAGCCCGGCCAGTTCGGCCGCCAGCATCGCGACGGTGGCGCTGGCCTGGGCGAAATGGTTGTGCAGATGGGTCGCGCCCGCGCGCCGCAGATGGCCTGCGAGGATCAGCGCCTCGGCCAGGTAGAAAAGCTGGTACAGCGCGCCCCGCAGCCCCGGCCGTCGGGTCTTCCAGGCCAGCCGCAGCACTCCGGAAAACACCCTGGGCCGCCGCAGCGCCATCAGCAGCGCGCGCCCCGCCGTTCCGGGACGCCGGGCCGCGTCGAGCACGTAGAAGGTGCTGGCCGCGGCGGCCTTCTCGGCGGGGCCGCGATGGTGCTCGGGCCCGGTGCGTCGGATCGAGGCGGTGATCACCTCGAGCCCGTGGCCGCGCAACGCCTCGATCTCGCGCAGGATGAACGTGTGCGAAACGGCGGGGTATTCGCCTGTCAGATAGGCAATTCGGGACGATGGCATGCAAAGCCTTCCGAAGATTTGGCCGCCGCACGGCATGCAGGCAGACTCGTACGCTCCCGAACCCTACACAGAAACCGTCAGCCATGTCATGCTGGAGCGAAATGTGCCGGGAAGCCCCATGTGCAGCTATTACGTCCGGACGTTTTTGCGTGATGCCGTCATCGAGCGCATGCCGCCTGCGCTCATGCGCCATGTCATGCCGCTGACGCCCTCGAGCACGCCCTACATTCCGGCGGTGATCGAGACCCGGCTGATCTTCGTGCATGTGCCGAAGGCGGCCGGAACCAGTGTGAAGACGGAATTCTATGGCGGGCCCACGGGCGGCCACCGGCGGATCATCGAATTCGCCGCCCATGATCCGGAGCGGATGCAGGCGTTTTTCAAGTTCTCCTTCACGCGCAACCCCTGGGACAGGCTGCTCTCGGCCCATGCCTATCTGAGCGACGGGCGCAAGGCGACCGGCCGCGACCGCCGCTTCGCCCGCGATGTGCTGGAGCTGCATCCCGGCTTCGAGGCCTTCGTCCTGGCGCTGGAACAGCCCGGCTTCCGGCGCCGGGTGATGGCCTATGACCATTTCCGGAGCCAGACCTACTGGCTCTGCATGCCCGGAGCCCGCGATCACGCGATGGATTTCCTCGGCCGGTTCGAACGCTTCGAGGAGGACATGGAGGCCCTGCGCCACCGGCTCGGCCATGCCTCGCGCCCCGCACGCCGCACCCTTTCCTCGGACCATCCGCCCTATCGGGACGCCTATTCGACACGGATGCGCGACATCGCGGGCCGGATCTATGCCCGCGATGTCGCTCTGTTCGGCTATGCCTTCTGAACCCCGCTCCGCCCGGATCGCCCCCCGAGGCTCAGTCCGGCTCGATCAGGCCAGCTCGATCCGGCCGCTGCCCGCAGTGACGGTCAGGCTCACACCAGTGGCCGAGACCGCGACCGTGGCATCGAGCCCCGGATCGATCGTGCCGCTCACGCTGCCGAAGCGTCCGGTCACGCTGTCGGCCGCGATCAGCGCATGGCTGCCCGCCGCCACCCCAGTCAGGTCGAGCACGAGCGCCGCGCCGCCCAGCTCCACCGAGGACACGATATCGGGGGCCTGGGTGCCGTTCACCCCCGAGCGGAACTCGCGGATCGTGGCGAGCCGTCCGTCCCCGGCCAGGAAGCGCAGCTCGGCTCCGGCTTCGAAGCTCAGCCGGGCCTGCGCCCCGCCGAGACCGTCAAAGCCGACACGCGGACCGCCGCCCGTGATTTCCAGGC